>NZ_WOXT01000001.1 GCF_009740395.1 Noviluteimonas gilva
TCGATCGAAAGCCAAACATGCCAAGCTCAGATACGTCGTTTCTGGTGCGAAAGCTCAACGCATTGCGCAAGGCAAATAGTTAGGCGCAAAAATGCTGAGCAGACCTCGAATGTCCGCTTCTGGCCGAAAGCGGACACTCCGGCTGCCGCTGTATCCTCAAGGCCGAATGGACAGTTGGCAGCCCGTAACGACAGCAGAACTCGCGGCCCTCCTCGAGGCCCAACTGGCGGATTGCTCGCTAGAGCAGAAGCAATTGTTCGAGCGCATAAAGGTCGCCCCACGGCTCGCTCCAATTGACCGCAGTGGAAACGTCGAGCATGTCTTCGTAGTGGCCCAGGTCCGCGACCTCGCGCTGTATTACGAGGACGTTGAAGAGGGCTTCAACATTTCCCCGCTGGGACAGGGCGGGGAAATTGCCTCACCTGGCTCTGAGCAATGGGAACTGCGCCACGCGCTCTTGTATTTTGGCGCGACCTGACAATCCACGGTCTTCGAATGAGTGCTTTCGACCAAAAGCAGACATTGGCCACCAGACTGAGCGGCGACCAAATCGGGCTAGCATCTCCGTGACGAGAAGATCTCGGGAAGGGCAATGACTCTGACGCTTGGGCAAATGCACGATGCAACCCTTCTGGCGATTCGTTATGACTGGAGCGCTCGCAATTGCACGTTTGAGTTCGCAGGCGCTCCCAGCGCGCCAGGTCCTTTCTGCATCCGCTTTGTCAGTGTGAGCGAGCTCGTGATTCCGGCCAACGAGACATGGGGGCCGTCGGAATCTGTCCTTGAGGTGGTGGATCACGGGACTGGACGCTACGACTTCGTGATGCAGTCGGGAGACACCATCGCTGTTGTTACGGCGGACAAAGCGTTGAAGCCGACCTTCACTCAGGGGCGGCCACAAGCTAATTTGGAGTCTTGACGACCGGCGGCGGTGCCCATTCGCCGCGCAGAAACGCTTCGCGCGGCGAGTAGAGGCGCATCAGCAACGTAAACGGCGCTTTGGCGACCGGCAGCCAATTTGCCTCTTTTCCGGGGCCGGGTGAATCCGCCTGGATGTAGATGTCGACGGAACCATCGCTGTTGGCCACAAGTTTGTCGCGGTCGCCGATCGCTTGGCGCTTCATCGGATTCGAAATGAAATACCCCTCCGCGTCGTATGCGGTCACCGACCAGAATGCATCGACAGGCGGCAACTTATCCATTTCGAACCGAAGGACGTAGTTCGCATTACCGTCCAGCGAACGGCCTTCGCTATCGGTGGACAGGGCGGGATAGACCGCATCCTCTGGCAGATTCTCGCCGAGGCAGCACTGAGCGATGGCCGCGCGGTACAGGTAGTCGGTGCCGTACGTGCCGCTTCGCGTCGTGTAGACCCAACCCTTCCCACCTCTGCCAGCGGCCTTGTTGCCTTCGGCCAGGATCAGTGCTTTGCCGTCGGCGTAGCCCTGCTCGAATGCGGGCTTGATGGCGGCGGGAAGTTTGGATACGTCGAAGCTCTGACCCACCTTTAACCCGACGCGTTCCAGGCGATGGAGGATTGGGTAATCGATCGGGTTGGGAGGGTTGTCCTTCAACAGTTCCGAAAAGCGGGCGAAGAAGGTCGTTGCATCCATCTTGTCCACGACTGCCGGCGGATCGGCCTTCATGTCGATGCCGAAATCCACGTTGCCCTTTGGCGGGGTGTAATCGCCCTTTCCCCATGCAGAGAGCGGCCGAAGTTCGTAGCCGTTCTGCACCTTGTGGACGCTGTCGTAGTCGGTCACGCCATTGACCTGCGTTCGCCCGATGATCCACACGTATCGCGTTGGGCTGCGGATCAATTCCAGGTCCGTCGGCACGTCGCCGCGCCAATCAGGGCCTGCCACGAGGAAGTGCCTGGCCGCCTGCTTGCCTGTGGTGCGCGTTCCGGGCACGGCGAATACGTCGCTCCACAAACTCAACATCGGCAACATGAAGTAGCGGTCGCTCGCTGGCACCGACAGCACCTGGGGCTCGCCCTTGAGGTCGAGAATGCCGTTGGAGTAGAGCGTGTCGACGTTCGTGCGAACGACGACGCGCGCGTTCGGATCGGCCATTTGCCGAACGTGGTGAAATTGATTTGGCGGCCCGTAAGCGTCGCCTGCCACGGGTTCGGCGAAGTTACTCAACTTCGAGATCGTCGCATGCGTCAGCACAAGCGGGTATGCGTAGATGTACGCATCCTTGGCGATGTCCTGCGCCTCCTGCTCGGTCAGCGACGACACGGCGGCGGGATGGGTCGAAGACTCGCTCGGCGTGCCCGCTGCCGCCGTCTCACTTGGCGATTGGCGTGAACATGCAACGAGGGCCGCGAAGGCGACCAGGAACGGGAGGACATGCAAGCGCATCGCGTTTCCTTTGGAAAACGGCCGACACGGCGATGTTGCTTGCGGGCAAGCCTGCCCCTCAACGGTACTTCTACTGGTCCGGTTGTCCGAAAAACTTCTCACGGGTGAGTTAGACGTCCACTTCGGGTCGTTAGCGGTCACTCTTGGCGGTGAGGCCGCGAATGTCTGCTTACGACCAGAAGGGGACGTTCGACAAGCGCCTTCACGGGTCGTAGTCGTCGGTCACCGGACACGGGCGTCGGTAACTCTGTGGAGGATGCGTCGAACGCGTGACCCGTCGAGTCGCAAACGCATCGCTCCGGGCTGCGGGAGCCAAGTGCCGAATCGAACGGCCCAAGCGTCGGTTTGCGGAACCAAGCGTTCAAGTCGCCTACCCGAGCTTTCGGGGTACGGACCTGACCTGTCGGATGGTCGAATCCGAACTGTTGCTTCGCACACTCGAAGGTCCGAATTGCCAGCGCGATTGTTTGGCTTGCAGACCCAAACCGCCACGTCGCCGACCTGATCGACCGAGTCGAGCAACCCGAAGCATTGCGTCGCCAACCCGAACCTCGCATTCCTGGATTCAATGCCCCGAGTCGTACACCGGCCGGACGCCAGGAGTATCCACAAGAACACACCACACATCCCCTGCCCCAACGACCAATTCCCCTGACGAGGCCACGGGAAAAAACTCCATCCACGCAACCGATGGAGTTTTCCCATGCAACAAGACCTCGTTTCCATGGTGGTGAGCAAGGAACTGCAGGCCCAGCTCCTGCAGCTGATCCAGCAGATCAAGGATCTGCTTCCCGACCTGATCTCGCTGGAATCCGGCCAACGGCGTTCGCACTTGATGATGGGACCGGGAAGCGATCGCTACGTGCGTGTCTCGCTGACGGCAATGGCGCAGAACCCGGACATCCTCCCGCGCAGCATCGACATCAACGCCGCCCTCGCCGACCTGGAGGCGATGGACAACCTGACGGTGGTCCTCAAGGCGATGCAACACCTGACGGGCATGATCGAGGACACCGTCGCGGCGCTGGGCAGCGACGCGATGGTGACGGCCAACCTCGGTTACGGACTGATGCAAACCGTCGGCAAGGCGGCGGGCCTGGAGGAAGTCGTCAAGGAACTCAGCTACCGCCACGCGCGCAAGCGTAGGAAAAAAACGACGCCGGATTCTCCAGGCGAATAAGGGCAAGAGCGGACGAGTGATGGGACGCGTCCGTTGAATCGTGCGTCTGCGTCTGGTTACTCCGCCGGGGGGCGCAGGCGCACGATTCGGTTTGGAGTTTCAAAGCTCCGAGCCGAAGAGAAGCGTCAAACGCATGCCCTCTGCGTCGGGAGGGGGCGAATACAAGACCTCGCAAGAGGGAATCAGTCCACCGGATCTTTGGCCCGGCTTTGAACCTCCCGACACCTTGCGTCGCAATGGCGCAGGGTCAACTTCATTGGAGGAATTGCCATGTCCCACGCCAACGGCGCGCCGCAGCGCGAGCCCGCCATTTATGCCATTCCGGAAGCTGCCCATCGCGAACTCATCGACGTTCGCAACCAACTGCAGCTCATGGCGCAACTCACCACGGCCGCCGCATGCAACAGCGCGCAAGTCGCGCGCCTGCGCCCGGATGCACTTGCGTGGTGCTTCTCGCGCTTGCAATTCGATCTCGACGCAATCATCGCCCGGGTGCGTTCACCGGCCAAGGCAAAAAAAATACCCCGGGCGCATGCGTAAGCAGAGGCGGGTCCGGGGTGTACGGAAGCAAGGCTAATGCAAGGCGCATGAATTTGCTAGCGACGCTCACGCCTCGCCCGCCGTCATCTTCAATCACCGTCGATAGCAATGACGCGCGTGATCGTTGACGATGCCGACCGCTTGCATCCAGGCGTACACGATCGTGGGGCCGACGAACTTGAACCCGCGCTTCTTGAAATCCCTGGCGATGCGCTCGGAGAGTTCTGAACTCACGGGGACGTGCAAGCCGTCCCCGCGCAAGGACTTGCCTTCGGTGAAGGACCAGCACAGATCGCTGAAGTGTTCGCCTCGCTGCGCCATCTCGCAGTAGATCTGCGCGCCGCGGATCGTGGCCTCGATCTTCGCCCTGGCACGGATGATCCCGGGATCGGCCATGAGCCGAAGAATGTCCTTGTCATCGAACCGCGCGACCTTGGCCGGGTCGAAGTGCGCGAACGCCTTGCGAAACGCCTCGCGTTTGCGCAGCACGATGATCCATGACAGGCCCGCCTGGAATCCCTCGAGCATCAGGGTCTCCCAGAGCAGGCGCGAGTCCCGGATCGGCACGCCCCACTCGGTGTCGTGGTAGTCGAGCATGAGCGGGTCGCTTTCGCACCACGCGCAGCGGCGAAGGGGCTTGGTGGAGGTCGTGCCTGCCATCGCAATCCTGATCTCGACTGGGGGCCGAAGGCTGCGTCTAACGTAACTGATGTCCGCTCAGGGTGCCGAGCGCTTGCGAGGCCACAACGAGGCATTCCGTCTGGTGGAACAGCCCCTTTTAGTAAAAGGGGCGCGCGACAGCGGGGGTTATTGGCCTGCAAGGCCGGGCCCCGACATTTGCGCAGCGAATGTTGGGCAGGTCATTCGTGCAGCGAATGACCCCCACCAGCCCGCGCGTTCAGCGCGAGCTGGTGGGCCGTGATGGATTCGAACCATCGACCAGCGGATTAAAAGTCCGATGCTCTACCGACTGAGCTAACGGCCCACATGTTTCAGACGCGGCGCCCTTGGGCGCGCGGTGCGCATTCTAGCTTACGTAGCGTGTCGGGTCGTCTACGCCCGCAGCGGCGAATCCTTCGGCCCGCAGCCGGCAGGCGTCGCAATGCCCGCACGCCCGCCCTTCCGCATCGGCCTGGTAGCAGGACACCGTCTGCGCAAAATCCACGTCCAGGCGCATGCCTTCACGCACGATGTCGGCTTTCGACATGCGCAGCAGCGGTGCATGCACGCGGATGCCGGCGCCTTCGACGCCCGCTTTCGTCGCGACGTTCGCGAGTTTCTCGAACGCTTCGATGAATTCGGGGCGGCAGTCGGGATAGCCGGAGTAATCGACGGCGTTGACGCCGCAGAAGATGTCCGCGGCGCCCAGCACTTCGGCCCAACCCAGCGCCACCGACAGCATGATCGTGTTGCGCGCGGGCACGTAGGTGACGGGGATGCCGGGGCCGCCGGATTCGGGGACGTCGATGTCGGCGTCGGTCAGTGCGCTGCCGCCGATCGAGCGCAGGTCGACGACCACCGTCTTGTGCGCGGCGGCACCGAGGGTGCTCGACACGCGGTCGGCGGCGTCGAGTTCGCTCGTGTGGCGTTGGCCGTAGCGCACGCTCATCGCATATGTTTCGAAGCCCATTTCGTGGGCGATCGCGAGCACGACGGCGGAGTCCATGCCGCCGGAGACGAGGACGACGGCGCGTTTCGATTCACGATTCAACGGCCGGGCTCCTCGCCCCAGAGGGCTTTGTGCAATTGCGTTTGGAAGCGCACGGGCAGGCGCGCTTCGACGATCCAGTCGGCGAGTGCGCGCGGGGTGATCTGCGCGTGGCTCGGAGAGAAGAGGACGTCGCAGCGTTCATGGATGCTGTGTTCGAACAACACCTTGTACGCCCAGTCGAAATCTTCGCGGCTGCAGATCACGAATTTCACCTGGTCGTGCGGCGTGAGCAGCGGGAGGTTGTCCCACAGGTTGCGTTCGACTTCGCCCGAGTCCGGTGTCTTGATGTCGACGATGCGCGAGACGCGCGTGTCGACGTCGCTGATGTCGATCGCGCCGGAGGTTTCCAGCGACACGACGTAACCGGCATCGCAGAGTTTCGACAGCAGGCCGATCACGCGCTTCTGCGAGAGCGGTTCGCCACCGGTGACGCAGACGTGGCGGACGCCGTGCTTGGCGACCTCAAGCAGGATCGCGTCAATGTCCCACCACTCGCCGCCAAAGAACGCGTACGTGGTGTCGCAGTAGCGGCAGCGCAGCGGGCAGCCGGTGAGGCGGACGAACACGGTCGGCCAGCCTGCATCGCGGGCTTCGCCCTGCAGGGACAGGAAGATTTCGGTGAGCTTGAGGCGCTCCGCCTGGGCGGCGGGGGCCGCATCGGTGGCGGGGTGGACGGCGGACATGGGGCGATTTTACAGGGCGCGCCCTGATTGCGCGGCGACCGGGAAGTGGGAGCCAGGGGGCAACGCCCCCTGGCGACCCCATGGGCTCAGCGCGGGCTTAGCGGACCTTGCCCAGCTGGATCGCGCGGAGGCGGTCGTCGGCCGTGCGGGCGGCGTCGGTGCCGGGGTACTGCTGGGTGACGCGGGCCAGGGTGGCTTCCGCGGCCTCCATCTGCTTCAGGCCCAGCTGCGACAGGCCGACCTTGAGCAGCGCGCCGGCGGCCTTGTCGTGCGTCGGGTACTGGGTGAGCAGGCTCTGGAACTGTTCCTGCGCCAGCTCGTAATTCTGCGTGACGTAGTAGCTCTCGCCCAGCCAGTACAGCGCGTTGGGCGCGTACGTGCCGGCGGGATAGTCGCGCAGGAATTGCTGGAAGCGCTGCGCCGACTGCACGTAGTCGCCGGCCTTCAGCACGTCGAACGCCGCGTTGTAGGCGGTGCGCTCGTCGGCCGATTGCGCGACGCGGCCGGCGTCGCCCTTCACGGTCGGCGGGCGTTCGGTGGCCACCGTCGCGCCGCGCGTCGCGGTGGATGCGCTGGCCGGGCCCGCGGGCACAGTCGTCGCACCACCACCGGTTTCGATTCGCGCCAGGCGCGCATCGAGATCGCCCCAGCGCGCGTCGTAGTCGGCCTTCATCTGTGCATTGAGCTGTTGCGCTTCTTCCAGTTGCGACCGCAGCGCCGTCACTTCCGAGCGCAGTTGCTGCACCTGGTTGAGCAGATCGACGTTGCCGGTGTTGTTCGCGGCCTGCTGTTCGAGCGCGCCCACGCGATCGGCCAGGCTGGGCGCGCGTTGCGCGAACGCGGGCGCGGCGGCCACGAGGGCCGCCGCGAGTGCGAGAAAGGCGAACGGGCGCCGCATCGCTTACTTCGCCGTGTAGACGATCTCGACGCGACGATTCTTGGCCCAGCAATCTTCGGTCGATTCGTTGCAGACGGGGCGTTCTTCGCCGTAGCTCACCACGGTGATCTGGCTACCCGAACCACCGTTGGCCTGCAGCGCGGAAGACACGGCGTTGCCGCGGCGTTCGCCGAGGCCGAGGTTGTATTCGCGGCTGCCACGCTCGTCGGCGTTGCCTTCCAGCGTCATGCGCGAGGACGGACGATCGCGCAGGTACTTGGCGTGGCAGGCCATGGCCGCCTGGAATTCCGGACGCAGCGAATCCTGGTCGAAGTCGAAGTACACGACGCGCTGGCGCAGGCATGCGTCGGTGTCGAGGTCTTCGGGGGTGAAGGCGCCTGCAGCGGCGGGGGTTTCGGTCACGGGCGCCGTGGTGCTCGGCGCTGCCGGCTGCACGGGTTCTTCCTTGACCTTCTTGGAGCAGGCCACGACCGCCGTGCAGAGCATGGCGGCCATCATGATTCGACCAAACTTGTGCGTCGTTGCGTTCATCGTCGTTCCTCGTCTTCTCGCAGTGTGGGGCGGCCGCGTCGGGGGACGCGGCCGGGGGTCCGAAATACTACGCCCGTTCAGCGTTTCTGCCGGTACGGGCCCCAGGCCGGTTCCTGGACGCTCGCGCCCTCGACCGGCAGCTTCGCGCGGGCGCGGCCATCGGCGGACACGGTGTACAAAACGCTGCGGCCGCCTTCTTTCGCGGCGTACAGCAGCATCGATGCGTTGGGCGCGAAGCTCGGCGATTCGTCGAGGTTCCCCGGCGACAGCGGCGTCCACCGATTGCCCATCGTGCGATCCATCAGCGCGATGCGGTAGGTGTTGCCGTTGCCCTGCGCGGTGGCGATCTTCTTGCCGTCGGCCGACACCGTGGCGCGTGCGTTGTAGCTGCCCGCGAAGGTCAGGCGCGTCGCGCCGCCACCCGCCGCGGAGGCCTGGTAGATCTGCGGCTTGCCACCGCGATCGGACGTGAAATAGAGCGTGCCGCCGTCGGCGCTCCACGTCGGCTCGGTGTCGATGCCGAAGTGGTTGGTGATCTGATTCAGTTGCTTGCTGCCCAGGGTCATGACGTAGACCTCGGGGTTGCCGCTCTTCGAGAGCGTCATCGCGAGCTTCGTGCCATCGGGCGAGAAGCTCGGCGCGCCGTTGATTCCGCGGAAGCTCGCGACCAGTTCGCGTCCGCTGCTCGTCAGGTTCTGGATGTAGATCGAGGAATTTCCGCGATCGAAACTGACGTAGGCCAGGCGCTTGCCATCCGGGCTCCACGACGGCGAGAGGATCGGCTGCGGCGAACTGACGACGGCCTGCGCGTTGTGGCCGTCGCTGTCGGCGACCATCAACTGGAAGTGGCGATTGTTGCCGGTGCCGCTGGCGGTGACGTAAGCGATGCGCGTCCAGAACGCGCCGCGCGTGCCGAGGATCTTTTCGTACACCGAGTCGGCGACCTGGTGCGCGAGGTCGCGCGCGGCGGTGCCGGGGGCGATCTTCGCTTCGCCGAGGATGCGCTGCTGCTTCGACACGTCGAACAGCTCGTACTCCACGCGCAGGTTGCCGCCTTCGGGCATCACGCGGCCGGCGAGCAGGAACTCCTGCTTCAGCAGGCGCCACGTGGCGTAGTTCACTTCGCTCGAACGCGTCGGGCGCTCGACGAGGTCACGGTCGGGCAGCACGCGGAAGGCGCCGGAGCGCGCGAGGTCGGCGGCGACGATGCCCCCGATTTCGTTCTCGCCCGTGGAACCGGCGAAGGGCACCACCGCGATCGGCAGCGCCGAGGCCGTACCGCCCACGACTTCGGCATCCACCTGCGCCAATGCGGCCAGGGGGAACAAGAGCAGGACTGTGGCGGCGAGCCGGCGCAGCGTTCGGGTCATGGGGGAATCCTGAATGGAGCGGATGTAGTTAACAGCTTGGCCGTGAATTGTGGAACAAAGATGAACGACGACGGACCCGCGGGTCGAGCGCCGTCATTCCGCGCGGAAGCCCAATCGCAACTCGGGCTGGAACACGCGTTCGAATCCGGCGTACGGGAGCGGCTGGGCCTTGAGGACCGCGGCTTCGACCGAGCGTCGCGTGAGTTCGTCGTACGGGCAGCCGGGAAGCACTTCGACCGACGCCACGCGCCCGCCCCGCTCCATCTGGATGCGGATCGGGCATTGGCCGGCGGGCACGTCGTCCGGGCGGCTCCAGTTCTGGCGGATCGAATCGACGATCGCCTGCAGCCAGCGCGAACGCAGCGAATCGGCATCGCCGCCGGAGCCCGGTTGCGGCGAGGCTTCGGACATCGAATCGGTTTGCGCGTTCGCATCGACGGCGCTGCGCGCGTCGGCGATCTGCTTCAACTTCTGTTCGCGCAGCGAGAGTTCTTTCTTGTTCGCGTCGCGCTGGCGGCGAATGTCTTCGAGCTGCTTTTGCCGCATCTGTTCCATCGCGCTCAAACGCTTCTGGCGTTCGGCCTGCTGCTGTTTTTCCTGCGCCGTCGTGTCGATCTGTTCCTGGCGCTGCTTGGCTTCCTGCACTTTCTCCGCCGGCGGCTTGGGCGACGGCGCTTGCGTCACTTCTTCCTGCTCGATGGGATCGGGCTCGGCGATGACTTCCTGCGCGACCGGCTGCGGCGGCGTCGGCGAATCCTCGGGACGCGGCTCGGGTTCGGGTTGTTCGATCGGCGCGGCTTCCTGCGGCGCGGGCATCGCCTGTTCCGGGCGCTTGGCGAGCGCGCGGCGCATCGACGCCGACAACGCATTGGGATCGATCAACGTCGCTTCGATCACCGGGCCGCGCTGGATTTCGTCGGCCTGGCTCCACGTCCAGAACAAGCCGAAGTACATGAGCGCGAACAGCAAGACATGCAGCAGGACCGCCGCAATCAGGGACTGCACCGTGTCGGCGCGCGTCTCCTTCACTTCTTGACGTTCCCCGTGGGCTGGCTCATCAAGCCTGCGCGCGGCACGTTGGCGCGCGTCTGCAGCGCGGTGAGCACGTCGTAGACCTTCTGGTACGCGACGTCGTTGTCGGCGGCCACGTACACCGGCACGTCCTTGTTGTTGCGCACGAACGCGCCGACCTTGAGCACGAGGTTGTCGAGCGTGGTCGCTTCGTTTTCCTCGCCTTCCAGCTTCAGCCAGAGCTCGCCCTTGCTGTTCATGCTGATCACGACCGGTTCCTGCTTCTGCTCGACCGGGCGCGCGTTGGACTGCGGAAGTTCGATGTCGACGCCGAGGTTCAACAACGGCGCGGTCACCATGAAGATGATCAGCAGCACGAGCATCACGTCGATGTACGGCACGACGTTGATTTCGGCTTTCAGCTTGCGCTTGCGATGGCGGCGCGAGGACATGGCGGTCATTGCCCGCTCCTTATTCGTCGGCGTGCGCCTGGCGCTGGAGGATCGACGAGAACTCTTCGCCGAACGCCTCGTAACGCGTGGCGATGCGTTCGACCTTCGTGGCGAAGCGGTTGTAGGCCCACACCGCCGGGATCGCGGCGAACAGGCCCATCGCGGTGGCGATCAGCGCTTCGGAAATGCCCGGCGCGACGGTCGCGATGGTCGCTTCCTTCACGTTGGCCAGGCCCTGGAACGAAATCATGATGCCCCACACCGTGCCGAACAGACCGACGTAGGGGCTGATCGAACCGACGCTGGCGAGGAATTCGAGGTTGTGTTCCAGGCCGTCGACTTCGCGCGAGGTGGTCGCGCGCATCGCGCGCTGCGCGCCTTCCAGCTGCATGCGGCTGTCGACGCCGCGACGCTGGCGGATGCGATTGAACTCGCGGAACCCGGCTTCGAAGATCGCTTCCAGGCCTTCGGCGACGCGGCCGCGTTCGGTGGCGCCCGAATACAACTTGGAAAGCTCGGCGCCCGACCAGAAGCGCTCTTCGAATTTCTCCGCGTCCTTTTCCGCGCGATCGAGCACGCGCTTCTTGCGGAAGATGATCAGCCACGAGGCGACCGACGCGAACAGCAGCAACAACATCACCAACTGCACCGGGATGCTGGCGTGGAGGATGAGGTCGAGGATGTTGAAGTGGCCGGCTTGCGCCGCGGCGTTGGCTGCCTGCCCCGCCTGGTCGGCGATCTCGACGGTCTGCGCGGGCGCCTGTTCGGGCAAGGCCTGGGTTGCGGCTTCCTGCAGCACCAGGACGGTCGAGATCAGGAGCTGCGTCATGCGGGGGTCTCCACGTGCAAGGTCAATGCATCGAACAACGGTTGGGGGATGGCAACGGGTTTGAAGCGCAATGCCGACAACGCAGCGACACGGACCTGCGCATCGAGCAACAGTTCCCCGTCGCGGCGAATTTCCTGCGCGAGCACCAGGCTCGCGCGACGGCATTCGCGCAACACGACGGACACCTGCAGCGCATCGTCCAGGCGCGCCGGCAGGCGGAAGTCGATCTGCATCGCCCGCACCGCGAACACCAGGTCGTGTTCGTTGCGCAGGCTGTCCTGGCCGTGCCCCTGCGCGCGCATCCATTCGGTGCGCGCGCGTTCGAGGAACGCCAGGTATTGCGCGTGGTAGACCACGCCACCGGCGTCGGTATCCTCCCAATACACCCGTGTCGGCCAACTGAACACGGGCTCACCCATCGCTTGCATCCTCGCCGTCGATGGGTACGGGCGCGGCGAACAGGTCGTGCGCGCCGGGCTTCGGGCGCAGGCCGAGGTGGCGGTAGGCCTTCGACGTGGCCATGCGTCCGCGCGCGGTGCGCATCAGGTAACCCTGCTGGATGAGGTAGGGCTCGATGACGTCTTCGAGCGTGCCCCGTTCCTCGCTCAGCGCGGCGGCGAGCGATTCCACGCCGACGGGGCCGCCGTCGAAGGATTCGACGATGGTGCGCAACAAGCGGCGGTCGAGTTCGTCGAAACCCTGCGGGTCGACTTTGAGCATCTGCATCGCGAGGTCGGCGACGTCGCGATCGATGTTGCCGGCGGCGCGCACCTGCGCAAAGTCGCGCACGCGACGCAACAGGCGGTTGGCGATGCGCGGCGTGCCGCGCGAACGATTGGCGATTTCCGCCGCACCTTCTGGCGTGCATGCGATGCCGAGGATCGTCGCCGAGCGGCGCACGATGCGCGTGAGTTCCTCGGGCGTGTAGAACTCCAGCCGCTGCACGATGCCGAAGCGGTCGCGCAGGGGCGCGGTGAGCAGGCCCGCGCGCGTGGTCGCGCCGATCAGGGTGAAGGGGGGCAGGTCGAGCTTGATCGAACGGGCCGCGGGGCCTTCGCCGATCATGATGTCGATCTGGAAATCCTCCATCGCCGGATACAGCACTTCCTCGACGATGGGCGAGAGGCGATGGATCTCGTCGACGAACAGCACGTCGTGCGGCTGCAGGTTGGTCAGCAGCGCCGCGAGGTCGCCGGCCTTTTCGATCACCGGGCCGGAGGTCTGGCGCAGGCCGACGCCCAGTTCGTTGGCGATCACGTGCGAGAGCGTGGTCTTGCCCAGGCCCGGCGGGCCGAAGATCAGGACGTGGTCGAGGGCTTCCCCTCGCGCTTTCGCCGCCTCGATGTAGATCTGCATCTGCTCCCGGACCGGCGCCTGGCCGAGGTATTCGGAGAGCTTTTTCGGGCGGATCGAGGCTTCGATGGCCTCGTCTTCGCGCGTGGAGGCGGAGGTGATGACGCGGGTGTCGTTCATGCCCCCATGTTGGCGCCCTTTGCGCGCGGGCGCAAAGGCGCCGGGTCAGGCGGCGTGTGTGGCTTCCAGCTCGGTCGCCGCGCGCGCGATCCGCTCGAGCAGCCGGTGCGTGTCGAAGGCGCGTTCGAGCGTGGCCAGCGGCGTGAATTGGTCCCGCGCCGCGCGCAGGAGCGCGCTCGCCTGGGCGGTCAGCGTGTCCGCGTGTTCGCGCAGGTCTTCCAGCAGCAGCACGCCCTGCCCCGCCACGTGGACCGCGCACTCGGCGCGCGGCGCGATGCGGCTGGCGGACAGATCGACATCCATCCCGTTCGGGAACCGCAAGCGGCAGCGGATCGCTTCCCAGCGCTGGTAATGGCGGCGCGCATCGAGGACGTCGACCTGCACCGGGCTGGCCTTCGCGAGCGCGCACACCCAATCCAGGTCGTGCAGCAGCACTTCGTGCAGCACGTCGCCCTCGCGCGGAATGTCGAGCGCGTGCGAGCTGTGGCGGCGAATCGCGAGCGTCGCCGGCGGCGGCGCGGCCAGCAGCCCCGCGATCACGGGGTTGAAGCGCTCGCCGAAGGCCACTCGCATGCAGGTGCCGTCGATGTCGGACGCGGCGATCATCGATGCGGCATCGTCGGCGCTTGCACCGCCGGGTGTTTCAAGCAGGCAATGCACGCCGCGACGCGCGAGCGCGCAGGCGATCTGCGCATGGTGCGACGGCGGCGCCGCGACGATCGCGTGGCGGATCGACGGCGCCAGCATGTCGATCGACGCATGCCACGTCGCACCGAGCGCGGTGATCGCGTCGGCGCGCGCGGCGTCGGGATCGACGATCGCGGCAAGGTGGAATTCCGGGCTCGCCTGCAGCGCCTGCGCATGCAAGCGCCCCATGTGGCCGAAGCCGATGACGGCGATCGGGTGCATTTCGATGGCCGGGCTCATGCGAACTTCGCCCAGAAGCGGCGGTACGCGGTCACGGCGCGCCAGGCGCGCGTGTCGCGCAAGTCTGCTTGCGCCCGCTTCGCGGATTCGAGTTCGTGTTCGAGCACCAACAAGCGTGCACGCGCGTCGGCGAGGTCGAGCGCGAGTTGGCCCTGCGCGCGCAGCGCATCGGCGTACGCATCCGCAGTGCGGGCCTGCATGCCCGTCGCGGCGAGTTGCGCCTGCTTGGCTTCTTCGCGCGCGGCGAAGGCGGCGTCGCGTTCGATGCCCGCGTCGAGTGCGCGTTGCATCGCACGCGCCAGGCGCGCTTCCATCTGGTCGTGCGCCTTGAGCGCGACCGCACGTTCGGTGACGGCGGCTTCGCGCGCCTGCAGCGCGGCGTCGATGCGCTTTTCCGCGGCGGCGGCGGCCGTTTTGCCGGCTTCGATATGCGCGTCGCGCGCGTCTTCTGCCTGGCGCTGCGCGGCGCGCGCTTGTTCGACGGATTTCACCGTCGGTGACACGACATCGCGCAGGTAGCGCGCGGCGGCCTGCGTGCAATCCTGCGGATCGGGGAAGCGGCCGGCGTCGATGGCTTCGCGGAACTGCACGAGCGTGGCGTCGACCAGCACGTCGATGTTCGCCTCGGTGCGGACGCGTTCGCAGACGCGCCCCGCATCGTCGACGTCGTAGGCGGCGATCGCGGCGAGCACGCCCGCTTCGGTCACCGGTGCGGCCTGCATCGAGCGCATGCCGAAGTCGAGCGCGCGCAGGCGATCAAAGTTCGCGGTCGTGACCAAGCCGGCCAGCCCCGCGCGGTCGGCGACGATGGTCGCGCAGCCGGTCGCCATCGCTTCCAGCGCGCGGCGCGATTGCGCGAAGACGATGTCGTAATCGCGCAACAGGTGCGCGGGGACGTCGTTGGTCGCGAGGTCCACCGCGACGCCCGCCTGCCGGCACGCGCGCACGATGGTGGCGGCGCAGGTGTCCTGCAGACCGTGCGTGTTGCAAAGCAATGCGCGACGCGGCGTGGCAGGCAACGGCGCGCGGGGTTCGAAGCGCGCGATGTCCACGCCGTTGTGCAGCGTGCGAATGCGCGCCGCGTCCACGCCCGCGGTCGTCCCCAGCCGTTGCGCGCAGGATTCATCCAGCGCGATCCAGCGCGCGACCGTCGGGAAAACCGGCGGTGTCTGCTCCCACGGCGAGAACGCGTGACACGCCGCGACCACCGGCGTGCCGGCGAAATGCAGCGCCGCCGTCATCGTCTCGAGGTGATGCTGCCCGTGGATGACGTCGGGCACGAAATTCAGTGCGGCCAGGTCGTCGACGACCGGCACCGTGGCGTCACGCAAAGCCTGCGCGACATCCGGCGGCACCGCGCCATACACGACCGCATGGTGCCCCTTGCGCAACAGCGCGCGGGCGAAATCGATGAGGCAGGGACCGGTCCCTGCGCGCGAAGCCGCGGTGTCGTCCGTGATCAAGATGCGCAATGCGCGCGGCGATTGTTTCCCCATGCGGCCAGCATGGCATCGAGGGCGCAGAGCGGGCAATCGGCGCGCGCGATTTTGTGATCGCGCGCGCCTGCTGGTTCAGATTTCGCGCCGAACCTTAGCTGGGGTTCGCGACCTTGAGGAAGGTAAACAAGCCTTGCCCGGTCTCCATCAGCTCATCGATGCCCAATCCGCAGTACAACTGGTCGGTGGGGTCATTCGTCCAGCGATGCAGCGTCGGGCGCACGTCCTGTCCGTCGCTGGCGAAGATCAGGCAGCGATCGTCGGTGGCGGATCGGATCGAGGCAAAGCGCTGGTAGTCGCCGACCAGCACGGTGGAGTCGATGAACCACCGGCCGTTGGTCGTGAGCTCCGCCTGCGCGCAAGGGGCGACGCCCGTCGTACCGTCCGCATTGGCGATCAGGCACGCGTTCTGGTCATCGCGCGGGAAGATCACGTATTGCTCCTGGTACAGCGGTCCCGTCACGTATCTGATTCCGAATTCCGCCTGCCCGTTCTGCAGCATTTGGCTCAGCGTGGGAAAGCCGCACCAGCGCGCCGGGCCGCCCAGCGGCCAGAGATAACGCTCGAAATTGCCCTGACCGTTGTTGATCAGGCATTCGCCCGCCGGCGGCGCGATACCGGAGGATTCGACGCCGATGCGCCAGATGCCTTCGAACAGGATCGGTTTGTCCTGCGCCTGCGCGGACATGGCGATGGTCGCCGACAGCAACCCCAGCGCCAGGGCGTGTTTGAGTTTCGACGAAACGGAATGACCGACATCCGACATGCTGCGAACTCCTCGTGATGAATTAGGCATCGAGGATGTGCGCACACGATTGTCGAAAACATCGGACACACGCGCCGCATGCGACGCGAAACTGCCCGATCACACGCTTCAGATCTCGACTTGCGCGCCGAGTTCGACCAGGCGATTGCCGGGAATGCGGAAGAAGCCCGTCGCCGGCGCCGCGTTGCGATGCAGGAAGGCGAACAGGCGATCGCGCCAAACGGGCATGCCGCGGTGGCGGCCGGCGACGATGGTTTCGCGACTGGCGAAATACGTGGTGTCCATCGGATCGAACGGGATGCCGATGCTCTCTCCCATGTCGCACGAGCGCATCAGCGCCAGCGGCACGTCGGGCACTTCCATGAAGCCGAAGCGCACCGTGATGCGATAGAAGTCGTCGCCGATCGGTTCGATCTTCAGGCGGCGATCCTTCGGCGCGTGCGGCACGTTGAGCGTTTCCACCGTGAGGAACACGTTGCGCTCGTGCAGCACCTTGTTGTGCTTGAGGTTGTGCAGCAGCGCGTGCGGCACCATGCCCTTCTGCGCGATCAGGAAGATCGCCGTGCCCGGCACGCGCGTGGGCGGCGCGAGCATCAGGCCGGGCAGGAAGGAATCGAGCTGGATGCCGTCCTTCCGGATTTCTTCGTACAGCAACTGCCGGCCGCGACGCCACGTGCGCAGGATCGTGAACACCACGATCGCCAGCACCACCGGGAACCACGCGCCGTCGAGGAACTTCACGCCGTTGGCGACGAGGAAGGCCACGTCGATCACCGTGAACAAGACGCACAGGGGCAGCACCCAGGTGCGCGCCTTCGGCCACATCGCGCGGGCGACGATGAACAGCAGCAGCGTATCGATCAGCATCGTGCCCGATACGGACACGCCGTAGGCCGACGCCAGGCCCGTCGAGCTGCGGAACATCAGCACCACCGCGATCACCGCGAGTGCCAGCACCCAGTTGATCCACGGGATGTAGATCTGGCCGATCGTGTCCTTCGAGGTGTGCTGGATGCGCATGCGCGGGATGTAACCCAGCTGCATCGCCTGGCGCGCCACCGAATACGCACCGGTGATCACCGCCTGCGACGCGATCACCGCCGCCATGGTGGCCAGCACGACCATCGGGATCCGCACCATCGCGGGCACGGAGAGATAGAACGGGTTGGTCGCCACGTTCGGATCCAGCAGCAGCAGCGAGCCCTGCCCCATGTAGTTGAGCATCAGCGCCGGCAGCACGAACCAGTACCACGCGTGCCGGATCGGGCGCGCGCCGAAGTGGCCCATGTCCGCGTACAGCGCCTCACCGCCGGTCACCGCGAGCACGACCGCGCCGAGGATGAAGATCGCGGTGCCGCCGTGCGTGGCGAAGAAGTTCATCGCCCACCACGGGTTGATCGCGTGGAAGACCTCGGGGTTGTGGCGGATGTTGATCACGCCGATCACCGCGAGCGAGAGGAACCACACGACCATCACCGGCCCGAACACCTTGCCCACGCGCGCGGTGCCGAAGCGCTGCGTGCCGAACAGGAACACGATGATGCCGAGCGTGATCGGCACGACCCACGAATCCAGTTGCGGCGCGACGACTTCCAGGCCTTCGACCGCCGACAGCGTGGTGATCGCCGGCGTGATCACGCCGTCGCCGAAGAACAGCGAAGCACCGAAGATGCCGAGGATGCCGACCGCGTACGCCGACCGCGAATCCTTCGGCAACGTGCGCTGGGCCAGCGCCATCAGCGCCATGATGCCGCCCTCGCCTTCGTTGTCGGCGCGCATGATGATCGTGACGTACTTGAGCGTCACCACGATCATCAGCGCCCAGAACACGAGCGAGAGGATGCCGAGCACGGTGTCGTGGTTGGCGACCAGGCCGTAATGCGGCGAGAACGCTTCCTTCAGCGTGTACAGCGGGCTGGTGCCGATGTCGCCGAACACGACGCCGACCGCACCGACGGCCAGGCCGGCGAGGCCGGCCTTCCCGTGATGGGCGTGCGCGTGGTTTGCGGGAGCTTGGCGGGTATCGGCCATGGACCGGGGGTGCCTCAGCGGAGCGCGGACTTTAGCGCTTTGCGGATGATGGTCGCGGCGTCGTCGCCCGATGCAGCCGCATCGCGCACCATCCGCACCGCTTCGGCGGGCTTGTAACCAAGTTGTTGCAGGGCCGAGGTGGCTTCGGACTGCGGATCGGCGGGCACGCCCGGCGAACCGAGCGGGCCACCGCCACCGCCGAGATCGGCCGCGCGGTCGCGCAGTTCGACCACCATGCGTTCGGCCGTCTTCTTGCCGATGCCGGGGATGCGCGTCAGCGCGGTCACATCACTGGTCTGCACCATGCGCGCGAAATCCTCGACGCTCACGCCCGACAACACCGCGAGCGCGATCTTCGCGCCGATGCCCGAGACCTTCTGCACGTCGCGGAACAGGCGGCGTTCGTTTTCGCGCAGGAAGCCGTACAGCGACACGCTGTCTTCCTTCTGCGCGTAATGCGTGAACAAAGCGACTTCGCGGCCGAGCTCGGGCAGGTCGTAGAACGTGCTCATCGGCGCTTCGAGCTCGTAGCCCACGCCGTTGACGTCCACGACCAGCCACGGCGGCTGCTTGTGCACGAGGATTCCCTTGAGGCGTCCGATCACGTGGCTCGTTCCTGAATGTTGATCAGCGGCGACGGCGCAACAGCGCCACGCTCGCGCCGGCGCGCAAGGCGGTGGCGCTCATGTGCGCATGCGTGAGTGCGACGGCCAGTGCGTCGGCCGCGTCGGGTTGCAGTTTGGTGTCGGGCAGTTTGAGCAGCAGGCGCACCATGTGTTGCACCTGCGCCTTTTCCGCCGCACCGCGGCCGACCAGCGATTGCTTGATCAGGCGCGGCGCATATTCATGCACGGCCAGGTGCCGGCGCACGACGGTCGCGAGCGCCGCGCCGCGCGCGTGGCCCAGCTTCAGCGCGGAGGACGCGTTCTTGTCCATGAAGACGGTTTCGATCGCGACTTCGTCGGGCCGGAAGCCATCGATCACCGTTTCCAGGCCTTCGCACAGGCGGCCCAGGCGCGCGGGGAAATCGGCCGCGTCGAGCAATACCAACGCTTCGCAATGCACAAATGTGCAACGCCCCGCGTCGTCGACGTCGATCACGCCCACGCCGGTACGCTGGGAACCGGGGTCGATGCCGAGGATGCGGGTCACGTTTTGAGTCTACGCCGGTGCTTACGCGTTGAGGTCGGCGTTGGAGTAGACGTTCTGCACGTCGTCCAGGTCTTCGAGCCAGTGCAGGAGTTTGCCCACCTGCTCGGCGGTCTCGCCGGAGACGGCGATGTCGTTGTCGGCGCGCATGGTCACCTCGGCCAGGTCGGCCTTCAGACCCGCGCCTTCCATCGCGGCCTTGACGCTTTCGAAGGCGTCCGGCGCGGTGAGGACGTCGATGGCGCCGTCTTCCGGATACACGACGATGTCGTCGGCTCCGGCGTCGATCGCCATTTCGGTGATGCGTTCTTCATCCGCGCCGGGCGCGAACGAGAGGACACCGAGCTTCTTGAACATGAACGCGACCGAGCCATCGGTCCCGAGGTTGCCGCCGAACTTGCCGAACGCATGGCGCACGTCGGCCACGGTGCGGACCTTGTTGTCGGTGAGGCAATCGACGATCACCGCGACGCCGCCGGGCGCGTAGCCCTCGTAGCGGATCTCTTCGTAGGTGATGCCTTCCAGTTCGCCGGTCGCCTTCTTGATCGCGCGCTCGATGACGTCCTTGGACATGTTCACCTGCAGGCCGCGATCGATCGCCGCGCGCAGGCGCGGATTGCCGGCCGGATCGCCGCCGCCGGCGCGGGCGGCCACGCCGATTTCGCGGATCACCTTGGTGAAGATCTTGCCGCGCTGCGCGTCGACCGCGTTCTTGCGGGCTTCGATGGAAGGGCCACGACCCATGCTGGAAACCTGGAGCTGCGTTGCGAAGGCGCGGATTCTACAGGGGGAAACGCTTACGCACCCTGCCCGTCGAAGCGACCGGTGCCGAGGAACGCGATCGCGCGGTCGGCGGCTTCCTGGGAAAACAGCAGCCCGCTGTGGCTGGCGGGGATGACCACGTGGTCGGCCACGCCCGGCAGACGGGTTTCATCGACCGCGACCGTGCCGTCGTGCGTGTCCGCGAAGCCGGCGAAAAAGGCGCCCAGCCCATGCGGCACGTTGCCGGCGACCACGCCGACCTGCGTGGCGCCGGTCCAATCGGGGAAGCCTTCGCGCAGCAAGGCCGCGCTCTGGCCCAGCAGCAGCCCCGCCATCGGCAAGCGCAGCAAGCCCGACGCCGCGCCGCTGCCCTTGAGCGGCGAGCCCATGCAGACCAGCCGGCCGACCTTGAGGTGCGGCGCCTGGCGCAGGGCCTGCATTGCGATCAGGCCGCCCAGGCTGTGGGCCACCAGATCGACTTCACGCGTGCCGATTGTGTCGACCAGCGCCTGCACGGCGCGATCGGGCCCGTCGGCCACGCTCATGTAAGAGAAGACTTCGGTGTCGTAACCGGCTTCCTGCAAACGCTTGGCCAGCGAATGCATGGCCATGCCCGGCATCCACAGGCCGTGCAGCAGGACGACGGTGCGTTTCACGCGGCGGGCGCGCGGCGCAGGATGAATTCCGGATCGCGCACGCTGCCGACGAGGAATTCGTAATTGCCGACCTTCTCGAACCCCAGGCGCTCGTAGAATCGCTGCGCACCGAAGTTCTTCGAGTACACGCCGATCCACAACGTCGTCGGGCCGTCTTTTTCCAGCCAATCGAACGCGGTCTGGATCAGGCGCGAACCCAGGCCGCCGTTCTGCGCTTCGGGCAACAGATAGATGCGCTTGAGTTCGCCGTCTTCCGCGCGCACTTCATCATGCGGCAGCGTGCACGGGCGGCCGGCGAGCGCGTAGCCCACCGCTTCGCCGTCGCGTTCGGCAATCCACATCGCGCACTTGGGATCGGACAGGTACTTCGTGTGCTGCTCGACGGAGTAGCTGTCGTGCAGGAATTGCGCGAGATCCGCCGGCGGATACAGATGCCCGAACGCGCGCACGAACGCGCGCTCGGCGACATCCGACAACACCGCGGCATCGTCCGATGTCGCGCGACGGATCACGTCGTGACTCATTTGACCGGCTTCTCGCGAACCTGCACGTGCACTTCGGCGAGCTGCGCATCCGGCACCGGCGACGGCGCGCCGGTCATCAGGCATTGCGCGGTCGTGGTCTTCGGGAACGCGATGACGTCGCGGATCGATTCGGTGCCCGCCATCAGCGCGGCGATGCGGTCGATGCCGAACGCGATGCCACCATGCGGCGGCGCGCCGTACTTCAGTGCGTCGAGCAGGAAGCCGAACTTGCCTTCCGCTTCTTCCGCGCCGATGCCGAGCAATTCGAACACCGCGCTCTGCATCTTCGAGTTGTGGATGCGGATGGAACCGCCGCCGATCTCGTTGCCGTTGAGCACCATGTCGTAACCGCGCGAGACGGCGGTCTTCGCGTTCGCGCGCAGGTCTTCGATCGAATCCACGGCCGGCGCGGTAAAGGGGTGATGCAGCGCGACGAAACGATTCTCTTCGTCGTCCCATTCGAACATCGGGAAGTCGGTGATCCACAGCGGCGTCCAGGCATCGCTGACGAGGCCGAGGTCCTTGCCGAGCTTCAACCGCAGCGCGCCCATGAAGTCGGACGCGGACTTGTAGGTGGCGGCGCCGAAGAAGATCGCGTCACCGGTTTGCGCGCCGGTGGCCTTGAGGATCGCATCGAGCGTGGCGTCGTCGAGGAACTTCGCGATCGGCGAGTTGATGCCTTCGCGGCCCTTGCCCAGATCGTCGATCTTCATCCACGCCAGGCCCTTCGCGCCGTACTTCGCGGCGTGCGCGGCGTAGTCGTCGATCTGCTTGCGCGAGAACACCGCGCCACCCGGCGTGCGCAACGCGACGACGCGGCCGTCGGCGTGGTTCGCCCAATCGGTGAAGACCTTGAATTCGCAGTTTTTGACCAACTCGGCGATGTCGGTGAATTCCATCGCGTTGCGCAGGTCCGGCTTGTCCGAACCGTAGCGGCGCATCGCTTCTTCATACGTCATGCGCGGGAACGGATTGGCCAGCTCGACGTTCATCACTTCGCGGAACACGACGCGGATCATTTCCTCGACCGTGTCCTGCACGTCGCGCTCGGACACCCACGCGAACTCCATGTCCAGCTGCGTGAATTCCAGCTGGCGATCGGCGCGCAGCGCTTCGTCGCGGAAGCAGCGCGCGATCTGGTAGTAGCGGTCGAAGCCCGCCATCATCAGGATCTGCTTGAACAACTGCGGCGACTGCGGCAGCGCGTAGAACTCGCCCGGATGCATGCGCGCAGGCACGAGGAAGTCGCGCGCGCCTTCGGGCGTGGCCTTGGTGAGGATCGGCGTTTCGATGTCCTGGAAGCCGCGCGCATCGAGCCAGCGGCGCAGCGACTGCACCAGCTGGATGCGCGTGCGCATCATCCGCTGCATTTCCGGCGTCCGAAGATCGAGATAGCGGTACTTCAGGCGGATGTCTTCGCCCGGGTTCTCGTGCGCGTGGAACGGCAGCGGCTCGGCCTTGTTGAGCAGCTCGATCTGCGTCGCGACCACTTCGACCTGGCCGGTCTTGATCTTCGGATTGACGCTCTGGCGGCGGCGCACGGTGCCCGTGATGCGCAGGCAATCCTCATAACCGACCTGGGCGGCGGCGGCGACGACCGCCGCGTTGCCGGCGGTATCCGACGGTTCGGCGACGATCTGGACGATGCCTTCGTGGTCGCGCAGGTCGATGAAGCACAGGCCGCCGAGGTCGCGGGCGACATCGGCCCAGCCGCACAGGGTGACGGTCTGGCCGATCAGCGCCTCGTCGACGAGGCCGCAGAAGTGGGTACGCATGGGGGTTCCGTTCGAGTTGCCACCGGCGCGGGCGCCGGAAAGGGCGTCATTCTAGCCCGTCCTCCCCCGGCCGCTCGCGCCGTTTGGCTTGTAACAAGGGGTCGCGAGGGGCAGCCGATGGTATTTCCGCCGGAACGCGAGGCGGCGTACGTGCAACGGATGTTCGGCTGGCAGGGCACGCGCCTGCGGCGGCTGGTGCTTTTCGCGCCGGTGTTCTTCCTGATTTTCATCGTGATCCAGGCGCTGCTGATGCCGGCGCCCCTGATCGATTGGCTGCGGGCACCGCTCACCTGGGCCGGGATCGTCTTGCTGGGCGCCATCGGCCTGTGGATGCGGACCGTGCGCAGCGCCGACCTGTTCGCCTGGGCGGGCGTGGCGCTGCAGACCTTGTTCCTCGTGTTCTGCGCCCTGAGCACGCGCCCGGGGCACGGCGGGCTCGCGCTGCTGCTGCCGATGTTCGTGGCGACGCCGCTGGTGACCGCGCCGTTCTGGGCGCGCGCGCGGACGGTGTTCATCGCGATCGTCTTCGCCTATCTCGCCGGCGCGCTGGCCCTGTGGCACAGCGCGGCGGGCAGCACGGTGTGGCTGGCCTACGGGATCCAGGCGGTCGTCGGCGGGGTCATCGCAATGGCGATGCACGCGACGGTCGACAACGCGCGCCGCGGGTATTTCCTCGCGGAGGAAGAACTCGAACAACGCGCACGACTCGATGCGCTGACGTCCGTGTTGAATCGCCGTCATTTCATCGAATCGGGCGAAGCGATGCTGCTGCGCATGCGGCCGGGGGAAGTGCTGAGTGCGTGCTTCGTCGACCTCGATCATTTCAAGCGCGTGAACGACGAGGGTGGGCATCGCGTCGGGGATCAGCTATTGGCCGCCGTCGCGCATTGCCTGCTGGAATTGCAGGGCGAAAACCGTTTGATCGGGCGCGTCGGGGGCGAAGAGTTCGCGCTGCTGCTGCCCGGCATGCACGCGCAGGAAGCGGAGCGATTCATCGCCACGGTGTGCGAACGCATCGGTGCGTTGGCGGTCGACGGATACTCGTGTACCGCGAGCGTGGGCGTCGCCGAATGGGACGGCAGCGAGACGCTCTCCGATCTGTTGCATCGCGCGGATTTGGCGTTGCTGGCTGCGAAGCGTGGTGGGCGCAATCGCATCGTGCAGTGGAGCGCGGGCGTCGCGGCTTGAGTTGGAGCGATCTCTTCGGAAGGACGGCGCACCACGTCGCGCGGCGAGTCGTCCGTCCGAAGTGGCGCTCTTGATTTACTCGGACGTCGACGGCTTCGACGTCGCAGGCTTCGATTCAGCGGGCTTCGACTCCGACGGCTTACTCGCCTCGCCCGTCAAGTTCTTCTTCTTGTCGCCATCTTTCTTGAAGTCGGTCTCGTACCAACCGCTGCCCGACAGGCGGAACGACGGCGCGGTGATCGCTCGCTTCACCGTTTCCTTGCCGCACACGGGGCACGTGGTCGGGTCGGCGTCGGCCATCTTCTGCAGGCGGTCGAAGGTGTGGCCGCAGTGGGTGCATTCGAAAGCGTAGATGGGCATGGAATGTCGGCTCGTTGAATGGTCAGGCGGCGTCGTACAGGGCGAGCAGGTCGGCTTCGGCGCGTTCGAGATCGCTGCGCAGTTTCGATTGCTCCTTGCCGAGATCGCTCGCGCGTCCATCGGCATAGGCCTTCGGATCGGCGAGTTGCGCGTCGATCTGCGCGATCTTCGCCTCCAGCTCCGCCACGCGCGCTTCAGCCTTCTGCAACGCGTGCGTGTTGATCTTCTTCGCGGGCGCTTTCGGTGGCGGCGGCGGTGCGGCGACGGCCTGCGCTTTCGCAGCTTTTTCGGCCTTCGACGACTCGCTGCCCGGTCGCGAACGCAACCATGCGGCGTATTGATCCAGGTCGCCGTCGAAGTCTTCGACCTTGTGGTCGGCCACGCGCACGAAGCGATCGCAGACCAGGCCGATCAGGTGTCGGTCATGCGACACCAGCACGATCGCGCCATCGAAATCGCTCAGCGCTTCGGCGAGCGCTTCGCGCATGTCGAGGTCGAGGTGGTTGGTCGGTTCGTCGAGTAGCAGCACGTTGGGCTGCTTGAACGCGATCATCGCCAGCGCCAGGCGCGCCTTTTCGCCGCCGGAGAAGCCGTCGATCGATTCGAACGCGCGGTCGCCCGGGAAATTCCACTTGCCGAGGAAATCGCGGAACACCTGCGTGGGCAGATCGCCGGCCACCTTGCGCAGATGATCGATGGGCGTCTGCCCCGCCATCAGCGATTCGACGGTGTGCTGCGCGAAGTAACCGATGCGCATGTCCGGATGCGCGATGCGCTCGCCCGCGAGCAGCGGCAGTTCGCCGACGAGCGTCTTCACGAGCGTGGATTTACCGGCGCCGTTCGGGCCCAGCAAACCGACGCGATCGCCCGCTTCCAGGCCGAAGTTCACGTCGCCCAGGATCTTGACCTCGCCGTAGCCGGCATCGACATCGCGCAAACGCACGAGCGAGGTCGGCAGCTTCTGCGGCTCGGGGAAGGTGATGTGCAGCGAACGTTCGGCGCGCACGGCTTCGGTGCCCGCCAGTTTCGCCAGGCGCTTCATGCGCGACTGTGCTTGCTTCGCCTTGCTCGCCTTGGCCTTGAAGCGATCGATGAACGACTGCAGGTGCGCGCGCTCGACCTGTTCCTTCTCGAACGCGATCTGCTGCTGGCGCAATTGCTCGGCGCGCTGGCGTTCGAACGCCGTGTAGTCGCCGGTGTAGAGCTTCGCGCGCTGCTCGTGCAGGTGCAGCGTGTGCGTACAGATGTTGTCGAGGAATTCGCGGTCGTGCGAGATCACCAGCAGCGTGCCGGGATAGCGCAGCAGCCATTGTTCGAGCCACAGCACCGCGTCGAGGTCGAGGTGGTTGGTCGGTTCGTCGAGCAGCAGCAAATCGCTCGGCGTCATCAGCGCGCGCGCGACGTTGAGGCGCACGCGCCAGCCGCCCGAGAAATCCGACACCGCCTTGGCGTGCGTTTCCGGCGGAAAGCCCAGGCCGTGCAGCAAGCGGCCCGCGCGCGCGGTGGCGTCGTAGCCGTTGAGCTCTTCCAGCTTGTGGTGCGCGACGGCGACCGCTTCCCAGTCTTCGTTCGCGAACGCGTTGGCTTCCATCTGGATCGCGTCGTGCACGGCCTGGTCGCCGGAAAGCACGAAGTCGATCGCAGAATCGGGCAGCGACGGGGTTTCCTGCGCGACCGAGGCGATGCGCGCCTTGCCCGGCAGGTCGAGGTCGCCCTTGTCGGGCTCCACTTCGCCCATCAGCGCGGCGAACAACGAGGTCTTGCCCGTGCCGTTGCGCCCGACCACGCCCACGCGCCACCCCGCATGCAGGGTGAGGTCGACGTCGGACAACAGGAGGCGTTCGCCCCGGCGGAGGGCGAAATTGCGGAAAGAAATCATAAGCCGGCCATTTTAGCTGGATGGAGGGCCCGAACGCGCCCTCATTCCTTCCTGAACAACAACTTCCCGCCTTCCGCCTCGACCTGGATCGCATCGCCGCTCACGAACTCGCCCGACAGGATCATCTGCGCCAGCGGATTCTCCAGCTGCTGCTGGATCGCCCGCTTCAACGGGCGCGCGCCGTACACCGGGTCGAACCCCACGTTGCCCAGCAAGGTGAGCGCCGAATCGCCGATCGAAATGCGGATGCCGCGCTCGGCCAGGCGCTTGCCGAGGTATTGCGTCTGGATGCGCGCGATCTCGCGGATCTGCGCCTTGTCGAGCGGATGGAACACGACGATCTCGTCGAGCCGGTTGATGAATTCCGGCCGGAAATGCGCCTGGACCACGCCCATCACCGCGGCCTTCATCTGCGTGTAGGCCTCCGGCGTTTCGCCCGAGAGCTCCTGGATCATCTGCGACCCCAGGTTGGAGGTCATCACGATCACCGTGTTGCGGAAATCGACCGTGCGCCCCTGCCCGTCCGTCAGGCGCCCGTCGTCGAGCACCTGCAACAGGATGTTGAACACGTCCGAATGCGCCTTCTCGACTTCATCGAGCAGGATCACGCTGTACGGCCGGCGACGCACCGCTTCGGTGAGATAACCGCCTTCTTCGTAACCGACGTAGCCCGGAGGCGCACCGATCAGGCGCGCGACCGAGTGCTTCTCCATGAATTCGCTCATGTCGATGCGCACCATCGCGTCGGGCGAATCGAACAGGAAATCCGCCAGCGCCTTGGTCAGTTCGGTCTTGCCCACGCCCGTCGGGCCGAGGAAGAGGAAGGACCCATTGGGCCGATTCGGATCCGACAGGCCCGCGCGCGAACGCCGGATCGCATCGGAGGCCGCGCGCACCGCTTCGGCCTGGCCGACGACGCGCTTCTGCAACACCGACTCCATCTGCAGCAGCTTTTCGCGCTCGCCTTCGAGCATCTTGCTGACCGGAATGCCGGTCCAGCGCGACACCACTTCCGCGATTTCTTCGGCCGTGACCTTGTCCTGCAGCAGCGTGAAACCCTTGGATTCGACTTCCTGCGCGGCCTGCAATTGCTTCTCCAACTCAGGCAAGCGGCCGTACTGGATTTCGCTCATCGTCGCGAAATCCTGCTTGCGTTGCGCGGCTTCGAGTTCGAGCTTGGCCTGTTCGATCTGCTCCTTGATCTTCGTCGCGCCCTGGAGCGTGGCCTTTTCGGCTTTCCACACTTCTTCCAGGTCGTTGTATTCGCGTTCGAGGCGATCGATTTCGTCCTGCAGATCCTGCAGGCGCTGCTTCGACTCGGCGTCCTTTTCCTTCTTCAAGGCTTCACGCTGGATCTTCAGCTGGATCAGGCGACGTTCCTTGCGATCCAGTTCCTCGGGCTTGGAATCGATCTCCATGCGGATGCGCGAGGCCGCTTCGTCCATCAGATCGATGGCCTTGTCCGGCAACTGGCGGTCGCTGATGTAGCGATGCGACAGCGTGGCCGCGGCGACGATCGCCGGATCGGTGATCTCAACGCCGTGGTGCAGCGCGTACTTTTCCTTCAGGCCGCGCAGGATCGCGATGGTGTCTTCGACGCTCGGTTCGCCGACGTAGACCTTCTGGAAGCGGCGCTCGAGCGCGGCATCCTTCTCGATGTACTTGCGGTATTCGTCGAGCGTGGTCGCGCCGATGCAATGCAGCTCGCCGCGCGCGAGCGCGGGCTTGAGCATGTTGCCGGCGTCCATCGCGCCTTCGGCCTTGCCGGCGCCGACCATCGTGTGCAGCTCGTCGATGAACAGGATGATCTGGCCTTCGTTCTTCGCCAGGTCGTTGAGCACGGCTTTCAGGCGCTCTTCGAATTCACCGCGGAACTTCGCACCGGCGATCAGCGCGCCCATGTCGAGCGACAACACGCGGCGGCCACGAAGGCCTTCGGGCACTTCGTTGTTGATGATGCGCTGCGCGAGGCCTTCGACGATCGCAGTCTTGCCCACGCCCGGCTCGCCAATGAGCACCGGGTTGTTCTTGGTGCGGCGCTGCAGGACCTGGATGGTGCGGCGGATTTCTTCGTCGCGGCCGACGACCGGATCGAGCTTGCCTTTCTCGGCGCGCTCGGTGAGATCGATGGTGTATTTCGCGAGCGCCTGGCGCTGGTCCTCGGCGTTTTCGCTCTGCACTTTCTCGCCGCCGCGAATGGCGTCGATGGCGGCTTCGAGCTTCTGCTTCGACGCGCCGGCGGATTTGAGCGCGCGGCCGGCCTCGGTGTTGTCGTCGGCCAGCGCGAGGAGGAACAACTCGCTCGCGATGAAGGTATCGCCGCGCTGCTGCGCGAGCTTGTCGGTGACGTTGAGCAGGCGCGCC
The DNA here is from genome assembly GCF_009740395.1 of Noviluteimonas gilva. GTDB lineage: Bacteria > Pseudomonadota > Gammaproteobacteria > Xanthomonadales > Xanthomonadaceae > Noviluteimonas > Noviluteimonas gilva. The sequence goes on from NZ_WOXT01000001.1 coordinate 28,922, forward strand.
AGGTCGTTGCCGACGCTGATGTTGCCCGCCTGGCCGGAGACCTTCGGCAGTTTGTCGAGCGCCTCGCCGATGCGTTCGCGCAGCAGCGGCACGTTGACGCCGGCCTGGGTGAGGACCGAGCGGCCGGTACCGCCTTGCTGGTCGAGCAGCGCGGCCAGCAGGTGGACCGGCTCGATCACGCTGTGGTCGCGGCCGACGGCCAGCGATTGCGCGTCGGACAGCGCTTCCTGGAATCGCGACGTCAGTTTGTCCATTCGCATGGGGATGGAACCTCCTGGAGGCTGGGGCCGGCCCCGGGGCCGGCGAATAGCGTGGATGTGCGGGCGTGGAGGCCGGATGCAAGCGCCGGTCCGGGTATCCTGTCGGCTGTTTTTCAGGCTCGGCGGTCGAAGACGCATGGCGCGGTGGATGTGGGGGGCGCTCAACGCGCTGCAGGCGGTTTTCATGGTCGTGGTCACCCTGGTGGGGTTCCCGGTCGCCCTGGTCCTGAGCGTGTTGCTCGGTCCGCGGATGCCGCTGCGCCTGGCGGCCTGGTACTGGTCGCCGCTGTTGTTCGCCGGCGCGGGCGCGAAGCTCGAGGTCGAGGGCGCCGAACGCATCGATTGGTCCAGGCCGATGGTGCTCGTCGCCAACCATCAGTCGATGATCGACATCCCGTCCTTGTTCCGCGCCGTGCCCGTGCCCTTGCGCTTCGTGCTCAAGCGCGAAGTCGCGTCGGTCCCGATCGTGGGTTGGTACGCGCGGATGATGGGCATGGTGTTCATCGATCGCGGCAACGCGCGCGATGCCCGGCGCAAGCTCGGCGCCGCGGCCGACAAATTGCGCGGCAATGCGACGTTCGCGGCCTTCCCCGAAGGCACGCGCAGCAAGGACGGCGTGGTCGGTCCGTTCAAGGCCGGCGCCCTGCAGCTGGCGCTGGAAGCCGGCGTGCAGGTGTTGCCCGTGGCGATCGACGGCGCGGGCAAGGTGTTGCCGCCCGCGGGGTTCATCGTGCGGCCGGGCACCATCCGCGTGCGCTTCGGCACGCCGATCGACACCGCGGGCCTGCAGGCGAACGAGCGGAACGCGCTGACGCAGCGCGCGCGCGAACAGATCGTGGCGCTGCTCGGCCAAACCTGACGCGATGACCTTCCGCGTCCTCGTCCTCGGCGGTTACGGCCAATTCGGCCGGCGCATCGTCGAAGCGTTGGCGGGCGATGCGGACATGGCGGTGATCGTCGCGGGGCGTGATGTCGCGCAAGCCTCCGCGTTGTGCGATGCGTTGCGGCCGACCGCGCGCGCGACGCTCGAAGCCGAAGCGATCGACATCACGGGCGGCTTCGACGAAGCATTGCGTCGCGCGCGTCCCGATCTGGTCATCCACACGGCCGGGCCGTTCCAGGCGCAGGGATACGACGTCGCGCGTGCAACCTTGGGCTTCGGTGCGCATTACGTCGATCTCGCGGATGGGCGCGCGTTCGTCGAAGGGTTCGACGCGCTCGATGCATTGGCGAAATCCTGCGGCCGACGCGCGATCACCGGCGCGAGCAGCGTGCCCGGCATCAGCGCGGCGGTGATCGAAGCGCACGCGGATCGGTTCGCGACGCTCGAAACCGTCGAATCGGGCATCAGCCCCGGCAACCGCACGGAACGGGGATTGGCGACGACGCGCGCGATCCTGGGTTACGTCGGGCGTCCGTTCATGGCGAAGGTCGACGGTGCGTTCCGCCGCGTGCATGGGTGGCAGTCGTTGCGGCGCGAGACGTTCGAAGGCGTCGGCGCGCGTTGGTTCGCGCGGTGCGAAGTGCCGGATGTCGGTGTGTTGCCGCGGCGTTATCCGCAGTTGCGTACGTGCGATTTCCGCGCGGGGCTCGAATTGCGCCGCATGCATTTCGGCTTGTGGTGCGCGAGTTGGTTCGTGCGTGCGGGGCTGTATTCGCGTTTGCCCGATCGCGCCGAAATTCTGCTGGCGATCAGCGAACGCTGGTTGTCGAGCGGCAGCGATATCGGGCTGATGTATGTCGACATGTGCGGCCGCGGGCACGACGGCGCGCCATTGCGCTTGCGATGGACGATCGTCGCGCGCGAGGGCACGGGCCCGCGCATTCCTGCGACACCGGCGGTCGTCCTCGCGCGCAAGCTCGCACGCGGAACGCTGACCGGCAGTGGTGCGACGGCGTGCCTGGATCTATTCACGCTGCAGGCGTGCGTGGACGCGCTCGACGATCCCGCGATCACGACATCGCTGACGACGCTGCCTTAATCCAGGAAACGATGCGCCTCGTGCGGCGCAGGCACGCGACACGCCGCGTGCTGCCCGAACCAACGATAGCGATTGCGTGCGACCAGCCGATACAAGCGGTCGCGCAGCGACTTCGGGATCACGCGCATCGCGTGCGCCACGCGCCATGCACCGCCGAGGCCGGCGACAACGCGGGCAATCGCGTCCGTATCCCGATGCGCGCCTTGCGCATCGATCAACAGGAACGACGACGGATCGTCAGGATCCAGCCCATGCGCCGCGAGCAACGCACGCCCGTTTGCGCCCTGCATCGCCGCGAAGCGATAACGCGCCCGGCCGTCATGCCGCAGCAGGAAATCCACCCAGCCGTTGCACAGCACGCAGGTGCCGTCGAACACGATCGTCGCGGTGGCGTCAGGCCTGTTCAAGCCAGCCCTCGTAACGAATGATGCGGCCGATCCACGGCAGCGCGGCTTCCACGAGGGATTCGAAGCGCTCACCGTTCTGGCGTTCGCGGCAGCGCACGCGTGCGAACCACGTCGGCGGCAGCGGAATGACGCCGAGCAAGCGCACGCCGGTGGTCGCCCACAGTAGTTCGCCGTCGTGTTCGCCGAGCGAGAAATAGAACTCGACCAGGCCGAGTTTCTCGACCAGTCGATCGTTCCACGCGCGATAACGCGACGCCATGCGCGCGCCGCCGAAATCGCGGCGCCAGGTTTCGCCATCGCCGTCGGGCGCCAGCGTCACTTGCGTCGGGACGTTCGTGGCCGAGGGCGGAAGCTGCGTGGTCAATGCGAAGAACGGCACGAGCCAATGCGTGCCGCGCGTGATCGTCGCTTCGCCGCGCCAAACGGTCTCGCGTTCGACGGTGTGCAGCGCGCGGACTTGCGGCGCGAGGCGATCGAATTGTTCGCGCAGGACGCGGCGGAAAAGGGTCGTGGTCAAAGCGCGTATCTGCCGAGCCAGTGCCCGCTCCATTCCAGGGTATAGCGATCGCATTCGAATTGCAGGCGCCCGGTCGGCTTGCACGTGCGGGGCACCGCGTCGATGGGCGCGTCGTACTCGAACCACGAGATGTTGACGTCGAGGTTGGACGTCAGGTCGATGTTCGACGCGGATGCCGGAAGATCTTCGGGGAGCCAATGGCCGATCTCGGGGCGCGCTTGCTCGTAGGTCGCGAACGAACGCTCGTCCTCGTAGTCGGACCAGCGGACCGCGCCGTCCGCCAACATCGGCAGGCCGACGACGACCAGGACGACCTTCGCAATCACCGAAGCCATGCAATTGTCGCCATGCGTCCTGTCGTTTGATCCCGGCGGTGCGAGAAGTAGCTTGCGTCGGCGATCGTATCGAATCCGCCACCATGGACATCGGTCACGCCCGCGACCGCGAGGCGTTGGCGCGCGAGCGCGTACAGGTCGACGCGCCAGTGCCCTTCGCGCGTGGAGACGAAGGCGGATTCGGCCGCCGGGTCGTGCGCGACGAAGGTGTCGTGCACTTCGCGGCCGATTTCGTAGGACTGCGGACCGGCGGCGGGGCCGAGCCAGGCGACGATGCCGTCGCGCGGGGTACGCATCGCGTCGAGCGTCGCTTCGAGGACGCCCGCGGCCAGCCCACGCCAGCCCGCGTGCGCGGCGGCGAGTTCGTCGCCGGCGCGCGAGGCGAAGACGACCGGCATGCAGTCGGCGGTGAGGATCGCCAGGACCGTGCCCGGCGTGCGCGTGAGCGCGGCATCGGCTTCGGGTTCCTCCATGTCCGGTTCGATCGCGACGCGGGTGCCGTGGACCTGTCGCAGCCAACGCGGCGCGGATGGCAGCGCGAAGCGTTGGACGAGATCCGCACGATTGCGTTCGACCGTCGCCGCGTCGTCCCCGCTGCGCAGGCCGAGGTTGAAGGTGTCGAAGGGCGCGAGCGAATGTCCGATGCCGTGGCGCTGCGTCGTGAACGCTTCGACGCGATCCGACACCGGCCATTCCGCCCGCGTCGACGTCATCGACCGGACTCCGTCGCCGAGCGCTGATCGTCGCGCAGCGCATCCATCAACTGGCGCATGTCGGCCGGCACCGGCGCGGTGCAGCGGATCGGCTCACCCGACACGGGATGCGCGAATTCCAGCGTTTCGGCATGCAGCGCCTGGCGCTTGAAGCCGCGCAGGGCTTCGATCAGCTCCGGCGTCGCGCCGCGCGGCAGCTTCAGCGGGCCGCCGTACAGGGGATCGCCGACGATCGGGTGCTTCAGATGCGCCATGTGCACGCGGATCTGGTGCGTGCGGCCCGTTTCCAGGCGGCATTCGAGCGCGGTGTGCGCGCGGAAGCGTTCGCGCAGGCGGTAGTGCGTGATCGCTTCGCGGCCGTCTTCGCGCACGGCCATGCGGATGCGGTCGCGCGGGTGGCGGTCGATCGCCGCGTTCGCGGTGCCGCCGGACACCAGCGCGCCGACCACGACGGCCAGGTACTGGCGATGCACGCCGCGCGCGGAGAGTTGTTCGACCAGCGCGGTGTGCGCTTCGAGCGTGCGCGCGACGACCATGACCCCGGAGGTGTCCTTGTCGAGGCGGTGCACGATGCCCGCACGTGGCAGGTTGGCCAGCGCCGGATCGCGATGCAGCAGCGCGTTCACCAGCGTGCCGGCCGGATTGCCGGCGCCGGGATGGACCACCAGTCCCGCGGGCTTGTCGAGGACGAAGACGGCCGGATCCTCGTACAGGACATCGAGCGGGATGTCCTCGGCCACCGCGTGGGTCTGCACTTCCAGGACCACGGTGAGGGACACCGACTCGCCGCCGCGGACCGGATCGCGCCCGCGCACGAGGCGGCCGTCGAGCAGCACATCGCCCGTCTTGATCCACTCCGAAAGCCGCGATCGCGAGAATTCGGGGAACAAATCGGCCACGACGGCGTCGAATCGACGGCCTGCGGCCTCGTCGGGGACGACGGCGGTGCGCGTGGGCTCGCCCGCGGCTTGATCGTTGGGTGTCATCGGTACTCCGGTTCAGCCGCCGGAGGCATGGCCCGGTCCGGCGTGGTTCTTTGGACTGGTATTATCGGCCCTTCGTGCCTTCCCGGCGCCCCTCACGAACCTGCGTCCCGCCCATGACCCCACGTTCCATGCTGCGCCGCCCCCTCCTCCTCCTCCTGCTCGCGGCCCTGGTGCTGTCGATGTCGGGCTGCGGCTCGATCAGCAAGCTCTGGAAGAAGAAGGACGCCAACGAGGGCCAGCCGGTCGAGGCGCTGTACGACAAGGCGCACGAGCAAATGCGCGAAGAGCGCTGGGCCAGCGCCACGGAAACCTGGCAGCGCCTCATCGCCCAGTACCCGTACGGGCCGTACACCGAGCAGGCGCTGATGGAAATGGCGTATGCCGAGTTCAAGTCGGGCAAGCACGACGATGCGGTGTCGACCATCGACCGCTTCATCCGCACCTACCCCACGCACAAGAACATCGCCTACTTCTATTACCTGCGCGGCCTGTCCAACGCCACGCGCAACGCGATCTTCCTGGCGCGCGTGTTCTCGCTGCAGACCTCCAACCGCGATCTCAGCACGCCGATGCAGGCGTACAACGATTTCTCGATCGTGGTCGAGCGCTATCCGAACAGCCGCTACGCCGCCGATGCCGCGCAGCGCATGATTTCGCTGCGCAACCTGTTCGCCAAGCACGAACTCGACACCGCCGTGTATTACCTGCGCCGCGGCGCGGACGTCGCCGCGATCACGCGCGCCAAGTACCTGCTGGAAACCTACCCGCAGAGCTCGTCGCAGGACGACGCGGTCGCCGCGCTGATCGTGGGTTACGAACACATCGGCAACGATGCGCTCGCCGCCGACGCCAAGCGCGTGCTGCAGGCGAACGATCCCGACCACCCGTATTTCTCGGGCGATTGGCCGGATTACCCGTCGACGTTCCGCCGCCTCAACCCGTTCTCGGGCGAGAAGTCGGGCGCGGAGCACGACGAGGACTGAGGTCTTCGCGACGCACAAAAAAACGGCGCCTTCGGGCGCCGTTTTTGTTTCAGCCCTCGCCGGCGTCAGCCGTATCCGTTCGTGATCGGATAGCGGCGTTCGCGACCGAAGGCGCGACGCGAGACCTTAGGCCCCGGCGCCGCCTGGTGGCGCTTCCATTCGCTGATGCGGACCAGGCGCACGACGCGCTCGACCGTCTCCGCGCTGAAACCGGCCGCAATGATTTCTTCCGGCGATTGCTCCAGGTCGACGTGGCGCATCAGGATCGCGTCGAGCACGTCGTACGGCGGCAACGAATCCTGGTCCTTCTGGTTTTCGCGCAGTTCCGCCGAGGGCGGGCGTTCGATCACGGCGGGCGGAATCACCATGCCGCCGTTGGGCGCCGAACCGCTGGCGGCATTGCGCCAGCGCGCGAGCGCGAAGACTTCGGTCTTGTACAGATCCTTGATCGGCGCGTAGCCGCCGCACATGTCGCCGTAGATCGTCGCGTAACCCACCGCGTACTCGCTCTTGTTGCCGGTCGTGAGCAACAGGCCGCCGAGCTTGTTCGCCAGCGCCATGAGAAGTACGCCGCGGCTGCGCGACTGCAGGTTCTCTTCGGTGACATCCACCGGCTTGCCGTCGAACAACGGCGCGAGCGCTTCGAGGAAGCCTTCGAACGGTTTCTCGATCGACACCGCTTCCAGCTTCACGCCGAGCGCGGCGCATTGTTCGGCCGCCAGATCGTTCGACATGTCCGCGGTGTAGCGCGACGGCAGCCGCACCGCGGTGACGTTCTCCGGACCGAGCGCGTCGACCGCGAGCGCGAGCACCATCGCCGAATCGATGCCGCCCGACAATCCGAGCCACACCTTGCGGAAGCCGTTCTTGCCGCAGTAATCGCGGATGCCGCGCACGATCGCGCGCCAGGCGAGCGCATCGCGGCTTTCCTCGTCTTCGACCGGCCACGACACCGGCACGAACTTGCGCGTGCCGCCGTCGAACTCCGCGACGAGCCAATGATCCTCGAACGCGCGCGCCGCCGGATGCACGTGGCCGTCGCCATCGGCGATGACCGACGCGCCGTCGAACACCACCGCGTCCTGCCCGCCGACAACGTTGAGGTAGGCCAACGCGCAACCGGATTCGCGCACGCGATCGGCGATCAGCGCGTCGCGTTGCGCGTGCTTGTCGCGTTCGAACGGCGAAGCGTTGGGCACCAGCACGAGTTGCGCGCCGGCTTCCACCGTGCGCGCCAGCGGTTCGGGGAACCACAGGTCTTCGCAGATCACCACGCCCACGCGCGTGCCGTCGATTTCGAACACGCACGGCTCGCCATCGGGATCGACATCGAAATAGCGGCGCTCGTCGAACACCGCGTAGTTGGGCAACTCGCGCTTGCGATAGGTCTGCTCGACCACGCCGTCGCGCAACACGCTCGCGGCGTTGTAGACGACCGCGCCGGCCGACTGTGGCCAGCCGACGACGGCGACGATGCCCGTCGCGGCCTGCGCGATGCGCACGATCGCCGCTTCGCAATCGGCGAGGAAGCGCGGCCGCAGCAGTAGATCTTCGGGCGGATAGCCGCTGACGGCGAGTTCGGGGAACAACACGATGTCGGCACCGTGGAGGTCCCGCGCCTCGGCGATCAGGGCGGAGATGCGGTCGGCGTTCGCGGTCACCGCGCCCACCGGGAAGTCGAACTGCGCGAGCGCGATGCGGAGCGTCATGCGCGCAGTCTATCGAACCGGCGTTACGCGGCGAACAGGGCCTGCAGCGCGTCGGTGGCCACGGGCTTCACCAGGTGCTGGTCGAAGCCCGCCGCCAGCGCGCGCTGGCGGTCGGCACCCTGCCCGTACCCGGTCACGGCCACCACCTTGGCCTCGCGCGTGCGCGGGTCTTCGCGCAAGCGCCGCACCACCTCGTAACCGTTCATCCCGGGCAGCCCGATGTCGAGCAGCACCAGTTCCGGCGTGTGCACCTGCGCGAGGGCGAGCGCGGCGTCGCCGTCGTGCGCCACCTGCACGTCGTGGCCGAAGTCGGTGAGCAGGTGCGCGAGGGTCTTCGCCGCGTCGATGTTGTCGTCGACCACCAGCACGCGCTTGACGCGAATGGGCGCACGTTGCGAACGCGCTGCACCCGACGGCGATTCCGCCATCGCCATCGCCAGCGGCAAGGTCACGATGAACTCCGCGCCCTCGCCCAGGCCCGCGCTGCGCGCTTCCACCGCGCCGCCGTGCAACTCGACGAGGCTGCGCACGACGGTGAGCCCGATGCCCAGCCCGCCCTGCGCGCGATCCAGGCCGCGCTCGGCCTGGCTGAAGAGATCGAACACATTCGCGATCGTGTCGGGCGTCATGCCGATGCCGTTGTCGCGCACGCACAGTTCGGCGATCTGCTCGCGCAGGCGCAGCTCGACCACGATGCGGCCGTTCGGATCGGTGTACTTGCCGGCGTTGGTCATCAGGTTGACCAGCACCTGCTCCAGGCGCACCGGATCGCCGTCGACGACCACCGGCCGACCGGGGACGATGCACACGACATCGTGCTGCTTCTCTTCCATCGCGACCTGCACGCTTTCCATCGCGCGGTCGACGATGCTGCGCAGATCCACGCGCGCGCGGTCGAGTTCGATGAGGCCGCGCGTGATGCGCGAAACGTCGAGCAGATCGTTGACCAGGCGACCGAGGTTGCCCGTCTGGCGCTGCAGGACATCGAGCAGATAGCGCGTGCGTTCATCCGGTGCTTCATGCGCCTGCAACAGCGCGATGGCGTTGCGCACCGGCGCGAGTGGATTGCGCAACTCGTGCGCGAGCATCGCGAGGAACTCGTCCTTGCGCTGGTCGGCGATCGTGAGTTGCTGCATCAGCGATTCGACACGACGCCGCGCCAGCACCGTCTCGGTGACCTGATAGGCGAATACCAAGATCGCGTCGACGCTGCCGGTTTCCACGTCGCGGATCGGCTGGTACAGGAAATTGAAAACGTGCTCTTCGATGCGGCCGGTGTTGGTCGCGTCCATGTAGACGCTGGATTCGGTGCCGACGTAAGGCACGCCGGTGCGGCGCACCTGGTCCAGCAAGTCGAAGAAGGGCTGGCCCTCGAGCTCCGGCAAGGCTTCGCGAATCGGCTTGCCGACGATGTCGCGGTCGCCGAACAGCTTCATGTAGAGCGGGTTGGCCAGTTCGAACACCTGCGAAGGCCCGCGCAGCAATGCAATGCATGCCGGCGCTTGCTCGAACAGCTCACGCAACGCACCGCGCTGTCGTTCGATTTCCGCGCGGCGCTGCGCACGTTCGATCTGCAGCGACACGCGCGCCAGCAATTCCTTCGCCGAGAACGGCTTGACGAGGTAATCGTCGGCGCCGCCTTCGACGCCCTCGGCACGCGCGTCTTCGCCGGCGCGCGCGGACAACATCACGATGGGCAGGCCGCGCGTGCGGGGATCGGCGCGCAAGGCGGCGGTCAGGCCGAAACCATCCAGGCCCGGCATCATCACGTCGGTCAGCACGAGGTCGGGCTGCGATGCGCCGATGGCCTCCAGGGCTTCATTGCCGTTGCCGACCGCATGCACCGCGTAACCGTCGCCTTCGAGCAGGCGCCGCACGTAGTCGCGCATGTCGGCGTTGTCGTCGGCGAGCAGGATCGTGCCGCGGACGTTGGCGTCGGACGGCGCGTGCTGCGCCGCGATGCCGGTCCTGTCCAGCCAGCGCTCGGCTTCCTGCACGTAACTCGTGGCGGCCGTGCCGGGCGTTGCCTCCACCTCGGTCTCGCCGATCCTGTCGGGCGCCAGGTGCGCGGTGCCGCGCGGGATCGTCACGGTGAAACGCGTGCCGGCGCCGGGCGTGCTGTCGGCCTCGATGCGGCCGCCGTGCATCTTCACCAGTTCCAGCACCATCGCAAGGCCGATGCCGGAGCCTTCGTGCGTGCGCGCCTGCGCATCCTGCACGCGGTGGAAACGCTCGAACAAGCGCGGGAGTTCTTCCGGCGCGATACCGATGCCGGTGTCTTCGACGACGAGTTCGACATCGTGTTCCAACTCGCGCAGCGCGACGCGAATGCCACCGTCGAAGGTGAACTTGAACGCGTTCGACAACAGGTTGAGGACGATCTTCTCCCACATCTCGCGGTCGACGTGGACCGGCGACGACAACGCGGGAACGTCGACGTCCAGACGCAGGCCCGCCTTCTCGGTCGCCGAGCGGAACATGCTCGCCAGCTCCGCGGTGAACGGTCCGAGCGCGACCGGCACGTAGCGCGCCTGCACGCGCCCGGCTTCGATGCGCGAGAAGTCGAGCAACGCGTTCACCAGGCGCAGCAGGCGCTGCGCATTGCGATGCACCGAAGCGAGGTCTTCGCCGACCAGGGCTTGCGTATCGCACAGCGCTTCTTCGACCGGCGCGAGCAGCAGCGTGAGCGGCGTGCGGAATTCGTGGCTGATGTTGCTGAAGAACGCGGTCTTCGCGCGATCGAGTTCGGCGAGCGCAAGCGCACGGCGGCGCTCCTCTTCGTAGGCCTGCGCATTCGAGATGTTCGCGCCAACCTGCCCGGCGACCATGTGCAGGAAGGATTGGTAGCCCGGGTCGAGCAGGCGATACGGACTCAAACCCACGACCAGCCACACGTTGCGGCTCGCGCTGCCGGTATGCGGCACGGACAGGACGATCGCCTGCCGCGGCGGCACATCCCATGCGCCGGTGGGCAGCGTGCAGGGCAGCGTCGAGCAATCGACGACCTGCGGCGCATGCGTTCGCAGCGCATCGGCGAGCGGCCAGATCGATCCGTCGAGCGGGCACATCACCGGCGCGGCGGGATGGCCCTCTTCGAGGCCGGCGGCGCTGCACAGGCGCGCATGTTCGTCGTCGGCGTCGGCTTCGAACAGCATGGCGAAGGGCATGTCGCGCGTATCGGTTTCGATCGCCTGCGTGCTCAGGTCGCAAGCGTCGTCGACGGTGCGTGCATCGCCGGTGCGCGCGGCCAGTTCGCGCAGCAAGGCCATCTGGCGTTCGCCCACGATGCGCTGCGTGTCGTCGGTGTTCGCGCAGAAGATCCCGTTCGTGCGCCCGTCGTCGTCGGGCACCGGGCTGTAGGAGAACGTGTAGTACGTTTCTTCCGGATACCCGTTGCGCTCCATGATCAGCAGCAGCGCTTCATCGTAGGTGCCGGTGTTGCCTTCGATCGCGGACGACACGCGCGGCGCGATGGCGTCCCAGATTTCGCTCCACACCTCGGCCGCGGGAATGCCCATCGACTGCGGATGCTTGCCGCCGAGGATGCTGCGATACGCGTCGTTGTAGAGATTGATGAGCGCGTCGCCCCACCAGACGAACATCGGCTGGCGCGAGGTCAACAACACGCGCACGCAGGTGCGCAGGCTGCGGGGCCATTGGTCGACGGGGCCGAGCGGGGTCGCCGCCCAATCGATGCCGCGCATCAGCGCGCCGGTTTCCCCGCCGCCCGCAAACAGATCATCGTCGTGCCGTGCCGCCATGCGTCTACTTCCCCCTGAGCGCGCGCGATGCTGACACCAATCGCGTGGAGCCGCTCTTCACGCGCCGTTGGAGCGATGCGCGGCGCGCAGGACCCGCAATCCGGCCTGTTCCCATTGCCGCGGCCCGCGCGCATTGGCGCAGGCGCGCTGCAAGCGCCCGTCCTCCCAGGCGACGAACACACTCGGGTCGATATACGACTTGCGACAGACCGCGGGCGTGTTTCCCAGGCGCTTGGCCACGCGATCGACGACGGTGTTGCAAAGCGCGTTCGCCACGCGCTGGTTGACGGACCCGTTGTCCTTCAGGGGCACCGCCTGGTCGGCGAGCAGGCGCAACGCCGACATCGTCCCGCCCCACGTGCGGAAGTCCTTCGCGGTGAAGTCCTCCCCCATCGCCTCGCGCAGGTAGTCGTTGACCGTGCCCGAGTCGACCGGCTGCGGCTTCCCGTCGTCGTCTTCGTACTGGAACAACTGCTGCCCCGGCAATTGCTGGATGCGACGCACCAGCCGAGTGAGCCGCGCGTCGTCGAGCACGATCTCGTGATCCTTCCCCGCCTTGCCACGGAACGCGATGCGCGCGCGCCCACCCTTGATGAATTCGATATGGCGATTGCGCAGCGTGGTCAGGCCGAAAGAGTTGTTGGTCTCGGCATACTCGTCGTTCCCCACGCGCACGAGCGTGCCACCAAGCAGAGCAACAACAATCGCGGCCACCTTCTCGCGCGGAAGCCCATCGAGCGCGAGATCGCGGCGCAACGCGCGCCTCAGCTTGGGAAGGGCTTTACCGAACGCCACGATGTGGTCGAACTTCTCGCTCCCCCGCACCTGCGACCATCGCGCGTGATAGCGATACTGCTTCCGCCCACGCGCATCGCGACCGGTCGCCTGGATGTGACCGCTGGGCCGGGCGCAGATCCAGACATCGGTCCACGCAGGCGGAACGGCGAGCTTGCGAATCCGCTCGAGCGTTGCCTTGTCGCGAACGTTGCGCCCTCTCGAATCGAGGTAAGCGAAAGACTTCCCTGCACGCTTGCGCCGAATGCCTGCATCGGCATCGCAAACGTAGGTCAGGCCACCTTCGGCAGCGGATTTCGCGTTCGGGTCGACGTTGGGCATCGACGCAGGCTGGGGGGTTTGGCGTCAAGCCTTTGTTAGGTTCCGGGTGCTCGACCATCATTGGCGCGCCGCCCGAACGTCGATGGTTCCAAATATTTTTTGGGAAAAAAATTTGAAACCATCAACGCTGGGGCATCACCTTGCGGGTCGCTTCGATCAGGGCAACACGCTCGAGCTTTCATTGGTGGGTGCGAAGCAAGCTTCGCACTGGCCGATCTTTTAGGGCGGAGCGCGCTGCCCTTCTGACAGATCGCCGCGAAGGTGCCGATGCCCGAGAGAGGACATCGAGGAGAACGCGCGACCGGAGCTCGGCTCCGAGATGTCCTCGACGGGCAAGGCACCGCCCATCGGGTGTGCTGGCTGTAGGCGCGCACCCATCAACAAGCGACGCCCCCATCACCACCAAGCTGTCGAGCAACCCAACGAGTAGCGCGCAGTGGACGTCGTGTTGGAGGCCACATTGCGGAGCTTGAGCTCTTGCGGAGCAATGTGGCCTCCAATACGGCGCGCCACTGCGCCCCTCTGGTGGCCCCGCCCCAAAAAAAAACGACGCAACTACCTACGCACCCCCCGCCCCCACTCAGCCAACAACACCGCAGTAGCAGCCGCAACGTTCAAACTCTCAACCTTCCCACTACCAGGAATCGAAACGCGCAGATCGCACAACTCGGCGAGCGAAGAAGACATCCCCTCACCTTCCGCCCCGATGACGTACACCAAGCGTTGCGGCAGCGCCGTCTCGAACAAAGGCACCCCACCACGCACCACAGTCGCAGCGAGCGCAAACCCCGCCCCCCGCAACTGCGCCAACGAATTGTCATCGCGCCCCAACCGCACGAACGGAACGGCTTCCGCCCCGCCCTCGGCCACGCGCACCGCCGCACCCGACAACGCGAACGTCGAATGCTTCGGCAACAGAATCGCCGACACACCGAAATGCGCGGCCGAACGCAAAATCGCGCCGACGTTGTGCGGATTGCCGACGCCATCCAACCACAACGCACACACCGGACCCGCCGGCAAATGATGCAGCCACGTCGTCAGCGTCTGCTGCGGCTCGCGCAGCATGTCCGCGACCACGCCCTCGTGATGCTCGCTGCCCGCAAGACGACGCAAGTCGCCCTCGTCCTCGACCACCCGATACCCGACGCGATGCGCCACGCACCAACGCAACATCGGCTGCAACTGCGGAATACGGTCCTGCACCAGATACAACTTGCGCAAAGCTTCCGGCCGGCGATGGAACGCGGCCTTCACCGCGTTCACCCCGTACAGGCGCAACTCGGTTTCGCGATGTTCCCGCGCGTGCTGATGTTCTTCCGACGGCGCTTCCTCGCGATGCACCGGACGCTGCTCGCGCGCCGGCTCACGCGCCTCGCGCGGCGGGCGCGCGTCTTGCGCCGGCCGCTTGGGACCGCGCGACTTCCACGGCGATTCGCGTTCGCTCACGAGGCCTCCTCGGCCGGATGCGTGTCGCCCACCGGGCGAACGGTGGCTTCCAGTTCCTTCAACTCGTGCGCGACCGCTTCGGGCGAGCGCGTGTAGGGCGCGAGCAGCGCATAGAACGCCGGCACGACGAACAGGGACAGCAGCGTCGAGAAACCGACGCCGAAGATCACCACGACGCCGATGGTCGCACGGCTCGCCGAACCGGGACCGCCGGCGAGCACCAGCGGCAACGCGCCGACCATCGTGGCGATCGAGGTCATCAGGATCGGACGCAGGCGCACGCCCGAGGATTCGACGATCGCCTGGTGCACGCTGCGCCCTTCATCGCGCAACTGATTGGCGAACTCGACGATCAGGATGCCGTTCTTCGCCGCCAGGCCCACGAGCATGACGATGCCGATCTGACTGAAGAGATTGAGCGTGCCGCCCGTCACCCACAACCCGATCAGCGCGCCGAGCACGCCCAGCGGCACGGTCAGCATGATCACGAAAGGATGGATGAAGCTTTCGAACTGCGCCGCGAGCACGAGATACACGACGAGCAAGGCCAGCGCGAAGGTCAGCAATACCGCGCCGCCCGCCTGCTGGTACTCGCGCGACTCGCCCTTCCAGTCGATCTGCGCCTGCTCCGGCAATTCCTGTGCGACGACCTGGTTGAGCCAGGTGATCGCATCGCCCATGCGATAGCCGGGCGCCAGGCCCATGCTGATCGTCACCGCACGCAGGCGGTTGAAGCGATTGAGCGAACCCGCCTCGGCGACGTCCTGCAAGGTCACGAGGTTCGACAAGGGAATCAAGGCGCCGTCGCGCGCGCGCACCTGGATGGCCGCCAGATCGGCAGGCGTGGCGCGGCCGGTCTTGTTCGCCTGCACGACGACGTCGTATTCCTCGCCGCCGCGCACGAAGGTCGTGACGCGCCGCGACCCCATCATCGTTTCCAGCGCATGGCCGATGGATTCGACGCTCACGCCCAGATCCGACGCACGCTGGCGATCGATCTGCACGCGCATCTGCGGGCGCGTTTCCTTGTAGTCGCTGTCGGCGCCGACGAGGCCCGGGTTCTGCTCGATGCGTTCGAGCAAACGATCGCGCCACTTCGCCAGTTCCGCGTAATCCGGACCGCCGAGCACGATCTGCACCGGCTGCCCGCGCGTGCGCACCAGACCACCACTGACCTGCGTGGAAATCCGCATGCCGGGCATCGTGTCGAGCTTCTTCTTCAGGTCCTGCGCGACGTTGGCCGTGTCTTCGCTGCGCTGCGACCAATCCTTCAGGAACACGCTGAAGCGCGCGGTGTGCATCTCCTCGCTCGCGCCGAAGCCGCCGGGCACGCGCGCGTTGGCGCGTTCGATCGGGCCGTGACCGATTTCCGGCGCGATGAGCTTCTCGGCCTGCTGCACCTGCTGCACGGTGTAGTCGTAACCCGCACCTTCAGGACCGGTGAGCGTGACGTTGAAGCTGCCGCGATCTTCCGGCGGCGCGAGTTCGGACGGAACGATCTTGAACAGAGCGAAGCTGGCGCCGAGCGCGACGAGCATGATCAGGCCGAAGAACATCGGCCGCTCGACGTTGCCTTCGAGGAAGCGCTTGTAACGCATGGTCACCCAGTCCAGGCGCTTGTTCACCCAGCGATGCACCGGGTTGCCCTTCTCTTCCGAATGCGGCCGCACCAGCTTGGACGACAACATCGGCGTGAGCGTCAGCGCGACGAACGCCGACAACGCGACGGCACCCGCCAGCGCGACCGACAACTCGCGGAACAAGCGACCCGTGTTGCCTTCCATGAAACCGATCGGCAGGAACACCGCGACCAGCACCGCGGTCGTCGCGATCACCGCGAAGGCGACCTGTCGCGTACCGCGCGCGGCTGCCACGAGCTTGGGTTCGCCGAGGTCCGCGCGACGCTGGATGTTTTCCAGCACCACGATCGCATCGTCGACGACCAGGCCGATACACAACACCAACGCGAGCAACGTCAGCAGGTTGATCGAATAACCGAACAGGTACAGCGGCAGGAACGCGGCGATCAAACACACCGGCACCGTGACCGCGGGGATCAACGCGGCACGCACGCTGCCGAGGAAGATCCAGATCACGATCAGCACCAGCACGACTGCTTCGATCAGCGTGTGGTAGACGCGCTCGACCGAGGCGTCGATGAAGGTCGTCGTGTCGAAGGCGACGAAGATCTTCGTGCCCTGCGGGAGCGACGGCGCGATGCGTTCTGCTTCCGCACGCACGGCGCGTGCGACATCGAGCGCGTTCGCCGTCGATGTGCGCGCAACGCCCAGACCGATGTTGTTCTCGCCATTGGAGTGGTAGTACGCGCGACGTTCGGCGGAGGCGAGTTCGACCTTCGCCACATCGCCCAGGCGCACGACGTAACCATCCGGGCCCTTGCCGAGCGGGATCTGCGCGAAGTCTTCGGGCTTCTGGTAATCGCGGGCGACGCGCAGCGTGAAGCCGCGCTCGGCCGATTCGATGCGGCCGGCGGGCAGTTCGACGTTCTCCTGCTGCAGCGCGTTTTCGACATCCTCGACGGTCAGCGCACGCGCGGCGAGCGCATCGCGATCGAGCCACACGCGCATCGCGTAACGCTGCTGGCCACCGATGCGGACCTGCGCGACACCATCGATGCTCGACAACCGGTCGACCACGTACCGCTCGGCGTAGTCGGACAGCTGCAACGAATCCATGTTCGTCGAGCTCATGTTGAGCCAGATGATCGGATCCGAATCGCTTTCGACCTTGCTGACCTGCGGCGGATCGGCTTCTTCCGGCAGGCGGTTGCTCACGCGGCTCACCGCGCCGCGTACGTCGTTGGCCGCGCCTTCGATGTCGCGCGAGAGCGTGAACTCGATGGTGACCGACGAACGTCCGTTGACGCTGCTCGACTGGATCGTCTCGACGCCTTCGATGCCCGACAGCGCGTCTTCCAGCACCTGCGTGACGCGCGTTTCGACCACCTGCGCCGAGGCGCCGGTGTAGTTCACTTCGACCGAAACGATGGGCGGATCGATGGCGGGCAGTTCGCGCAGCGTCAGGCGCGTGAACGCCATGACGCCCAGCACGATGAGCAACAGGCTGATGACGGTCGCGAAGACCGGGCGCTGGATCGAGATGTCGGACAGGCGCATGTCAGCCCTTCGCCGCCGGCGCTGCCGCTGCCGCTGCCGCCGTTTCCGAAATCTTCGCGCCGGGGCGCAGCTTGCCGGTGCCGTCGACGACGATGCGGTCGCCCGCGCGGATGCCCTTGAGGATTTCGGCCTGGCCGTCGGTGCGCGTGCCGATCTGCACGTCGACCTGTTCGACGCTGCCATCGGGCTTCACGCGATACACGAACGTGCGATCGCCGACCTGCACCACCGAGATCTCCGGCAGCAGCAGCGCGGTGCGTTGCGCGCGTTGCAATTCGATGTTCACCAGCATGCCAGGACGGAGCTTGCGTTCGTCGTTCGGGAAATCGGCGCGCACCGTGACCGAGCGCGTGGTCGGATCGACGCGCGCTTCCACCGTCGTGACCGTGCCGACCAGGCGCGCATCGGGATAGGCGGCCGTGCGGCCGAACACCTGCTGGCCGATGGCGAGTTGCGAGAGCGCGGCTTCGGGCACGGGGAAGTCGACGTACATGTGCGACAGATCGTCGAGCGTCGCGATCGCCGTACCCGGCGTGATCAACGCGCCCGGGCTCACCTGGCGAATGCCGAGCACGCCGCCGAACGGCGCGCGGATCGAACGATCGCCCAGCTGCGCGCGCATCTGGTTCACCTGCGCCTGCGCCTGGTCGCGCGTGGCGCGTTGCGTGTCGAGCTGCGAGGTGGCGATGAGCTGCTGCTGCGCGAGTTCCTGCTGGCGCGCATACAACTGTTGCGCTTCCTTCGCGGCCGCTTCGGCCGATGCGAGCGCGGCTTGCTGCTGCTGGCCGCTGAGCGTGACGAGCACCGCGCCCTTGCCCACTTCATCGCCGCTGTCGAAATGTACGGCCTGCACGATCTCGCTCACCTTGGCGGTGACGGTGATCGAATCGCGTGCGCGCGCCGTGCCGATGGCGACGATCGCATCGGCGAACGACTTGGGCTGCAACACGGTCGTGGTGACGATGACCGGCGCGTTGGCGCCGTCCTTGCCGCGATTGGAAGCGGCGGCTTCGTCCTTGCCGCAGCCCGACAGGGCGGCCGCGAGCAGGGCGATGAAACAGAGGGAACGAGGGGGATGCGTCATGCGCGGGATTCTAGGCCGTCCGGTGCGAGGGTTCGGTTACCGCGGGCACGAAAAGTGCGTACCTGCCCGCGAACCTGTCTGGAACGCCCCGGCAGCCCCCTCGGTTGACCCGCACGAACCCGAATGTTCCATGACCAATGACAGTGGCGCGCGGCATATTGGCGTCCTGCGCGGCTTCAGCTTCGCGTTCTCCTTTCCGTCCCCCACGTGAGTCCAGAACCAATGCGCTACGACAGCATCCTCGACACCATCGGCCGCACCCCGGTCGTCCGCCTCAACCACATCGCGCCGAAGAACGTCACGATGTACGCGAAGGTCGAGTCGTTCAATCCGGGCGGTTCGGTCAAGGATCGACTCGCGATCGCGATCATCCTCGATGCCGAAGCGAAGGGTTTGCTCAAGCCCGGCGACACGGTGGTCGAAGCGACATCGGGCAACACCGGCGTCGCGCTCGCGATGGTGTGCGCCGCGCGCGGTTACAAGTTCGTCGCGACGATGGCCGATTCGTTCTCCATCGAACGCCGCAAGTTGATGCGCGCGTACGGCGCGAAGGTGATCCTGACGCCTGCCGCCGAACGCGGCAGCGGCATGGTGCGTCGCGCCGAAGAACTCGCGAAGCAACACGGTTGGTTCCTCGCGCGCCAGTTCACCAATCCGGCGAATCCCGCGTATCACCGCCAGACGACGGCCGCGGAAATCCTGCGCGATTTCGCCGGCGATCGCCTCGATCATTTCGTCACCGGTTGGGGCACGGGCGGCACGCTCACGGGCGTTGGCGAAGTGCTGCGCGTGGCGCGGCCCGAAGTGAAGATCACCACGTGCGAACCGGCGGGCGCAGCGTTGTTGCAGGGCGCCGAATTCGTGCCGCACAAGATCCAGGGTTGGACACCCGACTTCGTGCCGGAAGTGCTCAATCGCGAGGTCGCCGGATCGTTGTTGAAGATCGACGAGATGCTCGCGCGCGATACGGCGCGCAGGCTTGCGCAGGAAGAAGGCTTGTTCGTCGGTCTCTCGGCCGGCGGCACGGTGGCCGGCGCGCTGGAAGTCGCGAAGTCCGCGAAGGACGGCGACGTGATCCTGGCCATGCTGCCCGATACGGGCGAACGCTACTTCTCGACGATCCTGTTCGAAGGCGTCAACGAAGGCTCGGATGACGAGTGGTTGGCGGGGCTTTAAGCGCGATTCGCGGAATCACTGCCGTCGCGTTGCTTGCGCCTCCACCAGACGGGCGGCGATTTGATGGCAGAGCGGTTGCGCTGAGGTCCCACCTTCTCTCCCGAAGGGAGAGAAGCACCGCTTCGCCGCTTCGCCCCTCAGATCGCCGCGAGGAACGTCGCCTGCCAGAGGCGACGAAGTCACGACGGTGCGCGCGCCGAGGTGGGCGACGTTCCGTCCGTCTGGTGTGCTGGCAGTCGGCGCGAACCAATCAGCGCGCATCGCAACCATTCATCAGGTGCTGTCGCGAGAACATCAGCCCTGATGCGCAGCGGTCGTCGCGTTGAAGGCCACATTGCGGAGCTTGAGCTCTTGCGGAGCAATGTGGCCTTCAATGCGGCGTGCCGATGCGCCGGTCTGGTGGAAGCGCAACACAAGCAACGGCGATGGTTCTGCGCAGTACACCTCAAGCCTTACCCCACCCAAAAAGAAGCCCGCCGTGTGGCGGGCTTCTTTTTGACCTCCCCTGGAGGGGAGGTGAATCAGGCGACGAACGTCCCGCCTTCGGAAGCATGCGGATCGACGCGCCCATGGCAGATCGCCATGACGCGGTTGCGCATGCGGCGCGGGTTGTCGAAGGACTGGATGGCCAGCGCGGCCATGCTCATCGCGACGGTGAGATTGGCCAGCGCGGTTTCCCCGTTGGCGGCGAGCATGCTCGGCGTCAGCGCGGCGGCGACGGTCAGCGCGACCGACACGAACACATACTTGCGGATCGCCGACCACGCGCTGTGATCGACCCCCTTCGCGTTGAAACCGCGGCGGTACGGCAGGCCCATGACCTTGGCGAGCGAATCGGCCAGCCGGATTTCGTGCAGCGTGCCGGCGGCCTTGATGATGAAACCGAGCAACGTGGCGCCCAGGCCCGCGAACGGCACCCACGACGGCAGCCCCATGCCCTTGGGCAAAGTGACGCACACGCAGGCGAACACGAACAGGACCAGGCCGAGCCGGTGGAAGCGAGCGGCGACATCGACCTTCGATTGCAGGCGGTCGACGTTGAGGAGCGTAAAGGGCGACTTCATGGAAAGACTGACGAGATGGACGCGCAAACGGTTGCAGGGGCGAGGGTCGCAGCGATTCCGGCGGCGGGCCGGGTGCCGCGTCACAGCTCGAAATATCCCCACGGGGCGCGCATTCCACCACGATTTCACGGCATCCTCATGAATGCGCTGGTAGCGGCCGTTCGGCCCGGGGAGGCCTCATGAAAATCGAAGTGGTCGAAGGCGACATCACCACCCTGCCCGTCGACGCCATCGTCAACGCGGCCAACCACGCGCTGCTCGGCGGCGGCGGGGTGGACGGCGCGATCCACCGCGCCGCGGGCCCGGGATTGCGCGAGGAATGCGAAGCGCTGCCGGCCTACATCGCGGGCGTGCGCTGCCCCACCGGCGAGGCGCGGATCACGCATGGGCACCTGCTGCCGGCGAAGTTCGTGATCCATACGGTCGGTCCGGTCTGGCGCGGCGGCCGTGGCGGAGAACCCGCGCAATTGGAAGCCTGCTACAACGCCTGCCTCGCGCTGGCGGCGGACTACGACATGGAAGCGATCGCGTTCCCGGCGATCAGCTGCGGCGTGTTCGGTTATCCGGTCGAACTCGCGGTGCCGCTCGCGGTGCGCACCGTGCGCACATGGAAAGGCGACAAGCCCGCGCGCGTGGTGTTCTCCTGTTTCGACCCCGGCATGGCCGCGCGCTACCGTGCGATGCTCGCGCTCGCATGAGCCCTTCGACGCGCTCGTTGTTGATCGCCAACGCCGCGACGCTCGTCGCGGCGCTCGTGTTCCAGTGGCCCGCGGGCTGGTTGTTGTGGCCGTATTGGATCCAGAGCGTGGTGATCGGCTGGTACGCGCGCAAGCGCATGCTCGGCCTGTATCGCTTCAGCACCGATGGCTTCACGTCGAACGACCAGCCGGTGCCGGAGAACGCGAAAGGCAAGCGCGAGACGGCGAACTTCTTCACCCTGCACTACGGGTTCTTCCACTTCGCGTACCTGATCTTCCTGGGCGCGGAGCATCCGCTGGTCGCAGGGTGGGATTTGCTTGCGCTCGGCGCGTGCGCGGCGTCGTTCGTGTTGTCGCAGCGGCAGACCTACGCGGTGCAGCACGATGCCGACCTGCGCGGCAGGCCGAATCTCGGCACGCTGATGTTCACCCCTTACCTGCGCGTGTTGCCGATGCACCTGTCGATCCTGATCGGCGCGGCGCTCGGGGGCGGGACGGGGTTGCTGGTGTTATTCACCGTGTTGAAGACGGCGAGCGATATCGGGATGGATGCGATTGATCGGCGGTTGGCGGAGAAGCACGCCGACAAGATCGAAGCGGCGGCTTCGCCGCCTTGACCCCACCCCAGCCCTCCCCTGCTCGCAGGGGAGGGAGCAGGGCAATTACGCGGCCTTCGACTTCCACTGGCCCAGCGCGGCCAGGCCGTTGTCGCGGGCGCGGGCGTAGACGGTTTCCTGCGCCTTGCGCACGTTGTTGACGATGTCCTGCGACCAGATCTTCAGCGCGGCCGACTGCATCGCGCGGCCGTAGGAGAACGACAGCGGCCACGGGTTCGGGCCCATGCGGTTCATCGCGTCGAGGTGCGCGGTGGCGGCTTCGTCGCTCTGGCCACCGGAGAGGAACACGATGCCCGGCAGGATCGCCGGCACGGCGGTCTTCAGGCACATCAGGGTGTTCTCGGCGACGTCTTCGACCGTCACGTCTTCACCGCTGTCCTTGCCCGGCACGATCATCGAGGCCTTGAGGATGGTGCCTTCGAGCATGACGTTCTGGTTGTACAGCGCGTCGAACAGCGAACGCAGCGTGACCTCGGTGACTTCGTAGCAGGTCTGGATGTCGTGGTCGCCGTCCATGAGGACTTCCGGTTCGACCATCGGCACGATGCCCTGCTCCTGGCACAGCGCGGCGTAACGCGCGAGCGCATGGGCGTTGGCTTCGATGCAGGTGCCCGACGGGATGTCGTCGCCGATGTTGATCACCGCGCGCCACTTGGCGAAGCGGGCGCCGAGCTTGTAGTACTCCTCCAGGCGCGCGCGCAGGCCGTCGAGGCCTTCGGTGACCACCTCCCCTTGGAAGCCGGCGAGCGGGAACGTGCCCTTGTCGACCTTGATGCCCGGGATGATCCCGTTGTCCATCATGACCTTGGTGAAGGGCACGCCGGCCTTCGTCGACTGGCGGAGGGTTTCGTCGTACAGGATCGCGCCGGAGATGTAGTCGCCGAGCTTCGGCGTCGTCAGCAGCATCTCGCGGTAGGCGCGACGGTTTTCCTCGGAGTTCTCGACGCCCACGCCCGCGAAACGCTTGGCGATGGTGGCGTTGGATTCGTCGATCGCGATGATGCCCTTGCCTGCGGCGACCATGGCCTGGGCGGTTTCGGCAAGCTGTTCGATGCTCATTGGCGTCCTGAGGGCGTTGGGGAAAGGCGGAATTATACCGCCCCTCCCCCGTGACGCCGGTGGGGATGCGCCGGTCAGCGGCCCTGGGCGGGGTTGTTCATCATCGAGCGGTTGCCGTCGAGGGCGCGCTTGTCGCGCTCCATTTCGCGGCGGACCAGATCCTTGCCGGCCTTGTTTTTCACGTCGTTGAGCGTGGCGGCGAGGTCCTCGATGCGGCAGTTGGCGGCGAGCTGGCTGCCGTCCATCTTGTCCTTGCCGCGGAAGGTCATCGTGGCCACGGTGATCGTGCGCTGCGGCTTTTCGACTTCCGCGCGCGGCGCGAAGGCCCACTGCGACAACGCACCGGCCGCCGCAGCGGAGAACGGGTCGAAGTAATCCTTCGGCAGGTCGACGCCGCTGGACCAGGACTTGAGCAGCGTGAAGTCGCCGGTCTTGCCGGTCGGGTCGATCGAATAGCCGATCGCGACGCACACGCTGTCGCCGCGTTCCTTCATGTTTTCGGGATAACCCGGTACGGGAAGCGACTTCATGCCTTCTGCGAGTTTCCATTCGCCACCGATGCTGCCTTCGTCGGCGATGCGGGGTTTCTTGTCTGCGGCCTGCGCACTCAATGCCAGGCAGCACAACGACAACGCGACGAGGGCACTGCGGGTGTTGCGGGACATGGGCGCTCCTTGAGGGCCTGGCGTGCAGGCGGGATGGGCGGGACGGGTGATCCTAGCGAAGAACAGGCGCGCGCGAATCTGCCTAGGGGTAGGTGCGCGTGCCCGCCACGTCGGTGCCGCGCGCGTCCACGGCGTTCAGGTCGAGGTCGTCGAGCACGTCGCCTGCCGCGGTGCGGCGATCGCGCGCGGCCTTGAGCTCACGCAGCCGCGCGATGAGATTCGGAACCGCGCATTTCGACCGGTGTTGCGCCGGCTGGCCACCGAAAACGAACGTCGCCACCGTGTACACGGGTTTGGCCTGCGCGATCTCCGGCCGCGGCTGGAAGCGCCATTGCTTCAGCGCATCGCCGGCCGATTCGGCGAACGCCTGCCAGTAGCCGGATTCGGGTTCGGTGTTGCCTGCGCTGGTCCAGCCTTTGAGCAGCGCGAAGTCCGACGTCGTGCCATCGGGCTTGAGCAGGTAGCCGACACCGATGCACACGGTGTCGTGCCGGCGCGCGAACTGCGGCGGGTATTGCGGCACTGCGAGCGGAACACCCGGCGCCAGCATCCAGCGATCGCGGATGCCGCCTTCGTTCACGACCGTGATCCCGTCCGCCGCGCTCGCAGAACCCGCGAGGGCCAGCGTCAACGGGGCCGACAACAACAGGACTGCCAACCTGACTGCGCGCATCGTCGAACTCCCTGCGGAGTCTTCGTGCGCCCGGAATAGCACCGGCCGTTGCGGCCGACAACAACCGCTTGTCGGGAAGCGGCGGGAGCCGCTTTGCTCAGAGGTCGCCGAGCCCTTCCGCGCGCCCTTCCGGGCCCACCTGCAGCAGGCGCAGCGTGTTCGTCGCGCCGTGGTGTTCCATGTGGTCGCCGCTGGTGAACATGACGCGGTCGCCGACGTCGAGGATCCCCTGCGAATGCAGCATCCGGATCGCTTCGCGTGCGGCGTCGCGCGAGGCCAGGCCCCTGCTGTCGAATTCGACCGGGAACACGTCGCGCATCATCGCCATCCGCCGGCGCGCGCCGATGTAGCGCGACAGGCCGTAGATCGGCACCGAGGAACGGAAGCGCGAAAGGAAGCGCGCGGTGCCGCCCGATTCGGTCATCGCGATGATGGCGCGCACGCCGATGTGCTCCGACAGGAACATCGACGCCATCGCGATGGCCTGGTCGACGCGTTCGAGGTTGCGCGGCGCCTTTTCGAAATCGGTGTCCATTTCGAACTGGCGCTCGGCGCCGAGACAAATGCGCACCATCGCTTCGACCGCCTTCAAGGGATATGCGCCGGCCGCGGTTTCCTGCGAGAGCATCACCGCGTCGGTGCCGTCGATGACGGCGTTGGCGACGTCGAGCACTTCGGCGCGCGTCGGGATCGGGCTGTCGACCATCGACTGCAACATCTGCGTCGCGGTGATCACGACCTTGTTGCGCAGCAGCGACTCGCGAATGATCTTCTTCTGCAGGCCCGGCAATTCGGCGTCGCCGATCTCCACGCCCAGGTCGCCGCGCGCGACCATCACCACGTCGCTCGCGTCGACGATCTCGGCGAGGTTGTCGATGGCTTCGGCGCGTTCGACTTTCGCGACCAGCGCGGCATCGCTGCCGTGCTTGCGCGCGATGGCGCGCGCTTCTTCCATGTCGCCGGCGTTGCGGCAGAACGAAACGGCGATGAAGTCCGCTTCGATCTGCGCGGCGACGCCGATGAGTTCGCGGTCGCGATCGGTCAAAGCGCCGAGCGACAAGCCACCGCCGAGACGGTTGAGCCCCTTTCGATCGGACAGCGCGCCATCGTTGAGGATCGTGGTGCGGATGCGATCGCCTTCGATGGATTCCACGCGCAGCTGCAGCAGGCCGTCGTCGAGCAGCAGCGTGTCGCCGGCGTGCACGTCGTGGACCAGGCCGAGATAGCTGATGCCGACTTCGCGCGCGGTGCCCGGCGGTGCGTCGGCGCGTGCGACCAGGTCGAACGGCTCGCCGGCCTTGAGCTGCACGCGGCCTTCGGCGAAGCGTTCGATGCGCAGCTTCGGGCCCGGCAGGTCGGCGAGGATGCCGACCTCGACGCCCAGGCGTTTGGCGGCTTCGCGCACGGCCTGCGCGCGGGCCATCTGGCTGGAGGGATCGCCATGCGAGAAGTTCAGGCGGACGACGTCGACGCCGGCCTTCAGCAGCGCGTCGAGGACGCCCGGCGGGTCGGTCGCGGGGCCGAGGGTGGCGAGGATGCGGGTGCGACGGCGTTGCGTCGGCGGGGTCGTCTGGGTCATTAAGCTGTTCTACCACAGCCTCGCGAACCGGCCATTTCGTTGCATACGTTTTCCATGCCCGGCTTCCCCGTCCTGAAGGGGCGACGCATCCGCCTGCGCGCGCCGGTGGCCGACGACGTCGCGCCCGTGTTCGCGCTGTTCTCCGATCCCGACACGATGCGCCACTGGCCGCGCGCGCCGATGCGACACACCGACGAAGCGGCCGCCTACATCGCCGAATGCGCGGGGCATTTCGAAGGCGGCCGGCGCATCGATTGGATCGTCGCCCTGCCCCATGCCGACACGGCCATCGGCACGTGCACGCTCTACGACATCGAAGCCGGGCGCGGCGCGAGCATCGGTTATGCGTTGTTGCCCGCGCATCGCGGGCGCGGGCTTGCGACGGACGCCGTGCTCACCGCGACGGCGTGGGCGTTCCGCACGCTGGCACTGGAGCGCGTCGAAGCCACGGTCGAACCCGACAACCTGGCCTCGCAACGGTTGCTGGCGCGCGCGGGATTCGCGCGCGCCGCGATCGACCGCTACTGCCTCGTCGGCGGGTCGCGGTAAGGCTTGCGCGCGGTGTACAGCGCCAGGCGTTCGGCGAAGGTCTTCGCGTCGGTGTCGTAGGACGTCAGGTCCTTCGCGTTGCGCTTGATCGCGCCGGCGCGGTTCTTCGCCACGCGCTGCAACGCGAGCGACTGCAGCGCCTTCGCCTTGTCGAACTCGTTGTTCGCGGCCTGGCAGGCGGCCGCGGTGTCGAGCTCGGCGGCATCCAGTTCGTCCGAATCGGTGCCGAGGACCACGAGCGCCTTCAGCCCCGCCGCGGGATCGCGTTCGGCATCGATCGGTGACGTGCAGCGCACCCATGCCAGATCGTTGGCCGAGTCGTCGTCGCCGTCGTCCACGCCCTTCTGCCAGACCTCGAAGGCGAGTTCGCGCGCGTCGGCCGTGCCCTTCGTGAAGTAGAGCCAGTGGCCGTAGGGCTGCGCGATTTCTTCGGGGTCCTTGGCGAGCGCGCGTTCGGCCCACTTGGTGCCCGCGCGTTCGTCGACCGATCCGAACTCACCGGTCAGCAAGCCGATCGCCAGGCGCGCCTGCGCCGGAGCTTCGCCCTTGTCGGCGCCATCTTCGAGCAACTTGCGTGCAGCGGCGACATCCTTCGGGACGCCGCGGCCGGCCAGGCGCATGTTCGCGAGCGACACGCGGGCATCCTTGTTGCCGTCCTGCATCAGCAGCCCGTACCACTCCGCCGCCTGCGCGGGCGTGCCATGCACGCCGGGGCGTTCGAATTCGTAGAAGCCCGCGAGCAACTCGAGCGAATCCACGTCGCCCTCTCCGGCCGCGCCGAGCAACCAACCTTCCGCCGCCGCGTAGTCGTTCTCGTCGAGCGCGCGATACGCCATGTATCGTGCACTGCGCGCATGACCGGCGAAGGCGGCTTCCACGATCATGCGCTGGCCGCCCACCTTGTCCTTCGGCACGCCGTCGCCGGTCCACAGGTCGTAGCCGACTTCCCACTGCGACTGCGGATCGCCCGCTTCGGCCGCCTTGCGACGCCACACCTTCGACGCGTCTTTCTGTCCACGCAGCCCTTCGCTGATCGCGAGGATGCGGAAGCCTTCGCCCATGCCGTTCTGATCGGGCCGCGACAACATGTCGACCAAGGGCTGCGGCGCGGGCTTGAGCAGTTGCATCGGATCGCGCGCGAAGTGATCGCGGAACAACGACATCGCGGCATTGGGATTGCCGGCGGCCTTCGCCGCTTCCACGCCGGCGCGGATGTCGGCGGGCAGCGACTTGCCGTCCTTCACCACGAACCACAGGTCCGCGTAATCGACGTACGCGAAGTGACGCTCCGAACGCGCGTCGGCCGCGGCGAGCAATTGCTTCGCGGACGCCTCGTCGCGCTTCACGCCCATGCCGTTGGCGTAGACGAACGCCAGCATCGTCATCGGCGTCACGAACTCTTTTTCGGCATAGGGCAGCAACGCGTCGGCCAGGCCATCGGCGCATTGCTTCGGCGCGCGATCGTCGGCGCACGCGATCAACCACGTTTTCAACGACTGGATGCCGCCCGCGGTGGCCGCGGCACGCACGCGGGCCAGCTTGTTTTCGGGCGTGTCCGGGCCCTTCGCGCCGCGCAGCGCTGCGAGGTCGACGATAGCCGCATCGGCGCCGGGATCGTCCACCAGACCGTCGACGAGCGCGGTCACGGTGGCGGGGTATTGCATCTCGGGATCGCGCATCAGCCGGCGCGCGACGTCGACGAAATCGAACCGCAGGATCCGTTCGACCTTGCGTTGCGGATCCCAGGCCGCGACGACATATGGCAGATAACGTTCCGGCGCGGCCGAGCTGAAGTACGCGTAGCGATATTCCAGGCCCGCGACATCGAGCAGCGCGAGCGCGTCATCGTTGCGCACGACCGGGATCGGCCGCGCGTGTTCGCTTTCGCTCGCGGTGGCGAGCGCATGTTTGGCGAGTGCGGCGATCGCGCTCAGTTCGCGCTCGGCCGCTGCGTCGTCGTGCCGCGCTTCGGCGCACAACATCGCGACGCGGTGGAAGTACAGGCTGACCGGCGCGGCTTCCAGCGCCGTGCGCAGGACCGACGCGTTGGCCGTGCACGCATCGGCGTCGGCGGTGCCGTCCTGCTTGATCAGGGGATTGACGGCCTCGAACGCGGGATAGACGTTCTTAAAGTCGCCGTGCGCGAGGAACCACGTCCACGCACCCGCGGGGTCGGTCACGACGTCGGGTGCGGCCGCGAGTTTCGGTTCGGCGGCGTGCGCGAGCGTGGCGCAGGCGAGCGCGATGCCCGCGACGAGGCGACGCAGCGTGGTGATTCGGGTGTTCGTCACTCTGATTTCCCTCCATCCATGACGTTGCGCAACAGGCTCTTCAGCCGTTCGTCGCGTTCCTTCGCCTCCACGCGCGAGGGCGGTGCCTGGAAGCGCATGCGCGTTCCGAGGTCTTCGCGCAGCTTGCGCAGTTGCGCCAGGTGTTCGGTCGCGCCGGCCGCGGTGGTTTCGCGCGACTTGATGCGAAGGTCGTAGACGATCGCGACGTTGTCGTCGGTGACGTCGATGTCGCGCGCGAAGTCGAACGTCGATGCGACGACGTTCTGCTTGTCCTTGCTCTGCAGGACGCGCCAACCCTTCGGCAGGGCGATGCGGAACTCGTGGCGGTATTCGGCGGGCGTGCCGACGGCGAGCGGACCGCTGCGCGCCATCGACGGCGGCAGGCGCGTGATGCCGTCGAGCGAGGAACCGTACAGATCCAGCGCACGCGCCCCGCTGTCGGCAATGAACGGCGACTTGAGCGTGTACGACTCGGTGACGACCAGTGCGTTGCGTACGCGATCGTCGCGAACGCTCGGCGGGGACACGACATCGACGTCGCCATAGCGCGCGCGCAACTCATCGGCCGATTGGCGCGAGATGTCTTCCACGCGCATCGCGGCGATGCCGTTGCGCGCGATGTCGGCGGCGGGACCTTCGTACGTCGTCTCGATTTCGAGCTTGGCGCCGCTGTCCGACGGCGTCCACCGTTCGACGGACGCGATGCGCATCTTCGCCGTGCGCGGCGCCGCGATGGCTTCGGGCGCACGCACGCCGGGCGCGACGGGCAACGCCATGCCGAGATCGGCGAGGTCGAAGTCGCGCGGGTCGCCGCCCTGTTGGCGCAGGGTCGGGTCGACGTAGACGATGCCGTCGGGCATCGACGCGCGCACGATCACGTGGTTGAACACCGCGCCGGTCGGCACGAAGTCCATCGAGCGCTTGCCGCGTTCGGTGCTGACCAGCGCCGGCACCGCGTCGATCTTCAACTTGCGCAGGATCGTCGAGAGCAGGTAGGCCTTGTCCTTGCAGTCGCCGAAGCGGCGCGTCCAGGTTTCAGACGGCTGCGTCGGACGATGGGAGTTGCTCCCCATTTCGATGCCGAAGTAACGCACTTCGTCCTGCACGGCACGCAGCGCGGCCTGCAGGCGCGCGCCGGGATCGGGCAACGCGCTCCACTGTGCGATGCGCGCTTCCAGGTCGGGCGGCAGCGTGTCGACTTGCGGGAACAGCGTGACCGCCCACGTCGCGACGTCGCCCCAGGTGCGCGCCTGCGCGATCTGCAGCGTCATGAACGGCTGGTACCACGTCGGGTAGTTTTGTTCGTCGACGATCAGCGGCGCGGCGTGGCGCGCGACCTGCACTTCGATGCCATCGGGCATGCGACGCACGGTCGGGGCCGGCGCGCCGTTTTCCAGATGCCATTTCGGATCGGCGTTCGGCGGAAGAAGCACGCGCAAGCGTGCGTCGAGCATCGGCGTCGGGCCGCCGATCATGCCGTAGTCGAGCGTCTGGCCCGCGAGGATCGGGTTGCTGCCGTAGATCGTGTAGCTCGTGCGTACGACATCGCCGATGCGCACGTCGTCGAGGACGAGCAGCGCGGTGACCTGGCCGTCGGCGAGGTCGTTCTCGAATCCCGTTTCGCGGCGCGCGAGCGAGATCTTGTCGGGCACCAGGCGGTCGGTCCAACCACCATCGCGCCGCACCTGCACGCGATGCAGGACGAGCCGCTGGTATTCGGGATTGAACTCGATCTGGTAGCGGGCGGCCTGCGCGAGCACGGGCGCACCGCGCGCTTCGACCGCGATGTCGAAGTACTGCGCGTCCTGCTTGACCGAACGACGGTCGATCTGGCGGTCGATCAGCCAGTTCCGCCACACCTTTTCGTCGGTGCCCGGCGCGGCCGGATCCCATTGCGCGGGAATCTCCTGCGCCTGCACGAACGTCGGTGCGGGACCGACGAAGAACGTGAAGTCACCGCGCTTGTGTTCCGTCTCCGCCGACCGGCACACCCCCGACATCATCAACGCCACGCACACCACGACGCCCACGCAAAAGCGCTTCATGCCGATCCTTCCCCCGAAGTCCCCGGGGTCAGGCTACACCAACAAACGTTGTTGTCAGCCGCGCGCCTGCAAAGCCGCTACCGCCGGTAACGTCTTGCCTTCCAGGAACTCCAGGAACGCGCCGCCGCCGGTGGAGATGTAACCGACCTGGGCGGCGATGCCGTACTTGTCGACGGCCGCCAGCGTGTCGCCGCCGCCGGCGATGGAGAACGCCTCGGACTTCGCGATCGCGCGTGCGAGGGCTTCGGTGCCCTTGCCGAAGGCATCGAACTCGAACACGCCGACCGGGCCGTTCCACACGACCGTGCCGGCTTTCATGATCAGCTCGGCGTAGCGCTTGGCGGTGTCCGGCCCGATGTCGAGGATCATTTCGTCGGCGCCGACCTGGTCGACGGCCTTGACCGTCGCCGGTGCATCGGCCGCGAACGCCGGCGCGACGACGACGTCGCTCGGCAGCGGGATGTCGGCGCCGCGCGCCTTCGCATCGGCCATGATCTTGCGGGCGGTGTCGATGAGGTCGGGTTCGAAGAGCGACTTGCCGACGCCATGGCCCATCGCGGCGATGAAGGTGTTGGCGATGCCGCCGCCGACGATCAGCTGGTCGACCTTGCCCACCAGCGAGCCGAGCAGTTCGAGCTTCGTCGAGACCTTGCTGCCGGCGACGATCGCGAGCAGCGGGCGCTTGGGCGCTTCGAGCGCCTTCGCGAGCGCGTCGAGTTCGGCCATCAGCAGCGGGCCACCGGCCGCGACCTTCGCGAACTTGATCACGCCATGCGTGGAGGCCTGCGCGCGGTGCGCGGTGCCGAAGGCATCCATGACGAACACGTCGCACAGGTCCGCGTACTTCTTCGCGAGCGTCGGGTCGTCCTTGCCTTCGCCCACGTTCATGCGGCAGTTCTCGAGCAGCACGATCTCGCCGGGCTTCACGTCGAAATCCGCGGACAGCCAATCGCGCACGAGCCGCACTTCGCGGCCGAGGCGTTCGGACAGGCGCTGCGCCACGGGCTGGAGGGAGTCTTCGCCGGTGAAATGCCCTTCCGTCGGGCGGCCCAGGTGCGACATGACCATGACGGCGGCGCCCTGGTCGAGCGCGGCGACGAGGGTCGGAATGGCGGCGGAAATGCGTTGTTCGGAGGCGACCTTGCCGTCCTTGATCGGCACGTTCAGGTCTTCGCGGATCAGGACGCGCTTGCCGCGCAGGTCGAGGTCGGACATCCGGACGATGGGCATGGCGGCGCCTGAAGCATTTCGGGGGCGCACATTGTAGCTAAAGCGATACGCGATTCCGGCCGGCGTGCTTGGCGCGATACAGGGCCGCATCGGCGCGCGCCAGCATCACTTCCGGATCGTCGCCGTCTTCGGGCAGGTTGGTCGCCACGCCGATGCTGACCGTCAGCATGCCGATCGGCGATCCGGCGTGCGCGATGTCGGCATGCAACACGCTCGCGCAGATGCGCTCGCCGACCCGCACCGCCTGTTCCAGCGTGGTGTCGGGCAGGAAGACGATGAACTCTTCGCCGCCCGGACGCACGATGACGTCTTCACGGTGATAGAGCGCGCTTCGCACGGCGCCGGCGAAACGCTTCAGCGCGTTGTCGCCGCGCGGATGGCCGTAGCGATCGTTGTAAGCCTTGAAGTGATCGATATCGAGCGCGAGCGCCGACAACATGCCGCCCTTGCCGTGCGTGTCGCGCCACAACTGGTTGGCGACTTCGCGGAAGCCGCGATAGTTGAGGCAGCCGGTGAGCGCGTCGGTGCGGCTGAGGCGGTCGAGTTCGGCGACGACGTTGCGCAGCTCGGCGGTGCGCTGCGCGATTTCGCGCTCGCGTGCGTCGACCACTTGCTCGAGCGAGGAACGCAGGCGGCGTTGTTCTTCCAGGCTGCGGCTGGTCGCGCGATACGCATCGGCCATGCGATCGCTGAGCTGGTTCATCGCGTCGGCGAGCGGCGCGAGTTCCTGCGGCATCGATTCGGCGGAGATCGGCGAGGACGCATGTTCGAGTGCGAAGCGCTGCATCTGCACGAGCAGCCTGTGCACGCTCGTCGAGAGCCGGCGCATCTGCCACCACGCGATCCCGAGCACGCCCGCGGCGACGGCGATCAGCAGGCCGAGCATCGTGGCGATCGTGCGGAACAGTTCGGCATCCAGCGTCGACTTCGGCATCAGCACGAGCAGGCGCCAACCGGACTGCAGCGGCATGGCGATCGCGTACGCGTCTTCGTCGCCGTGCAACACGCCGTCGACGCGCTGCCAGCCGGTATCGGAGTCGCCGGGCGCCAACGCACGCAAGGCTTGTCCGCCGGGCGTGGCGTCGAGCTTGTCCATCGTGGCGAGCGGCAGGCCGCTGCTGGCGTACGCGACCTGCCCCAGGCGATCGACGAGCACCGCTTCGTAGCCATGCATGCGCAGCCACGCGATGCGCTGGCCGGAGTTCTCCACGCGCATCGCCGCTTCGACGATGCCCGCGAAGCGCCCGTTCGCATGCAGGGGCGCGGCGACGCACGCGAGGGGGGGCGTGTTGGGCGAGGTGCGATAGACGTCGGAAACGGTCGGCGCGTCCTGGCTTTGCGCGGTGGTGAAGCACGGGCCCGGTTCGGACCCTGCGCGCTCCACCGGATCGGCGGCGATCACGCGCCCCTGCGCGTCGAGCACGCGCATCGCGGAGAACGCGGGGTAGTGGTCGCGCAGGCGGCGGAGATCGTCGGTCCAGCGTGCGCGATCGCCGAGCGTGGTTTCGTTGCTGCGGCGTGCGGCGAGCACCGAGGCGACGGCGCCGTGCATGCGGAGGAAATCGTCGAAGTCGCGCGCGGTGATCTCCGCGGCCGAGTGCAGTTGCGTGGCGGCCGCGGCGCGCTGCGAAGCGGACTGGCTCCAGGCCAGCAATGCGCACAGGATCAGGGCGGGAAGCACCACCGCGACGACCAGCAGGCGCGCAAAGTCCTTCCGCAGCGCCCAGTCGGGGCCTGCCGACCGGATTTCGATGGGAAGCACCGCCGCCATAGCCCTGCACGCTACCGGGGCCGCGCGGGGTCGGCAACGGGGAAACCCCTATCGCAGTCGGCACTACGTCTCAGAAATACGCGACCCCGCAAAAGCGGGGTCGCGTGTGAAGGCCGGTCCGTGACCCTGTCCGCAGGGCAAGCCTGATCGGAGAAGGCCGGCGCAGGGGCGATCAGCCCTTGGCGATGACCTTGACCATCTCCAGGCACTTGTTCGAGTAGCCCCACTCGTTGTCGTACCAGCTCACCAACTTGACGAAGGTGGCGTCCAGCGCGATGCCGGCATCGGCATCGAAGATCGACGTGCGCGCATCGCCGCGGAAATCGGTGGCGACGACCTTGTCTTCGGTGTAACCGAGGATGCCCTTCAGCGCGCCTTCCGACTGCGCCTTCATTTCGGCGCAGATCTCGGCGTAGGTCGCCGGCTTTTCGAGTTCGACGGTCAGGTCGACGACCGAGACGTCGGAGGTCGGCACGCGGAACGACATGCCGGTGAGCTTCTTGTTGAGCTCCGGGATCACCACGCCCACGGCCTTCGCCGCGCCCGTGCTCGACGGGATGATGTTTTCCAGGATGCCGCGGCCGCCGCGCCAGTCCTTGTTGGACGGACCGTCGACGGTCTTCTGCGTCGCGGTGGCCGCATGCACGGTGGTCATCAGGCCGCGCTTGATGCCCCACTTGTCGTGCAGGACCTTGGCGAGCGGCGCCAGGCAGTTGGTCGTGCACGAAGCGTTGGAAACGATCGCTTCGCCGTTGTACTTCTGGTGGTTCACGCCGTAGACGAACATCGGCGTGTCGTCCTTCGACGGGGCCGACAGCAGCACCTTCTTCGCGCCGGCATCGATGTGCTTCTGCGCGGTGGCCTTGTCGAGGAACAGGCCGGTGGATTCGATGACGACGTCGGCGCCGACTTCGTTCCACTTGAGGTTGGACGGGTCGCGTTCCTGCGTCAGGCGGATCTTCTTGCCGTTGACGATCAGCGCGCCGCCTTCGATCTTCACGTCGCCCTCGAAGCGGCCGTGCACCGAGTCGTACTGCAGCATGTAGGCCAGGTAGTCCGGCTCGAGCAGGTCGTTGATGGCCACGATCTCGATGTCGTTGCCGAAGTTCTGCACGGC
Organism: Noviluteimonas gilva; assembly: GCF_009740395.1. GTDB lineage: Bacteria > Pseudomonadota > Gammaproteobacteria > Xanthomonadales > Xanthomonadaceae > Noviluteimonas > Noviluteimonas gilva. The sequence continues at coordinate 63,895 of NZ_WOXT01000001.1, forward strand.
GGAACGCAACACGTTGCGGCCGATGCGGCCGAAGCCATTGATGCCAACCTTGATCGCCATTTCGACTCCTGGAACGGGGTGGGGAGCTGGGGAAGGATGCGGCCGCGGTGGCCCGCGTCCGGGAAAGCCCGGTATTTTAAGGGAACCTTCCGCCACGGCCACCTTGATGTCCCGACTTCCGCATGCCCTCGCCCCCCTGGCCCTGTTCGTGGGCGCCCTGATCACGGCGCCGCAGGCCCAGGCCTGGAGCGCGCTGGGGCACCAGATGGTGGGTGAATTGGCGCAGCGGCACGTCCAGCCGGCCACGCAGGCGCAGATCGACGCGCTGCTGGCCGGGGAAAAGGACCCGACCCTGGCCGGCGTGGCCACCTGGGCCGACGATCTTCGAAACAGCGACAGCGAGCGCTTCAGGGCGACCTCGCGCTGGCATTACATCAATACGACCGACGGCACCTGCGATTTCGACCTGGCGCGCGACTGCCCGGACGGCCAGTGCGTGGTCGCCGCGATCGAAAAGCAGCGGCAGATCCTCGCCGACCGCACGCAGCCCATGGAAGCGCGCCGCGATGCGCTGAAGTTCATCGTTCACTTCGTCGGCGACGTGCATCAGCCGATGCACGCGTCCAACCACCCCGACAAGGGCGGCAACGAGTACCAGATCAGCCTGTCGACCAAGCTGGAGCCCGAGGCCTACGCGAAGAAGAATTACGTCGACGGCGTGATGGGCACCAACCTGCACTCTATCTGGGATTACTACATCCTCGGCGAGGTGGGCGTCGAAAAGCCCGGCCATCCGGGCCTCGGGCTCAAGGGTTACGCCGATCGCCTCGATGCGCTGCCGTGGCCGCCGGAATCGGGCGCCGTCAGCCCGCCGATGGCGTGGGCCGGCGAGTCCTGCCGCCTCGTCGATGGCCGTTCGCTGTATCCGAGCGGGCACAAACTGGATCGCACGTATCTCGACACGATGCGGCCGCTCGCCGAGCAACGCGTGCGCCAGGCCGCCTGGCGCCTCGCGAAACTGCTCGACGACACACTGGGCGCGCCCGCGCCCTGATCTTTGCAGGAGCACCGCCATGCGCCCCGACGTCGCCCCCTTCCACGACCCCGCCACCGGCACGTGGAGCTACGTGGTGTCGGACCCGGCGACGCGCGTCGCGGCGATCCTCGATCCGGTGCTCGACTTCGACGCGAAGTCCGCGCGCACGACGCACGCTTCGACGCAGAAGCTGCTCGACCATGTTGCATCCAACGCGCTCGACGTGCGCTGGCTGCTTGAAACGCACGCGCATGCCGATCATTTGTCGGATGCGCAGTGGTTGCTGGAGCGGTATCCGCAGGCGACGCTCGCCATGGGGAGCGGGATTCGGCAGACGCAGCGCAGCTTCGCGCCGGTGTTCGGGTTCGGCGACGATGTGGCGTTGGATGGGTCGCAGTTCGGGCGATTGTTCGAAGCGGGGGATCGATTTGCGATCGGCGCGCTCGATGTCGAAGTGATTGCAGCGCCGGGCCATACGGCCGATTGCGTCGCCTATCGCATCGGTGATGCGCTGTTCTGCGGGGATACGTTGTTCATGCCTGATGCCGGCACCGCGCGCACCGATTTCCCGAATGCGGATGCGGCGACGTTGTATCGCACGATTCAATCGTTCTATGCGCTGCCTGAGGAGACGCGCGTGTTCGTCTGTCATGACTACGGACCGAACGGGCGCGCCGTTGCTTGCGAGACCACCATCGGCGAGCAGAAGCGCGAGAACATCCATCTGCGCGCGGACACGAGTGAAGCGGAGTACGTCGCGTTGCGCCAGGCGCGGGATGCGACGTTGCCGATGCCGGCCTTGATCCTGCAATCGCTGCAGGTCAATTTGCGCGCCGGGGTGCTGCCCTCGCCTTCCGACAACGGCGTGCGTTATCTGCGCATTCCGCTCGACAGGATTTGACGAATGCGTTGGATCGTTCGCGGGATTGCCGGGCTTCTGATCGTAGTTGCATGCATGGCACCGGCATTCGCGGGCGAACCGCTGACGGTGTTCGCGGCGGCGAGCCTGAAGGAATCACTCGATGAGGCTGCGCGTGCCTACGAGCAGAAGACTGGGCAACCCGTGCGCGTGTCCTACGCGGCCAGCTCCGCGCTCGCGCGGCAGATCGAACAGGGTGCGCCGGCGGATGTATTCCTTTCCGCCGACGTCGAGTGGATGGATTATCTCGCCCGCGCGAAAGCGATCGACGCGACTACGCGGCGCGACCTGTTCGGCAACACGTTGGTGTTGATCGCGCCGCGTGACTCGAAGCTTGCGCCGATTGCGTTGAAGCCTGGCGTTGATCTCGTGAAGGTACTCGGTGATGGACGTCTTGCCGTCGCGCTTGTCGACAGCGTCCCCGCCGGCAAGTATGCGAAGCAATCGCTGATCGCGCTCGGTGCCTGGGACGGTGTGAAGTCGCGCACCGCCGAAGCGGAGAACGTGCGTGCAGCCTTGTTGTTGGTTTCGCGCGGGGAAACGCCGCTTGGCATCGTTTACGGCAGCGACGCGCTGGCCGAGCCGAAGGTCAAGGTGGTCGGCACGTTCCCCGATGCGTCGCACGCGCCCATCATCTATCCGGTCGCGCGCGTCGCTGCGAGCAAGCACGCAGGTGCACGCGCGTTCGTGCAATGGCTGCAGGCGAAAGATGCGCGTGCGATCTTCCTGCGCCACGGTTTCCGGTCGCTCTGACGCGTGCAACTGACGCCCGCCGAAACCGCTGCGATCCTGCTCAGCCTCAAGGTGGCGACGACGGCCGTGTTGTGCAGCCTGCCGTTCGGTATCGCGCTCGGATGGCTGCTCGCGCGCAAACGCTTTCCCGGCAAGTTGCTGCTCGACACCGTGCTCGTGTTGCCGCTGGTGTTGCCGCCGGTCGTGACGGGCTTCGTGTTGCTGATGGCGTTCGGCGCGCGCGGGCCCATCGGCATCTTCCTGCGTGAGACGTTCGGCATCGTGTTCGCGTTCCGCTGGACGGGCGCCGCGCTCGCCTGCGCGATCATGGGCTTTCCGTTGATGGTGCGCGCGATTCGTGTCGCGATCGAGACCGTCGACGCAAGGTTGGAACAGGCGGCCTCGACGCTCGGTGCGCCGCCGTGGCGCGTGTTCCTCACCGTCACCGTGCCGCTCGCATGGCCGGGCATCATTGCCGGCGCGGTGCTGGCTTTTGCGAAGGCGCTGGGCGAATTCGGCGCGACGATCACCTTCGTCTCCAGCATTCCGGGTGAAACGCAGACGCTGTCCTCGGCGATTTACGGTTTGATGCAAGTGCCCGGCGGTGAATCGAGCGTGTGGCGCCTGTGCGCGGTGGCGGTCGCGATCTCGTTCGCGGCGGTGTTCTGCTCCGAATGGCTCGTGCAGCGGCAACGGCGTGGAGCGGCGGAATGATCGCGCCGATGTTCTCCATCGATGTCGACCTGGCGCGGGGCGCGTTCAAGCGCACCGTGCGCTTCGAAAGCACGCGGCGCGTGATCGCGCTGGTCGGGCGCTCGGGCGCAGGGAAGACGTCGTTGCTGCATGCGATCGCCGGCCTCGTGCGACCTGAGCGTGGGCGAATCGCGATCGGTGGGCGGTGTCTGTTCGATTCGTCGACGCGCGTGGATGAGCCTGCGCATCATCGTCGAATCGGTTACGTGTTCCAGGATGCGCGCTTGTTTCCGCATCTCGATGTGCGCGAGAACCTGCGCTATGGCGCGCCGCGCGGACGCGGGGGTGAGACGCGCTTCGTGTTCGACCACATCGTCGAATTGCTCGGGATTGGCGAGCTGCTGACGCGTCGCGTCGAAGGCCTCTCCGGCGGTGAAGCGCAACGCGTGGCGATCGGTCGCGCGCTTCTGTCGCAACCCGAACTCCTGCTGCTCGACGAACCACTGTCGATGCTCGATCCCGAACGCAAGGACGAGCTGCTGCCCTGGTTGCGGCGGTTACGCGATGAAGTCGCGTTGCCGATGGTGTGGGTCAGTCATTCGCAGGAAGACACGGCGCGGTTGGCGGATGCGGTGCATAGGTTGGATTAATTGCCGGGTTACCAAGCACCAAACAGAATAAAAGCCCCCGGAGAATCCGGGGGCGATGTGGCTGTCGCTAATTGGATGTCATGGAGTGAACTCCAGGGTGACCTGCGCAATGTTCAAATAGGTGATACCAGGCTTCGTCCCTTTAACTTCGAGAGTCCAGGTTCCATTTGCAGGACTCCCGGAAGCATCGATTGTCGTGAATGCGGCACCGTTGGCTGCTGACGGGAAAGTGACGGCGAAGCGCGTGCCGTTCGGCGCTATCAACGTGCAGTTGGCTGTGCTGTCGGAGTAACCCCTGTAGCCTCGCCATAGGCCTACCTTCAGGTTTGCGGGTGCATTTCCGCTACGGTTCGAGATGCTGATCGGAATGAGGGCGGGGGGCTGGTTAGAGCCTTGGAAGTCCCAGTTGCCGGTCACGCGATATCTGACTTCCTTGCTGGTGAAGAACGTCTCGGTCGTACCGGTGTCACCGGTGGAATCTCTCGGCGTTACCGAGAATCCGACGTACATGCCCTGGTCCGACGGCGTTAGCACGTGCGTCTTTGCAGTTGCACCGGGAACCGCAACCTTGGTGGTCCCTGCCGCGTCGTGTGCGGTATACCACTGGTAGGTATGCGTCCCCTCGCTGTGGTTATCGGGGTCCGAGTAGGACCAGATGGCTTCAACCGTCTGACCGTAGTCGAGTGTCCCGGAGATGCTGAGTTGGGTCGCGGCGGGCGGACTGGTCACCGCAGGAGTGCTCGTCACCGCCGTGACCGCGGCACCGGTGTTCGGCGTACCGGTCGCACTGACCGGTGTGACGCGCACCATCAGGAACTTCGCGACGTCATCGACGCGCACGACATAGGTTGCGCTGGTCGCACTCGGGATCTGTACCGGGATGTCGCCGGCGACGTTGTCGACCTGGAACCACTGGAACAGATGCGTGCCTTCCGAATCACCGTCCGGGTCGTCGAACCCCTGCGGCACGGCCGTCAGCGCCTGGCCGACCGCGACCGTACCGTTGATCAGCGGCGTGGTCATCGTCGGCGGGCGGCCGTCGATCACACCTTGGCGCGAAGCCTGCCACTGTCCCGAGGGGCTGGTTGGACGCAGGCGCTCATTCGGCACACCGGTCAGCGTCGCGGCCTTCTCCACGCTGAACCACACGCGACGATTGGTGCCGATGTCTTCCGGACGAAGCGTGAAGGTACGACCGGTCTCCCCGGGCACCACCACCGGACCACCACCTGTCGGCGAGGAGCTGACCAACCACTGGTACTGCATGTTGGCTTCGTCGATCAGGTCGCCTTCGGGATCCTGCAGGTCGAAGGCCGCCGTGATCACGCCACCCACGCGCCAGTCACCACTGATCGCAACGTTGATGATGTTCGGCGCGGTACCCGGCACCGCGATGCTTGTGACCCTGGTGACCGCCGTGCCCGTGTTTGGGGTACCGGTCGCACTGACCGGCGTAATGCGCACCATCAGGAACTTCGCCTGGTCGACATTGCGCACCACGTACGTATCCGACGTCGCGCTGCCGATCGCCACCGGGTTGTCGCCGGCGACGTTGTCGACCTGGAACCACGCGTACAGGTGCGTGCCCTGGGCATCGCCATCCGGGTCGTCGAAGCCTTGCGGCACGGCCGTCAGCGTCTGGCCTACGGCGACCGTGCCGTTGATCAGCGGCGTGGTCATCGTCGGCGCGTGGCCTTCGATCAGGCCCTGGCGCGTCGCCTGCCACTGGCCAGCAGGGCTGGTCGGACGCAGCCGCTCGTTCGGCACACCGGTGAGCGTCGCGGCCTTCTCCACGCTGAACCACACGCGGCGATTGGTGCCGACGTCTTCCGGACGGATCGTGTACGTGCGACCGGTCTCGCCGGGTACTGCAACCGGACCGCCACCTGTCGGCGACGAGCTGACCAACCACTGGTACTGCATGTTGGCTTCGTCGATCTGGTCGTTTTCGGCATCCTGTAGGTCGAAGGTGCCCGTCAGCACTTCACCCACGCGCCAGACACCACTGATCGCAACGTTGATGATGTTCGGCGCCGTCCCCGGCACCACAGCCGAGACTGCGAACGCTTCCACGCCCGTCGTCGGCGCCACCGTGCTGACCGGAATGACACCGAACACCAGATACTGGGCCTGGTCTTCGGCAACCGGTGTGTACGTTGTCGAGGTCGCGTTCGTGATCGCCGTGCGCGGCGTGCCGCTGGAATTCGCCGAGCGGTACCACTGATATGTATGCGTGCCTTGCGGGTCGTTCTCTACGTCGTTGTAACCCGGATTACCCGTCAACTGCGTACCCACTGCCACTGCGCCGGTGATCGTCGGCGTCGCCGTCGGCGCGCTGCCCGAGACAGAGTTGTTCGTGACCGCAGTGACCGCGGCACCCGTGTTCGGCGTACCGGTCGCACTGACCGGCGTAACGCGCACCATCAAGAACTTCGCGAGGTCATCGATGCGCACGACATAGGTTGCGCTGGTCGCGCTCGGGATCTGCACCGGGTTGTCGCCGGCGACGTTGTCGATCTGGAACCACGCGTACAGGTGCGTGCCTGCCGCATCACCATCCGGGTCGTCGTAACCCTGCGGCACGGCGGTCAGCGTCTGGCCCACGGCAACGGTGCCATTGATCAACGGCGTGGTCATCGTCGGCGGGCGCCCTTCGATCAGCCCCGTGCGAGAAACCTGCCACTGGCCGCTAGGGCTCGTCGGGCGCAGCTGTTCGTTCGGCACACCGGTCAGCGTCTTCGCCTTGTCGACGCTGAACCATACGCGTCGATTGCTGCCGATGTCTTCCGGACGAATCGTAAACGTGCGACCGGTCACGCCTGGTACCACCGCCGGACCACCGGTACCGTTGGGCTGCACGCTCACGTACCAGCTGTAGACCATGCCCGATTCGTCGATCTGGTCTCCTTCGGGATCGACCAGATCGAAGGTCGCCGTAATCACGCCGCCCACGCGCCAGTCACCACTGAGCGCGAGGTTGGTGATGCTCGGCGCCGTGCCCGGCACCACAGCCGTGACCGCGAACGCTTCCACGCCCGTCGTCGGCGCCACCGTGCTGACCGGAATGACACCGAATACGAGGAACTGCGCTTGGTCTTCGGTGACCGGCGTGTACGTATCCGACGTCGCATTCGTGATCGCCGTGCGTGGCGTGCCGCTGGCATTCGCCGAGCGGTACCACTGGTACGTGTGCGTGTCTTGCGGATCGTTCTCCGCATCCGCATAGCCCGGATTACCGGTGAGCTGCGTGCCCACCGTCGGCGTGCCGGTGATCGTCGGCGTCGCCGTCGGTGCCGTGCCCGTTGCAGATGCACTCGTGACCGCGGTGACAGCCGTACCCGTGTTCGGTGTACCGGTCGCGCTGACTGGCGTGACGCGGACCATCAGGAACTTCGCGAAGTCCTCTACGCGCACGACATAGCTCGCGCTGGTCGCACTCGGGATCTGTACCGGATTGTCGCCGGCCATGTTGTCGACCTGGAACCACTGGAACAGATGCGTGCCTGCTGCATCACCATCCGGGTCGTCGTAGCCTTGCGGCACGGCTGTCAGCGTCTGGCCGACCGCAACGGTGCCGTTGATCAGCGGCGCGGTCATGGTCGGCGGGCGGCCTTCGATCAGGCCTTGGCGCGACGCCTGCCACTGGCCAGCAGGGCTGGTCGGACGCAGGCGCGAGTTCGGCACGCCGGTGAGCGTCGCGGCCTTCTCCACGCTGAACCAAATGCGGCGATTGGCGCCGATGTCTTCCGGACGAATCGTGTACGTGCGACCGGTCTCGCCGGGCACCTGCACCGGACCGCCACCCGTGGGCGACGAGCTGACCAGCCATCCGTACTCCATATTGGCTTCGTCGATCAGGTCGCCTTCGTCATCGACCAGGTCGAAGGTCGCCGTAATCACGCCACCCACGCGCCACTCGCCACTGATTTGCACGTTGATGATGTTAGGCCCTGTACCCGGCACCACCGCCGACACCGCGAACGCTTCCACACCCGTCGTCGGCGCCACCGTACTGACCGGAATAACACCGAACACCAGGTACTGCGCCTGGTCTTCGGTCACCGGCGTATACGTCGCCGAATTCGCATTCGCGATCGCCGTGCGCGGCGTACCGCTGGCGTTCGCAGAGCGATACCACTGGTACGTGTGCGTGCCGGCCGGATCGTTCTCCGCATCCGCATAGCCCGGATTACCGGTCATCTGCGTGCCCACCGTCGGCGTGCCCGTAATCGTCGGCGCCGCCGTCGGCACCGTGTTGTTCGTCACCGCCACGCTCGTGCTGCCCGTGCCGCTCGCAGGATCGGTGATCGCCGAATCCGTCGTCGCAATCGCTTCGACGGAAAGCGTCAAACCGCGGTCGGCTTCGACCACGGTGTAGGTGTTGGTGCTTGCGATTTCGGTACCGCCGCGTAGCCATCGGTAACTGGTCGCGGTGATCGTGTCGCCATCCGGATCGGTCGTCGTCGTGGTCGCGCGCAGCGCGTCACCGACGAGGGCGGCTTCGCCCGGTCGCGTCACGTTCTCCACCGCCACCGTGACCACCGGCGCGCGGCCGATGACCGATGTCGTGACCGCTTCGACCTGCACCACCCGCGGCGCCACCGATTGCGCAGAGGCGACCGAGAGCAGGGCGACGACCAGGAAGCCCACGAGCAGCGAGCGAACCAGCCTGGACAAACGTGTCGAAGTAGTCATGCGCGAAACCTTCTTGTTCGATCTGGTCCGCGGCCGCATGCATCGCATGCGTCGCGCACCCGGAATTGAGTGACGCTGCCGACGGGATTTCCCCGGGGCAACGTAACGAACCTGCTTTCGTTCCGCGATTACACCTTCGTGCATTTCGCGTGCGGGCCTGCCCATGCAGGACCGCCCAACCGCCGGGCGTGGACGCGTGTCCACGCCCGGCGACCCATCCGCGCGCCTGGTAGGGCAGGCGCGCCTCGGGAATCGATCAGGGTTTGGCGACCTGTACGCGGATGCGACGCTTCTGGTCGCCGGCCGTCACCGTGTAGGTCTGCGCCGTAGCGCCGACGATGTCGATGTACGTGCCCGAACCGATCGCGCTTTCGATCTGCCACTGATAGGTCAGCGTGGTCGGGCACTGGCCGTCGCCGGCGCACGTCACCGCGGCATCGAGGACCGAGCCCACCATCGGCGAACCGGTGAGCGGATTGCCGTTGAAGTGCACGTTGACGCCCGTCGGCGCATTGCCCGTGCCCGGATCGTTGGGATCCAGCGGATTGGTGCCGTTGTCGACTTCGGTCTTGTCGTCCAGCCCGTCGCCGTCGGTATCGGGCTTGTTCGGATCGGTGCCGTGCGTTTGTTCCTGCTCGTTGCTCAGCCCGTCGCCGTCGGGATCGATGTCGATCACGTCGATGATGAAGTGCTGCTGCGCATTGCGGCCGCGGCCGTCGACCACGTTGACGGTGACTTCGAAGCGGTTGTCCTTCGCAAGGTCCGCGGAGGTCATCTTCGTGGCATCCAGGCGCAGCTCGTTGCCGACGAGTACGAACAGCGCCGCATCCGTACCGCTCAGCGTGAACGAATACGGGTCGCGCGCACCGCTGACCTGCAGCAGGTAGCTGTACACCGCATCGGACATCACGCTGGCGTTGACCACCGCCGGTCCGACGAACGCCAGCGGGATCACCTTCTCGCGGATCTCGGTGACGATCTTGTCTTCGCGCTCGACGAAGTCGGTCGCGCGCTGGCGGATGTCGTTGCGCTGGGCGACGTTCTTGCGCGCCTGCTGCGCTTGCAGCGACTCGTTGAGCTGGTACTTGAAGTTGAACGAGAGCCGCGTGTCGCGTTGACCGGTGCCCATCGCGCTGTCGTGTTCGACCGCGATGTCGAACAGCGGCACCGGAGAGTACGCAATCTTCGTCGTCAGCACGAACGGATTCCGATACGTCTGCCCGCTTGCGAACACATCGACGTGCTCGCCCTTCCAGCGCGTGCCCTTGACCGACAGGTCCAGGCCTGGGGCCTGGAGCGGGCTCCACGTCAGGCCGAGGTCGTAACCGCTGGCGGCGCGTTCTTCGAAGTCCGGCTTGTTGTCGAGCGTCTTCCACGAATCCGACGCCGGCGCATAGGTGTTGGCGAAGTAGCGCATCGACGGCGTCGCTGCTTCGACACCGAAGCCGATGCGGTGCGCGCCATTGTCGAAGTCGTGGTCGTAGAACAGGTTGGTGCCGAACAACCAGGCGTCTTCCGGCGCGATCCAGCGATAGACCAGGCCGAGGTTCGCGGTCGCGCGTTCGCCTTCGTTGTGCACGCCGAACTGCGTGAGCAGGTAGTGGCGCTTGTCTTCGCCGCCGACAATCGTGCCGATCGTGCGCAGGTCGATGTCGATGCCGCCTTCCGTGCCGAAGGTCAGCCCGCCTTCGATGCGCTGGAGGAAGGGGTTCGTCGATTGCTTGAGCGCGTCGATGCCGGTGGCGACGGCCGCATTGGCCATGTCGCTCTTGAACTGGTCGGTCGCGCTGGTGCTGGTGGTGCTGGTGTTGTTCGACGACGTGCTGGCCGCCGACTGCGCGGCGCTGATCGCCTTGCTCGTCAGCGCGTCGGTGGTGGCCTTCGCCTGGTTGGGGCCCTGCGCCGCGCCGCCGATGTCGGGCAGGTTGTCCTGCGCCTTTTGCGTTTGCGCGCGCGCATTCGCCTCGAGCATGGACGCGTCGTTCGCGGCCTGTGCGCCTTGTTTCTTGTCTTCGGTTGCGAAAGCCACCGGGCTTCCGAACGAGAACATCAGTGTCATGGCGATCGATTTCGCCAGGCGGTTGGAACGGTGTTGCTTGAGCAATTGCGCAGCCATCGGATGCGTCCCCTACGACAGTCATCAAAGTGGCGCGCATTGTTCGGGTCGGGGTGGATGCTCGACACGAGCCGATGTCCATGTGACCTGTGAGAAAGCTCTACGTGGGGTTCGCCTACGGACTGGACGCGGCATGCGTCAAGCGCAAAAAAAAGCCCCCGGAAAATCCGGGGGCCGAAGTCGTGCAAATCGCATTGCGCGCCCATGCAGGCTCGCTTGCATGAAGTTACGGCTGGCTTGCGACGACCTTGATCTTCCGCTTCTGGTCGTCCTTGACAGGCGTGTACGTCGTGCCGGTTGCGCCGGCGATGTCGGCGTAGGTGCCGGAGCCCGAAGCCGTTTCGATCTGCCACTGATAGGTGATGCCGCCAGCGCACGTCGAGACGCAGGTCGGGGTTGCGGTGAGCGTCGTGTCGACGATCGGGTTGCCCGTCGGCGTGACCGCGACGGAGAGCAGCGCGTTCGGATCGGCCGGATTGATTTCGCCGCCGCCGCCAGGGCCGGTGCCACCGCCGCCGCCATCCGCACCGATGTCGGCTGCGATCGTCAGCGCACCCTGGTAGGGATCGGTGACACCCGGATCGGTATGCGGCATCAGCCTGTAGGTGATGACCTTGCCGGCGTCGGCCGCCTGCACCGTGTAGGTCATGCTGCCCGGCGCACCGACGGCCGTACCGTCGACGGTCCACTGGACGGTCGCGTTGGTTGCGGTCGTGTCGATCGTGTCGCTGTCGGGATCGGTGACGGTGAACGTTGCGGTCAGCACGTCACCGGCGAGCACCTGGCCACCGGCGCCCGAAGGCGTCACGCCGATCACCGCGGTCGCAACGACCGGCGCGCGGCCCTTGACGGTCGCGGTTTCCGGCGACGTGACGACGGTCTGCGCGTAGGCCAGGCCCGACAGCGTGAGGCCGATGAAGGTCGCGAGAAGCGACGTGCGCAGCGTTTTGTTGGACGGTTTGTTGCGTTGCATCCTGGAGTTTCTCCGGTTGATGTTGACGAGGCTTGCAAGGAACGGCACTCGCCGAGGCGAACGCAGAAGTGGCGCGCATTGTTCTGGCGGGCTGCGAAGCCCGACACAGGCCGATGTCCACACGACCTGCAAGAAAGCTCTACGTGCGATGCCAGTACGGACGGGACGCGTCACGCAACGCACAAAAAAAAGCCCCCGGAACATCCGGGGGCCATGCGTTGTTCCGCGATTGCAGCTGTTACGGCGCGGTGGCGACCACCTTGATCTTCTTCTTCTGGTCGTCCTTCTTCGGCGTGTACGTCGCGCCGGTCGCACCGGCGATGTCGGTGTACGTGCCGGAGCCCGACGCCGTTTCGATCTGCCACTGGTACGTGATGCCCGCACCGCAGGTCGCCACGCAGGTCGGGGTTGCGGTGAGTACGGTGTCGACGATCGGGTTGCCCGACGGCGTGACTGCAACAGACAGCAGCGCAGTCGGATCGGCCGGATTGATTTCGCCGCCGCCGCCAGGGCCGGTGCCGCCGCCGCTGCCGTCCGCACCGACGTCGGCTGCGATGGTCAGCACACCCTGGTAGGGATCGGTGACACCCGGATCGGTGTGTGGCACCAACCTGTAGGTGATGACCTTGCCGGCATCGGCCGCCTGCACGGTATAGGTCATGCTGCCCGCCGAACCGACGGGCGTGCCGTCGACGGTCCACTGGACGGTTGCACTGGTTGCGGCCGTGTCGATCGTATCGGTGTCGGGGTCGGTGACCAGGAAGTTGGCGGTCAGCACGTCACCCGCAAGCACCTGGCCACCGGCGCCCGAGGGCGTGACGTTGATCGTCGCCGTGGAAACCACCGGCGCGCGGCCCATGACGGTACTGGTTTCCGGCGAAGTGACGACAGTCTGCGCGTACGCCAGACCCGACAACGCCAGGCCGAGGAAAGTCGCGAGGAGCGACCTGCGCAGCGTGTTGTTGGAAGTTGTGTTGCGTTGCATCTGGGGGATCTCCGGTTGGTGTTGCGGGTCTTGCAAGAACCTGCGCGCGCGCGAGCGCACGCAGAAAGCCTTCAGGGCTGGGTGGCGAGCACGCGGATGCGACGCTTCTGGTCGCCGGCCACCACGGTGTAGGTCGCGCCGGTGGCGCCGGCGATGTCGACGTAGGTGCCGGAGCCGACCGCGCTTTCGATCTGCCACTGGTACGTCAGCCCCGTCGTCGGGCAACTGCCGTCTTTGCAGGTCACTGCGGCGCTGAGCACCGATCCCACCAGCGGCGCGCCGGTGAGTGGACTGCCGTTGAAATGCACGTCCACGTTCGTCGGCACGTTGCCGGCGCCCGGGTCGTTGGGATCCAGCGGATTGGTGCCGGTGTCGATCTCGGTCTTGTCGTCCAGGCCGTCGCCGTCGGTATCCGACTTGTTCGGATCCGTACCGTGTTCTTTTTCCTGTTCGTTGCTCAGCCCGTCGCCATCCGGATCGATGTCGATGACGTCGACGATGAAATGCTGTTGCGCGACGCGCCCGCGGCCGTCGATCACATTCACCGTCGCTTCGAAGCGGTTGTCCTTCGCCAGTTCGGCGGAGGTCATCTTGGTCGGATCCAGGCGCAGCTCGTTGCCGGCGAGCGTGAACACCGCCGCGTCGGCGCCGGTCAGCGTGAAGCTGTGTCCATCCTTCGCGCCGGTGACCTGCAACCCGTAGGTGTACATCGCATCCGACATCACGCTGTCGTTGACCACCGCGGGGCCGACGAACGCGAGCGGAATGTCCTTCTCGCGAATCTCGGTGACGATCTTTTCTTCGCGCTCGACGAACTCCGTCGCGCGCTTACGGATGTCGTTGCGCTGGGCGACGTTCGTGCGTGCGGTCTGCGCACCCAGCGTTTCGCCGAGTTGATACTTGAAGTTGAACGAAACGCGCGTATCGCGCTGTCCGGTGCCCATCGCGCTGTCGTGTTCGAGCGCAATGCCGAACATCGGCACGGGCGAATACGCAACCTTGGTCGTCAGGACGAAGGGATCCTTGTACGTCTGGCCGCTGCCGAATACGTCGACCTGATCGCCATGCCAACGCGTGCCCTTCACCGTCAGGTCCAGGCCGGGCGCGCGCGTCGGGCTCCACGTCAGGCCGAGGTCGTAACCGCTCGCGGCGCGTTCCTCGAAGTCCGGCTGGTTCTCGATCGTTTTCCAGTCGGAGGCCGGCGCGTAGGTATTGGCGAAGAAGCGCATCGACGTCGTCGCCGCTTCGACGCCGAGGCCGACGCGATGCGCGCCGTTGTGGAAGTCGTGGTCGTAGAAGACGTTGCCGCCGAGCAACCACGCATCGTTGGGCGCGATCCAGCGATACACCAGGCCGACGTTCGCGGTCGCGCGGTCGCCTTCGTTGTGCACGCCGAATTGCGTGAGCAGGTAGTGGCGCTTGTCTTCGCCACCATAGAGCGTGCCGATCGTCTTCAGATTGACGTCGACGCCGCCTTCCGCGCCGAGCGTGACGCCGCCCTCGAGCCGCTGGAGGAATTGATTGTCGGATTGTTTGAGCGTGCTGATGCCGCTGGAGATCGCGGCGTTGGCGACGTCGGCGGTGAACTGGTCGGTCGCGCTGGTGCTCGACGTGCTGGTGTTGCTCGACGAGGTCTTGGCCGCCGACTGCGCGGCGCTGATCGCCTTGCTCGTCAGCGCGTCGGCGGTCTCCTTCGCCTTGTTCGGGCCCTGGTCGCCACCGCCGATGTCGGGCAGGCCGTCCTGCACGTTCTTGGTCTGCGCGCGCGCGTTGGCTTCGACGAGGGCAGCATTCCGCGCTTCCTGGATCTTTTTCTTCTTTTCTTCCTCCTCGGCGAGCGCCGCCGGACTCGCGAAAGAAAAGGTGATCGCCATGGCGATCGATTTCGCCAGGAAAGTAAAACGATTCGGCTTGTGCGGTTGGTCGGTCATTTCCCGCAAGGGAACCGCGACCGGCTGGGTGGCCGCTATAGACCCAAGGGGCAAGGAAATGCGGGGCTGGAACTTTTGATGGCGGACGCGTCCCGTCCGCGCGTCGACGCGCGATGTCGCATGGCGTTTTGAAGGCGCCAGAAACGACAAAGCCCGCGAATGCGGGCCTTGTCATGGGTCTTGCAGTGCGTCGAACTTACGCGAGCTTCTTCGCCACCTGCACCACGTTCTCCACCGTGAACCCGAAGTGCGGGAACAGCTTCTCCGCCGGCGCGCTCGCGCCGAAACGGTCGATGCCGATTACCGCGCCATCCAGGCCGACGTACTTGCGCCAGAAGTCGCTCACACCGGCTTCGATCGCAACGCGACGGCGGCAAGCGTTCGGCAGCACGGCTTCGCGATAGGCGGCGTCCTGTCGATCGAACACATCCGTGCTCGGCATCGATACCACGCGCACGCCATCGCCGAGTTGCGATGCGGCCTGCATCGCGAGTTCGACTTCCGAACCGGTGGCGATGAGGATCAACTGCGGCGCGCCCTTGCTGTCGCGCAGGATGTAGCCGCCGCGGCGAATGTCGGCGACCTGCTGCGTCGTGCGCGGCTGGTGCGCGAGGTTCTGGCGCGTGAACACCAGGCACGAAGGGCCGTCGTGTTGTTCGATCGCCGCGCGCCAGGCCACTGCGGATTCGACGGCGTCGCACGGCCGCCACACGTCGTTGCCGGGGATGTAGCGCAGCGAGGAGACGTGTTCGATCGGCTGGTGCGTCGGACCGTCTTCGCCCAGGCCGATCGAATCGTGCGTGTAGACATGGATCGCATGCGCGCCCATCAGCGCGCTCATGCGCACGGCGTTGCGCGCGTAGTCGCTGAAGACCAGGAAGGTCGCGTCGTACGGAATGAAACATTCGTGGAGGCCAAGACCATTGCTGATCGCGGTCATCGCGAACTCGCGCACGCCGAAGTAAATGTAATTGGCGTTGGCATCGTCGCTGGTGACGGACTTGCTGCCCTTCCACAACGTCAGGTTGGAATGCGCGAGGTCCGCCGAGCCGCCGATCAGTTCCGGCAGCAGCGGGCCGTAGGCTTCCAGCGCCATCTGCGAGGCCTTGCGCGACGCGACGACCGGGCCTTCGGCCTGCAGCTTCGCGATGTACGCATCCGCGGCGGCGGCCCAGGTGTCGGGGAGTTCGTTGCGCGCGCGGCGCACGAGTTCGTCGGCGAGTTCGGGATAACGCGCGGCGTACTGGTCGAACAGGCGGTTCCACTGTTCTTCGCGCACCAGGCCCGCGTTGCCGGCGCGCCAGCCGTCGCGGATCTCCTGCGGGATGTCGAACGCTTCGTGCGGCCAGTTCAGCGCGGCGCGCGTGGCGACGATTTCGTCCTTGCCCAGCGGTGCGCCGTGCGAGGACTCCTTGCCCGCCTTGCCCGGCGAACCGAAACCGATCGTCGTGCGCGCGCAGATCAGCGTCGGCTTGTCGCTCGATGCGAGCGCGGCATCGACCGCGCGCTTGATCGCATCGGCGTCATGCCCGTCGACGCCGCGCACCACGTTCCAGCCATAGGCTTCGAAGCGCTTGCCGGTGTCGTCGGTGAACCAGCCCTGCGTGTCGCCGTCGATGGAGATGTGGTTGTCGTCCCAGACGGCGATGAGCTTGTTGAGGCCCCACGTGCCCGCGAGCGACGCGGCTTCGTGCGAGATGCCTTCCATCAAACAACCATCGCCCATGAACACCCACGTGTGGTGGTCGACGACTTCCATCTCGGGGCGGTTGAAGCGCTGCGCGAGCAGTTTTTCCGCGAGCGCCATGCCGACGGCGTTCGCGAAGCCCTGGCCGAGCGGGCCGGTCGTGGTTTCCACGCCCGGCGTCATGAAGTTTTCCGGATGGCCCGGCGTCTTCGACTCGAGTTGGCGGAAGGCCTTCAGGTCGTCGATCGACATGTCGTAGCCGGACAGGTGCAGCAACGCGTAGTGCAGCATCGAGCCGTGGCCGTTGGACAACACGAAGCGGTCGCGGTTGAACCACGACGGGTTGTTCGGGTTGTGGCGGTAGTAGTCGTTCCAGACGACTTCCGCGATGTCGGCCATGCCCATCGGCATGCCCGGATGGCCGGACTTCGCGGCCTCGACCGCATCGATGGCGAGGAATCGGATGGCGTTGGCGAGGTCGCGGCGGCTGGGCGTCGGCATGGCGGGGGCGGGGTCGGAATCGGCGGGCAGGAACGGAATTGTCCCATGCCCGGGGTTGCCGATGCTCCGGGCCCGCTCGCCTATGGGCCAGCGGCTGTTTCGCCAGCGCCCAGGTCGGGCTCGCCCGCGGCCACCAGGGTGGCGAGCGTGAGGTCGCCGGTGACGTTGAGCGTGGTTCGGCACATGTCGAGGAAGTGGTTGACGCCCAGGATCATGCCGATGCCGACGGGGTCGACGCCGACCATCGCGCAGATCAGCGCCACCACCGGCAGCGAACCCGACGGCACGCCGGCCGTGCCGATGCCGCCGAGGATGCAGACCAGCATCACCATCGCCTGCTGGCCGAGGCTGAGGTCCACGCCGAAGAACTGCGCGAGGAACAGCACCGTCACGCCTTCGAACAGGGCCGTGCCGTTCTGGTTGGCGGTGGCGCCGACGGTGAGCACGAAGCGCGCGATGCGGCGCGGCAGGCCCAATTCCTCTTCGGCCACGCGCAGCGCGGTGGGCAGGGTCGCGTTGCTGGAGGCCGTGGAGAAGGCCATCACCATCGCTTCCTGCGCGCCCTTGAAGAACCGGACCGGCGAATGGCCGGCGATCTTCAACGCGATCGAATAGTTGACGAACAGGTGGAACGCGAGCGCGAGCACGACGACGCCGACGTACGCCCCCAATCGAATCAGCAGGTCGAAGCCGAAGATCGACACCAGGTTGAACATGAAGCAGAACACCGCGATCGGCGCGAGGCGGATCACCAGGCCGATCAGCGTCATCGAGATTTCGAGCAGGCCGTCGATGCCGCGCTTGAGCACTTCGGTCTGCGGCGTGGGCGTCAGCACCAGGCCGATGCCGAACATCACCGCGAAGAACATCAGCGACAGGATCGAACCGTTGCTCGACGCCGCGGCGATCACGTTGTCGGGCACGATCGAGACGAGCATGTCGATGCCGCGCGGTTGCGTCCCGACGCTGGCGACGATTTCCTTCGCGCGATCGGCGTTGTCGGCGAGCAACTGTTGCGCCAGCGCCGGATCCACGCCCGCGCCGGGCTGGAGCCAGTTCACCAGCACCAGGCCGAGCAGCACCGCCACCGCCGAGAGCACCACGGTGTAGAACAAGGTCTTCCAGCCGATGCGGCCGAGCGCGCGCACGTCGCCCATTTCCGCGATGCCGACCACGAGTGCCGAGAACAGCAACGGCACGATCAGCATGAAGATCAGCGCGAGGAAGACCTTCGAGAACGGCGTGGTGACGTAGGTGGTGAAGGCCTGCACCCACGCCAGATCGGTGATGCCGCCGGCGTGGATCGCCAGGCCCGCCAGGATGCCGGCGATGAAGCCGATCGCGATCTTCGTGTGCAGCGGGAGGCGCTTGCGCGCGGTGGGCGTGGCCATGCAGGTTCCTGGGCCGCGGACCCCCCGCGGAACGGATGCGACTGTAACGCGCGGCTCAGGCCGGGGGATAGAGCGGCGGCAGCGGTTCCGGGACGTTGGCGGCGCGTGCAGGCTTCTCCAGGCGCACGCCACGGGTGAAGGCGCGCCGCAAGGACTCGCGCGCGGTGCGCGGATCGGCGCCGGCCCAGCGCGCGCGTTGCAATGCGTCCAGTGCCGCACGCTGATCGGCGTCGGCGATGCGCGCGCGCAATGCATCGATGTCGGCGGCGGGCGGATCGACGGAGGCGCACAAGGTTTCGGCGATGTCGCCCAGGTCGCCGTCGGCCAATGCGCGCTTGAGGTCGGGGCGCGGGGATGCGGACTTCGCGGGCAACTCGGTCTTGTGCGCGTGCGTCGGATGTCGGCCGAGGAAGAACAACAGCGTGAACAGCCAGAGCAGCGCGAACGCGGCGGCCGTCGCGGCCCAAGGCAACACGCGCCCCTGGATGCCGGGAATCGCGATGCGACCATCGCCGGTTTGCGTTGCGTCGGCGACATCGGCGGGCGCGCCGACACCGGGCACGCCATTGGCATTCGCACCGGTGCCCGGCGTGACCTGCAGTTCGATCGGCGGCAAGGTGGCCGTGCGCGCGACGCCCGCGCGCACGTCCCACCATTCCAGGCGCGGCGGATCGATGCGCAGCGCGCCGGCGCGCGTGGGCACGATCGAGAACGTGCGCGACAACGTCGTGCGCGGCCGGCCTTCGGTGAAGGATTCGTCGGCCTGCAAGGCGGCGGGGAACACTTGCGCCGCGCCGCTGGAGGCGAGTTTCAGTTCGGGCATCTGCGCTGCGACCGCGCCGTCGGCGATCGCTTCGATCTGCACGGTCGCCGATTCACCCGCGCGCACGGCTTGCGGCAACGCGACGTAACGCAGGCGCAGGTCGGTCAGCGGCAACCACGGTTGCGGCGCGTTCGCGGGAATCGCACGGACCTGCACGACGCGATCGGGTGCGTCGGCGGCGAGCGGACGTCGTCCATCGCCGAGCAGATCATCGAAGAATCCACCGACACCCTGCCCGCGGAAGCGCGCACCCGGCAACACGATGCGCCCGCTGCGTTCGCCGATGACGAGGAACCGACGTTCGACCACGTTGTAGCGGCGTCCGCCCATTTCCTGCGAATACTGCAGATCCTGGCCGACCTTGCGCAGCGTCGCGCCTTCCGGTTGGGATTGTTCGAGCGCGCCGGAGACCAGCGGCACGGCGGTGTACAGCCGCACTTTCAGGCCGACCGCCTGTTGCACCCACGGATCGCCGTCGTCGATTTCCGATTCGATGAATGCATCGTCGCCCGCCTTCGTCGGCACGCGGCTCATCGGCGCGACGGTGAGCGTGAGCGGCGGCGTGGTTTGCCCGCCGATGCGCAGCGACGGAATCGTGATCACGCCTTCGCGGCGCGGTTGCAGCACCACCGAGTACTGCGCGCTCACGGTGATGCGGCCGTTCTCCGCGCGCGCGCTGCGGGCGCTGGAATGTCCGCTGAGGATGAAGTCGCGTTCGAGCGGTGCGTAGTCGGGACCGCCCTGCGCGGAATCGGCGGCGACGTTGAGCGTCGTGGTCTCCCCCGCTTCGATGCGATCGCGATCCAGCCACGCGCGCACCTGCGCATGCGCTTGCGGCGCGAGCAGCGCGAACAGGACGAGCATTGCGACAGCCCACTTGCGCATCATTCACCGCCCTCCAGTTGGCGGCGTTCGTATTCGAGTCGGAACTTCGCACGCAGCAGGCCGCCCGGATCGTCGGGGACGCGGCGCAGCCACGCTTCGTTCGCCAGGCGACGTTCGCGCTCCTGCGGCGTTTCGGCGCGCGCCTGCGCTTCGCCCTTCTGCGGCTTGCCGTCCTTGCCCTTGCCGAGCGCGCGCTGCATGCGTTCGCGTTGCGCGGCATCGGCGGCGCGTTGCGCCTCCGCTTGCTTCGGCGATTGGGGTTTGGCCTGGGCTTGCGTCTTCTGCTGCGAATCGCCGGCCTGCTCCGATGGCTTCGGTTGTTGTCCCGATTGTTGCGGTGCCGGCGACTGCTGCGGTTGCCCGTTCTGACCGGATTGCTGCTGCGCTTGTTGTTGCTGTTGTTGTTGCTGCGACTGCGATTGCCCGGACTGCTGTTGTTGCTGCTGCTTGCCGTCCTGCTTGCCCTGCGAGCGCGGATCGTTGCGCTTGGATCCGCCGGAGGGCGGCTTGCGCTTCATCGCGGCTTCGACCGCGCGGCGGTTCGCGATCGCATCGGGCATGTTCGGTTGCGCGCGCAACGCACGGTCGTAGGCCGCGATTGCGGCTTCGTACTGGCCCTGTTTCGCGAGTGCGTTGCCGTGGTTGTACTGCGCATCGGCGCCGGGCAGGCCGTCGTAGGCGTTCGCGGCGGCGTCGAACTTGCCGGCGCGATAAGCGGACTCACCGGCCTCCATGCGTTGCGCCGCCACCTGGTCCGCGCGTCGCCACAACGTGCCCTTCGGCGCTTCCTGCGCCTGCGCGAATCCCATCGGCACGCAAAGCACCAACAACATCGCGGCGACGCCCGCGCCGCGACGGAACGCGAACACCGCCAGCAACATCAGCGGTGGAATCAGCCAGTAGCCGGCGTCTTCCCAACTGCGACCAGCGCGGCCTTGCGTCGATGTCGCACCCGAGGCATCGGAGGTCAGGACACCCAGCGCGCGCAGGTCGGCATCGTCGATCGACAACGTCGCGAAACGCCCGCCGCCTGCACTCGCGAGCGATCGCAAGGATGCAGGATCGAGCGACACGCGCGAGATGCCGCCGCCCACTTGTTGCACGACGGTGCCCTCCTCGCTCCCCAGACCAAGTACGGAGACGCGCATGCCCTGCTTCAGCGCCTGCGAGGCGGCGGCATTCGCGGCGGCGTCGCCGTGGTCGGTGAGGACGAGGATGTCGCCATGGTCGAAACCGGCCTGGCGCATCAGTTCGACTGCGCGCGTGATGGCGCGATCCGGGCGATGCCCATCGATCGGCATCACGTCGGGGGAGAGCGAATCGAGGAAGAGTGCAACGTTCGCGGCGTCGTCAGTGAGCGGCGCAACGGTGTAAGCGTCGTCGGCGAAGGCGAGCAAACCCACTTGCCCGCCCGCGCGTTCGCGCAGCAGCGTGGCGAGTTTCGCGCGCGCCTGTAGCAGGCGCGACGGCGGCAGATCGGCGGCCAGCGCGCTGCTCGACAGATCGAGTGCGACGACCAGCGGCGTGCGGCTCTGCCACGCCGGCTGCGCGACCTGTTTCCACGCGGGGCCCGCGAGCGCGAGCACGGCCAGTGTGAAGGCGAGCAGCACGGCAACGAGCGTGGAGCGCGTGCGCACGTTCGATGCCGGTTCGAGCAACCAGGGCAACAGGTGCGCATCGACCGACGCGCGCCAGACGTTGTCGCGGCGTCCGCGCTGCCACCACAACCACGCGATCACGGGCAAGGCGAGCAAGGCCCACAGCCACGACGGGCGCAGGAAATGCAGCGTATCGATCGCGCTCATGTGAAGCGGATTCATGCGCGCCTCCGCAACGGCACCGCACCCAGGGCCGCAAGGCCGAGTGCGATCGCGAGCGGCAGCGGATAGCGTTCGATGCGTGGGCGCACGGCTTGTCCCGGGCGACGAATCGGTTCGAGCCGATCGATCTCCGCGTAGATGCCCGCGAGCGATTCGGTATCGCGCGCGCGGAAGAAGCGACCGCCCGTGACCTGCGCGATCTGTTGCAGCCCCGATTCGTCGATCTCCGCATCGCCCCCGCCGGGCAGACGGAATCCGAACAGCGATACGCCGCCCTCGCCACCGAACGCGATGGTGTGCACGCGCACTTTGGCATCGCGCGCGAGGTCGGCCGCCTTCGCGGGATCGAGCACGCCGGCGGTGTTCACGCCGTCGGTCAGGAGGATCACGACACGCTGGTCGGAAGGCTGCGATTGCAATCGCTTCACCGCGAGCGCGAGTGCATCGCCGAGTGCGGTCTCGCGCCCCGCGAGGCCGACGACGCTGTCCTGCAATTGCTGGCGCACCGTCGTCAGGTCGAGCGTCAGCGGCGTCAGTGTGTACGCGCGTTGGCCGAAGACGAGCAGGCCGACGCGATCACCGCCGCGACGGTCGAGGAAGTCGGCGAGTACGGCCTTCGCAGCGGTCAGTCGATCCACGACCTGCCCACCGAGTTCCATGTCCTCTTCGCTCATGCTGCCGGACAGATCGACGGCGAGCATCAGGTCGCGCCCGACTTGCGGCGGCGCGATGGGTTCGCCCAGTTGCTGCGGACGCGCGCATGCGAAGCACAACGCGATCCACGCCAACCACGCGAGCAAGCCGGCGCCGCGGCCACGCAATGCGTGTCCGCTTCCTGCGGCAGCGATCTTGTCGATGTGCGCGCCATAGGGCACGCGCAACGCAGCAGCAGCCGAACGCCGGCGCGGCAGCAACCAACGCACGAGCAACGGCAGCGGAATCGCGAGCAGCGCGTACGGCCACGCGAACGCGGATAGCCATGCGTCGAAGGCGTTCACCGCATCCACTCCAGATAGCGGCGGCGCGCGCGTTCGCGCAGATCGGCGACGGCGGCGGGGTCGACATCGCGACGGAACGCGCCATCGAGCAGGACCGCGCCAGCCGTGCCACGGAACAGGGGTTCGCGCGCGCCGGCATCGAGATGCGTGCGCCAACGATCGCCTTCGTAGCGATCGGCTTCGGGATCCTTGCGACGCGCGGCGCGGCGCAGGAGTTCGGAAATCGCGGCCACTTGCGCGGCAGGTGTGTCGGCGCGTGCAAGCGCTTCGTCGAACACGCCGACGATCGCGCGATGGCGCACGCGCCTGCGATGCGCGAGGAACGCGAGCACGAGCGAGACGGCGACGATTGCGGCGAGCACGAGCCACCAGCCCGGCGCGGGCGGCCACCACGCGGTCGCCGGGGCGCCATGGACATCGCGCAGCACGAGATCGGGCGGCGTGCGCATGCTCAGGCCACGCTCGCCTGCGCGCGGCCCCAGGCACCGAGCCATGCATCGCTGGCCGCGTCGGTCGACAGGGTCTCGACGCGCACGCCGCGCGCGGGCAAGGCCTGCAACGCGGCCTCGATGGGCGCGACGAATTCGCGGCGCCAACGCTGGCGTTGCGGCGCGCTCGCGAGGTCGAGTTCGACGCGGTGATCGTCGGTCGCGAACGGCAGCGCAGCCTTCGGCGGATCGCGCTCGAGCGGATCGACGAGCAGCAACACCGTCGTGTCGTGATGCAACGCGAACGCCGGCCAGCGATGCGGATCGATCGCGGCGATGCTCGCGGGATCGGCGAGGACGATCAGGCGCGAACCGGGCCGCAACACGCGTTGCGCCTGGTCGAGTGCGACGGCCAGGCCCGCATCCTCTTCGGGCGGCGCGGCATACCAGCGCACGAGTGCATCGAGGACGCGCAACGCACCGCGCGGCCCGCCTGCGGGGGGAATCGGTGCTTCGCGCTGGCTGCCGCGCAATGCGGCGACGCGATCACCATCGCGCAATGCGGCCCACGCGGCGATCGCGCCCGCGCGCGCGGCCTGCACGGACTTGAAGCGCACGCGCGTACCGAAATACAGCGCCGGCGCGGTGTCGGCGACGATCAGCGTGAGGCGTTCGCGTTCGGCCTGGAACAACTTGGTGTGCGGGCGGCCGCTACGCGCGGTGAGGCGCCAGTCGATGTGGCGTGCGTCGTCGCCGATCGCGTATTCGCGCGACTCGGCGTATTCCATCCCGCGCCCGCGCATCGGCGAGAGCGCATGCCCGGTCACGCCGTGACGCCCGCGACGCGGCGCACGTCGCCCGAGCGCAAGCGCCCGCAGGCCGACGAGTTCCTGCAGCGTGGGCGCGATGCCTTCCTGCGGCGGGACTGCGCGCGGCATGGTCAGGGCAGCGGCACTTTGTCGAGCAGCGCGCGCACGAGGCGATCGCCATCCCAGCCTTCGGCGGTGGCTTCGTAACTCGGCAACACGCGATGGCGCAGGACGTCGGGCGCGATCGCGCGCACGTCTTCGGGCGTAACGAAGTCGCGGCCGGCGAGCCAAGCACGCGCACGTGCGCAGCGTTCGAGTGCGATCGAACCGCGCGGGCTCGCGCCCCATGCGATGCGGCGCGCGAGTGCGGCGTCGTAACGCGTCGGTTCGCGCGAAGCGAGGACGAGTTCGATCAGATAACGCTCCACCGGCGGCGCGAGATGCAGGTCGAGCACCGCGGCGCGTGCTTCGAAGACATCGTCGATCGGCATGCGTTCGACCGCTTCGGTGGTCGCCTGCAACACGTTGCGCGCGCGTTCGCGGGCCAGGCGCAGGATCTCGGTTTCCGCGGCGGCGGCGGGGTAGCCGATGCGCAGGTACATCAGGAAGCGATCGAGCTGCGCTTCGGGCAGCGGGAACGTGCCTTCCTGTTCGATCGGATTCTGCGTGGCCATCACCAGGAACAGCGCCGGCAGCGGATAGGTCTGCCGGCCGACGGTGACCTGGCGTTCGCCCATCGCTTCGAGCAGCGCCGATTGCACCTTCGCCGGCGCGCGGTTGATTTCGTCGGCGAGCAGGATCTGATGGAAGATCGGGCCGGGCTGGAATTCGAAGCGGCCGTCCTGCGGGCGCCAGACTTCGGTGCCGGTGAGGTCGGCGGGCAGCAGGTCCGGCGTGAACTGCACGCGGGCGAAGGCCGCGTCCAGCCGCGCGGCGAGTGCGCGGATGGCGCTGGTCTTGGCCAGGCCCGGCGCGCCTTCGACGAGCAGGTGCCCATCGGCCAGCAGCGCGATGAGCAGGCGTTCGATCAGCTCGCCCTGCCCCACGATCTGCGCGGAGAGCTGGTCGCGCAGCGCCGAAAAGGCGGCGTGCAGGCGGGACGGCGGTGCGGTGCGGCTTTCGGCGCGATTGTCCATTGCGGGTCGGGGGATCCCGGGCGGTGTCGGGCCGAGTTTGACTGGTTCGCGGCCCGTTGGTTCACCCCAAAACGGCAACGGGGCCGTGAGGCCCCGTTGCGTTCATCGTTCGTCGATACAGATCAATTGCGCTGTGCGACCGTCAACACCTTCGGGGTGACGAAGATCAACAGCTCGGCCTTCTCCTTGGAGCGGCCCTTCTTCTTGAACAGGTTGCCGATCACCGGCAGGTCGCCCAGCCACGGCACCTTGGTCACGTCGGCGCGGTCGCGGAACTCGTACACGCCGCCGACCACCACCGTCTGGCCGTTGTCGACGAGGACCGCCGTGTTGATTTCGCGCTTGTTGATCTGGGGCACGTCACCGATGTCGGTGTCGATGAAGCCTTCGATCTCGTCCTTCTTGAGGGCCATGTTGAGGAACACGCGGCCATCGTTGGTGATCGTCGGGGTGACCTTGAGCTCGAGCAGCACGTCCTTGAACTGGACGTTCGGGATCGCGGCGGCGCCGGCACCCTGCTGCTGGGAGATCGTCACGTAGCCGACTTCCTGGCCCTGGCGGATCACCGCTTCCTTCTGGTTGCTGGTGACGATGCGCGGGTTGGAGATCACTTCGCCGCGGCCTTCGGTCTGCAGCGCCGAGAGTTCGACGTCCAGGACGTAGCCGGCGTTGATGATCGACAGTGCGAGCGAACCGGCGGCACCGACGACCGGGAGGTCGACGTTGAGGTTCTTGACCGGCGGGCTCGGGCGCGGCGTGCCGCTGTTGGCCGTGTTGCCGGCGGTGTTGCCGCCGAAGATCACGTTGTTGTTGGCGCCGGCGATGCCGAACTTCGCACCCAGTTCGCGGGCGAAGGATTCGGTGGCGATCACGATGCGGGCTTCGATGAGCACCTGGTCGACGGGCTTGTCGAGCAGGCTGACGAGGCGGCGCACTTCCGAGACCTTCGACGGGATGTCGATGATCAGCAGCGTGTTGGTGCGACGGTCGAAGCTCATGCTGCCGCGCGGCGAGAGGAAGCCACGCTGGCTGTTCGCGCCACCACCACCACCACCGGAGCTGGACTTGCTCTCTTCGGTGAGCAGCTTGGCGATGTCTTCGGCGTTGCCGTAGTTGATCGGGATGTACTCCGTGATCATCTCGGCGCGGTTTTCGATCGCGATGCGCGCGTCTTCCTTCGCCTGTTCGTACTTGGCGATTTCTTCCTGCGGCGCGACCCACACCACGTTGCCGTCGCGGCGCTTGTCCAGGCCCTTGGCGCGCAGGACGATGTCCAGCGCCTGGTCCCACGGCACGTTGATCAGGCGCAGCGTGACGTTGCCCGACACCGTGTCGGAGGCGACGACGTTGAGGTTGGATTCCTCGGCGATCAGCTGCAGGACCGTGCGAACCGGCACGTCCTGGAAGTTGAAGGTCACCGGGCGGCCGCTGTAGACGCGGACCGGGGCGTTGCTCGCCGTGGCGCCGACGTTGGCGTTGCCGGCAGCCTTGGCTGCGGCGGCACGCGGCACGATCTCGACCACGTATTCGTTGCCCGACTGGTAGGCCATCGACTCGAAGTTGCCATTGGTGGCCAACACGAGCTTGGTGCCCGCGCCGTCGGCCCGCGCGTCGATGCGCTGCACCGGCGTTGCGAAGTCGGCGACGTTCAGCGGCTTGGCCAGCGAGGCCGGCAACTTGGCGTTGCCGACATCGATGATCACGCGCGAGCCTTCATTGCGCAGGTCGGGGATCGCACCGGCGCCGTTGAAGCGCAGGCTCAGCCGGCCGGAGCCGCCATCGCCGCGCTTGAAGTCGATGTTGGAGACCGCGATCGTGCCGGGCACGTTCTTGCTCGGATCGACGTTGGGCGTCGGCGCGGTGGCCGCGGACTGCGCTGCGAGGATGCGCGCCGCCTGGGCGGCATCCGCGGCGCCGAAGGCCGTCACGAGCCCGATTGCGAGCCCCAGGGCCCCGGCCCGAAGGAAGGGGCGCCGTGCGGGCCGCATCGGTGTGGCGTTGTGCAAGGTCATCGTCCTTTCCCCTTATTGATCTTCGAGCGCGACGGTCGCAGGGCGTTCCAACCAGCCGCCCGCGCCGTCCGGCACCAATTCCACGAGTTCGATCCGGTCTTCGTACACCGCGGTCACGCGACCGTCGGCCTGCCCCAGGTACACGCCGGGGCGAACGCGATACGTCACCTTGTCCGGCGCCATGACCAGCGCGATGAGACTGGACCCGCCACCCAGCGTGCCGACCATGTCGAGGCTGTCGAGCGGGAACTGTTCGAGCGTTTGCTTCGGCCGGTCCGGATCCGGGCGCGGGCCGCTGCCACCACTGATGTCGCTGAAGGCCTCGCTGAAGGGATCGCGCAGCGCCTGGGCGGCGTATTCGAAGGTCTCGAACTGCTGCATCACCGGCAGCGGATCGAGCGGCGGCGCGGGACGCGCCTTCACTTCGGCAACCCACTTCTCGAGGTTGTTGGCGGGTTCCGGGCCGCTGGTGACGCTGCGGCCGCAGGCGGCGAGCGCGAGCAGCGCGATCGCCATCAGGACGCGGGAGGTCTTTTTGGAAGCCATTACTTCTTCCCTCCCTTCGGCGGCGGGGTCTTCTTGCCGCCCTTGGCAGGCGCACCGGCGCCGGCACTGGTCTCGTTGTCGTCCAGATAACGGTAAGTCTTCACCGTACCGGCAAGCTGCAGGACGCTGTTCGGACCGATCTTGGCGCCCGGCGACGGATTACGCGGGGTCAGCACGATGTTGTGCATCGTCATGATCACCACGCGCGGCAGCGACGCCACGCCGCTCACGAACGCGCCGAACTGGTGGTAGGTGCCCACCATGCGCAGCTGGATCGGCTTCTCGGCGTAGAACTCCTTCGGCGCTTCCGGACCCGGCTGGAAGAGCTCGTTGGTGATGCCGGTGGCGAGCGCGGTCTGCGAGATGTCGATGATCAGGTCCGGCATCTCGGTCTTGCTCGGCAACTGGCGCAGCATCTGCTGGAGCTGCTGTTCCATCTGCGCGAGCTGCAGCTTGAGCGGTTCGAGGTTGGCCGCCTGGCCTTGCTTCTCCTCGAACGTCCTGCGCAGGTCGCCTTCCTTGCGGTCCAGATCGGCGAGCTGTTCGCGCTGGCCGGTGACCACGAAGTACCAGACCAGCCCGATGATGACCGCGGCGATGATCGCGCAGAACACGATCTTGTAGGACTGCGGCCACGAGGCGGTGTTGCTGAAGCTGACGTCCTTCAGCGCCATCTTTTTCTGGCTCATGGCGCGGCTCCATTGGTCGGGGCGGCGGCGGGCGCTGCGGGCGCCGGCGCGGCGTTGGCCGGGGCGGCGGCGGTGCCGGCGCTCGCGGGCGGCGTGACGCCCGTGGGCGGCGCGACCGTCGGCGCGGCGTCGGGGATGCCGTCCTTGTTCTCGTCCTTCGGCGCGTTCGGGTTGGCGAGCTTGACCTGGAGGTCGAACTCGTACGGCAAGCCCTTGTTCGTGCCGCGCGCTTCGATCACCGAGAGTTCGGGGTTGGTCATCCAGCCCGAGCTTTCGAGGTTGCGCATGTAGGTGGAGACGCGCGCGTTGGACTGCGAACGACCCTTGAGCGTGAGCATCTCGCCGTTCTGCTGGATCGAGCTGAGCGTGACGCCGTCGGGGATGGTGCGCACCAGCGAGTCGAACAGGTGGACCATCTGCGAGCGGTTGGCCTGCAACTCTTCGATCACCGTCTTGCGGGCGAGCAGCTTGGCCTTCTTCTCGTCGAGCAGCTTGATCTCGTCGATCTTGGCCTGGACCTTCGTGATCTCGCCATCGAGGTAGGCGTTGCGCTCGGTCTGCCCGGCGATCTGCGCGTTGTAGAACATGTAGATGAGGAACGAGAGGACGACCGCGCCGAGCGCGGACGCACCCACCATCGCCCCGAATTCCTTCTGGCGCTGGCGCCGGCGCTCAGCACGCCAGGGGAGGAGGTTGATCCGTGCCATCAGTCGAAACTCCTCATGGCAAGGCCGCAGGCAATCATCAGCGCGGGGGCGTCCTGGTTCAGCGCGTGCGCCTGCACGCGCGGGCCAAGCGTCATCTGCGCAAGCGGGTTGGCCATCACCGTCGGCACGCCCAGTTGCTCTTCGACCATCGCGGCGATGCCGGGGATCGAAGCGCAGCCACCGGCGAGGACGATCTGGTCGACGCGGTTGAATTCGCTGCCGGCGTAGAAGAACTGCAACAGGCGGCTGACCTGCTGGACCATCGCTTCCTTGAAGGGCTCGAGGACTTCGATGTCGTAGCTCTCGGGCAAACCACCCTGGCGCTTGGCCAGGCCGGCTTCTTCGTAGCTCAGGCCGTAGCGGCGCATCACTTCGTCGGTGAGCTGCTTGCCGCCGAACACCTGTTCGCGGCTGTAGAGGCTACGGCCGTTGCGCAGGATGTTGAGCGTGGTCATCGTCGCGCCGGTATCGACCAGGGCGATGATCCCGTCGCGCGGTGCGCTCAGGGTGTCGGCCAGCAGCGAGAAGGCGTTCTCGATCGCGAAGGCCTCCACGTCCATCACCTTCGCGGTGAGGCCGCCGAGTTCGAGCGCGGCGACGCGGGCGTCGACGTTCTCGGTGCGCGAGGCCGCGAGCAGCACCTGCACCATTTCCGCGTTGCCCGGCATCTGCCCCAGCACTTCGAAGTCGAGGTTCACTTCCTCGATCGGGTACGGGATGTAATTGACCGCCTCGAGCTCGACCTGCGATTCCAGGTCGTTCTCGTCCAGGTCGCCCGGCATCGGGATGATCTTGGTGATCACCGCCGAGCCCGCGACAGCGGCAGCCGCGTGTCGGGCGCGGGCGCCCGAGCGGTTGACGGCGCGCTTGATGGCTTCGCCGACGGCTTCCACCTCGACGATGTTCTTTTCCACCACCGCGTTCGGCGGCAGCGGTTCGACCGCGTAGTGTTCCACGCGGTAACGGTTCCCGGATCGGGAGAGTTGCAGCAGCTTGACGGCAGTCGAGCTGATGTCGACCCCAATCAGCGGCGGCTGACTATTTGTGATCAATCCCACGTTTTCTCCCCTATTCACGGGCGCTTACGCGCACTTCGTGCCCCGAAGCATTAAATAACGGACTTTAAACGATCTGGCAACCTCCCCTACCCCGGGCGCCCATCACAAGTCCGACATTCCCCTTACCTGAACGGTCTTGGTGGTCGTTTCCGGCCGCCGAGTCGTTCCCCACACCTCCTCTATACTCCTTGCCCCAAGAAGGCCGCAATCGGATTGGTTTGATGTCTCGTTTTCGTCGTGTGCTGCGTTGGGGTTTGGTGGGTTTCCTCGGCGCGGCCGTCCTGGGTGTCCTGGGACTTGGCCTCCTCTACTTCCTGATCGCGCCCAAGCTGCCCGACGTGGATCAGCTTCGGAACGTCGAGCTCCAGGAGCCGATGTACGTGTACGCACGGGACGGGCGCCTGATGGCCCTGTTCGGCGAGACGCGGCGCTATCCCATCGAGATCGAGAAGGTCCCGCCGCGCCTGAAGCAGGCCTTCATCGCCATCGAGGACTCGCGCTTCTACGAGCACCACGGTGTCGACTACAAGGGCGTCGCCCGCGCGGTGTGGCTGCTGGCCACCACCGACAACAAGCGCGTGCCCGGTGGTTCGACGATCACGCAGCAGGTCGCGCGCCAGTTCTTCCTGAGCTCGGAATACAGCTACTCGCGCAAGCTCGCCGAGATGATGCTGGCGATGCGCATGGAGAAGGAGCTGACGAAGGACGAGATCCTCGAGCTCTATCTCAACAAGAGTTTCTTCGGCAATCGCGCGTACGGCGTCGCCGCGGCGTCGGAGTTCTACTTCGGCAAGTCGCTCGACCAGCTCTCGCTCGACGAGATGGCCACGCTCGCGTCGATTCCGAAATTCCCGTCCAGCGGCAACCCGATCACCAATCCCGAACGCGCGAAGATCCGCCGCGATTACGTGCTGCAGCGCATGCGCGAGTTGAACTTCATCTCGCCGGGCGAAGAGCAGGCGAGCGCGGGCGTCGCGATGCATGCCACGCCGCACGAGCGCCTGATCGAGGTGTACGCGCCGTACGTGGCGGAAATGGTGCGGCAGGAAATGGTCGCGAAGTTCGGCGGCGACGTGCTCACCAAGGGTTACCACGTCACCACGACGATCGATCCGACGCTGCAGGCGGCCGCCGACCAGGCGATCCGCGATGGCCTCGCGGTGTACGACCATCGCCACGGTTGGCGCGGCGCCGAGAAGCAGGTCGAACTGCAGGCGAACGAAACACCTGAAGCGCTGCGTGCGCACCTGCGCGGCATCGTCACGCAAGCCAACCTGTTCCCGGCGCTCGTCACCGCGACGACGGGCAGCGATGCGACGGTCCTCCTCGCCGACGGCACCGAGCTCGAACTCGACGCCAAGTCGAGCCAGTGGACGGGTCGATCGCCGGGCGCGCTGCTCAAGCGCGGCGACATCGTGCGCGTGCGTCGCGACATGCCGAGGGCCACGGTCGGCAAGGACGGCAAGCCCGTGCCGCCGCCGGCCGACGCCACGCCGACCTACGCGCTGGACCAGGTGCCGCGCGCGCAATCGACGCTGATCTCGATGGAAGCCGAAACCGGTGCGCTGCGCGCGTTGATCGGCGGCTACAGCTTCGCGGCGAACAAGTTCAACCGTGCCACGCAGTCGCGTCGCCAGCCGGGTTCGAGCTTCAAGCCGTTCCTGTACGCGGCGGCGTTCGATCGCGGCTTCAATCCCGCCTCGATCGTGCTCGATGCGCCGGTCGTGTTCCGCGACCGCGTCGGCCACCTGTGGCGCCCGCAGAACGACACCGGCAACTTCGCCGGCCCGATGCGCTTGCGCGAAGCCCTCGTGCAGTCGCGCAACCTGGTGTCGGTGCGCCTGCTCGATGCGATCGGCGTGGACTACGCGCGCAAGTACATCAGCCACTTCGGTTTCCCGATCGATCAGCTGGTGCCGAATCTTTCGATGTCGCTCGGCAGCTCGTCGCTGCAGCCGCTCGCGGTCGCGCGTGGTTACGCGGTGTTCGCCAACGGCGGCTTCCTCGTCACGCCGTATCTCATCGACGACGTGAAGGACCGCAGCGGCAAGGTGATCTTCAAGGAAAAGCCCGTGGTGGCCTGCCGCGGTTGCGGCATGCGCAACGGGCAGTTGGTGGCGTCCACCGTCATCGATGGCTTCGACCTCGGCAACGCGCCGGCGTCGCCGTCCACGGTACGGTCGTCCAAGCCCGCCGAGCCGGTGAAGCTCGCCGAAGGCACGACCATCGCGCCGCGCGCCATCGACGAACGCGTCGCCTACCAGCTCGTGTCGATGATGCGCGACGTCGTGCAGCGCGGCACCGGCACGGCGGCGAAGGTGCTCGGCCGCGAGGACATCGGCGGCAAGACCGGTTCGACCAACGATCACCGCGATGCGTGGTTCTCCGGCTTCGGCGGCAACATGGCGACGACCGTGTGGGTCGGCCGCGACGACTACAAGTCGCTCGGTTATCGCGAGTACGGCGGCAAGGCCGCGTTGCCGATCTGGATCGACTACATGCGCGTGGCGCTCGACGGCCGCCCGGTGATGGCGAACGACCCGCCCGAGGGCATGGTCGAAGTCGCGGTGGGTCCCGGTGGTCACCTGGTGGCCGCCAGCAGCGGCGGCATCACCGAGTGGGTGAAGGCCGAAGATCTCGAACGCATGGAAAGCTACGTCGACTACGGCCCCGACGACCAGGCGCCGAGCGAAGACACGTACGACATCTTCTGAAGCATGCCGGCCACGGCCGGCGTGACGTTTGATGCGCGGGCCGATGCGGTACAGTCGGCCCGGGTCGACTCGGGAGACGCGCCATGCACCACGCCCGCCAGCATGCCGAGACCCGCACCCACGAACGCCGGCGTCGCGTCGCCCACGAGGCGGCGCGCCTGATGGCCGAAAGCGGCATCCGCGATTTCCACCAGGCCAAGCGCAAGGCCGCCGAACGCCTGGGCATCCACGACGACGCATCGCTTCCGCGCAATCGCGAGATCGAAGACGCATTGCGCGAATACCAGCGGCTGTTCCAGGGCGACGCGCAAGCCGCCGGGTTGCGCGCGCGTCGCGAAGGCGCGCTGCGTGCGCTGGAATTCTTCGCGGGCTTCGACGCGCGCCTGGTCGGCCCGGTGCTCGACGGCACCGCCGATCGTTACTCGCCCGTTGCGTTGCACCTGTACACCGACGACGCCGATGCCGTCTCGCGTTATCTCGACCAACACATGATCCCCGCCGAGTCGCGCTCGCGGCGCATCCGCTTCGATCGCGAACGCGCGGGCGACGTGCCGGTGTGGGTGTTCAGCGCGGAAGAATTGACCTTCGACCTGACCGTGCTGCCGCACGATGCATTGCGCCAATCGCCGCTGTCGTCGATCGACGAGAAGCCGATGAAGCGCGCGTCGCTGTCGCAATTGCGCGAGTTGATCGCCGAAGACGAGATCGCCGGGTACGAAGCTGGCCCATGAAAAAAGCCCCGCATTCGCGGGGCTTTTTTTGGATCACGCGCAGATCGATCAGCGCTTGGCGAGATCGACGTAATCGCGCTCGGCGTAGCCGGTGTAGATCTGGCGCGGACGGCCGATCTTGGCTTCCGGATCGGTCTGCTGTTCCAGCCAATGCGACACCCAGCCGGCGGTGCGCGCGATGGCGAACATGACGGTGAACATTTCCGTCGGGATGCCCAGCGCCTTGTAGATGATGCCCGAGTAGAAATCGACGTTCGGGTAGAGCTTGCGCTGCACGAAGTAGTCGTCCTTCAGCGCGGCTTCCTCGAGCTTCACCGCCACGTCGAGCAGCGGATCGTTGACGCCGAGTTCGTCGAGCACCTTGAAGGTCATCTCGCGGATGATCTTGGCGCGCGGATCGAAGTTCTTGTAGACGCGGTGGCCGAAGCCCATCAGGCGGAAGCCCGATTCCTTGTCCTTCGCCTTCGCGACGGCCGAGCCCACGTTCTCCGGGCGGCCGATCTCCGACAGCATCTTGAGCACGGCTTCGTTCGCGCCACCGTGCGCGGGGCCCCACAGCGCGGCGACGCCGGCGGCGACGCACGCATACGGGTTGGCGCCGGTGGAACCGACGAGGCGCACGGTCGAGGTCGACGCGTTCTGCTCGTGGTCGGCGTGCAGGATGAAGAGCAGGTCCAGCGCCTTGGCGGCGGTCGGGCTGAGCTCCAGCGGCTCGCTCGGCACTTCCTTCATCATGTGCAGGAAGCGCGTGGTGTATTCGAGGTTGTTCTTCGGATAACGGATCGGCCAGCCGATCGAATAGCGGTAGCACGCGGCGGCGATCGTCGGCACCTTCGCGATCAGGCGGATCGCGGCGAGGCGGCGCTGCTCGGCGTCCTCCAGGTCCAGCGAGCCGTGGTAGAAGCTCGCCATCGAACCCAGCATGCCGACCATCATCGCCATCGGATGCGCGTCGTGGCGGAAACCGTAGAGGAACGTGCGGAAGGCCTCGTGCATCATCGTGTGATGCGTGACTTCGTGGTCGAAGGCTTCGAACTCGGTCTTCGACGGCAGTTCGCCGTGCATCAGCAGGTAGGCCACCTCGAGGAAGCTCGAGTTCTTGGCGAGCTGCTCGATCGGGTAACCGCGGTACAGCAACACGCCTGCATCGCCGTCGATGTAGGTGATCGCCGACTTGCACGCGGCGGTGGCGGTGAAGCCCGGATCGTAGGTGAAGCAGCCGGTTTCCTTCGGCAACTTCGCGATGTCGATGCAGGGCTGGCCGAGCACGGGATGCTGCACCGGCAGCGCGACGTTCTTGTCGCCGGCGGTCAACGTCACCTGGTCGAGTTTGGACACAAGACACTCCTTCGAAAACGTAGAGCCGCGGGCGGCCGCGGAAGGCCGGAATTATTGCATGGGAACCGTTTTCCCGATGCGCGACTTTCGACCTGGGGCGTTGCGCCGTTTTTGAAGGAATGCACTAAAAAACAGGCGCTGCGGACCGTGGCCCGGAAACGAAAACGGCCGCCCAGGGGCGGCCGTCGTCTGCGTGAATGCCCCGGGGGGGCAAGCCGCGGAGATTACTTCTGCGCGTAACGCTTGCGGAACTTGTCCACGCGACCGCTGGTGTCGACCAGCTTGTTCTTGCCCGTATAGAACGGATGCGTGGCCGACGAGACTTCCACCTTGATCAGCGGATACTCGTTGCCGTCCTCCCACTTCGTCGTTTCCTTGGAGGAAAGCGTCGAGCGCGTGAGGATCTTGAATTCGGAAGTCACGTCGTGGAAAACCACGTCGCGATATTCGGGATGGATGCCGGCCTTCATGGCTGCCACCGGGTCATGAGCTAGGGAAGAGCGGCATTCTAGCCGGGCGGCAGAGCTGGGCGCAACCCATGGAGCCACCAAATCCCTGAATCCCCGCACGCCTCATCCCCCTTCCAAGGGGGATCGAGCGCGCAGCGCGCGCTCGAGGGGGATAAACCGCGACGCAACCTACCCCGCAGCCAACGCCGACGCCACCCGCGCCTCGAACGCCGCCTGGTCGTACCGCAGCAGGATCGCGACATTGTCCGGCCGCCCTTCTTCACGACGCCAGTCGACGATCGTGGCCCCGCGCGTGTGGCGGCCCGCGAGTTCGACGGTCATCGGGCGCTCGACGATTTCCAGCGCGCCCGCCGGATGCAGCGCATGCGCCATCGCCAGGGCATCGGCCGAATGCCAGTTCTCGCCGCGGCGGTCCACCGCCCAGTCGCGCGTGCGGCGCGAGATCGCATCGTAGAAACGCGCGCGCTTCGACGGCGCCTGCAGCCACGCCTCGAAACGTTGGTGCGGGAAGCCGTGCGCCATCACCGCTTCCCAATCCACGACTTCAGTCCGCGCAAACGCAGAGAACACGATGTGCGCCGCTTCGGGATCGAAGGCCACGTTGAATTCCGCCGCCGCCGTGATGTTGCCGTGCGCGGTGACCGCGCCGCCCATGACGACCAGGCGGGCGATGCGCTCGGGCAGCGTCGAATCCAGCTTCAGCGCGAGCGCGAGGTTGGTCAGCGGACCGAGCGCGACGAGCAACAACTTGCCCGCGTGCGCATGCGACAGGCGCAGGATCGCGAGCGCCGCGTGTTCTGTTTCCGCCGTGCGAACCGGTGCGTCGTAGGCAATGTCGCCGAAGCCGTCGGTCCCGTGCACGTAGCCCGCATCGCGCGCCGGATGCAGCAGCGGCGCCGGCGTGCCCGCGAATACTGGCACCGGGTGATCGACGACTTCGCACAACTTCAACGCGTTGCGCACCGTGTGCGCGAGGCCGACGTTGCCCGCCGCGATCGTCAAACCGACGACTTCATGGTGCGGATCGTCGAACGCCATCAGCAGGGCGAGTGCGTCGTCGACGCCGGGGTCGGTGTCGATCAAGAGAGGAATGCGGGTCATGGGTCGGAATCTTATGCGGAAGCGTAACGCGCCGCGCCACCGACCCAACGGTCGATGACGCGATCGGCGAGCGCGGGATCGTCGGCGAGCAAGCGGTCGGCGAGTGCGCGCACCTGCGGCAGCATCGCGGCGTCGCGCACCAGGTCGGCGACGCGGAACGCGGCCAGGCCCGTCTGTTTCGTGCCCAGCAATTCGCCCGGGCCGCGCAGTTGCAGGTCCTTTTCCGCGATCACGAAACCGTCGTTGGTTTCGCGCATCGTTTCCAGGCGTTGCTTGGCCATCATCGACAGCGGCGATTGGTAGAGCAGCACGCAAGAAGAGACCGCACTACCCCGCCCCACCCGTCCGCGCAACTGGTGCAACTGCGAGAGGCCGAGCCGTTCGGCGTTTTCGATGATCATCAGCGAAGCGTTCGGCACGTCGACGCCGACTTCGATCACGGTCGTCGCCACGAGTAGATCGAGCGCGCCTTCCTTGAACGCGCGCATCGTCGCCTGCTTCTCGGCGGCCTTCATGCGCCCGTGCACAAGCCCGACGCGCACATGCGGCAACGCGGCGGACAACATTTCGAACGTGGTCTGCGCGGCCTGCGCAATCACTTCATCGGAGTCGTCGATCAGCGTGCAGACCCAGTACGCCTGGCGCCCTTCCGCGCATGCTGCGCGGATGCGTTCGATCAGTTCGGGCCGGCGATCGCTGCTGAGCGCGACGGTCTGCACCGGCGTTCGGCCCGGTGGGAGTTCGTCGATCGCGGAGACATCGAGATCGGCGTAGGCCGCCATCGCGAGCGTGCGCGGGATCGGTGTGGCCGTCATGACGAGTTGATGCGGCACGCTGTCGCCGCCGGTGCCCTTGTCGCGCAACGCGAGGCGCTGGTGCACACCGAAGCGATGTTGTTCGTCGACGATCGCCAACGCGAGATCGTTGAACGCCACGCCTTCCTGCATCAACGCATGCGTGCCGACAACGACCTGCGCTTCCCCCGACGCCACCGCCGCGAGCACGCTCGCACGCGCCTTGCCGGTGACCTTGCCCGCGAGCCACGCGACGCGCACGCCGAGCGGTTCGAGCCAGCCGCGCAGATTCGTCAGATGTTGTTCGGCGAGCAGTTCCGTCGGCGCCATCAACGCCGCCTGGCGTTTACCTTCGACGGCGAGCATCGCCGCCAACGCAGCGACCACGGTCTTGCCGCTGCCCACGTCGCCCTGCACGAGGCGCAACATCGGATGCGGCTGAGCGAGATCGTGACGCAACTGCGCATACACACGCGCCTGTGCACCGGTCAGCGCGAACGGCAGCGACTTCTGCAAACGCCCCGCCAGCACGCCCGGCGAATCGAGTACCGGCGCGCGATGGCGCTGCAAGGCGATGCGCTGACGGCGCAGGCTGAGGTTGTGCGCGAGCAATTCTTCGAGCGCGAGCCGCTGCTGCGCCGGATGCGTGCCTGCGAGCAAGGCATTGATGTCCGCATCGCGCGGCGGGCGGTGCATCGTCAGCAAGGCATCGCGGAGCGACGGCAGATCGAGTTCCGCACGCATAGTCTCCGGCAGCAATTCCAGCGCGTCGGCGTCGGGCAACTTGTCGAGCGCCTGCCCGATCAATTTGCGCAGCGCGCCGGGGCCGATGCCTTCGATCGCCGGATACACCGGATCGAGCAATTCACCGAGCGCATCGCCGGCCTCGCCGACCACGCGGTAACTGGGATGCACGATCTCCATGCCCTTCGCACCGGCGCGCGGCGTGCCGTAGCAGCGCACGCGCGTGCCAGGCGCGAATTGCGCCGCCTGCTGCGCACGAAAATGGAAGAAGCGCAGCACGAGTGTCGACTGCGAGTCGTCGCCGATAGCCACGCGCAGCGAAGGACGGAAGCGAAACCCGCGATCCACCGCTTCGACGATGCCTTCGATCTGCGCCGGCTGTCCCGGCTTCAACGCACGGATCGGCGTGAGCGACGTGCGGTCTTCGTACTGGCGCGGCAAATGCAGCCACAGGTCCTGCAGCGTGAGCAGGCCGCGCGTCGCGAGCTTTTCGGCCACGCGCGGGCCTACGCCGCCGAGCGACGACAGCGGCGCATCGCCTGCGGCGGCGAATCCGGGGATCGGTCGAGCGACGCGCGCCACGCGGTGCGTCGGATGCGTCAGCGCAGGACGAGGATGGCGTCGACTTCGAACTGCGCGCCGCG
Source organism: Noviluteimonas gilva (assembly GCF_009740395.1). Taxonomy (GTDB): domain Bacteria; phylum Pseudomonadota; class Gammaproteobacteria; order Xanthomonadales; family Xanthomonadaceae; genus Noviluteimonas; species Noviluteimonas gilva. The sequence goes on from NZ_WOXT01000001.1 coordinate 102,651, forward strand.
CGGAAGCCCGGACACCTCGATGGTCGAACGCGCGGGATACGGTGCGTCGAAATACTCCGACATCACCTGGTTCACGATGGCGAACTGGCCGAGGTCGGTGAGATACAGGCCCAGGCGCACCACATCTTCGAGCGAGGCATCGGCCGCTTCGCACACCGCCTTGAGGTTGTCGAACGCGCGGCGTGCCTGCGCCTCGACGCCACCTTCGACCAGCAGGCCGGTGGCGGGATCCAGCGCGATCTGGCCGGAGAGGAACACCATGTCGCCGGCGCGCGTGGCCTGCGAATACGGACCGATGGCCGCGGGCGCGCGGTCGGAATGGATGGGCTGGCGGGGCATCGGTGCAGCTCCGTTCAAATGAAGGCGATGCGCAAGTGTAACGGCCCCTACAGGCGCTGCACGCCATGCACCACGTGCAGGCGGCGCACGCGGCGGATCACGTCGGCCAGGTGCTTGCGGTCGTGCACTTCGATCGAGAAGCGGATGGCGCTGATGTTGCTGTCGCGCTCGACGTATTCCACGCGGTCGATGTTCGACTCGGCCTGCGCGATCGCCGCGGCGACCTGCGCGAGCACGCCCGGCCGATTGTCGACTTCGATCTTCAGCGCGGCCTGGTAATCGCCCGTGACTTCGCGATCCCAGCCCACCGGCACCCAGCGTTCGGGCGACTTGCGCAACTCGACGACGTTCGGGCATTCGATCCGGTGCACCACGATGCCGCGGCCGGCGGTGTGGTAGCCCATGATCTCGTCGCCCGGAATCGGCAGGCAGCAGTTGGCGAAGGTGATGACCCCGCGCTCCTGCCCGGTGATCAGGATGCGGTCGGTCGAAGGACGGAACAGGCCCGCGGCGTCGAGCAGCATGTTGTTGTCGGCGACATCGGGCGCGCGGCGCGCGAGGACGTTCGCGACCTGCGACGGCATGCGATTGCCGAGTGCGATGTCGGCGAGCAGCGCTTCCAGCCGCGGGTAGCGATGCTCGTGCAGATACGATTCCAGGTGCTGCTGCGGCAATCGGTCGAGCGACGTGCCCAGCGTTTCCAGCGAGCGATCGAGCATGCGATGGCCAAGCTGCACGGCATCTTCGTGTTCCAGATGCTTGAGCTGGTGGCGGATCGCGGTGCGCGCCTTGCCGGAGACGACGAATTCCAGCCACTGCGGTTTCGGCGTCGACGACTTGGCGGTGATGATCTCCACCGTCTGCCCGCTCACCAGCTTGGTGCGCAGCGGCACCAGCGCGCGATCCACGCGCGCGGCAACGGCCTTGTTGCCGACATCGGTGTGCACCGCGTACGCGAAATCGAGCACGGTCGCGTTGCGCGGCAACGAGAGGATCGCGCCCTTCGGCGTGAACAGGTACACCTCGTCGGGGAACAGATCGACCTTGACGTTCTCGAGGAACTCCAGCGACGAACCGGTCGAGCGCTGCGATTCCACCAGGTTGGCGATCCACTGGTGCGCGCGACTCTGCGCACTCGTCGGCGTCTCGCCGCCGTGCTTGTACGACCAGTGCGCCGCGATGCCGCGTTCGGCGATCAGGTCCATTTCTTCGGTGCGGATCTGCACTTCGATCGGCGAGCCGTAGGGCCCGAACAACACCGTGTGCAGCGACTGGTAACCGTTGGCCTTCGGGATCGCGACGAAATCGCGGAAGCGCCCGTCCAGCGGCTTGAACGCGGTGTGGACCACGCCCAGCGCGTGGTAACACTCCGGCACGGTGCGCACGACGATGCGGAAGCCGAAGACATCCATCACCTGGTCGAGCGTCTTTCCTTCCGCGCGCATCTTGCTGTAGATACTCCACGGCGACTTGATGCGGCCGACCAAGCGGTACGAGAAGCCTTCCTTCGTCAGGCGCTGCGCGAGGCGCGCCTCGATTTGGGTCAGCGATTCGCGGCGCACGACCGGCTGCATGCGGATGCGCTTTTCGATCACCGCATGCCGCCACGGATGCAGGCCGCGGAAGCCGAGATCCTGCAGCTCGGCCTTGATCAGGTTCATGCCCAGGCGCTGCGCGATGGGCGCGTAGATCTCCAGGGTTTCGGTCGCGATGCGGCGGCGCGCTTCGACGCTCTGCGCGCCGAGCGTGCGCATGTTGTGCAGGCGGTCGGCGAGCTTGATCAGGATCACGCGCAGGTCGCGCGCCATCGCCAGCAGCATCTTGCGGAAACTTTCGGCGGCGGCTTCCTGGCGGTCGCGGAATTGGAGCTTGTCCAGCTTGGTGACGCCGTCGACCAGGTCGGCCACCGTTTCGCCGAACTCCTTGGCGATCGCCAGGCGCGTGAGCGGCGTGTCCTCGATCGTGTCGTGGAGGATCGCGGCGATCAGGGTTTCGACGTCGAGGCGCTCTTCCGCCAGCACCGTCGCCACCGCGACCGGGTGCGTGATGTAGGGCTCGCCCGACTTGCGCGTCTGGCCCACATGGGCCGCGGCCCCGACGGCCCAGGCCCGGCGCAGCAGGCCGAGTTGGTCCGACGGGAGATAGGAGGCGGCCTTCTCCAGCGCGAGGACGTACTCGGGGACCACCGGGGTCGACGGCGGTTCGGCGAGCAGGGGCGCGGGTTCGGGGGAACGCATGGAGCCAGCCTACGCGTGCGGGCCCAAGGCGGCAAACCGGTGGCGGCGCTGGTGGCACGCAGCCACCAGGGGTGTGCGAAATCGACCGATCCGCGGCCCGCGATCACGACGATTCAATCACTTGCGGCTGGCACGCGACGTGCGCTTGGAAGGCTTTCGCCTGCTCCCGGACCTTCGACATGCGCGTGTTCCGCTCCGCCCTTTTCCTGTCCACCTGCATCGCGGCCCCGGCGTTCGCGCAGGATGCCGACGCCGTGGCCAGGAAGCTCTCCAATCCGATCGCCGACCTGGCGAGCGTGCCCTTCCAGTTCAACTTCGAGCGCGGCCTGGGGCCACTCGACGACGGGACGCGCACGCGTCTCAACATCCAACCGGTGGTGCCCTTCTCGATTGGCGAAGACTGGAACCTGATCTCGCGCACCATCGTGCCGATCATCGAGCAGCACGATCTCGTGCCCGGCACCTCGCAACGCGGCATCGGCAACGTCACGCAGAGCCTGTTCTTCTCGCCCAAGGCGACGACCGCGAGCGGGTGGACGTGGGGCGTCGGACCGGCGTTCCTGCTGCCGATCGCAAGCAACGATCTGTTGGGCAGCGATCGCACGGGGGCGGGGCCGACGGCGGTCGCCTTGCGGCAAACGCCGTCCGGCTGGACCTATGGCGGACTGGCCAACCACCTGGTGTCGGTCGGCGGCGGAGACGGCAAGGCCTTCAGCGCGACCTTCGTGCAGCCCTTCCTCTCCCGGCGCATCGGCCCGGGGCGGACGCTCTCGGCGAATGCCGAAGCCACTTACGACTGGAAGGCCAGTCGCTGGACCGTCCCCCTGAACCTCGGCGTGAGCCAGGTGATCCCCGCCAAACGCCAGATGTTCAGCGTGCAGGGCGGCGTCATGTGGGTGGCGCAGGGGCCGGCCGGCGCACCGGACTGGGGGCTGCGCCTGACGGTGACCCTGCTGTACCCGAAGTCCTGAAAGCAGAAGCCCCGCTTTCGCGGGGCTTCGTCGTGTCTTCAGTCGTCGCCCTTGGACATGTCGTCGTCGGCGACCACTTCGGCGGCGGCCCATTCGAGGGCTTCGCGCTCCTTGCGCTCGCGCTCGGCCTTGTCGACGGCATCGATGTAATCGGTGTCGATCTGACGGGCGGCGATCTCGCGCAGGGCGAGGACCGTGGGCTTGTCGTTGTTTTCGGAGTTGTCGATGCGGGGCTCGACGCCGTTGGCGAGCTGGCGCGCGCGCTTGGCGGCCATCATCACGAGTTCGAAGCGGTTATCGACCACTTCCAGGCAATCTTCGACGGTAATGCGGGCCATGGGGCTCCGGGGCCTTGCGGCCTGGCAGAAACAGAAGGGGCGCGATTGTAGGGGCGCGGCTGCTTGCGATGCAAGCAGGTTTCTTGGAAATCAGTGAGTTAGGTTCACGAACCGGACCCATCGCCCGCCAGCAGGGCGGCGATCAGGGCGCCATGGCGCACCTGCTGCATCGGCCGGCGCAGGCGGCTTGCCACGAAGATCGCGCACATCTCGGAGACCGCGTCGGCGAAGTGCTCGTTGACGATGACGTAGTCGAACTCGTCGTAGTGCGACATCTCCTCGCGCGCGGCGGACAGGCGGCGCTGGATCGTCTCCTCGCTGTCCTGCGCGCGCTTGCGCATCCGCTCTTCCAGCGCCTCGCGCGAGGGCGGCAGGATGAAGACGCTCACCGCCTCCGGCACCTGCTTGCGGACCTGCAGCGCACCCTGCCAGTCGATTTCCAGCAGCACGTCGTGGCCGGCGGCCAGTTGCGGTTCAACCGACTGTTTCGCCGTCCCCTTCCAGTCGCCATGCACGAGCGCGTGTTCGAAGAAGTCGCCCTTGGCGACCATCTGCTGGAATTGCTCGGCGCTGACGAAGTGGTAATGCTCGGCGTGCCGCTCGCCCGGGCGCGCGGCGCGCGAGGTGAACGAGATCGACAGGCGGATGTTGCTGTCGCGCGCCAGGCACGCATTGACGATGCTGGACTTGCCGGCGCCCGAAGGCGCGGCGACCACGAAGAGGGTTCCGCGCATCTGGCTCATTCGATGTTTTGGATCTGTTCGCGGATCTGGTCGATCAGCACCTTGAGCTCGACCGCCGCGCCGGAGGTGCGCGCATCGACCGACTTGCTGCCTAGCGTGTTCGCCTCGCGGTTGAATTCCTGCAGCAGGAAATCGAGGCGACGGCCGACCGGTTCCTTCTGGCCCAGCACGCGCTTGAGTTCGGCGATGTGGCTGTCGAGGCGATCGAGTTCCTCGTCGACATCGAGCTTCTGCAGCCCGAGCACGAGTTCCTGTTCGAAGCGGCCGGGATCCACCGGCTGCGCGAGATCGGCCAGGCGCGCTTCGAGTTTCTGCTTGAGCCCCGCACGAATCGCGGGCACCAGCGTGCGCACGTCGGCGGCGATGCGCGCGATGCCCGCGTTGCGTTCGGAAATCACCGCGGCGAGGTTGGCGCCTTCGCGTTCGCGCGAGGCGACGAACTCGGCGATCACCTGATCGAGCAGCGAGAGCGCTTCGGCGTGGAGCGCGGCGGTGTCGGTCGCGCGCGTGCCGAGCACGCCGGGGAATTGCAGCAGTTCGGTGAAGCCGACCTGCATCATCGGAAACTTGGGCAGCATCTCGCGTGCGATGCCCGCGAGTTGCTCGACCACGACCGCGTCCACCTGCAAGGTCTCGCCGCCTTCCGGTGCGCGCAGGCGCATGCCGACGTCGACCTTGCCGCGCGAGATCCGCGCGCTGATGCGTTCGCGCAGCGCCGGTTCCAGCGCGCGCAGGTCGTCGGGCAGGCGGGTGCCGATTTCCAGGAAGCGATGGTTCACCGAGCGCAACTCGCACGACAGCGTGCCCCAGGGGGTCGTGCGTTCGCCGGAGGCGAAGGCGGTCATGCTGCGGATCACAGGGTGTCCAATGAAGTTCATGCCGGGGCGGCGCAGGGGCGGATGGTAATCTAGGCGCCCGCCTCCTGCGTCCCCCCGGAATCCTCATGAGCGTCGTGCGCCCCAGCGGCCGCATGCCCGAACAACTGCGGGCGGTTACCCTCCAGCGCGGCTTCACGCGCCATGCCGAAGGCTCGGTCCTCGTCTCCTTCGGCGACACGCGCGTGCTGTGCACCGCGAGCATCGACAACAAGGTCCCGCCGTTCCTGCGCGGCAAGGGCGAAGGCTGGGTCACGGCCGAGTACGGCATGCTCCCGCGCGCCACGCATACCCGCTCCGATCGCGAAGCCGCCCGCGGCAAACAGGGCGGTCGCACGCTCGAAATCCAGCGCCTGATCGGCCGCGCCTTGCGCGCCTGCGTCGACCGCAGGGCCCTGGGCGAACGCACCATCACGCTCGATTGCGATGTGCTGCAGGCCGACGGCGGCACGCGCACGGCCGCCATCACCGGTGCGTACGTCGCCCTGGTCGATGCGATCCGCCATCTGCAGCAGCGCCGCGAAATCACGAAAGACCCGATCTTCGGCGCGGTCGCCGCGGTGTCGGTCGGCATCTTCAACGGCGTGCCGGTGCTCGACCTCGATTACGCCGAGGACAGCAACTGCGACACCGACATGAACGTGGTGATGAACGACGGCGGCGGCTTCATCGAACTGCAGGGTACGGCCGAGGGCCACGCCTTCCGTCGCGACGAACTCGATCGCCTGCTCGCGCTGGCCGAAACCGGCATCGCGGAATTGTTCGCCGCGCAGCGCGAGGCGTTGGCGCAACGGTGAACGATGTGCGCAAGTTGGTGCTGGCAAGCGGCAACAAGGGCAAGCTGGTCGAACTCCGCGACCTGCTCGCCGACGTCGGCCTGGACCTGCACGCGCAATCCGAATTCGGCGTGCAGGACATCGACGAAACCGGACTGACCTTCGTCGAGAACGCGCTGCTCAAGGCACGCCACGCCGCGCGCGAAACCGGCTTGCCGGCACTCGGCGACGATTCGGGCCTGTGCGTCGATGCGCTCGGCGGCGCGCCGGGTTTGTATTCGGCGCGTTACGCGGGCACGCACGGCGATGCGCAGGCGAACATCGCCAAGTTGCTGGAAACAATGCGCGACGTTCCGGACGCGCAACGCACCGCGCATTTCCACGCCGTCGTCGTGCTGTTGCGCACGCCCGACGATCCGCAACCGATCATCGCCGAAGGCCGCTGGCCCGGCCGCATCCTGCATGCACCGCGCGGCGATGGCGGTTTCGGTTACGACCCGGTCTTCCTCGATCCGGTGCTCGCGCGCTCGGCGGCCGAACTCGATGCGGCGACCAAGCACGCGCGCAGTCATCGCGGCCTCGCGCTCGCCACGTTGCGCGCGCGCCTGCACGAACTTTGATTCCGTAAAACCCGATGTCCCTCGTCACGCCGCCGCTGTCGCTGTACGTCCACCTGCCCTGGTGCGTGCGCAAATGTCCGTACTGCGATTTCAATTCGCATGAAAAGCGCGGCGTGCTCCCCTTCGGCGCGTACATCGATGCGCTGATCGCCGACCTCGACCAAGACCTGCCGCTCGCGTGGGGCCGGGTCGTGCATTCGGTGTTCTTCGGTGGCGGCACGCCGTCGTTGTTTCCGCCCGAAGCCATCGATGCGTTCCTGCAACAGGCGAGCGCGCGCCTGCGCTTCGCGCCGGGCTTGGAAATCACGCTCGAAACCAACCCGGGCACGGCCGAACACGGACGCTTCGAAGGCTATCGGGCCGCGGGCGTGAATCGTTTGAGCTTCGGCATCCAGAGTTTCGACGATGCGTGCCTGCAACGCCTGGGCCGCATCCACGACAGTCGCGAAGCCGACAGCGCGGTGAAGCTCGCGCAGGACGCGGGCTACGACAACATCAACCTCGACCTGATGTACGCGCTGCCCGAGCAGACGCTGGAGATGGCGGTGTACGACGTCGAGCGCGCGCTCGCGCTCCAGCCGGCGCACCTGTCGCACTACCAGCTCACGCTCGAACCCAACACGGTGTTCGCCGCGCGCCCGCCGCAGGGCATCCCCGGCCTCGACGAGAGCTGGGACATCCAGGAGGCCTGCCAGGCGCGGATCGCCGAAGCGGGCTTCGCGCACTACGAAGTCTCGGCCTACGCAAAGCCCGGGCGGCAGTCGCAGCACAACCTCAATTACTGGCGCTTCGGCGATTACCTCGGCATCGGCGCCGGCGCGCACGGCAAGCTCACGCTGGGCGCATCGCAGGAAGTGCTGCGCCGGTGGAAGGTCAAGCATCCCACCGAGTACCTGGCCAAGGCCGGCACGCCCGGTTCGATCGGCGGCGACGAAACCCTGGCCACGCATCGCCTGCCCTTCGACTACATGCTCAACGCCCTGCGCTTGCATGAGGGCTTCGGGCTGGATGCATTCGAAGCGCGCACCGGCCTGCCGCGCTCGGCCATCGCGCCGCAGCTGGAACAGGCGCGCGAACAGGGCTGGCTCACCGTGGATACCGCGGGTCACGTGCGGCCGACCGAGCTGGGCCGGCGCTTCACCAACGACGTCATCGAGCTGTTCCTCGCCGACGAGTGACGCCCCGGGTCGATGCCCGACCCGCCCCGTCGAATCGCGCCCCCCGGCGACACCGATGCGGCGGCGCAACGCAAGCATGTGTGGCGGGCGCAACACTGTCGTGTTATCTAGCTGTCAATAGCACCGCGCGAGCGACCGATGCCCGTTTCGTTCGACCTGCCCGGCACCCACACGCCTCCGGCGACCCTGGCCTCCGCCAACCTGCCACGTCGCGTGCGCCGGGTGATGGAGCACCTTCTCAGCTTCGTCTCCGACGAGATGGCCCGCCATCTCTCGCAAATGCTCAACGAGGCCGAGCAGCAACTGTTCCGGCTCGCCGACCATGCGCGCAATCCCGGCATCCAGGCCGGGCACATGGAAACCTTGCGCACGTTGCGGCTGAACCGGGCCGACCTCGTCCCGCGTTACCTGATCGGCCTTGAAGCGGCGCTGGCCGGCATCCGCGATCCCAAGCTCGCGGCGAAGCTCGCGTCCATCGGCACCAAGCCGCCCTCGTTCCGCAACCTGAGCCTGGTCGACGACGACTCGATGGACGAAGAGTCGGTGCTGCGCGACATCGCGCTGCGCCACGAATCGCGCGCGAGCCTGCCGCTGCACCTGCTCGGCCAGCGCTTCGGCGTGCTCGCCGGCGCGCCGGCCTTCGACGCCGAGCGCCTCGCGGTGGGCCCGCAGATGCTGGGCCGCATCCTGCGCGAGGCCACCAACGCATTGCAGATCGGGCTCGAAGCCCGCCTGCTGCTGTTCCGCACCTTCGACCGCATCGTGATGGTGCATTACACGCACCTGGCCGAAACGATGAACGCGCTGCTCGAGCGCGACGGCATCCTTCCCAGCCTGGCCTACGTGCCGCTGCGCCTGCGGCCGAGCGTGCAGAACGCCAAGCCGCAGCCGCGCCGCGAGAAAGTCGCACCGCCGCAAAACGCGGGCGGTGGCGGTGGTGGTGGCGACGGCGGGAGCTTCGCGCTCGGCGGCGGCGACGAGATCCAACATGCGGCAGGCACGGCGCCGCCCGATTCGGGCACCGGCGGCGGCGGCGATTCCGCGCAGCCCCGCGTGGGCGGCGGCCGCGGCCGCGTCATGGGCCGGGGCGAACAACTGCGTCCGCACACGGCGTGGATGGGCGAAGCCGACGGCGAAGAAGCCGGTTACGACGAACAACAGGCGTACGCGCTGCTGGAGCAATTGCTGTCCGGCCGCCGCGACCTGATCGGCAAGCTGCGCCCGGGCCGCCCGGAACGCACGCGCCAGGAACTCACCACGCCCGATTTGCTGCGTGCGCTCGACACCCTGGTCGCCGCGCCCGCCACCTCGCCCACCGGCAGCCCGCGCAGCCTGCTCGACATCAAGCAGACGCTGCTCGCGCAATCGCGCCAGGTGCACGGCAAGGGCGCGGCGTTCTCGCGCGAAGACAACGACGCGTTCGAACTGCTCGGCATGCTGTATTCGCAGATCGAGCGCGAAGTGCGGCGCGACACGCCCGCCGTCGGCCTGCTCGGCCGCCTGCAGGTGCCGTTGTTGCGCGTCGCGTTGCAGGACCGCGCGTTCTTCGTCCGCCAGCAGCATCCGGCTCGCCAGTTGCTCAATGCGGTCGCCGAATCCGGCGCGACCTGGCTCGGCGACGAGGAAGTCGACCCGCAGCTCGTGCACTCGCTGCGCAGCGCGGTCGAACACGTCGTCCAGAATTTCCGCGAAGACCCGGCTGCATTCGAAACGGCGAACCGCGAATTGCAGGGCAGCCTGCAGCAACTCGCGCGCAAGGCCGAAGTCACCGAGCGCCGCCACGTCGAAGCCGCGCGCGGCAAGGAAAAACTCGAACTCGCCAAGCGCCGTTCGAACGAAGTCATCGAAGCCTCGGTGCGCGACCAGCGCCTGCCGAAGTTCGTGCGCGCGCTGCTCAACCAGGCGTGGGCCGACGTGCTCACCCTGTCGCTGCTGCGCCACGGCGAGGATTCGGAAGAGTGGCAGCGCCAGCTCGAAGCCACGCAGCACATCGTCGCGGCGACCACCGGCAAGGCGACGGGCGAGGTCGATCCGCAGCTCACGCAGCAGATCGAAAGCTCGCTGGTCCAGGTCGGTTACCACATCGACGAAGCCGCGGCGATCGCGCGTCGCCTGACGACGGGCATCGCCGAGGACGAAGACGACCCGGCTTCGCGCACCGAGCTTGCGATGAAGCTCAAGGCGCGCGCGCGCCTGGGCGAAGACTCCGAGACGCCCAAGCCGAAGCTGTCGGCGCGCAATCCCGACGAGCAGGCCGCGTACGAACACCTGCGCACCCTGCCCTTCGGCACGTGGTTCGAGTTCGTCTCCAACCAGCAGGGCGACCGCGTGCGTCGTCGCCTCTCCTGGTTCAGCCCGATCACCGACAACGCGTTGTTCGTCAACCAACGCGGCCAGCGCCTGGGCGAGCAGTCGCTCGACAGCCTGGCGCGGATGATCGCGATCGGCCAGGCCTACATCGTCACCGCCGACAAGGGCCGCCTGGTCGACCGCGCCTGGCAGGCCGCGCTCGGCGCGCTGCGCAGCTTCGCCGGCGGCAAGGACAAGGACAAGGAGGAAGACGCATGATCGACGAATTCCGCCGTGCCAAGCGCCGCAAGGTCGCCGACACGGTGATCGTGGTGGACACGATGGTCGATGCGGTCGTCGGTCGCCTGGGCAACCTGTCGGAGACCGGCATGCTGCTGATGGCCAACACCGCGATGCAGGAAGACGCGCTGTACCAGTTCCGTTTCAACCTCAACGATCCGCAGGGCCGCGAGGCCCCGATCGAAGTCGGCGCGCACCTGCTCTGGCAGGACGCCGCCCACGCCTCGGGCCAGCGCTGGAGCGGCTTCCGCTTCATCACGGTGCCGGACGATCACATGAAGCAACTGCGCGACTGGATCGACGGCCCGGGCGGGCAATTCGAGTAAACATCCGGCGGGCCTGCGTTGGGGCAGAATGTGGACCCCCACCGCACCACGAGCGCCCGCCATGCGTCCCGATCTTTTCGCACTCTACGCAGACCACCTCGATACGCTGAAGCAGCGCGCCGATGAAGCGTTGCAGCGCGGCGGCTTCGATGCGCTGGTCGTGCCGAGCGGGCGCCTGCACTTCCAGTTCTTCGACGACCGCGATTACCCGTTCGCGGTGAACCCGCAATTCAAGGCATGGCTGCCGCTGGTGCGCGTGCCCGACAGCTGGCTGGTGTACCAGCCGGGCCAGCGGCCGAAGGTGATCTACCTGCAGCCGTTCGACTATTGGCACGTGGTGCCGAGCGCGCCGTCGGGCGATTGGGTCGAACACATGGATGTCGTGATCATCCGCACGGCCGAAGAAGCGTTGCAGCATCTGCCGAAACAGGTTGCGCGTTGCGCGATCCTCGGCGAGCCGCAGAGTGCACTCGGTGAGTTCGTGCCGAACAATCCCGAAGCGGTCGTTGCGTACCTCGAATACCACCGCGCGTTCAAGACGCCGTACGAAATCGAGAAGATGCGCGCCGCCAGCCGCATCGGTGCGCGCGCGCATCGCGCGGCCGAGCGCGCGTTTCGCGCGGGCGCCAGCGAATTCGGTATTCATCTCGCTTATTGCCAGGCCGCCGGGCAGGACGCGAACGATCTGCCCTACAGCAACATCGTCGCGTTGAACGAGCACGGCGCGGTGCTGCATTACACCGATCGCGATCGCTTGCCGCCCAAGCCGGTGCGCAGCTTCCTGATCGACGCGGGCGCGGCGAACGATGGTTACGCGTGCGACATCACGCGCACGTATTCGCAGGACACGGGCGATGAATTCCAGGCGATGATCGATGCGGTCGATCGCGCGCAACTGGCGATGTGCGACCAGGTGCGCAACGGGTTCGACTATCGCCAGCTGCACCTGGATGCGCATCTGTCGTTGTCGCGCATCCTGAAGGAGTTCGGCCTGATCACGGTCACGCCGGAAGTTGCGGTGGAGACGGGCGTGTCGTCGGCGTTCTTCCCGCACGGGATCGGGCACGGGATCGGGTTGCAGGTGCACGACGTGGCCGGATTCGCGGAGAGCGATCGCGGTGGCACGCTGCCGAAGCCGCAGGGGCATCCGTATCTGCGCCTGACGCGCACGCTCGCGCCGGGGATGGTGGTGACGATCGAGCCGGGCATCTATTTCATCGACATGCTGCTGGAGCAGTTGAAGGATCGCGGGCTGGGGCCGAGTGTCGACTGGGGCCGCGTCGATGCGTTCCGCCCCTTCGGCGGCATCCGCATCGAAGACGACGTGGTGTGCACGGACGATGCGCCGATCAATTTGACCCGGGAAGCGTTCGCTTCCTGAGTGTCGACTCCACCAGCGGGCGCACCTCCCCTCCAGGGGAGGTCAAAAAGAAGCCCGCCATCGGCGGGTTTCTTTTTGGGTGGGGTAAAGCCAGCCGAGGTGCAGTACGCAGAACCATCATCGTTGCTGTTTGTGCGCCTCCACCAGTTGGGCGCAGCGGTGCGCCGCATTGAAGGCCACATTGCTCCGCAAGAGCTCACGCTCCGCAATGTGGCCTTCAACGCGACGTCCACTGCGCACTACACGTATTGATGCGCGACTTCCGCTTTTGAATGGGGGCGTCGGCCTTTGATGGGGCCGCGCCTACTGCCAGCACTCCAGATGGACGGAACCTCGCCCACCTCGGCGCGCGCACCGTCGTGACTACGTCACCTCCGGCAGGCGAGGTTCCTCGCGGCGGCCTGATGGGCGAAGCGGCGCTACAATGCCCGCCCCATGCGCCTGCTCCTGCAAGAACGACCCACCGGTCGCGAGGCTCCGCGCTTCGTCCAGCTCCAGCTCGAGGCCGACCTGCTCGGTGGGTGGACGCTCGTGCGCGAGTCGGGGCAGATCGGCGGGCGCAGCACGCTCCGGCGCGAGCAATACCTCGACCAGGGCAGCGCGCTGGCCGCGTTCGAACACGCCCGCGACCTGCAATTGAAGAAAGGCTTCCAGCTGATGTTCGTGCAGGGCGCCGAAGCACCGCGCCCCTGACCACCTTATTTCCGGAAGAACCCGCGTGACCCCCACCCTGAAGAACGATCGCTTCCTGCGCGCATTGCGTCGCGAACCCGTCGACGCCACGCCCGTGTGGCTCATGCGCCAGGCCGGCCGCTATCTGCCGGAATACCGCGCCACGCGCGCCAAGGCCGGCAGTTTCCTGGCGATGGCGAAGAACCCCGACCTCGCGTGCGAAGTCACGTTGCAGCCGCTCGCGCGCTTCGACCTCGACGCCGCGATCCTGTTCTCCGACATCCTCACCGTGCCCGATGCGATGGGCCTGGGGTTGTACTTCGTCGAAGGCGAAGGCCCGAAGTTCGAACGTCCCGTGCGCAGCGCCGCCGACATCGCAAAGCTCGCCGTGCCCGACATGGGCAGCGAACTGCGCTACGTGATGGATGCGGTGTCGGTGATCCGTCGCGAGCTCGATGGCCGCGTGCCGTTGATCGGCTTTTCCGGCAGTCCGTGGACGCTCGCCTGTTACATGGTCGAAGGCGGCGGCAGCGACAACTTCTCGAAGGTCAAGCGCCTCGCGCTCGACGATCCGAAGGCGATGCACGCGCTGCTGTCGGTCAACACCGATGCGGTGATCGCGTATCTGCGCGCGCAGCGCGAAGCCGGTGCACAGGCGTTGCAGGTTTTCGATACGTGGGGCGGCGTGTTGTCGCCGTCGATGTATCGCGAATTCTCGCTGCCCTATCTCACGCGCATCGCGCGCGAACTCGAGCGCGGCGATGCGCCCTTGATCCTGTTCGGCAAGGGCAACGCGCCGTATCTCGAGGAACTCGCGGCGAGCGGCGCGGAAGGCGTCGGCGTCGACTGGTTGATCGAACTCGACGAAGCGGCGCGTCGCACGCAGGGCAAGGTCGCGCTACAGGGCAACCTGGATCCGGCGATGTTGTACGGCTCGCCCGACAGCGTGCGTGCGCGCGTGCGTGAAGCGCTCGACAGCTATGCGGCCGGCAATGGCGGTTCGCGCGAGGGGCATGTGTTCAACCTCGGGCATGGCCTGTCGCCGGACATGAACCCCGAACACGTTGGAGCGCTGGTCGACGAAGTGCATCGGCATAGCGCGCGCTGACGCGCGCGCACCCTCCCCAACCCCTCCCTGCACGCAGGGAGGGGCTCAGCGAACGAGGTCGCCGGAATCCACCGGGCCGGTGTACTGCGCAGACCAGGCATCGCCGGTTTTGACCTGCACATTCGCGAAATATGCCGGCAAGCCTTCCTCCCACTTCGGGCCCGACTGCAGTTGGTAATGCAGGTGCACGAGGAAGGCATCGCCCGACATGCCCATCGCGCCGATGACCTCGCCCTGCTTCACGCGCTGGCCTTCGCGCACGCGCACGCTGCCCTGCTTCAGGTGCGCGAACAGGCTGTACTCGCCGTTGCCGTGGTCGATGACCACGTAGTTGCCGAGGAACAGCGTCAGGTCCTTCATGATCGCGTCCTGTTCGAACGGCGGCGGCCCACCCTTGCGGTTGTCGCGCGCACCGTCGCGCATCGCGCGCACGATGCCGTCGCCGGTCGCGTGCACCGGCGCGCCGAATCCGTACCAGTCTTCCGGTGTCGCGCCGTCGGTGCGATACAGCTTTCCTTGCGCATCGGCGATCGTGAAGTCGTGCGCGTATCGCATGAAGTTCGCATTGATGCCGAAGTGCGTGGTCATGCCGCCGGTGATGTCCAGTCGGCGATGGTGTGCGAGCAGGTCGTGGCCGTCGTGCACGAAGATCTCGCCATCGAGCGGCAGGCGCAGCGCGGTCTTCGGTGCGAAGGCTTCCGGTGCGACGCGAAGTTCGACCTTCGACTCCGGACCATCTTCGCCCTGCCGGAACGTGGCGACGTAACGCAGATCGCCGAGCCACGCATCGCCCGCGAACGACGCGAACGGATTGAACACGACCAGCCTGCCCTTCGCCGGCAAGGTGCGGTTGGGCAAGGTCGCGAGCGACATCGTCGTCGAATCGCCGTTGCGATCGAGCCGACGTTGCGAAAAGAAGCGGCCTTCGCGATCGAACAGCGTCACTTCCAGGCCCGTGAGTTCCAGGGGCTGGTCGCCGTCGTTGGCGAACACCAGGTCGAAGTTCAGGTGCTGCGCGTCGCGCGTGCGTTCGATCAGCGGGTGCGCCGGCAACGTGGTCGCGGTGGGTGCGGCGGCCAGGGGCGCGGCGGCCAGGAGCAGGGTCAACAACCACAGGCGCATGGGTGGGCTTCCATCGAGAGGTCTTCCCCAATCGATACGCCCGCGCGGCCCTCGGTTGCAGGGGATGCATCGTTCCAGCGGCGACCGGCAGACGATTCACGCGGGCCGGTCTAGGATGGCCCGTCCCGCGCGGTCGAACCTTTCGCGCCGCGCGGGCCATCCACCCCTCGTCCCCGCCGAGCCATTGAAGCCCATGTCCCATCGATTCGCGCGACACGCGGCTGTCCTCGCCCTGCTGCTCGCATCCGTGGGCGCGCACGCGGCGGAGACGGTGTACGCGCTCGATCCGGTGCACACGCGCGTGATGTTCGCGGTGAGCCACGCGGGCTTTTCCAATCCGATGGGCACGGTGTCGGGCACGACGGGAACGCTGGTGTTCGACCCCGATGATTGGGCGAGCGCGCGCGTGGAAGCGAAGATCCCGATGACGCGCCTGGACCTCGGCGACAAGAAGTGGAACGACGCGGTGCTGGATCGCACGTTCCTGGATGTGAAGAAGCATCCGGACGCGACGTTCGTGTCCACGCGCGTCGAGCCGGTCGATGCCACGCACGCGAAAGTCTTCGGCAATCTCACGCTGCACGGCGTCACGCGCGAAGTGCAACTCGATGTCGTCTTCCACCAGGCCAAGCGCCATCCGATGCCGCCCTTCCGCCGCACCGCGGGTTTCTCCGCGACCGGCACGCTGAGCCGCAAGGCCTTCGCGATCACGTCGTGGCCGAGCGTCGTCGGCGATGCGGTGGAAATCCGCATCGAAGCCGAAGGCACGCGCACGCGCGATGACGCCTCCGGCGTGGCCGCACCGACGACGCAGGCCGCGCCGCCGGCAGCGTCGACGCAAGCGATGCCGCCCGAGCCGTCGACGCAAGTCATGCCCGCGGGAACCTCGACGGTCGCGCCCGCATCCAACGCGACCACCACACCGTAACTCCCACACTGCCCACGATGAGCGCCCCGATGCCGATCGATTCGCCCGCCCCGCGCCTGCGCAACGTGGACCGTTGGGGCGCCGTGAGCCAACTGTTCCACTGGCTCATCGTGGTCGGCATCCTGGCGATGGCGATCATCGGCCTGACGATGGTCGAGATGCCGAGCAGCCCCGACAAGGTGCGCATGTTCGCGCTGCACAAGTCGATCGGTTTGACGATCCTCGCGCTGGTGACGCTGCGCCTGCTGTGGCGCCTGTACGCCGGCACGCCGCCTGCGATTCCCACCGTTCCGCGTTGGCAGCACCGCATCGCCAATGTTTCGCACATCGGCTTGTACGTGTTGTTGTTCGCGATGCCGATCAGCGGATGGGTGATGAATTCCGCGTCGGGGTTTCCGTTGTGGTGGTTCGGTTTGTTCCGCGTGCCGGCGCTCGTCGGGCGCGACCGCGACCTGCACGAACTCACCGAAACCGTGCACGAAACGCTGTTCTGGCTGTTGATCCTTCTGGTGCTGGTCCACGCCGGCGCCGCCTTCTACCACCACCTGTTCCAGCGGGACGCCACGCTTGCGCGCATGTTGCCGCGCGGTTGGCTGCCTGCACCGTCCGCCGATGAGGATGTCCGCCATGGTTGATCGTCCGTTCGTGCGCCGCGCCGCGCTCGCCATTGCGTTGTGCGCGTCTTCCTTCGGCGCATGGGCCGCAGACTACGTGCAGACCAACGGATCGTCGCTGCAATTTTCGGGCACCTACCAGGGCGATCCGTTCTCGGGCAGCTTCCCCGGCTTCAGGACGAGCTTCCATTTCGATCCGGCGCAACTGGCTTCCAGCAAGCTCGATGTGTCGATCCCCATCGCGACCGCGACCGTCGGCAACGACGAGATGGATCCGGAGATGCGCGGCACCGCGTTCTTCGACGGCGCGCGTTTCCCGCAGGCGCGTTACACGGCGACGAAGTTCCGCGCGCTCGGCGGCAACCGCTATGCGGCCGACGGCACGCTGTCGCTGCGCGGCGTGACCAAACCGGTGACGCTCACGTTCACCTGGACACCGGGCGCCCATCCCGTGCTGCAGGGCAGCGCGACGGTGAAGCGCCTGGAGTTCGGCGTGGGGGGCGGCGAATGGGCCGATGTCTCCCTGCTGCCCAACGAGATCAAGGTCGCCACGAAGGTCGTCTTCGCGGCGAAGTGATCAGCCCACGAAGGCGCGGACGCGGTCGGCGGTGAACGGCCAGTCGAGCTCGGCGTCGTTGAGCTCGTCGCGCAGGACAGGCACGCGCTCGCCGTAACGGGCTTCGAGCTCGGCATCGTCGTCGATCCACACCGGTTCGAAGTCGGGCGTGCGCGCGGCGGCGAGCACCGCGAGGGCCTCGTCGCACAGGGGGCAGTCGTCGCGCTGGAACAGACGCAGGCGCATGGTGGTGGCGTTCGGGTATCGCGGCTGGGAGGGGAATAGAATAGGGGCTTCCCGCAAGCAGTCCCGTGAATCCATGGCCGTCAGCACCTTCGACCTGTTCAAGATCGGCGTCGGACCGAGTTCCTCGCACACGGTCGGTCCGATGCGCGCGGCGTGCCGGTTCGCGGAGAAGTGGCTCGATGCGTCGGGTAAGTTGTCGCAGGTCGCGCGCGTGCGCTCGGAAGTGTTCGGCTCGCTGGCGCTCACCGGCCGCGGCCACGGCACCGACAAGGCCGTGCTCATGGGCCTGGAAGGCCACATGCCGAACCTGATCGACCCGGACATCATCCCGGCGTCGCTGGAACGCATCCGCGGCACCAAGCGCATCAACCTGCTCGGCAAGCATGAAGTGGCGTTCGACGAGAAGCAGGACCTCGTCATGAACAAGCGCCAGAAGCTGCCCTTCCACACCAACGGCATGCGCTTCACCGCGTTCGACGCCGAGGGCAACGTGCTCGCCACGCGCGATTACTACTCGGTCGGCGGCGGCTTCGTGGTCAACCAGGACGAAGCGGCGGAAGACCGCATCGTCGCCGACACCACCGAACTCGCGCATCCCTTCCACAGCGGCGCAGACCTGCTCGCGCAGGCCGAGGCGACGGGCAAGACGTTCGCGCAACTGATGTTCGACAACGAGCATGCGTGGCGCAGCGACGACGAAATCAAGGACAACCTGCGCGAGATCTGGCGCGCGATGCA
Organism: Noviluteimonas gilva; assembly: GCF_009740395.1. Taxonomy (GTDB): domain Bacteria; phylum Pseudomonadota; class Gammaproteobacteria; order Xanthomonadales; family Xanthomonadaceae; genus Noviluteimonas; species Noviluteimonas gilva. Next base: position 121,008 of record NZ_WOXT01000001.1, read on the forward strand.
GTCCTGCGTGCAGCGCGGCATCCGTCAAAGCGGCACGCTGCCGGGCGGCCTGCACGTGCAGCGCCGTGCGCCGGCGTTGTTCGCCGAGTTGTCCGTGCGCCCCGAGGCGGCGATGCGCGATCCGCTCACCGTGCTCGACTGGGTGAACCTCTACGCGCTCGCGGTGAACGAAGAGAACGCCGCCGGCGGTCGCGTGGTCACCGCGCCGACCAATGGCGCGGCCGGCATCATTCCCTCGGTGCTGCACTACTACGATCGCTTCTGCCCCAATGCGAACGAACAGGGCGTGTTCGACTTCCTGCTCACCGCCGCGGCCGTCGGCATCCTCTACAAGGAGAACGCGTCGATCAGCGGCGCGGAAGTCGGTTGCCAGGGCGAAGTCGGCGTGGCGTGTTCGATGGCGGCCGCGGGCCTGACCGCCGCGCTCGGCGGCTCGCCGGGCCAGATCGAGAACGCTGCCGAAATCGGCATGGAGCACAACCTCGGCCTGACCTGCGACCCGATCGGCGGCCTGGTGCAGATCCCCTGCATCGAACGCAACGCGATGGGCGCGGTGAAGGCGATCAATGCCTCGCGCATGGCGCTGCGTGGCGACGGCAAGCACAAGGTCTCGCTCGACAAGGTCATCAAGACCATGCGCGACACCGGCCGGGACATGCAGGACAAGTACAAGGAAACCTCGCGCGGCGGTCTCGCGGTCAACGTCATCGAGTGTTGAAAGCAGGGAACCAGGGAACCGGGAACCGGAGTGCGTTCGGTTCCCGGCTCCCGGTTCCCCGGTTCCCTGCTTTTCCCCCTACACTCGCCCCATGGCCGACGCCAAGGGGACGCTGCGCCGCTTCCTGCTGCTGACCGGGCTTTATTACGCCGGGGCGGTACTCGCGTCGTTGTACCTGCGCACCCCCGACGACATCACGCTGTTCTGGCCGAGCTCGGGCATCGCGCTCGCCGTGGTCGTCAGTTGGGGCAAGCGCTGGGCGGTGGTCGTGCCCTTCGCTGTGATCGCATTGCACCTGACGGTGCTGCCCGTTCCCCTCGCCTTCGTTCCCTATTCGATCCTGAGCAACACGCTCGCGGCCGTGGCCGCGGGTTGGTATTGCGAACGCGCCAAGCGCGCCGACGGCCTGCACCTGCGCACCGCCGACGGCCTGATGCTGTTGCGCAGCGGCCTGATCCTCGCGGCGACCAGCGCGACCATCGGCACCGCGGGCCTGTTGCATGCGGGCATGACGACGCCCGTCGATGCCGGGCGCGTCTGGTTGCTGTGGGCGCTCGGCGACATCCTCGGCATCACCACGTTCGCGCCGGCGTTCGCGCTGCTGCTCGGGCCGGGCGGATTGCGCGAAGGGCTGTGGCGCGATCGCGTCGGCCGCCGCGAACAGGTGGTCTGGGCGATCGCCCTGCTGCTTTCGCTCGCGGGCATCGTCACCGCGGGACGCAGCGGGAATCTCTACGCGCTCGGCCTGGTGAGCATGCCGCTCGCGCTGCTGTTGTGGGCCGCGGTGCGTTTCTCGCCGATGACCACGATGGTCGGCACGATCTTGGTCGTCACCTTCATCAGCCTGCTCACGGGGCTCGGCCTGGGCGGCTTCACGCGTCCGCTCACGCTGCTCGATGCCTCGGTACTGATGTTGTTGCTCGTGCTGATCTCGGTGATCCCGGTGATGCTCGCGGTCGCGACCTACGAGCAACGCCACACCGCGACCGCGCTCTATCTGCGCGCCACGCGCGACCCGCTCACCGGCCTGCTCAATCGCAGCACCTTCGAAGAACGTGCGCGCGAGCGACTCACGGGCGAGACGCCCGACCCCGACCTGAGCCTGCTGTACCTGGACCTCGACCACTTCAAGCTCGTCAACGATTCGGCGAGCCACGTCGCGGGCGACGACATGATCCGCACGGTCGGCCGCATGGTCGGCGCGGAGTTCGGCGAGGAAGCGCTCGTCGCGCGCACGGGCGGCGACGAATTCGCCGTGCTCGTGCCGGTGAGCGAATCGCAGGCGATCACCTGCGGCCGGCGCCTGCTGGCATCGATCGACGGGCTGCGCATCAGCTGGGGCGACCAGATGCTCACCGCCGCGGCGAGCATCGGCATCGCGCACAGCCACGCACCGCACGGCGATTTCGACAGCCTGCTGTCGCACGCGGATGCAGCGTGTTTCGCGGCGAAGGAATACGGCGGCAATCGCCTGGTCGCCGCCTCGCGCGAAGGCGATGAACTGAAGCTACGCACCGCATCGATGCGCTCGGCGCTGCAGGTGCGTGAAGCGCTCGACCAGCGCCGCTTCAGCCTGTTCTGCCAACCGATCATCCCGCTGGATCCGGCGTCGTCCACCAAGCGCAGCATCGAGATCCTGCTGCGCTGGACCGATGCGCAGGGCCAGGTGCGCGCGCCGGCGGAACTCATCGCCGCCGCCGAGCGTTATCGCCTCGGGCCGCGCCTGGATCGCTACGTGGTCGAAGCGGTGCTGCAGTGGCTGGAAACGCATCCCGAGCACGCATCGAGCATCCACCATTGCGGCATCAACCTCGGCGGCGGCACGCTCGTCGACGAGGAATTCCACGATTACTTCGCCGCGCGCCTGCGCCACAGCAGCGTGCCGCCCGAACGCCTGTGCCTGGAAATCACCGAAACCAGCGTCGTGCGCGACCGCACGCGCGCGCAGCGCTTCATCCAGCGCATGCGCGATCTCGGCTGCCGTCTCGCGCTCGACGACTTCGGCACGGGCTTCTGCTCGTTCGGTTACCTGCAGCACCTGGACGTCGATTACCTGAAGATCGACGGCAGCTTCGTGCGCGACCTCGGCAAGTCGGAACTCGCCGATGCGGTGGTGCGTTCGATCACCGAAATCGCGCACGTGCTCGACAAGCGCACGGTCGCCGAGCAGGCCGAAACCATCGCGCAGCTCGACAGCCTGCGCGCGATGGGCGTGGATTTCGCGCAGGGTTACGCGATCGCGCGGCCGATGCCGATCGCGACGTTCTTCGAAGACCTGGTGCCCGCGAAAGTCGGTTGATCGCGCAGCGCGAACACATCGTCGAGCATCGCGGCCGCCGTGACTTCGGCGCCCGCACCCGGGCCCTGGATGACGAGCGGTTGATGCGCGTAGCGCGCCGAATGGATGGCGACGCGATTGTCCGTGCCGCTGCCTGCTGCCAGCGGATCGTTGGGCGCCAAGGTCTCTAGTCCCACGCGTGCGATGCCGTCGCGCCAGCGCGCGACGAAATGCAGGCGGCCTTCGCGCACGGCGTCCAGGCGTGCATGCATCGGGGCGTCGAGGGCGTCGAGTGCGGCGTCGATGTCGTCGGCCTGCGCAAGCGCTTGCGGGACGAGCGATTCCACTTGCACCGCGTCGGCTTCGAGCGGCACGCCGGCCGCGCGCGCGAGGATCAGCAACTTGCGGCGTACGTCTTCGCCGGACAGATCGATGCGCGGATCGGGTTCGGTGTAACCGGCCGCGCGCGCTTCGCGCACGAGCGTCGAGAACGGCACGCTGCCGTCGAAACGCGCGAGCAACCAGGCGAGTGACCCCGACAACACACCTGCGACGCCATGGATCGCATCGCCGCCGACCTGCAGCGCCCGCAGGCTGCGCAGAAGCGGCAGACCCGCGCCGACGGTCGCGGCATCGCCATAGCGCGCACCGCTCGCGTGACAGGCGTTTTCGATCGCTTCCGCGCGTGCGAGTGAAGCGCCGCGCCCTAGCTTGTTCGCCGTGACCACATGCCACCCGCGCGCGAGCCAATCGGCATGGCGCGCGGCGACGGCGTCGCTGGCGGTGGCGTCGAGCACGACGTGCGGGGCGGATTCGCGCAGCGACGGACCGACGGTCACGCGCGTGTTCGAGATGTGGACCAAACACAGGCCCGGGTCGTCGAGCGCTTCGAGTCGTGCGATCACCGCTTGCCCGACATTGCCCGTGCCGAGGAGCGCCAGTCGGATCACGTCGCGACCTCGCGGCGCTGTTCACGCACGACCGCATGCGCGCGTTCGAGCGCATCGGCGATGTCCGCGAGCAGGTCGTCCGCGTGTTCGATGCCGACCGACAGGCGCAGCAAGCCTTCGCCGATACCGGCCGCGGCGCGCGCTTCGGCCGACATCGCCGCGTGCGTCATCGTCGCCGGATGCGCGACCAGGCTCTCCACGCCACCGAGCGATTCGGCGAGCGTGAAGCAACGCAGGCCGTCGAGGAACGCGCGCACGGCGTCGACGCCGCCCTCGAGTTCCAGCGACAACATCGCACCGAACCCCGATTGCTGGCGTTTGGCCAGCGCATGTCCCGGATGGCGCGACAGGCCCGGATAGTGGACCGCACGCACGACCGGATGATCGTCGAGCAACGCCGCGATCGCGTGCGCGTTTTCCTGGTGCACACGGATGCGCGCACCGAGCGTGCGCAAGCCGCGCAGCGTGAGGAAGCTGTCGAACGGCGCGCCGGTGACGCCGAGTGCGTTCGCCCACCAGGTCAACAGTTGATGATCTTCCGCGTTGCGTGCGATGACCGCGCCGCCGACGACGTCGCTGTGCCCGTTGATGTACTTCGTCGTCGAATGCACGACGAGATCCGCGCCGAACGCGATCGGCTGCTGCAATGCGGGCGACAGGAAGGTGTTGTCGACGACGGTGCGCGCACCGGCCGCATGCGCGGCTTCGATGGTGAAGCGCAGGTCGGTGATGCGCAGCAGCGGATTGCTGGGCGTCTCGATCCACACGAGCGCCGGCTTGCGATCCAGCGCCGCGGTCAATGCGCGCGGATCCGCGAGGTCGGCGAGCACGAGTTCGAAGTGTCCCTTGCGCGCGAGCGCATCGAACAGGCGCCAGCTCCCACCGTACGCATCGTGCGTCGCGACCAACACGTCGCCCGGCTTCAGGTACGCGTTGAGCACGAGCGTGATCGCCGCCATGCCCGTGGCCGTCACGACCGCGCCGGCGCCGCCTTCGAGTTCGGCGAGCGCATCGGCCAGCAGGTCGCGCGTGGGATTGCCGCTGCGCGTGTAGTCGTAGCGACGCTTGTCGTCGAAGCCGGCGAAGCTGAAGTTCGACGAGAGCACCAGCGGCGGCACGACGGCGCCGTAGGCCTCGTCGCGATCGATGCCCGCACGCACCGCGACGGTACAGGGATGCACGACGCTCATGCGCACGCCTCCTCGCAACAGTCGAGCGCACGCGCAAGCACCTGCGCGATCGCTTCGGGTTCCTTGAGGAATCCATCGTGCCCGTACGGCGAATGCAGCACTTGCAGGCGCACCGGCGCGGCGATGCCGGCGGCGAGCGCGCGGATGTCGTCGGGTGGAACGAGTCGGTCCTCGGCGAAGGCGACGAGCGTCGTCGGAACCCGCACGTGGGAGGGGAGGAGGTCGTGCAGGTCGATGGATTCCGACAGGCGCACGAACGCCGTCGCCGAGGTTTTCTGCGCCCAGGCCGCGCCGCGTTCGGCGAGCCAGGCTTCGGAGGCGCAGCGCGCGCTGCCGCTCTCCAGGATGGGGGTCGCATCGAAGCGCACGCCGAATTCCTCCGGCGTGCGATAGCTCAACAGCGCAAGCTGGCGTGCGAGCGAGAGGCCCTGCGCTTCGTCGCACTGCAGTTGCCCGAGCGCGACGACATTGCGCTGCAGCGCGCGCCACGCACTGGCGAAGGGATGCGGGCGATGCGCGCCGGCGATGGCGATCAGGTGCTGCACGCGCGCCGGATGCGCGGTGGCGAACGCCAAGCCCACCATCGCGCCGTAGGAGCAGCCGATGATCGCATCGAGCGTGTCGATGCCGAGCACGTCGAGCACCGCGGCGAGCGCGGCGGCTTGATCCACCGTGTCGATCGGTGCGTCGAGCGCGCCGTCGCTGCCGACCCAGTCGAAGGACACCACGCGATGCGCCGCGAGCCAACGCGCATCGGCCTGCGCTTCGAACCAACCGCGCTCGGGATACGCGTGCGAAGCGGCGACGTGGCGATTGGCGGAGATGCCACCGAGTACCGCGACGACCGGCAGGTGCGCGGCGCCACGCGTTTCCCAGCGCAGGCGCACCTCGTGCGTGCCGCCGTGCTTGAGGGAGAGGATCAGCGTGGTTTCGCCGCGCTGCGCATCGGGGGCGCGTTCGGACACGACGCGAAGGACAGGCGGGGTTTGGCGGATTCGAATCGCGGCGGCGGGCATTGCAACGCTCCTGGCGGTGGGAGGCCATCGAGCGTTGCGGGGGTGGCGATGCGAATCGAAGACCGCGCACGTGGCGCGGGCGTCGATCCATCTGCCGGTGGGCGCAAAGGCCCCCGCAGGATTTGGCACCAACGCCATCGCTTGCGCGATGTCGCGGTTGCCCCGGCGTCTGCGGGCCTGTCCCTCAGCCGGTCTCGATGGATGGCCGCAGGATGCACGGCCATTTCGCGATTGTCAATCGCTTCATGCCGATGAAGCGATGCCTCCAAATAAACGTGATGGCCGTGTTGCCAACACCCATTCACGCTCAGCCATACTTCGCACCATGCCTTCCCCCATCCGATGCCTGCCCGTCGTCCTGGGCACCCTTCTCATCGCCGCTTGCGGCTCCGCCCCGGCCCCGAAAGCCACCGTTCCCGCCGATGCGGCCAGCGCCGGCGCGCCTGCGCCCATGGAAATCCGCGAACGGTTCGTCTCGCAGGAAACGCCGGCCGAGGAACTCGATTCCCTCGCCACCTGGCAATCCGAGGACGGCCTGACCTGGCTGATCGCGACCGGCAAGTCGTCGCATCGCCTGTCGGTGTACGACGCCGGCGACGGCACGCTGCTGCGCACCTTCGGGAGCGAAGGCAAGGGCGAAGGCCAGTTCGACCGCCCGAACGGCATCGCCGTGTATGGCGATTACGTCTTCGTCGTCGAGCGCGACAATCACCGCGTGCAGGTGTTGAAGCTCCCCGACTTCACGTTCGTCGGTTTCTTCGGCGAGAACGAATTGCGCAGCCCCTACGGCCTGTGGGTCAACGAGACCGAACCGGGCGAACTCGAGGTCTACGTCACCGACAGTTTCATGTACGGCAAGAATTTCGACGAAGTGCCGCCGCTGAAGGAACTCGACCAGCGCGTGCGCCGCTATCGCGTGCAGTTCGACCAGGATGGCCGCCTGCGCGCCACCTACGGCGGTGCGTTCGGCGACACGAAGGAAGCCAGCGCCCTGCGCATGGTCGAATCGATCGCCGGCGATCGCGCGAACGACCGCCTGCTCGTCGCGGACGAAGATCGCCGCCACGAATCCACGCTGCGCGAATACAGCTTCTCCGGCCAGTACACCGGTCGCAGCCTTCCGCAGGACAGCTTCGCCGCCGAGGCCGAAGGCGTGGTGTTGTGGACGTGCACGGGCGGCGGCGGTTACTGGATCGCGGTCGACCAGCTCGCGCCGTTGACGCTGTTTCATCTGTTCGATCGCGTGACGCTCGAACCGCGCGGCACCTTCCGCGGCGATGTCACCGCGCACACCGACGGCGTGACGCTGCATGCCGCGGCGATGCCGGAATTCCCGGGCGGCGCGTTGTTCGCCGTGCAAGACGACAAGGCGGTGACGGCGTTCGACCTGCGCGATGTCGCGCGCGAACTGCACCTGTCGCAGGATTGCGTCGACTGACGATGGGCGCCGGACTGCGCTGGCCGGTGGTGGTGGCGTGCGCGATGCTCGCGTGCGTCGCGCTGTCCGCGCAGGCGGGCAAGGTGTATCGCTGGGTCGACAAGAACGGCATCGTCCATTACGGCGATCACCCGCCCGTCGAGGCGGCGAAGAACGGCGCACAGGTGAAGGTCATCCCCGTGCGCGCCGAACCCGGCGCGATGGCGCGCCTGCGCCTGGAACGCGAAGAAGGCGCATCGCTCGCCTTCGCCGACAACGCGATCGCCGGGCCGGTGGAAGTGCTGCTGAAATTCACGCGCGCGGTGAACACGCGCGGCGAACCCGAACTCCCCGCGCGCGCCACCGTGCCGGCCAATGCCACGGTGCTCTTGTCGCGGCTGATGCCCGCGCAGGCAGGCACCGCGGAGTTCGGCCTGAGCATGGACGTGGTGCCGGGCGATCCGCGCGCCAGGCCGCAGGATGTCGACTACCTGCTGCCGATCCCGAAGGAACACCTGCGCATCGAACAGGGCTTCAACGGGCGCTTCAGCCATGAAGACGTCCAGAACCGGTTCGCGATCGACTTCCGCGCGCCCCAGGGCACGCCGGTGTACGCCGCGCGCGGCGGCACGGTGATGCAGGTCGAATCGGATTTCGACAAGGCCGGCCTGGACCTGGAGAAATACGGCGGCCGCGCGAACTACGTCCGCATCCTCCATGACGACGGCACGATGGCCCTGTACGCGCACCTGCGCACCGAGGGCGTGCTCGTGCGCGCCGGGCAACGCGTGCGCGCCGGCCAGCGGATCGGCCTGTCGGGCAACACGGGCTTCACCAGCGGGCCGCACCTGCACTTCGCGGTGCAGGTGAACCGCGGGATGCGGCTGGAGTCGATCCCCTTCCGCATGACGGGCGTGACCGACCGGCCCTGACCGGCCGCTGGTAGTGCGCGCTGGTAGAATCGCGGGCTCTCTTCGCCCCCCGTGCGCCCACGCGCACCGTCGCCATGTCCGATGTCTCCCTCGAAGCCGCGCGCCGGCGAACCTTTGCGATCGTCTCGCACCCCGACGCCGGCAAGACCACGCTGACCGAAAAGCTGCTGCTGTTCGGCGGCGCGATCCAGATGGCCGGCTCGGTCAAGGGCCGCAAGGCCGCGCGCCACGCGACGTCCGACTGGATGGCGCTGGAAAAGGAGCGCGGCATCTCGGTGACCTCGTCGGTGATGCAGTTCCCGTATGAAGGCCGCATCGTCAACCTGCTCGACACGCCCGGCCACGCCGACTTCGGCGAGGACACCTATCGCGTGCTCACCGCGGTGGACTCCGCGCTGATGGTCATCGACGTCGCCAAGGGCGTCGAGGAACGCACGATCAAGCTGATGGAGGTGTGCCGCCTGCGCGACACGCCGATCATGACCTTCATCAACAAGCTCGATCGCGAAGGCAAGCCGCCGATCGACCTGCTCGACGAAGTCGAATCCGTGCTCGGCATCCAGTGCGCACCGGTGACCTGGCCGATCGGCATGGGCCAGCGCCTGAAGGGCGTCGTGCACCTGGTGACGGGCGAAGTGCATCTGTACGAACAGGGCCGCAACTTCACGCGCCAGGATTCGACGATCTTCCCCTCGCTCGACGATCCGGGCCTGGAAGCGCGCATCGGTGCGCCGATGCTGGCCGAACTGCGCGACGAACTCGAACTCGTGCAGGGCGCCTCGCATCCCTTCGACCCGGCTGCGTACCTGGCCGGCAAGCAGACGCCGGTGTTCTTCGGTTCGGCCGTCAACAACTTCGGCGTGCAACTGCTGCTCGACTTCTTCGTCGAACACGCACCGCCGCCGAAGCCGCGCGCGACGACGACGCGCGAAGTCGGCCCGTACGAGCCGCACCTGTCGGGCTTCGTGTTCAAGATCCAGGCGAACATGGACCCGCAGCATCGCGATCGCGTGGCGTTCATGCGGATCTGCTCGGGCAAGTTCACCGCGGGCATGAAGGCGATGCAGGGCCGCACCGGCAAGGAAGTGAAGCTCGCAAACGCGCTCACCTTCATGGCGAGCGACCGCGAGATCGTCGAGACCGCCTATCCCGGGGACGTCATCGGCATCCACAACCACGGCACGATTTCGATCGGCGACAGCTTCAGCGAAGGCGAAATGCTGTCGTTCACGGGCATTCCGAACTTCGCGCCGGAGTTGTTCCGCCGCGCGCGGCTGCGCGATCCGCTCAAACTCAAGCAATTGCAGAAGGGCCTGGCGCAGTTGTCGGAAGAAGGCGCGACGCAGTTCTTCCGCCCGTTGATGTCGAATGATCTGATCCTCGGCGCGGTGGGCACGCTGCAGTTCGACGTGGTGGCCTATCGCCTGAAGGACGAATACGGCGTGGACGCCACGTTCGAACAGGTGCAGGTCGCGACCGCACGCTGGATCCGCTGCGACGATGCGAAGAAGCTCGAAGAGTTCCGCGAGAAGAACGCGATGCACCTTTCGCTCGACGCCGCCGGGCAACTGGTCTACCTCGCCCCCACGCGCGTGAACTTGCAGCTGGCGCAGGAACGCGCGCCCGCCGTGACGTTCATGGCGACCCGCGAGCACGCGCACGCGATCGCGGTCGAGTAACCCCCTCCCCTGCTTGCAGGGGAGGGCTGGGGAGGGGTTGCTTTCGGCGCGAGAGCAAAAACTCCACGCGTCCGGTTACATTCTCCAGCGATGGACGCCGCCCTCCGCGAAGAACAAGTCAGCGCACTCACCCACGGCGTGGGTGCGCTCCTGGCCCTGGCCGGCGGCGCGATCATGGTCGCGCTCGCCGCGCTGCATGGCGACGGCTGGCAACTCGCCGCCGCGATCGTCTTCTCGATCAGCCTGCTGCTGCTCTACATCGCCTCCACGCTGTACCACGCGATCCAGCAGCCGCGCGCCAAGTCCGCGCTCAAGGTGTTCGACCACTGCGCGATCTACCTGCTGATCGCCGGCACCTACACGCCCTTCACGCTCGTCGGCCTGCGCGGCGACCTCGGCCGCACCCTCTTCATCGCCATCTGGTCGCTGGCCGCCGCGGGCATCGCGTTCAAGCTCTTCTTTACCGGTCGCTTCAAACTGCTGTCGACCGCGATCTACGTCGCGATGGGCTGGCTCGTGCTGCTCGCGATCAAGCCCGTGTGGCAGGCGCTGGATGCGTGGACCTTCGGCTGGCTGCTCGCCGGCGGCATTGCGTACACGCTGGGCACCGTGTTCTACCACCGGCCCTCGATGCGGTATTCGCACGCGGTGTGGCACCTGTTCGTCGTCGCGGGCAGCGTGTGCCACTACATCGCGGTGCTGGCGCAGGTGCACGTCTCGGCGTGACGACGCGCCTTCACTGAATCGCGCGCAACACGTTCACCGCTATTCCACGGGTGCGCCGGGATGGTGGTGCGATGCAACCGCCAGATCTGCGCACGATCAAGCGACACCCGTGGTGGACCGCGCTGGGCGTGTTCGCACTGGCGATCGTGTTGCTGCTGATCTTCTGGGACTGGAACTGGTTCAAGCCGCTCGTCGAGCGCCAGGTCGAAGCGCGCACGGGGCGCAAGTTCGAAATCACCGGCAACCTCGATGTCGATCGTTTCGGCTGGACGCCGCTCGTGCAGATCGGCGGGTTCCGCTTCGGCAACGCCGCGTGGTCGAAAGAACCGACGATGGCGGAAGCCGAGTGCCTGCAGCTGGCGATCGAACTCAAGCCGCTGCTCTTCCATCGCGAAGTGCGCATTCCCGAGATCCGCCTGCGTAAACCGCAACTGCGCCTGGAATACGGCCCGAACCACGTCGGCAACTGGGCCTTCGGCGAGCCTTCGACCGGCACGACGCATTACGGCGCGCTGTGGATCGACGACGGCCGCGTGCGTTTCATCGATGCGCCGAACAAGACCGACATCGCCATCGCGCTCAAGAGCGACCTGCGCGATCCGAATTCGAAAGCCCCGCCCGTGATCGCCGAAGGTGGCGGACAATGGCAGGCGCGCAAGTTCCGCATGCACGGACGCGCGGATGCACCGCTCGCACTGCGCGACACCATGCGTCCTTATCGCATCGATGTGCATGCCACCGCGGGCAACACGAAGGCGCACGCGCGCGGCACGCTGCTCGATCCGATTCGCTTGCGTGGCTTCGACCTGAAGTTCGCGCTGTCGGGCCCGAACCTTGCCGAGCTCTATCCCCTGGTCGGCCTCGCAATTCCGGATTCCCCGCCGTATTCCTTCGACGGCCGGCTCACGCGCGAAGTCACGCCGACCAGCCGCACGAAGACCCGCGACACCGGCAACATCTGGCACTACGACGATTTCACCGGACGTCTCGGCGACAGCGACCTGGGCGGCGACGCGAGTTTCGAAACGGGTCGCACGCGCCCGATCCTCAAGGCGAATCTCGTGTCCAAGCGCCTGGACTTCGACGACCTCGCCGGTTTCATCGGCAAGCCGCCCGCGGCCGGCAACGGCGAAACGGCGACGCCGGAACAACGCAAGCTAGCCGCCGCCGAAGCATCGAAGGCCCGCGTGTTGCCCGATCATCCGTACGAACTCGACAAGCTGCGCGCGATGGATGCCGACGTGCGTTGGAAAGCGCAACGCATCAATGCACCGAAGTTGCCGATCGACGACATGGACGCGCACCTGTTCCTCGATGCCGGCCTGTTGCGACTGGACCCGTTGAACTTCGGCGTCGCCGGCGGCGACATTCGTTCGACCATCCGCATGGATGCGCGCGAATCACCGATCCGCACGCGCGCCGACATGCAGGTGCGCAACCTGCACCTCGCCGAACTGTTGCCGACGGTGGAATTGACGAAGGATGCGGTCGGCCGCATTGGCGGCGACATCCACATCACCGGCACGGGCAATTCGATCGCGCGCATGCTCGGCACTTCGAACGGCGAAGCGCAACTGGGCATGGGCAAGGGGCAGATCAGCAACCTGCTGATGGAGTTCGCCGGCATCGACATCGCCGAGGCGCTGAAATTCCTGGTCGAAGGCGACAAGAAGATCCCGATCCGTTGCGCGTTCGGCGACTTCACCGTCAAGGATGGCGTCATGCAGACGCGAAGCCTGGCGTTCGACACGACGGATACGATCATCGTCGGCGATGGCTCGATCAGCATGAAGGACGAGACCTTCGATCTGCGCCTGCGTCCGCGGCCGAAGGATCGCAGCCTGTTCTCGTTCCGCGCGCCTTTGCTGGTCGATGGCACGTTCCGCGATCCGACGTTCCGGCCGGACATGAAACGCGTGGGCTTGCGCGCGGCGATCGCGCTGACGCTGGGCAGCGTCGCACCGCCGGCAGCGTTGCTGGCGACGCTCGAACTCGGCGGCGGCAAGGACGCGCCGCAATGCGGCGGGAAATATGCCCAGTAACGGCAGCGCGCAGTAAGGCGCGTCAGCTCGCGATGTACCGCTGCAACTGATCGATCTCGACTTGCTGGTCTTCGATGACGGCCTTCACCAGGTCGCCGATCGAAATCACGCCGAGCACCGACTCGCCATCGACGACGGGCAAGTGGCGGATGCGCTTGTCGGTCACCATCTGCATGCAATGGTCGGCGGTGTCGGAGAGGCCGACGCGCACCACTTCGCGCGTCATGATGTCCGACACCGGCGTGGTCGCCGACGAACGTCCCTGCAGGACGACCTTCCGTGCGTAATCGCGTTCGGAAACGATGCCGACGAGGCGGCCGCCCTGGATCACCAGCAGCGCGCCGATGCGTTTTTCGGCCATCAGCTTGATCGCATCGAGGACCGGCTGGTCGGGCCCGATCGCGAAGACCTCAGGCGCTTTCGATTCGAGCAGGTGGCGTACCGTGCGCATCGTCGTGTCCCTGAGCTGGCACCTGCCCCGAGGATACTCCCCTCGCCGGCCGCCAGGCATCCACGAGGTACAGGGGGCGCTGCTTGGCCTCCTCGTACAGACGGCCGAGGTATTCGCCGATCGTCCCCAGCGCGATCAGCTGCACGCCGCCGAGGAACAGGATCACGACCATCATCGTCGGCCAGCCGGCGACGGGGTCGCCCCAGGCCAGCGCCTTCACGATGACCCAGACCGCGTAGAGGAAGGCGAACAGCGCGGTGAGCAGGCCGATGTAGGTGGCCGCGCGCAGGGGCGCGGTCGAGAAGCCGGTGATGCCCTCGATCGCGAAATTCCAGAGCCGCCAGAAGTTGAACTTGGTCTGGCCCGCGCTGCGCGCCGCGCGCACGTACGGGATCGCGACCTGCCGGAAGCCGACCCAGCCGAACAAGCCCTTCATGAAGCGATTGCGTTCGCGCAGTTGCCGCAGTGCAGCGACCGCGCGCGGCGAGAGCAGGCGGAAGTCGCCGGTGTCGGCGGGCACCGGCGTGCGCGAGAGGCGGCCGATCACGCGATAGAACGCATGCGCCGTCGCGCGCTTGGCCCAGGTCTCGCCTTCGCGCGCCTGGCGTTGGCCGTGCACGTCGTCGAAGCCTTCGCGCCACTTCGCGACGAACTGCGGGATCAGTTCCGGCGGATCCTGTCCGTCGGCGTCGAGGATCAACACGGCGTCGTCGCCGACATGGTCCAGGCCCGCGGTGAGCGCGGCTTCCTTGCCGAAGTTGCGCGACAGGCGCAGCAGCGCGACGCGCGCATCCGTGGCGGCGATCGATTGCAGCACCGTCCACGTCGCATCGCGGCTGCCGTCGTCGACGTACAGCACGCGGCCCGAAAGCCCGTCCTGCGCCAGGCCGTCGAGCACGGCCTGCAGGCGCGGATGCAGCAGCGGAAGCGCTTCGGCCTCGTTGTAGGCCGCGACGAGCACGGTCAGGCCGGGGGCCTGCGTGCGGCGGGCGAACTCGTCGGTGCGATGCGCTTCCATGCGGCGATGTTAGTCCAAGGTCAGAGCGGGCAAGCGGTCAATCGAGCGTGCGCAGCCAGGCCGCGCCGCCCAGGTGACCGGCCTGGCGCTGGATCGCCGCGCTGCGCTTGAGCACGTAGGGCCCGGGCTTGCCGGCGTCGTAGCGACGCGGATTGGGCAGCACCGCCGCCAGGCGCGCGGCCTGGTTGGCCGTAAGCCGGCTCGCATCGCGATTGAAGAAGCGCACCGACGCGGCTTGTGCGCCATAGGTGCCGTCGCCGAATTCGGCGATGTTCGCGTACATCTCGAGGATGCGGTGCTTGGGCCACAAGGCTTCGATCAGCACCGTGTACCAGGCTTCCAATCCCTTGCGCACCCAACTGCGGCCGCTCCACAGGAACAAGTTCTTGGCGGTCTGCTGCGAGATCGTGCTCGCACCGCGCAGGCGCTTGACCGGCGTGCCCCGTTTCTCCGCGCGTTCGATCATGCGCTGGTTGTGCGCACGCGCCTTCTCGATCGCGTCGAGGTCGAATCCGTGGTGCGTCGCGAAGTTCTGGTCTTCGGCGGCGACCAGCGACACCGGCAACGCCGGCGCGATCGCATCCAGGTCGCGCCAGTCGTAACGCGTGCGGTAGGACCAGTCGCCTTCGCCGATGGCCTTGAAGTGGCGCGCGATCATGAACGCGCTCAGCGGCGGATCGACGAAACGCAGCACGAGCACCTGCGCGGTGGTCAGCAGCGCGAACACCAGCGGCGAGAGCAACAGCCACCTCAGCCATCGACGGCGGGGACGCGCTTGCGTCCGGCGCGGGCCGGCCCCATCTGTGCTTGTTCCCGAAACCACGTCCTTCCCCCGTCGTACGCGCGGCGCGCATTATCGCCGCTCGCGCACCTCACGACGGCGCGACATATTGCCGATGAAAATTTCCGACCAGATGCCCGACGCCCCCGCCCCGCACGACGCCGCAGGCAACGACGACCGCCTGACGCGCTTCCTCCTCCCCGAAGCCGGTGTTCGCGGCGTGCGCGTGCACCTCGACGCCACGTGGCGCCAGATCCGCGACCGCGTGGCCACCTCCGAACAAGGCCCGTACCCGGCCAGCATCGCGCGCCTGCTCGGCGAGGCGACGGCCGCGGCGGCGCTGTTCACCGGCCACGCGAAGGTCGATGGCCGCCTGTCCGTGCAACTGCGCGGCAATGGCGCGCTGCGCACGCTGTTCGCCGAATGCACGGCGGCGGGCACGCTGCGCGGGATCGCGCAGTTCGACGACGAGCAGCCCGCGCCGCAGGGGTTGAGCGACCTCGGGCCCGATCCGATCCTCGCCATCACCATCGAAAACCCGACCCCGCACGGCCGCGACCCCCAGCGCTACCAGGGCCTCGTCCCGCTGGAAGGCGGCACAATGCGGACGGCCTTCGAGCACTATTTCCTCCAGTCCGAGCAGCTGCCCACCAAGCTGTTGCTCGCCGCCGACGACACCAGCGCCGCCGGCCTGATGCTCCAGAAGCTCCCCGGCGACTCGGGCGATGCCGACGGGTGGACCCGGGCCTGCGCCCTGTTCGACACCCTCACGGCCAGGGAGCTGCTCGAGCTCCCCCGCACCACCCTGCTCCACCGCCTCTTCCACGAAGAGGCCCCGGAGCTGCTGGCCGACAAGCCCCTGCGCTTCGGCTGCTCCTGCTCGCGGGAGCGGGTGGAAGCGATGCTGCAGTCCCTGGGCCAGGAGGAGGCGGAAGCGTCCGTGGCCGACGGAACCGCGCGGGTGCGTTGCGAGTTTTGTGGGCAAGGCTACGCCTTCACGGCGGCCGAGATCGCGGGGCTGTTCGCCCTGGGCTCGGCGCCCATGCCCGCCCCCGAACGAATGCAGTAACGGGACGCCGATCCCGCTCCGGGTGCACTTTTTTGCCTCCGGATGATTGTTAAATAAACATAAACGGACTAGGATTCAGACAACCGCCGCTACAGGAACTTCGACCGGCCCACCGGGTCACAAGCCGCCATGCGACGCTCGCTCCGCCAGCGCCTGTGCATTGCCCTCATCGCCTTCGTGGCGGCGGCGGGCGCGCACGCGCAATCGCGCAGCAAGGACGGCACGGTGGAATTGCCCGTCTGGAACCAGGCGACGGGCAAGGTCGAAGCGGTGCTGTTGCTCGAGCCGACGCAGAACTCCATCGGCATCCGCAAGCAATTCAGCGAAGGCGCGCTCGATACCGCGTTCGGCCTCGATGCCGGCGATTCGCTCGGCCTGCTCTGCGATCGCAAGACCGGCGTGGCCGCGGCGATTTCCAACCTCGCCAACCACTGCCTGCTCGCCTCGCTCGACGAGCCGACGGACAGCCGCCACATCAACGCGACCACCGCCTTCAGCACCACCGGCGGCCGCGTGGGTTTGAGCGTCGGCACCGGCCAGGAAACCTTGCCGGCGTGGCTCAGCCCGAATGCGCGCGCACGCGTCGAACAACACGACGTCGCCGTGTTCGGCCAGAAGAACATCGGCCGCGAAGGTTTCATCACCATCGGCGGCACGATCGCGAAAGCCCGCCTGGTGTCGGTGTCCGACGTGCCGGAACTCGCAGATCGCTGGAACACCCGCAGCTTCAGCGTGGGCGGCGGCTACGGCAATTTCAGCGGCAACATCATCGGTCGCGTCATCGACGTGCCGGGCCAGCCGGACAACTTCCAGGGCTTCGGCCTCGGCATCACCTGGCGCACCCCGTGGCGCGGCCAGCTCACGGTCGGTGCGGAAAACGTGGTGACGCGCGGCAAGAATCCCTTCGCGCTTCCGGCGGACACCGAAGACCAGGGCACCGTGCCCTACGTGCAATACCAGCAGGATCTTTGATCCGCGGTTGATGCACCCGCGTCGCCGTCAGGTCTCGCGCAACCCTTCGATCAACGTTTGCAGGTGGGCCTGATAAGGCACCCACTTCGGCACGTCGCGTGCGATGACCTTGTCGCGCACCTGCACCGCGCTCGCCGTCGCCACGCCGCGCTTGCGCTCCTGCATCGCGAGCATCGCCGGATCGAACCCGAGCTCGCAGAAGTTCGCGACACCCCGCATGACGGTTTCCGGATCGCGCGTCAGCGTCGCGTAATCGACGTCGTGGATGCGGCCCGGCCACGCCGCATGCCAGTGCGCCATCAGGCGCTTGTACTCGTGGTAGAACGCGGCCAGCTCGTGCTGGTCGTAGGAATAGGGATTGGCGTCGGAGAACAGCTCACGCAGGTTGGAGAAGCACGTCTCCATCGGGTCGCGCACCATGTGCAGGACCTTCGCGTTGGGCAGCGCGCGCAGGATGAAACCGAGGTTGAGGAAGTTCGACGGCAGCTTGTCGGTGAACCAGCGCTCCTTGCCCAGGCGCCATTCCATGTCGCGCAGATAGCCCGCACCGATGGCGGCGAAATCCGCGCCCGGCGCACGTTCGACGATCGTCGCGTCGATGACGCCGCGGCAATGGTGGTTGGTCGCCCAACGCATCTGCCCGGTGAAGTCGTACAACTCCCCCACCCCGCGGACGTCGGGATGGCCGTCGAGCAGTTGTTCCAGCAGCGTCGTGCCGGAGCGATGCATGCCGACGATGAAGATCGGGGTGCGCGCACCGTCGATCGCCGGCGCCACGGGGCCGGCCGGCATCGCGATGAGCGCATCGACCAGCGCGCGCGTGTCTTCGGCGCGATAGTCCAGCGTGCTGCGCTTGGCGCGGCACATCAGGTCCAGCGCCGACCACGCGCCCTCCGTGTCGCCCAGATCGTCGAGCGCCTTGTGCAGGCCTTCGGCCAGTTGCGCGATCTCCAGCGGGCGTCGCCCGGGGCGCTGCATCTGCGTGCGGATTTCGGTAACGACGTTCGCCTGCGGCGTCTGCTTCTGCAGGCGCGAGAGCAACCACCATCCCTGCGCGATTTCGGGCGCGCGCTTGACCGCGGCGCGCGCGTCGACCTGCGCTTCATCGAAGCGGCCGAGGTACATCAGCACCTGCGCGCGCGCGAGCAGCGTCGGCGGGAAATCGGGATCGCCACGACGCGCTTCGTCGAGCAAGGCGAGCGCGCGTTCCTGTTCGTTGAGGTAGCTGTATTGCGCCGCGATCGCGAGCAGCAGCGGAATCGGAATGCGATCCACCGGGCCCTGCGCCTTCAGCAGCGCATGCAATGCGGGTGCGGCGTTGAACGTGCGCAGGCGCGCGACGAGTTCGGCCACCACCGCGGGTTCGCGCGGCGCCAAGGCTGCAGCGCGCAGGGCGAAGTCGCGCGCGGCGCGATAGTCGCCCGCGAGCGAATGGACGTACGAGAGTTGCACCAACACGCGCGCATCGTTCGGGCGCCGCGCGTGCAGCGCCTGGAAACTGGCGATCGCCTGCGGCCATTCCTTCCGGCTCGCATGCCATTCGGCCTGCTGCCAGAGCGGATCGCCCTGCACGTCGCCGGCGCGCGCGCTCATCCGCGATCCGTGCGCTCGAGGCGGTCGATCAACGGGGCGAGCGCATCGGCGTGGCGACGCCACGCACCGATGCCGCGCGCATGGATCGCTTCACGCACCTGCGAGCTGCTCGCCGTCGACGACGACGTGGTGTTGCGCGTGATGTCCACCGCGCTCGCCTCGAAAGAGAGCCCGCAGAATTCCATCGCGGCCTTCGCCGTCGACGACGGATCCGACACCATCGCCTCGTACGACACGGTCATGAAGCGACCGGGCAGCGTGCGCTCCCAATGCGCGACGAGATCGCCGAAGCGCAGCGCATGTCCGGCGAGTTCGGCCAGGTCGTAGCTGTAGGCGTAGGCGTCGCCGGAGAACATTTCCTTGAAGTTCGAGAAGCACGCATCGACCGGCTCGCGCACCATGCACAGGATCTTCGCCTGCGGCAGCGCGCGCGCGATCCAACCGGCATGGAAGACGTTGAGCGGCGTCTTGTCGACCAGGTGCGTCTTCGCACCGTAACGGCGCTGCGTGCGTGCGAGGTATTCGCGCCCCACGACGGTCATGTCGACCTCGCGCAGGCGCGCCACCATGTCGGCCGTCGGCGGCGACGAAACGAACAGATCGCCCGCCTCCGACAACGCATGCACGAACGCATTGAGTTCGCCCGCGCTGGCGACGTGCGGATGATTGCCGAGGATGCGTTCGAGCACGGTGGTGCCCGTGCGCGGCATGCCGACGACGAAGATCGGCACGTGCGCCGCGAACGCTTCGCCGGTCGGCGGCGGCGCGACGGCCGGCAGCGCGCGCAATGCATCGATGCCGGCCGCTTCGGCCTGCGCGTCGTAACGCAGTTGCGCACGCATCAGGCGCGCGCCGGCCTCCAGTTCGCTGAAGGCCGCGGCATCTTCACCCGCATCCTCCAGTTCCTTGAACAGCGCGTAATGCAGGTGCGCCTTCGCAAGCGGCTCGTGCGCATTGGCGTCCAGCGCGGCACGCACGCGTGCAATGCGACGACCCGGCGGATCGGCCTTCTCGTGGTAGGCCAGCGTCCAGTGCGCGAGCGCGTCGTTCGGCGCGAGCGCGATCGCACGCTCCAGTGCGTCGGTCGCCTCTTTCAGTCGCCCGGAATTGCGCAGCGCATTGGCGCGCGAGTATTCGATCATCGGATGCGGACGCGCACGCTGTTGCGCCGTGTCGAGCAAGCGCAGCGCATGTTCGGGTTCGTCGATCAGCCACAGGTGCTGCGACAGCACGACCGCCTGCGACAGCAATGCCGGCTGCGACCAGTCGGCGCCGAGGATGAGTTCGCGCACGCGATCGCGTTCGTCGAAGGCGAGCAGGCGGAGCGTCGCGAAGGGCAGCACTTCCCAGCGGCGCATGTCGCGCACGATGTCCGCGGCCGCGAGCGCGGCGTTGCGTGCGTCGCGATAACGGCCTTCGCGCTGCGCGATGTCGGACAGGCGCAGGTGCACGACCGGCTGCCGCGGCGCGATGGCCAGGATCGCTTCGTACTGCGTGCGCGCCTGGGCGAAGTCGCCCTGGGCTTCGAAGGCTTGCGCCTGCCGCCAGAGGCGGTCGAGTTCCTGCTGCATTTGGGCGGAAACCTGCGGAAAAGACCGACAGGATAACGGCCGCGGCGGCCGCGCGCGACGCACAAAAAAAAGCGGCCGCCCGAAGGCGGCCGCTCTCATGTTGCTTGCATCAACCGCGGGTGCTTAGAAGTCGTACTGCACCATGAAGCGGACCGAACGCGGCGCCTGGAACGACGTGGGGAGCAGGTACGTCGAGAGGTTGTCGCCCGTCGCGGCGTCTTCGGCGATTTCGCTGACCGAAGTGACCTTGCGCGAGTTGAACAGGTTGAACACGTCCATCTTGAACTGCAGGCCTTCGACGAACGACGGGGCCCAGGCAACGTTCATGTCGACGTTGGTGGTCCACGGCAGACGACCGGCGGTGCCGCGCGGCGTCGGCGTGTTCAGGCAGCGCATGAACGACGAACCGTACGGATGCGGGTCGAACGAATCCGGGTTCGGCGGCGTGCCCGGGACGCGGCCCGGATCGCGGTCGAGCGTGCCGAGGCAGTTCAGCGGACGGCCCGACTGCACCAGCAGGTTCGCACCGACCGACCACTCATCCGTGATCGAGTAGTTGCCGAACAGCTTCAGGCTGTGGCGGCGATCGTTCGGCAGGTAGCCGTACGTGTCCGTCGTCAGCTCGATGTAGTCGAAGTCCTGCGTGACGCTGGTGTTGTTCTGGCCGATGTCGGACTTCACGCCACCTTCGGTGTTGCCCTTCGACTTGGCGTACGTGTACGAACCCTGGAGGAAGAACTTGTCCCAGTTGCCGTCGAAGAAGAACTCGATGGCCGAGTACGTACGCTTCGCGTCGGGGCTCAGCGTGGAGCCGGTCACCGTCGTCGAACGCAGCGTGCCGTCGTTGTAGAAGTCGGTCAGGAAGATCGCGTCCTTGCCCGGGTTGAACATGCGGCAGTACGGGAAGCCGTCGCCCGGAAGCACGGCGTACGTGGCGCCGCCATCTTCCGTCCAACCGCCCGTGTCGTCCTGCTCGAAGCCAGCGGCGCGGAACAGTGCGGTGTAGTCGCAGTTGTCGTCGATCGCGGCCTTCAGGTCACGGTAGATACCGCGAACGCCCAGCGAGAAGTGATCCGTCAGCGCCTTCTGGAAGCCGAGGATGTATTCGTCCTGGTACATCGGGTCGAGGTTCTGCGACGCGATGGTGTTCGCGTTCTTCGCCGTGCCGAACTCGCCGTTGACGTAACGGAAGTTGTTGCGGCTGTTGCCGTCGCCCGAGCCGAACGGATTGCCGTCGGCACCGATCGGCGCGCCGGTGATCGGATCCACCGTGCCGCCAACGGACGTGAAGTTGTAGTCCTCACGCGTGAAGATCGAAGCCGAGGCACCACGCACGGCGACCGACGGGGTCAGCGGCAGCGCGTAGCGGCCGGCGTTACCGAAGACCTTGAACGTGGAGTCACCGAAGACGTCCCACGAGAAGCCGAGGCGCGGGCCGAACTGGTTGTCGATCTTGACGAACGTGTTGCCGAAACCGTCGAGGTTTTCGAACGTATCCCAGCGCAGGCCGACGTAAGCGATGAAGTTGTCGGTGATGTTCCAGGCGTCCTGGATGTAGAACGCGCGCTGCTTGACTTCGCTCGACGAACCCTGGTTGACGATCTGCTCGCGAACGCGGTCGAACTCGTCGCCGTTGTTCGCGATGCCGTCGGGGTTGACCGTCGAATAACGCCACTGGCGGCCGCCTTCGATCGACTGGCCGGCAACCGAGGTGTAGTTGTCCACGTCGTAACCGAAGCGGAGCAGGTGGTCGCCCAGCTGCCACTCGGCGTCGATGCGGAACTGGTCGCGCTCGTCGCCCGAGTCCGTACGGTCGATCGAACCGTTGGTCAGGTTGCAGGTGCTGCCGTAGACGCCCGTGAGGGCCTGGCGATAACCCGGACGCGCGTCGACGATCTGCGGGCAGCCCGAAGCCGGCACGTTGAGGTTGCCGCCGTACGAGACTTCCTGGCCAGCCGCCGTACGCAGGCGCTGCGAACGCGAGAACTCACCGTGGCCGGCGAGCGCCGACAGGGTGAAGTTGTCGGTGATGTAGCCCGTGTACTTCAGGATGTAGTTGTCGCCACCCTGTTCCTGGTGGTTGAGACCGAGGAACTGGCCACGCTGCAGCGAACCGAAGGCGTTGGCGTAAACGTCGGTGTCGGTTTCCTGCTCGTCCGAGAACGCGGTGAACTCGAGCAGGTGGTTGTCGGTGATGTTCCAGTCCATCTTCAACAGCCAGGACGGGACTTCGATCGTGGCGTTGGTGTTGGTCGGAGCGACGACCGAACCGAAGGTGTCGTTTTCCTGCTCGCGGTAGGAGATCAAGCCGTAAGCGAACAGCTTGTCCTTGATCAGCGCGCCGCTGGCCCAGGCGTTGGCGACCCACTCGTTCTGCGTGTCGGACGAGTTGTCCGAACGGAGCGTGCCGTCACGGAGGTAGGCGTTCGCGCCGTCTTCGCGCAGGTTTTCCGGCGACCAGAAGATGTTGCCGCCAGCGTGGAATTCATTCGTACCGCGCTTGGTGATCTGGTTGATCACGCCGCCCAGCGAACGACCGAATTCGGCGCCGTAACCACCGGTCTTGATCTGCTGTTCCTGGATCGCTTCGAACGGAACGTTCGAGAAGTTCAGGCTGCGGAACGAGTTGGTGATGTTGAAGCCGTTGATGTAGTACTGGTTTTCGGCGACGGACGAACCGCCGAACGAAGCCAGGTTGCCGAACGCCGCGTCGCCGCGCACGGTACCCGGGGCGAGCAGCGCCACCGAGGTCGTGTCGCGCGGAACCGGGATCTTCGCGATCTGTTCGGCGGTCAGGATGGTGGTCGACTCGACCGACGTGACGTCGATCGGGTTGATCGCACCGGCGCCGACGACTTCGACCGTGTCGAGTTCGCCAGCCGTACCGGCCTGCACGAAGTCGACGTTCGCAGCCGTGCCGACGCTGACGTTGGCGTTGCGCGCGGCACCGCCGTTACGCGAAACCTGGTACTGGCCGATCGGGAGCGCCGAGAAACGGTAGGAACCGTCGGCACCCACGGTGATCGTGCGCGAGAAACCCGTCGCCGGGTTGGTGACGGTGATGGTGTCGCCTGCGGAAGCGTGACCAGCGATCGCGCCGGCCGTATTCGTTTGCGCGTTGACGCCGCCCACGAAGCACAGACCGAGTGCAACGGTCAGCGCGCTTCGCTTCAAGCCTTTCGTGAGGTACTGAGAAGCCATGGATGAAACCCCCAAGGGACGTGTTTGATCTAAAGGTGAGACGTCAGCCGCAAATGGCGACCGACCGACTGTACAGTCGAAACAAATCCTTAACAAGACCTTCTCCTGGATCACAGGTTGCATTTTCGTATTCAGTCGCCACTACGGCCTAAGTGCTTGAATGCACTGACTGATGGTGCGGTGCAACACACCGGCTGTGCGGCGGCGCACGGAACCAATTGGTTGGTTTTTTGTTACGCAGTTAACAAAACGGCCGCCTTTCGGCGGCCGATCTGTCCCGCAATTGCGGAGCCGTTCGTCAGAAGTCGTACTGCACCATGAAGCGGACCGTGCGCGGCGCCTGGAAGCTCGCCGGGACCAGGTACACCTCCGAGGGCAGGCCCGTTTCCGGCACTTCGGCGGTCTCGACCACCGACGTGACCTTCTGCGAGTCGAACACGTTGAACACATCGACCTTGAACTGCAGTCCTTCCGCCCACGACGGCGCGTACGCGACGTTGAGGTCGAGGTTCTGCGTCCACGGCAACCGACCCGCGGTGCCGCGCGGCACCGGCGAATTGTTGCAGCGCATGAACGACGAGCCGTACGGATGCGGGTCGTACGTCGCATCGTTCGGCGGCGCGCCCGGTGCACGCGTGGGATCGCGATCGAGCACACCGAGGCAGTTGACCGGACGACCCGACTGGATGATCAGGTTCGCACCGACCGACCACTGGTCCGTGATCTCGTAGTTGCCGAACAACTTCAGGCTGTGGCGGCGATCGTTCGGCAGGTAGCCGTACGTGTCGACGGTCAGCTCGATGTAGTCGAAGTCCTGCGTCACGCTGGTGTCGTTCTGCCCGATGTCCGACTTCACGCCGCCTTCGGTGTTACCGATCGACTTGGCGTAGGTGTACGAACCTTGCAGGAAGAACTTGTCCCAGTTGCCGTCGACGAAGAATTCCATCGCCGAGTAGTTGCGCTTCGCCGGCGGGCTCAGGCGCGCACCGGCGATCACGTACGTACGCAGCACGCCGTCGCCTTCCACGTCGGTCACGAACACCGCGTCCTTGCCGGGGTTGAACATGCGGCAATACGGGAAGCCGGGATTCGGCAGCAAGGGCGTCAATCCTTCGGCGTCGCTTTGTTCGAGGATCGCGGTGTAATCGCAGTTGTCGTCGATCGCCTGCTTCAGCTCGCGGTAGATGCCGCGGATGCCGAGCGACAGATGATCCGTCAGCATCTTCTGGAAGCCGAGGATGTACTCGTCCTGGTACATCGGGTCGAGGTCCTGCGACGCGATGGTCAGCGGGTTCTTCGGCTGGCCGTCTTCGGAGTTGAGGAAGATGAAGGTGCCCGGGCGCGCGATCGGGTTGTTCGGCGCACCGGTGACCGGATCCACCGTCTGGTCGAACTCGAAGCTTTCGCGGCTGAACAACGAAGCCGACGCACCGCGCACGGCCACCGACGGCGTCAGCGGCAGCGCGTAGCGGCCTGCGTTACCGAACACCTTGAAGGTCGAGTCGCCGAACACGTCCCACGAAAAGCCCAGGCGCGGGCCGAACTGGTTGCTGATCTTGACGTACGTATCGCCGTTGCCGTTCTGGTTTTCGAACGTATCCCAGCGACCGCCGAGATAGGCGATGAAGTTGTCGGTGATGTTCCAGCTGTCCTGGATGTAGTACGCGTGCTGCTTGACCTTGACCGTCGCACCCTGTTGGAAGAACTGCTGGCGCGCGCGATCGAATTCGTCGCCGCTGTTGGCGACGCCGTCGGGATCGACGGTCGTGTAGCGCCAGGTGAAGCCGCCTTCCGTCGCGACGCCGGCCTTGGACTCATAGTCGTCCTGGTCGTAGCCGAAGCGCAGCAGGTGGTCGCCCAGTTGCCATTCGGCATCGAGGCGGAACTGGTCGCGCGTGTCGCCCGAGTCGGTGCGGTCGATCGTGCCGTTGGTGATGTTGCAGGTGCTGCCGTACACGCCGGTTAGCGCCTGGCGATAGCCGGGGCGTGCATCGACGATCTGCGGGCAACCCGTCGCGGTCGAGTTGATGTCGCCGTTGTAGGACACCGGCAGGCCCGAGGCGGTGACGAGGCGTTGCTCGCGGCTGAATTCGCCGTGGCCGGCCAGCGCCGACAGGGTGAACGTGTCGGTGAGGTAACCGGTGTACTTCAGGACGTAGTTTTCGCCGCCCTGGTCCTGGAAGTTGGTGCCGACCAGGTTGAGGCGTTCGGTGACGCCCGGACGGTTGGCGTAGACGCCCTGCTCGTTCTCCTGCTTGTCGGAGAACGCGGTGAACTCGAGGATGTGGCTGTCGGTGATGTTCCAGTCCAACTTCAACAACCACGTCGGGAGCTCGATGTCGTCATTGACGTTGGTCGTCGCGACGTTGTTGCCCCACGTGTTGTTTTCCGTCTTGCCATACGAGATCAACCCGTACGCGAACAGCCTGTCCTTGATCAGCGCACCGCTGGCCCAGATGTTGGTGCGCCAGTCGTTGACGGTGTCCTGCGAGTTGTCCGAACGCACGATGCCGTTGGTCTGGTAGGCGTTACGCACGTCTTCGCGCAAATCCTCGGGGCTCCAGAAGACGTTGCCGCCGAAGTGGAATTCGTTCGTACCGCGCTTGGTGATCTGGTTGATCACGCCGCCCAGCGAACGGCCGAATTCGGCACCGTAACCACCGGTCTTGATCTGTTGTTCCTGGATCGCCTCGAACGGCACCTGCGCAAAGTTGAGGTTGCGGAACGAATTGGTGATGTTGAAGCCGTTGATGAAGTACGCGTTCTCCGCCACCGACGCGCCGCCGAACGAGGCGAGGTTGCCGAAGACCGCATCGCCGCGGACGGTGCCGGGTGCGAGCAGCGCAACGCTGGTCGTGTCGCGCGGCACGGGGATCTTCGCGATCTGCTCGGCGGTGAGGATGGTGGTGGACTCGACGGACGTGACGTCGATCGGGTTGATCGCGCCCGTACCGACGACTTCGACGCCTTCCAGTTCCTGCGGGCCGCCTGCGGCCGCGGGCGCGGCGTAGTCGACGCTCGCCGACGTACCGACGTTCACCGTGACCTGTTTGGGCGAACTCCCGTTACGCGTGACCGTGTATTGGCCGATCGGGATCTGCGAGAAACGGAACGAGCCGTCTCCGCCGACGGTGATCGTGCGCGTGAAGCCTGTTGCGGGGTTGGACACGGTGATCGTGTCGCCAGCCTGTGCGCGACCTGCCACCGCACCCGCGGTGTTGGTCTGCGCATGGACGCCGCCGATGAAGCACAGCCCGAGTGCGGCTGCGAGCGTGGTGCGCTTGAGGCGCCCGATGTTCCGGGTGGAAGCCATGGTCATTCCCTCCTGCCGAAGAATCGAAGAAGAAGAAATGTGAAGGCCATCACTATTGGCCAATGGGCCGGACCATAGACCTCGAACAAATCCTTAACCAGTCCCTTCCCATGGCGTAACGAAAACGCGCGACGCATTCATCGATGTGGAGGCCCACAAACGCTTGAATTGGCGCGGTTTTTTATTGCTCAGTTCGAAGGCTGATCCGTGTTACAGCCGACGAACGGTCAGTGCGCGACCGACGGTCTACAGCTGCTGAAAACGTTTTTCGCGCGACGCAACAAAAAGGCCGCCGGCTTTCGCCGGCGGCCCTGTGTCGCAAACCCAACGGGTCGTCTATCAGAAGTCGTAACGTGCGGTGAAACGCAGGTAACGCGGATCCTGGTAGTTGACGTCGTTGAGGAAGTCCGGGTCGCGGAAGGACTGCGCGCGCGAGGCCTGCGAGGACTCGTTGAACTCCGTTGCCGTCGAAGAGTTCAGCACGTTGAACACCTTCATCTGCAACGTCAGGCCTTCGAGCCAGCTCGGGTTGTACGAAACGCCCAGGTCGAACGTCTTGACCCACGGCGTACGGCCGAGGTCGCCACGGTTGGTCAGGGTGTAACGCACGCCCGTGTCCGGATCCTGGTAGAAGCCGTTCGGGTCGATGCAGTAGAAGCTCGAACCGCTGTACAGCGCGATGGTGCCGGCGTCGGGTTCACCGATGCCGAGCGCGCCGACCGGGATGAAGCCGTTGCAGCTGACCGGACGACCCGACTGGATCAACATGTTGGCGCTGACCTGCCATTCGTCGTTGATGTCGTACGCGCCGAACAACTTGACCGTGTGGCGGCGGTCGTTCGGCAGGTAGCCGTACGAACCTTCCTGGAACGCGGCGAAGTCGAAGTCCTGCGTGGCGCCGGCGTCATCCTGCTCGAGCGTCGAGTTCACGTAACCTTCGACGTTGCCCTTCGACTTGGCGTAGGTGTACGAACCCTGCAGGTACCAGTTGTCGGACTTGGCGCGTTCCCAGAAGAACTCGACCGCCTGGTACGTACGCTGGTATTCCGGCAGGCCCAGGTACGAGGCCGCGACGGTGTATTCCTGCAACGTGCCCGAGTTGGTCGGGTCGAGGGCGATGGTGACGTCCTTGCCCGGGTTGATGATGTAGCAACCCGGCATGTCGATGCCGATGCCGTCGGTGGCGAAGTCGGCCACGAAGCCGTTGTCCGCCGCCCACTGGTTGAACCCGTTGTGCGAGCACGAGTCGTCCATGCCGGCCTTCACGTCGCGGTGGATGCCGCGCATGCCGATCGACCAGTTGGTGTTGAGCTGCATCTGCATGCCCAGGATGTATTCGTCCTGGTACATCGGGTCGAGGTTGGTCGCCGCCACCGTGCGCGGATCGGGCGGGGTGAACGAGCCGTTGACGCCGGTCGGGATGATGACTTCGCCGATCTGCGGGGTGCCGTCGGCATTCACGCCGTCGAGCAGGTACCAGGTTTCGTCGCTGTACTCGTAGCCCGAGCCACGGATGTTCGTGTTGGACGCGACCGGGATGAAGTAACGGCCGGCGTTACCGAACACCTTGAACGTCGAGTCGCCGTTGACGTCCCACGAGAAGCCGACGCGCGGCGCCCACAGGGTGTCGGACTCGATGAACGTGGTGCCTTCGGCGTTCTTGTTCTCGAACGTTTCGCCACGGATACCGCCGTACAGCAGCACGTTGCCGATCTGCCAGCTGTCTTCCAGGTACGCGGCCTGGTTGATCACTTCGTACGAACCGCTCTGCGTGAACGAGGTACGACGACGGACCACGTCGCCGAAGTCTTCGCCGAAGATGTCGATCGAACGGAAGTAACGGAAGTATTCGCCACCGGAGTACGACGTACCCGCGGCGGTCGAGGTGTACTTCTCGGAGTCGATACCGAAGCGCAGCTTGTGGTTGCCCAGCTGCCATTCGGCGTCGACGCGCCAGGCGCGGCGGAAGTCTTCGTTCGGCTCGCCACCGAAGGCCAGGTCACGCACGGTGAACTGTGCTTCGTTCCAGCAGCCGATGGGGTTCAGCGTCAGGTCCGCGTCGCGGCTGTCGTAGATCGCCGGGCAGTCGGCACCGGGCAGTTCGGACTGGAAGTTGTTGATGTTGCGCAGGTAACCGTACTGGGCCGCAACGGTGAAGGTGTCGGTCAGGTAGCCGGTGTACTTGCCGATCCACACTTCGCCGCCGTTCTCCAGCGTGGAGTTGGTCGAGAACAGGCCGTGCTCGCCCGTGTAACGCTGGCCATCCGGGTTCTGGTAGAACGTCGTGTTGCGGGTTTCTTCGTTCCAGATGCCCGTCAGTTCGAAGACGTGGTTGTCCGTGAGGTTCCAGTCGATCTTGATCAGGCCGCTCGGATCGTCGTACTCGCGGTGTTCGCTGGTCGTCGCGTTGTAGAAGTCGTACGTGCGGTCCTGGCCCTGCACGAGGCCGAAGAAGAACAGCTTGTCCTTGATGAGCGGGCCGCCACCGTAGACGTTGTACTGCAGGATGTCGGACGAATCGTCACTGCGGTACTGGAACGGCGTGCCCGGCGTGGAAGCCGGATCGCGCGTGATGACGTCCTTGCCCGATTCCTGGCCCCATTCCGGCGCCCAGTACACCGCAGCACCGGCCTTCCACTCGTTCGTACCGCGCTTGGTCACGATGCTGATCACGCCACCGAGCGAACGGCCGTATTCCGCGCCGTAGCCGCCGGTCTTGACCTGCTGCTCGCCGATCGCGTCGAACGGAAGATCCGCGAACGAAACGAAGTTGCGGATGTTGGTGACGTCGAAACCGTTGATGTAGTAGCCGTTTTCAGCGACCGATGCGCCGCCGAACGACGCGAGGTTGCCGAGGCCGGTGTCGCCCTTGACGGTACCCGGGGCGAGCAGCGCCACGTTGGTCACGTCGCGCGCGACCGGCAGCTGGTCGATCTGCTCGGCGGTGAACACCGTGGTGGATTCGACCGACGAGACGTCGATCGGGTTGAAGCTCGCGGCGCCGACGACTTCGACCGCACCGAATTCCTGCGTACCGAACGTCACGCTGCTACCCGTACCGACCTTGACCTGCACGTCGCGGGTCTGGCCGCCGGAGGTCACCTTGTAGCGACCCGGCGAAAGCTGCGCGAACGTGAAACGACCGTCGCCACCGACGGTGAGTTCGCGCGTGATGCCCGTATCGATGTTCTGGATCGTGACGGTCGAGCCGGAAGCGGCCTCGCCGTTGATCGAACCGACGGAGCTCTGCGCCTGGACGGCGCCGGCGAAGCACAGGCCAAGCGCGACCGTCAGGGCGCTGCGCTTGAAGCCCTTTGCAAATTGCCTTGAAGCCATGATTTCCCCCCACGGGAAGTTGGGTAATAGAGAAAAGTCACTGTCACTTTTGAGACATGACTGCTCGACTATAGGGGAAATAACGAATTGGTC
This sequence comes from Noviluteimonas gilva, assembly GCF_009740395.1. Taxonomy (GTDB): domain Bacteria; phylum Pseudomonadota; class Gammaproteobacteria; order Xanthomonadales; family Xanthomonadaceae; genus Noviluteimonas; species Noviluteimonas gilva. The sequence continues at coordinate 151,354 of NZ_WOXT01000001.1, forward strand.
ACAACATCCAAACGGAAAGAATACGATTTGGCACTTGACCGGCCGTTCGGGCCCTTCCTGAAAACCGCTGGAAACTATTGAAGCGCCAATAAAAAACGGGCCCTGGAAGGGCCCGTTCTTGTGTTGCATCCGCCGCCGTATCGTCGTCAGGAAGCGCGCAATTCTTCCGCGATCCGCCCCTGCTCGCGCTTCAGTGCATCGGGAACGCGTTCGCCGAACTCGGCGAGGAAGTCTTCCAGGCTGTCGATTTCCGCCTGCCAGCCGGGGCGATCGAAGTCGAACAACACGCGCCGCGCTTCGTCCGACAGCGCCACGCCGTCCAGGCGGAGGTCGTCGGCTTTCGGCAGCGCACCGATCGGCGTGTCCGTCGCCGACGCGCGCCCTTCGACGCGGTCGATCATCCACTCCAGCACGCGCAGGTTTTCGCCGAAGCCCGGCCACAGGAACTTGCCGTCGGTGCCCTTGCGGAACCAATTGACGTGGAAGATCTTCGGCAGGTTCGCGCCGGGCTTGTCGAACGACAACCAGTGCGCGAAGTAGTCGGCGAAGTTGTAGCCGCAGAAGGGCTTCATCGCCATCGGGTCGCGGCGCATCACGCCGACCGCGCCGGTCGCCGCCGCCGTGGTTTCCGAACCCATCGCCGCGCCGACGAGCACGCCGTGCGTCCAGTCGCGCGCTTCGAACACCAGCGGCACCAGCGACGCGCGACGACCGCCGAAAACGATCGCCGAAATCGGCACGCCCTGCGCGTCTTCGGCCTTCGGCGACCAACTCGGGCACTGGCGCGCGGACACGGTGAAGCGCGCATTCGGATGCGCGGCCGGACCACTGAAATCGTATGCATTGCCGCGCCAATCAAAGGCGGGCTTGCGGTCGTCGAGACCCTCCCACCACGGCTGGCCGTCTTCGGTCAGGCCGACGTTGGTGAAGATGGTCTTGCGCTGGATGGTCGCGAGCGCATTCGGATTCGATTTCTCCGACGTGCCCGGCGCCACGCCGAAGAAACCGGCTTCCGGGTTGATCGCGTACAGGCGGCCGTCGGGGCCCGGGCGCATCCAGCAAATGTCGTCGCCGACGGTCCACACCTTCCAGCCCGCGTTGCGGTAACCCTCGGGCGGAATCAGCATCGCCAGGTTGGTCTTGCCGCACGCCGACGGGAACGCCGCGGCGATGTAATGCGTTTCGCCCTTCGGGTTTTCGACGCCGAGGATGAGCATGTGTTCGGCGAGCCACCCTTCGTTGCGCGCCTGGTGCGAAGCGATGCGCAGCGCATGGCATTTCTTGCCGAGCAGCGCGTTGCCGCCGTAACCGGAGCCGTAGGACTGGATCGTCAGTTCTTCCGGGAAATGCATGATGAAGCGGCGATTCGGATCGAGTTCGCCGATCGAATGCAGGCCCTTGACGAAGCGGCCTTCGCGTTCGATGCGCGCCAATGCCGCGGCGCCCATGCGCGTCATGATGCGCATGTTCGCGACGACGTACGGCGAGTCGGTGATCTCCACGCCGCAACGCGCGAGCGGGGAATCGATCGGGCCCATGCAGTAAGGGATGACGTACATCGTGCGGCCGCGCATGCAGCCGGCGAACAACGCATCCATCTTCGCGTGCGCATCCGACGGCGACATCCAGTGGTTGTTCGGGCCGGCGTCTTCGCGATCGCTCGTGCAGACGAAGGTCAGGTGTTCGACGCGCGCGACGTCGTCCGGATGCGAGCGGTGCAGCCAGCTCTCCGGATGTGTTTCGGAATTGAGCGGCAACAGCGTGCCGTCCGCTTCCATGCCGCGGACCAGCTCCGCGAATTCGCTGTCGCTGCCATCGCACCAATGGATGCGGTCGGGCTGCGTCAAGCGCGCCACGTCCATGACCCATTGGTTCAACGCGTCCAACTGGCTGCCCATCGTGGAATTCTCGACTTCAAGGGAAAAGGGTTGCGCGGCCATGCGTGCTTTTTTCTCGGGCCTGTGGGATCAAGCTTGCGGAATGAGTGTCGACATCATGTGCTCGACGTAGGCTTCGAACTCGTCGTGCTGCATGTTCATCTGGTGCAACTGCAGGTTGAGCTGCAGGAAACCGACGTAGGCCGAATACAGCAGGCGCGCGCGATGCTGCGCGTCCGTGCGGCTCAGGCCGGCCTGCCGGAACGAGGCGGTGAGGTAATCCAGGCGTCGCTCGGAGACGCGCACGATCACCGGCTGCACGGCCGGATGGTCGAGCGCCTTGAGCAACTCCGAATAGATGATGTGCGACTTGGCTTCGTGCGCGACGAGGTGGAACAGCTTGCGCAGGCGTTCGCGCGGATCGGGGATGGGTTCGAGCGAACCGAACACCGTTTCCTGTTCGACCTTTTCCCAACGTTCGAGCGCGGCGACCAGCAGTGCCTCGCGCGAGGGGAAGTGCCAATAGAAGCTGCCCTTGGTGACGCCGAGGCGCCGGGCGAGCGGTTCGACCGCGACCGAGGCCACGCCCTGTTCGGCGATCTGGTCCAGGGCCGCCTGCGCCCAGTCTTCGGCGCTCAGGCGCGGGGTGCGTTCGTTGCGAATGGCGGCTTCGGTCATGGCGCGCAGTCTACCGTACGGTTGCCTACCTTAGAGTATGCGAGGAGTGAGGACACCGTGTTGCCCTCCAACGCGTTGACAGTCCTTCGAAGGCCTGCCCATACTTTGGCGTATGGTGCCTGCCGGCGCCGTCGTGATCAACCCTTAAAGTGTGGGCGCACCCGCGTTCACCGGAGACCGAGATGAGCGTCGTCGTTCCTTTCTTGTTGCTGCTCCTCGCCGGGGGCTTCGCTTCCTACCATCGGATGCGCCTGGCCTATTGGGCCGCGATGACCGCAACGCTGCTCGTGCTTGCCTGGATCGCCGGCGCGAACGCCACCGCCACGATCATCGCCGCGATCCTCGTCGCCGCGATCGCGATCCCGTTGCTCGTGCCGGCGTTCCGCAAGGCGCGCATCACCACGCCCCTGCTCCACTTCTATACGAAGATCCTGCCGCCGCTGTCGGACACCGAACGCACCGCGCTCGAAGCGGGCACCGTCGGCTTCGAAGGCCAGCTCTTCTCCGGCAAGCCCGACTGGGACCAGCTGCTCTCGCTGCCCAAGCCGCAACTCACCGCGGAAGAACAGGCCTTCCTCGACGGACCGTGCGAAGAACTCTGCCGCATGACCGACGACTGGGACATCACCCACGTGCGCGCCGACCTCCCGCCGGAGTTGTGGGAGTACTGCAAGAAGCACAAGTTCTTCGGCCTCAACATCCCGAAGGAATACGGCGGGCTGGGCTTCTCGGCGCTGATGAACCACAAGGTCATCCAGAAGCTCGCGTCGATCTCGACCGTGGTCTCGTCCACCGTCGGCGTGCCGAACTCGCTCGGCCCGGCCGAATTGCTGATGCACTACGGCACCGACGAACAGAAGCGCGAATACCTTCCGCGCCTGGCCGACGGCCGTGAAGTGCCGTGCTTCGCACTGACGGGTCCGTTCGCGGGTTCGGATGCGACGTCGATTCCCGATTACGGCATCGTGTCGATGGGTGACTGGAACGGCGCGAACGTGCTCGGCGTTCGCCTCACGCTCGACAAGCGTTACATCACGCTCGCGCCGGTGGCCACGCTGATCGGCGTCGCGTTCCGCATGTACGACCCCGAAGGCCTGCTCGGCGACAAGCGCGACATCGGCATCTCGCTCGCGCTCGTGCCGCGCGACACGCCGGGGCTCGAAATCGGCCGCCGCCACTTCCCGCTCAACTCGCCGTTCCAGAACGGCCCGATCCACGGCAAGGATGTGTTCGTGCCGCTGTCACAGCTCATCGGCGGTGAGGACTACGCCGGCCAGGGCTGGCGCATGTTGATGGAGTGCCTGTCGATCGGCCGTTCGATCACCCTGCCCTCCACCGCGAGCGGTGGTTCGAAGAGCGTCGCGGTCGTCACCGGTGCGTATGCGCGCATCCGCAAGCAGTTCGGTTTGTCGGTCGGTCGTTTCGAAGGCGTCGAGGAAGCGCTCGCGCGCATCGGCGGCAAGGCCTATGCGATCAGTGCGTTGTCGGAAGCCACCGCGGCTGCCGTGGCGCGTGGCGAAAATCCCGCCGTGCCTTCGACGATCGCGAAGTACCACTGCACGCAGATGGGCCGCGAAGTCATCCTCGATGCGATGGACGTGCATGGCGGCAAGGGCATCATCCTCGGGCCGCGCAATTATCTCGGCCGCGGTTGGCAGGCCACGCCGATCAGCATCACGGTGGAAGGCGCGAACATCATGACGCGCTCGCTGATGATCTTCGGACAGGGCGCGATCCTGTGCCATCCGTGGGTGATGAAGGAAATGAAGTCCGCGCAGCTGGCCGATCCGGTCGAGCGCATCGACAAGTTCGACGACGCGCTGTTCGGCCACATCGGTTTCGCGATTTCCAACGCGGTGCGCAGCCTGTGGTTCGGCCTGACCGGCGCGAAGATCGGCAAGGCGCCCGGCGATGAGTACACGCGTCGCTTCTATCGCAAGCTCGATCGCTATTCGGCCACGCTCGCGTTGATGGCCGACACCTCGATGCTGCTGCTCGGCGGCAAGCTGAAGTTCAAGGAATCGCTGTCGGGCCGCCTGGGCGACGTGCTCAGCCAGCTCTACATCGCCAGCAGCATGCTCAAGCGTTACGAGGATCAAGGGCGTCCGTCGGGCGATCGCCCGTTGCTCGCGTGGGCCTTCCACGATGCGATCAACAAGATCGAGAACTCCCTGTCGGGCGCATTGCGCAACTTCCCGATCCGCCCGATCGGCTGGTTGCTGTGGGCGCTGATCTTCCCGTGGGGCCGCCGCGCGCAGGCGCCCAGCGATCGCCTAGGCCATCAGGCCGCATCGTTGCTGATGACGCCGTGCGATGCGCGCGCGCGTTTGGCCGACGGTGTGTTCCTCACGCCGACCGAGCACAATCCCGCCGGCCGCATCGACAGCTACCTGCCGAAGATCGTCCTGGCCGAACCGGTCGAACGCAAGTTCCTCAAGGCGCTGAAGAACAGCGACATCGAAGCGGTCGACTTCGCGTCGCAGCTGGACGAAGGCGTGCGCGAAGGCTGGATCACCGCCGACGAACGCAAGCAACTCGAAGAACTGCGCACGATGACGCTCGATGCGATCACCGTCGACGACTTCGAAGCCTGGGAACTGCGCTCTGCAGGCTACGAGCAGGCGCACGGCGTGGACAGCTCGCGCTTCGCGGCCTGAGTGTCGGTCCTCGCGCTCTACCGCCGGTTCACGCGTTGGCCCGGCGGCCATTGGTTGTTCGCGCGCGCCGTGTGCTGGCGCGCGCCTTACTTCGCGAGCATTTCTCCGCGCATCACCGTGCTGGAGCCGGGCCGGTGCGAAGCGTCGATCGCGCATCGGCGCAAGGTCACCAACCACATCGGCACGGTGCATGCGATCGCGTTGTGCAACCTCGCCGAATTCGCCGGCGGGTTGATGACCGACGTTTCGATTCCCGCATCGATGCGCTGGATCCCGAAGGGCATGACGGTCGAATATCTCGGCAAGGCGACCGGCACGATGCGTGCGGTCGCCACGCCGGATGTCGCGCCTGTCGAAGACGCGCAGGGTTACGAACTGCCCGTCACCGTCGTCGTGACCGATCCTTCCGGCACGCCGGTCTTCCGCGCGAAGATCGCGATGTGGGTCAGCGCCAGGACACCAGCATCGCGGCGATGATCGCCGGGAACGCCTGGATGAAGAAGATCCGCTTGTTCACCGTCGCCGCGCCGTACGCGCCGGCGATGACGACGAACGCGAGGAACAACAACACGATCTCGCGCGACTGCACGCACAGCCCGTAGGCCAGGCCCGCCGCGAGGAATCCGTTGTACAGGCCCTGGTTCGCTGCCAGCGCACGCGAACGCTCCGCGAATTCCTGCGTCAACCGAAACGTGCGCATGCCGATCGGCTTGGTCCACAGGAACATCTCGAGCACCAGGAACCACGCGTGCAGCAACGCGACCACGGCGACGACGAGTTGGGCGGAGAGCGACATGTCAGCGCTTCTTCTTTTTCTTCGAAGTGGACTTCTTCTTCGCCGGCGCCTTGGGCTTGGGCGGTGCGATCGACTTGTGCCAGGCCTGCAACACTTCCGCCTCGCGCGCCATCGACAAACCGGCCTTCGGATTCGCGCGCCGGTCGCCCGGCAATGCACGCCAGTACGCGAGCGTGTCGGCGGTCGTGACATCCAGCGGCCGATACGTCAGCCCCGCCGCCTGCGCCTTCGCGCTGCTGACGCGGCCGAAACCGGCGTATTCGCCCACCGGCGGAATCCACACGGGCATGTCCTGCCACGCGGAGACGTCGTGCTTTTCGAGGAAATCCGCGGGCACCCACGTCACGGTGGAGGTCTTGCCCGCCGCGCGCTGGCTCGCATCGAGCAACTGCCCCATCGTCAATTTGCCGGCGGGCGCATCGGCGTTGAACGTGCCGAAGCTTTTCTGATCGAGCAGGTGCAGCAGGAAGGCCGCCAGGTCGCGCACGTCGATGAACTGCGTGGGATCCATCGACGTGCCGGGCGCGAGGATCTCGCCGCCGCGATCGGCGCGCGCGGGCCAGTAGGTGAAGCGATCGGTGTTGTCGCCGGGGCCGACGATCAAGCCCGGTCGCACGACGGTGACCTTGCCCGGCATCTGCTTCAGCGCGGCAGCTTCGCACAACGCCTTGAGGCCGCCGTAGGTTTCGCCGGTGACGTCGGTGACGTTCGGATTCGCGAGCTGTGCGAGTGGCGCGTTCTCGTCCTGGTTCGGCGTGTCCATCTTCGCGTAGACCGAGATCGTCGAGACCAACAGGTACTGGCCGACGCGATCGCCGAGCAGCTTGGTCGAGCGCGCGACGTCGGCGGGGATGTACGCGGAAGTGTCGAGCACCGCATCCCACGTGCGCTTGTTCTCCAGCGCCTTCATGTCGGTCTTGCGGTCGCCCTGCAATTGCTCGATGTCGTCGTACTGATCGCCGGCGAAGCGCTCGGGGTTGGTCTTGCCGCGATTGAACAGCGTGAGCTTGTGGCCCTTGGCGCGCGCCGCTTCGACGAAGTGCGGTCCGAGGAACCCGGTACCACCGAGCACGAGGATCGACATGGGGTCTCCCGGCTTGCGTTCGACGGGCTTGGCCGGCTTGCGCCGCGCCGCGCCAACGGGCAGGGCGGCGAGGCTGGCGGCGGCGAGCGAGGCTTTGATGAAATCGCGTCGCGTGGTCATCGACGGGTGTCTCCTGGCAAGGTCGCTCCGGGGAGTGTGCGCTGCAACTTCACGACCCGCCAAGCGCTGAAAATGAACACCAGCGTGGCGCCGATTCCCGCCGTGAAGACGACCTGCGAACCGAACCCTGCCAGCCCCTTGTGCAACCACGCCGTGCTGACGTCGCTGGTGCGGTAGACGAAGGTATCGATGAAGGCCTTGGCCTTGTACCGCCATTCGCGCTGCACGCGCGTGTAGATCGTTTCGCGGCCGGGCTTGCCCAGGGCGAACTCGCTGCCGCGCGTGGTGACCTGCACGATCGCCACGAGCATCGGGAAGGGCGAAGCGGCGAGCGCGCAGAAGCCCAGCAGCACGGCGAAGCCGGGGATCAGCAATGCCGGACCCACACCGAAGCGACGCAGCAAGGTCCGCGTGAACAACAATTGCACCGTGATCGCGAACAGGTTGATCGCAAGATCGATGTTCGCGTAGTAGCGCGTCGCGCGCGCCGCATCGGCGCCGAACGCGTTGCGCACGATCGCCGCCTGTTCGTTGTACAGCAACGTGCCGACCATGACGCCGAAGAACATCAGCGTCGCCATCGCGCGCAGCAGCGGCTCCTGCCACACCAGGCGCAGGCCGGCCCACATCGACCCGCCCATCGCGCGTTCGCCGGTCGCTTCGCCGCGCATCTGTTCGCGCCGCAACGCCCACGGCCGCAACTTGTAGATGCACAACAGGCACACGCACAACGAACCGATCGACACGAGCATCAGGTTGGCCACCTCGATGCGTTCGACGAGCACGCGCGTGATCGCAGGCCCCAACAACGCACCGACCGTACCGCCCGCGCCGATGTAACCGTAGAAGCGCTTGGCGGTCGCGTCGTCGAACACGTCGGCCATGAAACTCCAGAACACCGCCACCGCGAACAGATTGAAGACCGCGGTCCAGACGAAGAACACCATGCCGCGCCCCGGCCAGTCGCGCAGGAACGCGACGTAGAAACCGACCAGGCACGCGATGAAGATCACGTACACCGCCGGCAGGAACACGCGCCGCGGCCAGCGCGCGACGAGCGCGCCGTACAAGGGTTGCAGCGCGAGCATCACGAGGAACGTGCCGGTGAACAGCACCTGCAGCGTGAAGTCGCCGATGTCCTGCCCGTGCGATTGCGCCCAGGCCACCCACGCCTGCGGGAAGACGGCCACCGCGTCGCTGGATGCGCCCATGGCATCGCGCACCGGGCGCAGAACGTAGTAGCCCGTCAGCAGGCTGAAAAAGTAGAGGATCGACCACCACAACGGCGGGGACTCGTCCAGTGCGCCGCGGAAGCGATTCATGCGATCCAAGTTAGCCCAAAGCCCGCGGGGCTGGCTACCATGCCGGAGTACATGCTCCAGCGCCGCGGCCTATCGTCGGCGAACCACCTGACGGGACATCGCGTGCACGCTTTCGACTACATCATCATCGGTGCCGGCTCGGCCGGCTGCGTGCTCGCCAATCGCCTGTCCGCCGATCCGAAGGTGCGCGTACTCCTGCTCGAAGCCGGCCCGCGCGACTGGCATCCCTTCATCCACATGCCCGCGGGCCTGGCCAAGCTGGTCGGCAAGAAAGGCGTGAACTGGGATTACGACACCGCGCCCGAGCCGCACCTGGACAATCGCACGCTGTGGTGGCCGCGCGGCAAGGTGCTCGGTGGTTCAAGTTCGATCAACGCGATGTGCTACGTCCGCGGCCATGCACGCGACTACGACGACTGGGCCGCGCAGGGCGCGACCGGTTGGGACTGGCACTCGGTGCTGCCCTTCTTCAAGCGCAACGAAGGCAACCGTCGCGGACGCGACGACCTGCATGGCGAACTCGGCCCGCTCGCGGTCTCCGACCTGCGTTACACCAATCCCCTGTCGCAGGTGTTCATCGACGCCGCGGCGCAGGCCGGCTACCCGCGCAACAACGATTTCAACGGGCACGTGCAGGAAGGCGTCGGCTTCTACCAGGTGACGCAGAAAGATGGCGCGCGTTGCTCCGCGGCGGTCGCGTACCTGCATCCGGTGCGCAATCGCAAGAACCTCGTCGTCCGCACGGGCGCGATGGTCTCGCGCATCACCTTCGAACAAGGCCGCGCGAACGGCGTCACGTGCGCCGTCAACGGCGCGGCCTTCCACTACGAATGCACGCGCGAAGTGCTGCTCTCCGGCGGCGCGATCAACTCCCCGCAGTTGCTGATGCTCTCCGGCATCGGCCCCGCCGCGCAGTTGCAACAACACGGCATCAAGGTCGTGCACGACGCGCCGAACGTCGGCGAGAACCTGCAGGACCACCTCGACATCTGCACGCTGCAGCACTCCACGCAGCCCATCACCTACGACCGCGCGAGCGACGCGAAGATCGCATTCGAGTATTTCCTGCGCGGCCACAGCGGCCCGGGCAGCAGCAACATCGCCGAAGCCGGCGGCTTCCTGCGTTCCCCGCTCGCCCCCGACGACCGCCCCGACATCCAATTGCACTTCGTCCCGGCGATGCTCGACGACCACGGCCGCCACCGCCTGCGCGGCGACGGTTACACACTCCACGCCTGCTTCCTGCGCCCCCGCAGCCGCGGCCGTCTTTCGATCGTCAGCCCGCGCGCACACGACAAACCGCGCATCGAAGCCAACTACCTCAGCGACCCCGAAGGCTTCGACCTGCGCATGATGATCGAGTGCGCAAAAGCCGCACGCACGATCTTCAAACAACCCGCCTTCGACGCCTACCGCGGCGCGCCCATCTTCCCCACGCGCGACGATCTCGACGACAAGGGCCTGGAAGCCTTCGTGCGAGCAAAGGCAGAAACCGTCTACCACCCCGTCGGCACCTGCCGAATGGGCAGCGACGCAGCCTCGGTCGTCGACCCGCAATTGCGCGTGCGCGGCGTGGAAGGCTTGCGCGTCGTCGACGCGTCCGTCATGCCGACCTTGATCGGCGGAAACACCAACGCACCCACGATGATGATCGCCGAGCGCATTGCCGAATTGATGGTGGGCTAAACACAGAGCGCGAGAAGCGCCCTGCCCTACCCTCCGATCGCCGCGAGGAACGTCGCCTGCCAGAGGCGACGAAGTCACGACGGTGCGCGCGCCGAGGTGGGCGACGTTCCGTCCATCTGGTGTGCTGGCAGTCGGCGCGCACCCATCAGCGCGTATCGCAAACCTTCATCAGGTGCTGTCGCGAGAACATCAGACCTGATGCGCAGCGGACGTCGCGTTGAAGGCCACATTGCGGAGCTTGAGCTCTTGCGGAGCAATGTGGCCTTCAATGCGGCGCGCCGATGCGCCAACCTGGTGTCGGCGACCCCAAACAACGACGAATGGTTCTTCGTACTGCACCTCGTCGTTCACCCCACCCAAAAAGAAACCCGCCATGCGGCGGGCTTCTTTTTGACCTCCCCTGCAGGGGAGGTGGAGCTCAAACCCGCTCCAACATCGGCGGCAAAGGACAATGCAAGCACGCACAAATCGTACGCAACAGCTCCGCTTCCCCGACCGTCACCTTGTTGTCGTGACCGATCGTCGCGACCAACCCCTCGACGAGCGCCTGCTTCGCCAACGGATCGAGCGCATCGAGCAAGGGCCACACCGGATCGAGCGCAAGCGCACCTTCCTTGCGCGGCAAATACGGCAACGCATCGTTCGGCAGCACACGCTGGATCCCCTGCAGATACGCAGCGCGCGCATCGCCCTCACCTTCGTGCCCACTTTGCGCGACCACGCACAACATCGTCGCGACCTCGCTGCGCACCCCACTGAGCTTCGTGCGCCCGAACCGCACATGGCGCGACGGATCGAGCGACTCGCGCACCTGCACCTGCAACAGACGGCCCAGACAGTATTCGAACAACGACACCCGACCATCGGCGTGCACCACCGCATGACTGGTATCGAGGAACACGTCGAGCTCCGGACGCGGGCGCATGCGCAACGCCGGGAACGCGATCGACGCAAGCGGCAAGCGCAACGCAGCGTGCAGCGACTTCAAATGCTGATCGCGTAACTGCTCGGCTTCCCCTGCCATCGCCAGGCCCAGGCGCGCAGCGATCTCCTCGCGCTGCAGCGCGCGCACCCGCTTGTCGTCGTCGAGCAACAACCCGAGCAACAAGGGCATCACCGCATCGCGCTGGCCGGCGAGCGTGCGCACCGCGGCGGGAATGGTGTCGACGATCGCGTCGGCGCGCTTGTAATCGTCCGGCGAAGGTTGCGCGACTTGCGCGACGACCATCGGCGGCGTGACTGCGAGTTGCGCCTGCTCCGACGGCAACACCCCGCTGCGCGCGGGCACCAGGCCCAGCTGCGCGTCTTCCTCCAGCCCGCTCGGCGGCACCTCGATCCACTTCTTCGACAGCGCGCGCATCTGCGCTTCGGTGAATTGCGGCTCCAATTCCTGGATGCGTTCGATCAACGGCGGATGCGTGGCGAACAAACCGCGGAACCCCACGCCGTCGCCGAACAACATGTGGCTGACTTCCTCGGCATTGTTGCGCTCGTTGAGGCGCGAGCCTTCATCGAGCCCGCCGATCTTCTTCAACGCGCCCGCAAGGCCGGTGGTCTGGCGCGTGAACTGCACGGCCGATGCATCGGCGAGGCGTTCGCGCTGGCGGCTGACGCCCGCCTTGATCATGCGACCGAAGAACAGACCGATGTAGCCGACGACCATCGCGACGAGCGCGGCGATGAGGATCGCGCCGGCGCCCTTGTTGCGGCCGCCGAAGCGCCCGTGCTCGAGGATCTTCCGGCCGATCAGCCCGATCATCAGGATGCCGAACAGCACGCCCATCAGCCGGATGTTCAGGCGCATGTCGCCGTTGAGGACATGGCTGAACTCGTGCGCGATGACGCCCTGCAACTCGTCGCGATTCAAACGATCCAGCGCGCCGCGCGTCACCGCGATCACCGCATCCGACGGCGAGTAACCGGCGGCGAAGGCGTTGATCGCCGCTTCGTGTTCGAGCACGTAGATCTTCGGCACGGGCACGCCGGAAGCGATCGCGATTTCCTCGACCACGTTGCGCAGGCGGCGCAGGTTGAAGTCGGTGGTGTCCGATGCGATCGGCACGCCGCCCATCTGCAACGCGACCGTCTCGCCGCCGCCGCGCAGCGATGCAATGCGATACAGCGAGCCCAGTCCGATCACGCCGAGCGTGAGCACGCTGCACACGAACAACAGCGGCGCGGCGCTGCCTTCCTCGCGCGTGCCGATGCCGAGCGCGAGCCACGCGGCGAAGTCGACCGCGAACACGATCCCGATCACCGCGAGTGCGAAGAGCAGCACCAGGCGCGACGTGCTCCGGCGCGCCGCCGCCTGGCGTTCGAAGAAGTTCATGCGACGGCTCGCGTCAGGTCAGAACTGCACCTTCGGCGCGGCGCGCACCTGCGCCTGGTCCGCCGCGGGGATCTCGAGCAGCGCCGCCGGCTGGAAATTGAACATGCCGGCGAAGATCGAGGATGGGAACACTTCGCGCTTGTTGTTGTAGCCCATGACCGAATCGTTGAAGGCCTGGCGCGCGAAGGCGACCTTGTTCTCGGTCGAGGTCAGTTCCTCGGTGAGCTGCATCATGTTCTGGTTGGCCTTGAGGTCCGGATAGGCCTCGGCCACCGCCATCAGGCGGCCCAGCGCACCATTGAGCACGCCCTGCGAATTCGCGAGTTCGGCCATCGCCGACGGATCGCCGGGGCTGGCCTTCGCGGCCTGCAGGCCGTTCATCGCCGCGCCGCGGGCGGCGACCACCGCCTCCAGGGTCTCGCGCTCATGGGACAGATAGCCCTTCACGGTTTCCACCAGATTGGGGATGAGGTCGAAGCGCCGCTGGAGCTGCACGTCGATCTGCGCAAAGGCGTTCTTGAATGCGTTCCGGGCGGTGACCAACCCGTTGTAAATCCCGACTCCCCACATCACCAGCACGACCAGAAATGCGAGCAGGATCAGCAAAATCCACATCACTCTTCCCCTTGTTCATGCAAAGCGCGGAACTGGCGCTATGATCGGCCAGCAATTCGCAGCATACGCAGGGGGCAAGCCCGATGAAAGGCGCTGTCAATCGGGTTTCGGAGTCGCAAGGGGCCATGCCGGGGCTTCATCAACGCAAAGGCCACAAGGCCTGGCGCGCGGCCCTGATCGGCCTGCTGCTCCCCATCGCGGTCGGCTCGGCGCAGACGCCCGGCGCCGCACCCGCGGCCCCCGTCGTCGCGAAGCCCACTCCCTCCGCGCCCGTGCAGGTCGCCGCCGTCGGCGTGCAGCGCACGTCGGTCCTCAATCCCAATCCGCTGCCCGTCGCGCAAGGCTTCGACGTGCGCGTGTTCGAGGACATGGCGCAGCAACTGGTCGCCGACCAGCGCATCCCCGGCATGGCGATGGCGATCGTGCAGGGCGGGCGCATCGTGTCGATGCGCGGCTACGGCATCACCGACACGCGCGCGGCCGAGCCGATCGATTCGCACACCGTCTTCCGCCTGGCCTCGCTGTCGAAGTCCTTCGCCGGCACGATGACCGGGCTGCTCGTCAACGACGGCGTGATCCGTTGGGACAGCCGCGTCAACGAATACCTCCCCGACTTCCACCTGCAGAACGAATACGCGACGCAGCGCCTCACCGTCGCCGACGTCCTCAGCCATCGCGTCGGCCTGGTGCACAACACCTACGACCGCGACCTGGAAGGCAACCTCGATTACCGCTCGCTCACGCAGAAGCTCGCGTACGCGCCGACGGCGTGCCTGCCCGGCGATTGCTACGGCTACCAGAACGTCGCCTTCAGCCTGATCGGCGACGTGGTGTTCGCGGCGACGGGCACGTTCTACCAACAGGAAGTCGAACGCCGCATCCTCAAGCCGCTCGGCATGAACGATGCGAGCCTCGGTCTCGAAGGCATCGAAGCGAGTCCGCGCTGGGCCAAGCCGCACGTGCGCGGTCGCGGCGGTTGGGTGTCGCTGCAACCGAAGCCGACCTACTACCGCGTCGCGCCGGCCGCCGGCGTCAACGCCAGCATCTCCGACATGGCGCAGTGGATGCTCGCGCACGGCGGACATCGTCCGGACGTGTTGTCGGCGCCGCTGCTCGCCACGCTGCATGCGCCGCTCGTGGCGACGCCCGGTGAGATGCGCGGGTCGTGGCGCCGCCAGCGCCTGTCGTCGGCGAGCTACGCGATCGGCTGGCGCGTGTACGACTACGCGGGCCACCAGGTCGTCTTCCACGCCGGTGCGGTGCAGGGCTATCGCGGCATGATGGCGATGCTGCCCGAGCGCGACCTCGGCGTCGTGATCCTCTGGAACAGCGAGAGCTCGCTGCCCTCGGGCCTGCTGCCGACGATCCTCGACAGCGCGATCGGTTTGCCGGCGCAGCGCTGGCTCGATGTCGCGCCGTTCGACGAAGGCCTGTATGCGAAGCAGGGGCCGACGGAGGAAGCGGGTGTCGATGCGTCGGCTTCGACGGCTGCGCCGCGCTAAATAAAAAGGGAACCGGGAACCGCGAACCGCAAGAGCGTTTGCTTCTGCGGTTCCCGGTTCCCGGTTCCCTTTTTCGTTTCTCCAATAAAAAACCCCACCCCGCCTGGGCACGCGGGATGGGGCTCGATTACGGCTATCGGGTTTATTACATCATCGGCATGACGGGCGCCGGCATGTTCACCGGGGCCGCCTTGCGCGAGGACTTGCGAGCTTTCTTGGCAGCAGGCTTCTTGGCGGCCTTTTTCGCTGCGCGCTTCTTGGTCGCCTTCTTGGCGGTCTTCTTGGTGGCCTTCTTCGCGGCCTTCTTCACGACGCGCTTGGCACCGGCCTTGCGGACGGCCTTCTTCGCGACCTTCTTGGCAACGCGCTTCTTGGCGGCCTTGCGGACGGCCTTCTTCGCGGCCTTCTTCACGACGCGCTTGGCAACTGCCTTGCGGACGGCCTTCTTGGCGACCTTCTTGGCGACGCGCTTCTTGGCGACCTTGCGGACGGCCTTCTTCGCGGCGGCCTTGCGGACGCCCTTCTTGGCAACGCGCTTCTTGGCGGCCTTGCGGACGGTCTTCTTCGCAGCTTTCTTCATGGCCATGGGATGGCTCCTCGTCAGTGGACTTGCTTGGCTTTAGAACTGCCCAGTTCGAAGCGACGTCGCGGGAGTCGGACCCGCGACCAACCGCCGACGCGCACCGCGCGCCGGGACGGATTCGGCATGCCGCGACACCAGGTGCGCGGCAATAAAAAACCCGCGACGCAGGGCGTCGCGGGTTCCTTGAAAAGATGTCGACTGCGATTTCGCGAAGGAAACGAAACCCGCGTCCACCGGTTTGAATGTCCGGGCGGAGGTTCGTGTTGTCTTGCGCGTTGTCGTTTTGTCGTGACTCACTCGTTACCGCAGGGTGGCTGCTTGCGGCGAAACCTAATCACGGTTTTTTCCTGTGTCAACAACCCCCTACGATTTTTTTACTGGCTCTCAGGGGCATGGGCGGGTAGCGGGGTCGGGTCGGCGGGTCGCGCGCGGTGTCGCGTTGCGCGCATCGATCGCGCTCGCATGCACATCACTGTTGCAAAAAACACCTTGTTTTGCGCAGTCGAAGAAAAACGCGCGACGCGATCGCGATGCGTGCGCGCTTGTCCGCGCAACGCCGCGCAACGGTTGTCCGAGGGGGCGACGACACCGTTGGAAAGACCGAAAAAAAGTTTTCGCGATGGCGCATCGCAACACCCGATTTGCGCCCAACTGCGCAAACTTCGACCGCTCGTCGGAAACGAATCCGGCCGCGCGAGGCGGCCGGATCGTGGTGCCGCAACACGTGCGGCGAGATGACGCGAGTCGCGTCAGTGATCTTCTTCCTCGAGCAGTTCGGCGTAATCGTCCGGGCCCAGGAGTTCGTTGAGTTGTTCGGGTTCTTCGGCTTCGATGACCAGAATCCAGCCGTCGCCGTACGCGTCTTCGTTGATCGTTTCGGGCTTGTCGGTGAGCGCTGCGTTGACCTCGACGACCTTGCCGGTCACCGGCGTATAGACGTCGGAGGCAGCCTTGACCGATTCGACGACGGCCACCGCGGTGCCCGCTTCCACGCGGTCGCCGACGTTCGGAAGTTCGACGTACACCAGGTCGCCGAGCAGGCCCTGCGCATGGTCGGAGATGCCGATCGTGACCTTGCCGTCGCCTTCGACGCGTGCCCATTCGTGGGACTTCATGAACTTCAGGTCGCCGGGGATCTCGTTCATCGTGCTGCTCCGTGCTGCGTCGTCGTGGGGATGGTGGACCGTAGTGTAGCGAAGGGGGGCGGCGCCGGATCAAGCCATGCGCCGCACCATTCGTCGCTTTTTCAGATGCCCGGTTGCGCCTTGCCTTCGCGCACGAAGGGGAACTTCACGACGCGCACCGGGACTTCGCGGCCGCGGATGTCCACGCGCACCGCTGCGTCGGCATCGAGCGGACCGGCCGGCACGCGCGCGAAGGCGATCGCCTTGCCGAGCGTGGGCGAGAACGTGCCGGAAAGGATTTCGCCTTCGCCGTTCGGCGTGAGCACCTTCTGCCCATGGCGCAGCACGCCCTTCTCATCCATGACCAGGCCGATCATCTGGCGCGGCACGCCGGCGGCCTTCTGCGCTTCGAGTGCGGCGCGGCCGGTGAAGTCGCGCCCTTCGTCGAGCGCGACGGTCCACGCCATGCCCGCTTCGAGCGGCGTGACCGTGTCGTCCATGTCCTGGCCGTAAAGATTCATGCCCGCTTCCAGGCGCAGCGTGTCGCGCGCACCCAACCCCGCGGGCTTCACGCCGGCGGCAAGCAATGCATTCCAGAACGCGATGCCCTGCGCTTCGGGCACGAGGATTTCGTAACCGTCTTCGCCGGTGTAACCCGTGCGGGCGACGAACAGCGGCACGCCGTCCTTCGACGTTGCTTCAGCGGCGGCGAAGCGCGTGAGCTTGCCGACCTTCTCCGCGGACGCGGCATCGAGCAGCGAGGCGACGCGCTCGCGCGCAGTCGGACCCTGCACGGCGAAGATGCCGAACTCGGGACGCTCGGCGACGTCGACGCCGAACGCCGTCGCGGCCGCGTTGATCCACTGCAGGTCCTTCTCGCGCGTCGCGGCATTGACGACGAGGCGATAGAAGCCGTCGCCCATGTAGTAGACGATCAGGTCGTCGACCACGCCGCCCTGCGGGTTGAGCATCGCGGTGTACAGCGCCTTGCCCGGTGCCTTGAGCTTATCGACCGAGTTGGCGACGAGCTTGCGCAGGAAGTCGCGCGCGCGCTCGCCGCGCAGGTCGACCACCGTCATGTGCGAGACGTCGAACATGCCCGCGTCGGTGCGCACCAGGTGGTGTTCGTCGACCTGCGAGCCGTAATGCAACGGCATGTCCCACCCGCCGAAGTCGACCATCTTGGCGCCGAGCGAGCGGTGGGTGTCGTTGAGGATCGTCTTCTGCGTCATGCGGGCTGCCGTGGGGTCGGTCGGGAGCCCGCGATTATCGCATCGCCCGCAGGCTCAGCCGGCAGCGCCGACCCGCAACGTCATGCCATCGGCCGACAGCACGCGGACGGGCGTGCCGGCCGGGAGATCGGGGCCGACCACATCCCAGTACGCGTCGGCGATCTGCACGCGCCCGTGCCCGTTGACGATCGCGCGCTCGAGCGGGACCACGCGGCCGATCAGGGCCGCGGTGCGTCGGTTGAGGATCGGGTCGCCGCCGGACAGCGCGCGCTTGCCACGCGAGAAGCGGCGCCACGCGAGGATCGACACGATGCCGAGCGCGGCGAACAGGCAGGCCTGCGTGAGGATCGACACGCCCGGCACCAGCAGCACGACGAGGAACACCGCCGCCGCCGCGGCGCCGAGCCACAGGAGGAAGGCGCCCGGTGCGAGCACCTCCGCCGCGCACAACAGCAGCGCGATCGCCGCCCAGAAGAACACGTCGGTGCGCATCGATCAGCCTCCGGTACGCGGCGCGGGCGCGGGCGGTGCGACGATGCGCGCGGCGCCCTGGCGATCGAGCGCTTCCTTCGCCAGCTCCGCGATGCCGCCGAGCGAACCGAGGATGCCCGAGGATTCCATCGGCATCAGCACGAACTTCTGGTTCGGCGCCTCGGCCAGCGACTTGAACGCCTCGATGTATTTCTGCGCGACGAAGTAGTTGATCGCGTTGACGTTGCCGCTGGCGATCGCGTCCGACACCATCTGCGTCGCCTTGGCTTCGGCTTCGGCCAGGCGCTCGCGCGCTTCGGCCTGGCGGAAGGCGGCTTCGCGTTCGCCTTCGGCGTCGAGGATCGTGGCCTGCTTGTCGCCTTCGGCGCGCAGGATCGCCGCGGCGCGATGGCCTTCGGCTTCCAGGATGTTCGCGCGCTTCTCGCGCTCGGCCTTCATCTGGCGCGCCATCGAATCGATCAGGTCGCGCGGCGGCTGGATGTCCTTGAGTTCGATGCGGTTGACCTTCAGGCCCCACGGATGCGTCGCCGCGTCCACCGCGACCAGCACCTTCGCGTTGATCTCGTCGCGCTTGGACAGCGACTCGTCCAGGTCCATCGAACCGATCGACGTACGGATGTTGGTCATCACCAGGTTGAGGATGGCGATCTCCAGCTGCGCGACTTCGTAGGCGGCCTTCGCCGCGTCGAGCACCTGGAAGAAGACGATGCCGTCGACCTTCACCACGGCGTTGTCCTTGGTGATCACGTCCTGGCTCGGCACGTCCATCACCTGTTCCATCATGTTGATCTTGCGGCCGATGCCCTGGTAGACCGGCACGAGGAAGTGCAGGCCCGGCGACAGCGTGTGGGTGTAGCGGCCGAACGCCTCGACCGTCCATTCGTAACCCTGCGGCACCATCCGCACGGCCTTCATGACGATCACCAGCGCGAAGAAGATGACGACCGCGCTCAACAGCCAGTTCAACGACATCGCCGCACTCCCCGTTTCGAGACTGAACGGAGTATAGGGTCGGGGGACGACGGCGGCGGCTGCGACGCTTTCGCCTCCCCGGGCATCCACGGTCTTCGAATGACCCCAGCCAATCCGACCACCCCGCGTTCGAGTTTCGCCATCGACGTGCCCGATGCCCTGCTCGCCCGCGCGCGCGCAGGCGATGGCGCCGCGTTCGAGCAGCTCTACCGTTGGTTCGAGCGGCCGGTGTTCACCCTGGCGCTGCGGATCGGCGGCGACCGGGAGGAGGCGCGCGACGTGCTGCAGGACACGATGCTCAAGGTGCTCGGCCGGATCGGCGAGTTCCGCGGTGGCGGCAGTCCCTTCTGGGGTTGGCTGCGGCAGATCGCGGTGAACGAAGCGCTGATGCGCCTGCGCCGCGACAAGCGCCTGGCGCAGGAGATCGGCGTCGACGACACCAGCGTGTTCGCCGAAGACGACGCGCCGCTCCCGCCCGCGGCGGCCGATGCAGCGTTGGTGCAGCGCGCGCTGGCCGGATTGCCGGCCGCCACGCGCAGCGTGTTGTGGCTGTACCACGCCGAGGGCTACACGCACGACGAGATCGCCGTCCTGATGCAACGCACCGCCAGCTTTTCCAAATCGCAACTCGCGCGCGGGACCCGGAAGCTCCGCGCCGCACTGTCCATCAAGGAGGACGTCCATGCGTGACGCCACCCGACATTCCGCCGGCCGAACGCCGGAAACCTGGCGCGAGGCGTTCAACGCCTTGCCGCTCGAACGCCCCGACACCGATGCGTGGTCCGACATCGCCGCGCGCCTGCCCGTGCGCAAGCGCATGCAGTGGCCGACGCGCCTGGCGATCGCGGCGGCGCTCGCGCTCGCGGTGATCGTGCCGCTGCGCCTGTTGCCGACATCGAACGAACCCGCGGCGCCAACGACGCAGGTCGCCGCGACATCAACGACAACGACGCAACCGGCGACACCCGACGCACTCGAAACGCTCTACGCCGAATCCGCGCAACTCGAAGGCTTGCTTGCCCTCGCCCGCGACGACTCGGTCGCCAGCGGCGCGGCGGTGGAAGTCGGCGCCGACCTGGATTCAGAACTCGCGCGCATCGACGCGGCGCTTCGCCAACCGCACCTGGACCGCGACGGCCAGCTCGCACTGTGGCGTGCGCGTGTCGACACGCTGCGCTCGGCCGTGAGCTTCGAATCCACGCGGCGCTGGATGGCCGTGCACGGCGAGCGCTACGACGGCGCGCTCGTGCGCGTCGACTGAGAACGCCTGCGACCCTCCTTCGCCCCCACGCATCCCTGTCACCGGACCCACACCCATCGAGGACGCCATGAAACTTTCCCGTGCCACGCCGCTGCTCGGCGCCTGCATCGCGCTCGTGCTCGCCGCGGGCGCCGCAGCTGAAACACCGAAGGCCAAGGTGCGCACCGCCGACGCCGCAACGCAGGCGCAACTCGATGCCGCGCAGGCGGACCTGCAACGCGCGGCCAAGCGCGTCGCCGAACTGCAGGCCAAGCTCGGCGTCGAAGGCACGCCCGGCGTGCATGTGTTCGAACGCACGCTGGTGAACAGGCCGGTGATCGGCGTCGTGCTGGCGCCCGATGCGCAGGCCGGCGTGCGCGTGGCCGGCGTCACGCCCGATAGCGGCGCGGCGAAGGCCGGGCTCAAGGCGGGCGATCGCATCACCGCGGTCGGCGGCACGCCGGTGCTCGGCAACACCGGCGAGATGCGCCTGGAGAATTCGCGCAAGCTCTTCACCGGACTGGATGACGGCAAGCCGGTCCGCATCGACTACGTGCGCGCGGGCAAGGCCGCGAGCGCGAACGTCACCGCTTCGCTGGACCAGGATGTGTTCTGGGTCGGTGCGCCGGGCGAAGGCGGCCCGCAGATCCGTCGCATCGAAGTGCCGGGCGTCGGCAAGGACGTGCGCCAGGAAGTCATCCGCATCGGACCGCGCGGCGACTGCAAGGGCAAGAACTGCAAGGTGCCGATGCTCGCCGAGGCCTTCCGCTGGAACGGCTTGAACCTCGCGTCGGTCGACGGGAAGCTCGGGCGTTACTTCGGCACCGACAAGGGCGTGCTCGTGCTCAGCGCGGGCGCGGACCTGGAAGGCCTGCAACCGGGCGACGTCATCCTGAAGATCGACTCGCGCAACGTGAACTCCCCGCGCGAAGCGATGGAAGCGCTGCGTGCGAAGGAAGACAACGCGATGGCGCTGGTGGAATACATGCGCGATCGCCGCGTCGCGAGCACGCGCGTGAAGGTGCCGGAGATCTCCTTCAAGTTCGTGACGCCGCCGCCTCCGCCGGCACCGCCGGCCGTGCCGCGCGCACCGAAGGCGCCCCCGCCGCCCCCGCCGCCGCCGCCGCCGGCTGCGTTCATCGACGACGACGGTGCGGTGACCTTGCTGCGTTCGCAGCAGCTCGCCTTCATCTCCGAAGACGGCACGGTCGAACTCGAATTCGATACGCCGCCGCCGGACGAGGCGACGATCGTCCGCGACGTGCAGATCAAGACGAACTGAGGCCCTAAGAGGTCGCGGCCTCGATCCGCGACCACGTCGCATCGTCGAAGCGCTCGGCCAGTTCGAGCGCTTCGATGTTCTGCACGAGTTGTTCCTTCTTCGTGGCGCCGAGCATCACCGTCGAGACGTGCGGGTTGCGCAGGCACCAGGCCACCGCGAGCGGCGCGGGCGGCACGCCGAGTTCTTCGGCGATCGCGGTGAACTTGCGCGCGCGTTCGACGCGCCGCGCTTCCGGATCATCCAGCAAGGCATCGCGCAGCCACGCGAAGTTCTCGTGGCCGAGCCGCGAATCCTGCGGCACGCCCGCGTTGTACTTGCCGGTCAGCAGGCCGGATGCGAGCGGCGACCAGATCGTCAGGCCCAGGCCGTATTCCGAATACAGCGGCGCGTATTCGAGTTCGACGCGTTCGCGATGGAACAGGTTGTACTGCGGTTGCTCCATCGTCGGCGCGACGAGGTTGTGCGCGCGCGCGACCTTGTGCGCTTCGCGGATCGCCTGCGCCGGCCATTCCGACGTGCCCCAATACAGGACCTTGCCCTGGCGCACGAGCGTGTCCATCGCCCAGACCGTTTCGGCGATCGGCACGTCGGGATCGGGGCGGTGGCAGAAATACAGATCGAGGTAATCCACGCGCAGGCGCTTGAGCGCGGCGTCGCACGCATCGTGGACGTGCTTGCGCGACAGGCCGCGTTGCGTCGGCCGCGGATGGTCCACCGCGCCGAAGTACACCTTGCTCGAGACGCACCAACTGTCGCGCGGCAGGCGCAGGTCGGCGAGCACGTCGCCCATCACGCGCTCGGCTTCGCCGTTGGCATAGGTCTCGGCGTTGTCGAAGAAGTTGATCCCGTGGTCGTACGCGGCAGCGATGAGTTCGCGAGCTTCCCCGCGGCCCACCTGGTTGCCGAAGGTCACCCAGGCACCGAAAGACAACGCGGAGATCGGAAGGCCGGAAGCACCGAGGCGGCGGTAACGCATGCGGGATGTCCTTTCGCGCGAGCGGGTCGCCGAGCATACCTCCGGCGCCCATGGGCCGCCGCTCGCGTTATCCTCCGGGCCGGGGAACCTCAGGGGTGCGGAATGCGTTCGACGACCGCCGGTCGGCATTACACCGAAATCCTCGAAACGCTGGTGACGCGCCCGGACGAGGTGATGCTCGAAGTCGGCTCGGGCGGCGAACTGCTGGTCGCGCGCCTGCGCGTGGCGGTCGCCGCGATGTTGTTGCTGTTGCCGCTGGCGAACGCGGCCACCGGCGGGCAATTCAGCGAAACGCTCATCGGCCTGGCCGGCGCGGTGTTCGTGAACGTCTTCGCGCAGGTGTGGCTCGCGCTGGCGCGGCATGGTCGTCGCTTCCGCTGGCTGCCCTTCGCTTCCGGCGCGTACGACGTGACGGCCACGACCCTCGTGCTGTTGATCCTGGCCTGGAACCACCTGCCGTCCGGCGTCAACAGCATGATCGTGTGGTGCGGTTACCTGCTCGCCATCGCGCTCACGGCGCTGCGCAACGACGGGCGCGTGACCTTGTTCGTCGGCGGCCTTGCGATCGCGCAATACGCGGTGCTGACGATGGCGGTGTTCGCGATCGCCACGCCCGACCAATTGATCTCCAGCGATTACGGCACGGTCACGGTCGGCGGCCAGTTGCAGCGCCTGGTGTTGCTCGCGGCGTTCACGCTGATCACGGCGGTGGTCGTCTATCGCATGCAGCGTCTTGTCGAGATGTCGGGCACCGATGGCCTGACCGAGTTGCCCAATCGCACGTGGCTGGTGCATCGCTTCCCGCGCCTGCTCGATGCCGCGCGCCGCGATGGCGTGAGCCTGTGCGTGGCGCTGATCGACCTGGACCACTTCAAGCGCATCAACGACGAGATCGGGCACCACGCGGGCGATCGCGCGCTGATGCACGTCGTGGACATGGTGCGCGACTCGCTCGAAGACGGCGAATGGCTCGCGCGCCTGGGCGGCGAGGAATTCGTGCTGGTGTTGCGCAAGCCGCTGGGCACGGCGTGGGAACGCGTCGATGGATTGCGTCGCACCTTGTTCTCTCGCCGCTTCGTGCCCGACCCGGGCGCCGACCCGCTGCTGCTCACCTTCAGCGCCGGCGTTGCGAGCTTTCCCCATGAAGCCAGCGACCTCTCCGGCCTGCTTCGCCGCGCGGACCTGCGCCTGAATTCGGCGAAGGCCGCCGGCCGCAACCGCGTGCTGGCACGCGATGCCTGATACCTGAACACGGCGTTTCGCGGCATCGGTTGCCGCTGGGGGCACCCTCGACTAAGGTGCGCCGTCGGCCGCTGAGGCCTGGGGGATTTCTCGATGGATGCATTGGCCCGGATCGGCTTCGGCCTGTTCGGCCTGGCGGTGCTGATCGGCATCGCGTGGCTGTTCTCGAACAACAAGAAGGCGGTCGACTGGCGCCTGGTGATCACGGGCGTGACGTTGCAGATCGGCTTCGCGGCGCTGGTGCTGCTCGTGCCGGGTGCGCGCACCGTGTTCCAGTCGGCCGGCGACGGGTTCGTCGCCATCCTCGCCTTCGTCGGCGAAGGTTCGAAGTTCATCTTCGGCTCGCTGATGGACACCTCGAAGTTCGGCTTCATCTTCGCCTTCCAGGTGTTGCCGACGATCATCTTCTTCGCCTCGCTGATGGGCGTGCTGTACCACCTGGGCGTGATGCAGGCGGTCGTGCGCGCGATGGCGTGGGGCATCACCAAGGTGATGCGCGTGTCGGGCGCGGAAACCACGTCGGTCTGCGCGAGCGTCTTCATCGGCCAGACCGAAGCGCCGTTGACCGTGCGCCCGTACATCCCGCGCATGACCGAGTCCGAACTGATCACGATGATGATCGGCGGCATGGCGCACATCGCCGGCGGCGTGCTCGCCGCGTACGTGGGCATGCTCGGCGGCGGCGATCCGGTGCAGGGCGCGTTCTACGCCAAGCATTTGTTGGCCGCATCGATCATGGCCGCACCGGCGACGCTCGTCGTCGCGAAGATCCTGATTCCCGAAACCGGCACGCCGCTCACGCGCGGCACGGTGAAGATGGAAGTCGAGAAGACCGCGAGCAACGTCATCGACGCCGCGGCCGCCGGCGCGGGCGATGGCCTGCGCCTTGCGCTGAACATCGGCGCGATGCTGCTCGCCTTCATCGCATTGATCGCGCTGCTCAACTGGCCGCTGACGTGGGTTGGACAGGCCACCGGCCTGGAAGCCGCGCTCGGCCATCCGACCGACATCGCCTCCATCCTCGGTTACATCATGTCGCCGATCGCGTGGGTGATCGGCGTGCCGTGGCAGGACGCGACGACCGTGGGCTCGCTGATCGGCCAGAAGATCGTCATCAATGAGTTCGTTGCATACCTGCAGCTTGCCGACATCGTGAACGGCAAGGTCGCGGGCGTGGCGCTCACCGACCAGGGCAAGCTGATCGCGACGTACGCGCTGTGCGGCTTCGCGAACTTCTCCTCGATCGCGATCCAGATCGGCGGCATCGGCGGGCTGGCACCGGAACGTCGCGGCGACTTGGCGCGCTTCGGTTTGCGCGCGGTGCTCGGTGGTTCGATCGCGACCTTCATGACCGCGACCATCGCGGGCGTGTTGACCTACCTGGGTTCCTGAAACCCACATGCCTGACGTCGCCGTCGTCGGTTCGTTCAACGTCGACCACGTCTGGCGTTGCGACACGCTGCCGCATCCGGGCGAAACGCGCGCGGGCCGGTACACCACCGGCCCCGGCGGCAAGGGGTTCAACCAGGCGGTCGCGTCCGCGCGTGCGGGCGCAGCGACCAGCTTCGTGTGCGCGCTCGGCGACGATGCCGGCAGTCAACTCGCGCGGTCATTGGCGGAAGCCGACGACATCGCGCTCGTCGACCAGCGCAGCGAGCATCCGACGGGCACGGCCGGCATCTACGTCGATGCGCAGGGCCGCAACTCCATCGTGATCGGCGCCGGCGCGAACGGTGACTTGCGCGCCAGCTTCGTCGAATCGCAATGGGCGGTGATCGCGCAGGCGCGCGTGGTGCTCGCGCAATGCGAATCTCCCGTCGATGCGGTGCTGGTCGCGCTGCGGATCGGCCGCGAGGTCGGTGCGACGACGCTGCTCAATCCGGCACCGGCGAACGCGGAGGTGAGCGCCGACCTGCTCGCGCTCACCGACCTCCTCACGCCGAACGAAACCGAATTCGCATCGTTGCTCGCGCGACTCGTCGGAACGACGCTGCATCCCGACGAGGTCGCATCCACCGACGATGCCGCGTTGCACGCGCAGTGTCGGCGTTTGCTGCCGCAAGGCACGGTGGTCGTGACGCTGGGCGCCGCCGGTGCGTTCGTCTCGCATCCAGATGACGCGATGCGCGGCGATGCGATCGCGGCCTACCGCGTGCCCGCCTTCCCCGCCAAGCCGATCGATACGACGGGTGCGGGCGATGCGTTCAGCGGCGCGCTCGCAGCATCGATTTCGCAGCGCGCGGTGGCCTTCGCCGAACACGTGCGCTTCGCCGCACGCTATGCCGCGCATTCGACCGAACGCACGGGCGCCGCCGCGGCGATGCCGCGGCTGTGGGCGCTCAACCCGCCATAAAGGCTTCGATTTCGTCCGCGTCGCGCACCAGCGCGTCGGTCAGGATGCGGTGGCCGTCGTTGGTGATCACGATGTCGTCTTCGGTGCGGATACCGATGCCGCGCCACTTCGCCGGCACGGTCTTGTCGTCGGGCGCGACATACAGGCCGGGCTCGATCGTGAACACCATGCCGGGTTCGAGCAGGCGCGATTCGCCGTCGATCCGGTATTCGCCGACGTCGTGGACATCGAGGCCGAGCCAATGCCCGGTCTTGTGCCGATAGAAGCGGCGATACGCGCCGTCGGCGATCGCTTTTTCCAATCGGCCCTTCAACAATCCCAGGCGCAGTAGTCCTTCGGTGAGCGTTTCGACTGCGGCGACATGCCCCGCGTCGTACGCAACGCCGGGCCGCGCTTTCGCCAACGCCGCACGTTGCGCGGCGCCGACCAGATCGTGCAGCGCGCGCTGCTCTTTCGAGAAGCGTCCGTCGATGGGGAAGGTGCGCGTAATGTCGGCCGCGTAGTTGCGGTACTCGGCGCCCGCATCGATCAGGACCAGATCGCCCGCGCGCGCGGTCGCGTTGTTCGCGCGGTAATGCAGGACGCAGGCGTTGGCGCCGGCACCGACGATGCTGCCGTAAGCCGACTCGGCATCGTTGGCGCGGAACACGCGTTCGAGTTCGGCCTGCAGTTCGAATTCGCGCACGCCCGCGCGCGCGATGCGCATCGCGGCCTCGTGCGCGGCGACGCTGATGTCGGCGGCGCGCTGCACCAACTTGATTTCGTCGCTCGACTTGAACAGCCGCATCTCGTCGAGCAGATGGCCGAGTGCGAGGAACTCGTGCGGCGACTGCGCACCGGTGCGCGCCTGCGCACGCACGCGGTTGAGCCAGCCGATCAACTTCAGGTCGAATTCCGCGTCGCGCCCGAAGTGGTAGTACACGCGCGTGCGGCCTTCGAGCAGGCCGGGCAGGATTTCGTCGAGGTCGGCGATGGGGTACGCATCGTCCATGCCGTAGGTGTCGACCGCGCCTTCCTGGCCGGCGCGCGGGCCGTCCCAGGCTTCGCGGTCGGGATCGCGTTCGCGACAGAACAGGATCGTCTCGCCGTGCGCGCGGCCGGGGACGAGGACGAGCACGGCTTCGGGTTCGGCGAATCCGGTGAGATACCAGAAGTCCGAATCCTGCCGGTACGGGTAATGCGTGTCGCGGCTGCGCACGCGTTCGGGCGCGGCGGGCAGGACGAGGATCGCGTCGTCGCCGGCCATGCGCATCAGTTGCTTGCGTCGCCGTGCGTAGGCGGTGCCCGGAAGGTTGAGCGGGCGTTGCAGTTTCGCGGCGGCCATCGTCAATTGAACTGCTTGCGATGACGCGGGGCCAGCACGCAGTCGCCGTGCAGCAGCAAGGACGCCACGCGCACGAACTCTTCGATCTCGGCGAGCGCGTCCTCGTCGTCTTCATCGCCGTCGTCCTGCGCGGTCGCGGCGGCGAGACGGGCGAGATCGGCCAGCGCTTCGCTGCCCTCTTCCGACAACGGCGGGTTTTCGCCGGCGGCCAGGCCGAAGCCGCCGAGGAAGCCGCGGCACCAATCGAACAGGGCGCCGCTGCGTTCGCCAAGGGTGGTGTCGGCGTCGGGAAGCAGCAGTTCGAAGGAGAAACCGCGATCCTCGAGTTGGCCGGCGCTCGCGGCGCGCAACGCATCCAGCGCGTTGCCGGACGGGATTTGCGGCAGTGCGTCATCGGCCATCACGCGGGCCAGCCAGTCGGGCGTGTCCTCGCCCCCACCGGCGAACCAACCGATCAGGGACCCGTGCAACTCCGCGGGCGTGACACCCAGGCGTTGGGCGGCGATGGCATCGTGGACGGCAGACCAGCTCGGCAAGGCGACATCGGACACTGCGGGGCTCCTTCGCGCAGGCCGCCAGTGTAACGCTTGGTTTGCGCCGCGGCGGCCGTTGGCCGCACACTGCGTTGAAGCCACTGGGATGCGGAGGCCCGTGCGCCTGTCGATCCGTCGTTCGTCCGCTCGCGCTGGGGAGCGCGTCGCGGTTGCGTTGTTCGCCCTCGCGCTTGCACTGGTGGTGCCGGCGAGCATGTCGTGGGCGGCCACGCGCGATTTCCACTTCCGCAATCTCGGCAGCGACCACGGCCTGGCGCAGAACACGGTCACCGCCTTCGCACAGGATGCCGAAGGCTTCGTCTGGGTCGGCACGCAAGGCGGGCTGCATCGTTACGACGGCCTGCGTTACCACCTCTTCCGCCACGACCCGCGCGATCCGGCCTCCCTGCCCGACAGCTACGTCACCGCGCTCGCGGTCGACGGGCGCGATGCCTTGTGGGTCGGCACGTATTCGGAGTTCGTCGCGCGGCTCGACCTGCGCGACGGGCAGATCAAGCGCTTCGCGATCGATGGCGGCGCCGCGTTGCCGGGCTCGCCGCGCAAGCAAGTGCTCGCGCTGCTGCCGGTCGACGGCCAGTTGTGGGTCGGCACGCAGGGCGGTCTGGTGCGGTTCGATCCGAAGACCGGGCGCAGCACCGATGTGCTGACGCTGGATCCGCGCAGCGTCGCGCCTTCGCCGCAACAGGCGCTGCTGCTGGATCGCGATGGTGCGGTGTGGTTCGCCAGCGCGGCGGGCCTGTATCGATTCGGTGCGGGCGGCGGCGCCGAGCGCATCGCCGACGGTGCGGTGCGTTCCCTGCATTTCGATCGCGACGGGCGCCTGTGGGTCGGTCGTCCCGATGGTCTGTATCGCCTGCGCGACGACGGCCGCGGCTTGCTGCGCGTTTGGCCGCGCGACGGCGAGGCAGGCAATGCCGACGTGCGCGCGATCGTGCAGGCGCCGGATCGGCGCCTGTGGATCGCCGCGTTCGGCGATGGCGTGCGCCGGCTCGATGTCTCCGGCGATCACGTCGAAGCGCTGCGCGAAAACTGGATGCCCGGTGCGCTACCCGAAAGCACGATCGGCAAGTTGATGATCGATCGCGGCGGTGCGCTGTGGGTCGGCGGGCAGTTCCGCGGGCCGTCGGTCACCGATCCGCTCGGCACGCGCTTCCGTTATCTCGCGGGCGGTGAACCGCGCAACTTCGCTTCCGGCGTGGCGGGCAACAGCGTGCGCGCGCTCGTCGAGGACGATGCGCGGCAGTGGTGGTTCGGCACCGACAACGGCGAGTTGTATCGCGCCGATGCGAACGGCAACGCGCTGGCGCCGGTCGAAGGCTTCAACGAGGCGTTCCCGGAACCGGGCCTGCTGCTGCGCACGATGGGCTTCGCCCGCGGCGACGCGGGCAAGGTGTGGATGGCGACGACGCGCGGCCTGGGTTTGGTCGATACGCAGGCCGGCACGATTTCCCCGGTACCGCTGACGGGTTACGCCGGCGTGCAGTTGCGCAGCATCGCGCGCGACGACGACGGCAGCCTGTGGCTGGGGTCGCAACTGCGCGGGTTGTTGCACTTCGATCCGGGCTCCGGGCGCGTGCGCGCGTACATGGCCAGCGGGAATTCGCCCGAGCCTTCGACCGTGCATACGGTGATGCTCGACCGGAACCACCGCGTGTGGGCCGGCACCAGCGACGGCCTGGAATTGGTGGAACCCGCCGCCGGACGCCTGCGCGTGTTCCGCCACGCACCGGATGCGCCGCAGTCGCTCGCCGGCAACCTCGTGCGCGCGGTGCTGGAAGCCTCCGACGGCACGATCTGGGTCGGCACGCATTCGGGCCTGAGCCGCGTGCGCGAGAACGGCAACGAGATCCGCTTCGAACATCCGCTCGACAAGGCGCTCGGCGCGCGCCCGGTGCCGGTGGTGTTCTCGATCGCCGAATCGCCGCAGGGGTTGTTGTGGCTCGGCACCGACGCGGGCCTGATGCGCTTCGATCCCGCGCACGGCACCGTGCGCGCCTTCGGCATGTCCGATGGCTTGCAGGATCTCGAATTCAACGGCGGCGCTGCCTTGAAGCTGCGCGATGGTCGCCTGCTGTTCGGCGGCGTGCGCGGGCTAAACCTGTTCGATCCGCGCATGGTGCACGACACCGCGTACATGCCGCCGGTGCGTTTGCTGACGGCGCGCTTCGGTGCGGCCGGCGCGACAGAGAAGGACCTGGCGTGGCAGGAATCGCGAATCGACGTGCCGGCCGACGCGGGCATGCTGCGACTGCGCGTGGGCGCGCTCGACTTCGCCGACGGCGGCAACATTCGCTATCGCTACAAGCTCGAAGGCTTCGACAGCGACTGGATCGACAACGGCGCGGTTCCCGAAATCACGTACACGCGCGTGCCGCCGGGCAAGTACACGTTCCTGGCGCAGGCGACCAACCGCGACGGCGTGTGGAATCCGCAGATGCTCCGCCTGCCGGTGGACGTCGCGCCGCCGCTGTGGCGCCATCCGCTCGCACTGGTCGCCTACGCCGTCGCGGCGCTGCTGCTGATCGGTGCGATCGCGTGGCTCGTCGTGCTGCGTCGTCGTCGCGAGAAGGTGTACTTCGCGCAGATCCGCGATCGCGAGGAGCGCCTGCAACTCGCGCTGTGGGCGTCGGGCGAGATGTTTTGGGATTACGACCTGGCGCGTGGCGAGATGCGCAGCATGCGCACGACCGAAGGCACCGAAGTGCCCGCCGGCATCGCCGTGCAGACCGGTGTCGACCAGCGCCACGAAATCCACGTCGACGATCTGCCGCGCGTGCTCGAACGCCTGAAGGAACACATCCGCGGGCAGACGCCGCTGTTCCTCTCCGAACATCGCATCCGCGCGCAGAACGGCGCGTGGACCTGGGTGCGCGCGCGCGGTCGCGTGGTCGAACGCGGCGCCGACGGTCGCGCCGTGCGCGTGGCGGGCACTGCGCGCGACATCACCGCCGGGCGCGCCGCCGAGCGCGAGCGCCGCATCGCGAGCGAAGTGCTGCGCAGCATGTCCGAGGCGGTGGCGGTGCTCGATCGCGACTTCCAGTTCGTTTCGGTCAACCCCGCCTTCAGCCGCATCAGCGGTTACAGCGATTCGGACGTCATCGGGCGCTCGGCGAGCCTGCTCGACAGCGCGCAGCACGATCCGGAGTTCTATCGCCAGACGCGCGCGGAAGTCGAACGCAACGGCCGCTGGAGCGGCGAGATGTGGCAGCAGCGCAAGGACGGCGAAGAATTCCTGTGCTGGATCGAAAGCAGCGCGGTGCTCGACGCCGGCGGCCAGCGCAGCCATTACGTCGCGGTGTTCACCGACATCACCGACAAGAAGCGCGCCGAACAGGAGCTGCGCTACCTGGCGAACTACGACACGCTGACGAGCCTGCCGAATCGCGCATTGCTGTCCGAGCGCCTGTCGCGCGCGATCGTGCGTGCGCGTCGCCAGGAGAGCCGCATCGCGGTCCTGTTCCTCGATCTCGACCGGTTCAAGGACATCAACGATTCGCTCGGCCACGCCGCCGGCGACCGCATCCTGCGCGCGACCGCCGCGCGCCTGCAGCAGACCGTCGGGCCGCAGCACACCGTCGCGCGCCTGGGCGGCGATGAGTTCACCGTCGTGCTGGAAAACATCGACACGCCGGAAGAAGCCGAGAAGATCGCGCGCGAGATCATCACCTCGTTCGAAGCGCCGCTGGACATCGACGAAACGCAAGACGTCGCGATCACGCCGTCGATCGGCATCAGCCTCTACCCCGACAACGCGGCGGTGCCGACCGACCTGCTCAAGCACGCCGACACCGCGATGTACCAGGCGAAAGCCGCGGGCCGTCGCATCTATATGCGCTACACCGAGTCGATGGAGATCGCGATCCGCCGCCGCGCGACGATCTCCGCCGCGCTGCGCAAGGTGCTCGATCGCAACGAGTTGCGCCTGGTGTTCCAGCCCAAGCTGTCGCTGCCGCAGGCGCGCATCACCGGCGTGGAAGCGCTGCTGCGCTGGACGAGCCCGGAATACGGCGAGATCCCGCCGGCGCAGTTCATCCCGCTGGCCGAGGAGAGCGGCCTGATCCTCGAGATCGGCGAGTGGGCGCTGCGCGAGGCCTGCCAAACGCTCAAGCGTTGGCGCGCGCACGGGCTCGATCGCCTGACGATGGCGGTCAATGTCTCGGCGCTGCAACTGTTGCGCGGCGACCTGCCGGCGGTGGTCTCGCGCGTGCTGGAAGATACCGGCGTGCCCGCCGAGTACCTGGAGCTGGAGCTCACCGAAAGCGTGGTGATGTCCAACGCCGCGCAGACCGCGGCGACGCTGCAGGCGATCCGCGAACTGGGCGTGCAGCTGGCGGTCGACGATTTCGGCACCGGCTACTCGTCGCTGGCCTACCTCAAGCGCCTGCCCATCACGACGCTGAAGATCGACAAGGAGTTCATCGGCGACCTCACCCGCGACGCCGACGACGAGGCGATCACCAGCACGGTCATCTCGATGGCGCACTCGCTGGGCCTGAACGTGGTGGCCGAGGGCGTGGAGGAGGAAGCGCAGGTCCTGTTCCTCCGCGCGCACCGCTGCGACGAGATCCAGGGCTACTGGCTCTCGCCGCCGCTGGACGCGCACCGCTGCCTCGGGCTGATCCGCACCTGGGCGCCCGATCTGAACGCCGCGGTGATCCCATGAGCGTGGACCCGTGAGCGGCCCTGCGTCACGCGCCTTGACCACCCCCCGTACGCTGCCTAACCTCCGCTAATGGATACGGCCGACTCCCTCGCCCAGCTGCAAGCCCTGGCCGCGCGCATCGACCAGCTCGCTGCCCTCGCGCAGCGGCTGACCGAAGAGAACCGCAGCTTGCGCGCGCAGCAGGAACAACTGGCCGGCGAACGCGCGCAGTTGCTCGCGAAGAACGAGCAGGCGCGTTCGCGCGTGGAAGCGATGATCACGCGATTGAAGTCGCTGGAGCAGCACACGTGAGCAAGTCCAGCGAGCCGGTCACGATCCGCGTCCTGGATCGCGAATACACCGTGGGCGTGGAGCCGGACGAGCGCGACAGCCTCGTCGCCGCCGCGAAGTTGCTCGACAACAAGATGCGCGAGATCCGCGGCAGCAACAAGTTGGCCGCGGTGGACCGCATCGCGGTGCTCGCCGCGCTCAACCTTGCGCACGAATTGCAGCAGATGCGCGGCGACAGCGATCGCCGCGACCGCGAACTGGCGAAGACCGTCGGCGCGATGCAGCGTCGCCTCGACGATCTGTTCGACACGCCGCCTGCCTGATCCACACGCGCACGCCGCATGTCGAGACGGCGTGCACGTATTTCGAATTGCTTGTCGCGTCCACAGCTGAATCCACGCCATGTTTCGACCGACGAACGGACTTTCGCGTTTCGACCGCGGCGCTATACTTCGCCTCGCGTCCTCTGCTGTGTCGACGGCGCGCGCAAACATTCACCTTGTCCCTTTAAGACGACACCGGGGATGTAGCGGAGACCGGGTGTGCAAGTCCGCCACGAGCGGGAAGCCCGATGGTCGCCAAACGTTCCCACTTGAACCTCGGGTTCAAGGTCGTTTCGCGCGCATCTTCACGGCGGAGGATGTTCTTTTTCCATGACGTTCTCGCGCGACACCCTCCGCAGGGAACTCCGCGCGCGGCGTCGCGCGATTCCCGCGCCCGCGCGGATCGCCGCGGCCGATGCGCTCGCCCATCGCCTGCTTTCCCTCCCCTTCGCACCGGTGTCCGGCCATGTCGCCGGCTACTGGGCGATGGATGGCGAAATCGCGTTGTCGTCCTGGCAACTGCGCCTGCCACGCGGCTGCACGTACTGCCTGCCGGTGTTGCACGAAGACGGGCTGCTGCGCTTCGCGCCGTGGCGCGGCGGTGCGGCGCTGGTGTCGAACAAGCACGGCATTCCCGAACCCGACGTCCCCAATTCCGCGCTGCTGCCGGCCTCGGCCATGGCGTTCGTGGTCGCGCCGCTCGTCGCGTTCGACGCGCGCGGCCATCGCCTCGGCATGGGGGGCGGCTGGTACGATCGCACTTTCGCATTCCGCCGCGACCACAAGGCGCCGCCGCACCTGGTGGGCGCCGCGTTCGCCGCGCAGCAAGTCGACACCGTGTCGCCGCAACCCTGGGACATGCCGCTCGATGCGCTGTGCAGCGAAGCGGACACGCATCTCTTCGATCCGGTGCCTGCCCCATGAGTCCCCCGCGCCGCTATTGGTTGATGAAAACCGAGCCCGACACGTTCTCGATCGACGATCTGGAACGCGTGGGCGTCGAACCCTGGAACGGCGTGCGCAACTACCAGGCGCGCAACCACATGCGCGCGATGCAGCCGGGCGACGGCGTGTTCCTCTACCACTCCAGTTGCGCGGTGCCGGGCATCGCGGGATTGGCGAAGGTCGCGACCGCGGCGTATCCGGATCCGACGCAGTTCGACAAGAAATCCGATTACTACGATCCCAAGAGCACGCGCGAGGAACCGCGCTGGTCGCTCGTCGACGTGGCGTTCGAGCGCAAGCTCGCGCACGTGATCACGCTGGAAGACATCAAGGCGCATGCCGACGCACTGGGCGAGGATTTCGCGCTCGTGCGTCGCGGCAATCGCTTGTCCGTGCTGCCGGTGACCGCCGCGCAGTGGAAACAACTCCTGAAACTGGAACAAAAATGAGCGAAGCCAAGCGACTCGCCGGCGAGAAGGCGATCGAATACGTGCGCGACGGGATGATCGTCGGCGTGGGCACGGGATCGACCGTCGCGTTCTTCATCGATGCGCTCGCGCGCATCAAGGACCGCATCGCGGGCACGGTGTCGAGCTCGGAACAGAGCACGCAGCGCTTGCGCGCGCACGGGATCGAGGTGCTCGACCTCAATGCGACAGGCCCGTTGTCCTTGTACGTGGACGGCGCCGACGAATGCGACACGCACAAGTGCCTGATCAAGGGCGGCGGCGCGGCGCTCACGCGCGAGAAGATCATCGCCGAGGCGAGCGAGAAGTTCGTCTGCATCATCGATCCGGCCAAGCGCGTCGACGTGCTGGGCAAGTTCCCGTTGCCGGTCGAAGTGATCCCGATGGCGCGCAGCCTGGTCGCGCGCGAGATCCTCAAGCGCACCGGCGGCCAGCCGGTGTGGCGCGATGGCGTCACCACCGACAACGGCAACATCGTGCTCGATGTGCATGGGCTGTCGATCGTCGATCCGGTGGGGATGGAGCGCGAGTTGAACCAGATCCCGGGCGTGGTGGCGGTGGGCTTGTTCGCGCGGCGCCCGGCGGACGTGGTGATCGTGGGTGGGGAGCCGCCGATCCTGCTGTGAGGTTTTGGCAAGTTGTTGATTCTTTAGGCGGAACGGCCGCTGCACGGCCGCTTCCACTTCCCGTCGCCGGTGTTAGTATTGCTACTAACCATGCGACGTTTCTCTCTCTTCCCAAGTCTTTCGCCTTCGTTTGATCGGAGGCCTCGCGCATGAGCGCGGTCGTCGCCCTCGATGGCCTGCTCGCCGCGCGACGCGTCTGGCGCGGGCAACCCGCAGCGCAGGCGCCGGCCGATGCGATCGCCACCGGATGGGTCGCGCTCGATGCGGTGCTGCCCGGCGGCGGTTGGCCGTCGGCGGCCCTCAGCGAAATCCTCCTGCCTGCCGATGGCGTCGGCGAACTGCGCCTGGTGTGGCCCGCGCTCGCACGCCTGGGCCAGGGCAACGGCAGCATCATCGCGATCGTCGCCCCGCCCTATCGCGCGCACGCACCGGCGTGGCAAGCAGCGGGGTTGCGTCACGACACGCTGCAGGTCATCGACGCCAATCCGCGCGATGCGTTGTGGGCCGCCGAACAATGCCTGCGTTCGGGCGCATGCGCGGCCGTGTTGTGTTGGCCGCAGAAAGCCGACGATCGCGCATTGCGACGCTTGCAGGTGGCCGCCGAAACCGGACGGACACCGGGCTTCGCGTTCCGCGACGCACATGCGGCGTTGAATCCTTCGCCCGCGCCGCTGCGCATCGCGATCGAAACCGCGCCGCATCGCCTGCGCGTGCTGAAGTGCCGCGGCGCGCTGGTGCCGCCTTCGCCGCTCCCCTTCCCCGCGACGTCGACGGTGGGATGAGGCGCGGTCATGCAATGGGCGTGCGTACTCCTGCCGCAACTGGCGATGGACGGTGTCCTTCGCCGACTTCAGACGCCCGACGCGACGGCGATCGCGCTCGTCGAAGGGCCGATGCAGAAACGCACCTTGCATTCGGTGACGCCGGCGGCGCGCATGCTCGGTTTGCGCCCCGGTTTGTCGCTTGCAGCGGCGCAGGCCTTGAGCACGCATTTCAAGGCGGTCGATCACGATCCTGACGCCGTCGAACGCGAGCGCACGTTGCTCGCGGCGTGGGCGTATCGCTTCAGTTCGCAGGTGAGCACGGACCTGCCGCATGCGTTGTTGCTCGAAGTCGGGCACAGCCTGCGCCTGTTCGGGCCGTGGCCGCGATTGGAAGCGCGCATGCGCGAAGAGTTGCGCGCACTCGGCTTCCGTCATCGCATCGTCGCCGCGCCCAATCCGCATGCGGCGCGGGTGCTGGCGAATGTGCACGACGGGCTTGCGATCGACGAACACACCTTGCGCAACGCGCTCGGCCAGTTGCCGATCGAACGCAGCGGATTGCCGCAGCCGGTGGCCTTCGCGCTCTCGCGCATGGGCCTGCGCGCGTTGCGGCAGGTGTTCGCGTTGCCGCGCGATGCGCTCGCGCGCCGTTTTCCGAAAG
The DNA here is from genome assembly GCF_009740395.1 of Noviluteimonas gilva. GTDB lineage: Bacteria > Pseudomonadota > Gammaproteobacteria > Xanthomonadales > Xanthomonadaceae > Noviluteimonas > Noviluteimonas gilva. The sequence continues at coordinate 188,113 of NZ_WOXT01000001.1, forward strand.
CGGTGCTCGAACATCTCGACGCGCTGCGCGGCGATCGCATCGCACCGCTGCAGTGCTACATGCCGCCGGATCGTTTCGAAGGCCGCATCGAATTCGAAACCGATGTCGAATCCAGCCAGGCGTTGTTGTTCCCGTTGCGGCGACTCACGCAGGATCTGGCGGCCTTCCTCGCAGGACGCGACGGCGGCGTGCAGCGCTACACGCTGGTGCTCGAACACGAACGATGCGAAGACAGCACGGTGCCGGTCGGCCTGCTCACGCCGCAACGCGAGGCGAACATGTTGTTCGAACTCGGGCGCGGACGTCTGGACCAGGCGCGTTTGCCGGCGCCGGTGCGCGGCTTCCGCCTGGTGGCGGACGAGTTGCCGCCGTTCGTGCCCGCGGCGCCCGACTTGTTCGAAACACGCGCGCAACAGGATGTCCCGTGGCCGCAATTGCGCGAACGTCTGCGCGCACGCCTGGGCGATGACGCCGTGCACGGCATCGGGCATTCGCCGGAGCATCGGCCCGAACGCCACACCTTGTCGGGCAAGCCGGCGCCCGAAGCACGCCTGCGTCCGGGTTGGCTGCTGCCGCACGTGTTGCCCTTGCGCGATCACGCGCTGTGCGTGCTCGCCGGTCCCGAGCGTATCGAAAGCGGATGGTGGGACGGCGGCGATGTGCGTCGCGATTACTACGTCGTGGAGACCTCGCTCGGGCAGCGCGCCTGGGCCTTCTGCGCCGCGGGCGAACCGGTGGATCCGGGCCCCGCGCCTTCGCACCTGATGCTGCACGGGTGGTTCGCATGAGCCGACTGCCGGCCTATGCGGAGTTACACTGCCTGTCGAACTTCAGTTTCCAGCGCGGTGCGTCGAGCGCGCGGGAGTTGTTCGATCGCGCGAAGCAACAAGGCTACGCCGCGCTCGCGATCACCGACGAATGCACGCTCGCCGGCATCGTGCGCGCGCTCGAAGCCTCCGAAGCGACGGGCGTGCCGTTGATCGTCGGCAGTGAGATGCAGATCGAAGGCGGGCCGAAGTGCGTGTTGTTGGTGGAGACACAGGCGGGCTATCGGCGCTTGTGCGAGTTGATCACCGCGGCGCGGCGGCGGGCCGACAAGGGCACGTATCGTTTGCTGCGCGAAGATTTCGAAGGCGCAGCGCTCGATGGTCTGCTGGCGTTGTGGGTGCCGCGGCTGGATGCGCGCGATGTGGACGAGGCCGCGTGGTTGCAGGCGCAGTTTTCCGATCGCACGTGGCTCGCCGTGCATCTGCATCGCGGGCCTGACGATACCGCGCGGCTCGATGCGTTCCGTGCGTTGTCGCGAGCGACGTCGTTGCCGATGGTCGCGTGCGGCGATGCGCACATGCACGTGCGCGGCCGGCGCGCATTGCAGGACACGATGACGGCGATCCGCCTGCACACCACGCTCGCGCAAGCGGGCCGTGCGTTGTTTCCCAATGGCGAGCGCCATCTGCGGACGCGACAGGCGCTGGCGGCGATCCATCCGCCGGAACTGCTCGCTCAGGCAGTGCTAATCGCGCAACGTTGTACTTTCAATCTGCGGCAACTAGCGTACACGTATCCGCATGAGCTCGTGCCGGCCGGAAAGACCGCACGCGAATGGCTGCGCGCACTCGTGGAGGACGGCATCCAAGCGCGCTGGGCGAAGGCGAACTCGACGGAACACGAACGCGCCAAGGCGCGCGAGTTGATCGAGAAAGAACTCACGATCATCGGAACGCTGCATTACGAGTCGTACTTCCTCACCGTGCACGACATCGTGCGCTTCGCGCGCAGCCGCGACATCCTGTGCCAGGGGCGCGGATCGGCGGCCAATTCTGCCGTGTGCTATGCGCTCGGCATCACCGAGCTGCAGCCGGGGCAGATGGAGATGTTGTTCGAGCGCTTCGTGTCGGAGGAGCGCAACGAGCCGCCGGACATCGACGTCGATTTCGAACACGAGCGTCGCGATGAAGTGCTGCAGTACGTCTTCGAACGTTACGGCCGCGGGCGCGCGGCGCTGGCGGCGGTGGTGATCCGGTATCGCGGACGCAGCGCGGTGCGCGACGTGGCGCGTGCGCTCGGCTTGCCGCCGGACCAGGTCGACGAGATCGCGAAGACGATGGATCGCTGGAACAGCGACGTGCCGATGCCCGATCACTTGCGCGACCATGGGTTCGATCCCGAATCGCCGCTTTTACGGCGCGTGTTGGCGATCGCGGGCGACTTGCTGGGGTTCCCACGGCATTTGTCGCAGCATCCGGGCGGGTTCGTGATTTCAGAGCATCCCTTGTCGACGCTCGTGCCGGTCGAGAACGCGGCGATGGACGATCGCACGGTCATCCAGTGGGACAAGGACGACCTGGATGTGATGAAGCTACTCAAGGTCGATTGCCTCGCGCTCGGGATGCTCACGTGTGTGCACAAGACCTTCGATCTGCTGCGTGCGAGTGGGCGGCGCGACATCGGGCTCGACGACATTCCGCAAGGCGATGAAGCGACGTACGCGATGATCCGCAAGGCCGACACGGTCGGCACGTTCCAGATCGAGTCGCGCGCGCAGATGGCGATGTTGCCGCGCCTGAAACCGCGCGTCTTCTACGACCTGGTGGTGCAGGTGGCGATCGTGCGGCCCGGGCCCATCCAGGGCGACATGGTGCATCCCTACCTGCGCCGGCGGAATGGCGAGGATCCGGTGACGTATCCGTCGGAGGCGTTGCGCGAAGTGTTCAAGCGCACGCTCGGCGTGCCGTTGTTCCAGGAACAGGTGATGCAACTGGCGATCGTCGCGGCCGATTACACGCCGGGCGAAGCCGATCAGTTGCGTCGTTCGATGGCCGCGTGGAAACGCTACGGCGGCATGGAACACCATCGGCAGAAGATCATCACCGGCATGCTGCGCAACGGCTACACGAGCGCGTTCGCCGATCAGATCTTCGAGCAGATCAAAGGGTTCGGCAGTTACGGGTTTCCGGAGTCGCACGCGGCGAGCTTCGCGTTGATCGCGTATTCGAGTTCGTGGCTGAAGTGCCACGAGCCGGCGGCCTTCGCCGCGGCGCTGATCAATTCGCAGCCGATGGGGTTCTACGCGCCGAGCCAGATCGTGCAGGACGTGCGGCGGCACGGCGTGATCGTGCGGCCGGTCGACGTGCGTTACAGCGATTGGGATTGCACGCTCGAGCCGCTCGGCGATGCGCGTTCGCAACCGGCGATGCGGTTGGGGATGCGGATGGTGGATGGATTCCGCCAGATGGATGCGGAGCGGATCATGGCGGCGCGCGGGGTGTCGGAATTCGCGGACGTCACCGACTTGTGCGTGCGCGGCGAACTCGATGCGCGTGGGCGTGGGTTGCTCGCCGATGCCGGCGCTCTGCGCGCACTCGCGGGGCATCGTCACAAGGCGCGTTGGGCGGCGGCGGGGGTGGAGGCGCAGCGTCCCTTGTTCGATGCGATCGGCGCGACGACCGAGGCGACGGTGGCATTGCCGCTTCCGACTGCCGACGAAGAAATGCGTACCGACTACGCGACGACGGGTCTGACGCTCGGCAAACATCCCCTGCAACTGCTGCGTTCGAAATTGCGGGCGCGGCGTTTTCGACGTTCGTCGGAATTGCGTGCGATGCCGCACGGGCGGAGCGTTTCATTCGCCGGGTTGGTGACCTTGCGCCAGCGGCCGGAGACGGCGAGTGGCGTGACCTTCCTGACGCTCGAGGACGAGGACGGGCTGGTGAATGTCGTGGTGTGGCGGCATGTGGCCGATGAGCAGCGAAGGCCTTTGCTGGAGTCGCGATTGCTTGCGGTCGAAGGACGGCTGGAATCGAAGGACGGCGTGCAGCATTTGATCGCAAAGCGATTGACGAACCTGGCGACGTTGTTGGGGCGGCTGGATGCGACGTCGCGGGATTTCAGGTAACCCGGCGAAACCTTGACTAAGGTTCGACCACGTTTCGATCGCCCAAAGAAAAACCCCGCCATTGCTGGCGGGGTTTGGTGTAAGGCCCTGGCGATGACCTACTCTTGCATGCGGATGCACACTACCATCGGCGCGGCTGCGTTTCACTTCCGAGTTCGGAATGGGATCGGGTGGTGCCACAGCGCTATTGTCACCAGGGAGAGGGTGGAGGGTCGCGGTTCGATCGCCATGGCAAGCCATGGGGATTGATCGCGCTCACGCTCTCAAGGGGTGGGACGTAGCGAGTTTTGGTGGAGCTTATAGAGACAAATGCCATCGACGTGTTGTCGAGGATAAGGCGGCTTGAGGTGATATGGTCAAGCCTCACGGATCATTAGTACACGTTAGCTCAACGGATTGCTCCGCTTACACACCGTGCCTATCAACCACCTGGTCTTGATGGTTCCTTCAGGGGACTTGTGTCCCGGGAGATCTCATCTTGAGGCGCGCTTCCCGCTTAGATGCTTTCAGCGGTTATCGCTTCCGAACGTAGCTACCCGGCAATGCCACTGGCGTGACAACCGGAACACCAGGGGTTCGTCCACTCCGGTCCTCTCGTACTAGGAGCAGCCCCTCTCAAATCTCCAACGCCCACGACAGATAGGGACCGAACTGTCTCACGACGTTCTGAACCCAGCTCGCGTACCACTTTAAATGGCGAACAGCCATACCCTTGGGACCGACTACAGCCCCAGGATGTGATGAGCCGACATCGAGGTGCCAAACACCGCCGTCGATATGAACTCTTGGGCGGTATCAGCCTGTTATCCCCGGAGTACCTTTTATCCGTTGAGCGATGGCCCTTCCATACAGAACCACCGGATCACTAAGACCTACTTTCGTACCTGCTTGAGCCGTCGCTCTTGCAGTCAAGCACGCTTATGCCTTTGCACACAGTGCGCGATGTCCGACCGCGCTGAGCGTACCTTCGTGCTCCTCCGTTACTCTTTGGGAGGAGACCGCCCCAGTCAAACTACCCACCATACACGGTCCCCGACCCGGATTACGGGCCCAGGTTAGAACGTCAAGCACATCAGGGTGGTATTTCAAGGTTGCCTCCACCGAAGCTAGCGCCTCGGTTTCACAGGCTCCCACCTATCCTACACAGACGAACTCAACGTTCAGTGTAAAGCTGTAGTAAAGGTTCACGGGGTCTTTCCGTCTTGCCGCGGGAACGCTGCATCTTCACAGCGATTTCAATTTCACTGAGTCTCGGGTGGAGACAGCGCCGCTGTCGTTACGCCATTCGTGCAGGTCGGAACTTACCCGACAAGGAATTTCGCTACCTTAGGACCGTTATAGTTACGGCCGCCGTTTACTGGGGCTTCGATCAAGAGCTTCGCCTTGCGGCTGACCCCATCAATTAACCTTCCAGCACCGGGCAGGCGTCACACCCTATACGTCCACTTTCGTGTTTGCAGAGTGCTGTGTTTTTGATAAACAGTCGCAGCGGCCTGGTTTCTGCGACCGCTCCCAGCTATAGCCCGCATGGGCCACCAGAAGCGGTGCACCTTCTCCCGAAGTTACGGTGCCATGTTGCCTAGTTCCTTCACCCGAGTTCTCTCAAGCGCCTTAGAATTCTCATCCTGCCCACCTGTGTCGGTTTACGGTACGGTCTGCGTCAGCTGAAGCTTAGGGGCTTTTCCTGGAAGCGTGGGATCAGTGACTTCGGCCTAATGGCCTGGTCTCGCTGCTCGGCGTATGACCCTCCGGATTTGCCAAGAGGATCCGCCTACCTGCTTTCCCCGGGACAACCAACGCCCGGTACACCTACCCTTCTCCGTCCCCCCATCGCACTGACGCGAGGTGCTGGAATATTAACCAGCTTTCCATCGACTACGCATTTCTGCCTCGCCTTAGGGGCCGACTCACCCTGCGCCGATGAACGTTGCGCAAGGAAACCTTGGGCTTTCGGCGTGGGGGCTTTTCACCCCCATTATCGTTACTCATGTCAGCATTCGCACTTCCGATACCTCCAGCAGACTTCTCAATCCACCTTCATCGGCTTACGGAACGCTCCTCTACCGCGCACATTGCTGTGCACCCCAAGCTTCGGTTTATCGCTTAGCCCCGTTAAATCTTCCGCGCAGACCGACTCGACCAGTGAGCTATTACGCTTTCTTTAAAGGGTGGCTGCTTCTAAGCCAACCTCCTGGCTGTCTGTGCCTTTCCACATCGTTCACCACTGAGCGATAAATTTGGGACCTTAGCTGTGGGTCTGGGTTGTTTCCCTTTTCACGACGGACGTTAGCACCCGCCGTGTGTCTCCCGGATAGTACGTGCTGGTATTCGGAGTTTGCCATGGTTTGGTAAGTCGCAATGACCCCCTAGCCATAACAGTGCTCTACCCCCAGCAGTATTCGTCCGAGGCGCTACCTAAATAGCTTTCGAGGAGAACCAGCTATCTCCGGGTTCGATTAGCTTTTCACTCCTAATCACACCTCATCCCCTACCTTTGCAACGGGAGTGGGTTCGGGCCTCCAGTTGATGTTACTCAACCTTCACCCTGGGCATGACTAGATCACCCGGTTTCGGGTCTACTGCCTGCGACTATGCGCCCTTATCAGACTCGGTTTCCCTTCGCCTCCCCTATACGGTTAAGCTCGCCACAAACAGTAAGTCGCTGACCCATTATACAAAAGGTACGCCGTCACCCTTGCGGGCTCCGACTGCTTGTACGCACACGGTTTCAGGATCTATTTCACTCCCTTCACCAGGGTTCTTTTCGCCTTTCCCTCACGGTACTGGTTCACTATCGGTCGGTCAGGAGTATTTAGCCTTGGAGGATGGTCCCCCCATGTTCAGACAGGGTTTCACGTGCCCCGCCCTACTCAATTTCATCCGTACGGCCCTTTCGCATACAGGGCTGTCACCATCTACGGCCACGCTTCCCAGCGTGTTCTGCTAAAACCGTACGGACTTTTGGGCTGCTCCGCGTTCGCTCGTCGCTACTGACGGAATCTCGGTTGATTTCTTTTCCTCCGGGTACTTAGATATTTCAGTTCCCCGGGTTCGCCTTGCATGGCTATGTATTCACCATGCAATACCCTTGCGGGTGGGTTTCCCCATTCGGACATTGTCGGATCAATGCTTGTTGCCAGCTCCCCGACACTTTTCGCAGGCTGCCACGTCCTTCATCGCCTCTGACCGCCAAGGCATCCACCGTGTGCGCTTATTCGCTTGACCATATCACCCCAAGTCGCCTCAGGGTCATACGTCGTTTGCGAACGTAAAACGACTTATCACTTCAAATAAAGGTGCTCTCGCACCTCGCCTTAGCCTCTACGACACGTCATGGACATTCGTCTCAAAACGCTCGCTACATCCCGATTGTCAAAGAACACGCACAAGGCTTCAGCGCCAGGGGCGTCTCTAATCTTTTTGTGTGCGCAATTGTCATTCAGAGTTGGTGGGTCTGGGAGGACTCGAACCACCGGCCTCACCCTTATCAGGGGTGCGCTCTAACCACCTGAGCTACAGACCCAAATGTCAGGCAGGGCGAGTGGTGGAGCCAGTCGGGATCGAACCGACGACCCCCTGCTTGCAAAGCAGGTGCTCTCCCAGCTGAGCTATGGCCCCGTGTGCCGGGACGCTCTGAATGCAGGTCACTTGTGCGGACGCCTGGACGGGCAATCATGCCGTCCGTTTAGTCTCTAAAGGAGGTGATCCAGCCGCACCTTCCGATACGGCTACCTTGTTACGACTTCACCCCAGTCATCGGCCACACCGTGGCAAGCGCCCTCCCGAAGGTTAAGCTACCTGCTTCTGGTGCAACAAACTCCCATGGTGTGACGGGCGGTGTGTACAAGGCCCGGGAACGTATTCACCGCAGCAATGCTGATCTGCGATTACTAGCGATTCCGACTTCATGGAGTCGAGTTGCAGACTCCAATCCGGACTGAGATGGGGTTTCTGGGATTGGCTCACCCTCGCGGGATTGCAGCCCTCTGTCCCCACCATTGTAGTACGTGTGTAGCCCTGGTCGTAAGGGCCATGATGACTTGACGTCATCCCCACCTTCCTCCGGTTTGTCACCGGCGGTCTCCTTAGAGTTCCCACCATTACGTGCTGGCAACTAAGGACAAGGGTTGCGCTCGTTGCGGGACTTAACCCAACATCTCACGACACGAGCTGACGACAGCCATGCAGCACCTGTCTCACGGTTCCCGAAGGCACCAATCCATCTCTGGAAAGTTCCGTGGATGTCAAGACCAGGTAAGGTTCTTCGCGTTGCATCGAATTAAACCACATACTCCACCGCTTGTGCGGGCCCCCGTCAATTCCTTTGAGTTTCAGTCTTGCGACCGTACTCCCCAGGCGGCGAACTTAACGCGTTAGCTTCGATACTGAGTGCCTAGTTGCACCCAACATCCAGTTCGCATCGTTTAGGGCGTGGACTACCAGGGTATCTAATCCTGTTTGCTCCCCACGCTTTCGTGCCTCAGTGTCAGTGCTGGTCCAGGTAGTCGCCTTCGCCACGGATGTTCCTCCCGATCTCTACGCATTTCACTGCTACACCGGGAATTCCACTACCCTCTACCGCACTCTAGGTCGCCAGTTTCCAATGCCATTCCCAGGTTGAGCCCAGGGCTTTCACATCAGACTTAACGAACCACCTACGCACGCTTTACGCCCAGTAATTCCGAGTAACGCTTGCACCCTTCGTATTACCGCGGCTGCTGGCACGAAGTTAGCCGGTGCTTATTCTTCCGGTACCGTCATAATCCACGGGTATTAACCGCGAACTTTTCTTTCCGGACAAAAGAGCTTTACAACCCGAAGGCCTTCTTCACTCACGCGGCATGGCTGGATCAGGCTTGCGCCCATTGTCCAATATTCCCCACTGCTGCCTCCCGTAGGAGTCTGGACCGTGTCTCAGTTCCAGTGTGGCTGATCATCCTCTCAGACCAGCTACGGATCGTCGCCTTGGTGGGCCTTTACCCCGCCAACTAGCTAATCCGACATGGGCTCATCCAGTCGCGCGACGCCTTGCGGTCCGCCGCTTTCACCTTCCGGTCGTATGCGGTATTAGCGTAAGTTTCCCTACGTTATCCCCCACGACAGGGCAGATTCCCATGTATTCCTCACCCGTCCGCCACTCGCCACCCACAGTATTGCTACTGCTGTGCTGCCGTTCGACTTGCATGTGTTAGGCCTGCCGCCAGCGTTCACTCTGAGCCAGGATCAAACTCTTCACTTAAGTTTTGCGGTTCGGACAAAAGTCCTTGCCAAATTGCTTGAGTGCAGTCGTCGTCCCAGGCTCGAAATCACTCGCTGGCTCGCAATTGCTTGCTTACCATTTGAATTGACTTGTTGCTCTGTTACGAACGTCTGCAAGATGGACAGTTATCCACCCGCCAGACGCCCGCACAAGTCACCTGCGCACACTGTCAAAGATCAATGGGATCGGCCTCAGCGCCTTCTCCCTGCCCCCGCCGCACCAAAGTGCCCGAGGGAGCCGCACATCATACAGTCCTTCTGGAGTCCGTCAACACCCTGTGAGGGGTTTTTTTCGGTCCCGTCGGGGCCGGTGTTCTGGCACCCGTCGAAGGGGCGCGCATTGTGCATAACGCCGCAGAGCTTGGGAAGGGGGTCTGCGGCAATTCATTACAAATCGTTTGCGCGATGCAGCCCTCTTGACGCGGGCGCCGGCTGTCCCGGATGTTCAGCGCCCCTGAAGGAGACCCGATGATGCGCTCCCACCTGCGCCGTACCGCCCTGCTGTCCACTTCGCTGCTGCTGCTTGCCGGTTGCGCGAGCGCATCCGGGCCCTGGGTCGAACTCAACGGTAAGCGCTACAACATCGAGATCGCCGACGACGACGCCGAGCGCGCACGCGGCCTGATGTTCCGCGACGCGATGGACGAAGACCACGGCATGCTCTTCATCCACGAAGTGCAGGCGCCGCAGGCCTACTGGATGAAGAACACGCGCATCCCGCTCGACATCCTGTATTTCGACGACGCGCGCAAGCTGGTGTCGATGCAGCGCGACGTTCCGCCGTGCTCGCTGGGCGACCAATGCCCGCCCTATCCGAGCGCCTCGCCCGCGCGTTACGTGCTCGAGCTCAACGCGGGCGAAGCCGGGAAACTCAAGCTCGAAACCGGCGCGGAGCTGAAATTCGGGCCTGGCGTCGCAAAACCCTGACCTGCGCGGACTTGCAACGAGCGCAACGCAGTTGCAGGCTTGCGACATGCACGACCGTTTCCCGCTGCCCGACTGGAACGAACTGGCCGGTTCCGACGATCGCACGCTCCCCCTGCTGGGCACCGCGCTGCTGATCGCCCGCGACGAATATCCGCACCTCGACGCGGACCATTACGACGCGCAAGTCCGGGGCCACGTGGAGCACCTGCGCGCGCAGGTGGAATCGGTCGAACCCTGGCCGCAGAAGATGGCGGCGATCAACCGCCATCTGTTCGAGGAAGTCGGTTACGCCGGCGACAGCGAGCATTACTACGACCCGCGCAACAGCTATCTCAACGAAGTCTTCGAACGGCGCCTGGGCAATCCGATTTCCCTCGCGCTGGTGCAGATCGAAGTCGCGCGCCGCCTCGGCGTTCCGCTCGATGGCGTGTCGTTTCCCGGCCATTTCCTCGTGCGCCTGCCGGTCGACGACGGCGTGCTGGTGATGGATCCGTTCAACCGCGGCCGCCCGCTCGACGAAGACGAATTGCGCCAGCGCGCACGCCCGCACCTCAACGGCGAAGTGCCCGACGACCGCGCGTTGTTCCAGATCCTCAACCCCGCCACGCATCGCTCGATCCTGATGCGCGTGCTGCGCAACCTGCACGGCGTGTACGCCGAACGCGATGATTGGGAACGCGCCGCGCGCAGCGCCGATCGCATCCTGCGCCTGGTGGCCGACAACGCGGACGCATTGCGCGATCGCGGCCTCGCGTACATGAAGATGGGCTATCGCCAGGGCGCGCGCACGGACCTGGCGCGTTACCTGCAACTGAATCCCGAAGCGCCCGATGCCGGCCCGCTGCGCGAGCGGCTCGTCGAACTCAGCAGCGGTTCGCTGCGGATGAACTGAAGCGCGCGGCGCTTCTCAAACCACCCCGCCTCAAACCACCCCGCCTCAAACCACCATCATCTCGAAGTCGTCCTTCGTGACGCCGCAATCCGGGCACGTCCACGTCTCCGGCACGTCTTCCCAACGCGTGCCCGGCGCGATGCCTTCTTCCGGCAGCCCCTTCGCTTCGTCGTAGATGAAGCCGCAAACGACGCACATCCAGGTGCGGTAGGCGGTGGCGACGGCGTCGGTCATCGGAGTCCGTAGAATGCTGTTCTGTCGAAGCCGGCATTGTCCCACCGACGGGCCGCCTTCGGAAGCGCACGCCAGGGAAACCGCATGCAAGCCGGTCTGTATCTGATCACGCCCGACGAGGCGGACACCGAACGCCTCGTGGCGCGCGTGAAGCCGCTGCTGGAATTCGCCGAACTCCTGCAATACCGCAACAAGGCGGCCGATCCGGCGTTGCGCGCCGCGCAGGCCGCCGCGCTCGCGCCGTTGTGCCGCGCGGCCGGCGTCCCGTTCATCGTGAACGACGACGCGCGCCTGGCCGCAAGCGTGAAGGCGAACGGCGTGCACCTGGGCGAGCACGACGGCACCGTCGCCGCGGCGCGCGCGATCCTCGGCAGCGCCGCCATCGTCGGCGTCTCCTGCTACGACGACCTGCAACGCGCCCGCGCCGCGGCCGACGACGACGCCGACTACATCGCCTTCGGCGCGTTCTTCCCGTCGACGACGAAACCCAATGCGCGCCGCGCAACGCCCGCGCTGCTCGCCGCCGCGGGTTCGCTCGGCCTGCCGATGGTGGCGATCGGCGGCATCACCGCCGACAATGCGCCTCCCCTGTTGGCCGCGGGCGCGGATTTGCTGGCGGTGGTCGGCGGCGTGTTCGATGCGCCCGATCCCGTCGCCGCCGCGCGCGAATTCCGGTCGCTCTTCACCGCTTCGAGGCCCTGATGGACACCCGCCGCTCGCAAGATCTCTTCGCCCGCGCACAGCGCCTGATGCCCGGCGGCGTGAATTCGCCCGTGCGCGCGTTCAAGTCGGTCGGCGGCGAACCCTTCTTCGTGAAACGCGCGAATGGCGCGTATCTCGAAGACGTCGACGGCAATCGTTACATCGACTACGTCGGTTCCTGGGGCCCGATGATCGTCGGCCACAACCATCCCGACGTGCTCGCTGCCGTCATCGAAACCGCACAGAACGGCCTGAGCTTCGGCACGCCCAATCCGCTCGAAGTGACGATGGCCGAAACCATCGCGCGCCTGGTGCCGAGCTGCGAAATGGTGCGCATGGTGAACTCCGGCACCGAAGCGACGCTCTCGGCGATCCGCCTCGCACGCGGCGCCACCGGCCGCGCGCGCATCGTGAAGTTCGAAGGCTGCTATCACGGCCACGGCGACAGTTTCCTCGTGAAAGCCGGCAGCGGCGCGCTCACCTTCGGCGTGCCGACGTCGCCCGGCGTGCCGAAAGCGCTCGCGGATCTCACGCTCACGCTGCCGTACAACGATTTCGATGCAGCGACCGCGTTGTTCGACGAAGCCGGCGACGACATCGCCGGCCTGATCATCGAACCGGTCGTCGGCAACGCGAACTGCCTCCCGCCCCGAGACGGTTACCTGCAACACCTGCGCGCGTTGTGCACGCAACACGGCGCGCTGCTGATCTTCGACGAAGTGATGACCGGCTTCCGCGTCGCGCTCGGCGGCGCGCAGCAGCGTTACGGCGTGACGCCCGACCTGAGCACCTTCGGCAAGATCATCGGCGGCGGCATGCCGGTCGGCGCTTACGGCGGTCGCGCGGAATTGATGCAACAGATCGCACCCGCGGGCCCGATCTACCAGGCCGGCACGCTGAGCGGCAATCCGGTCGCGATGGCCGCGGGCCTGAAGATGCTGGACCTGATCCAGGCGCCGGGCTTCCACGATGCGCTGGAAGCGAAGACGCACGCACTCTGCGACGGCCTCGAAGCCGCCGCGCGCGACGCGGGCGTGCCGTTCACGACGCAACGCGTCGGCGCGATGTTCGGCCTGTTCTTCAGCACCGAAAAGGTGGACACCTACGCGCAGGCCATCGCCTGCGACACGGCCGCGTTCAACCGCTTCTTCCACGCGATGCTCGAACGCGGCGTGTACCTGGCGCCGTCGGCGTTCGAAGCCGGCTTCATGTCGAGCGCGCACGACGACGCCGCGATCGCCGCCACGCTCGACGCCGCGCGCGCCGCGTTCAAGACCTTGTGATCGCGACACCGCCGTCGCTGGTGCTCTTCGACCTCGACGGCGTGCTCGTGTCCTACTCGCACAAGATCCGCGTCGAAACCCTCGGCGCCGCGATCGGCCGCGCGCCCGACGCGGTGTTCTCCGCGTTGTTCGACACCGGCATCGAACCGCAATACGACGCGGGCCTGATCGACGACGACGGCTATCTCGCCGCGTTGTCCGATGCGCTGGGCTGCACGATCTCGCCCAGGCAATGGCTCGACGCACGCAGCGCATCGATGCAATGCGAACCCGCGACATGCGAACGCATCGCCGCACTTGCCGGGCGCACCGACGTCGCGGTGCTCACGAACAACGGCCCGCTCGTCCTCGATTCCCTGCCCACGCAACTCACCGACCTCATCCCGCGCGAACGCATCTTCTGCAGCCACGTCCTCGGCGTTTCGAAGCCTGCGGCGGTCGCGTTCCTGCGCGTCGTCGAAACCCTCGGCCACGCGCCGAACCGCACGCTGTTCCTCGACGACAACTTCGCCAACGTGCAGGGCGCGCGCAGCGCCGGGCTGCAATCGGAACAAGTGCACGCGCCCGGCGAAATCGCGGGCATCCTGCGCGACTACGGGCTGGACTGAGTCAATCGAAGCAGTGCGGGACGAAGCGGCTGGTGTTGGTCGTGATCTGACCGTCGTCCTCACGCACGCCGATGCCGGCCGGCGCATCGCCGATCACCCACGACCCCACCAGCGCATGCCCCGCCACGCTTTCATGCAGCGGTGCGAAGGCCTGGTACACCACGTCCGGACTCGCGAACGCACCGGACGACCCGACGACACGCACGCCCTCGCCCTCGCGGCCGAAGCGCGGCTTGGCCACCATGCGCCCGTCGATGTCGTTCGGATCGTGCGACGCCGCGAGCAGGTTCGGATGTCGCGGAAACAAGCGCCACAGCAGCGGCAGCAGCGACTTGTTCGACAGCGCCTGCTTCCACGCTGGTTCGATCCATTGCATCGGAACGCGCGGCAAATGCTCGGCGAAGGGCTCCTCGAGCATCCACTCCCACGGATACAACTTGAACAGGCGTTCGATCGGCGCATCGTCGAGATCGACGAAACGCGCCTGGTCGAAGCCGATGTCCGGCATGTCGAGCAGCGTGCCGGACACGCCCGCCTGCCGCGCGGTTTCCGCGAGATATTCGAGCGTGACGCGATCCTCGACCACGTCCATGCATCCGGCGAAATGCACGCGACTGCCGGCGGGCACGATCTGCTGCCAGTGCTCGACCAGGCGTTCGTGCAACAGGTTGAACTGGTCGCGGCCCGCGCGTGTGTCTTCGAGCCAGTACCACTGCACGACCGAGGCTTCGAACAGTGCGGTCGGCGTGTCGGCGTTGTATTCGAGGAGCCTGGGCACGCCGTCGGGACCGAAGGCCAGGTCCATGCGGCCGTAGAGCGCGGGTTCGTTCGCGCGCCACGATCGCTCGACGAGCGCGGCAGCGCGCGCATCCAGTCCGAGCGGTTCGTACTCGCCCGTGCGCACGACATGCGCGACCGCTTCCAGGCACATGCGATGCAACTCGCCGGTGGCATCGTCGATCGCATCGATCTGGTCGCTGGTGAAGCGATAACACGCATCGTCGACCCAATACGGGCCGTCGAGCGTGTGGAATTCAAAGCCGAGCGCTTCGACGCGCCGCCGCCAGTCCGGCCGCGGCGGAATCGACTCGCGACGCATCAGGAGCCGGCGGCGCGCACGCGCCCGGTGCCACCGAATCCGCCGCGATATCCCGCCTCGACACTCGTGGGGCCACGATAGTCGGCGGCGCCACCGCTGCTTCCGTAGTAGCCGGTTGAATAGCGCGTACGGCACTGCCCATGGCCGGGATCGTCGGCCGCGGGTTTCGTGCCGACCGATGCGTACCAGGGCCCGACGAAACGCCGCGTATTTCCGTTCCACTTGCACTGGGCGCTGCTGTAGTCGCACTCGCAACTCGCGACGTCGCGATACTCGTTGCGCGCCATCCTGTCGGCGGTCGCATCGCGCAGGGTCGGGAACCCGATCAGCCCGATCGCGCCCACCCACATCAACGGCTCCACCATCGAACGGCGGCGCGGCGGCGGACTGGAATCGATCCACTGCGGGCGCGCCCGCTTCGAACGCGACTTCTTGCCCACGTCAGTAGACCATCGCCGCCGCGTTGAGCAGGCCGACGCCGACCTGCAGCGTCGCCGACAACACGGCCGCGGCCTGTTCGCCCGCTTCGATGCGCTTCGGGAAACCCGGCAGCAGCATTCGCACCAGCAGGAACGCCGTCAGCTGCGCGGCCAGCGCGATCCCGCCCCAAAGCGCGAGATCGGCATACGACACGCTGTGCGCGATGGCGCTGGCGAGCGGGAGACAGAAACCGGCGAGCGCACCGGACAACGCGGTGCTCGCGGCGAGATTGCCCGCGCGGATCAATTGCAGTTCGCGGTGCGGCGTGAACTGGAGATAGAGCGCCAGGAACAGCGCGACGAACCCGAGCCCCACGCCGAAATAGCCGGCGAACGCCGGCAAGCCTTGCAGATACGACATCTTGAATGCATCCCCCTTGCGAACCCGAAAGTTACCACGCACCGGGATTCGACATCGACATCCACGACTCACTTCCGAGGGAGATCTCCGCGACTACGCGCGGACCTGGCAACGCACCACGCTGCCGACCTTGAACGACGACGCGATGGCGTCGAGGCTGGGCGCGCTGAACATGACGACGTCGGTGTTTCCGCCGGCCTTCGCGCGGCTTGCGTAGAGGATCTTGTCTTCGCCATCGGAGTGTTCGCGCGCGATGTAGCGGTATTCGTCGGTGATCGGGATGGCTTCGTATCGAATGCTGTCGAACGCCGGATGGTTGCCGACGAAGAATTTGACCTGGACGCCGGAGAGTTCCATGCGGCCGAAGTCGTAGTCCGGCCCCATCTCGATCGTTCGGATGAGCGCGTGCTCCAACCCGGCGAGGCAGGCGCCATGCCGGTCGGAGATCATGCGCAGCGCTGGGTTCGACGGGTGCTCCGCGGCGCGCTTGATCGGCTTGATCGCCGGTTCCGCCGACGGCTCCGCGCTGCACGCAACGCAGAGCCCGGCCAGCCACGCGATCAGGCCGATCGCCCGGATCGATCCGCGCCTCACCACGAGCCCGTATTCGCCATCGACGCCCACGGCTCCTTCGGCGGCAGATGCCCGTCCTGCAGCAACTCGATCGAAATCTTGTCGGGCGATCGCACGAACGCCATGTGTCCGTCGCGCGGTGGGCGATGGATCGTGTAGCCCATCGACTGCAGCCGCTCGCAGGTCGCGTAGATGTCGGCCACGCGGAACGCGAGGTGGCCGAAGTTGCGCGCGCCGCCGTAATCCTCTTCCGAGCCCCAGTTGTAGGTGAGCTCGATCTCGGCATTCGGTGTTTCGTCGGCGGCGAGGAAAACGAGCGTGTACTTGCCCGCTTCGTTTTCCATGCGGCGCTTTTCCTGCAGGCCGAGGCCGTCGACGAAGAAGCGCAGCGTCGCGTCGAGGTCGTGGACGCGGATCATCGTGTGGAGGTATTTCACAGGAACAAATCCGGCAGTGGGGTTTGCGAAGGATCGACGGCATAGCGCGAGAAATCGGTGATGCCGGCCTCAACCAGCACGTCTTCGTCGAGCAAAAAGCGGCCGTGGAAACCGCGCGCCTCGCGCACGAGGATGGCGTGCGCGGCGTCGGCGACGATTTCGGGTTTGCGGCAGCGCGCCGGGTCGATGCCCGGGATCATGTTGAGCGCATCGGTGCCGATGATCGTGCGCGGCCACAACGCATTCACGGCCACGCCCTGCGGGCCGAACTCCGCGGCCAGGCCGATCGTCACGAAGCTCATCCCCATCTTGGCGAGCGTGTAACCGGTGTGCGGTGCCCACCATTTCGCATCGAGGCTCGGCGGTGGCGCGAGGGTGAGGATGTGCGGGTTGGCGGCCTTCAACAGATGCGGCAGGCACGCCTGCGCGCACAGGAAGCTGCCGCGCGCATTGACCTGTTGCATCAGGTCGAAGCGCTTCATCGGCGTGTCGAGCGTGCCGCGCAACCAGATCGCGCTGGCGTTGTTCACGAGGATGTCGATGCCGCCGAAGGCCTCGACCGTCGCGGCGACGGCCGCGTGCACCTGGTCTTCTTCACGGATGTCGCAACGCAATGCCAGGCCCTTGCCGCCCAACGCATCGACCTCGGCCACGGCGGTGTGGATGGTGCCCGGCAGTTTCGGATTGGGGACCGTGGACTTCGCGGCGATCGCGACGTTCGCCCCATCGGCCGCCGCGCGACGCGCGATGGCAAGCCCGATTCCGCGCGAAGCGCCGGTGATGAAGAGCGTCTTTCCTGCGAGCGTGGGCATCGTGAATCACCGCTGCGTTCTGGAACCGTCATTCTGCTCCCTATAATCGGGCCATGCCCACCCACTGGCTCGATGCCACCATCGCCTGGATCACCGCGAACCCACGCGCGGCAGGGCTGTTGATTTTCGCGATCGCGTTCTGCGACGCGCTGGCCTTCGTCGGCATCGTGGTGCCGGCCGCGCCCTTGCTGTTCGCAGTGGGGACCTTGGTCGGGCTGGGGCACATCGACGGGATCTACGCCGTCGCGTGCGCATCGGCCGGCGCCTTCGCGGGCGATGCGCTGAGCTTCTGGATCGGCCATCGCTACGGGCCGAAGATGCGCGGGCTGTGGTTGTTCCGGCGCTATCCGCAATTGCTCGATCGCGGCGAAAAGGTGTTCCGCCGCCATGGCAGCAAGAGCATCCTGATCGCGCGCTTCGTCGGTGCGGTGCGTCCGTTCGTACCGGCGATCGCCGGCATGTTGCGCATGCCGCTGCGTCGCTACGTGCCGATGAGCGTGCTCGCGGCGGTGTTGTGGGCGATCGCGTATCTCGCGCCGGGCTGGATCTTCGGCAAGTCCTACGAGGCGGTGGCCGCGGTCGCCGACCGGCTCGCGCTCGTGGTGCTCGCGCTGGTCACGGCGCTCCTGCTGGTGTGGGCCGTCGTGCTGTACACGTGGCGCTGGTTCTCGCGCCACGCCGATCGCCTGCTCGCGCGCGCATTGAAGTGGACGAGCGCGCATCCGCACCTCGGCCGTTACGCGGGCGCGCTGATCAATCCCAATCGCCCCGAATCGGCCTCGCTGCTGATCCTCGCCGTGTGGTTGTTCGCGATCGCCTGGGCGTGGGGTGCGTTGCTCACGGTGTTGTGGGCGAAGGGCGGGCCGCTGATGCTCGACCACAGCGTGCGCGATGGCATGGTCGCGCTGCGCAACCCGCTCGCCGATCGCATGATGGCTGCGTTCGACACGCTCGGTGATGCAGTCGTCCTCGGCCCGGCGGCGCTGGCCGCGTTGTTGTGGCTGCTGTTCCGCAAGCGATGGATCGCGGCGGCGCACTGGGTGGCTGCGCTCGCGTTCGGCTTCGCGCTGACCGGCGGGCTTGCGTGGTTGTTGCCGCCCGATGCGCACGGCGATTCGTTCGGCGTGCCCTCGCTCGAAGTCACGATGGCGACGATCACCTTCGGGTTCTTCGCCGTGCTCATCGCGCGCGAATTGCCGGGCCGCGATCGCCAATGGCCGTACATGATCGGCGGCGCGATCACCACGCTGCTCGGCTTCGCGGAGTTGTACCTCGGTGCGCATTGGTTGAGCGATGTCATCGGCGGGATGTTGTTCGGCATCGTCTGGGTGCTGGTGCTGGGCATCGCGTATCGGCGGCATGTCGCGCGTTCGTTCTGGATGCGGCCGCTCGCGCTCGCCTTCTACGGCGTGTTCGCGATCGCGGCGTTGTGGCATGCCCCGCGCAGCATCGAGGCCACGCTCGCCGAACACGCGCCTGCACCGCCGCCGCGCACGCTTGCGCTCGAATCGTGGTGGACCTCGGACTGGACGCGCCTGCCCGCGCAGCGAACGGAAACCGATCCTCTGCGTCGCTGGGCACTGGACCTGCAATACGCCGGTTCGGCGAATGCATTGCAGCGTCACCTCGAACAACGCGGCTGGCGCGTGCAACGGCAGGCGGGATGGATCGCGACGCTCGGCCTGCTCGACGACGACCGGACGCCCGCGCAACAACCCGTGCTGCCCTCGACGCTCGACGAGCGCCCGGAAGCCTTGCTCATGCGGCGCGCGATCGACCCGAACGATGCATTCGTGCTGCGCCTGTGGCTCGCGCCGGAACAGTTGAAGGGCGCGACGCCGCTGTGGATCGGCGCGACGCAGCAGGTGCACTTCTCCAAGCCGCTCAAGGTCTTCGGGCTGTGGCGTCCCGTCGCCGATGGCGGGATGTCGCACGCGCAATTGGTGAAGGACCTTGCCGGCTTGCCGCAACAGTCCGACGTGCATCCCGACAGCGATCTGCCGGTGTTGCGCGTGCGCGAACGCTGATCAGTCGATCAGCTGATCCAGCGCAGCATCCAGTCGAGGCGCGCGTGCGGGTCGTCCATCTGCAGCAGCGCCTGCCGCTGCGATTCCTGCAGCGGGAGCAGTTCGGCCAGGCGCCAGCCCACCCACGAGGCTTCATCCATGCGCGCAGGTGGCGGGTTGGCGTATTCGCCGCCGACCTGTTCGAGGATGCGTTCGAGGATCAGCCCCATCGTCGCGTGCTCGGGGCGCAGCTCGTCGTCGGGATCGAACTCGCACCAATCGACATCGGCGAGCAACAGACCGTTGTCGCGCACGTGCGTGGTGTCGACGCGGAAGCGGCGCCCGCCGCGGATACGCAGGTTCAACAGGCCATCGTCGCCGGTCGTGAAATCCTCGATGCGCGCCTGCGTGCCGAATTTCGCGGGCGTCGCCGGTGCGCCGACTTCATCGCCGATCAGGATCAGGCACACGCCGAAGCCGCGCGATTCGCGCGTGCATTCGCGCACGAGGTCGAGATAGCGGCGTTCGAACACGCGCAGCGAAAGCGAAGCGCCCGGCAACAGCACGCTGTGGAGCGGGAACAGGCCGAGCGTCGGCGACGTGCGCACGCAGCGTCGCTCAGCTGCCGGCGAGCGCGGCGAGGAAGCGCCGCGGTGCGCCGTCGAATCCCCCGTTCGACATGAACACGACGTGGTCGCCCGCGCGCACGTGCGTGCGCAACGCCGCGATCAGCGTGTCGACGTCGGGCGCAGTGACGCCCTCGCCTTTCAGGCCGGCGACCACTTTGCCGGCGTCCCATTGCAGTTCCGGGCGATGCAGGAAGACGACGACGTTCGCGCCGTCGAGCGACGGTGCAAGCGCATCGGCATGCGCGCCCAGGCGCATCGAATTGCTGCGCGGTTCCATCGCCACCACGATGCGCGCGTCCCCGACGCGTGCGCGCAGGCCGGCGAGCGTGGTCGCGATCGCGGTCGGATGGTGTGCGAAATCGTCGTACACGGTGATCTCTCGCGCATCGCCGATCACTTCGAGCCGACGCTTCACGCTGCGGAAGCGCGCGAGCGAGGCGAGCACCGTCGACACATCGATGCCGACCGCGTCCACCGCCGCGAGCGCGGCCAGCGCGTTCATCACGTTGTGGCGGCCGAGCAAGGGCCACTTCACGTCGCCGATTTCGCGACCACGATGCACGACCGTGAAATGGCTGCCGTCGTCGGCGCGCAGCTTCGCGCTCCAGTCGAACGCATCGCCGTCGAGGCCGAAGGTTTCCACCGGCGTCCAGCAGCCCATTTCCAGCACTTCGGTGAGGTGCTTGTCTTCGCCGTTGACGATCAAACGTCCGCGACGCGGCACCGTGCGCACGAGATGGTGGAACTGGCGCTGGATGGCCGCGACATCGGGAAAGATGTCCGCGTGGTCGAACTCCAGGTTGTTGAGGATCGCGACCGTCGGCTTGTAGTGCACGAACTTCGAGCGCTTGTCGAAGAACGCCGTGTCGTATTCGTCCGCCTCGACCACGAACTCGCGGCCCGTGCCCACGCGCGCGGACACGCCGAAATCCTCCGCGACGCCGCCGATCAGGAAGCCCGGCGAACGGCCCGCGTTTTCGAGCAGCCAGGTGAGGATGGTGGTGGTCGTCGTCTTGCCGTGCGTGCCGGCGACGGCGAGGGTTTCGCGCCCGGGCAACACGCGTTCGCTCAACCACTGCGCACCGGAGATGTAGCGGCGGCCTTCGTCGAGCACCTGCTCGACCGCGGGATTGCCGCGCGAGAGGGCGTTGCCGACGATGATTTCGTCGCAGTCGTCCGAGATGTGTTCGGGCGCGTAGCCCTGGCGCAGCGTGATGCCGAGTTGTTCGAGCTGCGTGGACATCGGCGGATACACCGCCTGGTCGCTGCCTTCGACTTCGTGCCCGAGCTCGCGCGCGAGCGCGGCGACGCCGCCCATGAACGTACCGGCGATGCCGAGGATGTGGACTTTCAAGGAAACGACTCCCGTGTGGGGCTCAGCCCACTTCCTTGACCGGCGCGATCGCCTCGAGGATGCGGGTGAACACCTCGTCCAGCGTGCCGACGCCGTCGACGACGGTGAGCTGGCCATGCTGGCGGTAGTAATCGATCACCGGCGCGGTGGAGGCGGTATAGACCTCCAGGCGCTTGCGCACTGCGTCCGGGCTGTCGTCGGCGCGGCCTTCGGCCTTCGCGCGGCCGGCGATGCGCTCGACCAGCAATTCGGTCGGGCATTCCAGCTGCACCGCGTAATCGAAAGGCGCCTTCAGGCGGCCGAGCAACATGTCCAGCGCGTCGGCCTGCGCGAGGTTGCGCGGATAGCCGTCGAGGATGAAACCGTTACGGGTGTCGGGGCGCGAGAAACGATCCTCGAGCATGCCGAGCAGGATCGCGTCGGAGACCAGCTCGCCGCGCGCCATCACTTCCTTCGCTTCCAGGCCGAGCTTGCTGCCGGCCGCCACTTCGGCGCGCAACAGGTCGCCGGTGGAAATGTGCGGCACCTGCAGGTGCTCCTTCAGGCGGGTTGCCTGCGTGCCCTTGCCCGAACCGGGGGCGCCCAACAAGACCAATCGCATCCAGGACTCCAGAGATAGCCATTCCGTGGTGGCCGCGACGCGTTGACGGGGGGCAGCGCTACACTCGCCCGCCCACTCCCACGCACGCCGCCGTATCGTCGGGCACTTTACCCCAACCCGGCCCCGGCCCACGACCTCCCATGGCCAACGGAACCCTGCTGTACGCCCAATCGGGCGGCGTCACCGCCGTCATCAACGCCACTGCGTCGGCCGTCATCACGGCCGCCCGCGCCCGCAAGGTGAAGGTGCTGGCCGCGCGCAACGGCATCCTCGGCGCATTGCGCGAGGAGCTGATCGACACCTCGAAAGAGCCGGTGTCGGCCATTCGCGCCCTCGCCCACACACCGGGCGGCGCATTCGGCTCCTGCCGCGTGAAGCTCAAATCGCTGGAAGCCGACCGCGCACGCTATGAGCGCTTGCTGGAGGTGCTCAAGGCGCACGACGTGCGCTGGTTCCTCTACAACGGCGGCAACGATTCGGCCGACACGGCCCTCAAGGTCTCGCGCCTCGCCGAAGAATTCGGCTACCCGCTGACCTGCATCGGCGTGCCCAAGACCATCGACAACGACCTGGCGGTCACCGACTGCTGCCCGGGCTTCGGTTCGGCGGCCAAGTACACCGCGGTTTCGGTGCGCGAATGCGCGCTCGACGTCGCCGCGATGGCCGACACCTCGACCAAGGTCTTCGTGTACGAAGCGATGGGCCGCCACGCGGGCTGGCTCGCCGCCGCCGCTGGCCTGGCCGGCCAGCGCGCCGACGATGCGCCGCACATCATCCTGTTCCCCGAGCGCCCGTTCGAAGAAGCGACGTTCTTCGCCGAAGTGAAGAAGACCGTCGAGCGCGTCGGCTATTGCGTCGTCGTCGCGAGCGAAGGCATCCGCACGGCCGACGGCACGTTCGTCGCCGACGCGGGCGGCGGCAAGGATGCCTTCGGCCACACGCAACTCGGTGGCGTCGCATCGCATCTCGCCGCGCGCGTGAAGGACACGCTCGGCTACAAGGTGCATTGGACGCTGCCCGATTACCTGCAACGCTCCGCGCGCCATGTCGCATCGAAGACCGACCTCGAACAGGCGCAGGCCGTCGGCAAGGCCGCCGTCGAATACGCGCTCAAGGGCATGAACGCGATGATGCCGGTGATCCAGCGCATGTCCGAAAATCCGTATCGCTGGAAGATCGTGCCGGCGAAGCTGGAAGACATCGCGAACCACGAAAAGACGATGCCCGCCAACTTCCTGCGCAAGGATGGTTACGGCATCACCGCCGCGGCGCGTCGCTATCTCGAACCGTTGATCAAGGGCGAAGCACCGCCGCCGTACGGGCGCGACGGTCTGCCGAAGTACGTCGTGCTCAAGAACACCGCGGTGAAGAAGAAGCTGCCGAAGTTCGAAGGTTGAGTGTCGGCCGCGGGTCGGGAAACTGACTCGCGGCACAACACGATCGCGGGATTGCGGCACGCCAGGCGCAGCCCTCGACGGCGTTCACACGGTACGATGAATGCGCAGGGTTAGGCTCGCGGCTTCCCCCGTTGAAGAGGAGTCGCCCCATGTCCCATCGCCTCATGAAGTGCATCGCCGTGCTTGTGTTCGCGTTCGTCGCGCTGCCGGCCGCGGCGCAGAAGGTCAAGATCGAAAACCAGGGACAGGCCGCGGTCGACGTGGCGGCGCACGAGTTGACCGTCGCGGCCATCGAAAAGGACATCGGCAAGGCGCCCGCCGGCAAGGCGCAGATCGTGTTCTTCCGTTCCGCGACTTCGCCGGGCGATCCGGTCGGCGTGCGTGATGCCGCCGGTGGCGTGTCGCTGATCGACCTCGAACCGGGCATGTACTTCGTGTCCACCACCACGCCGGGCACGCGCGCTTACGCCACCGCCGACACCGGTCCGTTCTCGATGGACCTGGATGCGGGCCGCACGTACTACGTGCAGGTCATCCGCAAGAAGGGTGGCGCCGCGCAGTTGCTTCGCTCGACCGCGGAGAAGTTCGCGCGCGTGGCGAACACGACGAAGACGACCGACTGAATGTCCCAACCCCCGTGCAAGGGGGGTGATTCGCGCACAGCGCGAATCGGGGGGTTGAAGGTCGCAGCGATCTCACGCAACCCCTCCCCAGCCCTCCCCTGCATTCGCAGGGGAGGGAGCAAGGCTTACTTCCCGCAGGCTTTGCCTTCGACCGCCATCGCGACAGCGAACATCGGCACCGACGGCGTCTTCGCTTTCGCCGCGTCCGTGGCGTCCTTGAGGTAGATGCGCGAACGACCCTGCGCATCCAGATCCGGCGGCGCCGCATCGGCCGGCTTGCGCCACACGCGCACGACGGCTTCCTGCGACGGGCACGACGCGCTCGGCACACGGATCACGTCGTTGAAGATCCAGCCGTCCTTCGTCGAGGGCTTCACCTTCGCCGCATCCACCAGGCGCGCACGCGGCTGGCACTTGGCGCTCGTGCGACCGAGCGTGAACTTGTACGGGTCCGCGGCAACGCCGGTGAACTGGCCTTCGATGCGCGCGCAGGCTTCGGGAATCGTCCGCAACGTGTGCGCCTTTCCATCGGCCTGCGGCGTCGAGGCCTGGCGCGTGATTTCGGGCTTCGGGTCCTGCGCCGCGAACGCCAGGCAGGGCGCGAGCGCGAGCAGCAGTAGCGAGGGAGGGGCGAGGCGCATCGTGACTCCGGGGGCTCTGATCCAAGGCCGGCAGGCTGGCACGCGCGGTCTGAACACCGGCTCACGGCACGCCGCCGCGAAGCTGTGCGATAGTCGGGCCGTTGCCGCCTGTTCCAACGGTTTTTGCCGCGGCGCAACAACAATCTTTGCGTTCATCCGTCATCCCATTGTCGCCCCGGGGAGGGTTCATGCTGGAGCAGTACGGTTTGATCCTGGCGCTGTCTTGCGCCGTCGTCGCCATCCTGTACGGACTGTGGTCCGCTTCATGGATCAACTCTCGCCCCGCCGGCAATGAGCGCATGCAGGAGATCGCCGGCGCGATCCAGGAAGGCGCACGCGCTTACCTCAATCGGCAATACATGACGATCGCGATGGCGGGCGTCGTGTTGTTCGTCCTCATCGGCTTCTTCCTCGACTGGCATACCGCGATCGGCTTCCTGATCGGCGCGGTGTTGTCGGGCGCTGCGGGTTACATCGGCATGAACGTGTCGGTGCGCGCCAACGTCCGCACCGCCGAAGCCGCGCGCAGCGGCATCGGCCCGGCGATGGACGTCGCGTTCCGCGGCGGCGCGATCACCGGCATGCTCGTCGTGGGCCTGGGCCTGCTCGGCGTCGCCGGTTACTACAAGCTGCTGCTGATGATGGGCATCGCGCAGGAAAGCGCGCTGCATGCGCTCATCGGCCTGGCCTTCGGTTCGTCGCTGATCTCGATCTTCGCGCGCCTGGGCGGCGGCATCTTCACCAAGGGCGCCGACGTCGGCGCGGACCTGGTGGGCAAGGTCGAAGCGGGCATCCCGGAAGACGATCCGCGCAACCCGGCGGTCATCGCGGACAACGTGGGCGACAACGTCGGCGACTGCGCCGGCATGGCGGCCGACCTGTTCGAAACCTACGCGGTCACCATCATCGCGACGATGCTGCTCGGCGGCCTGATGGCGACCGAAGCCGGCCCGAACGCGGTGCTGTATCCGCTGGTGCTCGGTGGCGTGTCGATCATCGCCTCGATCATCGGCGCGTTCTTCGTGAAGGTGAAAGCCGGCGGTTCGATCATGGGCGCGCTGTATCGCGGCGTGATCGTCTCTGCGGTGCTCGCGGCCATCGCCTTCTACCCGATCACGCAGAACCTGATGGGCGGCTTCGCGCAGGGTTCGATGAACCTGTACTACTGCGCGCTCATCGGCCTGGTGCTCACCGGCGCGATCGTGTGGATCACCGAGTACTACACCGGCACGCAGTTCAAGCCGGTGCGCCACGTCGCGCAAGCTTCGACCACCGGCCACGGCACCAACATCATCGCGGGCCTGGGCGTGTCGATGAAGTCGACCGCGCTGCCGGTCATCGCGGTGTGCCTGGCGATCTGGCTCGCGTTCCACTTCGGTGGCCTGTACGGCATCGCGATCGCCGCGACCTCGATGTTGTCGATGGCGGGCATGATCGTGGCGCTCGACGCGTACGGCCCGATCACCGACAACGCCGGCGGCATCGCCGAGATGGCGGAACTTCCGCCGGAAGTGCGCGCGGTGACCGATCCGCTCGACGCGGTGGGCAACACGACCAAGGCGGTGACGAAGGGTTATGCGATCGGTTCGGCCGCGCTCGCCGCGCTCGTGCTGTTCGCCGACTACACGCACAACCTCAACATCGTCGGTGCGGCGAAGGCTGCGGCGCAGGGCGTTCCGTTCGAGGCGATGCGTTTCGACCTGTCCGACCACGAAGTGATCATCGGCCTGCTGATCGGTGGCCTGATCCCGTACCTGTTCGGCGCGATGGCGATGGAAGCCGTCGGCCGCGCGGCCGGTGCGGTGGTGGAGGAAGTGCGCCGCCAGTTCCGCGACATCCCCGGCATCATGCAGGGCACGGGCAAGCCGCAGTACGACAAGGCGGTCGACATGCTCACCAAGTCGGCGATCAAGGAAATGATCGTGCCGTCGCTGCTGCCGGTCGCGGTGCCCGTCGTCGTCGGCCTGCTGCTCGGCCCGAAGGCGCTGGGTGGCGTGTTGATCGGCACGATCGTCACCGGCCTGTTCGTCGCGATTTCGATGACGACCGGCGGCGGCGCGTGGGACAACGCGAAGAAGTACATCGAGGACGGCCACTTCGGTGGCAAGGGCTCCGAGGCGCACAAGGCCGCGGTGACCGGCGACACCGTCGGCGATCCCTACAAGGACACCGCCGGCCCGGCCGTCAATCCGCTGATCAAGATCATCAACATCGTCGCGCTGCTGATGGTGCCGTTGCTGTAACGGCACGTTTGGATTCGCGATACACGACGGCGGCCCTCGGGCCGCCGTTTTGTTTGTGCGCGATCAGTTCTTCGCGGCCATCAAATCGATCTTGTCGATCGTCGGCGGACGCGCGAGCAGGCGGTCGGCGTTGTCCATCAACGCCTTTGCGATCTGGCCCTGCAGGTGCGCTTCGCGCCCGTGTTCGTCTTCGAACGTATCGAAGATGCCGAACGACGTCGGCCCCGAGCGGAACGCGTACCACGTGCGCGTTTCGTGTTCGCCCTGCGCGATCGGCAACGCCCCGGCGAGCAGCGTCGCCACCTCGCGTTCCATGCCGGGCTTGGCCTCGAGCTTGGCAAGCAAACCGTACTTCAGCATGGCGGGACTCCAACGTGGGGAGCCCCGACGCTAGCAGGACAAGCGTTGCTTCCGTGTCGAACGACGTGCGCTCAGAGCACCGCACTCAGCAGCACGAGGAAGCCGACGACGGCCAGGCTCGCATGCATGAGGACCACCGCTTTCGGCGCGATCGCCTTCTTCATGTGCAGCGAGGCGAGGTAGAAGCCACCGAGCGCGGCGACGACGAGCAAGCCAAGCGCGCCCATCACGCGCCCGCTCGCCGAGCCCTGCACGACCGCCAGGATCAGCAGCAGCAAGCCGGAGGCGCCGAGCAGCGCATGCAGCAGCGAAAGCGACCAGGGCGCGAAACGCCCGCGCAACACGCTGGACGCGAGAACGAGACCGCCGAGCGCGCCGATGGCGAAGACGATGAGGGCGTAGGTCGTGAGCATGGTCGGATCCTTGTTGTGGATTCAGTCGCGGAGGCGCGGGGCGATGCGTTCGAGCACGCCATGGGTCATGCGGTCACAGCGGGCGCCGAGGAACGGAAAGGCATCCGTCATTGTCGTGGCGAGCGTATCGTGCAACGCGGCGCGCAACATCCGGCGGGCGCGATGCAGGCGCGTCTTCACCGTCTCGGGTTTGAGCCCCAGGCTGTTGGCGGTGTCCTCGACGCTGCATTCCTCGATTTCGCGCATCACGAACACCAGTCGGAAGGGTTCGGGCAATTCGTCGACGGCCCGTTCGAGCATGCACCGGATTTCGCTGCGCGCGGCGCCGGCCGCCGGGTCCTCGCTGCCGAAGCGCGGCTGGATGGGAAAAGCGATCACGCGGCCTCCTTCGTGCTGCAGCAACTCGACGGTGTCGAACTCGACGGTGGGCTTGCGCGCACGCAAGCGGCCATTGGCTTCGTTGAGGACGATGCGGGTGAGCCAGGTCGCCAGCGACGCCTCGCCGCGAAAGTCGGCCAGATGCTCGAAAGCCGACACGTAGGCGGCCTGCACCACGTCTTCGGCCTCGAAGTCGTCGTGGACCACGCCGCGTGCGACGCGGAACAGGCGCCGGTTGCAGCGCTGCATCACCTGGCGAAAGGCCTCCCGTCGGCCGGCGCGGGCCAGCGCCACCAGGGTGGCGTCGTCGAGCGTCGCGAAATCGACCAGGGGGCCGTGATCCTGCGGAACCATGCGGTTTCTCCCGTCCTTCTCCATCCGATGCGCAGGGAAGCGGCAGGTTCCCGCCTATAATCCGCGCCCTCCCCTTCCCCCAGCGGCCTTCCCGGCCGCGCCAGCACGTCGGAGCATCACGCAAATGGGTCTGGACCTCGTCCCCACCGGCAAGAACCCGCCGGAAGAAATCAACGTCATCATCGAGATCCCGAAGGACGCCGAACCGGTGAAGTACGAGGTCGACAAGGCCTCCGGCGCCATCTTCGTCGATCGCGTGCTGTCCACGCCGATGCGTTATCCCTGCAACTACGGCTACGTCCCGCACACGCTGTGCGGCGATGGCGATCCGGCCGACGTGCTCGTGTTGATGCCCCTGCAGCTGATCCCCGGTTCAGTGATCCGCGTGCGCCCGGTCGGAGTGCTGCGCATGCGCGATGAAGCCGGCAGCGACGAGAAGATCCTCGCCGTGCCCGTGACCAAGGTGTATCCGGGTTACGCGCACATCGAAGGCCTCAACGACGTCCCGCAACATTGGCGCGACCGCATCTCGTACTTCTTCGAGCACTACAAGGACCTGGAACAGGGCAAGTGGGTGAAGCTCGATGGCTGGGGCGACACGGCCGAAGCCAAGCAGATCATTCTCGAGTCGATCGTGCGCTACAACGAAAGCGAAGAGAAGCCGAATTTCTGATCGATGCGACAAAGAAAAGGGCGCCCTCGTGGCGCCCTTTTTCATTTCTGTTGCTGTTGGATGATCGTCAAACCGATCAACCGCGACACCACCGTCGCGATGTAACCCACGCCCGCGATCTGCTCCAGCATCGTCAGCACGCGCGCCGGCGCGCTCACGGGCAACACATCGCCCAAACCCGTCGCAGACAGATTGCTGATACTGAAGAACAGCAACTCCAGCCATGTGCGTTCGCGCTCGGGTTCGAAGCCGGTGAAGCTGCCCGGATACCACGACTGGCAGACGAAGAACGCGTAGGCGAACCCCCACGCGATGAGCGTGAACGTGGCGCCTGCCGCGAACAACTCGTCCGCCGACACGCGCGTGTCGCGCATCATGTAGAGGATCAGCCCACCGGCCGCGTAGAAATACAGCAGTGCTTCGAGCGACGCGGCCAGGGGCAGCAAGCGCATGTCGTCGAACCAGCAGACCCAGACGGTCAGCAGCAACGACGGCACCGCCAACATCCACGCGAGGATGTTGATCGCCGGACCGCGGCTCACCGTCCACACCGCCAGCGGCACGACGACGACCGCGACACCCCCGAAGAGCATGCGCCCCTCGGAGGTCTGGTCCATCAGCGGATACAGCAACAGGCTCAACAACTGCGCCGCCAGCAGGAAGGCCGACGGGTGGCGGCGCGCGAGCACGCGCCAGAGCGAAAAGCGGAGGACCTCGTGCATGCGGCGATCTTAGCCGCTCGCGTGAACGCCGCGTATTGCCCGAAGGGTCATTCCGGGCGGTAGACCTCGGCGCCTTGTGCGAGGAATTCTCCCGCCTTCTCCGCCATGCCCGTTTCGATGGCCTGCGTTTCGTCCACGCCGTGCTCGGCGGCGTAGTCGCGCACGTCCTGCGTGATCTTCATCGAGCAGAAATGCGGGCCGCACATCGAGCAGAAGTGCGCGAGCTTGTGCGCGTCCTTCGGCAGCGTTTCGTCGTGGAAGGCCTTCGCCTTTTCCGGATCCAGGCCGAGGTGGAACTGATCTTCCCAACGAAACTCGAAGCGCGCCTTCGACAGGGCGTTGTCGCGGATCTGCGCACCGGGATGGCCCTTCGCAAGGTCCGCTGCATGCGCGGCGATCTTGTAGGCCATGATCCCGTCGCGCACGTCTTCGCGATCGGGCAGGCCCAGATGTTCCTTCGGCGTGACGTAGCAAAGCATCGCCGTGCCGAACCAACCGATCATCGCCGCGCCGATCGCGCTGGTGATGTGGTCGTAGCCCGGCGCGATGTCGGTGGTCAGCGGGCCGAGGGTGTAGAACGGCGCTTCTCCGCATTCGGCGAGCTGCTTGTCCATGTTCTCCTTGATCAACTGCATCGGCACGTGGCCGGGGCCTTCGATCATGGTCTGCACGTCGTGCTTCCACGCGATCTTGGTCAGCTCGCCGAGCGTTTCGAGTTCGCCGAACTGCGCGGCATCGTTCGCATCGGCGATGCAACCCGGGCGCAAGCCATCGCCCAGCGAGAAGGCGACGTCGTACGCCTTCATGATGTCGCAGATGTCTTCGAAGTGCGTGTAGAGGAAGTTTTCCTTGTGGTGCGCCAGGCACCACTTGGCGAGGATCGAACCACCGCGCGACACGATGCCCGTCACGCGCCTGGCCGTCAGCGGCACGTAGCGGAGCAGCACACCGGCGTGGATCGTGAAGTAATCCACGCCCTGCTCGGCCTGCTCGATCAAGGTGTCGCGGAAGATTTCCCACGTGAGTTCTTCGGCGCGGCCGTCCACTTTTTCCAGCGCCTGGTAGATCGGCACGGTTCCGATCGGCACCGGCGAATTGCGCACGATCCATTCGCGCGTTTCATGGATGTGCTTGCCGGTCGACAGGTCCATCACCGTGTCGCCGCCCCAGCGGATCGCCCATACCAGCTTCTCGACTTCTTCGGCGATGCCCGAGGACACCGCGCTGTTGCCGATGTTCGCGTTGATCTTGGTGAGGAAGTTACGGCCGATGATCATCGGCTCGCTTTCGGGGTGGTTGATGTTGTTCGGCAGGATCGCGCGGCCGCGCGCGATTTCGTCGCGCACGAATTCCGGCGTGATGCGCGCCTGGATCGACGCGCCGAAATCCTGGCCGGCGTGTTGCGAAAGCAGGCCGGCATCGCGCATCGCGTCCATGCGCTGGTTCTCGCGAATGGCGACGAACTCCATTTCCGGCGTCACGATGCCGCGGCGCGCGTAATGCATCTGCGTGACGTTGGCCCCATCGCGCGCACGGCGCGGCAGGATGCGGCCGGGAAAACGCACGGCGGACAAACGCGGGTCGTGTTCGCGCGCGCGGCCGAACTCGGAAGACAGCCCCGCGAGGGCTTCGGTGTCGTTGCGTTCTTCGATCCAGCGAGCACGCAACGCGGGCAGGCCCGCGGCGAGATCGATGTTGGCCGCCGGATCCGTGTACGGGCCCGAGGTGTCGTAGACGGTGATGGGCGGGTTGTCTTCGCCGCCGAACAACGTCGGCGTGCGCTGCTGCGCGATCTCGCGCATCGGCACGCGCACGTCGTCGCGTGAGCCTCCCACGAAAATCTTGCGCGAACCGGGAATCGGGCGAATGACCTCTTCGGACAGAGCTTGCGCGTCGCGGATGAGGTCGGAAGGCACAGCGTTCATAAGCATCGTCCAGGGGGAGTTCGCGGGACGAAGCGGCGGCGACGGACCTTGGTCCGGCGAAGGCTCCCTACGGCGGTCTCAACCGCGTCAGGTTCTAAGGGTCTGTCTCAACCGGCGTGCCGGTACCCCCGCTTCGGGGCGTATTGCAACACGCCGGGCCCCGCGGGGCCACCTTCGCGTCGATAATGGCCGCTTCGAAGCCTTCACGCGCCCATCCATGCGAGCCACCGCCACCGCTTCTGCTCCCGCCGGGGTCGGCAACATCGGCGTCGGGTTCGACCTACTGGGCCACGCGATCACCGGCCTGTCGGACCGCGCGACCGTCCGACGCATCGACGCACGCGAAGTCCGCGTGGTCGCGGTGCGGGGCGCGGGCGATGTCTCCGCGATTCCCTACGACACCGAGCGCAACACCGCCGGGCGTGGCGTGCGCGCGTTGCACGAAGGCCTGGCGTTGCCGTTCGGTTTCGAGATCGAACTCGACAAGGGCATTCCGATCGGCGCGGGCCTCGGTGGTTCCGCGGCCTCGTGCGTCGCTGCGCTCATCGCCGCGAATGCATTGCTTGATGCGCCGCTGACGCGCGAAGGCCTGTATCGCTTCGCGATGGAGGGCGAGTACGCGTCCAGCCGCAGCCACCAGGGCGACAACGTCGGGCCGATGTTGATCGGCGGCGTCGCACTGGCGACGGCCACGCGCTTGATGCCCCTGCATGCGCCGACATGGCTGCATGCGGTCGTCGTGCATCCGGACCAGGTGTTAGAAACGAAGCGTTCGCGCGAAGTGCTCGTCGAACCGTTCCCGCTGTCGACCGTCGTCGCGCATGGCGCGCGCCTCGCGCAATTCCTGTTGGGGCTGGAACGCGGCGATGTCGATTTGATTCGCGACGGCTTGCAGGATGTGCTCGTCGAACCACGCCGCGCGCCACTGGTGCCTGGTTTTACGCAAGTGAAAGCCGCGGCGATGGCGCACGGTGCGCTCGGTTCCAGCCTTTCAGGCGCAGGGCCGAGCGTCTTCGCGTGGTTCGCGTCCGAAGCCGACGCGCGTCTCGCGGCGCCGGCGATGCAACAAGCATTCGCCGACGCCGGATTCGCTTCCCGCGCTTACGTCTCGCCGGTCGCGGGGCCGAGGGCCGAAGTCGTCGACTGAGGCTGCGCTTCCTCGCGCTTCACCTTGAACCACGCCGCGTACAACGCCGGCAGGAACAACAGCGTCAGCACGGTCGCCACGATCAGGCCGCCCATGATCGCCACCGCCATCGGCCCGAAGAAGGCCGAGCGCGTGAGCGGGATCATCGCGAGCACCGCGGCGAGCGCCGTCAGCACGATCGGGCGGAAACGCCGCACCGTCGCCTCGATGATCGCGTGCCAGCGGTCGTTGCCGTGCTTGATGTCCTGTTCGATCTGATCGACCAGGATCACCGAGTTGCGCATGATCATGCCGGCCAGCGCGATCGTGCCGAGCATCGCGACGAAGCCGAAGGGCACGCGGAACACCAGCAGGAACAGCGTGACACCGATCAGGCCGAGCGGCGCGGTGAGCATCACCATCGCCGTGCGCGAGAAGCTGCGCAATTGCAGCATCAACAAAGTCACGACGACGAACAGGAACAGCGGCAGCCCAGCGTTGATCGAGTTCTGCCCGCGCGCGGAATCCTCGACGGTGCCGCCGGTTTCCAGCAGATAGCCTTCGGGCAGATCGGCGCGGATGTCCTCGAGCGTCGGCAGGACCTGAGCGACGACGGTCGGCGGCGTGAGCTCGTTGCGGATGTCCGCGCGCACCGTGACGGTCGGCAAGCGATTGCGATGCCAGATGATGCCGTCTTCGAAGACGTACTTCAGCGTGGCGATCTGCGAGAGCGGCACGACGGTGCCGTTCTGCGTCGGCACCGCGAGACTGCCGAGGAATTCCAGGCGCGTGCGTTCGTCGTCGGCGCCGCGCAACAACATCTCGATCAGTTCGTTGCCTTCGCGATACGTGCTGACGTGCAGGCCCGACAGCGAGCCCGACAGGAAACGCGACAGCCCCGCCGTGCTCACGCCGAGCGCGCGCGCACGTTCCTGGTCGATCTCCAGGCGCACGACCTTGCTGGGTTCGTCCCAATCGAGGTTGACGTTGGCGACGTTCGGATTGGCGCGGACTTTCGCTTCGACTTGCTTGGCGTATGCACGCACGCGATCGATGTGTTCGCCCGACACACGGAACTGCAGCGGATACCCGACCGGCGGCCCATTCTCCAGGCGGGTCACGCGCAACTGCAGCGCCGGGAATTGCGGCGCCACTTCATCGATCAACCATCGACGCACGTCTTCGCGCGCTTCGGAATCATGCGTGCGCACGACGAACTGCGAGAAGTTCGCCGCAGGCAACTGCTGGTCGAGCGGCAAATAGAAGCGCGGCGATCCGGTACCGACATACGCGACGTAGTTGTCGACGCCTTCGCGCTTGCGCAGCAGCGCTTCCAGGCGCTTGGCCTGCGATTCGGTCGCCTTCAGCGACGAGCCTTCGGCGAGTTCCATGTCGACCATCAGCTCGGGCCGCGTGGAATCCGGGAAGAACTGCTGCGGCACGAAGCGGAACAACAGGATCGACGCGACGAACGCCGCCACCGTCATCGCGATCACCGCCTTGCGATGCACGAGGCACCAGTCGAGCAGTGCGCGGAAGCGTTTATAGAACGGCGTGGCGTGCGGATCGTGCGCTTCGCCATGCTTCTTGTGCAGGTCGGGCAGCAGGCGATCGCCGAGATACGGAATGAACAGCACCGCCGCGACCCACGACACGACGAGCGCGATGGTCACGACCTGGAACAGCGAACGCGTGTATTCACCCGTGCTCGATGCGGCCGTCGCGATGGGCAGGAAGCCCGCTGCGGTGACGAGCGTGCCGGTGAGCATCGGGAACGCGGTGGTTTCCCACGCATAACTCGCCGCCTTCAGGCGCGAGAAGCCCTGCTCCATCTTGATGGCCATCATCTCCACCGCGATGATCGCGTCGTCGACGAGAAGGCCAAGCGCGAGCACCAATGCGCCGAGTGAAATCTTGTGCAGGCCGATGCCGAAGTAATGCATCACGGCGAAGGTCATCGCGAGCACGAGCGGGATCGACACGGCGACGACCAGGCCCGTGCGGAAGCCCAGCGAGAAGAAACTCACGACCAGGACGATCGCGACGGCCTCGGCGAGCACCTTGACGAACTCGCCCACCGATTCCTTCACCGCATGCGGCTGGTCGGAAACCTTGCGCAGCTCCATGCCCGCCGGCAACGAACCCTGCAGGCGCGCGAACTCTTGCTCCAGGGTCTTGCCCAGGCGAATGATGTCGCCGCCGTCCTTCATCGCCACCGCGATGCCGATCGCGTCATCGCCCATGAAACGCATGCGCGGCGCGGCCGGGTCGGCGAAACCACGTTCGATCGTCGCGATGTCGCCGACGCGGAACGTGCGGTCGCCCACGTGCACCGGGAAGTCGCGGATCTCATCGACCGAACGCAGCGCGCCGGTCACGCGGATCTGGATGCGATCGCTGTTCGTTTCGAAAAAGCCCGCGGGCACGACCGCGTTCTGTTCCGACAGCGCTTGCTGCACCGCGTTGAGCGGGATGCCGAGCGTGGCGAGCTTGGTGTTCGACAACTCGATCCAGATCTTTTCGTCCTGCAGACCGACGAGTTCGACCTTGCCGACGTCGGAGATGCGCTGCAGTTCCAGCTCCACGCGCTCGGCGTAATCCTTCATCACCGCATAGTCGAAGCCCTTGCCGGTGAGCGCGTAGATGTTACCGAAGGTGTCGCCGAACTCGTCGTTGAAGAACGGACCGACAGTGCCTTCGGGCAGTGTCTTTTCGATGTCGCCCACCTTCTTGCGGACCTGGTACCACAGCTCCGGCACGTCCTTCGACGGCAGCGAATCGCGCGCCATCATGATCACCTGCGACTCGCCGGGCCGCGAGTACGAGCGGATGAACTCGTACTTGCCCGTCGTCATCAGCGCTTTCTCGATGCGATCGGTGACCTGCTGCGACACTTCGTCCGCGGTCGCGCCCGGCCACACCGTACGCACGACCATCGCCTTGAAGGTGAAGGGCGGATCTTCGGACTGGCCGAGGCTGCGGTAGCTGACGAAGCCGAGCACCGCGAGCACGAGCATCGCGTAGACGATGAGCGAGCGGTTGCGCAGCGCCCATTCCGACAAATTGAAGGACGGCATCTCAGCGCGCCTTCGGCAGCGGGCGGTTCTCGCGATCGACCGGCGCGACGACCTGGCCTTCGCGCAACAGATGCCCGCCGGCCGCGACGACGCGATCGCCCGCGCGCACGCCGGAGAGCACGGGCACCGACTCCGCACCGAACGGTCCGACACGCACCGGCACGCGCTTCAACGCATTCGTTTTGGCGTCGACGATCCACACCGACATCTCGCCCTTCTCGCCGCGTTGCAGCGCGGAGAGCGGCAGGCGCAGCGCGGTCGTGGTCGCAGTCGGATTGCCTGCGGCGATGAACACGCGCGCGCTCTGTCCGAGGTCGACAGCCTGCGCTGCCTCCGCGTCGAGCGCGATGCGCGTGGCGTAGGTGCGTGCCTGGCGGTCGGCTTCGGCGCTGATCTTGCGAATGCGGCCGGGCAAACGTTCGCCAGGCTGGCTCCACAATTCGACCAGCACCGGTTGACCGACGGTGAATTCGCGGATGCGCGATTCGGGCAGCGAGATCGCGACTTCGCGACCGTCATCGCCGGCGAGCGTATAGATCTCCTGGCCCGCGGCGACGGTCTGTCCGGCTTCGGCTTCGCGCGTGGCGATCACGCCGTCGCGCGGCGCGCGAAGTTGCGTGTACGCCGATTGATTGCGCGCGACATCGCGTTGCGCGCGGGCCGCACGCGCGTTGCCGGCGGCGGCGGCGTAGGCGGCGTTCTGCGCATCGAGCGTCGAGCGGCTGACGAGTTGTTCCTTCTCCAGCTTCGCGTAACGCTTCTGGTCGGAGGCCGCGCGCGCGAGTTCGCCTTCGGCCGCGGCGACTTGCGCCTGCGCGGCGTCGGCCTGCGCGCGCAGGTCTTTTGGATCGAGTTCGGCGAGCACGTCGCCGCGACGCACGCGATCGCCGGCATCCACCAGGCGGCGCACGATCTGCCCACCCACGCGGAACGCCAGCGGACTTTCCTCGCGCGCACGCACTTCACCGGCGAAGGCGACCGGCGTGGCATCGGGGCCCTGGCCCGGCGTCACGACGAGGACGGGGCGCGGTTTTTCGACCTGGTCGCCGTCCTTGCCGCAGGCCGCAAGTGCGACCACCGTGCATGCGGCCAATGCGAGCGATCGAAAAAATAGGCGATCGGTGGGGGGAGGCGGGGGCATCCTGCGCTGCATAGCCATGGGGGTCTCGATGGGGGCCGCTTATTGAACTGGCGAGTAGACTATAAATAGCGAACCCAACAGTCCAGTATTGTTATAGTGCGAGCATGTCGCAGCGATCCAAATCCAAAGCCGCAGAAGCGCCCGGCCCCCTTCCGCCCGAGAAGCGGCAGGCCGGTCCGGGCCGCCCGAAGGACCTCGGCAAGCGCGCCGCGATCCTCGAGGCCGCCAAGCGGCTGTTCGTCGCGCAGGGGTTCGCCGGCGTGAGCATGGACCAGATCGCCGCCGATGCCGGCGTGTCGAAACTCACCGTCTACAGTCACTTCGGCGACAAGGAAGCGTTGTTCGCGGCCGCCGTGCAGGCGCATTTCGAACAGCAGATGCCCGAATCCCTCTTCGCCGCGGCCGATGCCGCGCCGCTGCGCGACGGCCTGATGCAGATCGCGCGCGCGTTCTTCGCATTGATCATGGATCCCGACGCGCTGGCCGGACATCGGATCATGTGCACGCCGCAGGTGGTGGAAACCGGAATGCCGCAGCAAGCCTGGGCCGTCGGCCCGCAGCGCGCGATCGACATGGTGGCCGATGTCCTGCGCCACCACGTGGAAAGCGGGGAACTGCAGATCGCCGATGTCCCCCGTGCCGCCTCCCAGTTCCTGTGCCTGGTGAAGGGCGACCTGCACCAGCGGGTGATCTTCGGCCTCGTCCCGACGACCCTGCCCAACGAGGCGCAAGCCCAACTGGAAGGCGCGGTGGACATGTTCCTGCGAGCCTATGCGACCCGGGCATGAGCCCGCATGACCATGGGCCCGCTGACTTCCGGCACTGAGTTGGAGTGTGCTACCACAGCGATGCTGTGCCTGCCGGGCGTAAAATGCCCGGCTTTCTTTGCGAGACGAACGAGATGACGATGGACTACGCCAAGGCCCGCGAATTGATGGTCGAACAACAGGTTCGCCCGTGGGACGTGCTCGATGCGCGCGTGCTGGATGCGCTCGTGTCGATTCCGCGCGATGGCTTCGTCAACGCGGAGCATCGCGGTCTGTCCTATGCCGACGTCCAGCTGCCGCTGGGCCACGGCGAATTCATGATGAAGCCCGTGGTCGAAGGCCGCGTGCTGCAGTCCATCGCCGTGCAGGAAGGCGAGGACGTGCTCGAAATCGGCACCGGCAGCGGGTTCCTCACCGCGTGCCTGGGCCGCCTGGCGCGCGAGGTGCACAGCATCGAGCTGCACGCCGACCTGGCCGACGCCGCGCGCGCCCGCCTGGATGCGATGGGCCTGGGCGTGAACGTGCGCATCGACGCCGCCGACGCCTTCGCCTTCGACACCGATCGCCGCTTCGACGCCATCGTCGTGACCGGCGCCGTCGACACGATCCCCGCCCGTTTCCTGCAGTGGCTGCGCCCGGAGGGCCGCCTGTTCGCGGTCCGCGGTGCCTCGCCGGCGATGGAAGCGGTCGTGGCGCGCAACGGCGTCAACGGTCCGCGTATCGAATCGTTGTTCGAAACCGACCTGCCCTATCTCGTCGGTGCGGCTCCCGCACCGCGTTTCGATTTTTGACCTCCCCCCATTTGTCATTTGATCCGGAAGGAACCCGCATGAGCCGTCGTCCCCTCGTCATGGCCCTCGCCTTCGCCTTGCTGCCGTGCGCCGTGCACGCCGAAGACCTGTTGCAGACCTACGAGCTGGCACGCGCCGGCGATCCGCAGTACTCCGCCGCCGAGTCCAACCGCCTCGTCGTGAAGGAAGGCCGCGTGCAGGCGCGCGCGCTGCTGCTGCCGCAGCTCAACGGCTCGGCCGGCTACTCGCGCACGAACGAAGACTCCAGCGGCCAGCAGGTCTTCGCCGGCACGCCGCTGGGCAACAACGATTCCACCAGCGACTCCACCAACCGCCGTTACGGCATCACGCTCGACCAGATGGTCTTCGACGGCGCCCGCATCTCGCGGCTGCGCAGCGCCAATGCGCTGAGCGAAGCCAGCGACTACAGCCTGGAATCGGCGGGCGACCAGCTGATCACGCGGACGTCGGCCGCTTACTTCAACGTGCTCGTGCAGTTGGAAAACCTGGCGGCCGCCGAATCCGCGGAAACCGCGCTGAAGAAGCAGTTCGACTTTGCGAGCAAGCGCCTGGAAGTCGGCCTGGCGCCGATCACCGACGTGCACGAAGCACGCGCCCAGTACGACACCGCGCGCGCCAACACCATCACCGCGCACAACCAGGTCGAGGATGCGTACCAAGCGCTGGCCGAACTCACCGGCCGCCCGGTGGCCAACCTCAAGGGCCTGCCGGAAGACTTCCAGCCGCAGCTGCCCGAACACGCCGACGAAGACGCCTGGGTGAAGATGGCCTTCGACAACAACCCGGCCCTGCGCGCGAAGGAACTGCAGGTGAAGTCGGCCGAGCAGGACGTCTCCACCGCACGCGCGGGCCACTTGCCGACGCTGTACTTCGGCGGCGACTACGGCGACTCGCGCACCGACGGCGACACCACGAACAACCTCAGTGGTGCGGAGACCGCGTTCGACAACGAAAGCCGCTCCCGCTCGTTCGGCCTCACGCTCAACGTGCCGATCTTCGCCGGCGGCGCCACGCAGTCGGGCGTGCGCGAAGCGCTCGCAACGCGCGACATCCGCCAGGACGAGCTCGAGTCGGACCGTCGCGCGCTGGAGCGCGCCACGCGCAACGCTTATCAAGTCGTGGTGGCGGGCGTGAGCGAAGTCGAAGCGCGCCGCCTCGCAGTCGTCTCGGCGAAGGCGGCGTACGAAGCTTCGCAGGTCGGCCTGGAAGTCGGCACGCGCACCGTGCTCGACGTGCTGGTCAACCAGCGCAACCTCACGCAGTCGCAGCAGGCCTTCGCGCTGTCGCGCTACAACTTCCTGCAGAGCGTGCTGAACCTCGAATCGGCCGCGGGCACGCTGGACGTCGAGGACGTGCAGCGCCTCAACCGCTTCCTGACGGTGAACGTCTCGGCCGCAGTACAGCAGCCGACGCCGTAAGCGCTTCGATCCGCGCAATCACACGAGGCCCGCCGCAAGGCGGGCTTCGTCGTTTCAGCGCGCGCCGCGCGGCAACACGGGCGCGATCATCTCGAAGCTGCGCGCGAGTGCGCCGCGCCCTTCCTGCACGAGCCGCAGGCCTGCCTCGACCATCTGTTGGCGCGCGGTTTCATCGCCGAGCAATGCATCGACATCGGCGAACACACCCTCGACATCCTGTGCGATGCGCACGGCCTGCGCCTGCTCCAGGCGCCGCGCGATGTCCGCGAAGTTGTGCAGGTGCGGGCCGGTGACGATCGCGGTGCCGACCGCCGCGGGTTCGAGCAGGTTGTGCCCCCCGATGGCCTGCAGGCTGCCGCCCACGAACGCCACCTGCGCACACGCATAGAACGCCATCAATTCGCCGAGCGTGTCGACGACGAACACATCGTCGCCCGGGCCGGGCCAACGCGTGAGACGGCGCGTGGCGACGCGCCAGCCGGCGGCGTGCGCATGGTCGACCGCGGCGCGGAACCGTTCGGGATGCCGCGGCGCCCACAGCAGCAAAAGGCCCGGATGTTTTTCGCGCAAGCGACGATGCAGCGCGATGACATCGGCTTCCTCGCCTTCGTGCGTACTCGCCGCGATCCAGACCGGGCGATCGCCCGCCTGCGCGCGGAATTGCACGAGGAAATCGTCGAGCCCTTCGGGCACCGGCGTATCGAACTTGAGATTGCCCAGGTCGAGCACCTGATCCGGCTTCGCACCCAGTGCGATGAAGCGTTGCCCGTCGGCTTCCGATTGCGCGCCCACGCGCCGCACGGTGCGCAGCGCGCGGCCGACGATCGGTGCGAGCACGCGATACCCGCGCAGCGAGCGCTCCGACAAACGCCCATTGAGCAGGTAGGTCGGCACGCCGTGGTCGCGCGCCCCGAACAACAGGTTGGGCCACAACTCGGTTTCGAGGATGAGCCCCGCGCGCGGGCGGAAGTGTTCGAAGAAGCGCCGCACCGCGCCCGGAACGTCATAAGGCAGGTAAACGTGCTGCACCGAATCGCCCCACAGCGCCCGCACGCGCGCCGAACCGGTCGGCGTGATCGTCGTGACCAGCAACGGCAGGTGCGGATGCAGTTTGCGCAAGGCATTCACGACGGGTGCGGCGGCGTTCACTTCACCCACCGAAACCGCGTGCACCCAGAGCGTGTCGCGCGGCGCGTCATCGTCGTGCAACCCGCGATACGCGGCGTAGCGCTCGTTCCAGCGCCGGAAGTAGGCCCGCTGCCGGAAGCCGCGCCAGATCAGGTGATAGGCGGTGACCGGCAACAACACATACAGCGCGACCGAATACAGGCCGCGCAGCAAGCGCTCGATGGGGTCCTTCCGCATCACGGCAGGATACGGGGGAGGCTGCGTGGGCGGAAGGTGCGTTGGCGCAATGCGACATCGGATGGACGCCTCGCCTCGACTGAATGACTTCCTCTTCGTTCATCCCCCTCGATCGCGCTGCGCGCGTTCGATCCCCCTTGAAAGGGGGATGAGCGACAGAGCCACCACAGGTCACCGCGAAGGCGCCGATGCCCGCCGCCCGTCTGGTGTGCTGGCTGTAGGCGCGAATCAATCACTCGCAACGCGCCCATCACCACACCGAGCTGTCGAGAAACCCGAAGCAGAGTGCGCAGTGGACGTCGTGTTGGAGGCCACATTGCGGAGCTTGAGCTCTTGCGGAGCAATGTGGCCTCCAATGCGGCGCGCCGCTGCGCCGCTCTGGAGGACCCGCCCCATCCACTCGACACAGTCCCCGCGCACCCACCCTTAGAATCAACCAATGACGCAAGCGCCCGACCGCCCACCGCTCAGCCCAAGGCACTGGCCGACCTGGTTCGGCATCGGGCTGATAGCCGCGGCCGCACGCTTACCCTGGCCGCTCCAGCGCGGGCTCGGCCGCGCGATCGGCGACTTGCTGCGCGTGGCCATGCCCTCGCGACGTCGCATCGCCGCGCGCAACCTCGAACTGTGTTTCCCCGAACGCGACGCCGCCGCACGCGAAGCGCTGCTGCGCGAACACTTCGCCTCCCTCGGCATCGGCCTGTTCGAATTCGCGCGCGCCTGGTGGGGCTCGGTCGACCCGATGCGCAAAGGCCTGATCGTCGAAGGCCTCGAACACGTGCAAACCGCGCGCGCAGAAGGCCGCGGCATCATCGTCGTCTCCGGCCACTTCACCACGCTGGAAATCTGCGGCCGCCTGATGTGCGACCACATCCCGCTCGCCGGCATGTATCGCCCGCACGCGGAGCCGGCGATGGAGTGGGCGGTGAAGCATGGCCGCCTTCGATACGCCGTCGCGATGTTCACCAAACAGGAACTGCGCCCCGCGGTGAAACACCTCAAGCAAGGCGGTTTGTTGTGGTACGCGCCCGACCAGGATCCGAGCCGCGGCGACACCGTGTTCGTGCCCTTCTTCGACCAGCCCGCGAACAGCCTCTCGTCGACGCATCAACTCGCGCGTTTGTCGGGTGCGGCCGTCGTCGCGTTCCAGCATTTGCGTCGCGCCGATGGCGGTTACACGTTGCGCATCGTGCCGGGCCTGGAAGGCATTCCGTCGAAGGATGCGACCACCGATACCGCGCAGGTCATGTCGTCGATCGAATCGATGGCGCGCGCCTCGCCCGATCAATACCTGTGGATCCATCGCCGCTTCAAGCGGCAACCCGACGGCACTTCGCCCTACGCCTGATCCTTGCTGCGCTGCGTTTCCAGCACCTTCGCGTACTTGAGGAAGGTGTAGAACGCCTGCGTGCGCGCGGCGAGATAGCCGGCCCAACCGTCGAGGAAATAGCGCTTGCCGATGTAGAGCTTGAGGAAGGCGAGCGTGGGCTGGAACAGGATGCGCGCGCCGAGCCCGCGCACGCCGCGGCGATGCTTGTGCACGACCAGGCCGCTCGAATAGCGATTCACCTTGTCGACGCGATCGGCCAGCCGCGGTTCGCCGTAATGGCGGAAAGGCGCGCGCAGATCGCGGCGCACACCGTCGACGACAGGCGCGGCGTGCACCGGCACCTCGTTCATGCGCCCGCGCGATTTCCGGAACAGCCGCAACTGCCAGTTCGCGCGCGTGCCCAGGTGCGCCCATTTCCAGAACAACCATTCCTGCCGCGGCAAGCGATAACCGTCGGCGCGTGGGTCGCGCAACTCACGTTCGATGATCTCGCGCGCGGCTTCGGTGAGGTGTTCGTCGGCGTCGAGCAGCAGGATCCAGTCGTGCCGCGCCATGTCGATCGCGCGCTGCTTCTGCGGGCCATAACCTTCGAACGGATGCTCGGCGATGCGCGCGCCGTGGCGTTCGGCGATCTGGCGCGTGGCATCGGTCGACCCCGAATCCAGCACGATGCGCTCGTCGCAGAACGCCAGGCTGTCCAGGCACGCATCGAGCGTGGCGGCGTTGTTGAACGTGGTGACGACGCCGGAGATCGGCGCGCGGCCGCTCACGCGCGGCCTTCCTCTGGCTCGGCGTCGCGCGCCAGCAAACTGCCGGCGTAAAGCGCGGCGAGCAGCAGCACCAGCCCGCCCCAGAACGTCGAATACGACGCCAGGTGCGTGTTGAACGGGAACAGCGTGACGACGAGTGCGAGCATCGCAGGCCGCGCGTGTTCGCGCGCGAGCGGCGTGGACCAACGCCATGCACGCCAGCCGAGCGCGAGGCCCGCGAGCCACATCACCAGGCCGAACGTGCCGGTTTCGCTCGCCACTTCGAGCACCCATTGGTGCGCGTGCAAGGCCGGGCCTTCGCCCCACGCCGCAAGGCTGCCCTTGCCCGGGTCGCAG
This sequence comes from Noviluteimonas gilva, assembly GCF_009740395.1. GTDB lineage: Bacteria > Pseudomonadota > Gammaproteobacteria > Xanthomonadales > Xanthomonadaceae > Noviluteimonas > Noviluteimonas gilva. The sequence goes on from NZ_WOXT01000001.1 coordinate 232,135, forward strand.
GCGGCGAACGCCTCGCGGAACCCGCGTGCGCCCACGCCATTGAACCAGTGCGTGCGATACATGCACGTCGCCGCTGCCCAGATGCGCGTGCGGCCCGACAGTGCGGTGTCGACGTTGGCCTCGTTCGTCGAAGCCAGGTGCGTGGTGCGCTCGATGCGTTCGGCGACCTGCGGCACGAAGGTACCGAGCACGACGAGCGTGATCGCACCGACGGCGAACACGAGGAGCAGGCGCTTGAACCCGAGCACGCGCCAGCCCGACCACAGCAGCACGAGCGCATAGACGATCCACGCCGCGCGCGCGCCGGCGAGCAACACGACCGTCCCGATCGCGAGCGCCGCCACGCACCAGCCCACGACGCCGAAGCGTTTCGCCGCGTAATACAGGCCGAACGGCGACAGGCTGGCGAGCATCGGCCCGAACTTGAGATTGCATGGCCCGAGGATGCCGCTCAGGCGATCGAGCGCGAGTACGGCTTCGCTCGAGCACATGCCGTGGCCGCTGATCGCCTGCTTGGCCGAATCGATGGCGAAGAACAACGGACTGGTGCCCGACACCGCCTGCAGCAGCGCGTCGACCGTCCAAATGCCGACGATGATCGCCAGCCCACCGAAGGTGATGCGCCGGCCGCGCGCATCGGCGACCGCGGCCGCGACGAGCCAGAGGAACGGGAGATAGCGCAGGTCGACCGCGGCTTCGCGCAGCGCGCGCGCAGGGTCCACCGCATCGAAGGCCGACACCGCTTCGGGCAACCAGTACGCGAAGAACAGCACGCTCGTCAGCGCCCATGCGGGCGCGCTCAACAGCTGCGCGCCACCGCGGAAGCGGACGAGCAGCAACTTGATGATCGCCGCGAGCGCGCCGAGCACGAGCACGCCTTCGGCATAGCCGGGCGCGGGCCACAGCGCGACGAACGCCAGCACCCAGGCCGGCGCCCAGCGCCAGCCTTCGGGGGATTGCGCGATGTCAGTCTCGTTGGAGTTCTGCATAAACCGCGAGCGTCGCCTCCTGCATCGCACGCAAGGTGTGGGGCATCGTAACCGGACGTGGCGGCGGTGCGTCCAGCATGGCGAGTGCCGTGCGCACCAGCAGCGTCCCGTCGAAGGGCGGCACGGCCCCGCGCGGATCGAAGCGGTGCAGCAATTCGCCGACGCCGCCGTGGTCCCAGCCCACCACCGAGCGACCGGTCACGATGGCTTCGAGCACCGTGCGGCCGAAGGCTTCGGGCCTGCGCGAGAGTTGCAGCACCAGGTCGCTCGCGGCGTAGGCATCGGCGATGGCGTTGGTCGGCGGGGTGAAGGCGACGAAATCGCTGATGCCCAGTTGCGCGGCCAGCTCGTGCAACTCGCCGAGATAGCGTGCGCGATCGTCTTCGCGGCTGCCGGGCGACCACAGGCGCGCATCGCGTCCCTGTGCACGCAGCGCCGCGAGCAACACCAGCGCATCGGAGTGGCCCTTCAGGCGCGTGCCGCGACCGGGCAACAGCAACAACGGGCCGTCGCCGCCGAGCGCGGGATGCAACGTGGCCGCGCGACGGCGTGCATCGCGATCGGGCCAGGGACGATGCGGGAAGGCCGCAACATCCACGCCGCGCAGGATCACGCGCAACTTGTCGGGATTGGTGCGCGGATAGTGCTGCATGACGTAATCGCGCACGGTCTGCGACACGCAGATCACGCGTTCGCCGCTGGTCATGATCGCGCTGTAACGCGACGGCGAATTCAGGCCGTGCACGCTGGTCACCCAACGCGGCGCGGCGGCGCCCATGCCACGGATCGCGCGCCAGCCGAGCCACGCGGGCAGCCGCGAGCGCGCATGCACGAGATCGACGCGTTCGCGTTCGAACAAGCGCCGCAACGCAGGCACATGCCGCAACGTGAGGACCGACTTGCGGCCGATGTCGAGCGTGATGTGTTCGGCGCCGACCGCGGTCAGGCGCGGCACGAGCCGGCCGCCGGCGGACACGACGATCGCGCGATGGCCGGCGCGCACCAGCGCGTCGGCGATTTCCAGGGTGGAACGTTCGACGCCACCCGCATCGAGTGCGGGCAGGAGTTGGACTATCGTCCTGCGAGTGCCCGGCATCGCTCCGCGTGCGTCAGTCGACGAGCACGAAGTGCGCGCCGCAATACGGGCACTGGCTTTCGCCGCCGTCCGCCTCGATGGGCAGGTAGACGCGCGGATGCGAATTCCACAGCGCCATTTCGGGCAGAGGGCAGCTCAGCGGCAGGTCGGCGCGGCGCACTTCATAGCGCGTCTTCGCGTTGGCCGGTGCACCGGCGACGGGCGGATGGGGCTGCTGGGCTTCGGCCATGGCGCGGGCACTTCGTGGGGATGGTGCGGGCCCGAAGTTTAGCAGCCGGGCCCGCCGCCTCACGCAGGCAGGTCGAAGAACAGCAGGTCCGCAGGCTCCGCGCCGCGGCCTTCCAGCCGATGCGTGCCGGCTTCGTCGGCGAAACCGAGCGCATCGCCGGCGGTCAGCGCGCGGCTGTCGTACGCGATATCGCCGGTGGCCACGTGCAGCCAGTACTTGCGCGCCGGATCGAGCACGACGTCGACCGACTGGCCGGGCGCCAGGCGCACCGCGCGCAGCCAGGCCTGCTGGCGCAGCGGCAATCCGCCGTCGGCGCCATCGGGCGCCGCGAGCGTCTGCCAGCGGCCTTCGCGCGCGGCCGGATCGAACGCACGCTGCTCGTACGCCGGTTGCGCGTTGAGGCGATCGGGCTGGATCCAGATCTGCAGGAAGTGCACCGGCGCATCCTTCGCGCCGTTGAACTCGCTGTGCTCCACCCCGTGCCCGGCGCTCATCCATTGGACTTCGCCCGGACGCAGCACACCTTCGCCGCCGGTGTTGTCCTTATGCGCGAGCGCGCCCGACAACACGACGCTGAGGATTTCCATGTTCGCGTGCCGGTGCGGCGGAAACCCACCGCCCGGCGCCACGATGTCTTCGTTGATCACGCGCAGCGGCCCGAACCCCATCCACTTCGGATCGTGGAAGTGGCCGAACGAGAAGGTGTGGCGACTGTGCAACCAGCCGGCCGACACCTCGCCACGCGATCCCGCGAGCCGCTCGTACATCATTTCTTCGTGTCCTCGGCCTGCGGCACGGTGGCTTCGGTCGTGATGCGCAGTTCGATCTCGTCGCTGACGTTGGGGATGAACTTCGCCACGCCGAATTCCGCGCGCTTGATCGTGGTGGTCGCGTTGAAGCCGACCTTCGGCTCGCCGTTGCGGCCCTGGCCGGCCTTGTTGAGCGTCACGTCGAGCACGACCGGCTTGGTCACGTCGCGGATCGTCAGATCGCCGGTGACCTTGAGCTTGTTGCCTTCGCCCTTCTCGACCTTGGTGCTCTTGAACGTCGCGTTCGGCCACTTCTCGGCGTCGAAGAAATCGGCGCTCTGGAGGTGCTTGGTCAGGTCGGGCACCAGCGCATCGAGGCCCGACAGCGGCAGCGTGACGTTGACGCTGGAGGCTTCGACCTTGTCGGGGTCGTACACGAGCGTGCCGTCGACGTTGCCGAAGTTCGCGATCGGGTTGGAATAGCCGAAGTGGTTCCAGCTCGCGATGACCTGCGTGTGGTTCGGATCGAGCTTGTACGTGGCGGGCGCGGCCTGCGCGAAGCCGGCGGCCAACAGGAGCGAAGCGAAGAGCAACTTGCAGCGCATCAGGCGATTCCTTTGCGGGGGGATGGAATGGGAGATACGGAGGGAACGGGTCAATCGATGCGGCAGGCTTCGTCGAAATTCAGGCGCGGCGAGCGCGGGAAGATCGACGCCGGGTCGCCCTTGCCGAGGTTGACGAGGAAATTCGAGCGCCACGTGGTGCCGGGGAAGAAGGCCGCGTCGACCTTCGCGTTGTCGAAGCCCGACATCGGCCCGCAATCCAGGCCGATCGCGCGCGCGGCGAGCAACAGGTAGGCGCCCTGCAGGCTGCCGTTGCGCAGCGCGATGGTGCGCAGGTCGGCTTCCGGCTTGGTGTCGAACCAGCCGCGTGCATCGGTGTGCGGGAACAGCACCGGCACTTTTTCGAAGAACGCCATGTCGTAGGCGACGATCGCCGTGCACGGCGCGGCCATCGTCTTCTTGTAGTTGCCTTCGTCGAGCGCGGGGCCGAGCTTGGCCTTGGCTTCGGGCGAACGCACGAACACGTAGCGCGCCGGGCAACTGTTCGACGTGGTCGGGCCCCACTTCAGCAGGTCATAGAGACGATGCAGCGTCGCGTCGTCGATCTGCCCCGTGAAGCGGTTGTAGGTGCGGGCCTGCCGGAACAACTGGTCGAGCGATGCGTCGGGCAGCGTCGGCTTGAAGGCGTTGTCGTCTTGCATCGTGGGAGCGGTCCGTGCAGTGGGGCGCAGTTCGCGCCGAGAGACGCAGTGTAGAGTGTCGCGCGTCAAGCGGCCGAGACATGGCCGCAACGGCCCATCCGACTGGTGGAACGCATACCCGATGACGCAGCCCCCTGCCGCTTGCTGGACGCTCACCGACGGCCGCGCCGGCAACGTGCGGCAGGCGCGTGCGCTCGCGGCCGCGATGGGCTTCGCCGATGCGCGAGACATCGCGCTGCGCCCGCGGGCCCCGTGGCGCTGGGGCGCGCCGCGCGCGTGGCCCGGCAGCGACCGCGCCTTCGCCGATTTCGCACCGATGCTGGATGCGCCGCCGTCGCTCGCGATCGGCTGCGGCCGCCAGGCGGCGCTGGCCACGCGCCGCTTGCGCGATCGCGGGGCGCGCGCGGTGCAGATCCTCGATCCGCGCTTGCCGCCGGCGCTGTGGGACCTCGTCGTCGCGCCCGAACACGATGCATTGTCCGGCGACAACGTCGTCACGCTGGTCGGCAGCCTGCATCCGGTCGACGATCTGTGGCTGGCGCAGGCGCGCAGCGATTATTCGATCCTCGGTGAGCTTCCTCCGCCGCGCACCACGTTGATGCTCGGCGGGCCGAGCGATCACAGCGCTTACGACATCGCAGGACTCACGCGCGATCTGCAACGCCTCGCCGCGCGCATTCGCCAAGACGGCGGCAGCCTGCTCGCGACCACGTCGCGACGCACGCCGCCGGATTGGGCGCAGGCGATGCGCGCGCAATGCGGCGACATTCCCGGCCTGCGGTGGTTCGCACCATCGACGGCGAACGGCGACGACAGCGACAACCCGTATCCCGGCCTGCTCGCCTGGGCGGACCGCATCGTGTGCACGGGCGATTCGGTGAACATGCTCAGCGAAGCGTGCGCGACGCGCGTGCCGGTCTACGTCCTCGGTGGCGAAACGGTGCGCGGACGCGTGAAGCATTTCCACGACGCGCTCGATCGCCTCGGCCGCGTGCGCGCATTCGACGATGCGCTGGCGCCTTACGACGTCGAGCCCTTGCGCGAAACCGCGCGCGTCGCCGCGGAAGTGCGCAGCCGCCTCGGGCTTTGAGGGTCGTTACTCCCGCGAAAGTGGGAGCCCGGCGCGAAGCGTTGCCTCCCGGATCACGACGCGCGCCGCGGCGATCGCCTCAGTCTCCGGCATGATCCGCGGCCTGCGATCCAGCGTGCATTTCAGCCCCGCTTCCAGCAACGCCGCATGCGCCGCGATCAGCGCATCGCAGCTCGCGCGATCCACCATGTCGTCCGTGCACGCCATCTGCAACAAGCCCGGCGTGTCGCGCGGCGCAAGCCAACGCGCATCGTCGTCCGCGCGATCGAGCACGCGCCACTGCAGCAGGAATTCCAGGTCGACCAATCCGCCCTCGCCCTGCTTGAGGTCGAAGCGCGCCGCATCGCTGCGATCCAGTTCCGCGCGCATGCGCTGGCGCATCTGGACCACTTCGTCGCGCAAGGTCGCCGGATCGCGCGCACGCGCCAGGGTCTGCGCGCGCACCTTCTCGAAATCGGCGATCAGCGACGGATCGCCCGCGACACCGCGCGCGCGCACCAACGCCTGGTGTTCCCACGTCCACGCACGTTCGCGCTGGTAGTCGGCGTAACTGGCGAGGCTGGAGACCAGCAAGCCCTTCGCACCATCCGGCCGCAGGCGCACGTCGATGTCGTACAAACGCCCCGCGCCCGTCACGGTGCCGAGGAGCGCGACGACTTTCTGCGCGAGCCGCGCGAACCAGCGCGAGGCATCCAGCGCACGCGCACCATCGGACTGCGCATCCGCCGGCGCGTCGTAGAGGAACACGAGATCGAGGTCGGACCCGAAGCCCAATTCTTCGCCACCGAGACTGCCGTAGCCGATCACCGCGAATCGCGCATCCGGCACGCGGCCATGCGCGCGCTCCACTTCACGCGTCGCAAGTTCGAGCACGACCACGACCACGGCATCGGCGAGCCATGCGAGTTGCCGCGCGCTGTCCTGCGCCGATTGGCGCGCATCGAGCGTCGCCAGTGCGATGCGGAAACTCAGCGCCTGGCGGACTTCGTTCAAAGCCATCAGCACGGCTTCGGCATCGTCGTCGCCCAGCGTCTCCATGCACGCGGCGGCGAGTGCATCGCGGTCGGGCAAGGCATCGGAGTTGCGGCGGTCGAGGAGTTCGTCGAGCAACAACGGATGCGCGGCGATGCGTTCGGCGAGCAACGCACTGCCGGACACGACATCCACCAGGCGCGCGAGCGCCGCGGGCTGTTCGTCGAGCAAGGCGAGGTAACTCGCGCGTCGCAGCAGCGTGTGCAGCAGCGGCAACACGCGACGCAGCGCAGCATCGGGTTGCGATGAACGCGCAGCCGACGTGAGCAACGCCGGCAGCACGCGATCCAGTCGCGCACGCGTTGCGTCGGACAATGCCTTCACGCCCGGCGCGCGCGCGAAATCGCGCAGGCTGCCATCGAGCGTTTCGGTATCGCGGAAGCCTGCATCGGCCAAGGCCTGCATTTCGCCTGCGTCGGGCAGCGCGCGCCAGTAGGTCGCGAGATCGCTGGGCGCCACGGCGCGTCCGCGCGGTGCGAGGAGTTCCTCGAATTCGGTGGCCACGCGGTCGCGGTGCGCATCGAGCGCGGCGCGCAGCGCGGCCCAATCGTCGTAACCGAGCCCACGCGCGATGCGATGCCGGTCGAGCTCGTTGGACGGCAACGCGTGCGTCTGCGCATCGCGCAACATCTGCAGGCGGTTTTCGAGCCGGCGCAGGAAGCGATACGCATCGGCCAATGCGACGCCCATTTCCGGCGTGATCTGCCCCGCATGCACGAGCGCATCAAGCGCCGGCAACAATCGGCGTTCGCGCAACACGGGCTCGCGACCGCCGCGGATGAGCTGCAGCGCCTGCACCAGGAATTCGATTTCGCGAATGCCGCCCGGGCCGCGCTTGACGTCGTCGGCGAGCTCCTTGCGCGCGACTTCCGCGGCGATCGCCGCCTTCATTTCACGCAGGCCGTCGAGCGCGCCGTAGTCGAGATAGCGGCGATAGACGAAGGGACGCAGGGTTTCGAGGAAGCGCAAGCCTGCGGCGATATCGCCCGCCACCGGCCGCGCTTTCTGCCACGCGTAACGTTCCCAGTCGCGGCCTTCGCGCTGGAAATACTGCTCCATGCCGGCGAACGGCAGCGCCACGCGGCCCGCGTTGCCGAAGGGGCGCAGGCGCAGGTCGACACGATGCGAGAACCCGTCGGCCGTGGTTTCGTCGAGCAGCTTCGCGAGTTGTTGGCCCAGCCGCGCGAAGTGGTCTTCGGCCGCAAGCGCACGCGCGCCGTCGCTCTCGCCATCCTGCGGATAGGCGTAGACCAGATCGACGTCGGAAGAGAAATTCAGTTCACCGCCGCCGAGTTTGCCCAGGCCGAACACGACGAGGCGCTGCACGCTGCCATCGCTCGCGCGCACCACGCCGAAGCGTTCTGCGAACTCGCCTTCCAGCGCTGCGAGTGCGGATTGCAGACAGGTCTCGGCCAGGCGCGTCGTGCCGGCGAGCGTTGCATCGACGTCATCCAGGCCCGCGACATCGCGCCAGATCAGGCGCGTGGATTCGGCGGTGCGGTAACGACGCAGCATCGCGGGCCATTCGGAACGCAATTCGCGCGACAGCACGAGCGGCGGCGTGGGGACGTGCGATGCGAACGCATCGACGAGCGCCGGCTGTTTGAGCAGGGTCTCGATCGCGAAGTCGCTCGCGCGCGCAATCGCGAACAAGGTCGGTTCGATCTCCGGGGCCCAAGTGGTGGGCACGGTGGCGCGCAGGCGTTCGAGCTGTCGCGCGGCGTATGCGTCGGCGGGGTCCGTCATCGCTCCATGATCGCATCGCAAATAAAAAGCCCGCCCCGGACGAACCGGTTGCGGGCCTGCTCCCTCCCCCACGTCGGGATGCGGGGCGAGAGTGAAGGAATCGTTAGGTGGTTTGCACGCTGCACTGCAAAAAAAGACTGGCGGGTATAGAAACGGTCATGCGGTCCGGGCAATTCGCCGCGCCTGAATGGGGAAATGCGGAGCCGACGAGACGCCCCGGAGTTGCGCGAGGACCGCTTCGGCCGCCAGCTGCCCCGACTCGCATCCGCCTTCCATGAAGCCCTGGGTGTCGAGCGCGCAGTGCTCGCCTGCGAAGAAAAGCGGGCCGACGGGTTCGCCCATCACGCCGCGCAGGGTGGACCAGTCGTTCGGGCGGAAGCATGCGTAGCTCCCCAGCGACCAGGGATGCGTGGGCCAGTGGAAGCGCGCTTCGCGCGCGTTTGTGCGCAGAGCGGCAAGACCGGGCCACACGCGATCGAGTGCCGCCGTCGCCGCTTCGGCCTGCGCGCGCGGCGTGCCCTGCCCGAGTTCGACGCCATGCCGGCCGCCGGTGAAGTTGGTCAGCGTGCCCGCTTCGCCGGCTTGCTTGCGCGAGGTCTCCCAGGTCGTTTGATACGGCAGGTCCGACATCGACGCACCGTTCGCATCGTGCTGGCGCCACGCGCGTCGGTCGTAGCCGATCATCAACTTCGCGTTCGTGCCGTAGGCCAGGTGATCGATGGCGTTGCGCTTGTGCGGCGGCAACGGGACGTCGATCTGCACCTTGCGCAACAAGGTGAAGGGCAAGGCCAGGATCACGTGGCGTGCGCGGATGTCCACGCGCCCATCGTCGAGCGCGAAGGTCAGGCGAACGCCATCACCGTCGGCGTGCACGGCTTCGAGCACGTGGCCGGTGTGGATCGATTCGGCCATGCGCGAGGCGAGCGTGCGCGGGATCAGATCGTTGCCGCCGCGCACGTGGAAGCGTTCATCGCTTTCGCCGAAGATCTTGAACGCGTCGGCGTCCTCGGTGCCGATGAAGGTGAGGAAGTTCAGCGCGCTTTGCTGGTCGATCTCCAGGCCCATCTCGGTGGTGTAGGCCACGTCGATCAGCTTGCGCAGCCAACCGGACACCTGGTGCTTGTCGAGCCAATCGGCGATCGACATCGCATCGAGTGCGCGAAACGCGGGGTTGGCGTCGCGGTAGTCCAGTGCGCCGTCGCCGAGCGCCTCCACATCGGCGATGATCGCAGGCACCAGCGGCGCGAGGGCCTGTACGATTTCCGCTTCGCCGATGCGGCGGCCATCGAACCACCACGTATCCGCCGCGGTTTCGCCTTCGAGCAGATCGTCGAGTACCAGGCCCAGGTCTTGCGCGAGTTTGCGGATGCGCACGTGGCCGGTGTCGATCAGTTCGCCGCCCAGTTCGATCACCTGCCCGTTCGGGAAATGATCGCGCAGGCTGAGCATGCGGCCGCCGACGCGCGCTTGCGCTTCGTAGACGCGCGATGGCACGCCCGCCTGCCGGAGCGACCACGCGGCACTCAGCCCCGCGATGCCGGCGCCGACGATCACGACTTCAGGGCCGCCAATGGCGCGCGGCGTGATGGGCGCGCAGGCCGCGAGTGCGAGGCTCGCGGCGGCGCCCTGCAACAACCGGCGACGCGTGGCGTCGACGCGCATCTCCATGCCCCGCTCGTGGAATTCCTCCAGCGGCATGTCGACTTTCGCCGCGTTGCGCGCGATGCGCGCGGCGCGTTGCAGCAGGGCGAACAACGGCGTGCGTGCCATGGTGGGACTTCCTTGTGGGTCGATGCAGGACAACGCGAAGCCTGCGGGCGACGGGCCACTACCAGCGATGCACGCAGCCGAGCACCCAACCGGCGCGATCACGGGAATCGTAGGGCGCGGCGTAGGCCGTGCGGTCGTCGCCGTCGACGTGCTGCCAGGTCAACTGCACATCGCACAGGCGCGTGGTGAGCGCCACGCCCGTGCGGAGGTCCAGGCGCGTGCGGTCGTCGCTGGTTTCCACCGGTACGTAGGCGGCGTAGCGCGCGGCGTAGTTGGGTGGCGGATACGTAGGCGGGGAATAGGAATACGTGCGTTCGGTCGATTCACCGCTGCGCGCCACGCCCGCGTGCCACAGCCAGCGCATGCGTTCGCCGATCGGCAGGCTGCCGTCGGCTTCGAGATACCAGTTCGACACCTGGCCGAAGTAATCGGGCGCGTAGTGCACGCGGAATGCGGCGCGGCGGAATGCGACGCCGACATGCGCTTCGAAGTAGCTCGCTTCGCTGTCGGTGGTGAAGTGCGAATAGCGCACGCCGAAGTCCCAACTGCGGCCCTGCTTGTCGCGTCGCGCATAGCCGGCGTAGGGAATGAGTTGCGCGCCCGTGTCGCCCGCGTAATCGGTGCTCGTAGCGAACACACCCGCGTACGCGCCGCGCGACCAGTCATGGGCGATGCTCGCCTGCACCGCGGGGTTTCCATCGCTCAGCGAGTAACCGCGATAGCGATAATCGGAAACGACGCCGACACTGCCCGACACCTGTGCATGCACCGGCCACGCGCAACACGCCGTCAATGCAGCGAGCACGCATCGCAGTCGTCGGCCGTTCCGTTCCCTGGCGTCGCGCACCACCTGCCCTCAGTGGCGCGGCGTCTCCTGTGCGTCGGCGAGCCTGCATCCGCAGGCGCATCCGGGGCCCGCGCGCACGAAGGCGGCACAGGCATCGATCGGCAGGGGTCGCGCCGCCGCCGAGCCTAGCGCAGGCGCGTCGGCGAGGACATCACGCACGGCGGTGCCGCGGAGTTTCGGTGCGGCGTCGCGCAACAGGGCGATGAGCCCGCTGACCTGGGCCGCGGCGAACGAGGTGCCGTTGACCAGACCCCATCCGCCGTCGACGGTCGTGGTCGGCAAGGCATCGGCCGGCGCGAGGAATGCGCGAATGGGCAATGCGCGCAACGGATCGCCGGCCACCGCGATCACGCCGGGCAGCGAGGCCGGAAACCCTGCGTCGGCCGCACGCGGATCCACGGCCGCGACCACCGAGGTGCCGCGCGCGAGTGCGACGTCGACCAGACGCCCGAGCAATACATCGCGCGGGCCGCCGAGGCTGAGGTTGATGACCTGCGCGCGTTTGTCGATCGCGAATTGCATCGCCTTGGCGAGCGTGAAGCTGTTGCAGCGCGCGCGTCCATCGGCGCCGGCCTGCCAACAGGCGCGCAGCGCGAGCAAGCGTGCCTGCGGTGCAACGCCTGCGATGCCGAGTGCGTTGTCGGCGCGCGCGGCGATCAGGCCCGCGACTTCGGTGCCGTGCGTTTCGGGCACGACGCGCTGGCCGTCGTCGCCGACGAAGTCGCGCGATTCGACGATCTGTCCGCGCAAATCCGCGTGCGTTGCCGCCACGCCGCTGTCGATCACCGCGACGGTGATGCCGCGGCCGGTCGCGTGTCGATGCACTTCATCGAGGTTCCAGAGTTTCTGCGCGGGTTGCGCGGGCGAAAGCGGATCGCCGAGCACTTCGAACTGCTGCATCGCCTGCACCGATTCCACGCGCGGGTCCTTCGCGAGCGCTTCGACGGCCGCAGTGACGGCGCTTTCATCGCGCGCCTGCAGCACGTAGCAATCGACGCCGAGCGCCGGCATCGCCCAATCGTTGCGCACCGTCAAACCGTTCGCATCCGCAAGCCTGTGGGCGATGCGCGCCCGCGCTTCCCGGCCGGGTGCGTTGCGATAGTCGCCGACGTAACCGGCTTCGGGTGTGTCGTGCACGGCCGGCGCGCGCAGCATGACGAGCAGTTCGTGCGCATCATTCTGCGGAGCGGCGAACGCGCCACCGGAGAAAGCGGCAAGCAGCAGGAGGAGCAGCCCGCGCACGCGCTACTCCGGCGGCGCGAGGCGTTCGGCCATCGCCACGCCAGGCGATGCGCGCAACGCGTTGCGCACCAATTCGGCCTGGCCCGGCGGCGCGGCGACGAGGAAGGCGCCCGCCGCGTTCGGCCCATCGACGATGCGCGCGCGGTTAGCGCCGAGCAATTCCCGCAGCTGCGCATCGGTGGTTCGCGGGTCGAACACGACGAGCAGGGTGTCGCGCGAGGCCTGCGGTGCGGGCGTCGCGGAGAGCGTCGTGAAGGTTTGCGTCGCCGGTTGCGGTTCGCCGATCAGGAACATCGCGAGCACCGCGATGAAGGCGAACTGCGCCGCGACCGCGACGCGCAACCAACCCGGCGTGCCGGACCAACCGGCGCGCACGCGGCGCCAGTCGAAGCGCGCACCGGGCGTGCGTCGTGCGGCATGCAGGCGATCGCGCATGCGCATCCAGCCGCGATCGGTTTCGCGCGCGTCGGTCGCCGGCGGCGCGAGATCCATCACCGCACGCAGCGTGGCGAGGTCGGCGCGACAGGCGGCGCATTCGATCAGGTGCGCGCGCACGCGTGCGTCGTCGTCCGGATCGAGCGTGGCGTTGGCGTACCACGGCAGCAGGCGTTCGACGTCGCGATGCGCGTGGCCTTCGAAGGAGAGCACGTGTCCGCTCACAGCGCTTGCGCTCCTTCGTCGCCGAGCAGGGATTTCATGTGGCGTCGCGCATAGAACATGCGCGTTTTCACCGTCGCCACCGGGCAACCGACGACTTCGGCGATCTCCTTGCAGCTGTAACCGTGGAAGTAGGTCATTTCGATCACGGCGCGGTGTTCGGGAGAGAGTTGGGCGAGGACGGCATCGAGGCGTTCGCGCAGTTGCACGTGCGCGAGTTCGCGATCGGGCTCGCCTTCGCGCGGTGCTGCGGGTTCGTCGACAGGATCGGGCAGCGACCAATCCAGGCGTCGCAATGCCTTCAGCGCCTGGCGATAAGCGATGGCGAACAACCACGTCGACACGCGCGAAGTCGCATCGAAGGTATGCGCCTTGCGCCACGCGACGAGCATCGTGTCGTCCAGCACTTCGTCCACCATCGTCGACTGCCGCAACATGCCGCGCAGGAAACGGCGAAGCCTCGGGTGATAGGCGCGATACAGCGCTTCGAACGCGCGCACGTCCTCCATCGCCACGAGGCCGACCAGGTCGACTTCGTCCATTGCGATGGATCGATCGGTCTCGCGGGGCATCCCGCCGCCGGGGCCTTCGAGTGGAACCTGCGCCATCCAACCCTCCTGTCGCCCGTCAGTACCTGAGCGGGGCGGAGCGGTTCAAACGATACGCCGGGGACGTGAGGGCAAAAGAAAAGGCCCGCTCGCGCGGGCCTTCTCTCTCTGGAGCAGCGGCTTCTTGGACTAGCCCCCAAGTTGGGGGCGGTGCCGGCCAAAGGCCGGCAAGTCGGGGATGGCGCTGCGCACATCTCTGATCTTGCGAAGCAAGATCAGAAATCCATTCCACCCATGCCGCCCATGCCGCCGCCGCCCGGCATGGCCGGTTCGTCCTTCTTCGGCTGGTCGGCCACCATCGCTTCGGTGGTGATCATCAGGCCGGCGATCGACGCTGCGTTCTGCAGCGCGGTGCGCGTGACCTTGGTCGGATCCAGGATGCCCATCGCAACCATGTCGCCGAACTCGCCGGTCTGCGCGTTGTAACCGAAGTTACCCGAGCCTTCCTTGACCTTGTTCAGCACGACCGACGGCTCTTCGCCGGCGTTGGTGACGATTTCGCGCAGCGGCGCTTCCATCGCGCGCAGCGCGATCTGGATGCCGTGGTTCTGGTCTTCGTTGGCGCCGGTGATCTTGCCGACCGATGCCAGCGCGCGGATCAGCGCAACGCCGCCGCCCGGAACCACGCCTTCTTCCACCGCCGCACGCGTGGCGTGCAGGGCGTCTTCGACGCGCGCTTTCTTTTCCTTCATCTCGATCTCGGTCGAAGCACCGACCTTGATCACCGCAACGCCGCCGGCGAGCTTGGCAACGCGTTCCTGCAGCTTCTCGCGGTCGTAGTCCGAAGAGGTCTCTTCGATCTGCGCCTTGATCTGCTTGATGCGCGATTCGATCGCGGCCGATTCGCCCGCGCCGTCGATGATCGTGCTGTTTTCCTTGGTGACCTGGATCTTCTTGGCGCGGCCGAGATCCTTGATCGTCGCCTTCTCGAGCGAGAGGCCGACTTCCTCGGAGATCACGGTGCCGCCGGTCAGGGTGGCCATGTCTTCCAGCATCGCCTTGCGACGATCGCCGAAGCCCGGCGCCTTCACGGCGCACACCTTGACGATGCCGCGGATCGTGTTGACGACCAGGGTCGCCAGCGCTTCGCCTTCGACTTCCTCGGCGACGATCAGCAGCGGCTTGCCGGCCTTGGCCACGCCTTCGAGGACGGGCAGCAGGTCGCGGACGTTCGAGATCTTCTTGTCGTGCAGCAGGATGAAGGGATCATCCAGCTCGGCCGACATCGACTGCTGGTTGTTGATGAAGTACGGCGAGAGGTAGCCGCGGTCGAACTGCATGCCTTCGACGACGTCGAGCTCGTTCTCCAGGCCCGAGCCTTCTTCAACGGTGATCACGCCTTCCTTGCCGACCTTCTTCATCGCGTCGGCGATGATGTTGCCGATCGACTCGTCTGAGTTCGCCGAGATCGTGCCGACCTGGGCGATCGCCTTGTCGTCGGCGGTGGGCTTGCTGATGTTCTTCAGCTCGGCGACCGCGGCGATGACCGCCTTGTCGATGCCGCGCTTGAGGTCCATCGGGTTCATGCCGGCGGCGACCGCCTTCATGCCTTCGCGGATCAGCGCCTGGGCCAGCACGGTCGCGGTGGTGGTGCCGTCGCCGGCGTTGTCGGACGTCTTGGACGCGACTTCCTTCACCATCTGCGCGCCCATGTTCTCGAACTTGTCGGCGAGCTCGATCTCCTTGGCGACGGACACGCCGTCCTTGGTGATCGTGGGGGCGCCGTAGCTCTTCTCGAGCACGACGTTGCGGCCCTTCGGGCCCAGGGTGGCCTTGACGGCATTGGCGAGCACGTTGACGCCGCGCACCATCTTGGCGCGCGCGTCCTCACCGAAACGAATTTCCTTGGCAGCCATTGCGGATTACCTCAGTAGAAAGTTTTTGCTTGTGTGCGTTGAAGTGCGAAGGGCGACGCTCAGCCGAGGACGGCGAGGATGTCGTCTTCCTTCACCACGAGGTATTCGGTGCCGTCGAGCTTCACTTCGGTCCCGCTGTACTTGCCGAAGAGCACCTTGTCGCCGGCCTTGACCTTCGGGCTGCGCACCGAACCGTTGTCGAGGACCTTGCCTTCGCCGACGGCGACGACTTCACCCTTGATCGGCTTTTCGGTGGCCGAGTCCGGGATCACGATCCCGCCGGCCGAGAGCTTTTCTTCTTCCATGCGCTTGATGACCACGCGGTCGTACAGCGGCTTGATATTCATTGGCAACCCTCGCAAGTGCTTGATGTGGTTGGTGAAAGGGCGCGAATTCTAGCAGTCGCCGGAAACGAGTGCCAAGGATTCGCGCAAAACGAAGCCCGCGGTGCGGGTCGGGCTATCAAATCGGGCTGGCGGGGCGGGCTTTCAAGGGGCGCGGGCGCGTTTCGAACATCGTGCGCTTCGAAGAAGGAACCCCCCCTCGGCTGGCGCAGGGGGGAAGGGCCAAGGAGGGGTTCCGCGGAGACGGTCTCCGAAAAAAAGGGGCGCGCACGTGGCCGTGCGCGCCCTGGGGTCGGGAGTTACCTAGTCCGTGGCGGGCGATCCATCGCCGTCCTCCACCCCCAGTCCGTTGTGCTTGCCGAAACTTCCAATCGACACAGCTGGAGAATTGCGGACTTCGTCGCCGTTGTGAAGGGTGGTGGCGGGCGTGAAACGGTGCAGGTTGGTAGCTAAAACCAGCATTTACAGGCTGTGTTCCAGATTCCTGCTGGCGCCCGCTACCAAAAGTAGACAGGTTGCTGCCATTATCATTCACGGGGTGACTGGCGGTAACATTGTCCCTTCATACCGGCAGTTGGCGTGTGTAACGTGCGGACTCGCCTTCACATGGCACGGATTTTTCTACGTAGCCCATCATGACTTCCCAGCAACGCATCCGGCTAGCGCGCCGTCACGCCGCCATGTCACAAACGCAACTCGCCCAGGCCGTGGGCGTGCAGCGCAGTGCCGTGAGCCATTGGGAGGCCCCGCAAGGGAAGAACCCGAGCGTCAAACACCTGCGCGAAATCGCGATGACCACGGGCGTGCAGTTCGAATGGCTCGCGACCGGTCGCGGCCAGATGGCGCCATCGCGCGAAACGGTGCTCGACTCCGTATCGGCCGTCGATGCCTTGCTGGTCGACGACTCGCTCGAGCAACGATTACTCGTGGCCTTCCGCGAAGCCCCGGTGCGCGCGCGCCTGGCGCTGGTGGAGCTGATGGAAGAACTCGCCAGCCAGCGCACGGGCCGTCCGCGCGGGAAATCGCTGATGACCAGCGACGCGTATTACGACAGCCTGGACTGAAGTTGCCCGTCTAAGCGGCGGCACTTAGCCCCGACCGGGGACGCGAGTACGCTATGGCGCCCCCGTTCGGCGCCTTGTCGTGACCGCACTGCTCTGCCTCACCACCTGCCCCGACTTCGATACCGCGCAACGCATCGCGAACGCGCTGGTCGAAGCGCGCCTGGCCGCGTGCGTGAATTTCGTGCCGGGCATGCATTCGACGTATCGCTGGCAGGGCAAGGTCGAACACGCCGGCGAAGTGCTGCTCCTGGTCAAGACCACGCGCGTGCGCATGCCCGCGGTGCAGGAACGCATCGTGGCGCTGCATCCCTACGAACTGCCCGAAGTGCTGACGATCGAAGCCGGCGGCCTGCCCGCGTACCTGCAATGGATCGCGCAAGAAACCGATCCTTCCGCTCAAGACTGACGACCCCCACTTCATGACGATGTACTTCCGACGCGCCGCGACGGCCCTGCTCGCCCTGCTCATGGGCACCGTTTCGTTCGCGGCGAACGCGGTCGACGAGAAAGACTTGTTGCCGGTCGACCAGGCGTTCGCGTTCGAGGCGAAGGCGACGTCGCGCGATGCGATCGCGCTGACCTGGCACGTCGCGCCGGGCTACTACCTGTATCGCCATCGCACGAAGATCCAGTCGGCCGACTTCACCGGCGCCGCGTTGCAGATGCCGCCGGGCAAGCACAAGCGCGACGAATTCTTCGGCGATGTCGAAACCTATCGGACGCTGCTGGAAGCGAAAGTCGTCGGTACGCCTGCGCCGGATGCACGTTCGGTGACGCTGAAAGTGATGTACCAGGGCTGCGCGGACGTCGGCGTGTGTTATCCGCCGCAGACGCGGAGCGTGCAGGTCGCGCTGCCTTCGACGGTCGGCGGCTTGCTCGGTGCGCCCGCGCCGGCCGGGCCGTTGCAGTTCGGCGTCGCGAAAGGCGAGCCGCTGCCGGAAACGCAGGCCTTCCACATCGAAGCGATCGCCAACGGCGGCAACGCGCTGCTCGTGCGCTTCGCGCCGGCGCCGGGCTATTACCTGTATCGCGACAAGACGCAGCTCAGCTTCGACGGCGAAGGCATCTCGCTGCGCGCGCCGGAATGGCCGCCGGGCAAGCAGCATCGCGATGAGCATTTCGGCGACGTCGTCGTGTATTTCGATCCGGTCGACGTCAACGTGCCGGTGCAGCGTTCACATGCGCGGGCAGTGGACGGCACCTTGCGCGTGACGTTCCAGGGCTGCCAGGACGGCGGCATCTGCTATCCGCTGATGACGCGCAGCTTGCCGGTGTCGTTGCCGGCGGGCGAGGTGTCGAGCGCGAAGGTCGACGACACCAGTGCGCTCGCGGAAGACCAGCGCCTCGCGCAAAGCCTCGGCGGCAAGCATCGCGCGTGGGCGCTCGTGTTGTTCTTCGCGTACGGGCTCGGCCTGGCGTTCACGCCGTGCGTGTTGCCGATGGTGCCGATTCTCTCCGGGCTCATCGCGGGGCGCGGCGAACGCGTCGGTGCGTGGCGCGGGTTCTCGCTGTCGACGGTGTACGTGCTTGCGAGCGCAGTCGTGTTCACGATCGCCGGCATCCTCGCCGGCTTGCTCGGCGCGGCGGCGAACCTGCAGGCGTGGATGCAGAACGTGTGGGTGCTCAGCGCATTCGCGTTGTTGTTCGTTGTGTTGTCGCTGTCGATGTTCGGACTTTACGAATTGCAGCTGCCCGCGGCCTTGCGTGCGCGCCTGGGCGCGGCGAGCGATCGCCAGCGCGGCGGTTCGTGGGTCGGTGTCGCGGCGATGGGTGCGTTGTCTGCATTGATCGTCGGTCCGTGCGTCGCGCCGCCGCTGATGGGCGCGGTGCTCTACATCGCACAGGCACGCGATCCGATCTTCGGCGGCGCGGCGCTGTTCCTGCTTGCGCTCGGCATGGGTGCGCCGCTGATTGCGTTCGGCATCGCCGCGGGGCGCGGGATGCCGACGAGCGGCCCGTGGATGCTCGCGGTGCAGCGCGTGTTCGGCTTCGTGTTCCTCGGGCTGGCGATCTGGATGTTGTCGCGCGTGTTGCCCGCGGCGTGGACGCTGGCGTTGTGGGGCCTGCTCGCGCTCGGCGCGGCGACGTGGGCGTTCACGCTCGGCAGTCGGCCGGGTTCGAAGATGGCGGCGCGTTTCGCCGGGCTCGTGC
This sequence comes from Noviluteimonas gilva, assembly GCF_009740395.1. GTDB lineage: Bacteria > Pseudomonadota > Gammaproteobacteria > Xanthomonadales > Xanthomonadaceae > Noviluteimonas > Noviluteimonas gilva. Next base: position 250,869 of record NZ_WOXT01000001.1, read on the forward strand.
TCGCGATCGTGGGTGCGGCGCAGTTGCTCGGTGCGTTCGCGGGTTCGCACGATCCGCTGCGGCCGCTCGCGGGATTGCGCGCCGTGCGGGAGGAAGCGATCGCGTTCAAGCGCATCAAGTCGGTCGAAGACCTCGATCGCGAAATCGCCGCCGCAAACGCGGCCGGCAAGCCGCTGATGCTCGATTTCTATGCCGACTGGTGCGTGAGCTGCAAGGAGATGGAGAAGTACGTCTTCACCCAGCCGAAGGTGCACGCGGCGTTGCGCGATTACGTGTTGCTGCAGGCCGACGTCACCGCGAACGATGCACAGGACCAGGCGCTGATGCAGCGCTTCGGCATCATCGGACCGCCGATGTCGCTGTTCTTCCGCGATGGGGAAGAGCGCCGCGGCCTGCGGCTCACCGGGTTCGAAGAGGCCGACAAGTTCGTCGAACGCGCGCAGCGCGGCGCCGCGCCGTGAATGGCTCGACCAAGGTCGTGCTCGTCGCGATCGCTGCGGGAGCGCTGGGCGTCGTCGCGAGCCTGCTGACCTCCGGCCCGGGCCCGTTGTGGCGGACCGAAGTCGGCCAGCGCGCCCTGAACTCCGCGATGCAGGCCTCGGCACCTCCGGTTCCGAAAGGCGTGGTTGTCGCGAAACGCGGCGAACGCGTGCCGAACATGCAGCTTCGCGCGCTGGACCGCACCCGTGTGGAGCTCCCCGCGCAGTACTCCGGCCGCCCGGTCCTCATCAACGTGTGGGCCAGCTGGTGCGGCCCGTGCGTGAAAGAGATGCCCGCGCTCGAAGCCTTCGCCCGGGAACAAGGGGCCAACGGCGTGCAAGTGGTCGGCATCGCGCTCGATGACGTCGATGCGGTGCGCGCCTTCGTCGAACGCACCGGCGTGACCTATCCGATCCTCATCGACGCCGCAGGCCCCGCCGATGCCGGCGTTCGCCTGGGCAATCCGAAGGGCGTCCTGCCCTACTCCGTCCTGCTCTCCGCCGACGGGCTGCTGCTGAAACAACGCATCGGGCCTTTCGAAGAAGGGGAAATCGCAGGCTGGGCAAGGGATTAGAGGGCTTACTCAAAGGTCGGCATAAGTCCGGCTAACTTCTTCGATACGGTAGAGAACTGCGGCTTGCGTTCTGGACACCCGGGGTCGGTTCGGCCAGACTGCGCGTCCGCATTCCCGGCCCCATCGATGGCGAAGCTGCTGGTCCTGCATGGCCCCAACCTCAACCTGCTCGGCACGCGCGAGCCGGAGGTCTATGGCCGCACGACCCTCGCGCAGATCGACGCCGACCTCGCGCAGCGCGCGCAGGCCGCCGGCCACCAGCTCGAGAGCCTGCAGTCCAACGCCGAGCACGTGCTGGTCGATCGCATCCAGGCCACGCGCGAAGACGGCACCGCCTTCGCGCTCGTGAACCCCGCCGGGTTCACCCACACCTCGGTGGCGATCCGCGACGCCCTGGCCGCGGTCGCACTGCCCTTCATCGAAGTCCACCTGTCCAACCCGCACGCGCGGGAACCGTTCCGACGCACCAGCTACTTCAGCGATCTCGCCGTCGGCGTGGTCGCGGGGTTCGGCGCGGCGAGCTACCTGCTCGCGCTCGATGCCGCATTGCTGCGGCTTTCCAACAACACTGCTTCCTGAGGCCCGCCATGGACCTGCGCAAAATCAAGAAACTCATCGATCTCCTCGAAGAATCCAACCTGGCCGAGATCGAGATCAAGGAAGGCGAAGAGTCCGTCCGCCTGGCGCGCGTGCCGCGCGGCGGCGTGACCGTGGCCGCGCCGCAGGTCATGCCGATGCATGTCGAATCGCGCCCCGCGCCGGTGATGCCGATGGCGGGCCCGACCGAAGGCGTCAGCGGCGGCAGCGCCAAGTCCGCCGACCTGCCGGAAGGCCACGTCGTCCGCGCGCCGATGGTCGGGACGTTCTATGCCTCGCCCTCGCCGGACAAGCCTGCGTTCGTCACCGTCGGCCAGGCGGTCAAGGCCGGCGAGACGCTCGGCATCATCGAGGCGATGAAGATGTTCAACCCCATCGAGGCCGACGTGTCGGGCACGGTGCTGAAGGTCCTCGTGGAAAGCGGTCAGCCGATCGAATTCGACGAACCGCTCTTCGTGATCGGCTGAGGTCGCACTGATGCTGGACAAAGTCGTCATCGCCAACCGCGGCGAAATCGCGCTGCGCATCCTGCGCGCGTGCCACGCGCTGGGCATCCGAACGGTCGCGGTGCATTCCACCGTCGACCGCAACCTCAAACACGTCGCCATGGCCGACGAATCGGTGTGCATCGGCCCCGCGCCGTCCACCGACAGTTACTTGAACATGGCCTCGATCATCGCCGCGGCCGAAGTCACCGACGCGCAGGCGATCCATCCGGGCTACGGCTTCCTCAGCGAGAACGCCGACTTCGCCGAACGCGTCGAGAACTCGGGCTTCGTGTTCATCGGCCCGAAGGCCGACACGATCCGCCTGATGGGCGACAAGGTCGAAGCGATTCGCGCGATGAAGGCCGCCGGCGTGCCGTGCGTGCCCGGCAGCGGCGGCCCGCTGGGCGACGACCCGGCGACCAACGTCAAGATCGCGCGCGAGATCGGTTATCCGGTGATTGTGAAGGCCGCTGGCGGCGGCGGTGGCCGCGGCATGCGCGTGGTCCACACCGAAGCGCACCTGCACAACGCCATCCAGACCACGAAGACCGAGGCGAAGGCCGCGTTCTCCAACGACATGGTCTACATGGAGAAGTTCCTGGAGAACCCGCGCCACGTGGAGATCCAGGTGCTCGCCGACGGCCAGGGCAACGCGATCCACCTGGGCGAACGCGACTGTTCGATGCAGCGTCGCCACCAGAAGGTCGTCGAAGAAGCGCCTGCGCCGGGCATCACGCCCGAGCAGCGCGCGGAGATCGGCCGCGTGTGCGTGGAAGCGTGCATCCGCATCGGCTATCGCGGCGCGGGCACGTTCGAGTTCCTGTACGAAAACGGGCGCTTCTACTTCATCGAAATGAACACCCGCATCCAGGTCGAACACCCGGTGACCGAAATGGTCACGGGCATCGATCTGGTGCGCGAGCAGTTGATGATCGCCGCCGGCCACAAGCTGTCGATCCGGCAGGAAGACATCGTGCTCAACGGGCACGCGATCGAATGCCGCATCAACGCCGAGGACCCGGACACGTTTATGCCCTGCCCCGGCCTGATCCAGCACTTCCACGCACCGGGCGGCCCGGGCGTGCGCGTGGACAGCCACATCTACGAGAGCTACCGCGTCCCGTCGAACTACGACTCGATGATCGGCAAGCTCATCGTGCACGGCCCCGACCGCGCGACCGCGATCGCGCGCATGCGCGTGGCGTTGAGCGAGATGGTCGTCGACGGCATCAAGACGAACATCCCGTTGCAGCAGCGCATCCTGGCCGACGGCGGCTTCCAGCAAGGCGGACAGAACATCCACTACCTGGAAAAGCGGCTGGCGGAACGGAAAGAGAAGTCGCTGTCGATCGTTTGATCCACACAACACCCCCGCTTCGGCGGGGGTGTTTCGTTTCAAGGAGGCGTCGATGAACGACTTCCGCCGCGAAGCAAAAGCCGAACTCGACAAGACCGTCGTCGGCATCGAGCTGACGCTGATCTCGATCATCCAGGGCCTCGCGCTTGCGGTGCTCGCCACCGCCTCGGTGCCACCGCTGCTGCAACTGCAATTCGCGACGTGGCCTTACATCTTCACCGGTCTGCTGGTGATCCTGATCTTCTGGTCGCGTTCGCTCATCCATACGTTGAGCTTCATCGGTTGGCCGCTGGAGTTCGGACACACGTTCGGTTACTTCGGCGCGACCTTGATCGAAGCGGCGGCGTTGACGCAGGTGGCCGATCCGCGTGCGTGGTTCGCGCTCAACGCGTGCTACGCGGCCGCGGTGTGGGGCCTGTATGCGTGGGACCTGCGCGTGGTGCAACAACAGGCGCACGACTTCGCGACCGATGAAGAGCGGCTCCTCCATGAAGACATCGTGCGCGACCAGCGCACGAACATCCTGGTGCTGATGCCTGCGGCGGTCGCGTTCCAGGGGATCGCGTGGTGGCTCGTGCATCGCTTCCCCGATGCGATGCTGCGCGGCCACTGGCACCTGTTGCTCATCGGGCTGACGATCGCCTTCAGCCTGCACTACCTGCACGGTGGCGTGCGCCTGCTGCAGCGCCGACGCGACTGGATCCTCGCGCGCCAGGCGCAGGAACGCCGCGAAGGCTGAACGAACACCGAAACTCGGCCGCGCCGGCAATGGCCGGTTCCCCGGCGAACGCGCGTTCCCTTGATCACACCCGCCCGCTGCGGGTGTTTTCGTTCCCGTTCCGCATCCGAGGTCGTTCGCATGTCCCGCTCTTCGATCGTTCGCAACACCAAACGCGCATTGCTCGCCACGGCGCTCGTCGGCGCGTTGCTCGCCCTGCCCGCCGCCAGCCAGTCGGGCAAGTTGCCGAAGACGCAACTGTGGATGGACGTGGCCACGCACACGATGTCCGGCATTCCCGGCATGTCGGAAACCGGCGGCGGGGTCAGTGGATTCGCGATGCGCATGATGGGCGGCGATGCCGCGCAGAATCATTACGGCGCCGCGCAGACGCCGGGCATGCCCGGCCGTTATCTCGATGTCGCGCTGCTCAATCAATTGAACCCGGGCGCCGAAGCCGAAGACCTGATTCCCACCGGCATGCAGCTCGGCAAGACCTTGCCGCTCGTGCCGCCGAAGGCGCTCGAACCTTCGCAACCCGGCGGCAAGTCGACGCCCGGAATGAACGACGGCAACGCCAAGGCGCGCATCCTCATCTATTGGGGCTGCGGCACCGAAGTGCGCGCGGGACAGCCGCGCGAGATCAAGTTCGAAATGAACAACGGCAAGGTCACGACCAGCGGCACGCAGTACGCGAGCGCGATGTCGGGCCGTTACGCGCCCAATCGCGACGCGAAGGTCGATCCGCGTTACGCGCTGTGGCCCAACGAAAAGATGCGCAAGATGGTGCCGGCCGGCGCTTCGCTCGTCGGCAACCACGACATCGAGGGCGCGAAGATCCCCGAGTCGATGAAGTTCGACCTGACCCAGCAGCAGGATTTCATGCCCGCGATCGCGCTCAGCAGCACGGGCTCGCTGGCGACGGGCCAGACCTGGAACTGGAAGCCGGTGGATCGCGCGAAGGGTTACTTCCTCGCGGCCTTCGGCACGCAGGACGATGCGATGGTGCTGTGGAGTTCGTCGGAAGTGCCGGATGCCGGCATGCAGATCATCGATTACGTCGCGCCGAACACCGTCGAAAAGTGGATCAAGGAAAAGGTCGTCCTCGCGCCGACCGTGACCTCGTGTGCGATGCCCAAGGGCATCTTCGCCGGCAAGGAAGGCCAGCCCGGCGGCGGCATGATGTCGATGATCGCCTACGGCCCGGAAACCAACATCGTGTATCCGCCGAAGCCGGCGGATGCCAAGACGCCGTGGAATCCGGAATGGAACGTGCGCGTGCGCAACAAGTCCACGACGATGGCGATGCTCGGCATGTCGATCGACGCCAGCCAGTCGGCGCAGCAGCAGGACGGCCAACAGCAACAGCCGCAAGAGTCGAAGGGCAAGAAATTCCTCAAGGGCCTGCTCGGCCGCTGATCGGCACGGGCGGTTAAACTGCCGCCCATGCCCTGGCTCGAACTCACGCTGCGCTGCCGCGAAGACGAACAACCGCGTTACGAACGCGCGCTCGACGATGTCGGCGCGCTCGCGGTGACGCTGCTCGACGCCGACGTCGACACCCCCAACGAACACGCGATCCTCGAACCCGGCGTCGGTGAGACGCCCTTGTGGGGCGAGATCAGTTTGTCGGCGTTGTTCGACGCGGAGACCGATGCGCTCGTGCTGCTTGCTGCGCTCGAATCCTTCGACCCGGAGCTGGATTGGTCGAACGCGAGCTTCCGCAAGGTCGAAGACCAGGATTGGGAACGCGCGTGGATGGATCAGTACGTGCCGCTCGCTTTCGGCGCGCGCACGTGGATCGTGCCGTGGAATCGCGAATTGCCGGTCGAGGCGCAGGCGCATGACGCGGCGGTCGTTCGGCTGGATCCGGGCCTGGCATTCGGCTCGGGCACGCATCCGACGACGTCCCTGTGCCTGCAGTGGCTCGACGCGCTCGCCGAGGCCGGGCAACTCGACGGCCTGACGGTGCTCGACTTCGGTTGCGGTTCGGGGATCCTCGCGCTCGCGGCGTTGAAGCTCGGCGCGGCGCGCGCGGTGGGCGTCGACAACGATCCGCAGGCCTTGATCGCCACGGCCGACAACGCGCAGCGCAACGGGGTCGATGATCGGATGAACGTGTTCCTGCCCGACGACGAACCCGCGGCGCAGTACCCGGTCGTCGTCGCCAACATCCTCGCCTCCGCGCTCGACGCGCTCGCCGATACGCTGGCTTCGCGCGTCGCGCCGGGCGGGCGGATCGCGCTGTCGGGCATTCTCGCCGGGCAGGAAGACGCGTTGCTCGATCGCTACGGGGAATGGTTCGACGCCCTGGCCGTCGCGCAGGAAGGTGACTGGATTCGCATCGACGGCGTGCGCGCGGCCTGAGCCGGTTGCGTTGCGGCGTGCTTGAATAGCCGCATGTTCGTCCTGTGCCCCCATTGCCAGTTCCTGGTCACCCTCGATCCGCGCAGCGGTCGGGCGCCGGAGGTGTGTCCGAGTTGCGGGAAGCCGCTTGACGCGCAATCGCAGGAAACGGTTGAAAGCACCGACGTGCCGGTGGAGGCGACACCGGAACCGGAAGCGCCCGTCGCACCGCCCGAGCCGACGCCCGAGCCAACGCCCGAGCCACCGCCGGCGGAACCGGACGCCGAACCCGCGCCGCAGCCAGCCCAACTCAACGCGGACGCCGTCATCGCGCTGATGGCGCAAAAACCGCCACGCAAGGCGCGCGCCGAAAAGCCGGTCGAGAAGCCTGCGAAACGCAAGCGCGAACCCGCACCCAAGCCTGCGCCCGTCGTCAAACCGCCGGCGCCGCCGAAGGTCGAACGCCCCGCGGGTCCGCCGATGTCTGTGCGCATTGCGGCGTGGTGGGCGTCGGTGAAGCCCAAGGCGAAGCCGAAGGTCGAAAAACCCGTCGCCGACAAGAAGCCCGCGGCGGACGAAACGAAGAAGAGAGCCACCGTCAGGCCCGTGTCCTCGTTGCGCGAGCGCGCCGCGAAGCGTGCGGAAGACGCGCGAGTCGCACCCGCCGTGCAAGTGGAAGCGCCCGTTGTCGAGACGCAGGTCGTGGTGTCGCCTGTCGTCGATGCACCTGTGGTTGAGACGCCTGTCGTTGAGACGCCTGTCGTTGAGACGCCTGTCGTCGCAACGCCAATCGAACCCGCGCGCGTCGAAACCGCGCCCATCGAATTCATTCCGCTCGCGCTGACGCCCGTCGAAGCGGCACTCGCGGTCGAAGCCTTGCGCACATCGACGCCGCCTGCCGTCGAACCTGCGCCTGCACCCGAATCCGAACCCGATCTCGTCGCCGCACCCCCCATCGCGGTCGAAGACACCCCCCCATCACGCGAACCCGCGTTACCGCCCGTCGCCCCTCAGCCACCCACGCTCTCCCCGGCACCAAAACCGCGCGTGGCCACCGCCGCGCCGAGCTTCGCGCGCACGCGCGCAGGCTTGCGCGGTGCGATGCCGACGCGTTGGCAGTCGTTCGCGACCATCGGCGCGTTGTCGGTGTTGCTCGTCCTGCAATTGTTGCTCGCGCAACGCGACGCGCTCGCGCAAACCGCGCGCTGGCGCCCGACGATGTCGGCGCTCTGCGCCGTCGTGCGATGCACGTTGCCTGCGTGGCGCGACCCTGAAGCCTTCACGATGCTCAGCCGCGACGTGCGCCCGCATCCGAGCGCGGCGGGGACGTTGCAGATCGATGCGAACTTCCGCAACGACGCGCGCTGGGCGCAGGCCTGGCCGCGCCTGGTGGTGAGCCTGTCGGACATCGACGGACGCGTGCTCGGTACGCGTGCGTTCACCGCGCGCGAGTACCTGGGCGACGCCGCGGCGACGCAAGCGACCCTCGCACCCGGCCAGACCGCGGCGATCAGCCTGTCCGTCGTCGAGCCCGCGCCGGGTGTCGTGGCCTTCAGTTTCGAATTCCGCTGAGCGGTCGTTCGCGGGTCGTGCACGTGCCCCATCGCCGCGCTAGACTCGCCCTCCCGTTCGGCTCGAGCGGGCGCGCCATCGCAGCAGGGGATTTCGTTTGAACGCCGCCGCCGACCGACAAGACAACCGCGCCGGCCCGCGTCCGCCGCTGCGCGAGCACGTCGCCAATTCCGTACGTCGCTACCTGCGCGACATGGACGGTTGCGAAACCGAAGACCTGTACAACATCGCGCTGCGCGAGCTCGAGATTCCGCTGTTCGCCGAAGTGCTGAACCATTGCGAAGGCAACCAGAGCCGCGCCGCCACGATGCTCGGCATCCATCGCGCCACGCTGCGCAAGAAACTGCGGGATTACGGGCTCGGCTGAGCCCCGTAAACGGGCCGCGCGCCCACGCCGCTATAATTCGCGGCCCCACATCCCGGTTTCCCCCGATGTCCGCCGATCGACTGCCCGTTCGCCGGGCCCTGCTGTCCGTTTCCGACAAGACCGGCCTGGTCGACCTGGCGCGCGCGCTGGCCGCGCTGAACGTCGAACTGGTGTCCACCGGCGGCACGTCCAAGGCCTTGCGCGATGCGGGCCTGGCGGTGCGCGACGTGAGCGAACTCACGCAGTTCCCCGAAATGATGGACGGCCGCGTCAAGACGCTGCACCCGCTGGTGCATGGCGGCCTGCTGGGTCGCAGTGGCACGGATGATGCGGTCATGCGCGAGCACGGCATCGCGCCGATCGACCTGCTGGTGCTGAACCTGTATCCGTTCGAAAAAGTGTCGGTCGATCCGAACAGCACGATGGAAGACATCGTGGAGAACATCGACATCGGCGGCCCGGCCATGCTGCGCTCTGCCGCGAAGAACTTCGCGCGCGTGGCGGTGGCGACCGACCCGATGCAGTACGCCGGCCTCATCGAAGAATTGACGGGCAACGACGGCACGCTGTCGGCGCGCACGCGTTTTGCGATGTCGGTGGCCGCGTTCAATCGCGTCGCGCAGTACGACGCATTCATCAGCGACTATCTGTCCTCGATCAACGAAGACGGCACGCGCGCGCACTTCCCGGCGCAGCAGAACAGCAACTTCGTGAAGGTCATGGACCTGCGCTACGGCGAGAACCCGCACCAGCAGGCCGCGTTCTATCGCGACCTGTGGCCGGTGCCCGGTACGCTGGCGACGTTCACGCAGTTGCAGGGCAAGGAACTGTCGTTCAACAACTTGGCCGACGCCGATGCAGCGTGGGAATGCGTGCGCCAGTTCGACCAGCCCGCGTGCGTGATCGTCAAACACGCCAACCCGTGCGGCGTGGCCGAAGCGGTCGATGTCGGCACCGCGTATGAATTGGCCTACGTCACGGACCCGACGTCGGCATTCGGCGGCATCATCGCGTTCAACCGCGCGCTCGATGGCGCCACGGCGAAGGCGATCCTCGACCGACAGTTCGTCGAAGTGCTGATCGCGCCGGAGTTCGACGACGCCGCGCTCGCCTATGCGAAGAAGAAGGCGAACGTGCGCGTGCTGCGCATCCCGCACGGTTGGGGCCGCAACAACGCCGACGTCAAGCGCGTGGGTTCGGGCCTGCTGATGCAGACCAGCGACATCCGCGAAGTGACGCGCGACGAACTCAAGGTCGTCACCAAGCGCGCGCCGACGCCGCAGGAGCTCGAAGACCTGCTGTTCGCCTGGCGCGTGGCGAAGTACGTGAAATCCAACGCGATCGTCTATGCGCGCGAAGGCCGCACCATCGGCATCGGCGCGGGCCAGATGAGCCGCGTGGTGTCGGCGAAGATCGCCGCGCTCAAGGCCGAAGAAGCCGGGCTCACGGTGCCGGGTTCGGCGATGGCCTCCGATGCGTTCTTCCCGTTCCGCGACGGCATCGACGCGGCGGCCCTCGCCGGCATCCGCACCGTGATCCAGCCGGGTGGTTCGATGCGCGACAACGAAGTGATCGCCGCCGCGGATGAGCACGACATCGCGATGGTGTTCACCGGTATTCGCCACTTCCGCCACTGATTCGCCCCGCCAGGAGCAACGCATGAAGATCCTCGTCATCGGTTCCGGCGGTCGCGAGCACGCGCTCGCGTGGAAGCTCGCGCAACCCACGCGCGTGACCGAAGTGCTGGTCGCGCCGGGCAACGCGGGCACGGCGATGGAGGACAAGTGCCGCAACGTCGGCGTGGACGCGAAGGACATCGACGGATTGCTGGCGCTGGTGGAACGCGAGAGTGTTTCGCTCACCGTCGTCGGGCCTGAGCAGCCGTTGGTGGCGGGCGTCGTCGATCGCTTCCGCGCCGCGGGCCATCGCGTGTTCGGGCCGACGGCCGCCGCGGCGCAGCTCGAAGGCAGCAAGGCCTTCGCGAAGGATTTCCTCGCTCGCCACGGAATTCCCACCGCGCATTACGCGGTGCACACGAAGGTCGACGAAGCGCTCGCCTACGTGCGTTCGAAAGGCGCGCCCATTGTTGTGAAGGCCGACGGCCTCGCCGCGGGCAAGGGCGTGATCGTCGCGATGACCCTGGAAGAAGCCGAGCACGCGATCGAAGACATGCTGTCCGGGGACGCCTTCGGCGCCGCGGGCGCGCGCGTGGTGATCGAGGAATTCCTCGACGGCGAAGAAGCGAGCTTCATCTCGATGGTCGACGGCGCGCACGCGCTGCCGATGGCGACCTCGCAGGATCACAAGCGCGCGCACGACGGCGACACCGGTCCGAACACCGGCGGCATGGGTGCGTATTCGCCCGCGCCCGTGGTGACGCCCGAAGTGCATGCGCGCGTGATGCGCGAAGTGGTCGAACCCACGGTGCGCGGCATGATCGCCGACGGCGTGCCGTTCACCGGCTTCCTCTATGCGGGGCTGATGATCGACAAGGCCGGCGCGCCCAAGGTGATCGAATACAACGTCCGCTTCGGCGACCCGGAAACGCAGCCGGTGATGATGCGACTGCGCTCGGATCTCGTGGACCTGGTCGAAGCGGCGATCGACGGAAAACTTTCGACGACGCAGGCCGAATGGGACACGCGCAAGTCGCTGGGCGTCGTGATGGCGGCCGAGCACTACCCTGCCACGCCGCGCTTGGGCGACATCATCAACTCGATCGATGCGCCCGATGTCGAAGACACGAAGGTCTTCCACGCCGGCACGCGTTTTGAAGGCGACCACGTCGTGACCTCCGGCGGCCGCGTGCTGTGCGTGTGCGCATTGGGCGATACGGTGGCGGAGGCGCAGCAACGCGCTTACGCGGAGATCGCCGGGATCTCGTGGCCGGGGGAATTCCATCGCCACGACATCGGTTGGCGGGCGATTGCGCGGGAGCGTGGCGAGGGGTGAGGCTCAGCGCTTCCTGGGTTTTGTCGCCTTTGTAACCGCGCCACCACGCGGCGAGCGCTTGGTCACCGGCCGCGGTTTGGGCGCATCGACGATCCTGACGCCTTCCAGCACGCCCGCGATTGCGCTCTGCAGCCGGGCCAGCAACGCTTCATGCTTCGATGCGCTCGCCACGAGCGAACGACGCAATGCCTCGTTCATGGCGGTTTGATAGCCGCGCCCTTCCGCTTCCGCGCGATCGCGGAACGCATCGAGCACGTCGTCGTCGATGTAGATAGTGATGCGGGTTTTGCCCGGCGTGGCGATGACTGCGCCGCGCCGCGCATTGGACCAATCAAGTTCGCGTGCCATGGTATTTCCTTCGTTCGCGCGCATCTGCCTTGCGTGCCGAAATGATTCGGATGTCGTGACTGCGCTCCGTCCATGTCACGACAAGCAATTTTCCCAGGGCATCCATTCCTATCGTGTTGAACCGATGCTCGCCTTCGGACCAGTCTTCTTGCGTCACTGCGCGCGGGTCCAACAAAACCGCTTCACAGTCGGCGAACGCCATCCCGTGCTTACGGACGTTGCTCCTGGATTTCCTGGCGTCGAACTCGACCATATATGCACATCGTGCATATGTCGACCCATCCTCCGATAGACGGCTTTTCCGCGACTGTCGCGGAAAAGCGGACGCTTACGCCGCGTCCCCTCTCAACTCCCGCACCTTCGCTTCCAGCAACTCGGCCGTCGCGATCTGCCCTTCCATCGGCGGCGCGGCAACGACTTCGACATGCGCGCGGAAGCGCCTCGGCACACGCATCCGCTTCAGGCGGCCGTCGCGCCTGCTCCACATGCTGGTCCACATGCCGCGCAGGGCCATCGGGACGACGGGGACGTCGCGGCGCGCGAGGATTTTCTCGACGCCCGACTTGAACGCGGTCATCTCGCCATCCTTCGTCAGCGCGCCTTCGGGGAAGATGCCCACGAGTTCGCCTTCGGCAAGGGCCGCGTCGATTTCGTCGAACGCGCGTTGCATCAATTCCGGGTTTTCGCGCGCGCCGGCGATCGGGATCGCTTTCGCCGTGCGGAAGATCCAGCGCATCACCGGGATGTTGAAGATCTTGTAGTACATGACGAAGCGCACGGGGCGCGGGATCGTCGCGGCCAGGATCAGCGCGTCCATGTAGCTGACGTGGTTGCACACCAGCAGCGCGGGGCCTTCGTCGGGCACGTTGTCCTCGATGCCGCGGGCGCGCAGGCGATACAGCGCGCGCACCAGCACCCAGCTGAGGAAGCGCATCAGGAATTCGGGGACGACGGTGAAGATCCACAGCGCGACGAGTGTGTTGGCGATCGCGAGCGCGAGGAACAACTGCGGAATCGTGAGGTGCGCGTACTGCAGGCCGACGATGCCCAGCACGGCGGCGAGCACGATGAAGCCGGCGTTCTGGATGTTCATGCCCGCGATCACGCGCGAGAGCTCGCCCTTCGGCGTGCGGCTCTGGATCAGCGCGAACAACGGCACCACGTAGAAGCCCGCGAACAAACCGATGCCGCTCAGGGCGACGATGGTGTGCATCAGGCCGTGTGCGTATGTCGCGCCGCCCTCCGGCAGCCACAACGACAGCACGAACAGGAACACGCTCATGCCGAACGCGCCGAGCGGCACCAGGCCGATTTCGACCGTGCGCGCGGAGAGCCTTTCGCAGAGGATCGAACCCACGCCCGTCGCGATCGAGAACACCGCCAGCAGCACGGTGTAGGTCGACACGTCGCCGCCGAGGTTTTCGTCGCCGTAGGTCGGCAGCTGCGCGGTCAGCATCGTGCCGACGAACCAGAACCACGACACGCCGAGCACGCCGTTGCGCACCGCCGGCTGTTTGCGCACCAGGCGCAACACGCGGATGGATTCGGGAATCGGATTCCAGCCGACCTTGAGGTCCGGCGCGCCGGCTTCGGTCGGCGGAATCGCGCGACTGACGAGGTTGCCCGCGACCGCGAACAGGATCACGGCAGTCGCCGCAACGATCGGGCCGTTGCTGCCTGCGACCTGGAAGATCATGCCGCCGAGCAGCATGCCGACGAGGATCGACACCGACGTGCCCATCTCGACCAGGCCGTTGCCGCCGGTGAGTTCTTCCGGCTTCAGCACCGAAGGCAGGATCGAATACTTCACCGGGCCGAACAGCGCCGATTGCACGCCGGTCGAAAACAGCGCGATGAGCAGCACCACCATGTTCTGCGTCATGAAGCCGATCGCAGCGCCGGTCATGATGGCGATTTCCATCATCGTGGTGATGCGGATCAGCCGCGACTTCTCCAGCTTTTCCGCGATCTGCCCCGCGGTGGCGGAGAAAAGGAAGTACGGCAGGATGAAGATCGCCGGCGCAAGGTTCGTATAGAAACTGCGCTCGTCGCTCGCAACGCCCATGAAGAACAGCAAGCCGATGATGGCTTGCCGGAAGACGTTGTCGTTGAAGGCGCCGAGCGACTGGGTCGCGAAGAACGGCAGGAAGCGCCGCTGGCGGAGGAGTTCGAACTGGTTGTGCGCCATTCCGTGCAACCGCCGCAGGGGATGGCGCGGAGCCTAGCAGAGCGCTTCGACCTGCGCGCTGGCCGGTGCCCGCGCGGGGATGGCATGCGGTTGCGCCGGCCCGCCGGCCTGTTGCGCGTGAACGACGAACAGCAGCTCGCTTGCGCGACCCTGCGCATCCAGCGCGCGAATGCACACGCGGCGCGGCGCGGCCTGCCAGGGCAGGCGCAGGCGGACGGTACGCACGCCGGCATGTGCGTCGCGCAAGGCATGCCACCCACCGCGGAAGACCAGGCCGTCGTGGTCGGCATCGACCGCCCAATCCTGGGGCGGCTCGCCGCGTGTTTCGCCGAGTTGGACCACGAGCCATTCGACATCGGGCGCGCTGCGCGAGCGTTCGCGTTCCACCCATGCCTGCGACAGCCCGCCGACGGGGGCGAAGCCCTTCGGATCGACCCGCAGCGATGGCCCGCGTTCGCCGCGCGGCAGGCAGGCGATAGCGCGGACATCGATGCGGGAATCGCAGCGCATCGCGAGGTGCTGCGACAACGTGGCCCTGAAGTGCCACCCCAGCACTATCACGCGCGAATAGTGGCCGTGCTCGCAGCGCGTGATCGCGCGGCTGAGCGTGGATTCGCCGGTGCGGCGATCGGGCGCGTCCACCCACACCAGCGTGCGTTCGCCTTCGCGCACGATTTCGCCGAGCAGCACGTCGCCGCCTGCGCGACGGCGCCCCGCGGCCGTCGTGCACACGGCCGACATCGAGAGCGGCCTTGCACCGAACGCCGCGAGCGCGGCGTGCATCGCGTTGACCGGTTGTGCGGCGGCATGGCGGCGCGTCCACTCGGCGGGCGTGGCGCCGACGTCCTCGATGCGGAAGCTCGTGTCGCCGCGCAGCAGCAGCGTGCGACGCAACGCCGCGCAACCGGCGGACTCGCGGACACACGCGATCCACGCCGTATGCGCGAGCGCGAGCGCCGGCAATCGCGACGCATCGTCGGCGATCAGCAACACCGTGCCGTCGCGACCGCTGGCGTTGCGCCGCACTTCCGGCCAACCGAACGCGTCGAGCACGAGTTGCACGGGACCGTGTTCGTTGGCGGGAATCTCGACGACGAGCGCCGCCTCCGGCGCGAGCGTGCGCAGCAACGCGAAGCAAGGCGTCCAACGCGCCAGACGTGTTGCGAGCGTGTCGTCGTCGCCCGCGGGATGCAGGTCGAGCACGATGCGCCCCGGCGGCGCGCCGAGGCCCTGGCGTTGTTCGGCGATCAGGGCGGCGACGCACAATGCCGGTGCACCGCACAGTACGCGGCGTGCGGGCGCGCGATGCTGTTGCACGGGATCGTCGGGCGCGAGCACGAGTTCCACCGGCACCGCGCGTTCGCGGTTCCGTCCGGTGGACGATTCCATGAGCCGTTGAGCCTGCCGGCGCCCGTTTGCGACCAGGCGCGGCAGCCGTTCCAGAAGCGAGGTGGCCATCGCGAATTACCTGCCATGAACCCGATTGGTTCAATGAGAATAACGCGATAATTGCAAGGCGTTCGCGCGCCAGCGCCTAAGGTCGGCGCCATGAAAAGCGAACAGGCGATGTTCGGCGAGCGCTTGCGAAATGCGTTGAAGGCCGCTGGTTATGCGGAGAGTGCGACGGAAATCTGCGATGCCCTTCCGCGGCATGAGGGTGATCCCACGACGCCGCAAGCGGTTTCGCGCTGGTTGCACGGAAAGAGCATCCCGCGTCAGCGCAATCTCATCGCGTTGGCGAAACTGCTCCGCATCGAACCTACCGCGTTGCAGTACGGAACGGTGCCGACTTCCCGCGTTCGCGAGACGCGCGTCGAATTTCGCATTCCGGCGACGGATCAGCACGCGATCGATGCGTTCATCGCGTTGCCGGCCAAGTCGCGCAAGATCGTGCGGGAATTGATCGAGACGCTGCGCGAGAACGATCAGAAGAAGAAACGCTGAGCGCGTAGCGCGCCCACGGTTCGAGGATCAGGCGACCCAGCCCGCGATCACGAACAACGCCAGCACCGCCAGCCACAGCAGCAGGATCCGCCACACCAGGCTCATGGCATCGCGCAGTTCGGGCAGGCCCGGCACGCCGCGCGAGACGGCCACGCCGCCGTCGGCGACGTATTCGGTGTCGATGTCGTCGAGCGCTTCTTCCGCCAGTTCGCTGCGCACGCTGGCGCGCGCCGCGGCCGCGAGGAAGCGCGTGTCGCCCGAGTAACCCGCGCCACCGGCGGCCTTCCAGGCCTGGAAGACGCTGTCGAAATTGCCGACGAGCGCCAGCGACAGGGTCATCAACTGGGCGACCGGCCAATCGAGGAATGCGAGCACGGTGCGCGCGGCCTGCGATGCGCCTTCGGGCAGGCGCTTCTGTGCTTCGCCCTGTGCGCACAGCGACACCAGGCGATAGAGCAACGCGCCGAACGCACCGAGCAGCAGGAACCAGAACAGCACGCCGAACCACCGCCACAACGCGCAACGGAACACCGCTTCGACGAGCGAGCCGCCATCGAGCGTGGGTTCCACTTGATCCGGGAACAGGCGCGCGGCGGCCTCGCGGCGGGCGGCGGGATCGGCGGCGTTGACCACCGATTCGACATCGTGGTCCAGGTCGCGCGGGCCCCACGCATAGAACAACGCGGCGAGCGCGAACACGAAGGCCGGGAATCCGTAGAAGTCCCCGCGCAAGGCGATCTGCAACAACGCGACGAGCAACAGCGGCGGGCCAATGGCGAACAACATCCCGCCCGCGCCGCGCCACGCCGGATTGTCGCCGAGCTGCGCGGCGAGCCATTCGAGCCAGCGGATGAACCAATCGTAGCGGCGCAACGCGACCAGCGCCGGCATCGAGTGGCCGACGAGGAGCGCGATGACGACGGCGATCAGCGTAATGGACATCGACGACCTCGATCGAGCGGGACCGTGACATCGGACCCGTCAGCGGGATGATACGGAATCATCCCATGCGCAATCAGCGCGTGACGGATGCCAACCAGGACTGGATCAACCAACGTGCGATGGAAATCGGCGCGGACAGCGCGATGCCGCCTTCCTCTTCTTCGGGCCCGACGGCCCAGTCGCGCGCCAATCCGGCGCGGATGGTGTCGGCATCGAACCAGCGCGCGTCGTCCAGTTCCTCCCCCACCACGGGGACGTCGGGGCCGGCTTCGGCAAGGAATCCGAGCATCAGCGAACCGGGAAACGGCCACGGTTGCGAGGCGACGTAACGGCACGAGCGCACGATCACGCCGGTTTCCTCGAGCACTTCGCGGGCGACGGTTTGTTCGAGCGATTCGCCCGGCTCGACGAAACCGGCGATCACCGACCAGCGCCGCGGCGGCCAGTTGCGCTGGCGCCCGAGCAACAGGCGTTGTCCGTCGGTGACCGCGGTGATGATCGCCTGATCGGTGCGCGGGTAGTGCTCGCTGCCGCAGCGCGCGCACTGGCCCAGCCAGCCGGCGCGCACGAATCCGAGTTCGCCACCGCACACGCCGCAGAACTTGTGGCGCGCATGCCAATGCAACATCGCGCGCGCCTGCGCGAACACGGTGGCCTCGAAGGTGGGCCATTGCGTGGCCGCGGTGCGCAGTTCGATGCGCGCCGGTGCGTCGTACGCCACGAGCTTGGCCGATTGCGCGAACCACGCCTGCCCTTCGCGCAAGCCGAGGAAGATCGCGGTGCCGGGGCCACCGCCGAGGGTTGCGCCTTCGGGGGCGAGCAAGGCGTCGTTACGGTCGGCGTACGCGCGGCCGTCGTCTTCCAGCACGACGATGCGTGCCTGCGGCCACAACGATGCGAGGGTTTCAGGGTCGTCGCGAAGATGGTCGGCGCGATCGAGCGCGCCGTCGACGAAGGCGAAAGGCGATGGGTTGTTCGTCACACGGTGAAGCTGCTGCCGCAGCCGCACGTGGTCTTCGCGTTGGGATTGCGGATGACGAACTGCGCGCCCTGCAGGCTTTCGCTGTAGTCCACTTCCGCGCCCATCAGGTATTGCAGGCTGAGCGGATCGACGAGCAGCGTGACGCCGTCGGTTTCCACCGCCACGTCATCCTCGCCGCGCGATTCGTCGAATTCGAACCCGTACTGGAACCCCGAGCACCCGCCGCCCTGGATGTACACGCGCAGCTTGAGGTCGGCGTTGCCCTCCTCGGCGATGAGTTCGCGGACCTTCGCGGCCGCGGCCGGCGAGAACTGCACGGGGGCGTCCAGCTGCTGCCAGGTGGGGAAATCGATCAGTTCCATGCGCGACAAGATGCGGGCCGACGGCGCCGCAATCAAGCGGCGCGGGGCCAAAGGCGAGGAAACCGCCTGACTCAGGCGGCGTTGACCGCCACCAGCGTCGGACCTTCGTGCACGGCGGCCGTGGTGGCATCGGCGTGGACCAGGCGGCCCGTCAGCTGGGCGCCGGCGTGCATTTCGACCATGCGGTAGTGCACGTTGCCCTGCACGCGGGCCTTGGCGGCCAGTTCGATGCGCTCGGCGGCGTGGACGTCGCCTTCCAGGCGGCCATCGATCATCACGACCGGCGCGCGCACTTCGCCCTCGATGCACCCGTGTTCGGAGAGCATCAGCACGGCCTGCGTGCCTTCGGTGGCGGTGACGCGGCCGATGATGCGGCCTTCGACGTAGAGCCCGCCGCTGAATTCGATATCGCCGCGGATGGTGACCTGCGGACCGATGAGCGTGTCGACGGCCTGGCCGTCGCGCGAAGAAGGCTTTGCTTGTGAACCCTTGAACATCCCCACTACTCCCCGGGTGACGACATCGATGACCACGCGAGCGCCGTGTCGACGTTCGCGCCCTTGCCGCGCAGCGCCACCTTGACGCGCTGCGGCGTGAATCCGGCGGGCAACACGATGCTGCCGCCAAGCCGCTGGAAATAGCGGAATTCGTATTGTTGCCCCGCGGCCGCCGGCTTTTGTTGCATCTCGTCCCACTTCACCGTCGTCAGGCGCCCGTCCCTCACCCCTTCGACGTCGAACTTCATTTCGCCCTGGCTCACCGCGCCGCGATTGAGGCTTTGCGTGAGCACGACCTGGTAGCGCCAGCTGCCGCCGGCTTCGCGTTCGAATTCCGCCGAATGCACGGTCAGGCCCTTGCGCTCGGCACCGCTGCCGACGAAACGTTCGTAGAAGGCGACGTCGGCGCGCAGGCTCGCGATCTGCTCGTCCTTGTCGGCCAGCATCGCCTGCACGTCGCGGTTGGCGTCGCGGGTGATCTGGTCGGAGCGCGTGAGCGTGGAGACGCGTTGCTGGAGTTCGGAGACCTGGGCCTGCGAGGCCTTCAGGCGGCGATCGCTCTCGGCGATGCGGGCTTCGGGCGAACCGACCGTGGGTTTGGCGAGCCACCAGGCCAGGCCACCGCCGACCAGCAGGCCGAACACCACGGCGCCCACGAGCCAGCCCCAGGCCGGCACGCGGCCGCGGCCTTCACGGGGGACGATCTCGAATTGCGGGCTGGGCCTCGGGGTCGGCTCCATCGCGGGCTCCACGGGACGACGCGAGGGCCGCGCCTATACTCGGGCCGGCGAGTGTACGGCCTTTGCCCGCCGGCCGATTGGAGGAACGTTCCCATGTCCGAAGCCCATCTTTTCGCGATCGGGATATTGCTGGCCTGGCTGGCGGGGATCCGCGTGTACCTCACGGTGTTCGGCATCGGTCTTGCCGGCGCGATGGGCTGGCTCGACCTGCCGACCGCGCTGGAACCCACGACCTCGCCCTGGGTGCTCGGCGTCTCGGGCCTGCTGGCGGCGGCGGAGTTCTTCGCCGACAAGATTCCCGGCGTCGACTCGGGCTGGGACCTGCTGCACACGGTGCTGCGCGTGCCGGTCGGTGCATTCCTCGCGGCGGCGACCCTTTCGCCCGACGGGAGCCTCGGCCCCGGCATGCTCGCCACCGGTGCGGGCGTGGCCCTCACCAGCCACGTGCTGAAGGCGGGAAGCCGCGCGTTGCTGAATACTTCCCCGGAACCGGTGAGCAACTGGACCGCCTCGGTGACCGAGGACGTGGCGGTGGTCGGCGGACTCGCGCTCGCCTTCGCGCATCCCTGGATCGCGCTGGCGATCGTCATCGTGATCAGCGTGCTGATGGCGACCGCGGTGTGGTGGCTGTGGCGGAGCATCCGCCGCGCGCTTTTCGGGCCCCGCACGGTGCCGGCGACCACGAATGTGCCGCAGTGAGGAACACGTCACGTCTTGCAAGCGGCTGGCCGAAGGCGTATCCAGTTTCCGTGCTCTTCCCTTGATGGGGAGCAGGGGATAATGGCGGCACACGCCGGGGGAGCCGATGCCCGCCACCAAAAAACGCCAACAGGCGTCGACCGATCCGCTGTCGCAATTCCGCGGCGGCGTGGATGGCCTTGCGCAACATTTGCGCAATCGTCGCGCGATGGGCTGGGATCCCGGCTCGTTCGAGCAGATCGCCCATGAAGTCGACCGCCTCCACGGACAGGCCGTGCGCCTCGACCAGCGCTGGGCGGGCATGCTCGCGCAGTTGCACGGGCAGATTTCGGCCGCGCGCGTCGCGCAGCACATGCCGGATGCCGCTTCGACCGCGCAGCTGATCTCGGTCGCCGAAAATCTCCTGCTGCAGTTGCCGACCGCCGCGAAAGCCGCCGACGACGAGCCTGCCGCGCGCGCCGAAACCCCGCCGCAGGGTTACTGGCGCCGCTGGAGCGAAGACGCACCGGCGGTCGACGCCGCCCCCGACGCGACCGCGCAGGACGCCACGCCCGGCGAACCCGTGCCGACGTCCGCATCCGCTTCGACCGGATCGTCCCCGACGCCCGCAACGGCCGACAACGTCCCCCTGCCCCCGCTGGGCACGGGCGAAGAACCGCCGTATCGCGTGCTCATCGTCGAAGACGACCGCGCGCAGGCGATGTTCGCCGAGGGTGTGTTGAACGGCGCCGGCATCGAAGCCGTCGTCGCCGCCGAATCGCGCGACGTGCTGGACATGATGGAGCGCGTCAAGCCGGACCTGGTGCTGATGGACCTGCACATGCCCGGCATGTCGGGCACCGAACTGACGACGATGATCCGCGCGCACGAGTCGTTCCTGCACACGCCGATCGTCTTCCTCACCGGCGATCCGGATCCGGAAAAGCAATACGAAGTGCTCGAAGTCGGCGCCGACGATTTCCTGCAGAAGCCCATCCGCCCGCGGCACCTGATCGCCGCGATCGAAAGCCGCGTCAAGCGCGCACGCGCCCTGGGCAAGCAGCGCATGACCGAAGCCAGCCGCCACCCGGCGACCGGCCTGATGGCGCGCCCGGTGTTGTTGCAGCAGTTGAGCACCGCGTTGCCGGTGAACGCCGGCGGCGTGTACTTCCTCGAAATCGAAGGCACCTCGACGCTGCGCGAACGCTTCGGCTACGCCGCGCTCGAACGCCTGATGACCGAAGCCGGCCGCCGCCTGGGCGCGCTCGCCGGCGCGCATCCGGCCACGCGACTAAACGATCACTCGTTCCTGATCTACACGCCGAACCTCGAAGACCTCGCGCTCGATCGCCAGGCGCGCGTATGGCGCGACGGGCTGTCGCAGAAGCCCTTCGATGTCGACGGGCACTCGATCAAGTTGCGCGTCACCGTCGGATACACGGCGCTGCGCCACGGCTTCACCGATGCGGGTAGCGCGCTGGAAGCCGCGGAACAGGCGTCGCGCCACGCGCGGTCGCAGGCGCTGGGCATCTTCGCGTACGAACCGCCGAACCACGGCCAGACGAGCGACTTGTCCGACTATCTGCGCGACGCGCTCGCGGACGATCGCTTCGAATTGATCTACCAGCCGATCGTCGCGGTCGCCGGCGGCGACGAAGCGCAATACCAGACGCTGCTGCGCATGCAGGCGGCCGACGGCACCCTGCACAACGCCGCCGAAATCGTGCCCGCCGCCGAACAGGCCGGGATGATCCACGACATCGATCGCTGGGTGCTGGAACGCGCGCTCGACGTGTTGCAACAACGTCGTGCGCAGAGTCGACCGGTGCGTTTGTTCGTGCCGCAGTCTTCGCGCACGCTCGCACGCGATGCGTATGCCGAATGGCTCGCCTCCGCGATCGCGGTGCGTGGCCTGGAAGGCCCATCGCTGGTCATCGACATTCGCCTGGCCGACGCGCTGATCCACGCGGTGACGCTGAAATCCTTCTGCGATCAGCTCGTGCCGGTGGGCGTGCAGTTCTGCCTGAGCCAGTACGAGCATTCGCCGGACGCCGATTCGCTGCTCACACAGTTGCCGCTCGGCTACATCCGCCTGTCGGCGCGTTACGCGCATGCCGATGGCGGCGCGTTGCGCGATGCGATGCGCACGTCGATCGACCGCGCGCATCGCCAGGGCCTGCAAGTGATCGGACACAGTGTCGAAGATCCGCAAGCCGCAGCGACTTTGTGGATGAGCGGCATCGACTTCATCCAGGGCAACCTCGTCCAGCAGGCGGCGAGCGAGCTCGATTTCGACTTCAAGAACGCGGTGCTCTGATGCCCGAACGCCAGGCCACGAGCCGCTGGCTCACGATGCGGTGGCTGGCGCTCGGCGCGGCCGCCGGTGCAGCGGTTTCGCTCGCGCTGGAAGCGGGCGGGATCGAAGGTCCCTGGCAATTCGCCGCGCTGCTCTTCGTGCTGACCGCACTGATCGCGCTGATGGCGATCGTCTACGTGCTGCATCGTCGCGACCAGCAGATGGCGGCGATGGAAGAGAAGGCGCAGAAGGACCAGTTCCAGGTCGACCAGTTGCAGCGCGAAATCCAGCGCCACCACGAACTCGAACAGCAATTGACGAAGGCCAAGCAGGCGGCCGAATCGGCGGTGCTGGCCAAGGGCGAGTTCCTCGCCACGATGAGCCACGAAATCCGCACGCCGCTCAACGGCATCGTGCCGATGCTCGATCTTCTGTTGCACGCGCGCTTGCTGCCCGATCAGCACGAGCTCGTGCGCACGGCGTACACCTCGTCGCAGCAGTTGCTGCGCATCGTCGACGACATCCTCGACTACTCCAAGCTCGAAGCGAACAAGCTCGAACTGGAAACCACGACCTTCAACCTGCGCGACCTGCTCGAAGCGGTCATGCAGTTGATGGAGCGTCCTGCCGAATCCAAGGGCCTGCGCCTGCACCTGCACCTGGATCCCGGCGTGCGCCTGCCGGTGCGCGGCGATCCGGTGCGCCTGCGCCAGGTGCTGACGAATCTGATCAGCAATGCGGTGAAGTTCACCGAGCGCGGTTCGATTTCGGTCAGCGTGCGCCGCGTGGGCGAAACCACGGCGCAGCACCAGTTGCGTTTCGAAGTGCGCGACACCGGCATCGGCATCGCGACCGATGCGCAGTCGCGCCTGTTCCATGCCTTCACGCAAGCCGACGCGTCGACCACGCGTTTGTACGGCGGCACGGGCCTGGGCCTGGCGATCTGCCACCGCATCGTGGATTTGATGGGCGGCCGCATCGGCGTGCAATCCGAACCCGGGCACGGGGCGACCTTCCATTTCGAAATCCCGCTGCTCAAGGTGCTCGGCGACATGCCGACGCGCGAATCCGACCTCAGCGGCCAGCGCCTGCTGCTGCTCACGTCGGACGCGCGCCTGCGCACGCGCCTGAGCATGTTGATGCCGAATTGGGGGTTGCGCGTCACGACGGTGGAGACGACGCAGGAAGCGCTCGATCGCCTGCGCGCCGCCGCGACGCAAGGCCCGCCGTGGACCTACGGCGTCGTGCTCGCCGATCTGGGAAGCATGCGAAACACGGCGATCGCACTGCATCGCAACGTCGGCCGGCACGCGAGTTTCGGCGACGTGCGCCTGGTCTATCTGTATTCCGACGAAGAAGTGCCGCAGGAACTGCACACCGGCGCGACGCTGCTGCCGCGCCAGGCGCCCGACGCGGAACTGCGCGCGGCGCTCGCGCAACGCGCCCCGCGCGGCGAAACGACCGAAGAACGCAAGGCGTACGACAGCGACAAGCCCGCCAAGCATTGGCAGGCGCGCGTGCTGCTGGTCGAAGACAACCCGGTCAACCTGCTCGTCGCGCAGCGCCTGTTGAGCGTGCTCGGCCTGGAATGCGACACGGCCACCAACGGCGAAGCGGCGTTGATGCGGATGCGCGATGGCAACTACGACCTCGTGCTCATGGATTGCCAGATGCCGGTGCTCGATGGCTACAGCGCCGCGCGCAAGTGGCGCGAAATCGAAGGCGCCGATCCGACCGGTCCGCACCTGCCGATCGTCGCGATGACGGCGAACGCGATGGCCGGCGATCGCCAGCGCTGCCTCGAAGCGGGCATGGACGACTACCTCGCCAAGCCCGTGACGCGCGGACAACTCGAACATTGCCTGCGCCGCTGGCTGCAGGACACGCCGCGTGCGCGCGGTCCGTCGGCGGAAGCGTTCGCCGATGCGACCGCCGGCCCGTCGATGCCCGCCAGGCCTGCAACGCCCGTGCCGCCGGTCGCGCCGACGTCGTCGCGTCCGCCTTCCTTCGCGATGCCGACCGTGGAGTCCGCCGACATGCCTGTTGCGCCGCCGAAGCCGCCTGCCGCACCGTCGCCGGAGCCGACGCCGACCGTGATGCAAACCGCGCCGGTCGATCCGATCATCGACGACGGCGCGCTCGACGAGCTCTACGCCGTCATCGGCGCGGACGCCTCGCGCATCGTGCAGGTCTTCCTCGAAGATGCGCCGCACTTGCTCGCGCAACTCGAACGCGCGGCGCTGGCGCCGGACTACAACGCATTGCGCGAAGCGGCGCACTCGCTGAAATCCTCCAGCGCGAACCTCGGCGCGATGGCGCTGTCAGCCGCCGCCAAGCGCATCGAACTCGGCGCGCGCATGGAAACGCTGGACCGTCCCGCGGTCGCGGTGACGATGCTGACGGACGAATTCGAACGCGCGCGCGCGGCGTTGCAGCTCAGGCTGCGCAAGCGCCGCACGGCGGAGGTTTGACGCTGACTACTCTTCGATCTTCGTGATCAGGTAGTTCGCTTCACCGACGCGTCCGATCAAGTCGAGCTGCGTTTCGATCCAGTCGATGTGTTCCTCTTCCGAATCGAGGATGTCGGTGAACAAGCGGCGGCTTACCGAGTCGCGGATGCTCTCGCAGTAGGAGATCGCATCGCGCAGCACCGGCAGGGCTTCGAGTTCCAGCGCGAGGTCGGCCTTGAGCACTTCGACCGGGTTCTCGCCGATGCGAATCTTGCCGAGCGCCTGGAAGTTCGGCAGGCCTTCGAGGAACAGGATGCGCTCGGCCAGTCGATCGGCGTGCTTCATCTCGTCGATCGATTCCTTGTATTCGTGCTCGGCCAGTTCCTTCAGGCCCCAGTTCTTCAGCATCTTGGCGTGCAGGAAGTACTGGTTGATCGCGGTCAGCTCGTTGTAGAGCGCCTTGTTGAGATGTTCGATGACCTTGGGGTCGCCCTTCATATCCGTGCTCCGTGCGGGAATGCGCGGATGCTAGCGCTCCTGCGCAAGGCACGACGAAACGCGATGCGTTTGCATTCAACGCACCGCGGTCGGTTGGAGTTGGGTCGAAACGAAGGGCCGCCTCAGGCGGCTTGCAGCACCGGCAGTTCGGCGAAGCCCGGCTCGGCGGGCGCGTGGCGCGCCAGCAGGTCCGCGGCCATGTCCATGCAGCTGCCGCAGGTGGAGCCGGCGCCGGTGCGCATCGTCAGCTCGGTCACGCTCGTGACGCCGCTTTCCGCGGCCTCGCGAATGGTGCTGTCGGTGATGCCGTGGCAGATGCAGACGAACATGGGGGAGGAACCGCAGGCCGGGGAGGACGGCGCCATTTCCCCATAAATGCGAATCATTGTCAATTCGTTTCGGGTGCGGATCCGCCGCTCCGTTCACCCGCCGCTGCCCGGCGGCGCGGGCGCTGGCTGTGGCCGCTGGGCCGCAGGTCCTTGCCCGGGTGCGGAACCGCCGTTGCGCCGGCCACCTGTCGCGCAAACGGCGCCAGATGCCCCAGGGCGCTGGCATACACGCTGCGCTTGAAGTTCACGACGTGCTCGACCGGGTACCAGAAGTCCACCCAGCGCCAATTGTCGAATTCAGGTTTCTCGGTGCCGTCCAGGCACAGATCGCACTCCTGCCCGGTGAACTGCAGCAGGTACCAGACCTGCTTCTGCCCGATGCAGACCAGCTTGTCGTTGCGGCGGATGGCCCGTTGCGGCAGCCGATAACGCAGCCAGCCCGGCGTGACGCCCAGGACGGCGACGTGGTCCGGCAGCAGGCCGGTTTCCTCGCGCAGCTCGCGATACATGGCCTCGAGCGGCGTCTCGTCCGTATTCATCCCGCCTTGCGGGAACTGCCAGCCGTCGCGGTGGACACGGCGCGCCCAGAACACCCGTCCATCCGGGTGCATGAGGACGATGCCCACGTTGGGGCGGTAACCGTCCGGATCGATCACGATGCGGACTCCGAAATGCACTGCGACCGACTCTGCCACGCCCCCGGCAGACCCACAAGCGGACATTGGTGAAGGCCGGCGAGCATTGACGCCACAGCCCCCCGCCGTGAATAATTCGCGGCTCTCCGTGGCTATGTAGCTCAGCCGGTTAGAGCACAGCACTCATAATGCTGGGGTCGGTGGTTCGAGTCCACCCATAGCCACCACAGTCGAAAGGCCGGCCTTGCGCCGGCCTTTTGCTTTTCCGGTCAGCCCTGCACGGGCGTGGCCTCCGGGAATTTCCACGTGCCGTCGAGCACTGCCTTGTGCGGCCGATACAGGCGCACGAGGTAATTCCAGCCCGGCGTGATCGGCAGGCAATTGGGCACCTTGCCGTCGCAACCACCGAACTGGATCGCGATCGAACCATCCGGCGATTTCTGCCCGGTGATGTTGTTGAACGAGTACGCGTTCTGCGGATTGGCCTGGAAGAACCCATCCTTGTCGTACACCGTGACCGACCAGAAGCCCTCGACCGGCACGTCCTTCACGACGAGGCGGTGCACGGTCTTGCCGTCGTTCTGCGCCGGCGTGAAGTTCAGATAGGTCGCTTCCTTTTCCGGATTGCCGCCCCAGGCCGTCGCCACGCCGATGAGGCGACGCACGGGGTCGACGTCGGCCTTCATGCCGAACATGTGGTTCTTGTCGGGCAAGGTATCGCCGAGCACGGTCAGTGCATCGGTGAGTTTCTTGTAATCGGCGAGGTTCCATTTCGGAACGTCGAACTTGCCCGGCCCGCCGGGTTGCTCGACTTTCGCTTCGTCCTGCTTGGCGTGCACCGCGGCGAGATCGTCGGACTTGTTCGGATCCACCAGCATGCGCAGTGCGACGAGGGCGTAGCGCGTACCGATGTCCTTGCGCGTGATCGTGTATTTGCCTGGCTTGTAGGCGACCTGGTGCGAGTACTGGTCTTCGTCGAAGACCTGCATCGACATGAAGCGATCGCCGACGTCGGGCAAGGTCACGGTCACCGGCCCGGCATCCAGATCGACCACCACGGCCGAATACAGCGTGTCGCGGTTCTGGCGGACGACCCGCTGCTTGTCGATCGGCGTGAGTTCGCGGTTGTGGTTGAACTTGCCGAACCCGCCATCCTTCACGACGTTCGCGAACGCCAGGTCGGTCGCGGCGCGCCCGTAGTTGTCGGCCGTGACGGGCGTCGAGCCCGGTTCGGGTGCCGCGGTGGCCGCCGGCGTCGCGGCTTCCGCACTCGGCGCGGCGGCGTGGGTGGTGGTCGACGCAGGCGCAACGGGCGTTTCCGCGCGCTGGCAACCCGCGAGGGCGAAGGCGATGGACGAGATCAGGATCAGGCGCATGGCGGGCAATCCCTGGTGGAAACGATCGGGAGGATGCCTCCACCGGTCCGCGTTGCGCGTCAGTAGTTCTACGGAGCGATAGAATCAGCAAATGGACATTTTCAAATCCTTCACGCTCGAAGCCGCGCACCGGTTGCCGAACGTTCCGCCGGGGCACAAGTGCGCGCGGCTGCACGGGCATTCGTTCCGCGTGGAGATCCACGTCTCGGGCGAGCCCGGCGCGGACACGGGCTGGGTGATGGATTTCGCCGACATCAAGTCCGCGTTCCGACCGCTCTACGACCAGCTCGACCACCACTATCTCAACGACATCGAAGGCCTGGACAACCCGACGAGCGAAGTGCTCGCCAAGTGGATCTGGACGCGCCTGAAGCCGGCGCTGCCGTTGTTGTCGGAAATCGTGGTGAACGAAACCTGCACGTCCGGCTGCCGCTACCGCGGCGATTGAGCCGGAAGCGCGCGCGTTCGAAGCGCGTCAGATCCGCAGGCGCGGATCGACTTTGAGCGGCGTCAGGTGATCCAGGTGCAGCTTCGCAAAATCCGGATGCTGCGGATTGAGC
This sequence comes from Noviluteimonas gilva, assembly GCF_009740395.1. Taxonomy (GTDB): domain Bacteria; phylum Pseudomonadota; class Gammaproteobacteria; order Xanthomonadales; family Xanthomonadaceae; genus Noviluteimonas; species Noviluteimonas gilva. The sequence continues at coordinate 279,145 of NZ_WOXT01000001.1, forward strand.
ACGACGTTGCACTCGCCCTCGCACACCGCGCTCGGCACGCGCAGCGCGAGTGAATCCTGCGCCTTCGCCCATCGGTCGCCGATCTGGCGCACGGTGTCGCGATACGGACGTTCCTTCCAATCGCTCGGCAGATCGAGCTGCGCGAGCACGGTGCTCATCGGCACCGTGGCCTGCGCGAGCAGGAGTTTGTCGGGCGTCTCGCCTTCCAGGTGCACGAGGTATTCGAGGATCGCCGCGGCCGGCGTCAGCGATGCATACACGCCCGGCGTGCGCGGCGACGTCCAACGTCCACCTGCATCCGCGCCCGAGCCCGAAAACGGCTCCGCGGCCTTGCGCGGTTCGATGACGCGATACACGTGCAACTCATCGCCCGTGAGTCCCGTTTCGTGCAAGGGCACGCGCGATTGCGTCGGCGTTGCGGTGACGGGCGTGGTTCGCGACGGCGGATCGCTCGCGGGAAACGAATCGGCGATGGATTTGTCCAGCGCGAGTTCTTCGGACTTTGTCGTGCTCATGCACGTAGCGTCGTCGCGCGTGCGTTGCGCACGCGTGAATGATGGAGTGCGGGAGAAAAATGGGGGCGGCGACATCGGTCGCCGCCCGCCCCATCAGACGTGGCCGCCCCTTGGCACCTCGTCGGACATCGCGTGCATCGGGCTGACCGGCGGTGCTTCCTGGATGTCGCGATCGGCGCTGGCCAGATTGGCCGCGCGCGATGCAGCGCTCCGGCTGCTGCGTGCCTGGCCGCCCTTGCGCCCCGCGGCGCGTGCTTCTTCCGAATCGAACTCGTGGGCCACGCCTTGCGCGTGGGCGGCACGCCCGCCTTGTGCGGCGATGCTGCGTTGCTTCTCGGGATCCATCGATGCGAAGCCGCGATTGCTGGTCCCTGTTCCTCGTGTTGCCATTGACGTTCTCCTTCACGCGCCCGGGGGATGGAGCGGCTCTTCAGTGACGCACGAACCGGGCCATTCATCCGGTCCTGACCGAAGGCGCGCGCCGACGCGGGAATTTCATTCCGGTGCGCCGGCGGCCTGGACCGCCGTCAGATGGCTCCTGAGCTTGGGAAGGGCGTCGCTGGCAAGCAGGCGGACCGATTCGCTGAGCGTGGTGTCGGTGCTGGCGGAGGTGAACATCGCGATCGCTGCTTCGTGTTGTTCGCGATAGGTCGCGAGCAAGCGAGCGTCGAATGCTTCGCCTTGCAGATCGGAGAGTTCCTTCGCCACCTCGACCGTGGGCGGCGTCCCGAGCGTCGGCGCGAGCGAGGTGATCTCATCGCGCAGCGCCACGTGGTCGCCGTTTAACATGCGCGAAAGCTGCTTGTTTTTCGCGTTGCCGCGCGACATGCCGAGTTCGGTCGTCGCGATCTCCGCTTCATTGCCGCGCGCGGCCGCCGACAGGAACGAGAGGTCGCCGGGATTGAGCTGCGCAGTGCCCGGTGTCGCGGCGCCCGGCGCTGCAGGCGCGATCGTCGATGCCGTCGCGATCGTCGAAGGCGATACGGCGACGGTGCTCGCCGCGCTCGTGCCGCGGTCTGCGTACGCGTCCTGCTTGCCGCGATCGCAACCGCTGGTCGCCGCGATCGCCGCAAGCGACAGCCACATCAAGTTGTGAGGAATGTGAAGACGCATCGGCCTGCCTCCTGCCACTCGGGGGACGCCTGAGTGACGCAATCGGCATGCCCACCGCGTGAATGCGCCGGAAAATCCTTCCGGTTGCGGAAAATCTAGCTCGGCCTTCACCCCGGGATCGCTTACTGCGGAGTAAACCGCAACGCGTCCCCCGCGCCGAGCCCGACATGGATGCCTCCCAGTCGTCCGAGAAGACGACGAGCGACCCCAATACGATCCGCGCGCCGACGCTGCTCATCGTCGACGACGATGTCGGCTTCGTGCACGCGACAGCGGAAGTCGCGCGACTGGAGGGATTCGAAATCACCATCGCGAGCGAACTCGGCCAGGCGCTGCATCGCATGCGCCAGCACGATTACGATCTCGCGCTCGTCGACCTCGACCTGCCCGACGGCAGTGGGCTGCAGTTGCTCGAGGACATCGATGTGCAACGCACGCACGCCGTGATCGTCACCGGTCGCCCCACGGTCGAGTCGGCGCTGCAATCGCTGCGCAGTTCGGTGGTCGACTACCTGGTCAAACCCATCTGTCCCGATCGCTTGCGCGAACTGCTGCATGCCGCCGCCACCGATCGTCGCATCGCACCGCCGGTTGCGCCGACGCCGAACCACGGCATGGTCGGTGCATCGCGCGGGTTCCAGACGGTGTGCCGGATGATCGAGAAAGTCGCGCCGACCGACGCGGCCGTCCTCGTGCACGGCGAAAGCGGCGTCGGCAAGGAACTCGTCGCGCGCGCGATCCATGAAGCGAGCGGACGCACGGGACCGTTCGTTGCGGTGAACTGCGGCGCGGTCGCAGGCGAGTTGCTTTCGAGTCAATTGTTCGGCCACGAGAAAGGCAGCTTCACCGGCGCGTTCTCGCGGCACCTGGGGTTCCTCGAACAAGCGGCGCACGGCACCCTGTTCCTCGACGAGATCACCGAAATGGCGCCGGTGCTGCAGACGCACCTGCTGCGCGTGCTCGACTTCGGTTGCTATCGCCGCGTCGGCGGACATGCGGACCTGCCGGTGGAAGTGCGCATCGTGTCGGCCACCAATCGCGATCCGCGCGAGGCCGTCGCCAGCGGTCGCTTGCGCGAAGACCTCTATTACCGCCTCAGCGGTTTCGACATTCCCGTCCCGCCGCTGCGCGAACGCGACGGCGATGCGTTGCGCCTGGCCAATGCGTTCCTCGCCGAACTCAACACGCGCGGCGGCACGCGCCATGCCTTCGCGCCCGACACGATCGACGCGATCGCCCGCGCGGCCTGGCCCGGCAACGTGCGCGAATTGCGCAACGCGGTGCAGCGCAGCTACATCCTCGCCGAGGACGGTGTGGTGCGCATCGCGCCGCAATCGTTCCCGAAACCGGCGGACGAGTCCTCGCACACGATCACCTTCACCATCGGCACGTCGTTTGAGGAAATGGAACGACGGATCCTGCGCAAGACGCTGCAGCATTACGGCAACAACCGCAGGCGTGCGGCGGCGGCGCTGGGGATCACGGCGCGGACGATTCGGAATCGATTGGCGCGCGAACGCGGTGGCGCGGCGACGGATGACGACGAGGGTTGATCGAATGCGCCACCCGACTGAACCCCTCCCCGGCCCTCCCCTGCTTCTGCAGGGGAGGGAGTACTTCGATCAATGACGCTTGTCGTCCAGCTTCGTCTTCTCGATCGATGACGACGGCTGCTGCAGCGTGGTTTCCTGCGCCTGCACGCGCAACTGGTTGTTGATGTTCGCCACGCCGCCGACGCGTTCGACGAGATCCTCGGCGGCATAACGCATGCGGCGTTCGTTGACGGTGCCCGTCAGCGTGACGTTGCCTTCGTTGACGTCGACCGTGATCGAACGTGCGTCGATGACATGGCTGTCGGTCAGGCGTTCGTAGATGTCGTCGCGGATGCGTTCGTCGGCACGCTTGTAATGGCTCGGCCCCATGCCGCGGAAGGACTGCCGCGACGACGAGCCGCCGATGTCGCGCTGGTGCGTGCCGAGATCCCAGCCACCGTGGCCGCCGTAACCCGATGCGTGTCCGTAGCTCTGGCCGAACTCGCGCTCACGTCCGTACTGGCTGTCCGTGCCCAATCCCATGCCGGTGCCGACGTGGAAGGGTTCGTAGCGACGTTGCCCGGTCTCCAGGTTGTCGTCCCAACCCGAGGTCTCGTAACCGGGCCTGTCATCCTGCTGCGCTTCGCGCGACGGCGCGTTGCGTCCGCTACCGAAGCTGCGTTGTTGATACTCGCGTTCTTCGCGCATGCGCTGCTGATCGCGTTGGCCGTAATCGCGTCCGCCGAAATCGCGGTTGGTGCCCGCGCCCTGCGTGTTGTAACTCTGCGTGTTGTAGCCCTGCGCGTTGTAACCCTGGGCGTTCTCGCCCCACTCGCGTCCGCTGCCCGCGTAACTTCCGCGGCCGCTGCCGCCGTACCCGTATTCGCTGCCGCCGTACTGGCTGCCGCCGATGCCCGATTCGAACTCTTCGTCGCGCTGGCTGCCCCACGTGCGGTTTTCGCGGTCCTGCCGCAGCCATTGCGGTTCGGGGTTGTAGGTATCGCGCAGGCTGCGCGCGTAACGATGGTCTCGATCTCGATCTTTGTGGTTCATGCAACTCTCCTGCTTGGCGTTGTCCTGGACTCCGCCGCCCGAAAATACGAGCGAAACGGTTACGTGCCGATGAGAGGCCACATGAATGCACGGGGCCGGAAACGGGTTCCGCCTCACGCCGGTTAAACACGTCTTTGGCGACAGTGCGCGCTCCTCGGCGAGAGGGAACGCCGTGACCGAACTCCCCCATGAACACGACGCCACGCCGCACTCTTTGCGCGAAGGTGTCCACGACCTGCGCAATGTCTTGAACGCCGTCCAGATCAATGCTTTCGCCGCGCGCCAACTCGTCGACGAGCCCGCGCGCACCCTCGCCTGCCTCACGCGCATCGAAGCCGCGGTCGAACGCGGCAACGGCGTGCTGGCGCACATGCCCACCGACGAAACCTTGTCGACCGCCGCGCTGATCCTGCGCGACCGTTTGCAGGGCGAGGTCGACGTCTCCTGCGATGGTGACGCGTCCGCGCCGGTGCCCGGCCTGTTGCGCCAGGCGCTCTGCGTGGTCGCCGTCGAAAGCCATGCGCTCGGCGCCCACGCCTTCCGCCTGCGCGCCGGCGACGGCGGTGCACTCACGTGCGATGCGCAGGGCCTGGATGCGCCCGGACCGATCGCAACCGCGCTCGCCGGATCCCGGGTGGCCGAGCTCCGGGTGTCGGCGAAACGCGTGGACGGGGGATGGTCGTTCCGATGGTCCCTTCCTTCCCCAGAGTGAACGCCGCCTTCACATGGCCCCTACCCGCGTAAACGTAGCGTGCGCACCAGTTTGCCCGTGGGGACGGGTACCGGAGGTTCAGTGAACAACGAAAGCCCGCCCGCCCGGCGCACCCGCCGTGGCGCCGTTGCCGCAACGCCGGCAGAAACCAGTGCCGTGTCCATGCCACCTGCCGTCGACGCCAACGTCGCCGAGCAGCTGCAACAACTCCTGATGGCGATGAACTCGGTCCGCGAAGGCGACTTCTCGGTCCAGCTGCCGCCGCATTGGGAAGGGTTGAACGGCAAGCTCGCCGACGCCTTCAACGACATCGTCAATCAGAACAAACGCCTGGCCAACGATCTTGCGCGCGTCGCGCAGCGGGTCGGTGGCGAAGGCCGCACGCGCCAGCGCATGCCCGCGGCGAATCGCCAGGGCCAGTGGGCGGAGATGGAGCAGTCGGTCAACGGGCTGATCCGCGACATGGCGCGCCCGATCGAAACGATGACCGAAGCGATGGCCGCGGTGGCCAAGGGCGACCTCTCGCGCACCGTGCCGATGGACAACGATGGCCGGCCGCTGCAGGGCGAATTCCTTCGCGCGGCGGGCATCGTGAACCGCATGCTCGAACAGATGTCCGAGTTCTCCTCGGAAGTGACGCGCGTGGCGCTGGAAGTGGGTACCGCGGGCCGCCTCGGCGGCCAGGCGAAGGTGAAGGGCGTGTCGGGCGTGTGGAAGGACCTCACCGACTCGGTGAACCAGATGGCGTCCAACCTCACCGCGCAGGTGCGCAACATCTCCGAAGTGACGATCGCCGTGGCCAACGGCGACCTCTCGCGCAAGATCACCGTGGACGTGCGCGGCGAAATCCTGCAGCTGAAGGAAGCCATCAACACGATGGTGGACCAGCTGCGCGGCTTCGCATCCGAAGTGACGCGCGTGGCGCGCGAAGTGGGTACCGAAGGCAAGCTCGGTGGCCAGGCGATCGTGCCGGGCGTTGCCGGTACATGGAAAGACTTGACCGACTCGGTCAACGCGATGGCGTCCAACCTCACCTCGCAGGTTCGCAACATCGCCGAAGTGACGACCGCCGTGGCGAAGGGCGATCTCTCGCGCAAGATCACGGTGGACGTGCGCGGCGAAATCCTCGAATTGAAGAACACCATCAACACGATGGTCGACCAGCTCAACGGCTTCTCCTCGGAAGTGACGCGCGTGGCGCGCGAAGTCGGTTCCGAAGGCCGCCTCGGCGGCCAGGCGCAGGTGCCCGACGTCGCCGGTACGTGGAAGGACCTCACCGACTCGGTGAACTCCATGGCGTCCAACCTCACCTCGCAGGTGCGCAACATCGCCGAGGTGACCACCGCCGTGGCGAAGGGCGATCTCTCGCGCAAGATCACGGTGGACGTGCGCGGCGAAATCCTCGAGCTCAAGGACACCATGAACACCATGGTCGACCAGCTCAACGGCTTCGCGGCGGAAGTCACGCGCGTGGCGCGCGAAGTGGGTACAGAAGGCAAACTCGGCGGCCAGGCGCAGGTGCCGGGTGTCGCGGGTACGTGGGCCGACTTGACCGACTCGGTCAACGCGATGGCCTCCAACCTCACCTCGCAGGTGCGCAACATCGCCGAAGTGACCACGGCGGTCGCGAAGGGCGACCTCTCGCGCAAGATCACCGTGGACGTGCGCGGCGAAATCCTCGAGCTGAAGAACACCATCAACGTCATGGTGGACCAGCTCAACGGCTTCGCGGCGGAAGTCACGCGCGTGGCGCGCGAAGTGGGTACCGAAGGCAAGCTCGGTGGCCAGGCGCAGGTGCCGGGTGTCGCGGGCACGTGGAAAGACTTGACCGACAACGTCAACTCGATGGCGTCCAACCTCACCGCGCAGGTGCGCAACATCGCCGAAGTGACGACCGCGGTGGCGAAGGGCGACCTCTCGCGCAAGATCGCGGTCGACGTGCGCGGCGAAATCCTCCAGCTGAAGGAAACCATCAACACGATGGTCGACCAGCTCAACGGCTTCGCGGCAGAAGTGACGCGCGTGGCGCGCGAAGTGGGTACCGAAGGCAAGCTCGGTGGCCAGGCGCAGGTGCCGGGTGTCGCGGGTACGTGGAAGGATTTGACCGACAACGTGAACTCGATGGCGTCGAACCTCACCACGCAGGTTCGAAACATCGCCGAGGTCGCGACCGCGGTGGCGAAGGGCGACCTCTCGCGCAAGATCGCGGTGGATGCGCAGGGCGAAATCCTGCAGCTGAAATCCACGATCAACGTCATGGTGGACCAGCTCAACGGCTTCGCCGCGGAAGTCACGCGCGTGGCGCGCGAAGTGGGTACCGAAGGCAAACTCGGCGGCCAGGCGCAGGTGCCGGGCGTCGCCGGTACGTGGAAGGACCTCACCGACAACGTCAACTCGATGGGCGCCAACCTCACCACGCAGGTGCGCGGCATCGCGAAGGTGGTGACCGCGGTGGCCAACGGCGACCTGCACCAGAAGCTGACGGTGGAAGCGAAGGGCGAAATCGCCGAACTCGCCGACACCATCAACTCGATGACCGAGACGCTGGAAATCTTCGCCGACCAGGTGACGACGGTGGCGCGCGAAGTGGGCGTCGAAGGGCGCCTCGGCGGCCAGGCCAACGTGCCGGGCACCGCGGGCATCTGGAAGGATCTGACCGCGAACGTGAACCAGCTCGCGGCCAACCTCACCACGCAGGTGCGCGCGATCGCCGAGGTGGCCACCTCGGTGACGCAGGGCGATCTCACGCGTTCGATCCAGGTGGACGTGCGCGGCGAACTCGCCGACCTGAAGGACAACATCAACGCGATGATCGGCACGTTGCGCGCAACGACCGAATCCAACCGCGAGCAGGACTGGCTGAAGACCAACCTCGCCAAGTTCTCGGGAATGATGCAGGGCCAGCGCGACATGATCACGCTCGGCCACATGCTGTTGTCGGAACTCGCGCCGCTGGTCTACGCACAGCAGGGCGTGTTGTACATCGTGGAAATCGACGAACGCCGCGGCCGCAATCGCCTGCGCCAACTCGCCGGTTACGCCGACTCCAGTTACAACGATGAAGAACCGCGTTACGTCGAGTTCGGCCAGGGCCTGATCGGGCAATGCGCCGCGCAGGCCGAGATGATCGTGATCAACGACGTGCCGGCCGGCACGGTGCAGATCGAATCGGGCCTCATCAGCGCCGTTCCGCGCAGCGTCGTCGTGCTGCCGGTGTTGTTCGAAGACCAGATCAAGGCGGTCATCGAACTGGCTTCGCTGACCGAGTTCACGCCCTCGCAGCGCGCGTTCCTCGAACAACTGTCGGGCTCGATCGGCATCGTGCTCAACACCATCGAAGCGACGATGCGCACCGAGCGCCTGCTTTCGCAGTCGCAGCAGCTCGCCGGCGAATTGCAGTCGCAGCAGAAGGAACTGCAGCAGACCAACGAGGACATCGCGCTCAAGGCCACGTTGCTGGCCGAGCAGAAGACCGAGGTGGAACGCAAGAACCAGGAAATCGAACAGGCCCGCCGCGCGCTGGAAGAAAAGGCCGCCGAGCTCGCGCTCACCTCGCGCTACAAGTCCGAGTTCCTCGCGAACATGTCGCACGAGTTGCGCACGCCGCTCAACTCGATCCTGATCCTCGGCCAACAGTTGGCCGAGAACCCGGAAGAGAACCTCAGCGACCGCCAGGTCGAATTCGCCAAGACCATCCACGCCGCGGGTTCGGACTTGTTGCACCTGATCTCCGACATCCTCGACCTGTCGAAGATCGAATCGGGCACGGTCACCGTCGACAGCGAAGAGATCGCGTTCTCGCACCTGCGCGAAAACCTGGAACGCGGCTTCCGCCACGAAGCCGAACGCCGCCGCCTGGATTTCTCCGTCGACTTCCCCGGCGAAATCGGCCGCGTGTTCCATTCCGACCCCAAGCGCCTGCAGCAGATCCTCAAGAACCTGCTGTCCAACGCGTTGAAGTTCACCGATCGCGGCAGCGTGCGCCTCTCCGCGCGCGTGGCCACGCACGGCTGGACCGAAGGGCATCCGGTGCTCGACGGCGCGCCGACGGTCATCGCGTTCGATGTGACCGACACCGGCATCGGCATCTCTTCGGAGAAGCAGCGCATCGTGTTCGAAGCCTTCCAGCAAGCCGACGCGGGCACCTCGCGCAAGTACGGCGGCACGGGCCTGGGCCTTGCGATCTCGCGCGAAATCGCGGGCCTGCTCGGCGGCGAACTGCGCCTGCAATCGGCGCTCGGCAAGGGTTCGACGTTCACGCTGTACCTGCCGCTGGACTACGTCGGCACCGGTGAATCGGTGTCGAACATGCTCAACCAGAAGCACGCGCACGCGGTGGCGGAGAATCCCTTCTCCGAACTGGTCGACGTGCCCGACGATCGCGAACGCCTGGATCCGGACAAACCCATCCTCATGGTGGTGGAAGACGATCCGAACTACGCGGCGATCCTGCGCGATCTCGCGCGCTCGCGCGGATTCCAGGTGCTCACCGCCAACCGCGGCGCCGAAGCGTTGCGGCTGGTGCGCGAATACGCGGTCAACGCGATCACGCTCGACATCTTCCTGCCCGACATGCTCGGCTGGACGGTGCTCGCGCGCCTGAAGCAGGACTCGTCCACGCGCCACATCCCGGTGCAGATCGTCACCATCGAGGAAGAGCGGCACCACTCGATCGAGCGCGGCGCGTTCTCCTACCTCGCCAAGCCGTCGAATCCCGAGTCGATCGAACAGGCGCTCGAACGCATCCGTGAATACACGTTGCCGCGCACCAAGCGACTGCTGATCGTCGAGGACGACGATCGCGAACGGATGAGCATCGAGGAACTGCTGCGGCACGACGACATCTCGATCGATACCGCGCAGACCGGCGCGCAGGCGCTGCAATCGCTGGTGGAGAACGATTACGATTGCGTCGTGCTCGACTTGCGCCTGCCCGACATGAGCGGCCTGGATCTGCTCGACCGCGTGCAGGAACAGCCCAAGCTGCACGAGTTGCCGATCGTCGTGTTCACCGGCAAGGAACTCACCGCCGCCGAAGACGCGTACCTGCGCAAGGCCGCACGCAGCGTGGTGATCAAGGGCGTCGAATCGCCCGAACGCCTGCTCGATGAAACCGCGCTGTTCCTGCATCGCGTGATCGCCGACCTGCCGCCGCAGAAGCAGCGCATGGTGCAGCGCCTGCACGAGACCGACGATGCGCTGAAGTCCAAGCGCGTGCTGGTGGTCGACGACGACGTGCGCAACATCTTCGCGCTGTCCAGCGTGCTCGAACGCCACGGCATGAGCGTCATCACCGCGGGCACGGGCCACGAAGCGATCGAAAAGGTCGCCGAAGATCCCGACATCGACCTGGTGCTGATGGACATCATGATGCCCGGCATGGACGGCTACGACACGATGCGCGCCATTCGCGGCATGCCCGACGCACGCGCGCTGCCCATCGTCGCGCTCACCGCGAAGGCGATGAAGGGCGACCGTGAGAAGTGCCTGGAAGCGGGCGCGTCGGATTACCTCGCCAAACCCGTCGTCACCGATCAGCTGCTCGGAGTACTGCGTCAATGGCTGCACCGCTGACGCCCCAGCCGCTCGGGCCGGGCCATACGCCCGTCAACATCCTGCTGGTCGACGACCAGCCGGGACGCTTGCTGACGTATCGCGCAATCCTCGAACCGCTCGGCGAGCGGCTCGTGGATGCGAGTTCGGGGCCCGAGGCGCTGCAGAAGCTGATGCAGGACGAGTTCGCGGTGATCCTGCTCGACGTCAACATGCCCGGCATGGATGGCTTCGAGACCGCGAGCCTGATCCACCAGCATCCGCGCTTCGAGCGCACGCCGATCATCTTCGTCACCGCCGTCAACGTCTCCGACCTGGACCGCATGCGCGGTTACAAGCTCGGCGCCGTGGACTACGTGATGGTGCCGGTGATCCCGGAGATCCTGCGTTCCAAGGTCGTCGTGCTGGCGGAGTTGTTCCGCAAGCGCCGCGAACTGCAACTGGCCAACGAACGCCTGGCCGCCGCGAACGAAGCGCTGCGCAACGAGAAAGCGCGCGAGCTCGAATTGCTCAACGAATCGCTGCGCCTGGCGAACGTCGAACTCGCGCAGCGCAACGTCGACTTGCAATCGCAGATCGGCGAACGCACGCGCGCCGAAACGCAGTTGCGCGAACTCGACCGCCGGAAGGATGAATTCCTCGCCACGCTCGCGCACGAGTTGCGCAATCCGCTCGCGCCGCTGCGCAACGCAGTCAGCATCCGCAAGCTCACCGGCAGCGACGATCCCTTCCAGGACATGATGGAGCGCCAGCTCGGCCTGCTGGTGCGCTTGATCGACGATCTGCTCGACGTCGCGCGCATCAGCCGCGGCAAGCTCGTGCTCAAGCCAGAGCCCACGACGCTGCAACAGATCCTGCACGCCGCGATCGAAACGGCCTCGCCCGTGCTCGAAGCCGGCGCGCATCCGCTGCAACTGGCGGTGCCGGAAATGCCTTTGCCGATGCTCGCCGATGGCGAGCGCCTGTCGCAGGTGTTTTCGAACCTGCTCAGCAACGCGGCGAAATATTCCGATGCCGGGCGCACGATCGAGGTCGTCGCGCAACGCGACGGCCAGCTCGTTACCGTCAGCGTGCACGATCGCGGCATCGGCTTGACGCAGCAGCAGATCGAGGAAGTGTTCGAACTGTTCGCGCAGGTCGATACGTCGGTCGAGCGCGCACGCGGCGGCCTGGGCATCGGCCTGACGCTGGTGAAGCAGCTGGTCGAGATGCACGGCGGCACGATTCGCTGCGAAAGCCCGGGCCTCGGGCATGGCAGCGTGTTCGTTGTCACCCTCCCCTTGCGCGAAGTCGGGTTCCAGCCCGCGCACGCACCGCCGCCGGCGGCGTTGTCGCGCAGCACCAAATCGCGCTCGCGCCGCATCCTCGTGCTCGACGACAACCGCGACGCCGCCGACACGCTGGCGATGATGCTGGAGATCCTCGGCCACGAAGTGACGCGCCTCTACGATCCGCACGCGGCGGTGGCCGAAGTCGAACGCTTCGATCCCGACCTGGTGTTCCTCGACATCGGCATGCCGAGCCTCAGCGGTTACGAACTCGCGCGGCAACTGCGCGCGCAACCGGATGGCGGACGCCGCGTGCTCGTGGCCGTCACCGGTTGGGGCCAACCCGACGATCGGCGCCGCACCGCCGAGGCCGGCTTCGACCACCATCTGGTCAAGCCGCCGGACCTGGATATCGTGCGCAGCATCTGCGACGAAACCCAACCCAGGACGGTGTGATGGCCAACGACGGCTCCAGCGGCAACAGTCCGTGGTTCAACCGGCTCGCGCACGATCTGCGCAGTCCGCTGTCGTCGCTGCAGACCGCGGCCTATCTGTTGCGGACCGACCCCGGCGGCGAGACGGCGAAGGAGTTGTCGGACATCGTCGTGCGCCAATCGCAGCGCATGGCGCGGATGATCGACGAGCTCGATGATTGGTCTCGCGCGCAACAGGGTCGTCTGGTGGATCGCAGCGAACGCCTGGAACTCGGCGGGATTCTCGACATGGCCGTCGGATCGATCCATGGCGTCAGCGTGGATCCGCATTACGGCACCGGCGCGGCGGATGCCCTGATCCTGGGTGACTCGTCCCGCCTCGCGCAGATGTTCCGCACGTTGCTGGAACAAACCTTGGCGCGCGATGCGCAGGGCGCGCGCGTGGATGTCGCGTTGCACGGCGACAACGTCGAGATCGTCTTCGCGGACAACGGACCGGCGGTGGACGAAGCGGTACGTTCGAAGTTGCTGGAATGTCCGCAAATCCCGCCGCTCGACGAAGGCCTGGGCCTGCGGCTGCTGATCGCCAAGGCGATCATCGATGCGCATGCGGGCATGCTCAGCATCGAAGGGCCGAACGTCGGTGCGATGCAACGCATTCGTGTCGCCCTGCCGGTGGCCTAAAGCTTCGGCAATTTCTGGTCTTTCGCGATCGAAAGGTCCCAGATCGGCGCATCCACCCGCTTCACCGCATCCTTCAACTTGAAGCGATCCGGCGCGCGCACACTCGCGAACTCATCCCACGTCACCGGCATCGCCACGGGCGCACCGGGTCGCGCCCGCAGCGAGAAGCTCGACACCGCCGTCGCGCCGCGCCCGTTGCGCAGCCAGTCGATGAACACCCGCCCTTCGCGCTTGGCCTTGCTCATCGTCGCGACGTACCGCTGCGGCGCGCGTGCTTCCATCGCATGCGCGAAGCGATCGCAGAAGTCGCGCGACTGATCCCACGTGTAGCGCTTTGCGATCGGCACGACGAGGTGCACGCCCTTGCCGCCGCTCAGGCGCGGGAAGGACGTGAGTCCGAGCGCTTGAAGTTCATCGCGCAACTCGCGCGCCGCCGCCTTGATCTTCGGCCAGCCGATGCCGGGATCCGGGTCGAGGTCGAAGATCAGACGGTCGGGTTTTTCGAGCGTCTTGACCTTCGAACCCCACGGGTGGAATTCGATGACGTTCATCTGCGCGAGCGACAACACGCCCGCGAGATCGTCGAGCCACGCGTATTCGGCCAGCTTGCCGTCGTTCTCGGCGATCTCGACGCGATGCACGGCCTTGCCGAACGCAGGCCCGAGGTGTTTCTGGAAGAAGCGCTCGCCCTGGATGCCGTCGGGGCAACGCACGACGGACATCAGGCGCTCGCCGGAATCCTCCAGCAAGCGCTCGGCGACGGCGGCGTAGTAGTCGAACACCTGCTTCTTGGTGATGCCGACATCGGGATATACGACGCGGTCCGGCGAGGACAGCGTCGGCAACGCCGGCTTCGCCGCGGCCACGCGTCAGGCGCTCTTCTTGCTCTTGCTCGTGGCCTTCGCCGGCGCCTTCTTGGTGGCGGGTTTCTTCGAGGCCTTGCGCGCGGTCGCCTTGGCCGGCGCCTCGCCCTTCTTCTCCAGGCTCTTCTTGAGCAGGGACATGAAGTCGACGACGTTGGTCGTCGCCTCCGGCGCGGCCGCCTCTTCCTCGACGGTCGTCGTCGCGCCCTTCTGCTTCAGGCGCTTCTTGATCGCCGCGGTCAGGCGTTCCTTGAACTCGTCCTTGTAGTCTTCCGGATTGAAATCGCTCGCCATCGATTCGAGCAGCGTCGTCGCCATTTCCATTTCCTTCGGCGTGACTTTCCACTTCGCGGCGTCGCCTTCGGGGATGTTGTATTCCTCGAGCGAGACGACCTCTTCCGGGAAGCGCAGCAGCATCAGCAGCAAGGCGTCTTCCTGCGGAAGCACCATCGACAGGTACTCCTTGGTGCGGATCACCACGCGCCCGATGCCGACCTTGCCGGTTTTCTTCAGCACTTCGCGCAGCAGCACGTAACCCTTCTCGGCTTTCTTGCCGGGCACGAGGACGTAGGGTTTCTCGATGTAGGCCGGCGTGATCTGTTCGCGGTCGACGAAGGCTTCGATGTCGATCACCTCGCGGTTTTCGCTCGCGGCGTTCGCGAGGTCCTCGGGTTCGAGCACCACGTAGTTGCCCTTGGAGTATTCGAACGCCTTGACGATTTCCTTCCAGGGCACCTCCTCGCCCGTCTCGGCATTCACGCGCTCGTACTTCACCGGCGCCTTGTTGCGCGCATCCATCATCCGGAAGTGCAGCTCGGTGCGTTTTTCGCCCGTCATCAGCTGGATCGGGATGTTGAGGAGGCCGAACGAGAGGGTGCCGTTCCAGATCGGGCGGGCTGCCATGACCGCGAACTCCAGCGGGAGGGCCCTGCAGCGTCGCGCTGCTCAGGTGGGCGCCGCGTGAACGGGGCGTGGACGTAACACGCTGATTTCACGCAGATTACGGTTTACCGAACGAGGCGACGAGCGGTTGTTGCACTGCACCATGGAGGCGACTATGCTGCACCGCACCATCCAGCACTTCCGCCGGGTGGACCCACCGTGGAGTTCCCCCTGCCATGTACCAGCAGATCAACGAACAGTTCGCCGCCGCCTCGCGCCAGTTCGCGGACACCGCGGCCCAGATCAACCGCCTCGCCCTCGACAACGCCACCCAGGTCTTCGGCCTGCAGATGGCCGCCCTCGAAGCCGGCGCCAACGCGACGTTCGCGTTCTTCGGCGAAGTCGCCGAAGCCCGCAACCCGGAGCAGTTCAAGGCCGTTTTCCCGAAGGGCCTGCAGGTTGCCCGTGAGAACGTCGAGCGTTCGATCGCCACCGGCCAGGACGTCATCGGCCGCACCGTGAAGACCCAGGAAGCCATCGGCCAGATCGCCAAGTCGCAGTTCGAAGCGCAGGCGAAGCAGGCGACGGACCAGGTCGCGCAGGCCACCAAGGCCAAGTAAGACTCGGTCTTCTCTCCGCGAAAGCGGGGATTTGAGACCAACGAAAGCCTCCCCCGAAACGGGGAGGCTTTTTTCTGTTGACATACTGTGTGCCGCAATGTACCGTGCGCCGCAAGTCACAAGGCGAAGCACCGTGGACATCCGAGAGAACCCCGGACCGAAGCTGGAAGGCGAACTCCGCCGCGGCGCGCTCGTGCTCGCAGTCCTCTCGCAACTGCGCGAGGTGCAGTACGGCTATTCGCTGCGGCAGGCATTGGCCCAGCGGGGCATGCCGATCGAGGAAGGCACGCTCTACCCGTTGCTGCGCAGGCTCGAGGCGCAGGGCGTGCTCGCGTCGGAATGGCGGATCGAGGACGGCCCGCCCCGCCGCTACTACCGTTTGAACGACGCAGGCGAGGCGTTGCTCGCCGAACTGACCGGCACCTGGAACGCCCTGGTGCACACCATGGCCGGCCTGATTGGGAGCGGGAAATGAACCCGAACGACGTCATCGAATCCTACGTGGCCGACGTCATCCGCCGCGTGCCGCTCAAGGAACGCAACGACATCGGCGTCGAGCTGCGCACGTTGCTCTCGGAAATGCTGGACGAGCGCGCGGAAGCGGCCGGCCGCGCGCCCGACGATGCGATGGTGCTCGCGATGCTGCGCGAATTCGGCGCGCCCGCCGACATCGCCGCGCGCTATCGCGCACCGGGCTTCGTCATCCTGCCGCCCGAGCAGACGCGCACCTTCGCATGGTTGTCGCTCGGCGGCATCGCGCTGCAATGGGCGCTCACCCTGCCCCGCGTCGCGGAAGGCCAGTCGATCACCGCGTGGTGGCTGACGTGGGGCCTGGGCGCGTTCTGGTGGCCGGGCTTCCTGTCGATGATGGCCTTGTTCGGCGCATGGATCCGCCAGTGGCGCACGACGCCGCCGGCGTTCTCGCCGCGCGACGTCGATCCCGATCGCGTGCATCGCGGCGCGATGGCCTTCGGTTTGACGTGGTACGCCATCGGCGTCGCGCTGATGGTCTGCCTGCCGTGGATCGCCGCGCAGTTGCCCGAGCCCTTTCCGCGCCTGTTCGTCTACGACCCCGACTTCCTGCGCACGCGCGCCTGGCTGATCGTCGTCCTGTGGGTCGCGGGCTTCGCAGTGATGGTGAACGTGCTGGCGAAGGGCCGATGGACGCATGCAACGCGTCGCCTCGAATTCGCCTTCAGCATCGCGTGGCTTGCGCTGATCGGCTGGCTCATCGCGGACGGCCCGATCTTCGTGTCGCAGGCGACCACCGACGGCGCGCGCTTCGGGCTCGGCATCCTGTTCCTGATCCTGCTGATCGACCTGGGCGTCAGGCTGGTCCGCGGGGCACGGCCGCGATTGCACGAACCCAAGATCGCCACGCGTCATTGACCCCAAGAAAAACCCCGGCATCTGCCGGGGTTTTTCGTTGCATCAGACGTCGTCGAGGTGCTGGGTGATCTTCGGCGGTTCGTCCAGCTTGTCGCCGAGTGCGCGCCGCACGATCGCGTAGAACACCGGGATGAAGAGCAGGCCGAGGAACGTGGCCGCGAGCATGCCGCCGATGACGCCGGTACCGATCGCGTGGCGTGCATTCGCGCCTGCGCCGGTCGAGATCGCCAGCGGCAACACGCCCATGATGAAGGCCAGCGACGTCATCAGGATCGGCCGCAGTCGCAGCTTCGCCGCTTCCACGACGGCCTGGCCGAGCGGCTTGCCTTCGTTGCGCTCCTGGATCGCGAACTCGACGATCAGGATCGCGTTCTTCGCCGCAAGACCAATGACCGTGATCAGGCCGATCTTGAAATAGATGTCGTTGGGCAGGCCGCGCAGCATCGACAGCGCCACCGCGCCGAGCACGCCGACGGGCACCACCAGCAACACCGCCACCGGCACCGACCAGCTTTCGTACAACGCGGCCAGGCACAGGAACACCACGACGATCGACAGGACCATCAACATCGTGGTCTGGTTGCCGGAGAGGATTTCCTGGTGCGACTGGCCCGCCCAGTCGTAACCGAAGCCCGGCGGCAACTGCGTGTCGACGATTTTCTGCATCACGCTCATCGCTTCGCCGGAGCTGTGGCCCGCCGACTGCGAACCGACGATCTCCACCGCCGCGAAGCCGTTGTAACGCGTGAGCGTGGGCTCGGCGACTTCCCACGTCGACTTCACCACGTTGTTGAGCGGGATCATCGTCGGCAAGCCGTTCGCCTGTTTCTCCGGCGAGGGCGTGTAGAAGTGCGAGAGCGAGTCCGCGCCCGTGCGATACGCCGCATCGGCCTGCATGTGCACGCGCTTGACGCGGCCGCCCTGCACGAAGTCGTTGACGTACACCGGCGCCAGCATCAGCTGGATCGCGCTGTAGATATCGCCGACCGACAAGCCCATCGCTTCGGCCTGCACGCGATCCACGTCCAGCTTCAACTGCGGCGAAGGCGCCAGCGCATTCGGACGCACGCCCATCAACGCCTTGTCCTCGCCGGCCTTCTGCAACAGCGTGCCCATCGCCGCGTTGAGGGCATCGCGGCCCTGGCCCGCGCGATCCTGCAGGTACATGTCGAAGCCGCCGAACTGGCCCAGGCCCTGCACCGTCGGCAGGTTGATCACGAAGATCTGCGCGTCGCGGATCGGATACAGCGCGCCGTTGGCCTGTTCGATGAACTTCGTCGCATTGATCTTGCGTTCGTCCCACGGCTTGAGCTTGATGAACGCCATGCCGACGTTCTCGCCCTGGCCGATGAAGCTGAAGCCCGACACCTGCATCATGCCGTCGAAGCCTTCCAGCTTCGAGATCGCCGGCCGCATCTGGTCGAACACTTCATTCGTGCGACGCAGCGTGGAGCCCGGCGGCAACTGCACGACCGCCAGCGCGTAACCCTGGTCTTCTTCCGGCAGGAAGCTGCCCGGCATCCGCCAGAACAGGAAGGCGCACAGGCCCGCAAGCACGAGGAACACCACCATCCACCGCGACGCATGGCGCACCGCGCTGCCGATGTGGCCGACGTAGGTGTTCGCCATCTTCCCGTAGTACTTGTTGAAGATGCGGAAGATCGGATTGCGGGCTTCGTGTTCCGCGCTCGGCTTGAGCAGGCTCGCGCACAACGCCGGCGTGAAGCCCAGCGCGAGGAACGCGGAGAACAACATCGCCATCGCGATGGTCAGCGCAAACTGCTTGTACACCGCGCCGGCCGAACCGGCCTGCAGCGCACTGGGAATGAACACCGCCGCCAGCACGATGGTGATCGCGATGACCGCGCCGGTGATCTGTTGCATCGCCTTGCGCGTGGCCATCTTCGGCGACAGGCCTTCCTCGGTCATGATGCGTTCGACGTTCTCGATCACCACGATCGCGTCGTCGACCACGATGCCGATCGCCAGCACCATGCCGAACAGACTCAACTGGTTGATCGTGAAGCCGAGCACGTACATGCCCAGGAACGTGCCGAGCAGCGCGACGGGAATGACGAGCGTCGGGATGAGCGTGGCGCGGAAGTTCTGGAGGAACAGCAGCATCACCAGGAACACCAGCACCATCGCTTCGGCGAGCGTCTTGACGACCTCCTCGACCGAGATGCGCACGAAGTCGGACGTGTCGTAGGGCGTGAACCACTCCACGCCCTTCGGGAAGCTCGGCTGCAACTGCGCCATGCGGTCCTTGACCAAGGCCGCGACCGAGAGCGCGTTCTCGCCCGGGCCCAGCAGCACGGCGAAACCGGCGGCGGGCTGGTCGTTCCACTTCAGGTCGAAGCTATGCGCTTCACCGGACACCTCGACGCGCGCGACATCCTTCAGGCGCACGGCCGCGCCATCTGGCGTGGTGCGCAACAGGATCCGTTCGAACTCTTCCGGTTGCGAGAAGCGGCCTTCGGCCGACACCGGCGCGGTGAACATCTGCGTGTCCGGCGAGGGCTCGCCGCCGATCTGGCCGGCGGAGAACTGCACGTTCTGCCCACGCACCGCGGCCAGGACGTCGGTCGCCGACAAGCCGTAGGCATGCAGCTTGTCCGGGTTGAGCCAGATGTTCATCGCGTACTGGCCGCCGAACAACTGCGTGCTGCCCACGCCCGGCACGCGCGCGATCTGGTCGAGCACGTTGGACGCGATGAGATCGGACAGCTCGTCGCGGCCGATCGCCGGATCGCTGGACTTCAATGCGATGACGAGCAGGAAGCCGCTGTTGGACTTCGACACCGTGATGCCTTGCTGCACGACGTCTTCCGGCAAACGCGGCTGCGCCTGCGAGACCTTGTTCTGCACCTGCATCTGCGCGGTGTCGGGATCGGTGCCCGGCTTGAACGTCAGGTTGATCGACGCACTGCCGTCGGAACCCGACGAGGCACTGAAGTAGTCGAGGTTGTCGATGCCGGTGAGCTGTTGCTCGATGATCTGCGTGACCGCGCGCTCGACGGTTTCGGCGTTGGCGCCCGGGTAGAACGCGTTGACGCCGACTTGCGGCGGCGCGATGTTCGGATACGACTCGACACCGAGGCCGCGAATCGCGAGCACGCCGGAGATCACGATCATGATCGCGATCACCCAGGCGAAGACCGGATGGTTGATGAAATAACGGGACATGGTCGGTCAGCCCTGCGGTTGCGCGGCGGGGGCGGCGTTGTCGGCGGCCTTCTTTTCCGGCGTCCACGGCACGGCCTTCGCGGGCGCGCCGGGCTGCACGCGTTGCAGGCCCGAGACGATCACCTGGTCCCCCGGCGCAACGCCGGAACCGACGACCCAATCCGCGCCTTCCTGGCGTTGCGTCGCGACGTTCTTGCGCGCGACCTTGCCGTCCTTGCCGACGACCATCACGTAAGAACCCTGCACGTCGCGCTGCACGGCGAGCGCCGGCACGCGGAAGGCGTTGTTCTGCATGCCGAGCGTGGCGCGCACGGTGACGAACGTGCCCGGCAACAGCAGGTGTTCGGGATTCGGCACGATGGCGCGCAGAGCGACCGCACCGGTCAAGGGATCGACGGTATCGGCGCTGAAATCCAGCGAACCGTCGTGCTTGTACGGCGAGCCGTCGGGCAGCAGCACCTGCACCCTGCGCTTGCCCGACGTGTTGGCCTGGCGCACCTGCGTGAGCTCGTCGACGCTCATCGAGAAATTGACGTACATCTCGTCGATCTGGTCGACGGTGGTGAGCAAGGTGGCATCCCCCTGGCCGACGAGCGCGCCTTCGGTCACCTGCTGCTTGCCCGCGCGGCCGTTGATCGGCGAGCGCACCGAGGCATAGCCCAGGTTGATGCGTGCGGCATCGACGGCCGCCTTCGCCGCCTGCAACGCGGCCGCGGCCGAGCGTTCGGTCGCCAGTGCGTTGTCGAGATCGGACTGCGAGATGAATTTCTGCGGCGCGAGATTACGCGCGCGTTCGGCGGCGGTGCGCGCGTTCACGTAGTTGGCCTGCGCGGAGGCCTGCGACGCCATGGCCTGCCCGAGCGCGGCCTGGAGCGGCGCCGGATCGATGACGAACAGCAGCTGGCCTTCCTTCACGTCGCTGCCTTCTTCGTACACGCGACGCTGCAACACGCCCGGCACGCGCGCGCGCACGTCGGCGCTGCGATACGCGGCGAGGCGGCCGACGAGCTCCTTCACCAGTGGCACCGTGGTCGGGCGCACCGTGACCACGCCGACTTCCGGCGGCGGCATCTGCCCACCCGCTGCATTCGCGTCGTCCTTTCCGCATGCCGCGACCATGATCGCGACCGCGAACACCGTTGCGATGCGAGCGTTCGTGCCGTTGCTTCCAAGCTTGCGGGCCATGCGCGATGCCTCTTCTTCCGTTTTCTGTACGCGGGAGTTTACCTTGCGCACCGGGGCGCGGAACCCCTGTCGTTGGTCACGCGTCTGCTCGTCGCACGGGAATTGGTTGCGAATGCAACGGGATTGCGAACGCTTCAGGGCACCAGCGGCGGCCATTGAAGGTGCCGCGCCATGCGTGAAGGCACCGGCACCGTCACATGCGGCAGCACGCCCCAGCACGGTGCCGGCAGGCGCGCGGTGAGCAAGGCGAGGTTGTCGTCGGCGCGCAGCATGTCGGGATCGATCGCCGTGCCGATCCAACCGGCAAGGCGGCAGCCATCGGCCGCGATCGCGCGCGCGGTGAGGTACGCATGGTTCAGGCACCCCAGGCGCAGGCCGACGACGAGCACGACGGGAATCTCGAGCGCACGCACCAGATCGGCCTGCATCAGATCGGTCGCGAGCGGCGCCATCCAGCCGCCGACGCCTTCGACGACGACGCAATCGGCCTGGGCGCGCAAGCGTTCGTGTGCATCGAGGATCGGCTGCAGCGTGACCTCGATGCCCGCATCGCGTGCGGCGAGCTCGGGCGCGAGCGGATGTTCGAGCGCGAATGGATTGACGTCTTCGTAAGGCACGTCGATGCCGCCGGCCCGCTGCAACGCCAGCGCATCTTCGTTGCGCCACCGACCGTCGATGCGTTCGCAACCGCTGGCCAACGGCTTCATTCCAAGCGCGCGCGTGCCGACATCGCGCATCGCATGCAACAGCGTGGTGCTCGCGAGCGTCTTGCCGACGCCCGTGTCGGTGCCGGTGACGAACAGTCCCGTCCACGCCGCAACGTTCACGCCGTCGCCCCCTTGGGTCCCACGCGCTCGCGCCGCGCGCGATACGCCCACAACAGCATGCCCATCGCCGAATACAGCCACATCGGCAGGCCGACGGTGAAGTTGTTCAACCACGCGACGGGCGCTGCGAGCATGACGAAACTCACCATCACGCTGCCGAACGCGGACGCCGTCATCAACGCATAGACGCCGGATTCACTCTGTGTGTTGAAGCGCTCGGTCGCATCGAGCGCGAGCACGTCGGCGCGTCGCAAGGCATGCACGTTCATCCGCCACAACAGCCACGACAGCGCGCCGAACCCCAGGCCGTAGACGATGAACGCGGTCTGCAAATCGAGCATCCATTGCGAGCGATCCATGCCGAGTTCGCTCGGAACGAAGCCACCGGTGAGCAACGACAGTCCGCTCGAAGTCACCATGCGCAGCGGATAGACGTACACGAGCACGACGAGCACGAAGGCCAGGCTCAGCACCGTCGACTTCGCATCCTCCATTCCGAAGCGCCGGCTCCAGCGGTTGTGCGAGGCCCAGAACATGCTCAGCAACACGAAGCACACCGCGAAGGTCGGCACGCGCCGCAAGGCGTCGCGCAATTCGGCCACCGTGTCGGGCAATTCGTTGTAGAAGATCACCAGCAGCGTCAGCGAGAAGGCGAATGCCGCGTCGACGAACGTCTCCACGCGCGTGACCTGCTGCCCGCGCATGCGAAAGCCTTGCTCGACCGGCAATTGCGACAGATCCATGACGGGCCCCTTCGTCGCGACGCAGCGTCGCGGCCACGGGACCATGGTAACGCCGGCGCGCTGGTAGACTCCGGGGATGTTCACCGCCTCCACGCTGTCCGGCAGCAAGCCGGAGCAATACGCCCAGCTCGTTGAACAGGCGCGCGCCCTGCTCCACGGCGAGCCCGACCGCATCGCGAACGCGGCCAACCTTTCGGCGCTGGTCTACAACGCGTTGCCGCAGCTGAACTGGGCGGGCTTCTACTTCTTCGACGGCACCGAACTCGTGGTCGGCCCCTTCCAGGGCCTGCCCGCGTGCGTGCGCATCCCGCTCGACAAGGGCGTGTGCGGCGCGGCCGCGAGCACGCGCAAGACGCAGCTGGTCGAGGACGTGCATGCGTTCCCGGGCCACATCGCGTGCGATGCGGCGTCGCGTTCGGAAATCGTCGTGCCCCTGGTGCGCAACGGCGCGCTCGTCGGCGTTCTCGACCTCGATAGTCCGGTTCCCGCGCGCTTCGACGTTGAAGATCAGATGGGGATCGAAGCGATTGCCCGCCTGTTCGAGGAGTCCTTGGCTTGAGCACCGTCAAGCTGCGCAACATCGGCCCGAAATCCGCCGCCTGGCTGCGCCAGGTGGGCTTGCGCTCGCGCGAGGATCTCGAAGCCGTGGGCGCCGTCGACGCGTTCATGCGCGTGAAGCGCGCGGGCTTCCGGCCCAGCCTCAACCTGCTCTACGCGCTGGAAGGCGCGTTGCTCGATTGCCATTGGCAGGAAGTGCCCGAGGCGCGCCGCAGCGAACTGGTGAATGCAGCAGAAGCTGCCACGGCCCTGCTTCCGCCGCCGCGCAACCGCCCCGCCGCCTCGCCCGTCACCACCACGCAAGTGGCCGACACCGAGGACGCCGCGCCGGCGTTCAACCTGTTCGACGAGCCCGCCGGGCACGATGCGGACTGACGCGCGGTCCTTCCGCGCCCGTGGCACCCCAGTTACACTCCCCGCCGCTTGAGGTGACCCGCGGACTCTCGTCCAAGGGTTGAAACGGGAAGCCGGTGACCGATCGCCTACGTGCGACGCATTCCGGCGCTGCCCCCGCAACGGTAAGCACGCAAGGCCAACGCATCCGCCACTGTGCGCAAGCACGGGAAGGCGCCGCGGCCGGGATCGCCTCTTCGAAGACGACCAGCGCGCAAGCCCGGAGACCGGCCTTGATGCAGACCTGGTTGCGATGCGGAGGGCATCGTGGCGGCAGCGCCGTCGCAAGCGCCTCCGCTGTGCGTTTCCTCCGTCTTCCGCGACTTCCTTGCTGACCCAAGGCGCGCGGGCGTGCGCGCCGGAGAGCTGAATCCATGTCGCGCAATACCCTGTCCGCCGCCGTCGCGGTGGCGCTGAGCTTTACGTCCTCGTTCGCGCTTGCGCAATCGCGGGACGCCGAACAACTCGACGAAGTCCTCGTCACCGGCACGCGCACCGCGGTGACCGTCGATGACTCGCTGTCTGCGGTCGAAGTCATCGACCGCGCCGAAATCGAACGCACGCAAGCGCAATCCGTGCAGGACGTGCTGCGCGGCCGCGCGGGCATCAACCTCGTCAACCAGGGCGGCGCGGGCAAGCTCACCACCTTGTTCCTGCGCGGCACCGAATCGGATCAAACGCTGATCCTCATCGACGGCGTGCGCGTGGGCTCGTCCACCTCGGGCCTCACCGCGCTGCAGGATTTGCCGGTGGAATTGATCGAACGCATCGAGATCGTGCGCGGCCCGCGTTCGAGCCTCTACGGCTCCGACGCGATCGGCGGCGTCATCCAGATCTTCACCCGCCAGCCGAGAACCGGCGGCGTGCGTCCGCGATTCAAGCTCGGCGCCGGCAGCAACGATTCGCGCGAATTGAGCGCGGGCGTCGACTTCGGATTCGATCGCGCGTGGTTCGGGGCCGATTACAGCCATCAGTCGACGGAAGGGTACAACTCGTGCACGGGCGCGACGACGCCGGAATTCGCGGGCTGCTTCATGGACAACCCGGATCCGGATGACGACGGTTACGAAAGCAACGCGGTGTCGGTGCGCGGTGGCGTGCGACCGGTCGATGGGCTGACCATCGACCTGCATGCGCTGCGCAACGAAGGGCGCAACGAATTCGATGCCGATCCGATGTTCGGGCTGGGCGATGTGTCGGATACGACGCAGCAAGTGGTCGGCGGCAAGGCGCGTTGGGAACTCGGCCGCACGACGTTGACGCTCTCGGGCGGCAGCAACCTGGATCGTTCGCTGCAGACGCGCGACGGCGCGTTCGCCGATTTCTTCGAGAGCCATCGCGACAGTGCGTCGCTGCAGGCGGACTTCAAGGTCGCCGACAAGCAACTCGCGACAGTCGGTTACGACTGGTCGCGCGACAAGGCGTTCGCGGAAGACAACTTCGGCACGCTGGTGTCGCCGGAAGCCGGCGCGCTGCGACAGAATCGTGCGGTGTTCGCGCAGTACCAGGGCGCGTTCGGCGCGCATGACGTTCAGGCGAGCGTTCGCCGTGACGACAACGAACAGTTCGGCGGCCACACGACGGGCAGCCTCGCATGGGGCATGGACCTCGGCGCGGGCTTCCGCATCACCGCGAACGCGGGTTCCGCGTTCAAGGCGCCGACGTTCAACGAGTTGTACTTCCCGTTCTACGGCAATCCGGACCTGATGCCCGAAGAGTCGGACACGTTCGAACTCGGCATCGGCCAGCGCCGCGAAACGTGGCACTGGGACGTGCACGCCTACCAGACGCGCGTCGACGATCTGATCGTGTACGACTCCAACATTTTCACGGCGAACAACCTGGAAGAAGCCCGCATCCGCGGCGGTGAATTGACCGGCGGATTCTCGCTCGATGGTTGGAACGTCACGGGCGCTGCGAGCTACGTCGATCCGCGCAACCGCAGCAACGGCACCAACTTCGACAAGGTGTTGCCGCGTCGCGCGCGTTCGAGCGGGCGCGTGGAGGTCGATCGCGCGTTCGGCGATTTCTCGGTCGGTGCAACGTGGGTGGCGGAAGGCCGTCGCTTCGAGAACGTGGCCAATTCGCTGGAGCTCGGCGGGTATTCGACGTTCGATCTGCGCGCGCAGTGGTCGATCACCGACACCTGGACCGTGCAGGCGCGGGCGAGCAACGTGTTCGACCACGCCTACGAAACCGCGGCGTACTACCCGCAGCCGGGGCGCGAGTTCGGCGTCACGGTGCGCTATTCGGCGAAGTGATCAACGCACGGAGAACGGCGTCCGCACGGTGAGCGTGACGTCGGGCGTGTCGCGCGTGGTCCCCACACCGAGCGACACGTTCAACATGCGCGCATCGCTGAAGCGATAGCTCGCACCGAGCAGCAGTGTGCCTGTCACCAGGCGCACTGCCCCCGGCAGATCCTGGCCGTTCTGCTGCGTCTTGCCGATGAAGTTCTGTTCGTAGCCCAGGCTGATCGAGGCTTTCTCGTTCAACGCCAGGCCGATGCCGACGTTGAGGCCGAAGACATCGCCAACGTCGATTTCCCCGAGGTTTTCCTTCGCGCCGCCCAGCACCTGCCGCTGCACGTTGTCGCGCGGGAAGTTGTGCAGATAGCTGAGATTGCCGAAGAACACCGCCGGGTCCGACGCGTAGAGCCAGGTCACGCCGGCCTGCAATGCGTTGAAGCCCGTGCCGGTCGGCAGTTCGAGTGGCAGGCCTGTCCCGGTCGCATTGCCCAGGCATCGCGTCACGCAATCGGCGGGCACTTCGAAAGGATCCTTGCCGGTGCGGCTCTTGTAGCGCAGCCAGCCGACGTAGAAGGGTTTGTCGGGACCGGAATGGGAAAACTGATAGCGCGCGGTGAGTTCGACATCGCCGATGCCCTTGCCGTCGGCGTTGAACACGCGGTCGACCGCGGTACCGGTGAAGATCTCGCGACTGACGGTGTCGGTGTTCGTGTAGACGTAGGGCACGCGCGCTTCGAGTTCGAAGCCTTTCGTCACGCCCCAGCGCGCGGCGATGGCGGCGGTGGCGCTGGTGATCTTCACTTGGCGCACGTCGATCAGGCCGATGAGTAACGCGGGAATCACCGAGTAGCCGACGAGCGCGACGCGGTCGTTCGCCCAATAGCCGACCTGCAGCGACGGTTCGAACACGAACGAGCCGGCAGGCGTCAGCACGCTCGGCTGGTCGAAGATTTGCGCGACTTGCGGTGGTGTTTCGGGTTCCGGCGGTGCCTGGCCGACCGGGGTTTGCCGCTGCTGCGTTTGCGCTTGTTGCGGTGTGGGTTGCGCAGCCGGGCGCGCCGCGGGATTGGCGACCACGCCGCGCGCGCGCATGTCATCCAGTCCGACTGCCTGCTTGAGTTCGGCGATCTCGAACTCGCGCTCGGTCAACGTCTTTTCGAGTGTGTCGAGCCGCTGCGATTGCGACTGCACCTGCGCTTCGAGACGCTTGATGCGGGCCTCGGTACTTTCGGTTTGTGCATACGCCACGTTCGCGACGATCGCTGCTGCAACGGCGAGCGCCAGCCGCCCAAGCTTCCGTGCGCACCGGTCCATGCGGCCTCCCTGTCGTGATCAGCGGGTGGAGGAAAGTTGCAGCAACGCGTCCTGCAACGCGCCGTTCGCATTGAGCGTCTGGTATTCGCCGAGCGAGCGGACGCCGACCGACAGCGCCGTCATGCCCGTGATGTGCTGGTTGTCCAGCGAGTTCTGCACGATGGTCAGCGTGCCGGCCGCACCGGGCGACACCACTGCCGTGTTGCCCGCCCCATTGCGGACGACCAGGGGCGCGATCGCTTTCGACAGCGCGTGCGCCTGGTCGGTGGTGATGCGTGCGAAGTCCGGCACGTAGGCGCGTGTTTCCACGACGAGTGCGCCGTTGATGTAGACGGCGCGTTCGATGCCGAAGGAAATGTTCGCGCCGCCGGGAATGTCGAAGCCGCCGCGCAACGCTGCCAGGCGCGCCGGCGCCACGGCCTGCCATTCGGTCGGAAGATTGCGCACATCGGGTGCGACGTCCTGCGCGATCGCCGGTGCGGCCGCGCAAGCGAGCATGGCGGCGAGTGTCAGGCGCTTACACATCGCCCGGCCCTCGGCGCGGCATGACCACGTGCTGCAAGCCGTCGCGTTGGATGGAGAGTTCGAGCGGGCCGGCCGGCGCGATGCGCCAGTCGCGCGGATTGTTGAACTGCGCCAGTTCGCGATGGTTGTGCACGACGAACAACACGCGCGATTCCCACAACGTCTCGAAGCGGTCGCGCCGGATCGTGCGCAGCCCGGCCGCGGGATCGCCGACGAGCACGCGATTGCCGCGCATGCCCTTCACCACGACGAAATGCCGATAGCCGCGATCGTTGAGCAACACGATCGCCGGCACGCCTTCTTCCGCGAGCTTGTCGATCGGCAGCGAAAAGCCATCCGCGCGGAAGCCGTGCGACTGGAGGTAACGCCGCATGTCGAGCAGCGAGAACCCCAGCTTGCGGATGCGCGCCTGGTCGCCGTGCGCGTACATCTCGGCGAAGACATCTTCTTCGCGCACGGGGCGTCCGAAGTGGTGCGTCAGCAGCGTCGCGACCGCGGCCGATCCGCAACTGAAGTCGTAGCGTTGCCGCACGACGGTGGCGAAACGCGCTTCCTTCAGGCTGGTCACGCGCACCTTGTAGTCGCCGCTGCCGTCGTTCAACGCCAGCGAGCCCGCATGCGCGCAGCCGACGCCGAGCGCGAGCGCAAGCGCCGCGATTTCGTGCCAGCGCGCGCGCCGCGTTGTCATGGCGGCGAGGCGCTGGTCATGTCGATGAACTGCACGCTGACCGCCATGCCGTTCTGGATGAGCACGTTCGAGCCGGAGTTCTGGATCACCGTGGCGATGCCCGCGTTGTTCGCGAAGCTGCCGCCGTCGATCAGGTTCTGGCCCGAGACCAGGTTGTTCGCGGTGTTGTCGCTGACCTCGCCGTCGAGATCGATGTCGATGTCCACCGTGTTGACGAGCGTGCCGTCGCCGCCGCGTTGGGCGTCGAGCGCCGCGGCTTCGACGGGATGCGCGAATGTCGATTGCGCATCGACGGGCGCCTGTTGCGCGAACGCCGTCGGTGCGATCAGGGCGAACACCACCGCCGCGCGCGGCAGGCGTGTTCGCGCCTTGCGTTGAGTGTGCATGGCGACTCCTTCGACCTGGCGCGCGCCTCCCTGCGCGCGCCTGGACAGATCGACGCTTTGCGTTACGGTGCGCCGACTTCGAGGTTGGCCTGCACGGTCATGCCCTGCTGGATCAGCGAGGCAGGTCCGCTGTTCTGCGCGGCCATCATCACGCCCGCGGCCGACTGGCCGACGCTGTCCATCGAGTTCGACGAATCGAAGGTGCCGGCATCGACCGTGATCGATCCGCCTGCACCACCGTCGCCACCCGCGGCTGCGTTGCCGTCGCCGCCGGCGCCGTCGCCACCGGTGCCGTCACCACCGGAACCACCGGCGCCGCCGGTCGCGGCGACATCGCCGCTATTGCCGCCGGTTGCGCTGGAGTCGCCCGTGGTCGCGGTCGCCGAGGAATCGGCGTTGCCGCCGGTGCCCGAGCCGTCGCCGCCGGTTGCATCGGCTGTTCCGCTTCCGCCGGTGCCCGTGCCCGAAGCTTCGCCGCCCGTGCCCGTGCCGGTGCCGTCGCCACCGGTATCGGTGGTGTCGCCATCGCCGTTGGTGCTGGCGACCGAGCCGCCCGCGCCTGTGCCGGTGCCCGCGGCAACGCCGCCCGCACCCGTGCCCGGTGCACCCGCGCCTGTTGCTGCGCCGGTCCCGCCGGCGCCTGTGCCAGCGCCACCCGCCGCAGTGGATGTGCCGGTGGCACCACTGCTGTCGGCGACGCCATCGCCGCCCGGGCCACTTGTCGCGGCCGCACTGCCACCGGCCGCACCTGCGCCACCGACGCCCGCGCCACCGACGCCTGCGCCGCCTGTTGCCGAACCACCGGCACCACCGGCGCCGGAGTTGTTGTTGCCCGCGTTGCTCGCGTTGTTGCCCCACGGCCCGATCGCGTTGCCGGTCACCGTGCCGTTGAGAGTCGTGTTCGCCACGACGCTGCTGGTGTTGAAAGAGTTGGAGAAGGTTGCGGTGGAGGTGCCGCCGTTGGTCGCGGCGGAGCTGCCGGGCGCGCCGGCCGTCGCATCACCGACGTTGTTGCGGTTGTCTCCTGTCGAGTTGTTGGCGTTGTTGTCGCTTGTGTTGTTGTCGCCTGTCACGTTGACGTCCTGTGCGTACGCCTGGCCGGCAAGGCCGCAGGCGAGCAACAGGAACGAGGCGAGGACTGTCTTGCGCATGGGGATCTCCCGTTTGTTGCTTTTATTGCCGATCGCGCAACTGTTCCCCCGATGCAGCGGCCGGTGCCTGATCGAGCGCACGATCAGTGCCAGACATGCGGTCCGTGATGTCTTGTGTTCACCGGTGAACGGGCCTCACGACGAACGGCGCGGCGGTCGCTTGACCAGCCATTGCTGCGGCCGCTGGCAACGTTCCCGGCGCCGTGGATTCGCATGCATCGGCGATGCCACGCGCACGCCTCGCGCGCGGGTTCCCCCGGAATTGCGTTCCGGATGCGTTCTGCATTCCGGCGCACGTCGATTCGAAGAACCTGTCCGCTATGCGCACGAACGCGCGTTGCTCCCGCCGCATCGCGCGACGGCGCAGACATGTGACCGAATGGGGGAATGCGCGGCGCTACGCGCATTGCATCTTGCAGGCGTCACCCGGAATTCCGTACCGCGATGAGTCGCACGGCTCGGCAGTGGCGGCATCTCGCGCGTAGTGCGCGACTCGGCATTCGAGCCGCGCACTTGGGATGTTACGCCGATTCATTCCACCGTCGCGCGCAACTGCACGCCGGAGAACGCCTTCGCACCATGCACGGCGACGTGGAGTTCGCCCGCCGCCGGCGCATCGATCACGACGATGCCGTTGTTGCCCGGGCGCACCGAACTGACATCGTGCGATGCGGGCGATGCATGGCCGCCACGACGCACATACAGATCCGCATCTCCCGTGCCGCCGTAGCTGCGCAGTGTCAGGCGCGTCGCGCCATCCGGCACGTCGACGACGTAATGGCGTGACTGCGCCTGCTTCGCATAGATGTGCATCGCTGGCCCGTACAGGCCCAGCACCATCGGGACAGGCAGCGGCACGTGCCCGAGAATGGCAGCCTCGACCGCCACGCCCGCATCGACGATGCCCGTGCCGATGGGCTTGTCGATGGCCACCGGGAACATGCGCGTCGTCTCGGCGAGCATCGTTGCGATCGTCGCTGGCGCATGGGGAACGGGCGCGGCGCCCTGCATCATCGCCACGACCGCGGCGACGTGCGGCGCGGCCATCGACGTGCCGATATTCGCCGCGAACGCCGGCGCTTCGGGCCCTTCCATGCCGAAGTTGAACGTCGACCAGATGAAGCCGTGCGGCATCCATTCCGACCCGGTGGACTTGTCGTCGCGATAGAGGCCGCCGCCGGGCGCGGACACGGTGACACCGGCGCCATGGTTCGAATAGAACACGCGCTTGCCCGTGAATCCGTTCGCGCCGACGACGATGACGTTGCTGCAATTGGCGGGCGCGAAGTCCATCACGTCCTGGTTGCTGTTGCCGGCTGCAACGACAACGGTCGTGCCGCGCGACACCGCGCCATCGATCGCGTCCTGCATGTACGGTTCGCACACCGACCGCGCGCCGAGACTGATGTTGAGGACTTCCGCGGGCGTTGCGTTGTCCGGCACGCCGGCGACGGTGCCACCCGACGCCCACGTGACCGCATCGGCGACGTCCGACATGTACCCGCCGCAGTGGCCGAGCACGCGCACGGGCAACAACTTCGCGCGATACGCCATGCCGGCCATGCCGAGTCCGTTGTTGGTGACCGCGGCGATCGTCCCCGCGACATGCGTGCCGTGCCAACTGCTGGGACCGGCGGGACACTGGCCCAGGTAGGGCGGCACGTGTGTCCAGTCGCCCGTATCCCAACCGCCCGGGCTTCGCGTGTCGTCTTCGCGCCCGGAGATGAAGGCATCGGTGATGAAATCGTAGCCCGCGCCTGCGACGACGTTCGCATCGAGATCCGGATGCGCGGTGATGCCGGTGTCCAGCACGCCCACGACGATGCCCTCGCCCATCGCGCCCTGCGCCCAGGCGCCTGGCGCGTTCACGCCGCCGAGCGGATCGTACAGATCGGCCTGGACGCGGTTGTGCCACTGGCCGCCGACGTCGACGTAGTCCTCGTACCACGGATCGTCGACGACGGTGGTGTGCCGTACCAACGGATCCCGGCGCGCGTATTGCACGTCCGGATGCGCGGCCAGGCGCGCGATCACTGCGTCGGCATCACCGCCCTCGACACGCAAGACCTGCGCGCCGTTGGCGAGCGTAGACACGGCGCGCGATTCGGGCGCGAGCGTGCGCAGTGCGATCGCAGGTTGCACGCGTGCCTGCGTGTGTTCGTGGAATTTCACGACGACGCGGCCTGCGGGATCGAAGGCGAGTGCGGTGCCGCTGATGCAGAAGCAGGCCAGCGCGATCGCGAGGCGAAGTTGTGTTTGCATGTGTCGTCTCCTTTAGAGGTCGATGCCGAAACCGACGCCCGCCGAGCGTTCGTCGCTGCTGAATGCACCGCCGAGGCTGAGCGAGATGCGATCGGAAACATTGCGTGCGTAGCCGAAGGACAACGCGCTCTCTCCGTTCTGCCAGCCCGCGCCCGCGGCGAGCCGCCCGCGATCGCTGCGGCCCTGCGCGGCGTTGATCGCCATGCTGCTCATCGCGGCGGACATCGCGCCGATGCGGTCGATGCGGTCGTCCTGCCGATTCACGCGATCGCGGAGATCGACGAACTGATCGGACAAGGCCTGCACGCGATGGTCGGTGTAGGCGCGCGCTTCGTTGAGCGTGGAGGCTTGCGCGGCCTGCATCTGCCGCAGGTTCACCGCGTCGGTTGCGGCGACCGCATCGTCGACGTGCACGACGCGACGTTCCGATCCCGCCGACCCCACGGAAACCGTGCCCGCCTCGTGTGCGACCGAGCCCTGGCCCAATGCGGCCGCATCATTCACCGCGCTGCTGCCCGAACCCAATGCCGTGCCTTCGCCCGTGCCCATGCCGGGGACCGTGGGCGCGGCCGTGGGCAGTTGGCCGAATGCCGCTTCCAACGCATCCATGCGCGAGTGCAATCCGCCGAGGCCCGAACCGATCGAGCCATCCAGTCCCGCGATCGCCTCGTCGAGTTGCGCCTTGATCACGACATCGTTGGCTTCGGTGCCCGCCGCGACGTTGACGATCTGCCGGAAGTTCGGGCCGTGCTCGCCACCGTCTTCGTCCCACCATGTCGTCGACGAACCCATCGACACGGTGTTCGCGCGCAACGATGCCGATCCATGGCCGATCGCGACGCTGCCGTCCGCGCGCGCATCGGAGAACGCCCCCAACGCCGTGCTGCGCGCGTTGACCGCGCGCGCATACGCGCCGAACGCCGACGCATCCACATCCCAACCGAGCGCGTGATTGCCGAAGGCCGATGCGTGATCCGCGATGGACCATGCCTCGGCGCCGACCGCGGTGGCCTTGTAGGCCGCGAGCGCGTTGGCACCGATGGCGATCGCCGCGATGTCGGCGCTGCTGCGGACACCGAGCGCGACGGAGAGAGAGCTGGCCTGCGCAAACGTGCCCACCGCCGTGCCTTCGTGCGTGGCGTAAGCGGCATACCCGACCGCCGTCGTGTTGAAGCCGTCCGCGAAGCTTGCCGCGCCGAAGGCGGTTGCGCCGCCGCCAGTGACCTTGCTCGAGGTCCCGACCGCCGTGACGTACATGCCGTCCGCCTCGATGCCCGTGCCGATGGCGATGCTCGCAAAGGCCTCGTTGAGAACATCGGCGCCGATCGCGATGCTGTCCTGATGCAGCGCGAGCGCGTGATGGCCGATCGCCACGCCCGACTCGCCGTGCGCTTCGGCGTGCATGCCAAGCGCGATCGCCGCATTGCCCAGCGCGACGCTGCTCTGGCCGAAGGCCATCGCATACAGGCCCAACGCAGCACTGTCGGTGCCGAAGGCGAGACTGCCTTCCAGGTCCGCCATCGCGTTGTAGCCCAGCGCGATGCTGCCGGCGCCGCCCGCGCGGCTCCATTCGCCGATGGCGACGCCGTGATCGCCGGAGGCTTCGCTGTCGTCTCCGATTTCGACCGCGCCGATCCCGGGATTGGCCGACTGCGCGACGATGTCATGCACGTCTACGTCTTCAGCGACGACTTCTGCTGCGACCTCGCGCCTCTCATCAGGCGTCGTCGCCCCCGCGGTTCCCGCCCCCAACAGCGCGCATATCGCGCCGATCCCTACGGCCCACTTCGCTTGCATGGCAGCCCCTTCCGCGGCGCCGGATGCCGACGATCAGCATCGCGAACAACGCTCGCTCAGGGCCATGCTGGATCCTGCGTTGCGCGCGCCGTAAGCAGCGCGCAACGCAGTTGCGGGGCAGAAATGGCTCGCTACCCCACCAGACGCGGCTGTCAGTAAACGCCCATCACCGACACATTGCCGAACGCGACCTCGCCCACCACAAGCAGGTAATACGTGCCCGCCGGCGGATTGGCGATCAACACCGTTTCGCTGTTGCCAGGCTTGACCGAACTGCGGTCGAAGCTCGCCGTGGTCGGCACGCGATCGCGCGCGACATACAACGACACGTTGCCGGTGCCGCCGAAGGTGCGCAGGTTCACGCTTGCCTTGCCTGCGGGCACGACGATCTTGAACAACTTCGCATCGCCCGCGGCGCCGCTGGTCGCCGTCGCGATGCGATTGGCGATCACGGTGCCGCTGTCGGCGGGAATCGGCAGCGTCGACGCGAGCACGGCCGCCGCGGCATTCGCGATGCCCGGGCCCTGCGACTGGTTGAACGGCGGCACGACGGTGAACGGCGTGGCCGTCATCTGCAGCACCTGCTTCACCTGCATCGGCGTCAACGGCGAACGACCCGCGCCGACTGCCGCGCTCTGCATCAACGCGACGATGCCCGCGACGTGCGGACTCGCCATCGACGTGCCGATCATGCCGATCAGGCGATCGCCGCCCGGGCTCGGATCCGGCGCCTGCATGCCGCTGTTGCCGAGCGACCAGATCCAGCGATCGTCGGGATCGCTTCCGCTCGACGCGTTGCCACCGGGCGCGGAGATCGCGACGGTCGGTCCGAAGTTCGAGTAATACGAACGCGCGCCATCGATGCCGGTCGCGCCCACGGTGATCACGCCCTTGCAGCTCGCCGGCGAATGATTGGCTGCATCGAGGTTGCTGTTGCCCGCGGCGACGACGACGGTGACACCGCGCGAGAGCGCGCCATCGACCGCGGCCTGCGTGGCGGGATCCTCGCTGCACATCCCGTAGCCACCGAGGCTGAGGTTGAGCACTTCGGCGGGCGTCGCATTCGCGGGTACGCCCGCGACGGTCCCGCCCGATGCCCACGTGATCGCATCGGCGATGTCCGACGTGTAACCGCCGCCATGCCCGAGCACGCGCACCGGTTGCACGCGCGCATTGAACGCGACGCCGGCGATACCGAGCGCATTGTTGCCCACCGCGGCGACCGTGCCCGCGACGTGCGTGCCATGGAACGAACTCGGATCACCGCCGATCCAGTCGCCCGGATCATGCGCGTCGGCATCGCGTCCATCACCGTCGCCCGCGACCTGCGGATCGGCGATGAAGTCGTAGCCCGGCACGATGTTCGCGTTGAGATCCGAATGGTCGAGATAGCCCGTGTCGAGCACCGCGACGACGACGCCCGCGCCGCGCGCGATGTCCCACGCCGTCGGTGCGTGGATGCCCGTGGTCGGGTGCGTGTAATCCCACTGCAGGTTGAACCGCGTGTCGTTGGGCGTGAAGTCCAGGCGCTGCTTGCGATAGTCGGGCTGCGCGTATTGCACCGTCGCATCGATGCGCAACTGTGCGAGCACCGCGTCGGCCTCCACTCGCGTGAGCTTGCGGGAGAAGCGGAACACGTCGGCGCCGACCGCCATCCTGCGCACGCGTTCGACCTTCAGCACCGCGCCGTTGTTGGCCGCGAGGGTGATGCCGCCGACCCCGGCGCGCGCAATGGCCGCGTTGACCGCATCGAGCGAAGGCGATGCACTGCGCGAGGCGATGCCATCGCGCGTCTTGACGATGAAGCGATCGAAGGACGCCTCCGCCGCGGGCTTGGGCAGGGTGAACTTGCGCATCGGGGGCGCAACGCCGGTGCCCGCGGCGGAGACGGAAGTGGAGACGGAAAGCGCCGCCAGGAGCGCGGCGCCGAGCGCGCAAGCGAGGACGGTGCGGGTAGTGTTGTGCATGTGCGTGGTCATCCGGTCTGTGCTCAAAGGTCGATGCCGAAGCCGGCGCCGACGGACTGGTCGTCGCTGGTGAAGGCGCCACCGAGGCTGAAGGTGGCGCGTCCGAACGCCTTGGAGTAGCCGACGGACAGCGCGTTCTCGCCGTTCTGCCAACCGGCGCCGACGGCCACGCGGCCGCGATCGGAGCGGGCACCGGCGGCGTTGATCGCCATGTTCATCATCGCCGCGCCCATCGCACCGTTGCGGTCGATGCGCTGGTCCTGCTCGCCCAGGCGGTTCCAGACATCCGACTGCAACTGCGACATCTGCGAGTCGAGCGTGTGCAGGCGCGTGTCGGTGTAGGTGTTCGCGGCCTGCAAGGTGGCTGCATCGCCGGCCTGCATCTGCGAAACATTCGCGGCGTCGGTGGCGTGCGTGCCCGCGGCGACGTTGGTGACGCGGCGTTCGTTGCCCGCGCTGCCGACCGACACGGTGTTCGCTTCATTCGCGACGGAGCCCGCGCCGAGCGCCACCGAGTTGTCCGCGGAAACCGTGGCGCCCGTGCCGATGGCCGTGTCGGTCGCATCTTCGGCATGGCTGCCGGCGCCGATGGCCAGGCCGTTGCCGGTGCCCGTCGGAATCGTGCTGCCGCCGCCGCTGCTGCCTTCGAGCTGCGTGATGCGCGAGTCGTAGCTGCCGAGCAGCGCATCGATCGCGCTGATCGAATCGCCGACGCTGGAATACGTGCCGCCGCGAATCGTGAAGCTCGGCGCGGTCATGTTGCCGCTCGCATCGAACGCCGCGCCGCCGCCGATCGCCGCCGCGACCGAGTCCAGCTTCGCCGTGACCACGCCCGACACATCGCCGATCTGCGTTTCGAGCGTGTCCACGCGCCCTTCGACATTCGTCACGCGCGTATCCACCGCGTCGAGCTGCTGCTTGTTCACCGCGTCGTTCGCCTCGGTGCCGTCGGCGACGTTGACGATCTGGCGCGTCACGCCCCAGCTGGCGCCGACCGACACCGTGTTCTCGCGATCGGCGTACGAGTCGGCACCGATGGCGACGGCGTTGTTCGCCCACACCATCGAGCGCGCACCGAGCGCCACCGCGTTGTCGGCGTTCGCATAAGCGAACTGACCGAGCGAGGCCGAGGTCACGCCGCCGGCCTGCGAACCACTGCCCACCGACGTCGCACCGGCGTTGTAGGCCGCGGCACCTGCGCCGAGCGCGGTGCTGTTGATGCCCCACGCGCCGGTGTTGGTCTCGATGCACATGAAGCCTTCGCAGGCCATCGTGCCGCCGATCGCCGTCGCGCCGTCCGCGCCGGCCGTCGTCCACAGACCGCCGATGGCGATCGAGTTCTTGCCCATCGCGAAGCTCAGGCTGCCGATCGAAATACCGTGGTCCGCGGCGATGTCGACGTAAGAGTCGGTGCCGATCGCGATGCCGCCGATGCCCAGCGACGCCGACTTCGCACCAAGCGCCAGCGCGAAATCGCTTTCGGCATACGCGCCGTCACCGAACGCGCTCGCGCCCCAACCGCCCGCGTAGCTCAGCGTGCCCACGGCCGTGCCGAAGTCGCTCGCCTGGCTGCCCGCGCCCAAACTCATGCTGTCCGTTCCCAGCGCCATGCTCTGCGCGCCGAGCGCGATCGACGCATCGCCGAGCGCCAAACTGTCTTTGCCCTGCGCGATCGCGTAGTTGCCCGCGGCATTCGCCGCGCTGCCGTTCGCAACCGAGAACTCACCACTGGCAACACTGCCGTAACCGGTGGCGGTGGCTTCGGTGCCCAGCGCATTCGAACCGGAGCCGACGGCCGTCGATCCGACGCCCAATGCCAGGCTGCTGCTGCCCAGCGCCGTCGCGTAGTCGCCCTCGGCGTCGCTCTGGTAACCCACCGCGCTGCTGTCGGCGCCGTTGGCGATCGCATTCGCGCCCGCGGCCACGGAATTCACGCCCGCGGCCACCGCGTCGTCGCTGCCATCGCCCACGCCGTCGGACTTGAAGTGCCCGCTGCCCGTCATCGCCTGCACGCCGATGCTGGCCTGGTCGAACAACGCGCAATCGATCGGCGCGCTTGCCGCACCATCCGCCGCACGCACCACGCAGGTGTTGCCCGTGCGTTCGATCGTCAGTTGCTGCGCCTGCGCGGCCATCGGCGCAAGCGCCGCGAAGCCCAGCGTGAGTACGGCCGCGCCCGTTGTCCCCTTGTCGAAAACCCTGCTCATCAAACCCGTCCCCAAGCCCGAAAGAGCTGCGAACCTAAGGGGCGGGCGCCGGGCCTGTCACGCACACTCGGTTCACTGAATAATCACCATGTTTTCACCGCAGGGCCGCATTCCGTGAACCCCTTCCAGACCTTCGGCCAATGGCTGCGCAGCGCGCCGATCGACGATCCGATCGATCGCCGCAATGCGCCCGTGATGCAGTTGCTCCTGCTCTTCTACGGCCTGTTGTTGCCCGTGAACTGGGCGTGGCGCCTGGCCAGCGGCGGCGAGATCAACGAGATGCGCATGGTGATCTTCGCCATCGACATGTTGGTCGCGCTGCTGGCGCTGGTGAGCATCGTGATGATCCGGCGCGGGCGCTTCCGTCCGGCCATCGTGCTGTTCCTCGCGATGCAGCTGATCTCGCTGGAGATCACCTTCGCGACCGCGGGCGTGTTGTCGCAGGTGATCGATCCTGCGCCGACGATCCTGACGCTCGTCATCAGCGGGCTCGTGCTTGGGCGCCGTGCGTTGTGGATCGCATTCGGTCTGCTGATGCTCGTGTTCGCCACGGGCTTCGCCGCCGAAGTGCAGCAGGCGAAGGCAGAAGGTGTGCCGGTCATCGCCGCGCTGGTGAATGTTCCGGCCGTCCTGATCAGCTACGGCATCATCACCATCATCCTCGACCGGTCGATCCAGGCGCTGCGCGAAAGCCTCGCCGAATCCAACGCACGCGGGCTGGACCTGCAACGCGAGATGGCGCAGCGCGAACGCGCGCAGGCGCAACTGCTCCACGCGCAGAAACTCGAAGCCACCGGGCGCCTGGCCAGCGGCATTGCGCACGACTTCAACAACATCCTGCAGGTGATCCTGGGGTTCTCGGTACAGCGCGACAAGATCCTCGACACCGCGGATGCGCAGTCACGGTCCGCGGCGGTCGACAAAGCCATGAGCGGGATCGAAGCCGCCGCGCTGCGCGGCTCGGACCTCGTGCGCAAGTTGCTCGACTTCAGCCGGCACGACCATGCGCGCGTGCGCACGTTCGATGCCGCGCAAGCGATCGCCGGCATGCAGCCGATGTTGCGGCAGTTGTTCCCGCGCGAAGTCGAACTCGCGTTGCCCGACGCGGCCTCGCCGGTCCTCGTGCAGATGGACCGGGGCGAGTTCGAACTGATGATCCTCAACGTCGCGGCGAACGCACGCGATGCGATGCCCGATGGCGGGCGTTTTTCGATTCGCCTGTCGCCGCACCCGGAGGGTGGCGTCGCGATCGAACTCTCCGACACAGGCCACGGCATGGACGACACGGTGCGCGAGCGCATCTTCGAGCCGTTCTTCAGCATGAAATCCGATACCGGCGGCACGGGCCTGGGACTGTCGGTGATCCACGACATGATCCTTGCCTCGGGCGGCACCATCGATGTCACGAGCGCGCCCGGAGAAGGCAGCACCTTCCATGTGCGCGTACCGGTGCCGACGACGCCTTAATCCGCGGTGTGGCGCGTGTCCTCGAGCACGTAACCCTTGCCGTGGATCGCCTTAAGCGGCAGCGGCTCGCCACAGCGCGCGAGGACCTTGCGGCGCAGGCGATGGATCAGCGATTCGATGCGGTGCGGATCGAAGTCGTGCACGTCGTCGGCGACCGCGGCGACGAGGTGTTCGCGCGTGACGAGCTGGCCGAGCGTCGACGACATGCGCGCCAGGACGCGCTGCTCGGTTTTCGTCAGCGGAATCGTGGCGCCGTTCGGCGCGATGAGGCACCAGTCGCTCGCGTCGAAGTGCCACTTCTGATCGTTGTTCGCGGCGGGCGCAGGCGTCGCGCCGCGCAGGCGGCGGGCGAGGCTGTGCACGGTGGCCGCGAGCAAGTCGAGTTGCGCGGGCTTCACCAGGTACGCGTCGGCGCCCTGGCTCAGGCCGCGCACTTGTTCGGAGGTCGTGCCATGCCCCGTGAGCATGATGATGCCGATGCGCGGCAACAGCGCACGCACGGCCTGCGCGACGCTGAAGCCATCGGCATCGGGCAGACCGACGTCGAGCACGACGATATCGGGCTCACGCACGCGCAGGTTTTCGTACAACGCCGCCGCGGTCGCGACACCGGTGACCGCGAAGCCGTAGTCCGCCAAGCCGGGCAGCAGGATCTCCTCGCGCAGCGCGGCATCGTCCTCCAGCAACAGC
This sequence comes from Noviluteimonas gilva, assembly GCF_009740395.1. Lineage (GTDB taxonomy): Bacteria > Pseudomonadota > Gammaproteobacteria > Xanthomonadales > Xanthomonadaceae > Noviluteimonas > Noviluteimonas gilva. The sequence continues at coordinate 319,358 of NZ_WOXT01000001.1, forward strand.
AGGCGCAGGGCGTTGGGCGGCGACGCCATCGGATTTATTCGACGGTGACCGACTTCGCGAGATTGCGCGGCTTGTCCACGTCCGTGCCGCGCGCCAATGCCGCGTGGTACGCCAGCAGCTGCACCGGGATCGCGTGCACGATCGGCGACAACACGCCGACATGGCGCGGCGTGCGGATCACGTGCACGGCTTCGGATTCACCGAACTGGCTGTCCGCGTCGGCGAAGACGAACATCTCGCCGCCGCGCGCACGCACTTCCTGAATGTTCGACTTCACCTTTTCCAGCAGGCTGTCGTTCGGCGCGATCACAACGACGGGCATCGCGCTGTCGACCAGCGCGAGCGGACCGTGCTTGAGTTCGCCCGCCGGATACGCCTCGGCGTGGATGTACGAGATTTCCTTGAGCTTGAGCGCGCCTTCGAGCGCGATCGGATAGTGCATGCCGCGGCCGAGGAACAACGCGTGCTGCTTGCACGCGAACTTCTCCGCCCACGCCACGATCTGCGGCTCCAGGTTCAGCGCGTGCTGCACGCTGCCCGGCAACTGGCGCAGGCCGTCCAGGTGCGCCTGTTCGCGTTCGGGATCGAGCTTGCCGCGCAACTTGGCGAGCGTGCAGGTCAGCGTGAACAACGCAACGAGCTGCGTGGTGAATGCCTTCGTCGAAGCCACGCCGATTTCCGCACCGGCGCGCGTGTAATAAACGAGCTTGCTGGCGCGCGGGATCGCGCTCTCGGGCACGTTGCAGATCGACAGCGTGCGCTCGTGGCCGAGGTTCTTGGCGTACTTCAGCGCTTCCATCGTGTCGAGCGTTTCGCCCGACTGCGAGATGGTGACGACCAGCTGCTTGGGATTGGCGACGACTTCGCGATAGCGGTATTCGCTGGCGATGTCGACCGCGCACGGGATGCCGACGATCGATTCGATCCAGTAACGCGCGACCAGGCCGGCGTAATAGCTGGTGCCGCACGCGAGGATCTGCACGGCTTCCACGTCGCGCATGACGTCGTCGGCCTTGTCGCCGAACAGCGATGCGGAGAAGCCGTTGTTGTCGATCACCGCTTCGATGGTGTCGGCCACGGCGCGCGGCTGCTCGTGGATTTCCTTCTGCATGAAGTGGCGGTACGGGCCGAGTTCCAGCGACGCCAGCGACACGTCGGAGACGTGCACGTCGCGTTCGATCGGCGCGCCGTTGGCGTCGAAGACCTTCACGCTGTCGCGCGTGAGTTCGGCGGTGTCGCCTTCTTCCAGGAAGATCACGCGGCGCGTCGAAGACACGATGGCCGAGACGTCGGACGCGACGAAGTTTTCGCCTTCGCCCAGGCCGACCAGCAGCGGGCAACCCATGCGCGCGGCGACCATGCGGTCGGGATCGCGCTTGTCGATCACGGCGATCGCGTACGCGCCGTGCAGTTCCTTCACCGCCTTCTGCAGCGCGTGCAACAGGCTCTCGCCCTGCGCGCGGTAGTGGTGGACCAGGTGCGCGATGACTTCGGTGTCGGTCTGCGATTCGAACTGGTAGCCGAGCTTGCTCAGGCGTTCGCGCTGCTGTTCGTGGTTTTCGATGATGCCGTTGTGCACCAGCGCGAGTTCGCCGTGGCTCACGTGCGGATGCGCGTTGCCTTCGGTGACGCCGCCATGCGTGGCCCAGCGCGTATGGCCGATCCCCAAGCGCGATTCGAAATGTTCGGCCTGCGCGGCCGCTTCCATTTCGGACACGCGGCCGGTGCGGCGCACGCGGCGCACGTCGCCGGCGTTCGCGTCGACGACCGCGATGCCCGCGGAGTCGTAACCGCGATATTCCAGTCGCTTGAGGCCTTCGATGAGGACCGGAACCACATCGCGATCCGCGATCGCGCCGACAATGCCGCACATAGAGGGGTTCGACTCCTGCAGAGAGTCCACAGTTTAGTGGACGCGTGAAATTGGCGGACGGCCCGGACGCAACCGATGAGCTGCGGACACTGTCCGCCGGACGGCGTGGTGTCCGCGTGGACACCCGGACAGTGGGGATCGCGCCCTTTTAAATCAATGGCTTGGCGTTGGCATGTTTCGTGCTGCTCAGCACTTAGTCACCTTGCGAGCCCAACCCGCCACCATGGCCATCCGCGACACCTCCGGACAGGATCGTCCGCTCTCTCCTCCCCCCACCCGCGCTGCCGGCGCTTCCACGTCGCGCCGCCTGCCGAAGATCAAGCGGTCCTGGCTCATCGCCGGCGGCGCGGGGCTCGGGTTGTTGCTGCTCGCCGGTTGGGTCGCCTCGGGCTGGAGCGCGGGCAATCGCTCGGTCGATGTCTCGCGCGTGCGCATCGCGGAAGTCACGCGCGGCGACCTGGTGCGCGACATCTCCGCCGACGGCCGCGTCATCGCCGCCAACAGCCCGGTGCTGTACGCGATCGCCGGCGGCACGGTCACGCTCAAGGTGGTCGCGGGCGACGTGGTCAAGAAGGGCCAGGCGCTCGCCGAGATCGACAGCCCCGAGTTGCGCAGCAAGCTCGCGCAGGAAGAGTCCACGCTCGCCAGCCTAGAAGCCGAAGCCAGCCGCGCCGCGCTCGATGCGCAATTGGCGCGCGCCAATGCGCGCAAGTCGCTCGACGAAGCGGAGATCGTCCGCCAGGCCGCGGTGCGTGACCTTGAGCGTTACCAGCGCGCGTTCGAAGGCGGCGCGGTGGCGCAGGTCGACGTGGCGAAGGCGCAGGACTCGCTGAAGAGCGCCGACATCGGCCTGGTGCACGCCAAGGGCGACGTCGGCCTGTCGGGCCAGGGCGCCACGCTCGACACGCGCAACAAGCGCCTGCTCGCCGATCGCCAGCGCGCGGTCGTCACCGAAATCCAGCGCCAGGTCGCCGCGCTCACGCTGCGCGCGCCTTTCGATGGCCAGGTCGGCCAGGTGCAGATCGCGCAGCGCGCGAACGTCGCGCAGAACGCGCCGGTGCTCAGCGTGGTCGACCTCACCGAATTCGAAGTCGAGATCCGCATCCCCGAAAGCTTCGCGCGCGACCTCGGCATCGGCATGCCGGCGGAAATCCGCAGCTCGGGCGGCGCGCCGTATGAAGCGCACGTCGCCGCGGTCTCGCCGGAAGTGGTGAACGGCGAAGTCACCAGCCGCCTGCGTTTCTCCGGCAAGCAACCGCCGGGCCTGCGCCAGAACCAGCGCCTGTCCGCGCGCATCGTGATGGACACGCGCAAGAACGTGCTCCAGGTCGAGCGCGGCCCGTTCGTCGACGAAGGCGGCGGCAACAGCGCGTGGGTCATGGATGGCGACACCGCCGTCAAGAAGCCCGTGCGCCTGGGCGTCAGCAGCATCAGCGCGGTCGAGATCCTCGACGGCGTGAAGGAAGGCGACCGCATCGTGGTCTCCGGCGCCGACCAGTTCGGCGACGGCGAAAGCATCGCCATCAACTGATTCGCAACCTTTTCACCTCCTCCCGCATCCACGCTCGAACCCAAGAAGAAGGAACACCGTCATGCTCGACATGCGCCAGGTCACCAAGGTCTACCGCACCGAACTCGTCGAAACCCACGCGCTGCGTTCGCTGGACCTGCATGTGCGCGAAGGTGAATTCGTCGCCGTCACCGGGCCGTCGGGCTCGGGCAAGACGACCTTCCTCAACATCGCGGGCCTGCTGGAAACCTTCACCGGCGGCGAGTACCACCTCGACGGCCTCGACGTGCGCGGCATGTCGGACGACCAGCGCAGCAAGCTGCGCAACCAGAAGATCGGCTTCATCTTCCAGAGCTTCAACCTGATTCCCGACCTGAACCTGTTCGACAACGTCGACGTGCCGCTGCGCTATCGCGGCATGAGCGCCGCCGAGCGCAAGTCGCGCATCGAAGATGCGCTCAGCCGCGTCGGTCTTGGCTCGCGCATGAAGCATTACCCGGCCGAACTTTCGGGCGGCCAGCAGCAGCGCGCCGCCATCGCGCGTGCGCTCGCCGGCTCGCCGCGCCTGCTGCTCGCCGACGAACCGACGGGCAACCTGGATTCGCAGATGGCGCGCGGCGTGCTGGAGCTGCTGGAGGAAATCAACGCCGCCGGCACGACCATCGTGATGGTCACGCACGATCCCGAACTGGCCGCGCGCGCGCAGCGCAACGTGCACATCGTCGACGGCATGGCGACGGACCTGTCCGTCGAGCCGAGCCTGACCCGCGTCGCCGCCGCCTCGCTCGCCGAAACGCCGTAAGAGGACGCCCCCATGTTCGCCTACTACTTCGACCTCGCATTGCGCAGTTTCCGGCGCAATCGCGTCCTCACCGCACTGATGGTGCTGGCGATCGCGCTCGGCATCGGCGCGAGCATGACCACGCTCACCGTCTTCCACGTGCTCTCCGGCGATCCGATCCCGCACAAGAGCGCCAAGCTCTTCACCCCGCAGCTCGACCCGCAGAGCATGGACGGCTACACGCCGGGCGAAGAGCCCGACGACCAGGTCACGCGCTTCGACGCCGAGCAACTCCTGCGCGAAGCCAAGGGCGACAAACAGGCGCTGATGACCGGCGGCGGCGTGGCCGTGCAGCCGGACAAGCAGGGCCTTGCGCCGTTCGGCCTGGATGCGCGTTACACGTCGGCGGATTTCTTCCCGATGTTCGAGCCGACCTTCATCGCCGGCAACGGTTGGTCGAAGGCACAGGACGATGCGCACGACCGCGTCGCCGTGATCACGCGCAAGCTCGCCGAAAAGCTGTACGGCGGCGTGCAGGCCGTCGGCAAGACGTTGCGCATGGACGGCACCGACTTTCGCGTCGTCGGCGTGATGGAGGACTTCCGGCCCAAGCCGAAGTTCTACGACCTCAACTCCGACCGCTACGGCGAGGCCGAACAGATCTACCTGCCCTTCAGCACCGCGATCGACCTCAAGATGGGTCGCAACGGCTCGATGAACTGCTGGGACGACGGCAAGGAAGAGGACGATCCGGACGGCGAAACCGGCGTCAACGCGCCGTGCACCTGGATGCAGTACTGGGTGCAGCTCGACACGCCGGAGAAGGCCGAGGCCTACAAGCGTTACCTGGTGAACTACTCCGACCAGCAGCGTGCGTCGGGCCGCTTCCAGCGTCCGACCAACGTGCGCCTGCGCAGCGTCATGGAGTGGCTCGACTATCGCCGCGTGGTGCCGGGCGACGTGCGCCTGCAACTGTGGCTGGCGTTCGGATTCCTCGCGGTGTGCCTGCTCAACACGGTCGGCCTGCTGCTCGCGAAGTTCCTGCGTCGTTCCGGCGAGATCGGCGTGCGCCGTGCGCTGGGTGCGTCGCGCCGCGCGATCTTCGCGCAGTGCCTGGTGGAAGCCGGCACGGTCGGCCTGGCCGGCGGCGTGCTGGGCCTTGGCCTGTCGATGCTCGGCCTGTGGGCCGTGCGGCAACAGCCCGTCGGCTACGCGGACCTCGCGCACCTGGATCCGGCGATGTTCATCACGACGTTCGCGCTCGCCATCCTGGCCAGCGTGCTCGCAGGCCTCGTGCCCGCGTGGCATGCCTGCCAGGTGACGCCCGCCGTCCAACTCAAGTCGCAGTGAGGCCCACCATGGAACTCCGCCCCATTCTTTCGACGCTTCGCCGGCACAAGACCGCCGCATCGCTGATCGTCCTCGAGATCGCGCTGAGCTGCGCGATCATCTGCAACGCCTTGTTCCTGATCAGCGAGCGACTGGAAGCGATCAACCGCACCAGCGGCTTCGACGAGCAGCACATCGTGCGCGTGCAGGTCGGCGGCATCGGCACAGACGAGAACGCCGGTGCGCTCACGCAGTCCGACCTGGTTGCGCTGCGTTCGCTGCCCGGCGTCAAGAACGCCACGACCACCAACCAGGTGCCCTTCAACAACAGTTCCTGGAACAGCAGCATCAACCTGACCAAGGAACAGACGCACCAGAACCTCAACGCCACCGTCTACATGGGCGACGTGCAGTTCCTCGACACGATGGGCCTCAAGCTCGTCGCCGGCCGCAACTTCACGGCCGACGACATCGTGGCTTGGGAAGAACTCGACAAGCCGAACAGCAAGGTGCAGCCGCACGTGGCGATCCTGTCGAAGGCCACCGCCGACAAGCTGTGGCCCGGCGAGAACCCGATCGGCAAGCAGTACTACAGCTGGGGCGACGATCCCACGCGCGTGGTCGGCATCGTCGAGCACATGATCCGCCCGAACAACAACGGTGGCTTCGGCGCGTTCGAGTACTCGCAGCTGCTTCCGGTGCGCACGCCGTACACCATCGGCGGCAACTACCAGATCCGCATCGCCGATGCCTCGCAACGGCAGGCGACGCTCGATGCGGCGGAGAAGGTGCTGCTGGGCAACGCCAACAACCGACTGATCGTCGAAAAGCAGACGATGGAAGAGATGCGCTCGGAGTTCTTCCGGGGCGATCGTTCGATGGCGTGGATGCTGGTGGCGGTGTGCGTCGCGCTGCTGGTCGTCACCGCGCTCGGCATCGTCGGCCTGGCGAGCTTCTGGGTGCAGCAGCGCACGCGCCAGATCGGCGTGCGGCGTGCGCTCGGTGCGACCAAGGGCCAGATCCTGCGCTACTTCCAGACCGAGAACTTCCTGCTGGCCACGCTCGGCATCTTCCTGGGCATGGTGCTCGCCTTCGGCATCAACCAGTTGCTGATGGGCAAGTACGAGTTGCCGCGCCTGCCCTTGATGTACCTGCCGGTCGGCGCGCTCGTGCTCTGGCTGCTCGGACAGATCTCGGTGTTCGGCCCCGCGCGCAAGGCCGCCGCGGTGCCGCCGGCGGTGGCCACCCGCTCGGTCTGATCTTCACAACCTGAGGTTCCCGGCCTCCCACGGGCCATGGGGGCCGCGCCGGATGCGGCGCGGCCCCCTTCTTTCGGTACGCTTGCGCCATGCCCACGATCCTGGTCATCGACGACAACCCCGCCGTCGCCACGGCGCTGGAAACGCTGTTCTCGCTGCACGACATCGATACGCGCTCGGTCACCTCGCCCGACGATGGCCTGGCGTTGCTCGCGCGCGAGCCGATCGACCTGGTCGTGCAGGACATGAACTTCCACGCCGACACGACCTCGGGCGAGGAAGGCGTGGCCTTGTTCGGCGCGATCCGCGAACGCCACCCCGACCTGCCCGTCATCCTGCTCACCGCGTGGACGCACCTGGAATCGGCTGTCGACCTGGTAAAGGCCGGCGCCGCCGATTACCTCGCCAAGCCGTGGGACGACCGCAAGCTGCTCGCGACGGTCAACAACCTGCTCGAACTGGCGGCCACGCGCGACGAACTACAACGCCATCGCAGCGGTGAACGCCGTCGTCGCGATGCACTGCTGCGCGAACATGATCTCAGAGGCCTGGTGTTCGCCGATGCGGCGAGCGAAGCGACGCTGATGCTCGCCTGCCAGGTCGCGCGTTCGGATCTTCCCGTGTTGATCACCGGCCCCAACGGCACCGGCAAGGAAAAGTACGCCGAGATCATCCACGCGAATTCCAGCGTGCGGAACGGCCCGTTCGTCGCCGTGAATTGCGGCGCGTTGCCGGGCGACTTGATCGAAGCTGAGTTGTTCGGCGCCGACGCCGGTGCCTACACGGGTGCGAACAAAGCGCGCGAAGGCAAGTTCGAAGCCGCGGACGGCGGCACCTTGTTCCTCGACGAAATCGGCACGCTGCCGCTCGCCGGGCAGGTGAAGTTGTTGCGCGTGCTCGAAACGGGTCGCTTCCAACGCCTGGGCAGCAATCGCGAGCGCGAAGTCAAAGTGCGCGTGATCAGCGCGACCAACGCCGACCTCGCCTCGCTCATCGCGGCGGCGCAATTTCGCGAAGACCTCTTCTACCGGCTCAATGCGATCGAACTGAAGTTGTTGCCGCTCGCGCAACGGCCCGACGACATCCTTCCGCTCGCACGCCACTTCCTGCCCGAGGGCCGGCGCATCGGCGCCGCGGCCGAACGTGCGCTGCGCGCGCACGCGTGGCCCGGCAACGTGCGTGAGTTGCGCAACACGCTGCAGCGCGCGGGATTGCTCGCGCGCGCCGACGAACTGACGCCCGAAGACCTCGGCCTGCAGGCGCCACCCGTGGCCGTGCAAGCGAGCGCGTCGAACGACGAACCCGATCGTGCCGCGATCGAATCCGCACTCGACCGCGCAGGCGGCGTGCTCGCGCAGGCGGCGAGCGAACTGGGCATGTCGCGCCAGGCGTTGTATCGCCGGCTCGACCGCCTCGGCATCAAGCGCGACTAGGCGCCATCGTGTTCAATCGCCGACTGACGCTCAGCGTGACCTTCACGATCCTGGCCGCGGCCTATCTCGTGCTGACCTCCGTCGTCGCGGTGCTGCTGGCGGCGGTGCTCGAAGAACCGTGGTGGGCGATCCTGATCGCGCCGGCGATGCTGCTGCCCCTGCTGTACTACCACGTGCGGCGCGCATTCGCGCCGATGCGCTCGTTGTTCCGCGCGTTGGCGGGCACGGTGGCGAGCTATCGCGACGGCGATTTCGGCTTCGGCCTGTCGTGGCATGCGAAGAACGAACTCGGCGACCTGGTCGATGCGCACAACGCGCTGGGCGATGCGTTGCGCGACCAACGCCTGGCGCTGGTGCAGCGCGAGTTGTTGCTCGACACGATGGTGCAGCACACGCCGGTGGCGATGGTGCTGATCGATCCGCATCATCGCGTCGTGCACGGCAATCTCGCCGCGCGCAAGTTGCTCGGCGACGGCAAGCGCGTGGAAGGACGCTCGTTCGACGAGATCCTCGAGCGAGCCCCGGAGGCGCTGAGCGAAGCGCTGCATCGCGGTGGCGACGGCATGTTCACCGTCGGCGACGAGGAACACGAAGAGATCTACCACCTCTCGCGCCGCACCTTCCGCCTCAACGGCCGCAAGCACGAGTTGATCCTGCTGCGCCAGCTCACCGCGGAGCTGCGCCGCCAGGAAGTGCAGACGTGGAAGAAAGTGATCCGCGTGATCAGCCACGAGTTGAACAACTCGCTGGCGCCGATCGCGTCGCTCGCGCATTCGGGTGCGGAGCTCGTTCGGCGCGGGCAGTACGAACGACTGCCGAACGCGCTGGCGACGATCGAGGATCGTGCGCGACATCTCGAAGGCTTCATCCGCGATTACGCGCGCTTCGCCAAGTTGCCGGCGCCGCGCGTGGAAGCGGTGGATTGGAAGCGCTTCGTCGCGCAGCTGCGCTCGCAGGTGGAGTTCGTCTACGACGGCGCGGAAGAACCCGGCGTGGGGCGCTTCGACGCCGCGCAGTTGTCGCAATGCCTGCTCAACCTGTTGAAGAACGCGCACGAGTCCGGTTCGCCTGCGGGCGACGTTGCGCTGGCGTTGAAGCGTTTGCCCGATAGCTGGCGCATCGAAGTGCTCGACCGCGGCAGCGGCATGAACGAAGCGGTGCTCGCCAATGCCTTGCTGCCGTTCTATTCGACCAAGCGCCACGGCACGGGTTTGGGCCTGGCGCTCGCGCGCGAAATCGCGGAAGCGCACGGCGGGCGCATCGCGTTGCTCAACCGCCAAGGTGGCGGACTCTGCGTGGCGATGACGTTGCCGGCCTGAATACGCGCATCGCGCCGCCGAACAAAAAGCAGGCGTGAATTTGACGTAAGCATTCCGCAATCCCCTCCTCGGGTGTCCGGTCGCCACGCGGGCGCGCGTTGCACGGGGTGACGTTCGCTGGACGGAGGAGACGCGCATGCGTTCCTCGACGATGTGCTTGCTGTTGTTGTTGCTCCCCGCGTGCACGCCACCGGCGGGCACCGGCCCGGTGACCAAGACGATCACGGTCGCCCCCATGTGCGCATTGCTCGCCACCGATTCGATGGTCGCGCCGGTGAGCAACACGCCGGTCACCTCCGAACGCACCGACGCCGCAACGGCGCATGGCTTCGTCCGCCTGCACGGAACGACGGGGCAGCGCGGCAATACGACACCACCGGGCTCGCGCAACGACGTGTTCGCCTTCTCCGAGGGTTGGCTGCGCCACCCGGTGATGCCGGTCGTGTTCCGCGCGCAGGTGCATCCGGCGCCGCGGCCTGCGCCCTTCAACGATTTCGCGGCGAGCGCGTGGACGATCAGCACGCAGGATGCGACCGGGCGCTGGTCGGGGCCGTTGTTCACCGGTTCGGCGAATCGCGGCTTTACGGAAGTCGACGATCGCGCCGCCGCCATTCGCACCGCGCCGCAGTTGATGCCGGTGGGCGTGGCGAGCCCGCAGATGTTCGCATGCGCAGGGACGCGGTCGGACGACAGCACCATCCGCACGACCTCGTTGTTCGAACTGCGCGTGCCCGTGCCTGCGTCCAACATCCGCGCCGCGACCTTCGTCCAGGATCTATTGAACGGCGACGATCGCTTCGTGCCGAATGCGCCCGGCCCGCTGATCGGGCCCTCGGCGCCGCCGACCCCGCGTGAGCGCGCCCGCGGGCAATCACGCGCAGAACGGATCGGTGAAATGCGCGATGACGCAGTTCGAAGATGATGTCGCCACGCGCGAGCTGCACATGCTCACCATCGACAACGGTGTGCTGTACCACGCCATGGCGAGCGACTTCGGCACGACGACCACCGAATCGGGCAGCACGTTCAACCGATTCCGCGCGGTTTCCCCGTGGGGCGACGTGCAGCAGGCGCTCGGCAGCAGCCTCGGACCGGTCGTCGCCGTCACCGCGGTGGCGCGTCCGCGCATGATTTCGGTCTTCTTCGTAACGCAGGGCACCGACAGTCGGTTCCGACTGTTCCACACGGTGCGCCAGTCGCAGGGCAGAACGTGGCGGCCCGTCGACGATGTGCTCGCGCTCACCGGTGGTACGCCGAGCACCATGCAGTTCGATGTCGCCGCGGGCACATGTCCGCTGTTCGGCGAAGAGGCCACGGGCGCGACCGGGAGCGTGGACGAACTGGTCTACGTCATGTTCCAGCCGGATCGCAAGATGCTCCTCGGCCGCGTCGTGTCGACGCCGCGCCAATGGAACAACAGCGCGTTGAACGGCATCTGGTCGCCGCTGAGCGATGTCACGACGCTGATGGCGACCACGAGCGACACGACGCGCAACCACCGGCTCGAAACGTTGTGGATTTCCACGCGCCCGTTCACCGACAACGCGATGCCGCCGCCCTGAGGAGGACACCATGCGTACCGTGCTGAAGGCCGCCCTGGTCGCCGTCGTCGCTTCGCTCGCGCTGTTCGCTGCCTGCGACAACAACCAGACACGCAGCGGTCCGTTGCCGTCGCCCGCCTTCGTCGACCTCGAAACACCGGGGCCGAACAACAGTTGGGACACGATCACCAGCCTCACGCCTGCGCCGGCGATCCTGCCCACGCGCAATCGCGGCGTGCGCGTCGGCGTGACCGCGCCGGTCGGCAGCACCTTCGCCGTGTCGTTGCGTTCGGGCACCGCCGCGCCGATCGTGTTGCCGCAGGACAGCGGCACGAACCCGGGGCCGAACGCGGGCTATTTCCAGATCATCACGACGACCGCGTCGTCGCCGCCGTTGTACCGTCTCTACGTGCGCGCGCCGTCGACGATCGCCGATCCGTCGAACTTCACCATCGACATCGTCAACAAGAGCATGCGCACCGATGTCACCGACAGTCCGCCGCTCTCGATTCCGTTGTCCAAGCGCATGGTGTTCACCATCACCGTGTCGATCCTGGGCAGCGGCCGCGTGGTCAGCAATCCGGCCGGCATCACGTGCGGCACGTCGCCGAGCGGCGCGCCGTTGACCGCATGCAGCGCCACGTTCGCCGAATCGCAGACCGTGACGCTCGCGCCCAATTCCAACGGCGGCGGCTTCAAGGGATGGAGCGGCAACTGCCCGGCGATGGACCAGGTGTGCACGTTGACCTTGAACGGCACGTCGGGATTCGGTGCGACGGCGCGCTTCGGTGCGACGACGCCGGCCGCGGGCGGAACGTGCCCGACGGCGCCGGTGGTCGCAGGCTGGCGTTGGATCGCCATCCCCGATTGCGCGACCGGCGTGATCGATGCGCATCCGGGCATCTCGCATCCGGCCTTGTGCGACGCGAACGGGTTCTTCTGCTGCGAACCGGGACCGGCGGGTTCGGATTCGCCGCGCTGCGGTGGCATCGGCAAAATCGAATCGGCGCCCGACTGTCGCGGCGAAGGCATCAAGGCGATGCTGCGCCAGCCCGGCGGATGCTACGAGATCGACGAGCCCTGGTAATCGACCACGCGGCGCGCGATTACTTCGGCTTCTTCACCGGCCGATGCCAGGCTTCGATCGTCTGCTGCTTTCCGCGCGCGATCGTGAGTTTGGCTTCGGGCGTGTCCTTGGTGATCACCGAGCCTGCGCCGATCGTCGCGTCCTTGCCGATCGTCACCGGCGCCACGAGCGAGGAATTCGAACCGATGAACGCGCCATCGTGGATCGTCGTCGTCGACTTGTTGGCGCCGTCGTAGTTGCACGTGATCGTGCCGGCGCCGATGTTGACGCCCGCGCCGACGACCGCATCGCCGAGATAGGTGAGGTGGTTCGCCTTGCTGCCGACGCCCAGCTTCGCGTTCTTGGTTTCGACGAAGTTGCCGACGTGCACGCCGTCGGCGAGCACGGTGCCGGGGCGCAGTCGCGCGAATGGGCCGATCATCACCGCGCCTTCCGTGCGCGCGCCTTCGAGGTCGCAATGCGCGCGCACTTCGGTGCCCGCGGCGAGCGAGACGTCCTTCAGGCGACAGAACGGGCCGATGCGCACGCCATCGCCGAGCACGACGGTGCCTTCGAACACAACGTCCACGTCGATTTCGATGTCGTGGCCGACTTGCACTTCGCCGCGGATGTCCACGCGCGCGGGATCGGCGAAGCGCACGCCTTCGCCGCACAGCGCGCGCGCGGTGCGCAGCTGGAACGCGCGTTCGAGTTGCGAGAGCTGCCAGGGATCGTTGGCGCCTTCGGTTTCGAGCGGATCGGGCGCGACGACGATTTCGGCGGCGCTGAATTCGGACGCGGCTTCGCGGAAGACGTCGGTGAGGTAGTACTCGCCCTGCGCGTTGTCGTTGGACACGCGTTCGAGCCAGCGCTTGAGCGCGGTGGATTCGACCGCGATCACGCCGGTGTTGACCAGACGGATCTGGCGTTCGTCGTTGGTCGCGTCCTTGTGTTCGACGATGGAGGCGACGCGGCCTTCGGCGTCGCGCACGATGCGGCCGTAGCCTGTCGGATCGGGCAGTTCGGCCGCGAGCACGGCGAGACGGCCCGGCGTGTCGAGCAGGCGACGCAGGGTCTGCGGCGTGATCAGCGGGACATCGCCGTACAACACGAGTACTTGCGCGCCGTCGGGCACGTTCGGCATCGCTTGCTGCACCGCGTGCGCGGTGCCCAGTTGCTTGGCCTGTTCGGCCCACTGCAGGTCGGGCTGCGATGCGAACGCGGCCTGCACCTGCTCGCCACCGTGGCCATACACGACGTGGATGCCTTCGGGCGACAGCGCGCGCGCGGCGGCGATCACCTGCGCCAGCATCGGCTTGCCCGCGATGCGGTGGAGCACCTTCGGCAACGAGGAACGCATGCGCTTGCCTTCGCCGGCGGCGAGGATGACGACGTGCAGGGGTGCGGGCATCTGGTCCGATCCGGGGAAACGTTTCGACGGATTCTAGCGGTGGCCGCTGCTAGGATGCGTTCGACTTTCCTTCACGGGTCCAGGGATGACCGAAGTTCGCGACGCGAGGACCGCCGCATGACGCTGGGCCGACACGCGCGCGGCTACCTGATCATCGGCTTCGTGCAATGGCTGGTGGACTGGGGCGTCATGGTCCTTTTCAGCCACTGGGGCATGGCGATCGAAGCGGCCAACGTGCTGGGCCGCGTCGCGGGCGCGACGCTCGGATACTGGCTCAATGGCAAGCTCACCTTCCGCGGCGACGACACCGTCGTGGGCGGACGACAGCTCACGCGCTTCATCTTGATGTGGCTCGGGACCACCGCGATCAGCACATGGTCGATGGGCGCGATCGACGACCACCTGGGCCTGAAGTGGGCGTGGCTGGCCAAGCCGGGCGTCGAGGGCGTGCTGGGGGTGACGGGGTTCTTCCTGTCGCGGCATTGGGTTTACAAGAAGTAATCGCGCAAACAAAAAACGCCGGCACTGGGCCGGCGTTTTTCGTATCGCGTTTGCGCGAACCTCAGTGCTTGAGGTTCTTGCGCAGGCGCTCCAGCGCCTGCATCTGCGCGGTGACTTCGGCCAGCTTGGCCTGGGCTTCGGCGATTTCCATCGCTTCGCCACGGCGCGCGAGGATGCGCTCTGCTTCTTCCTTCGCGGCGCGGACCGCGGCTTCGTCGATGTCCTGCGCACGCACGGCGGTGTCGGCGAGGACGGTGACGACCTGCGGCTGCACCTCGAGGATGCCGCCGGAGATGGCGAAGTCGAGCTTTTCACCACCAGGCAGGGTCACGACGACCTTGCCCGGCTTCAGACGCGTGATGAGCGGGGCGTGCTTCGGCGCAATGCCGAGCTCGCCCAACTCGCCGGTGGCGACGATCAGTTCGGCTTCGCCGCGGAAGATCTCGGCTTCGGCGCTGACGATGTCGCAGCGGATGGTGGATGCCATGCCAGGTGCTCCTTAGGCGGCGATCTTCTTGGCCTTCTCGATCGCTTCGTCGATGCTGCCGACCATGTAGAACGCCTGCTCGGGCAGGTGGTCGAGTTCACCGTCGACGATCATCTTGAAGCCGCGGATCGTGTCCTTCAGCGACACGTACTTGCCCGGCGAACCGGTGAACACTTCGGCCACGTGGAAGGGCTGCGAGAAGAAGCGTTCGATCTTGCGCGCGCGCGAGACCGACTGCTTGTCTTCTTCGGACAGCTCGTCCATGCCGAGGATCGCGATGATGTCCTTGAGCTCCTTGTACTTCTGGAGCGTGGACTGCACGCGACGCGCGGTGTCGTAGTGTTCGTTGCCGATCACGTTCGGGTCGAGCTGGCGCGAGGTGGAGTCGAGCGGGTCGACCGCCGGGTAGATACCCAGCGAGGCGATGTTGCGCGAGAGCACGACGGTGGCGTCGAGATGCGCGAACGTGGTCGCCGGCGACGGGTCGGTCAGGTCGTCCGCGGGCACGTACACGGCCTGGATCGAGGTGATCGAACCGGTCTTGGTCGAGGTGATGCGTTCCTGCAGCACGCCCATTTCCTCGGCGAGCGTGGGCTGGTAGCCCACCGCCGACGGCATGCGGCCGAGCAGCGCCGACACTTCGGTACCGGCCAGCGTGTAGCGGTAGATGTTGTCGACGAACAGCAGCACGTCGCGGCCTTCGTCGCGGAAGTACTCGGCCATCGTCAGGCCCGTGAGCGCGACGCGCAGGCGGTTGCCCGGCGGCTCGTTCATCTGGCCGTACACCATGGCGACCTTGGACTTCTCCGGCTCGGCGACGTTGACGACGCCCGATTCCTGCATCTCGTGATAGAAGTCGTTGCCTTCGCGGGTGCGCTCACCCACGCCGGCGAACACCGACAGGCCCGAGTGCTCGGTCGCGATGTTGTTGATCAGTTCCATCATGTTGACGGTCTTGCCCACGCCGGCGCCGCCGAACAGGCCGACCTTGCCGCCCTTGGCGAACGGGCACATCAGGTCGATGACCTTGATGCCGGTTTCGAGCAGTTCGTTACCCGCCGACTGTTCTTCGTACGACGGCGCCGCGCGGTGGATTTCCCACTGCGTGTCGGCCTTGACCGGGCCGGCTTCGTCGATCGGCGTGCCGAGCACGTCCATGATGCGACCCAGGGTGCCCTTGCCGACCGGCACGGAGATGCCGCGGCCGGTGTTGTCGGCGATCAGGTTGCGCTTCAGGCCGTCGGTCGAACCGAGGGCGATGCAGCGCACGATGCCGTCGCCGAGCTGCTGCTGGACTTCCAGCGTGATGTCGGTGTTCTGCACCTTCAGCGCGTCGTACACCTTCGGCACGTTCTCGCGCGGGAATTCGACGTCGACGACCGCGCCGATGATCTGAACGATCTTGCCCTGGTTCATTGCCATAGCCTCAGTAGTAACTCTTGATTGCTTCCGGTTGGCGCGCGCGGTTTAAACCGCGGCGGCGCCACCGACGATTTCGGAGATTTCTTGCGTGATCGCCGCCTGGCGGGCCTTGTTGTAGACCAGGTTCAGCGTGCCGATCAGCTTGGTGGCGTTGTCGGACGCGGACTTCATCGCGACCATGCGCGCGGCATGTTCGGACGCCACGTTCTCGAGCACCGCCTGGTACACCAGCGATTCGATGTAACGCGTCAGCACGTGCTCCAGCACGGCCTGCGCGTCGGGTTCGTACAGGTAGTCCCAGTCGTGCTTGGCGACCTGCGTTTCCGACGCGGGCAGCGGCAGCAACTGGTCGAACGTCGCCTTCTGCGTCATCGTGTTGACGAAGTCGTTGTAGGCGAGGAACACCTTGTCGACCGTACCGGCCTGGTAGGCATCCAGCATCACCTTGATGACGCCCACCAGCTGCTCGACGTGCGGCGTGTCGCCCAGGTGCGTGACCGAGGCGAGCATGCCGACCTTGATGCGGCGGAAGAACACCGAGGCCTTCTGGCCGATGGTGACCACGTCGACCTCGATCCCCTGCTGCTGGAACTGGCGGAACTCGGCCAGCATCTTGCGGAACAGGTTGTTGTTGAGGCCGCCCGCGAGACCGCGGTCCGACGAAACGACGATGTAACCCACGCGCTTCACGTCCGCGCGCTGCACCAGGTAGGGATGGCGGTATTCGGAGTTCGCCTGGGCGAGATGGCCGATCACCTGCTTCATCGCACGCGCATACGGGCGCGAGCCCTTCA
The DNA here is from genome assembly GCF_009740395.1 of Noviluteimonas gilva. Classification (GTDB taxonomy): domain Bacteria; phylum Pseudomonadota; class Gammaproteobacteria; order Xanthomonadales; family Xanthomonadaceae; genus Noviluteimonas; species Noviluteimonas gilva. Next base: position 336,084 of record NZ_WOXT01000001.1, read on the forward strand.
TGCGGTCCTGCGCCTTGCGGATCTTGGACGCCGAGACCATCTCGAGCGCGCGCGTCACCTTGCGGGTGTTCTGCACGCTCTTGATCTTGGTTTTGATTTCGCGACCACCAGCCATCGTACGTCTCCGATTACCAGGTGCCGGTCGAACGGAACTCTTCGATGCCCTTCTTGAACGAAGCCTCGAGCTCGTCGTTCCAGTCGCCGGATTCGTTGATCTTCGAAACGACGTTACCCATCGTGTTGGCGAAGTGGGCCTGCAGGGCGGCTTCGAACGCGCCGATCTTGGCCACCGGCACGTCGTCCATGTAGCCCTTGTCGACGGCGTAGATCGAGAGCGACTGCTCGGCGACCGACATCGGCGCGTACTGCTTCTGCTTCATCAGTTCGGTCACGCGCTGGCCGCGCTCGAGCTGCTTGCGCGTGGCGTCGTCGAGGTCCGAAGCGAACTGCGCGAACGCCGCCAGCTCACGGTACTGCGCGAGCGCGATGCGGATGCCGCCCGAGAGCTTCTTCATGATCTTGGTCTGCGCAGCGCCACCGACGCGCGAGACCGAGATGCCGGCGTTCACGGCCGGGCGGATGCCGGCGTTGAACAGGTCGGTTTCGAGGAAGATCTGGCCGTCGGTGATCGAGATCACGTTGGTCGGCACGAACGCCGAGACGTCGCCGGCCTGCGTTTCGATGATCGGCAGCGCGGTGAGCGAGCCGGTCTTGCCCTTGACGGCGCCGTTGGTGAACTTCTCCACGTACTCCTCGGACACGCGCGCGGCGCGCTCGAGCAGGCGGGAGTGCAGATAGAAGACGTCGCCCGGGTAGGCTTCGCGGCCCGGCGGGCGGCGCAGCAGCAGCGAGATCTGGCGGTAGGCGACGGCCTGCTTGGACAGATCGTCGTACACGATCAGCGCGTCTTCGCCGCGGTCGCGGAAGTATTCGCCCATCGTGCAGCCCGAGTAGGCGGCGATGTACTGCATCGCGGCCGATTCGGACGCCGAGGCGGCGACGACCGTCGTGTACGCCATCGCGCCGAACTCTTCGAGCTTGCGCACGATGTTGGCGATCGTGGAGTTCTTCTGGCCGATCGCGACGTAGATGCACTTAACGCCGGAATTCTTCTGGTTGATGATCGCGTCGATCGCCACCGCGGTCTTGCCGGTCTGGCGGTCGCCGATGATCAGCTCGCGCTGGCCGCGGCCGATCGGGATCATCGAGTCGATGGACTTGTAACCGGTCTGCACCGGCTGGGAGACCGACTTGCGCCAGATCACGCCCGGGGCGATGGTTTCCACCGGCGCGGAGGTCTTGGCTTCGATCGGGCCCTTGCCGTCGATCGGCTCGCCCAGCGCGTTGACGACGCGGCCGAGCATTTCCGGACCGGTCGGCACTTCGAGGATGCGGCCGGTGGTCTTGGCGGTGTCGCCTTCGCGCAGGTGTTCGTAGTCACCGAGCACCACGGCGCCGACCGAGTCGCGCTCCAGGTTCAGCGCCAGCGCGTAGGTCGCGTTCGGCAGCTCGATCATTTCGCCCTGCATCGCGTCGGCCAGGCCGTGGATGCGCACGATGCCGTCCGACACCGAGGTCACGGTGCCTTCGTTGCGCGCTTCGGCAGCGAGCTTGACCTTCTCGATGCGGGTCTTGATCAGTTCGCTGATTTCGGACGGGTTGAGCTGCGTGGTAGCCATGTGTTTTTCCCGATTTGCCGACGTTGCCGCCGACGATTAGCAAAGAATTAGTTGGACAGCGCGGCCTGGAGGCGACCGAGCTTTCCGCGCAACGAGCCATCGATGACCACGTCGCCTGCGTCGATCACCGCGCCGCCGATCAGCGATTCGTCCACCGCGGTCTCGACTTCCACCTCGCGGCCGAAGCGCTTGACCAGCGCGGCCTTGATCGTGGCGAGCTCGGCGGCCGGCAGCGGCGTGGCGGAGGTGACGCGCGCCTTGACGACGCGTTCGGCTTCGAAGCGCAGTTCGTCGAACAGGCCCGCGATTTCCGGCAGCGCCGGCAGGCGGCGGTTGTCGGCGAGCAGCGCGAGGAAGCGCGCGTACGTTTCACCGTCGATCGACACCTGCGGCGGCGTCAGCAACGCCACCGCGTCGGCCACCGTCAGCGCCGGGTTGCCCAGGAGCGAGGCGACCTGCGGATCGGCGGCGACGCGCGCGGAGAAACCGAGCGCGTCGGACCAGCCGGCGAGCGCGTTGCCGTCCTGCGCCAGCGAAAACGCGGCGCGGGCGTAGGGACGGGCGAGGGTCAGGGCCTTGCTCATCGATGCGTCCTCAGAGCTGCGCGGCCAGGTCGTCGATCAACGCCTTGTGGGCGTTGGCGTCGATCTCGCGCTTGAGCAGCTTTTCGGCACCGGTCACCGCGAGCATGGACACCTGCTTGCGCAGGTCTTCCTTCGCACGGTTGGCGGCGGCGGTGATTTCCGCTTCGGCCAGCGCCTTCTGGCGGTTGGCTTCGGCGATCGCGTCGTTCTTGGCCTGGTCGATCATCTGGTTCGCGCGGGCGTGGGCCTGCTCGATGATCTCGTTGGCCTTGACGCGCGCGCCCTTGAGTTCTTCGTTGACCTTGTCCTGCGCCTGGGCCAGGTTCTTCTGGCTCTGGTCGGCGGCGGCGAGACCTTCGGCGATCTTCTGCTGACGGTCTTCGATCGCCTTCATCAGCGGCGGCCAGATGAACTTCACAGTGAACCAGATGAGGATCGCGAACGAGATCATCTGGCCAAGCAAGGTGATATTCGGATTCATGTCATGCCCTGCGAATCGAAGACGCTGCGGCCGGATGCCGCAACGCCGGGTCCAACGACGCGCACGCCGTCATGGCGTGCGCGCGGATGCTGCTTAGGCGGCTGCGTTCTGCAGCGCGGCGAGCAGCGGGTTGGCGAACGCGAACATCATCGCCACGCCGACGCCGATCAGGAACGCCGCGTCGATCAGGCCGGCGAGCAGGAACATGCGGCCCTGGAGCATCGGGACGAGCTCCGGCTGGCGGGCGGCGGATTCGAGGAACTTCGAACCCATGATGCCGATGCCGAGGGCGGCGCCGAGCGCACCCAGGCCGACGATGATGCCGATGGCGACGGCGGTGAGGCCCTGGACGTTGGCGATGAATTCCATGGTGGATCTCCGGATGACTTAAGCAGTTGGTTTGAAGGGTGAAGCGGAATATTGATTTGAAGCAGGTGGTGTTGCGTGCCGCGAAAAAACTTTTAGTGATGCTCGTGCGCCATCGCGAGGTACACGACGGTCAGCACCATGAAGATGAAGGCCTGCAGCAGGATGATCAGGATGTGGAAGATCGCCCAGATCGAGTTGAAGGCCACGCCGAACGGGAAGGTCACCCACGAGGCGAACAGGCCCGCGATCAGCATGAAGACGAGCTCGCCGGCGTACATGTTGCCGAAAAGTCGCATGCCCAGACTCACCGGCTTGGACAGGTACTCGACGAGGTTGAGGAAGAGGTTCGGGAGCGCGAGGATGATCTTCGCGAACGTGCCGTGCGCATGGAACGGCGCGGTGAACAGCTCCTTCGTGAAGCCCCAGCCGCCCTTGGCCTTGATCGAGTAGAAGATGATCAGGAAGAACACGGTGATCGACATCGCGAACGTCGTGTTGACGTCGGCGGTGGGCACCGGGCGCAGGAAGGTGTGGTGCATCGCTTCGGCGCCGCCCACGTTGTAGACCGCGGCGTTGACGATATCCAGCGGCAACAGGTCGATGGCGTTCATGAAGAACACCCAGACGAAGATCGTCAGCGCGAGCGGCGCGATGAAGCGGCGGTCGCCATGGAAGGTGTCCTTGACCTGGCTGTCGACGAACTCGACGACCATTTCGACGAAGGCCTGCGGCTTGGACGGAACGCCCGACGTCGCCTTGCGCGCCTGGGTCCACAGCAGGAAGCAGCCCAGCAGGCCGACGCCCAGCGCGACCATCCACGAATCCAGATGGAAATCGTGGCCCAGCACCTGCACTTTCCAGTGCGTCAGGTGGTGGACGATGTATTCGGTCAGGCCACCGCTGCTCTTTTCAGGACTCACGCCAGATCCTCGATTCCAAAAGCCACTCACGCCCAAAATTTCGTCGCGACCAACATGGCGACCGCGGCCATCGCCGCGCCGCCGAGCACCGCCACCGGGGGCAGGTGCCACACCGCGATGGCCAGGAAGATCCCGACGATCACGACCAACCACTTCGCGGCCAGCCCGAGCAACAGGCGCCCAAGCGCCATGCCCGCTCCCTGCACGCCGCCTCCGAAGGCGCTCCATGCGGCCACGAGGCCACCGAGCGTCATCGCACCACCGCCCACCAGCGCACCGAGCGCGGCTTCACGGCCGGACATCAGGCAGGCCAGGGCTGTCGCCAGCGTCACGAGCGCCTGCGTGGCGGCCGTACGCTGCGCCAGCCTCCGGCCGGCGGCGACGGTGTTCAGCACGCGCGTGATCCGGGGGAGGTGACAGAGGCTGCGGACCGATAAGGGCTCCGCGAAGCCCCGAAAGTATAGAACGGCGCCGGACGGGCGGCAACCGCCGGAAGCACCGGAAATCAGGCATTTAGCCGCGTGAACGCTTCGCCCGCACGGCTCGCGCGAACACGAGGAACCTTTCCGCGGGACGCCGGTCAGTGAGATCCGAGGCTGTCGCTACTTCCTCGTCGGTCCTCGCGGCAGGCTCATCGAAGCCCCGGCGTCTCGTCGCGTCGGGGCTTCGCCTTGTTGAATGCCGTGGTTCGCGCATCGCGCGAATCACACTCTGTCCTCTCCCCCTGCGTGCAGGGGGAGGCAGGGAGGGGGTAACGCTTTTGATCTATTTCTTCTTCGGCGCGTAGATGTCGGTCGCCGTCCCTTCAAACACTTCCGCAGCAAACCCCACCGACTCGCTCAGCGTCGGATGCGGATGAATGGTGGAGCCGATGTCTTCGGCATCCGCGCCCATCTCGATCGCCAACGCGATCTCGCTGATGAGATCGCCCGCGTGCACGCCGACGATGCCGCCGCCGATCACGCGATGCGTGGCTTCATCGAAGATCAGCTTGGTGAAGCCTTCGGTGCGATCGATACCGATCGCACGGCCGCTCGCGGCCCACGGGAACTTGCCGACCCCGACCTTCAATCCCTTCGCCGCCGCTTCGGTCTCCGTCACGCCGACCCACGCGATTTCCGGATCGGTGTACGCGACCGACGGAATCACGCGCGCGACCCACTCGCGCTTCATGCCGCTGGCGACTTCCGCGGCCAGGCGTCCTTCGTGCGAGGCCTTGTGCGCGAGCATCGGGTTACCGATGAGATCGCCGATCGCGAAGATGTGCGGCACGTTGGTGCGCATCTGGCGATCGACGGGAATGAAACCGCGCTCGGTGACGTTGACGCCTGCGCGTGCGGCGTCGAGCTTGCCGCCGTTCGCACTGCGACCCACCGCGACGAGCACGCGATCGAACGTCTTGCGCTCGGGAATGCTTTCGCCTTCGAACGAAACGTCGATGCCGCCCTTCTTCGCCTCGCTGGCGACGACCTTCGTCTTCAGGTGCACCTTGGCGCCCTGCTTCTTCAGGCGCGCGGCGAGCGGCCGGATGAGATCCGCGTCCGCACCGGGCATCAACTGATCGAGCAATTCGACGATCGTCACTTCGCTGCCGAGCGCGCGGAACACGTTCGCCATTTCCAGGCCGATGATGCCGCCGCCGACGACGAGCAAGGTCTTCGGAATCTCCGCCAACTCCAGCGCATCGGTCGAATCCATGACCCGCTTGTCGGTCCAGTCGAAGCTCGGAAGCTTCACCGGCTGCGAGCCGGCCGCGATGATGCAGTACTGGAAATGCAGCAATTGCGTGCCGCCTTCGCCGACGATTTCCAATTCATTCGGCGAAACGAACTTCGCCGTGCCCTGCACCTGCCGCACCTTGCGCTGCTTCGCCATGCCGGCCAGGCCCTTGGTGAGCTGGCCGACGACCTTGTCCTTGTACTTGCGCAGCGCATCGAGTTCGATCTTGGGTGCGCCGAAGGTGATGCCGAAGTCCTTCGCATGCGCGGCTTCATCGACGACGGCCGCCGCATGCAGCAGCGCCTTCGACGGAATGCAACCGACATTGAGGCACACGCCACCCAGTGCGGCGTAGCGTTCGACGATCACCGTGTCCATGCCGAGATCGGCCGCGCGGAACGCGGCGTTGTAGCCGCCGGGACCCGAACCGATCACGACGATCTGGCATTCGATGTCGGCCTTGCGACCGGTCGCGGCGGCGGGTGCGGGGCCACTCGACGGCGTCGCGGGCGACGGCGTGACCGGCGTTGCGTGCGCGGGCGCGGCGGGCTGCGCGGCTTTCGGCGCTTCTGCTTTCGCAGGGGCTTCCGCCTTCGCGGGTGCTTCGGCCTTCGCGGGCGCATCGCTCGCGCCTTCGCTTTCGACGATCGCAACGACGCTGCCTTCCGACAACTTGTCGCCGATCTTCACCTTCAACTCGGCGATCTTGCCGGCCACCGACGACGGGACTTCCATCGTCGCCTTGTCCGATTCGAGCGTGACCAGGCCCTGGTCCTGCTTCACAGTGTCGCCGACTTTGACGAGCAATTCGATCACCGGAACGTCGTCGTAGCCGCCGATGTCGGGAACCTTTACTTCGGTGCGTGCCATGGGGGCGTCCTCAGCGTGCGGGCGGATCGATCGGGCCGATGCGCGATGCGTCGAAGCCTTCCGGCTTCATCCAGTGAAGCCAGATCGTGCGCGCCTTGCCCTGGATGGCGGCGCGTTCGACCGGACCGGTGTAGCGGCTGTCTTCCGAATTGGGGCGGTTGTCGCCCATCAGGAAGTAATCGTCGGGACCGAGCGTGATGCGCTCGTACGTCCCCGGCGAAGCGCCGACGTTGGGCGTCGTGCGCCATGTTTCGCGCAGCGGCACGCCGTCGATCGACACGCGTTCGCCGGAAGCGTCGACGCGCTCACCGGGCAAGCCCACGACACGCTTGATCCAACGCTGGTCCGGATGATGCGGCGGAGCGAAGATCACGATGTCGCCGCGTTCGATCTTCGCCATTGCGCCTGCGCGATAGTCCACGGTGATGAAGTCGCCCGGCGTGAGCGTCGGCTCCATCGCGGTCGATGGGATGCGAAAGGGTTCGGCGCCGAAGATCGCTCCACGATGCTGCGCTACCAGATTCATCGCCACGATGGGCAACGCCGCAAGCCAGACATAGTGGTACCAGCGGTTGTACCAGCGCGGCGGTGCGCCCTCGGGCATGGCGCGTGCAAAGCGGAACGCCATGACGACGCAACAAAGCAAGAGCGCGAACCCGATCGCCAACATGACCCAATAGCCGTACGGCGCGAACATCAAGCCGGTGTGCGCACCCACGAACGTGATCACCGGCATCGCGAGTGCGAACGCGACGCCCCATCGGAGGCGTTGCACATAGGCGAACGCCGCAGGCGCGGCGAAATACGCGCCAATCACCGCCAGCAGACTGTTCCGCCGGCGCAGGCCGGTGGTCGCGACGACCTCGCTCACAGCGTCGCCCGACGCATGTCGCCGAGCAGTTGCGCCAGGAACGCGGTGAATCGCGCGGCGGCGGCGCCGTCGATCACGCGGTGGTCGTAGCTCAGCGAAAGCGGCAACACCAGGCGCGGCTGGAATTGCTTGCCGTCCCACACCGGCCTGGTCGACGACTTCGACACGCCCAGGATCGCGACTTCCGGCGCGTTGACGATCGGCGTGAACGCCGTGCCGCCGATGCCGCCGAGCGAACTGATGGAGAAGCAACCGCCGCTCATGTCGGCGGGCGAAAGCTTGCCTTCGCGCGCCTTGCCCGCGAGTTCCGCGGTTTCCTTCGCGATCTGCAGCACGCCCTTCTTGTCGACGTCGCGCACGACGGGCACGACCAGGCCGTTCGGCGTGTCGGCGGCGAAGCCGATGTGGAAGTACTTCTTGAGCGTGAGGTTCTCGCCGCTGGCGTCCAGCGATGCGTTGAACGTCGGGAACTTCTGCAGCGCGACGACCGAGGCCTTCATGATGAAAGCGAGCATCGTCAGCTTGAGACCGGCCTTCTCGTTTTCCTTGTTGAGCGCAACGCGCAGCGCTTCCAGGTCGGTGATGTCCGCGTCGTCGTGTTGCGTGACGTGCGGGATCATCGCCCAGTTGCGCGCGAGGTTGGCGCCGGCGATCTTCTGGATGCGCGTGAGCGGCTTGGTTTCGATTTCGCCGAACTTGCTGAAATCGACATGCGGCCACGGCAGCAGGTTCAAGCCGCCGCCCGCGGGCGCGGCACCGGACGACGGTGCGACACCACCGGCCAGCGCACGCTTCACGAAATTCTGGACGTCTTCCTTTTCGATGCGCCCCTTGCGGCCACTGCCCTGCATCTGCGTGAGATCCACGCCGAGTTCGCGCGCGAACAGGCGCACGGCGGGACTCGCATAGGGCACCTTGTCGGGCAGCAGACCATCGGCGTCGAACGCGACCGGCGGCGAACGCGGCGGCTGCGCTTCGGCATCGATGCCGGGCTTGCTGTCGAGCGTGGCGGCCTGGATCGACTGCTGCGCGATGCGATCGGGTTGCGTGGAAGGGGCGACGGGTTCGACACGCTCGCCTGTTTCCGACGTCGCCTTTGTCGGCGGTGGCGTGGCCGGGGCGGGCGCTGCGGGCGCGGGCGCCTTCGCTTCCTCAGGCTTCGCGCTCGCCGCCGCATCCGCGGCTTCGATCAACGCGACGACGCTGCCTTCCGACAACTTGTCGCCCACCTTCACCTTCAACTCGCGCACCACGCCGGCGAACGGCGCGGGCACTTCCATCGTCGCCTTGTCCGATTCGAGCGTGACCAGGCCCTGGTCGGCCTTCACGGTGTCGCCGACGGCAACGAGCAACTCGATGACGGGCACGTCGTCGTAACCGCCGATGTCGGGGACTTTGGCTTCCTGGGTTCCGGCCATGGCTGGCGACTTCCGTGGAGATTGGCCGTCTATTGTGGCCGCCACGGGACAGCGCGCCAACCGTTGCACGCGAGACCAAAAAAAACGCCCGCGGGGGAGGCACGGGCGGTGGGGGAAGCGCCGGGGTCAACCGGCGCGATTGGGGCCTGACGCGAGGTCAGTGGTAGTCGTTGCGAACCTTCATCCTGGCGTCGATCAGGTCCAGGCGGCTGCCGTCGGGCAGGCGATACACGAGCGCGTTGTCGATCGCGTCGAGCGCTTCCATGCGGCGGCACAGGGCTTCGGCGCGCTTTTCCAGCTGGTTCGCACGCGGCTGGACGCGGCGCTCGATTTCCTTGTCGAGGTTGTTCATGCGCTCGATGCGCGCATCGTCGCCGCTGAACGCGGCCGAGATCGCGCCGCCCACGATGTCGCCGATGACCGGCGGCAGCACTTCGGAGATGGCGTGCGAAATGCTGTTGCCGAGTTCGTTGCCGTTGAAACGATTCGCCGACACGGCCTTCGCCATGTGCTTGTCGATGTCGGCCCGCGACTTGGCCAGGGCCGCGCGGGTCTGTTCGGGATGGGCGCTCAGGCCGGTGGCGACTTCGCCCAGCGCGGTGAAGGCGATGTCCGCCGCGTCGCGGCCGATCTGCGCGGCCAGCGGCAGCGTGGCGCGGACGTGCTTCTCGTAATCGGCGATGCGCCGGCTGTCGTCCTTGCTGAGGTTGACCCAGGCGTTGTCGATGAACATGCGTCCATCGCGCATGACGATCGCCTTGGGCGTGCCCGTTTCCTTCGTCAGGATCACCGACTTGTCGGTGACGTTGAGGTCGTAGTCGCTGTCGACATCGCACTGCAGGTCTTTCGCCGCTGCACTGCCGCAGGCCATGGCGAGCGCCAGTGCCAGGCCGCTGTTCAACGCAAGCTTCATGCCACGCATCGGTCCATCTCCTCGTCGATGGGGCGATCATGCAACCGTCGTGCCGGAACTTCACGTGCCGGTGGGAGCCATGACTGACGTCATGGTGGCGCATGGGACTGCAACCATCCGCAAGGAAGGCGCATCTTCCCTACCGTGGCAAGCAAATCCCCCTCCTGCCACGGTGCGAGGTCCGTCATGTATTCCGTTCAACATGTCCTGTGGCGCGGCGTAATGGCACTCAGCCTGCTGGTCGTCGGTGGCGTTGGCGCCGGCGTGTCCGAGCAAGCCGCCCCCGCTGCTTACGATGAAGTCGCTTGCGAAGACGCCGCGTTCGTCTTCCATGGCGTGCAGGGTTCGATGAAATCCGAATTCGTGTTCGTGCAACCGCAACAGTCGTTGCAGGTGTTCGACACGGTCGTGATCCAGGCCATCCACCCGGTGCCCGAAAACGCGTGAGGCCGATGTCGCGCGACGCGGTGCGTCGCGCGCGAAGCTGAACGCTTGCGTCATCGAGTTGCGTTCGCGGTGAAATTCCGCCACTGATCGCGCGGCGCGCGCACGCCGCATCCGTTGTGGTTCATGCAGGCCTCGCAAGGATGGCCTCGCCCCATCTCCCCGGGGCCCAGAACACAACGAGGAGATTCCATGCGCAAGACTTATCAGGCCCTCGCCATCGCCGCCGCATTTGCGGCCACGTCGATGGCTTTCGCACAAGACACCAGTTCCACCGAGACCACGACGACGACGTCGACCACGACGCCCAAGCGTTTCAGCGTGGTGGGTGGTTACGCACACATGGTGCCGAAGTCGAATCCGGGCACGATCGCCGGGCAGTCGGCGGACCTGGATGGCAACGGCGCCGCGACGCTGAGCGGTGCATGGCACGTCGACGATCATTGGGCAGTCGAGCTGTGGGGCACGCCCGACAAGTTCAAGACGGACGTCAATCTCGCAAACGGTGGGCGCGGTTCCTACAAACAGCAGCCGATCGCGGTGAGCGGCCAGTATCACTTCGGGCAGGCATCGCAGCCGATTCGCCCGTTCGTGGGCCTGGGTTACTACGAATCGAACATCGACGATGAGCGTTTCGACCCCACGGTCGCGGGCGGCAACCATGTCGGCATGGACACGCCGAAGGGGCCGATCGCGACGGTCGGCGCGGACTTCAACATCACCGATCGCGTGTTCGCGCGTGCGGATGCGCGTTACCTGAAGAGCGATTCGGAGGCCAACGTGGCCGGCGTGCCCGTGGGTGAAGTGGACCTGGATCCGTGGGTCGTCGGCGTGGGTGTCGGCGCGCGCTTTTAAGCAACGATCCCGTACCCGGACCCTCTCCCCAACCCCTCTCCCGATGGGAGAGGGGCTTTTGCGTCACGGGTGCTCGGATTCGGCGTGCACCTTTTCGCGACGCAGCAGATACAGGCCGCTCGCGATGATGATCGCGGCACCGATCCACGTGACGGTATCGGGCAGCACGCCCCAGAAGAACAGATCCAGGCACACGCCCCACACGAGCGCGGTGTATTCGAGCGGCGCGATCAGCGAGGCTTCGCCCCATTTGAACGCGAGGGTGATCGCGTACTGCCCGAAGGCGCCCGCGACACCGAGGAATGCGATCAACGGCCAGTGCTCGCGCTGGACCGGCACCCAATCGGGATACGCGAGCGCGCCGGCACCGATCGCCATCATCGCGAGCAACCACACCATCATCGATTGCACCGAGTCGGTCTTCGCGAGCAGGCGCACGGTGATCGCCGAAATCGCATACGCCAGCGCGGACAACAACACGGCCATGCCCGCCAGGCTCAACACGCCCTGCCCGGTCGGACGCAACACGACGAGCACGCCGACCAGGCCGATCGCGATCGCGGTCCATCGCCGCGGGCCCACCTTTTCCTTGAGGAACGGCACGGACAACGCGGTGATCAACAAGGGCGCGACGAAGAAGATCGAATACGTCGTCGACAACGGCAACGACTTCAACGCATAGACGAAGGCCACCATCATCACGATGCCGAGCACGCCGCGCAGCAGATGCAGCGACCAGCGCACGCGGAACAACGGTATCAATCCAACCGTCACCAGCGCCCATGTGAGCACGAGCGGGAGCGAGGCGAGGCCGCGGATCGCCGCCACCTGGAACGGTGGATAGTGGACCGACAGCATCTTCAGCGCCGAATCCATCAACGCGAACATCAGCACGGCGATGAGCATCAGGCCGATCGCGCGCAACTGTCGGCGGCGATCGGTGTGGGCGGGGGAGTCCATCGCGCAAGCTTGGGGCAAGGCGGCGTCGGACGCCACCCATCGCGCATCCGGTAACCTTGCGTCATGAACTTGCCCAATGACAGCCGTCCCGCAGACCCCATCGCCGACACCCGCCGCTGGCTCGAACGCGCCGTCATCGGGCTCAACCTGTGCCCGTTCGCGAAAGCCGTGCACGCGAAGGGCCAGGTGCGCTGGGTGTTGAGCGATGCGTCGACGCCCGAGGCCTTGCTCGCCGAATTGGGCGAGGAACTCGCGTTCCTGCGCGATGCCGATCCTGCGGATGTCGACACGACGCTGATCGTGCATCCGGAGGTCTTGCAGGATTTCGTGGACTACAACGATTTCCTCGGCGACGCGGACAACCTCGTCGAAGTGATGGAGCTCGACGGCGTGCTGCAGGTGGCGAGCTTCCATCCGCAGTATCAATTCGCCGACAGCCATCCCGACGACATCGAGAATTTCACCAACCGCTCGCCGTATCCGACGTTGCACTTGCTGCGCGAAGACAGCGTGTCGCGCGCGGTGGAAGCCTTTCCCGATCCGGACGTGATCGTGGAGCGCAACGTGGAAACCCTGCAGAAGCTGGGCCGCGCGGGTTGGGACGCGCTATTGAAAGAGTGAGCTCGCGCGCTCTTCGTCGCTCACCAGGCGCCATTCGCCCGGCGCAAGTTCGCCCAGGGTCAAACCGCCGACGGCGCTGCGATGCAACGCCTCGACGTGATTTCCCACGGCCGCGAACATCCGACGCACCTGGTGATAGCGCCCTTCGGTCAACACCAGGCTTGCGTGGCGTGCATCGCGCACGTCCAGCGTCGCCGGCTTGAGCGGCGTATCTTCGGATTCGAGCATCAGCGTGCCACTGGCGAAGACGTCGGCTTCGTCGCCGCGCAGGTCCTGCGCGAGCGTGGCGTCGTAGCGCTTGGGCAAGTGGGCCTTCGGCGAGACGATGCGATGCAGCAGGCCGCCGTCGTCGGTCATCAGCAGCAATCCGCTGGTGTCGCGATCCAGGCGGCCCACCGTCGACAGCAACGGGGAGCGCAACCGGAAGCGCGGCGGCAGCAGGTCGTACACGATGCGGCCCTTGTCCTTCGTCGAGCACGTGTAACCGACGGGCTTGTTGAGCATGAGCAGCAGGCCGGCGGGCGGATCGAGCCGTTCGCCATCGACGCGGATCGCCTCGTGGTCGACTACGTCGTCGGCATACAGCACCTCGCCATCGGCATCGGTGATGCGCCCCTCGCGGAACATCCACTGCACTTCCTTGCGGCTGCCGTAGCCGAGGTTCGCGATGTGCTTGACCAGTTTCATGCGCGCACCCCTTCGAGCACCTTGAAGCCGCCTTCGTCGGCGAGCACGCGCACTTGCGCGAACCGTTCGCCGAGGATCGCTTCGTACGGCAAATGGCGATTGGCCACCATGATCAAGCGCCCACGCGCGCGCAGCGCCTGCGCGGCGACTTCGATGAAGCGACGGCCGAGATCCGGCCGATCGGCGCGCGACTGCGCATGGAACGGCGGATTCATCACGATGAAGTCGTATTGCTTCGACAGGCCTTGCGTGACGTCGTGCCAATGGAAGCCGACGTTCGCGCGGCCCGTGAGGTTCTGCCGGGCGAGCGCGAGCGCGCGTCCTTCCGCTTCGTACAGATCGATCGCCTGCACATGCTTGCAGCGCGCGAGCACATCCATGGCCAGCACACCGATGCCCGCGCCGAGATCGGCGCCCTCGCCCGCCAGGTCGGTCGGCAGGTGTTGCATCAGCAGGGCGGACGCCTTGTCGACGCGATCCCACGCGAACACACCCGGCCGGCTCAACAGCGTGTCGCCGGCGACGAAGCGCGGCGCATCGAGCACGCGCCATTCTTCCAGCAACGCAAGATCGGTCGAACGCGCGCCGGTCCAGAACACGCGGCAGTGCGACTTCGACAACACGTTGACCTGCCCCGCGAGACGCGCGAGATCCGCCTGCCCGGTCTTGGCACCTTCATCGTTCGGCATGCAGGCCACGACGACGCCCGACGGGCCCGCATGCATGAGCGCACGCGCGAACAGGGCGCGCGCTTCTTCACGTTGACGCGGTGGCAGCACGAGCACGAGCGGAAACGTGCCTTCGACGTCGTCGCCGTGGGTCGTGATGCCCGAGCGCTGCAACGCATCGAACGCAGGCTTGTAGCTCTGCTCGGCGACCAGGCCCGGCAGCGGGCGCGCATGCAGCGGCCAGCCATCGCGCGCGCGCAGGAACAGCGCACCGCCTTCGCGCGGCCACGCGAGCGCGCCCGTCGCGAAGGGATGGAACAGGGTTTCGAGCGCGGCGTCGGTGTCGCGCGGTCCGGAAATGTTCGACATGCCGCCAGTTTACGCGGCGTGTACCGCCTGTTCCCGGTGACGGCGCAATTGGTCGGTCAGCCACGTGGCGCCGACGCAGGCGCCGAGCGCCAGCGCCCAGTTCACCGCGACGGCCGAATCCAGGTGCAGGAACGCCGCCATCGGCGCGATCCACTCGGGGCCGTAAACGCCCACGACCACCGCGCTGCCGAGGCCGAAGATGCCGATCGCGGCACGCAGCAGCTTGCCTTCCAGCACGCCCGACCGCGCGGACTGCACGATCTCCGGCGCGCGCGCGTTGGCTTCGGCGCGTTGCGCGACCTGCGATGCGAAGTCCGCGGGCAGCAGGTCGGGCAAGGGCGCCCGCAGCGCGTCGGTCACTTTGCGATAGCGCAGCGCGAGCGGATCGGTCGACGGCACGCCGTCGCGCGCATCGCGCAGCGCGCGTTCCTGTGCCTGCCATTCGCGTTCGTCGATCGCGTTGCGCGACGGGTCGTTGTGGTTGGTGTTCATGCGGCGACTCCCATGCGTCCTTCCAGCACCTGGCGAAGGCGCTGGCGGCTGCGGAACAGGTGACTCTTGATGGTGCCCTCGGCGAGCCTGGTCAACTCGGCGATCTCGCCGATCGGCATCTCGTCCAGGTGATACAGCGTGAGCAGCGTGCGCTGCAGCGGCGGCAGTGTTTCGATCGCCGCGTGCAGGCAGCGTGCGGATTCTTCGTCGGAGACTGCGCCTTCGAGGTCGAAGTGGTCGCCGACGTTTTCCAGCAGGGCCTGATGCTCATCGGCGTCGGCGGCATCCTGCAACGGAATGCGCTTGCGCTCCAGGTGCCGCTTGGCGACCGAGTACGCGACCTGGCCGATCCACGCCTGCAGCGAGCTCTCGCCGCGATATTGGTGCAGATAGCGATGCACGCGCAGGAAGGCGTCCTGGCACAACTCGCGCGTGTCGTCGGGCTGGCGGACCATGCGCTGGATCACGTGGAAGCACAGGCCCTGGTATTGCTTGACGAGGCGTTCGAAGGACCCCGGTTTCTGGGCGAGCACGTCCGCCACCAGCGCGCGATCGGCTTCCCGATCAGGCGCTTCGGCGGGTGGGGTCGCGGCAGCGGGCGCGGGTCGTTCCAGGGGTCGGCCTCCATCCATGCCCATTCCAGATACGCCCGGTGGGCCATCGGTTGCAACCCGGGGTCGGCGACGAACGGTACGCCCGGCTGCAACCGGTCCCGCGCCGCCGGTATCTCCTGCTCCGTCACCCCAATCACGAACCCGACCCAGGCCCACCGGAGCACCCCATGAATTCCTTCGAGATGCTGATCCCCATCACCTTCTTCCTGGTCATCGCCTACATCGTCAAGGTGTTGGTCGATGCACGCACCAAGCGCGCGCTGATCGGCGCCAATGGCTCGGAGGAACTCGTCCGTTCGATCATGGCGGGCGAAGAGATCCGCCAGAAGCACAGCTCGCTGCGCTGGGGCGTCACGCTGCTGGCCATCGGCGCGGGCTTCGGCCTGATCGAAGCCGGCGGCTGGAACGAAGTCACGCCTGGCGTGATCGCGGTCCTCGCGGCCGCCACGGGCCTGGGCAACCTCGCCTACTACTTCATGTCGCGTCGGATGTCGGCTGCCTGAGTTTCGCGGGAAACGCGGCAACCCCTCCCCAACCCCTCCCCTGCAGTCGCAGGGGAGGGGCTTTGTTTTGTCCCGCAAGATGGGTTTGTTACGAGCGCGATAACGCCGGTTTGATCGGATGTCCACGGCCGCTGGACCATTGTGGGGATCGAACAATCTCTGCGGGAGCAGCGCATGCGAGCACTCTTCGTCGGTGGCACGGTCGACAATGCGGAACTCGACCTGGACGGCACCTCGCCGCCGAAGCACTACCCCGAGAACACAGGCGCGGGCCAGTCGCGCTACAACCTGCACCACGTCGGACAACGCAACGGCGGCGAGATCGCGTACGCGGTGTACGCCGCGCCGGATCTCGCGTCCTCTGAAGTCCAGCGTGTCGCGACGGAACGCGATTACGCGCGCAGGTTCGAAGCAGAACCCAAAGAAGTCGCTTGATTGCAGACAGCGCGTGGCGCTTACGGCGCCACGCGCCACACCGCATTGCCGACGTCGTCGGCGACCAGCAACGCACCATCCTTCGCCATCGCCACGCCCACCGGGCGTCCGCGCGCGTTGTCCTGCGCATCGAGGAAACCCGTGAGCACTTCCTGTTGTTCGCCCGCGGGCTTGCCGTTGGCGAAGGGAACGAAGATCACCTTGTAGCCACTTTGCGGATCGCGATTCCACGAGCCGTGCAAACCGATGAAGGCACCGTTGCGCCACGCGGCCGGCATCTTGTCGCCGGCGGAGAAGGTGAGGCCCAGTGACGCGACGTGCGGGCCGAGCGCGTAATCCGGTGCGATGGCTTTGGCCACCATGTCCGGGCGTTCGGGCTTCACGCGCGTATCGACGTGCGCGCCGTAGTAACTCCACGGCCAGCCGTAGAACGCGCCGTCCTTCACCGAGGTGAGGTAATCGGGCACCAGGTCGTTGCCCAATTCGTCGCGTTCGTTGACCACCGCGAACAGGACCTTCGACGACGGTTCCCACGCGATGCCGACGGGATTGCGCAGGCCACTTGCGAACACGCGCGACGCGCCCGTCTTCGCATCGATTTCCAGGATCGCCGCGCGGTTGTCTTCGATGTCCAGGCCGTTTTCCGCGACGTTGCTGTTGGAACCCACGCCTACATAGAACTTCGATCCATCCGGCGAGGCGATCAGGCTCTTCGTCCAATGATGGTTGCGCGGCGCGCCGGGTAACTGCGCGAGGCGCTGCGGCACCATGGTGATCTGCGTATCGCCTTCCTTGTAAGGCACCCACACCAGCGCATCGGCGTTCGCGATGAACAACCTGTCGCCGACCAGCGCCATGCCGAACGGCGAGAACAGGTTCGCGACGAGCACCGTTCTTGTTTCCGCAACGCCGTCGCCGTCCGTGTCGCGCAGCAAGGTGATGCGATTGGGGCTCGGCACGTCGGCGCCGGCCTTCGCGAACGCTTTGTTCATGAAGGCCGCGCGGATGGGATTGGCCGGTTCGTCGGGTGTCGGGGGCCGATTGGTTTCGGCGACGAGCACATCGCCGTTGGGCAGCACGTACAACCAGCGCGGATGCACCAGCCCGCTCGCGAAGGCGTTGACCTGCACGCCCGTCGCAGGCGTCGGCGTTTCGCCCGCCTTCCAGCCGACGACGGGGGAGATCTTCACCGTGGGCAGGAGCGCCTTGTCCGGCGCTGCAAGCGTTGGCGAGGGACCACTGACGGATTCGGGCGCGATTTCCGATTTCTGCGCGCACGATGTCGCGATGACGGCCGCGACGCACGCCGCAAGGATCGAGAACGCAAGACGCACGCGCATGGGTGACTTCTCCGAGGCAAGCCACCGAAGCGTGCGATGCGTGGCGTGAGGTTGATGTGGTCTAGCGCCAGTGCAACTCGACGCCCACGGTGGCGCCCCGCCCCGGCGCCGGTTCGTAATAACGACGATTGGCTTCGTTGACGATTACCGAACCCGCGTAAATACGATCGCCGAGGTTGTCGAGCGCGACGAACACACGGCCGTGTTCGAATCCATAGCCGACGCTCGCATTGAAGACTGCATACGACGGCGCGGACTCGTCACCGAAGTTGTTCACCGGCACCGCGTCGACATACACCCCTTCCACGCGCGCATGCCAGCCGCTTGAAACCTCGCCCCAACGGACCGCGGCCTGCGCCTGCGTCCGCGGAATCCCGGGGATGCGCGTGCCTGCCGCGACCGGCAGCGTCGGCACGGTGCAAGGCGCAGCCGTGCAGGCGAGAAAGCCATCGACGAAGTGCGCATCCAGCCACGTCACGGCAAACTCCGCGAGCCACGCATCGGCGAGCGGCAACGCGCCCGACAGTTCCAGTCCGGTGCGTTGCGCGCGCCCGGCGTTCTGGAACGTCGTGCGGCCGCCGGCGCTCGTGCCGACGGTGAGTTCGTCGTCCGTGCGCGCCTGGAACAACGAAAGCTCGGTGCGCAAGCGTCCGCGCGAGACCTTCATGCCCACTTCGGCACTGCGCGTACTCGCCGCCTGCAAGGCGAAGTTGAGGCCGCTGCCGCCGTCGCTGCGATATTGAAGTTCGTTGAATGTCGGTGTTTCGAAGCCTTCGCCGTAGGCCGCGTAGAACTGCAGCGCATCGTTCGCGCGCCAGCGCACGCCGAGCACGGGGGACGTCGCCGAATACGTGACACGCCCGCTGTCGTCCGGATTACCGGGGCGGATGTAGTGATCTTCGGAACGAAAGCGCACGCGGCTGTGGCGCGCGCCGGCGGTGAGTTGCCACGCATCGTTCGGGATCCAGGTGGCTTGCACGTAGGGATCGAGCGCATCGACGCGATCCACCTGGTCGGCGCGCAACGCACCGCGCACGCCGAGCGTGCCATCGACGAAGTTCTCATAGCCGCGGCGATCCTGGCGCAGGGCGTCGTACGACACGCCGGCGGTCCAGGACCACGCCGCGCCGATCGCGCCGGTCCAGCGCGCATCGACACCCGCGTACGGCGAATGCAGGTCCACCACGCCACCGTTGCTCAGCGGATTGCGCTGCGTGGCGACGGGGATCGCGAGGAACTGTTCGACCTCGCGTCGGCCTGCATACGCCGTCGCGCGAAACGCACCGTGTTCGACGACCGCGCCGAGTTGCCGCTGCGACACCGACTTGCGCGTATCGAAGATGAGCGCCTGCGGCGCGGCCTGCGTCGGATCGGCGACGAACTGCGCGCGATCCAGCCCCAACGGGTCCTGCGCGTTCGGTGCGTCGAGCGTATCGAGCACGAGGGTCGCGGTGGTCGCCTCCGATTGGAATCGAAACTTTCCATGCAGCAGGTTGCGCTCCGCGGCCGAGTGTTCGCGAAAGCCATCGGTGCGGAAATGCTGCGCGCCGAGCAAGCCACCGAAGTGTTCGCTCGCACCTTGCATCGCCAGCGACACGCGACGCGACGCATCCGGCCCGACATTCGCGCCGGCATCGATCGCCAACGCCCCTTCGGGATCTGCGGTGAACACCTGGATCACGCCACCGGCCGCATTGCCGTACAGCACCGAGAACGGCCCGCGCAGCACTTCGATACGTTCCGCGAAAGCGAGCGGCAGGTGCGACACCTGCCCTTGCCCATCGGGCATCGTCGCGGGCACGCCGTCGATGGCGAGCCGCACACCGCGAATCCCGAAGCTCGCGCGCGTACCGAATCCCCGGATCGAAATCTGCTCGTCCTGCGCGTAATTGCGCCGGTCGCGCGCGAGCAGCCCGGGCACCGTGGTCAAGCGTTCCGACAAGGCCGCACCGAGCGAATCGGTCCGCCCATCGTCGCGATCGATCACGCTCACCGAGGCCGGCACGTCGCGCGCTGCAGCCGGCGCATGCGTTGCGGTGACCTGCACACGATCGAGTTCGACCGGTGCCGTCTGCGCCCACGCGAACGCAGGCGCCAGGCTCGTGAGTGCGATCAGGGATTTCGAAGCGGGCATGCCGACGATGGTGGCATGCCCGCGTGAGGCGGCCGTAGATCAGGATGGAAGTGGATCAGGCGGGCACGAGGGTCTTCGCTTCGGGGCCACGCGCCGCCGCACCCGACACCACGTCGGCGACCGGCGCCGCCTGTCCGATGAGATAGCCCTGCGCGTAACGCACGCCCATTGCGCGCAGGCGTTCGAGTTGTTCGTGCGTCTCGACGCCTTCCACGACCACGCTCGCCTCGATCCCGTGGGCCATCGCGACAATTGCCTCGACGATCGCCATCGCGCGCTGCGAATCGAACATGTGCCGCGCGAATTCCTGGTCGACCTTGACGAACTCGAAGTCGAGTTTGTGCAGGTGCGTGAGGTTCGAGTACCCCGTGCCGAAATCGTCGAGCGCGAACGGAATGCCTTGCGCCCGGCAATGCTGCATCACCGCCGCGACGGGCGCGTAGTCGAGCATGCGGCTTTCGGTCACTTCGAGTTTCAGCGTGCCGGGCGGCAATTGCGCGCGCTCGACGCGCTGCACGATCTGGCGCGCCATGCCCGGCTCGACGAGTTGCCGCGCCGAGAGATTCACCGCGATGCTCGGCAACGGCAACACGCCCGCCTCGCGCAGGGCGACGAGTACTTCGATCACGCGATCGAGGACGTATTCGCCGACCGGCACGATCAGCGAGGTCTCTTCGGCGAGCTTGATGAACTCGGCCGGCGACACGGCGCCGCGATCGGGCAATTGCCAGCGCACGAGCGCTTCGTAACCACGCACGCGACCTTCGACGATGTCGAAGATCGGTTGGTAGCGCACCTCGAGCGTCTTCGTGTCGAGCGCATCGCGCAGTCTCGCTTCGAGGCGGATCTTGTCCAGGCCGGCGCGTTCTTCGTTCGATTCGGTTGCCAGGTCTTCGGCGGGCAGCGTGACGTCTTGCGGCAACGCGGCCAGGATGCTGCGCGTGCGGCGCAACAAACTCAGGACCAGCGTGCGCACGATCGCGTCGCCGCCGTCGAGGCGTTCGAGGAATTGGTCGTGGTCGATCGCGAGCAACGTAGTGTCGCCGTGCGCAGTGGCCGTCGCGCTGCGCGGTTGGCCATCGAGCATGCCGAGCTCGCCGATCAATTCACCTGGGCCCAGCGTGCCGTGGTGTGTGGTGCGACGACCGTGTTCGGAGTGGAGCTCGATTCCGCCGCGTTCGATCAGCCAGGCGCAATCGGATGGGTCGCCCTGCCGATACAGGACTTCGCCCGCGAAGAGTTCGCGGATCACGGTGCTCATGCCTCTTCCCCCTGTGGAAGACATGATGGATGTGAGAGGAGGATACGAAGATCGGGCGCGCAACCGGCCGACCCCGCGCCTCATCCCCCTTCCAAGGGGGATCGAGCGCGCAGAGCGCGCTCGAGGGGGATACCGCTCGCAGCGACTCCCTACTTCACGTACGTATTCGTCCCCAACTGCACCCGCACCTTCTTCGGTGGATCCTGCGTGCCATCGGCATGCGTGATCGTGACCGTGTAGATGCCGACCGGAATGCGCTCGAAGCGGTAGCGCCCATCTTCGGTGAGCGTCTGGTCCTGCTTGGTGCCGGTCTCGGGGTTTTCGATGTGGATCGCATCGCCGGCCTTCGCGCGGCCCCAGAGGCCGCCGCCGGATTGCTGCGCGAATGCGGAGGAAATGAACAGGCCGAGCGCGAACAACGCGACGGCGAAACGATGGACAGGCTTGGCCATGGCACCCTCCCGATCAAAGGAAACTGCCGCCAGTGTATGACGCAAAAAATGAAGGGCGCCTCGCGGGAGGCGCCCTTCACGACGAACGGTGCGGCGCGCTTACTTGATGCGCGCGGTCGTGCCGGCCTTGACCGCGATGCCCTTCGGCGCGTCGGCCGTGCCGTCGGCGTGCTTGACGACGATGTGGTACGTACCGATCGGCACCTGGCGGATCATCCACTTGCCGGTCTCGGCTTCGACCGTGATTTCGCGGTGGTAACCGGTGCCCACGCCCGACACTTCGACCGTGTCGCCGGGCTTGTTGTAGCCCATGAGGTTGCCGGCGGACTGCTGCGCCTGCGCGGAGAAGGCAAGGAGGGAGAACGCCGCGACGGCGAAAATGGAACGCTTCATGATGGTTCGTGCTCGTGGGGTGGGGTTTTCGAGCGCAATTTTAACGATCGCGGTGTGTCGGGGGACCGTGCCGGAGGTCACCGGATTGATGCACCGTTCACACGCAGTGTTGATTCGAACGGCAGTTGCGCGAACGTGCCGCCTTGCGCTAGCGCATCCGGGCCGAAGCGCCGTTCGGCGAACGTCAACCCGTCGTCATCAACCAGCAATACGGTGCTGCAACGCGTGCCGTAACGCGCGCCGCGCACGAACGGCGGCGACAACACGCGCTCCATGTCCAGGCCGACGCCCGTGTCGGGTAGGCGCGCATCCGGCGCGGGCGTGGTATCGGCGAGCGCGGCGAACAAGGGTTCGAGCGAGGCTTCGTCGACGCGATCTGGCGCGTGCGCCAGCCAGTGTTCGAGCGCTTGCGTGGCGCGCCCACTCTTCGGCCAGGGCGCATCGAAGGCGCCGTTCGACATCGCGTGGAGACCATCGCTCACCAGGCGCGTTTCGAAGCGCGGATGGTTGGTCGCGAAGTGCAGCGCATCGCCATCCCAGCACAACAGATTGAATCGGCCGTACTCGCTGGCCGTGTCGGCGAGCGATGCGGTGTAGCGATCCGCAGCGCCCTCGCCCGTCGCGAAGCCACGCACGAGCGCACCGCGCGAACGCGGCGCGGCTTCGGGATTCAAACCGGCGCGCACGTTCGTCACCGCGGTGAATCGATTGCGCGTGGACGCGAGCAACCAACTTCCGCCCGCCTCCAGGTCGCGTCCGCCGAACACGTGCGGAAACTCGGGATCGGGCCCCGCAGGCGCGGTCGGACGCCCATGGAATTCGTCGCGATTGGCGATCACCGCGAGCTTCCAACGCGGGTGCGCATGGAATCCGACGGCGATCAGGCACATCAGTCGACCGTCTCGAGTTCGCGCTGGCGTTCCTGCTGCTGCAGGTCCCACATCTGCGCGTAATGGCCCTGCATCGCGATGAGCGCGGCATGCGTGCCGCGTTCGATGATGCGACCCGCATCCATCACCAGGATCTCGTCGGCGCGCATCACCGTCGACAGGCGATGGGCGATGGTGAGCGTCGTGCGGCCCAGCGCGATGCGGTCGAGCTCGCCCTGGATCGCCTGCTCCGAGCGCGAGTCGAGCGCGGAGGTCGCTTCGTCGAAGATCAGGATCGCCGGGTTCTTCAACAGCGCGCGCGCGATGGCGACGCGTTGCTTCTCGCCACCGGACAACTTCAGGCCGCGCTCGCCGACTTCGGTTTCGTAACCGTCCGGCAGACCGGCGATGAGATCGTGGATGTGCGCGGCGCGCGCGGCGTGTTCGACTTCCTCGCGCGTGGCGCCGGGGCGTCCGTACTCGATGTTGTAGTAGATGGTGTCGTTGAACAGCACCGTGTCCTGCGGAACGATCGCGATCGTCGCGCGCACCGATTGCTGCGTGTAGTCGCGCACGTCGTGCGCGGTGCCGCCCGCGTCGGTGATCGTGATCCGCCCACCGTCGACGTCGTAGAAGCGATACAGCAGCCGCGCGAGCGTGGACTTGCCGGAACCCGAATGCCCGACGACCGCGACCGTCGCGCCGGGTCGAATGGTGAAATCGACATCGCGCAGGATCTGCCGCCGCGCGTCGTAGGCGAAGCGCACGCCTTCGAACCGCACTTCCGGCTGCGTGGCGTGCAGCGCCACCGAACCGGGGCGATCCTGCACGTCCTGGCGTTCGTCGAGCAGGCCGAACAGGCGTTCGAGGTTGGTCATCGCCTGCTTCACTTCGCGATACATCATGCCGAGCATGTTCAGCGGCGCGGAGAGCTGCAGCAGATAGGCATTGACGAGCACCAGATCGCCGACCGTCATCTCGCCGGCGACGACACCTGCTGCCGCGCGCCACATCATCGCCGAGACACCCAGAGCGACGATCGCCGTTTGCCCGAGATTGAGCACAGCCAGCGTCTTGCGGCTCATGACCGACGCGTTCTCCAGGTGCTGGAGGTTTTCGTCGTAGCGGCGCGCTTCGTGTTCTTCGTTGCCGAAGTACTTGACGGTCTCGTAGTTGAGCAGCGAATCCACCGCGCGCTCGTTGGCCTTCGTGTCGGCTTCCACGGCGGCGCGGTAATAGCGCGTGCGCCACTCGGTGATCGACACGGTGAACAACACGTACGCGACAAGGGTGATGCCCGTGATCGCGACGAAGCCCCAGTCGTAGGCCCACGCGAGCACCGCGGAGACCATGACGATTTCCAGCGCCGTCGGGATGATCGTGTAGATCGTCCAGTCCAGCAGGTCGGAGATCGCCGTGCCGCCGCGTTCGACGTCGCGCGCCACGCCGCCGGTCCGGCGCGCCAGATGGAAGCGCAGCGACAGCGCATGCAGATGGCGGAAGACCTGGAGCGTCACGCGGCGCGAGATGCGCGCCATCACGCGGGCGAAGACGACCTGCCGCAATTCGGTGAACAAGGTGACCGACACGCGCGAGGCGCCGTAGGCCAGCAACAGCGCGACCGGCAACACCAGCATCGTCGGCGCGACGTTGAGCGAGTCGACGATCTTTTTCAGCACCAGCGGCACGACGAGGTTCGCCAGCTTGGCCAGCACCACCAGCAACAACGCGAACGAGATGCGGCCGACGAAGGGCTTGAGGAACGGGACGAGCGAGCGCAGCACCTGCCAGTCGGCGCGCGCGCCCTTCGGCCGCGCGATGGGCGCGCTGCCGGCCACGGCGTCGGGCGCCGCGGCGATCTCGTCGGAGGCCTGCGTGGGCTGCGCTTGAGCTTGCTCGTCGGGGGTCTGCATGGGGCTTCACATGGAGGCGCGATGGACAGGATGCAACGCCAGCGGCGATCCTGCGTCCATGACTGTGTACGTGGACGACGCAGTGACCCTCTGGCGCGGCCGTCGCTGGGCGCACCTGATGGCCGACACCCTCGACGAGCTGCACGCGATGGCGGCCGCGATCGGCCTGCCGCGCCGTGCGTTCCAGGACAAGACCAGCGGCGCGCACTACGACGTGGACGCCGACATGCGCGAAGCCGCGCTGCGCCTGGGCGCCACCCCGATCTCCCGCCATGGCGACCGCGCGCTGGTCCGCCGGGTCATCGCGCGCGCCAAGGCGCAGGGCCGCCACGAGGCACCGTAGAATGCGCGCTCCACCGATCCACGCCCCGAGCACGCCATGACCGACACGCCTCCCGACCGCCTCTCCAACGATCCGAGCAGCAAGTTCTACGACGAGCAGGCGCTCGAGCGCGGCATCGGCATCAAGTTCAACGGGACCGAGCGCACGAACGTCGAGGAATACTGCATCAGCGAAGGCTGGGTGCGCGTGCCCGTGGGCAAGTCGCTCGATCGTCGCGGCATGCCGATGACGATGAAGGTGAAGGGCACCGTCGAAGCATGGTTCCGCATGCCGGAAGATGAACAAGACAGCCAGGCGTGAGTGATCGCGCGCAGGTGACCGCGGGCAACCGGGTGACCGTGACGCAATTCCGGGTCGACCGTCGCGTCGATCCGTAAACTCCGCGCTCCAAGGGGACGCAAGTACAGGGGAAGGCCGTCGCGCAACGCGACGGGGTCGTACGCATGCTCAATGAAACGCAAGCCCGCGAGTACATGCACAAGCTGCTCGCGGCAATGGCCAAGGCCGGTGGCTCGGATCTGTTCATTTCGCACGATTTCCCGCCCAGCATGAAGGCGCACGGCGCGATGACGCCGCTGACGCAGCAGAAGCTGACGGGCGATGTCACCGCCGTGCTCGCCAACGCGCTGATGAACGAGAAGCAGCGGGCGGAGTTCGCGCAGGAGATGGAATGCAACTTCGCGATCGCCGTGCCCGGCGTGTCGCGCTTCCGCGTGAACGTGTTCGTGCAGCAGGGCCACGTCGGCCTGGTGTGCCGCACGATCGCCGCGGAAATCCCGAACTTCGAAAAGCTGCGCCTGCCCGAGGTCCTCAAGGACGTCGTGATGGAAAAGCGCGGGCTGGTGCTCGTCGTCGGCGGCACCGGTTCGGGCAAGTCGACGTCGCTCGCCGCGATGATCGACCACCGCAACCGCACGCAGGCCGGCCACATCATCACGGTCGAGGATCCGGTCGAGTACGCGCACACCTCGCACAAGTCGCTGGTGACGCATCGCGAAGTCGGCGTCGACACGCACTCGTGGCACCACGCCCTGAAGAACACGCTGCGCCAGGCGCCCGACGTCATCCTCGTCGGCGAAATCCGCGACGCCGAAACGATGGAACACGCCATCGCCTTCGCCGAAACCGGACACCTGTGCCTGTCCACGCTGCACGCCAACAGTGCGTCGCAGACGATGGAACGCATCATCAACTTCTTCCCGGAAGAACGCCGCACGCAGTTGCTGATGGACCTGTCGGCCAACCTGCGCGCGATCGTTTCCCAGCGCCTGGTGCGCACCGAAGACGGCAAGGGCCGCGTGGCGGCGATCGAAATCCTGCTCAACACGCCGACCATCGCCGAGAAGATCTTCAAGGGCGAGTTCAACGAGCTCAAGGGGATCATGAACAAGTCGCGCGAGCTCGGGATGCGCACGTTCGACTGGGCGCTGTTCGAGTTGTACAACGAAGGGCAGATCGCCTACGAAGAAGCGATCCGCAACGCCGATTCGGCGAACGAGCTGCGCCTGAACATCAAGTTGAAGAGCCGCCGCGGCGAGCCGTCGTCGATTGCGGGCTCGGCCTTCGAGCTCAAGCACGAACCGAGCGCGCACGAGACCGAGCTGATGCGCCGCGAAGAACTGCGCAAACAGCAGGACAAGCGCGACCAGATCGAACTCGAACGCCTGCAGGCCCTCAAGCGCCAGTCGCAGGAAACGCAGGCGGCGAACGGCTGACCGGCGCGGTCTGCTGCGCTAGCATCGGGGCTCCCCACCGCGCAGAGCCCCCGCATGCAATACCTGCTGCTCGTCTATGCCGACCCCGCCCTCATGGACGCCCTGCCCGCCGGGCAGTTCGACACGATGATGAAGGGCTGCCTGGAACACGCCGACGAACAACAGCGCGCGGGCAAGCTGGTGTCGTTCTCGCAACTCGAGGACGTCAAGACCGCGCGCTCCGTGCGCATCCGCGACGGCCAGACGCGGGTGAGCGACGGGCCTTTCGCCGAGACGAAGGAATTGCTGGGCGGCTTCAACCTGATCGAAGCCGACAGCATCGAAGACGCCGTGCGCATGGCCGCCGAACTGCCGTGGGCGACGACGGGCTGCATCGAAGTCCGCCCCGTGCGCGACATCGCCCTGGTGCGCAAGCAAGTCGGCGCCTGAGGCAACGGCGATGCCCAACAACCACAAGCTCCGGCGTTTCCGCAAAATCGCTGCGCGAAAGCAGCAACACCGCTGCCATTACTGCGATGCGCCGATGTGGACCAAGAATGCCTGGGCGTTCGCGGAGCAACACGGGCTGCGGCTGGAGGATTGCGTCCACTTCCAGTGCACGGCCGAGCATGTGATCGCACGTCGCGATGGCGGCGCGGAGGTGCGGAATATCGTTGCGGCATGTCGGCATTGCAACTTGACGCGGCACGAGACGGAAAACCCATTGCCTGCGGACGTCTATCGCGACCTGATCCGGAAAGACGTCACCGAGTTGCGATGGCTCACGACGGCGTTGCTGCGGAGCGCCAACGCCGGCGCATGAAAAAGCCGCCCAAGGGCGGCTGTGTCGACCGAAAGCCAGGCGGCATGGCGGCTGCCGTTCTGGCCTGCCTACGGGGGGCGCACCTGACCGAAGGACTTCAGCCCGGCGAACCGGGGACGGCGGCAAATTACGCCTTGCACCGTCACCATGCAAGCGATCTACCACGGATGTCCCAACGAAGAGAGAACGCCTCCGCGAATGCGGCGAAGATCTTCGAGCGACACTCGCAATTTCCGATACTCCCGACGCCCGTTCCACCGCCTGTGATAGTTCGACAGGCGAGCGAACGAAACGACGTTCACCATGTCGCACTTCGCCCAGACATCACTGGAACCGCCGTGCGGAAGCGGGTCCTGCGAAAGGCGTACATGCCACGGCCGGATCACTTCGGGCGGCGTCGTGCTGACAGGAACGACCGTGGCGATTCGCGCACGCTGGCAAGCCTTCGGCGTGAGCACCACGGCGAGCCGACGCTTGATCATCTCCGGCGCCAAACCCTCGTACTCGCACCACAGGGCCTCGCCGAGATCCGGGTGATATTGAATGGGCATGCGCCGAACTTAGCGCGCCCGACATCCCACTCCATGCGACCTCCATCGGGATTCGGTGAACCCGAGGCTTGATGGAGAAATCGCCAACAGCAGACTGTCGCAATTTCCTCAGGCTTTAATCTTGTAGCCCGTCTTGAAGATCCACGAAACCCCAATCAGACACGCAATCAGGAACGCAACGATCGCCCCCGCGCTCAACCACACGTTGACGTCGGCGATGTCGTAGAAACTCCAGCGCATCCCGCTCACCAGGTACACGACCGGGTTGAACAGCGTGAAGGTGCGCCACGGTTCGGGCAGCATGTCGATCGAATAGAACGCGCCGCCGAGGAACGTCAGCGGCGTCACGATCAGCAGCGGGATCACCTGCAGGCGCTGGAAGCTGTCGGCCCAGATGCCGATGATGAAACCGAACAGGCTGAAGGTCACCGCCGTCAACACGAGGAAGCACAACATCCAGAACGGATGCGCGATCTGGTAAGGCACGAAAATGCGCGCCGTCACCAGGATCAGCAGGCCGAGCATCAGCGACTTGGTCGCCGCCGCGCCGACGTAGCCGATCACCGCTTCGAAATACGACACGGGCGCCGACAGCAATTCGAAGATCGTCCCCGACCATTTCGGCAGGTAGATGCCGAACGAGGCGTTGGAAATGCTTTCGTTGAGCAGCGACAACATGATCAGGCCGGGGATGATGAAGGCCCCGTAGCTCACGCCGCCCAGGTCGCCCATGCGCGAGCCGATCGCTGCGCCGAACACGATGAAATACAGCGAGGTCGACAGCACCGGCGAGAGGATGCTTTCCAGCGCCGTGCGAAACGTGCGCGACATTTCGAAGCGGTAGATCGCCCTGATCGCATGCGTGTTCATGCTCATGCCGGCGTCCTCACCAGGCTGACGAAGATGTCTTCCAGCGAACTCTCGCTGGAATGCAGGTCCTTGAAATCGATGCCCTGCTCGTGCAACCGGCGCAACAACGGCGCGATGCCCGTTTCTTCGGATTGCGTATCGAAGGTGTAGACCAGCGAATGCCCGTCTTCGGACAAGGACAACGGAAGGTCCGCCAACTCCGCGGGCACCTGCGCCAGCGGTGTTTGCAGCGAGATCGCGAGCTGCTTGCTCCCGAGCTTGCGCATCAGGGTCTTCTTGTCTTCGACGAGGATCAGCTCGCCCTTGCGGATGACGCCGATGCGGTCGGCCATCTCCTCGGCTTCTTCGATGTAATGCGTGGTCAGGATGATCGTCGTGCCGTGTTCGCGCAGGCGGCGCACCATCTCCCACATGTCGTGGCGCAACTCGACGTCGACGCCCGCGGTGGGCTCGTCGAGGAAGAGGATCTGCGGTTCATGCGCGAGCGCTTTGGCGATCAGCACGCGGCGCTTCATGCCGCCGGAGAGCGTCATGATCTTGTCGTTGCGCTTGTCCCACAGCGAGAGGTCGCGCAACACGCGTTCCAGGTGCGCGTTGTCCGGTGGCTTGCCGAACAGGCCGCGGCTGAAGCGCAGTGTCGACCACACCGTTTCGAACGTATCGGTCGACAACTCCTGCGGCACCAGCCCGATCTTGCTGCGTGCGCCGCGATAGTCCGAGATGATGTCGTGTCCGTCGGCGACCACCGTGCCCGAACTCGCGTTCACGATGCCGCAGATGATGCTGATCAGCGTCGTCTTGCCCGCGCCGTTGGGGCCGAGCAACGCGAAGATCTCGCCGCGCAGGATGTCCAGGTCGATGTGCTTGAGCGCCTCGAAGCCCGAGGCGTAGGTCTTGCTGACGTTGCGGATCGCAACGACCGGCTCGCGGACGGGATGCTCTCGAACAACAGGATCGCGTGGGCCCATGCGCGGCGCCTCGGCTCGATGGCGGGGGAGGTGACCATCGTAGCCGTGCGCCGCGCGGCCTGCGTCGTTCATGCGTTCAACCAAGCTCGCCCATTTCGCGAACGGCGATCCGGGGTCGTGCGAACAGCGTGCCGAGGGCACGGGCCAGGGCGTTGAAGAAACTGCGCTTGCGACGTCGCATGGGCCTCACCGGGGGTCGTGGGGGAGGCTCAGGGTAGGTGGGATATGCGACGGCGATAAGACGCCGAATGACGGAATCAGTGTCCCGGATTCGGGGCAATGCGCTGGATCAATCGACCTGCGCGGCCACCACGCGGTTGCGCCCCTGCGCCTTGGCCGCATACAGCGCGCGATCGGCCGCGGCGATCAGGCGGTCGGGCGAACGGGCCGCGGTCGGCGTCACCGCGGCCACACCGATGCTCACGGTGACATACGGCGCGATCGCCGAGTTGTCGTGGCGCATCGCGGCCGCTTCGACATCGCGACGCAGCGCCTCCCCCAGCGCCACGGCCGCTTCGAGGGAGCGATCGGGCAGCAGCAACACCAGTTCCTCGCCGCCGAAACGCGCGACGAGGTCATCGGTGCCATCGGCGAATCGCGTGCACAGGCGCGCGAGTTCGCGCAGGCATTCATCGCCGTACAAATGCCCGTGCGCATCGTTCAAGGGTTTGAAGGAATCGGCGTCGACGAGCACGAGCGCGAGTTCGCGATGCTCCACCGACTGCCATTCCCACTCGGCCGCGAGGCGTTGGTCGAAGCAGCGGCGGTTCGCGATGCCGGTCAGGCCGTCGATCATCGACAGCGTTTCCAGCTTGCGATTGGCGGCTTCCAGCTCGGCGACCACGCGCGCGAGATGGATCGCGCCCGCGACCTGGTCGGCGATCGCGTCGAACACTTCGCGCGCCTCGGGATAGAAGAAATCCGGTTGCGTGCTTTCGATGTTGAGCACGCCATGCAGGCGCGCGCGATGGCGGATCGGCACGAGGTATTCCGAACGCACCTTCGTGTTGCCGGGCACGTAATCCGGATCGGATTCGACGTCGGTGATCAGTTGCGCTTCGCCCGTGCGCGCGCAGCGGCCCGCGGCGCCCACGCTCACCGGCCAGCCATGCGCGAGCTCGGCCGGATACAGGTCGAGGTCGCCGGCCCAGACTTCCTGCACGAAATGCGTGCCGTCGTCGTCGAGCAGGATGATGCTGGCGATGGCGACCGGCAGGTTGCGCACCAGGCAATCCACGATGCGCCGCAACACGGCTTCGAGATCCTCGCCCTGCAGCGCTTCGCGCGAGACTTCGGCGAGCAGGCCCGCCAGCCGCGCATGCCAAACGGGCGCGACGGGAACCTCCCGTGCGCCCGCAGGCTGCTCATCCAATTCGACGATCTCTGGCCCGTGCATGTCGCCCCCGAGGCGCCCCGGGGGCCGAGTCTAGCGCGGCGCCGGGGACCGCGTCGGGTTAGTCCTTCTCTTTGCCGATGACGGCGCCGGTCTTGGCGTCGATCTTCACCTCGACGTCCTTGCCGGCCGGGTCGTCGGCCTCGGCGTTCCAGACGCCATCCTCGTAATCGACGTCATGGACGTTGGTGTAGCCGGCGGCCGTGAGCTTGGCGGTCACCGAGGCCTGGTTGAGGTTGGCGACCTGCTCGTCGGGATAGACCGCGCCGGTCTTGGCATCCAGGCGCACGTCGACGTGGTTGCCGTCCGCGCTCTTGGCGTCGGCCTTCCACACGCCGTCTTCGAACTTCACGTCGTTGACCTTCGTGTAGCCCTCGGCTTCGAGCTTGGCGCGGATCTGCGGTTCGGTGAGCACGGCTTGCTGCGCGAAGGCGGTGCCGGTGGCGCAGGCGAGCACCAACAGGAAAAGGGTCTTGCGCTTCATCGGGCGACTCTCGTTGTTGTTGGAAACGGCCGCCAGTCTCGGCATCGCAACGCGAATCGAGGATGAAATGCGCGAAGTGCGATCACGCAGCGTTGCGATAGTTGCACGTGGCGTGAAGAATGCAGGCATGTGGTCCTTCCTGATTCCCGCGCACGACGAAGCACCGTTGATCGGCGCCACGCTCGATGCGATCCACGCGGCCGCGCACGATTGCGGGGTCGCGTACGAGTTGATCGTCGTGGACGACGACTCGACGGATGCCACGGGCGATGTCGCGCGTGCGCATGGCGCACAAGTCGTTCGCGTTGCCTTCCGCCATATCGCGGCGACGCGCAATGCCGGAGCCGCGGCGGCAACGGGCACCCGGCTGTGCTTCGTCGATGCGGACACGCTGATCGATGCACGCTTGCTGCGTGCGGCGATCGCAGCGCTCGATGCCGGCGCAGTGGGCGGCGGTTGCGCGGTCGAACTCGACGGCGACGTGCGCGGGTCCGTGCGCCTGTTCACCGCCGCGGTGATGCACGTGTTCCGATGGATGCGCGTGACGCCGGGCTGCTTCGTGTACTGCACGCGCGCGGCGTTCGACGCCACCGGCGGCTTCGACACGAACTACTACGCAGGCGAAGACGTCGCCTTCAGTCGCGCCCTGGCCACCGTCGGCCGCGTGCGCATCCTGCGCGAAGCGGTGCGCACGTCGGATCGAAAGCTGCGCACCTTCGGCGTGCTCGACCACTTGCGCCTGATGTTCCGCTTCGCCCTGCGCGGGCGGCGCATCCTGCGGTCACGCGATCACCTGGCGCTCTGGTACGACAAGCGCCGCCACTGACGATCAACCGCCGCCGGATTTCAGTTCGCCCAGGTCGAGCGTCCCGTCCTTGCTGGTGTCGAGCAGTTGGAAGGCTTGCTCCGCGCCGCGCGTGAGTTCTTCTTCGGTGAGTTCGCCGTCGGTGTTGACGTCGACGCGGCGGATGCGATCGGCGGGCGACAGCATGCCGTCCTGCTGCGGGCCGCTCGCGCTTCCCAGTTCGTCGGCGCTGACGCGGTTGTTGCGGTCGGCATCGAGGTCGCGGAACGCGCGGGTCATCGCGTCTTCGTATTCGTCTTCGCTCAGGGCGCCGTCTCCGTTCGTGTCGATCGCGGCCATGCGCTGCTCGGCGTTCTGCGGCAGGCGCGTGGACGCGGGGACGGGGTTGTTGGTGCGCGGCGTCGCGTCGGGCGCCGTGTTCTGGTACTGCGCCAGGCAAGGGGCTGCGCACAGGGCACCGATGAGCAAGGTGCCGAAAACAGCGGGCGAGCGGTTCATGGGGGACGCTCCGGCGAGGGGTGGTGCGACGCTGCGGCGTATCGCATTAAGCGGCCGTCAAGACCGACATTGAACCCACGCGCGCGCAGTCGCACACTCACCGATGAGCCCCCCGACCCCGAGCGCCGCCATGTCCACACGCCCTGTCCTTCTCGCCCTGCTGCTGGCGCTGACGGCATGCGCCACGGGTGGGCCTCGCACCGTCACCGATCAAGCGCGCCCACGCGCCGTGGGCCAGGACAGCGCCGTCTCCGTGCGCTGGGGCGATCCCGCAGAGTTCGCCGAACTGCGCTACAGCCAGAATCGGCGCCTCGCCGCGCAAGGCGACTGGGTCGTCGAACTCGCCGATTACATGCAGGAGCGACTCACGAAGGTCGTTCCCGCGGGTGAACGCGTGGACGTCGAAATCCTCGACATCCAGCGCGCCGGCCAATACGAGTGGCTGTACAGCCAGACCGACGACGTGCGCGTGTTGCGCGATGTGTATCCGCCGCGCATGACGCTGCAGTTTTCGCGCAAGGATGCGAGCGGCGCGGTGATCGCGGAAGGCGAGCGCAAGATCGCCGACCTCGCCTACCTGCAGTCGCCCGCGCCGTTCCCGTCGAGCGATCCGCTGCGCTACGACAAGCGTTTGATCGACACGTGGATCCGCCGCGAGTTCAAGTAACTCAGTCCGCTTTCTGCGCTTCCAGCCGCCCGAGCGCGGCGGACAAGCCTTCGATCGTCAGCGGCTTGGTGAGATGTTCGCGGAACCCCGCGGCGTGCGTCGAGTCGCGATCCTGTTCCTGTCCGTAGCCGGTCAGCGCGATCAGTCCGATCTTCTCGCCGAATTCTTCGCGGATCGATTTCGCCAGCGCGCGCCCGTCCATGTCGGGCAGGCCGATGTCGAGGAACGCGAAATCCGGTTGCGATGCGCGCACTTCGGCCAGCGCGCTCGCGCCGTCGTATGCGGTGCGCGCCCGATAACCGAGGCGATCGAGCAGCGCCGCCATCGTGTCCGCGGCGTCGCGGTTGTCGTCGACCACCAGCACGCTGTGCGCGCGCGGCGCGAGTGACTCCAACTCGGGCGCGGTGGTCGGCACGGGCGCTTCGATCAACGGAATGCGCACGACGAACTCCGATCCCTTGTCGATGCCCGCGCTGTACGCGGCGACATCGCCGCCATGCAGCGCCACCATCTGCTGCACCAGGCTCAATCCCAGTCCGAGGCCACCCTGCGAGTGCGCCAGATCCTGTTCGCCCTGGACGAACAGGTTGAAGATGTCCTGCAGGCGCCACGGCGCGATGCCGGGCCCGTTGTCCTTGATCGCGATTTCCGCGAACGCGCGATTGCGGCGCAGCACGACCTGGATGCGCCCGCCGCGGTCGGTGAACTTCACCGCGTTGTTGAGCAGGTTGCCGACGATCTGCTGCAAGCGTGCCGGATCGCCCGATACCCACGTTTGTCCGCCCGGCCGCTCGAGCGTCACGGTGTGTTCGCGGCTGCGGGCTTCGGGTTCGCAACCTTCGATGGCCGCGGACAACACCGCGCCGATTTCGACCGGCTTCATGTCAAGGTGGATCTTGCCGGCGGTGATGCGACCGACGTCCAGCAGATCGTCCACCAGCCGCGTGATCTGCACCAACTGGCGCGAGATCACGTCGCGGCACATGCGCAGGCGCTCGGTTTCCATCGGCTCCAGTTGCATGAGCGAGACGGCGTTGGTGATCGGCGCGAGCGGGTTGCGCAGTTCGTGCCCGAGCATCGCGAGGAAGGTGGTGACGCGCTTGCCCTCGTCCTCCAGCGCGCGCACGCGGCGGCGGTCGGTGAGATCGCGCGTGACTTTCGCAAAGCCGATGTGCGTGCCCGCTTCGTCGTGCAACGCGGTGATCACCACGCTCGCCCAGAAACGCGTGCCATCCTTGCGCATGCGCCAGCCTTCGTCTTCGCAGCGGCCGTCCTCGAGCGCGATTTCGAGTTCGCGCTCCGGCCACCCTGCCGCGACGACTTCCGGCGGATAGAACACGGAGAAGTGGCGGCCGATGATTTCGTCCGCCCGGTAACCCTTGGTGACTTCCGCGCCCGCGTTCCAACTGGCGATGTGCCCGGCGGGATCGAGCATGAAGATCGCGTAATCCACCACGCCTTCGACGAGCAACCGGAAGCGTTCCTCGCTCAGTCGGATCAGTTCTTCATGGCGGCGGCGCGTGGTGAGGTCGCGCGTGATCTTCGAAAAGCCGATCAGGCGCCCGTCGTCGTCGAGCATGCGCGTGATCACCACGTTGGCCCAGAACAGCGTGCCGTCTTTGCGCACGCGCCAACCTTCGTCTTCGAAGCGACCGGTTTCGGCTGCCACGCGCAGCTCATGGTCCGGCCACTTCGCGTCGATGCGCTCCTGCGGATAGAAGCGCGAGAAATGCTGGCCGATGATCTCGTCGGCGAGATAGCCCTTGATGCGCTGCGCGCCGGTGTTCCAGGTGCGCACGATGCCCTCGGGATCGAGCATGAAGATGGCGTAGTCCGGCACGTCGCCGACCACGCGGCGATACAGGGCGTTGTCGTCGTTCCAATGCGTCGTCGACGCCGGAACGAGGGCGGGCTTGTTGCCGGTGTCCACTTGCGATGTCCCCTAGCCGGCCTGGCCGGACTGCTGCATCGCGCGGCTCGTGCGCGCGCGACGAATCATTGGACCATCGCGCACGTTAATCGGTCTTCACACCCGAACCGCGCCGACCCCGGAGACCGGGGGCCGGCGCAGCGCAGGCTTGAGGCTTCAGCCGCCGTTGTCGTCGGCGGGCGGCGTCGAAGTCGAAGCAGCCGAGTCATGGCCCGCGTGATCCGAAGCATCGGCCGACGTGCCCTTGTCCTTCGTGCCCCAATCGTCCTTGCCGGGCTTGTCCTTGGTCATCATCTTGTCGTGGCCGGAATCCATTTCGGTGCGCGAGAGCATGCCGTTGCCGTCGGCGTCCATCTTGCCGAACATTTCCTTCGCACCACCGCCGTACTCGGCGGCCGACAACTTGCCGTCCTTGTCGGTGTCCATCTTGGCGATCTTGTCGATGGACTTCATGTCCATGCCGTGCTTCTCGCCCTTGTCGGCGGTCTTCATCGACGCGTGCCTGGCATCCATCTCGGCGGACGTCACGAAGCCGTCCTTGTCGGCATCCATGTCGCCGAACATCTTGGTCACGGCGGCGTCGTGTTCGGCGGCGCTGACCTGGCCGTCGTTGTTGGTGTCCATCATCTTGAACTTGTCCTCGCCGCCATGGTTCGCCGAGGCGCCGAAGGCGACGCTCGAAAGAACGGCGACGAGGCACATGTGCAGTGTCTTGCGGGTCATGGGGTGGTGCTCCATCAGGGGAATCCCGAGCCTGCGCCGCGCTTGGTGACCGGGGCATCAATGGGGATCGACAAGCTCATCGGTGGACGATGGGATGGTTCATGGTTGTGCAAGCGGGTGTTCGACGCGGCGCTCACGCGCGCCTGATAGCGTCGGCGCATTCGCAAAGGAGCCCCACCATGCGCCTGCTCGTGTTGTTGTTCGCGATCGCGATGCCCGTCGTGGCCTGGCTCACGGAACGGGGCACCTTCGGCCCGTCGTCGGCCGCGGTGTCGGCGCAGTTTCCGAACCTGCTGTTGCCGGCGGGCTGGGCGTTTTCGATCTGGGGCGTGATCTTCGTGTTCGACCTGCTCTACGGGATGTGGCAGGCAGGCAGCTCGCGTCGCGACGATGCGACGCTGACGCACATCGCACCCTGGACCGCGGCGGGCTTCGCGCTCACGACAGCCTGGATGCCGCTGTTCTCGATGGGCCTGTACTGGTTGAACCTGATCGTGATCTTCGGCGCGCTCGCGTGCCTGCTGCGCGCGGCCTTCGTGCTCACCGACGATCGCCAGCGCCTGCCGCAGCAATGGCTGTGGGCGTGGACGCCGATCTCGCTGCATGCCGGTTGGTTGTCGCTGGCGGCGTTCGTCAACATCGCGCAGGTCATCGTCGCGTATCGACTGCTGTCCACGACCGACATGCTGCGTTGGAGCCTGATCCTGTTCGCCGTGCTCGCCATCGTCCTGTTGGCCGTGAACCACCGCATGCGCGGCAACGCCGATTACGCGGGCGCGGCGACCTGGGGCCTGATCGGCGTCTACGTCATGCAATCGGATTGGGGCGTGCGCGGCGCGGTCACGGCGGCGTGGTGCGCGCTGGTGCTGATCGTCGCGCTGGTCGGGCAGACGGTGTACTTGCGCTTCAAGCATCGCGGCGGCTGGGTGACCGACGCACCCGATCACGCGTAGTCCGCAAAGGCGCTGCAAGACTGCCGGCATGCCGGCATCGAACGACCTGATCGTCCTGCGCCCCGAAGGGCTGTACTGCCCCGCGGGCGGATTCCACATCGATCCCTGGCGCCCCGTTCCGCGCGCGGTGATCACCCATGGCCACGGCGACCATGCACGCGGCGGCATGGGCGAATACCACGCCACGCGCGCGGGATTGCCGATCCTGCGCTGGCGCCTGGGCCTGGAGGAAACCATCCACGCCTACGAGTACGGCGAAACCTTCGTGCTCGGCGATGCGCGCGTGTCCTTCCATTCCGCCGGCCACGTGCTGGGCTCGGCGCAGGTGCGGATCGAAGTCGACGGTGAAACATGGGTCGCGTCGGGCGACTACAAACGGCAGCCCGATCCGACTTGCGCGCCGTTCCAGGTCGTGCCGTGCGATGTGTTCATCACCGAAGCGACGTTCGGCCTGCCAGTGTATCGCTGGCCGGAGACGTCGGACGTCGCGCGCGAGATCGTCGAATGGCGCGAGGAATGCGCGGCGCGCGGCGAGGCCGCGGTGCTGTTCTGTTATGCGCTCGGGAAGTCGCAGCGCGTGCTCGCGGAACTGATGGCGCACACCGATCGGCCCGCATGGCTGCACGGCGCGATCGCCGCGGGCGTGCAGGTGTATCGCGAATGCGGCGTGCCCTTGCTCGACACGCGCCTGGTGAGCGACGAACAGCGTGGCGCGGACTTCGCCGGCGAACTCGTGCTCGCACCGCCGTCCGCCGCAGGCAGTGCGTGGATGCGGCGCTTCCGTCGCGCGCAGACGGGATTCGCATCGGGTTGGATGCGCATCCGCGGGAATCGGCGGCGGCGCAACCATGATCGGGGCTTCGTCGTGTCCGATCATGCCGATTGGCCGGACCTGCTGCGCACGATTCGCGAAACCGGTGCGCGCCGCGTGATCGCCACGCATGGCAACACCGACGCCCTCGTGCGCGCCCTGAACGAGCAAGGCATCGCGACCGGCACGTTCTCCACCGAATTTGGCGGCGACGATTGATGCGCCGTTTCGCCGCTCTCTATCGCCGCCTGGATCGCAGCACGGCGACCTCCGACAAGCGCGACGCGCTCATCGACTACTTCCGGCAGACGCCGCCCGAAGATGCCGCGTGGGCCTTGTGGTTGCTGTCGGGCGGGAAGATCGGCGGTGCGCGCGCGAAGATCGCGGGCACGAACGAATTGCGCGACTGGATCGCCGAAGCGAGTGGCGATCCGGCGTGGCTGGTGGAAGAGAGCTATCACCACGTGGGCGATCTCGCGGAAACGCTGACGCTGCTGCTCGACGATCCGCCGCCCGAGGCGCGCGACGACACCCCCTTGCACGTGTGGATCGAACAGCGCCTGCTCGCCGTGGCCGGTCACGACGCCGCTGCGCGCCACGACGTGATCGTCGGTGCCTGGCGAACACTGGCCTACGACGAACGCCTCGCGTTCAACAAACTGCTTACCGGCGCGTTGCGCGTGGGCGTCTCGCAACGCCTCGTGCAGCAAGCGCTCGCGGAGATGAGCGGCGTGGACATCGCACGCATCGCGCAACGCATGCTCGGCGCGTGGTCGCCCTCGCCTGCGTTCCTGCGCGACCTGCTCACCGAAGGCGAGTTGCCCGGCGATCGTGCGCAGCCGTATCCCTTCTTCCTTGCTTCGCCGTTGGAGGCAGCGCCCGAAACACTCGGGCCCATCGACGATTGGCTGCTCGAGTGGAAATGGGACGGCATCCGCGTGCAGTTGATCCGGCGCGGGAGCGACATCGCGTTGTGGTCGCGCGGCGAGGAGCGGCTCGACGGACGATTCCCCGAGATCGAACACGCGCTCGCCACGCTGCCGGGTGACGCGGTCATCGACGGCGAACTGCTCGGCTGGCGCGAAGGCGATGCACCCCTGCCCTTCACTGCCTTGCAGACGCGCATCCAGCGGCGCAAGCCCGGCGCGAAGATCCTCGCGGACACGCCCGTGCGCGTGCTCGCTTACGATTTGCTCGAACGCGATGGCGTCGATCTGCGCGCGCTGCCGTTACAGGCGCGACGCGCGGCGCTCGCCGACTTGCTCGCCGCACATGCGGACCCGCGATTGGTGGTCTCGCCGGAAGTCATCGCAACCGATTGGGAGACGGCCGCCATCGCGCGTATCGGTGCTCGCGAACGCGGGGTGGAAGGCTTGATGGTCAAGCGCCGCGCGTCGCCCTACCAGGTGGGTCGACGACGCGGCGATTGGTGGAAGTGGAAGATCGATCCACTGTCGATCGACGCGGTGCTGTTGTACGCGCAATCCGGCCACGGCCGACGCAGTGCGCTCTACACCGACTACACCTTCGGCCTGTGGGATGGCGATGCACTGGTGCCGGTCGCGAAGGCGTACTCGGGCCTGGACGACAAGGAGATCCTGAAGCTCGATCGGTGGATCCGCGCGAACACCATCGAACGCTTCGGGCCCGTGCGTTCGGTGACGCCGTCGCATGTGTTCGAACTCGGTTTCGAGGCGGTGAATCGTTCGACGCGCCACAAGTCCGGCATCGCGGTGCGTTTCCCGCGCATCCTGCGTTGGCGGATCGACAAGCCCGCGGCGGAGGCGGATCGACTCGATACGTTGCGGGCCCTGGCGCGATGAATCCGCTGAACGGTTGGTTCGAATCGCAGGGATGGAAGCCGCTCCCCTTCCAACGCGAGATGTGGAAGCGCTGGAAGGCGGGTGAATCGGGTTTGCTGCACACGCCGACCGGAAGCGGCAAGACACTCGCAGCGTTCGGCGGACCGCTGCTCGACGCGATCGCCGAAGCGCCCCGCACGCCACGCAAGAAGAACGCGACGCGCCCGCTGCGCCTGCTCTGGATCACGCCGCTGCGCGCACTGGCGACCGATACGCTGCGCGCCTTGCGCGAACCGGTGGACGCGCTCGGCCTGGATTGGCGCATCGGTCTGCGAACCGGCGATGCGAGCGCGCGCGACCGTCGCCTGGCGCGCGCGGGCCAACTCGATGCGCTCGTGACCACGCCCGAATCGCTGTCGCTGTTGCTCTCGTATCCGGAATCCGCGGCGCAATTTTCTGAGCTGCGCACGATCATCGTCGACGAATGGCACGAATTGCTCGGCAACAAACGTGGCGTGCTCCTGCAACTGGCGTTGGCGCGCGTGCGTTCACTGGCGCCTTCGCTCCGTCTCTGGGGCTTGTCGGCGACACTCGGCAATCTGGAACAAGCGCGCGACGTGTTGCTGCCGCATGCGCCCGATGCCGCACTCGTGTCAGGCTTGCCGCCGCGGGCGCTCACCCTGGATACGTTGCTTCCGGAAGCCGGTGAACGGTTCCCGTGGGCCGGTCACCTCGGTCTCGTGCAACTCGCGCGCGTGGTGGATCGGCTCCTTTCGAAAGGCACGAGCCTGCTGTTCACCAACACGCGCTCGCAGGCCGAACTCTGGCACCGCGCGCTGTCCGCGGTGTGGCCGGAAGACCAGGGAACGCTGCTGCTGCATCACGGTTCCATCGACGCGAAGCTGCGCCAGGCCGCCGAAATCGGCTTGCGCGATGGCACGGTGCGCTGCGTGGTCGCCACCTCGAGTCTCGATCTCGGTGTCGATTTCCCTGCAGTCGATCAGGTGTTCCAACTCGGCAGCCCGAAGGGAATGGCGCGCCTGCTGCAACGCGCGGGTCGCGCTCGCCATCGACCGGGCGAGCCGGCGCACGTCGTCTGCGTCCCCACGCATGCACTGGAAATGCTCGAATACGCCGCCGCGCGGCAAGCACTCGCACATGGCCGCATCGAACCGCGCCTGCCGCCCCGCCTGTCGCTCGACGTGCTCGCGCAACATTGCGTGACCCTCGCGCTGGGCGGCGGTTTCGAAGCCAAGGCCCTGTTCGATGAAGTGCGCGGCACGCATGCCTTCGCCGAACTCGATCACGCGACCTGGCAGGCGGTGCTGGAGTTCATCGTGCAGGGCGGATCGGCGCTGTCGCACTATCCCGACTATCGGCGCGTGGTCGTCGAGGCCGACGGACGTTACGTGGTCGCCGATCGCAAGGTCGCGTATCGGCATCGATTGTCGATCGGCACGATCACCAGCGACGGCAGCGTGTCCGTGAAGTTCCTGCGCGGCGGTGGGCTCGGGTCGGTCGAGGAGAATTTCATCTCGCGGCTGCGACCGGGCGATCGTTTCCAGTTCGCTGGCCGCACGCTCGAGTTGGTGCGCATGCACGAGATGACGGCGCAGGTGCGCCTGGCCAAGCGCAACGACGGCATCGTGCCGAAATGGCAGGGCGGACGTTTACCGTTGTCGGGCGAGCTGGGGCGCGAGGTCGAGCGCGTGCTCGCGGGCGTGGCGTCGGGCGAAAGCGATGCGCCGGAACTCCGCGCGTTGCAGCCGCTGCTCGCGTTGCAGCAATCGTTGTCGGCCCTGCCCGGCCCGGCGCATCTGTTGTGCGAGTGGGTGAAGACGCGCGACGGCCGCCATCTGTTCGTCTATCCCTTCGCCGGGCGTGCGGTACACGAAGGCCTGGCGGCGCTTCTCGCCTTGCGCTGGGGCCGGCGCGTGCCCAACTCGTTTTCGTTCGCGGCCAACGACTACGGATTCGTGTTGTCCGCGCAGGCGGAGGTCGATGTCGAACCGACGTTGCTCGCGGAGATGCTGCGCCCCGACGCCTTGCTCGATGATCTGACCGACAGCTTCAACCTCACCGAACTCGCGCGCCGCCAATTCCGCGAGATCGCACGCGTCGCCGGCTTGCTGCCGCCTTCGCTGCCTGGTCGCGCGCCGCGCTCGTTGCGGCAACTGCAAGCCTCCAGTGGTTTGCTCTACGACGTGTTGGCACGCCACGATCCCGGCCATCTGCTGTTGACGCAAGCCCAGCGCGAAGTCTTCGCGCAGCAGCTTGATGTCGCGCGGCTCGCGCATACGCTCGATGATTGCGCACGACGCCCGATCGCGCTGCATCGACCGAAGTCCCTGACGCCGCTTTCGTTTCCCCTGTGGGCGGAAAGCCAGCGCGGCCACTTGAGCACCGAAGACTGGCGGGCGCGCGTCGAACGGGTCGCGGCGCAACTGGAACGCCGCCATGGCTGAGGCCATGGATCTCGTCATCGCAGGCGAGCCGATGCGCCTGCTCGCCGATCGCGCGCTTTACTGGCCCGCACGCAACCGCTTGCTGCTGGCCGATCTGCACCTGGGCAAGGCCGACATCTTCCGTCGCTTCGGCATCGCATTGCCCAGTGGCGGCACGCGCCTGGATCTGGCGCGCATCGCAACGCTCGCACGGGTCACCGGCGCGGAGACGGCGTGGGTGCTCGGTGACTTCCTGCACGGCGGCATCGAATCGCCGCAATGGCGTGCAGGGTGGGATGCGTTCCGCGCCGAGCATTCGCAGTTGCGCATCGGCGTCCTCGCCGGCAACCACGATCGCGCGCTCGTGCGCGCCGGGCTCGACATCGATCTGCTCGGCGATGCACTCGACGATGGGCCGTTCGCGCTCCGTCATGCTCCCGATCCGCGCGCATCCGCGCACGTGCTGTGCGGCCATCTCCACCCCACGCTCCGCATCGAAGGATTTCCGGGGCGATGGCCCGCATTCTGGTTGCAGGCACGGACGTGCGTGCTGCCGGCCTTCTCCGCGTTCACCGGCGGGCGCAATCCTGAAACACACCCGGGCGATGGCCTCGTCGCCTGCATGCACGGCGACCTGCTTCGACTGGCGTGATTACTGCCGCGGGCCGAGCGAGGCGAACAGATCGTGGATGTCCTTCTCCTGCGCCGGATCGAACTCGACACCGAGATCATCCAGGCCCACGCGCGTGACATGGCCGCGCAAGGTGA
Organism: Noviluteimonas gilva; assembly: GCF_009740395.1. Lineage (GTDB taxonomy): Bacteria > Pseudomonadota > Gammaproteobacteria > Xanthomonadales > Xanthomonadaceae > Noviluteimonas > Noviluteimonas gilva. The sequence continues at coordinate 379,445 of NZ_WOXT01000001.1, forward strand.
TCGATTCCTCCGCGTCGCCATTCTCGAAGTACAGGCGCAGCGTCGCCCCGTTCTCCGGCGACCAATGCTGCGGCAGCGTCACGCGCGCGCCGCCGAGCGACAGATCCAGCAGGTGCGCGTCGAGCTTGTGCCCGTTGGGACGCACCAGGATGGTCCGCACCATGGGTTGGCGCGGATAGCGGCGGCGATCGTCGTGTTGTTCGTCGCTCATGGCCCGCGAAATCTAGCGCCGGGCGCGTGAAGCCGACGCTCAGGCCGGATAGACCAGCTTCCGGCCTTCGATCGTCAGCACGCCGGCGGCTTGCAGGGCCTGCAGCATGGTGTCGATCTGCGCTTCGTCGAACGGCGGGTTGAAGCTCGCCAGCGAGGAATGCATTGTCTTCAGCGTGCGCGGCGCGGCGTGCTTCATCTTCTTCAGCCGCTCGACGACTTCCTGGAAACGCGGCGGCTCTGACGGCTTGCGTGCGGCCACTTTCTTCGCGGGCTGCTTCGCGACCTGTTTTGCCGGCTGCTTGGTTGCCTGTTTTGCCGGCGCCTTCGCGACCACCTTCGCCACCTTCGCGACGGGCGCGGGTTTCGCCGTCGGCAACTTCACCGACGCACCCGGGATCGTCGCCACGCGCTTGCACTGGATGCCGAGCTTGTCGAGGTGCTTGATCAAGGGATCGAAGCCCGTGTCCTTCGACACGATCACGAAGTTTGCGCCCGGCTGTTCCGCCGACACCTTGCCGATGTAGAACGCGATGTGGAAATCGAGCGCGTCCTTGCCGTTGCCGACGATCGGGATGTACTGCGCATTGGGCCCGAAGGCTTGCACCGCCTGCACGAGCCCGAGTTCGAGCCGCGTCTGGTGCTGCCCGAGGAACACGAGGATGCGCCACTCGCTCGGCTTCAGGCCGCCGAGGTTGTCGGGCTGCACGTTCTCGAAATCGACGAGGAGATATTGGTTGGCCATGGGGCGAGTCTAGGCGATCGGCCGTGAGGCGCTAACCCTGCAGTAATCCCAGGAGCCGCGCGCGGCTCACGGCCTGCGTGCGCGTGGTCGCCGACAACTTGGCGAACAGGTTTTTCAGGTGCCACTTGACCGTTTCGCCGCTGACATCGAGTGCGTTGCCGATCGCCTTGTTCGACAGGCCCTGGTCGAGCAGGCGCAGGACGTCGCCTTCCTTCGTCGTCAACAACCGGGAAGTCACCGGCGCAACGGGGGGTTCGGCCGCTGCGAGCGCGGCGACGAGGGGTCGGGTTTCCGCAGCGACGCGCGCATCGCCGCTGAGCGAGGCCATGTCGATGGCTTCGCGCATCAACGCGGCGCCGCCCGGCTGGCCCTGCATCGACGTCGCAATCCCCCGCATCGCGCGGACACGTTGCGTATCGCCGCCGCGATTGAGCGTCGTGGCGAGCCGATCGGCGGTCTCGAGCCATTGCATCGCACCGGCCGCATCCTTCTTCAACAGCGCGACGCTGGCTTGCGCGATGGCCATCGTCAGTCGACAGCCTTCGCGCAGCGGCAGGAAATCGGGCGTGTCCAGCGCGACCGCAACGGCTTCCATCTTTCGCAAGGCACGTTCGGCGGATTCGAAGCGGCCTTGCTCTGCATGCGCACGCGCTTGCTCCGCGAGCGCATGGACGCGCATGCGCGGAATGTCGCGCCGCTTGCCGAGCGCGTCGAAGGCTTCGAGCAACAGCAATCCGCGCTGCACATCGCCTTCGGAAAACGCGATGCGCGCCAGCGTGCGGTACGCGCAGATCAAATGGTCGGGGAATCCGCAACGCTCGATCACGTCGAGCCGGTCGGCGAGCATCGCGCGCGCCGCCGCGAGTTCGCCGCATTCGAACAACGCGCACGCCACGAACGATGAGAGCACGCATGCCAATGCGCCGCGTCGTCCTTCCTGCTCGGCGTCGCGCAGCGGTTCGCGAAGCGATTCCTCCGCCAGGCGCGGATGGCCTTCCAACAACAGCGACAAACCGCGGATGGAACGCCCCAGGCCCGCCGCCCAGCGTTGCGTGCCCGTATCGCCGAACACCGCCTGCTGCGACACCAACGCGCGCGCCTGCGCACCTTCGCCCGCATGCAGCGCGAGCACCGCGCGGAAATTGAGGTTCGAGATGCGGAACAGCGGTGGCAGTTGCGCAAGGTCGAGTTGATCCCAACGAGGGACCAGTTGCTCGACCTGGCCCAGGCGATCGGTCTGCGCCAGGCCACCGCCGGCGATGCGCAGCGCGGCGGCCACGGCCTGCTGCGGCGCTTCGGGATCGTCGAGGACTTCCTTCGCGATCGCGATGGCTTCTTCGTTGCGATCGCCGAAGCCGAGGACCGAACCCACGACCAGGCGCAACTCCATGTCGCGTTCCCACATTTCGCGCGGCAGGCGGTCGATCCATTCGCGCGCTTCAGGCAGATGCCCGCCCGTGCTCAGGGCCCAGAGCGAACGCGCCGCCAACTTCAGCGCCATCGCTTCGTCGCCGGAGGCCAAGGCGTGCTTCGCCGCTTCCGGAAAACGTTCGTGGCCCGCGAACCAGCGGGACGCGGTTCCATGCAATTGCATTTGTTCCTCGCGCGGCAGGCGCTCGAAGCGTTCGAGCAGGAAGTCGCGGGCCAGCGGATGCATGCGCATCCACGTGGTGCCCTCGCCCGTCATCAGGATCGGCGTCCTGCGCCCGAGGTCTTCCAGCAACGGGCCCGCGGGCGAAGCGCCCGTGAGCGCTTCGAACAACGCGACGTCGAACCGCGGCAGGATCGAGGCGCGCACGAGCGCGTCGGCGACGTCCGGGCTCAGGCGCGACATCAGCGATTCGACGAAGTAGGTCTGCAGCGTGCCGCTGCGTCCGCTCGGCGACCATGCGGCGTTGCGCGCGCCCGGCTCGCGTTCGATCGCGGCCAGCGCGAGTTGCAACCCGAGCGGCCAGCCTTCGGTCGCATCGTGCAGGCGCGCGCATTCGTCCGGATCGAGGCGTTGCTCGAGGCGGTGCGACATGATGTCCATCGCTTCGTCGAGCGTGAGACGCAGGTCTTTCACGCCGAGCGTGGCGCCGTGCCCCTTCGCGATCATTTCCGAGACCGGCAACGGCAGGCGCACGCGCGAGCCGATTGCGACGCGGAGGTTCGCCGGCGCGTTGTGCAGCAGGTAACGCAGTGCGAGGGCGACGGTCGGTGCGGGGAGATTTTCCGCATCATCGATGATCAGCACCGCGGGCTCGCCGTGTGCGCCGATGGCGGCGAGCAATTCGGTGATGGCTTCGAATTTCGCCGCGCGGCCCGGATTCACCGCGTTGGGTGCGTGATCGAAGGCGTGTTGCAAGGCCATCGCGAAACGTTCGGGCGTGTCGCCTTCATCGGCCGTGAGCCACGCGACGCGCACCCCTTCAGCCTGCCATTGCAGCCGCCATTGCAGGAGCAGCGTGGTCTTGCCGTAACCCGCGGGCGCTTCCACGACCAGCGCCGTGCAGTCGCGATGCGCATCGCGGAACCGCAGTAACGCCGGCCGCATGCGCGCGTCGCGCGGCATGCGGGGCGGCAGGCACTTCAGCAGGATCTCGGACGCGGACATGGCGGTCGGGTCGCGGAACGGAGGCCTCGCCCGATTCTGCGCCGTTCCCGCCACCACTTCCACGAAGCCCCCCGTGCCCTTACCAGCGTCGGCGCAGCACGACCTGCCCGCCGAAAGCACCGTCGCGCGAACCGCCGTCAAGCCAATGCAGCCCACCGGTCACCGACCAGGCGCCGCGCTGGAAGCCCACGCCACCTTCGACCAGCGCGCTCGTGCCGTTGGTGTCGACCACGCCGGCGAACACATCGTTGACCGCGTAGTCGAACTCCGCGCCGGAGACGTGCACCGCATTGAGCGATGCGTACGGCGTCCAGACCGCGCCATTGCGTTCGATGGCGGTGTCGGCGAGCAGACCGGCGCGCCATCGCGAGACATCGCTGCCCTCCGCGGTGAAGGTCGACAGCGCGCCTTCCAACGGCGAGAGATCGGCGATGCGCGTCCACGTGTATTGCAACTGCGGCATCAGGCGCAGGCCGTTGCCCAGCGTCCACGCATAGCCGCCTTCGACATTGAAGGCCTGCGCGCTGGCGCTCGATTCATGCACGCCGCTTGCAGCGCGCAGCTCCGCATCGACGCCGATCCAGCGATACGACGCATCGACGTAGGCGGCGTCGGTCGGCATCCAGGTCGCGAAAAGACCGAACGTGGTCGCATCCAGGCGATCTTCACCGCCCGCATCGAGCCGCTGCGTCGCATCCGACACCGCAACGAGCGCACCGACGGCGACGGTTTCGACCGGGCGCGCTTCGAGCCCCGCTTCCCAGCCCGTCGTGGATTGATCGAACGCGCCGCCCTGCGTGGGCACGAGCCCCGCATGCGTGGCGTCGATATCGCCGCTCTCGGAGAACCAGCGCACGAACGGCGCGAGCACGCCGGGGCCCGGACGCAACACACCCATGCGTTCGCGCCAAGTGCCGACCTGCGCTTCGACGAGCGCTTGCACGCCCGGCGCCAACGCACTGCCGAGCGCGCCCATCGCGTTGAGGCCATCGACGTGCACGCCGAGCGTGATCAGGTCGGGTGTCGCATTCGATGCATCGACGTGCGAACCCAGTTGGAAGCCCATCGACAGGAAGCCATCGGCGGCCTGCGTCACACGACCGAGTGCGAAGGATTGCGCGTCGGCATCGCCGGTGACGGAGACGAGTTGGATTTCAGTGTTGGTCGAAGTGGGCACCGCGATCAGCGCGACATCCACCACTTGTTGCGTGCCGGCCGCGACGTTGCCCTGCACGGTGAGTGCATCGTGCGCGCCGGTGATGCCGTCGACGTCGAAGGCAAGGCGACCATTGCCGGACAGCTCGCCGACGAGCGTCAGCGCATCGTCGGTGTCGCCATCGACGAAGCCGATGGCCCCGTCGTTGCGAAGCGTGTTGGACGCGCCCAGCAGCAACGAGGCTTCGCCTTCCACCTGCATCATGCCGGCGTTGGTGAAGCGGTTCGCGCCCGCGCCGAAGTCGGAGTCTCCGACCAGGCGCCACGCGCCGCCGGCCGCATTGTTGAAGGCATCGTCCAACGCGCCCGTGCGAATCGCACCCACCAGCACGCCGCCGTTGTTGATCGTCGCGCGCGCATCGCCGACCACCGAGATGGCGATCCGCTCGCCATCGCCGAATGCCGCGATGGTGCCGGTGTTGTGCACGATCGCATCGCCCGTCGCGGACAGGAAGGCCGCCGTGGACGACGCCTGCGCGCCGTATGCGGTCGCAACGATGTTGCCGCTGTTGTCGAGCGTCGCCGCGCCGTCGACGGCGCGCGTGAGGCTGCCGACCGCGAGCGCGTCGTCGGCGTCGACCATGGCGGAGATGCGCCCGGTGTTCGACGTCGCCGCCGCCTCCAAACCGATCACGACGGACCCGTAGGCGTAGCCGATCCCGCCGACCGCCGACGCACCGGCGTGGATGTCGCCCGCGTTGTCGATGCGGGCATCGCCGCCCACCGGCGCGTAATGGCATCCGGTCTCGTCGCACCCCTGGTATTCGAAGATCTGCGCATACGTGTACGCGCCGACCGCGAATGCATTGCCGTTGTCCGAACGCGCGAGCGCCGTGATCGCGCCCGCATTCGTCGTCAGGCCCGCATAGCCGCCCTGGACGAACGTGCCGTACGCCGAGGCCATGCCGAAGTCCGCGCGCGCGCTGACCGCGATGTCGCCGTCGTTGACGATGGTCGAAGACATCGTCGCGCTGTTCTTCGCACCAAAGGCCATGGAAATCGCGCTGCCGGCGTTCTCGTTGGCCTCCACGTGGGTGATGGCATACGCGGTGATCGAGCCGGTGTTCTCGGTCAGGCCGATCTCCGAGCCGTAGAGCGTGGTGCCCGTGGCGAACGAACGCCCCGCGGCGTAGTCGCCCGCCAAGGTACCCACGCTGGCATAGGCGACGATGTCGCCGCTGTTCGAGAAGTGGCCGTAATACTTGCCTTCCGTGATCCCGCCGTAGGCGCTGGCGATGCCGATCTCGGAAATGCCGGTCGCGGTGATCGTGCCACTGTTGTCGATGATGGCGTCGTACTTGGCGTACGTATCGATGCCGACGGCGCGCACGCCCTGGGCGAAGAAGGTCACGCCGTCGACCGCCACCGACGTCGCGGTGATGTCGCCGTTGTTGACGATGGAGATATCGCCGTACACGTTGGCGACGGCCTCGATGCCGGTCGCGCGGCTCGCGCCGTAGTACTGGCCGTAGTCGTGCGCCAGGCCGTAAGCGACGATGTCGCCATCGTTGACGATGTCCACCGCGTGCTTGCCGTAGACGCTGATGGCCGTCGCAAACGCGCCGCCGAACAATTCCGTCTCCGCCGTCGCGAGGATGGTGGCGCCCGCCGCGTTGTTCACCACCGACGTGTCGCCCTGCATCTGGATCGCGCGGCCGAACACGATCGCGCCATGCCCGACGGCGTGCGCTTCGATCTGGCCGTGGTTGTCGATGGTGGACGCACCGTAGAAGCCGTTCGCCGGCGCGCTGATCGCGTTGATGCCGGTGACGTACGCATACCCATCGCCGACCCAGCCGGACGCGACGATGTCGCCTTCGTTCACGACATCCGAGTATCCGGCGATCGTTTGCAGGTACGCACCGGTGGCATACACCAGGCCGATGTCTGCATGGCCGTACACGGAGATGTCGCCCGTGTTGTCGATGGACGCGTTGCCGAGCGGGCCGCGCGATTGCGCCACCGCGCCCCAGCCTTGCGCGATGCCGTACTCGACGGAAGCGACCGATGCGATGCTGCCGTCGTTGTCGACGTGCGCGGCGCCGTAGTCGAAGCCGTAGGTTTGCACGGCTTGCGAGCCGATCGCCGCCGCGTATTGCACGGTCGCGCCATCGCCGCCCTCGACGACCGCCGAAGCGACGATGCCGCCGGTGTTCACGATGGTGGCGTCGTAGACCCACGAGAGGTCGTACGCGCCGACGGCCGCGGCGTTCACCGTCGCGTGTGCGTCGACTTGCACGTCGCCGGCATTCGTCACCGACGCGATGCCGATGTAATAGGTCGCGTTGACGAGGCCGGCGGCGATGGCCTCGTCGCCCTGCGCGAGGACCGAGACGTTGCCGTCGTTGGAGATCGTCGCGTCGAAGTAGTAACCGATCGAGCGCACGCCGGTGGCGTTGGCTTCCCCGCCCGCGGCATCGGCCACGACGGTGATGTCGGCGACGTTCACCGCGCTCGCGCCGTAATAGCCGAAGGCGTCCAGCCCGACGGCATTCGCCAGACCCGCTTCGGCCTGCGCAAACGCGGAGAGGGTGCCATTGTTCTCGATCGCGACATACGAGCCGAACACGTGCGCCGCGGTTGCCTCGGCGGTGCCGCCGGACTGCGCGATCGCGCTGGCGGTGGCGCTTGCGTCGTTGAAGATCGACGCGACGTTCGCATTGACGAGCAGGCCCTGCGCAGTCGCGTCGGTGCCGGTCGCCGTGGCGGAAACATCGCCACCGTTGATCATCAGGCCGATGCCCGCGCCGCCGCTGTAAGCCACCGCGCCGTACGCAGCAGCCTCACCGTTCTCGCTCGCTGCGTGCGCGTCGATCGAACCATAGTTCACCAGCGTCGCCACACCGCCCGCCGCTGCGTACGCGCCGACGGCCATCGCGTCGCCGTCCACCGTGTGCGCGTTGGCGACGATCGTGGCGTCGACCACGTTCGCCAGGTACGCCTCGAAGCCGCCGATCGATTCGACGCCGTACGACGTCGCGTCGATGGCGGCGCCGGTCGCATTCGCGGTGATCGACGACAGATTGGAAACCGACGCGGCGTACGCGTTGTATTCGCTCAATCCGACCGCGTCGCCGTAACCGTCGACGACGATGACGTCGCTGTTGTCGGCCATCGCCACGACGCTCGCCGAAAGCGGCACGCGCGTGAGGTCCACGGGCGCCACGGCCGCACCGTTGCCGGCGAGGGAGGCGACGGGCGCGGAGAGGGCCAGCATCGCGATGCCGATGCGGATCGCGCGCGCCACGGGGGCGATCGCGGGGATCGATCGGCCGTGTGCGCCGTGGCGACCATGGATACGTGCAGGTGCGGACATCGCTCCCTCTCTCGGCGGGCTGTCGTGGATGGAAGGAACGTGGGTGTCAGTTGACCGCGACGGCGGACCATGCGGCCGCGACGCGTGCTGCCTCGGGCGAGGTCGTGCCGAACAGATCGCGGGCCGCGGCGATCGTCGCGACGCGCGCGGCGGCGTAATCGGTCGTGGACGTGAAGTACACCGTCAGCGCGCGATACCAGATGCGCTCGGCCTTCGCGCGACCGATGCCGACGATGATCGTGCCGTTGCACGTCGGCGCCGAATGCACCATGCCGCCGAAGGTTTTCGAAGCGCTGCCTTCGGCGAGCAAGTAGTAGAAGCGATTCGCCACGCCCGAGGAGTAATGCACGTCGAGCGTGCCCAACGTTGGCGACCAGCAGTTGGGCGAACGGCCGTCGGCGATCGGGTTGGACATGTTGCGCAGGAAGCGCTGGTTGGCGCTGTTCGGCACGTTGGCGCGGAAGATCTTTTCGCCGATCAGATAGTCCGGCGGGTCGCTCGGGTTGTTGGCGAAGAACTCGACCATCGTGCCGAGGATGTCGGAGTTGGCTTCGTTCAAGCCGCCCGACTCGCCCTCGTACACGAGGTTGGCCGTGTGCGCGTTCACGCCGTGGCTCATCTCGTGGCCTGCGATGTCCAGCGACAGCAGCGCGCCGATGACGGTGCCGTCGCCGTCGCCGTAGGTCATGCAGAAGCACGCGTCGTTCCAGAACGCGTTCTGATAACGGGTGCCGAAGTGCACGCGGTTGTAGGCACCGCGCCCATCGTTGGCGATGCCGTTGCGGGCATGCCGGCTGAGGTAGTAATCCCAGGTCACCGCGGCGCCGTATTGCGCATCGGCGGCGGCACTGGCGACATCGGTCGAGGCGTTGTTGCCCCAGGTGTTGTCGGCGTCTTTGTAGACCTGGCCCGACGTGCGGCTGTTCGAGCCATCGAGCGTGCGCGAGTTGCCGCGCGCGGGATCGCGCAGTTCAAAACCGCTGGCGAGGCTGTTGGTGCCCAGCGGCACTTCGCCGGAATACAGCGTGCGGCCCTTGCCGGTGGCGGCCGCCGTTTCGAGATTGCTCCAGCGGTCCACGACCTTGCCGGTCTTCGCATCCACGAAGTACGTGCGGTCGTCGCGCAGGTTGACCATGTGCACCTGCCACGCCAGACGCGGCGCCGACGTGCGCGCATGCACCACGAGCTTCGCTTCGGGCGCTTGGGTGAAGTTGGATCCGAACTCGGTCCGGGCCGTTGCGATCGCCGTGGTCTGCGCAACGGTCGGTGCGATCGACGGCGACAGCGGCGCCGCTTGCCGGATCGACATCGAACGCAACACGCCACCGCGCGAATGCACGACCAGGTCGCCGCCGATCACAGGCAAGCCTGCGTGCGTGCGGTCGAAGCGCACGTGCTCGGTGCCGTCGGCGTCGACGATCACGTCGCGGGCGACGAAACGATCGAGCGGCGACAGGCGCGCGGCCGCGGCATTGGCCTGGATCAGCGCGAGGGCGCGATCAACGGAAGGCTTCGCGGCGGGGACCGTCGCTCCCGCGACGGCAATGGAGGCGGCGAGCGCCACCCCAAGCAAACCAAACGTCCGATGCATCGAAGGAAAACTCCCCTTGCACTACGTACAACAAATGAAGTGCTGGATTGGAACAAGGTCTACGCGCCGGCACAGCCCCCGGTTCGGGGGGGCTGGCCTGAGGGCTGGCATTCAGAGCTTCAGCGTCCCCGCTTCGATGATGGGCTTGCCGTCGAGCGTCACCGTGCTGCCGGGGAGCGAGACGATCTGTCCATACGGCACGGTGTTGTCGCCGCCGGCCCATGTGTTGACGCCGGTGCCGACGGTGATCGTGCCTGCGGGCACCCAGTTGCCGACGGTCGCGGTCGCGGGGAACTTGATGCTCGGGTTGATGCCGAGGTCGACGAAGCTGAAGTCGTCCTTGCGTGCGTCGTCGACGGCGTCGTACTCGGCCTTCAACGCGGCGTAGCCCGGGCCCGATCCGGTCATCTCGGTCACCTTGCCGTCCTTGAAGGTCAGCGTCAGGTTGTCGACCTGCTGCCCGCGATAGAACGAGCGCGTATTGACGAGCTTGCCGTTGGCGCTGCCAGCGACCGGTGTCGTATAGACCTCGCCGGCGGGCAAGTACACCGCGTTCGCCGCGCCGCCCGCCTGGATGTCTTCGGCGGAGATCACGCCGTCGCTCACGCCGACCGGGCGTCCCTTGATGTTGACGGTCAGGTCGGTGCCGTTGGGATGCGTGATGTGCATTTCGCTGCCGCCGGCGAGTGCGCCCTTCACTTCCGCGCCGCGTTTGACGAGATCGGCGTAGTCCAGGTTCACGCCGCCCCAGAACAGTTTCGACAACTCGTCTTCGCTGATGCCCAGGCGCGATGCGCGCCATGGCGTCGGATACAGGTTGTTGCCGACATCCAGCGTGCGCACGCCCTTGCGCTGATACAGCGCGCCGATGCCTTCGTTCGCCTTGCCGCGCGCGGCCATGCGCTTGGGATCGGCGCCTTCGAACAGGTTTTCGCTGGTGCCGTTGCCAAGCGAAATGATCACGTCGATGACGTCGGCCAGGTCCGTATCCAGTTGGTCGACCTGCGAGTCCCACTTTTCGGGCACGTCGAAGAACATCCGCTTGGCCAGGCGATCGCTGCTGTAGTTGATCCACGGGAACGCGCCGACCTTGCGCGCGGCGACCGCGATGTCTTCCATCAACTCCGCGTCGTGCACGCGGCCGGTGATCATCACAACCTCGCCTTCCTTCACGGCGGCGTTGGCGACCAGGCGGTCGGCGAGCTGGTTGAAGTCGGTCGGCGCGGCTTTCGTCGCGGCCGCGGTGGTCGCGGTCGATGCGGGCGCGGCGGCGGTCGAAGTCGATGGCGTGGCGCTCGTCGGTGCTTCCTGCTTCTGGCAACCGGCGAGCATGGTGGTTGCGAGCGCGGCCGCCAGGGCGGTCGCAGTCAAATGACGTGTCATGGCGGAGCCCCTCTGCGCCCGGGGGTGGGCGTTACGGGCCAACGTGCGCGCCGTGGTGGGTCGGACACCGCCGGTCGTCAGAGTGAACGCGTGCCGACGCGCGGTTGCCTAGACTCCGCGCATGGCTCGACGCAAACGCTTGCCCCGCGCGTTCTATCGCCGCGACACCGTGCACGTGGCGCGCGATCTGCTCAACAAGGTCCTCGCCATGCCCGACGGCCGCGCGGGCCGCATCGTCGAAGTCGAGGCGTACCTGGCGGGCATCGACCCCGCCGCGCACACCTATCGCGGCCGCACGCCGCGCAACGCGACGATGTTCGGTCCGCCCGGCCACATGTATGTCTACTTCACCTACGGCATGCATTGGTGCGCGAACGCGGTGGCTTGGGACAAGACCCCCGGCGCGGGCGTGCTCATCCGTGCGCTCGAACCGATCGCGGGGTTGGATCTCATGCACGAGGCACGCGGTGGCGTCTCCGAGCGCCTGCTATGCAGCGGCCCGGCGCGATTGACGCAGGCACTCGGCATCAACGGCGATCAGAACGGCGCCGACCTTGTGAAGGGCGATGGACCGCGCATCGTCGACGATGGTGTTGCGCCTCCGTTGCATCCGATCGCGACGCCACGCATCGGCATCAGCGCCGGGAAGGAACATCTCTGGCGTTTCGTCGTGCCGAACAACCTGCATGTGAGCCCGGCGCGCGTGAAGCAGGTGCACGCCTGAGCTAGGCTGGGCGCATGCCCGCTCCTCGCCGGATCCTGTTGCCGATGCTCGCGCTCATCGCGCTGGGCATCGCCGTCCATGGTTGGATCCTGACGCAGCGCAAGGACGCCGCCACCGCACGCGCGACAGCAACCGCGCGGAAGGCGTGGCACGAAACACGCACGCCGCATTACGTGGTCGTTTCGAACGCGCCGCAGGACCAGGTCGCGTTGACCGGCGCGGCCGTCGAACAATTGCACGATGCGTGGTCGCAGGTCTTCCCCGACATGCCGCGCACGCATGCACCACTGCGCCTGGTGCTGTATCGCACGCGCGCCGAGTTCAAGGCCAACAACCGCAGCGTGCCGTGGGCCGAGGCGATCTATCGCACGCCCGAGTGCCACGCCTACGTCGCCGATGGACCGAATCGCGTGCACTGGATGGTGCACGAGGCCGCGCACCAACTCTCGCGCGAAGTGATGGGCTTCAAGCGCGAGCGCTGGATCGACGAAGGCCTGGCCGGTTATTTCGGCGCGAGTCGCATCGATGCACAAGGCTTACATCCGGGCACGCTCGATCCGAACACCTATCCACTTTGGTGGCTGCCGCAATTCCATTGGTCGGGCAACCTCGAACAGGATCTGCGCGACGGCCGGCTGATTCCGTTGCGCGCGCTGCTTGATGGCTCCGGCCCGCCGATCGCCGGCTACGTGAATCTGTACTACATCGAATACTGGAGCCTCACGCATTTCTTGTTGCACGGCGAGAAAGGCAAGTACGCGGCCGGCTACAAGCGGCTGCTCGCGAACGGTGCAACCCTGGCCGACTTCGAACGCGAGATCGGCCCCACGTGGCAAATCCAGGTCGCGTGGTATGCGTGGATGCGCGCGCAGCGTGCGCGCTTGTTAGCCGAAGCTGCGGAAGGCCGCGATGGCGCGCTCGATCCCGGCGTCGTCGATGTCCAGGTGCGTGACCATGCGGATGCGCGGTAGATAGCCGATCGACATGCGGATGCCGGCGGCGTCCATGTGCTTGCGGAAAGCGTCGAGTTTGTCCTTCGGCACGTCGATGAACACCATGTTGGTCTGCTGGCCGGCGACGGTGACGTGCTTCAAACCCTGCAAGCCATCGGCGAGCGTCTTCGCGCGGCGATGATCGTCGGCGAGGCGTTCGACGTGGTGATCGAGTGCGTGCAGACCCGCGGCAGCAAGCAAACCCGCCTGACGCCAGCCACCACCGGCGACCTTGCGCCAACGACGCGCGTCATCGATCAACGCCCGCGAACCGACCAGCACCGAACCAACCGGCGCGCCGAGGCCTTTCGACAAACACACCGACACGCTGTCGAAGTGTTTCGCGATCTCGCGCGGGGCCACGCCATCGGCGACTGCTGCGTTGTAGAGACGCGCGCCATCCAGATGCAGCTTCAATCCGCGGCGATCGCACAGTGCGCGCGCTTCGGCGAGATACGTACGCGGCAACACGCGGCCATGCCACGTGTTTTCGAGACAGAGGATCTTCGTGCGCGCGAAATGCGGATCGACCGGCTTGATCGCACTTTCGACGATTGCCAGCGGCAGCGTGCCGTCTTCCGCCTGCACGATCGGCTGCGGCTGGATCGAACCCAACACCGCCGCGCCGCCGCCTTCGAACTTGTAGGTGTGCGCCTCCATGCCGACGATGTATTCATCGCCGCGCTGGCAATGCGCGAGCAACGCCAGCAGGTTGGCTTGCGTTCCGCTCGGCGCGAACAGGCCCGCTTCGAAGCCGAGGTCGCGCGCGAGACGCTCCTGCAACGCGATGACGGTAGGATCTTCGCCGTAAACGTCGTCGCCGACTTCGGCGTCGAGCATCGCCTCGCGCATGGCGCGGGTGGGCTTGGTGACGGTGTCGCTGCGGAGGTCGATGCGGTCCATCGGCGAAGCTTATCTCAAGCCCCGCTTTCATCACGCCGCTTCGTGCACGATCCCCATCAGTCGCTTGTGCACCGGCTTTCCGTGGTCGGTGATGACCATGTAGCCGGTGAAGCGCAGGTCTTCGGCGAGCGCGGCCAGGTGGTTGTCGACTTCCTTGGCGAGCTCGAACACTTCGGCGTCGTCGGAGCGCCGCCCTTGCGTGGTCATTTGCGCCTGCAGGTCGCTGCGGAAATCGACGAAGGCCGCCAGCCTGCGCACGTCGTCGAAGAACTGGCTGAGGATCACGCGCTGGTCGACGTTGCGGCACAGGGACGTGAAGTGCCCGTGGCTCGCGTACCACACCGCCGTTTCCAGATCGGCGTGCAGCAAGCGCGGACAATGCGTGCTGCCGATCAGTCGCAGGATGCGCTTGGCCTCCGCCGTGTTTTTCACGACGGAGCCCAGGATCGAATCGATCACGCGCTCGTACTCGGCCAGCTGCAGCGCGTCGCGCTCCACCGTGTCCTCGGTCTTGCGCCGGCGCTCGACGATGAGCGCCAGCCAGATACCGACGAACACGGCGACCACGCCGCTCAGCGTCTGGGTGATGAACTCGGCGAACATGGGTGGCTCCGCGCGTTACTCCGCCGTGGTCGGATCGATGACCGTCGCGACCTGGGTGACGCGGGTGACCGGGAAACTGCCCAGGCGCCCGTGTTCGCGGATCATTTCCTCGTCCGGCGCGACGTACACGCAATACAGGGCGTCGCCGGTGACATAGCTGTGGACCCACTGGATCTCGGGCCCGAGTTGACGCAGCACGCCGACCGAGCGGCGCGCCAGGCTCTGCAGTTCCTGCCCGGTCATGTTGGACGCACCGGGGACTTCACGTTCGATCACGAACTTCGGCATGTTGGTGTTACCTCCGTGACTCAAAGAACGCGCCGGAGGTATTGGAGAGGCCGTGTTTCGAACACGGCCGTTGCACTGGCGTTTCAACTCCCTCACGAAAACCGTTGAACCGGTCGCTCAGTCGGCTTTGCGCGTGCGGGTGAAGCACTGGCGGCCGGCGCCGTGCTTCCATTCCTGTGCCGGCCAGCCTTCGTTGGGATGGCGCGCGGTATCGGTGGCGAAGTCCGCGCAGACCAGGAAACGGTTGGCGTCGACGCGCACGTATTCGTAAGGCGCACCGGATTCGGGATCCAGGAGAATCCGCGAACCGGGCTGCCCCTGGAGCTGCGCGAGATCCGCCGGCAGCGCGTTGTTCGCCTTCGCGAACGCGCGGGCCGCCTCGTCCAGTTGCTGGAGATCCTCGATACGACGCTGGTCGATGCGCACCTCGCGCTGCGACGACGGCGATCCCATCAACCAGATCCCCGTGCCGATGGCGAAGACCGCGAGCAATGTCCCGCCGACGGCAAGCCACTTGCCCAATCGATCCGCGGCATGGCTGCTCATGTCTTCCCCGCGGCGCAGGTCGAGCAGGTAATAGCTGAAGATCGAACCCGCGACGACCGCGACGATGAGCACCTTCAACAGGAAGCGCATGTTGAGATCGCCCGCGAGCAGGTTGTTCACCAGCGTGATCATGTCGCCGATCAGCGACACCGCCGCGAGGAACAGCGTGAGATACGTCAGCCAGCGCCGCACGGGCGAAAGCCGCGCGAGCGGATCGCGCGACACCGAGCGCGCGACGATCCGCGCCATCCACAGGAAGACCGGCAACGCGATGATGATCGACGCCGTCGACCAGCGCATGCTCGCGTCGGTGAACTCGTAGGTCCGGGTTGCGTCCGCTGCGTCGGGGAAGGTGCGGTTGAGGATCGTGAACAACAGATCGCACACATGCCACGCGGCCATGTACAGCGCGGCGAACATCAACAGATAGAAGAACGCCTCGCGCGCCGACAACGAAGCACGCGGCCGCGGCACCGGCACGGGGAACGGCACGTCCGCCCAGGCATTGAGCGCGCGTTGCACCTGCGCCTGCGACCAGCCCGCGCCGGTGAGGGTGGAGGCGATCGTCTCGCGCGGCGTGCCTTGCGCGAGCGCGTCGCGCACGAATGATTCGAGATCCTGCGTCGCCGAAGCCATGCGTCCCCTCCCCCGGTTGGTGGACGCAATCTAGCAGCTCGCCGCCATTCCGCCACGTGGTGGAACACGGTGGGCGCGGTGATGCAACGCCGCGACAACACTGGGCGCGCGACCATACGCGGCCGCGTCCCCCACGGATGATGAGATGTCCAAGCCCAAGCTGTTCGAACCCCTGCGCGTCGGCAACGTCAAGCTCGACAACCGCATCGTGATCGCCCCGATGTGCCAGTACTCCTGCGACAACGACGGCCGCGCCAACGACTGGCACGCGATCCACCTGGGGCACCTCGCCCTCTCGGGCGCGGGCCTGCTGACGATCGAAGCGACCGCCGTCCTGCCCGAAGGCCGCATCACCTGGGGCGACCTCGGTTTGTGGGACGACGCCACCGAAACCGCACTGCGCGACGTGCTCCAACGCGTGCGCGCCTGGTCGGACATGCCGATCGCGATCCAACTCGCGCACGCCGGACGCAAGGCGAGCTGCGAAACCCCGTGGGCCGGTGGCCATCAACTTGCGCCGGACGACGCACACGGATGGCAAACCGTCTCGGCGAGCGCGCTCCCGCATTACCCGAAAGAGAACGCGCCGACTGCACTCGATGCCGCAGGCATGCAGAAGATCCGCGACGCCTTCGCCGAAGCGGCAAAGCGTTCCGCGCGCCTGGGCATCGACGCCGTGCAGATCCACGCCGCACACGGCTACCTCCTGCATCAATTCCTCTCCCCGCTGAGCAACAAGCGCGACGACGAATACGGCGGCAGCCTCGAAAACCGCATGCGCTTCCCGCTCGAAGTGTTCGACGCCGTGCGCGCCGCATTCCCGAGCGACCGCACCGTGACCGTGCGCGTCTCGGGCACCGACTGGATGGACGGCGGATGGGATGTCGAACAAACCATCGCATTCGCGAAAGCATTGGAAGCGCGCGGCTGCGACGCGATCCACGTGAGCAGCGGCGGCGTGGCGGCGGAACAACGCCTGCACCCCGTGCCCGGTTACCAGGTGCCGCTCGCGCGCGCAGTGAAACAAGCGGTGAGCATGCCCGTCGTCGCCGTCGGCCTGATCACCGAACCCGAACATGCAGAGGCGATCGTCGCGAACGGCGACGCCGACGTCGTCGCGATCGCCCGCGGCATCCTCTACGACCCGCGCTGGCCGTGGCATGCAGCGGCGAAACTCGGCGCCACCGTGCGCCCGCCGAAGCAATACCTGCGCAGCGAACCGAGACAGGACCGCGGCATCTTTCCGCACGGCCCGTTCAACCCGGCCGCGCACTGGCGCAACGACGCGGGATAGCACTTCCGCTCACGGCGAGAGTTCTGTTCACGGGCTGGCCGAGCCGCCGACGTATCGCCGTATTGGGGAATGTCGACGGCACCGGAAACGGCCATGCATGGGCTCGCGAAAGGCACGATCGCAACGCTGCTGGTGGCGCTTGCGTTGGTGGGATGCAAGCAACCCGCGGAGCCCTCGACCGGCGACGCGGTGATGGAAGAACCGACCACGACCGGAGACTCCACCAAGGACCCCGGCTGGATCTATCAGGATCCGAACAAGCGCCACCCCGTCGCCGTCGTGTTCGTGCACGGCTTGTTCGGCGACGTGCGGGAGTCCTGGTCCAACGGCAACAAATCGTTCTTCGATTACCTGCACGAGTCGGGCATCGGCGACAAGGTCGACATCTACGCCTTCGGCTTCACCTCGAGCATGATCGGTCAAGGCTCGTTGAAGGTGGGCCAGGCCGCGATCAAGCTCGATCAGTTCATGAAGATCGACGGCGTGGACAAGTACGACCAGATCGTCTTCGTCGCGCACAGCATGGGCGGACTGATCACGATGCGCGAGTTGATCAGCAACCCGGCATTGCGCGCGAAGGTGCCACTGGTGGTGTTGTATGCGACGCCGCAGGACGGCGCGGAGCTCGCGAAACTCGGCGCGTACGCGGCGGCGAACAACCTCGCCGTCCGCCAGATGAAACCCGCCGACGACAACGACTACCTGGAGCAATTGCAGGAAGATTGGGTGAACGTGCGCAACACGCCGCGGCACCCGGAAGTGATCTGCGCATACGAAACGAAGGACCTCCCGATCCTCGGCAGGGTGGTGCCGAAATCCAGCGGCACCCGCTTCTGCGACCAGAACGCCGCCGCCATCGAGAACAGCGACCATCTCTCGATCGTGAAGCCGGATCGGCCGAAGCATCCCTCCGTCGTTGCACTGCTGACCGCATTGAATGATTTCGCGATGCCGGCGCTGAGCGATGCCTCGTGGGAGACGAAAAAGTTCGACACCGCCACCGACCCGTGGTCTTACGACATCAAGGATGCGGGCGGGCGCAACACCGTCACCTTCGCCAACCACGCGCAGATCCCCATGCAGTACTCGATCCGCTCGCAGGATGCCGGCCTACTGGCCGACCCGAACGTCATGCCGCGCCTCGCACAGCCCGACGGCAACGAAGCGGTCGACCTGATCCTGCTCAACCCGCTCAAGAAGGAATACACGTTGGAAGTGCGCCTGGGCATGGCGCCGCCGCGCACGGTGATCGCACGCATCGCCGACATGGACCAGGCGATCGCGCAACGCAACGCACTGGAAGCGGGCGCCGCGCAACACATGAGCGGATACCTCGCCACCGGCGACAACCAGGCAGCGTTCAAACTGCTCACGCCCGAACAGCAACAGGAGAAATTCCTGACACTGGCAAGCGAGTCGATCGCCGAACGACAACCCGGTTTGCCCGAGAGCGCGCGACTTGTGCTGGCCGCCGACACCCTCGCCACGCTCGGCCTCTCCGACGCCGCGGCCCACACCTTGTCGACGGTGGAAGCCAAGTATCCCGACGTCGCGAAGACCGCCGGCGTCCGCCACCTCGCGGGCGTGGTCTCCGCACGCACCGGCAGGACCGACGTGCTCGAACACGCCGAAGTCCCGGTGGTGCCCGCCGAGGAAGCCCTCAAACCTGCCGACTTCTCGCGCGCGACCGAAGTCCAACGCCGCGACCTGAGCGTGCTCGCCGACCAACTGCGCACCAACCCCGCGACGGAAGCCGAAGGCTTCGTGCTGAAAGGCGACGTCGCCAAAGCCTCGGGCGACCAGGCCGCGGCGATGCGCGCCTACACCGAAGCGCAAACCGTCGACACCACCCCCAAACCCGTGGTGCGCGCACGCATGCGCGCCGCGACAGATGTCGATCACTGAGGTCCCACGCTAGACTCGCGCATCGTGACGGGGGAACACGATGCAATCAGATTCGATGCGCTTCTGGATCTTCGTGGGCGTCTCGTTGGTGGCGTTCATCGCCATCTTGCGATTCGTCACCCGCCACCGCAGCACGCGCCCGCGACACGCCACGGTGCTGGCGGTCGCGGCTGTCGTCGTGATCGGCGGAATGGTGTTCGCGAAGTACGGCCACAACGCCGGGCTGCCGTGGTGGATTTACTACACGATGCCTGCGCTGGCGACGCTGTTGCTGCCGCCGATGGTTTTCAAACTGCGCGGCGGCGAACTAGCGTGGTATTTGGGCCTGGCGTTTCTCTCATCGCCGGCGATCCACGTTGCGTTCTCCTTCCTGCTGGGGTGGAAGGAATACATGCCGTTTATTGCGGTGCCATCGTGGCGGGATCTGGTGGGGGCGTAACGCACCCCCAACCCTCAGTGCACATACCCCGACTCCTGGCACGAGGCGCGCACCTCCGACTCGACCATCTCCCAAGTCGGCGACCCCTCCTCCCGCAACGCATCCCAACTTTTGTGCAGCACCGGCGACAGCTCGTCCCAGGTGCCGTGCGCGCATTCCTCGCGCGCGACCTTGAGGACGGCTTCGAAGAGTTCCGCATCGATGTCCCGGATCATGGGCATCGGTCCTCCTGGGGCTTGTTGCTCAGGGGGACGATGGGGGAGCGGGCGTCAAAGCAGAGGCTGGAAACTGTGCGGAAGGCTGACTGATTCAGCCTTCAGCGCGAGCCCGGGTAGCACAGCTCTTTCGGTGCCCTTTGTCCGGGACGGCCGGTGCGACGCGTATCCTCCACCGACGCGATGGCGCCGGGGGGAAGCCATGGGAACTCAGATGCGCTCGACATGCGCCGCGGCGATTGCAGTGGCTTTGGTTTTGGGCGGAACGACGGCAAGGGATGCGAGCGCACATAGCGGCGGGCTCGACGCCAATGGCTGCCACCACGATCGGAAGCATGGTGGGTATCACTGCCATCGCGGGCCGGCGGCTAATGCCGCACCGAAAGCGAATGTGGCGCCTCGATCGAGTTTGAACTCGGAGAGCGTGTACTTCCGGAATTGCTCGGAGGCACGGGCGGCTGGGGCTGCGCCGGTTAGGCGTGGTGATCCGGGGTATGCGCCGCATTTGGATCGGGATAACGACGGGGTCGGGTGCGAATAGCGCCCGGCGAGCTGTAGGAAGCCCTGCCAAGTTGTCTCGGCAGGGCTGTGCTACTTAAGACTTTTCCTTCGATTTGGCGCCTTCAAGTTGAAAGACCGGAGTACTCACGTCAGCCCAACGCGATAGCGCCCAAATCGCAATCCTCTGGGAGCGGACTTCAAGACTCTCGGGATTCCAGTCCGAAAACTCATCCAAGAGATGCTTTGTAGTTGCAAAGACCGTCTCATTACCTAGTCGATCACGCGTCTCGCGCCAAGACCGATTGCCTTTGCCGGAGTTCGCTTGAGCTGAGAGGGGAACCAGGTTCGCCCATGTGTCGATCCACCTATTAATCTGGGCCTTGGTGAACTTCGACGCCCAGTCAGCGGTTGGAGATTGTGGAAGAACATGGTCCGCGGTCATCTCAGGGAAGGTCTTGAGAACATCCCCTTTGGTAAACGAACGCTCAAGTTCCAGCATCGCAAAGTTTCGAATCTTGCGCGTGTAGAGCGGAGCGCTATCGATTGCGATCTTGAACTCCTCGTCGTTGGGGAACTTCACGGTCTTGTTTTCGAGTTGGGCGCGTAGCTTTCCAATATTTGTGCCCACCTGCGGCCAAAGGCCTTTGAAAACCGCATGGAGGCCAGTGGGCTCGATGCCAGACATCGCACGTCTAAACAAGAAGGTTTCGACTAACAGGAGCGCCTTGGCCGCATCCTGCTCAGATTCCGCCCCAGATCGAACTGCTGAGTGAAGGGAGAAGATGTAAGGGTAAACAACCGATGGGCAGCGCATTCGGTGCAGCGCGTCTAGACGATCGGTGTAAACACTTCTGGGCAAGCTAACGGACTTGCCTTCGCGCAAGTGGTGATAGACGTCGACGTGCTCGCGCAGATCATCCATCACGGCCGAAATCTGCTCGATCGGGGTCGCCGCCGCCCCATAGGTAGCAGCCCATCGCTTGGACAAGGAAATAAAGGTCCTTGACTTAGTAACGCCGCTATCCCGAGTCAACGCGTGTGGAAAGAAATAACCCTCCATAGTTTCTTGAGAATTGAAACTCTCCTCAAAGGGTCGCCACTGTGTGGTGTACACCTCTTCCGCCGAGGATGCGTCGTCCTTGAGCCGCTTTAAGACCTCATTTCGAATGAGATCAACGATGCCGAGTCGGGCGCCTTCCTTATTGAGACGATCAAAGACCTCGTTGGCGTCATGCTTTTGGCCCAATCTGATTTCAACAAATTCTAGCTTTTCGAGCAGCACTTCTCGCAGGCGGCTCACAAGCTCGACTGATACTTTATTTTCAGCATCTAGACACCTACGACGAACCTCTTTTCTGATTAGTTCATACGCATCAATAAGAGTGCCCGTGGAAGCGCCGGACTCCTGCGCCCGAAAGACCTTCGCCTTCTCTCCTAGCGTCGAGAGTACGACCTGATTGAACTGGCGGGTGTCCTGCAGTGTCGGTGAAAGCTTTGGCTGGAGCCGCGAAGTTGTCTTTCGCGACAACAAGTACTCATCGGAAAGTGCATCGGATAGTTCCGAACTACCTGCTTCCTTCGCAACGAGACTCAAAGCACAAAGACTCAAGTACAGCGATGTCAATCGCTGTTGCCCATCGATGATCCAATAAAGTCCTGGCGAACTAGATGTCGAGGCCGACTCATTGTCAAAAACGAGGGCGCCCAAAAATCTCACATCGCATTGGCCTTCGAGAACTGAGTCAATATCGTCCCAAAGCCTTTTGATGTTATCCGGCTTCCACACGTATGGCCGCTGAAATAACGGGCAACGCAGCGAGTTGTCCGCTGAAAAGAGTTGATGAAGAGTTACAGGATCAGCAGCAAGTTGTTCTGTGGTTGCCATAGCGCCCCCGCGCTTGGTTGATTACATATCACCGCAAGAACGCGGAACGAATGCGGCTGTCCCGCGAGAGTCGTTCGGGCCAATTGGTAAAGGCGTGTTTATCGGTGTTGCGAGTACTTGGTCGCTCTAAGGACTACTTCTCTGCTGCCGCTCTTTCGAGATCGGCAATCATCTTTTCTATTTTTTCGCCTACGTTCGCGCCGACATGCTTTGCTGGCTTTAAGCCGTCTATCCACGAACGCCCCATTGAGGACAGAACAAAGGAGATGTTCTGCATGCGAAATTCGAAGGACTTAACACTTCGACCAAACGTGTTGGACAGCTCCTCGTAAACGTGGCGTTTGACGACAGGCCGCCCCTCTCGTGCATCCTTCTGCATGGCCAGGTATGCGCCCACGGCTGCCCGCAATTCTTCGTCCGTCCAGTCTTCTTTCGGCATCTTCATAAGCTCCCTATCTTGGGACTTATCGCGAAATTTCGCAGAACAAGCAAGCGAAGATCGCATGAGGTTGATGACCTTCGCTCCTTTAGCCAAAGCCGACCTGCAATTCGCGTCTTGAGCGTGTTGACTAAAAGCGAGCAATGACCCCAAGCCTCAACATCTCTATGGGCTTGAGTTGCGTTGGCCACTGAGAATTACGCTTCTCTCGCTTAAGCGCTGCAGCAGATATCCACAGCCGCGCTAACGCGCAAATGAAGCTTCCTCACTTGTCTGATGTGACTCATAGTCCGTCGCCATCCACAAACCACGCTGCTCCAATCTCGCGACCACCCACGCGAGATCAACGATGCACGCGACCTCCGACTACCGCCGCCAGTTCGTCCTCTCCCTCAACGCCCACAACCGCTGGCGCTGGTTCCTCTACGACGTGGGCATGAAGCCCATCGCCAGCGGGTTCGGCACCTATCGGACCTACGACGAGTGCGTCGCAAGCACTCGCCAGGCCATCGGCATCGCGCACGACGCAGCGATCTGGGATGCAACACACCAGCGCTGGGAGGAAGGCGTCGGCGTTAGCGCTTGAGGATCGCCCTGCGCAATCGATGGCGAAGTCTTTCCTCTGAGATGCTTCGAAGGGATTCCGAGATGGAGAACTCCTCCTTCGAGATCCGCTTGGAGCATCTCAGCTTGGAAATTTCCGCCTCCGAGATACGTTCGAGCGATCTCAATTGGGAAATTTCCGGCTCCGAGATACGTTCGACGTATCTCAGCTTGCAAACTTCCCATGTGAGAGCACGTTCGAAGTGCTCCAGTTGGGAATATTCTGCCAATGGAGCACGTTTGAAGTCCTCTGCTGGGGAAAATTCCGCCTTCGAAGCACGTTTGAAGACCTCCAACGCGGAAAATCCCTCCTCCGTTGCACGATTGGAAGGCTTCAATGGACAAAGTTTGTCCATTGAAGCCCGATCGAAGGGCAAAGGAAGGGAAAATTCCGGCATCGGAGCACGTTTGAAGTTCTCGCGAGAAGCCACTTCCTTCTCGCGACACCGATTGAGGTTCTCCCGAGACGAAGATTCGTACTCGTGAGACCGATTGATGGTCACGGGAGAAGACAACTCCTTCTCACGACACCGATCGAAGGTCTTGGGAGAGGAAGATTCGTTGTCGCGAGACCGATTGGAGGTCTCCGATCAGCTCGCGACCTTCTCCGATGAAGAAAAAGCACTCATCCATGAAGTCCGGAGCGCCAACCGGGCGCCGTCCGCGTCGGTGACCCGCTCTCCACCCCACCCCTCCGCCCCCAGGCGTACCCTTCCCCCATGCCCCCCGACTTCGACAACTTCGACCCCGACGACAACTTCGGCGCGTCCTTCTCCGCCTCGACCGATCTCGACGAGGACGCCGCGCTCGAGGCCGTCGTCTGGCAGCTGCTGCTCCTGATCAATCCGGGGGACGAGGATTCGGCGACGCTGCAGTTCGCCGAGATCCGCGAGGCGCTCACCGGCGGGGCGGAGCCCATCGATGCCATCCGCGATGCGATCGACTGGAAGGCGGGGTTCTTCCTCGCCGAGGACGATGCGGGCGGGGTGGTCGAGGCGGTCGATGAGCTCGCGGCGCGGGTCGGGGTGCGGGTGGATTGGGACCTCGACGACGAGGCCGACGACGCGCTCGCCGATGCCGATGCCGGGTCGCTGCTTTCGCGGGCGGCGGTGCAGTTGCGGGAGCGGGGGTATTCGCTCTGGTTGTGGGAGAGCGGGAGCGAGCATGTCGCCGGGTGGATCGCGGCGCGCTCGGACGACGAGGCGTTACCGATGGTCGCCGGGGCGATCGGGTTTCATGTGCGGGCCGCGATCTGACTAACTGCTGATCAGCAATCCCCGCCGGCCTGCACCCAGCCGTTGTCCACGCGTTTCATGCGCTGGCCGTTGATGCAGCGTTCGTTTTCCGCGGGGCGTTCGGCGGCCTGTGCGCGGGCGCGGGCGTCCTGGCGGAGTTTCTGCTGGACCTTGAGGGTTTGTTCGCGCGCGGCGCGGGCGGCGGCGTCGCGGGCTTCGGCTTCATCCATGAAGGTCGCGGTGTGCGCGGCGGCCGCGCTCATGGTCGCGGGTACCGGGGGCGGCAGCGGGACGGGTTGGGCGACGGCGGTAGTGACGACGGGCGCGGCGGTCTCGTGGCCCGGCGGTTTGATCGGCAGGTTCCCTTTCCAATACTGGAAGCCGACATACCCCAGCGCGCCCACGACGACGAGCGCGAGCGTCCAACGCAATCCACTGTTCTTCTTACGACGGCGCCGCATGCCCCTGTCTCCAACCATTCCTGCCCCTGCGCGGAGCATAGCGGGCCGGCTGGCGGGAAACGTGTTGCGGTGCAATGTTTCGTGTCTTGGTCCGACGGATGGGAATGGTTGGAAACCCCGGCCGTCAGGGCGAATGCCGCGACAACGGCAACGTGCCTTCGAGGTCGGCTTCCAGGTATGCAGCGAGGATTGCGTCGCG
Source organism: Noviluteimonas gilva (assembly GCF_009740395.1). Taxonomy (GTDB): domain Bacteria; phylum Pseudomonadota; class Gammaproteobacteria; order Xanthomonadales; family Xanthomonadaceae; genus Noviluteimonas; species Noviluteimonas gilva. Next base: position 404,369 of record NZ_WOXT01000001.1, read on the forward strand.
CAACTCGGGCGGCAATGCCTGGTAGTCCGCGGCGCGGTCGTCGAATTTCAGTTCGAGGTCGGTGTGTAGATCGGCGCCGTCGGCGACGGCTTGCAGGATCAGCAGCGTGCACAACGCGAACTCGCGTTCGTGGCCGGGCTTGAGCGTGTGCGAGGTGAGTTCGACGACTTCGTAGGGATGCCAGGATTGATCGGCTTCGAACTTCCCTTTCTGTTCGAACACTCGGCGAAGGGCGGCCATGTGCGTGTCGATGTCTTGCCCGTAGTCGGCGGACGCGATGAAGCGCAACTCGTCGTCGGTGATTGTGGCAATCAGTTGGTCGAGCACCGTGCGATTCATGCGGTTTCGCGCCCCTTCCACAACCACACCGCGATGCCACCGAAGACCACGTACACCAGCGGCAGGTAAAGCACGTCGTACACGGCGTCGAACTTCGGGCCGATCACGTAGACATCGAGCATTCGCAGCCCGAGTCGCAATGCATTGATCGCGAATGCAGCGCGCGCCCATACGCTCCACGGGCCACGCAACGTCGCGGCCAGCAGCACGCTCGCAATCAGTTGCACCAGGCCCAGCGGGAAATACACGGCGCCTTGCACGGCGTAAAACGTTTCGTGCAAGGCAAGGATGTCGGCGCGGCCTGCAACATCGGCGGCGGCGAATTTCGCCGGCAACGCGAGATACACCCAGAAGAGTTCGATTGAGCGCAGCACCACTTCCAGCAGGCAGAACACGAACAGGCCGACGAACGCGGCGATGCTGGCGATCGGTGCGCGGCGCACGTTCGTCGCGCACGTGATCAGGAATAGATAGAACAGGAAGAAGAACGCGGAGAGCATCGTCATCGCGCGCGCGAGGTTGATCGTCGAGGCGCCTGCGAGCAGCGAGGCTTCGGGTGTGCCTTCTGCCGGCATCACGGAGAAGGCGTACCACTGGAAGGACTGGATCGCGATGTACGCGATGGCGGCCCAGGCGGCGGCTTTGCGATGCGATTGCGAGATCTGCATTGACGTTCCCCTTCGGAAGCGACCCCTCCCCGGCCCTCCCCTGCCTTCGCAGGGGAGGGAGTGTCACAGGGCGGGAATCAAACTCAAGTCAGCGCGATACGACCAGATTTCCGACTGCACTTCATCGACCGTTGCGGCATAGCCTTCCAGCAACTGTTGTCGCACCGTCGCGTCTTCCACCGATGCGAGCACGCCTTCGAGCCCGCCGTTTGCTTCATCGAATGTCGCCCAGCCATCGCGCGACACCATCAGCATGTAACCGGGCGACGACGTGCCGCTGATGCCTTCGTACCAGGTGTACGACGACTTGGGTTCCGTCGCGTCGAGCGTGGCGCGCATGCGTTTGACGATCTTTTCGAAGCGTTCGCTGCGGCCCAGGCGGACCTTGTACGTGTAGACCTGCACCATGCGCGTGGGCTGCCATTGTTCGAGCGGCGTGCCGTTGCTCAGGTCGCGGCGCACCCGGAACACCGCGCGATAGTTCGCTTCGCCGTACGGCAGGAAACTGCGTTCGGCGTCCTTGCCGTCGTCGGCGATCGCGACGCGGTTGTCGAACGCGGCGAAAGGCGCACCGAATGAGCCGTCCATGAACATCCCCATCCGCGGCCCGTGCGTGACGTACCAGCCGTACCAGACCAGCGGATCGTTGTGCGTGCGGTGCCATTCCAGATGGCGTTTGTAGCCGGCGTCGAATTGCGACTCCATGCCGTCCTTCGGGCGATAGCCGAAGAGGTGGGCGGCGTCGCCGCTGTCGCGCAGGGTCGGGGTGGGTTCGGCGGCGCCGGTGGGAAGCGCGGTGAGGGCGATCGCGAGGGCGGCGAAGGCCTGGAGCAGGGACAAACGCGGCATGTGGCGGGGGGGCACGTGTCGGCGGGGAGCGTCGAGTGTATCGCCCGGATGCGGCGAGGCTAAAACGAAGAAGGGCCAATCTTTCGATTGGCCCCTCGGGTAGCTCGCGGCCTTTTGGGCCGCCCGTGCTTCGCGGAATCATGCTGCCCCTGCCAATGGTCGTTGTCAACATGACGCCCGCTTACAAGCACTCTTCTTATCGCAAGGCGAGGATTTGTTGGCAGCGCTGCAAGGTCTGATTCTTTCCCGCGCGGCGAACTCGCTCGCTCGGTTCTAGGGCGAACTACGACATCGAACCGATCGTTAGAGTCGGTTCGCGGTCGAGTTTGGCCCCGGTAGCTCAAGCGGAAAGAGCCCGTGCTTCGCATGCCGGAGGTTGTGGGTTCGAGTCCCACTCGGGGCACTCTTGCGAGGGCCGCAACAACAGGGATAGCAACCTTGGGAGGGCGCCGAGAAGGCGCCCTTTTCGTTTTGGCATTTGCGCGCGGGGGATTCCGACGCACAATCGGCCGCGTGCCCACCCGGAATGCCCCCATGGCGATCGCGAAGTGGCTGTCCCTGCTGGCGCTCTTGCCGTCGATCCCCCTCGCCGCGGACACGGCCACGCCCCCCGCCCTCGCCGACTACGTCGCGCATTGCGACGCCGAAGGTCGCAAGGTCTGGAACGAATCGCTCTGCGCGCCCGTCGTCGTAGTCACGCAAGACGGCACCGTCGTGTGGACCAGCATCACCCCGTCGTCCGCGCCCTTGCCTTCCACGCGCGCCAACACCTCCATCGAATGGGGCGGCCGCAAGTGGGTGATGTTGCTCGCGCCGTTGCCGGGCGACGAGGCCGCGTTGCGTCGCCTCGTGTATCACGAGTCGTTCCACGTGCAGCAGGCGGCGCTCGGGTTCCCCGACAACATGGCCGTCGCCGCGCATCTGGAATCGGAGCAGGCGCGCGTGTCGATGCGCCTGGAGTGGAATGCGCTGGAGCGCGCGCTCGCCAGCATGGGCGCTGAGCGCAAGAAGCACGTCGCGCAGGCCCTCGCGTTCCGTCAGCAACGCCTTGGCGACGCCACCGCGCGCAATGACGAACGTGCGCAGATGCGCCACGAGGGGCTGGCCGAATACACGGGCACGGTGTTGTCGGGCGATGCGAAGGGACTTGCGCTCGAGAGCCTGCAGCGCGGCAACGACCGGCCTTCGTTCGCGCGCAGCTTCGCGTATGTGAGCGGCCCGGCGTGGGGCTTGCTGCTCGACGATCTCGCACCGGAGTGGAAGACGACGATCGCGAAGACACCCGACGCCGACCTGCCCGACCTGATCCCGCTGAAAACCTCGCGCATGCCCAAGCCCGACGCGTACGACGGCGACGCCATCGCGCGCGAGGAAGCCGAGCGCGCCACGCGTCGCAAGCAGATCATCGATGACGCCACGCAGCGCACGTCGGAGGCCAACGGCCTGCACCTTCCGCTCGCGAAGATCCAGCTCGACTTCGATCCCAATCGCGTGACGCCGATGCCCGACGGCTCGCAGGTCTACGACAAGATCACGCTGACCAGCGACTGGGGCACGATCCAGGTGGAGGGCGCGCCGCTGCGCATCGTCAAGGATTGGAACGCGGCGTATGTGCCGTGGCCGCTGCCGGACACGATGACGTTGAAGCTGGCCGATGGTTGGTCGGCGCAACGCGACGCCGACGGGCGGATGGAAGTCGGGAAGAAGGCGACGCCATGACACGTGATCGCATCTGGACGGCTTACGTCGCCGGAATCCTGGCGAGTGCCGCGGCACCGGCGCTGTGCATCGTCGCGTGGATCCTCTCGACGTCGGAAGTCCGCTCCGACCCGACGCGGGTGCCGATGGCGTTCCTGTTCGTCTTCGTCGTCGCGCTCGCACATTCGGTTTTGCTGGGGGCGCCGTATGCGGCCTGGCTGCGGCGACGCGGTTGGTTCGCCGTGCTGCCGATGGTGATGGGTGGGTTCGTCGCCGGCGTGGTGCCCGTCATGCTGATCGCGAGCGGCGCGTCGCTGACGCGCGACGACGGGATGGCGCTGGATTGGATCGTGCGCCAGGCCAAGGACCTGCTGTTGTTCGCCACGCTGGGCGCCACGGGCGCGCTGGCGTTCTATGGCGCGTTCCGTGCCGTGCAACCCGAATCCGCGGCGACCGCCGGATAGAATCGCGCTGTCGCCGGACAACGGATGCGAGATCGAGCGCGGCGAGGATGGCAGGATGCCTCTCACGCGCTGGCGCATCGCCGGCGCAGTCGAACACCAAGGGGCCCCTCATGCAGCAGAAACCAGGCGTACTCGCGATCGTGTTGGCGACGCTCGCGGCGGCCGCCATTCCGACGCTCGCCGTGTCCGCGATGATGTTGTACTTCCGCGAAGAGGACGGTTGGATCCAGTGGCTCGCTTTCGTGGCCGCGCTGACATTCGGCATCGCGCTCGTGCACATGGCCGTGCTGGGATTGCCTGCCGTCGCATGGTTGATCGCGAAGCAGAAGTTCCGCCTTTGGACGATGGCTGCGGTCGGTGCGATCGTCGCGATGGTGCCGGTGGGATTGCTCGCTTTGCCAGGCGCACCGTGGGGCGATCAAGGGGATACGTGGGGCGAGTGGGTGCAGATCCTGGTGGTGTTTGCGCCGATCGGTGCGGTGAGCGCGCTGGCGTTTTATTGCGTGTGCCGTGCGATGACGAAGCCGGCTGCGGCGGGGTAAGAAAAGAGGCCAACCTTTCGGTTGGCCTCTTTGGTAGCTCAACGGCCTTTCGGCCAGCACAGGCTACGCAAGACCAGCGATCGTCGACTCAACTCGCCAACGCCGCAATGCTTCCAGCGGCGACCAAGAAAACGCCTATCTGCAAAACAGCCGCGAACACCGACACCGCCATCCCGCGCCAGAACGTCGTCCCGAGGATCAGCGCCAGCATTCCCGCGCCGGCCACTGCGGATGCGATGAACGCCACGATCGGCCCGAGTCCCAACGTCTGCACGATCACCGCCAGCACGCCCAGGCAGAACACCGCGAGCACCGCGGACCAGAACCCCGTCTTCTCCGCGCCCACCATCCGCGCGCCGATCATCACGGGCACGACGAGCACCAACACGAATACGAACAGCATGACCAGCAAGGTCAGCATGCGACCTTCTCCCCTCGCCGCGGAATGCGGCGTCCCCGGGGGCGATTATGCAGACCTTCGGAGCAGGGGCCAGAAACGAGAAAGGGCCAACCTTTCGGCTGGCCCTTCGGTAGCTCAACGGCCTTGGGGCCGCGCACTCGTTTCGCCAAGACATCGTCTGCGCGGGCGGATCGGTTGTCAAGTCTGACCGAGAGGGGCGAGAAACGAGGATGGATTGGAGGCGTCTCCGTCTGTGGTGTTCGGCGAATTTGCTACAGCTTCTTTCGAGACCGTTGCGGCACGCAGTTGATCGATACAGTCACTCCGCAGTCGACGCCTCGGTAGCTCAAGTGGATAGAGCACTCGTTTCGCCAACAGAAGGTTGTGGGTTCGAGTCCCACCCGAGGCGCTCTGCGATGACTGCAACAACAGGGATAGCAACCTTGGGAGGGCGCCGAAAGGCGCCCTTTTCGTTGCGCTTGAATCCGACAAAAAAGAAAGGCGCCTTCCGGCGCCTTTCATTCGACTCGATCAAGCACTCAGCGGATTCATCCGCTCCACATCGATCTTGTACAACTTGATCGCGCGCGCCACATCCTTCCCGGCCATCTTGCCTTCGGCGGCAAGCGCCGCAATCGCGGCATGTGCGATGTAATAGCGATCGACTTCGAAGTGGCGACGCAAATTCGCACGCGTATCCGAGCGACCAAAGCCGTCGGTCCCGAGCACCGTGTAACGCATCGGCACGAACCCACGAATCTGCTCCGCGAACGTGCGGATGTAATCCGTCGCCGCAATCGCAGGCCCCTGGCGGCCTTCCAACATCTCCGTGACATACGCCTTGCGCTGCTTGTCTTCCGGATGCAGGCGATTCCAACGCTCGGCGTCGAAGCCGTCGCGTGCGAGTTCGTTGAAGCTCGGGCAGCTCCAGATGTCGGCGGTGACGCCGAAATCCTTGTCGAGCAGTTCGGCGGCCGCGATCGCTTCGCGCAGGATCGTGCCGCTGCCCAGCAACTGCACGCGCTGCTCGCCCTTCTTCGGCTTGCCGGCATCCTTCAGCAGGTACATGCCCTTGATGATGCCGTCCTCGGCGCCCGCGGGCATGTCGGGGTGCGCGTAGTTTTCGTTCATCAGCGTGAGATAGAAATACTCGTCGCGCTGTTCTTCGATCATGCGCTTCATGCCGTACTGCAGGATCACGGCGACTTCGTAACCGAAGGTCGGGTCGTAGCTCTTGCAGTTCGGGATCACGCTCGCGAAGACCTGGCTGTGGCCGTCTTCGTGTTGCAGGCCTTCGCCGTTGAGCGTGGTGCGGCCCGCGGTGGCGCCGAGGAGGAAGCCGCGCGCGCGCATGTCCGCCGCTTGCCACGCGCTGTCGCCGATGCGCTGGAAGCCGAACATCGAGTAGTAGATGTAGAACGGCACCATCTGCAGATCGTTGGTGCTGTAGCTGGTGGCCGCGGCCATCCAGCTGGAGAACGCACCGCACTCGGTGATGCCTTCTTCCAGCACCTGGCCGGCCGCGTCTTCGCGGTAATACATCAGCTGATCGCGATCGACCGGCTTGTACTTCTGGCCATGCGGGGCGTAGATGCCCAGCTGGCGGAACATGCCTTCCATGCCGAAGGTGCGCGCTTCATCGGCGACGATCGGCACGCAACGCGGGCCGACGTCCTTGTCGCGCAACACGATCGACAGGCTCTGCACGAACGCCATCGTCGTGCTGATCTCGCGGTCGCCGCTGCTCTTGAGCAAGCGGTCGAACACTTCGAGCTTCGGCGCGGTGAGCGATTCGGTCGCCTTGCGACGGCGCTGCGGCAGGTGGCCGCCGAGTGCGCGGCGAAGCTCCTGCAGGTATTCCACTTCGGGCGACTTCTCGCCCGGGTGGAAGAACGGCACGGCGCTGTCTTTGAGTTGATCGTCGGTGACCGGGATGTTGAAGCGGTCGCGGAAGATGCGCACCGCTTCGTCGTCGAGCTTCTTGGTCTGATGCGTCGGGTTGAGCGCTTCGCCCGCCGCGCCCATGCCGTAGCCCTTCACCGTCTTGGCGAGGATGACCGTCGGCATGCCCTTGGTCTGCGTGGCCTGGTGGTAGGCCGCGTACACCTTGTGCGGATCGTGGCCGCCGCGGTTGAGGCGCCAGATGTCGTCGTCGGAGAGGTTGGCGACCATCGCCTTCGTCTCCGGATACTTGCCGAAGAAATGCTCGCGCGTGTACGCGCCGCCGAAGGCCTTGCAGTTCTGGTATTCGCCGTCGACGGTTTCCATCATGAGCTTCTTGAGCACGCCGTGCGTGTCGCGCGCCAGGAGCGGATCCCAGTAGCTGCCCCAGATGAGCTTGATCACGTTCCAGCCGGCGCCGCGGAAGCCGCCTTCGAGTTCCTGGATGATCTTGCCGTTGCCGCGCACCGGGCCGTCCAGGCGCTGCAGGTTGCAGTTGATGACGAAGACCAGGTTGTCGAGGCCTTCGCGGCCCGCGACGGAAATCGCGCCCAGCGATTCGGGCTCGTCCGTCTCGCCGTCGCCGAGGAAGCACCACACCTTGCGGTCGGTCTTCGGCATCAGGCCGCGGCCTTCGAGGTACTTCCAGAAGCGCGCCTGGTAGATCGCCGAGATCGGGCCCAGGCCCATGCTGACCGTCGGCGTCTGCCAGTAATCGGGCATCAGCCACGGATGCGGGTAAGACGAGATACCGCGCCCGTCGACTTCCATGCGGAAGTTGTCGAGCTGCGATTCGCTGATGCGGCCTTCCAGGAAGCTGCGCGCGTAGATGCCCGGCGAGCTGTGGCCCTGGATGTAGAGCAGGTCGCCCGGATGCTCGGCGGACGGGCCGCGCCAGAAATGGTTGAAGCCCACGTCGTACAGCGTGGCCGCCGAGGCGAAGGACGCGATGTGGCCGCCGAGATCGCCGGGCTTGCGGTTGGCGCGCACGACCATCGCCAGTGCGTTCCAGCGGATGATCGAACGGATGCGCCATTCCATCGCCGAGTCGCCGGGCGACTTGGCCTCGAGCGTCGGCGAGATGGTGTTGATGTATTCGGTCGTCGGCGCGAAGGGCAGGTGCGCGCCCGCGCGACGGGTGAGCTCGACCATGCCGTCGAGCAACTGGTGCGCGCGCTCGGGGCCGTCGTTGTCGATGACCGCCTTGAGCGCCTCGACCCATTCACGGGTCTCGGTGGGGTCCGGATCGTTGGAGAGCAGGTCGTTGAGCCAATTCATGGGGGTCGAAAGCTTGGCGGTTAGAGTCGGGATTCTAGCAGCGGGCCCGTGGGCGCCACCCTTCGCTTTCCGGTGAAACTAACCGGCCGCAACGCAGGGGCCTTAGGATCGACGCAATGACCATCGTCCTCCCCCGCATTTCGGTCGCCCTCTGCGTTCACGACGGCGCCCGCTGGCTTCGCGAGCAGCTCGACTCGGTGCTGGCGCAGGAAGGCGTGCTGCTCGAAGTGGTCGCGCTCGACGACATGTCGAAGGACGACTCGCTCGCGATCCTCCGCGAATACGCCGCGCGCGACCCGCGCGTGCGCGTGGAGGCGAACGAAACCAACCTCGGCCACGTGCGTTCGTTCGAGAAGTGCATGGCGCTGTGCACGATGCCGTTGATCGCGCCCTGCGACCAGGACGATGTGTGGGAACCGCAAAAGCTCCTGACACTCGCGAAGGCCCTGCGCGATGCGGACCTGGCGTACTGCGATTCGGCGTACATCGATGCCGAGGGGCGCTCGCTCGGGCGGCGCTTCTCGCAGGATCTGAACGTGATGCTGTCGGGCGGCGATGCGTTGCGCTTCGCGTTCGGCAACACGGTGTCGGGGCATGCGCTGCTCGTGCGGCGCGATGTGTTCGAAAGCGCGCGGCCGTTCCCGAGCCTGCTGTATCACGACTGGTGGTTGGCGCTGCGCGCGGCGTCCGGCATGGGCGTGGTGTATGTCGACCAACCGTTGGTGCGTTTCAGGCGCCATGCGGGTGCGGCGTCGCCGGCCGGCAAGAATGTCGCCGCGGGCGTGCGTCGCAAACGGTCGTCGTCGCACAACAAGCGGTGGCTGGCGCAGCAGGCGTATGTGTTCGAACAGCTCGGTTACGCCGAGTGGTTTCCGAAGACACTGGCCGCGCGGTGGTTGTTCGCGATGCTGGCGGCGGAAAAAGGACACGTGTGGCCGCTGGCGCAGGCGGTGTGGCGCGATCGCAGGTCCGTGCCGCCGCAGAGTGCGCCGCGGATGATCGCGGCGGCGCGTTACTTCACGCGTGTCGCGAACAAGGTCATGCGCGCCAAGCGCGAGCGTTCGTTCTACGGGCCCTTGTTCAAGTAAGCGCTTCGGGGATTTGCCACGCCGCGTGCAGGCGATCGCGATCGGCGCGTTGGTGATGGCGGCCGAGAAGGCGCGCGATGGTCGAGGGTTCGATGAGGCGCACCGGCAGCGATGACAGCGTGCGGTGCTTCAAACCGCGCAAGCCGATGCGCAGTGCGAGGTCGGCCGTCGCGCAATCGAGGTCGCGATAGGACGGATCGAATCCGCTTGCGCGCAGGAACACGTTGCGACGCGCGGCGATGCATCCCCAGGCGATCGCATGGCTGTCGATCGTTTCATCATTGCGTTGCGGACCGACGAGACCGACGCCCGCTTGTCTTGCGTGCGACGCAAGTTCGGTCAACCACTGCGCGTCGAAGCCCTGGCATCGACTGTCGACGAGCACGACGATGTCGTTGGAGATCGCATCGATCGCACGATTGCACGCGTCGGCGATGCCTGCGTGCGCGGCGCTGGCCCAACGCACGCCGGTGAAGGTCGCGTTGCGCAGCGGCGGCGCGCGCGTGGATGCCACGACGACGTCGAACGGCGCGTGGGCCGTTCGCGTCCGCATTTCATGGAGGCATTGCTGCAGGCCGCCGAGCCCGGCGCGATCGACAATCACGACAGCGATTTCGCGCGCTACCGCAGGTTCGAAGGAGAGCTCGGGGTCCGGAAACGTGATGTCCATCGAATCGCCGCTGTATTGCTGAGAAGGCGGCGCACAAGTTATGCGGCGTTTACCTACGCATCGATGAGAAATTTCTCTGAATAGAGAAATGCAGGACGTACCGTTGCAAACCGGCGGATTGGATGCGTTCGGTGCGGTATCAATCTGCCTTCGAGGCCAATGGGAAAGCGGTTTCAGGGATCGTCGAATAAGTGAAAGCTGAACGCCGTCCGTGTTTTCCCCCAATTCGTGGCCTATCCGTATGGCAAGTCCACGTAACCTTTCAGTCACCTGCCCAGGAAGTACCAGGCCCCCAATGCCGCTAGGAAGCGCATCGTCAGCACGTCGTCGACCGGAGCTACGGCTCCCCGAGGTCGAAGCCGCGCCGCCTGCCCCCCATCTGCCGCGCGTGTCGGTCGCCCTGTGCGTCTACAACGGCGAGCGGTGGCTGCCTGCGCAGCTGGATTCGTTGCTGGCGCAGCAGGACGTCGCGCTCGAAATCATCATCGTCGACGATTGCTCGACCGATCGTTCGCGCGAAATCCTGCGCTGGTATGCGCGGCGCGATGCGCGCATCCAGGTGCATGAAAACAAGTTCAACCTCGGCCATCTGCGTTCGTTCGAAAAATGCATGGCGATGTGCACCTCGCCGTTGATCGCGCCGTGCGACCAGGACGACATCTGGCATCCGCGCAAGCTCGCGATCCTCGCCGACGCCATCGGCAATGCCGACATGGCGTATTGCGATTCGGCGTACATCGACGAAGCGGGCCGTCCGCTCAACCGTTGCATCTCCGACGATCTCGGTCCGATGCACGCCGGCCACGACGCATTGCGTTACGCCTTCCAGAACACCGCGTCGGGCCACGCGATGCTGGTGCGTCGTCGCGTGTTCGACAACGCGCGCCCCTTCCCCGAAAAGCTCTACCACGACTGGTGGCTCGCGCTGTGCGCGGCAAGCGGCAACGGCGTGGCGTACGTCGATCAACCGCTGGTGCAGTTCCGTCGTCATGACGATGCGGCCTCGCCGCTCGGCAAGGATGCGAACGGCAAACCGCAGCCGACGCCACCGGGTGCGCGTTCGCGCAATCGCAAGTGGCTCGAGCAACTCTCGTACATGATGCAGGCGATCGGCGATACGAATTGGTCGGTCGCCGCGCAGGCGCGCGACTGGCACGAAGCACTGCGCACCGGCCTGGAATGCAACTTCCGCGGATTGATGAAGCTGACGTGGCGCGATCGCGCGTCGGTGCCGCCGTGGAATGGCGGCTTTGCGTGGTTGCGCGCGGTGCGCTTCTACGCGCGCTTCCGTCGCAAGGCCAATCGCGCACGTCGCGAGCCGAAGCTCACCACGCCCCTGTTCGGCGGCTGATCCGGATCTTCGAAACGCGCGCCCGAAACGGCGCGCGTTTTTTCATGCCCGGATGCGCGGCGGATGCGCGTACCAATAGTGCCGCGACCGGTTGCCCAGGTTCGGGTTGTAGGCCGGATCCACCATCTTCGACAACGCCCACGTGGCTTCCAGCTTCTGGTTGTCGGCGTCGTTCGTGTCGAACGCGTTCCCGGGCGCATCCACCTGCATTCGCAGCGACGGCACCCATGTGTGGCGCAGGCCGCTGCGGCCGATGCGCAGCGTGAGATCGAGCATCGCGCCGGTGAGCGTTGCGTAGGTTTCGTCCAGGCCCCCTGCGTCGACGAACAAACCGCGCGGCATCGCGACCAGGCCATGCATCAACGCGGTCAGGTTCTGCGGCAGCTTCGCGCGGCCGACGTAACCGACGCCATCCGCGCGCGCGCCGCCGTCCATCGCCGACCACGCGCCATCGACGCCGATGAGCACACCGCTCGAGAGGACGCGACGTTCGGCATCGAACACCTTGCCGCCGATCGCACCGTTGTTCGGACGCGCGGCCCAGGCCACTGCGCGCAGCAGCCATGTGTCGTCTTCGGGCACGCATCGGCCATCGAGGATGACGACGATCGCGCCGGCGCTTTCGCGCACCGCGACGTTGAGTGCAGCGGGCGTTGCCGCGGCGACACGCACGTCGAGTCCGGGATAGCCGGTGCCCTGCACGGCGTCGCGACATGCGGCCAGCGCCTTCGCATCACCGGGATCGGCGATCACGACGGTCACGCTCGGCAGCGGCGACGGCGGTGTGTAATCGACGACGTAATAGCCCGTCGGATGCGATTGCACGTCTCCGGTGAGGCCGTTGCGCGCGAGATGTTCGAGGATCGCGCGACGCCCGGCTTCCAGCGCATACGGCTTCACCGCGTTGCCGGCGGCGGTGCTCGCGTCGTGGATGCGCCAGTGATACAGCACATGCGGGATGTGCACGATCTGCGTCGGCGCGATGCGATCCACGCAGCGCAGCATCAGGTCGTAATCCTGCGCGCCTTCGTATCCCACCTGGAAGCCGCCGACCTCGCGCAGCAACGCGGTCCGGTACGCGCCGAAGTGCGACACCATGTTGTAGGCGCGCGCCAGCTCGGGATTCCAGTCGGGCTTGAAGAACGCTTCGCGGCGATGGTTCGCGTCGTCGATCTTGTCTTCGTCCGAATAGATCACCGCGACCTCGGGCGCCGCCGCGATGGCTTCGGCGACGCACAGCAGCGCGTGTTCAGCGAGCAGGTCGTCGTGATCGAGCAGCGTGACCCACGGCGCGGTGACGATTTCGAGTGCCGAGTTCGACGCCGCGGAGATATGCCCGTTGACGGCGCGATGGATCACACGGATGCGCTTGTCGCGTTGCGCGTAGGCATCGAGCGTCGCGATGACTTGCGGATCGGTCGACAGATCGTCGGCGATGCACAACTCCCAATGCGGGTAGGCCTGCGCGATGACCGAGTCGATCGCTTCGGCGAGCCACGCCGGCGACGGGTTGTACACCGGCATCACGATGGCGATCGGCACCGGCGGCAGCTTGTTCGCGCGTTCGATCAGCGCGGCGCGCTTGGCGTCATCCATCGTGTCGAACTGCGCCACCCACTGCGTGTAATCCGGGCCTTCGCCGCGGCGATCGGCATGGCGAATGCGGCGCGCATCCAGCCGGCGCCGGTTCCAATCCTTGAAACGACCGCCCGCGCGCCCGGCGATGTCGCCCTGCCCGAACGTACTACGCGGCAACACGAGTTTCACCGCGCGCTCCACGCTCTTGCGGCGCAGCCCCGGATGCATCAGCCCGCGCCACAGCGGCGCCACCCAGCGATGCCGCGGCTGGTCGAGCACGGCTTCGCGCATATCGGCTTCCAGCGCATACATCTGCGCGAGTTGCAGCCCGACGACACGCTTGGCTTCCGGGAGATCCGGCCGCGCGGCGACGCACTTGCGCTGGTCGGCCGCGATCTCGCGATACATCTGCAGCACGCGTCGATTGCGACGTTCATACGTGGCCGCGTCGTTGGCGCTGCGGTCGAACACCCAGTCGCCGAGGTTCGCATCGTGCCGGCGATAGCCGATCAACGACTGCTGCACGCAGAAGCAACGGCCCGCGAGCACCGCGCGCAGGGTGAGCATGTTGTCTTCGACCATGCCTTCCATCGGCGGGAAGTCGGTCAGCAAGGTGCGGCGGATCGCCATCGAAGCGCCCAGCACCGCGGCGAGCTTGCCACGTCGCAGCAGCCAGCCCTGGTCGACTTCGAACGGCGTGCCACGCACCGCGAGTTCGATCGGCTTGCCGCGCGCGTCGATGTCGTCCACGAGCGAGCCGACGATCTGCGCATCGGGATATTTGACGAAGGTCGCGAGCAGACGCTCCACGCGCTGCGGATACGAGACGTCGTCGCCCGCCTGGAAGACGAGTACCTCGCCGGTCGCGATGCCCGCCAGTTCCGTGAGATGCGCGCACAGGCCGAGGTTGCGCGGCGTGCTGCGCACCGAGACGCGATGCGGGCCGCTGTAGCCTTCGACCGCCTTGCGCGCGGCGTCCAGCGTGCCGTCGGGCGAGCAATCGTCGGAGACGATGATCTCGCACGGGATCGTTTGCGCCAGCGCGGAGCGGATCGCCTCCGCGATCATCGCCTCCATCTTGTAGGCGATGACGAGGATCGTCGCGGTCGGGTTGTCGGACATCGGGGGGATGCGTCCTGCGAGGCGTGCTTGTCGAAGCCGGCTATCGGGTTTTGCGGATCTGCGCTTCCACGGCGGCGATGGCGGTCATGTTGACCACGCGGCGCGGCGTGCTTGCGGGCGTCAGGATATGCGCCGGCTGGTCGATGCCCATCAGGATCGGGCCGATCGCCACGCCGTCGGTCATCACGCGCACCATGTTGTAGGTGATGTTGGCCGAATCCAGATTCGGCAACACATACAGATTGGCGCGACCCCTGAGCGTGGTGTTCGGCATGATCCGCAGGCGCAGGTCTTCGTCCCACGCGGTGTCGGCCATCATTTCGCCGTCGACTTCGAGCTTGGGCACGCGCGCCTTGAGGATCTCGCGCACCTGGCGCATCTTGCGCGCGCTGGGGTCGTCGTGGCTGCCGAAGTTCGAATGCGAGAGCAGCGCGACCTTCGGTTCGATGCCGAACAGCTTGAGGCGGTAGCTCGCCTGCAGCGTGCTTTCGGCGATCTGCTCGGCCGTGGGATCCATCTGCACGTGCGTGTCGAGGAAGAACCACACGCCCTGTTCGTTGATCACGCCGGTCATCGCCGAAGTGCTGGTCAAACCGGGGTCGAGTTCGAACACGCTGCGCAGGTAGCCCAGCTTCTTGTGATAGCGGCCGACGAGGCCGCAGATCATCGCGTCGGCTTCGCCGCGCTCGACCATCAGCGCGCCGATCAGCGTCGGGCGCGAACGCATCAGGTTCTTCGCCGCCGCCGGCGTGACGCCGCGGCGTTCGGTCAGCGCGTGGTACTGGTGCCAGTAATCGTTGAAGCGCGGGTCGTCGTTGATGTTCGTCAGTTCGAAATCCACGCCCGGGCGCATGCGCAGGCCCAGGCGCTCGATGCGCGCGTCGATGACATCGGGACGGCCGATCAGGACCGGGAACGCCATGTCTTCGTCGATCACCGTCTGCACGGCGCGCAGCACGGTTTCCTCTTCGCCTTCGGCATACACCACGCGCTGCTTGTCGCTGCGCGCGCGGTCGTAGAAGGGCTTCATGACCAGGCCGGTGCGGTAGATGAACTGGCCGAGCTTTTCTTCGTAGGCCTTGAAGTCGAGGATCGGCCGCGTGGCCATGCCCGAGTCCATCGCCGCGCGCGCGACGGCGGGCGCGAGCATCACGAGCAGGCGCGGATCGAACGGACGCGGAATGATGTACTCGGGGCCGAAGCACGGCACTTCGCCGCCGTACGCCGTGGCGAGATCGGAGGCTTCACGACGCGCGAGCGCGGCAATGGCGCGCACGCAGGCGAGCTTCATCGCTTCGTTGATTTCCGTCGCGCCCACGTCGAGCGCGCCGCGGAAGATGTAGGGGAAGCACAGCGCGTTGTTGACCTGGTTCGGGTAATCCGAACGGCCCGTGGCGATGATCGCGTCGGGGCGCACGCGCTTGGCCTCTTCCGGAAGGATCTCGGGATTCGGGTTGGCGAGCGCCAGGATGATCGGGCGGTCGGCCATCGTGGCGACCATCTCCGCCTTGAGGATGCCGCCGGCGGACAGGCCGAGGAAGATGTCGGCGCCATCGACGATGTCGGCGAGCGTGCGCTTGTCGGTGTCGCGCGCGTAACGCAGCTTGTCCGGATCCATGTGGCCGCGGCCGGTGTACAGCACGCCTTCGCGATCGAACGCCAGGATGTTTTCCGGCTTCATGCCCAGCGCGACCAGCATGTCCAGGCACGCGATGCCCGCCGCGCCCGCGCCGGCGGTGGCCAGCTTCACGTCGCCGATTTTCTTGCCGACGATTTCCAGCGCGTTGTAAACGGCGGCACCGACGATGATCGCGGTGCCGTGCTGGTCGTCGTGGAAGACCGGGATGTGCATCCGCTCGCGCAGCTTGCGCTCGACGATGAAGCACTCCGGCGCCTTGATGTCTTCCAGGTTGATGCCGCCGAAGGTCGGCTCCAGCGAGGCGATGATGTCGACCAGCTTGTCCGGATCGCGCTCGTCGATCTCGATGTCGAACACGTCGATGCCCGCGAACTTCTGGAACAGCACGCCCTTGCCTTCCATCACCGGCTTGCCGGCGAGCGGGCCGATGTCGCCCAGGCCCAGGACGGCGGTGCCGTTGGTGATCACCGCGACGAGGTTGCCGCGCGCGGTCATCTCGCTGGCCTGGTTCGGGTCGGCGACGATCGCTTCGCAGGCGTAGGCCACGCCGGGCGAATAGGCCAGCGACAGGTCGCGCTGGGTCACCATCGGCTTGGTGGGAACGACCTTGATCTTCCCGCGCGGCTCCATGCGGTGGTAATCGAGCGCGGATTGCTTGAGGTCGTCGGTCATGCTGGCCGTGGCGCGGGTGGGGTCGTCGATTCTACCTACCGGGCCGGGCGCTGGTCGCTGGCCGGTGCTTAGAATGCGGGCTGTCTTCACGGAACCCCCTTTGATGGCCGCTGCGTCCTCCCCTCGACGCTGGACCGCGCTACTGGACAGCCCGGCCCCCTGGGCCGTCGCGCTCGCCGCGTTCCTGCTCCAGGCGCCGCTCGTGCTGAACCCGGGGTACTTCAGCCACGACGAGCTCCAGTGGGCGTACTACGCCACGCACCTGGGCCATCCGGTCGATTGGTTCGATGTCGCGACGTTCCAGTACCGCCCGCTGACCTTCAACCTGTGGATGACGCTGTCGCGCTGGCTGTTCGAAACGCCGCAGGCCTTCCATGCGGTGCTCGTGGCCTGGGGTGCCGGGAATGCGGCCTTGCTGTATTCGATCGGCCGCCGCGCCGGCATCGAGGCGCGCACGAGCGCCCTGGCGGCGCTCGTGTTCGCGATGAGCCCGTACGCGGTGGTCGCGCACGGATGGATCGGCACGATCGCGGACCTGGCATGGCTGACGTGCGGGCTGGCGATCGCGTGGGCTGCGTTGCGCCTGCGTTCGCTCTGGGCGATCGCGGCGGTGGCGGCGCTCGCGACGCTCGTCGGTTTGCTCGCGAAGGAAGCCGCGCTGTCGATTCCCCTCGTCGCGACCGTCGCGTGGGTCTTCACGCGCGAGAAGCGCTGGAGCGCGGCCGCGATCGGCGCATGGGCCGCAGCCGCGGCGTATCTCGCGGTACGCCTGCCGGTGCTGCTGCACGCTTCGGGCGCGCCGACGCTCTACACCGCCAAGGTGTCGAACATCGCCGTGCGCTGGGTCGAATACCAGTTGTTCTCGCCGATGGTGCGCGTGATCGAAACGCACAGCACGCTGCCCAGTTCGGGTTTCAAGTTCCTGCTGATGTCGGCCGTGCTGTGGTGCGCGTGGCTCGCCGCGATGTGGCGCGGCAGCCCGCGCCTGGCGGCCTTCGCGATCATCGCGGGCGGCGCGGCGCTCGGCCCGGTGCTGCTGCTGGGCTCGGCGTCGAACCACTACGCCTACGGTTTCGCCGCCGTGTATGCGCTGAGCGGCGCGGCCGCATGGGCGCGCACCGCGCGCTGGGGCCGCATGGCGCTCGGCACGATGGCGTTGATGACCGTGCTGCACGGCGTCGTGGTGATGGGCGTGATGCTCGAAGTGGGCCGCGTGCAGTCGGTGTTCTCGCCCGCGCTCGCGGAAGTGCTGCGTGCGCGTGCACCCGATGCGCCGCCAGTGCGCCTGCGGCCGGATGCGGATGCGAAGGAATGGATGTTCGTGCGCCTCACGCACGCGATTCCCGAATATCGCGGCGTCAGGATGGGCGATCGCGTGCGGCTCGTCGGGCCGAACGAACCGGCTGATTTCACGATCGCGCGCGACGGCCAGCTCTCGCCGGCCCGCTGATCACTGCAGTTCGAACAAGCCTTCCGACGCCATCACCTGGTCGAGCCGAATGCGGTTGGCGAACAACGAGAAGGCGAGCATGCCGGCGAGCCCGTTGGCGCGCGCGACCCACTGCGGCAACCAGCGCGGCGGCACCAGCGCGCCGCAATCGAACATCGGCTCGAAGCGCTGCACGTCGGCGAGCGTCATCTTCCCTGCGAACAACATGCGGCACAGGCGCAACTTGCGATTGCGCAGCGCCCAGCGGAAGAACGTGTGCACGCCGATCAGGCCGCGCACGTACACCGTGTCCTTGGTGAAAGCGTAGCCGCCGGTCGTCGGTACGCCGCGGAACACGCGCTGCGCGGAGACGAAGCTTTCCAGCGGCGGGTTCTCTGCGTCGAGGAAGAAGCGGAACACCTCGATGAAATCCGCGCCTTCCAACGCGCGCGCGACCGCCTCGATGCGCAGGCTGATGCGCTTCATGCGCTCGATGTCGATGCTGCCGGTGATCTGTTCGGCGAAGGTCGCCAGGCCTTCCTGCGTCGCGGTGGTGCGCGGCGAGGACAGCGACAGACTCTGCAATTGCGGCTGTTCGCGCCCATTGAGGGCGGTCAGCGAATGGACGAACGCCTCGTGTTCGAGCAATTGGTGGCGGTCGTAGTCGCTGAAGGCCGCGCTCGAACGCAGGCGGATGCGCGTGGCGCCGGCGGCGGCCTTCGCGATCAATTCGGGATCGAGCACGACTTCGATCATGCGCGCGTTGAAGAAATCGTCCAGCGACGCCTGGAGCTGCAACTGCAACGCCGTCGCGGAAATCTGCACCTGTTCTTCCGGCGCGAGCAATTCCTTGTCGAGTTCGTTGGCGATGTCGATGAAGTGGTGCGCGGCTTCGCGCGTCGTCGGTCCGCCGCCGGGCAAGGGCTCGTCGGGGCGGCCGAACAGGCGGATCGAATGGCGCGTCACATCGGGCGTGCCGAGACATTCCAGCAGCTCGCACGCGATGCCCCAGCTGCGCGCGGAATCGCCGACGTAATGGCCGAGCGGGTGGTCGGGGTCGGCGGCGGCTTCGACCGCCGCGAGTTCGCGACGTGCCTCGGTGAAATCGAACTTCGGGTATTCGTGCCGCGGCAGCGAGTATTCGCCGCGGTTGTAGCCCTCCATGAAACGGGCCTGCTCGCTCGCCGCCCAGCTCACCGAGTTCAGGAGGCGGATGCCGCGCGCGGCCTTCACCATGCGCGCGTCGAGCGCGGCGTGATAGAGGACGTCGTCG
This sequence comes from Noviluteimonas gilva, assembly GCF_009740395.1. GTDB lineage: Bacteria > Pseudomonadota > Gammaproteobacteria > Xanthomonadales > Xanthomonadaceae > Noviluteimonas > Noviluteimonas gilva. The sequence goes on from NZ_WOXT01000001.1 coordinate 423,370, forward strand.
GCCAGTTCGACCATCAGTGGCGCCCGTATTTGTCGTCGATGCGTTTGTACAAGGCCTTGTTCTGCACCTTGTCGTTGGCCTTCTGGTTCAGGCGCGTGGCGAGCTGGTTCGCGGCGCCGGCGACTTCGTCGCGCAACTTGAGGAAGTTGGCGAAGCGCGCGGCATCCAGCTTGCCGGCATCGATCGCCGCGCGCACTGCGCAACCCGGTTCCTTCGCATGCTTGCAGTCGCGGAAACGACATTGCTCGGCGAGCGCTTCGATGTCGCCGAAGTTTTCCGCGATGTCTTCCTCGCCCGTCGGCTTGAGTTCGCGCATGCCGGGCGTATCGATCATGCACGCGCCGGACGGCAGCGGGATCAGCGCACGATGCGTCGTCGTGTGGCGGCCGCGCGAATCGCTCTCGCGCACTTCGCCGGTCTTCATCTTTTCCACGCCGAGCAGCGTGTTGGTGACCGTGGATTTGCCCGCACCGGACGAACCGACCAGCACGATGCTCTGCCCTGCGCCCAACCAGGGCGCGAGCGCGGCGACGCTGTCGGGGTCCTTCGCGTTCACCGCGACGACCTGCACGCCCTGCGCGACGCCTTCGAGCGCGGCACGCGCATCGTCGATGGCGTTCGCGTTCTCGGCCAGCGCCTTGTCCGCCTTCGTCAGCACGACGACGGGCGTGACGCCGCTGCCGCCGATCAGCACGAGGTAGCGTTCGATGCGCCGCGGGTTGAAGTCCGCGTCGAGCCCGCACACGACGAACACCGTGTCGATGTTGGCCGCGATCAATTGCTGCTTGTAATGCTCGCCCGCCGCGCCGCGCTTGATCGCGGTATGTCGCGGCAGCAGCGCAACGATTTTCTTGCCTTCGAGCAGCACCCAGTCGCCGACGGCCGCGCGATCTTCCGGCGCGATGCCGCCCTTGCGATAGCTGGAGGCGCGTTGCCATTCCGGCGGAGATTCGGCCTTGAAGCCCGCGTCGGGGCCTTCGGCGACGACATAACCGGTGCGATGTTGCTCGGTCACGCGTGCCGGCCGCGCCTGCGGATGCGCTGAAAGCGTTTCCTGCCACGCCGCGTCTTCCACCTGCGCGGCGTAGGGCCAACCGATGGCGCGCAGGGAGGGGGTCACGGGCGGGTGTGGGTCGTCATTGCTCCGGATTCTAGCGCTCAATGTCCTGCTAGGCTTGCGTGCCTCCACGTTTTCGAATCTCCCCCGATGTCGATGCGCAGCCTGAAGACCCGCGAACGCCTGTCCGAAGTCCGATACGAGATCCGCGGAGAGCTGGCACGACGCGCCCGCGAGCTGGAGGCCCAGGGCCGCACGCTCGTGAAGCTCAACATCGGCAATCCGGGCGCTTTCGGCTTCCGCGCACCGGAACACCTGCAGCGCGCGATCGCCGACGGCATCGCCCACACCGATCCCTACACGCACCAGCAGGGCCTGCCCGCCGCGCGTGAGGCGATCGCCGAATTCCATCGCCGCCGCGGCACGCCGAACGCATCACCCGAACGTGTGTTCGTCGGCAACGGCGTGAGCGAGTTGATCGACCTCAGCCTGCGCGCGCTGCTCAATCCGGGCGACGAAGTACTGCTGCCCTCGCCCGACTATCCGCTGTGGTCGGCCGCGACGATCCTCAACGACGGCCGTCCGGTGTACTACCGCTGCCTGCCGGAAAACGGATTCCTTCCGGATCCAGAGGAGATCGCGAAGCTCGTGTCGCCGCGCACGCGCGCGATCGTGCTGATCAATCCGAACAACCCGACCGGCGCGAGCTATCCGCGCGAACTGCTCGAACGCATCGTCGCCATCGCCGCGAAGCACCACCTGCTGCTGATGTCCGACGAGATCTACGACGAGATCCTGTACGACGACGCGACGTTCCAGCCCCTGGCACCGCTCGCCGGCGACCTGCCCTGCCTGTCCTTCGGCGGCTTGTCGAAGGTGCATCGCGCGTGCGGTTGGCGCGTGGGCTGGGCCGTGCTGAGCGGCGATCCGCTCGCCAGCGGCGACTTCCACCATGCGATGGATCTGCTCGGCGCGCTGCGCTTGTGCGCGAACGTGCCGGGGCAATTCGCGATCGAGCAGGCGCTGCATGGCGTCGACACGATCCGCGCATTGACCTCGCCGGGCGGCCGTTTGCACGACACCCGCCAGGCGTTGATCGAAAGCTGCGATGCGAGCGAACACTTGTCGCTCGTCGCGCCGCAAGGGGCGTTGTACGGCTTCCCCGCCGTCGTCGGCGATGCGGCCGAGGGTTTCGACGATCACGCCTTCGCGCTGGAGATGCTGGAAGCCGAAGACGTGCTGGTCGTGCCGGGTTCGAGCTTCAACGTGCCCTTCCGCAATCATTTCCGCGTGACGCTGTTGCCTGAAGCACCGATGTTGCGCGAAGTGTTCGCGCGCATCGAACGCGTGCTTGCCCGCCGCGCCGAAACCGCGGCCGCGCGCCGCAGTGCGGTGGCGTGATGGCCAAGCCCGCCGGCATGCGGTACCTCGCGCTGGGCGACAGCTACACGATCGGCGAAGGCGTCGATGCGTCCCTGCGCTGGCCCGTGCAGCTCGCGCGCGCCTTGCGCGAGGAGCAGATCGCGCTGCGCGATCCGCGCATCATCGCAACCACGGGCTGGACGACCGACGAACTCAACTCGGCGATCGATGTTGCCGAGCCGCTCGGCCACTGGGACCTGGTGTCGCTGCTGATCGGCGTGAACAACCAGTATCGCGGGCGCACCGTCACCGACTATCGCAGCGAGTTCCGCGCGTTGCTGGCGCGTGCGATCGGGTTCGCGAACGGCCGCGCCGATCGCGTGTTCGTCGTGAGCATCCCCGATTGGGGCGTCACGCCCTTCGCGAAGACCGAAGCGCGCGATCGCGTGAATGTCTCCGCAGAGATCGATGCCTTCAACGCCGTCGCGCGCGAGATCGCGCAGGCGCATGGCGTGGTGTTCGTCGACATCACGCCGGCCAGCCGCGCCAACGCCGCGCAGGTCGCCGAAGACGGCCTGCATCCCGATGGCGCGATGTACACCACGTGGACGCAGCTCGCGCTCCCCGTCGCACGCAAGTTGCTCGCGCAATGACCGACGCCGCGCTGCCGTCGGCCGACGCGCTGCGCATCGCCCGCGCGTTCCTGCCGGATCGTTGGTACGGCAATCGTTCGCTCTACTACTACTCGCGCGTGAAGTTGCGCACCGATCCCTTGTATCCGGGCGTGCTCGATGCGTTGCGCGGTACGTCCGCGCCCGTGCTCGACCTGGGCTGCGGCATCGGCCTGCTCGCGCATGCGCTGCGCACGAATGGCCTGTCGATGCCCTACCGGGGCGTGGACATCGATGCGCCGAAGATCGCGCAGGCGCAGCGCGGCGCGGCGCGTGCGGGATTGCAGGACGTCGCGTTCGATGTCGTCGATCTCGCGCTGGGGATGCCCGTGCACCTCGGCAGCGTCGCGGTGCTCGACGTGTTGCAGTTCGTGCCGCCGCAAGCGCAGGACGCGCTGCTGGAGACCGCCATCGCGTGCATCGCACCCGGCGCGAAACTCGTGATTCGCACGGGCCTGGACGACGGCAGCATGCGTTCGCGCACGACGCGGCGCATGGACATCCTCTCGCGTGTCGTGCATTGGATGCCGTCGGCACCGAAGGCGTATCCGGATGCGGAACGGCTGCGCGCGCGATTCGAAGCCGCGGGTCTGCGTGCGACATTCACGCCGCTCTATGGCAGCACGCCGTTCAACAACTGGCGGATCGTCGCAGCGCGCGACTAGTCGGGCAGCACCGCGCGATAACCCCGCGCCTGCAATCGTTCGAGCACCACGCGCAAGACTTCGACATTGCGCCCGTGTTTCGCGCCTTCATGCAGCAACACGATCGCGCCGGGCGAAAGCTGCCCTTCGATGCGATCGGCGACGCGTTGCGGATCCGAGGCGAACGCATCGTAACCACGCGCACTCCACGCCACGCGCGTAAGGCCGTTTGCTTTCAACACGGACGCGACGAAGGGATTGGCCATGCCGACGACGGCGCGGAACCAGTGCGGCGTGGTGCCCGTGAGTTCGCGCAGGGTCGCCTGCGTGCGCTCGATTTCATCGCGCATGCGCGTGGGCGGCAACGCCCAGAACCAGGCCTGCGGATGCGTCGCGCTGTGATTGCCGATGCCGTGGCCGCGGCGCGCGATTTCGCGCACGAGGTCCGGATGCGCGCGGGCGCGTTCGCCGACGAGGAAGAAGGTGGCCTTCGCATCGAAGGCATCCAGCAGGTCCAGCACCGCGCGCGTGTCCGGCGAGGGGCCGTCGTCGATCGTCAGCCAGGCGACCTGCGCCGGCGTCGGCAGGCGCCGCAGCACCGGGCTGAACAGGGCCGAATCCGGCACCAGCGTCGCCCACCAGAAGGGCGCATGCGAGGCGACCATCGCCGGCAACCCGACCTGCCAGCCGAAGCGCCACCACAGCCACACGACGAGCACCTGCGACGCCACGAGGCACCACGCCCAGGCATGCGGGCGGCGCGGGACACGGCGGGGAGCGACGACCTCGGTCATGGGGCCATCTTGCCTCAAGGCTTACAATGGCGGCTCCCCCCAGCAGTCCCGGAATCGCACCATGTCCCTCGACCCCGCCCTCCGCTCGCGCATCGACACGCTGCTCGCGGACAACCGCATCGTCCTGTTCATGAAGGGACAACCGCAGGCGCCGCAATGCGGCTTCTCGGCGAAGGCCGTGGGCGCGCTCAACTCGCTGGGCATCGACTACAAGCACGTCGACGTGCTGGCCGATCCGGAAATCCGCGACGCCATCAAGCTCTACGGCGACTGGCCGACGATCCCGCAGCTTTACATCGGCGGTGAGCTCGTCGGCGGCAGCGACATCATCGAGCAGATGGCGAACTCCGGCGAACTGCACGGCGCGCTCGGCCTGCCGCCGCCGGATCGCACGCCGCCTCAGATCGAAATCGGCGAAGCCGCGATTGCGATGTTGCGCACCGCGATCACCGATGCCGGCGGCGACGTCGTCGTGCGCATGGACATCGATCCGCAATACCGCACGCGCTTGCATCTGGCGCAGCCGGATCCGAACGCGATCACCACGGTGGTCGACGGCATCCGTGTCGAATTCGACCTCGCCGGCGCACGCCGCGCGAAGGGCCTGCGCATCGATTGGGCCGACGACGCTCGCGGCCGCGGCCTGGTCATCGAGAACCCGAATGCACCGCCGGTCGTGAAGTCGATGACGCCGGCCGAAGCCATCGCACGCCGCGCTGCCGGCACGCTGCGCATCGTCGACGTGCGTCCGTCGGAAGAACGCGCGCTCGCGGCCATCGGCGGCGAAGTGCTGAATTTCGACGACGGCCTGGAACCGATCGACGCGTTGCCGAAGGACACGGCGCTCGCGTTCCTGTGCCACCACGGCAACCGCAGCGCGCAGGCAGCGGAACATTTCCGCCAGCAGGGCTTCCGCGAGGTTTACAACATCGCCGGCGGCATCGACGCCTGGGCGGACGTCGAGCCGGGCGTCGCGAAGTACTGAGTCAGCGCCGCGACAGCAGCGTTCGCACGCCGCGCAGGAACGAGACGACGCCGAGCACGGCGAACATCGCATGCAGGACGACGCGCCCGCGGAAGGGCGCGGACGCTCCATTGGCCTGCATGAACTCGGCCATCTGCCAGAAACCCCAGCCCGCCATCACGACGCCGATGATCAGCAGCCCGATCCCGACGCGCACGTCGGGCTTCGGCGGATGTTTGTATTCGCCGAGCGTCATTTCGTGAACGAGACTTCGAACGAGATGTAGAACGGCGCCTTCTGCGGCACGTAGAACATCTGCCGCGAAAGCTTCTCGTCCATGCACTTGGCCAGCCCGGTGTCCTCGCTGCGCCAGTGGTTGGTCGCGCGGCCCTGCGCGTCGAGTTCGAGCACGACCGTGAAGGACTTCGGCGCTTCGTCCGTGCGGCACGAATCGGCGGCGCGATCGAGCACGCCGGCCTGCGAGCGGCGCAGCATGTCGGCGGAGAGTTTCGACATCCCGGCTTCGTCGCGATCGGCGAGTGCCTTGGCGGCGTCGTAGTCGAGCGTTGCAACGTGAGCGGCGGGCGCGGGAGCCACCGTCGCGGGGGCGGCGGGCGTGGTCGCCGTGGCGGCGAGGAGAATGAGCGTGGTGATCATGCGGCGATGCTAGCGCACTAACCGAATCCACCACCCGCATCCAGCCACGCTTGTTCAGCCGCCGTGCTCTCGCGCCCCAGCACGCGATTGCGATGCGGATAGCGGCCGAATTGCGCGATGACGTCGAAATGCTTCTTCGCCCACCCGCCCTGGTCGCCGTCGGGCATCGCCGCGTACAGCGCCTGCGCGCGCACCTGGTCGGCGTGATCCTCGGAGTGTTCGAACGGGAGGTAGACGAAGATGCGCAGCGCCGGTTCGATCTGCTGGTCGAAGCCGGCATCGACGGCATGCCGCGCGATGCTGCGCGCCAGGCTGTCGGTCGCGTACTGGTGCGCGGTGCCGCGGAAGATGTTGCGCGGGATCTGGTCGAGCAGGATCAGCAGCGCGAGCGTGCCGTCCGCCGATTCCAGCCATGCATCGAGCGAGCGTGATGCCGCGCGGAAATGCAGGTCGTGGAAGCGCGCGTCGCACTCGCTGTCGAATTCGGCGCCGCCGCCGAACCACTTTTTCTGCCCGGCTTCGCGCCAGAAATCGATGATGTCGCTCGGTGTCGTCATTCGTCGAACCTCAGGTGCTTCACGCTCTTGCCGTGGCGTCGAATCAGGCGCAAGGCTTCGATGCCGATCTGGATGTGGCGCTCGACGAACTCCGCGCTCACGCGCGCATCGGACGCTTCGGTCTTCACGCCTTCGGGCACCATCGGCTGGTCGCTGACCAGCAACAGCGCGCCGCTCGGAATGCGATTGGCGAAACCCGCGGCGAACACCGTCGCCGTTTCCATGTCGATCGCCATGCAGCGCATCACGCGCAGGCGTTCCTTGAAGGCTTCGTCGTGTTCCCACACACGGCGGTTGGTGGTGTACACCGTGCCGGTCCAGTAGTCGTGGCCGAGGTCGCGGATCATCGTCGACACCGCGCGTTGCAGCGCGAAGGCCGGCAACGCGGGGACTTCGGGCAGCAGGTAATCGTCGGACGTGCCTTCGCCACGGATCGCGGCGATGGGCAGCACGAGATCGCCGAGTTGGTTCTTGCGCTTGAGCCCACCGCACTTGCCGAGGAACAACACGGCCTTGGGCATGATCGCCGAGAGCAGGTCCATCATCGTCGCGGCATTGGGGCTGCCCATGCCGAAGTTGATCATCGTGATGCCGTCGGCCGTCGCGCTGGGCATCGGGCGGTCCAGGCCGACGACTTCCGCGCCCGTGAGCCGCGCGAAGTGTCCGAGATAGCCGCCGAAATTGGTGAGCAGGATGGTTTCGCCGAACTGGTCCAGCGGCACGCCCGTGTAACGCGGCAGCCAGTTTTCGACGATCTGGGGCTTGTCCTTCATGGCCATGATTATGACCAAAGACATGGTGGCGTTCGCATCGGGCAGCGGATAGCGTTCGGGACTTGCGCCATCAAGGGGATCGACCGTGTTGCTCAAGCCCATCGTTGCCGTCATCGCGACGGTCCTCATCGCCGGCTGCGCAAGCTCCGCGACGAAGTCCGACGCACCCGCCGCCGCATCCGCCAGGCCCAGCTGGCTGGACGATCCGTATCCGAGCACCTACCAGCGCGTGCAATCGCCGCCGGTGCTCATCACCGGCGCGACCGTGCTCACCGGCACCGGCACGCGCCTGGAGAATGCGGACGTGTTGTTGCAGGACGGCAAGGTCGTCGCCGTCGGCACGGGCCTGCAGGCGCCCGCGGGTGCCACGCGCGTGGATGCGCAGGGCAAGTGGGTCACGCCGGGCATCATCGACATCCACTCGCACCTGGGCGTGTATCCGAGCCCGGGCATGAGCGCGCACAGCGACGGCAACGAGATGACCGGTCCGGTCACGCCGAACGTCTGGGCCGAGCATTCGATCTGGCCGCAGGATCCGGGCTTCCTCACCGCGCTCGCGGGCGGCATCACGAGCCTGCAGGTGTTGCCGGGTTCGGCCAACCTCATCGGTGGCCGCGGCGCAACGCTGAAGAACGTGCCGTCGACGACCTACCAGTCAATGAAATTCCCCGGCGCGCCGTGGGGCCTGAAGATGGCCTGCGGCGAAAACCCCAAGCGCGTCTATGGCCAGAAGGGCGGCCCGGCCACGCGCATGGCCAACGTCGCCGGTTACCGCGCCGCTTTCATCGAAGCGGCCGATTACATGAAGAAGCAGAAGGGCGGCGAAGGAAAGGACGCCGAACCGGGCAAGCGCGATCTCAAGAACGATACGTTGGCCGGCGCGATCAACGGCGACATCCGCGTGCACATCCACTGCTATCGCGCCGATGAAATGGCGACGATGCTGGACCTGGCGAAGGAATTCGGCTTCAAGATTTCCGCGTTCCACCACGGCGTGGAGGCCTACAAGATCGCCGACAAGCTCGCCGCGGCGGGCACGTGCGGCGCGCTGTGGGCCGACTGGTGGGGCTTCAAGATGGAAGCCTTCGATGGCATCCAGGAAAACATCGCGCTCGTCGACCGCGCGCCCAACGGCTGCGCGATCGTGCATTCCGACAGCGAGGAAGGCATCCAGCGCCTCAACCAGGAAGCGGCGAAGGTGATCGCCAACGCGCATCGCATCGGCATCGACATCACGCCCGAGCACGCGATCGTCTGGATCACGCAGAACCCCGCCAAGGCGATGGGCATCGACGGCATGACCGGCACGCTCGAGCCGGGGAAGATGGGCGATCTCGTCGTGTGGAACGGCAATCCGTTCACCGTGTACGCGCACGCCGAACAGGTCTACGTCGACGGCGCGCGTTTGTACGATCGCAACGATCCATCGCGCCAACCGAAATCGGATTTCATGCTCGGCCAGGACGACTCGCCTGCTCAGAGCGGGCGCGGAGGTGTGCGATGAACGCTGCACTGAAGACACTCGCCGTCGCGTGCGCGCTCGCCCTGTCGGGCACCGCGATGGCGCAGGATTTGCTCGTGCGCAACGCGAAGGTGCACACCGCGACGTCGCGCGGCACGCTCGAACACGCCGATGTGCTCGTCCGCAACGGGCGCATCGCGGCGATCGGCACCAACCTGCAGGCCGGTGATGCAACGGTGGTCGAAGCCAACGGTCGCGCGCTGACGCCGGCCCTGTTCGGCGGCATCACCGACATCGGCCTGGAAGAAGTCAGCGGCGAAAGCGTCACCGTCGACAGCCAGCAATCGCTCGGCGAAGAAAAGGATCCGGCGGTGCGCCCGGAATTCGACGTCACGCTCGCCTACAACCCCGAATCGGTGTTGTTGCCGGTCGCGCGCGTGGAAGGCATTGGCTGGACGATGCTCGCGGCGGGCTCGACGACGGGCGGTTCGATCGTCGGCGGACAGGGCGGCGTCGTGCGCCTGGATGGCAGCCTCGATCCGCTCGGCCCGAAGGCCTTGTTCCTCTCGCTCGGTGCGGCCGCCTCCAACCTCACCGGCAACTCGCGCGCCGCGCAGTGGATGATCCTCGACCAGCTCGTCGCCGAAGCGCGCGGGCGGATGTCGGCCGATTCGAAGTTCGCGATGCTCACGCCGATGGGGCGCGCGGCGTTCGCGAAGTTCCTGGATCGTCGCGGCCTGATCGTCGTCAACGTCAATCGCGCGGTCGACATCGTGCAACTGCTGCGATGGAGCAAGCGCAACAACGTGCGCGTCGCGGTGACCGGAGGCGCGGAAGCGTGGAAGGTCGCCGATCAACTGGCCGCGGCGAAGGTGCCGGTGTTCGTCGACACGCTCGCCGACTTGCCGTCGGATTTCGACCAGCTCGGTGCGACGCTGGAAAACGCGGCGCGCCTGCACAATGCGGGCGTCGAGGTCGCGATCCAGAGTGCAGGCTCGCATCACGCACGCAAGGTGCGGCAGATGGCCGGCAACGCGGTGGCCAACGGTCTGCCGTGGGAAGACGGTCTGGCGGCGCTGACGCGCGTGCCGGCGCAGGTCTTCGGCGTGGATGGCGAGGTCGGCACGATCGCCGTCGGCAAGCGCGCGGACCTGGTGTTGTGGAGCGGCGATCCGCTCGACGTCACGGCGCTGGCCGAAGCCGTGTGGCTCGACGGTCGTGCGCAGCCGATGCGTTCGCGCCAGACCGAATTGCGCGACCGCTACCTGCATTCGCCCGGCGGCCTGCCGCGCGCGTATCCTGCCGGCTCCGACTGAGGAGCCGGGGAGGTTCCGATGCACGCATTGAACTGGTTGGCGATCGTGGCCGCGGCGGTGTCCGCGTTCGTGTTGGGCGGCCTGTGGTACGGGCCGTTGTTCAAGAACGCGTGGTGCCGCGAAGCGGGCGTGGACCCGAGCGCGCCGCCGAAATCGCATCCGGCGAAAACCTTCGGCATCGCGTTCGTCGCGGCGCTGATCGCCGCGTACGGTTTCGCGATGCTGCTCCACCTGATGAACATCGGGCCGGAGTTGTGGAAGTCGGTGCACACCGGCGTGATGGTCGGCTTCTTCTACGTGGCGATGAGCTTCGGCATCAACTACGCCTTCGCCGGGCGCAGCTTCAAGCTGTGGTTGATCGACGCGGGTTACCACATCCTGCAATTCGCGCTGTACGGCCTGATCATCGGCGCCTGGCACTGACATGGGCGCGCCGCTGCGCTGGTACTTCGACTTCCTCTCGCCCTTCTCCTACCTGCACTGGCAGAAGGTGAAGGGCTTGCGTGCGACGCACGTGGTGGAGCCGGTGCCTGTCGTGTTCGGCGCGGTCCTTTCGGCGGCCGGGCAGAAGGGGCCGGCCGAAATCCCGGGCAAGCGCGAGTTCACCTATCGGCACGTGCTGTGGCAGGCACGTGCCGAAGGCGTGCCGATGACCTTCCCGCCGACGCATCCGTTCAACCCGCTCGGCGCGTTGCGCGCATGCATCGCGGCGGGCAGCACGCCCGAGGCGGTCGATACGATCTTCGATTGGATCTGGCGCGACGGGCGCGCGGCCGACAGCGACGCGGCGCTCGCCCCGCTGCTCGATCGACTGGGCATCGCGCCCGAAGCGATCACCGCTGCGGAAACCAAGACCGCCCTGCGCGCGAACACCGAGGCCGCGATCGCAGCCGGCGTGTACGGCGTACCGACCCTGCAGATCGGCGATCAGCTGTTCTGGGGCAACGACGCGCATCCCTTCGCGCTTGCTGCACTGCACGATCCCGCGGTGCTCGACGATCCGCAGATGCAGCGCGTGTCCACCCTGCCCGTCGGGATTTCCCGCCTGCCCTGAGTTGCGGTAGGGTCCGCGAACTCGGTCACAAATGTTCGCGGGGGAGAGCCGGCAATGCGTATCGGTCTGGTGGTGGATTCGGCGTGCGATCTGCCTGGCGACTATCTGCGTCGCAACGGTTTCACGATCCTCCCCATCACGGTCCGCATCGGCGATGAAACCCGCGAGGACCAGCGCGACGAGCGCGAGACGCTCGAGTTCCTGCGCACGCACGTCGCCGAACGCGGCGCCGAAGCCGAGACCGCGCCGTTCTCCGTCGAACAGATCACCGATGTCTTCCTCAAGAAGCTGGTGATCGATTACGACTACGTGTTCTGCATGACGATCACGCGCACGCGCAGCCCGATCTACGACAACGCGCTGCAGGCGAGTTACGCGATCCTCAACGAATACCGCACGGTGCGTTCGGCCGCCGGCCACGACACGCCGTTCGCGCTGCGCGTGATCGATACGCAAACCTTGTTCGCCGCGCAGGGCATCACCGCGGTGGAAGCCGTGCGCCTGGTCAAGGCCGGCGAAGGCGCGCCGAAGATCCGCGCGCGCCTGGAAAACCTCGCGCTGCACACCTACGGTTTCATGATCCCGCGCGACCTGTATTACCTGCGCGCGCGGGCCCGCAAGAAGGGCGATCGCAGCGTGGGCCTGCTCAGCGCGGCGCTCGGTTCGGCGCTCGACATCAAGCCGGTGCTGCGCGGTTATCGCGGGCAGACCGAGCCGATCGCGAAGGTGAAGGGCTTCGACACCGCGGTGCAGAAGCTCTTCGCGCACACCGCCGATCGCGTGCGCCGTGGCCTGATGACGCCGACGGTCTGCCTGAGCTACGGCGGCGACCTGGCCGAAATGCGCGCCCTGCCCGGCTACGAAGACCTGCGCGTGACCTGCCAGAGCTACAACGTCGAATTGTTCGAGAGCGTCATGAGCCTCACGGGCATGGTCAACGTGGGCAAGGGCGCGCTGGTGGTGGGCTTCGCGTCGGAGCCGCACGCGTTCGAAGCCTGAGGCCTTGACGCCGCGCACGCGGCGGACAAGCCAGCATGTGTGCGTCCCGACAGGAGTCGAACCCGATGACCCGTTATTACCTCAGCCTGCCCGATCCGAAGACCGCGCGCGGCGCCGATGCGAACACCTCGTTCCGCGCGCACGGCGCGGCGGAATTCGCGTCGGAGTTGCAGGATGCATTGCGCTCGACGGCCTTGTTCGAACGTTGGCGCGGCGTGCAGGAAGATCCCGACGATGTGGACCAGGCGTTGGCCGCGGTCGATCCGTCCGCGAGCGTCAGCGGCGAACAGAACGACCTGCGCATCGATCTGGTGGCGACGACCACGTTGCCCGCGAGCATCCTGCGACATCGCCTGCGTCTGCTCGCAGGCGATGGTTGGCAACTGCGGGACGTGGGTGCGTAGTTAGCCCGACGTCGTCGCGCGCTCGCCGACATGCGCGGCGAGCAGTGCCATGCGCCCGTGCACGCCTTCGCGTTCGAACACGTGGTGCAGGTGCGTCTTGACGGTTTCCGGGCTGATGCCCAGTTGCCGCGCGATCTGCTTGTTGCTCATGCCGCGCGCGGCCCAATGCACGATTTCGCGCTGGCGCTCGGTGAGCGACGACCAATCGCCGGTGTGGTCGGGCGTGCCGTGCAACGGGACTTCGGCGATCGGCGCCGGTGCGGGCACGCCGGTGCCGGCATGCAGCGCTTCGAGCAGCAGCTCGGGCGCGACGACGAACAGGCCGGACTCGGCCGCGTGGATCGCCCGCATCACCGTGTCGGGGGAATCGTGCTTGTCCAGGCACGCATGGCCCTGGGATTCGACGCAGTGCTGGAGCGCTTCGACATTCGGGTTGCGATAGAAGTACAGGCGGCGCGGCGCGGGGAGTTGCGGCTTGCGGCGTTCGCGCTCGACCTCGGGATCGTCGCCGTCGAGCAGCAGCAGCGCAGGCTGGCCGTTGGGAGTTTCGCGCGGCTGGCCCGGGGCATAGGCGCCCAGCCAGTCGAATTCGCCCCGCATCGCGAGCAGGCGCTGCATGCGCGCGCGCCATCCCGCATCGAGACCGATCACCAGCACAGGCATTGCAGCCATTACGGGGCCCTTGGTTGGACACAGTGCGGCGCGCCCCCCATTAGCTCTCGCCGCTCACTCGTGAACGCCGGTCTCCCCGCAAACCGGACACGCGGCCATTCCCCCCACACGGCGATTGCGCGGAAGGGGCGGCAAGCAGAGTCTCCAAACCGCAGCACGAGTGTCGAAGTCGTGCGCCTCGTCCTCCGCTGCATGTACCCCCTTCATGCAGCCCACTGGCGACGGAGACCCAAGCTCCGTCGCCTTTTTTTGTGCGGAACGTGAGGCCCGGCGACAATGGTGTTGCCTTCGCGTGAGGACGCCGCATGCCATCCGTCAAACGCCAGACCGTGCTGTCCTGGAGCGGTGGAAAGGATGCCGCGTGGGCATTGCACGCGTTGCGTTCGGCGGGCGAGGTCGACGTGGTCGCACTCGTCACGACCGTCACCTCCGGCTACGACCGCATCGCGATGCACGGCATTCGACGCGATTTGCTGCAGGCGCAGGCGCGCGCGGCGGGCTTGCCCGTGATCGAAGCCGTCATCCCACCGCAATGCGACAACGCAACGTACGAGGCGTCGTTCGCGGCTGCGTTGAGTGAAGCGCGCACGCGCTGGCCAGCCTGCGAAGACATCGCGTTCGGCGATCTGTTCCTCGAAGACGTGAAGGCCTGGCGTGAAGCCTTGTGCGCGCGGCTGAGATGGACGCCGCGGTTTCCGTTGTTCGGTCGCGACACGGCGACCCTCGCGCGCGAGATGATCGAGGGCGGGTTGCGCGCGCATCTGTGTTGCGTCGATACACAACAACTCGATGCGACATTCAGCGGACGCGCGTTCGATGCGCGGTTGTTGGCGGACCTGCCGGCGTCCTGCGATCCGTGCGGCGAGCGCGGCGAGTTCCACACGCTGGTGCACGCGGGGCCGATGTTCGCGCAGCCGATCGCCGTCGAACGCGGCGAGTCGGTGCTGCGCGACGCGCGTTTCGCTTATACGGACTTCAACGCCGCCGCGTGATGCGCGATGTGATCGCCGACGAACGAAGCGACGAAGTAGAAGCCATGGTCGTAACCCGGGCGCATGCGCAGATCGAGTGTGTGGCCGCCTTCGATGCAGGCTTCGCGCAACAGATCCGGTTGGAGCTTGTCCTTCAGGAACGGATCCGCATCGCCCTGGTCGACCAGCAAATGCAGGCGATCCTCTGAAGCGCGCAACAGATCGCACGCATCCCACTGGCGCCACGTATCGGGGTTCTCGCCGAAGTACGCGGGGAACGCTTTGCGGCCCCAACCCCGCGACGCCGAGCAGATCGGCGCGAGCGCCGACACGCTGCAGTAGCGTCCCGGATTGCGCAGCGCGCAGATCAGCGCGCCGTGCCCGCCCATCGAATGACCGGTGATGCCGCGCACGTCGGTCGCGGGAAAGGCGGCCTCGATCAGCGCCGGCAATTCCTGCGTGACGTAGCTGTGCATGCGGTATTGCGCGGACCAGGGCGCCTGCGTCGCATCGACGTAGAAGCCCGCACTCAGGCCGATATCGTCGCCTTCCGCATCCGGCACGCCCGCGCCGCGCGGGCTCGTATCGGGCCCGACGATGATCAAACCATGCTCGGCGGCGTAGCGCTGCGCGCCGGACTTGTTGATGAAGTTCTGCTCGGTGCACGTCAGCCCGGAAAGAAAATACAGCACCGGGCAACGCGCGTTCTGCGACTGCGGCGGAAGGAACACGCTGAAGCGCATCTCGCAGGACGTCGAGGACGCCGCATGCGCCCAGACTTCCTGCGTGCCGCCGAAGCACAAGTGCGATTCGAGCTTGTGCATCAGAAGTGAATCACAGTGCGAATCGATTCACCGCGATGCATCAAATCGAAAGCTTCGTTGATCTGTTCCAGCGGCAAGTTGTGCGTGATGAAGGGATCGAGCTGGATTTCCCCGCGCATCGCCTGCTGCACCATGCCCGGCAATTGCGTGCGGCCCTTGACGCCACCGAACGCCGATCCGCGCCACACGCGCCCGGTCACCAACTGGAACGGACGCGTGCGGATTTCCTGCCCCGCACCCGCTACGCCGATGATGACGCTCTCGCCCCAACCCTTGTGGCAGCACTCCAGCGCCGAGCGCATGACATCGACGTTGCCGATGCATTCGAAACTGAACTCCACGCCGCCGTCGGTCATCTCGACGATGACCTCCTGGATCGGCTTGTCGTAATCCTTCGGGTTGATCGTGTCGGTTGCGCCCTGCGCGCGTGCGAGATCGAACTTCGCCGGATTCGTATCGACGCCGATGATGCGCGCAGCGCCTGCGGCCTTCGCGCCCTGCACCACCGCAAGGCCGATGCCGCCAAGTCCGAACACGGCAACGTTGTCGCCGGGTTTCACTTTCGCGGTGTTGTGCACCGCGCCGAGACCGGTCGTGACGCCGCAACCGAGCAGGCACACTTTTTCGAGCGGCGCCTTCGGATCGATCTTCGCGAGCGAGACCTCCGCGCACACCGTGTATTCGCTGAACGTGCTCGTGCCCATGTAGTGGAAGATGGGCTTGCCTTCGTACGTGAAGCGAGACGTGCCGTCGGGCATCACGCCCTTGCCCTGCGTCGCCCGCACGGCCTGGCACAGGTTGGTCTTGCCGGAGGTGCAGAACTTGCACTTGCCGCATTCGGCCGTGTAGAGCGGAATGACGTGGTCGCCGGGTTGCACGCTGGTCACGCCTTCGCCGACTTCGACGACGACACCGCCACCTTCATGCCCGAGCACCGCGGGGAACAAGCCTTCCGGATCGTCGCCGCTCAGCGTGAATGCGTCGGTGTGGCACACGCCGGTATGCGTGATGCGCACGAGCACTTCGCCGGCGCGCGGCGGTGCGACGTCGATCTCGACGATCTTCAGGGGTTGGCCGGGGCCGAACGCGACGGCGGCGCGGGATTTCATCGGGGGCGTCTCCAAAGCGGCTTGCGATGCGCAAACGTTACCGCATCGTGCGCGTCCGCTGCGCCCGCCGAGTTCCGTTATGCCCTTGATGTCCCCCGGAACCGGCGTGAAGCTCATGCGTTACGCACTCCTTGCCGCCGCTGTCGCGGCACTCGTCCTCGCAGGCTGCGAGGCCAACGCACCGAAGCAGGCCGCCACGACCCCGGCGCCCCCGCTGTTCGAGAACTTCGGACAACTGCATCGCGACATCGGCACGCCCGTGCCCGCCGCGCAGCGTTACTTCGACCAGGGCATGCGCCTGATGTACGGGTTCAACCACCAGGCCGCGGGCAACGCATTCGCGTATGCCGCGCAACTGGATCCGCTGTGCGCGATGTGCGTGTGGGGCCAGGCGCTCGTGCTCGGGCCGAACATCAACCTGCCGATGTCGCCCGATCTCGCACCGCAAGCCACGGCACTCGCGAAG
Organism: Noviluteimonas gilva; assembly: GCF_009740395.1. GTDB lineage: Bacteria > Pseudomonadota > Gammaproteobacteria > Xanthomonadales > Xanthomonadaceae > Noviluteimonas > Noviluteimonas gilva. The sequence continues at coordinate 440,126 of NZ_WOXT01000001.1, forward strand.
AAAGCACTCTCGCTCGCCGACAACGCGAAGCCCGCGGATCGCGCGTTGATCGAAGCATTGGCGAAGCGCTATGCCGATCCCTCGCCCGCCGATCGTGCGCCGCTCGACAAGGCGTACGCCGAGGCGATGGGCAACGTCGTCGCGCAATTCCCCGACGATGATGACGCGCAGGCCATGTACGCCGAAGCGCTGATGGATCTCACGCCGTGGAATTACTGGACCAGCGGGAAGCCGAACGCCGACACGCCGAAGATCATCGGCGCGATCGAAACGGTGCTCAAGCGCAATCCGCAGCACATCGGCGCGATCCACTACTACATCCACGCGGTCGAAGCGTCCGATGATCCGGCGCGTGCCGAAGCACTCGCCGACACGCTGGGCAATCTCGCGCCCGGCTCGGGTCACCTGGTGCACATGCCCGCGCACATCTACATCCGCACGGGCCGTTACAACGACGCGACGCTCGCGAACTTCCGCGCCTCCACCGCCGACAAGGATTTCCTCGCGGTCTGCAAGGGCAGCAACGGCATGTACCCGCTCGGTTACGTGCCGCACAACTGGCACTTCGCCACCTTGAGCGCGGGCCTGATGGGCGCGCGTGCGCTCGCCACGCAGGCGACGGAGCAGACGATCCAGCGCGCGGACATGGCGCAACTGGACGCGCTCACCTTCATGCAGCACTACGTGGTCGTGCCGATGCAGACCGAAGTGCGCTTCGGACAATGGGACACGATCCTGGCGCGCACGCAACCGCCCGCACCGCAGCCCTATCCGACCGGCATCTGGCATTTCGCGCGCGGCATGGCGCAATTGCGCACGGGCAACATGGCCGAAGCGCAGAAGGAACTCGCGGCGCTGCAACAGCTCGCCGACGATCCGGCGATGGCCAAGTTGATGCTCGGCACCACGAACTACGCCGGCGATCTGCTCAAGGTCGGCGCCGGCGTGTTGCGCGGCGAGATCGCCTCATCGCAGGGCAAGCACGATGAAGCCATCGCATCGCTGCGCGAAGCGGCGAAGATCGAGGATCGCCTGATCTACAACGAGCCCGCCGACTGGCCGCTTCCCGTCAGCAACTACCTGGGCAACGCGTTGTTACGGGCCAAACGCCCGGCCGATGCGATGGCTGCGTTCGAAAACGACCTGCAGAAATTCCCGAAGAACGGCTGGGGCCTGTTCGGCCTGGCGCAGGCGCAGGAAGCGATGGGGAACAAGCAGGCCGCGACCGAAACGCGCAAGCAATTCCAGACGGCGTGGCAGTGGAGCGATACGCAGCTGCAGGCCGCGGTGTTCTGACGCCGGTCAGTACTGGAATTCGGAGAACACGCGGTCGATGTTGCCCGCCCACGGGCCTTCGTACAGCGCGAGCTTGCGTTCGGCCGGTGTCTGGTTCGCTTCGGCGCTTTCGATCAGCGGATCGAGGAACACGCGCTCGTCGACGCCGCTCTTGTTGCGGCGATCGCGGCGCGCCAGGCCGGCGGCGGAAATCTTGAGCGCTTCGATGGCGAGCTCGCGCACGGTCGCCTGCGTGTTGCCCAAACGCGCGGGCAACTTCAATGCATGGCGCGGCACGCCGTCGCGCAGGGCGTGGCGTTCTTCGCGCGAGTAATCCTTCATCAGGTCCCACGCGGCATCCAGCGACGCATCGTCGTACAGCAGGCCGACCCAGAACGCGGGCAGCGCGCAGATGCGATTCCACGGGCCCGAATCGGCGCCGCGCATTTCCAGGTACTTCTTCAGGCGCACTTCGGGGAACGCGGTGGTCATGTGGTCCGACCAGTCGCGCAAGGTCGGCAGCGCGCCCGGCGTGACATCGAGCTTGCCGTCCAGGAACTTGCGGAACGACTTGCCCGACGCATCGAGGTATTCGCCGTTGCGATACACGAAGTACATCGGCACATCGAGCAGATAGTCGGTGTAGCGCTCGAAGCCGAAGCCGTCTTCGAACACGAAGTCGAGCATGCCCGTGCGATCGGGATCGGTGTCGGTCCAGATGTGCGAGCGATACGAGAGGAAGCCGTTCGGCTTGCCTTCGGTGAACGGCGAGTCGGCGAAGAGCGCGGTCGCGATCGGCTGCAGCGCCAGCGACGTGCGGAACTTCTTCACCATGTCGGCTTCGCTCTGGAAGTCGAGGTTGACCTGCACGGTGCACGTGCGCGTCATCATGTCCAAGCCCAGGCCACCGCGCTTGGGCATGTAGTCGCGCATGATCTTGTAGCGGCCCTTGGGCATCCACGGCATTTCGTCGCGGCGCCACTTGGGCTGGAAACCCATGCCGAGGAAGCCCAGGCCCAACTCGCTCGCGACCGCCTTGACCTCGGTGAGGTGCGTGTTGGTCTCGCGACACGTGTCGTGGATGGTTTCCAGCTGGCCGCCGGAGAGTTCGAGCTGGCCGGCGGGTTCGAGCGTGACGCTCGCGCCGTCTCGGACGAGCGCGATCGTGCGGCCATGCTCGCGCACCGGTTCCCAACCGAAACGCACCAGGCCTTCGAGCAATGCTTCGATGCCGCGCTCACCGTCGAAGGTGGGCGGACGCAGGTCGTCGGTGCGGAAGCCGAACTTCTCGTGCTCGGTGCCGATGCGCCAATCGGTGCGCGGCCTGCTGCCGGACGCGAGATATTCGACCAACTCGCGTCGGTCGGTGATGGGAAGCTCGGCGACGTTGCTCAGGCTCGACATCCGGGTCCATCCGTAGCAGGCCCGGCACTATAGTCCCCGGAACGTCCACGCAATCCTCACGCAGGCAGGATGCCGTCGTTCCAAACTTGACACTTGTGCGGGGCGATTCCCGCACACGGGGGGATGGCGTCAGACGTCGAGCCAGTGCGAAACCACGGCGCGCGCTTCGTCCACGCCCTGCTTGGATTCGGCCGAGAAGGTCTGCACCGACACGGTGTCGCCGTACACGCGCGACAGTTCCATGCGCACGGCCTGCAAGGTGTTCGCCGCCGCGCCGCGCGAGAGCTTGTCGGCCTTGGTGAGCACCGCATGCGCGGGGATGCCGCGCTGTGCCGCGTAGTCGATCATCTGGCGGTCGTAGTCTTTCAGCGGGTGGCGGATGTCCATGATGACCACCAGCCCCTGCAGCGCATCGCGCGTGGAGAAGTAGCCGTCGAGGAACTGCTGCCAGTGGGACTGCAGGTCCTTGGGGACCTTCGCGTAGCCGTAGCCCGGCAGGTCGACCATGTGCTTGAACGGCGCCACTTCGAAGAACACCAGCTGCTGCGTGCGGCCCGGGGTCTTGGAGACACGGGCCAGGGCGTTCTGCTGGGCGATCGCATTGAGCGCGCTGGACTTGCCGGCGTTGGAGCGGCCGGCGAAGGCCACTTCGCAGCCCTGGTCGGGCGGCAATTGACGATAGTTGTGCGCCGAAAGCACGTAGCGGGCGCGGGAAAGGGGGTTGGCCATGGGGACAAGGATCGCACGCCGGGCGAGCCCCGGCCGATCGCCGGTTTGACCGGTCAGTGGCGCGCCGTCGATAATCCCGCGCCTTCGCGACCGAAAACCGGTCGGCGACCACTCGGCGTCCCCAACCGCCGGACCCAGCAATTTCGGAGCTTTGCATGCGCCACGCACGCGTCCTCGGCTACGTCGGTCTGTCTGCCGCTTTTGCGGTCGCCGCCGTCGCCTTCGCCCAGTCCACGGTGACCCCGGTTGCGCCCGATGCCCAGGTGCAAACCAAGCCGCTGGTCGAGGCCAAGCCGGTGTGGGGCGACGAGAAGCGCGGCGCCCAGAAGGCCGGTACGTGCGCGGCCTGCCATGGCCTGGACGGCAACCCGACCGATCCGCAGTACCCGCGACTGGCCGGCATGCCGGAGCGCTACATCGCGCACCAGCTCGAACTCTTCAAGAACGGCCAGCGCACCACGGGCATGTCCGCGGTAATGAAGCCCTTCGCCGACGCCCTCACCGCGCAGGACATGCGCGACCTCGGCGCGCACTTCGCCATGCAGAAGGCGGGCGCCGGTGTCGCGGACGACACCAAGATCGCCACCGGCCCCAACGCCGGCATGAAGTTCTACGAAGTGGGCGAGCGCCTGTTCCACCAGGGCGACCTGGCGCGCGGTATCCCCGCGTGCATGGCCTGCCACGGTCCGGCCGGCGCCGGTAACCCGGGCCCGGCCTACCCGGCCATCGCGGGCCAGCAGTCGGCCTATGCGCAGCGTCGCCTCGAGGAATACCGCGCGGGCACGACCGCGCAGACCGATCCGCACCAGTTCAACATCATGGCGTCGGTCGCCAAGCAGCTGACGGATGAGGAAATCCAGTCGCTGGCGAGCTACGTGCAGGGCCTGCACAAGCGCTCCGACGACGCCACCGCAAGCAAATAACCAACGGCCGGAACCTGCGCCGGCGGAAGCTGTCGAAGCGTTCACGACCTTGATCAGCACGCCGGTCCCACACTGTGGACCGGCGTTTTTTTTGACCCCCGAAGGACCCGCATGATCCGTCGCGTCGCGCTTCTCCCGGTGACCCTCCTCCTCGCCTTCGTGCTCCCCTTCGCCGCCTGTGCGCAAACCGCACCCGCGGTCGTCGAGGGCACCGATTACGAAGTGCTCGAAAACCCCGGCACCTTCGACAAGGTGGGCAAGGGCGAGATCGAAGTCGCCGAAGTCTTCGCCTACACCTGCCATCACTGCCACGACCTCGCGCCGAAGATCGACGCCTGGCGCGCGAAGCTCCCGAAGAACGTCAAGGTGCGTTACGTGCCTGCCGGCTACGACCTGGACGATCCCTTCGGCCGCGCGTTCTTCGCCTCGCAGCAGCTCGGCACGCTGTCGCGCACGCACGCCGCCACGTTCCGCGCCTTGCACGACGAGCAAGTGCTGCCGATGAATCCCACCGACGCCGAACTCACGGCGTACTACGCCACCCAGGGCGTCGACGCGAAGAAATTCACCGCCGCGCTCGCGAGCCCGCAGGTCGCGAAGAACATGCAGGCCGCGCGCGACTTCTCGCTGCGCATCCAGCTGCAAGGCACGCCGACGATCATCGTCGACGGCAAGTACCGCGTGCTGGGCCGGTCGCTCGACGACATGCTGCGCATCGCAAGTGCGCTGATCGCCAATCCGCCCCGCTGACCTTCCCTTCCACCCATCCGCCCACCTGACATTCAGGCATCCCGCTGGAGGATCGACCCCATGACCCGACGCGTCCTGCTCCCTCTCCTGCTCCTCGCCCTCGCCGCCTGCGGCAAGACCGAAGCGCCGACCCCCACCGCCCCCACCGCGCAGTCCACCGCCGCGATGCCGGCCAGCGCCGACGAGCCCGCCGCGAGCACGTCCGCCGCGCCGGTCTCGGCCTCGACCGCCGCCCCGGCCCCGAACGCCGCCGCCGACGCCGCCGCGCAACAGGCGCTCGCCGGCGCCAACGATCCCTCCGGCCTGGTCGAAGGCACCGACTACGTCACCATCAAGGGTGGCGAACCGTGGAAGCCGCTCGACGGCAAGATCGAAGTGGTCGAAGTCTTCGGCTACGTCTGCCCCGCGTGCGCCTCGTTCGATCCGCTGGTCTCCGCGTGGAAGTCCAAGCTTCCCGCCGACGTGCGCTTCTCCTACGTGCCCGCGCCGTTCGGTGCGGAGTGGAACCCGTACGCGAAGGCCTTCTACGTCGCCGAATCGATGGGCCTGGTCGATCGCTCGCACAGCGCGCTGATCCGCGAGATCCACCTCACGCAGTCGATGCCGGGCGAAGGCGATCCGGTCGACGAGCAGAAGATCGCCAACTTCTACGGCAAGTACGGCGCGAACCCGAAGGAATTCCTGAGCACGATGAACTCGTTCTCGGTGAGCGCGCAGGTCAACAAGGGCCGGCAGTTCATGATCCGCTCGGGCGCGAACAGCACGCCGACGCTGATCGTCAACGGCAAGTACAAGGTCACCGGCCAGAGCTTCGAAGACATGCTGCGCATCGCCAGCGGCCTGATCGCGAAGGAACGCGCTGCCGCCGGTGGTGCACCGGCCGCCGCGGCGCCGTCGCAGGGCTGATGACGCACCGCCGCCTCAAGCTGCTCAGCGCGAACATCCAGGCCGGGTCGAGTACCCGGCGTTACACGGACTACGCGACGCGCAGCTGGTCGCACGTGCTGCCCGCCGGCAACAAGCGCGGCAGCCTCGATGCGATCGCGCAACTCGCGGGCGGCCACGACATCGTCGGCCTCAACGAAAGCGACCCCGGGAGCCTGCGCTCGGGGTTCACCAACCAGACGCACTACCTCGCGCAACGCGGGGGCTTCGCGTACTGGAGCCATCAGCCCAACCGCAACGTCGGCGGCTTCGCCTCGAGCGCGAATGGCCTGTTGTCGAAGCTCGAACCCGTCGAAGTGCACGACCATCCCCTGCCCGGCCGCGTGCGCGGGCGCGGCGTGCTGGTCGCGCAGTTCGGCAACGGCGACGACGGGCTGACGGTGGCCGTCGCGCATCTGTCGCTGGGCGCCGGTTCGCGCGCATCGCAACTGTCCTTCATCGCCGAGCTGCTGCACGACCATCCGCACGCGATCCTGATGGGCGACTTCAACTGCGATCCGGACCGGCCGGAAATGCAGCAGCTGTACAAGCGCACGCGCCTGCAGCCGCCGTCGCTGTGCGTGCCGACTTTCCCGAGCTGGCGGCCGCAGCGCGCGATCGACCACATCCTCACGACGGGCGATTTGCAGGTCGCGCGGATGGAAGCGTTCGCGGCGGCGTATTCCGATCATCTCGCGATCGCCGCGGAGATCGACGTGCCGGAACACGCGCTGCGCTGACGTGGGCGAACTCAGGAATTCCTGACGTCCGTTGAAGGTCTTTCCTGACTGATCGATTCACGAGGGCTCGGCTATAGTCGGCCCAGGTCGTTCGTCTCCCCCAACGGATCGTCCATGCTGCGACATTCCCTGCCGCTCTTCGTCGCCCTTTTGTGTTGTTCGTCTTCGGCGATCGCACAGGAAGGCAAACCCGCGCCCGCCAGCCCGGCCACCGGCAAGATCGTGCCGCCGCCGCTGCGCAACGCGCCGATCAAGGTCGTGCCGCAACGCGACCAGATCCGCGATGCGTTCGCTGCCGCCGAGCGCGGCACGCTGTCGGCGGGGCAGATGGCGGCGCTCGCCAACCATCCGCTCGCAGGCTGGGTCGAGTTCGCGCAGCTCAAGCGCGACATGGACACGCTTCCCACGCCACGCGCGCAGGCATTCCTCGCCAAGTACAAGGGCCAGGCGCTCGAAGGCGCGTTCCGCGACCTGTGGCTCGCCGCGCTCTCGCGTCGCGAGGATTGGCCGGCGTTCCGGAGCGCGTGGTCGTCGTCGATCAAGGACGACGCATTGCGCTGCGCGGAACTCGAAGCGCGCGCAGCGACCGGAAACACCGATGCCATGTGGACGGCCGACGCGCAGGCCATGTGGCGCAGCACCGGCAAGGCGCTGCCGGCGGCGTGCGACGCGCCGTTCGCGGTGTTGGCCTCGAAGGGTGGTTTGACCGACGCGATGCGCTGGGAGCGCATCGAAGCCGCGGCTAACGCGTGGCAACCGTCGGTCATGCGCAGCGCCGCGCGCGGGTTGCCGGCTGCGGATCTCGCACTGGCCAACGACTACGCCGCGTTCTTCGAAGCGGTGCACGATCGCGCGCTGACGTGGCCGAAGACGCCGCGCAGTCGACTGATGGCTTCACAGGGCCTCGCGCGCATGGCGAAGTCGGCGCCGATACTCGTCGACACGCAACTGCCGAAGTTCGCGAGCGCGCTGGATTTCACCGAAGCCGATCGCGCACGCCCGCTGTACCAGGCGGCGCTGTGGACGGTGGCGTCCTACGAACCCGATTCCGCGCGTCGCCTCAACGCCGTGCCCGAAAGCGCGTACGACGACCGCCTGCACGAGTGGCGCCTGCGCGAAGCGATGTCGCGCAGCGATTGGCCGGCCGCGCTCGTCGCCGTCCGCAAGATGGGCGACAAGCAGCGCAACGATTCGCGCTGGACCTACTTCCAGGCGCGACTGACCGAGATCGCCGGCGACAAGGCGGGCGCGCAGGCGCTGTATCGCGAGGCCGCGCGCAAGCCGGAATTCCATGGCTTCCTCGCCGCCGATCGCATCGGCCAGCCGTATGCGCTGTGTCCGGTCGACGTCACGCTGGGCACGCCGCAGCAGGCGGCGATCGCGCGCGATCCCGCCATCATTCGTGCGATGGCGCTGTACCAGGCCGATCGCCCGGGTTGGGCGCAGCGCGAATGGGACGAGGCGCTGTCGCGTTTCGACGACACGCAGCGGCGCCTGGCCGTCGCGGTCGCGCAGGACCATGGATGGTTCGACCGCGCGGTGTTCGCCCTCGGCAAGAAGCCCGAGGAAACGCGGATGTATGGCCTGCGCTTTCCCTTGCACCACGACGCGACGATCCGCCGCGAGGCGACGAAGAACGGGCTCGATCCCGCGTGGGTCGCCGCCGAGATTCGTGCCGAGAGCGTCTTCAATCCGAACGCGCGCTCGGGCGCGAACGCGATGGGCCTGATGCAGGTCCTTCCCGCGACGGGCCTGGCCACTGCCAAGCGCATCGGCCTGCCCTGGAATGGCGTGTCGACGCTGTACGACCCCGACGCGAACATCGCCATCGGCACCGCGTACCTGCGCCAGCTGTACGACAAGTACGGCCCGCCCTACATGGTGCTCGCCGGCTACAACGCGGGCCCCGCGCCGCTCGGCCGCTGGCAGGCGCAGCGGCCCGGCATGGATCCGGATTTCTGGATCGAGACCATCAGCTACAAGGAAACGCGCGAGTACGTCGCGCGCGTGCTGGCCTTCAGCGTGATCTACGACTGGCGCCTCAATGGCGATGCCGCGCCGGTGAGCGATCGCATGCGCGGGCGTGCGGGCACCCGCAAGTCCTTCGTCTGCCCCACGGCGGTCGCCGCGAAGTAGCCCTAGAATCAGGCCGATGGAGACCTATCTCGTCGGCGGTGCGGTGCGGGATCGCCTGCTGGGGCTGACGGCGGGCGATCGCGATTACGTGGTCGTCGGTGGCACGCCCGAGGCGATGCTTGCGCAGGGTTTCAAACCGGTGGGTCGCGACTTCCCGGTGTTCCTGCATCCGAAGACCGGCGAGGAGTACGCGCTCGCACGCACCGAACGCAAGTCCGGCCGCGGGTATCGCGGCTTCGTCGTCGATGCCGATCCCGGCGTGACGCTCGCCGAAGACCTGCAGCGGCGCGACTTCACCATCAACGCGATCGCGCAGGATGACGACGGCGTGCTCGTCGATCCCTGGCATGGTGCGCGCGACATCGAGCAACGCGTGCTGCGGCACGTTGGGCCTGCGTTCGTCGAGGATCCGTTGCGCGTGTTGCGCGCGGCGCGGTTCATGGCGCGCTTCGCCGATCTCGGGTTCACCGTCGCGCCGGAGACGATGGCGCTCATGCGCGAAATCGTGGCGTCCGGCGAGATGGCCGAGCTCGTGCCCGAGCGCGTGTGGCAGGAGTTGGTGCGCGCGCTCGCGTCGAAAACGCCGTCGGCCTTCCTGCGCACCTTGCGCGACTGCGGTGCGCTGGCCGTCGTGCTGCCCGAGGTCGATGCGTTGTACGGCGTGCCGCAGCGCGCGGAGTATCACCCCGAAGTCGACACGGGCATCCACATCGAACTGGTGTGCGACATGGCTGCGACGCTCGCGCCGGGCGATGCGGTGGTCGGCTTCGCCGCGCTTTCGCACGATCTCGGCAAGGCGCTGACGCCGGAAGACGTGCTGCCCAAACACCTCGGCCACGAGCACGCGGGCCTCGCACCATTGCAAGCCTTGTGCGATCGCCTGAAGGTCCCCTATCAACATCGCGACCTGGCGAAGATCGCCTGCCGCGAACACCTCAACGTGCATCGCCTGTTCGAGTTGCGCGACCGCACCGTGCACGAGTTGCTGCAGCGTTGCGATGGCTTCCGGCAGCCGGCGCGGCTCGCGCAGCTCGGCCTGGTTTGCGAATCCGACAAGCGCGGCCGCACGGGGCTGGAGGATGCGCCCTATCCGCAGCGCGAGGAGCTGATGCGCCTGCTCGATGTCGCGCAGTCGGTCCGCGCCGCCGATGTCGCGCGCGAAGGCCTCGAAGGTCCCGCATTCGGCGAAGCGCTCGCAAAGGCGCGCATCCAGGCCATCCACCAGGCCCGCACGCCCGCCTGATTCAGCGCGAATCCCTCCGCACCAGCGCATCGCGCGCCGGCGTCAGCGCAGTCGCCATGCCCAGCAGCACGCCGCAGGTATTCGCGACGGCATCCCACGGATCCATCGCGCGCGTCGTCGTCAGCAGGTCCTGCGCGACTTCGATTCCCACGCCCAACGCCACGAGGAACAACGCCGCGGCGATCAACGCACGCCGCGTCGCGAACACCTGCACCGCCATCCCCGCGAGGATCGCGTAGCCCAGCAAGTGTTCGATCTTGTCGCTGCCCTCAGGCAGGTCCGGCAGCAACAGCGCCGGCAGCAGCGAACCCACCACGACGACGGCGATCATTGCCCACCAAATGCCGAGCCAACGTTGCGGGCGTGCGAAGGCTTTCGTCGCCCCCGCGCCCGGCCAACGCATCACAGGCGCCAGCTCAGATCGCCGACGAGGAAGGCGGTGCCGAATTCGACGTCGCGCTGGAACCCCATCACCTGGAAGCGTTCGCCCATTTCGCCGGGCAAGGTGAGGTGCTTGGCTTCCTGGCGAAGGCGATAGCGTTGGGCTTCGTCGTGCATGCGGGCTTCGGCGGCGGCGAGGTTGCTCTCAAGACCGTTACCGATCAGGAAGCTCGCCTGCGTGCAATAGCCGGAAAGATCGAAGCCCGCTCCGGTGCCCGCTTCGGCGAGCGCGGTGAAATCCACGGAGGCGGTGATGTCCTGCAGGCCCGGCAGGTCGTACACGTTCTCCGCCATGCGATGGCGGCGGAACGCGCGCAACGTGCCGTTCGTGCGTTGCGATGAATAGAACTCGCGTCGCGGATAACCGTAGTCGACGAACAGCATCGCGCCCTTGCGCAAGCCGCCGTTGACGGCCTGCACCCAGTACGGCAATTGCGGCAGCAGTTCGGAACGATAGCCGTCGGGGAAAGGTTCGTCGCGCTGGCGTTCGACATGGCGCACGGCCGCGGCGAGCAAGGCATCGGCCGGGCGATCGGTGCGCACGAAGCGGCCCTCATCGTCGAGCGCCACGTACTCTTCGAACACTTCGCCCTCGCGCAGCGTGAAGCGCGGCGTCGGCAGCGCATCGATCACTTCGTTCGCGAACAACACGCCGTCCCACGCACCCTGCGGCGGTGCGTCGAGCCATTCCACCAGGTCGAAGAGGAGCGGGTTCAAGCGTTCGCGCAAGCGATCCTGCTGGCGTTCGCGCAGGTCGGCGCTCGGTTCGAGGATCGCGTAACGCGCGGGCAATGCATCGGCGGCGAGCAGCTTCTTGAGCGCCACTTCCGCGAACGCGCCGCTGCCGCCCCCGAGTTCGACGACATCCGCCTGCGGCCCGAGTTGCTGCAGCACCGGCGCGAGGCTGTCGGCGACGCACGCGGCGAACAAGGGCCCGAGCTCCGGCGCGGTGACGAAGTCGCCGCTGGCGCCGAACTTGGTCGCGCCCGCGCTGTAGTAGCCCAGCCCCGGTGCGTAGAGGCTCAGCTCCATGAAGCGCGAGAACGGGATCGCACCGCCCGAGGCCTGGATGTGTTCCTGCAGGGCGCGGCGCAGGCGTTCGCTGTGGGCGAGCGCGTCGGCGTCGGGCGCGGGGATGGCTTGGTGTTCCGGCGATGCGGACATGGACGGGCAAATACATCGACAATGCCGGCAGGATAGCCGGAAGGACCGCAAGCGCCCATGACGACCGCCCGTCCCGTTGCCCTGGTCACCGGCAGTGCCCGCCGTCTGGGTGCGGCGATCGTGCGCCGCCTGCATGCGGATGGCTACGACGTGGCGATCCACTGCCACGCCTCGCGGGGCGATGCGGATGCGCTGGCCGGCGAACTCGAAGCCGCGCGCGCCGGTTCGACCCTCGTGTTGCAGGCCGATCTTGCGCAGTTCGATCGCCTGCCCGAACTCATCGCACACACGATCGGCCGCTTCGGTCGCCTCGACGCGCTGGTCAACAACGCGTCGTCGTTCTTCGCAACACCTTTCGGAAAGGCGACGCCCGACCAATGGGATGCGTTGTTCGGCGCGAATGCGCGCGCGCCCTTCTTCCTCGCGCAAGCCGCGGCGCCGCATCTGCGCGCGACGCACGGCGCGATCGTCAACATGGCCGACATCTACGCCGAGCGTCCGCTGCGCACGCACGCGATCTACGGCATGAGCAAGGCCGCGCTGGTGCACATGACGCGCGCGCTTGCGCTCGAACTCGCGCCCGACGTGCGCGTCAACGCCATCGCGCCCGGCGCGATCCTGTGGCCCGACGGCGGCAAGGACGATGCGGCGAAGCAGGCCATGCTCGATCGCACGCCGCTGCATCGCACGGGCACGCCGGACGAAATCGCGAACACCGTGCGGTGGTTGTTGCGCGAGGCCACGTACATGACGGGCCAGGTGGTGCGCCTCGACGGCGGGCGCTTGCTCGAAACCTAAAGCGCGACGGTTTCCAACACGCCGGCGAAGTCCGGATGCGCGCGCCACAACTCGGCCAGCGTCACCTTGCGAACGGGATCGACGAACGACGGCGCGATGTCGGCCAACGGGCGCAATACGAATGCATGCCGCAACTCCGGCCGCGGCAGTTGCAGGTCCGGCAGGTCGAGCACGAGGTCGTCGAAGTAGACCAGGTCGATGTCCAGCGTGCGATCGCTGAACTTCACGTGCCCACGGATGCGGCCGTTGTCGCTTTCCAGCGCACGCAGCCATTCGACCAACGCGAACGGATCCAGATCAGTGTCGATGATCGCCGCGGCGTTGAGGAAATCGGGGCCGTCGAAGCCCACCGCAGGCACGCGATACACCGGCGAGAGGACGATCTCACCGAAGCGCGCGCGCAATGCCGCGATCGCCGCGCGCAGGTGGCGCTCGGGTTCGACGTTGCTGCCGAGGCTGAGATACGCCTGCGTCACGCGCGGCTGCGCTCGATGAGCACGCCCACCGCGCGCGCGCCACGCACCGCGCCGGGCTTGCTCAATTTCAGGCGCACGTGCGAGACGGCGAATTCTTCGAGGATCAACGCGGCGCAACGCTCCGCAAGCGTTTCGACCAAACCGAAGTCCGACGCCGATACGTACGCGATCAGGCGCTTGCTCACCGCCTTGTAATCGAGCGTGTCTTCGATGGCGTCGCTCGCCGCAGGCTTGCGGTTGTCGAACGCCATCTCGATGTCGAACACGAGTGGCTGCCGGATGCGGCGCTCCCAATCGTAGATGCCGATGAGCGTCTCGATCTGGAGGCCTTCGATGAAGACTTTGTCGGTCATGCGGTCGCGGGCTGGACGGCGGGCAACGATGCCATATCCCAGCGCGGCTGCACGTGCACTTCGCGGCCCGCGCTCTGGCCGGCTTCCAGGCGCAGCGCGCCGGCGAAGGCGATCATCGCGCCATTGTCCGTGCACAACGCCGGGCGCGGGAAGCACACGCGGCCGCCGCGTTTGTCGGCGATGGCGTGCAGCTTTTCGCGCAGGCGTTTGTTCGCACCCACGCCACCGGCGACGACGAGCGTGTCGCAACCCGCGGCATCCAGCGCGCGCTGGCACTTGATCGCGAGCGTATCGACAACGGCGTCTTCGAAGCCCCGCGCGATGTTCGCGCGCGTGGCATCGGTGCGATCGCTGTCGCGCCAGGCGAGCAGCACCTGCGTCTTCAATCCGCTGAAGGAGAAGTCGAGCCCCGGGCGATCGGTCATCGGCCGCGAGAATTTGTACGCGCCCGGCGTGCCGGTCTCGGCGAGCTTCGCCAGTTGCGGGCCGCCCGGATACGGCAGGCCCATGAGCTTGGCGGTCTTGTCGAAGGCCTCGCCCGCGGCGTCGTCCAGGGTTTCGCCGAGCAGCCGGTAGCGCCCGATGGCATCCACGCCGACCAGCTGCGTGTGGCCACCGGAGACCAACAGCGCGACGAAGGGCGGCTTGAGGTCCGGATCCTCCAGCAAGGGTGCGAGCAGATGGCCTTCCATGTGATGCACCCCGATGGCGGGGACATCGAGGCCCCAGGCCAGCGAGCGGGCCACGCCGGCGCCCACGAGCAGCGCGCCGACCAGCCCCGGACCCGCCGTATAGGCCACGCCGTCGAGGTCGGCGGTGGTGAGGCCGGCTTCCGCGAGGGTCTGGCGAATAAGGGGCAACAGCTTGCGGACGTGGTCGCGGCTGGCCAGCTCGGGCACCACGCCGCCGTATTCGGCGTGCAGGGCGATCTGGCTGTAGACGGCGTGCGCGCGCAGGCCCTCGGGGCCCGGGCGCGCGGTGTCGTAGACGGCCACGCCGGTTTCGTCGCAGGAGGTTTCGATGCCGAGGACGCGCATGGGGGGCAGATGGGGCCTGCGGATGTGAAAACTAGGCCCGCGGCGCGGTTGCGCCCGCGGAGATGCTGATTACCCTCCCGCGGCGCGGTTGCGCCGACGGAAAGGTCGCGGCTATCATACGCGGCTCCCCGGGTCTGCCCGGTGGTCGTCCACTTGTGCAGCAACCCAACAGAAGACCGAGAAAACCGTATGCCGAGCGTCAAAGTCCGCGAAAACGAGCCTTTCGAGTTTGCCCTGCGCCGCTTCAAGCGCACCTGCGAGAAGGCCGGCGTGCTCGCTGAGACCCGCAAGCGCGAGTTCTACGAGAAGCCGACGCAGGAACGCAAGCGCAAGGCCGCTGCCGCGGTGAAGCGCCAGGCCCGTCGCACCTCGCGCGACGTCACCAAGCGCCAGCGCCTGTACTGAGCCCGCGCCGGCGGCGAGCCTCTCGCCCCAGCGTTTCAGTCAGCACCTCGCGAAGCCGGCCGCGCCCCAAGCGCCGCCGGCTTTTCGCATTTCTGCGATGCCCCCATGTTGATCCGGCACCGACCCACAAGGAACGTCCCATGAGCCTGAAGAACCAGCTGACCGACGACATGAAGACCGCGATGAAGGCCGGCGAGAAAGAGCGCCTCGGCGTCATCCGCCTGATCAATGCCGCGATCAAGCAGAAGGAAGTCGACGAGCGCATCAGCCTGGACGATGCCCAGGTCGTGGCCGTGCTCGACAAGATGGTGAAACAGCGCCGCGACTCGGTGTCGCAGTACGACGCCGCCGGCCGCGAAGACCTGGCGGGCATCGAGCGCAACGAGATCGCGATCATCGAGCACTACCTCCCCGCCCGCATGTCGGAAGCGGAGATCGAGGACGTCATCGACGGCGCGATCCGCGACAGCGGCGCCGCTGGCCCGGGCGACATCGGCAAGCTGATGGGCGTGCTCAAGCCGCGCCTGGCCGGCAAGGCCGACATGGGCGAGGTCTCGTCCATCGTCAAGCGCCGCCTCGCCGGCGGTTGATCCCGTCCCGCGCGCGCGTTCGCCGCGTGGCATCCTGATACCGATGGCCCGCATCCCCGACGCTTTCATCGACGACCTGCTCGCGCGCACCGACATCGTCGAGGTGATCGCCGCGCGCGTGCCGCTCAAGCGCCAGGGCAAGGAATTCGCGTCGCGCTGCCCGTTCCATGACGAACGTTCGGCCAGCTTCACCGTCTCGCCGACCAAGCAGTTCTACCACTGCTTCGGCTGCGGCGCGCACGGCACCGCGATCTCGTTCCTGATCAACTACGACCGCCTCGAATTCCTCGACGCGGTCGACGAACTCGCCAAGCGCGTCGGGATGGAAATCCCGCGCGACACGCAGCAGAAGAACGAGAACCACGACACGGTCGACCTGTTCGCCGCGCTCGACGCTTCGGCGAAGTTCTTCCGCAAGCATCTGGCCGGCAGCGACAAGGCGAAGGCCTACGTCGAGAAACGCGGCATCGCGCCGGAGATCGCCGAGCGTTACGCCATCGGCTACGCGCCCGACGGTTTCAACGCGTTGCGCGACGCACTCGGCACCGATCAACGCCGCATGCAGTTGCTCGAACGCGGCGGGATGTTCTCGAAGAACGACAAGGGCCACATCTACGACAAGTTCCGCGATCGGCTGATGTTCCCGATCGCCGACCGTCGCGGGCGCACGATCGCTTTCGGTGGGCGCGTGCTCGACCCCGAGGATTCGCCGAAGTACCTCAACTCGCCCGAGACGCCGCTCTTCCACAAGGGCCGCGAGTTGTACGGGCTGTGGCAGGCGCGGCAGGTCAACAGCAAGCTCGATCGGCTGATCGTCGTCGAGGGCTACATGGATGTCGTCGCGCTCGCGCAGTACGGCGTGTCGCAGGCGGTGGCCACGCTCGGCACGGCGACCACGCCGGACCATGCCGAGCTGTTGTTCCGCAATGCCGCCGACGTGTTCTTCTGCTTCGACGGCGATCGCGCGGGCCGCAACGCCGCATGGAAGGCGCTGGAATCGGTGCTGCCGCGCATGAAGGACGGCCGCCAGGCCTTCTTCCTGTTCCTGCCCGACGGCGAGGATCCCGACTCCATCGTCCGCAAGGAAGGCAGCGAGGGCTTCGACGCGCGCCTGCGCCAGGCAACACCGTTGTCGGAGTTCTTCTACGCGCAGATGAGCCTGGACGTGAACCTGTCGAGCCTCGACGGCAAGGCGCGCCTGGCCGAACGCTGCAAGCCGTATCTCGCGCAGATTCCCGACGGCGCGTTCGGTGATTTGATGAAGCAGCGCCTGACCGAACTCACCGGGCTCGGTGCGCGTGCGAGCGGGCCGGAAACGCACGTGCCCACGCAGCGCGCGCGCAACGCACCCAGCGTCCCCGCGCCGAAACGGAGCCTGGTGCGCAGCGCGATCGCGTTGTTGCTGCAGCAGCCGTCGCTGGCCCTCGCGCTGGAGCCGCCGTATCGCTTCGCGGCGTTGCGACAGCCCGGCGTGGAGTTGTTGTCCGAACTCGTCGCGCTCGTGCGCGAGCGTCCCGACATCCGCACCGGCGGCGTGCTCGAACACTTCGGCGATCGCGAGGAAGCCGCGGCGCTGCACAAGCTCGCCACGCAGACGCTTCCGGGCGAAGGCGAATGGGAGCGCGAGTTCCTCGACGTGATGGTGCAGCTCGAGGACCAGACGGTGCAGCAGCGCATCGAAGAGCTCAACGCCAGCGAAGCGCCGCTCAACGCGGATGAAAAGAACGAATTGCGCTCGCTGTTGCTCGACCGGCGGGCTGCGAAGCGCTGATCGCGATCAATGCCCCCGCGAAGGCAGGGGAAGGCTGAAAGCGGATGTCGTCCGCGCACGGTCGCGCTTTGGAAATCCTTCAACCCTGCCCCTGCCTGCGCAGGAGAAGCCAGCTCAGGCCGGTGCGCTCGCCAGCGCCCACATCACCGCGGCGCACAGTGCGAAGAAGAGCAGCAAGCGCGCACTGCGCTCGCTGCGGTCGGCGTTCTTGTCGTCTCGCATGATGGAATCCCCTAATTCCGGAGGACCGATATGACGCGCGCCGCCGCCCGATGTTTGGGCAGCGCGTCACATCCCGCGCGCCTGTGGCGCGGACGGTGCGGGGATTGCGGAGTGCGTCGCGATGTAACGGGACGGACGGCGCAGTTTCACGCGAGGTGAAATCAGGCGACCGGCATGAAGTCCAGGGCCGAGCCCGGCTGCAGCCATGGCATCAGCCAATGGTCGATCAGCAGGAAGGCGAACAGCGCCATCAGGTACACGACCGAGTACTGGAACGTGCGCATGGCGAAGAACTCGTCCGGCGGATCGAGCAGGCGCCAGGCGTACCAGAGGAACACGCTGCCCAGCACGACCGCGCCGCCGATGTAGAACGTCCCGCTCATGTGCAACGCCCACGGCAGCAGCGTCGCCAGCACCAGCAGCACCGTGTAGAACAGGATCTGCCAGCGCGTGTAGATCACGCCGTGCGTGACCGGGAGCATCGGGACCATCGCCTTGGCGTAGTCCTCGCGGCGGAAGATCGCCAGCGCCCAGAAGTGCGGCGGCGTCCAGAGATAGATGATCAGCACGAGCGTGAGCGCGTACGCCCAGTCGGCTTCGCCCGTCATGCCGGTGATCGCCGACCAGCCGAGCAGCGGCGGCGCCGCGCCGGCGATCCCGCCGATGACGATGTTCTGCGGCGTCGCGCGCTTCAGCCAACCGGTGTAGACGATCGCGTAGCCGATCAACGATGCGAACGTCAGCGCCGCGCACAACGGATTGACGCGGAAAACCAGGATCGCCATCGACGCCAGGCCGAGCGCGAGCGCGAACACGACGGCCTGCGACGTGCGCAGTCCGCCGGTCGGCAACGGCCGATCGTGCGTGCGCGCCATCAGCGCGTCGATGCGTTGGTCGAGGATGTGGTTGATCGCCGCCGCCGAGGCCGCCGCGAGCCAGATGCCGAGCAGCCCGAACACCGCCTTGTCCAACGGCAGGTCCGACAGTTTCGGTACCGCCAGGAACATGCCGACGAGCGCGGTGAACACGATCAGCGCGACGACGCGCGGCTTGGTCAGCGTCCAGTACTGGGAGAGGCGCGAGCGCACGTGCGTCAGGCCTCCGGCGTGCGCACGCGCGCAACGAGCGTGACGAGCACGAACAACAACAGCGCCGCACCCGCGTTGTGCGCGACGGCGACATGCAGCGGCAGGCCGAGCTTCACGTTGGCGATACCGAGCGCGACCTGCGTGAGCAGCAGCGCGCCGAGCGTGACACCCCACGCAAGCATTCCCGGGATCCGCACCAGGCGCACCGCGAGGATCGCCAGATACACGAACACGATGCCCGCCATGATCCGGTGCGCCATCTGGATCGCGATGCGCGACTGCCCGTCGAGCACGCCGCCTTCGTAATCCACGCCGATGCCGCGCCACAGGACGAAGGCTTCGCGGAAATCGGTGGGCGGCCACCACTGGCCGACGCACTTCGGGAAATCGTTCGCGCAGGCGAGTGCGGCGTAATTGGCGCTGGTCCAACCGCCGAGTGCGATCTGCACCGCGAGCAGCGCGACGCCGATCAACAGCAGCAGGCGAATGCGCTTGCCTTCGGCGAGGCGGATGGGCATGTCGGTCGCGCGCCACGCCATCCACGTCAGCATCGCAAGCGTCAGCAGGCCGCCGAGCAGATGTCCCATCACCACGATCGGCTTGAGGAGCCAGGTGACCGTCCACATGCCGAGCAAGGCCTGGAAGATGATCACCATCAGCGTGAGTGCGGCCGTGCGCGCGAGGTCGACGTTCGACCAGCGCAGTGCGGCGATGAGCAGGATCGTTTCGCCTGCGATCGCGAAGACCGACGCTGCGACGTGTTGCCCGTGCATGTACAGCGGAATGCCGATGCCGACGAGCACCGACGCGCACAACACCTGCGCGATGCCCAAACGACGGCGACGCGCGGCGAGCAGCGCGAGCGCCAGCACGATCAGGCCCAGCGACATTGCGAGCATGCGATGCAACTGCTCACGCCACGCCTTGTGCGGCTCGACGGCGCGGATCGCGGTTGCGGCGTGGTCGACCGCTTCGTTCACATGTTGCGGCCACGCAGCGCGCCCGTAACAAGTCGGCCAATCGGGGCAGCTCAGGCCCGCGTTCGACAAACGCACGAAGCTGCCGAACACGATCACGCCGAGCGCGAGCACGACGGCCAGCCACGCCAGGCGATGGAAGTTGCGATGGATGCCGTGGCGGACAATGGACGAGGCGTTGGACGCCATCTCAGTTCACCTTGAGCAGGCGGGACAGGTCGGTCCGCACGTCGCCGGGATCGGAGCCGGGAGCGTAGCGCAGAACGACGAAGCCGTTGGGATCGAGCACGTACACCGGCATGCCCTTGGCATCGTGCGAACGCGGCAGGCCATCGCGCAGCGCATCGCTGGAACGCAGCACGCGCAGCGTCGCCGGGCGCGGGCCCTGGGCGGGCAACGCGCCGACCCACAACACGTGCACGCGGTCGGCATCCTTGCCCGAGAGTTGCCAGACCTTGTCGAGATCGGTCAGCAGGCGTTCGCACGCGGCGGCATTGGTCGTGTCGCAACGGTCGGTCATCGCGAGGATGCGCCACGTGCGTTCTGCGTCCTTCCAGCGATACGGGGAACCGTCGGCGAGCGTCGGCGTGAGCGTGCGCAGGTCGGCCGGCGGGTCCAGCAGTTCGCCCTTGTTCTTCAGCCCTTCCGGGCGCCAGCCGGAAAACCGCAGCAAACCTGCGAGCGCGAGGCCGCCGAAGAACAGCACGAAGATGCCGACGAGCATCCAGCGATTGCGGTTGCGGGTGGCCTGGTCGACGGGAGCGTTCATGCGTTGGGTTTCGACTTGCGAATGGAGAGGACGAGCGCGGTGATGAAGACGGCGAGCGACAACGCCCACCATTGGACCGCGTAGCCGAGATGGCGTTCGGGCGGCAGCGTGTTCGGGAGGACGTCGAGATCCCGGACGTAGCCGACGGGCAGCTTGGGATCCAGGCGGATCACGCGCGCGGGCACGGCGATGCGGAGGGTCGAGCGGATGGCATCGACGTCCGCGCGCGCCATGAGCCAGCGCATGCCGTCGAGCTGCTGCATCGGCGCGCCCACGCGCAGGCCGCCCGACGGCAGCGGCGTCATCAGGCCGCGCACATGCAGCGGACCCTGGGGACAGGCCGCGCCCGGCATCGTGCGATCGGGCTTCACGGCGATCCAGCCCAGGTCCACGAGGCGATCGGCGACGCCCACCCGCGCGATGCAATACACGTGGACGCCGGGTTTGCCGTCGCGCATCTGGTTGTCGAGCAGCAGCGTGCGCGCGTCGATCGTCGCCTGGCCTTCGACCCACGCCAAGTCGGCCGTGCCGGCCGCGTCGATGTCCACCGCCGGGCCGCGCAACACGCGCTCGACGTTGGCGAGCAACGCCTGCTTCTCCTGCATCCGCGCGTACTGCCAGAACCCCAGGCGCGCGAAGCCCGCCATGGCGACCAGCGCCAGCGCCCAACCGAACCAGAACGTCCCGCGACGGCTCACGCGCGCATCCCTTCGCGGCGCGATAATGCGCACCAGGCGCGTACTTGCGTCACGCCAAGGACCTTCGCCATGAGCGACTCGCTGAAGACCCTGTTGATCATCGCCGTCCTGATACTCATCGTCTGGAACCTCGGCGCCGGCCTGTATTACATGCTCGTCGACAAGGGCACGACCAAGCGCACCGTCAACGCATTGACCAAGCGCATCGCGCTGTCGGTCGGTCTGATCCTGTTCGTCATCCTCGCCATCTACATGGGCTGGATCACGCCGCACGGCATCGGCCGCGCGCCCTGACGGCCAACCACTCCCGAGACGGCACGGGCCGGCGCATGGCCGGCCCGCGACGGGAACAGCTTAGTTGTCCTTGATTCCCGCGTGCGCGCCTTAAAGCACGTACACGAACAGGAACAGTCCCAACCACACCACGTCGACGAAGTGCCAGTACCAGGCAACGGCTTCGAATGCGAAGTGGTTCTCGCGGTTGAAATGGCCCGCGGCGCAGCGGAACCAGATGATCGCGAGCATGATCGTGCCCAGCGTCACGTGCGCGCCGTGGAAGCCGGTGAGCATGAAGAACGTCGAACCGTAGATGCCCGAGCCGAGCGTCAGGTTGAGTTCCTTGTAGGCGTGCATGTATTCCTCGGCCTGGAAGTACAGGAACGAGGCGCCCAGCAACACGGTGAGCCCGAGGAACAGCAACAGCTGCTTGCGGTGACCCGACTTCAGCGCGTGGTGCGCGATGGTGACCGTGACGCCCGAGGTCAGCAGGATCAGCGTGTTGAGCAGCGGCAGGCCCCACGCCGGGATGGTCTGGTACGTACCACCGATCGCGCCCGGGCCGTTGCTCGGCCAGCCGCCGGTGAAGTCCGACCACAGCACCGCGTGCGTGGCGACCTTGTGGCCTTCGCCCTGCAACCACGGCAACGCGAACTGGCGCGCGTAGAACAGCGCACCGAAGAACGCGGCGAAGAACATCACCTCGGAGAAGATGAACCACACCATCCCCATGCGGAAGGAGGTGTCGACCTGCTTGTTGTAGTAGCCGCGCAGCGATTCGCGGATGACGTCGCCGAACCACTTGAACAGGATCGCGGCGAGGAAAGCGAGCCCGAGGAAGAACACCGGCTTGCCCCAGCTCACTTCGTTCAACCACTGCGCGAAGCCGAGCATCGTGAGGAACAGCGCGACCGACGCGATCACCGGCCAGCGGCTGCCGTGCGGCACGTAGTAGACGTTGGTGTCGTGGGACTCGTGGGCTTGGGCCATGACGGGTTTTCCGGGTTTCGTAAGAGGCTCAGGGAGCCGCGTGCGGCAGGCTCGATGCAGCCTTCGGCGCGTTGACCTGCGCAGTCTGGGCATCGTTCTTGAAGAAGGTATACGACAGCGTGATCGTGTTCACGTCGGCCGGCAACGCCGGATCGACGATGAAACGCACCGGCATCGCGCGGCCTTCGCCGGCGTCGAGTTCCTGTGCGGTGAAGCAGAAGCATTCGGTCTTGCTGAAATAGCCCGAAGCGCGCGCCGGCGCCACGGAGGGCACGGCGTTGCCGACGATCGCGCGGTTGCTGGTGTTGCGCGCGAAGTAGCTGGCTTCGTACTGCTGGCCGGGATGGACCTGCATCGTGGCCTGCTGCGGTTCGAAGTCCCACGGCAGCTTGGAGTTCACGCCGCCGTCGAACACGACGGTCACCGTGCGCTGCGTGTTGGCCTTCGCATCCAGCGGTGCGGCGATGGCCTCTTTTTCGAGGCGCACGCCGAACACTTTCTCGCAGGCGATGCGGTACAGCGGCACGAGCGAGAAGGTGAACGCGAACGCGCCGAGCGCGACGCCCACCATCTTGCCGACGCCGAATTTTTTCTTGTTGTTCTCGGGTGCGTTCATTTGCCGAACACGCCCGACAGCAGGAACGCCAGGTACACGGCGAACGCCACCAGACCGATCGCCCACGCAGTACGCAGCACGCGCTTGCGGCGCGCTGCGACTTCTTGGGCGGTCAGGGGCGTGGGGGCGTTCGTCATGGTGTTCACGTCAGGCGCGCGCAGCCGTCAGTCGAAATCCATGTGCGCGAAATCGCCGTGCGCGAGGTCGCCGTCCTTGATGACCGGCGGCGTCGTGAACGTGTGGTGCGGGGCCGGCGACGGCACCGTCCACTCCAGGCCACGCGCGGTTTCCCACACGCGGTCGGTGGCCTTCTCGCCGTTCTTCAGCGAGTGCAGCAACACGCCCAGCATGATGAAGGGCGTCGCGAACATGCCGAACGCGCCGATCGACGAAATCAGGTTCCAGTCCGCGAACACGACGTTGTAATCCGGGATGCGGCGCGGCATGCCGGCCAGGCCCAGGAAGTGCTGCGGGAAGAACAGCAGGTTCACGAACACCACCGACCACCAGAAGTGGAACTTGGCGGCGGCCTGCGAGTACATGCGGCCCGTCCACTTCGGCCACCAGTAGTACACGGCGGCGATGATGGAGAACAGCGCGCCGGTCACGAGCACGTAGTGGAAGTGCGCGACGACGAAGTAGGTGTC
Organism: Noviluteimonas gilva; assembly: GCF_009740395.1. Lineage (GTDB taxonomy): Bacteria > Pseudomonadota > Gammaproteobacteria > Xanthomonadales > Xanthomonadaceae > Noviluteimonas > Noviluteimonas gilva. The sequence goes on from NZ_WOXT01000001.1 coordinate 463,568, forward strand.
GTGGTACTGGAAGTCCGCCGGCACGATCGCGAGCATCAGGCCCGAGAAACCGCCGATGGTGAACAGGATGACGAAGGCGATCGCCCACAGCATCGGGGCTTCGAACGAGATCGAGCCCTTCCACATCGTGGTGACCCAGTTGAACACCTTCACGCCCGTCGGCACGGCGATGAGCATCGTCGCGAACATGAAGTAGAGCTCGCCGCCCAGCGGCATGCCCACCGTGAACATGTGGTGCGCCCACACGATGAACGACAGGAACGCGATCGACGCGGTGGCGTACACCATCGCCTGGTAGCCGAACAGCGGCTTGCGCGAGAACGTGGGGATGATCTCCGAGGCGATACCGAACGCCGGGAGGATCATGATGTAGACCTCGGGGTGCCCGAAGAACCAGAAGATGTGCTGGAACATCACCGGGTCGCCGCCGCCGGCCGCGGTGAAGAAGCTGGTGTCGAAGAAGCGGTCGGTGAGCAGCATCGTCACCGCGCCGGCGAGCACCGGCATCACGGCGATCAGCAGGAAGGCGGTGATCAGCCACGTCCAGCAGAAGATCGGCATCTTCAGCAGGTCAACGCCCGGGGCGCGCATGTTGAGGATGGTGGCGATGATGTTGATCGCGCCCATGATCGAGCTGATGCCCATCATGTGGATGGCGAAGATCGCGAACGCGATGTTGCTGCCGCCCTGCAACGAAAGCGGCGGATACAGCGTCCAGCCGCCGGCGGGCGCGCCGCCCGGCAGGAAGAGCGTGACCAGCAGCATGGTGAAGGCGAACGGCAGGATCCAGAACGACCAGTTGTTCATGCGCGGCAGCGCCATGTCCGGCGCGCCGATCTGCAGCGGCACCATCCAGTTCGCCAGGCCCACGAAGGCGGGCATCACGCCACCGAAGATCATCACCAGCGCGTGCATGGTGGTCATCTGGTTGAAGAACTCGGGGTTCACGTACTGCAGGCCCGGGTGCATCAGCTCGGCACGGATCACCACCGACATCGCTGCGCCGATGATGAACATGACGAACGAGAACAGCAGGTACAGCGTCCCGATGTCCTTGTGGTTCGTGGAGAAGAACCAACGGTCGATGAAGCTTTGCTTGTGACCGTGATCGTCGTGGTGGACGGCGGCGTCGTACTGGGCCATGGCCTACCTCAGGTAATGCGTTCGAGTGCGTGGGAAAGTCGAGAACGAAGCTTGTGCGCGCTTACTGCGTCACGGGCTCGGCTTTCTCGGGCGTCGGCGTGTTGCTCGGATCGGGGGTGGCGGGCTGGGCCGGGGCGATGCCTTCCGGCGAAGCCTTCATCGCATCGACGGCGGTCGCGTGCGCGGCTTCCGGCGAGGGCGCGCCGGCCTTCGCCTTCTGCTCGGCGAGCCAACGCTGGTATTCGACCTTCGAAACGGCCTTCACGACGATCGGCATGAAGCCGTGGTCCTTGCCGCACAGCTCCGCGCACTGGCCGCGGTAGATGCCGGGGGTGTCGATGTCGGTCCAGGCTTCGTTGATGATCCCGGGGATCGCGTCCTGCTTCCAACCCAGCGAAGGCACCCACCAGGCGTGGATCACGTCGTCGGCCGTGATGACGAAGCGGACCTTCGTGTTCACCGGCAGGACGAGCACGTTGTCGACGTCGAGCAGGTAGTTGCGGTCGGCTTCGTTGTTCCAGGACGGCGTCTTGCCGGACTGGCGCATCGCGTCGCTGCCCTTGTCCAGGCGGCTGGTGAATTCCACGCCCTCGCCCAGGTACTCGTACTTCCACATCCACTGGTAGCCGGTGACCTTCACGGTCATCTCGGAATTGCGGGTGTCGTACATCGCGATGAGCTTGGCGGTCGCCGGCCACGCCATGCACACCAGCAGGATGACCGGGACGAGCGTCCACACGATCTCCAGCTTGGTGCTGTGCGTGAAGTTGACATCGGGCTTGGCGCCCTTGGAATGGCGGAACTTCCACATCGCGTAGAACATCGCGCCGAACACGACGATGCCGATGACCACGCAGATCCACAGCGCGACCATGTGGGCGTCGTAGGCCATCCGCGAGGAGTGGGTCACACCCTCGCGCATGTTGAGCTGCCACGGGTGCGGCGAGGACGGCTCGGCGGCCGGCGTCGCGAACGCGGAGGCGGACGCCAGGAGCGCGAACGCCGCGGCGGCGGCACGAACGGCCATCGCCTTGACGCCGGAAGAATTGAAGCCTGCTTTCATCGGTACGAGCCCCGCAGCTGAATGCAATGTCATGTCGTCGGAGGCGAACGGCTGGCTTCGAGCAGCGCCCGAAGACGCGTCGCGAGTTGCCGGCGTTCGCCGGGGCCGAGGAAGGCGCCGACCTCGCAGCGGACTCCGCTGGAGGACAACACGATCGACTCTCCGTCGCCTCCGACCTCCATGCGCACCCAGACCGGGTGTGCGTGGAACGCGGGCGCCGGCTGTGCCGACCGCCAAACCTCGACCGCTTCCGGCCCGATCGAAATGATTTCGCGACGCTCTCCCAGCCGCCACGACCATCGCAGTGCCGCCGCCACGAGCACGCTGTCCAGCAGCGCGAACGCGGGGGCGAAGACGTTGCCGCCCCACCACCCCAGGCCCGCGACCAGCCACATTGCGGCGGCCAGGGAAGCGAACAGGGCGAGGAACTGCCGGGCCGTCAAAGCCCGTGGGGGACGCAACCGGAGTTGCGCACCCGTCCCGACCCCCGACGACACCATCTCGATCATGCCGAACCGCTGCCGGTGTGACGCAAAACCGGCTGCGGAAACCGCGAAATGGTAGCCCCCGGCGACCATGCGGGGCAAGCCGCGCGGCATGTGCGCCGCTACACTATGCGGCTCGCCACGTAACAACGCGGGCCCGATGAATTCGCTTCCCCTCCCCGCGACGGCCGAACGGCCGTTGCTTTCGCCGGAACTGCCGGCGTCCCCCGATCCGCTCCGCGCCGCCATCACGGCCGCCTGGGTGCGCGACGAAACCGAACATGTGCGCGAACTGCTCGCGCAGGCGCGCCAGCCCGACGCCGACCGCGCCGCCATCCAGGCGACCGCGGCCGACCTCGTGCGCCGCGTGCGCGCCCGCGCGCAGGACCAGGGCGCCATCGAGGCCTTCATGCGGCAGTACGACCTCGGCAGCGAGGAAGGCGTGCTGCTGATGTGCGTGGCCGAAGCCTTGCTGCGCATTCCGGACCAGGAGACCGCCGACAAGCTCATCCGCGACAAGCTCGGCGAAGCCGACTGGAAGCGGCACATGGGCCAGTCCGACTCGATCCTCGTGAATGCGTCGACCTGGGGCCTGATGCTCACCGGCCACCTGGTCGACCTGGCCGACGACACCAAGCACGACGTCCACAACGCCTTCAAGCGGCTGATCGGCCGCATCGGCGAACCGGTCGTGCGCCTGGCCGTGCGCCAGGCGATGCGGATCATGGGCCACCAGTTCGTCATGGGCCGCACGATCGGCGAAGCGCTCGCGCGTTCGCGCAAGGGCGACAACGCCGCGTATCGCTATTCGTTCGACATGCTGGGCGAAGGCGCGCTGACGACGAAGGACGCGCTGCGTTATCTCGGCGCGTACCGCGAAGCGATCAAGGCGATCGGCACGAGCGGCAAGTTCGTGGGCACCGATGTGTTCGCCGCGCCGTCGATTTCGGTCAAGCTTTCCGCGCTGCATCCGCGCTACGAACTCGCCAAGCGCGCGCGCGTGATGGCCGAACTCGTGCCGCGCGTGCTCGAACTCGCGCAACTGGCGAAGTCCTACGGCATCGGCTTCACCATCGACGCCGAGGAAGCCGACCGCCTCGAACTCTCGCTCGACGTCATCGGCGCTGCGTATGCCGATGCCTCGCTCGACGGTTGGGAAGGCTATGGCCTCGCCGTGCAGGCCTACCAGAAGCGCGCGCCGTTCGCGATCGATTGGCTCGCCGATCTCGCGCGCCGCACCGGCCGCCGCATTCCGGTGCGCCTGGTCAAGGGCGCGTACTGGGACAGCGAGGTCAAGCGCGCGCAAGTCGACGGCCAGGCGGGCTACCCGGTGTTCACGCGCAAGCCGAATACCGACGTCAGCTATCTCGCCAACGCGCGCCGCATGCTCGATGCTTCCGATGCGATCTACCCGATGTTCGCCACGCACAACGCGCACACGATCGCGGCGATCCACCGCCTCGCGCGCAACGGCACGACGCGGAAGGCCTTCGAATTCCAGAAGCTGCACGGCATGGGCGACGATCTTTACGCCGAAGTCGTGCCGGCCGATCGCCTCGACGTGCCCTGCCGCGTATACGCGCCGGTCGGTTCGCACGAAGACTTGCTGCCGTATCTCGTGCGCCGCCTGCTCGAAAACGGCGCGAATTCCAGCTTCGTCAATCGCATCACCGACGAGAGCGTGGCGATCGACGACCTCGTGAAGGATCCGGTCGAAATCGTCGACGGCTTCGACACCATTCCGCATCCGCGCATTCCGCTGCCGCGCGACGTCTATCGCAGCCAGGCGCACGACATCGCAGACGAACGAGACAACTCCATGGGCCTCAACCTCGCAAACGACGCGCAACTGCGCGCCCTCGCCGAACAGCTCAATTCCGCCGTGACCGGCAACTGGCGCGCGCTGCCGCTCGTGCCGGGTGCGACCCCGGGCGGCGCCGACATCGCCGTGACCAACCCCGCCGACCGCCGCGAACAAGTGGGCACCTGGCGCGCCGCCGATGCGGCGACGGTCGAGCAGGCGCTGCGCAACGCGGTGGACGCGCAGCCGAAGTGGGATGCCACGCCGGCCGCCTCGCGCGCGGCGATCCTCGAGCACGCAGCGACCTTGCTCGAAGCGCGCATGCCGCAGTTCATGGCGATGTGCACGAAGGAAGCCGGCAAGACGATCCCCGACGGCGTCGCCGAAGTGCGCGAAGCGGTCGACTTCCTGCGCTACTACGCCGGCCAAGCGCGCAAGTTGTTCGGGCATCCGGAAAAACTGCCGGGCCCGACCGGCGAATCGAACGAGCTGCACCTCGGGGGCCGCGGCGTCTTCGTGTGCATTTCGCCTTGGAATTTCCCGCTCGCGATCTTCCTCGGCCAGGTCGCCGCGGCGCTCGCCGCCGGCAACAGCGTGATCGCCAAGCCCGCCGAGCAGACCAACCTCATCGGCTATTACGCGGTGAAGTTGCTGCACGAAGCCGGCGTACCCGAAGCGGTCGTGCAATTCCTGCCGGGCGACGGCGCGACCGTCGGCGCGGCGCTCACCAAGGATCCGCGTGTCGCGGGCGTGGCGTTCACCGGGTCGACCGACACCGCGCGCGCGATCAATCGTGCGCTCGCCGCGCGCGATGCGGCGATCGGCGTGCTGATCGCCGAAACCGGCGGCCAGAACGCGCTGATCGGCGATTCCTCGGCGCTGCCGGAACAGTTGATCAAGGATGCGTTGTCGTCGGCGTTCACGTCGGCGGGCCAGCGTTGTTCGGCCGCGCGCGTGCTGTTCGTGCAGGACGACATCGCCGACAAGACGATCGGCATGCTCGCCGGTGCGATGGCCGAGCTGCAGGTCGGTGATCCCGGCTTGCTGTCGACCGACGTCGGCCCGGTGATCGACAAGGATGCGTTCGCGATGCTCGAGTCGCACGGCAAGCGCATGCGCAGCGAAGCCAAGCTGATCGCCGAAGCGAAGATGGATGCATCGACCGAGCACGGCACGTACTTCGCGCCGGTGGCCTTCGAGATCGATTCGATCGACCGCCTGCACAAGGAAGTCTTCGGCCCGGCGCTGCACGTCGTGCGCTGGAAGGCAGAGGACCTGGACAAGGTGATCGATGCGATCAACGCGACCGGTTACGGGCTGACGCTCGGCATCCATTCGCGCATCGACGAGACGATCGAACACATCGTGTCGCGCGTGAAGGTGGGCAATGCGTACGTCAACCGCAACCAGATCGGCGCGGTCGTCGGCGTGCAGCCCTTCGGCGGCCAGGGATTGAGCGGCACGGGCCCGAAGGCCGGTGGCCCGCACTACCTGCCGCGCTTCGGCACGGAGAAGACGGTGACGGTGAACACGACGGCGGCGGGTGGCAACGCATCGCTGCTGACGCTCGGCGAATAAGCTTCTTCGCAGGCATGAAAAAAGCCCCGCTTTCGCGGGGCTTTTTTGTTTTGCCTTGTCGCTGCGCTTAGAACTTGTACTGGCCCGAAAGGCCCCACAGGTTCACGTTCGCGTCGTACGTACCGACCAGCGTCGAGCCGCTGGTGGCCAGCGACGGCGCGAGGTTGACGGTCGGATCGTCCGTCTCGATGCGCGTGTAGCCGGCGCTGATTTCCCAATGTTCGCTCGGGGCCCAGGTGGCGCCGACCGAGAGCCACTGGCGGTCGGCGTCGGGCAGGCGCGGGGTACGCGTTTCATCGCGCGTCGGCGACTGGTCCTGCGCGTAACCGGCGCGGAGGGTCCATTGGTCATTGAGCGCGTATTCGGCGCCGAGCGACCAGAACGAGGTATCCGACCACTGGAACTCCTCGACGGCCGGGTTCGGCTGCTGGCGCGGGTTCTGGAACGCGATCGCGACTTCCTGCAGCGAGGACCACTGCGTGTACGACCAGTCGCCCATGACGGTGAAGTCGTCGGTGATGCCGTAGGTGACCGAGATCGTGTCGACCGACGGGGTCGTCAGCGACGCGCCGCCGCCCGTGTCGACGAACTGGCCCGGCGCGCCGATGGCGAGCAGCGGGGAGACGTTCGCCGGGACGGTGAAGTCGGCCGTGCCTTCGATGTCGTGCTGGATTTCCGAACGGTGCGAGAAGCCCAGCGAGAAGTTCTCGCTCGGGTGGATGTGCATGCCGGCGATCCAGCCGATGCCGGTGTCGTCGCCGGTCACTTCGATCGTGCCGTCGTTCTTCTGCGGGCCGTACGGAGCGGCGACCGGGTTCGGGGTGACGCACAGCGCGACGTTGATCGAGCAGATGCGCGAACCGAAGTCGATGGCCTTCGACAGCGTGGCTTCGGCGCGCTCGTACACCAGGCCGAGGCCGAAGGAGACGTCGCTGCCGAAATCGAACGAAGCGGCGAACGTCAGGTCGACGGTCTTCACTTCCGACTTGATGGCGGTGTAGCGGCCGACCCAGGTGGGTTCGTATTCGGTCTTCAGACCGAACGGCGCGCTGACCATCGCACCGAGCGTCACGCCCGAATCGCCCATCGGGAAGATGGCCGACAGCGCGGGGATCGGGGTGGTGTCGCCAGCGTCGCCGCCGTCGCCGCCGACCAGCGGCTGCTGCAGCGGCGAACCCGCGGCAGCGGAACCGCCGCCGGTGAAGCCTGCCGAGAGGTCGACGATCGTGACGTCGGCCTGCACCGTCGTCTTCTTGAAGGTCGACATGGCGGCGGGATTGTTGGAAACCACGGAGGCGTCGCCGCTGGCGGACGCGCTGCCCGCGAACGCGCGGCCCATCGCCTTGACGCTGTTTTCCTTGAGCTGGAAGCCGGACGCATGGGCCTGGCCGATCGCAAGACCGCCCGCGACGGCGAGCGCGAGTGCGGAGATGCGGATGACGTTGTTCGATTGCATTGCGTGTTGTCTCCGGTGACGAATTTTTTGGTTTTGGGCTCGGGAGGCTCTACGGCCTGCGCCGGCGCGTGCCGGAACCCCTCCCGACGTACGACGCCGTAGGGAAGATACACAAGTCGTTAACTTGTTGCTAACGCCGTGCTGCCGATTTCGTAACGAACGCTCGTTCGCTTTTTGGGCTCGGGTTCAGCGGTTAGGATCGGCCGGCCATGTTCGTCTCCCTCCCTACCCGCCAGAAGCGCGGCCTGCGATGGGCCACGCCGCTGCTGGTTGTCCTGCTGACCGCGGCCTTCCTGTGGGCGACCATGGGGACGAGCGGCGAGCAGCGGGCGCTGGTCATGGGATGGGGCGCGCTGTCGGGCGGCTTCATGTCGCCCGATGCCTGGCCGGCGGCCCTGCAGGACGGGCGGGCGCTGCGGCTGGTCACGGCCCTGTTCCTCCATGCCGACTGGGCCCATCTGGTCGGCAACCTGGTGTTCCTGCTGATCTTCGGCCTGCCCGCCGAGCGGGCGATGGGGCCGTGGCGCTTCCTCGGCCTGTTCCTCTTGGGCGGTGCGGTCGCCAACCTCGCCGCGGCGCTGACCATCGGCGCGCCGGACCGGATCATCATCGGGGCGAGCGGCGCGGTGTCGGCGGTGATCGGCGCGTACCTGGCCTTGTTCCCGCGCGCGAAGCTCGGCGTCGTCCTGCCGCTCGGCTTGTTCCTGGAATTCGTGCGCGCGCCCGCCTCGCTGTTGATCGGCATCTGGGCGTTGCTGCAGGTCGTGTTCGCCTACATCGGGCCCACGCTCGGCGCGGTGGCCTGGTGGGCGCACCTGGCGGGCTTCGCGTTCGGCGTGGTGTTCGCCGTGCTGGTGCGCGCGGCGATCGCGCGGCGTTTGCGGCGGCAGCGCGGGTTCTGAGGCCCGCGCCGGATCAGTTCTTCTTCGGCGCGCTCGGCGACGGCGAGGTCACCGCCACGTTCTTCTTGAGTTCGACCAGCGCGGCCGTGATCGGCGCATCGCCGTCGAGCACTTCGCCCGCGTTGGAGCCCGCGATCTCTTCGTCGCCGCGCAAGTGGCCCGGCAACGTGGCTTCGCTGTAACCGGCCTTGCCGCCGTTGACCGCATCCTTCGCCGGGCGCAACACGACATCGGGCTGGATGCCGAGCGCCTGGATCGACTTCCCGCTCGGCGTGTAATAGCGCGCGGTGGTGAGCTTGACCGAGTCGCCGTTGTCGAGCGGAAGCAGCGTCTGCACCGAACCTTTGCCGAAGGTGCGGCTGCCGACTACGCGCGCGCGGTTGTTGTCGCGCAACGCACCGGCGAGCACTTCCGACGCACTCGCCGAACCGGCGTCGACCAACACGACCACGGGCGCGCCGTTCAAACGATCGCCCGGCGTCGCGCTGAATTCCGCATCGCTCAGCGCCACGCGACCGCGCGTGCTGACGATCTTGCCCTTGTCGAGCAACTCGTCGGCGATCTGGACCGCGGCGGTGAGCAGGCCACCGGGATTGCTGCGCAGGTCGAGCACGAGCCCGCGCAACTTGCCGCCGGCTTCGAGCGTGTCGAGTGCGCGCGAGAAATCCGCGGCCGTGTCGGCCTGGAAGGTCGCGACGCGGATGTAGCCGTAGCCCGGTTCGAGCGCGCGCGAACGCACGCTGGTCACGCGGATCTTTTCGCGCGTGAGCGTGACGTCGAACGGCTTGGGCTTGCTTTCGCGCACGATGGTCAGCACGACCTTCGTGCCCGGCGGCCCACGCAGCGGCGCGGTGTTGCCGTCGGCATCGTCGTCGTCGGCGCTGTCCTCGGCAGTTGCCGAATCGCTCACCGATTTACCGTCGATGGCGATGATGATGTCGTTGGCCTGGATGCCGGCGCGCGCGGCCGGCGTGTCGTCGATCGGCGAGACGACCTTGAGCGTGCGATCGGGCAGCGTCATCAGTTCGACGCCGACACCGGTGTACGCACCCTGCGTCTGTTCGTCGAAGGCTTTCGCGTCGCGCTTGGGCAGGTAGGCGCTGTGCGGATCCAGGTCGAGCAACAGGCCGCGCACCGCCGAGTCCATCAACTTCTTGTCGTCGACCGGATCGACGTAGGCTTCCTTCACCGCGTTGTAGACCCACACGTAACGACGGATTTCGTCGAGCGGGATCCTGGTCGTGCTTTCGGCGGCATCGGGATCGTCGCTGGTCGAGACCTGCTGCTCCGCCTGTTGTTCCGGCGCGGCGGTCGCGGGCGCTTCCTGCGCGAAGGCGCAGCCCGAAGCGAGCAGCAGCAGGAGGGCGTAGGACGGCTTGCGCATGAGAGGGTCCGGTGCGGAGGGGGCGCGGAATACGACTTCGATTATGCAAGCGTGGCGCGTTCGCGCGTTAAGGGCGCGTGGCGTTGGTCATTCGTGGTCACTGGCGTTTCAGCCACGTGTCGGGATTCACGGGCTGGCCGTTGCGGCGCAGTTCGAAATACAGCGCCGCGCGACCCTGCGCACCCGAGTTGCCCACGCTGGCCAGGCCGTCGCCGCGCTTGACCGCATCGCCGGCATCTTTGAGCAGCGCATCGTTGTGCGCGTACAGGCTCATGTAGCCGTTGCCGTGGTCGACGATGAGGATCAGGCCGTAGCCGTTCATCCAGTCGGCGAAGACGACGCGACCGTCGGCCACCGCCTTGACGGTGGTGCCCGCGGGCGCGGCGATGAGGACGCCCTGGCTGGTGCGGCCATCGGGCATCGGGCCGCCGTAGCGCGCGAGCAGGCTGCCGGAGACCGGCCAGCTCAGGCCGCCGACCTGCAGTGCCGGGCCGGTGGTCGTGTTCGGGCGCAGCGGCGTGCCGGGGCCGGGCGTGGTGCTTTTGCTCGCGGCTTTCGCCTTGGCCGCGGCGCGGCGCTCGGCGGCGGCCTGCTCGCGCGCGGCCTTCGCCGCGGCGGCGCGCAACTGTGCGAGCAATTGCTGCAAGGACTTCGCGTCCTGGCCGAGCGCGCGTTCGCGGCTCGCGCGGTCCTTGTATTTCGATTCGATCTGTTCGACCAGCTTTGCGCGATCGGTGCGCGCGTCCTGCAACGACGCCAGTTGCGTGCGTTGTTCGCGACGTGCGGCGTCCAGCGCGGTGCGGCGATCGACGATCTGTTGTTCGAGCACGTCGACTTCGTGGAGTTCCGCGGTGAGCGTGCGGATCCGTTCGGCGCGATCGCGTTGTGCGTACCGGTGATAGGCGAGCGTGCGCTGCGCTTCGTCCACGGTGTCCTGCGCGAGCAGGGCCTTGAGCGCGGAGTCGTCGCCGACGGTGTACGCGGCGCGCACCAGTTGGCGAAGTTCGGTGCGGCGCGCGACCAGCCCGGTGTTGAGCGTGTCGCGACGCTTTTGCAGATCGGCGAGCGCGACCTGGTCGCGGGCGAGCGCACGTTCGGTGTCGCGCACCGCACGGCCGACGCGACCGACTTCCTCGTCGGCATCGCGCAACTTGCGCGACGCATCGCCGCGCTGGCCTTCGAGCTTGCGGCGTTCGGCCGCGACGTCCTTCAGCTCGCTTCGGACCTTCTTGAGTTGTTGCTCGGCGTCCTTGCTGCTTTGCGAAGACGCGGCCCCGGCCGTCAGCGACAGCGCGAGGGCGACGGTGAACGCGGCAAGATATTTCAAGCAGGTCCGATGAGGCTGTGGCCGGTCATCTCGGCCGGTTGCGGGAGACCGAGCAGGGCCAGCATCGTCGGCGCGACATCGCGCAACGCGCCGCCACTGCGCAAAGATTCGACGCGCGGGCCGCCATAGATGGGCGTGCCGACGTAAACGAATGGCACCGGCCCCACGGTGTGGGCGGTGTGCGGCTGGCCGGTGTCGGGATCGCGCATTTGCTCGAGGTTGCCGTGGTCGGCGGTGATGAGCAAGGCTCCCCCGCTGCGGCGCACGGCGGATTCGACGGCGCCGACCGCCACGTCGACCGCCTGCGCGGCCAGGATCGCGGCCGCGATGTTGCCGGTGTGGCCGACCATGTCGGGGTTGGCGATGTTGCAGACGATGACGTCGAAGGCCTGGGAATCGATCGCTTCGACGAGTTTCGCCGTGAGTTCGGGGCAGCTCATTTCCGGTTGCAGGTCGTAGGTGGCGACCTTCGGGCTCGGCACGAGGATGCGCGACTCGCCCGCGTAGGGATCTTCGCGGCCGCCGCTGAAGAAGAACGTCACGTGCGCGTACTTCTCGGTTTCGGCGATGCGCAGTTGCGTCAGGCCGTTTTCCGCGAGGAGTTCGCCGAGCGTGTGGCGAAGATCGTCCGGCGCGAACGCGACGGGCGCGTCGAGCCTGGCGTCGTATTCGGTGAGGCAGGTGAAGCGCGCCAGGTGCGGGCGGCGCGCGGTGAAGCCGTCGAAGTGCGGATCGACGAACGCCGACGCGAGCTGGCGCGCGCGGTCGGCGCGGAAGTTCATGAAGACCACCGCGTCGCCGTCGTGCATCGGCGTGGCGCCTGCGAGCACGGTGGGTGCGACGAATTCATCGGTCTCGCCGCGTTCGTACGCCGCGGCGAGCGCGGCGATCGCATCGGGTGCGCGATGGTCGGCGCGCGCTTCGACGATCGCATCCCACGCGCGGCGCACGCGATCCCAGCGCTTGTCGCGGTCCATCGCCCAATAGCGGCCGCCGACGGTGGCGATGCGGGCGTTGCCCAACGCGTCGCAGCGGCGTTGCAGCGCGACGAGGCTGGTGTGCGCGGATTGCGGCGGCGTGTCGCGGCCGTCGAGGAAGGCGTGGACGCGGACGCGTTCGACGCCCGCCTGCTTGGCGAGGTCGAGCATCGCGAAGATGTGCGTCTCATGGCTGTGCACGCCGCCCGGCGATAGCAGGCCCATGACGTGCAGCGTGCCGCCCCCGTCGCGCGCGGCGGCGCAGCTGGCCAGGAGTTCGGCGTTGGTGAAGAAGCTGCCGTCCTCGATGGCGGCGTCCACGCGCGTCAGGTCCTGGTAGACGATCCGGCCGGCGCCCAGGTTCATGTGCCCGACTTCCGAATTGCCCATCTGCCCGTCGGGCAGGCCGACATGGCGGCCCTCGGTATGGATGAGCGTGTGCGGTTCGGTGGCCCAGAGGCGGCGCCAGTTCGGGATGTCGGCCTGGGCCAGCGCGTTGTCCGTCGGGTCCTCGCGATGGCCCCAGCCGTCGAGGATCAGCAGGACGACGGGCTTGGGACGGGAGGAGACGGCAGCAGGCACGGGGGCTCCGGCATGAACGGGGGACTGTGGAGGATTGTAACGAAGGGGGTTAAACCGAAGTCCTCTTCACCGCATCAGTTGATTGACACCCTGCCCCTTTCCACCAGGACCGACCATGAAGCACGCCCGCCTCACCCTCGCCCTCGCGCTCGCCGTCGCGGCCCTCCCCGCCTTCGCGCAGCACCACGACGAGATCGACAAGGTCAACGGCAGCATCACCGCGCAGCCCGGCGAAACCTACGCCGACCTGAGCACCGTCAACGGCAGCATCAAGGTCGAAAACAGCGCGCAGGCCGACGACGTCGAAACCGTCAACGGCAGCATCTCCGGCGGCGACGCCATCCGCGTGCGCTCGCTAAGCACCGTCAACGGTGGCATCCGCATCGGCACGCAGGCGCAGGTGTCGGACACCATCGAAACCGTCAACGGCAGCATCTTCGTCGACCGCGGCGGCAACATCGGCGACGGCGTGAGCACGGTGAACGGTGCGATCGGCCTGGTCGACACCGATGTTGGCGGCGGCATCGAAACGGTGAATGGCGACATCACGGTCGGCGTCGGTTCGCACGTGCGCGGCGGCATCCACGTGGAGAAGCCGAACAACAACGGTTGGTTCCGGATGAACAACAAGCAGAAGCCGCCGCGCATCGTGATCGGCCCGAATGCGAAGGTCGACGGCGCGCTGGTCTTCGAACGCGACGTCGTGCTTTACGTGCATTCGACCGCGAAGGTCGGCCGCATCAGCGGCGCGACGCCGATCGCCTTCAGCACGCAGACGGCGCCGGACGACCGTCGCTGACGTTTCCCGCCTCGCGGGCCGGCACGGGCCGGCCTGCGATGGCCGTGCTTAAATCTCCGGGTTAGCCCACCCGGAGATGGCGGATGCCGAGCACGCAGGTTCGACCCCTTCTGATCTTGCTCGCCGGCGCGGTCGCGCTGGCCGGCTGCAACCGCGCTTCGGACAGCGCGGCGCCTGTCACCTCGGCGACCTCCGCGCCCGCCGCGGCATCGACCGCGACGGCGCCCGCGCCCGCTTCCACCCATGCGTTCGTTCCCGAGATCGTCGCCGGCGATTTCTCGGAACACGTGCGTGTGCTGGCATCCGATGCCTTCGAAGGCCGTGCACCGGGTAGCCCCGGGGAGCAGAAGACCGTCGATTACCTCGTCGGTCAGTTCAAGTCGATGGGCCTGCAGCCGGGCAACAACGGCGAGTGGACGCAGGTCGTGCCGATGACCGAAACCACTTCGAGCGACAAGACGACGATGCAGGTCGTCGTGAAGGGCAAGCCGCACACGCTGAAGTTCGGCGACGACATGGTGATCGGTACGCGCAGCGGGCAGAAGCACGTGAGCGTGCACGACAGCGACGTGGTGTTCGTCGGCTACGGCGTGGATGCGCCGGAGCAGCAGTGGAACGATTACGCCGGGCTCGACGTGAAGGGCAAGACGGTCGTCATCCTCGTCAACGACCCGGGGTTCCATGCGAACGATCCGTCCTTGTTCGAAGGACGTCGCATGACCTGGTACGGGCGCTGGGTTTACAAATTCGAAGAGGCGGCGCGCAAGGGCGCGGCGGCCGCGCTGATCGTGCATGACGATGCGGGCGCTTCGTATGGTTGGGATGTGGTGCGGGGTTCGTGGTCGGGCGCGCAGTTCGATTTGCGCGCGAGCGACGATCCGGCGCCGCGCTTGCCGGTGCAGGGTTGGATCACGGGCGATCAGGCGAAAGCCTTGTTCGCCGATGCGGGCCTGGATTTCGAGAAGCTCCGCGCGGCCGCCAACAAGCGTGGGTTCAAGGCGGTGCCGCTGGATGCGAAGGCGTCGGTGACGCTGGACAGCACGATCGTCGAGAAGACTTCGCGCAACGTCGTGGCGAAGCTGCCGGGCACCGAGCGGCCGAACGAAGCGGTGGTGTACCTCGCGCACTGGGACCACCTCGGCAAGCATCCCGACGAAACGGGCGACAACATCTACAACGGCGCGATCGACAACGCGACGGGCGTTGCGGGGATCCTGGAGATCGCGGGTGAATTCGCGAAGGCGCCGCCGAAGCGGACGGTGATGTTCCTCGCGGTGACGTTGGAGGAGTCCGGCCTGCTCGGTTCGAAGTACTACGTCGCGCATCCGGCCGTGCCGCTGAAGGACACGGTGGCGGCGATCAACATCGATGCGATGTCGACCTTCGGGCCGTCGAAGGACATCGTGGTGACGGGCCTGGGCAATTCGGAACTCGACGACGTGCTCAAGACGATCGCCGACAAGCAGGGCCGCACGCTGCACGCCGAAGCGACGCCGGAAAGCGGGTTCTACTTCCGCTCGGATCATTTCAACTTCGCCAAGGCCGGCGTGCCGGCGCTGTATGCCGAGGGTGGCGAGGATCTCGTCGAAGGCGGAAGCGCGGCGGGTCGCAAGGCGGCGGAGGATTACACGACGGCGCGTTACCACAAGCCGGCAGACGAGTTCGACGCGAACTGGAACCTGCAAGGCACGATGCAGGACCTCGACACGTTGTACCAAGTGGGCCGCGTGCTCGCCGATGGCACGACGTGGCCGAACTGGCGCGCAGGCAATCCGTTCCGCGCGGCGCGCGATGCTTCGCGCGAAGGCGCGAAGACGCCCTGATCCATCCACCGAAGGAGACCCAACGATGACGATGGCCCTGGCGTATTGGTGCGTGTTGGCGGCGGCGCTGTTGCCGTATGTGTGGACTACGGTCGCGAAGCAGAGTGGTGAGCGTTACGACAACCGGGATCCGCGCGGCTGGATCGCGCGGCAGACCGAGCCGAAGGTGCATCGTGCGAATGCGGCGCAGATGAATGCGTTCGAGGCGTTCGCGCCGTTCGCAGCGGGTGCGGTGATGGCGCATCTGGCGGGCGTGCCGGAAACGCACGTCGCCGGGCTGGCGGTGATCTTCGTGATCAGCCGGGTGCTGCACGGGGTCGTGTACACGCTGGGCATGAAGCATTCGATCCGCAGCCTGGTGTGGTTCCTCGGATTCGCGTGTGCGATGGCGTTGATCGTGCTCGCGGCGCTGCATGTCGGCGACCCGACGCCCGCGGCGGCCCGATGACGTGAGCGGCACGTTCGCCATGGACACGGAGGGTGCGCGCTGCGTCGACGTGGTGCGGGCGCAGGGGTTCTGCTTCGTGCATGGCGATGCGATGCGGACGACGCTCTCGGGTGTCGGCGGGTTGGAGGATTGGCTGGCTTTCGCAGGGAGTTGGGAAGCGCTTGGGCCCGATCCTTATCTCGCGCGGACCGGGCGTGCGCGGAAGCGGCGGCACGCGGTGTTTTCGGCCGCGCGGAATGGTGCGGTGGTGCGTGCGCCGCATCAGCCGCATTTCCAGACGACGGAATACAACGCGCTACAGGGCGATATCGAACGGTGGTTCGACCCGGTGACCGACGCGGTCGCTGATGGCGCTTGTTTGCAGACGATCCTGCGGTATTGCGTGGGGTTCTTCGGTGCGCTGGCGCCCGATGTCGAGCGCTGGAAGGTCGAAGTGCACCAGTTCCGCATCGAGGCGCGGCCCGGCGAAGCGGGGGAGCCGACGCCGGAAGGCGTGCATCGCGACGGCGTGGATTACGTGCTCGTGCTGATGATCGATCGGCGGAACATCGAAAGCGGTACGACGACGATCCACTTGGCCGATGGCACGGAATTGGGGTCGTTCACCTTGCGCGATGCATTCGACGCGGCGCTTGTGGACGATGCGCGCGTGTTTCATGGCGTGACTGCGGTGACGGCACTGGATCCGACGGAGCCCGCGCATCGGGACGTGCTTGTCGTGACGCTCAAGCGGGGCTGATGCGCACGAACTAAGGGTCTGAGTTAGTTCCCGCGGGCCTTTCGATCGCCCAAAGAAAAACCCCGCCATTGCTGGCGGGGTTTTGGTGTAAGGCCCTGGCGATGACCTACTCTTGCATGCGGATGCACACTACCATCGGCGCGGCTGCGTTTCACTTCCGAGTTCGGAATGGGATCGGGTGGTGCCACAGCGCTATTGTCACCAGGGAGAGGGTGGAGGGTCGCGGTTCGATCGCCATGGCAAGCCATGGGGATTGATCGCGCTCACGCTCTCAAGGGGTGGGACGTAGCGAGTTTTGGTGGAGCTTATAGAGACAAATGCCATCGACGTGTTGTCGAGGATAAGGCGGCTTGAGGTGATATGGTCAAGCCTCACGGATCATTAGTACACGTTAGCTCAACGGATTGCTCCGCTTACACACCGTGCCTATCAACCACCTGGTCTTGATGGTTCCTTCAGGGGACTTGTGTCCCGGGAGATCTCATCTTGAGGCGCGCTTCCCGCTTAGATGCTTTCAGCGGTTATCGCTTCCGAACGTAGCTACCCGGCAATGCCACTGGCGTGACAACCGGAACACCAGGGGTTCGTCCACTCCGGTCCTCTCGTACTAGGAGCAGCCCCTCTCAAATCTCCAACGCCCACGACAGATAGGGACCGAACTGTCTCACGACGTTCTGAACCCAGCTCGCGTACCACTTTAAATGGCGAACAGCCATACCCTTGGGACCGACTACAGCCCCAGGATGTGATGAGCCGACATCGAGGTGCCAAACACCGCCGTCGATATGAACTCTTGGGCGGTATCAGCCTGTTATCCCCGGAGTACCTTTTATCCGTTGAGCGATGGCCCTTCCATACAGAACCACCGGATCACTAAGACCTACTTTCGTACCTGCTTGAGCCGTCGCTCTTGCAGTCAAGCACGCTTATGCCTTTGCACACAGTGCGCGATGTCCGACCGCGCTGAGCGTACCTTCGTGCTCCTCCGTTACTCTTTGGGAGGAGACCGCCCCAGTCAAACTACCCACCATACACGGTCCCCGACCCGGATTACGGGCCCAGGTTAGAACGTCAAGCACATCAGGGTGGTATTTCAAGGTTGCCTCCACCGAAGCTAGCGCCTCGGTTTCACAGGCTCCCACCTATCCTACACAGACGAACTCAACGTTCAGTGTAAAGCTGTAGTAAAGGTTCACGGGGTCTTTCCGTCTTGCCGCGGGAACGCTGCATCTTCACAGCGATTTCAATTTCACTGAGTCTCGGGTGGAGACAGCGCCGCTGTCGTTACGCCATTCGTGCAGGTCGGAACTTACCCGACAAGGAATTTCGCTACCTTAGGACCGTTATAGTTACGGCCGCCGTTTACTGGGGCTTCGATCAAGAGCTTCGCCTTGCGGCTGACCCCATCAATTAACCTTCCAGCACCGGGCAGGCGTCACACCCTATACGTCCACTTTCGTGTTTGCAGAGTGCTGTGTTTTTGATAAACAGTCGCAGCGGCCTGGTTTCTGCGACCGCTCCCAGCTATAGCCCGCATGGGCCACCAGAAGCGGTGCACCTTCTCCCGAAGTTACGGTGCCATGTTGCCTAGTTCCTTCACCCGAGTTCTCTCAAGCGCCTTAGAATTCTCATCCTGCCCACCTGTGTCGGTTTACGGTACGGTCTGCGTCAGCTGAAGCTTAGGGGCTTTTCCTGGAAGCGTGGGATCAGTGACTTCGGCCTAATGGCCTGGTCTCGCTGCTCGGCGTATGACCCTCCGGATTTGCCAAGAGGATCCGCCTACCTGCTTTCCCCGGGACAACCAACGCCCGGTACACCTACCCTTCTCCGTCCCCCCATCGCACTGACGCGAGGTGCTGGAATATTAACCAGCTTTCCATCGACTACGCATTTCTGCCTCGCCTTAGGGGCCGACTCACCCTGCGCCGATGAACGTTGCGCAAGGAAACCTTGGGCTTTCGGCGTGGGGGCTTTTCACCCCCATTATCGTTACTCATGTCAGCATTCGCACTTCCGATACCTCCAGCAGACTTCTCAATCCACCTTCATCGGCTTACGGAACGCTCCTCTACCGCGCACATTGCTGTGCACCCCAAGCTTCGGTTTATCGCTTAGCCCCGTTAAATCTTCCGCGCAGACCGACTCGACCAGTGAGCTATTACGCTTTCTTTAAAGGGTGGCTGCTTCTAAGCCAACCTCCTGGCTGTCTGTGCCTTTCCACATCGTTCACCACTGAGCGATAAATTTGGGACCTTAGCTGTGGGTCTGGGTTGTTTCCCTTTTCACGACGGACGTTAGCACCCGCCGTGTGTCTCCCGGATAGTACGTGCTGGTATTCGGAGTTTGCCATGGTTTGGTAAGTCGCAATGACCCCCTAGCCATAACAGTGCTCTACCCCCAGCAGTATTCGTCCGAGGCGCTACCTAAATAGCTTTCGAGGAGAACCAGCTATCTCCGGGTTCGATTAGCTTTTCACTCCTAATCACACCTCATCCCCTACCTTTGCAACGGGAGTGGGTTCGGGCCTCCAGTTGATGTTACTCAACCTTCACCCTGGGCATGACTAGATCACCCGGTTTCGGGTCTACTGCCTGCGACTATGCGCCCTTATCAGACTCGGTTTCCCTTCGCCTCCCCTATACGGTTAAGCTCGCCACAAACAGTAAGTCGCTGACCCATTATACAAAAGGTACGCCGTCACCCTTGCGGGCTCCGACTGCTTGTACGCACACGGTTTCAGGATCTATTTCACTCCCTTCACCAGGGTTCTTTTCGCCTTTCCCTCACGGTACTGGTTCACTATCGGTCGGTCAGGAGTATTTAGCCTTGGAGGATGGTCCCCCCATGTTCAGACAGGGTTTCACGTGCCCCGCCCTACTCAATTTCATCCGTACGGCCCTTTCGCATACAGGGCTGTCACCATCTACGGCCACGCTTCCCAGCGTGTTCTGCTAAAACCGTACGGACTTTTGGGCTGCTCCGCGTTCGCTCGTCGCTACTGACGGAATCTCGGTTGATTTCTTTTCCTCCGGGTACTTAGATATTTCAGTTCCCCGGGTTCGCCTTGCATGGCTATGTATTCACCATGCAATACCCTTGCGGGTGGGTTTCCCCATTCGGACATTGTCGGATCAATGCTTGTTGCCAGCTCCCCGACACTTTTCGCAGGCTGCCACGTCCTTCATCGCCTCTGACCGCCAAGGCATCCACCGTGTGCGCTTATTCGCTTGACCATATCACCCCAAGTCGCCTCAGGGTCATACGTCGTTTGCGAACGTAAAACGACTTATCACTTCAAATAAAGGTGCTCTCGCACCTCGCCTTAGCCTCTACGACACGTCATGGACATTCGTCTCAAAACGCTCGCTACATCCCGATTGTCAAAGAACACGCACAAGGCTTCAGCGCCAGGGGCGTCTCTAATCTTTTTGTGTGCGCAATTGTCATTCAGAGTTGGTGGGTCTGGGAGGACTCGAACCACCGGCCTCACCCTTATCAGGGGTGCGCTCTAACCACCTGAGCTACAGACCCAAATGTCAGGCAGGGCGAGTGGTGGAGCCAGTCGGGATCGAACCGACGACCCCCTGCTTGCAAAGCAGGTGCTCTCCCAGCTGAGCTATGGCCCCGTGTGCCGGGACGCTCTGAATGCAGGTCACTTGTGCGGACGCCTGGACGGGCAATCATGCCGTCCGTTTAGTCTCTAAAGGAGGTGATCCAGCCGCACCTTCCGATACGGCTACCTTGTTACGACTTCACCCCAGTCATCGGCCACACCGTGGCAAGCGCCCTCCCGAAGGTTAAGCTACCTGCTTCTGGTGCAACAAACTCCCATGGTGTGACGGGCGGTGTGTACAAGGCCCGGGAACGTATTCACCGCAGCAATGCTGATCTGCGATTACTAGCGATTCCGACTTCATGGAGTCGAGTTGCAGACTCCAATCCGGACTGAGATGGGGTTTCTGGGATTGGCTCACCCTCGCGGGATTGCAGCCCTCTGTCCCCACCATTGTAGTACGTGTGTAGCCCTGGTCGTAAGGGCCATGATGACTTGACGTCATCCCCACCTTCCTCCGGTTTGTCACCGGCGGTCTCCTTAGAGTTCCCACCATTACGTGCTGGCAACTAAGGACAAGGGTTGCGCTCGTTGCGGGACTTAACCCAACATCTCACGACACGAGCTGACGACAGCCATGCAGCACCTGTCTCACGGTTCCCGAAGGCACCAATCCATCTCTGGAAAGTTCCGTGGATGTCAAGACCAGGTAAGGTTCTTCGCGTTGCATCGAATTAAACCACATACTCCACCGCTTGTGCGGGCCCCCGTCAATTCCTTTGAGTTTCAGTCTTGCGACCGTACTCCCCAGGCGGCGAACTTAACGCGTTAGCTTCGATACTGAGTGCCTAGTTGCACCCAACATCCAGTTCGCATCGTTTAGGGCGTGGACTACCAGGGTATCTAATCCTGTTTGCTCCCCACGCTTTCGTGCCTCAGTGTCAGTGCTGGTCCAGGTAGTCGCCTTCGCCACGGATGTTCCTCCCGATCTCTACGCATTTCACTGCTACACCGGGAATTCCACTACCCTCTACCGCACTCTAGGTCGCCAGTTTCCAATGCCATTCCCAGGTTGAGCCCAGGGCTTTCACATCAGACTTAACGAACCACCTACGCACGCTTTACGCCCAGTAATTCCGAGTAACGCTTGCACCCTTCGTATTACCGCGGCTGCTGGCACGAAGTTAGCCGGTGCTTATTCTTCCGGTACCGTCATAATCCACGGGTATTAACCGCGAACTTTTCTTTCCGGACAAAAGAGCTTTACAACCCGAAGGCCTTCTTCACTCACGCGGCATGGCTGGATCAGGCTTGCGCCCATTGTCCAATATTCCCCACTGCTGCCTCCCGTAGGAGTCTGGACCGTGTCTCAGTTCCAGTGTGGCTGATCATCCTCTCAGACCAGCTACGGATCGTCGCCTTGGTGGGCCTTTACCCCGCCAACTAGCTAATCCGACATGGGCTCATCCAGTCGCGCGACGCCTTGCGGTCCGCCGCTTTCACCTTCCGGTCGTATGCGGTATTAGCGTAAGTTTCCCTACGTTATCCCCCACGACAGGGCAGATTCCCATGTATTCCTCACCCGTCCGCCACTCGCCACCCACAGTATTGCTACTGCTGTGCTGCCGTTCGACTTGCATGTGTTAGGCCTGCCGCCAGCGTTCACTCTGAGCCAGGATCAAACTCTTCACTTAAGTTTTGCGGTTCGGACAAAAGTCCTTGCCAAATTGCTTGAGTGCAGTCGTCGTCCCAGGCTCGAAATCACTCGCTGGCTCGCAATTGCTTGCTTACCATTTGAATTGACTTGTTGCTCTGTTACGAACGTCTGCAAGATGGACAGTTATCCACCCGCCAGACGCCCGCACAAGTCACCTGCGCACACTGTCAAAGATCAATGGGATCGGCCTCAGCGCCTTCTCCCTTCCCCCGCCGCACCAAAGTGCCCGAGGGAGCCGCACATCATACAGGCGTTCCGAAGAACGTCAACACCCGATGAAGATAATTTCTGAGGGAGCGACGTGCGATTCAGTGAAGTCATCGCTTGCGGCGAAACCACTGCCGCACCCGCTCCCTGCGGGCCGCGCATTATGCCGATTCGGCGGAAAGGTTCAACTGTTTTTTCGACTGAATTTACGTTCGATCCAACTCAGTCCGAACAACACGAGCAACGTCAACGCAGTGACGAGCAGCGCGAGCAGGTAATAACGCAGCGCGACGACGATGCCGATCACCGCGACCATCAACAACGAAGCGGCCGTAGTGATGCCGGCGACCTGTTCTTTCGAGCGATGACTGAAGATCGTGCCGGCGCCGATGAACGCAACGCCGGTGATGGTCGCTTCGACCAGGCGGATCGGATCGAGGCGGAGGAATTCACCGCGCCCGGTGAAGGCAGGATCGGACAGGATCAGCGGCCCGAGTCCGACGAGCAAGGCGGCCGCGCCCGACACCAGCATGTGCGTGCGGAACCCCGCGGGGCGATCTTTCATCTCGCGTTCGAATCCAACCGCGCCGCCCAGCACCATGGCGTACATGGTGCCGGCCACGAGGATCCATTGCGGGTGCCAGTCTCCGATCATCGTCCGGAGACTGCCGCAGCCGATCTCACGATGCGGTGATCAGCCTCACCCGCGCGAAGTTGCGCTTGCCGATCGCCAGCACGCCCTCGAAACCGGGCGCGAAAACCCGCGCAGCGTCTTCGACCACCGCGCCATCCACGCGCACGGCGCGCTCTTTCAGCTTGCGATTGGCTTCCGAGTTACTCGGCGCGAGCCCTGCGGCAACTAGCAGTTGCGCGATGCGCAGCCCCTCGGCCGGCACCATCACATCCTGCAATTCCAGTGATGCGATGTCGCCTTCGCCACGCACCGCGGCATTCCATCCGGCGATCGCGACCTCCGCCGCCGGCTCGCCATGGAAGCGCGCGGTGAGTTCGCGCGCCAGGCGCAGCTTCACGTCGCGCGGATTCAACGCACCCGATGCGACTTCGGCATTCAGGCGCACCGCTTCGGCCGCGCCGATGTCGAAACTCAGCAACTCGATCCACCGCCACATCAGCTCGTCGCCGATCTTCATCGTCTTGGTGACCATGTCGATCGCCGGCTCGTTGATGCCGATGTAGTTGCCGAGCGACTTGCTCATCTTCTGCACGCCGTCGAGGCCTTCGAGCAGCGGCATCGTCAGCACGATCTGCGGCGCCTGCCCGAAATGCTCCTGCAGCCCGCGCCCCATCAACAGATTGAACTTCTGGTCGGTGCCGCCGAGCTCGACGTCGGCCTTCAAGGCCACCGAGTCGTAGCCCTGCACGAGCGGATACAAAAACTCGTGGATCGCGATCGATTGCTGCGCGGCATACCGCTTGGCGAAATCATCGCGCTCGAGCATGCGGGCGACGGTGTGCTGCGCCGCCAGCTTGATCATGTCGGCCGCGCTCATCTGCCCGAACCACTCGCTGTTGAAGCGCAGCTCGGTGCGTTCGCGATCGAGCACCTTGAACACCTGGTCGGCATAGGTGCGCGCGTTGGATTCGACGTCTTCGCGCGTCAGCGGTTTGCGGGTGACGTTCTTGCCGGTCGGGTCGCCGATCATCCCGGTGAAGTCGCCGATCAGGAAAATCACCTGGTGCCCCAGGTCCTGGAACTGCCGCATCTTGTTGAGCAGGACCGTATGGCCCAGGTGCAGGTCCGGGGCGGTCGGGTCGAAACCGGCCTTGATGCGGAGCGGACGGCCGATTTTCAGCCGGTTTTCCAGCTCGTCGCGCTTGAGGATTTCGTCGGCGCCGCGGCCGATGAGTTCTAGGGCAGCCTGGATCGACACAAAGATGAACTCGGTGAGGGTTGTTACGAATCCGTGACCCGGATCGTGAAGGTAGCGTTAAAGCGGGGTTAAAACGAAAAATCCATTGCGCTCAAGGGTTTGACGCAGCTTTCTAGCGTGTCTATGGTAGCGCCGTTACGCGCGGCTCACGTCGCGATAACTGGATTTCGTAAGGGGAAGCGACATGGGCAAATCCGGCATCGACAAGGCACGCCGCGCGCGGCTCGACATCCTGCGTGAAGCGGCGCTCCATCGCCATGTGGTCGCGCGGCTGCCCGCTGGCTTCAGCGGCCGCTGGACCCGTCGCCAGTGGGCCCACGTCAGCCTGTTCGCCACGCTGGCCGCGCTGGTGGGCGCCATCGTCCCCGGTTTCGCCGGTTCGCGCCATGCCGACGGCCTCGCGCCGGCGCAGGCCCGCACCACCCTCGCCCTTTCGTTGCCGCCGCTGTCGGTCGCCAAGTTGCGCGGCCAGACCGGCGACAGCTGGCAGATCGTCCACGTCGAACGCGGCCAGACCCTCGGCAGCCTGTTCGAAGACATGGACGTGCCCGCGGCCACCATGCACCAGCTGCTCGACCAGCCCGGCGCGAAGCAGGCGCTGACGCGCATGAAGCCCGGCACCGAGCTCGCGTTCGACCTGCCGGTCGGCGGCCAGCTGCGCGCGTTCCGTTACGACCGCGATGAAACCCACCGCGTCGAATACCGCTTCGACGGCGACCAGGTCCGCGAAAACGTCATCGTGCGCCCGACCGAGTCGCGCACCGTCGTCATCAGCGGCACCGTCGGCAAGTCGTTGTTCCATTCGGCGCGCAAGCTCGGCCTGTCGGGCGGCGCGATCAATACGCTGACCGACGACATCTTCAAGTACGACATCGACTTCAACGAAGACGTCGCCTCGAGCGACCGCTTCAGCGTCGTGGTCGAACAGACCTGGCGCGACGGCGAGCTGATCCGCACCGGTCCGGTGCAGGCGGCCACGTTCACCGTCGGCGGCAAGCTGCACTCGGGCTTCCGCTTCGAGCGCAACGGCAAGGCGGAGTACTTCACCGCCGACGGCCGCCCGCTGAAGAAGAGCTTCATCCGCATGCCGATTCCGTATGCGCGCCTCACCTCGTCGTTCGGCTCGCGCCGCCACCCGGTCCTGGGCACGGTGCGCCAGCACAAGGGCGTCGACTACGGCGCGTCCACCGGCACGCCGATCATGGCCGCGGGCGACGCGCGCGTGCAGTTCGTCGGTTGGAAGGGCGGTTACGGCCGCGCGGTCATCCTCGACCACGGCCGCGGTTACACCACGCTTTATGGCCACATGTCGCGCTTCGGCGACATCAAGAACGGCCAGCGCATTCCGCAGGGAAAGGTGATCGGCTACGTCGGCATGACCGGCCTGGCCACGGGCCCGCACCTGCATTACGAATTCCGCATCAACGGCGTGCACCGCAATCCGCTGTCGGTGACGATGCCGCCGCCGGAACCGCTCAACGGTGCCGCGCTCGCGCAGTTCCGTTCGCAGACCTCCAATGCGCTCGCGCGCATCCAGAGCGTCGAGAAGGTGATCTACGCCGACGCCGGTACGCCGCCGAAGCCGGTCAAGAACAAGAAGGCCTGACGTTCGCGTGGACCCACGCGACGGAGAGCTCCACCTCGGCCTGATCTCCGGAACGAGCGCCGATGGCATCGACGCCGCGCTCGTCCGCTTCGAAGGACCCCACTGCACGCTGGTCCGCGGCGAAACCTATCGCTGGGATCCGGCGCTGCGTGCGCGCCTGGTCGCGCTCGGCCAGGGCGGCGACGCGCGATCGCTCGATGAGATCGGCATGCTCGACGTGCAGGTCGCCGAAGCCTTCGCCGATGCCGCGCTGCGTTTGATCCAATCCGCGCGAATGACACCGGGCGACGTGCGTTCGATCGGTTCGCACGGTCAGACGATCCGCCATCGCCCCGCCGCCGCGCATCCCTTCACCTGGCAGATCGGCGATGCGAACGTCATCGCCGAACGCACCGGCATCGACACCGTCGCCGACTTCCGCCGCCGCGACCTCGCCGCCGGTGGCCAGGGCGCGCCGCTCGTGCCCGCCTTCCACGCCGCGCTCCTGCACGATGCGAATGAAGCGCGCGCAGTGCTCAACCTCGGTGGCATCGCGAACTTCACGTTGCTGCCGAAGCAGGGCGACGTGCGCGGTTTCGACACCGGCCCCGCGAACGCCTTGATGGATGCGTGGTGCGAACAACACCACGGCACGCCGTTCGACGCGCATGGCGCCTTCGCTGCAAGCGGCCGCATCGACGAAGCCCTGCTCGAACGTCTCCTTGCAGAACCCTGGTTCACGTTGCCGCCGCCGAAGAGTAGCGGCCGCGAACACTTCCATCTCGAGTGGGTTCGCACGCAAGTACGCGGTGGCGAATCGCCGGAAGATGTGCAGGCCACGCTGCTCGAACTCACCGCGCGCACCGTCGCCGATGCGCTGCGCGCGCACCAGCCGGACACGCGCCGCGTGCTTGCATGCGGCGGCGGCGTGCACAACCCGGTGTTGCTCGCGCGCATCGCCGCGAACCTGCCGGGCGTGCGCGTCGAATCGACGGCCGCACATGGGCTCGATCCCGACTTCGTGGAAGCGATGGCCTTCGCGTGGCTCGCACGCGAAACGCTGGCCGGACGTCCCGGCAACGTGCCTGCGGTGACCGGCGCGCGCGGTCCGCGCGTGCTCGGTGTCGTGTATCCGCGCTAGCTAGAGATCCTCGACCCAGCGATCCAGGATGTGCGTCGGCGCCGGCGCTTCGGGCGCGCGGCCGATCAATCCGAAGCCCTGGTCGCTCTGCACGCCTTCCATCGCCGCGATCGCCTGTTCCAGCGCACTCGACTCACGGTCGTTGAAGTGCACGTGCACGCCCTGCTCGCACGCCATCAGCCCGCGCTGCAGCAGGTTTTCGAGGGTGACGTGCATGTTCCAGCCCCGCGCGTCGGCGAGCCGTTTGATGCGATCCGCCATGTTCGGATCGATGTCCCGCAATACCAAGTCCGTCACTGCGCCTCCCGGACCAAAGCCGCGAAAGCCTTCCCCGGCCTCAGGTTACGGCGGCCGCCGCCTTGCGTACAGGCGTCCGCATCGCCAGCCACAGGCACAACAGCACGGCCGGTATACCGACCAACGCAGTTCCGAGGAAGAACAGGGCGTAGGCCTCCAGCAGGGTGCGGCCCTGCTCGAGGTGTTCGACCGCCACGCCCGTCAGGCCCTTCAGGAACTTGCCCGGCAGCGCGTAGAAGGAACTGAGCAGCGCGTACTGCGTGGCCGTGTACCCCGCGTGCGTCAGCTGCGACATGTAGGCGATCAGCGCGACGCCGACGAACCCGTTGCAGAAGTTGTCGATCGCCATGACCCCGGCGAACACGCCCGGGTCCGCACCGTGCAGTGCGAGATAGGAGAAGGCCAGGTTCGAGCCCGGCCCGAGGATCGCGCCCGCGACCAGCGTGGGCAGCGTGCCGAACCGAACCGACGAGATGCCCGCCGCCGCGATGCCGACGATCGTGGCCGCAAGACCGATCGACCCGCGCACCCCGCCCACCACGTCCTTGTCCATGCCCAGGTCCGAATAGAACGGATTGGCCATCGGCCCCAGCAGGAAATCCGGCAGGCGATACAGGCTGATCGCCGCGAGCATCAACAGCGCCCACTTGCCGTGGTCGCGGAAGAACGCGATGAACGGCCCGATCACCGCGTCGAACAACCCCCGCGCCGTGAACAACGCCGGATGCGGCGTCGCCGCCGCGCGCACGCTGACCGCCGGCTCGCGCGCCATGAACACCGCGGCGATGCCGACCGTCATCAACACGGCCATGATTTCGTAGGACACCGACCAGCCCAGGTGCCCGGCCAGGATCAGGATCAGCGAATCGGTGACCAGCAGCGCCGCGCGATACCCGAGCGTCGACGACGAGGTCAGCATGCCCTGCTGGTCCGGCGTGTCCGCGCTTTCGATGCGCCAGGCATCGATGACGATGTCCTGCGTCGCCGATGCGAACGCCACCACCAGCGCGAGCCCGCCGAACACCAGCAACTGATTCAACCCGACGCCGGCGATCGTCAATCCGCCGGTGCCCGGCTGCACGAAGGCCATGCCCAGCAGCGCGGCGCCGACGACGATCTGCGCGAGCAACATCCAGCC
Source organism: Noviluteimonas gilva (assembly GCF_009740395.1). GTDB lineage: Bacteria > Pseudomonadota > Gammaproteobacteria > Xanthomonadales > Xanthomonadaceae > Noviluteimonas > Noviluteimonas gilva. Next base: position 491,605 of record NZ_WOXT01000001.1, read on the forward strand.
GCGTCGCCGCCCCAACAAGCGCCCGAGCACCGGTGCATCGATCTTGTCGATCAGCGGCGCCCACAGGAACTTCAGCGAATACGCGACGCCGACCCACGACAGGAACCCGATCGTCGACAACTCGATCTTGTTGTCGCGCATCCAGTAGCCGAGCGTGTTGCCGACCAGGTAGATCGGAAGGCCCGACGAAAACCCCAGCAACAGCATCACGAGCACTTTGGGCTCGCGCAGGTTGCGCACCACGGTGCGCCAGCCGCCTTGCGTCATAGGTTGTAATCCACGACGAAGGGCGCGTGATCGGAGAAGCGTGGCGTGGGATGGATCGCGCAGGCCTTGAGCTTGTCGCGCAGCGACGGCGTGCAGAACTGGTAGTCGATGCGCCACCCGACGTTCTTCGCGCGCGCCGCGCCGCGATTGCTCCACCAGGTGTAGTCCTGCCCTTCGGCATGCAGCGCGCGGTACGCGTCGACCCAACCGCCCTTCTGCGCGCACATGCCGTTGAGCCAGTCGCGCTCGCGCGGCAGGCAGCCGGAGTTCTTCTGGTTCGACTTCCAGTTCCTGATGTCGAGCTCGCTGCGCACGATGTTCCAGTCGCCGCACAGCACATAGTCGCGACCACTGTGCAGCCAGTGGTGGAGGATCGGCCGCAGCCACTCCATCACTTCGAACTTGAAGCCTTGGCGCAGGTCGCCCGACGAGCCGGACGGGATGTAGAACGACACCACGCTCAACTTGCCGAAGCGCGCTTCGATGTAGCGCCCTTCATCGTCGAACGGCGCCCAGCCCAGGCTCGTGCGCACTTCGTCGGGTTCGTGCTTGCTGTAGAGCGCGACGCCGCTGTAGCCCTTCTTCGTCGTCGCATCGCGGAACCACGCCTTGTAACCCTTCGGCAGGAATTCGGGGCCGGAGACCTGGTGTTCCTGCGCCTTGGTTTCCTGGAGGCAGAGGACGTCGGCGCGCTGGTCGGCGAACCAGTCGAAGAACCCCTTGCCCGCCGCGGAGCGGACGCCGTTGGCGTTGAAGCTGACGATGCGCAAATCGTGGGACCCGTAACGAAGGTGCAATGCCAAGCCTAGCCCATTCACGCGCACCGACGGGACCCCTTCGGCGCCGGGCCTTATCATTGGCTTCATCTCAACGCCCCACGGCCCCACGTGACCGACCACCGCGCCCGTTTCCTCACACTCGCGCTCCGTGCGCAGGCTCTGCGCTTCGGCGCGTTCACGCTGAAGTCGGGCCGCGAGAGTCCGTATTTCTTCAACGCCGGCCGCTTCGATTCCGGCGCCGCGCTGGCCGAGCTGGCCGCGTGCTACGCCGACGCGGTCGACGAGGCGGGCGTCGAATTCGACGTTCTCTTCGGCCCGGCCTACAAGGGCATCCCGCTGGCGACCGCGGTGGCCTGCGAATACGCGCGCCGCAGCCGCGACCTCCCGCTGTCCTTCAATCGCAAGGAAGCCAAGGCGCACGGCGAAGGCGGCCTGCTGATCGGCGCGCCGCTGGCCGGCAAACGCGTGCTCATCATCGACGACGTGATCACCGCGGGCACCGCGATCCGCGAGGCGCTCGGGATCATCCGCGACGTCGGCGGCATCCCGGCCGGCATCGTGATCGCGCTCGACCGCCAGGAGCGCGCCAGCGAAGCGCACGCGCAGTCCGCCGCGCAGGCGGTGGCCGATGAACACGGACTGCCCGTCGTGGCCGTCGCGACCCTCGCCGACCTGCTTGCGTTTGCCGGCGAAAGCGCGGACCTTGTCGACCATCGCGATGCCCTGCTCGCCTACCGCGCGCGCTACGGCACCGCCACCGCGCCCTGACACGGCGCTTCGGGACAAACGCAGAACAGGGGCTGCGACCATGCCTGCCAGCAAGACGATCACCACCGCCACATTGTTGCTCGCGCCGTTGTTCGCGCTTGCCCTCGTGTCCGCCGATGGGCACGCGCAGAAGCGCGGCGCGCAGCCGCAGAAGAACAAGAAACTCTATTGCTGGGAAGAAAACGGCGCGAAGGTCTGCGGCGATGCGCTGCCGGCCGAAGCCGCGGGCGCCCGTCGCACGGAGTTCAACGCCAGCGGCCGCCATACGGGCGAGATCGAGCGCGCGATGACGCCGGCCGAACGCGCCGAAGCCGCGGCGGCCGCCGCCGCCGACAAGGTGCGCGCGGAAAACGACGAAGCACGCTTACGCCGCGAGATGGCGATGGCCGAGTCGTACGCCACCGAGGAAGACCTGCGCAAGTCGTTCTCCGAACGCATCCTCCTGTTGGAGGAATCGCTGAAGGCCTCCGAGCTCGGCGTCGTCGGCCTGCGCCAGAGCCTGGTCGCGCTGCTGCGGCAGGCGGGCGAAAACGAACTCGCCGGCAAGCCGATCACGCCGGTCGCGCGCAAGAACATCAACACGCAGCATGCGGAATTGCGCCGCCGCGAGCGCCTGTTCGCGCAGCAGCGCGTGCAGCGCGCGAGCCTCGACGAAGAACTCGATTCGGTCCTGGCGCGCTATCGCGAAATCAAGCAGGGCCAGATGGCGCCGGCGCAGTCCGCCACGGCGCCTGCAACGCAGCCGCCCGCAACGGGCGGCTGATCCACCGAAGAATCAGAACGGCAACACGAGATCCGGCCGCACCGCGAGCAACTGTTCGCGGAAGGCGGCCTGGATGCGCGCGAGTGATTCCTTGCTGTCGCCGTCGAAGCGCATCACCAGCACCGGCGTCGTGTTCGACGCACGCACCAAACCCCAGCCATCCGGCCAGTCGGCGCGCAGGCCGTCGATCGACGACAGGCGCCCACCTTCGAACTTCGCCTTCGCCTTGAACAGATCGACGAACGAATGCGGATCGTCGTTCGGCGCTGGCACCTTGATCTCCGGCGTCGACACGCCGTCGGGCAACGCGTCGAGCACTTCGCTCGGCGAGGCGCTGCGGCTTGCGAGGATTTCGAGCAGGCGCGCGGCGGCGTAGATGCCGTCGTCGAAGCCGAACCAACGCTCCTTGAAGAAGAAGTGGCCGCTCATCTCGCCCGCGAGCTCGGCGTCGGTCTCGCGCATCTTGGCCTTGATCAGCGAATGGCCCGTCTTCCACATCAGCGGGCTGCCGCCGTGGCGCAGGATCTGGCCGGGCAGTCGGCCGGTGCACTTCACGTCGTAGACGATGACCGCGCCGGGGTTGCGTTCGAGCACGTCGGACGCGAACAGCATCAGCAGGCGGTCGGGGTAGATGTTGTGCCCGTCCTTCGTGACCACGCCGAGGCGGTCGCCGTCGCCGTCGAAGGCCACGCCGATGTCGGCGTCCAGGCGCTTGACCATCTTCACCAGGTCTTCGAGGTTGTGCGCCTCGCTCGGATCCGGATGGTGGTGCGGGAAGGTGCCGTCGACTTCGCAGTACAGCGGCATGACTTCCGCGCCGATCGCCGCGAGCACCTGCGGCGCGATCGCACCGGCGACACCGTTGCCCGCATCGACGACGACCTTGAGGCGGCGGTCGAGCTGCACGTCGGACGAGATGCGGTCGATGTAATCCTTCGACACGTCGCGATGCTGCACGTTGCCCGGCGTGGGCGCTTCGTGCAGGCGGTCTTCGGCGATGCGCGCGTACAGGTCTTCGATCGCCTTGCCCGACAGCGTCTCGCCGCCGACGACGATCTTGAAGCCGTTGTAGTCCGGCGGATTGTGGCTGCCGGTCACCGCGACGCAGCAACCCGTGCGCAACTGGTAGGCGGCGAAGTACACCACCGGCGTCGCCGCCAGGCCGATGTCGACGACGTTGCGCCCGGTCTTGCGCAGGCCGCGCACGAGGCCGTCGATCATGTCGGGGCCCGACAGGCGCCCGTCGCGGCCGACGATGATGTCGTGCAGGCCGCGCTCGGTCATCAGCGAACCGATCGACTGGCCGATCAATTCGGCGACGCCCGCATCGAGCGTCTTCCCGACGATGCCGCGGATGTCGTAAGCGCGGAAGATCGATTTGTCGATGAGCACCTGGCCCGCGGGCGCGACCGGATCGACGGCGCGCGGCTTCGGCGCATCGCCGATCGGAACCGCGGCGGCGGACACCACCGGCGCAACGACCACGGCCGCGGCCGGGGCAGAGGCGGGCGCGTTCGACTGCATCTGTTCGAGCGTCTGCGCTTCGGCTTCGTCTTCGGCGGCGACCGCGACGGCAGGCTTGCGTCCGGCACGCAACGCGAGCCAACCCAGCACCGCGAACCCCAGCGCCGCGACCCAGCACGGCATCGCACCGAGACCGAACGGCGCGTTGCCCGCGTCCGGCAAACCGGCGGCGATGCGCCAGCTGGTGCCCTTCACCGGCGTGGCGAGCACTTCGGCGCCGTTGGCGAGTTCCTTGTCGCCGCGTTCGACGACGCTATAGCTGCCCTGGCGCAGCGCGAGGTAACTGTCGTCGCGCACGTTGCCGCGCGTGATCGGGCCCGTCGCGCGATCCAGCGGCAGGCGCACGTACGCCACGCCCACGCGCACCGGCCCGTTGTTCGCGGGCGCGGCAACGGCCAGGCGCGGACCGCCGCCATCGCGCACGATCGCGGCGACCGCCTTGTTCTCGGCGATCGCCGTTTCGGCGACGCCCACCTTGCCGAAGCCGAGCTTGGGCAACGCGCTGTATTCGGCTTCGAACCCGTCGGCGAAGATCTCTGAAGCCTCAGCGCCCGGCCAGCCCTGCCGCAGCGCGGTGGCCGCGCCCGGGAGGTTGCCTTGCGCAAGCGCGGCCTGCACGGCCGGCGACTTCAGGCGGGTATCGAGTTCGGCCAGTTCCTTGGCGACCGATTCGGAAATCTGCCTGGCGGCCTGGTCGCGCGACTTGGTGATCGTCGATTCGCGGCTTTGCGCCTGGTACTGCACCCACCCGCTCCACGCGAGCCAGAGCGCGAGCAGCCCGCAGACCACGGCCACGACCGGCATGAGCGGCTTGATCGCGCCGCCCGCCATGCCGAGTTTGCCCTTCGCCGGTGCGGCGGTGTCTTGTTCGGTCATTCCTGCAAATCCCCCGTTTAACGCACGCCGGTATGGCCGAAGCCACCGCTGCCGCGCGCGCTTTCTTCGAAAGTATCCACTACCTGCAACGTCGCGCGCACGATCGGCAACACGACCAGTTGCGCGATCCGGTCGCCCGGCGAAATCGTGAAGGACTCACGGCTCCGGTTCCACGTGCTGATCATCAGCGGGCCCTGGTAATCGGCGTCGATCAGGCCGGTGCCGTTGCCGAGCACGATCCCGTGCCGGTGGCCCAGCCCCGAGCGCGGCAGGATCACCGCGCACAGCGTCGGATCGGCCAGGTGGATCGCCAGCCCTGAGGGAATCAGCGTCGTCTCGCCCGGTTCCAGCAGCAGCGGCGCGTCGAGCGCGGCGCGCAGGTCCAGGCCCGCGCTGTGTTCGGTGGCGTAGGCCGGCATTGGCCATTCGTCGCCGAAGCGCGGGTCCAGCACCTTCACTTCGAGCACCTTGTGCGTCATGCGTGCAATCGCTCCTCCACCAGGTCCAGCAGGGCATCGGCGAGCGCGGTCTTCGGCGCGGGGCCGAGTGCGCGTTCGCCGAGCGTTGAATGCGTGTCGCGCCAGTAGACGACCAGCGCATTGTCGTCGCTCTCGAAACCGCTGCCGGCCTGGCCGACGCGATTGGCCGCGATGAGATCGACGCGCTTGGCGTCGAGTTTGCGGCGCGCGTAGGTCGCGACATCGTCGGTTTCCGCGGCGAAGCCGACCACCACGCGCGGACGGCGCGCATCGCGCGCGACATCGGCGAGGATGTCGGGCGTGCGCACCAGGCGCAGCACGAGTGCATCTTCGCCGGGCACTTTCTTGATCTTCGACGTCGCCGTGCGCTCGGGCGTGAAATCCGCGACGGCGGCCGCGCCGACATACACGTCGGCAGGCAGCGCATCGAGCACGGCCGCGTGCATCTGCGCTGCGGAACGCACGTCGATGCGCGCCACGCCCTCGGGCGTCGGCAAATGCACCGGGCCGGCGACGAGCACGGTGTCCGCGCCGCGTCGCGCGGCGGCGGCGGCGATCGCGAATCCCATCTTCCCGCTGCTGCGGTTGCCGAGGAACCGGACCGGATCGAGGTCCTCGTAGGTCGGTCCCGCGCTCACGACGACGCGGAGGCCGGAAAGGCTCAAGCGATCGCCCCCGCGAGCGCGGCGACGATGTCGAGCGGCTCGACCATGCGGCCGGGCCCGGATTCGCCTTCGGCGAGCGGCCCGTCGGCGGGGCCGACGATGCGGGCGCCACGTTCGCGCAGCAGCGCGACGTTCGCCTGCGTGGCAGGGTGCAACCACATGCGGTGGTTCATCGCCGGGCACAGCGTGATCGGCGCGGTCGTGGCCAGGCACAGCGTGCTGACCAGGTCGTCGGCGAATCCGTGCGCGAGTTTGGCGAGCGTGTTGGCGGTGGCGGGCGCGACGAGGATGGCGTCGGCCCAGCGCGCGAGTTCGATGTGGCCCATCGCCTGTTCGGCCGCCGCATCCCACAACGAGGTCCGCACCGGCAGGCCCGAAAGCGCCTGGAAGGTCTGCGCACCGACGAAGCGCTGCGCGTTCTCCGTCATCGCGACCTGCACCGTCGCGCCGGCGTCGCGCAGGCGGCGGACCAGGTCGGCGGCCTTGTACGCCGCGATGCCACCGCAGACGCAAAGCAGCACCTTCCGGCCATGCAGGGCGGCGACGGGTTCGGCCTTCATCGGTCGGAAAACCCCCACGACGAAACAGGCATCCAGCTTACCCGAACCCCTCCATTCCCCCGATACACACCCCTCCGCCCGCACGACACCCTGTGGCCATGCGCATCCGCGACTGGCCCACCCTCGAACGCCCACGCGAAAAACTCGCCGCCCGCGGCAATGCCGGCGCGCTGTCGGACGCCGAGTTGATCGCCCTCTTCCTCGGGTCCGGCCTGCGCGGCCAGGACGCGGTGACCACCGCGCGCCACCTGCTGAATACGCAAGGGTCGCTGCGCGCATTGCTGGATCAGCCCTTGCTGCTGATGGAGCAGCTGCCCGGCATCGGCCGCGCACGCGCCTGCCTGCTGCTGGCCGCGCTGGAACTCGGCCATCGGCACTACGCCACCAATCTCGAGCCCGGCGAGCTGATGTCCGGCCCGGGCGTGGTCGGCGAATTCTTCCATCGGCGCCTGCGCGATCACCGCGCGGAAGTCTTCGCCGTGATGTTCCTCGACACGCGCCTGCGGATGATCGCCTTCGAAGAACTCTTCCACGGCACCGTGGACCAGGCGGACATCTATCCGCGCGAAATCGCCAAGCGCGCGTTGGCTCTCAATGCCGCGGCCGTGGTGGTCGGGCACAACCATCCCAGCGGCACGCCCGAGCCCAGCAACGACGATCGCAGGACCACCCTGGAAATGCGGACGTCGCTGCGGCTACTCGGCATCCGCCTGCTCGACCACGTGATCGTCGGCGAAGGCCCGCCGCTTTCCATGGCCGCACGAGGGCTCTTCTCATGCGTGCCGTAGACTATGCGACCGTCGTTTCGGCCTCCGGCAACCGTCGTGAAAGCTTCCATCAACGCCCTCGTCGAACAGGGCATCGCCGCGCTGCGCACCGCCGGCACGCTCCCCCAGGACCTGGACATTCCCGCCTTCGTGGTCGAGCGCCCCAACCAGCGCGCGCACGGCGACTTCTCCACCAATGCCGCGATGGTCCTCGCCAAGGCCGCGCGCACCAATCCGCGCGCGCTCGCGCAGGCGCTCGTCGCCGCGCTGCCTGCCTCGGACGATGTCGCGAAGGTCGAAATCGCCGGCCCGGGTTTCATCAACTTCCACCTGGCGCCGGCAGCCTATGGGCGCGAGTTGCGCGAGATCGTCGCGCGCGGTTCGGCGTACGGCCACAACACCAGCGGCGCGGGCCACACGGTCGGCGTGGAATACGTTTCGGCCAACCCGACCGGCCCGCTGCACGTGGGCCACGGCCGCGCGGCGGCGATCGGCGATTGCATCGCGCGCGTGCTGGCCGCCAACGGCTGGCGCGTGATGCGCGAGTTCTACTACAACGATGCCGGCGCGCAGATCGACAACCTCGCCAAGTCGGTGCAGGCGCGCGCGCTCGGCAAGACGCCGGACGATCCGTCGTGGCCGGAAGACGGCTACCGCGGCGAATACATCCTCGATGTCGCCAACGCCTACCTGCGCGGGGACACCGTCGAGTTCGAAGACCATATCGTCCACGCCGCGAAGGATCCGAACGACCTCGACGCCGTGCGTCAGTTCGCCGTCGCCTGGCTGCGCCGCGAACAGAACGCCGACCTCGCCGCCTACGGCGTGTCCTTCGACGTCTACTTCCTGGAGTCCTCGCTGTACACGCAGGGCATCGTCGAAGAAACCGTCCGCGAGTTGGTCGCCCACGGCCACACGTACGAGGAAGGCGGCGCGCTGTGGCTGCGCACGACCGACTTCGGCGACGACAAAGACCGCGTGATGCGGAAGTCCGACGGCACGTTCACCTACTTCCTGCCGGACGTGGCCTACCACCGCTCCAAGTGGCAGCGCGGCTACGAGCGCGCGATCACCGAGCTGGGCGCGGACCACCACGGCTCGCTCGCGCGCGTGGTCGCCGGCCTGCAGGCGCTGGACTGCGGCATCCCGAAGAACTGGCCGGAGTACGTGCTCCACCAGATGGTCACCGTCATGCGCGGCGGCCAGGAAGTGAAGCTCTCCAAGCGCGCGGGCAGCTACCTCACGTTGCGCGACCTCATCGAGGAAGCCGGGCGCGATGCCACGCGCTGGTTCCTGGTCGCGCGCAAGCCCGACTCGCAGCTCACCTTCGACATCGACCTGGCGCGCTCGCAGAGCAACGACAACCCGGTCTTCTACGTGCAGTACGCCCACGCCCGCGTGTGCAGCCTGCTGCGCCAGGCCACCGAGAAGGGTTTCACCTTCGAGATGTCGAACGGCCTGCGCCACGTGGATACGCTGGTGGATGAACAGGCGCAGGCGTTGCTGGTGGAGCTCTCGCGTTTCCCGGAAGTCGTCGAAACCGCCGCCGTGACGCTCGAGCCGCACGCCATCGCGCAATACCTGCGTGAATTGGCGAATGCCTTCCACGTCTGGTACCACGCGCAGCCCATCCTGGTGGATGATGCGAACCAGCGCGACGCGCGTCTTGCGCTGAGCGTCGGCACCGGCCAGGTGCTGAAGAACGGTTTGGATTTGCTGGGCGTATCGGCCCCGGAGAAGATGTGATGGCGGCACGACGCGGGAAGTCGCAGGCGAAGCGCAACGGGGGCGATTCCAACCCCGCCTGGATCTGGTTGTTCGCTGGGCTTGCGCTCGGTCTCGCGCTGGTCGTCGGCGTGCCCAAGCTTTGGCCGAAGGGCGACGGCGACGGCTTCTTCCGTCCGAAGCCCAATCCGGATGCGCAGCCCAAGTCGACGACGAGCGCCGAAGAGGACGATGCGATCGTCCCCGAGTCCACGCCGTCGCCGGCCAAGGGCGACAAGCCGAAGGAAACGCAGTACGACTTCTACACGCTGCTGCCCTCCAACGAAGTGCCGCTGTCCGACGCCGAGCTCGCGGAAACCGCGCGCGCGGAAGAAGCGCGCGAGGCCGCGGCGACCAAGCAGCAGCAAGCCGCCGCCAATCCCGATGCCGCCGACATCGCGCAGCCGGCCGTCACCAGCAATGCCAACGCCTCGCCCAACACGCAGCCGCCGGCCACCACCGCCGCGTCGGTCACCAAGCCCGAACCGAAGGACGACGGCACGCGCTACCTGCTGCAGGCCGGCGCGTTCCAGGCCAGCGGCGATGCCGAAGCGGTGAAGGCGAAGATCGCGATGCTCGGTTTGAGCGCGCGCGTGGAATCGGCGCAGATCGCCGACAAGACCGTCTATCGCGTGCGCATGGGGCCGTACGGCAGTGCGTCCGAGCTCGCCGATGCCAAGAAGCGCCTGAGCGGCGGCGGCCTGCCGGCGATGGCGATCAAGGCGCGTTGATCGCACGCGGGCGATGACACACGCGCACGTCTTCGTCGCGTCGTGCATCGCCTGGGCCATCAGCCAGTCGTGGATCGGCCTGCGTCGCTCCGGCGACAAGCGCAAGGCGCGCGACCACGGCACGCTCAACATCCTGTTCGTCGTCATCTTCGCGAGCATGGCGCTCGCGCTCTGGCTGGCGATCCGCGACGACGGGCAACTCGCTGCACGCGACGCACGCCTCGCTTGGTCGGGCATGGCCGTGATGGGCGCCGGCATGGCATTGCGCTGGTGGTCGGTGCACACGCTCGCGCGCTACTTCACCGTCGACATCGCCATCCATCCCGGGCAGACGTTGATCCGACGCGGGCCCTATCGCCTGCTGCGGCATCCCGCGTACACCGGTGCGCTGATGACGGTCGCCGGCTTCGGCCTGGGCACCGGCGCATGGCTCCCCGCGCTCGTCGCCTTCGTGCCGACCGCGCTCGCATTCCTGCATCGCATCCGCGTGGAGGAACGCATGCTCGCCGACGCCTTCCCCGACGCGTGGCCCGACTACGCCGGCACCACCAAACGCCTCATTCCCTATCTCTGGTGAAACGATGACCACGCCCCGCACAGCTTTCATCACCGGCGCGACCTCCGGCTTCGGTGCCGCGGCCGCGAAACGGTTCGTCGCGGGCGGCTGGAACATCGTCGCCACCGGCCGCCGCGCCGATCGCCTGCAAGCACTCGTCGACGAACTCGGCGCCGATCGCGTGCATCCGGCCGTCTTCGACGTGCGCGACGAGGCCGCGATGCGCGCATCACTCGACGCCATCCCGCCGCACTTCGCCGGCATCGATTTGCTCGTGAACAACGCCGGCCTCGCGCAGGGCACCTTGCCCGCGCAGAAAGCCGACCTCACCGATTGGCAGACGATGATCGACACCAACGTGCGCGCGCTCGTCGTGCTCACGCACGCGTTGCTGCCGACGCTGATCGAACGCCAGGGCGCGATCGTCAACGTGAGTTCGACGGCGGCGACGTACCCCTACGCCGGCGGCAACGTCTACGGCGGCACGAAGGCCTTCGTCTCGCAGTTTTCGCTCGGCCTGCGCGCGGACCTGCACGGCACGGGCGTGCGCGTCACCGCGCTGGAGCCGGGCATGGCGGAAACCGAGTTCACGCTCGTGCGCACGCACGGCGACCAGGCGGCCTCGGATGCGCTGTACAAGGGCGCGCACCCGATGACGGCGGACGACATCGCCGACACGATCTGGTGGGTGGCGAATCTGCCGCCCCACCTGAACGTCAATCGGTTGGAGATGATGCCTACGCGGCAGTCGTTCGCCGGTTTTCAGATTGCGCGCGACTGACGCAACCCCTCCCCGGCCCTCCCCTGCCTTCGCAGGGGAGGGAGAAGAGCTTCAGACGGGTTCGTCGCTCAGATACGTATACGCAGTGAGCCCGGCTTCGAGCGCATCCTTCATCCGCGCGCTCTCTTCCGCCGGCAATCCCGCGTCGTCGACCTTCTTCGCGTACGCACTTCGCAACGCATCCAGCTTGTACCCGACGTAATCCAGCATCACGTCCGTCGTATCGCCACGACGTTGCTGGCTCATCGCATACCCATCGCCGTCGAGGTGCACTTCCACCGCATCGGTATCGCCGAACAGGTTGTGGATGTCGCCGAGGATTTCCTGGTACGCGCCCACGAGGAAGAAGCCCAGGCGATAGATCTCGCCATGCCGCAAGGGATGCAGCGGCAACGAGCTGTCGAGGCCTTCGTTTTCCACGTACGTATCGATCTTGCCGTCCGAATCGCAGGTCATGTCCGCGATCACGCCGCGGCGCGCGGGCGCTTCGTCGAGGCGTTCGATCGGCACGATCGGGAACACCTGGTCGATCGCCCACACATCCGGCATCGATTCGAACACGCTGAAGTTGACGAAGTACTTGTCGACCAGGCGCTCGTTCAACTCGTCCAGCAGGTCGCGATGCGAACGCTCGCCCACGTCCAGGCGCGCGCGCACGGCATGCGCGATCGCGTAGAACAGATCGTCGATGCGCGCGCGATGCGTCAGGTCGATCTGGCCGAGCGCGTAGAGCGACAGGCCTTCGCCATGGTGGTGCTGCGCGTCGTGGAAAAGCTCCACCGCCGGGCGCGAATCGAGTTCGTCGTGCAGCTCGCGCAAGTGGCGGATCACCGCGGGTTCGTCGTCGTGCATCGGCGGCACGCGGCCTTCCGGTGCTTCTTCCACTTCAGCGACGTTCGCGATCAGCACCGCGTGGTGCGCGGTCATCGCGCGACCGCATTCGGTGACGATGCGCGGCTGCGGCAACGCGTGCGCTTCGCAGGCTTCGGCGAGCGGCTGCACGATGTTGTTCGCGTATTGCGCGACGCCGTAGTTGATCGAGCAATAGCTGCGCGAACGCGTGCCTTCGTAATCGATGCCCAGGCCGCCGCCGACGTCCATGTACTTCACTTGCGCGCCGAGCTTGGACAACTCGACGAAGTAACGCACCGCCTCGCGCATGCCGTTGGCGATGTCGCGGACGTTGGAAATCTGCGAGCCCATGTGGAAGTGCAGCAGGCCCAGGCAGTCGCCGTGGCCGCTGTCGCGCAGCGTCTTCCACAGGTCGAGCACCTGGCGCGGCGAGAGACCGAACTTCGCCTTGTCGCCACCGCTGTTCTGCCACTTGCCCGCGCCGAGCGAGGCCAGCCGCATGCGCACGCCGATGCCCGGCCGCACGTCCAGCGCCTGCGCTTCCTCGATGACCAGCTTCAGCTCGCTGGGCTTCTCGACCACGATGTAGGTCTGCAGCCCGAGCTTGCGGCCGATCAGCGCGAGACGGATGTACTCGCGATCCTTGTAGCCGTTGCAGACGATGAGCCCGCCCGGCCGGCTCATCGCGAGCACGGCCATCAGTTCGGGCTTGCTGCCGGCTTCCAGGCCGAAGCCTTCGCCGTGGTGCGAGGCGAGCGTGCCCGCCACGCCGGCGTGCTGGTTGACCTTGATCGGATAGACCGCCGTGTAGCCGCCCTTGTAGTCCCAATCGGCCTGCGCCTGCGCGAAGGCAGACTGCAGCTTGCGCAGGCGGTCGCCGAGGATGTCGGGGAAGCGCACGAGCAACGGCAGCTTGGCGCCGTTGGCCTTGGCCCGGTCGACGACCTCCGACAGCGCGATCGCCGGGCCCTGTCCGCCGCGAGGCAACACCGTGACGCGCCCGGCGCCATCGACATCGAAATACCCCTCCGACCAATGCGGGATGGAGTAGGTCTTGCGGGCCTGGTCGACGGACCAACCGGTCATCGGCGTGCTTCCTCGTGCTGGGGGATGGAAAGGGCGCGAAGTATAGGCCCCATGGCCCGAACGCACCGCCAAAACGGCCGACGCCCTACAATGCGCGCCCCCACGCCCCGCCGGACCCGCCGCGATGACGCAACCCACCTGGATGTACGAGAACTTCGAGCCCGCCGGTTCGGCCATCGGCTATCGCATCACGCGCAAGCTCGACGAGGTGCAGTCGCCGTTCCAGAAGATCGAAATCTTCGAGAGCACCGACTGGGGCAACGTGATGCTGATCGACGGCGCGATGATGCTCACCACGCGCGACAACTTCCTGTACCACGAGATGATGTCGCACCCGGCGCTGTTCACGCATGGCGACCCCAGGCGCGTGGTCATCATCGGCGGTGGCGACTGCGGCACGCTGCGCGAAGTGCTCAAGCACCCGGGCGTCGAATCGGCCACGCAGTGCGACATCGACGAGCAAGTCACGCGCATGGCGGAGAAGTGGTTCCCCGAGTTGTGCGATTCCAACAACGATGCGCGCGCCGAGTTGTTGTTCGACGACGGCATCGCGTACATGGCCAATTGCCCGGCGGGCAGCGTGGACATCGTGATCGTGGATTCCACCGATCCGGTCGGCCCGGCCGAAGGCCTGTTCAACAAGGCGTTCTACGCCTCGTGCTTCCGCGCGCTGAAGGACGACGGCATCCTCGTGCAGCAGTCCGAGTCGCCGCTGGTGCTGCTCGAGTTGATCAAGGAAATGCGCGGCGAAATGGGCAAGGCCGGCTTCACCACGTTCAAGACGCTGCCCTTCCCGCAGCCGTGCTATCCGACGGGCTGGTGGAGCTGCACGCTGGCGCGCAAGTCCGGCGGCTTCGACTACCGCGCCGTCGATGCGCGCGCGAAGACGTTCAAGACCAAGTACTACACCGCCGACGTCCACCAGGGCGCGATGGCGTCGATTCCGTTCGTGGCCGAAGCGCTCGGCGAATAACGTCCGGCGTTGTTCACGCCGGGGTGTATAACCCTCGGCGTGAGCGACGAAACGGCATGGACGTGCCCGACCTGCGTTCGGGACGTGGCCACCGAGTACTGCCCGACCTGCGGCGAACGCCGCCTGCGGGCGCGCGACCTGCGCTTCCGCGGTTTGCTCGCGCAGTTGTCGCAGTCGGTCACCAACCTCGATGCGCGCCTGATCCGCACCGTGCGCTGCCTGTTCCGGCATCCGGGCCAACTCACGGTGCGCTACCTGCAGGGGCCGCGTAAGCCCTACATCGGGCCGATCGCGTTCTTCCTGCTGACCAACGTCCTGTTCGTCGGCATGGAAACGCTGACCGGATCGAACGTGTTCGCAACGCCCTTGGCGCAGCACCTGCGCAATCAACCGTGGAGCGAGTGGGTGCAGCCGATCATCGCCGATCACATCGCGGCGCGCGGGTCGACGATGGCTGCGTACGCACCCGTGTTCGACAAGGCGGTCGCCGACCATGCGAAGTCGCTCGTCGCGCTGATGGTGCCGCCGTTCGCCGTCATGGCCGCGATCGTCTATCGCCGGAGCCGCCGCCCGTTCGTCGCGCATGCGGCGTTCTCGCTGCACTTCCATGCGTTCATGTTGCTGTTGCTGAGCGTGGCCTTGCTCGTCCCGGCGCTCGACGTGTGGTTCGGCGGACGGGGCCTGTCCTCGCAACTGCTCGACAACGCCCTGGCGATCGCGCACCTGGTGCTGTGCGCGCTGTATCTGTACATCGCATCGGGGCCGGTGTACGGCGCGCGGGGCGCCGCACGCGTCGTGCAGGCGCTGATCCTGACCCTCGGCGCGATGCTCACCTTCCTCGGTTATCGCTTTGCGCTGCTGTGGATCACGTTGTACTTCGACTGAGGCGACTAGAGCGCGTCGCCGTCCAATTCGCCGGTCCGGATGCGCACGACGCGATCCAGTTCCCACACGAAGATCTTGCCGTCTCCGATCTTGCCCGTGCCCGCGGCCTGCATGATCGCTTCGACCACCGCGTCGACCTGGTCGTCGGTGACCGCGACCTCCAGCTTGATCTTGGGCAGGAAGTCGACCACGTACTCGGCGCCGCGATACAGCTCGGTGTGGCCCTTCTGTCGCCCGAAGCCCTTGACCTCGGTCGCGGTGATGCCCGCCACGCCCGCTTCGGACAGCGCTTCGCGCACGTCGTCCAGCTTGAAAGGCTTGATGATCGCCATGACCATCTTCATCACGTCGTCTCCATGTCGCGTCCCCGCAGCATAACCGCGCTTGGAGCGGCTGTAGGAAAATACCCACGGGTCGTTGCCCCATCGCCTGATGGCGGCCGGCCCGGAATTTGGACAAGCTCGCGCAGACCGAGGACTTGAGGGATATGAGCGCCATGATCGACCTGGAAAAACTCGACGACCTCGCGCGGCGCCTGAGCAGCCTCGTCCCGCCCTCCCTCCGCGAGGGGCGCGAAGAGCTGCAGGAGAACTTCAAGTCCGTCCTGCAGACCGGCCTGTCCAAGCTCGACCTGGTCACCCGCGAGGAGTTCGAAGTGCAGCGCGCCGTGCTGCTGCGCACGCGGGAGAAGCTGGACGAGCTCGAGCGCACCGTCGCCGATCTCGAAGCGCAGCGCGACACGCCAGCCCCGCGCCACTAGCGCCACCGTCATGGGCTTATCGCTCGTGCACACGCGTGCACGCGTTGGCGTGCGCGCGCCTGCCGTCCGCGTGGAAGTGCATGTCGGGGGTGGCCTGCCCTCGTTGACGGTCGTCGGCCTGCCGCACGCCGCCGTGCGCGAGGCGAAGGACCGCGTGCGCGCCGCACTGCAGTGCGCGCAGTTCGCCTTTCCCGATGGGCGCATCACCGTCAACCTCGCGCCGGCGGACTTGCCCAAGCGTGGCGGGCGATTCGACCTGCCGATCGCGCTGGGCATCCTGGCCGCGAGCGGGCAGTTGTCGAACGATGCATTGCGCGATGTCGAGTTCCTCGGCGAGCTCGGCCTCACCGGCGAGTTGCGCGGCGTCGACGGCGTGCTGCCGGCCGCGATCGCCGCGGCGGAGGCGAAGCGGCGATTGATCGTGCCGCAGGAGAACGGGGCCGAAGCGGCGCTCGTCGCCTCGGCGGAGGTCGTGGTCGCGCGCACCCTGCTGGAAGTCTGCGCGGCGCTGGCCGGCGAGAAGACCTTGCCGCGCGCGGAAGCCGTGGAGGTCGTTGCACGCCACGCGCCGGATCTGCGCGACGTACGCGGGCAACTGCGTGCGCGTCGCGCGTTGGAAATCGCGGCCGCGGGCCAACATCATCTCTTGTTCGTCGGCACGCCGGGCTGCGGCAAGACGCTGCTCGCTTCGCGCCTGCCGGGCGTGTTGCCGGAAGCGAGCGAAGTCGAAGCGCTCGAATCCGCGGCGGTCGCATCCATCAGTGGCCGGGGTGTCGACGCCGCGCGTTGGCGCCTGCGTCCGTTTCGCGCGCCGCACCACACGAGCAGCGCGGTCGCATTGATCGGCGGTGGGCCCGATGCGCGACCGGGCGAAGTCTCGCTCGCGCACAACGGCGTGCTGTTCCTCGACGAATTGCCCGAATGGGGACACCACACGCTGCAAGTGCTGCGCGAACCGCTCGAATCGGGGACCGTCGTCGTGTCGCGCGCCGCCTCGCGCGCGGAATATCCGGCGCGCTTCCAGCTCGTCGCCGCGATGAATCCCTGTCCGTGCGGATGGGCCGGCGATGCGAGCGGCAAGTGTCGCTGTCTTCCGGAAGTCATCGATCGCTATCGCGCACGCGTGTCGGGTCCGCTGCTCGATCGCATCGACCTGCATGTCGATGTCCCGCGCGTGCCGCCCGAAACCCTGCGCGAAGAAGCGCCGGAAGGCGAAGCGAGTGAATGCGTGCGGGCCCGTGTCGTGACGGCCCGCCAGCGACAGATCGCGCGCGCCGGCATGGCGAACGCCTTGCTCGATGCGCGCGCGACCAACGCCACCTGTCGCCTCGCGCCGCACGACCGCGCGTTGCTCGAACGCGCGATGACCGCCTTCGATCTCTCCGCGCGCTCGCTGCATCGCATCCTGCGTGTCGCGCGCACCATCGCCGACCTGGACGACAGCGATTTCATCGCAACGCAACATCTCGCCGAGGCCATCGGCTACCGCACCCTGGACCGCGGCGCTTCGGCAACCTGAGTTTTCACTCCGTGCGAAGGCGGGCGCTGTTACACCTCGCCCTCCCGCGCCCGAGAAACGCGTCATGCCCGACACCGACAAGGATCTGATCGCGCTGGAACACCGCTTCTGGCAATCGATGGTCGACGGCGATACCGACACCGCGCTCGGCCTGCTCGCCGAGCCCGCGCTGATGGTCTCCAGCCACGGTTCGATGCAGTTCGACCACGCCGGCTACCGCAAGATGGCCGAAGACCCACGCTTCGCGCTGAAGGCCTTCGACCTGTCGAATACGAAAGTGTTGCGACCGTCCGACGACGTCGCGATCGTCACCTACGAAGTCGACCAGACCACCACCGCGGCCGACCGCGAGGAACGCGTGCGCATGTCCGATTCCAGCACCTGGGTGCGGCGCGACGGCAAATGGCTGTGCGCGATCCACACCGAGACGGCGATGACCGACGCCCCGGCGAAACAGATGCAAGGCCACTAGTGCGCGGCGCGCGGCGCCGTCATTCCGTCGGCGCGCCTTCCTGCAACCAGCGCTGCGTGTCCTGCACGCGGTACTTGCCCGAATCGGTCGCGAGCTGGCGCAGCCAGTTGCCGTGGCCGGCGCCGTAGAGCACGAGCACCCGGTCGCCGGGTTCGGTGCGGCGCACGATGTTGTTGAAGATGGTCAGGTTGCGGCCGTACCAGAGCATGTCCCAGTTCGCGCCGATGGGATCGTCCGCCGTGCCGTACAGGCCGATGCGGAAATAGGCCTGCGCATTCGCACGCAGCCACTCGGGTGAATTCAGGCGCACGAGCATGTCGCCGATCGTGCCCGTGTCGAGCACGCGCTGGTCTTCGTCGTTCACCGCCTTGCCGATCGCGTCGTCCTTCGCGCGCTGCGCCTGCTGGCCGTGGCGTTCGATCGCCTTGGGCCAGTCGACGCTCGCCTCGTCCTTGATCGGGCCCATGTCGTTCCAATCGACCGCGACGACGCCATTCAGTTTTTCATCGCAAGCGATGCGGAAGCCGAGTTGCTCGGTTTCGTTGCGCGTCAACGGCCGCTTGCCGTGGCAGGAGGCGGCGAAGGCCTGGTCCAGCTTCGCCTGCGACGCGACGTCGGCTTCGACCATGATCTTCGTCGGCTTGAAGCGCGCGATGAGGCGCGCGACGTCCGCGATCTCGCGTTGGCGCTTCGCACTGAGCACGTCGTCGGCGCGCGTGTTGTGCACGTCGCGGCCCGGGTTGTTCATGTGGAAACTGCCGACGAACAGGAAATCCGCGTCGGGCTGCGTGTCCGTTGCGGGCGCCGCGATGGCGACGGAGGCGACCAGAACCGTGGCGACGAGCGCCAGCGCAAACCGTCCATTGACTGCACGCATCGATCGAATTCCTTTCTTCGTTGGCGGGGGGGTATCTGGATTCGGATGCGTGGCCCGCCGCCAGCGTTTACACGCGGCTGTTAACGCCGGCGCCCCGTCGCCCGTCAGGGAGGTAAAGGGCGCAATGGAGTGGACGATGGGGCAACGCAAACGATGGCGGTGGGTGCTGGCGACGCTGGCTGCGGTGCCGGTGCTGCTCGTCGGGACCTTCGGTTACGCCGCATGGAACGCGCAGCGCGCGGATTACGGGTGGCGGCCACTGCCTGCCCGGCCGGCCTTCGCGAAGGGCACCGGGCCGACGGTCGCGATCGACCACGGCCACCACAATGCGTCGACGGCAAACTGGTGGGGGCGGTACTGGCCATTCGGACAGTTGCTGCGCGCCGATGGCTATCGCGTTCGGTATTCCGATTCGGTGTTCACGCCCGCGATGTTGGCGAGCACGCAGGTGCTCGTGATCGCCAATGCCTCAGGTGGTGCGAAGCCGCAGTTCCTCGGGATCAATCTGCCTTGGGGCGGCGGGCTGGATCGAAGCGCGCCTGCGTTCTCGTCGCAGGAAATCGATGCGCTGAAAACGTGGGTCGCAAGCGGCGGACGACTGTTGCTGATCGCCGACCATGCGCCCTTCGGCGCGGCGAACGCGGCGCTGGCGGCGGCGTTCGGCGTGCGCATGCATGCCGGGTTCGCCGAAGTGCCGGGCGAGGTGTCGGATCCGCTGCGCTTCACGCGCGACAACGGACGACTGGATCCTGCGCATCCCATCGTGTCGGGCCGCGACGGCGGCGCGCCGGTCACCTGCGTGCAGAGCTTCACCGGCCAATCGCTCGACGGGCCACCCGGCGCATCGATCCTGTTGCGCCTGCCGCGCGGTACCGTGGAAACCGTGGACGATCACGGCACGTTTCGCGAAACCCCGGCCGGCGCCGCGCAGGGCCTGGCGTTCGCGTATGGGCAAGGGCGTGTCGTCGTCCTCGGCGAAGCGGCGATGCTCACCGCGCAGGTCGCCGAGCGCAAGCCGTTCGGCATGCAGTCGCCGGATTGCGACAACGTGGCATTTGCGCGCAACGTGCTGCGTTGGTTGAGTCAGCAGACACCAATTGAACCAGGAGACCACCATGTCGGGCGATGAGCTGGTGATGTTCGCGATACTGGTCGTCGGCATCGTGGCCATCGCCACCGTGCAGATCCTGCGGCGCAGATTGCAGGTGCGGCGCCGCATGGCGCGGGATGCAATGACGCTGCGCCTGGCCGAACGTTTTGGGGATGCGGATGCGTTCGTCGATTTCGCACGCTCGCCCGAAGGGCGCGCGCTGATGGAGAACGAGTACGCACCCGCGGCGATGGCGCACCGCATCCTCGGCCTGCTGCAGTTCGGCATCATCGCGTGCGCGATCGGTGCGGCGTTCCTCGTCAACGGCGTCGCGCCGCCGCCGGGCACCGACATCAACTTCGTGCGCGAAGCCGACAACGCGCGCTGGTGGGGTTGGCTGACGATCGGACTCGGCGTCGGGCTGATGATCGCGAGCGGTGTGAGTGCGTATGTCGCGCGTCGATGGCGCGTGCTGGGCGAATGAATGATGCAGGGCGACGAGGGCTTCGCGTCCTTCTACGCGACGCACCATGCGGCGATCTGGGCGTACCTCGTGCGCCTGGGCGCGCCGCATGCGTTGGCGTCGGACCTCGCGCAGGACACCTTCGTGCGCTGGCTGGAGCGCGACGCCTCGGGATTCGATGGCAACGCGCGCGCCTACCTGTATCGCATCGCGCTGCACCTGTTCATCGATCATGCGCGTCGCAACAAGCGCGAGGTGGCGTGGGATGTGGAAACAGACGTCGCTGCGCCGGCTTCGAGCGACGATGCCATCCCGCAACACGTGTGGACGCGGCTGACGATGCGCGAACGCCAGTTGCTATGGCTGGCGTACGCCGAAGGCTTCACGCACGACGAGATCGCATCGATCACGCAACTGGCGTCCGACAGCATCCGCGTGTTGCTGTCGCGTGCGCGGGCCAGGTTCCAGGGGTTGCAAGAGGGTGGCGGTGATGCATGACGACAAAGACATCGCGGCGTTGTTCGAAGCGGACGCGCGCGGGCTTCGCGCGACTGCGCCGACGCCACCTCCGGCGTGGCGCGTCGTCCAGGCGACGCGCGCACGCGCCGCGCATCGCATGGCCCGCCGATTGCGCTGGACATGGCGCATCGCGACGCTCGTGGTCGTCGCCGCCGCCATTCCGATCGCATTGCACGATCCGCGTGCGCTCCCGGGGCTCGTCGCGCCCCTGCTGCTGGGCGCGCTCGTCTGTTGGCGCGACGAACCGGGTGTCCCCGAACGTTAGAACGCGTGGTCGAACGCCACTTCACCCTGCACGCCGACCTGATAGGCCGACACGCGCCGCTCGAAGAAGTTCGTCACTTCCTGCACGTCCTGCAGATCCATGAAGGGGAACGGGTTGCGCGAGCGATAGCGCGGTGGCATGCCGAGCTGCGCAAGTCGCTGGTCGGCGCAGTACTGCAGGTATTCGCGCATGTCGCGGATCGACAGGCCTGCGACGCCGCCCGACAAGGTGTCTTCGGCGAACGCGACCTCGCACTCCACCGCTTCTTCCATCATCGCGACGACCTGCGCACGGAACTCATCGTCCACCAAATCCGGCTCTTCCTCGCGCGCCGTGCGGAAGACATCGAACGCGAACGCCATGTGCCCGCTTTCATCGCGGAACACCCAGTTCGTGCCCGCGGCCAATCCATGCAGCAGACCGCGCGAACGCAGGTAATACACGTAAGCGAACGCGCCGAAGAAGAACAAGCCTTCGATGCAACCGGCGAAGCACGCAAGGTTCAACAGGAACTGCCGCCGCTGCGCGCGCGTTTCCAGGCGCTGCAGGTCGCTGATCGACGCCATCCACTTGAAGCAGAACGCCGCCTTGCGCTGGATCGACGGAATGTTGTCGACCGCCGCGAATGCGCGCGCGCGCTCGGCGGGATCGGGCAGGTAGGTGTCGAGCAGCGTGAGGTAGAACTGCACGTGCAGCGCTTCCTCGTACAACTGGCGCGAGAGGAACATGCGCGCTTCGGGCGCGTTGATGTGCTGATAGAGATTGAGCACGAGATTGTTGGAGACGATCGAATCGCCAGTGGCGAAAAACGCCACCAGACGTTCGACCAGATGCCGCTCCGCCGGCCCGAACTTGTGCCGCAAATCGTTGAGGTCGAGCGAGAAGTCGACCTCCTCCACCGTCCACGTGTTGCGCACCGCGTTGCGGTACATCTCGTAGAAGTGCGGATAGCGCATCGGGCGCAGGGTGAGCTCGAAGCCCGGGTCGAGCAGCAGGGAACGGGCGGCGCTCATTGGCAGGCCTCGCAGGATTCGGGATTTTCGAGCGAGCAGGCGATGGCCTCAGCCGGCGTCGGCGCGGGACCGACCGTTGTCTTCTGGATCTTGGTCGCCGGACGCGAGCGCAGGTAGTACGTCGTCTTGATGCCCTGCTTCCATGCGTGCATGTACATCGACGACAGCGCGCCGATCGCCGGGCTTTCCATGAACAGATTCAGCGACGCGGATTGATCGATGTATGCCCCGCGCGCGGCCGCCATGTCGATCAGCGCGCGCATCGGCAGTTCCCACGCGGTGCGGTAGATGTCGCGCAAGGTTTCCGGAATCGCGGCGACGCCTTGGATCGAGCCTTCCGCAAGCTTGATCGCATCGCGCATTTCCGGCGTCCACAGGCCGAGCTTCTTCAACTCTTCGGCCAGATAGCGATTCACCTGCAGAAAGTCGCCCGACAGCGTTTCGCGCTTGAACAGGTTGCTGATCTGCGGCTCGACGCATTCGTAGCAGCCGGCGATGGAGGCGATGGTCGCCGTCGGTGCGATGGCGACGAGCAACGAATTGCGCAGGCCGTGCGTCTGGATGCGTTCGCGCAACGCGTCCCATCGGCCGGTGTCTTCCGGCGCAACATTCCACGCATCGAACTGCAACTCGCCGATCGATGCGCGCGTATCGGAGAACGACGGATGCATGCCCCGCTCCACCGCCAGTTCGCAGGAGGTATCGAGCGCGTGGAAGTAGATCGTCTCGGCGATCTTCGTCGACAGAGCGCGCGCAGCTTCGCTATCGAACGGCAGGCGCAGCGCGAAGAACACATCCTGCAGGCCCATGCACCCCAGGCCCACCGGACGCCAACGCAGATTGCCGCGACGCGCGGTTTCGATCGGATAGAAGTTGAGGTCGATCACGCGATCGAGCTGGCGCACGGCCAGGCGCACGGTTTCGGCAAGCTTGTCGAAGTCGAATCCGATCTCGGCGTCGACATGCCGCGCCAAATTGATCGACCCCAGGTTGCACACCGCCGTTTCCTCGGCGGACGTGACTTCCAAAATCTCCGTGCACAGATTCGACAAATGGATGACGTTCTGCGGGCGCAGCGTCTGGTTGCTCGCGCGATTGCACTTGTCCTTGAAGGTCATCCAGCCGTTGCCGGTCTGCGCGAGCGAACGCATCATCCGCGCGTACAACTCGCGGGCGCGGATCGTGCGCGTCGCCTTGCCCTGTGCTTCGGCTTGCTCGTAGGCGCGTTCGAACGCATCGCCATACAGATCCACGAATTCCGGCACCACGCGCGGATCGAACAGCGACCACGGCGCGTCCGCTTCCACGCGACGCATGAACAGGTCGGGCACCCAGTTCGCGATGTTGAGGTTGTGCGTGCGGCGCGCTTCCTCGCCGGTGTTGTCGCGCAGTTCGAGGAATTCCTCGACGTCGGCGTGCCACGGCTCGAGATACACGCAGGCCGCGCCTTTGCGCTTGCCGCCCTGGTTCACGGCGGCGACGGACGCATCGAGCGTCTTCAACCACGGCACGATGCCGTTGGAATGCCCGTTGGTCGACTTGATCAGCGAGCCGCGCGAACGCACGCGCGTGAAGCTCACGCCGATGCCGCCGCTGAATTTCGAGAGCTGCGCGATGTCGCCGTAGCGCTGGTAGATCGATTCCAGCGAATCCTGCGGCGAGTCGAGCAGGAAGCACGAGGACAACTGTTCGTGGTTGGTGCCGCTGTTGAACAGCGTGGGCGATGACGGCAGATAGTCGAGATGCGCCATCGCGCGATACAACGCGAGCGCGCCGGGCACGTCTTCGCCAAGCGCGCAGGCGATGCGCAGGAAGAATTGCTGCGGCGTTTCGATGGCCTTGCGCGTGCGCGGGTGGCGCAACAGGTAACGGTCGTACAGCGTGCGCAGGCCGAAATAGTCGAAGCCCTGGTCGAGCATCGGGTCGATGGCGTCGTTGAGCTTGCGCGCATTGGCCTGCACGAATTCCAGCAGGCGATCGTTGATCAAGCCCACTTCGTGCCCGCGCGCGATGGATTGCGAGAAGGCGTGGATTTCCTGGCCCGCGACTTCCTTCGCGATCACCGCGGAGAGCAAACGCGCGGCCAAACGCCCGTATTCGGGTTCTTCGGCGGTGAGCAACGCGGCGGTGCGGATCGAGAGTTCGTCGAGTTCGCGCGTGGTCGCGCCGTCGTAAAGGCCGGAGATCGTGCGCGTCGCCACGCGCATCGGTTCGACCGCATGCAGGCCTTCGGCCGCGCGCGTCACCGCACGGACGATCTTGTTGAGGTCGACGGCTTCGGACGCCCCATTGCGCTTGGTGACGCACATGGTGGTGGCGGTGGGCGGTGGCGTGAGGTCGAATGCGGGCGCGACGACCGGTTCGGCGAGCGTGTCGTGTGACATGGGTGGCTCCGTGATGGCGCACCGGTGTCGTCGCTCCCTCGGCGATCGACAGTCGGTCGTTGGAACCACACGATGGGAAAGCGGTGTCGCAGCGATCGCGACGCGCACGCGATGAAAAGCGGCGGCCGATGCGGCGTCACCAGCCATCTCCCCCCGGAGATTCCGCGGCCGGCACCGCGCGGCGTGCATCGCGCGGTTGTCGGCAGGTCTTCGGGCTCGTGGACACGGATCGGGCGATGCCCGAACCACCTACTCGTCGCCGCTTCCCGGGACCACCGCCCCAGTGCGTGCGCGACTTCGTTTCCACCTACCGCTGCGGGGCAGCGCCGGATTCGGACCGGCTTCCCTTTTCATCCGCGAACCTGCGCCCGCGGAACCGACGACCACAAGATATCGCGGTTGGCAAAGTTGTCAATCGACGATCTTGGGGTGCGACGGCAAGCGACGGTCGCCGTTACACTCGACCACAGCCGACAAGGAGTCCGCTTGGAGCACCTGCACGCCATCGACCTGCGCCTGCTCTTCGGCGCGCTTCTCATCCTGCTGGGCATCGCCTCGTCGCTGCTCGCGCGTCGCTTTGGCGCTCCCTTGCTCCTCGTGTTCCTGTTGCTCGGCGTCGTGCTGGGCGAAGACGGCCCGGGCGGCATTCGGTATTCGGACCTGGGCTTCACGTATTTCGTCGGCGCGCTCGCGCTTGCGGTGATCCTGTTCGACGGTGGCTTGCGCACGCGCGCGGCGCAGGTGCGCGGCGCCGTCCTGCCGTCGGTCGTGCTCGCGACGGCCGGCGTCGTCATCACCGCCGCGCTCACCGCGGTGGCGGCGGTGTATCTGCTGGACCTGCCATGGCTGGAAGCCTCGCTGCTCGGCGTCGTCGTGTCGTCGACCGACGCGGCCGCGGTGTTCTTCCTGTTGCGCGCAGGCGGCCTGCATCTGGAACGCCGCGTCAATGCGACGCTCGAAGTCGAGTCGGGCAGCAACGATCCGATGGCGATCTTCCTCACGCTCGCGATGACGACCTGGATCGCCGGCACAGGCACGCACGATCCGTGGATGCTCGCGCTGCAACTGGGCTGGGCGATCGGCGCGGGTCTCGTTGCGGGTTATCTCGGCGGGCGTTTGATGGTGTGGACGCTCAACACCTTCGAACTTCCACCGGGGCTGCATCCCTGGCTCGCGCTCTCCGGCGCGGTCGCGTTGTTCTCGGTGACCAACCTCGTCGGCGGCAGCGGTTACCTCGCGGTGTATCTGGCGGGCATCGTCGTCGCGAACCGCCCCATGCGCGCGCGCAGCGAAGTGCTCTCCGTGCAGGATGCGGCGACGTGGTTCGCGCAGTTGGTGATGTTCCTGCTGCTCGGCTTGCTCGTCACGCCGCACAACCTGCTCAAGTTGTTGTGGCCCGCGCTCGGTGTCGCGGCGTTCCTGATGTTCGTCGCGCGACCCGCGGCAGTGATCGCGTGCCTCGCGCCGTTCGGTTATCGCCGACAGGAGATCGCCTTCATCTCGTGGACGGGCTTGCGCGGCGCGGTCGGCATCTTCCTCGCGTCGATCCCGCTGCTCGCGGGCCTGCCGAATGCGACGGTCTATTTCAACGTCGCGTTCGTCGTCGTGTTCGTCTCGCTGGTCGTGCAAGGTTGGTCGCTCGGGCGCGCCGCGCACCTGTTCGAAGTCGCAGTGCCACGCGCGGACCCGAACACGCGTCGCATCCAACTCGACCTCCCCGGCCAGCTCGAATACGACATGGTCGGCTACCGCATCGCCGCGGGCAGCGCGGTGTTGCGCGGCGCCGCCCTGCCTGGCCGCGTGCGCCTGGCGATGATCGTGCGCGAAGGCCGCGTGCTGCTGCCCGACGAAGCCGGCGCGTGGCTCGCGAACGATTACGCGTACGTGCTCGCGCCGACCGGCCAGGCACCGCGCCTGGATTGGCTGTTCGCCGAAGGCAGCATGGCGCGCGTGGCCGAGCAGGATCTGTTCGGCAGCTTCACCTTGCCCGGCGATGCGCCGCTCGGCGAGATCGCGTCGTTCTATGGCCTGCAGATTCCGGCGCGCTTCAACCACGCGACCGCGGCGCAGTTGTTCGATGAGCGATTCGATGAGCAGCCGCAGGTCGGCGATCGGCTCGCGCTCGGGAAAGCGGTTTTGGTCGTGCGGTCGTTGAAGGACGAGCGCGTGGCGCAGGTGGGGTTGAAGTTTGCGGGGGTGGGGGAGCGGCTACTCGGCGGGCGGTGACTTGCGCGGCCAGGCTTTGCGGTTCGGATCGAATTCCGACGTCACCATCTCATCGGATCGAATCCCAAAGCCACACACCGCCAACGGGCCTTCGACGAAATGGGTGAGGCCGAAGGCCTGTTCGAGGTCGACTTCGTTGATCGCGGCCGTGATGTAAGCGCCGAGGCCAAGTTCGATCGCGCTGAGGAACAGCGTCTGCGACAAATGTCCGATGTCGAGGATCGTCACCCGGTAGGCCTTCGGGTGGTTGCGGTACTTCCAGAAGTTGCGTTCGAACCGCGGCGCCAACGCCACGAGGACGTGCGCATCGGCGAACCACTGCTGCCCGCCAACCGCATAGAACGCGAGCTTCGCCAGATCGTCGACGGGCGGCAGCGGTTGCAGCGCGTGGTCGCCGGGGCGGTAGTGATACAGGCCCGGTGCGAGGCCTTCGACGTTCTGCACGATCAGATACGCCTCGGTCGGGTGCATCGCGCCACCGGACGGGCTCGTGCGCTTGATGACTTCGAAGTCGTCGGCGGCCTGTACTTGCCCGCGCGCGCCGAACACGCGCTCGAGTACGTTCGCGAACTGCGCGCGAGGCAATGCGCGCGTGGTGTCGAAGTTGCGGCAGGTACTGCGCAAGTCGAGGAGGTCGTCGAAGCCCGTGTACGCGGCGCGTTCGAGCACGATGCGATCTTCCGACGCGCCGCGATCCAGGAACGTCGGCGGCGGCACGCCATAGGCATTGCGCAAACCCAGCGGCGAATAGAGGCCGGCCTCCTGCACTTCCGCCGCCGCGTCGATGCCTGCCCATCGCGAGGCCGCATGGCTCACCGACGACAGGCCATACCACTGCACGTCGCGAAACCGCGTGTCGGCGTGGTGATTGGACGCGTGTTGCGCGTCGTCGCAGACGATGAGGCCAAGCGCCACCAACGCGGCGATGCACGCCGCGCCATGCGCCTGTTCGAGCGCATCGAAGTCCACCCATGCCGTCGCGCCCAGCGCGCCGGCGACCATCGCCTGTTGCGCGTCGATCGCCACGGGTTCCGACAGATGCGGCGCGTGCGCGAACCAATGCACCTGGTTCACCACGCCGGTGCCGCCGCCCAGTAGATCGTCCAGTTCGAAATGGGCGACTTCCCGCGGCTCCAGCCACAACACCGCACAACGCCTTGCCTTCATTCTCGTGCCCCCGCTCGGAGCGACGACCTTAGAGTTGGCGCGCGGGGCCCGCAAGCGCGGATTTGCGTGTCGCCCGGCGCCACGCGCTTGTGACCGGCGTCGAACAACGGTAGCGTCGCGCACCGGGGGTTTCACTCACACAAGGGGTTTCAAGATGGCGATGAAGAAGGGTGGTCCGACCGAGCCGCTCGACCACAAGGTGGTCAAGACGCTGCTCGACCGACTGTCGACCGACGATGATTTCCGCGACCTGTTCCAGAACGACGCGCATGCCGCGCTCGTCGAAGCAGGCTGGAAGGCCCCGGCTTCGGCCGCGAGCAGCCTCGCGCCCGTCGAGGCGTCGAAGATCTCGGGCGGCAGCTGCCTGATGAAGTCCGGTGCCACGCTGGCGTCGAAGGAAGACATCGCCGCCGCGCGTCCGCAGCTCGAGCGCACGCTGGCCGCGATCGTCAATTTCGACGCACCGCGCGCGCTCTACGCCGACTGAAAATCCGATTCGTTGGATCGAAGGGGCGGGATCAGTGCGATCCCGCCCCTTTTGCTTTCTGGAGATCGCGCGAAAGCGCTTCGGTGCGTTGCGCCAGCGACGGCGGCAGGGTCGCACGCGGCCAGGCGCGCTCGAACTGTTGCAGCGACTGGGCCGCATCCGCGGAGTTGCCGTCCGCGTTCGACAGCTCGGCCATCTCGAGCAGTGCCACGTTGCTGTCGGCCAGGTTGAGCATCGAGGGCAGGTAGTCCAGCCCCATTTCGACGTACGCGCGACCGCGATGGGAGGCGATCCAGCGTGCTTCGGCGCGGGCGGTCGTCGTGTCGTCTGCCGCGCGCGCGGCACGCAACAAGGCGGCGTGTACGGGGAACGAGGTTTCGGCGCGCGCGGCCAACGGCTTGAGTCGCGCGACGGCGAGTGCGGGCTTGTTGGCGAGGCGATCGCGCTCGGCCAGCAATGCTTCCCGCATATCCGTCAGCGGCGGATATCCGGCGATGCCGCTGCCGTCGATCTGCGCCAGCGCGCGGTCGAGCACGGACGCCGAGTCGATTCGCGCGGCCAGATAGCCGACTTGCAGTGAGAGCAGTTGGTCGTACTTCGGGTACGCGGCCTGCAACGCCGCTGCGTTTTCGCGCACGTCGGCCAGGCGCGCCAGCAAACGCTTCTCCATGGCGTCCTTCGACGCTTTTCCTGCGAGCGCATCGAGCGCATCGCTTCGCAGCGACGCGGCACGCCCTGCAACGAGCGGCTCGGCCTTGCCGGCCAGCGTGCTGGCCTCCCGCGCAGCCTCGCCCGCGGCCTTCCAGTCGCCGCGATCGATCGCGAACAGCATCCGGTTGTAGGGCCGCGCGATATCGTCGGTCGCAACGCCGCTGCCCTTGCGCTGCGTCATCATTTCGTCGACGCGTTTCCATTGCCGCTGCGCGGCGAAGGGATAGATCTGGTCGAACATGCGCGTGCGGAAGGCGGGGTTGCTGCCTTCTGCGTCCCGGAAGGCGCGGTCCGCGTCGGAATAGTGCTCCAGGCCCAGCTGCAACATGCCCAGGAGGAACATTGCATGCGCGCGGCGCTCGTACTGCGGGACGGCCGCGGCCTTCGCGTGCGGGATGCTGACGGCGTACTCGTTCGCGTAAAACATCCCGTTCTGCGCCAGCCCGAACTGCGCCAGGTGCGCGTCGGGATAGGTTTCGATCATCTGGCGCCAGCGTTGCAGGAGCGGCGCGACCGGACCGAACAACGCGAGGTTTGCGTCCAGCAGGTACTTCTCGCGCGCACTCAGGTGATCGCGGAGTGTGTTCGCGCGCTCCATCGCACTGCGCGTCGCCGGCAGGTCGCCGAACTTCCCGTGCATCTGGCCGATGGCAAGCCAGCCCAGCGCGAACTTCGGGTCCAGCTCGACGGACTTCTCATAGAACGCCAGCGCATCGCGATCATTGCCTTTCGCACGATTGCGATTGCCCAGCGCATACGCCTTGAGTGCATCGAGGTTCGGCGTGCTCACTTCCGGAAGCGGCGCCGATGTCTGTTCGATCGAGGCCACCGCTTCGCCGAGCTTCTCGCGCAATTCGCTGGTGACCTTGTCGATCGACGTGAGCGTCGACCCCGCCCCCACCCCATCGAACGACTCGGCATACACCGTCGTCTGCGTATGCGGATCGATCACCTCGGCGCTCACGCGCACGCGGCCGCCGACTTCGGCGACGGTCGGCAGGATCACCGCGCGTGCGCCGTCGCGGATCGCGATTTCACTGGCGGTCTCGCGGTCGAGCGTAGTCGCGGGGCCACGTTTCATCAGCGCGAGCGTGTCCCTGACCTTGAGGTCGCTCAGCACGTTGACGTAACGCGATTGCTCCAGGCTGATGCGGAAGGCCTGTTCGAGCGATTCATCGAGCACCGGTTGACCGGTGAGATTGCGCAGATCACCGACGACCACCCAATCGCGTTCGTTGAACGCAATTGCGGGCGTCGGGCGCGCCAGGAACCACGCGCCCGTGGCGAGGCCCGCGACGAGGAAGAGTTCCGCGGCGACCGCCGTCGGGCGACGCCACACGGGAATGTCGCGCCACGCCTTGCCGCCGTTCTGTTTCGGCGCGCGCAGCGGTGCGAATCCCGGTTCGCCGACTTCGAAGACTTCCTGGCCATCGGGCACGCCTTTGAATCGCCAGCGGCCGTGCGATTTCCAGATGAGGTGTTCGCTACGATCGCCGAGTTCGCGCGCAGCACGACGTGCGAGCGGTTCTGCAGTCGCAGACAACAGGATTTGACCCGGGCGCGCGAGCGTCATCAGGCGTCCCGCGAGCGGTTTTGCGAGGCCTTCGACTTCCAGCGGTTTCGCACCCGCTTGCACCGCGGCTTCGCTGTTCTGCCACGTCAGCACTTCGCCGACATGCAAACCCGCGCGCGCTTGCAGCAGGAGTTTGCGATCACGCACCTCGGGGCGATCGCCGAGTTCGCGCAGTCCGCGGGTGTAATCGAGTGCGAAACCGAGACCATCGACCGGGCGTTCGAACAACAACAACAAGCCGTCGCTGCGATCGATCAGGCGACCGCGCCAGCGTTGCTGCAAATCGAGGACGAGTCGATCGTGTGCGCGGAACAACTCCGCGGCCGGTTTGTCGCCGAGGCGTTCGACCAGCAACGTGGAGTCGCACAGGTCGGTCAAAAGCAGGGTGCGGACCTGCGGGCTGCTCGCCGGATCGAAGCCGGCTTGCGCGAAGTCATTCATGCACGATCCTTTGCATCACGCGCCTAGGCCGGCGCGAGCGCGTCGTCCTGCCATTCCACACGGTTGCCACCAAGTCGCTTGGCGCGATAGAGCGCGGCATCGGCGAGGGCGTACCAGTCGTCCCATTCGGTGTCGGGAGTGACCAGGCAGGCGCCGACGCTGAGCGTGGCGATCTGCGGCGGCGAAGGCTGCATCTCGTGCAGGGCATGTGCGGTGGTCGTGATGAACTCGGCGACGCGCATGACGTCGTCGCGATGCTCGCCCTTGATCATCAGGCAGAACTCGTCGCCGCCCAGGCGGCAGGCGATGTCGTCCGGGCCGGCGGCCGAGCGCAGGATGTTGGCGACGCCCTGCAGCACGCGATCGCCGACGAGGTGCCCGTGATCGTCGTTGATGTTCTTGAAGCGGTCGCAGTCGATCAGCAGCAGGCCGCGGCCGGGCTGTTCATCGGTGCGACGGCGCTGTTGCAGATGCAGGTGGAAGCCGCGGCGGTTCGCAAGGCCGGTGAGTTCATCCGTTCGGGTGAGTTCTTCGGTCTGCGTGAGGCGGTGCGTGGTCGCGCGCAGCGTGTCGAGTGCGGTCTGCAGGTCGAGGTTGCGGCGGCGCAGGCGGCCGATGAGGCTTTGTTCGTTCAGCACCACGCGCATGATGGCGCGGCGCAGGAAGTGGGCGAGCAGGCGCGGGTCGCGTTCGACCAGCGTTTCGAATTCCTGCTGGCGCAATTCGACCAGCACGCCCGGGCTCGACACGGTGGCGTCCGCACTGCGTGCGTGGTCGCCGATCAGCAGGCCGAGCTCGCCGAAGAACTCGCGCGCGCCGAGGCGCTTGGCGACGAGGTCGTCGCCGAAGTCGAGATCCACCGAACCTTGCGAGATGACGTACATCGTCGTGCCGAGGTCACCACGGCGAAACAATCGCTCGCCAGGCTCGACGCGACGCTGCTGCCCGATTTGCGCGAACAGCGCGTACTCCTCCGCAGTCAGGGACGCGGCGGGTTCGAGAACTTCGATGTCAGCTCGGCGCCGACGAGGCGCACGGTCGCGATTCACACTTCGATCCCCCGACGTGACCGGCGGCCGAGGATACCACCTGAATGAGTTCATCTCTGGAGCTACGGATTGGGGCGACCTGTCCGGCCGCCGCCAACCCTGTTCACCCCGCCACGGTCGATGGCGGGTTCAAGAACTGTGCAGCCTGTCACGCTGCCGCGGCAGGATTCGTCCGGTGGAACTGCTCTTCTTCGGTCGAGCCCTTCAGTGCGACGGTCGAGCTCTGGGCGCCCTGGATGGTCTGCGTCACCGCGTCGAAGTAACCGGTGCCCACCTCACGCTGGTGTTTGACCGCCGTGAAGCCCTTGTCGGCGGCGGCGAACTCGGCCTCCTGCAACTCGACGAAGGCGCTCATCTGGCGGCGCGCATAGCCGTGCGCCAGGTTGAACATCGAATAGTTGAGCGCATGGAAGCCGGCCAGCGTGATGAATTGGAACTTGTAGCCGTAGGAGGCCAATTCCTTCTGGAATTTCGCGATGGTCGCGTCGTCCAGGTGCTGCTTCCAGTTGAACGACGGCGAGCAGTTGTAGGCGAGCAATTTGCCCGGGAACTTGGCGTGGATCGCTTCGGCGAAGGCCTTGGCGAACTTCAGGTCGGGCTTGCCGGTTTCGCACCACACAAGGTCCGCGTACGGCGCGTAGGCCAGGCCGCGCGAGACCGCCTGGTCCAGGCCCTTGCGCGTCTTGTAGAAGCCTTCGACCGTGCGCTCGCCGGTGATGAAGTCGCGGTCGTTGTCGTCGACGTCGCTGGTGACCAGGTCGGCGGCTTCGGCATCGGTGCGCGCGACGACGAGGGTGGGCACTCCGAGCACGTCACTGGCCAGGCGCGCGGCGACGAGTTTCTCGACCGCTTCGCGCGTGGGCACGAGCACCTTGCCGCCCATGTGGCCGCACTTCTTGACCGAGGCGAGCTGGTCTTCGAAATGCACCGCGGCCGCGCCGGCTTCGATCATCGCCTTCATCAGTTCGAAGGCGTTGAGCACGCCGCCGAAGCCGGCCTCTGCGTCGGCGACGATGGGCTGCAGGAAGTCGATCGCGTCATCGCCCTCGGCGTGATGCAACTGGTCGGCGCGTAGCAATGTGTTGTTGATGCGCTTGACGACCTGCGGCACGGAGTTCGCCGGATACAGCGATTGGTCGGGATACATCTCGCCGGCGAGGTTCGCATCGGCCGCGACCTGCCAGCCCGACAGATAGATCGCCTTCAGCCCGGCCTTGACCTGCTGCATCGCCTGGTTGCCGGTGAGCGCGCCCAGCGCGTTGACGAAATCTTCGGTCTGCAGGTAGCGCCACAACTTCTCGGCGCCCAGGCGCGCGAGCGAATGCTCGATGGGCACGGTGCCGCGCAGGCGCACGACATCCTCGGCGCTGTAGGGGCGTTCGATGCCGGTCCAACGCGGGTTGTTGGTCCAGTCCATGCGCAGCTGTTCGGCAGTCGGTAGCGTGTTCGTCTTCATCGTGGTGCTCCTTGTCGTGTGACCCGACGGTCAGTCGATCCGTGCGTAGGCCGGAAGGGTGAGGAAGTCTTCGAGCGTGTCTGCGTGGGTGAGGGTTTCGAGCAACTCGATCGCCTCGTTGATGCGGGCGCCGCCGGGAAGCTGCATGCGGTCGGCGAACTTGCTGGGCAGGCCGATCAGGGCGCGTTCGAGCAGCGCGAAATCGATCGGCGAGCCGTCGTCCAGGTGCAGCGGCGGGTCGCTGTGCAGCCACTGCCAGAGTTGGGAGCGGGAAATCTCGGCCGTCGCGGCGTCTTCCATCAGCCAGTGGATCGGCACGCAGCCGTTGCCGTCGAGCCAGGCGGCGAGATAGCGCACGCAGACTTCGACGTTGTTTTCGAAGCCGGCGCGGCTGATCGTGCCGAGGGATGGCTTGAGCAGCGCGTCGCGCAACTCGGCATCGGATTTCGCGCGCACGTCGTTGCGCAGCACGAATTGTTGGTGCGCGCCGAGCATCCAGGTATCGAACACGTCGCGCGCCAGCGGAATCAGCGCAGGATGCGCGACCCACGTGCCGTCGTGGCCGGCGCCGACTTCGCGCACCTTGTCGGCGCGCACGCGTTCCATCGCGCGGGCGTTGGCGGCTTCGTCGCCGGCGATCGGCACCTGCGCGGCCATGCCGCCCATCGCGTGCGCGCCGCGGCGGTGGCAGGTGTGGATGAGGAGTTCGGAGTAAATCTTGAGGAAGGGCTGCGTCATCGTGACCTGTGCGCGCTCGGGCAGGACGCGGTCGCGATGGCGGCGGAAGGTCTTCAGGTAGGAAAAGATGTAATCCCAGCGGCCGCAGTTGAGCCCGACGATGCGCGTGCGCAGTGCGTGCAGGATCTCGTCCATCTCGAACACCGCCGGCAGCGTTTCGATCAGCACCGTGACCTTCATCTGGCCTTCGGGCAGGCCGAGCGCGCATTCGATGTGCGCGAGCACGTCTTCCCACAGCGCGGCTTCTTCCATCGACTGCAACTTCGGCAGGTAGAAATACGGGCCGCGGTCCATCGCCGCGAGCGCGCGGGCGTTGTGGAAGGCGAACAGGCCGAGGTCGAAGAGCGATGCGGAGATCGGTTGACCATCGACGCGCAGGTGTTTTTCATCCAGATGCCAGCCGCGCGGGCGGACGATCAGCACCGCTTGTTCGGCCCAGGGCTTGAGCACGTAGTGCTTGCTGCCGTCCGGCGCCATCCAGTCGAGCGTGCCGGCCACCGCCTTGCCCAGCGCGCGCTGGCCGGTGAGCAGGTTGTCCCAGGTGGGCGAGGTCGAATCCTCGAAATCGGCCATGTAGCAGTTCGCGCCGGAGTTCAGCGCGTTGATGACCATCTTCGGATCGGTGGGGCCGGTGATCTCGACGCGGCGGTCGAGCAGCGCCTTCGGAAGCTCGGCCACGCGCCAGTCGCCGGAACGGAGGTGCGCGGTGTCGGTGCGGAAGTCGGGGAGCGCGCCGGCGTCGAAGGCGGCCTGGCGGACGCGGCGGGCGGCGAGGCGTTCCTGCCGCCGAGGTTCGAAGGTGCGATGCAACTGGGTGAGGAAGGCGAGCGCGGCGGGGGTGAGGAGGTGTTCCTGCCCCGCGATCGAGCGGGTCGTCGTGACCCCCGGCGAGAGGCTGTCCTGGTCCTGCAGTACTGCCGACATGGTCGAGTCCTTGCGAATGCCTGAGGAGCCGACCGTACGAGCCAGTACTGTATTGGACAAAACAGTTATCGCAATGCTATTGATAAGCCTCGCTTATATGAAGATCGCATGATGGCGAAATCGAAGCCTGATGGCCCGGATTTCGAGGCCGCCGCCCCGCGTTTTGCCTACAAGGCGGACCGGCTGAAGCCCTTGCGGGCCTTTTGCCAGACCGCGCGGCTGGGCTCCGTCTCACGCGCGGCCGAGGCACTCTACGTGTCCCAGCCGGCGATCACCCTCCAACTGCAGGCGCTCGAGCGCGAATTGGGGGTCAAGCTCTTCGATCGCGTGGGCCGCCGGCTGACCCCGAGCCGCGAAGGCCAGGTGCTCTACGAACTGGCCAAGCCCCTGGTCGAGGGCATCGACGGGCTGGATGCGGTCTTCCACGACAAGGTCCAGGGGCTCGATGCGGGCGAACTCAACGTCGCCGCAGGCTCCTCGACGATCCTCTATCTGTTGCCCGGCATCGTCGAAGCCTTCCGCCAGCGGCGGTCCGACGTGCGCCTGACGCTCCACAACGTCACCGGCGCGAGCGGCCTGGACCTGTTGCGCACCGACGCTGTCGACCTCGCCGTGGGCTCGATGCTCGAAGTCCCTGCCGACCTGCGCTACATGCCGGTCTATCGCTTCGAGCCGATGTTGATCACGCCGCTGGACCATCCGCTCGCGCACAAGACCGACCTCAAGCTCGAGGATCTCTCGCCCTACGGCCTGATCCTGCCGCCCAAGCGGCTCACGACTTATCGCCTCGTCGACCTGGTGTTCCAGCAGAACCGCGTGCCCTACACCGTCGCGCTCGAAGTCGGCGGCTGGGAAGTGATCAAGCAGTACGTCGCGATGGGTTTGGGGATCAGCATCGTCACCGCGATCTGTTTGACCGAAGCCGATCGCACGCGGCTCGCGGCGCGTTCGCTCGCGCAGTACTTCCCGTCGCGCAGTTACGGCGTGGTGGTGCGCAAGGGCAAGTTCCTGTCGCCGCAGGCGCGTGCGTTCATCGAGTTGATCCAGCCCGACGAGTTCGCCCAGGGCGGGCATTCCGAACGCTGATCAGGGCGTGCCGTGGTGCTTGCCCTGCCACGGGCGATACCAGGTGCGGATGCGCTGGATGTCGGCGTGCATGTCGTCGCTGAGTTCGAACACCGGCCCGATGCCGATGATGCGATCGGGATAGTGGAAGTACGCGGGCACGACCGGCACGCCGGCGGCCTTCGCGATTTTCCAGAATCCGGGTTTCCAGAGTTCGACCGGTTTGCGCGTGCCTTCCGGCGCGAGGCCGAACCAGAAGCGGTCGCTCGTGGTGATCAGCTGCGCGGCCTGCTCGACCACGCCGGCCGCCGCGCTGCGATCCACCGCGATGACGCCGAGCTTGCGCAGGATCGGGCCCATCGGCCACCAGAAGAGCTGGTGCTTGCCGAGGATGCGGATGTCGAGCCCGAGCGCGAGTTTCGCCGCGAAGCCCCACACGCCATCCCAGTTCGACGAATGCGGTGCGCCGATGAGCACGGCGCGCGGCAAATCCGGGAACGCGCCGACCATGCGCCAGCCGCCCATCCGCAGCAACGTTCGGCCGCACCAGCGCGCAAAGCGATTGTCCTTCACGCGCGGCAACGACGGCGGCAGCGTCAGCACGTGCCCGGGTGGGTCGAGAGGTGGTGGCGACATTCCCTTGTGTCCTGCGCTCTCAGTCGTCCCAGGTGCGGCGCGCACCACGTGAGGATTTGATCGTACTGCGCACGCGCTTTTCGTCCAGCCTGCGCAGCTTCGCGCCGTGCGATGGCTTGGTGGCGATGCGTTTCTTCGGCACGTGCAACCCGCTGGCGATGAAGGCCGCGAGCCGCTCGCGCGCGTCGTCGCGATTGCGGTCCTGCGTGCGGAAGCGCTGCGCACTGAGCACGAGCACACCCTCGCCCGTGAGCCGGCGATCGCGCTTGGCGAGCAGGCGCGCGCGCAGGGGCTCGGGCAACGAGGGCGAGTTCGCGATATCGAAACGCAACTCGACCGCGGTGGCCACCTTGTTGACGTTCTGCCCGCCTGGGCCCGACGAACGCACGAAGCGTTCGACGAGTTCCTCGTCGGGGAGTTCGAGACCGGGCGCGATTTCCAGCATGTCGGCGACTGTATCAGGCGTCGGGTGTGTCGCCGAAGAGGGCGATTGCCCGGGCGAATTCGGCATCGAACGGTGCACGCACGTCGATGCGCGCACCGGTGGCGGGATGGTCGAACGCCAGGCGACGCGCGTGCAGCAGCATGCGGTGGATGCCCAGCATGCGGAACGCGCGATTGTGTCGCCCGTCGCCGTGGCTGGTGTCGCCGATCAGATGATGCGAGACGTGCTTGAGGTGGCGACGGATCTGGCGGAAGCGGCCCGTCAGCGGATGCGCGCGCAGGAGCGCGTAGCGCGAAGTCGGGAAATGCGCGGACGGGAATTCGAGTTCGCAATGGGCGATGCGTTCGAACGCGGTGGTCGCAGGCTTCTTCAGCGGCTTGCCCGGCCCGCCGTCGAGCGGATGGTCGATGGTGAAGCGCTCCTCCGCCGGCCAACCGCGACAGACGGCGACGTAGTCCTTCTCGACATCGCGCGCCATGAGCGTCTTGCCGAGCGCGGAGGCGGTCTCGCGATCGAAGGCGAGGAGCAGGCACCCGCTGGTGGCGCGATCGAGGCGATGGACGAGGAAGATGGGTTTGCCGAATTGCTCGCGCAGGCGATCGGCCGCGAAGTCGGTTTCGCCGCGGGCCAGCGCGGAGTCGTGGACCATCAGGCCGGCGGGTTTGTCGACGACGGCGAGGAATTCGTCGACGAAGACCGTCTGCAGTTCCCCCTCCCCTGCGGAGGCAGGGGAGGGCCGGGGAGGGGTTGCGTCATCGAGCCCGTTCATCACACACCTTGAGAATTACGCCAAGCACCGCGTCGCGTTGTTGCAGCAATGCGTTGTTCCAGAACCGCAGGACACGATACCCGTTTGTCTCCATCCGACGTGTACGCAAGGCGTCGTACGCGCGTGCGTCCGCATGCTGGCTGCCATCCAACTCGACGACGACGCGTGCTTCAACGCAGGCGAAGTCGGCAATGTAGCCGGCGATCGGATACTGCCTCCTGAAACGATGACCACCGAGGCGGCGAGCGCGCAGGTGACGCCAGAGCCTGCGTTCGCAAAGCGTTGCGTTGTTGCGAAGTAGGCGGGCGTGGATCCAGATGGGCTGCATCTGAGCAGCATGGTTGCGATGCGCGATCGTTGTCTGTCGGGGAAAACTGATTTTGCGCGCTGAAGTCGACTCGACCCCTCCCCAGCCCTCCCCTGCCTTCGCAGGGGAGGGAGCACTCCCAGCCCTCCCCTGCCTTCGCAGGGGAGGGGGTACTACTTCCTGCGTGGCCAGGCCGCCAGCAATGCCCACGCGCCGCCGAGCGCGGCGATCCACACGGCCGCGGGCAGGCCCACGATGCGCGGGCCGCCGGCTTCCATGCCGTAGAGCACCGCGGCGACGACCAGCAAACCGGTACCCAGGATCGCGGAGATCGTGCGGCGTTGCGCGCCGCGGATCATCTGCGTGAGGTCGCGGATGTCCTGCGAACGCATCTGCAACGAGTGCTGGCCTTCGACCTGTTGCGTCAACCACGAGTGCAGCAAACGCGGCATCTCCGGCGCGCGCGTCACCATTTCGGGCAGGCGCTTGCGGAACTCGGCCATCAGCTGTTGCGGGCTGTAGCGCTCGACGAGGATGCGTTCGAGCACCGGGCGCGCGACGGCCCAGATGTCGATGTCCGGGTCGAGTTGGCGGCCGACGCCTTCGATGTTCAACAGCGTCTTCTGCAGCAGGATCAACTGCGGCTGCAACGTTAGTTCGTAACGCTGCGCGGTGCGGAACAGCTTGAGCAGCACTTCGGCCAGCGAGATCTCGGACAAGGGCCGCGTGAAGTACGGCTCGCACACGGCGCGCGTGGCGGCTTCGAGCTCGTCGATGCGGATGTGCGACGGCATCCAGCCGGCCTGCACGTGCAGCTCGGCGATGCGGCGATAGTCGCGGTTGAAGATCGCCATGAAGTTTTCCGCGAGGTAGTACTGATCCTCGCTGGACAGCTGGCCCATGATGCCGAAGTCGAGCGCGATGTAGCGCGGGTCGGTCTTGCGGCCTGCATCGACCCAGATGTTGCCGGCGTGCGCATCGGCGTGGAAGAAGTTGTCGCGGAAGACCTGCTGGTAGAACACGCGCACGCCTTTCGCCGCGAGCGCCTTGCGGTCGATGCCGGCGGCGTCGAGCGCGGCGATGTCGTCGCTCGGGATGCCGCGCACGCGCTCCATCGTCAGCGCGCGTTCGGCGGTGTGCGACCAGATCGGCTCGGGCACGTAGAGATCGTTCGAATCGAGCCAATTGCGTCGAAGCACCGACGCATTCGCTGCTTCGCGCTGCAGATCGAGTTCGGCCGCCAGCGTGTTTTCGATCTCCGCGACGATCTCGCGCGGGCGGATCTTGTCGGCGGACGGATGCGTTCGGTCGACGAGCGCGGCGATCGACTTCAACAGCGAGATGTCGCCGCGGATCTGCTTCTCGATATCGGGGCGCAACACCTTGACCACGACTTCGCGCGGCGGCGCATCGCCCACTGCGTGCAGCGTGGCGGCATGCACCTGCGCGATCGACGCGGAGGCCAGCGGCGTCGTGTCGAAACTCGCGAATGCGACGTCGATCGAACGCCCCAGCGATTGTTCGATCAGCACGCGCGCGGTGTTGCCATCGAACGGCGCGACGCGATCCTGCAGCAGCGTGAGTTCCTCGGCCACGTCGGGCGGCACGAGGTCGCGGCGCGTGGACAGGATCTGGCCGAACTTGACGAAGATCGGGCCGAGTTCCTGCAGCGCCAGGCGCAAACGCACGCCGCGCGATTGACACGCGATCTCGCGCGACGCACGCGGCACGAACGGACGCATCAAGCGCAGCCAGCGTTCGGCCGGCGTGTCGTCCAGCAGATCGTCGAGGCGATAGCGCAGCAGCACGCGACCGATGCGCGCGGCGCGCAGCACGGGCGTCATGCGACGCCTCCGCGGACTTTCAGGCGGCGTACGCGTGCGGAGAGACGTTCGACGTCGTCGCGCAGGTGATCGACGTCGTCGAGGAACGCATGCAGTTCGGCCTTCGCGACGACATCGCGCGATTCTTCGGTGACGTATTCGGCCGCGCTGCCGGCGACGCTCTTGCCCGCGGCCTTCGCTTCGCGCAACGCGGCGGCGACGCCCTTGGCGACCTGCACGCCGAGGATTTCGCCGAAGACCGAGACGAAGGGCTGCTGCCAATCCGGATCGAAGCGTTCGGCCATGCGTTGCAGACGGCGCGCGAGATCCGCATCGCCCGACACGCGCACGCGACCGACCGGCGGTGCGTCTTCGCGCTTGAAGAACGGCAGTTGCGAAATCAATCCGCCGATCGTGCCGCGCACGCCGAGGTCGGGTTCGCGCGCCACGTCGGCCGGGCCGACGACCAGGCGCTCGCCTTCCACGCGGACTTCCGCGGCCAGCGCGGGCGCTTCGACCGCGAGCTGGATGCGGCGGCCGTCGAGTGGCTTGAGCGCGGCGCGCGTGTCGGGATCCAGCGCGAGCGCGCGATTGAGCGCAGCCTCGAGCGCACGCCCGGCGTGTTGGCGCCAGTTGAAGCCGTCGGGGGTCGAGGCGGTCATGCCGTCGATTCTAGCGGAGGCGCGCGTGAGCTTCGGCCAGATGGCGCAGGCCATCGAGGATGGTGACCTTGGGGACGTAGCCGAAGTCGCGCGTGGCCGGGCCCATGTCGTACCAGTGCGCGGTGGCGAGCTGTTCGGCCAGGAAGCGCGTCAGCGGCGGCTCGCCGCGCAAGGGGAGCATCGACCAGGCGGTCTCGCACACGGCGCCGATCGCGTAGGCCGTGCGGAAGGACAGGTGTTTATCCACCGTGGGCGCGCCCACCGCGCGCAGCAATGCATTCACCAGCTTGGCCGCCTCCATGGGTTCGCCGTTGCTGATGAAGTACGCGCGGCCCGCGCACGCGGCGCCCGGCACGAGATGGTGGAAGGCATCGATGTGCGCCTGCGCGGCATTGTCGATGTAGGTCGTATCGATCAGGTTCTCGCCGCTGCCGACGATGCGCAGCCTGCCGGCGCGCGCGCGATCGGCCAGGCGCGGAACGAGTTGGTTGTCGCCCGGGCCCCAGATCAGGCGCGGGCGCAATGCGACGGTCGCGAGGTTCGCGTCGTTGGCCGCGAGCACTTCCTGCTCGGCGATCGTCTTCGTCGTCGCGTAGGCGGCCTTGAACCCGGAACCGTAAGGCACGGTGTCGGCGGTACCGCCTTCGACCGGATGCGTTGCGCGATGCGTGACGCTCGGCGTCGAGGTGTACACCAGGCGTGCGATGCCGTGCGTGCGGCAGGCATCGAGCACGTTGCGCGTGCCGAGCACGTTCGCGCGGAAGTAGTCGTCGTACGGGCCCCACGCGCCGGCCTTCGCCGCATTGTGGAAGATCGCGCCGACGCCCTGCGCGGCGTTGACCATCGCATCGCGGTCCGCGAGATCGCCCTGCACCTGGTGCACGCCCAGCGCATCGAGCGCCGGATAGAGCCCGCGATTGAAGCTGACGACGTCGAACCCGCGCTCGACGAGGTTGCGGCACAGCGCCTGCCCGAGGAATCCACCACCGCCGGTGACCAGGACTTTCATGCGCGTCCCTTCAGTTTGTTCGCCGCCCACACGGCCAGCTTCTCACGCCCGATCTTGGCGTTGTGGCGGATGTCGACGGGGAAGCCGGGGTGCGGCAGGAAGTGCTGGATTTTCGCGGTGTGGACGTGGCCTTCGGCGATGTGGCGGAGTTCGTGCGCGACATCGGCGCCGTCGCTGCCGGCGGCAAGCTCATAGCAGAGTACCGGCGTTTGCGCGCCCTTCGTTCCGATGCCGACCAACGCCGTGCGCTTGACGCTCGGATGCAGGTTGAAGATCGGTTCGACCTGTTCGGTGCAGAGCGTCGCCGTGTCGTCGATCACCACGCGCTGCGTCTTGCGCCCGCAGAACCACAGGCGCCCCTCCCCATCGATCCAACCCAGGTCGCCCATGCGATGCACGATGCGTTCACCGCTCGCGGTGACCTCGCGGATCTTCGAAAGCTTCGTCGCGGCGTCGCGCCGGAAATACGTGTCGGTCGCCGTCGGACCGGCGACGGTGATCTCGCCAACCTGTCCCGGCTTCACGAGCAACGCATCGGACCAGTGTTCGATCGCGTCGTCGTCGATCTGGATGATGCGAACTTCGTTCGGCGGCACCGGGCGGCCGACGCAAGTGCCTGCGCCGTGCTCGGTCGCTTCGCGCGTGGCCTGCAATTCGCGGCCTTCGATCACGCTGACGGGCAGGCATTCGGTGGCGCCGTAGGGCGTCCAGAGTTGCGCATCGTCGGGCAACAGTTCGCGCATGCGCGCGACGACATCCGGCGGCACCGGCGCACCGGCGGACAACACGCGCTTCACCGTCGGCAGATGCGCGCCGTGTCTTGCAAGCACTGCGACCAGCGCAGGCGAACCGAACAACTGCGTCACGCCGAAGCGTTCGATCGCCTGCAGCAAGCGCCGCGGATCCGCTTTCGCCGGTCGCGTGGGATCCATGTCGGGAATGATCGACGTGACACCGAGCGCGGGATCGAACAACGCGAACGGCGGGAATGTCGGCAGATCGACACCGCCGGCTTCCAGCCCGAACGCATCGCGCAACATGCCGACCTGCGCGACGAAATGGCGATGGCGATACACCACGCCCTTCGGCACGCCGGTCGAGCCGCTGGTGAAGAGGATCGCGGCGACGTCGTCGGGTTGCGTGTCGGCGAGTTGCGGGCCAGCGTTGGCGCCGTCGCGCTCGATGTCGGCGAGCGTCGCGTCCGACAGGATCGCGCGGCGACCGGTGGTGATGCGGATATAGGCGCTCGGCGCCCAGCGCAGCAACACGCGCGCGAAATTCGCGAGCGGAATGCCGATGAACGCATCGGGTGCGGCTTCGTCCAGGCACTGCTTCAGCGCGCGCTTGTCGATGCCCGGATCCACCAGCACCGGCACCGCGCCCGCCTTGAACAGCGCGAACATCAGCAGGAAAAACTCGGGCGTCGGCCGCACCATCACCACCGTGCGAGTGCCGCGCACGATGCCGCGACGCGCCAGGCCCGCGGCGATCGCATCGCTGCGGCGGTCGAGGTCGGCGTAGGTGATCGCGATGTCGTAACGGCCGTCGCGGCCCGGGCAACGCATCGCCACCTGCTCCCCACGCTCGCGTGCGAGCGCAGGCAGCGATGCGGCGATGTTGCAGGTGGCGCTCACGTCAGCGGATGACGATCCAGGAACGTGCGGATGGCCGGCACGAGGACTTCATGTTTGTCCTCGAGCACGTAATGGTTGGCGTCGTCGAAGGCTTGCACTTCCGCATTCGGCCACGCGCGCGTGAACGTATCCAGGCAGTGCTTGTCGAACACGAAGTCGCGCAGGCCCCAGCCGATGAACGCGGGACGATTGGCGAAGGCCTGCAGCGCGCGGCCGCCGGCGGAGACGAGCTCCCATGCCGGATCGCCTTCGCGCAGCGGGATGTCCTGCACGAAGCGCAGGGTCGCGATGCGGTTGTCCCAGGTGTCGTACGGCGCGACGTAGGCGCGGCGCACGTCGGCCGGCATGCGGCGTTCGACGCCGACATACGACGCGATGCCCGAGAACGCGTTGAAACCTCGGATCGCGAACGCACCGAGTTTCGAATCGCGCCCGAGCGACAACTGCCACGGCATCGGCTTGGCGTCGGGCAGCGTGAACGTCGCGGTGTTGAGCACCACCCAGCGCTTCACGCGCAGCGAGTGGCGCATCGCCCAACCCATGCCGATCATGCCGCCCCAATCGTGGACGGCGAGCGTCACCGGGCCATCGATGCCGAGCGACGTGAGCAATGTTTCGAGGTCATCGACGCGCGATTGCAGCGTGTAGCGATACGCCGCGTCGTCGGGCTTGTCCGACAGGCCCATGCCGACGTGGTCGGGCACGATGCAGCGATAGCGATCGCGCAGGCCGAGCACGAGATGGCGCCAGTAGTAACTCC
The DNA here is from genome assembly GCF_009740395.1 of Noviluteimonas gilva. Taxonomy (GTDB): domain Bacteria; phylum Pseudomonadota; class Gammaproteobacteria; order Xanthomonadales; family Xanthomonadaceae; genus Noviluteimonas; species Noviluteimonas gilva. The sequence goes on from NZ_WOXT01000001.1 coordinate 535,925, forward strand.
ACGACGGATTGCCGTGGAGCATGACCACCACTTCGCCGTCGCGCGGGCCTTCGTCGAGATACGACAGCGCGATGCCGTCGCGGATGGAGATCCGCTTCGGCGTGAACGGGTAGTCGGGGAACGGCTTGCCGTCCCGCTTCACCAGACGACTTCTGCCATGGAGCAGTTCAGGCCCGAGCCGATGCCGAGCAGCGCGATGCGGCTGCCCTTCTTCAGGCGGCCCATCTCGCGCAGCTTGGACAGCACGATCGGCACCGAAGCCGGACCGATGTTGCCGTGCTCGTTGAAGATGGTCAGCACCTTCTTCGGGTTGATGCCGAAGGCCTTCACGAAGGCCGCCGTGTGCACCTGGCTGACCTGGTGGATGACGAACTCGTCCATCTCGTCGGCGACCCAACCCAGCGCGATCTTCGCCGCGGCCCACGTCTTCTGCGCGAGCTTGAGGCCTTCGATCAGCAGCATGCGGGTGTCGGTGACCATGCGGTCGAGGTTGCCGCGGCACAGCTTGTTCCACTCGGTGGCCGCCCGCGTGACGCCGCCCTTGTAGCGCGGCGCGCCCGGGACGAGTTCGGCGCGCGCGAGCACCATCGCGGCGGCGCCGGAGCCCAGCGTCAGCGTCGCGACTTCATTCTTGAATTCTTCTGCGGTCGTTTCGGCGCGCAACAGGCGCTCGACGGTCCGCTCGTACGCAAGGTCGGCGGTCTCGCCGTCGACGACGAGCGCGTAGTCGATCTCGCCGCGTTCGATCATGCGGCTGGCGATGTCCATGCCGTTGAGGAACGCAAGGCACGCATTGGCCACGTCGAAGTTCTGGCACATGTCGGACAGGCCGAGGTTGCCGCTGACGATCGAAGCGGTCGACGGCTCCAGGAAATCGCGGCTCACCGACGTGTTGACGAGCAGGCCGACCTTGTTCGGGTCGATGCCGGCGTCGGCAAGCGCCTTCACCGCGGCGAGCGTCGCCGCGTCGGAAGCCAGCATGCCTTCATCCCACAAGCGGCGCGCATGGATGCCCGCGACGTCCTTCAACACGTCGGTCTTGATGCCGAGGCGATCGAGCGTGGGCTTGAGGCGGGCGTTGATTTCGTCCGAGCTCAATCGGCGCGGGGCGTCGACGTGGGCGAGGCCGGCGATGGCGACGTGTTGGAACAACATGGGCGATGCCTTGCAGGTTCGGAAGCGGGGCTTTGGTGCGAGTGCTCCGCGTACGGCAGCGTACTGCTGGTTCGCGGAGCCCGTCAGGATACCGGCTTCACCGCCGCTGCACACGGTTCGGGGCTGTCCCCGGGCCGCGATGGACCCGAGGATTCATGAAGTTGAGCGGTTCAGCCGGTTTGGGACGGGGCGGGAACGGCTGTTACTTACCTGCTTTTACTTGCATTTCCAGGCCGCGTAACGCTGGCTGCCGTCGGCGGGCGGGCCGAGCGCCTGGACCGTGTCCGCGCCCAATCCGGGCGCTTCGTTGCGGGCCAGCGTCTCCAACTCGTCCTGCACGCGCAGGGCATTGCGGTCGTAGAAGGCGACGCTGTCCTTCACGGACACCTCGACCTCGCCCCGCTTCTCGCACCCGGCGGGCACGCCCTGCACCACGGTCACCGCGCTCGCGCCCGGTGCCATGTGGACCCACGTGCACGCCGGAAGCGTGCACACCAGGGCGAGCGCCACGATCTTGAGGCGCATCACTTCTTCGCCGCCGGGGCCGTGGCCGCGCCGCCGACCGGCTTGCCGTCGGCATCGACCACCGACACTGCGCCGATGTTCAGCGCGCGCACCGGCTGCTCGATCTTCGACAGATCGCCGACGACGACATAGGTCAGCGCATTCGGATCGATCGCCTTGGCCGCCTGCGCGACCTGCGCGGCGTCGAGGCCTTCGACTTCCTTCATGCGCTGCACGACGTAATCGTCCGGGCGGTCGTAACGCACGATGCCGCCGATGGTCGACATCACCGCGCCGGCGGTTTCGTACGAACCGGGCATGCCGCGGATCTCGGTGTTCTGGATGCGCGTGACTTCCTCGGGCTTCGGCGGTGCCTTGCCGTCGGCGTACTCGGTGATTTCACGGCGCAGCTCGGCGAGCGATTCGGCCGTCTTGTCGATCTGCACCGGCGCGAACGCCATCCACGGGCGCTGGCCCAGCGCGTTCGACGCCATGCTGTACGCGCCGTAGGCCCAGTGCTTGTCTTCGCGCAGGTTCATGTTGAGGCGCGAAGAGAACTCGCCACCCAGCACGCTGTTGGCGAAATCGACCTTCACCGCACCGGCATCCTTGCTCGACGGAATTACCTGACCGACGTAGAGATTGGCCTGCACCGCACCCGGCTGGTCGATCAGGAACACGCGCGGCTGCTTCGGCAGCGCGACGGGCGTCGGCGCGGCGAGCTTCGGCGCGCTGCCTTCGACCTTCCAGTCGCCGAACTTCTTTTCCAGCATCGGCGTGATTTCGGCGAGCGTGGTGTCGCCGACGATCACGAGCGTCGCGTTGTCCGGACGCACCCAAGCCTTGTGGAAGTCGACCAGGTCATCGCGCGTGAGCGAACCGATCGAGGCTTCGGTGCCCGTGCCGCTGAAAGGAATCGCGTACGGATGATGGTCGCCGTACAACAACGGCGGCAACACGCGCATCGCGGCGCCCTGCGGCTTGGCCTTCTCCTGCTTGATGCCCGCGATCCACGTCGCCTTGACCCGATCGATTTCCTTCTGGTCGTAACGCGGATTGCGCAGCATCGTGGCGAACAGGTCGAGCGAGGGATCCAGCTTTTCCTTCAGCGCCGACAGATACGCCGTCGCGCCATCGAGCGACGCCGACGCACCGAGGTTGGCGCCCAGCGCTTCGGCGCGGTTGCCGAACGCGAGCGCGTCCATGTCGCCGGCGCCTTCGTCGAGCATGCCCATCGCGAAGCCCGAGGTGCCGAGCTTCTTGCCCTGGTCGGAGGCATAGCCGCCGCCGAACATGTAGCTCATCTGCACGACCGGAATGTCGTGGCGTTCGGCGAGGATCACCTTGGTGCCGTTGCTCAAGGTCGCGCGCTGCAGCGCCGGGAACTTGAGCGACGGGAAGTCGTCGGTGACCGGCACGCCCTTGCTGCGATCGACCGTGCTGGCGGTGGTCTTGTACTTCGGATCGGCCTTCGGCAATTCGAACGGCGCCGGCGTTCCGGCCGGATCTTCCGGCAGATCCTTGCGCGTGCCCGGCTGCACGACCAGCACGTGGTCGCCCTGCGCGAGCCATTCCTTGCCGGCCTTCTGGATGTCGGCGACCGACGCGGTCTCGATGGTCTTCAGGCTCTCGCGGAAGCAACCGGGGTTGTTGGTGTAGATCGCGCACTCGGCGAGCGCGTCGGCCTTGCCGCCGAAGCCGCCGATGCGTTCGATGCCGCGCACGAAGCCGGCCTTGAACACGGTGCGGGCCTGTTCGAGTTCCGCCGCCGTCGGGCCTTGCGCGATCAGGCGCTTGAGTTCTTCATCGATCGCGGCCTCGACCTTCGCTTCGTCCACGCCCTGCTTCACGTCGGCCTGGATGAGGAAGTTCGAACCCAGCTGCGAGGCGTCGACGTAGGCCGACACGCTGTCGACGGTCTTGTCGTCGAACAGCAAACGCTTGTCCAGGCGCGAAGACTTGCTGCCGCCGAGCACCTGCGCGAGCAACTGCAAACGCTCGACGTCGGGCGCACCGTACTGCGCGACATTCCACACGCGATAGATGCGCGTCTGCGGCACCTTGTCTTCCATCGTCGCGCGCGTGGTCTGCGTGCGCCTGGCCGGATCGACCTTCGGCTGCGCCATCGTCGGGCTGGCCGGGATGTCGCCGAAGAATTCCATGGCCTTCTGCTTCGCCGTGGCCACGTCGATGTCGCCGGCGAGCACGAGCACGGCGTTGTTCGGGCCGTACCAGGTGCGGAACCAGTTCTTGACGTCCTCGAGCTTGGCGGCGTCCAGATCGTTCATCGAACCGATCGTGGTGTGGTGGTACGGGTGGCCGGCCGGATACATCGTCTTCTGCAGCACTTCCCACACCTGGCCGTAGGGCTGGTTCTGGCCCTGGCGCTTTTCGTTCTGCACCACGCCGCGCTGTTCGTCGAGCGTGGCCTGGTCGATCGCGCCGAGCAGGTGGCCCATGCGGTCGGATTCCATCCACAGCGCGGTGTCGAGCGCGGTGGTGGGGACGTTCTCGAAGTAATTCGTGCGGTCGGTGTTCGTCGTGCCGTTGAGGTCGGTGGCGCCGACGGTTTCCAGCGGCGGGAAGAAGTCGCCCTTGTGGTTCTCCGAACCGTTGAACATCAGGTGTTCGAACAGGTGCGCGAAGCCGCTGCGACCCGAGGGTTCGTCCTTGCTGCCGACGTGGTACCAGAGATTGACCGCGACGATCGGCGCCTTTCGGTCGGTGTGCACGACCACGCGCAGGCCGTTGGGCAGCGTGAAGGTCTCGTACGGAATGTCGACGGTGGACGCGGCGGGCGTCTTCGCCTGCACGGGCGCGGGCGCGAAGGCCGCGCCGCCGAGGGCGACGGACAGTGCGAGCGCGAGGGCGCCGGTGGCGAAGGGACGGGTCGGGGTCATGCGGAAGAGGCTCCTGGTCGCAAGGCGATCTGTACGACCTTCGATCCTAGCCCGCCCCCGGCGCCGATACACTAGGTCGGACGGCACACCCGACAAGGACGCGCATGGCCACGCCAGCCCACAGCCTCGTCACCGGCGCCAATCGCGGCCTCGGCCTCGCATTGGTGCGCGGGTTGCTCGCGCGCGGCGACCGCGTCGTCGCCACCGCGCGCCATCCGGGCAAGGCCACCGCCCTGAACACGCTGACCGGTGAATATCCGGGGCGCCTGCATGTCTTGCCGCTCGATGTCGCATCGGACAAATCGCGCGGGGAACTCGCGCGCGAGTTGCCGCTGGTGCTCGACGACGCGAAATTGGGCCTGATGATCAACAACGCCGGCGTGCTCCACAGCGGAGAACGCTGGGGGAAATTGAGCGCGGAGGTGGTCGAGGACAGCCTGCGCATCAATGCGATCGGGCCGCTGCTCCTCGTGCAGTCGCTGGAGCATTTGCTGGAAGACGGCGCGACGGTGGCGAACATCTCGACACAGATGGCGTCGCTGAGTGCGCGCAACGAGTTCCGTTCGCCGAGCTATTCGATGAGCAAAGTCGCCCAGAACATGGCGACGGTGCAGCTCGCCCTCGCGCTGAAACCGCGCGGGATCAAGGTCGTTGCCCTCAGTCCGGGGTGGGTCCGTACCGACATGGGCGGCGCGGGCGGCGAAATCGCACCCGAGGAATCGGCCGCGGGGTTGTTGGAGACGATTGGCGCGTTGAAGGACGCCGACAGCGGCCGTTTCCTCGATTGGCGCGGACAGCCGATGGCCTGGTGAGGGCGCGGACGTCCGCGGACACTCCCTACGCCGCAGGCAATTCTTTTCGAATCAACACGTTAACCATTGGCATATCTCGTGCATCCAAAGGGATATCCGGGCAATGACGTCCGACGATTCGAAAGGAGTTCGCCATGTCCCTCCACACCCAGATCAAGCGCGGCTTGCTCGCCCTCCCCGTCGCCGCCCTGCTGATCCTGTTCGGTGCGATCGCGCCGGCCGGTGCCGCCGCGCCGTCGGAGGATTGCCTGGCCGCCGCGGCCGCCGCCGCTGCCGAGGAAGCGCCGGTCGAGCGTCGCGTCGATTTCCATTCGATGCTGCCGGGTGCGTTGCACGTGCTGCGCAAGGTCGAGATCCCGACTGTTAATGGGTAAAGCAGGCAAGGGTTGATCCGTCGCACAATGTGCGGATGTTCGATGTCGTCCTTTTCCAACCCGAGATCCCGCCGAACACCGGCAACGTGATCCGCCTGTGCGCCAACACCGGCGCACGCCTGCATCTGATTCGCCCGCTCGGCTTCACGCTCGAAGATGCACAACTGCGCCGCGCGGGCCTCGACTATCACGAATACGCCAAGCTCCAGGTCCATGACTCTCTGGACGATGCATTGGCGGCGATCGCGCCCAAACGCCTGTTCGCACTGAGCACGCGCGGCCGCACGCGATTCGACACACCGCACTACGGCGAAGGCGATGCCTTCCTGTTCGGCCCCGAGACGCGCGGTTTGCCCGACGACGTGCTCGCGCAGGTGCCGGAAGCGCAACGCCTGCGCCTGCCGATGCGGCCCGACAATCGCAGCCTGAATCTTTCGAACGCCGTCGCGGTCGTGGTTTTCGAAGCGTGGCGCCAGCACGGATTCGCCGGCGGCGGCTAACCCGACAGCGCTTCGAGGAATTTGTGGCGCCACAAGGTGATGTCGTAACGGCGCAAGCGCTTGAGCAACGCGTTCCAGCGTTCCTTGCGTTCAGTTGCCGGCATCGCATGTGCTTGCGCGAGTGCATCGGCCACGCCGTCGAGGTCGTACGGATTCACGATCAGCGCTTCCTTCATCTCCGCCGCAGCGCCCGCGAACCGGGACAACACCAGCACGCCCGGCGTTTCCGGATCCTGCGAGGCGACGAACTCTTTCGCGACGAGGTTCATGCCGTCGCGCAGCGGTGTCACCAATCCGATGTCGGCGCTGCGATAGAAGCCCGTCAACACACCGTGCGAGAAGTCGCGATTGACGTAGCGCAACGGCGTCCAGTCCGGCGATGCGTGGCGGCCATTGATGTGCCCGGCGAGACCTTCCAGTTCGCGGCGCAGCGCCTGGTATTCCGGCACTTCGCTGCGCGAGACCGGTGCGAGCTGCAGATACGTGATCTGGCCGTGGAGGTCGGGGTAGCGATCGAGGAAGTGCTCGAACGCGCGGAAACGATCGGGCAACCCCTTGGAGTAATCGAGACGATCCACGCCGATGGTCAGCACGCGCGCGCCCAGGCTTTCGCGCAAACGCTGCACCGAGGCGCGCGTGCTCGCGGCCTTCGCCTGTCGCGCGATGTGTTCGGTGTCGATGCTGATCGGGAACACGGCCGCGCGGAACTCGCGCCCATCCGCGGTGCGCATGCGCCCATCCGAGAACGCCTTGCCGCCGATGTACAGGCGCACGTAGCTCTGGAAGCGATCCAGGTCGCGCTCGGTCTGGAAGCCGACGAGATCGTAGGAGGCGAGCGAGCTGAACAACACTTCGTGGTTCGGCAGCGCCGCGAGCAGATCCGATGAAGGCATCGGCACGTGCAGGAAGAAGCCGATGCGATTGCCGACACCCAGTTCGCGCAAGCGCTGCGCAAGCGGAATCATGTGGTAATCGTGCACCCAGACGATGTCGTCCTCGCGCAATTGCGCGGCGAGCTTTTCGGCGAACAAGGCATTGACGCGCCGATACCCATCCTGCGTGTCGCGCCGGTAGTCGACGAGATCCAGGCGGAAGTGCAGCAACGGCCAGAGCGTGCGGTTCGCGAAGCCGTTGTAGTAGTGGTCGAAGTCCTCGACCGACAAATCCATCGTGCAATAAGTCGTATTGCCGTTCTCGGTCGTGTGCAAGGTGCCGGACGCATCCTTCGTCCGCTTGCCGCTCCACCCGAACCACATGCCGCCGTGTTCCTTGAGCGCCGCGCGCATCGCCACGGCCAGTCCGCCCGCGCGATGCTCGTTCGGCATCGCCACGCGGTTGGACACGATGACGAGGCGACTCATCGTCGGCCCTTCATTACGTCGCCTCCTGCCAGGGGCGCGACAAGCGCATCGCGGCGCTGATCAGCCCGACGTGCGAATACGTCTGCGGGAAGTTGCCCCACGCTTCGCCATCCTCGAAGCCGAGGTCTTCCGACAACAAGCCCAGTGGGTTGCGCCGCGCGAGCACGCTCTCGAACAGCGAGCGCGCTTCGTCCGTGCGACCGATCGCCGCGAGCGCCTCGACGTACCAGAACGTGCAGATCGTGAAGCTGGTTTCCGGCGCGCCGAAATCGTCGGGCGCGATGTAGCGATACAACCCGTGGCCGCGCCGCAATCCCTTGCCGATGGCTTCGACCGTCGCGACGTAACGCGGATCGCTCGCTTCGATGAAGCCGGTATCGGCGAGCAACAGCAAGCTCGCATCCAGGCGATCACCACCGAATGCATCGGCGAAGTGACCCGCCTCTTCGTTCCAGGCCTTCTCGATGATCGTCGCGTGGATGCGATCCGCGCGCCCGCGCCAATGTTCGACGCGATCGCCGAGACCGAAGCGTGCGGCGATCTTCGCGAGGCGGTCGCACGCGGCCCAACACATGACCGACGAGTACGTGTGGACCGACGTGCGGCCGCGGAACTCCCACAAACCGGCATCGGGCTGGTCGTGCATCAACCACGCCTGTTCGCCGAGCGGTTCGAGGCGTGCGAAGGTCGACGCATCGCCCGGTTGTTGCAGGCGCTGGTCGAAGAACAACTGCGTCGAGGCAAGCATGACGCTGCCGTACACATCGTGCTGCACCTGTTTCCACGCCAGGTTGCCCACGCGCACCGGGCCCATGCCGCGATAGCCTTCGAGCCCTTCGGCTTCGTCTTCGTGCAGCGCCGCTTCGAAACCGATGCCGTACACCGGCTGCAGGTCGGCGCGCTCGCCCGTGACGAGGTTGAAGATGTAGCGGATGTACTCCTCCATCGTCGCCGTCGCGCCCAGGCGATTGAGCGCGCGCACGACGAAGGCCGCATCGCGCAGCCAGCAATAGCGGTAATCCCAGTTGCGCTGCGTGTGCGGCGCTTCGGGGATCGACGTGGTCATCGCCGCGATGATTGCGCCGGTGTCTTCGTACTGGCAAAGCTTCAACGTGATCGCGCTGCGGATCACCGCGTCCTGCCATTCGAGCGGGATGGAGAGATATCGCGTCCACTCGCGCCAATAGATCGTCGTGCGTTCCTCGGCGTCGCGGATGAAGGCGCCGATCGGTTGCGTCAGCGTTTCGTCGGGGCCAAGGACGAAGTGCAATTCGCGATCGAGCACGAAGGGGAGTTCGTCGCGCAGCAAACGCAGCGACAGGTCGGTGGTCAAACGCAGCACATGACCCGGCAACAGCCAGCGCATGTGGTTGCTGCCCCACGTGCGCTCGGGTTCGCGCGCGCCCCACTCGGCGAGCGGCTGCAGCTTGATGCGGATGCGTGGCGCGCCGGCGAGCGGACGCACGCGCCGATACAAACCGACCGGTCGATAGAGACGGTTGTAATGTCGCCAGCGCGGCGCGAAGTCGGTGATTTCCACCACGCCGCCGCTCCTGTCGCGCAGGATCGTGCGCAGGATCGCGGTGTTGGGAATGTAGTGTTGTTCGCTGTCGGCGAAGTTCTCGATCTCGATGCCCCACATGCCGCCGTCGCGCTTGGGCGAAAGCAGCGCGCAGAACGCGGGGTCGCCATCGAATGCGGGAAGACAACACCAAACCACCGTGCCGCTCGCATCGAGCAGCGCGCCGAAGGTGCCATTGCCGATGACGCCGAGGTCCAGGTTCGCCGGTCGGATCATGCGTGCACTCCATCATGGGCGGTGGCGCGCGCGAGCCAGGCGCGCACCGCGGCGGGATCGGGAAGGCGCCAACGCGCGGCGCTCGGGGCGCGATCGCCGACGAGCACGCTCAATCCCTGGTAGGCGTTGACGATCGAGAACGCATGCTCGTCGGTGAGATCGTCGCCGACGAACACCGGCGTGCGATCGCGGAACGGCGCTTGCGCCATGAAGCCTTCGACCGCCGTGCCCTTGTCGGGCGAGGATGCGCCGCCGGGGCGCAGTTCGAGCACCATGTCGCCGCCCTGCACGCGATAGTCGGGCAACACGCGCAAGGCCGCTGCGGCGAATGCACGGAACGCGTCGCGCGCATCGGGCGCGGCGCGCCAATGCAGCGCGAGGTTGGGGCCCTTGCGTTCGACGATCGCGCCGGGGTAGTTGATCGCGACGTGTTGCGCTTCTGCGTAGATGCCGATGAGCGATTCCGGCGCGACGGGCGGAAACGTGCGGCGTCCATCGGGTTCGCGTCGTTCCAGCCCGTGCATGCCGGCCGCGGGAATCGCGCGCAAGTCGCCGAACACGTCGTCGATCGCATCCAGCGAGCGACCGCTCACGAGCGCGAGCGCGCCGCCCAGCATCTCCGACAAGCGAACGATGTCGCGTTGCAAATGCGCAGGCACGATCACTTGCGAAGGATGCGGCGCGAAGTCCAGCAAGCATCCATCGACATCGAGGAACAAGGCCCAGTCGGGCGCGGGCGACGGCGGCAAGGGAAGCACGCCGTCGCGTTGGGGCGCATCACGCGATTCCATCCCGCTCATTCTCCCGATTTGCCGTGAGGCTCGGGTGGACGTGGGGTGATCGCGTGATGTCACGCGTCCTGTTCGTCGCCCACGTCGCCGATGTCGCGATCGGAGATGTCGACGCGATCGGAGCTCGAAAAACCGCTGCCCTGCTGATCGAAACCGGAACGCACCGCTTCCCCGGGCTTGCCGAACGCAGCGACGGATTCGCCGATCGTGATGCGATTGTGGACATCCTTCACGCCGGCGATGTTCCAGGCGATCTCTTCGGCATCGTGCTTCATCGGCCGCTCGGGAACCCATCCGTTGAGCGTGACGACACCGTCGGTCACCGCGGCGATGACCGCGGTCGCGTTGATCGTGTCTGCGCCGGTGAGGCGTTCGTGCAGCAATTCACCGATGCGCTCGTCGCTGCGCCAATTCTGTGTCGGGCCGACGCCGCGATAGCTGACGGCCCCATCGGCGACGGGTGCGAAATCGCGATTGGTCACCGACGGCAGTCCATCGTAGAGCTCGCGGTCGCGACGATCGATGCGCACATCCTCGTCGCGCGGACGATGCGCCATGCGCGGATCGCGATGTTCGATGGCGTGGCGTTGTGGGGGTGGATCGCCCTGGTGGTCGCGCGGCATGACTCGCTCCTTGTGCTTCATGAACGTGATGAAGCTAGCGCGGCGTTGGGCTGCGCGGCGTGATGGATGATTCATGCCGGTTCGACGCATCGGTCGATAACGTCGAAGCCTTCCTCGACGACAGGTGCGACATGGCCGAGCAGAAAACCGGCAAGGGCGCCGGCGAAGCGACCGCACGCAAGCATCGTGCCGCCCAGGCCGAGCAGGACGCGAAGGATGCCAAGCAATCCAAGGCAGCCAAGCCGGCGAAGAAGCCGACGCAAGCCGGCCTTCGAAAGCAACCGACGCAACTGCCCGCGCAGCACATCGCCAAGCCCGGCAACGAGCATGACTTGCAACTCGAGCCGCGCTTCCTCGCACCGGATTACGTCGGCAGCAACAAGCTGGACGGCATGTCGGCGATCGTGACCGGCGGCGACTCGGGCATCGGACGCTCCGTCGCGGTGCTGTTCGCACGCGAAGGCGCGGACGTGGCGATCGTGTATCTGTCCGAACACGAGGATGCGCGACTGACGAAGGAATGCGTCGAACGCGAAGGCCGCAAATGCCTCTTGATTCCCGGCGACGTGAAGTCCGTGCGCTTCTGCGAACAAGCGGTGGAGAAGACCCTGAAGGCCTTCGGCAAGCTCGACGTGCTGGTCAACAACGCAGCCTTCCAGCTGCACAGCGAGCGCATCGAAGACATCAGCGAAGAGCGCTTCCAGGAAACGCTGCAGACCAACATCGGCGGTTACTTCCACATGGCGCGCGCGGCGTTGCCGCACATGGAAGAAGGCGGGTCGATCATCAACTGCGGTTCGGAAACGGCGCTGTTCGGCAGCAAGCAATTGCTCGATTACTCGGCGACCAAGGGCGCGATCCATGCGTTCACCAAATCGCTCGCGGCGAACCTGCTGGATCGCGGCATTCGCGTGAACGCGGTGGCGCCCGGACCGGTGTGGACGCCGTTGAATCCCGCTGACGCGCCCGCGGAGAAAGTCGCGGAGTTCGGCAAGAAGAGCGACATGGGGCGGCCTGCGCAACCCGAGGAGATCTCGCCGGCGTTCGTGTTCCTCGCATCGCCCGTGACGGCGTCCTACGTGAACGGCGTGATTCTCCCGGTGATGGGTGGGCCGCGCGGTTAGCGACCGTTGCGCGAGCCTGAATGCGACGCACACGCGCGTAAACGCTTGCACGCACGCCTCGTATACGGTCGCGTCGCTAACGTAGGCCCTCGGTCGCCGCTGTCGTGCGGCCCTTGGGAATGCAACTTGAAAATCGCGCAGATCGCCCCGCTCTATGAAGCGGTTCCGCCGAAACTGTACGGCGGCACGGAACGGGTGGTGGCCTGGCTCACCGATGCTTTGGTGGATGCCGGCCACGAAGTCACGTTGTTCGCTTCGGCCGAAGCACAGACGCGCGCCGACTTGGTGTCGGTGCGCGACCAGGCGATCCGCCTGGATCCGGCCGATCTCAAATCCGACCTCGCAGCGCACATGAGCATGTTGCACGACGTGCGGCAGCGCATGGATGAGTTCGACGTGCTGCACTTCCACGTCGACATGATCCAGTTCCCGTTCTTCGCCGATTGCGCGTCGCACACGCTGACGACGCTGCATGGCCGTCTGGATCTGAAGGATCTGCCGGGCGCCTATCGCCGCTGGCATCAGTTCCCGCTCGCGTCGATCTCCAACGATCAGCGCCGCCCGCTGCGCAACGCGAACTGGATAGGCACGGTCCACCACGGTCTTCCGGCGACGTTGTTGCCATTCAATGCCAATCCGCGCGGCGACTATCTCGCCTTCCTCGGCCGCATTTCGCCGGAGAAGCGGGTGGATCGCGCGATCGCCATCGCACGGCGCGTGGGGATGCCGCTGAAGATCGCTGCGAAGATCGACGGCCAGGACAAGGCGTATTACGAGCGCGAGATCGCACCGTTGCTGGAAGGCGCGTCCGATGTCAGCTTCGTCGGCGAGATCGGCGATGCGCAGAAGCCCGAGTTCCTCGGCAACGCGGCCGCGTTGTTGTTCCCGATCGATTGGCCCGAGCCTTTCGGCATCGTGATGATCGAAGCGATGGCGTGCGGCACGCCGGTGGTTGCGTGGCGTTGTGGTTCGGTGCCCGAGGTGATCGACGAAGGACAGACCGGGCGCATCGTCGACAACGAGGACGACGCGGTCGCCGCGACGCGCGAAGTGATGCGCTACGACCGCGCCGCGGTGCGTGCGGTCTTCGAGCGCCGCTTCACCTCGGAAGTCATGGCGGAGCGCTACGTGCGGCTCTATTCGCAACTCGTGCGAGGCCGGTCGCAGGACCTCGGCCTGCGCATGGCCTGATCGCGCATGGATCCGGCGGCGACCGCCGCGCTGTATTCGACCCATGTCCTGAAGGACGGCGACAGCTTCCTCGTCGCCAACGGTTACGGCGATGTCGAGGAAGGCAGCACCGGGTTGTTCCGCGACGACACGCGCTTGCTGTCGATGTTCCGCCTGCGCCTGGGCGAGACGCAACCGGCGTTGCTGAGCGCCGCGGTCACCGCGGACAACGTGTTCTTCCTCGCGCACATGACCAACCGCCAGTTGCCGCCGCTCGGCGAAACCGCGGCGGCAGCGCATGGCCTCATCCATCTGTTGCGCGCGCGGTTCCTGTTCGAAGAACGGTTGTTCGAGCGCATCACCCTGATGAATTACGGCACGAGTGCGTTCGTCGCGCCGCTGCGCATCGAGGTGGCCGCGGATTTCCGCGACATGTTCGAGGTGCGCGGGCAGGTGCGTGCGGCGCGCGGCAAGTTGCTGGATCCCGAGGCGTCCCTGGGTCCGCGCGGCGTGACATTCAGTTACGAAGGCCTCGACAAGCTCGTGCGCAAGTCGGCGATCGCATTCTCGCAGCCGGCGACGCACGTGGACGGCGCGACGTTCGAATTCCTGCTGCAGCTGGTGCCGGGCGTCGATCAATCGCTGTTCATCGAAGTCGGCAGCGAACCGGGCGGTCCCCTGCCCTCGCGCGAACGACATCGCGATGCCGCCGCGAAGGCACGCAAGCGCATGCGCTCGCGCGGTCGCCGTGGCGCACGCGTGCGCAGCAGCGGGCCGTTGTTCGACGCGTGGATGCAGCGCTCGCGCGCGGATCTCGCATTGCTCACGAGCGAGCTGGAAACCGGGCCGTATCCGTACGCGGGCATCCCCTGGTTCTCGACGCCCTTCGGCCGCGATGCAGTAATCACAGCGCTGCAAACCTTGTGGCTGGATCCCGGCATTGCGCGCGGTGTGCTCGGCTTTCTCGCCGCGCACCAGGCGCAGGAAGAGTCGTCGTTCCTGGATTCGGCGCCCGGCAAGATCATGCACGAGACGCGACGCGGCGAGATGTCGGCGCTGCGCGAGTTGCCCTTCGGCCGCTATTACGGCGGCGTGGATACGACGCCGCTGTTCGTGATGCTCGCCGGCGCGTATGCGCGACGCACGGGCGATGCGGCGTTCGTCGACACGCTGTGGCCGGCGTTGCTTGCCGCGACGGGTTGGATCGAGCGCGTGTGCGACGCCAACCGCGACGGGTTCCTGGACTACGCGCGCGGTGAATCCACCGGCCTGTCCAACCAGGGCTGGAAGGACAGCGAGGACTCGGTGTTCCATGCGGACGGGCGCTTCCCGAAGGGACCGATCTCGCTCGTCGAAGTGCAGGGCTATGCGTACGCGGCCTTTCGCGCGATGGCCGAGCTCGCAGAGTTGCGCCGCGACGAGACCGGCATGCAGGTGTGGGCCGGACGTGCGGCGCGGATGCAGGCGGCGGTCGAAGCGAAGTTCTGGATGGAAGATCAGGGCTTCTACGGCATCGCGGTCGATGGCGACGGCGCGTTGTGCGCCGTCCGATCGAGCAATCCTGGCCACTTGTTGTATTGCGGATTGCCGAACGCAACGCGCGCGGCCGCCGTGGCCGGGCGCTTGATGGAACACGATTTCCACACCGGTTGGGGACTGCGCACGCTCGCCTCGGGCCAGGCGCGTTACAACCCGATGAGTTACCACAACGGGTCGATCTGGCCGCACGACACCGCGTTGTGCGCCGCGGGCATCGCGCGCTACGGCCATCGCGATGCCGCCGTTCAATTGCTGCGCAGCGCGTTCGAGGCCGCGGTCAACTTCGACATGCGCCTGCCTGAATTGTTCTGCGGTTTCCGACGCGTGCAAGGTGCGCCGCCGATCGCCTACCCCGTCGCGTGCATGCCGCAAGCCTGGGCCGCGGGCGCACCGTTCATGCTGTTGCAGGCGTGCCTGGGCGTGGAGATCGATGGCCTGCGCGGCGAGATCCATGTCGAACGCCCGCGCTTGCCGGACGGCATCGACGAAGTGCGCCTGCACGATGTGGCGCTGGGTGGCGATCGCGTGGACTTGTTGTTCCGTCGCGTCGGCGAGCGCGTTGGGATGTTCGTGGACGGGAAGAGCGCGGGCACGCCGCCGGTGCGGTTGCGCAGCTGAGTCAGATTTCGTACGCCGATTCGCCGTGCGCGCTGATGTCGAGGCCTTCGCGCTCGCTGTCGTGATCCACGCGCAGCCCGCGCAGGCGTTTGGCGATCTGGAACGCGAGGAACGCCACCAGCCCCGACCAAACGAGCGTGATGCCCACGCCCGCGAATTGCACGGCCACCTGGCGCGCGATGTCGAAGTCCGCTGCGCCCGTGCCGCCGAGCGCCGGTGCCGTGAACACACCGGTCAACACCGCGCCGACGATCCCGCACACGCCGTGGATGCCGAAGACGTCGAGTGAATCGTCGGCGCGCAGATGGCGCTTGAGTGCGTTGACGCCCCAGAATCCCGCGGCACCTCCGCACGCGCCGATCACCATCGCACCACCGACGCCGACCGTGCCGCACGCGGGGGTGATCGCGACCAATCCGGCGACGGCGCCTGAAGCAGCACCCAACATCGACGCGCGTCCGCGCAGCACCGCTTCGATCGCACTCCATACGAGCACGGCAGCCGCCGCGGCGAGCAAGGTGTTGACGAGCGCGAGTGCGGCGACGCCGTTGGCTTCCAGCGCGGAGCCCGCGTTGAATCCGAACCAGCCGACCCACAACAGCGACGCACCGACGTACGTCAGCGGCAAGTTGTGCGGCGAAAGACGCTCACGACCGAAACCGATGCGCGGCCCGAGCATGTACGCACCGACCAGCCCCGCGACGCCCGCATTGATGTGCACGACGGTGCCGCCCGCGAAATCGAGCGCACCGAGCTTGAACAGGAATCCGTTGCCGGCCCACACCATGTGCGCGAGCGGCAGGTAAGCGAAGGTGAACCACAACGCCGCGAACAACAGCACCGCCGCGAACTTCGCGCGCTCGGCGATCGCACCGACCACCAGTGCGCAACTGATCGCCGCGAATGCGCCCTGGAACGCAACGTACGCCAGTTCGGGAATCAAGACGCCCTGCGTGAAGGTCGCCACGGTCGACGAAGGCCCGACGCCCGCGAGCATCGCCTTGCCGAACCCGCCGATCCACGCGTTGCCGCCGTCGAAGGCGAGCGAGTAGCCGTACGCGACCCACAGCACCAGGGCGAGCGAGGCGACGACCAGGACCTGCATCAACACCGAGAGGATGTTCTTCGCGCGGACGAGGCCGCCGTAGAACAGCGCGAGGCCGGGGACGATCATCAGCATCACGAGCACGGTGGAGATGAACATCCACGCGACGTCGCCCTTGTCGACCATGCGTCTTCTCCGAAGCAACCCCACCCCGGCCCTCCCCTGCCTTCGCAGGGGAGGGAGCGCAGCGAATTACAGCGTGTAGTACATCTGGTACTCGAGCGGATGCGTCGCCCCGCGGAAGCGCGTGACTTCCTGCATCTTCAGCGCGATGTAGCCGTCGATGAAGTCGTCGGTGAACACGCCGCCGGCCTTGAGGAACTCGCGGTCCTTGTCGAGCGCTTCGAGCGCCTGGTCCAGCGAGTGGCACACGGTGGGGATGTTCTTCTCTTCTTCCGGCGGCAGGTCGTACAGATCCTTGTCGCTCGGTGCGCCCGGGTCGATCTGGTTCTTGATGCCGTCCAGGCCGGCCATCATCAGCGCGGCGAAGATCAGGTAACCGGAGTTCATCGGATCGGGGAAGCGGATCTCGATGCGGCGCGCCTTCGGGTTGGCCACGTACGGGATGCGGCACGAGGCCGAACGATTGCGCGCCGAGTAGGCGAGCATCACCGGCGCTTCGTAACCCGGCACCAGGCGCTTGTAGGAGTTGGTCGTCGAGTTGGCGAACGCGTTGATCGCGCGCGCGTGCTTGAAGATGCCGCCGATGTACCACAGCGCCATCTGCGACAGGCCGCCGTAGCCGTCGCCCGAGAACAGGTTCACGCCGCCCTTGGCGAGCGACTGGTGCACGTGCATG
Source organism: Noviluteimonas gilva (assembly GCF_009740395.1). Lineage (GTDB taxonomy): Bacteria > Pseudomonadota > Gammaproteobacteria > Xanthomonadales > Xanthomonadaceae > Noviluteimonas > Noviluteimonas gilva. Next base: position 553,098 of record NZ_WOXT01000001.1, read on the forward strand.
CCGCTGCCGTTGTCGCCGACGAGCGGCTTGGGCATGAAGGTGACGGTCTTGCCGTTGCGGTGGGCGACGTTCTTGATGACGTACTTCATCGTCAGCAGTTCGTCGGCCTTCTTCACCAGCGAGTTGAACTTGGTGCCGATTTCGCACTGGCCCGCGTTCGCGACTTCATGGTGGTGCACTTCGACTTCCATGCCGACCTGTTCCAGCGTCTTGCACATTTCGGCGCGCAGGTCGTGCAGCGAGTCGAGCGGCGCGACGGGGAAGTAGCCGCCCTTCACCATCGGACGGTAGCCGGTGTTGCCGCCTTCGTATTCGCGGCCCGAGTTCCACGCGGCTTCTTCCGAATCGACGTGGAAGAAGGTGTGGCCCATGTCGTTGGCGAAACGCACGCTGTCGAAGATGAAGAACTCGGGTTCCGGGCCGAAGAAGGCCTGGTCGGCGACGCCGCTGGACTTGAGGAAGGCTTCGGCGCGCTTGGCGACGCCGCGCGGATCACGGCCGTAGGCCTGCATCGTCGCCGGATCGAGGATGTCGCACGTCAGCACGAGCGTCGGGTCGGCGGTGAACGGATCGAGGAAGGCGGTGCTGGCGTCGGGCAGCAGCACCATGTCGGACTCCTGGATGCCCTTCCAGCCCGAGATCGACGAGCCGTCGAACATCTTGCCGTCCTCGAACAGCGCGGCGTCGACGATCGACTTCGGGAAGGTCACGTGGTGCTGCACACCACGCATGTCGCAGAAGCGCAGGTCGACGAATTCGACCTTGTGGTCCTTGATGAGCTTTTCGACGTGTTCGAGGGACATGGCGGATTTCCTGGGACGGGTACGGGGCCGGCACGCAGCCGGGATGTCCTAGGGAGAGCAAGGGCCGTGCCAGCCCCGGAGCCATGCCAACCGATTGATTCGAAAGCAATTCCGCGGGACTGCCGCCGAACGCATGCCCCCAGATGGTGCAGCCGAATGCGATCCTTGCACCAATCCAACGCGAAACCGGCCGTGACGCCGCGCCCCACGCGCGATGCCCTACGATGCGCCCTTCGCCCACTCCCGACCCGACGACGCCTTCCCCATGACCGACTTCCTCGCCGCGCTCCTGCTCGGCATCATCGAAGGCATCACCGAGTTCCTCCCGATTTCCTCCACCGGCCACCTGCTCATCGCCGAGCGCTGGCTGGGACACCGCAGCGATCTGTTCAACATCGCGATCCAGGCCGGCGCGATCCTCGCGGTGGTGCTGATCTATCGCGAGCGCCTGTGGCAACTCGCCGACAGCTTCCTGCATCCGGGCAAGGCGCAGCCCGTGCACGGACAACCGCCGCGCGATTACGCGATCAAGCTCGCGGTGGCGTTCGGCGTGACGGCCGTGCTCGGCGTCATCGTGAAGAAGCTCGGGTTCGAATTGCCGGAGGAAGTCGCGCCGGTGGCGTGGGCGCTGGTGATCGGCGCGGTGTGGATGGTGGTCGCCGAACAACTGGCGGCCAAGCGCGCGCTCACGCTCGGCGAGCGCGCGACGATCACCTGGACGGTCGCGATCCTCGTCGGCGTGGCGCAGGTGGTGGCCGGCGTGTTTCCGGGCACGTCGCGTTCGGCGTCCACGATCTTCGTCGCGTTGTTGTTCGGCGTGACCGACCGCAAGGCGGCGACGGAATTCGCGTTCCTCGTCGGCATCCCGACGATGTTCGCGGCCACCGGCTACGAGTTGCTCGACGTCGCGCGCGACGGCGGCCTGGCCGGCGAAGACTGGGGCTCGCTCGCCGTGGCCTTCGTCGCGTCCGCGCTGACGGCCTTCGCCGCGGTGAAGTGGTTGCTGCGCTACATCCAGACACACACCTTCACGGTGTTCGCCGTCTATCGCGTGATCCTGGGCGTCGCGCTGTTGCTGCTGGTGCCTGCGCGCTGAGCGATCAGAGCGTGCGGGTCTGTCCGCCGTCGACGTCGACGATCGCGCCCTGCATGTAGCTCGCCGCGTCGGACGCGAGGAACGCGACGACCGAGGCGATCTCCTGCGGCGTGCCGAAGCGCGCGACGCGCAACTCGCGTGCGAGTTCTTTCGACGCCACGTCCGCGGCGATCCCGCGTTCGGCCGCAAGGCGATCGATGCGCACCTGCGTGCGTTCGGTGGCGATGCTGCTCGGGTTGATCGCGTTGACGCGCACGCCATCGCGCACGCCGCGGTCGGCGAGCGCCTTCGTGAGATTGAGTAGTGCTGCGTTGACGCTGCCGCCGATGGTGAATTCGGCGTTGCCCGTGCGCCCGCCGATGCCGGCGATATTGACGATGCAGCCGCGCGATTCGACCAGATGCGGCCAAGCCGCGCGAGACAGTCGCACCGCACCAAAGAACTTCAGCGCGAAACCATCGGCCCACGCCGCGTCATCGAACGCGAAGAAATCCCCGCGCGGCGTGGCGCCCGCGTTGTTGACCACGATGTCGATCCGGCCGAACCGCGCGAGCGTCGCTTCGACGAGTTGCGCTGCTGCATCGGGTTGCGAGAGATCGCACGCATGCGCGAGGCCGGACACGGGCAGCGCATCGACCATCGCGTCCAACGCTTCCTGCGAACGCGCCGCCGCGACGACATGACAGCCAGCCTCCGCAAGCGTCCGCGCGATCGCCGCGCCAATGCCGCGACTCGCGCCGGTGACGATCGCGACGCGCGCGCTCAACCCGCGTTGACCTTCGGATTCAGCGAGTAAGTGCCGTAGATCGCCGCTTCGGTGACCTCGTGCGGCTGCAAGGCATGGAAGACATCGGCGGCGGTGAACTTCGCCGGCAAATCGAGCTTCGGCACGCGCAGCGCGAACAGGCGGAAGAAATAACGATGCGTGCGCAGGTCGTTGAACGGCGGATACGGGCCGTCGTAACCGCTGTAATCGCCCTGCATGTCCGCGTTGCCCGCGAACCAACCGGTGTAATCGTTCAGGCCCTGGCGCGAACCTGCGGGGCCCGACGGCGCTTGCTTCCCGTGCGCGGTCACGCCATCGCTGCAACTGCCTGCTTCGATCGAATACACGCTCGCCGGAATATCCACCATCACCCAATGCACGAAGTCCGCGCGCGGTTGGTCGACGGGAATCTCCATGTCTTCGCGGCCGACGGTGCTCGCGATCGTCGGCGCATCGGTGTCGATGCACATCAGCACGAACGACTGCGTCTCCGCCGGCGCGTCCGACCACGCCAGGTGCGGGTTGCGATTGGCGCCGAACCCTTCGGGCGTGCCCATCGCGAATTCGGCGGGAATGCGGCCACGGTGCGCGAAACTCTCGCTGCTCAGGCGCATGTCGAAACTCCTTTGTCGTCAGGCCATGGCCGGCGATGGTGCCATGGCCGGCTCGATCGCGCTGTCGAGTTGCTCGGCGACCCAGCGCTCGGCGAACCCTTCGCAGCGCCAGTTCTCCAGGAAACCGCAATGCCCGCCGTGTTCGGCGATTTCCAGGCGCGCCGTCGGCGGCAGGTGCAATGCGTGGAAGCCCTCGACCGGAATGACCGGGTCGTCGGCCGACATCAGGATGCTCGCGGGCACGCGCAGGTTCGCGAGGCGGTCGCCGGCGATCGAATAGCCCTCGAAGTAATTCTCGAGCGAACCGAACTGCGTGTGGCGTTCGACCATCCACGCCGTCAGCGAGCGCATACGCAGGCCGAGCACCTTGTCGTCGAAGTCGTGCTGCTGCGGGAACAACTTGCGCTTGCGCGCGAGCGAACCGCGCCACTTTCGTTCGAAGTACCACATGTACAACGGCAGGCCGTGCTCCATCGCCTCCATCGTGCGCGCCGGATCCAGCACCGGGCACACGGCCGCGACATGCGCGAGCGGGATGCCGACTTCCTTCGCACGCAATGCCACGCGCAAGGCGAAGTTGCCGCCGAGCGAATAGCCCGCGATGACCATCGGGCGCGTGGCGTAGCGTCGCGAGACTTCGGCCGCCGCAGCGACGACTTCGTCGATGCGGTTGGAATGGAACAGGCCTTCGTTCAGATGATGCGTGTCGCCGTGGTCGCGGAAGTTCAGGCGGAAGATTTCGAAACCGCGCGCGAGCAGGCGCGCCGCGGTGAACTGCATGTAGCTCGAATCCGCGCTGCCTTCCCACCCGTGCAGCAGCAACGCCAGGCCACGCGATGCCTGCCCGGGGGTCGCCGAATGCAGGCCCTGCAGGCGCACGCCGTCGCCGGCATCGATGATGTGGGCATTGGTCACCGCGCCCATCGCCGCGAGGGCCAGGCGGCCGCGTCGACGACGCAACGCGCTCGATCCCAACACCGATTGCAGGTGCGGGCTGCGCAGCAGGACGGGCGGCGTGTAGTCGCTGGCGTGCGGCATGGGGCCGAGGCTAGCGCGATGCGTGTGGAGGCTGCGCTCTATTGACGCCGAGACAGGCGTGGGAGACACCCGGTTCAGGGCGCCTCCATCGCGGCCACGATGCGGTCGCGCGCCAGTTCGGCGATGCGGCGGCGGCCGCCGGCATCGGTCGCGTCGATCGGATCCAGGAACCAGATTTCCGCCACGCGGGGCGGTTCGCCCAGCAAGCGCAGGAAATTGGCGGCAAAACTTTCCCCCGGCCCGAAGGCGACCACCGTTTGCGCGCTCGCCCCGCGCCCGTAACGCAGCGCGACCGGTTGCACGCGCACGCCGGCTTCGACCGCGGCCAGGAAGATGCGCGCGTGGAACGGGCCGATCTCGTGGCCATCGCGCGTGCGGCCTTCGGGAAACACGCCCACCGAACGGCCCGCGCGCAGGCGCGCCAGCATTTCGTGCAACACGCCGCCCATCGATTCGCTGTTGCCGCGCTCGTGGTAGATCGTCTCCCCGCGCGTGGCGAGGTAGCCGACCACCGGCCAACGGCTGATCTCGCGCTTGGCGACGAAGCCCATCATGCGCTGGCTGTGCAGCGCGGTGATGTCGATCCAGCTGACGTGGTTGGCGACGAAAAGCGTCGCGCCCGGCAAGGGCACGCCGCGGCGTTCGATGCGGAAACCGAACACGCGCATCAAACCGCCTTGCCACATCCGGATCAGGCGATGGTCGAGCGGCTCGCCGCGCACGCGGAGTCGGCGCAACGGCGTTGCGATCAGCAGCATGGTCAGTGGCAGATCCACCAACACATGCCACAGCAACAGGGGAGTGCGCAGCGCGAAGCGCAGGGTGTGCGAAGCGTTCACTGCGAAGGTTTCGCCCCGGCAGGCAGCGGGATCACCGCGAGCGTGAGGCGCGAGACGCACACCAACTTGCCGCGATCATCCTCGATGCGGATTTCCCACACCTGCGTCTGCCGGCCGATGTGCAAGGGACGCGCGGTGCCGGTGACCAGCCCATCGCGAACGCCACGCAAATGGCTGGCGTTGATTTCGATACCGACGCAGCCCTCGCCGTCGCGCACGCTGAGCATGCCGGCGGAACTGCCGATGGTTTCGGCGAGCAGCACCGACGCACCACCGTGCAGCAGACCGTAAGGCTGCTTGGTACGGGCGTCCACCGGCATGGTGGCGCGCAGGAAGTCGGGACCGATTTCGGTGAAGACGATGCCGAGCGGCTCCATCGCGGTGCCACGCGACATCGCATTCAGCCCGGGGAGGTGGTCGCCCGGCCGGAAAACCGAATCCCGCGACGGCGCTAGATCGGCCATGCGGGCGGCACGATCAGCCGAACTTGAAGACGCCCGGACGCCAGCCGCGCGTGTACGACTGACGCGAGGACGCGTAGCCGCTGCTGGTGCCGTAGCCGGTGCCGAAGTCGCGTTCGCGGCGCGCGTGCATGCGATCGACGAGTTCGTCGCGGCGCGATTCCAGCCAATCCGTCCGGCCGAGTTCGCCCGGCGCCAGGCCGCGGCGCTTGGCTTCGTGTTCGCGGTAGTCGCAGAAATCGTCGTAGGCCTCGAGCTCATGCTTCAGCTCGCGCACGCACAGCTCGATCATCACCGCGTCGTCGAGGAAACCCAGCACTTCGACGTTGTCCGGGATGATGTCCTTCGGATCGCAGAAGTACACGAGCGCCGAGAGCACGCGCTGGCGGTCTTCTTCCGGCAGGTGCCAGCCCTCGTCGCGCACCATGGCGATCATGTCGTCCAGGCGCAGCAGGCGTTCCTTGATGAAATCGGGGATGTGGACCTTCGCCGCGTCGGCGAGCAGCGTGCCCGAGCAGGCGATGATGTCGTCCGCCGTGCGGTCCTTGGCCGATTCCTTGGCCGCCACCATCGCCTTCTGGAAATGTTCGAGGTCGCGGTCGTTGAGTTCGAAGTTCAGCGAAATCGACATGGCGGCAATCCAGTCCGTAAGCGATGGGGGATGAAGGCGTTCAGCCTAGCAGAGTCCCACCCCGGACCGGAATATTCGGTGGGTGGTGGGCTATGTCGGGGCGATCTCTACAGGATCGGTGCCAAGCCTGCGCCGAAAGCCGTGAAGATGCGGGTCGTCAGGCCTTTCAGGCCCAGGCTGACCTCGGGGAAGTCGCCGACGGGCGTATAGCAACGGCGGAAATTCGGGTCGTCGCGCAGCAGGGGCGCGGGGCAATCGGGGCCGTGGACGAAGTCGTAGCTCGTCGCGTAGCGCCAGGGCCACAGGTCGAACAGCGGCAGCGATTCGGACACCTTGCCGAGCGAATAGTCGATGCCCGGGAACACCGGCGGCTTGTCGCGCGGGGCGATCACCCAGGCGTTCACCGGCTGCATGTCGCCGCGGATGCTGTCGGCCAGCGCGCGCGCGAAGGCCGGATCCTCGATCACCACCATGCTCTCGGTGTTGTAGTTGTCGCCGCGCGGGTCGAAGTTGTGCGTGCCGACCACGCCGATCCGCTCGTCCACCACGATCGACTTGGCATGCAGGCCGATGCGCACGCCCGCGCGCTCCAGCGGCACGGGTGCGTTGGCGCCGCCGCCACCGCTGCCGAAATAGCGCGTCGCCACGCCTTCGCTCTGCTGCTGCGGCGGTTGCTTCTTCCGTCGCTGTTCTTCTTCGGCGCCGGCGAGCAATTCGGCGCGCTTGGCTTCTTCCTCGGCCCCGGCGGCGATCGCTTCCAGATCGATCGGCGCCGCGCCCGGAAACGGCTTGAACTCGTAGATGTGGAAGCCGAACTCGCGCAGGTAGCGGCGTTTGTACTTGTACGACAGCGCGTAGACGATGAACGCGTCGGTGGATGCCAGGCTGTTGGTCGAGATCGTCACGCGCGGCGCCGATGCGCGCTGATGCATGGCGCGGAACATGTCCTGCGCGTCTTCGGAGAGCACGAGATACGGCGTCTGCATCAGCACTTCGGTCTGCGCCGATTCGACGATGTCGCGCAGGCGCTGGCCGGCGTTTTCGGCCGTGTCGTTCTCGCCCTGATGTTTCTCCGGCACGTCGGCGATGAAGTGGACGGTGCCGACGGGCATCGCCGCGTGCGCCAGGGTCTCCACGCGCGTGACGTCGGACGCGTCGTTCGACATTTGCGTCACGCGCTCGGGCGCGATGAACGCGGCGTGCTCCAACGGCGGCGCACCTTCGCGCAGGAGCAGGCGGCCGACATCGTCCAGGCGCTCGGCCGGCACGCTGATCGGCGAGGTCCAGAACGCTTCGAAGTTCTCGCGCATCTCGCCCGCGACCGGCCCGGCGACGAGCACGTCGCGGTCGCGGAAGTCGTACTCCGGGCTCCAGTCGTAGTAATCGTCCTGGTAGTTGCGACCGCCCGTGATGCCGACCGCATCGTCGATCAGCAGCAGCTTGCTGTGCATGCGCTGGTTGAGCCGGTCCCAGCAACACAGCGACGCCATGAGGTACTTGGGGTAGCTCATGCGCGAATCGTTGAACATCGGGTTGTAGACGCGCAGGTCGAAGTTCGCATGCGCGGACGACAGCGAGGCCAGCGTCGACGCCTTCTTGAGCGCGGACAACTGGTCCACCAGCACGCGCACGCGCACGCCGCGGCGCGCGGCGGAGATCAACTCGTCGAGCACCAGGTGACCGGCGTCGTCCTCGTCGAAGATGTAGGTCTGCAGGTCGATCGAGCGGCGCGCGGCGCGGATCAGGTTCACGCGCGCGAGCAGCGCATCCGGCCCGCGGTCGAGCAGCAGCGCGTAGTGGCGAGGCGCCTCGGGCGTGGAGGCGGCGATCGCGCGGTCGCCGAGTTCGCGCAGGGCTGAAGGCGACGCGCACGCATCGGCGGGACGCGGACACAAGACGACGCGATCGCGCGCATCGAACGCCACGCCCTGCGCGCGATCGGCCTTGCCCGTGGACATCGTGGTGCAGCCGCTGCCGAGCAGGAGCGCGCCGACGAGCGCCAGCAGGTGCGTCCAGCGAACCGGCGTCATTGCGCCTCGGTGTCGCGCAGCCGGACGTGCAGCGAGAAGCGGACTTCGTCGCGCATCGCCATGCTCCAGCCGTCGAGGTCGTAGTCGCTGCGACGCACGGCGCCCTGCGCGACGATCGCGCATTCGCGCCCGGGGTTGCTGCATGCCGCGGGAGCGAGGACGAAACGCTCGCGCCGCTCGATGCCGTGGATGCGCAAACGCCCGTGCAGTTCACCGCCGGTCTGCAACAGCCCGAGCGGATAGGGATCGGACAGGAAAGTCACTTCGGGAAAACGCTGGGCATCGAAAAAGCGCGGGCCGCGCGCGAAGCGCGTGTAACGCGCGTGGTCGACGATTTCGAGCGTGTTCGTCGAGAGTTTGAGGTGCACCTGGCGCTTGCCGTCGGGCAACTGCGTCACGTCGCCCTCGCCGTCGGGAAACTTGCCGAGCAAGGTCTGGCCCCAACGCGTCTGCAGCGAGAACTCGAATTTCGACGCAGCGGGTTCGACGACCGAAATGACATGCGGCGCGGCCGCGGCCGCCACGCCGATGCCGACTCCCGCCAGCAGCAGTGTGGCGATCCAGGCGCGCATCTTCAGCCCGTCACGGCCACCAGAACGCGGACAGGCGCGCGGTGCCCGGTTCGAGCGCGGCGTCCTTCGGCAGGGTGAGCACGGCGATGCCCGCCGGCGGCATGCCGCGGTAGTCGCCCGACTGGCCGCTGTGCATCAGCGCGGCGAGTTGTTCGAAGCCCGGGTTGTGGCCGACGAGCAGGAGGCGATCGACGTCCTTGTGGCCATCGGCGAGTTCCATCAACGCGCCGGGCGTGGCTTCGTAGATCGAAGGCTCGAGGCGTTGGTCGACGTAGCCGACGGCGGCGAGGACCGCTTCGAGCGTTTCGCGCGTGCGCCGCGAAGGCGAGCACAGCACGCGATCGGGCACGAGTTGGTTTTCCCGCATCCACCGACCGGCGGCCTCCGCTTCGGCGAGGCCCTCCGGCGACAACGGACGATCGAGGTCGGCCTGTCCCGTGCTGGCGGGTTCGGCGTGGGCGTGACGCAGCAGGATGAGTTCGCGCATAGGGCGTCGAGCTTAGCCGACGCCCGGGGAGGTTTGGGGTGAAGTTTTCGTCTGGCGCATCAGGCGCGCTTGATCCACTTCAAAAGCGGGTCCCAATCCGCCTGGTGTTCGCGAACCTGCTGGGAGTTGTAATCGAAGAGGCTGCGCCCCAGCCCGGCCATCAGCACGTAGGCCTGCGTGTCGCGCAGCTCAGCCACAAGCGGGTACGGCCACTGGCGCAGCGCTTCCATGAATTGCTGGCTTGCGTTGGTCCAGGGGCGCAGGCGGTTTCCGACCAGGCCCACCGGCAAGGTGCCCTTGCGGACGCGCGGATGCTTGGCCAGCGTGTCGAGGAACGGGACGGTGGCCTCGATGTCGATCATCGAAGGCAGCACCGGCACCACGACGGCGTCGGCGACATCGAGGAAGTGCGCGAGTTCGGCGCCATGCGCGCCGGCCGCGGCATCCACCACCACGCGCTGCGCATCGCCGGGCAAATGCTTGTCCCAATCGCGGCGCGTGCCGTCGAGCGGCAGCACCGCGTGGTCCATCAGCGCGCGCTTCTCCGCCCAGTGGCGCGAAGAGCCTTGCCGATCGGCGTCGACCAGCACCGTGCGTTTGCCATCGACCGCGAAATGCGCGGCGAGGTTGGTCGACAGCGTGGTCTTCCCCACGCCGCCCTTGGAACTGGCCACGAGCACCGTCTTCATCCCGACCCCCGGTTGCGTTGCAAACGGCAGCCTACCCAAAAAAGCGCCCCGGCGTTCGGGGCCGGGGCGGTTGGGGCGGAACGGGGCTGGCGATTGCTTACCGCGGCCAGCGCGCTTCCGCCCACAATTGCAATCGGTGAACGGAAGTCACCACATCGGCCACCAGGGGTGGCACGTGCGCGGCGTCCTGCGCGCGCGCCGCGGTTTCCAATGCTTCGGCCGCATGACCGAGTTCACCCGCACCGATGCTGCGCGCGGCGCCCTTGAGCTTGTGCGCTTCGCGCGTCACGCCGGGCAGATCGCCCGCGGCATGCGCGGCCTGCAACGTCGCCATGTCCGTTTGCGTGCTTGCGAGGAAATCGTCGAGCAACGCGCGCGTTTCGACGGGATCGCCGTGCACCAGGCCGGCGAGGACGCGTGCATCGATCGGCGGCGGCCGCTCGGCTTGCGGCAGCATCGCCGCGAGTTCCGCGGCCGGCGTGGGCGGCGCCTGCGTATGCGGCAACCAGCGCCCGAGCATCGTGGCGAGCGCCGGAATGCCGACGGGCTTGGCGAGGTAATCGTCCATCCCCGCCGCAAGACAACGCTCCGCTTCGCCTTTCAGCGCGGACGCGGTGAGCGCGATGATCGGCGTGTGCGCGCGATGTTCGCGTGCTTCCTCTTCGCGAATCGCACGCGCGAGTTGATAGCCGTCGAGCTTCGGCATGTGCACGTCGGTGAGCAGGAGTGCGTAACGACCGGAGCGCCAGCGCGCGAGGCCCTGTTCGCCGTCGTCGGCGGATTCGCTCGCATAACCGGCCAGCGCGAGTTGGCGCGCGATCACCGCGCGGTTGGTCGGATGATCGTCGACGAGGAGCACCAGACTGCGTTCGGCCTCGGCTTCGGCAGGCGTCGGCAGTTTGCGCGGCGCGAGTTTCGCGGCCGCGGGTTGCAAGGGTTCGGTGGGCACTTCCGCTTCGGGTGCGCGGGGCATCACGAAGTCGAAGTGCATCGTCGTGCCCTTCCCCGGCGCGCTGTCCATCGTCACCTGCCCGCCCATCAGTTCGGCGAGGCGGCGCGAAATCGCCAGGCCCAGGCCCGTGCCGCCGAACCGCCGCGTCGTATCGGTATCGACCTGCGAAAACGGTTGGAACAAGCGCGCCTGTTGCTCCGCCGACACGCCGATGCCGGTGTCGGTGACGCGGATGCGCAATCGATCGCCCCCCAATGTGCCGGCACCGGGCGCGGATTCGCGCCACTCCAGCGCCGTTTCCACGCGCCCGTGGTCGGTGAACTTGATCGCGTTGGACAGGAAGTTCGCGAGGATCTGCCGCACGCGCAAACCATCTGCGCGATACGCGGGCGCGACGCGATCGTCGATCGTGCACGACAACGCCAGGCCCTTGCTCGATGCCGAGCCGGTGAAGTTCGCGACCGTCATGCGCACGACGCGGCGCAAATCGACGGGCGAAGACGACAGTTCCAGACGCCCCGCTTCGATCTTCGAGAAATCCAGGATGTCGCCGATGATCTGCAGCAACGATTCGGCCGACGACTGGATGACGTTGAGCGCGCGCCGCTGGTCCACGTCCAGCGACGTATGCGCGAGAATTTCGACCATGCCCGTCACACCCACCATCGGCGTGCGGATCTCGTGGCTCATCGCCGCGAGGAACGCACTCTTGGCGAGATTGGCTTCCTGCGCGCGCGCTTCGCTTTCGCGCAGCGCTTCTTCCAGGCGCTTGCGTTCGGTGAGATCGGTCGCCACCGCGATCAGGCCGCCGGGATGGCCCGCCTCGTCCTTGAATGCCGCCAGCGCGAGGACCACGGGCACCAGGCGTCCATCGCGATGCACGAGCACGGCTTCGTGCGGCGGGCGATCGAGTTCGGCGAGCAGGTACATCGCGCGCCAGTCCGCGGGCACCTCCGTGCCGCGTTGGCGACCGAGCGCGGCGACGATGCGTTCGACTTCCGAGGGCGGCACGAGCATCGGCGAGTCGTCGGGCTGCGGCGCCGTGCCATAGCGCGGGATGCGCCCGAGGATGTCGCTCGCCTGCCAGCCGAGGAGCTTTTCGGCGAAGGGATTGAACATGATCCAGCGCCCGTGCCCATCCATCGCGAGGATCGCCACCTGCGCGGCGTTGAGCAGCGAACGCTGGAATTCGCCGCGACGTTCGAGTTCGGCGCGCACGCCTTCGTTCACGGCGAGCTGGCCGGTGAGATCGGATTCGTAACGCATCACGTCGCGGCGCATGTCGACGAACGCGTCCATCACGTCGCCGAGTTCGCCGCGCGGTCGGAACGCGGGCAGTGGGTCGTCGGGCTGATGCTTGCGCATGTCGCGCGCGAGCATGGTCAGCGACTCCACGCCCTTGTAGACATTGCGCAGGATGCGCCGCGCGAGCCATCCGGCAAGCAACAGCGCGAGAATCGACAGGCCGATGCGCAGCCGGCTCGCGCGCTGCCCGCGCTCGATTTCTTCGCGTACCATGGCTTCGGAATTCAGCATCGCCAGGTTCGACAGCGCTTCCATGCGCGTGGTCACCGGATCGATGGCCGGGTACAGCTCGGTGTCGGCGAAGTGGCCCAGCGCCTTCAGGTCGCGCCGCACGAGGATGCCGCGCAAGGTGTCCATCGCGGCGCGCGATCGCACGCGCGCACCACGCACCTGTTCGAACAACACCTGCTGCTCCGGGCTACGCGGCATCGTCTGCAACGCGGCCCAGCTGCGGTCGATCTTTTCCTGCGCGGCGTCGATCGTCTCGACGCCCCGCTCCCAGGTCATCAGGCCGTTGCGTACGCGGAATGTGGTGTCGACGACGTCGAGCCCGTAACCATCCGACACCGCTTTCAGCGCGCGCAACCGATGCAGCGAGTTGTCGCGCATCTGCTCCAGCGAGGTGCGCGTGTAGGACTGCAGCATTTCGTCGATGACCAGCACCGTCGCGCCGGCGAGCAGCAGCAGGCCGAACAGGCCCCACAACTGGTGGCGCATCCCCAGCGAAAAAGTGCGGAAGCGCATCGGCGACGGGTCAGTTGGGAGCGCGCCAGCGCGAGACGCAATCGACGAGATCGTCCGCCGGCACCGGCGCGCCGACGAGGTAGCCCTGCGCGATGCCGCATCCGAGTTCGGCGAGCATTTGCCAGTCTTCGACGGTCTCCACGCCTTCTGCCACGGTTTCCAGTTGCAGCTTGCGCGCAAGATCCAGGCTCGCTTCGACCACCGCGCGCTTGCGCGGTTGCGAATGCGCGCCGAACACGAAGCCCTGGTCGATCTTCAATTCGGTGAACGGCACCTGCGAGAGTTGCGAGAGCGAGGAGTAGCCGGTGCCGAAGTCGTCGATCGACAGGCCGAAGCCCTTCAGGCGCAGGCGCGCGAGCACACCGAGGCCACGCGCGGCGTCGGCCATCAACAGGCTCTCGGTGATTTCCAGGATGACTTCGCTCGGCGACAGGCCGTGGTCTTCGACGATCTGCTGGTAGCGATCGGCGGCGGCGGGGTCGTGCAGCGTCGCCGGGGAGACGTTGACCGAGAGATTCAAGCGCATCCCGTCGTCCTGCCAGCGGCGTTTCCAGCGGCAGGCCTGTTCGAGGATCGCGTCGGTGAGGGCGACGGCGAGGCCGTCGGATTCGAGCAACCCGACGAAATGATGCGGGCGGATCACATGCCCATCGCCGCGCTCCCAGCGCGCGAGCGCTTCGACGCCGACGATCTTGCCGTTCGCGAATTCCGCCTGCGGCTGGAACCACGGGACGATCTCGCCTTGATCGAGACCACGGCGCAGGTCGGCCAGGTCGATGAAGATCGATTCGTCGACGGGGTTGGATTGCAGGCGTTCTTCGTAACGCGTGAGGACCGCTTCGAGTTTCTCGACGCTCAGGGGTTTTTCGATGCTGCCGAGCACGTGAAGGCCGTAGGCACGCGCCATCATCTGCACGGTGTTGAGCAGCGCCGGATCCAGCGCGCTCACCAGCGCGACGCCGCGCGCCAACCGCCGCTGCGCGACGTGGCCGATGAATTCGATGCCGTCCATGCCGGGCATGTCGAGGTCGACGAGGACGACGTCGGGGGGTGGGCCGCCGTGTTCGAGGATCGCCAGGGCGGCGCCCCCGTCGGCCGCTTCCTGGACCTGGCCGATGCCCAGTTCAGCCAGCAGCCTCAGCGCCAGCCTGCGCTGGAACCCGTGGTCTTCCACCACCATGACCCGCAACGCGGCCAAGCTCATCGGGACGATCCCCCGGAAGGTGCACGCATCCTGCGTGCGCCCCCGTATCGAACGTGTCGGGGGGGCGGGGGCGGCCGCAAGTGGCGCCGCTGCTACAATCCCGCGTCTTTTTCCACGGTTTTGTCGCGCCACTGCGCGGCTGCCCGCCTGCGAGCCAGTCCATGACCAGCACCGCCGAGCTCTCCTCCCCCGCGTCCGCCAACACGTCGCTGACCAACAGCGTCGTCGATGGCGATTACACGCTCGATGACAAGTACACGCGTCAATCCGGGCGCATCTATCTGTCCGGCGTGCAGGCGTTGGTGCGCCTGCCGTTGATGCAGAAGTTGCGCGATGAAGCCGCGGGACTGCATACCGCCGGTTTCGTCAGCGGCTATCGCGGCTCGCCGCTCGGCGGCTTCGATCTCGAACTGTGGCGCGCGCGCAAACACCTGGAAGGCAAGCAGGTGAAGTTCATTCCGGGTCTCAACGAAGATCTCGGCGCGACGATGGTGTGGGGTACGCAGCAGACCAACCTGTTCCCCGGCGCGAAAGTCGAGGGCGTGTTCGGCATGTGGTACGGCAAGGGCCCGGGCGTCGACCGCACCGGCGACGTGTTCAAGCACGCCAATGCCGCGGGCACCGCGCCGAAGGGCGGCGTGCTCGCGCTCGCGGCCGACGATCACGCGTGCCGTTCCTCGACGCTGCCGCACGGCTCGGAACACGAATTCGTCAGCGCGATGATGCCGGTGCTCAATCCGGCGGGCGTGCAGGACATCCTCGATCTCGGCCTGATCGGCTGGGCGATGTCGCGTTACACCGGCCGTTGGGTGGGCTTCAAGACGATCGCCGAAACGGTGGAATCCTCCGCTTCGGTCGACGTCGATCCGCTCGCGCTGAAGATCCTGTTGCCGGAAGACTTCGACATCCCGCGCGGCGGTTTGAACATCCGTTGGCCCGACCCGCCGATGGACCAGGAAATGCGCCTGCACCAGTACGCGGTGAAGGCCGCGCAGGCGTTCGCGCGCGCGAACAAGATCGACCGCATCGTCATCGATTCGCCGAATGCGCGCTTGGGCATCATCACCACCGGCAAGTCGTATCTCGACGTGCTGCAGGCGCTGGAATACCTCGACCTGGATGCGCGCGCGTGCGCCGACCTCGGCATCCGCGTGTACAAGGTCGCGATGACCTGGCCGCTGGAGCCGGTCGGCCTGCGCGAATTCGCGCGCGGCCTGCAGGACATCCTCGTCGTCGAGGAAAAGCACGCCTTCATCGAAAGCCAGATGAAGGAGTCGATGTACAACTGGACGGGCGAGCGCCCGTCGGTGGTCGGCAAGTACGACGAAGCCGGCGAATGGATCCTGCCGTCGACGGGCGAGCTCACGCCGGCGCGCATCGCGCGCGTGATCGCGCGTCGCATCCAGAAATTCCACGACAGCGAACACATCCGCGACGTCATGCGCTGGATGGAAGCCAAGGAATCCGAACTCGCCCTGCCCCGCGCCGCGTTCCCGCGCGTGCCGCATTACTGCTCGGGCTGCCCGCACAACACCTCGACCGTCGTGCCCGAAGGCTCGCGCGCGCTCGGCGGCATCGGTTGCCACTACATGGTCACGTGGATGGACCGCCGCACCGACACCTTCACGCACATGGGCGGCGAAGGCGTGACGTGGGCGGGCCAGGCGTCGTTCACCGAAACGCCGCACGTGTTCCAGAACCTCGGCGACGGCACGTACTTCCATTCGGGCTCGCTCGCGATCCGCCAGTCCATCGCGGCGAAGGTCAACATCACCTACAAGATCCTCTACAACGACGCGGTCGCGATGACGGGCGGCCAGCCGGTCGACGGCATCCTGAGCGTGCCGCAGATCGCGCACCAGGTGCGCAGCGAAGGCGTGCAGACGATCGTCGTGCTCTCCGACGACATCGCCAAGTGGAGCGATCCGGCGATCTTCCCGATCGGCGTGGAATTCTTCGACCGCACCGAACTGGACAACGTGCAGAAGCGCCTGCGCGAAGTGCAGGGCACGTCGGTGCTGATCTACGACCAGACCTGCGCGACCGAAAAGCGCCGCCGCCGCAAGCGCGGCAAGATGGTCGATCCGGCCAAGCGCGTGATGATCAACTCGCTGGTCTGCGAAGGCTGCGGCGATTGCGGCAAGAAGTCGTTCTGCGTGTCGGTGCTGCCGAAGGAAACCGAATTCGGCCGCAAGCGCGACATCGACCAGAGCAATTGCAACAAGGATTACTCCTGCGTCAACGGCTTCTGCCCGAGCTTCGTCACGGTGCATGGCGGTACGTTGAAGAAGAAGAATTCTGGTAAGAGCGGGGGAACCGGCAACGCCGATCGCCTGGCGAACCTGCCGGCGCCGACGCTGCCTTCGCTTGAGCAGCCCTGGAACATCCTGATCACCGGCGTCGGCGGTACGGGCGTCGTCACGATCGGCGCGCTGCTCGGCATGGCCGGCCATCTGGAAGGCAAGGGCGCGAGCGTGCTCGACCAGACGGGCCTGGCGCAGAAGGGCGGCGCGGTGACCACGCACATCCGCATCGCGCGTTCGCCGGCCGACATCCACGCCGTGCGCATCGCCGCGGGCGAAGCCGACCTCGTGCTGGGTTGCGGCATGGTGGTGGTCAACGACTACTGGCCGCTGTCGAAGATCCGCAGCGGCCGCACGCAGGTCGTGCTCAACAGCTACGAAGCGATGCCGGGCACGTTCACCACGCGTCCCGACATGCAGTTCCCCGCGCAGGACATCGTCGCGGCGATCAAGCTCGCGCTCGGCAGCGACGAAGGCATGCACGTCGTCGACGCGACGCAGCTCGCCACCGCGCTGATGGGCGATGCGATCGCGACCAACCTGTTCATCCTCGGCTACGCGTGGCAACGCGCGCTGGTGCCGGTGTCCTTCGATGCGCTGATGCGCGCGGTCGAACTCAACGGCGCGGCGATCGAGATGAACAAGACCGCGTTCGCGTGGGGCCGCCTGGCGGCGATCGACCTGCCTGCGGTGCTGGAAGCGGCGGGCATCGCGCGTTCGGTGCCTTCGCAGGACACGCTGCACGAGCTGCCGATCCTGTCGCCGGGCGAATGGGAAGGCCACGAGTGGGGCGCGAACGTTGCGCCGAAGCCGAACGCGATCGAGGACGAGTCGCGCCACCTGCCCGCGCATGGCGGCAGCGATGCGGCCTTCGCACCGCTCGACGACACGCGCCTGTCGCGTTCGCTCGATGAAGTCGTCGCGCGTCGCGTGGCGTTCCTCACCGAGTATCAGAGCGCGGGCTACGCGAAGCGATACAGCGACCTCGTCGCGAACGTCCGCGCCGCCGAACAGCAGCGCACGCCGGGCCGCACCGACCTGGGCGAAGCGGTCGCGCGTTACGCGTTCAAGCTGATGGCGTACAAGGACGAGTACGAAGTCGCGCGCCTGTACACCAGCGGCGATTTCAAGCGTCGCGTGGAGCAGCAGTTCGAAGGCGATTACAAGCTGCGCTTCCACCTCGCGCCGCCGCTGCTCGCGAAGAAGGATGCCGAAGGCCGCCTGCTCAAGCGCGAATACGGCGCATGGATGTACACCGCATTCCAGCTGACCGCGAAGCTGCGCTTCCTGCGCGGCACGGCGCTCGACGTGTTCGGTTACACGGCCGAACGCAAGATGGAGCGTCGTTTGATCGCCGATTATTTCTCGACGGTCGCGATGCTGCTCGATGGCCTGAACGACGGAAACGTGGCGCTGGCCACCGAGATCGCCTCGGTGCCGGAACACATCCGCGGCTACGGGCACGTCAAGGATGCGCACCTGCATGAGGCGAAGGCGCGCGAGGCGGGGTTGTTGGCGAAGTGGAAAAACCCGTCCGCCTGATTCGCGTCACGAAACCGAGGCACAAAAAAAGCCGCCCTTCGCAGGGCGGCTTTTTTGTTTCCGCGGGATTACTTCTTCGGCGCGTAGATCGCCGACAGCAGATCCGCCTTGCCTTCGATGCGCTCCAGGTGCGGATAGCGCAGGCCGTCGTAATACGGCAGCTGGATCGTGCGATACAGGTCGAACTCCTTCACCAACAGTTCGATCGGCTTCTTGTCGGTCTTCGCCGCCTTGACCGCGTCTTCCAGCACTTCGCTGCTGTACTGCTTGCCGTTGACCGCCATCGCCGTCATGCCGGGGCCGATGCCGGCGTTGAACGCAGGGCTGTCCCAACGGACGTTGGAAATCACGCCGTCGCCGCCGACCGAGAGGCCGAGCGAGTACACGAAATCGGCGCCGCCACGGCCGTATTCGGCAGCCGCCGCCTTCGCGTAGGCATTGGGCTTGTCCTTGAAGACCAGGCGCCAGCCCGAGGCTTCGATGCCGCCGGTGAGCGGCACCTTGCCGTCGAGGCGATCGTGGAGGAACTTGCCCCAATCGTCCGCCACCAGGCTGTTGAGCGTGGCCGCGACGTCTTCGAACGTGTACGGATTGACCTTGAAGTCGCCGTCGTTCATGCCGAAGAACTTCTTCGCGAAGTCGTCCAGCGAGACCTTGTTGTTCGACTTCGCGCGCAGGCGCGCGTCCACTTCGAGCCAGATCATCTGGCCGCCGGAGTAGTAGTCCTCGCTCAGCTGCCAGCTGCCGTAGGCCTTCGACGTGCGCTTGGCGATGATCGGGTCGTTGGTCGTGTCCTGCAGCGCGCGCCACGACAGGCCGGCGCGGTTTTCGGCATACGTGGCGGCGACGAGCGCGAGCGCATCCTTGGCCGTGTCGAAGTTGCGCAGCCCCGCGCGCGCGGTGATCACGTTGCCCCAGTACTGCGTCTGGCCTTCGTACACCCACAGCAGGCTGCCCTGCATCGGCGTGTTGAAGCTCGGCGTGGTGAGGTCGGCGCCGCGGCGGTACTTGCCGTCCCACGAGTGGTTGTATTCGTGCGCGAGCAGGTCGGTGCTGCCGGACTTCGGATCCCACGACGTGAAGTACTTCACGCCGACGCCGTTCTCGCTGGAACGATGGTGTTCCAGGCCGATGCCCGACATCTGCCCGCTGAGCGCGAACAGGAAGTCGTAGTGATCGTAATGCTCGGCGCCGTACAGCTTGCGCATCTGCTGCACGAGGCGGCGGTGCGCGTCGATGTGATCGGGCTTGGCGTCCAGGTATTTCGCATCGTCGGCGACGACGTTCAGACGCACCGGCTTGCCGACGCCGTTGGAGAGGTCGATCGTCTTGAAGTAACGGCCGGCGAACATCGGCGAGTCGACGAGCGTGTCGAAGTCGACCGGCTTGTAGGTGACGACGTCGCCCGCGCGACCCTGCAATTCCAGCGCGGTGGCGGCCTGCCAGCCCGCGGGCAGCTTCACGCTCGGCGCGAAGGTGATCGCGCTCGCTGCGTAACCGGCCGGATACAGCGCGACGGTGTTCCACTGCAGGTTGAGCATGTTCGGCGTCATGACGACGCGGCCCTGTTCGCGATCGGTCGGCGAGATGAACTGGAACGCGACGTCCAGGTTGGTCGCGCCCTGCGGCACGTCCACCTTGAACGCGTAGACATCGAGCGGATCGCGCTTCCACGCGATCTTCTGCCCGTTCGCGGAGATCTGCAGGCCCGCGACCTTGTCGACGCGGCCGTAGTCGGCATGGTTGCCCGGCAACCACTTCGGGAACAGCAGCGTCACTTCACCGGCTTGCACCGGGATGCGCTGCTTCACGGTGAACACGCGCTGCGACAGGTTGGTCGCGTCGACTTCGAGCGTGATCGTGCCCGGGTACGGCGTGGTGCTGGTGGCGTAGACCGGTGCCTGCGGCGAGGTCTGCGCGACGGAAGCGGAAGAAACGGCGAGCGCGGGCAGCGCAAGCGTCAAGGCGAGGGCGAGCAACGTGTGACGGGGCATGCGGTGTCCTGGAAGCGCAACGGATGGAGGGGTCGCAAACATCCCATCGTGCAAATTCGGCGCGCCTGCGCCCCCTGCCATTCGGCATGGTCGAACGGGAACATTCCGCAGTCCCTTGCCTTGCCGCTCACGCGGGGCGGGCGTAGGGTGCGGCGCGACCCCCCATTGGACAGGAGTCCGACCATGCAACTCCGCCTTACGCTCGCCACCTGCGCGATCCTCGCCCTCGCCGCGTGCTCCTCATCGCCGGCCACCGAATCGGCCTCCTCCGACGCTGCGATGCCGCCCGCCTCGGCCGCGACCACCACCCCGCCGATGATGGCGCAGACCTGCAAGGCCGATGCCGCGAAGCAATTCGTCGGCCAGGCCCAGACACCCGAAGTCCTCGAACAGGCGCGCGCCGCCGCCGGCGCGAAGACGGTGCGCCTGCTCGCGCCGGACACGATGGCCACGATGGATTTCCGCGAAGACCGTTTGAACGTGCGCACCAACGCCGACAACATGATCGCCAGCGTCGACTGCGGCTAACCGGGTGATCCGTCGAGGATGATCCGCGCGAGCGCGGGTTCGCCCGACTGCAGGAGTTCGACCGGCGTCTTGAGGAAGCCGGTCAACACCATCGCCTCGTTGACGCACCACTCGCGTTCTTCGTGCGTCAGCGTGCGCGTTCCCTCGACCACCGCCTGCAGGATCTCGCGCGACGGCGCGACGAGCACTTCGACATCGAGCAGCTTGCGCACGCGCTCGGTCAATTGCGCATGCAACTCCGGATGCGAGAACCGCAAGTCGCGCGCCGCGGCCTGCCATGCATAGGCCACCTGCTGCGCGGCGTGCGTGGCGGGAATGGGCACTTCGGGCGTGGCGTCGTCCCGCGGCTTCATGCGGATGAGCTTAGCGGCCCCTCCGCCCCACGCTGTGACGCGCTCAGCGCTCCGGAGGTGCGGCCTCGTCGAACTCGGCGGCGGCCAGGGTCGGCGGCACGTAATCCTCGAGTTCGAGGTCTTTCGGCGTGCCCAGTTCTTCGTGATCGTCCAGGCGCGGCTGGTTCTGCCAGTAGCGGTTGTCGGCGATCTTCTCGATGTGGCGGTGCGGTTGCTTGTGCACGGCAACCTCCGGCGGCGGAACAGGCACCGAGCCTGTCACCGCCGGTGTTGCCACCCTGTCAACGCTGCGGCTGCAGCGTCCTGTCGAACAGTTCCAGGATGCGTCGGTATTCGTCGTACCAGCTGTCGGGATGCGTGAAGCCGTGGCGCTCCAGCGGATACGGCGCGAGTTCCCACTTGTCCTTGCGAAGTTCGATCAACTTCTGCGTGAGCACGATCGAATCGCGGAAGAAGACGTTGTCGTCGATCATGCCGTGCGCGATCAGCAGGTTGTCCTGCAAACCGGCGGCGTATTCGATCGGCGAGGACACCTTGTAGGCCTCGGGGTCGAGTTCGGGCGTGTTGAGGATGTTCGAGGTGTACTCGTGGTTGTACTGCGACCAGTCGGTCACCGGGCGCAACGCGGCGCCGGCCTTGAACACGCCCGGCTTCTTGAACAACGCCATGAACGCCATGAAGCCGCCATAGCTGCCGCCGTAGATGCCCACGCGCTCGCGATCGCCCTGCTTGTTGGCGACCATCCAGTCCAGGCCGTCCAGGTAATCCTCGAGTTCCGGCGTGCCCATGCGGCGATAGATGTCGGTGCGCCACTTGCGGCCGTAGCCTTCGGAGGCGCGGTAGTCGAGTTCCATCACGATGTAGCCGCGATCGACGAGCAGGTTATGGAACATCTGCTCGCGGAAATAATTCGGATAACGCTCGCTGACGTTCTGCAGGTAACCGGCACCGTGCACGAACATCACGATCGGATAGTGCTTACCCGGTTCGAGTTGCTTCGGGCCGTAATACTTGCCCCAGATCGTGCCCGCGCCGTGCTTCGACGGCACCTGCACGTATTCCGGCGCGACCCACGTGCGCGCCTTGAAGGCCGGCGTGCGCGTATCGGTGAGTTCGGTCGCACCGTCGCCGTTGCGATTGACCACCGCGAGTTGCGGCGGCACGTAGCTTTCCGAATGACGCACCAGCAACTTCGATTCGTCGGGCGAAACGACGAAATCCTCGACGCCATCCAGCGCCGTCACTTCACGCACCGCGCCACCCTTGCGGTCGACTTCGCAGACTTCGTAATCGCCCGGCCACTTGCGATTGCACAGGAACAGGAAGCGATTGCCGTCGTTCGACAATTGCGGCTGCGAGGTTTCCCAGTTGCCCGAGGTGATCGCGCGCGGCGCGCCGCCGTTCTCGCTCACGTACAGGTGCGAGTAGCCGCTCTCTTCGGAGAGGAACCACAACGCGCCGTCGGGCGCGAAACCGAAGTCGTTGAAGCCCCAGTTGATCCACGCCGGATCGGTGAGGCGATGGCGCGGCTGCAGCTTCGCATTCGCAAGATCGATCGACGCGAGCCAGCGATCCTTGTTGTCGATCGCACGCACCATCACCGCGACTTGGCGGCCGTCGTTGGCCCAGTGGATCGCGGAGGCGCCGCTGTTGTCGCCGGAGGTCAGCACCTGCACGTCGCGATTGCCCTTCAGCGCGTCCTTGCCGGCGGCCTTGCGCATCGCGGCGAGCGGATCGACCGTGATGCCGGGCAGCGCATCGAACTTCACTTCGCGCACCGAACCGTCGCCGACCTTCACCAGCCACAGTCGCTGCGGCACCGGCGCGTTGCGGCCCACGCGCGTGCGCACTTCCTCGAATTCCTCGTAACCCGATTCGGTCACGTACTTGGGCATCTTGCCTTCCTGCCCGACGTCCGCGCCTTTCGCCGTGGTGACGACGAGCAGCCAGTTGCCGTCGGGCGAGAGCGCGCTGTCGGCGATCTCGACATCCGCGCCGAGGTAGGCCGGGACCGGCGCGCGCGTCGGATCGGCGAGACGCCAGGCCTTGTCCTGCGCACGCGCGGCGTCGCGCTGCGCGCGATCGTTGCGGAGCGTGTCGATCAGACGCAGCTGGCGATCACGCAGGTCGTCGGCTTCGGGCTTGGTGTCGGGCGACTTCTCGGCGAGCGGCGTCGCGGCCTGGCGCACGCCGCCGGCGGTCGTCCAGCGATACCAATCGTTGCCCACGCGCCACGACAAACCGCCGTCGCTGCCCCACTGCGGTTGCGCTTCGTCGTCGTTGGTGCGCGTGAGTTGCTGCAATGCGCCGCTGCGCAGGTCGCGCACGAAGACGTCGCCGTTGCGCACGTAGGCCATGCGCGTGCGTTGCATGTCGTACACCGGTTCTTCGGCATCGGCCTCGGCGCGCGCGGCGCCATCGAGCATCGCGGCCGCGCCGCCCGAGATCGGCTGCACCCACGTGTCGCGGATCGTCGCGCCCGTGCGCTTGCGTTGCGTGTACGCGCGGTGGCCATCCCACGACCACCAGGCCGACTCGATCGGCGCGCCGATCCAATCCGGATCCGCCATCGTCTGCGCGAGGGTGATCGGTGCGTTCGGATCGGTCGCGGGCGCGGCCGCGTCCTGTGCGAAAGCGGCGGGCGCGAGGAACAGCAGCAGCGCGAGGGACGCGGGCGTGGGGCGCATGAGGGTCTGTGTGGGCGAAACGGAAGCGCGCAGGTTAACAGTCCCGGATTGACCGGCCGGGGGTCATAGGTCATGCGGAAAGGGCTGCCCCTGCCGCGGGTGAAGACCTCACATCCGGATCGCGGGGCGCGAGGTGGGCACGGCGCTCGGCGCCGGGGCTTCGAGGGGCGCCAGGCCATGCGCCGCCGGACCGTTGAGGCAACTGCCGTCGCGCGCATCGAAGCGCGAGCCATGGCACGGGCAATCCCAACTGCGTTCGGCGTCGTTCCAGTGCACCACGCACCCCAGGTGCGGGCATTTGGCCGAGTGCAGGTGCAACGCGTTGTCCTCGTCGCGGAAGGCGGCGATCTTGTGCAGCCCGCGTCGCAACACCGCGCCCTCGCCCGCCGGCAATTGATCGAGCCCTTCGATCTCGCCCGCGCTGACCCAATCGCTGTAATACGGCATGAAGTTGAGCGTCTCGCGCACGAATGCATCGGCCGCGCGCAAGGTGCGGCGATTCGGCGCATACAGCGCGCGCCACGGCGAATCGCCATCGACGATCAGGTCGGCGACGATCAGGCCCGCGAGCGTGCCGTGCGTCAGGCCATTGCCTGAATCGCCCGTCGCGACGTACACGTTGTCCGCAAGCCCCGGGTTGTGGCCGAGGAAACCGAGTCCGTCGATCGGTTCGATCACCTGCCCCGACCAGCGATAGCCGACATCGAGTGCCATCGGAAAGTGGCTGCGCGCCCAGGATTCGAGCACTTCGTAGTGCACGAGCGTGGAGTCGTCCTGCCCGGTCTTGCGATCCTCGCCGCCGACGAGCAACCACGTGCCGTTACGCGCCGGCGCGATGCGCACGTAGTGATAGGGATCGAGCGTGTCCCACAACAACGCATCGGGCAGGCTGCCGGGATCCAGCCGCAACGCAACCACGTAGGTGCGATACGCGGCCTGTTTGGTGTGGATCGTGACGCGATCGTTGAACGGCACGTTCGCGGCGACGACCACGTTCTCGCATTGCACGCGCGCGCCCGAATCGGTAGTCGCGCCGGCGTTGCCACCGCCGTCGACGTGCACGACGTGCGAATGCGTGTGGATGCGGCCGCCCATGCGCACGATCGCGCGCGCCAGGCCCGTGGTGTAGGCGAGTGCGTCGAAGCGCGCCTGTCGCGGGAATCGCAAGGCCGGGCCGAAACGTTCGAGCCCGCCCGGCGCCGAATCGAGCAGTTCGACATTCAGTCCCGCGCGGCGTGCAGCCTCGTACTCACGCTGCAACACGTCGGCATGCGGATCCCCTTCGCCACGCACCAGATATCCATCCACGCGTGCGAAGGCGCAATCGATGCCTTCTTCCTCGCAGATGTGTTCGATCGTGTCGATCGCGATGCCATGACTGTGCGCGGCCAGGTGCGCGCCGCGTTCGCCGTGCAGGTGTTCGAGTTCGAAGTAGCGATCATCGAGCGCATCGCACAGGTGGCCGGTCGTGCGCGCGGTCTGTCCGCCGTGCAGGTCGTGTTCTTCGAGGACGATGACGTCGTGGCCCGTGCGCGCCAGGCGCCATGCGGTGGTCAGGCCGGCGATGCCGGCCCCGATGACGCAGGTCCGTGCGTGCGCGTCGGCGGTCAAAGGTGCGAAAACGGGTGTGTCGTTCATCGCCATCCACAGCGAACGACTGGGACCGCACGCCTGGGAAGCTCCATTTCGCATTGCGCACCTGCCTTGCGCGTCGTTGCGAGTCTGGAACCACCGTGGTGAGCGGCCGGTGATGCAAACGCCGCTCGGCAGGCGCAGACTATGCAGCGCGGCGCCGCCCCCGCGTGCCGCGGAGCCACTGCGTGGATGCTCTGCTGCTCTCGCGGATCCAGTTCGGGTTCGTCATTTCGTTCCACATCCTTTTCCCTGCTTTCACCATTGGCCTCGCCAGTTGGCTCGCCTTCCTCGAATGGCGCTGGCTGCGCACGCGCGATGGGATGTGGCTGGAGCTGTACAAGTTCTGGTTGAAGATCTTCGCCGTCAGCTTCGGCATGGGCGTGGTGAGCGGCATCGTGATGAGTTTCCAGTTCGGCACGAACTGGGCGATCCTGAGCGAACGCGCCGGCAACATCCTCGGTCCGCTGCTCTCCTACGAGGTGCTCACCGCCTTCTTCCTGGAGGCGACGTTCCTCGGCGTGATGCTGTTCGGCATCAAGCGCGTCAAACCGTCGATGCATTTCTTCGCGACCTGCATGGTCGCGCTGGGCACGCTGATCTCGACGTTCTGGATCATCGCGGCCAACAGCTGGATGCAGACGCCGCAGGGGCATGTGATCGACGCGCAGGGCGTGTTCCAGCCCGCCAACTGGTGGGCGATCATTTTCAATCCGTCCTTCCCGTATCGCCTGCCGCACATGGTGCTCGCGGCGTTCATCACGACGTGTTTCGTGATCGGCGGCGTGTCGGCGTGGTACTTGCGGCGCGGTGTGCACGTGGAAGAAGCCAAACGGATGCTCAAGCTGGCGGTGGCCTTCGCGGCGATCGCGGTGCCGCTGCAGATCCTCGCCGGCGACCTGCACGGCCTGAACGTGCTCAAGCATCAGCCGGTGAAACTCGCGGCGATGGAAGCGCACTGGGAATCGCATCCGGGCGGGATGCCGCTGGTGCTGTTCGCGGTGCCGAACGAACGTGAAGAACGCAACGACTACGAGATCGCGGTGCCGAAGCTCGGCAGCGTGGTGCTCACCCACACCCTGACCGGTGAAGTCCAACCGCTGAAGGCCGTGCCGCGCGAAGACCGCCCGCCGGTGAAGCCGGTGTTCTACGCCTTCCGCGTGATGGTCGGCATCGGCACCTTGATGCTGCTGCTGGCGATGGCCTCCTTGTGGCAATGGCGGCGCGGGCGCCTGTTCGATTCGCCGCTGTTGCTGCGCGGATGGAATTACATGGTGCCTTCCGGCTTCATCGCGCTGCTCGCGGGTTGGTATGTCGTGGAGATCGGGCGGCAGCCGTGGGTGGTGCATGGCGCGTTGCGCACGGCGGATGCGGTTTCGCCGACGCTCGCGGCGGCCAGCGTTTGGACCTCGCTGATCACCTTCGCCGTCGTGTACGCGATCGTGTTCGGCGCGGGCATCTGGTACCTCTTCCGCCTGGTGCAGGCCGGCCCGTCGAAACACGAGCCCGCCCCCGACACAGAGGAAGGCGACAAGACGCCCGCGCGCCCGCTGTCGGTCGGCAACAAGGAGCCCGTGTGATGGAGTACTGGCTGCCCGTCGCCTGGTTCGGCGTGATCGGTTTCGGCGTGCTGATGTACGTGCTGCTCGATGGCTTCGTGCTCGGCCTGGGCATCCTGGCGCCCTTCGCCGAAGACGAGCACCAGCTCGACCACATGATGAACACGGCCGCGCCCATCTGGGACGGCAACGAAACCTGGCTGGTGCTCGGCGGCGCGGGCCTGCTCGCGGCCTTTCCGAAGGCCTACGCGACGGTGCTCTCCGCGCTCTACCTGCCGGTGCTGCTGATGCTGATCGCGCTGGTGTTCCGCGGCGTCGCCTTCGAATTCCGCTTCAAGGCCGTGCGTGGCAAGCCGTGGTGGGGCGCGGCGTTCGCGCTCGGGTCGATGTTCGCGGCCTTCGCGCAGGGCCTGATCCTCGGGGCGATCGTCGAAGGCATGCCGCTGCAGGAAGGCAAGTACGTCGGCGGTGCGTTCGGGTGGTTCAGCCCGTTCTCGATGCTGACGGGCGTGGCGGTGGTGTTCGGTTACGCGCTGCTCGGTTCGACCTGGCTCATCCTCAAGACCGAGGGGCGCCTGCAGCAAATCGCGCGCACGCTCACGCGGCCGCTGGTGCTGGTGGTGATCGCGTTCATGGGGCTGGTGAGTGCGTGGCTGCCCTTCCTCGACTCGCGGATCATGGATCGCTGGTTCGAGGGCGGGAATTTCTGGTGGCTCTCGCCGGTGCCGCTGCTCGCGCTGCTCAATGCGTGGTGGTTGTGGCGCGCGGTGATGCGTGAAGGGCGGGATGCCGCGCCATTCATCCTGGCGCTGTGCTTCTTCGGGCTCGGGTTCGCAGGACTGGTGCTGGGCCTGTGGCCGAACATCGTGCCGCCGTCAATGACGATCTGGGAGGCCGCTTCTTCGCCTTCGTCGCAAATGTTCGTGGGCGTGGGCCTCGTGATCCTGCTGCCGGCGATCCTCGGATACACGTACTGGTCGTACTCGGTGTTCCGCGGCAAGGTGGCGGCCGACTCGGGCTATCACTGAAATCCGCGTCTTCACAACGCGAATTGCGGGTTCCGTCACAACGCCGTTTCCGACACAATCATCGCGTCCCCCGCCCAAGGCCGCGATGCACGCTTTCGTCTACAAGAGCCTCCGGCAGGCCGACACCTACGTCTACCTGGCCAAGCGCGATGATTTCGCGAGCCTGCCGCCGCCGCTCGCGACCCAGCTGGGTTCGCTGCAATTCGTCCTCGAAGTCGCGTTGACGCCCGAGCGCAAACTCGCGCGCGCCGATGCGCAGGTCGTGCGCGCCAATCTCGAAGCGCGCGGCTTCCACGTGCAATTCCCGCCGACGATGCTCGATCCGATGACGGAGGACTGGGGCACCGATGCCTGAGTCGACGCGTTCCATCGGGTGGATCGCCGGCGCCGCACTCGCGGGCGTTGTGCTCACGCTGATGCTGGCGATCAACGCCTGGCCGCTTGCGGTGGCCGGCGCGCTCGCGCAACCGGCGTACGCGCTCGCGGTGTCCTGGTGGCGCGGCACGCGCACGTCGTCGAAGTGGCAGCGCGATGCGTTGGCGCTCGCGGGCACGTGGGTCGCGGGCATCGCAGCCGTGGCCGCGCTGGTCGTCTGGCCGTTGGCGGTCCTGCGCGAAAGCGGAAGTCTTTCTGCCGCGATCGGCCTGAGCGTCTGCGCGGGCGTGGCCTTGCTGCTGCTGTGGCGCACCTGGCCGATGTGGCATGCGCTCGAACGTGAAGGCGGCTCGGTCGCATCGATGTGGCGCAGCCTGTCGGAAGTCGAAATCGGCGCATGGCGCGGATTGGGCGTCGCGGCGATCGTCGCGGGGATCGCCGGCGCGGTGATTGCGCTTGCGTGGCCGGGCCTGGTCGCCGATTCGGCGCGTTGGCTGATGGCCGGTGCGCTCGCGCTGCTCGCGCCTGCGCTGCACTTCGTCCTCCAGACACTCCCGGCGCCCTCGCCGCTGCCGATCGAAACGCAGCTCGCCGCGATGGAAATGGACACCGACACCGGTGCCGTCGAATCGCTGGCGATGGAAGACAACCTCGAGAGCGCGCTCTACGCCGCCGCGCGCAGTGGCCGCGTCGATCGCGCGCTCACGCTGCTGGAATCGGGCGCCAATCCGCACGCATTGCCATTGGCCGACGAACGCGACCAGCGCACTTTGCCGATGCTCGCGGCCATCCTTCCCGATCTGCGCCTACTGCGCACGCTGATCCAGCACGGCGTCGACGTGAACGCCGAACACGGCGGAATGGCGCCGCTGCTCGCCGCCACGCGCGACAGCTGGCACGGTCGCCCCGAAGCGGTGATGACGCTGCTCGCCAACGGCGCCGACCCGCGCGTGGCCGACGCGGACGGCAACACGCCGCTGCATCACGCCGCGCGCAGTTCCGATCCGGGCGTCGCCGCGCTGCTGCGCGATGCGGCCGCCGACATCGACGCGATCAACCGCGACGGCATCACGCCGCTCGGCATCGCCTGCGCATCGGGCAACTGGCGCCTTGCGCGCTTCCTGCTCGAACGCGGCGCGAAGCCCGAACCGAAGGGCGCCTCGCCCGTGTTGCTCGCCGCCGCGGGCACCGAAGAAGACGATGTCGCCGGTGTGCAATTGCTCCTGCGCCACAAGGCGAAGGCCGACGCGCGCGACGCACGCGGCCGCAGCGCGTTGAACGAAGCCGCGCGTTGCGGACACGTGGAAATCGTCGAAGCCCTGCTCGCCACGGGCGCCGATCCGCATGCGCGCGACATCGATGGCCGCACGCCGTGGCTCGACGCCGCGCGCGGCGGTCATCTCGAAGTCCTCGAACGCCTGCTCCCGCATCACCCCGATGTCGCGATCGCCAACGCCGACGGCCGCGACGCGCTGATGCTCGCCGCCACCGCCGACAACGCATCGGCCGCGCTCGTGCGCCGACTGCTCGACCTCGGCCTGGATCCCGCGCGCCGCGACAACGACGGCCGCCGCGCCGCCGAACACGCCGCAGCCGCCGGGCGCTGGACGATCGTCGCCGTGCTCGATCCCGCGTATCCCTTGCCCGCGGCGGTCGCCGATGCGGGCGCGTCATCGGCGCAGATCGATCGCGCACCGGTAACCTTGCTGCGCGATGCGATTCGCGATGGCCGCCTGGACGACATGCACAGCGTCGTCGGCCTGCTCTCATCTCGCGAACTCGGTGCGCAACTGCGCGACATGCCGATCACCGGCCCCGGTGCGCCGGCGAATGTGGCATCGCGCATCGACTGGTTGCTCTCGCAGGGCGCCGATGCCGACCAGCGCGAAGGCCTCGAAGACAACACGATGTTCGCGCTGCTCGCGCAGGGTCCCGTCGCCGCTTCGGCCGTGCAGGCGCTGTTGCGTCGCGCGGTGTCGCCGGCGGGCAGCGGCGGCCTCGCGCGCTTCCTCGCTGCTTGCGTGCAAAGCGATCACGCCGGTCGCGGGCTCGAACAACTCGCGGTGGAGTTGCTCGAACGCGGCGCCGATGCGTGGGCGCCCTCGCCCGCCGGCGATCCGCCACTCGCGCTGTCGGTGCGCCTGGGTTGGTTGCGCGTCGTCGAACGTTTGGTCGCGCAGGGCGTCGATCTGAACGCGCGCGATTCGCACGGCATGACCGCGTTGCACCTGGCCGCGGCGCTCGGTCGCGAAGCCGCGCTGAAGGCGTTGATCGCGCAGGGCGCCGATCCGGACATGCGTGCGGCCGACGGGCAGACGCCGTTGGGCGTCGCGCTCTCGTCGGGCCGTCGCGATCTCGCCGATTGGCTCGACTGGCGCGGCTGGCCGTTGCCGGGTCGTCCGTTGCAGGCGTCGGACTTGCCGTCCGCGGCGATCGTCGGTGAAGCCGATGCGGTGCGTCGCCTGCTCGACCTCGGCCTGTCGGTCGACGCCACGGATTCGCAAGGTTGCACCGCGCTGTTGCGTGCGGCCGGTGGTGGACATCGCGCGGTCGTCGACCTGCTGCTTGCACGCGGCGCCGATCCACGCCTCGCCGCACGCTCCGGCGCGACGCCGTTGTCGGCGGCGGTGAGCATGCGCCAGGTCGACATCGTCGAACGCCTCCTCACCGCAGGCGCGCCGCTCGAACAACGCCTGCCGGGCGACGTCACCGTGTTGATGCTCGCGGCCGCGCTGGGTTTGCCTGACCTCGTCGCACGCCTGCTCACCGCGGGCGCCGATGTGCACGCCGGCGACGCGCAAGGCCTCGCGCCGCTGCATTGCGCCGCGCTTTACGGATTCACCGCGCGCGAACGCCCGCGGTTGGTCGCGTTGCTCGACACCTTGTTGCTCGCAGGCGCCGAAGCCGACCAACCGGCGGCCGGCGGGGTCACGCCCCTGCTGTTGCTGCTCGGCGCGCGTGCGGAACCGGGCACCGCATGCGACGAAGACGTCGTCCTCGCGGGTCTCGAACGCCTGCTCGACGAAACCGTTTCACTCGACGCCCGCGACCCGCGCGGCTTCGGCCCGCTGCACCTGGCCGCACTGCACGGCCTGCTGCAAGTGGTGCATCGCCTGCTGCGCGCCGGCGCCGACCCGGACCTGCGCGACGGCCTCAACCGCAGCGCGCGCGAGATCGCGGTGATGCGCGGCTTCGTCGACGTCGCGGCGGAATTCGCACCGGCGACGCCGGGTGGGGTTTCGATGGCGCGGTTCCTGCGCGAGCCGCGCTGACTGAAAGCGGGAAATGCCGCTGTTGACGGCGCCGGCGACAGGGAGGAGCATCCGCGCCGTCGCCACGAGCGACCAAGGACCCGACGAACCGGTTGAAGTTTGGTCTACCGCCCTGCAAGGGGTTCCACCCAGAGTGGAATAGCCAAGAGTCCCCGGCCCGCTGGACGAAAACCCGCCTCTTCGGCGGGTTTTCCATTTCCGGCGAAGGTCACGCTGGCGGAGGATGCGTCGCACGTCCATTCGCGGCGTTGATGAGCAATGTCGCCAGGCTCACCTTTTTCGCGCCTGACTTCGCCTGGGCAGCATCGTTGCGTGGATACGCGCTTTCGATCTCCATCTCGATGAAGGCCGTGCGGCGCACGAGCGTGAAGTAGACGAAGTATTCGCCCAGCGCGATGTCACTCGGATTGCGCCACACGAAGTAGTTGTGGTGTCGGGTGAAGTAGCAGTGCTTGATGCCCTTCACGATCGCGGGCAGTGAAAGGCTTTCGGTCCAGCGCACCTTGCAGAAGATGCGGCGGTCGGCGGGTCGACGCGTGCAGCCGTACGCGTGCTCCAGGTCGGCGCCCGGCACTTTCTCCGCCGCTTGTGTGAAGCAGTGGTGCGAATAGACCACTCGGAGCTTGAAGATCTTTGCGGCGCGGCCCGGCTTGCGCTGTGTCGCGACGACAGCCGGAATGGCGTAATCGACGAACACCGGATGGAGGTGTGCGACGGAATAGGTCAGGCCGTCCTGATGGTGGTCGCTCCAGTGCGGGCCTGTCGCAAGCGTCGCCAAGTCGCCTCCAACGCCTTGGCGCGCGTCGGAAGCGCTCGGGCTGGTTTCGTGGGATCAGCTCACGAAACTAGTTCCGGGCGCTTGGCGAATCGATCAGCGTCCGACGTTGTGTCGACAAGAAAACGCTACGCATCCCCCGGGCGCACCGACGCCTGGTCCGACGCGGTCATCTCCCCTTCCGCGCGCGGTTGTCCCAAGCCGCCCAGCGCACCTTCGCCGCGGTCGGCGCCGAAGAGTTGTTCGAGTTCGACGCGTGCCTGTTGCACGGTCTGCATGATCGCCTGTTCGTCGTCCTGCACGAGGTACTGCGTGCGCAGCAGGGCTTCATCGTGTTCGCGGAAGCGGCGTGCGCGATCGGCGGCGACGTCCGGGGGCAGGCCCATCTCGACGAGCACGCGTTCGCCCATCACCAAACTCGAATGGAAGGTTTCGCGCACGACCTGCGCGCCGAGGTCCATCAACTGCCACGCGTGGCGTCGGTTGCGGGCACGCGCGAAGACGGTGGCTTCCGGATACTGGCGGCGGATCGTGTTGACCGTGCGCAGGTTCGCTTCGACGTCGTCGATCGCGATGACGAACACCCTGACCTGCGCCGCGCCGGCCGAACGCAACAACTCGGAGTTCGCCGGATCGCCGTAGTAGATCGTGCTGCCGAAGCGGCGCATGAATTCCACCTGCTCCTGGCTGTGCTCGATCGCGATGAACGGGATGCGCTGCGCCGCGAGCAAGCGCGCAACGACCTGCCCGAATCGGCCGAAGCCCGCGATGAGCACCTGCGGTTCTTCTTCCTGCACGCCGATCTTGTCGAACTTCCTGGGCTTCGGCTTCGGCGCGACCAGCCAGCGCGACAGGAAGATGTACAGCGGCGGCGTCAACGCCATCGAAATACCGACGACGGCCACGAGGTGTCCCTGCAGGTCTTGCCCGATCAAGCCGGCGCGCGCGGCATCGCCGAACACCACGAACGCGAATTCACCACCGAGTGCGAGCACGCTGGCGAGCAGGAGCGAATCGCGATTGGGCAATCCGCCCGCGGTGCGCGAGACGGCGTACAGCAGCGCGAACTTCGTCGCCATCAGCAACACCACGCCGATGCCGATGAAATACGGATCGGCGATCACCGCAGGCACGTTGATCGTCATGCCCACCGCGATGAAGAACAGGCCGAGCAGCAAGCCTTCGAACGGTTTGATCTGCGCTTCGAGCTCGTGGCGGAATTCCGAATCGGCAAGCAGCACGCCGGCGAGGAACGCACCCAGGCCCATCGTCAGCCCGGCCAACTGCATGATCCACGCCGCACCGAGCACGGTCAGCAACGCGCTGGCGGTGAAGACTTCCGGCATGTCGATCCGCGCGACGATCCGGAACAATTGCCGCAACAACACGCGACCGCCGACCACCACGATTCCGATCGCACCGAACGCCTTGCCGACCGCGAGCCACGACACGCCTTCGCCCTGCGCGCCGCCGAGCAACGGAATCGCGGCGAGCAACGGGATCGCCGCGAGATCCTGGAACAGCAGGATCGCGAACGCGAGCCGCCCGTGCGCGGTCGTCAACGCCTTGCGTTCGGCCAGCAACTGCAGGCCGACGGCGGTCGAGGAAAACGCGAGGCCCAGGCCCACCACGATCGCCGCGGGGAACGTCACGCCGCGCAACTGCGTGAGCAACGCGAGCGCGATGCCGCAGGCGAGCATCTGCAAACCGCCCGCGCCGAACACCGGCTTGCGCATGACCGACAGGCGTGAAGGCGAGAGCTCCAGGCCGATGACGAACAGCAGCATCACCACGCCGATCTCGCTGGCGCCGAGCACGGGCTCGACATCGCGGATCACGCGGAAGCCGTAGGGCCCGAGCAGCACGCCCGCGACCAGGTAGCCCAGCACCGCCCCGAGCCCGAACTTGCGGAACACCGGGACCGCGATCACCGCGGCCAACAGGAAGACCAGGGCCAGTTCGAGTCCGCCGCCGTGCATGCGCCACCTCCGTTCACCCGATTATGCAGGGTGGCGGCGACGGGTCGGTTGCACCGGCCGTGGCGGCTGCCTAGCATCGGCGCGT
Organism: Noviluteimonas gilva; assembly: GCF_009740395.1. Lineage (GTDB taxonomy): Bacteria > Pseudomonadota > Gammaproteobacteria > Xanthomonadales > Xanthomonadaceae > Noviluteimonas > Noviluteimonas gilva. Next base: position 587,441 of record NZ_WOXT01000001.1, read on the forward strand.
GCGCGGGTCCCGCCGCGATCAGGGGAATCAGGGATGGCTCGTTCGAGACTCGCCGGCGCGATGCTGGCGGCGTGGATGTTCGTGTGCGCGCCTGCAATCGCGGGCGAGGCGCAACCTGCGCCGAAAGTGGAAGTCGATGTCGCCGGTCAGTTGTCGATCGACGAGCACGGTGCGGTCAGCGGCGTCGAGCTGACCTCGCAAGTGCCCGATGCGATCGCTGCGATCGTCAAGCACGCCGTGCAGGGGTGGAAGTTCGAGCCCATCGTGCACGACGGCAAGCCGGTGCCGACGAAGAGCAACATGCAGTTGTTCCTCGTGGGCGTGCCGCAGGACGGGGGATTCCGGCTGCGGGTGGAACGCGCGCAGTTCGGGTTTCCGCGGAACTACGACCAGAGCCGCCGCTTGCACAGCAACTTTTTCCCCAAGGAAGCGTTGCGTGGCGGCGTGCTGGGCGAGGTCGTCCTTGCGGTTCACGTCGATGCGGCAGGCAACGTGACCGATGTGTCGCCGCTGCGCTCACGCCTGGTCAAGCGGGGGATGTTGCCGCCCAATCTCATCAAGAAGTGGCGCTCGGACTTCGAGAAGTCCGCGGTGGCGGTGATGCGCGCATTGAAGTTCGAGGCGGCCGATCCCACGCTCCCGGGCGACGGCACCACGGCATTCGTCACCAACGTGAGCTTCGCCAACGACAGCGTCAATCCGGCGGCCTCGATCTGGACGCAGGAAGACACCGCGGTGACCTCCACCGGCATCCCGAACTGGCTCGGTGGCGGCAAGCTCGCCGATGGCGCGATCGATCGCGTGGCCGAAGGCCAGGTCATCGCCTTCGGCGCGGGCCCGGTCCTGCGCTCGGAAGTCGTCGGCACGTTGCTGTGAGGTCCACCATGCGCCGTCGAACACTCGCAGCGGCCGTCGTCCTCGTTGCTTGCTCGTTCGCATCGAACGCCGGCCAGCCCACGGCGCTGAAGCCGCTGTCATTCCGCGCCGAAGCACGCGTGGATGTCGCTGCCGACGGCAAGTTCGTGAAGGCGCAGGCGTCGAGCGACCTGCCCGAACCGGTGCGGCGTTACGTCGAGCAACAACTGGCGAAGTGGACGTACAAGCGTAACGATTCGGGCGGCGGCATCGCCTCGACTTGGGTCGATCTGCGCGCCTGCGCGATGCCGACGACCACCGGCGCGTACTCGATGGGGCTGGCCTACAACGGCAGCGGCCCGATGCTGATGGAGGCGGGACCGCCCCAGAGGCTCGCGTACGTGACCGGCCGAATGCAGCTCTCGGGCACGATCAACCTGCACATCGTGGTCGGCGAAAGCGCCGACGGGGCGACGCTCGAGTCGATCGAAGGCGGGTTCAAGGACCTCACCGCGAAGCAACGCTTCGCGGAGGCGGCGCGGACGTGGGTCGCGACGCTCCGCATGCAACCGGAGCTGATCGACGGCAAGCCGGTTCGCGCGCGCGGCACCATCCCGATCGAGTTGAAGCAGGGGAGTCGAAGCAAGAAACCGACGAAGGAAGAATTGCTCGCGCAGGCGCTCGAATCGCCGCAGTGCAAGCAGGCCGGACAAGCGGCGAACGCGCCGGCGATGACGGCGATGCAATCGAGCGAGGTGGAACGGGTGGTCTCGATCGAACCGGTGATCTGATTCGCATCGCGTCCAGCCGCCAATCCCCGGAAAACAAAAGGCCCCGGTGAGCGCACCGAGGCCGATCGCCGACCGGGATATCCCCAATCCGGAAGCGATTGTCCGGCGGGAAGCGAAGCCATGCAAGGGTTCATCGAAACGAAAACGCCCCGCATCGCGGGGCGTTTCGTCTTTCCTGCGGATGCCGCGCCTCAGCGCTTCATCGACCCGAAGAACTCGTCGTTGGACTTGGTGTTCTTCATCTTGTCGAGCAGGAATTCCATCGCGGCGATCTCGTCCATCGGATGGAGGAGCTTGCGCAGGATCCAGATCTTCTGGAGCATTTCCGGATCGATGAGCAGGTCTTCGCGGCGCGTGCCCGAGCGGTTGATGTCGATCGCCGGGTAAACGCGCTTTTCGGTGATGCGGCGGCTCAGGAGCACTTCGGAGTTGCCGGTGCCCTTGAACTCTTCGTAGATCACCTCGTCCATCTTGCTGCCCGTTTCGACCAGCGCGGTGGCGATGATCGTCAGCGAACCGCCTTCTTCCACGTTACGCGCGGCGCCGAAGAAACGCTTCGGGCGATGCAGCGCGTTGGCGTCGACGCCGCCGGTGAGCACCTTGCCGGAGCTCGGGACGACGTTGTTGTAGGCGCGGGCCAGGCGGGTGATCGAGTCGAGCAGGATGACGACATCCTTCTTGTGCTCGACCAGGCGCTTGGCGCGCTCGATCACCATTTCGGCGACCTGCACGTGGCGGGCGGCGGGCTCGTCGAAGGTCGACGAAATCACCTCGCCGCGCACGGTGCGCTGCATTTCGGTCACTTCTTCCGGGCGCTCGTCGATGAGCAGCACGATCAGGTGCACGTCCGGATGGTTGGTCGTGATGGCCGTGGCGACCTGCTGCAGCATCATCGTCTTGCCGGCCTTCGGCGGCGAAACGATCAGGGCGCGCTGGCCCTTCCCTTGCGGGGCCATCAGGTCGAGGATGCGGCCCGAGATGTCCTCGGTGCTGCCGTTGCCGCGCTCCAGCGTGAAGCGGCGACGCGGGAACAGCGGGGTGAGGTTCTCGAACAGGACCTTGTTCTTCGACGCTTCGAGCGGCTCGCCGTTGATCGTGTCGACCACCGACAGCGCGAAGTAGCGCTCGCCGTCCTTCGGGAAGCGGATGCGGCCGGAGAGATGGTCGCCGGTGCGCAGGTTGAAGCGGCGGATCTGGCTCGGAGAGATGTAGGTGTCGTCCGGGCCGGCGAGGTAGCTCGCCTCGGCCGCGCGGAGGAAACCGAAACCGTCGGGCAGGATTTCGAGCACGCCGTCGGCGGCGACGCCTTCACCGTGGCGGGTCAGCACCTTGAGCAGGGCGAAGATCACGTCCTGCTTGCGGGCGCGGGCCACGCCTTCGGAGATGTTCAGCTGCTCGGCGATCTCCAGCAGCTTCGGCGCCGGCATGCGCTTGAGGTCGCTGAGGGAGTACTGCGGGAAGCCTTCGGGCACGCTCGGCGGCGGCATGCGCTGCTGCTGCGGGAAGGACTGCTCGCCACCGTTGTCCTGGGGGATGCCTTCTTCGCGATAGCGGTCGCGCTGGCGGTCGCGGCGGTTGCGGAAGCGATCGCGGCGATTGTTGTTGTTGAAGCGTTGCTGGTCGCCCTGGCCTTCCTGGCCACCGCCCTGGTCGCCTGCATCGCCCTGCGATTGCTGGCCCTGCGACGGCTGGCCCTGCGATTGCTGCGGGGCCTGCGCTTGCGGCGCCTGCGGTTGCGGAGCCTGCGGCTGCGGCGTGGGGGCCGCGGGCGGCGGGGGCGCGGCTTGTGTGGCCGGCGCGGGCGGAGTGGCTACGGCGGTGTCGCCCGCTGCAGTGGCGCGCGGTTTGCGCACGCGCTTCGCGGCGACGTCGCCGGAGTCGGTGGTGTTGTCTGACAAGCTGGAATTCCTCGCTAAGCGGCGAGCGCTCGCGGTGCGCGAGCGGGGTTCTGGAAAGAGGGTTTCAGTAGGGTGCGGCGCGCGCATCGCGGCGCCGGGTAGCTGAAAACTAGCACTGCCCCGGCGCGGCGGCAAGCGTGCCGACGTCACCAGGGAGTGTGGGTCGCTGGAAGTCGCGGCCGCGCGAAGACCGGCCGCGAGGTCGAATGGCGCCTCAGAGCGCCTTGTCGAGCATCTGCGCGAGCTGCGCCTTGCCCACGGCGCCGATCTGGGTGGCCTGGACCTGGCCGTCCTTGAACAGGAGCAGCGTGGGGATCGAGCGCACGTGGTACTTCATGGCCGTGCTGCGATTGGCGTCGATATCGACCTTCACGATCTTGGCGCGGCCGGCGTAACCGGCGGCCAGCTCGTCGAGGGCCGGGGCGATCATCTTGCACGGGCCGCACCAGGTCGCCCAGAAATCCACGAGCACCGGCCCGGATGCGTTGAGCACCTGATTGTCGAAATCGGCGTCGCTGGCGTGGATGACGGTGTCGTTCATTGCGTCCTCGGGGTGGTTCTGCGGCGGCCTTGGCCGCGCGTGAAGTAAAGGAACCCGCGGGCATCCGCGGGCTGCTGCTAGACTTGGGCGCTCGACGCGGCGGCTTCAAGCCCCGCCCGCACCCGGATTCAGCGTCCCGGCAGTCTGCTTCGCAGCCGCCCCCCGACGCAAGGGCGACCCGGCGCCACCCACAGTATTGAGCGCATGAGCGACAAGCCCCTAACCGATATCGCCTTCTCCGAATTCGACCTCCATCCCGCGCTGCTGGCCGGGCTCGAGGCCGCCGGGTTCAACCGTTGCACGCCGATCCAGGCGCTGACGCTGCCGATCGCCCTTGCAGGGCGCGACGTCGCCGGCCAGGCCCAGACCGGCACGGGCAAGACCCTGGCCTTCCTGATCACGACGCTGAACCGCCTCCTGACGCGCCCGGCCCTGGCCGACCGCAAGCCGGAAGACCCGCGCGCGCTGATCCTCGCGCCCACCCGCGAACTCGCCATCCAGATCCACAAGGACGCGGTGAAGTTCGGCAGCGACCTGGGGCTCAAGTTCGCCCTCGTCTATGGCGGCGTGGACTACGACAAGCAACGCCAGCTGCTCCAGGCCGGCGCCGACGTGATCATCGCGACCCCGGGCCGCCTGATCGACTACGTCAAGCAACACAAGGTGGTCTCGCTGCACGCCTGCGAAATGTGCGTGCTCGACGAAGCCGACCGCATGTTCGACCTGGGCTTCATCAAGGACATCCGCTTCCTGCTGCGCCGCATGCCCGAGCGCACCACGCGGCAGACGATGTTGTTCTCCGCCACCCTCTCGCACCGCGTGCTGGAGCTGGCGTACGAACACATGAACGAGCCGGAGAAGATCGTCGTCGAGAGCGAGTTCGTGACCGCCGCTCGCGTGCGCCAGAAGATCTACTACCCGGCCGACGAAGAGAAGATCCCGCTCCTGCTCGGCCTGCTCTCGCGCAGCGAAGGCGCGCGCACGATGGTGTTCGTGAACACCAAGGCCTTCGTCGAACGCGTCGCCCGCTCGCTGGAGAAGGCCGGCTACCGCGTCGGCGTGCTCTCCGGCGACGTGCCGCAGAAGAAGCGCGAGTCGCTGCTCAAGAAATTCCAGGCCGGCCAGCTCGAGATCCTCGTGGCGACCGATGTCGCCGCGCGCGGCCTGCACATCGACGGCGTTTCGCACGTCTACAACTACGACCTGCCCTTCGATGCCGAGGACTACGTCCACCGCATCGGCCGCACCGCGCGCCTGGGCGCCGAGGGCGACGCGATCAGCTTCGCCTGCGAGCGCTACGGCATGTCGCTGCCCGACATCGAGGCCTACATCGACCAGAAGATCCCGGGCGAGCACGTGACGCCGGACATGCTGGTCGCGGTGCCGCGTGCGCCGCGCCCGGTGGTCGAAGGCGAAGTGGGTGGCGAAGACGACAGCATCCACACGATCTTCCGCGAAGCGCGCGAGCAGAAGGCGGCCGACGAGCAGCGTCGCGGCGGTGGCCGCGGCAAGCCGGGCGGTCCGCGTTCGGGCAGCGGTTCGCGTGCGGGCGGCCGTTCCGAGGGTGGCCGTTCTGAGGGCGGAAGCGGCGAGCGCCGCACCCCGCGTCCGCCGCGCAAGCGCGAAGGCGATGTCGTCGCGGCCGACGCCGCGCCGAAGGTCGAGGCCACGTCCAAGCCCGTCGCCGCGCCGGCGCCGAAGCCGCATGGCAACGGCGAAGCGGCGCATGCCGAAGGCGACCGCGCACCGCGCAAGCGCCGTCGCCGTCGTGGCGGCCGCCGCATCGAAGGCGCCGACACGTTGCAGGCCACGCCGGCCCCGGTCGCCGCGGCCAACAACGAGGGGCCGTCCGACACGCGTCCGTCGCTGCTGGCGCGCATCGGCAAGGGCTTGAAGTCGCTGGTCACGCGCGCGCCGCGTTCGCAGCACTGACGCCGCAAGGCGGGGATCGCGCAACTGTGAACCCCGCCTTCGCTGGAATGGCGAATCGCGCCATACTCCGCCCATGTCGGTCCTGCGCTTCGACAACGTCAGCAAGCAATACCCCGGCGGCCACGTTGCACTGACGGATGTCAGTTTCGCGGTGGCGCCGGGCGAAATGCTGTTCGTCACCGGTCACTCCGGTGCGGGCAAGAGCACGCTGCTCAAGTTGATCCAACTGGCCGAGCGTCCCTCGCGCGGCACGGTGCTCTTCGATGAGAAGAACCTGGCGAAGGTGCGCGGCGGCAAGGTTGCGTTGCATCGTCGTTCGGTCGGCGTCGTCTACCAGAACCATCAATTGCTCATGGATCGCACGGTCGGCGAGAACGTCTCGCTGCCGCTGATCCTGCGCGGCATGAAGCGCGGCGAGATCGGCAAGCGCGTGCGCTCGATGCTCGATCGCCTCGGCCTCGGCCCGCGCGAGAAGGCCCTGCCCTCGCAACTGTCGGCCGGCGAGCAGCAACGCGTCGGCATCGCGCGCGCGCTCGTCGCCGAACCGATGCTGCTGGTCGCGGACGAACCGACGGGCAACCTCGATCCCACGCTGTCGGCCGAAATCCTGGCCTTGTTCGCGGCCCTGCCCGAACAAGGCACCAGCGTGCTCGTCGCCAGCCACGACCTCGGCCTGATCAAGCGCATGCGCAAGCGCGTCCTCGTGCTCGACCAGGGCAAGCTCGCCGACGACATCGCGCCGGAGGAGCTTGCCGATGTCTGAGCAAGTGAGTGCGGGCAACGGACACATCGCAAGGAACGGTCGGGACCGCCGCGTGCATTCCAGCGGCCTGGGCGCATGGTTCGACCATCATCTCTACAGCTTCATGGCCAGCCTCGGCCGCGTGTTCCGCAAGCCGTGGGCCACGTTGCTGACGATCGGCGTGATGGCGGTGGCGCTCGCGCTGCCGCTCGGGTTGTGGATCGTGCTCGCGAACGTCGAACGCTTCGCCGGGCAAGTGCAGACCTCGCGCCAGATCGCCGTGTACCTGAAAGACGGCACGGATGCCGCGCGCGCGAATGCGATCGCCACCGATCTGCGCAAGCGCGCGGAAGTCGCATCCGTCGACGTGCGTTCGCCCGACCAGGGCCTGCAGACGCTGCGCGAACGCGATGGTCTTGGCGAAGCGATCGACGCCCTCGCCGCCACCGGCGATGCGAATCCGCTGCCGTGGCTGCTCGTGGTCGCGCCGCGCGGCGATGACCTGAATCTCGCCGAATCGCTGCGCCAATTGCCCGACGCCGATCTCGTGCAACACGACGCGCTGTGGCGTAAACGCCTCGACAACTGGCTGCGATTCGGCGGGCGCGTCGCGCTCGTGCTCGCGGGCCTGCTCGGTCTCGGCGCGTTGCTCGTCGTCGGCAACACGGTGCGCCTGGACATCCAATCGCGTCGCGAAGAGATCGGCGTGCTGCAGTTGCTCGGCGCCACCGACGGTTTCATTCGCCGCCCGTTCCTCTATTTGGGCGTGTGGTACGGCCTCGCCGCCGGTGCGCTTGCGCTCGCGTTGCTCACGGCCGCGTGGATCGCGTTGCGCGCGCCGCTCGCGGAACTCGCGGGCAGTTACGGCAGCGGATTCACGTTGCAGGGGGTCGATGCGGTGCAAGCCGCGATCGTCATCGGTGGTGCGACGCTGCTCGGTTGGATCGGCGCCGGCGTCGTGACCGGCCACTTCCTCCGCCAGACGCGGCCGACGCGATGAGCAAGGCCCCCGCCGATCTGCGCCATTTGATCAGCGACGCACCGCGCGTCATGGTCGTCGATGGATCGAAGCTCGTGCGCAAGTTGATCGGCGACGTGCTGATCAAGGAATTGCCGAACGTCGAAGTGATCGGCTGCGCCGGGCTGGAAGAAGCGAAGGCCGCGCTCGAAACCGGGCCGTTCCACCTCGTCACCACCGCATTGATCCTCCACGACGGCGACGGCCTCACGCTCGCCAAGGCCGTGCGCACCGCATCGGGCCAGGCGTACGTGCCGGTGATCGTCGTGTCGGGCGAAGCGCAGGCGCGCCTGGAAGATCGCAGCCTGAGCGAAGACGTCACCGATTATTTCGACAAGGGCCTGGGCCACACGGCGCTCGCGGCATTCATCCGCGGCTACGTGCAGCCCGAACCGGTCGCCGGCGCGCGCGTGCTGTATGTCGAAGACAGCCGCGTGGTCGCGCTCGCCACCAAGCGCATGCTCGAACGCCAGGGCCTGAGCGTCGTGCACACCATCAGCGCCGAAGACGCGTTGAAGTACCTGGAAGCCAATCGCGAAGGCGCGGATGCGCCGGGCGCGGATCTCGTGCTCAGCGACGTGTATCTGAAGGGCGAACTCAGCGGCCGCGATCTCCTGGCGCGCATCCGCAACGACTTCGGCTACAACAAGCGCCAGTTGCCCGTGTTGGTGATGACCGGCGACGAGAACAAGGACAACCAGTCCGGCCTGTTGCGCGAAGGCGCGAACGACCTGGTGCTCAAGCCGATCGAGGAGCGCCTGCTGGTGACCAAGACGCTCTTCCAGCTGCGCGTGGCGAAGCTGCCGGAGCAGCGCAGCATCGACGCATGAGCGAAGTGGCGGCCACGGGCGACGGCGACCGCATTCGCCTGGATCCCAGTTGGAAGCAGCGCATCGGCGAATACCTCACGCACGAAGACATGCAGTCGCTGCGCGCCTTCCTGCGCGAACGCATGCAGAAAGGTGCGCGCGTGTTTCCGCCGGCGCCGCAGATGTTCGCCGCACTCGACGCCACGCCCTTCGACAAGGTCAAAGTGGTCATCCTCGGCCAGGATCCGTACCACGGCTTCGGCCAGGCGCATGGCCTGTGCTTCTCCGTGCAACACGGGACCGCGGTACCGCCGTCGCTGGTGAACATCTTCAAGGAACTGCAGCGCGACCTCGGCATCCCGACGCCGACGCACGGCTGCCTCGATCACTGGGCCGAGCAAGGCGTGCTGCTGTTGAACGCCGTGCTGACGGTGGAGGAAGGCCGCGCCGGCGCACACCAGGGCAAGGGGTGGGAAGGTTTCACCGACCACATCGTCGAAACGCTCAACCGCGAACGCGAACACCTCGTCTTCCTGCTGTGGGGCGCGTACGCGCAGGCGAAAGGCAAGATGATCGATACGGCGAAGCATCGCGTGTTGAAGGCGCCGCATCCTTCCCCGCTGAGCGCGCATCGCGGGTTCATCGGATGCGGGCATTTTTCGAAGGCGAATGAGTATCTCGTTCGCCACGGAATGACGCCGATCGATTGGAGCTTGCCTTGATCGGCGGACGTCTGGGGTAATCACGCGCGGCAAAGCCTCCATCGGGAAAGATTTCCGTTTCGGAGGTCACCCCATGTCGCATACCGATGAGTTGCCGCCGGGTCCCGATTTCGCGCTGGGCGTTCCGCTCGCGAGCGTGCCGGCGGAAGGCGTGCTCGGTGGGCGCGTCGGCAAGGAGGCGGTGTTGATCGCGCGCCTGGATGATGGGCTGCACGCGGTCGGCGCGACCTGCACGCACTACAGCGGCCCACTCGCCGAGGGCCTGCGCGTCGGCGACGAGATTCGGTGCCCCTGGCATCACGCGTTTTTCAGCATTCGCGATGGGTTCGCGCGCAAGTCGCCGGCGTTCGGTCGCCTGCCGACGTGGCGCGTGGACATCGAAGGCGACACGGTGTTCGTGCGCGAGCAGACACATGCGAAGCCGCCGACGCCGCAGCCGCGCACACGACGCGAACGCATCGTCATCATCGGCGGTGGCGCTGCGGGATTCGCGGCGGCCGAACGCTTGCGCGACCTTGGGCACACGGGCGCGTTGACGATGCTGAGCGCCGATGCCGATGGGCCCTACGACCGTCCGAACCTGTCGAAGGATTACCTGGTCGGCAACATGCCGGAGGACTGGATTCCGCTGTCGTCGCAAGCGCATTACGACAGGCGCAAGATCGATCTGCGCGTCGGTACGAAGGTGGTTTCGATCGATCCGACCGCGCGCGAAGTCGTGTTGCGCGAAGGCGATCGCATCGGCTACGACGCGCTGTTGATCGCGACCGGCGCGGCGCCGAGGCCACTCCGCCTGCCCGGCTTCGATCTTCCGAACGTGTTCTCGCTGCGCTCGCTCACCGATGCGCGCGCGATCATCGCGGCGTGCGCGAACGCCAGGTCGGTCGCGTTCGTTGGCGCAGGCTTCATCGGCATGGAAGCCGCAGGTGCGTTGCGAGAGCGCGGGCTCGAAGTGCACGTGGTCGCACCCGATGCAGTGCCGATGGAACGCGCGCTCGGCGCCGACATCGGCGCGTGGATCCAATCGCTGCATGCCGCGAAAGGCGTGCAATTCCACCTGCGCGAGAAGCCGGCCAGTTTCGACGGCAAGGCGCTCGTCGTCGAAAGCGGCACGCGCATTCCGTGCGACGCGTTGGTGGTCGGCGTCGGCGTTGCGCCGCGCACATCGCTCGCCGAAGAGGCAGGACTGAAGGTGGACGACGGCATCGTCGTCGATGCGCAGCTGCAAACATCCCTGCCCGATCACTTCGCCGCGGGCGACGTCGCGCGTTTCCCGATCGGCGATCAGCTCGCGCGTGTCGAACACTGGGTACACGCCGAACGCATGGGCCAGGCTGCCGCCGCGAACATCCTCGGCGCGGCCGCCGCGTTCGACGACGTGCCGTTCTTCTGGACCTATCACCAGGGAATCGACGTGCGCTACTGCGGTTACGCGGGCAAGTGGGACCGCGTGGAGATCGACGGGGCGCTGGAGGCGCAGGACTTCACCGCGCGGTACTTCCGAGAGGGGGTGCTGGTCGCCGCGGCGTCCGTGGGCCGCGACCTCGAAAATCTCGCCATCGAGGCGTCGCTGCATCGTTGAGCCGCAGGGGCTTCCGCACTACATTGGTGCAATGGTGACCGCCCCTCCCGACCTCGATCTGCTCGCAACGCCCGTCGCCTGGACCGATGCCGACGGGCGGATCGCGGGCGCCAACGCGGCTTGCGCGCGGTGGCTCGGGGTCAGCGCCAAGCGATTGGCGGGGTTGCCGTTGGCCGCGCTGGAGTTCGAGGGCGATGCCTTCGTGCGCGCCATTTCGGGGCAGGGCGATGGCGCGCGGTTGCGCCGGATTCCCTTGGCCTTCCCGGGCACGGAGTTGCCGCGCTTCGCCGACGTGACCCTGACCGCACGCGAGGGCGGCGGCTGGTGGCTCGAAGCGCATCCGGTCGACGAGTTCCCCGGCGACGATCCGGCGCAACTGTTGCCGAGCGCGCTCTCCGCCGCATTGAAAGGACTCGCGCACGAGCTGCGCAATCCGCTCGCAGGGTTGAAGGGCGCCGCGCAGTTGTTGTCGCGCCGGGTCGCGAACGACGACACGGGGCGCGAACTCGTTTCGCTCATCGAATCGGAAGTCGATCGCCTCACCGGCCTGCTCGATCGCCTGCTTTCGCCCGCGCCGCCGCGTCCCTTCGAACCGGTGAACATCCACGCGGTGCTCGAACGCGTGCTGCGCCTGGCCGAAAGCGACGCAGGCTGGGCAGTGCGCCTGGTGCGCGATTACGATCCCTCGCTTCCCGACGTACTCGGCGATGGCGATCGGCTCACGCAAGCCGTCTGGAATCTCGTACGCAACGCGATCGATGCCGGCGCAGCCAACATCACCCTGCGCACGCGCGCCGAACACGGCGTGCGCATCGGCGACGTGCCGCATCCGCTCGCGTTGCGCCTGGAGATCGTCGACGACGGCCGCGGCGTGCCGGAAGAATTGGCCGAACGCATTTTTCTCCCGCTGGTGAGCGGACACGCGGCGGGTAGCGGATTGGGGCTCGCACTCGCGCAGCAGGTTGCGCGCGAACATCGTGGCTCGCTCGCGTATCGCTCGCGCCCGGGGCATACGGTGTTCACCTTGTTGTTGCCGTTGTGGCTGGAAGACGAAGCAGGGGAGGGCAGTGATGCCGGCTGATCCGCGCGCATCAGAGCCGCGCAATGCCGCGCGCGTGTGGATCGTCGATGACGATCGCGCGGTGCGTTTCGTCCTCGCCACCGCGTTGCGTGAAGCGGGCTATGCGGTCGATGGTTTCGAGAATGCACGCGATGCGCTCGAAGCCTTGCGTTCGCGTGGCGCGCCGGATCTGTTGTTCACCGACGTGCGCATGCCGGGCGAAGACGGCCTGGCCTTGCTTGAGAAGTTGAAGGTCGCCGCGCCGCAATTGCCGGTGATCGTGATGAGCGCCTACACCGACATCGCGAGCACCGCAGGCGCGTTCCGCGGCGGCGCCTATGAATTCCTGTCGAAGCCTTTCGACCTGGATGCCGCGGTGGAAATCGCGGGGCGTGCGTTGCCCGCGACCAATGGTCTCGCGGCCACGTCGGCGCCCACCAGCGCACCGAACCAGGAACTCATCGGCGACACGCCCGCGATGCGCGCGTTGTTCCGCAGCATCGGTCGTCTCGCACAAGCGCCGTTGTCGGTGCTCATCACCGGCGAAACGGGCACGGGCAAGGAGCTCGTCGCGCGCGCGTTGCATCGCGAATCGCCGCGCGCGCATCGGCCGTTCGTGGCCTTGAACACCGCGGCGATTCCTTCCGAGTTGCTCGAAAGCGAGCTGTTCGGCCACGAAGCCGGCGCCTTCACCGGCGCGCAGAAGCGCCACGTCGGCCGTTTCGAACAGGCCGATGGCGGCACGTTGTTCCTCGATGAAATCGGCGACATGCCCTTGCCGTTGCAGACGCGCCTGCTGCGCGTGCTCGCGGAAGGGGAGTTCTTCCGCGTGGGTGGGCGCGAGTTGATCCGCGTCGACGTGCGCGTGATCGCCGCCACGCACCAGCAGCTGGAACGACTAGTCGCCGAAGGCAAGTTCCGCGCGGACCTGTTGCATCGCCTCGACGTCGTGCGCCTGCATCTGCCGCCCTTGCGCGATCGCCGCGAGGATGTGCCCGCGCTCGCCGAGCGTTTCCTCGCAGCCGCCGCGCGCAAGCTGGGCGCACCGGCGAAGCGTTTCGCGAAGCCCGCGCTCGACCGCCTGCGCAAGTACGACTGGCCCGGCAACGTGCGCGAACTCGAGAACGTCTGCTGGCGCCTGGCCGCGCTCGCGCCGGGCGACACGATCGGCACGGCTGAGCTCGACATGGCCTTCGCGCATGCCACGCCGGCGATGGCGGGCGACGAGGATTGGGAAGCCGCGCTCGCACGCTGGGCGCGCGAACAACTGGCGGCCGGTGCGGCCGAGATTCACACCGATGCGCGCGAACGCTTCGATCGCATCCTGCTCGACGCGGCACTCGAACACACGCAAGGCCATCGCGGCGAAGCCGCGCAACGGCTTGGACTCGGTCGTAACACGCTCACCCGCAAGCTCGGACCTGGCCGCAAGCGCCACTGAACAAGGAGGATCTTCGAATGCGCCACGCAATCGCCATCGCCGCCACGCTCACGCTCGCCGCCTGCGCGACCGCGCCGAAGCCCGCACCACCGCCACCTTCGATGAGCACGGCGAAGGAAGGGCGCGCGAACCTTGCGTCGGCCTCGGGCAGCCTCGTCAGTGGCCGCGTCACCCTTCGACCGATGGGCGACGGCGTGCATCTCACCGGCACGGTCGGTGGCTTCCTGCCGAACAGCGTGCATGCGATCCACGTGCACGAGAAGGGTGATTGCACCGCGGCCGATGCGAGTTCGGCCGGTGGGCACTTCAATCCGATGGGACAACCGCACGGCCGCGCGAGTGCGCCTGCGCATCACGCCGGCGACATGGACAACATCACGGCGAACGCGCAGGGCCAGGTGAATCTCGATGTGCATCTCGCGGGCGTGACGCTCGGCGGTGGCGCACCGAACGACATCGCCGATCGCGCGCTCGTCGTGCACGCGGCGGCGGACGATTACATCTCGCAGCCTGCAGGCAATGCCGGCGCGCGCGTGGCATGCGCGGTCATCAAGATCATCCAATGACGCACGCTTTCCGCATTCGTCCCGCGCATGCCGCGGACGCCGGATTCATCGCCGACTGGAATGCGGCGATGGCGCTGGAGACCGAAGGCAAGACGCTCGATGCCGCGACGGTGCATGCGGGTGTCGCGGCCGGGATCGCCGATCCGCGCAAGTCGCGGTACTTCGTCGCGATGGAGGATGCGTCGTTCGCGGGGGCCGAAACCATCGGCGTGCCGGTCGGCACCCTGATGCTCACCACCGAATGGAGCGATTGGCGCAACGGCGACTGGTGGTGGATCCAGAGTGTGTACGTGCCGAAGGAACATCGTCGGAAAGGCGTGTTTTCAGCCTTGTATCGGCATGTCGAGGCCTTGGCGAAGCAGACCGATGGCGTCGTGGGGCTGCGCTTGTTCGTCGAACGCGAAAACACGAATGCGCAGGCGACCTACGAAGCGCTGGGCATGAAGGACGAGGGCTATCGATTGTTCTTCGCGCGCACGGACGGGCACGAGTGACGCGTTAAAGCTCGGCGTGCGCGTCCTGGTTCGCGTCGCAATACACGAACGTCACCGGGATGCCGTGCGCTTCCAGCACCGCGGCGAACTGTCGCTGCCGCGCCTGGAAGAATTCGAACGCGCGCTCGAGCTTCTCGCACTGGCCTTCCGTCGTATGCGCGGCCTGCGGTGCGTACCGTTCGCGCCAGGCTTGCGGCGTGAACATCGCGATGCGCGCTTCGCGATCGATGTAATGCACGACCGGTTCGGGGTCGGCGTCGAGCCATTCCTCGGCGTCGGGCGCGAGCAGGGCGGCTTCGAGGATGGGCCACAGCGGCGCCAGGCCCGCGTGTTCGTATTGCATCGCCATCATCGCGGCGAGGTCGTGCAGCGTCATGTAACGCGCGTGCTCGACCTTCAGGCCGAAGGCATCCTGCGCGAGCAGCGCGGTCGCCGCGCCCGCCATGCCGCGTTCCATCAGGTCGTGTTCGAACAGATCGCCGACGCGCGCGGCGATGTCCGCATCGCCCCCGAGGACGAAGGGGACGAGCCGCAAGGGCCCGCCTGCGTACTCGTCCTGCGGCGTGAGTGCGCCGGGGAGTTTGTCCTCGTGCCCGCCGAACGCGATGACGCGGCCACCGGCATCGCCGGGTGCGCGCGCGGCGAGCTGGTCGAGTTCGCGATGCAGGGGCCAACCCGGCCGCAGCAGCTCGACCACGTCGTAATGCGCACCCACGGTCACCAATTGCAGGGCATTCGCCTCGTCGGCGAAGCCCGACAGATCCTGCGCCATGCGCTGCGCGAGCGTCCCCGCGTCGGCCTGGGCCAGCGACGTGCGCTCGGCACCCGAGCCCGGCGCGAGTTCCAGCGCGAGGGCGCCGAGCAATTGCAGGTCCGGCGTAGGCTTGTTCATCTTGCGTCCGGGAACGTGGATTGGCCCCGCTGGTGGCGGGGTTTACACTTGATCGCATTATGCCCGCGCGCTTCGTGCGCTGGCTGCAATCGACGAGGTATCCGATGCTGCACGGCCGTCCCGTCGCCATCCTCGGCGGCGTCCGCATCCCCTTCTGCAAGCAGAACACGGCGTATGCCGACGTCGGCAACCTGGGCATGTCCGTTCGCACGCTCGGTGCCCTGGTCGAAAAGTTCGGCCTTCACGGGCAGCAACTGGGTGAAGTCGCGCTGGGCGCGGTCATCAAGCATTCGGGCGACTGGAACCTCGGCCGCGAAGCCGCGCTGTCCTCCGGCCTCTCGCCGCTGACGCCCGGCATCACGCTGCAGCGCGCGTGCGGCACGTCGCTCGACACGATCGTGCACATCGCCAACAAGATTTCGACCGGCCAGATCGAAGTGGGCATCGGTGGTGGTTCGGACACGACCTCCGACGTGCCGATCGTCTATGGCCAACGGTTGCGTCGCCGCATTCTCGCCGCCGCGATGGCGAAAACGACGAAGGACAAGCTCGCGGCGTTCAAGGGCTTCCACTTCCGCGAGCTCAAGCCCGACTTCCCCGGCGTTGCCGAGCCGCGCACCGGCAAGTCGATGGGCGAGCACACCGAGGACATGGCGAAGCAGTGGAACATCTCGCGCGACTCGCAGGACGAGCTCGCGGTCGCTTCGCACCACAAGCTCGCGGCGGCGTACGAGCGCGGGTTCTTCGACGATCTCGTCGTGAGCTTCCGCGGCGTGTCGCGCGACAACATCCTGCGCCCCGATACGTCGATCGAGAAGTTGGCGACGCTGAAGCCGGCGTTCGACAAGACCTCCGGTCGCGGCACGTTGACGGCCGGCAACTCCACGCCGCTCACCGATGGTGCCGCGGCGTGCCTGGTGGCCAGCGACGAATGGGCCGCCGCGCACAACCTCGAAGTGCTGTGCCATCTGCGCGACGCGCACGTGGCGGCGGTCGACTTCGTGCATGGCGAAGGCCTGCTGATGGCGCCGACGATCGCGGTGCCGGAGATGCTCAAGCGTAACGGCCTGACGTTGCAGGACTTCGACTTCTACGAGATCCACGAAGCCTTCGCCGCGCAGGTGTTGTGCACGCTGCGTGCGTGGGAGAGCGAGGAGTACTGCCGCACGCGGCTCGGGCTCGACGCACCGTTGGGCCGCATCGATCCGGCGAAGATCAATCCGAATGGATCGTCGCTGGCGGCGGGGCATCCGTTCGCGGCGACCGGCGCGCGCATCGTCGCGACCGCCGCGAAGGAATTGAAGGAACGCGGCGGTGGCCGGTGCCTGATTTCGATCTGCACCGCGGGCGGGATGGGCGTCGTCGCGATTTTGGAGCGCTGATCCTCGGGCGTCAGTCGCCCGTCGGCGCAGCTTCGGGCGCCGCGTCGGCGCGTGACGACGCATCGGTCGCATGCGTGCGCGTGTAACGCCACGCCACCATGCCCGCGCACGCAAGCAGCACACCGGCCAACAGGAACGGCGCGCCCGGCAATTTGCCCGGCGACTGCGGGCCGATGAACAACCCGAACACCGCGGTGTAGATCACCGGCGCGACGATGCCGGCCAAACTCGCCAGGCTCGTGAGCGCACCCTGCACGCGGCCCTGCACTTCGGGCCCCACTTCGCGCGTCACCATCGCTTGCGTCGACGGCATCGCCAGCGCCCACAGCGACATGATCGGCATGCCCATCAGGAAGATCGCACCGGTCGGCGCGAAGCCGTAGATCGTGAAGCCCACCACGCCGCACGCCAGACCGAGCATCAACGCGCGGCGTTCGCCGATCGCGCCGACGATCTTCTTCACCAGCACCGCGTTGACGATCACGCTCATCACGCCGACGGCGCCGAGCACCCAGCCCACGTCGCCCGAGCCCCAGCCGTACGCGTAATCCGCGAACAACACGAACACGCTCGGATACACGTAGTGCGCGAAGTTCACGAGGAACACCACGACGGCGAGCCCCCAGATCGCGCGGTACTCCCGGAGCAACTTGAGCGAACCGATCGGATTGGCGTGCGCCCAGTCGATGCGCTTGGTGCGGCGTTCGATCGGCAGCGATTCGGGCAGCACGAACAGTCCGTACACGAAGTTCACCAGCGCCAAACACGCGGCGAACCAGAAGGGCAGGCGCACGTTCACTTCGCCCAGGTGCCCGCCGATCGCCGGACCGATGATGAAGCCCAGGCCGAACGCAGCGCCGATCATGCCGTAGGCCTGCGCGCGCTTGGACGGTTCGGTGACGTCGGCGATGTACGCATTCGCGGTGGTGAAGCTCGCGGAGAACATCGCGGACACCACGCGACCGACCAGCAACCACGGCAACGTCTGCGCGACGGCCATGAAGATGAAATCCACGCCGAGCCCGAGGCACGAGAGCAGGATCACCGGACGGCGGCCGAAGCGATCGGACATCGCGCCCTGCACGGGTGCCGAGATGAACTGGATCGCCGAAAACAGGAAGGCGAACACGCCGACCCAATGCGCCGCGCGCACGGTGTCGCCGGCGACGAAATCCTTCAACAGGTGCGGCAGCACCGGAATGATGAGGCCGAAGGCGAGGATGTCGATCAGGACGGTGACGAAGATGAAGGCAAGCGCGGCCTTGCGCGCGCCGGGAGCGACGGTTTCGGTCACTGGGGTTCGCTGGGGGAACGATGGCGTGCAGTCTAGCCCGAGACCGTCCGTCGGCATCGTGTCCGAAAGTCACGGGTCCGGGCGTTCCCACAACGTCCCCTCATGCGCCCCGACTTCGGGGCAATCGCTCACGTGCGCTATCGCGCGTTCCTCAGCTACAGCCACAACGACGCCCATTGGGCGCGCTGGTTGCTGCGCCGGCTCGAGTCCTATCGCGTGCCAGGGCGACTGGTCGGCACGCATGGACGCGCCGGCGCAATCCCCGCGAAATTGGGGGCCGTGTTCCGCGATCGGGATGAATTGCCGACCGCGGGCGATCTCAGCAGTACGATCCGCGAAGCCTTGTCGGAGTCCGACGCGCTCATCGTGATCTGCTCGCCGGCGGCGGCGCGTTCGCAATGGGTGGACGCGGAAGTGCGCGCATTCATGGCGCAGGAACGAACAGACCGCATCTTCTGTTTCATCGTCGAAGGCGATCCCGCCGTCGACAACTGCTTTCCCCCCGCGACGATCGAAGACGGGCGCATTCCGCTCGCGGCCGATGCGCGGCCCGAAGGCGACGGCAAGGATCGCGCGTTCCTCAAGTTGGTCGCGGGCATCCTGGGCGTGGGCTACGACGCGCTCGTGCAACGCGAAGCGCAACGTCGCCATCGCCGGCTCGCGATCGTCACCGCCGCAGCGCTGGCGGGCATGACGGTCACGTCAGGCCTTGCGATCACCGCGCACGTCGCGCGCAACGATGCGCAGCGGAGACAGGGGCAGGCCGAAGATCTGCTCGGCTTCATGCTCGGCGACCTGCGCAAGAAGCTCACGACGGTGGGTCGTCTCGACCTGATGCGTACGGTCGACGACAAGGCGACGACGTACTTCGCCGAACTCGATCCGCGCGACCTCAACGACCGCGCGCTCGAAGAACAGGCGCGCTCGCTGACCGGCATCGGCCAGGTGCGCATGGAGGAAAACCGCTACGCCGAAGCGATGCGCGCGTTCCAGCAAGCCTATGCGCGCACGACCGCGCTCGCAGCGCGCGATCCTTCCAATGGCCAGCGTTTGTTCGATCGCGCGCAGGCCGAATATTGGATCGGCAACGTCGCGTGGCAACAGAACAAGTTCGACGAGGCCGAACGTTGGCTGGAGCGTTATCGCGCCAGCGCCGAGCAACTCGCATCGATGGATCGCAACAACTTCGACTGGCAGAAGGAAGTCGCGTACGCGCACCAGAACCTCGCGATCCTCGCCGACGCCCGCGGCGATCACGAAGGCGCCGAGCGCGCGATGAAGCGCGGACTCGAACTGTTCCGCGGCTGGGTGAAGCAACGTCCGAACGACACGCAGTTGCGCGCGGAGGAATCGACGATCGTTTCCTGGCTCGGCACCAACGCCGAAACCCAGAAGCGCTACGACGACTCCGAAACCTGGTTCACCACCTTGCTCGGCAACCTCGACACGCTGCGCAAGCAGGAGCCGGACAACGCGAACTGGCGCAAGGAGTGGATCGACGCGCAGTTACTGCTCGCGCAAACACGCTTCAAGCGTGGCGATCTCGCCGGTGCAAGCGTGGCATCGGAAGCCGCGAACCACGAAGCCGATGCCCTGGTGAAACACGATCCGACCAACCGCGTCTGGCTGAGCCAACAGGGCATCGCGCGCTTTTGGCGCGCGCAGCTGACCGGACTCGGTCAACCGCGCCAGGCGATGCCGATCGCACAGGAGGCAGAACGCATGCTCGCCTCCATCGTGGCGGCCGAGCCGACGAACAAGCGCGTCGTCAAATGGCTCAACGACACGCGCGTCCTGCAAACACAACTGTCGAAACCTTCGGTGGCCACGCGATGAAGATCATCCTCGATCAGGAATCCCGCCTCGCCGTGCGACGCGGCGATCCGCCCGATGGCGACTGGCATGCCACCCGGGGCGACAAGGACCAGATTTATTCCTACCGCTTCCTTGGTGGAAAGAAAGGGCGGGGGCACCTGAACACAATGGAGTGCTCCGGCGAGAAGTTCTACGTGGTGCGACTCAAGAGCAAGGAGTACGTCATCGACAGCGTGTCCTTCACCAGTCACTTCGAACAGTTGACCCACCTGGAGAAGGACTCTTGCGGGCACGAAGCGACCATCCACAACAAGAACACCCGCGCGATGCAGGCCTATTACCACGTCGTCGTTCGCAGCGCCGACGGCGAATTGATCGATTGCGACCCGATGATTTCCAACGACCCGAAACGCGGCTGAGGCGACATCCCCACGACGGAGCATCGACATGGCAACGAACGAAACGGTGCAATTGAAGTTGGCGCCGGGCACGAAGAAAGGCAACGGCTGGACCACGGTCGTCGCGCCCAATACACAGCAGACCTACAGCTTCAAATACACCGGTGGGTACAAGGATCGCGGGGGCCTGAAGACGCACGTCGGCGACGGGTCGGCCACTATCAACGTCAACCTGGATACGGACAATCGTTACAGCGTGAGCGACGTGACGTTCCGCGACGACGACACACCGCCGCAACTGAGCCGCTCGTTCACGCCAACGACCGCGGCGATCACCGACCTCAACACGATGCAGTTGGATGCCGACTACTGCGTCATGGTCCTCGACAGCACGAACGGATCGATGATTCCCTGCGACCCGATGATCGCGAACGATCCGAAGCATCCGGTGCCGCACCGCATCCACCAGCACTGAGTACGCCTTTTCAGGGGTCCACGCCTCACTCCAAACGACGGAGCCTCGAGATGTCCAACGAAAACGTGAACCTCAAAGTGCAGCCTGGCAGCAACAACGGCAATGGCTGGGTCAACGTCACCGCGCCGAACACCCAACAGCAGTACAGCTTCAAGTACACGGGGGGCGACCAGGACAACGGCGGCCTGAAGACGAAGATCGGCGATGGCACCGCGACGATCAACGTCAGCCTCAACGGCAACAATCGATACAGCGTCACGGGCGTGAACTTCGCCTCCGACACCACGCCGCCGCAGCTGAGCAGCACGCATTCGACGGACACCGCGGTCGTCACCGACCTCAACACCGCGCAGCTGAACTCCGACTATTGCGTCATGGTGCTCGACAGCACCAACGGTTCGCTGATTCCCTGCGACCCGATGATCCACAACGATCCCAAGAACCCGGTGATGCCGCGCATCAACCACAACTGACGATCAGGGCGACGGCAGGTCTGCTGCCGTCGCCGGCTGTGCTTCCGGATCCTCGCGGAAATTGCGCGGCAAGCGGTTGTGGATCGCCGTGGCCGCGATCGCGGCGTGGCCGACCGCAACGCTGATCTGGTTCAAGCCCGTGACGATGTCGCCGATGGCGTACAGACCGTCGATGTTGGTCTGCTGTTTCTCGTCGGCGAGGAGTTCTTGGTTCTCGTCGACTGCCGCGCCGAGCATCATCGCCACGTCCGATTGCGCATTGCAGCCGAGCACCGGATAGACGGTGTCGAAACGATGCACGCTGTCGTCTTCGAGCTTGAAGACGCAGCAGCGGCCATCGTGTTCGAGCGACGTGGCGACGGGCAGCACCGAAACACGCGCCTGTTTCGCAAGCGCCGCGTTCGCTTCGGTCGGTTCGCCGGGCTCCGAACGCACCGCGACCACGTTGCGCGAAAACGTGCGCAGGAACACGGCGTGCGAGATCGCGACGTCCACCGGTGCATAGACGGCGATGCGGTCGTCGCTGGCTTCGTACGCATCGCACACCGCGCACATGCGGATGACGTTGCGCGCGATCGCGTCTTCCAAGCCGGGCATCGACGGCATCGCATCGACGATGCCGGTCGCGATCAGCACGAACGTGGCGCGCCACCGCATGCCGTCCTGCGCGGTCGCGACGAAGACATCGCCGTCGCGTTCCAGCCTCGCGACGCAGCCGTCGACGATCTCCGCGCCGTAACCGGTCGCCTGTGCGCGCAGCTTGTCGAGCAGCTCCGTTCCCGACACGCCGAACGGAAAGCCCGGGCAGTTGTGGCTCTTCGGAATCCAGCGTGCGCGACTCTTGCCCGCATCGACCACCACCGCGCGCCGATGGAAGCGCGCGAGGTAGGTCGCTGCCGTCAGGCCGGCGGGGCCGGCACCGACGATCAGGCAATCGAGCGGCGGCTCAGCGGTGGGCGCTGCCGACGGAGATGAACTGGAGGAATTCGCCGCGGGTGCGTGCGTCTTCACGGAAGGTCCCGAGCATGGTCGATGTCACCATGCTGACACCGCGCTTGTGGACGCCGCGCGTGGTCATGCATTCATGCGCGGCCTCGACCACCACGCCCACGCCCAGCGGATGCAATGCGCGCTGGATGCAGCCGGCGATCTGCGCCGTCATCTTTTCCTGCACCTGGAAGCGACGCGCATAGGCTTCGACCACGCGCGCGAGCTTGCTGATGCCGACCACCTTGCCGGCGGGCAGGTAGCCCACGTGCGCGCGCCCGATGATCGGCGCCATGTGGTGTTCGCAATGGCTTTCGAACTGGATGTCGCGCAGCACGATGAGTTCGTCGTAACCCTCGACTTCCTCGAAGGTGCGGGCGAGATATTGCTCGGGATCCAGCGCATAACCGCTGAACCAATCCTCGTAGGCCTTGACCACGCGCTTGGGCGTATCGATCAGACCTTCGCGTTTGGGGTCCTCACCGGACCACTGCAGCAGCGTGCGCACGGCCTCTTCGGCCTGGGCGCGGGAAACATCGTTGCGGGTGTCGCTCATCGGGGGCGGCCCTGCGTGCCTGCGGGGGACGCCATGGTACCGGCTGTCTCAGCGCGGCGGCGGCATGTGCTCGGACTTGCCGAGGGCTTCGTCGAGCGAACGCCATGCATGCTCGACCGCGGGCCGGGCTTCGAGCCAGGCCATGCGCGATCCGAAGTGCGCGTTGGATTCCCAGGCGCCCTGCAGGATCGATTCGGCGCCCTGGAAGGTCTGTTCGCCGTATTGCTCGTAGGTTTCCAGGCCGTAGCGGTAGGCCGGCGCGTAGTCGTGCCACGTGTAGCCGGCGCGGTAGTAGGGCATCGACTGGTAGATCTGTTCGAAGTGGCCGAGGTTCTCACGACGGTCGCGCGCCTCGGCGATGCGGTCGCCCGCGGTCGCGCCCAGGGCCACGCCGACGATGCCGCCGACCGCCATGCCGGGCGGTCCCGCGACCGCGGCGCCCAACGCCGCGCCGGCCGCACCGCCCGCGAGGGCTGCGCCCGAGGTTCCGACGACGTGGTCCTTCTTCAAGATACTCATGGGCGCGGGCTCCCGGTCTCGAATTTCGAAGCTAGGGCGCGGCGCGTTTAATACTGGTGAAGTCAGGCTGGTGAAGTCGTGGAAAAAGCAAAGGCCGCGCGAGGCGGCCTTTGCGTCCGGGTTGCCCCGGCTCGTCTTGCGGCGCGTTCGCACCGCGAGTCCTTGCGATGCGATCAGCGACCGTCGCGGTCGGCGTCGCCCGGCATGGCGCGTTCGACGTAATGCCAACCGTCGCGCACCGCACCCTTGGCTTCCGTCCAGGCCAGGCGCGAGCTTGCCTTGCCCGATTCCCAGCCACGCTCGAGGTCGGATTCGACGTCGTCGAACTTCTGACCGCGATACTGGCCGTAGGTGTCGTAGCCGTACTTGTACGCCGGCTCGTAGTCCGACCAGTCGCGGCTGTTGTTGTAGTAAGCCGTGTCGCGGTAGGAGGTCTTCCAATGATCGTTGTATTCGGTCGGGTTGACGGCTTCGGCGATCGAACCGCCGGCCTTCGCACCGAGCACGCCACCGGCGATCGCGCCGACCACGGTTCCGACCGGGCCAGCCGCCGAACCAACCGCCGCACCAGTGACCGCACCCGTCACCGCACCCGTGCCTTCACCAATGCTGTGGTCCTTCTTGATATCGCTCATTCTGTCTTGCTCCTGTGTGGGGGACGTCGCGCCGTTCGACGCGAGGTGCGCAACTTAGGAACTGGCTGGTGTTGTAACAGTGAAGGCACGGCTTGTTTTGTTGAACGCACGGCAACGCGTGCGCACAGGCGTGTTCAGAAATTCGCGCGCAACGAAATCGTCACGCGTCGCGCAATCGTCGCGACAATCCGGAAACGCGTTGTGCACGCACGGAGAGCGCCTCGCGCAACACCGATTCGGATGCGCACAGGTGCAACGCATCGCGTGCGCGCGTGATCGCGGTGTAAACGAGTTCGCGCGAGAGCGTGCGCGCGAACTGCCGCGGCAACTGCAGCCACACCGTTTCGAACTCCGAGCCTTGCGCCTTGTGCACCGTCATCGCGAACGCGCCGGCGTGTGCCGGCAACGCAGCGGGATGGAACGGACGCAGGCCTGCTGCGGTGCGGAACCACACGACGCTGCCGTCCTCACCTCGCAAACACAGGCCGAGGTCGCCGTTGAACAGCCCGTGCCGGTAGCTGTTTTCCATGATCGCCACGAGCCGTCCGTGGAAGTACGGGTCACGCTGCGCACCGGCGAGCGCTTCCTCGATGCGCGCATTCAGTGCGATCGCACCCTGTGCGCCGTGGCGCAAGGCAGTGAGCAGGCGCGCGCGCTGGGCGAGGGCGAGCGCGTCTTCGATGGCGGCGGGCGCATCGGCATCGACGGTGCCGAGCGCGCGCCAGGGCGCGAGCAGTTCGTCGCGCAACTGCGACGCGAGCGGATCGACGGCATCTTCGTGGAAGTGCACGTTGCGCAAGGTGCCGCCGCGCAACAACGCGAGCGCGGTGTCCGCATCGCCTTCGCGCACGGCCGTGGCGAGCGGCGCGAGGTCGAAGACATCGGCTTGACGGTAGGTGCGTTGCAGCGCGACGCGCAGGCCTTTGAAACGCTGCGGCGTTGCGAGTGGCGCGGCGAGTGTTTCGAGCGCGGTGTCGGATGCGGGCTCGACGGTCACCGCGGCATCTGCGATTGCGGCGAGCACGTCGCCGGCTTCGACGGACGGCAACTGATCGCGATCGCCGAGCAACACGAGGCGCGCGCCGGCAGCCACGGCTTCGACGAGTTTGCACATCAGCGGCAGGTCGACCATCGATGCTTCGTCGACGACGATCAGGTCGTGCGGCAACGGAAGATCGATGCCGTGACGGAAGCGCGGGCGATCGGGAATTGCACCGAGCAGGCGATGCAAGGTCGACGCATCGGTGGGCAGGGCATCGCACAGGGCGGCATCGAGGCCAGCGCTGCGCAAATGGTCGACAGCGATGCGAAGGCTTTGCGCCATGCGATCCGCGGCGCGACCCGTGGGCGCGGCGAGCGCGATGCGCAAGGTGCGTCCCTCGGCGTGCGCCTGCGCGACGGCGAACAACAGCAGGCGCGTGATGGTCGTCGTCTTGCCGGTGCCCGGGCCGCCGGTGACGAGCAGCAAGGGATGGCGCAATGCGAGTGCGGCCGCGCGCGCCTGGTGTGCGTCGCGTGCATCGGAGGGAAACAGGCGTTCGAAGAGCGGTGCGAGCGGCGTGATGTCGTCGACGTCGATCGTCGCCGCGGCGATGCGACGCAAGCCGTCGGCGAGCCGGCGTTCGTATTCGCGATAACGGCGCAGGTAGAGCAGGTCGCCTTCGAGCACGAGCGGCATCGCGGGATCGGCCACCGCGTCGGCATCGGGTCGCGCGACCCAGCGCGATGTCGCGAGCATGTTGCGCAGCGCGTCATCGCCTTCGAGATCCAACGCCGCGTGCCCTTGCGCGATCGCGAACGACGCGCGCGCGGCGGCATCGATCACGCGCGGATCGGCATCGGGCTCGCGACGCGCGAGCGTTTGCGCGAACGCGAGGTCGAAGACACGCGGCAGGTCGTCGCGTTGCGCGCTCATGCGGTGCCTCCGAGCAGGTCGTCGACGGCGTGGATCAATGCGGGCGGCAAGTCGGGGACGGCGACGCCGCGTTGCGGATCGCTGGCGTCGAGACCGCGGCAGAAGAGATAGCGCACGCCGCCGAAGGCTGCAGTCGCCGCTTCGCGACTGCCCAGGCGCATGCACAACCAACGATGCACCGCGACCGAATACAGCAACGCCTGCAGATCGTATTCGCTTGCCGCCATCGCCTGCGCCACGGTCGCGGCATCCCAGGCGGGCAGGCGATTGGATTTGTAGTCGATGACGTACACGCGGCCGTCGACGCGATAGGTCAGGTCGATCTTGCCGGTCATCAGGCCGCTGAGTTTCGGCCATGCGCCGAAATCGCGACGACCCGCTGCGATGCCATGTCGCTGCAACAACGCCAGTAGCGCGGGCACTTCGGCATCGGCGAGCGTGAAGTGGAATTCCAGTTCTGCGATGCGTGATGCAACCGGCACGTCGCACAGGCGCACGCCTTCGGGCAGCGGCGCGATGAGGGTGTGCGCGACCAGCGGCGCGAGCTCGCGCACGCCGGCGTCGAAGTCGCTTTCCGGATAATCCTGCGAACGCAGGGCGTCGCGCAGGATCGTCAGTTGATCGGCGGGCACGTCGTCGGGATCGCGCCACGCGGCGAAATCGACGTTCTCCAAAGCGTGATGCAACGCGTTGCCGAAGCGCGTGCCGGAGAATCGCAGCAACGCCGGATCGATCGTTTCGAAAACGGCGAGCGGTCGTTCGTCGTCGGCCGGCGCTTCCTCGGCAAGCGCCTGCGCGCCGTGCGCGTGCTGGCGATGCAATTGCGAGAAGCTGTGGATCCACCAGTCGCGGCGCAGGCGGCGATGCGGCGTGCGGGGCGCGGGAATCGCGTCCGGCACGGCGGGCGGCAAGCGCGTGTCGTCGTTCGCGTTCTCGGGCGCGCGCAGTTGGATGTTGCCGCCGATGAGGTCCGCGCGCGGCAGCATGCCGCCGAACAAGCGATGCAAGGACGACTGCGCGTTGGATGCGAGCGGCCCGGTCGCGAGCCACATCGCATCGCGGGCGCGCGTCAGGCCGACGTACAGCAGGCGCATGTCTTCGGCGGCGTCTTCGCGCTTCGACGCCTGGGTCGCTTCGTCCCACGACGGCGCGCCCGCATGGCGCTCGCGCGTCTTCCATTGGCGCACGCGCTGGCCGTTCGCATCGTGGTATTGCACGACGCGCGTCTTGCCGCCATTCGTGCGGCCGATGCCGGCGAAGGGCAGGAAGACCAGCGGGAATTCCAGGCCCTTGCTCTTGTGCAGCGTGAGGATCTGCACGCGGCTCGCATCGGATTCCAGGTTCGGCCACTGCGTTTCGTCTTCGTGGTCGGCGTGCGCGATGGCGGCGCGCAACCAATCGACCTGGCCTTGCGGCCCGAGACGATGTGCGCGCGCTTCCTGCAATTGTTCCCCGAGTTGCAACAGGTGCGTGATGCGCCGCTCGCCATCGGCGAAGGCGAGCATGCGCGCTGCCTCTCGCGCAACGACATCGGCGAGCATCGGCTGCGGACCGTGCGATTCCCAACGCAGGCGCCAGTCGGCGAGATCCTGCTGCCAGCGGCGTCGTGCATCGCCATCGGCTTCCAGCGCCTGCAGCATCGCCGCGCCGTAACCGAACAACGGAGTTGCGAGCACGGCGCGCAGGCGACGTTCATCGCCGGGCGTCGACAACGCGAGCAACAATGCGAGCAGCTGCTGCGCTTCTTCGGTTTCGTAAAGGCTGCCGCGGCCGGCGCTGACGGCGGGGACGCCCAGATGCGTGAGCGCGTCGCGGATCGCGATGCCTTCGCGATGGCTGCGCACGAGGACGGCGCAATCGCGGGGTTCGATCGGACGTTGCGCGTCACCATCGCGACGCGTGGCGCGGCCCGCACGTGCGAGGACGAGCAAGTCGCGGATGGCGCGCGCACAACTGCTCGCGGCGAGGGCGATGGATTCCGGCGCGGTCCACGTGCCCTTGGCCTTCGCGGGCAATTCCTGCAACGCGATGGCGGGCGCGGGCGTTCCCTCGATCGACAGATCCGGATCGCACGCACGACCGCCGGGTTGCGTGGCCACGAAGGCGATGCCGTCGCCGAGCAAATCGACAGGCGCGGCATCGAACACGGCGTTCACCGCTTCGAGCACGCACGGTCGCGAGCGGAAGTTGCGATCGAGCGGCGCAGCGAGCGTCGCGGTCGAACGCGCGTCCAGGTAGGTCTGCACGTCACCACCGCGGAAGCGGTAGATCGCCTGCTTCGGATCGCCGACGAGCAACAGGCCGCCTTCGCCGAACAGGCGCGAGAAGATCGCCCACTGGCGCGCGTCGGTGTCCTGGAATTCGTCCACGAGGACGAGCGGGAACTGGGCGCGCAAGGCGTCGATCAACGCGGAGGCGACCGCGGGATCCTCGAGTGCGGCGAACACGGCGTCGACCAGATCGTCGAAATCGCGCACGTGGGCGTCGCGCTTGATGGCTTGGTCTTCGCGGCGGGCGTCGGCGCGCAACGTGTGCAGCAGATGCAGGTCGACGCCTTCACTCGCGCAGACGAAGGCCTGGACGGCGTCGCCAATCGCGAGTTGCGGGACAAGCGCCTGTTTGGTCGGCGGGCAACATTTCACCAGGCCGGTGGGCGTGAGCAGCGCCAGATCGTCGCGCGGTTGCGGCGCGGCATCGGATTGGGCGGCGAACCATTGCCAGATCGCTTCGTACTGCAGCGCCTTCGCGCCTTGAATCAGAATGCGTTTGCTCGATGCGACGCGCAGCGTTTCGAGGTCGTCTTCGCCGTGCGTGCGGAGCTGCTCGCGCAACGTACGCCATGCGGCATCGCGTCGCGCGATCGCATCGCCCGACGGCGGTGGCGGCAGCAGCGGTTCCAGCGGCAGCAAGTCGCGCAAGGCATTGGCCAAACTGTCGACATCGCCGAACGTGCGATGCAGGAAGTCCGCGCCTTCGACCGTGCGCGCATGCCTGCGCCACAGCACGACCGCCAGCCGATCGCGTTGCGCGGCGTTGCCCGGTTCGATGTCGGTGCGCAGCAAGGGTTGACCGGCGAGCAGCGCGTGTTCGGAGAGCAGGCGCTGGCAGAAGCCGTGGATGGTGGTGATCGCCGCGAGGTCGAGGTCGCGCACGGCGCGTTGCAGGCGCAGGCGGAGCGCGGGCAGCGGTTCGTCGCGCAGGGCCTCGCGCAGCAAGCGGCGCAGGAGCGTCGCCTCTGCATCGTCGTCGTCAACTACCGCGTCGTCGCGCCATTCGATTGCCAGCTGCGCGGCGCGTTGCAGTCGCAGGCGCACGCGTTCGTGCAGTTCCTGCGTCGCCGCCACCGTGTAGGTCACCGCGAGGATTTGCGGCACCTGCAGGCGTTGCGCAATCACCGCGCGTGCGAACAGCCCGGCGAGCGCATACGTCTTGCCCGTGCCCGCGCTGGCTTCGACCAGGCTGCGCGCATCGAGCGGCGTGTCGAAGACGGTCGCGCTCACGCGTACACCTCGGGATCGAGCGGCGAGGCCTCGCCGAGCGCACCGAAGAGCGCGACGGACAACAGCTGGAAGCGCGTCAGCGACTGTTCGTTCTCGTCGAAGAACGGGTCGCGGCCGCGCAAGGCGACACGCGTCGCGGGCGAGGCTTCCTCGCGTCCGGCGCCGTCGAACTGCGTGCCGGTCCAGGTCTCGCGCGCGGTCTTGGTCGCCGCGTTGATCGCGGCCTCGTCGAACTTGCCATCGAGCTTGCGCACGAAGGCGTACGCACTCTTGGGCAGGAAGACCTGCGGGGTGCGCAGCGCGGCGTCGTGCCAGCCGAAGAACGAATCGAGCGCCGCCGCGGCGCGCTTGGGCGTCGGCGGTTTGCGTTCGACCCAAGCGGGCGGCGCATTCTTCTCTTCGCGCGCGAGTTCGAAGAACTTGATCCCGGCCACGGCCGCGTAGAGTCGTTCAAGCCCGTGCCGCACCGCGTGGCCGCCGTGGATGCCGTCGGGACGCAAGACGACGCGCAAGACGCCTGGGCGATGCACGCCGTCGAGCGTGCCGCGCAACGCACCGGCCGCTGATTCATGCGCGAACGGCACGCGTTTGGCCGCATCGCCGAAGCCCTTGTCGAGCGCCATGTGCGCGAAGGGCGCGATCTCCTCGAGCAGATCGGCGACCTGCGCACGGCCATCCGCGCCCGGCGCGATCAGTGCGCGCGCCAGCAGTCGCGCGTGCAGGGCGTGCGCGTCGGGCCGACCGCTCGCACGCATCCATGCATCGAACACCGCATGCCGCAGCGTGTATTGACCCAGTGCATTGGGCGCGCCGAGCGGCTCGTGCTCGGCAAGCGGCGCTTCGTCTTCCGGCAAGCGCAAGCCAAGCCCTTCCTGCAGATACACCGCATGCGGGCGCATCATCGAGCGACGCAGGCGATCGAGCGACAACGCGCCACGCTCGGTGTCGGACGACGGCAACCATAACGTGGGCGGTGCGAACACAGGTGTGTCGTCGACGCCCGCGGTTTCTTCGGACGCTGCACGCCAGCGCGCGTCGTAGCTGAAGCGACGCGGTTCGATGTCGCCGCCGGCGTGCGCGGCACCGAACGCCGCGGGCGCGAAGGGTTGCAGCGCGTGGCGGACGATCAGCGATTCGCGCACTTGCTCCGCATCGCCAGCGTGGTACGCCGCCGCGGCGTCGAGCAATTCGGCGACCAGGGTCGAAGGCTCGCGCCGACTGTTGTCGCGCGGATCCATGCCGCACCAGCTCAGCGTCAGCACGCGCCCTGCGGACGCGAACAACTGCAGGAACAGATAGCGATCCGCGTCGCGGCGCGAGGGATCGCCCTTGCGGCGATCGGGCGTGCCGAGTGCGTTGGCGATGCGATTGATCGGATCGCGGCCTTCGCGCGCGGGGAACGCTTCGGCATCCATGCCGAGCAAACACGTCACGCGGAACGGGATCAGGCGCATCGGCACCATGCGGCCGAAGCAGATGCCACCGGAGAGGAACGGTGCGCGCGCATCGGCCTGGCCGAGCTCGTCGCGCAGTTGTTCGAGCACGATCGCGTGTTCGACCGGCGTGTCGTATTGCGCACGCGCCGCACCTTCGGCGAAGCGGCCGACGGCATCGCGCAGGCGGCGCAGGATCGCCGCGTCGCTGCTGTCGCGCGCGGGGGCGAAGGCTTCGTCGAGCAGGCGATGCAGCGCCGTCGCCCAGGCGGCAGGCGGATGCGGACCGGCGAGACGCGAGCGCATGTCGCGCAGCATCGCGACGCAACGCAACAACGCGTCGAGCGCTTCGGCGGCCTGGCCTTCGAGTTCGGGCCACGGCGCGACACCGGCGATGTCTTCGTCCTCGCCGCTCGCATAACCCAGCAGCAATCGATCGATCGCGAACTCGATGGTGAACGCGTCGCCGTCCGCGCCGTGGCGCGTGCGATCGGCGGCGTCCAGGCCCCACCGCGCGCCGGCGTTCTCGAGCCAGTCCTGCACGCGCATGCGATCGGCGTCTTCCAGGCCGAAGCGCGCGGCGATGGCGGGGACGGCGAGCAGGTCGAGCAAATCGGCGAGCGAAGGCGCATGCAGCGGAAGTTCGAGCAGGCGCAGGAAGGCTTCGGCGACCGGCGCGCTGGCGAGCGGGCTCGTGTCGGCGATCGTGTAGGGCAACTCGCGTTGCGTGCCGAGCGCGCCGCCGAAGACCGCTTCGATATGCGGCGCATACGCATCGATGTCGGGCGCGAGCACGGCGATGTCGCGCGGTTGCAGGTCCGGTTGCGATTCGAGCAGGGCGCGCAGTTGGTCGTGCAGCACCTGCACTTCGCGCAGGCGCGTGTGGCAGGCGTGGAATTGCAGGCTCGCGTCGCGCACATCGACTTGCGCGCGCGGCCATTCGGATTCGTTGCTGTCGTGCAGCGGCGCGCGGTTGTCGAGCAAGTCGGCCTGCATGCGGCCGAGCAGCGTGTCGCGCGCGGGCTCGACGAAGGGCGCGACATCGAACGACGGCGACGCGATTTCTCCGCCGACGAGCATCGCGACGAAATCGCGGCCCGCCTGGCCCCAGGCGGCGAGCAACGGATTGGGTGGCGTATCGCCGGCAGCGAGGTAGGCCTCGTCGGTGGTCGGCGTATACGCGGACCAGCGTTCGAGATCGCCCCAGAAGCCGCGCGCGGGCGCATGGAGGAAGAAGTGCTGCGTGCCCGCGCGCGCCTGGCTGGCGATCACCTGCAACACGTCGGGCGAGACGTTCTGGCACGCGAAGACGAACAGGCGCGGCGGAAGACCCTGCGGTGCTTCCGCGCCTTCGGGGCCGAAGCGTTCAAGGAAATCGCCGATGCGCCGCGCGCGATGCGCCTTGTCACGGGCGATGGCGCGCCACAGCGTCGCTTCCCAATCGTCCTTCGGCGCGCGGCGTTCCCAGGCGAGCAGCCAGTCGCGGCGCCAGGCCTGGTACTTCTCATAAGTGTCGGCGAGCGCATTGGCGAGCGACCAGGCCTTGCGCGGATCGGCTTCGGCGAGGAAGCGTTGCAGCGCGGGCGGTGGGTTGCGTTGCAGTTCGCGCAGGGCGTGCCAGCGCAGGGTGTCGGGTTCGAGGCGATCGGCCGCGGGCGCGGGACCGAGGTTGGCGTCGAGCGCGAGGTCGACGTATTCGCCGGGCGTGAGGAAGCGCAGGTTCGCGCAGATGCCGGTCTGTTCGGCCAGCGCCTGCTGCAACCAGCGGCGCATCGAGAACTGCGGGACCAGGACGATGTCGGGCCGCAGCCAGTCGCCGTCGGCGGGCATGCGCGCGACTTCGACAGCCAGCACCCCGGCGAGCACGTCGAGTGCGTTGCCGTGGTAGAGGCGGAAGTCGGGGCGTCCTTGCATGAGACGCCATGATGCCGGAGGGCGTCGCAATCTCCGAGATTGTTCCGATCGGCACTGCCGCTGGCCGCAAGCTTTGCGACAATGCGCGGCCGTGCCCCAGGCGCACGCGCAAGCCCGCTGGGCCGCCATTCAGCGCCCGATGGCGAAGCTGCGCCGCCTTTCGCCCATTTAGGCTGCAATCCGACCGCGTGAACACGACCCCCGACCAGCCCGCCGTACGCATGTCCGGCCTCCGCCTCGAACGCGGCGGGCGGGTGGTGCTGCGCGAGATCGACCTTTCGGTACCGCGCGGCAGCGTGACCGCCGTGCTCGGACCCTCGGGGAGCGGCAAATCCACGCTGCTGGCCGCGCTCACGGGCGAACTCGTGCCGGCCGCCGGTCGCGTCGAAGTCTTCGGCGAAGAAGTCCCGCGTTCGCAGAAAGCCCTGCTGACGATGCGCAAGCGCCTCGGCGTTCTGCTGCAGGGCAACGGCCTGCTGACCGATCTCACGGTGGCCGAGAACGTCGCGCTCCCGCTGCGCACGCATACCGATCTGCCGGACGCGGTGATCCGCCGCCTGGTCGAGATGAAGTTGCACGCCGTCGGCCTGCGCGTGGCGGGCGATCTGTTCCCGCGCGAACTCTCCGGCGGCATGGCGCGCCGCGTGGCATTGGCCCGCGCGCTCGCGCTCGATCCGCCGCTGATGATCTACGACGAACCGCTGACGGGCCTGGATCCCATCGCGAGCGGCGTGGTCATGAGCCTGGTGCGTCGCCTCAACGAAACGCTCGGCCTCACCAGCATCGTCGTCACGCACCACGTGCACGAAACGATGCCGATCGCCGACCACGCGATCGTGATCGCCAACGGCGCCATCGTGTTTTCCGGCACGCCGGCGGAACTGGATGCTTCGCGCGATTCGCTCGTGCGCCAGTTCCTCGAAGGCCAGCCCGACGGCCCGATTCCCTTCGACACCACGGCGCGCGCGCCGGAGGCTGCCTGATGCCCTTCGTCGCCGCCACGCGCTCGCTGGGCGCCGCGGGCCTGTTCGCACTGTCGGTGTTGCGCGCTTCCAAGCCGACACGCGATTTTTTCGCCGAGCTCACGCGCGAGATCTACAAGATCGGTGCGCGCTCGTTGCCGATCGTGGCGGCGGGCGGTGCCTTCGTGGGCCTGTCGGTGACGCTGCTCGGTTATCGCGCGCTGGAAACCTACGGCGCGACCGGCCAGGTGAGCGCGCTGTTGGGGCTCGGTCTGTATCGTGAGCTCGGGCCGGTGCTGACGGCGCTGTTGTTCGTCGGCCGCGCCGGTTCGTCGATCGCCGCCGAACTGGGTTTGATGCGCGCGACCGACCAGATCACCGCGCTCGGCCTGATGGCGATCGATCCGGTGGCCAAGACCGTCGCCCCGCGTTTCTGGGCCGCGGTGCTGACGGTGCCGCTGCTCACGGGCTTCTTCATCACCCTGGCGATCGCGGCCGGTTACTTCGAAGCCGTGCACGTGATCGGCATCGACGGCGGCACGTTCTGGCAGACGATGAAGGACAGCGTCGATTTCCACGACGACTTCCTCGTCGCCTTCATCAAGGCTGCGATCTTCGGCGGCGTGTCCGCGCTGGTGGCCTCGTACGTGGGCTTCCACGCCGAGCCGACCATCGAAGGCACCTCGGTCGCCACCACGCGCGCGGTGGTCAACGCCTCGCTGCTGGTGCTGATGTTCAATTTCGTCCTTTCCGCTTTGCTGTTCAGGAGTTGATGACCATGCGTGGTCCCCGTCTCGAATTCGCGGTCGGCGCGTTCCTGCTGCTTGCCCTGGCAAGCCTGCTGGTGCTCGCGATCGCCTCCACCAACAACAAGTGGGGCTTCGGCGGCGATTCCTATCCGCTCAAGGCGCGCTTCTCCACGATCGGCCAGCTGCGCGTCGCCGCGCCGGTGAAGATCGGCGGCGTGGTCGTCGGCTCGGTGTCGGACATCTCGCTGGATCCGCAGCGGTTCGATTCGATCGTCACGCTGTCGATCAACGGCCGCTACAAGGACCTGCCGGCCGATACGTCCGCGGGCATCTTCACCAGCGGCCTGCTGGGCGAGAGCTACGTCGGGCTGGCGCCGGGCGGAGATGTCGAGATCCTGAAGCCGGGCGACGAGATCACCTTGACGCAGTCGGCCGTCGACCTCATGCAGTTGGTCGGCAAGTACATGTTCTCCGGCGGCGCGCCTGCCGCCGGTACGGCGCCCGCCGCCGCCTCCACTTCCGCCACCCCCACGGAAACCACCCCATGAAGCGAAACCAGACCGCCGTCCGCGTGTCGCAGGCCGGCCTGCTCCGCCAGGCGCTCGCCGCCTCCGCCCTCGCCGTCGCGCTCGCCGCGGCCGCGCCGTCGATCGTTCACGCGCAGGCTGCCGCCAAGCCGGCCGCTGCCGCGCCG
Organism: Noviluteimonas gilva; assembly: GCF_009740395.1. GTDB lineage: Bacteria > Pseudomonadota > Gammaproteobacteria > Xanthomonadales > Xanthomonadaceae > Noviluteimonas > Noviluteimonas gilva. The sequence continues at coordinate 622,485 of NZ_WOXT01000001.1, forward strand.
GCGACGCAGGGCCAGCCGAGCCAGCTCGTGCTCACCAACGCCACGCGCATCGTCTCCACGCTGGAGAAGCGCCGCGACGAGTTCACCAAGAATCGCGGCGCGCTCGACAAGTTCGTCGCGACCGAGTTCAACCAGATGTTCGACCGCGAATACGCCGGTCGCCTGGTGCTCGGCCGCCACGGTCGTGGCGCGTCGGATGCCGACGTCAAGCTGTTCTCCGATGCGCTGGCCGACAGTCTGATGTCGCGTTACGGCTCGGCGCTGCTGTCGTTCGACAAGGGCCTGAAGATCCGCGTCAAGAGCGAAGAGCCGCTGCGCAACGGTGCGATCGTGCGCGTGAAGAGCGACTTCGTGCGCGCGAACGGCCAGGCCACGCCGGTCGACTACCTGATGCGCAAGACCGGTGCGAACTGGCAGGTGTTCGACGTGCTGGTCGAAGGCGTGTCCTTCGTGCAGACCTTCCGCCAGCAGTTCGACGGTCCGCTGCAGGCCAAGGGCATCAAGCAGGTCGCCGCCGACCTGCGCGCCGGCAAGATGACGGCGCAGGCTTCGCAGTAATCCGATGAACGACGCCCGCGCTTCCGCGTCCCCGCTCACCGTCGCCCGCGACGGCGATGCCCTGGTGCTCACCGGCGCGCTGGTCCGCGCGTCGGTCGCCGGGGCGTGGGCGCAGGTGGGCAAGTCGCTCGCGGGCGTGCGCCGCATCGACCTGCGGGGCGTGACCCTCGTCGACAGCGCCGGCGTGGCGCTGCTCGCCGAACTCGCGGCCCGTGCCGGCAACGGCGTGACCCTCGACGGCAGCCCGGCGGGCCTGAACGAGCTGCGGGCCGCCTACCGTCTCGACGCGTCGCTCGCCTTCGCGAACGCCTGACGCGCATTCAGGACACTCCGTCCCGAACGGCCCCCGCCCTCGCCCTTTACACTTTCCGGCATGGATCGCCCCCTCGCTTCGAAATTCGCGCTGCTCGCCGGCGCCCTGATCGCGCTCAGCGCGCCGGTCGCGTTCGCCCAGAATGCGGCGGATTCCGCGCTGCCTGCATCGGAAACCACGGTCGTCGCACCGGTCGATGTCGCCGTGCCGTCGACGATCGCTGCGCCGGTCGCGGTCGAACCGTCGCCCGCCACGTCCGTCGCAGCACCCGCTGATGCGCCGGTCGCGGTCGACGCCGCCGTGCCGTCCGCATCGACGAGCGCGCAACCGCAGACCACCGAAGTCCCCACGGCCGCCGAAGAAGACTTCGTGTCGATCTACGGCGACGGCGCGCTCCCCACGCCCGCCGAACTCCCGCAGGCCTACGACCCGTGGGAGCCCTTCAACCGCCGGATGCACACGTTCAACAACGCGATCGACCGCATGATCGCGCGGCCGTTGGCGAAGGCCTACGTGAAAGTCGTGCCGCGCCCTGTGCGCCTGGGCGTCAGCAACTTCTTCTCGAATCTCTACCAGCCGCTCAGCGCGCTCAACAGCCTGCTGCAGGGCAAGCCGAAGCAGGCGGGCCAGGCGATGGGCCGCTTCGCACTGAACGTCACGCTGGGCCTGGGCGGCATCTTCGATCCGGCGTCCGACGCCAAGCTACCGCGCATCAGCGAAGACTTCGGCCAGACGCTCGGCGTGTGGGGCTGGAAGCAATCGCGCTTCATCGAGCTGCCGTTGTTCGGGCCGCGCACCGTGCGCGACGTGTTCGGCATGGCGGGCGATGCGCCGTTCGGGCTGCTGCGCAACGTGGAAGAGGACAAGGTCCGCATCTTCCTGCAGGGCCTGCAGTTGGTCGACGTGCGCACGCAGTTGCTGTCGGTCGATGCGATGCGCGAAGGCGCCGCGGACGACTACGCGCTCGTGCGCGATGCGTGGCTGCAGCGCCGCAACTACCAGATCTTCGGCGACCGCAACCTCGACGACGACGACACGCTGCCCGAATACCTGCGCGACGAAAACAACCCGACCGTGCCGCTCGACGCGATCCCGGTCACGCCGATGGATGGCGGCTGAGGGCCTGGTTCTAGAGGGCCCCGCAATCGAGGTCTTCCGGCTCCAGGTCGGCGGGTAGTTTCTTCTTTCCCTTGACGCCCAATTCCGCGAGCCGGCGCGCGCGCGGAATCACGGCCTGCGGCGATTCCTCCAGGCGGTTGCGCGCGGCGCGATAAGCCTTCTGCGCGTTCTCCAGCTCGGCGCCCACCGACGTGAAGTCGGCCAGGAACGCGATCACCGAGTCGAGCAGGTGCCCGCCGGTCTCGCTGATCTTCATCGCCTGCTTCTGCAACTTGTCGCGCGTCCACAAGCGATCGGCGACGCGGAGCATCGCCATCAGCGTGTTGGGCGAGGCGAACACGACGCCCTTTTCGAACGCGTCGGTCTGCAGGCGATCATCGAAGCCCAGCGCCGCCGAGAGCGCGCCTTCGATCGGCACGAACGCGATGGTGACGCCGAGGGCCGAGTCGCCCACCGCCGCCGGATAGTTGCGGTCGGCCAGGTCGCGCACGTGCCGGCGCAGCGCGGTGGCGTGGCGACGCATCGCTTCGGCCTGCGCCTCGGGCGCATCGGCGTTGACCGCTTCCTGCCACGCGATCAGGTTGACCTTGCTGTCGACGACGATGCGGCGATCGTCCGGCAACTTCACGATGACGTCGGGGCGCAGGCGGCGGCCCTGGTCGTCGGTGCTCGATTGCTGGCGGTCGAAGTGCACGCCTTCTTCCAGGCCGGAGGAGCGCAGCACGCTTTCGAGCATCAGCTCGCCCCAGTCGCCGCGGATCTTCGCATTGCCCTTCAGCGCGCGCGTGAGCGAGTCGGCCTTGGCGGCCATGTCCTGGTTGAGCGTCTTGAGTTCCTGCACGGCACCGAGCAGCGAGGCGCGTTCCTTCGCCTCGTCTCCGTAGACGGTGTCCACGCGCTTGCGGAATTCGCCGAGCTGGTCGGCGAAGGGCTTGAGCAGCAACTCGATGTCCGACTTCGATTGGCCGGTGGCCTGGCGCACGTTGTGTTCGAACTGCAGGCCGCGTTCCTGGAACGCCTTGCCGGCGAGTTCGGTGAAGCGCGCGGAGAGTTGTTCCTGCGCGGCGCGGACGAAGGCTTCGGTTTCAACGCGTGCGCGGCGGGCCTCGTCGGCTTCGGCGCGGGCGCGTTCGACGGCGATCGCGTCGTCGCGGCTGCGCTCGCGGAGACGATCGATCTCCGCGCGGCGAAGCAGGAATCCCGCCACGAGCCCCACTGCCAGCGCCAGGACGCAGCTCAGGATCAGGGTCGCGGTCATGGGCGTTCTCCGGTCGGGCGTGTGCAGTGTATGCGCTGCATCGTTCTCAGCGCCTGCGACAAGCTCAATCCAGCACGCGGCAGAAGGCGGCCTTCAGATAGCGCGACTCCTGCACCTGCGCCAGGAACGGATGATCGGGACCCGCGCCCGACACCTTCAGCACCTGCACCGTGCGATTGGCGTAGAACGCCGCGCGACGAATCATGTCGAGGAATTGTTCCTCGCTCACCAGGCCCGTGCAGGAGAAGGTCGCGAACAAGCCGCCCGGCTTCACCACGCTCAGCGCGAGCTTGTTCATGTCGAGGTACTTCTTGAGCGCCGGGATCACCTGCTCGCGGTCGCGCGTCATCTTCGCCGGATCGAGGATCACGACGTCGAATTGTTCGCCGTTGTTCGACGCATCGCGCAGCCACGGGAAGATGTCGGCCTGCACGAAGCGCGGGCGCACGTTGTTCAGTTTCGCGTTGCCCTTGGCGATCTCGATGACGTCGTTGTCGATGTCGATGCCGACGACTTCCGCCGCGCCGCGCGCGGCCGCATACACCGCAAAACCGCCGGTGTTGCAGCACAGATCGAGCACGCGCTGGCCTTCGCACAGGTGCGAGAGCCATTCGCGGTTGTCGCGCTGGTCGGCGAAGAAGCCGGTCTTGTGCGCGCCCGCGGGGTCGGCGCGGAACTTGATGCCGTGTTCGCTGATGATCGCCGGCTTCGCCGGTTCCGAGCCGCGGAAGTCGAAGGACTCCTGCTTCTGCACGTGTTCGTCGGCGGAGGCGTGGAAACGACAGCCGGGGAAGTGTTCGCGCAACGCGTCGTAGATCCACTCGCGATGGCGAAACATGCCGGCGCTGAAGAATTCGACGACGAGCAGGTCGGCGTAACGATCGACCACCAGGCCGCTCAGGCCATCGCCTTCCGAATGCACGACGCGCCAGGCGTCGCTCACTTTGTCGAGCTGCAGCACCTCGCGACGCAGACGCACCGCCTCGCCGATCTTGCGCGCGAACCAGCCGGCGTCGATTTCGACGTCGGGATTCGTTTCGAGGATGCGCACGGCGATGCGCGAGTGGCCGTTGTAGAAGCCGCGGCCGATCCAGTCGCCTTCCACGCCGACGACATCGACGATGCTCCCGGGCTTGGGGCGCACGGCGGGCTTTTCGACGAGTTTCTGGAAAATCCAGGGATGCGAGGACCGCCAGGCATTGCGCAGGCGGACGGTAGTGGGGGCGATGGCGTCCATCGGCGGCATTTTACGCGCCCGCGCCCTTGTACCGGGCGAATCAGGCGCCATCCCTCCTTCCATGCACCTGCCCACCGACGCGTATCCCGACGACCCCAAGGCCCAACGGCTCCACGACAAGCGCCGCGTGCAGCGCGCGGTGCTGTGGACCGTGGCCGCCGCGTTCGTGTTGTGCGTCATCTATGCCTGCCAGGGGTTCTTGCCGGTGGATGCGCTCACGGTGACGCCGGGCACCGCGGCCGGGTGGCTCGGCGTGCTCACCGCGCCCTTGCTGCACGGATCGCCCGATCACCTGCTGTCGAACGTGGCGGCGCTGCTGTTGCTCGGCACGCTCGCCGGCAGCGTGTATCCGCGCGCAACGGTGCGCACGGTGCCGATCGCGTGGATCGGCTCGGGGGTCATGGCCTGGTTTCTCGGCGATGCGGGGTCGCATCATCTCGGCGCGAGCGGCGTGTTGCAGGGGCTCGCGTATCTGGTCGCAACGCTCGGCCTGCTGCGGCGCGATCGTGCGTCGATCGCCGCGGCGATGATCGCGTTCGTCTTCTCCGGCGGCATGCTGGTGACGGTGTTGCCGTACGATCCGACGATCTCGTGGCAATCGCACCTGGGCGGCGCGCTCGGCGGCATCGCTTCGGCGATCGCGTTCCGCCACGCCGATCCGCCCGCGCCGCGTCAGCGCTACAGCTGGGAAGACGAACCCGAAGAGGTCGATTCCCCGAGTTCGATGTAACCCGACGGTACCAGCGCCGTGGCGAGCATCACCGCGTTGATGTCCTCGTGCGCGCGCCACTGCGGATCGTTGCTGCGTTCGACGTCGCACCACGTATCGGTGATCGCGCGCGCTAACGGCACCTGCGCGACGAGTTGATCCAGTGCGCGCCGCAAGGTTGGCTGCGCATCCAGCGACGCGGCGTCGCGTTCGAGCACGGTCCACAGTCGCGTGACAGCCTGCAGGCCGATCGCCAGCCCGAGCTCGCGAAATGCGAGTCGATTTTCCAGCGGCCGCGCGAAGGGTTGCGTTGCGAGGTAACGCGTCAATCCGTTCGCCGCCGCGCCGGTCACCAGGCCGAGCAGGGGGTTGTCGCCGGGCCGCACGCGCAGCAATTGCGCGAGGCGATACGCATCGACGAGCAAGCCGCCGATGCCGAGCGGATCATCGCTCAGCAGGTTCGTGCCGGCGACGATCGCGGCCATCTCGCGCAATTCGACATCCAGGTCCGGCCCGTGGCCCACGCGCGCGGCGGGGCGATGTGCGCGCAGTTGCAGCGTGGTGATCAAACCATCGAGTGGATCGTGCTGGCCCATCGCGGTGACCAGCGGCGCGGACAGATCGATGCGCATTTTCCAGTACATGCGCAGCGGTGCGCCGGGCGCGGGCGCGTAGGTGAAGGCGCGGTGCGCGGTCTGCGCGAGTTCGCGCGCCCAGCGCCCTGCATCGGCATGCCCGGTGTTGCGCGAGAACTGATCGAGCGCGTGCATCCAGCGCGTCAGGTAATGGAAATACTGGCCATCGCGTTCCCATTCCAGTTCCGCATCGAGCAGCGCGTCGGGCGCGCGCTCTTCCAGCGGCTTGCCGATGCGCAGGCCGCCGCGCGTGGGATGTTCGATCGCGGTCAACGCGTCCATGCCACCGATCCAACCGCTGCGCGTGTCGTCGGCGCGATGGCGGCCGAGGATGGCGTGGACTTGTTCGACCAGGCGCTCGGCGCACTCGGTCTCACCGAGCGCGAGGAAATTGCAGACGGCGAACGCATCGGTCCACAGATAACGCTGCGGTGGCGCGTGGCCGATCACGCCGGTGCGTTCGGCGAACTCGCGCATCAGCGCAGCGGCCGTGCGGTGCGCTTCTTCGGATCCGGGAAGTGCGGGTTTGCGTGCAGAAAGCGAGGCCATGGGGCGATGATCGCGTCGCGTTCGCTGCCGTTTCGTGAAAAGCGTCGTTCAGTTTCCGGAACGAGTCAGCGTCGGCTACAGTTGCTTGCCGGCTGGGGAGCCGGTGCAATCCGTTTCGGGGAATCTCGTGGAATCCAATCTCTATGCACCGCCCGTCGCGGTCGTGGCCGACGTGCCCGATGTCGTGGAAGGCAAGCCGTTTTTCGTGGTCGGCAAGGCGAAGTTTTTCCTGCTGTTCTTCCTGACCGCGGGCTTCTATCAGTTCGTGATGTATTACATCCACTGGGCGCGCTTCAAGCGTGCGACGAAGACGCCGATGTGGCCGATCGCGCGTGCGTTCTTCGCCATCTTCTTCATCCATTCGCTCGCCGAAGAAGTGGACCACCGGCTGCATCGGGAAAACATCCGGTACGACTGGTCGCCGAAACTCTCGGCGACGGTCGTGGTGGTGGCGTTGATCGCCGACCGCATCCTCGGGCGAATCGATGAGTCCATCGTGTCGGCAGAGACGTCGATCATCGCGATGTTCGCCCTCCTGCTCCCGACGGCCTGGTTCCTGTGGCAGATCCAGGCTGCGGCCAATCTCGCGGCGGGCGACCCCGATGGACAGGCCAATCGCCGCCTGACCTTGGCCAACTGGCTTTGGATCGTGCCCTTCGCGTTGCTCTGGCTGCTCGTGGCTGCCGGCCTGGCCATGCCGGACGCCTGAGAGCGCCGTCCACCCCGGTTTTCACCGGATTTTCGCGCCGGGATCATCCTCCCGGCCCGACGATCGGCCCAACATTGCAACCGCCTTGCGCCCTGCAGGGCTAGCATGGGGCCCATGAATACGACTGCCACACCCGCCAGCCCGAACCGCATCGAACACCAGCTCACCGACAAGGGCTACGTGCCGGTGTACACGACGGCGGTGGTCGAGCAGCCGTGGTCGAGCTACACCCCGAGCGACCACGAGGTGTGGGCGACGTTGTTCGCGCGCCAGCAGCAGGTGCTGGTGGGACGCGCGAGCGATGAGTTCCTGCGCAACCAGCGCGCAATGGGCATGACGCCCGATCGCATCCCGAAGTTCGACGACCTCAACGCGGTGCTGCGCAAGACGACCGGTTGGGAACTGATCGGCGTCGAAGGACTTCTGCCGGAACTCACCTTCTTCGAGCATCTGGCAAATCGCCGCTTCCCGGTGACGTGGTGGATCCGCAAGCCCGAGCAGCTGGACTACCTCAGCGAGCCCGACCTGTTCCATGACCTGTTCGGCCACGTGCCGCTGCTCATGAACCCGGTGTTCGCCGACTACATGGAAGCCTACGGCCGCGGCGGCGTGAAGGCGCACGGCATCGGCCCCGAGGCGCTGGTCAACCTCACGCGCCTGTACTGGTACACGGTGGAGTTCGGGCTGATCAAACAGGACGACGGCCTGCGCATCTACGGCAGCGGCATCGTCAGTTCCAAGGGCGAGTCGATCCATTGCCTGGAAAGCGCGGCGCCCAACCGCATCGGCTTCGATCTCGAGCGCATCATGCGCACGCGCTATCGCATCGATACGTACCAGAAGACGTACTTCGTCATCGACAGCTACGAGCAGTTGATGGAAGCCACGCGTCCGGACTTCACGCCGATCTACGAGCGCCTGTCGAAGGAAGACTCGTATGCGGCCGGCGATGTGCAGGACAGCGACGTCGTCTTCAACAAAGGCACCGGCGAAGGCTGGCTCAACGACGGCGACGTCTAAGCGCCGCCCACGCGGCGCAAATACGCTTCGAGCCCGCGCGCGGCATCGTCCGCGAAGATCTCCCCCGTTTCGGTGATTGCATCGATGCGGTCGGGACGGAAGCTGCGGAAATCCGCGCGCAACCGGCACCACGCACCGATCGTCCAACTGCCGCCCCAGAACGCAAGGCAGAGCGGTTCGATTTCGCGCGCACTCGTCTGCCCATCCTGGTCGCGATAGTCCACGCGCAGCACGTTGCGCGCTTCGATCGCCGCGTGCAGGCGATCGATCAAACCACTGGATTCCAGGCGCGCCACTTCCGGCGCGAAGATGCGGCTACGTTCGCTGCGCGCGTGCAATTCGGGCGGCAGCACCGCTTCGATCTTCAGCAACGCGGCTTTCGCAGACGCCCCGAGCCGCGCGCCACCGAACGCACGCACGAAACGCGTGCCCACCACCAATGCCTCGAGTTCGTCGGCGTTGAACATCAGCGGCGGAATGTCCGCGCCCTTGCGCAACACGTAACCGACGCCGGCCTCGCCTTCGATCGGCACGCCGGACAATTGCAGATCGGCGACATCGCGATACACGGTGCGCAGCGAAACGCCGAGCGACTCGGCGAGCACGTGCGCCGGCACCGCGGCGCGACGGCCGCGGAGGGCGTTGACCAGGAGGAAGAGGCGATCGGCGCGGCGCATGCGCGCATGATCGCCTCAGCGGAGGCGGGAACGCGAGGTCGGCGCCAGGCGCAGCACCTGCGGCGGGCCCAACAGGCGCCGCGCGAGCGACACCGCGATCGCGCGCCAGCCCGGCGCGGCGACGAGCGCCTCGCGATAGCGCGCGTAGGCCGCCGCATCGTCGAAGCGCGCGAACCAGGTGAACACGTGCTCGCCTTCGCGCACGGGCAAGCGCGGAAAGGTGTTGGGCGCCGACTCGGTGGCGAAGCTCGCGATGACACGCGCACCGGCGGCGGACACGGCCGGATGCAGGTCGGCGGCGAAGAATTCAAGGAAATCCATGTCGACCGGCGCGTCGAACGCGTAGGTCGTGGCGACGAGCAATCCACCGTGATCGGCCGCGTGCTGCACGTGCGGCATCGAGACATCGAGTGCGAATCCCGACGCGGGCGCCACGGGCTTGAGCAGCAGCACGTCGTCCGAATCGATCATCGTCGCGTTGGCCGCATCACGATGCGCGCGCCAGGCAGGGCCGGTGTAGAACGCTTCGAGTGAAGCGCGGCGCTGCAGCATGTCGGGGAAGCCGCGCAACCAGACGAAACGATCGGGCGCATCGAGATCGCGGAACTGGCCGAGCACGCGGATGCCCGTGGCTTCCTGCGTGTCGAGGAACTCGCGTTCGAACAACGCGATCAGCACGTCGCGCTGCCGGGGATGCAGCGTGTACTGCCGCAGCTCGACGATGGGCGAGCAGGTGGTTTCGATGCGCGGCGGCGCGGGACGGACGACAACAGGCAGATCGACGATCACGGCAGCGCTCCATGCGGGGAAGGCCGCCAGCGTGCGCTTGGGCTACTGACAGCCTGCTGTCAGCAGCGTTGCTGGTTCCTCACTCCGCCGGGGGCGGTTGGGGCCAATCGCCGGCTTCTTCGAGCGCGCGCAGATCGGCGGGATCGACACCGCTCGTGGTTTCACCGGCGCGCACGGTCACGACTTTCAGTTCGTGCGAACACACGGCATCGTCGTCGCGCGCGGCCTTGTTGCGCCCGGCATCGCCGCTTTCGCCGACGAACGGCGCATCGCATTCGGTGTAGCCCACGCGCGTGTCGTGCTGGTCGGCCGGGATCGCGAGCACGAGATAATCGCCGCGCTGCACGTCGATCTTGAAGGCGCGTTGGCCCGGCGCCGTCTGGATGCACATCGGCATGCCTTGCGCGAGTTCGAACGCGCAGACGCGCATCGCACTGTCCTTGTCGCCGCCGCGCAGCACGGTGCCGCTGATCGCGCCCTTGTCGAGCGCGCCGTCGCGCATCGCGCACTCGACGGTCGTGTCGCCGGCGTCGGTTCCCGGGGACAGCGCGCCGCTGCCGGCGGGCATCGCGTTGCGCAGCGCTTCGGGCGGTGCGGGCAGGACGATGGGCGTGAGGTCTTCGGTCGGCGATCCGATGACGAACCATGCGATGTCGGCGCCGCCGACCTTCAGCGACGGCAGGATCGCGCAGCGATTGGGTGCGCCCGGCGAGGCGGTGTCGCACGCGACGCCTTCGATCGAGACCAGCGCCGCGCGCTGTTCTTCACGCGAGCGGGCGAGGAACGCGCGGTCGCGGCAGGTGAGGATGTTCGCGAGGGCGGCGCGGCGCGGATCCACGTCCATCGCGGCCGACGCGCTGCGCGTGGCTTGCGGCGCGTTCGCGACCGGCGCCGACGGCGATCCGCCGCTGCAACCTGCCACCAATAGCGCGAGACCGGTGATCGCGAACGTCTTGCGCATGTTCCTGCCTGCTCCTGAGCCGCCCAACATTAACGGCAGCTTCGTGAACGGCGCCACCGCTCAGCGGGGACGGCGCCGCACGGGAATGGCGGAGACCGGCACCGTGGTGACTTCGAAGCCGCCCTCACGAATCGGCGCGCCGGGCGGGGGCGCCCAGGCCATCGACGTGATGACTTCCCACGTGGCCGGCAGGAGGCCGTCGGCCTGGCGGAAGGCGTCGTAGGCCTGCGCGGCGGCGGCGAATCGCGCGCGCCCGGTCAGCGTATGGCGGCGGGTTTGCAGGGCATTCGTCGCGCCGATCGCGCGCTGCTCGCGCATGAGCGAGGCCAGGTCGGCGTAGCGCGTGGTGTAGACATCGCGATCCAGCACGGGGTTCTTGAAGCCCGCATGCACGAGCGCATCGCCGAACTGCGCGATGGTCGCGAAGGGCGAGACATGCGGCGTGGCATCGGCGTGCGAGAAGGCATCGCGCAATTCGCCCAGGGTCTCCGGACCGAAGGTGGACACGAGCAGCAGGCCGCCCGGCTTCAACACGCGGCGGAATCCGGCGAAGGCCGCCGGCAGGTCCTCGACCCACTGCAGGCAGAGATTCGAGAACAACACATCCACGCTGCCTTCGGCGAAGGGCAGGGCGCGCACGTCGGCGTTCACGCGATCGAACGGCCGCCACCAACCGCTGCGTTTGCCCGCTTCGCGCAACATCGGCAACGCCAGATCGACCGCGACGATGCGCGCCTTCGGCCAGCGCTTGCGCATCGCGGCGCTCGCGCGGCCGGGGCCGGCGCCGAGATCGAGCACGACCTCGGGCTTGGGCAGGTCGAGCTTGGGGTCGTCGAGATAGTCGAGCGATTCGAGCAGGCGCGATTCCACTTCGTGCTGCAGGCCGGCGGCGGCGTCGTAGCTCGCGGCCGAACGCGAGAACGCGCGGCGGACGTGGCGGCTGTCAAACAGCGTGCGGTCGAACAGATTGCTCATGACCCGGCGAACTCGATCAGGTGCCCGGCGACGACGTCCGCATGCGTAAGGAACGGCGCGTGTCCGGCATGTTCGACGACGTGCACCTGCGTCGGCCCGCTGGCGAGCGCGGCGCTGTCGCGCATCGCGCGTGCATCGACGAGACGATCACGACGGCCGGCGAGCCAGAGGCTTTTCGACGTCAACCGCGGCATCGCGGCGCGCAGGTCGGCGGTCTTCAGCAGATCCAACCCATCGGCGAGCACGTACGCCGACGGCTCGCCGCGCGTGAACAGGTCGTTGCGCAACGCGCGCATTTCGTCCTTCGCGTGGTCCGAACCGAAGGCTTCGAGCGCGACGAAACGATCGAGCGTGCCGCGGTAATCGCTTCGCAGGCCGGTCGCGAAGTCGCGGAAGATTTCGGGCGACACGCCGTAACGCCAGTCGTCGTTGCGCACGAAGCGCGCGCTGGCGCAGATCAATGCGACGGCGGTGACATCGTTCGGCCGTTCGATCGCGGCATGCAGCGCAAACAATCCACCGAGCGACCAACCGCACCAAGGCGCGGCCGGGACGTGCGCGGCGATCGCGTCGACGCAGGCCTCCAGCGTCAGCGGAACTTCGCAATCGCGCGACAGGCCATGGCCCGGCAAGTCGACGACATGCAGCGTGAAGCGATCCCGCAGGCGCGCGACCAGCGGCGCGAACACCCCGCCGTGCATCGCCCATCCGTGCAGCAGCACGAGCGGCGGACCGTTGCCGACGACGTCGACATGCAAGCTCATGTGTGCGGCCCTTCGGGCAACACGATCGGCGGCGCCTTCGGCCGCGACACGAGCCACGCGAACAAGCCGATGCCCGCTATGACGAGGCACGCACCCCACAACGCGATGCCGCGCGGCCACGTTTCGCCGAGGAACAGCGCGCCGAGCGCAATGGCGAAAATCAGTTCCGCCGCTTGCATCGCTTCCGCGGCGCCGAGTGCCGCTGGCAGGTCGCGCACCATGCCGGTGGCCTTGAAGAACAGGATCGTCGCGATGATGCCCGCGCCCAGCGCAACGCCGGCGGCGAACGACACCTGGGACAGCGTCGGCGCGCCCACGTGCTGGTACGCGAGGATCGCCACGAGGATCCAGGCCGGCTGGCTGGCGAGCGTCATTCCGAACACGCGCTGCGTGGCGCTGAGATGTTCGCCGGTGCGCTCCAGGTGCAGCAGCAGCAGGCGATTGCCGATCGGATACAAGGTCGCGGACACGAGCACGCACACGAGCGCGATCCACGCCGCGCGATCGAGCCGGCCTTCCGCATAGCCGAACTGCAGCAACACCACGCCCGCGAGGATCACGCCGCCGACGCCGAGCGCGGCCATCGGCACCTTGCGCCGCGCATCGCGATACAACAGCGGCGCGCACAACATCCCGGCGACCACGGTGAACTGGAAACTGCCCGCGATCAGCCACGACGGCCCGCTCGATGCGGCGTACGACAAGCACAGATAGAACGCGACGAAACCGATCGTGCTGCACGTCAGCCACGCCACCGGATGCGCGCGCATCGCGCGCCACACCGGTGCGATGCCGCCCTGCCAGAACACGAGCGGCAGCAGCAGCGGCAAGGTGATCAGGTAACGCAACGCCGCGATCCACGCCCAATGCCCGCCGTCGTTCGCGGCCGCGCGGTTCAACACGTAGGTGAGGGTGAAGAACAGCGCCGACAGCAACGCGACGCCGATGGCCGCAAGTGCGCGGCGCCCGTCGTGCGCGCCGTGCGTCATGCGTGCGCGGCGATGGGTTCGGCGTGGGTTCCGAAGCCGTGGCCGACCGCTTCGCGCGACCAGGCGAGCGCATCGACCAGCGCGTCGACTTCCTGCAGCGAATGCAACGCGGAGAGCGTGACGCGCAGGCGCGACTTGCCGTCGGGCACGGTGGGCGGACGGATCGCGGAGACCCAGAAGCCCTGCGCTTCCAACGCCTGCGCGAAGGCGAGCGCGTGCGCTTCGTCGCCGCACAGCAAGGGTTGGATCGGCGAATGCGAGGGCAGCAGTTCGAACCCGTGCTTCGCCGCGCCTGCGCGGAAACGCGCGATCGAGGTGACGAGTTTTTCGCGGCGCCATTGTTCGCGGCGCGCGATCTTCACCGCGGCGAGCGACGCGGCGGCCTGTGCCGGCGGCAACGCGGTGGTGTAGATGTACGGGCGCGCGGTTTCTTCCAGGTGCGCGATCAAATCAGCATCGCCGACCACCGCCGCGCCGTAACTGCCGAGCGCCTTGCCGAGCGTGACCAGCTGCAGCGGCACTGCTTCAACACCCAGGCGTGCGGCAGCGACGGTGCCGCGGCCTTCTGGGCCGAGCACGCCGACGCCGTGCGCATCGTCGACATAGAAGAGCGCGTTCTGCACGCGCGCGATCACGGCGAGTTCGCGGATCGGTGCGACGTCGCCATCCATGCTGAAGACGCCGTCGGTGGCGAGCATCGCGGCGCCGTCGGGCATGCTGCGCAACTGGCGCAGCGCGCCTTCTGGATCCAGGTGCGGATAGCGGCGGAGCTTGCAGCCGGAGACGCGCGCGGCGTCGATCAGGCTCGCGTGGTTGAGGCGATCCTGCACGCAGACGTCGTCGTCGCCGAGGAAGGCCTGCACCACGGCGAGGTTCGCGAGATACCCGCTGCCGAACAGCAGCGCGCGCGGCATGCCCAACCATTGCGCGAGTTCACGTTCGAGCGCGTCGTGCGTGGCGTGGTGGCCGCAGACCAGGTGCGAGGCGACACCGCCCGCGCCATCGCGCGCCGCTGCGTCCTGCATCGCGTTGACGACGGCGAACTGTTGCGCGAGGCCGAGATAGTCGTTGCTGCAGAAGCCGGTGAGCCAATGGCCGTCGACCTCGAAGCGGACGCCGTCGCGCCGCGTGACGCTGCGACGCACGCGCGTGCGCGCATTCGCCTCGCGCTGGGCGCGAGCGGCGGCGACGCGATCGTGCAGGCGCGGGCGCATGGGTCAGGCGGCCTCGCCGGTAATGGCGGCGTGGACGGTGGTGCTGCAGTCTGACGCCACTTCGGCCGCCGCAACGTGCATGGGTCGCAGTCCGAGGCGTTCGAACAGCCGCTGGTCGTGTTCGGTATCCGGGTTGCCGGTGGTCAGCAGCTTCTCGCCGTGGAAGATCGAATTGGCGCCGGCCGCGAAGCACAGGGCCTGCAACTCGTCGCTCATCGTCTCGCGGCCGGCCGAGAGGCGGACCATCGAGCGCGGCATGAGCAGGCGAGCGACCGCGATCGTGCGGACGAATTCGAACGGATCCAGCAGCGCGGTGCCCGACAGCGGCGTGCCTTCGACCTGCACGAGGCGGTTGATCGGCACCGAATCCGGGTGCGCCGGGAGCGTGGCCAGCGTGTGCAGCAGGCCGGCGCGCTGTTCGCGCGATTCGCCCATGCCCACGATGCCGCCGCAGCAGGTCTTCATGCCCGCGTCGCGCACGTGCGACAGCGTGTCCAGGCGATCCTGGAGTTCGCGCGTGTGGATGATCTCGCCGTAGAAATCCGGCGCGGTGTCGATGTTGTGGTTGTAGTAGTCCAGGCCCGCGTCGCGCAGGGCGTTGGCCTGGTCGCCGGTGAGCATGCCGAGGGTGGCGCAGGTTTCCAGGCCGAGTGCCTTCACCTCGCGGATCATCGCGGCGACCTTCGGGATGTCGCGATCCTTCGGCGAGCGCCAGGCGGCGCCCATGCAGAAGCGGGAAGCGCCGGCGTCGCGTGCCTGGCGTGCCTTCGCCACGACGTCCTCGGTGCTCATCAGCTTCGTGGCCTGCACGCCCGTGTGGTAACGCGCGGCCTGCGGGCAGTAGCCGCAGTCTTCGGGGCAGCCGCCGGTCTTCACGGACAACAGGGTGGAGACCTGGACTTCGGTCGGGTCGAAGTGTTCGCGGTGAACGGTGGCGGCGCGATGCAGCAATTCGGTGAAGGGCAGCGCGAACAGCGCCAGCACTTCGTCGCGGGACCAGTCGTTGCGCACTTGGCTGACAGCAGGCATGGGAGTTTCCCGACAGCAATGGCGATACAGGCCGGGCAGTCTGGAAACCATGTCAGTCGCTGTCAACCAACGCTCGCTCCCGCAGGTTGACGGGCTCCGCGCCCGCCTCGGGTTCTGGCTGCGCAACGATGCCAGCCGCCTGCTCTGGCCCGGCCGGTGCCTGGCGTGCCGCGCGCCGGGGATCGCGGGGATGGACCTGTGCGCCGCCTGCGAACAAGCCTTGCCGCGAATGCCCAACGCTTGCCTGCGGTGCGCACTGCCGCTTCCGCAGTCCGGGACGTGCGGGATGTGCCGCCGCCGGCCGCCGCCGCTGCAGGAGGTCCACGCGGCCTGCCTGTATTCGGCACCGGTCGATCGGCTGCTGCCGCGCTTCAAGTTCCATGACGACCTCGCCGCGGGCCGGTTGCTGTCGCAATTGATGGCGGAATCCTTCGCGAGCCTGCCTTCACCCGATGCGCTGATCGCCGTGCCGCTGCACACCGGGCGATTGCGATCGCGTGGCTACGACCAGGCGTTGGAACTCGCGCGACCCCTGGCGCGCGCGTTGCGGGTGCCGCTGCTCACCGGCGTGCTGGAGCGCACGCGTGCGACCGCGCCGCAATCCGAACGCGCGGCGGCGGCGCGGCGGCGCAACGTGCGGCGCGCCTTCGCCGTGCGGCGCGATGCGGCGGTGCCCGCGCATGTGGTGCTCGTCGACGACGTCATGACCACCGGCGCGACCTTGCACTCGGCGGCGGAGGCGTTGCTGCGCGCAGGTGCGTCTCGCGTCGATGCGTGGGTGTGCGCACGCGTGCCATGACAGCGCGCGCCGAACCCTCAGGGCATCACGGGCGGCACGTAGGCCAGCGTGCTGCCGAGCAGCCACAACAATCCGAGCACGAGCGGCACGTGCACGAGGAACTGCACGAACGTGAAGCCCACGATGTCGCGCGCCTTCAATCCCAACACCCCGAGCAGCGGCAGCATCCAGAACGGGTTGATCAGGTTCGGCAGGGCTTCGGCGGCGTTGTAGATCTGCACCGACCAACCCAGGTGATAGCGCATCTCGTTGGCGGCCTGCATGACGTAGGGCGCTTCGATCAGCCACTTGCCGCCACCGGACGGCACGAAGAACCCGAGTACCGCCGAATACGTGCCCATGACCAGCGCGAAGGTGTCGTGGCTCGCCACCTGCACGAACACGTGCGACAAGCGATGCGCGAGCGTGGCGCCATCGCCGCCGGGCGCGGCGGTGAGCAACATCGCGATGCCGCCGTACAGCGGAAACTGGATCAGCACGCCCGCGGTGGACGGCACGGCCTTCGCGACGGCGTCGAGGAAACTCCTCGGCCGCCAGTGCAACAACAATCCCAGGGAGAGAAACACCAGGTTGTAGGTGTTGAGGTCGGCGATGGCGACGCTCGCCGGGCGCGAAGCGAATTCGCTCGCGAGCCAACCGAAGGCGAGCAGCGACAGTGCGATCGTGATCAGCGGGCTGAATTCCAGCCATTCGCCGGGGCGCGTGCGGCGCGTCGTGGTCTCCGATGTCGCAAGTTGCTGCACTTCCGGCGGCGCGCCACGCGCGGCCTCGCCCACGGGCGCGGTCCACCAGGCAATCGCGATCGACACCGCGATCAACACGGCCGTCAGCACGATCGATTGCCACAACAAGATCGTTTGCGAGAACGGGAGGATGCCGGTGATCGCGAGCAGGGCCGGCGGCATGCTCGCCGGATTCGCCTGCAACTGCGCGGCCGACGAACTCAAGCCCATCGCCCACACCGCACCGAGTCCGAGATACGCGGCGGCGCCGGCGGCGCGGTAATCCATGCCCAACTCGGTGCGCCTGGCGAGCGCACGCACGAGCAAGCCACCGAACACCAGCGAGAACCCCCAGCTCAACAAGGAGGTGAGCATCGAGACGGTCGCGACGAAGGCGACGGCGCCGCGTCCCGTGCGCGGCACGCGCGCCATGCGGTCGATCGCGCGCGAAACGATCGGCGCACTGGCGAGCACGTATCCGCCGATCACGACGAACACCATCTGCATCGTGAAGGGGATCAGGCTCCAGTAGCCCTTGCCGAAAGCTTCCGCGGTCGCGCGCGGCGTGGCGCCGAATCCGAGCGCGGCAAGCGCGACGATGGCGACGCCGAGCGCGGCGAACACGTACGCATCCGGGAACCATCGCTCCGCCCAATCGGCGCAGCGCAACGCGAGGCGCGAAGGCCAGGCCGCGCGTGTCGCGGGGTGCGTCGCCATCTAGTGCGACGCCTGCCAGTACGCAACCGCGATGCCGGCGAACACACTCATGCCGACCCACTGGTTGTGCAGGAACGCGCGGAAGCATGCGTCGCGTTCGCGATGGCGTGCGATCACGAATTCGTAAGCGACCAAAGCACCCGCAACGCCGAGCCCGATCCAGTACGCCATGCCCAAGCCCGCCTGCCGGCCGACCAGCCACAGCGCGAAGAACGTCGCCGCGTACAACACGCCCTGTGCGATCAGGTCCATGTCGCCGAACAGGATCGCGGTCGATTTCGCGCCTGCGCGCAGGTCGTCGTCGCGGTCGACCATCGCGTACCAGGTGTCGTATGCCGTGGCCCAAAGGATGTTGGCGCCGTAGAGCACCCAGGCGATCGGCGGCACTTCGCCGCGAATCGCCGCGAAGGCCATCGGGATGCCCCAGCCGAACGCGAGGCCCAGATACACCTGCGGCAGATATGTGTAGCGCTTGAGATACGGGTAGCTCGCGGCGAGCAGCACGCCGACGGCGCTCATCCACACGGTGAGGCGATTCATCGTCAGCACCAGGGCGAAGGCGGCCAGCATCAGCACCGCAAACACCATCAGCGCTTCGCGTCCACCGACCTTGCCCGACGCGATCGGGCGGTTCCGCGTGCGCTCGACCTGCGGATCCAGCCAGCGGTCGGCGTAGTCGTTGATGACGCACCCACCCGAGCGCGTGAGCCACACGCCCAGGGTGAAGACGATCAGCGTCCAAAGCGGCGGTATGCCTTCGGCGGCGACCCACAGGCCCCACCACGTCGGCCACAGCAGCAACAGCCAGCCGATCGGCCGGTCGCCGCGCACGAGCTGCCAGTACTGGCCGAGGCGTTCGCGCCAGAACGGCACCGGCGGAGGGATCGGCACGTAGTCGCGTTCGTAGCTCATGGTCCTCCCCCTCTGTGCGAGAATGCGCGCCCCGCGGCCTCCGTGGGGTGTGCCAACGCGATGCGCCCGTAGCTCAGCCGGATAGAGTAGTGGCTTCCGAAGCCATTGGTCGGGGGTTCGAATCCCTCCGGGCGCGCCATCGTCCCCGTCCCGTGGGGGCCTTCGCACCTGCGGCTCGCGCCAGACGTGCCCTTCTGGAATAATCCCCGGCTCTTTGTTGGCTCTGCGCGGCAACGCGCCCCTGGACGGATCGTGCGCAACTACGACCTCGACTTCCTCAAGAAATTCTCGATGGTGATCGGCATCCTGGCCGCGCTCACCCTCGCCCTGATCCTGTTCGCGCATCACCTGCAGGGCACGCTGGTGCCTGAGCAGGATCCGGCCGTCGCCAAGCGCACGCTGGATCGCATCGCCCCGGCCGGCGCGGTGTATGCCGGCCAGACCGGTGCCGCTGCCCAGGCTGCCGCGGTTGCGGCCGCTGCCACCAAGGCCGCCTCGCAGGTCGCCTACGGCGGCACGATGGATGGCGGCGCGATCTTCGGCAACCTCTGCACCGGCTGCCACACCTCCGGTGCGGGTGGCGCCCCGACGATGACGGTCGCCAGCTTCGGCGCGCGCGCATCCAAGGGCAAGGACACGCTGTACAAGCACGCCATCGAAGGTTTCACCGGTGAAGGCGGCCACATGCCCCCGAAGGGCGGCAACCCGGCGCTGACCGACGACCAGGTCAAGGCCACGGTCGACTGGATGCTCGCGAACGTGAAGTAAGCCGTGGCCCGCGCAGGCGGGAAACCACAGCAGCGAAGAACGCCGCCCCGAGCGGCGTTTTTCTTTTCCGGACTTCCCACGGCGCAAACCCGCCCTGCGGCATCATTCGCCCCATGACCGCCTCCACGCCCCCCGGCGTCGCACCCGCCGACCATGCCTTCACCATCGACGGCCCCGCAGGTCCGATCGAAGCCGCCTGCGATGACCCCGAAGGCGACGCGCTCCAGTTGCCGATCGTCGCCGTGCTCTGCCATCCGCTGCCCACCGAGGGCGGCACGATGCACAACAAGGTCGTGACGATGGCTGCGCGCGCGTTCCGAGAATGCGGTGCGAAGACGATCCGCTTCAACTTCCGCGGCACCGGCCAGTCGGCGGGCACCTTCGACGAAGGCCAGGGCGAGGCCGACGACCTGCGCACGGTCGTTGCGTATGCGCGCGAAAAATTCCCGGGACATGCGCTGTGGCTCGGCGGCTTCAGCTTCGGTGCGTACATCTCGTACAAGTGCGCGCACGAATTGAAACCGGGCCTGTTGTTGTCGATCGCGCCGCCTGTTGGCCGCACCTGGAACTTCGACGACATCCCGCATCCCAATTGCCCATGGATCGTGATCCAGGGCGAAGACGACGAGATCGTCGACGCGCAGGCGGTGAAGGCGTGGGTCGCGACGCTGCAACCGCAGCCCGAATTCATTTCGATGCCCGACACGAGCCACTTCTTCCACCGCAAGCTCATGGACCTGCGCGGCGCGATCAAGTCCGCCGTGCGCCCGTGGCTGCCGGATCCGGCGAACGGATGAGCACGCATTCGAATCCGTCGGCGGCCTACGCCGCCGGCGTCGCGCGCGGCGAATGGCAGGACGACGCGGCACAGCATCCGGCGCTGCGCGAACTCGACCGCCTGCACGATGCGCTCAGCGCACCGGCCGCCAACGTCGGTCTCTTCTCGCGCTGGTTCGGGAACGACGCACCGGACGCACCGCGCGGCCTCTACCTCTGGGGCGGCGTCGGTCGCGGCAAGACGTTCCTGATCGATCTGTTCTACGACGGGCTGCCGATCGCCGAAAAACGCCGCACGCATTTTCATCGCTTCATGCGCGAAGTCCACGAGGGCCTGCGCGCGCACACGGGCGAACGCGATCCGCTGTCCGCCATCGCGAAGCAATGGCGCGAAACCCTGCGCGTGATCGTGCTCGATGAATTCTTCGTCAGCGACATCGGCGATGCGATGCTGCTCGCGCGCCTGCTCGAGCGCCTGTTCGCCGAAGGCGTGGTCCTCGTGACCAGTTCGAACGCCGCGCCCGCCGACCTGTACAAGGACGGCCTGCAGCGCGCGCGTTTCCTGCCGGCGATCAAGCTGATCGAAACCCACTGCGCCGTCGTGTTCCTCGACAGCCCGCACGATTACCGGCTCCGCGCACTCACGCGTTCACCGGTGTATCGCGCGCCGCTGGATGCGGAGTCTGACGCGTGGCTGCACGAACGCTGGGACACGCTGAGCCACGCATGTCCGCGCGAAGAGGATCCCTTCGTCGTCGACGGCCGCACGATTGCGGCGCGTGGGCGGGCCGAAGGCATGGGGTGGTTCGATTTCGCCGCGCTGTGCGAAGGCCCGCGCGGCACGTCGGACTACATCGAACTCGCACGTGAATGCCACACGGTGCTGCTCGGCGGCATTCCGAAATTCTCGGTGCTCAACGACGACGCCGCGCGCCGCTTCGTCAATCTCATCGACGAGTTGTACGACCGGCACGTCAACCTGGTGTGCACCGCCGATGCGCTTCCGATGGGGCTGTATTCCGGCGATCGCCTGGTCGCCGCGTTCGAACGGACTGCATCACGTTTGGTCGAAATGCAGTCGTCCGACTACCTGGCGCTCGAACACCGCCCTTAAGGCGCGCGCTTGCGGTTGAGGTGCAGGCCGGCGTAGATCGCCACCAGCGCGGCGAGCGCGACGCCGATCGCGGTGAGCTCCTTCGACGTCAGCGTGAACACCACCAGCACCATCGAGGCGACGGCGATCAGCGGAATCACCGGGCCGCCGGGCAGCACGAACGGCGCGTCGCCGCGTTCGCGCAGATCCTTGCGCTGCGCCCACCACGCCGCAAAGCTGACCAGCCCGTACACCAGGCAGATCGCGCCGCCGGAAATCAGCGCGAGCGTGTCGAAGCTGCCGGCGATCGCGAGGATCCAGGCCGGCGTCGCGTGCGCGATCAGCGCGTTCATCGGCACGCGGTGCGTTTCGGTGACGCGACCGAAGACGCGCGGCAAATAACCATCGCGGCCGAGCGCATAGACCAGGCGCGAGGTGCCGAGCAGGTTGCCCATCATGAAGCCGGTCATCGAGATGCACGCGGTGATGAGCAGCAGGATGCGTCCCGGACCCCACAACGCGCCGGCGGTGTCGGCGACCGGCACCTTGCTCGTGCCCAGGCCCGCGCCGAGCACGCCCTGGCCGACGATCTGCAGGCCGAGATACAGCAGCACGACGAGCAGGATCGCGGCGACCGTCGCGCGCGGCACGTTGCGCGAGGGATCGCGCAATTCGCCGGACGGTACGAGCGCGGTTTCCATGCCCGAGTACGCGAACATCACCAGCGCCATCGACGCGCCGAGCGCGGTCCACGACGGCACGTCGCCGACCGAGAAGCTCACCAGGTTCCAGTCGACGAACCAGATGCCGATCGCGGCGAGCAGGAACAACGGCGTGAGCTTCAGCGTCGCCAGCGCGACGATCGCGCGCGCGCCGATTTTCACGCCGAAGGCATTGAGCGCGAACAACACCGCGTACACGCCCGTGATCAGCAACGCGCGCGGCACCGGGCCGGCGAGCGCCGGCACGAGGTTGGCGACCTGTTCCGACAACGCGGCGGCGACGCCTGCTGATGATGTGATGTTGCTGATCCACATCAACGCGCCCGCGATGAATCCGGCGAACTGCCCGAAGGCCGCGGTGAGATAGGTATACGGGCCGCCCGTGGCGGCCACGCGGCTGCCGACGGCGGCGAAGCACAGCGCGATGGGAATGATGGCGAGCGCGCCGGCGATCAGCGCGATGGGCGCTGCGATGCCGACCTGCGTCGACAACGCGGCCGGCATGCGGAAGATGCCGCCGCCGATGATCACGTTGATGACCGCCGCGGTCAGGGCGAAGGTGCCGACGGCGCGGATCAGTGCGGCTTCGCCATGGACGGCGCCGAGCGCGGGTTGCTGCGAACGCTGGTCCATCGTGTCCTCCCCGGTTGACGGCCGAGCGTCGCACAGGTGACGCACCGCGCGCGAGCCCCCTCGTAGAATGCGCGGATGACGTCCCATGAATTGCCGCTCGGCCGCCCGGTCGATTACCCGCGCCACTACGACCCCGGCCTGCTGTTCCCCATCGCGCGCGCCCTGGGCCGCACGGCGCTGTCCCTGCCGAGCGAAGGCGCGCTGCCCTTCGCCGGGCACGACCGCTGGCATGCCTATGAACTCTCGTGGCTCGATGCGCGGGGCAAGCCGGTCGCGCGCACCGCAACGTTCACCGTGCCGGCCGAATCGCCGAACCTGGTCGAATCCAAGTCGCTGAAGCTCTATCTGAATTCCTTCAACGCCACGCGCTTCGACAGCGATGCGCAGGTGCGCGCGCGGATCGCCGACGACCTCGCGCAAGCCGCGGGCGCGGCCGTCGACGTGCGCTTCGGTCTGCCGCCGATGGTCGGCGACGAGGACGATGTACTCGACCTCGACGCGCTCGAAGTCGACATCGACGACTACGGCCCGCCGAATGCCGCGTACCTGGCGTGCGTGGGCGAGATCGTCGAATCGCGCGTGCGCTCGGCCTTGCTGAAATCCAACTGCCCCGTCACCGGCCAGCCCGACTGGGCCGAAGTGCGCATCGACTACCGCGGCCCGCGCATCGAGGCCGAAGGTCTGCTGCGCTACCTCGTCAGCTTCCGCGACCACGCCGAATTCCACGAGCAGTGCGTCGAGCGGATCTTCACCGACCTCAGCACGCGTTGCCGCCCCGAGCGGCTCTCGGTCGAAGCGCTCTACACGCGTCGCGGCGGCCTGGACATCAATCCCTGGCGCGCCACGCCGGGCCTGTCGCCGCCTGCCCAGGTGCGTGCACTGCGCCAGTGAGGCCGGGAGGCCCCGATGTCATGAAGTGCGCTTAACGAGGGCCGTGCTTCCCTGCCACCGTCCCCGGCCGCCCCCGTCGCCGGGGGGAGCACTGTCCATGAGCAACGACAAGAAGCCCGACTTCAGCGGCGTGCAAGGCACCGTCCGCAGTACCGAAGGCGTGGTGCCGGAAAAGCCCGACTTCAGCGGCGTGAAAGGCACCGTGCGCGGCGAAGGCCTGGCGCCGGAGGGCACGAGTTACACCGTGCAGAAGGGCGATACGCTTTCGCACATCGCCAAGGCGCATTACGGGCGCGCGAGCAAATGGAAGGCGATCTTCGATGCCAATCGCGACCAGCTCGACGACCCCGACCGCATCCAGCCCGGCCAGGTCCTCCAGATTCCCGCGATCGACCTCGACGGCGACGGCCAGGCCGACGCGCCGCGTTGACACCTCATCCCGCAAGGAGCTCCCAATGAACCGCAATCGAATCCTGCTTCCGCTCGCCGCCGCCCTGCTCGCCACGCTCGCCGTGGCCGGCTGCAAGAAGAAGGAACCGGTCGAAACGCCGACCACCTCGCTGCCGCCGGCCGCCGCCACGTTGTCGACACCGGCGCCCGCACCCGCGCCGATGCCGACCGCCGCCTCGGCGACGGTCATGGCCGTCGACCTCGGCAATGCCGCCGGCGCCGACATGAAGATCACCTCGCCGACGAACAGCTTCGGCACGAAGGACAAGATCATCGCCGCGGTCGCCACGCACGTCAGCGATCCGGCCGCCACCGTGCCGGCGAAGATCGCCGCGAAGTGGTCGCACGTGGACAGCAGCCAGACCGTCAGGGAAGACGCCCGCGACGTCCAGCTCAAGGGCGATCAGGTCTGGGACTTCGAGATCACCAACAGCGACCCGTGGCCGACCGGCAAGTACCGCGTCGAAGTCATGCTCGACGGTGCCGTCGTGCAGTCGCGCGACTTCGAAGTGAAGTAAGCGGCCGCAGGCGAACTCATCGAGGGCGCGGCCTGTCGGTCGCGCCCTTTTTCATTGTGCAGTAGCCCCCGCCCGCCGGAACCGCGAAAATGGCGGACCCCGGCGCCGTCCGTCCGCGCCGCCTCCCCTTTTCCCGAGCGCGCGCATGTCGACTCCGCCGAAGATCCTCTACACCCTCACCGACGAAGCGCCGTTCCTGGCGACGCAATCGTTCCTGCCCATCGTCGCTGCTTACACCAAGCCCGCGGGTATCGCGGTGGAAACGCGCGACATCTCGCTGGCCGCGCGCATCGCGTCGCAGTTCAACGACATGCTCGATGCGGCGCACCAGATGCCCGACGATCTGTCCGAACTCGGCCAGCTCGCCACCACGCCCGAAGCCAACATCATCAAGCTGCCGAACGTCAGCGCCTCGGTGCCGCAGCTGAAGGCCGCGATCAAGGAACTGCAGCAGCAGGGCTACAAGCTGCCGAACTATCCCGACGAACCGAAGGACGAGCGCGAAGCCGACATCAAGTCGCGCTACGACCGCGCCAAGGGCAGCGCCGTGAATCCCGTGCTGCGCGAAGGCAATTCCGATCGCCGCGCGCCGCTGTCGGTGAAGCAGTACGCGCGCAAGCATCCGCATCGCATGGGCGCGTGGGCGAAGGATTCGAAGACGCACGTCGCGCACATGGACGGCGGCGATTTCTACGGCAGCGAGCGCTCGGCGACGATCGCCGAGGCCACGACGCTGAAGATCGAATTCATCGGCAAGGACGACACGACGCAAGTCCTCAAGCCCTCGGTGAAGGTGCAGGCCGGCGAAATCGTCGATGCCGCGGTGATGAACGTGAAGTCGCTGTCGCGCTTCGTCGACGCGCAGATCGAAGACGCGAAGGCGCAGGGCGTGCTGTTCTCGCTGCACCTGAAAGCCACGATGATGAAGGTCTCCGACCCCATCCTGTTCGGCGTGGTGGTCGAGCGTTTCTATCGCGACGTGCTCGCGCGCCATGAAGACGCGCTGCTGCAGGCCGGCTTCGAAGCGAACAACGGCATCGGCGATCTGTATGCGCGCCTGCCGTCCTTGCCCGAAGACCTGCGCGCGACGATCGAAGCCGACATCGCGGCCGAATACGCATCGCGCCCGGGCGTGGCGATGGTGAACTCCGACAAGGGCATCACCAACCTGCACGTGCCGAGCGACGTCATCGTCGACGCTTCGATGCCCGCGATGATCCGCGACTCCGGCCGAATGTGGAACGCCAAGGGCGAATTGCAGGACACCAAGGCGCTCATTCCCGACCGCTGCTACGCAGGCATCTACCAGGCGGTCATCGACGACTGCAAGGCCAACGGCGCGTTCGATCCGGCGACCATGGGCAGCGTGCCGAACGTCGGCCTGATGGCGCAGAAGGCCGAGGAATACGGTTCGCACGACAAGACCTTCCATCTCGAACACGACGGTGTCGTGCGCGTGACCGATGCGAAGGGCAACGTCGTGCTCGAACACACCGTCGAAGCCGGCGACATCTGGCGCATGTGCCAGACCAAGGACGCACCGATCCGCGATTGGGTGAAGCTCGCCGTGTCGCGCGCGCGCCTGTCGCACACGCCGGCGGTGTTCTGGCTCGACAAGGCGCGTGCGCACGACGCGCAGGTGTTGAAGAAGGTCGAGGCCTACCTGAAGGACCACGACACCAACGGCCTCGACATCCGCGTGCTCTCGCCGGTCGACGCGATGCTGTTCTCGCTCGCGCGCATCCGCCGCGGCGAAGACACGATCTCCGTCACCGGCAACGTGCTGCGCGATTACCTGACCGACCTGTTCCCGATCATGGAACTCGGCACGTCGGCGAAGATGCTTTCGATCGTGCCGCTGATGGCGGGCGGTGGCCTGTTCGAAACCGGCGCGGGTGGTTCGGCGCCCAAGCACGTGCAGCAGTTCGTCGCCGAGGATTACCTGCGTTGGGATTCGCTTGGCGAATTCCTGGCACTGGCCGCATCGCTCGAACATCTCGCCGAGCGCTACGGCAATCCGCAGGCGCAGGTGCTCGCCGATGCGCTGGATGCGGCGAACGCGAAGTTCCTCGATGAAAACAAGTCGCCGGGCCGCAAGCTCGGCACGCTCGACAATCGCGGCAGCCACTTCTACCTGGCGATGTACTGGGCGCAGGCGTTGGCGGCGCAGGACACCGATGCGGCGTTGAAGGCGAAGTTCGCGCCGGTGGCGAAGGCGCTGACGGACAACGAAGCGAAGATCGTCGAAGAGCTCAATGCGGTGCAGGGCAAGGCCGTCGACATCGGCGGGTATTACCACCCCGACATGGCAAAGCTCGCGAAGGCGATGCGGCCGAGCGCGACGTTGAACACCGCGCTGGCCTTGCTTGGCTGAGCGTTGAACTGAAACCCCCTCTCCCGATGGGAGAGGGGCGTTGCAGGATCAGCAGTGCGCGATCCCGATCTTCTCGGGCGAAACGATCGCGTCGTTCGCCTGGTGCGGGTCGATCGGGTCGTGTCCGCCCAGCAGCAGGAACGAATCGAACCAGCTCGAACGCTGCTCCTTGTTCGGACGCGGAGCCGGCGTCTGGCCGGTGGCCTCGTCCTCGATGCGGCCATCCACCAGATGGCCCTGCAGCGACAGCAGATCCTTGTACAGACGGGTGGTCTCGGTACGCATGGGCGTGCTCCGTTATTGAGTGAAATGAAAGATAGGCGCATGCTCGGGCCCTGAAAATCGCAAGTTCCGAGAGCTTGCCTTCGATTTCATTCAAGTCGGAGCCACCGTGAGCAAGCCGCCGCTACACGCCCTCCAGGGCTTCGTCGCCACCGCCCGCCTGCGCAATCTGTCGCGGGCGGCCGAGTCGATGCACCTCACCATCAGCGCGCTGAGCCACCAGATCCGCGGGCTGGAGGATCGGCTCGGGCAGCAGTTGTTCGTGCGCAATCCGCGCGGGGTGACGCTGACGATCGACGGCCAGCGATTGTTCGATCGCGTCGCCGATCACCTGGATGCGATCGAACTCGCATTGCGCCCCTTCGGCATGCGGCGCGACGATGTGCTGACGCTGACGCTGATGCCGTCCTTCGCGACCAGCTGGCTCGTGCCGCGCTTGCCGCGCTTCGTCGCCGCGCATCCGCAACTGGAGATCCACCTGCAGTCGACGATCAACGTCGTCGACTTCGAACGCGACGCCGAACTCGATGCCGGCCTGCGCTACGGCCCCGGGCATTGGCCGGGGCTGGAAGCGGTGCACCTGTTCGACGATTGGCTCACGCCGATGGCGAGCCCGGCGCTGATCGAACGCCTCGGGTGCCCGACACTCGAAACGCTCGGCGAATTCCCCTTGCTCGGCGCGCCTGGCGGGCGCTGGACCGAATGGTTCAAGCGCTTCGGCGGGCAGGCGCCCAAGCGCTACGTGGCGAACTTCGACGACTCCGAAACGCTGCACCGCGCGGCGGTCGAAGGCATGGGCATCGTGCTCGGGCGGCTGACGCTGGCCTGGCCGCTGATCGACGCCGGTCGCCTGACGCAGTTGTTCGACGAGCGGCTCAAGGCCGACTTCAGCCATTACCTCGTCTTCCCGCCGCGTTCGCGCTCGCATGGCGGGCTGGCGCAGTTCCGCGATTGGGTGCTCGACGAAGCGGCGCAGTACACCTCCGCCCAGACCGCCGCCGCGCAAACGTGAGGCGGGCGGCGTTACCCTGACGCCCCCTTCGACGGAGTCGCCCCGATGGATCGCAAGCTCGCCGTTCGTCCCCTGGTTGCCTGCCTGACGCTGTCCCTGCTCGCTGCGTGCGTGTCGACCGACCCGAGTGGCGACAACGCCGCGGCGACGGCCGACGCAGCCGCGGCCAGCGCATCCGCCGACAGTGGCTCGGCTTCGGCCAGCGCGTCTGCCAGCGCATCGTCCTCGATGGTCAGCAACGCGACCGGCGCGGCGCTCGACACCGTGCTCGCCGGCGATTGGCGCACGCCGAAGTGGGTCGCGCGCGATCAATACCGCCACCCGAAGGAAACGCTGTCCTTCTTCCTGCTCAAGCCCGACCAGACGGTCATCGAAATCACGCCCGGCGGCGGCTGGTACACCGAACTGCTCGCGCCCTATCTGCGCGACAGCGGCCACTACGTCGCCGCGGTGTGGGACGACAAGATCACCGGCCAGCCGAACTATCGGTACAACCTCAACAAGCAGTTGCGCGAAAAGATCGCCGGCAACGCCGACGTCTACGGCAAGACCGAAGTGCGCATCTTCGATGCGAAGAAGCCCGACTTCGGCCCGCCCAACTCGGCCGACGTCGTGCTGACCTTCCGCAACGCCCACAACTGGGTGGAAGACGGCAACGCCCAGGACTACTTCAATGCGTTCTTCGCCGTGCTCAAGCCGGGCGGCACGCTGGGCTTCGTCGACCATCGCGCGAAGGCGGGCACCGACCTGCCCACGCAGATCAAGAGCGGCTACCTCACCGAGGCATTGGTGAAGAAGTACGCGACGGACGCGGGCTTCGTGCTCGACGGCGAAAGCGAGGTCAATGCGAACGCGAAGGACACGACCGACCACCCGAACGGCGTGTGGACGCTGCCGCCCAGCAACCAGCACGACAAGGCGGACGACGCGAAGTACCAGGCGATCGGCGAAAGCGATCGCATGACGTTGCGCTTCAAGAAGCCCGCGGGTTGATTCCGATCGGCCGCGTCGAACTGCTCTTATCGGTATGACATTGATCGCGTTCAACAAGCCCTTCGGGGTCTTGTCGCAATTCACCGATCGCAGCGTGCCGCCGCGGCCGACGTTGGCCGGCTTCGGCCTGCCGCCGGATGTCTACGCGGCGGGCCGGCTCGACGCCGACTCCGAAGGGCTGTTGTTGCTGACCGACGACGGCCCGCTCGCGCATCGCCTCAGCGACCCGCGGCACAAGCAGGCCAAGACCTACTGGGTGCAGGTCGAAGGCCAGCCGACCGAGGAAGCGCTCGCGCGGTTGCGCGCGGGCGTCCTCTTGAACGACGGCATGACGCTCCCGGCGCTGGCGCAAGCCATCGCGCCGCCCCCGATCTGGCCCCGCGACCCGCCCGTGCGGTTCCGAAAGACGGTGCCCGACGCCTGGATCGAGCTGTCGATCACCGAGGGCCGCAATCGCCAGGTGCGGCGAATGACCGCCGCCGTAGGCCTTCCCACGTTGCGTCTGATCAGAGCGGGGATCGGCGCGCATCGGGTTGAAGGCCTCGAGCCGGGTGCCTGGCAAATTCTTGCGGGCTGAATTGTTCAGCCACATAGTGCGCTTTCGGGAGCTACTGCTCAGTCTTTCTGATACCGTCCCTCTCCCGTTCAGGTTCCGCAACGAGATGGATCTCGGCACGAACCTGGTTGAAGGAACCGCATGCCCGAGTCGTCCACCACAACCGCCGGCCGGATTCTGGTCGTCGACGACCAGCCGGCGAACCTGCGTGTCGTCAGCACCCTGCTGTCGCGCAACGGTTACGACGTGGTCCCCGCAGGCACGGGCGCCGAGGCGCTCGAGCAGGCGCTCGCGGCCACGCCCGACCTGTTGCTCCTCGACATGCTCATGCCGGGGATGGACGGCTTCCAGTTGCTGGGCGAGATGCGGCACCACCCCTCGCTGCAGGACATGCCGGTGATCTTCCTCACCGCCGCGCAGGATCGCGAGTTGTTGCTGCGCGCCTTCGACAGCGGCGCGGTCGACTACGTCACCAAGCCTTTCATTCCCGAAGAGTTGCTTGCACGCGTCGGTGCGCACGTCGCGCTGAAGCAGGCGCGCGACCGCCTCGAGCGTGTTGCGCGCGAGCGCCAGGAACTGGTGAACCTCGTCGCGCACGATTTGAAGAATCCGCTGAGCAGCGTGTTGTTCGCGAGCGACATCCTCATGCAGGACGGCTGCCGCCCCGAGCGCATTCCGCGCTACCTGCAGATGATCCACGAAAGCGCGCACGACGCGATCGGTTACATCCGCCGTTACCTCGAAGGCCAGGAACGCATCGCGGCCGCGGGCGGTGGCGAAGCGCACACGCATCCGGCGGCGTTGCAGGAAACCCTCGAGTGGTTGGCGCAGCGCTACGAATTGCAACTCGAAAGCCGCGGCATGCACCTGCGCCTGATGGTGCCCGACCCCTGCGGCACCGTTGCGATCGATCGCCGCGTGTTGCGCCAGGTGGCGGAAAACCTGATCACCAACGCGATGAAGTACGCCGCCGAGGGCAATGAACTCGCGCTGGAAGTCGCGCGTTCGAGCAACGCCGGCTACTGGCAGTTGCGCGTGCTCGATCGCGGCGCCGGCGTACCGCAGGACAAGCGTCGCGATCTGTTCAAGCCTTTCATGCGACTGAGCGGACGCGAAGACGGTTTGTCGAGCGGCCTGGGGTTGTCGCTCGCGCGGCAGATCATCGTCAATGCCGGCGGCGATCTCTGGTACGAAGATCGCGAGGGCGGCGGGGCGGTGTTCGTGATCGAACTGCCCGCCGCACTCGTCATCGACTGACGCTTATTCCGAAGCGGTCGTCGTTGCGCGCGTGGTCTTGCGCGCGGGGCGCTTGGTGGCCGATGCACGCTTGGCCGGCACGCGGCGCGCGCTGCCTTCGATCGCATCGCGGCCATCGCCGTTCTGCGCTTGCTTCGCCTTCCTGCGCGCCAGATACCAGAGCGCGCCTGCACCGACGACGGTGGCGACCGCGACCACCGGATATTTGCGCACGAACTTCATCGCGACCTTTCCGCCGGTCTTCACCGCGCCGATCTTGACGCCGGCATCCAGCCATTGGCCCGCGCGGGGCACGAGCTCCATCACGTCGCCGCCCCATTTGCCGGCGAGGTCCATCGCGCGTTCGGGCAAAGCGATCAGCTTGGTGTTCATCGTGCAGGCTCCCGTGGGATGGATCGTTGGCTCGGCAGTCTCAGGCTGGCGGCGTTGAGCGTATGTGATCGCGGCGAGGGCGTTCAGGTGCCGCGCGGTTTGGCGCGATGCGTCGCCGTCGCCGACCACGGATCGTCGGGCCACGGATGGCGCGGATAGCGGCCCTTCATTTCCTTGCGCACTTCGGGGTAGGTGCGTTCCCAGAAGCCCTTGAGGTCCTGCGTGACCTGCAGCGGGCGGCCGCCGGGGGAGAGGAGGTGCAAGGTCAGCGGCACGCGGCCTTCGACGATGCGCGGCGTATCGGCCAGGCCGAACAGTTCCTGCAGCTTCACCGCGAGCACGGGCGGGCGCACGCCGTCGTGGTCGTCGACTTCGTAATCGATGCGGCGCTCCATGCCCGAAGGAACGACGATGCGCGTCGGAGCGAGTGCATCGATGCGGCGGCGCAGGTTCCAGTCGACCGTTTCGTGCAATGCGTTGGAAAGCTCGGCGGCGTCGAGTGCATCCAGGCGCGTCTTGCCTTCGAATGCGGGGCGCAACCAGGTGTCGAGCGTGTCGAGCAGGGCTGCGTCGGACAGATCGGGGAAGCCTTCGTCCGGCGCCCATTCGCGCAACGCGCGGACGCGCGCGCGCCACTGTTGCAGAGTCTCGCTCCACGGCAGCGCATCCAGCCCGAGATCGCGTACGGCATCGGTGAGGGCGCGCGCGGCTTGCGCGGGATCGACGCGGCCGGCCGGTTTGGATTCGAGCACGATGCCGTCGAAGCGGCGTTCGCGCTGCGCGACGAGCGCGCGTCGTGCAGCGTCCCAACGCACGGTGTCTTCTTCGACGAAACGCTTGGGGAAGTCGCGGCGCAATGCAGCTTCGTCGACCGGTGCAGCGCGCAGCAGCAGCGCGTCCTTCGCCTCGTAACGCAATTCGCTTGCGACGAGCCACGGTTCGCCGAACAGAGCGCTGTCGTCGAATAGGGTCGCCATGCGGCCGTTCGCGAGCTGATAGCGACGCGGTTGTGTCGGATGTTGGTGCGCGATGCGATCGGGGTAGGCGTGCGCGAGCAGGTCGCCGAGGCGATGTGCGTCGATCGAACGCGGGGATTGTGCGTCGACTTTCAAGCGTCGTCGCCATTGTTTCGCGGCGGCGTCGAGGGCAGCGAATCCTGCACGGCTGCCGCCCGGGTCGTGGCCGCTGCGGAACGCGGCCAACGCGCGCCAGCGTTCGGCGAGGGCATCGCTGCGCGAACGCAATGGATCGCGCGCTTCGATCAATGCGGCGAGATCGCAGGCGAGCGCGCGGTCTTCATCGCGCGTCGGCGCGAGCAGCATCGCGGCCAGGCGCGGATGCGTGCCAAGCGCGAGCATGCGGCGACCCAGTGGCGTGATCGCATCGCCATCGAGCGCGCCCAGGCGCCGCAACAGATCGCGTGCGGCGCCGAGCGCGCCGGCCGGCGGCGCATCGACGAACGACAACGCGTCGCTGCCCCAGGCCGCGAGTTCGAGCGCGAGCGATGCGAGTTCGACCTGCGCAATTTCGGGGCGACGCTGCGGTTCGAGGCGCTGCGACTGCTGCCACAGGCGATACGTCCAACCTTCCGCGACACGGCCTGCGCGGCCCGCGCGCTGGTCGGCGGAGGCTTGCGCGATCGACACGATGTCCAGGCGCGCGAAGCCCGAGTTGGGGTCGTAACGTGGCTCGCGCGCCAGGCCGCTGTCGATCACGATGCGCACGCCGGGCAGCGTGACGCTGGATTCGGCGACGTTGGTGGACAACACGATGCGGCGGCGTTCGCCCGGCGCGAGTACGCGCGCCTGTTGTTCGACGGGCAGTTCGCCGTGCAGCGCGAGGACCTCGATGTCGCGCAGTGCGTCGCTTCCCGCGATCGCTGCGTCGACTTGCGCGATCTCGCGCTGGCCTGGCAGGAACACGAGGACATCGCCGGGATGCTGTGCGACGGCGTGTTCGATCGCGCGGCGCGTTTGCGGCACCAACGCTTCGTCGCGGCGCGCGGGGAAGTGCGCGATGTCGACGGCGTACGCGCGGCCCGCGCTCGTGAGGCGCGGCGCATCGAGGAAACGCGCGAGCCTTTCGCCGTCGAGCGTCGCCGACATCACGACGATGCGCAGGTCTTCGCGAAGCCCCGACTGCACGTCGAGCGCGAGCGCGAGGCCGAGGTCGCCGGCGAGGTGGCGTTCGTGGAATTCGTCGAACAGCAAGGCGCCGACGCCTTCGAGCATCGGATCGTCCTGCAACATGCGCGTGAGGATGCCTTCGGTGACGACCTCCACGCGCGTTCGCGCCGAAATCCTGCTCTCGAAGCGGATGCGGTAGCCGACCGTTTCGCCTGGCGCTTCGCCCAACTGCTTCGCCATGAACCCGGCGGCGGCGCGCGCGGCCACGCGGCGCGGTTCGAGCATCACGATCTTGCGGCCGCCGAGCCAGGCTTCGTCGAGCAAGGCCAGCGGCACCTGCGTGGTCTTGCCGGCGCCAGGCGGCGCTTCGAGCACGAGGCGCGGATGCACCGCGAGGCTCGCGCGGAGCTCCGGCAGCAACGGGGCGATGGGGAAGTCGGCGGCGCGCACGCGCGAAGTCTACGGTGCCGGCCCGGTAAACTGCCGCCCATGCTCATCGACATCGGCGCCAACCTCACCCACGACAGCTTCGACCACGACCGCGACGCCGTGCTGCAACGCGCACGCGACGCCGGCATCGGCCGCATGATCGTCACCGGCGCGAGCCGCGCGCATTCGCCCATGGCGGCCGACCTGGCGCGCGCGCATCCGGGCGAGTTGTTCGCCACCGCCGGCGTGCATCCGCATCACGCGACCGAGTACACGGCCGAGTGCGATGCGGAAATGCGCGCGCTGCAGGCGTTGCCCGAAGTGGTGGCCGTCGGTGAGTGCGGGCTGGATTACTTCCGCGATTTCTCGCCGCGCCCGGCGCAACGGCGCGCGTTCGAAATGCAGCTGCAGATCGCCGCCGATACCGGCAAGCCGGTGTTCCTGCACCAGCGCGACGCGCATGCGGACTTCATGGCGATCATGAAGCAGTTCGACGGCAAGCTCGGACCGTCGGTGGTGCATTGCTTCACGGGCACGCGCGAGGAGTTGTTCGATTACCTCGACCAGGATTGGTACGTCGGCATCACCGGCTGGCTGTGCGACGAACGCCGCGGCCTGCACCTGCGCGAGTTGGTGAAGCACATTCCCGCGAACCGGCTGATGATCGAAACCGACGCGCCTTACCTGCTGCCGCGCACGGTGAAACCGCAGCCTTCGCATCGGCGCAACGAGCCGATGTACCTCGCGCACATCGTGGAGGAACTCGCGCGCGATCGCGGTGAAGCGGTGTCGGATGTCGCGGCTGCCACGACTGCGGCGGCGAACACGTTCTTCCGGTTGCCGGCCTAGCTCCGCAAGCCAACGCCGCGCTTGAGCAACAACAGCCCGATCGCCGCGAGCACGACCACGAAGCCGAGCATCAACGCGTAGGCCACCCACATCGACACGTCGCTGACGCCGAGCAGGCCGTAGCGGAATGCGTTGACCATGTAGAAGATCGGGTTGAGGTGCGTGGCCGTCTCGGCCCAGCCGGGCAGCAACTTCACCGAATAGAACACGCCGCCCAGGTACGTGAGCGGGGTGAGGATGAAGGTGGGCACGATCGCGATGTCGTCGAACTTCTTCGCATACACCGCGTTGACGAACCCGGCGAGCGAGAAGATCGTCGCGCCGAGCAGCACGGTCGTGAGCGTGATGAAGGGATGGTGCATGCGCACGGGCGTGAAGAACATCGAGATGCAGAGCACGATCACGCCGACCATCAAACCACGCAGCACCGCGCCGGCGACGTAGCCGCCGAGGATCACGTAGCCGGGCATCGGGCTGACGAGCAATTCTTCGACGTGGCGGCCGAACTTCGCGCCGAAGAACGACGAGGAGATGTTGCCGTAGCTGTTCTGGATCACGCTCATCATGACCAGGCCCGGCACGATGAAGTCCATGTACTTCAGGCCATCCATCGGGCCCACGCGCGAACCGATCAGGCCGCCGAAGATCAGGAAGTACAGCGTCATCGTGATCGCGGGCGGCACGAGGGTCTGCGCCCAGATGCGCAGGATGCGCGTGACTTCGCGGCGGACGATGGTGCCCAGCGCGACCCAGTTGCGGCGTGCGTTGGAAGCGACCTGCGGCGTGGCGACGGTCGTATTCACGGGGTGTCCTTCGACGTCATGCGCACGAACAGTTCTTCCAGGCGGTTGGATTTGGTGCGCATCGAACGCACGCGGATGCCGGCATCGTTCAGCGCGGCGAAGACGCGGTTGAGGTCCATCGCGCGCGGCATTTCGAGATCGATCGTGTGGTCGTCCACGCGTTCCAGCGAGGTGCCCTCGATCTGGGGCAGCCCGCCCGGCACGCTGCCTTCGATGTCGAGCAGGAAGCCTTCGACATCGAGCTTTGCGAGCAGCGCTTTCATCGGGCCCTGCTGGACGATCGTGCCCTTGTCGATGATCGCGAGATGGCGGCAGAGATTCTCGGCTTCTTCCAGGTAGTGCGTGGTGAGGATGATCGTCGTGCCCGAGGCGTTGATCTCGCGCAGCGTCTTCCACATGCCGCGGCGGATCTCGATGTCCACGCCCGCGGTGGGCTCGTCGAGGATCAGCAGGCGCGGGCGCACCATCATCGCGCGCGAAATCATCAGGCGGCGCTTCATGCCGCCCGACAGCGTGCGCGACATGACGTGCGCTTTCTCCCACAGGTGCGCGCGCTTGAGTTCTTCCTCGGCGCGCACCATCGCCTCTTCGCGCGGCACCCCGTAGAAGCCTGCGTAGTTGCACAGGATGTCGAAGGGTTTTTCGAAGAGGTTGAAGTTGATTTCCTGCGGCACCAGGCCGATCAGGCGCATCGCTTCGCTGCGGTTGCGCGCGATGTCGACGCCGAAGACCTCGACCTCGCCCCCGGTCTTGTTCACCAGCGAGCTGACGATGCCGATCAGCGTGGACTTGCCGGCGCCGTTGGGGCCGAGCAGGGCGAAGAAATCGCCCGGGCGCACGTCGAGCGACACGCCCTTGAGCGCCTGCACGCCGTTGTCGTAGGTCTTGCGAAGGTCGCGGACGCTGAGCGCGGGCGCGTTGGCTTGGAGCGTTGCGTCGGGGGACATCGTGAAGGCCGCGGGGAGCTTGGGGAAAGGGGGCCGAACCGCTGGAATCGCGGCGAAGCCGGTAGTATAGGCGGCCCCGTGTCGCGCCCGGCGCCACGGTCTGTTGCACAAAGAATCCCACGCCTTGGCCATCATCCACTTCCCGCTCAAGCTCACCGCGCGCCGCATGATCGCGCCCACGGTCGCGCACCTGTCCTTCGTCCGCGAGGACGGGCAGGCCCTGGATTTCATCCCGGGCCAGTTCCTCCAGGTGCACTTCCATTACGCCGACGGCACGGGGACCAAGCGCAGCTACTCGCTGGCCACGATCCACGATCACGCGATCGGCGCGGGCGAGACGGTGGAGATCGCGGTCAGCTACGTGGCGGGTGGTGCGGCGACGGCCTTGTTCGAAGGCCTGGACATCGGCGGCACGGTCGACGCCAGCGGCCCCTATGGTCGCTTCTGCCTGATGCCGGCCGACGCCAACCAGCGTTACCTGCTGATCGGCACGGGCACGGGCGTCACGCCGTATCGCGCGATGCTGCCGCAGCTGGAACAACTGATCGCGCAGCGCGGCATCCAGGTGGTGCTGCTGTTCGGCGCGCGCACGCCGGTGGAGCTGCTGTACGGCGACGAGTTCCGCGCCTTCGCCAACAAGCATCCTGACAACTTCCGCTTCGTGCCGTGCTTCTCGCGCGAGTTGCCGGCCGCCGGTTCGCCGCAGGCGCATGCCGACGTGCGCCACGGTTACGTGCAGCAGTTCCTGCAGGAATTCGCACCCGACGCGGCCAGCGACATCGCCTACCTGTGCGGCAACCCGAACATGGTCGATGCGTGCTTCGAGGCGCTGAAGACCGCCGGCCTGCCGGTGCCGCAGATCCGCCGCGAGAAGTACGTCAGCAGCAAGTAGCGCCGACCTTCACGGCGATCGCCGTCGGTCACGTTCCGCCCCGGGCGGCGTCCTGTCACCATGGATGCCCATCGACCGGAGGGAAACGCGCCGATGTCACGCAAGACCCGATTCATGATCGCGCTGGCCCTGGTGGCCGGCTTCTTCGGCTACCGCGCATGGCAACAGCGCGCGCCCGACAAGCACGACGGACCGCGCAAGCCGGTCGTCGCCGAACCCGCGCCCGAACGCAAGCTGGGTCGCATCGCCTTCAAGCCGTGCACGCTCTCGCCGCCGATGGGCGCGCAAAGCCTGGAAGCGCAGTGCGGCACGTTGTCGGTGCCGGAGAATCCCGCGGAACCGAAGGGCCGCCAGATCGCGCTCAACATCGCGTGGATTCCCGCCGACGAATCGGGCAACCACGATCCGGATCCGGTGTTCCTGATCGCCGGCGGCCCCGGTCAATCGGCGACGGAAAGTTTCGCCGGCCTGATCCCGTCGTTCCGCGACGTGCGGAAGGACCGCGACATGCTCCTCGTCGACCAGCGCGGCACGGGCAAGTCCAACCCGTTGCAGTGCAAGTTCGACGATGAAGACAAGGCATCGCCCGATGCGGTCGATGCGAGCGCGGCGGATGCCGACGAATCGCCGGAAGCCTCGCGCGCGATGGCGATCAAGTGCCGCGATCAACTCGCGCGCAAGGCCGACCTGCGCTTCTACACGACGACCGATGCGGTGCGCGATCTCGACGCGGTGCGTGAAGCGATTGGCGCGCAGAAAATCAACCTGATGGGCGTGTCCTACGGCACGCGCGTCGCGCAGCAATACGCGATGCGTCATCCGCAGCACACGCGCACGATCGTGCTCGACTCGGTCGCGCCGAACGCGATCCACCTGGGCAACGACTTCGCGCGCAATCTCGAATCCGCGCTCGACCTGCAATTCGGCCAGTGCGCGAAGACACCGGGTTGCACCAAGGCGCTCGGCGATCCGCGCGAGCGGCTCAATGCGCTGATGGTCAAGCTGCGCGCCGAATCGCCGCTGGTGAAGTATCGCGACGCGGCGACGGGCGAGATGAAGGAAGAGCGCCTGCGTCCTGCGCACGTCGCGGGCCTGGCGCGCATGTATGCGTACGCGCCGCTCGCCGCGTCCATCCTGCCGCTGCTGTTGAACGAAGCCGACCAGGGCCGTTACGAAAACCTGATGTCGCTGTCGAAGATGCTCGGCGGTTCGATGTCCGACATGATGGCTTACGGCATGCAGCTGTCGGTGGTGTGTTCCGAGGATGCGGCGGGCCTGCACGCCGATGCGTCGATGGGCGCCTCGCTGCTCGGCAACTCGCTCGTCGACCTGATGCAGGCGCAATGTGCGGTGTGGCCGCGCGGCGAGATGCCGAAGGATTTCCACACGCCCTTGTCGACCGACGTGCCCGCGCTGTTGTTGTCGGGCGAACTCGATCCGGTCACGCCGCCGTCCTACGCCGCGCAAGTGCTGAAGACCTTGCGCAACGGTCGTGCGCTCGTGTTGCGCGGCCAGGGCCA
Source organism: Noviluteimonas gilva (assembly GCF_009740395.1). Lineage (GTDB taxonomy): Bacteria > Pseudomonadota > Gammaproteobacteria > Xanthomonadales > Xanthomonadaceae > Noviluteimonas > Noviluteimonas gilva. The sequence continues at coordinate 661,404 of NZ_WOXT01000001.1, forward strand.
CAACGTCATCGCGGTGGGCTGCATGCCGAAGTTGTGGGCGCAGTTCCTCGAAACGGCGGATGCGAAGAAGCTCGACGCCACGTGCCTGGACACGCTCGCGTACACGCCGCCGTTCACCACGTTCAATGGATGGGAGCCGTAATGATCGTCGCCGAACATCTCCGCAAGACCTTCCCCGGCAAGGGCAAGGACAAGGCGCCGGTCGTCGCCGTCGACGACGTGGGCTTCGAAGCGCGCGACGGTGAAATCACCGGCCTGCTCGGCCCCAACGGCGCGGGCAAGACCACGACGCTGCGCATGCTCTACACGCTGATGCGTCCGGAAAGCGGGCGCGTGCTGATCGATGGCGAGGATGTCGCCGCCGATGCCGAAGCGGCGCGACGCGCACTCGGTGTGTTGCCGGATGCGCGTGGCGTGTACAAGCGCCTCACCGCGCGCGAGAACATCCGTTACTTCGGCGAGTTGCACGGCCTGGATGCAGCGACGATCGAAGCGCGCACGCGCGCGTTGTCGACGGCGTTGCAGATGGACGATTTCCTCGATCGCCAGACCGAAGGCTTCTCGCAAGGCCAGCGCACAAAGACCGCGATCGCGCGGGCGCTCGTGCACGATCCGCGCAACGTCATCCTCGATGAGCCGACCAACGGGCTCGACGTCATGACCACGCGCGGGTTGCGCGACTTCCTGCGGCAACTGCGCGGCGAAGGACGCTGCGTGATTTTCTCGAGCCACATCATGCAGGAGGTCGCCGCGCTGTGCGATCGCGTCGTCGTGATCGCGCACGGGCGCGTCGTGGCGCAAGGCACGGCGGATGAACTGCGCGCGCAGACCAACGAGTCGAACCTGGAGGATGCCTTCGTGCGACTGATCGGATCGGAAGAGGGGCTGCACGCATGAAAGCGATGCATTCGATCCGCACCATCCTCGTGAAGGAACTGCGTGAGTTCGTACGCGACAAACGCACGTTGTTGCTCGCGCTGGTGCTCGGTCCGCTGATCACGCCGGCGATCATGCTCGGCATCCTGACGCTCGCCGAATCGCGCGCGAAGAGTCAGATCGAGAAGCCGCTCGATGTCCCGATGGTGGGCATGGAGCACGCGCCCAACCTGGTGAAGTGGCTCGCGGGCCAGGGCATCCGGCGCAAGGCGTTCGATGGCGATCTCGACACGGCGATCCGTTCGCAGGCCGAAGACGTGTATCTACGCATCGGCGATGACTTCGAGAAGGATTGGCACGAAGGCGCGCCGGCGCTGGTGGAAATCGTGCACGACAGCACGCGCCAGGATTCGGACATTCCCGTGCGTCGCATCGAAGCTGCGCTCACGTTGTACGGGCAGCAGGTCGGTGCGTTGCGTTTGCTTGCACGCGGCATGAATCCGAGTGTCGCGGCACCGCTCGCGGTCGCGCACAAGGATCTGTCGACGCCCGAAGCGCGGCGCGGCATGGTGATGGCGTTCTTGCCGTATCTGCTGATCCTCAGTGCGTTCATCGGTGGTGCGTACCTGATCATCGATGCGACCGCGGGCGAGCGCGAACGGCAGTCGCTCGAACCCTTGCTCGCCACGCCCGCGCATCGCGGTGCGGTGGTCACGGGCAAGATCCTCGCGGCGTGCCTGGTCGGCGGTGTTTCGTTGTTGCTGACGCTCATCGCGTTCAAGATCGGCGCGGCGTTCTCGCCGGGCATCGGACGCAACATGGATGTCAGCATGCCGGCGATTGCGAAGATGCTGCTGATCCTCGTGCCGATGTTGTTCGTCGGCACGTCGCTGCTGACGTTCATCGCGGCGGGCGCGAAATCCGTGAAGGAAGCGCAGAGCTACATGAGCGTGCTGATGCTGCTGCCGATGATCCCGACCATCGCGTTGATGGTGAGCCCGGTGAAGAATCAGTTGTGGATGTTCGCCGTGCCGTTCCTCGCGCAGAACCAGGCGCTGATGAAGGTGGTGCGCGGAGAGACGATGGAGCCGATGCAGTGGGTCGTGTATCTCGTCGCGGGCTTCGGCCTGGCGCTGGTGTTGTGGCTGGCGGCGACGCAGCGATACAAGCAGGAAAGACTTGCCATCTCCGCCTAACCCCACCCCGGCCCTCCCCTGCAGTTGCAGGGGAGGGAGCAAGGCAAAAAAAAGCCCGGCGATTGCCGGGCTTTTTTCTTTTGCAGCGATGGTTCGCGATCAGCCGCCGGGGCGGAAGTTGATCGTGCGCGTCGTGGTGACCGGCGCATCGATCGGCGCGAACTTCCACTTCTTCACCGCAGCCAGCGCTTCGCGATCGAAGACGCGCGGCGGGTTGGCGTCGACGACGCGCGCGGCGGTGACCGTGCCGTCGGTGCCGACGGTGATCTCCATGCGGACTTCGCCGCTCTGGTTGCGACGCGCGGCTTCGGCGGGGTAACGCGGAGCCGGCGTCGACAGCGCGCGCAGGCCACCGGCGGAGGCCGCGGCGGACGCGGTCTGCGTCGGAGCCTGTGCCGGTGCGCTGGCGGCGGCTGCCTTCTGCTGCGCTTCACGCGCGGCGGCGGCTTCGCGATCGGCGGCGGCCTTCTTCTCGGCTTCGGCTTGCGCGGCCTGCTGGGCGGCGAGCTGCTGGGCAGCCTGCTGCTGCGCGGCCTGCTGCTGGGCGAGGCGGGTCTTCTCGAGTTCGACCTGGCGCTTGGCGTCTTCCTCGGTCTTGACCTTGTCCTGCTCGGCGCGCGTGGCGACGGCCTGCTGCTGCTGGGCGATGGTCTGCTTCAGGCGCGGCAGGGCCGGCGCGGTGGCGTCGGTCTTTTCCATCAGCGCGTAGAGGCGCTGGGATTCGGCGAAGTCTTCGCGCTGGATGCTCTGCTCGGTCGCGATGAGCGCGTAGGGCATCAGGTCGGTCAGCGCGCTGGCCACCGCCGGATCGCTCGGGGCCTTGTCGCGCAGCGCGAGGTAGTACTCCATCGCGTTGTTGCCGGCCGGCGCGTACAGACGCTGTTCGCGGAGCGCGGCGCTGGCCGATTCACGCAGCTGGTCGGCGCTCATCGCGGCGACGGCTTCGGAAACGGCGACGACCGGCTTCGCGGCGGCGGCCGCGGTGGCGGTGGTGGCGGTGCCCGCGGTCGTGGGACCCTCGGACTTGTTGCAGGCGGCGAGGGCGACGCCCATCGCGACCAGCACGAAAAGATGCATCCGCGTCACGCGCGGCTGCGGCTTGGAACTTGCGTACATAACGGAACCACTCCCCTGGTTGTGCCCCCTGGCGGGCACGTGTGCTAAGGACGCGACAGAGGCGGGCTTTTGTCAAGGTCCCGTGACGGAAATCGCACGCTTAACAGGCCATCGGCCTCATTTGCCGATGCAGAAGCTGCTGAAGATGTGGCCGAGCAGGGCATCGGGCGCCACGCGCCCGGTGATCTCGCCGAGGGCGTCGTGGGCGGCGCGAAGGGATTCGGCGGCCAGGTCGAGGGCTTCGTGGGCGAGCTGGCCGCGGGCCGCGTCCACGTGGAGCGAGGCGCGGTCGAGGGCATCGACGTGGCGGGCGCGCGCGGTGAAGGTGCCTTCGGCGGCATCCGCGGCATCGGCGCCGGAGAGGTGGCGCAGGCGCGCGTGCAGCGCATCGAGGCCATGCCCCGTGCGGGCAGAGACCAGGACGGTGTCGTCGGCGTTGTCGATCGCGGTGTCGAGCAGGTCGGCCTTGTTGTGGATCCACAGGCGCTGCGGGACATCGGCGATCGCGTCGGCGACGGCGGCGCGGCCCGCGTCGGGGTCGCGCGCATCGAGGACGACGATAGCCAGGTCCGCGCGACGCAACTCCTCGCGCGCACGGCGCATGCCTTCGCGCTCGATCGCGTCGCCGCCTTCGCGCAGGCCCGCGGTGTCGACGAGGGTGAGTTCGGCGCCGTCGAGGCGGACGGTTTCATGCAACAGATCGCGCGTGGTGCCGGCGATGTCGGTGACGATCGCGCGGTCGCTGCCGGCCAGTGCGTTGAGCAGCGAACTCTTGCCGGCATTCGGCGGGCCGACGATCACCGCATGCAATCCATCGCGCAACTTGCGGCCGCGTTCGGCGTCGGTGAGCAGTTGCGCGATTTGCGCGGCGGCGCGTTCGAGGCCCGCGCGCACTTGTTCGCCGCCGAGCGTGTCGAGCGATTCGTCGGCGAAGTCGATCGCTGCTTCGACATGCACGCGCAGATGGAGCAGTTCGGTGGCGACGGCATCGACGCGTTCGGAGAACACGCCATCGAGTGCGCGGCGCGCGGCGCGTGCGGCGCGCGTGTCGGCGGCGGCGATCAGGTCGGCGACGGCTTCGGCTTGCGCGAGATCAAGCTTGCCGTTGAGAAACGCGCGTTCGGAGAATTCGCCGGGGCGTGCGTCGCGCGCACCAAGCGCACGGCACGCAGCAACGATGCTCTGCAGGACGACCGGGCTGCCGTGCGCCTGCAGTTCGACGACGTGTTCACCGGTGAAGCTCGCCGGCGCGGCGAAGTACAAGGCGATGCCGTCGTCGAGCAGTTCATCGTTCGCGCGGATGCGCACGTAATGCGCGTGGCGCGGCACGAGTGCGCAAGCACTCAAGGTTTCCGCGATCGCCCGGCTACGTGGGCCCGACAACCGCACCATCCCGACGCCACCGGCACCGGGCGCGGTGGCGATGGCGACGATGGTGTCGGTGTCGTCGGCGGTCACGCCTTCGCGGGTTCCGTTTCGCCGTAGCGCTTGAGCATCGACCACTGCTGGAGCAGGCCGAGCGCGCCGTTGGTGACCCAGTACAACACCAGGCCGGCGGGGAAGAAGATCATCGTCACGCCGATCACCAGCGGCATGAGCTGCATCATCTTCTGCTGCGTGGGTTCCATGCCGGCCATCGGCGTCAGGCGCTGGGTGGCCCACATGATCGCGACGTTGATGATCGGCAGGATGAAGTAGGGATCGCGCGCGGAGAGGTTGTCGATCCACAACGCCCACGGTGCGTGGCGCAGTTCGACCGACTCCGACAGCATCCAGTAGAGCGCGAGGAAGATCGGCATCTGGATCAGCAGCGGCAAGCAGCCCGCGGCCGGATTGACCTTCTCCTTCTTGTACAACTCCATCGTCGCCATCTGCAGCTTCTGGCGGTCGTCGCCGTAGCGTTCCTTCAGCTGCTGCATGCGCGGCTGCAGCTTGCGCATCTTCGCCATCGACTGGAATTGCTTCGCGGCGATCGGATACAGCAGCAAGCGGATCAGGATCACCAGGCCGATGATCGACCAGCCCCAGTTACCGACGACCGAGTGGATCGCCGAGAGCACGACGAACAGCCAGCCCGCGATCGTGGCCATGATCGAGAAGCGCGAGAAGTCCACCGCGCGCGTCAGGCCCGGCACGTTCTGCGCTTCGATCGCGGCCACGAGCTTGGGACCGACCCAAAGGCGCGCATTCGTCTCGGCCTTCTGGCCCGGCGCAACGTCGACGCGGGGGCCGAACGCACGCGCGACATAACGCGTGACGCCGCCATCCTGCGTGGTGCTGAGCGTGAACGTCGACTTGTCCTGTTCGCCCGGGATCCACGCGGCGAAGAAGTAATGCTGCAGCAGCGCGATCCAGCCGCCGGTCGCATCCTTGTCGAGCGTGCCGTCGTCGACGAAGTCGTCGTACTTGCGTCGCTCGTACTTGTCGTTCGGCGTGTACCAGGCGGCGCCGTGGAACGCGAACGCTTCGGGATTGGTGTAACCGGTCTTCTGCGGCGGCGGGTTGCGCACCAACTGGCGATAGACGTAGCCCTGCCAGTTCGCGCTGCCCTGGTTGACGACTTCGTCGCGCACGCCGATCGCGTAACCGCCGCGCGGGAACGTGTAGGTGCGGCGGATGGTCACGCCGTTCGCGCCGGTCCAGATGAAGGGGACCTCGACCGAGTCCTGCCCCGCGGCGAGCGTCACCTTGCGCGCGCCACCTTCGGGGAGGAAGTTGGCGAGATGGTCGGGCGCAGCGCCCGTGCTGCTGACCCAACCGCTCTGCGCTTCGTAGAAGCCGGCGGGCGTGGGATCGAAGAGCGCCACGTTGCCGGTGTCGTTGGACTTGGCTTCGTTCGGGAACTTCAACAGTTCGGCGTTGCGCACACTGCCGCCGTCCAGCGTGATGCGCAGCGTGTCGGTGGTGACGACGACGGCGTTGTCCGCCTGCGCGGTCTTCGTGGTCGACGAAGACGGCACGCCCGCCTGCACGGGCGCTGCGGGAACGCCGGCCGCGGCCGCCGTCGGCGCGCTCGGCACGGCACCGGGAACGGCGCCGTTGCTCGACGCGGTTTGCGTCGCCACCGGCGGCGCCTGGAGCGCGGCCGTCTTTTCCTTGTTCCACTCCATCCAGAGCAGCGTCGCCACCAGAAGCCAGGCGATGAGGAGGAAGACGCGGGTCTGATTCATTCGGAATGGCTCGGGCGGCAGGACGCGCGCGGCAACAAATGCAGCGCGCGAAAGATCAAGGGGATGGGGGCGGATCGCCCGGCAGGCAAGCGGCGGGCATTGTGCCGCCCACGGACGGAGGCGGCAACGCGCCCGCGCGGCGGAAGAGCGAAGTCATGGCGACGCGCAGGGCGTTCCCGTCGCTTTCACGCGCGGCGGCGCGCAACACCAGCACGTAATCGCCATCGGCGAGCAGGAGGCGAAGCGTGCGGAATTCAGCGCGAAGCACGCGCTTGATGCGGTTGCGACCGACGGCGCGCGGATCGACTTTGCGCGACACGGCAAGCCCCAGGCGTGCGGGCTTGTCGCCGCGCAGCCAGTGCAGGCTCATCAGGGGATCTGCGTTGCGTCGACCCTCGGCGAACACACGATCGAACTCGGCCCGCTGACGGACGCGGGCACTGCGGGGCAGGCCGGCATCCATGGGGTCGGTAATCGCGTGATCGGTTGTCGCGAGGTCTGGCGTTGCCGCCAAGTCCGGCACGGCCACGAAGGCCGCGCGGGTCAGACCGTCAGGCGACGACGGCCCTTGGCGCGACGACGGGCGAGGACCTTGCGGCCGTCGGCGGTCTTCATGCGGGCACGGAAGCCGTGGTCGCGCTTGCGCTTCAGGTTGCTGGGCTGGTAGGTGCGCTTGGTGGCCATGGTGCGGCTCGCGTGCGGTTTTTGCGGACAAGACCCGAAAGTCTAGCGGGCAGATGCCTGCTCGGTCAACTCAAACTGGTATTGCGAACAGGGGGTCCGGTTTCCGTTGGCGCATCCGGGTGCCGGTGGTAGTCTGCCTTTCTCCCACTTATCCACAGCATCTTGCGGGCTCGCCCCCGCTCGCGTGCTGGTTGTCGACGGACACCGCAAAGCACGATGGAAGCCTGGCCCCGCTGTCTCGAGCGCCTCGAAGCCGAATATCCGGCCGAAGACGTCCATACCTGGCTCAAGCCCTTGCAGGCCCGCCTCCACGACGATGGCCTGGTGCTCTACGCGCCCAACGCCTTCGTGATGGAAGAAGTGCGCGCGCGCTATCTGGAACGCATTCGCGAATTGGTGGCGCATTACGCCGGCAATGCAGACGTGAGCCTGGAAATCGGATCGATGCGTCGGGATCCGCCGCCGTCGTCCGCAAGCACCGCGCCCGTGCGCAGCGCGCCGGTCGAACCGTTCCAGGGCAACCTCGACACGCATTACACGTTCGACAATTTCGTCGAAGGCCGCAGTAACCAGCTGGGTCGCGCCGCTGCTTGGCAAGCCGCACTCAAGCCCGGTGATCGCGGGCACAACCCGTTGCTGCTTTATGGCAGCACGGGTCTGGGCAAGACGCACCTGATGTTCGCCGCCGGCAATGCGATGCGCGCGGCCAATCCCGCGATGCGGGTGATGTACCTGCGCAGCGAGCAGTTCTTCAGCGCGATGATGAAAGCGCTGCAGGACAAGGCGATGGATGCGTTCAAGCGACAGTTCCAGCAAGTCGACGCGCTGCTGATCGACGACATCCAGTTTTTCGCCGGCAAGGACCGCACGCAGGAGGAGTTCTTCCACACCTTCAACGCGCTGTTCGACGGCAAGCAGCAGATCATCCTGACGTGCGATCGCTATCCGCGCGAAGTCGAAGGCCTCGAGCCGCGGCTGAAATCGCGCCTGGCGTGGGGACTGTCGGTGGCCATCGAGCCGCCGGATTTCGAAACGCGCGCGCAGATCGTGCTGTCGAAGGCGCGCGAGCGCGGGGCCAACCTGCCCGAGGACGTCGCGTTCCTGATCGCCAAGAAGATGCGGTCGAACGTGCGCGACCTGGAGGGTGCGCTCAACACGCTTTCGGCGCGCGCCAACTTCACCGGCCGGGCGATCACGTCGGAGTTCGCGCAGGAGACGCTGCGCGATCTGTTGCGCGCGCAGCAGCAGGCGATCGGCATCCCCAACATCCAGAAGACCGTGGCAGACTACTACGGCCTGCAGATCAAGGATTTGTTGTCGAAACGGCGGACGCGTTCGCTGGCCCGCCCGCGCCAGGTGGCAATGGCGCTGGCCAAGGAGCTGACCGAACACAGCCTGCCCGAGATCGGCGACGCGTTCGCCGGTCGCGACCACACGACCGTGCTGCACGCCTGCCGCCAGATCAAGGGGCTGATGGAGACCGACGGCAAGCTGCGGGAAGACTGGGACAAGCTGATCCGCAAACTCAGTGAATGAATGCGGGGAAAGCTGTGGATAAGACCTCACCCCACCAGGGGGTGGAATATTTATCCACAAGTTGCCCCGGGGCCGCAGCCCGGTTTGTACACGCTTTGCTCATGTCGATAAACGTTTCAGAATCAACACGTTAAGCCCGCAATACCCAGATTTTCGCGACACCAAGCACCACCACTCTTTTGATTTATCCATCCTTCCAGAGCTTGGACCCGGGGAACCTGACCGCATGCGTTTCAGCCTGCAACGCGAAGTCTTCCTGAAGCCGTTGGCGCAAGTCGTCAATGTCGTAGAACGCCGGCAGACCCTCCCGGTTCTCGCCAACCTGCTGGTGCAGGTGCGCGCAGGGCAGCTCTCGCTGACCGGCACGGACCTGGAAGTGGAGATGGTCGCCCGCCATTCCGTCGACGACGCGCAGGACGGCGAGACCACGATCCCGGCCCGCAAGCTGTTCGAAATCGTGCGTGCCCTGCCCGACGGCAGCAAGGTCACCGTCTCGCAGTCGGGCGACAAGGTCACGGTCTCGGCCGGCCGCAGTCGCTTCACCTTGGCGAGCCTGCCGGCCAACGACTTCCCGTCGGTCGACGAGGTCGAAGCCACCGAGCGCGTTCGCGTGCCGGAAGCGGGCCTGAAGGAACTGATCGAGCGCACCGCGTTCGCGATGGCGCAGCAGGACGTGCGGTATTACCTCAACGGCTTGCTGTTCGATCTGCGCGACAAGACGCTGCGGTGCGTGGCCACCGACGGCCATCGCCTGGCACTGTGCGAAGCGCCGTTGGACGGCAGCGCGCAGGCCAAGCGCCAGATCATCGTGCCGCGCAAGGGCGTGCAGGAGCTGCAACGCTTGCTCGAAGGCGGCGATCGCGAGCTCGAGCTCGAAGTCGGCCGCAACCACATCCGCGTCAAGCGCGACGATGTGACCTTCACCAGCAAGCTCATCGACGGGCGTTTCCCGGATTACGAGGCCGTGATTCCGATCGGCGCCGACCGCGAGGTCAAGGTCGACCGCGAAGTCCTGCGCGCCGCCCTGCAGCGCGCGGCGATCCTGTCGAACGAGAAGTACCGCGGCGTTCGCGTCGAGGTGTCGCCGGGCCAGTTGCGCATCAACGCGCACAACCCGGAGCAGGAAGAGGCGCAGGAAGAGATCGAAGCCGATACCCGCGTGGACGGCCTGGCAATCGGCTTCAACGTGAACTACCTGCTGGACGCCCTCTCCGCCCTGCGCGACGAGCACGTCATCCTCCAACTGCGCGATGCCAATTCCTCCGCGCTCGTTCGCGAGGCCGGCAGCGAGAAGTGCCGCCACGTGGTGATGCCGCTCCGCCTGTGACCGATCGCCGGTTCCACGTGGAACGCATGGGAACGCCCGGCCTGGTCCGGGCGTTCTGCTTTGAGGTTGGCTGATGCGGATCACCCGGCTCGATATTTCGGGTTTGCGGCGGTTCGACGCCGTCTCGCTGGCGCCCGGCCCTTCGCTGAACCTGCTGACGGGCGATAACGGCGCCGGCAAGACCTCGGTTCTCGAAGCCATGCACCTGATGGCCTACGGACGCAGCTTCCGGGGTCGCGTACGCGATGGGCTGATTCGCCAGGATGTTCCGGCCCTCGAGATCTTCGTCGAATGGGAGGAAGCCGGCGGCCGCATCCGCAAGGCCGGCCTCCGGCACACGGGCGCGGTGTGGCAGGGCCGGCTGGATGGCGCCGACGTCACCCAGCTGGGCGAACTCTGCGCTGCGCTGGCCGTCGTCACCTTCGAACCCGGCAGCCACGACCTGGTGACCGGCGGGGCCGAAAACCGCCGCCGCTTGCTCGATTGGGGCCTGTTCCACGTGGAACCCGACTTCCTGCGCGTCTGGCGGCGCTATGCCCGGGCCCTGAAGCAGCGGAATGCCCTCCTCAAGGCCGGTGGCCGTACTGCAGAGCTTGATGGCTGGGAACACGAGCTGGCCGAAAGCGGCGAAGCCATCACCCGCAGTCGCGAAACCTACCTCGCCCAGTGGCAGCCGCGCCTCACAGCCGAAGCCGGGACGCTCGCTCCCGCGCTGGGCATCGAGCAGCTCACGCTCCAGCCCGGCTGGCGGCGCGACGAGCTGAATCTCTCCGACGCCCTGCTGCTCGCCCGCCAGCGCGACCTCGCCACGGGTTTCACCAGCGTCGGCCCCCATCGCGCCGACTGGCGCATCGGATTCACCGGCATCCCTGGTCGCGATGCCCTCTCCCGCGGCCAGGCGAAGCTCACCGCGCTCGCGCTGCTGCTCTCGCAAGCACGGCTCCACGCAGGCCTCGCCGGCGAGTGGCCCGTCATCGCGCTCGACGACCTCGCCTCCGAGCTCGATCGCGCCCACCGGGCCCGCGTGGTCGACGATCTGGTCGCCACCGGGGCGCAGGTCTTCGTGACCGGCACGGACGCCCCTGAGGCCCTGCTGGCGCACACAGGCAGCCTCGTGCACATCCACGTCGAAGAAGGCCGGCTCCGCCCTGAAGGGCAGGCACGCTGACGTCCATTCGACGGCCGGCCGCTGCGTGCGTTTGATACACTGCGTGCATCCATAGCTAATGTGTCTCGACGCGCAACGCGTCGCGGGAGCCTCGAGCCGAATGTCGCAGCAAGAAACCGCCGCGGGCGATCAGCCCACCGTCCAGAACAGCACCTACGACTCCAGCAAGATCACCGTCCTGCGCGGCCTCGAAGCCGTCCGCAAACGTCCCGGCATGTACATCGGCGACGTGCATGACGGCACCGGCCTGCACCACATGGTGTTCGAGGTCGTCGACAACTCGATCGACGAAGCACTTGCCGGCCACGCAACGGAAGTCAACGTCACGCTGCACGAAGACAACTCGGTGTCGGTGTCGGACAACGGCCGCGGCATCCCCGTCGACATCCACAAGGAAGAGGGCATTTCCGCCGCGGAAGTGATCCTCACCGTGCTACACGCGGGCGGCAAGTTCGACGACAACAGCTACAAGGTGTCGGGCGGCTTGCACGGCGTGGGCGTGTCGGTGGTCAACGCGCTGTCCGAGCATCTTTGGCTCGACATCTGGCGCGACGGTCACCACTACCAGCAGGAGTACTCGCTCGGCGAATCGCTGTATCCGCTGAAGCAACTCGAGGCCTCGCAGAAGCGCGGCACGTTGCTGCGCTTCAAGCCGGCGCGCGAGATCTTCACCGACGTCGAATTCCACTACGACATCCTGGCCAAGCGCCTGCGCGAACTGTCGTTCCTCAACTCCGGCGTGCGCATCACGCTGACCGACCTGCGCGTGCGCGAGGACGGCAGCGAAGGCAAGCGCGACGTGTTCGAGTACGAGGGCGGCATCCGCTCCTTCGTCGAGCACCTGGCGCAGCTCAAGACGCCGCTGCACCCGAACGTCATCTCCGTGTCGGGCGAAATGAACGGCATCACGGTGGATGTCGCCCTGCAATGGACCGACTCCTACCAGGAAACGATGTTCTGCTTCACCAACAACATTCCGCAGAAGGATGGCGGCACGCACCTGATCGGCTTCCGTGCCGCGCTGACGCGCACGCTGTCGAACTACATCGAACAGAACGGCATCGCCAAGCAGGCCAAGATCACGCTGTCGGGTGACGACATGCGCGAAGGCATGATCGCCGTGCTGTCGGTGAAGGTGCCGGATCCCAGCTTCTCGTCGCAGACGAAGGAAAAGCTGGTCTCTTCCGAAGTTCGCCCGGTCGTTGAGAACACGTTCGGTACACGTTTGGAGGAGTTCCTGCAGGAACACCCCAACGAGGCCCGCGCGATCGCGTCCAAGATCGTCGACGCCGCCCGCGCTCGCGAAGCCGCCCGCAAGGCCCGCGACCTCACGCGACGCAAGGGTGCGCTCGACATCGCCGGCCTGCCGGGCAAGCTGGCCGACTGCCAGGAAAAGGATCCGGCGAAGTCCGAACTGTTCATCGTCGAGGGTGACTCGGCGGGTGGCTCGGCGAAGCAGGGCCGCAACCGCAAGACGCAGGCGATCCTCCCGCTCAAGGGCAAGATCCTCAACGTGGAACGCGCGCGCTTCGACCGCATGCTCGGCAGCGCCGAAGTTGGCACGCTGATCACCGCGCTCGGCACCGGCATCGGCAAGGACGAATACAACCCGGACAAGCTGCGCTACCACCGCATCATCCTGATGACCGACGCCGACGTCGACGGCTCGCACATCCGCACGCTGCTGCTCACGTTCTTCTATCGGCAGATGCCGGAGTTGATCGAGCGCGGGCACATCTACATCGGCCTGCCGCCGCTGTACAAGATCAAGCAGGGCAAGAACGAGTTGTACCTGAAGGACGACGCCGCGCTCGACGTGTACCTGGCGAACAACGCCGTCGAAGGCGCATCGCTGGTGCCCGCCAACGGCGAGCCTGCGATCGAGAGCGTGCATCTCGAGAAACTCTTGCTCGCTTACGCCTCGGCGCGCGATGCGATCGCACGCAACGCGCATCGCTACGATCCGGCGTTGCTCGAAGCGTTGGTCGACTTCGTTCCGCTCGATGCCGCGCACGCCAACGAGGCGACCGCGCAGCAATTCGGCGCGCTCGAAAAACGCCTCAACCAGGGCGGCCTCGGCCGGCCGCGCTATCGCCTCGAATTGCACACGGCCACCGAATCGCGCCCCGCCGCGATCGCCGTGCATCGCATGCACATGGGCGAGGAGATCGTGCAGATCCTGCCGATCGCCGCGTTCGAAAGCGGCGAGCTGCGCGCGGTGCGCGAAGTCGCGCAACTGCTGCACGGCCTGGTGCGCGAAGGCGCGCAGATCGTCCGCGGCAATCGCGCGCAGCCGATCGCGCGCTTCGCCGAAGCGCACGCCTGGCTGATGGAAGAAGCGAAGAAGGGTCGCCAGATCCAGCGCTTCAAGGGCCTGGGCGAAATGAACCCCGAGCAGCTGTGGGAAACCACGGTCAATCCGGAAACGCGCCGCCTGCTCCAGGTGCGCATCGAGGATGCGGTCGCCGCCGACCAGATTTTCTCGACGCTCATGGGCGATGTCGTCGAACCGCGCCGCGAGTTCATCGAAGAAAACGCGCTCAAGGTCGCCAACCTCGACGTCTGACGCGCGCGATTTCGCGCAAATCGACCCTTCGGCGGGCCCAACGCCCGCCGAAGATGACCGCCGGGCGAACGCCGGGTGTGACGCAGTCGACGGTTTGACACCGAATTCAGGACGCCTGTCCTATACGGTTCGGGAACCTGAATTCGGAAAAACGCCACTCATGCTTCGACGCCTCCGCCCTGCCGCCCTGGCAATCGCCATCGCGGCCATCGCCGCCAGTTGCGCAACGACGACCTCGCCGACCGGCCGCACGCAGGTGGTGGGAGGCGTCTCGCAACAGGAACTCAACCAACTCGGCGCGCAAGCGTTCGCCGAAGTGAAACAACAGAAACGGCTGAGTACCGACGCACGGCAGACGCGCGAAGTGCAGTGCATCGTCGGCGCGATCACGCGCCAGTTGCCGCCGAATTGGCAGAGCGGTTGGGAAAGCGCGGTGTTCGTCGATCCCGAACCCAATGCTTTCGCACTGCCTGGCGGGAAGGTCGGTGTGTACAGCGGCATTTTCAAAGTCGCCAACACGCAGGACGAACTCGCGGGCGTCATCGCGCACGAAATCGGCCACGTGATTTCGCGCCACCACGAAGAGCGCATCACGCGCCAGATGGGCGCGCAAGGCGCAGTCGAACTCATCGGTGCGCTGCTCGGTTCGCGCTACGGCGCAGGCGCGCAAACCGCGGCAGTGCAGGGCGGTGGCGTGCTCGCGCAGACCGGTTTTCTGCTGCCGGGTTCGCGCGAACAGGAAACCGAAGCCGACGTCGTCGGCCAGCAATTGATGGCGCAGGCAGGCTTCGATCCGCGCGGCGCCGTGCAGTTGTGGACCAATATGATTCAAGCCACCAGCAGCAGCGGCCGTCCGCCGCAATGGCTCTCCACGCACCCCAATCCCGAAAGTCGCATCCGCGAACTCCAGCAGCGCGCCGTTTCACTCATCCCGGTTTACGAGCAGGCGCGCGCCGCCGGCCGGCGACCGGCCTGCGGGTGAACCGGCCGACAATCCGACATTGGCCCCTTGCTACACCTAACGACCTTTCTGCTAGCGTGAGCGCCCCCCGGGCACCCCGCCCAACGACCTCCCGATCTCATTCGAGGCTTCCCCCCATGAACGCGTCCCCCAAGCTCCGCCCGCTCGCCCTCGCGCTGTGCACCATCGTCGCCGTCGCGGCTGTCGCACCGGCCTTCGCGCAGCAGCAAGCCGGTTCCACGTCGATGCGCGAAGCGCGCGAAAAGCGTCAGAAGGAACTGGGCAAGCAAAAGGACTCGGACAAGGGCAAGGCCGCCGACGCCGCGCTGTGGCCCAACGCAACGCGCCAGGAGCCGGCAGAGGAAGCCAAGGGCAAGAACCTCAAGACGCTGCAGGAAATCCAGGGCCTCTACGAGAAGCAGGACTACGCCGGCGCGATGGCGAAGGCCGAAGCGTTCGCCGCCACGAGCGGGCTGAATTCCTACGAGAAGTCGTTCGCCTACCAGCTCGCCGGCGCATCGGCTTCGGAGCTGCAGGACGACGCGAAGTCGGCCGACTATTTCAAGAAGGCCGTCGACGCCAACGGCCTCGACAACAACAACCACTACACGGCGATGTACAACCTCGTCGTGACGTACTACTCGACGGGCAAGAACGAAGAAGCGCTCGCGCTGCTCGACAAGTTCCTCGCCGAGACCAAGTCCGACAAGCCCGAATACCAGCAGTTGCGCGCGCAGTTGCTCGCCAACACCGGCCGTGGCGGTGAAGCGGCGAAGACCTTCGAAGCGCAGCTGGCGAAGAACCCGAACGACAAGAAGGCGCTGCTGAACGCGGTATCGGCCTACCAGGCCTCCGGCGACGACGCGAAGGCGACCAAGCTGCTCGAGGACGGTTACAACAAGGGCATGCTCACCGAAGCGAAGGAACTGCAGGTGCTGTACGCGAACTACCTCAACGCCGAGCGTTTCAAAGATGCACAGAAGGTGATCGAGGACGGCGCGGCGAAGGGTATCCTCAAGGAAGGCCCGGACCTCGCCACGGCGTATTCGCTGCTGGGCCAGAACGCGTACTACAACGGCAGCGATGCCGACGCACTGAATTTCTACGGTAAGGCCGCCCCGATGGCGAAGGACGGCGAGGCGTACCTCAACCAGGCCAAGATCCTGCGCGCGCAGGGCAAGACCGCCGATGCCAAGGCGGCTGCCCAGAAGGCGTTGGACAAGGGCTTGAAGAAGCCCGAGGAAGCGAAGGAAATCCTCGCCGACTGACGTCATCACATACCGAGCCCGCGGCATTGGTGTACCGCTGCGGAATTGATATATGCTTGGAAATTCCCGCGGCCGCTTCAGCTTCATTAGTGGCCAGCATTGCAATCCGGCGCGAAAAAGGCGTCGGGCCCTGACCCCAGAGCCTCGCGCATGACGGAAACACTGCCGCATCCCGACAGCCACGAACGCCAGTCGCTGAACTGGCCTCGCATCGTCGGCATCTCTTTCGTGATCGCCCTGCATGTCGCAGCGCTGATGCTGCTGCTCATGCCGGTGGCGCCTCCGGGCGCCCAGGTGGAAGAAGAGGAAGTGACCCTGGTCAACTTCATCAAGCCGCCGCCGCCCCCGCCGCCGCCGCCGCCCCCGCCGCCGGAACCGCCGAAGCAGATCGTGCTCAAGCCCCAGACGGTGCCGAAGCCGAGCCCGCTCCCGCCGCCGCCGGAAGAACCGCCGGTCGTGTTCGACGAGCCCTCGCCGGTCG
The DNA here is from genome assembly GCF_009740395.1 of Noviluteimonas gilva. Lineage (GTDB taxonomy): Bacteria > Pseudomonadota > Gammaproteobacteria > Xanthomonadales > Xanthomonadaceae > Noviluteimonas > Noviluteimonas gilva. The sequence goes on from NZ_WOXT01000001.1 coordinate 677,753, forward strand.
ACGTCCAGGCTCCGCCGCCGGCGCCGCCCGCACCGCCCGCCGCTCCGCAGGGTCCTGCGCGCGACATGAACGATTTGCGTGCCAGCATCTGTGCCATGCCGCCGCAGGGTCCGCTCCAGAGTGCCGTTGGTCGCGCCCGCATCTCGGGCACGATGAAACTGGCGCTGACGTTCACCGCGGACGGCTCGGTGACAGATGTCTCGGTCGCGCAATCCAGCCGCGATCGCAACGTGGATCGCGCAGCGCAGAGCTGGGCGCGCCGCATCAAGATGTGCGCCGGTCAGCCGGGCTCGGGCATCTTGCCGCTGGAACTCAAGCAATAACTTTTTCTTCCCTTTAGTACTCCATTCTTTCCAGACAGAAGGTAAGCGTCATGCTGCAGGAAACCACTAACGCCGTTGCCGCGACCGGGAGCAACGCCGACGCGCTCAAGCAGATGGGCGTCGACCACCTGGCGCGCGAAATGCTGAGCAACCCGGGCGAGTACGTCGTCCAGCTCGTTGTCGCAGCCACCCTGATCATCATGTCCGCGATGTCGTGGTACTGGATCGTGATCAACCTGATCAAGAACGTCCGCATCCGCGGCAGCGCCGACCGCGTCGTCTCCACGTTCTGGGAAACCCCGAACGCGCAGGACGCGATCCGCTTCATGGAAGAGCAGAACAAGTCCGAGCCGTTCTCCAAGATCGCGCTCGACGCTGCCCAGGCCGCCGCGCACCACCAGCGTCACGAAGGCTCGCGCCTGGTTGAATCGCTGAACCGCTCGGAGTTCGTGGACCGTGCCCTGCGCCAGGGCGTGACCCGCGAATCCTCGCGCCTCGAGAACGGCCTGACCGTGCTCGCCACCGTCGGTTCGACCGCGCCGTTCGTCGGCCTGCTCGGTACCGTGTGGGGCATCTACGGCGCGCTGATCAAGATCGGTGCCACCGGCCAGGCGTCGATCGACGCGGTCGCGGGTCCGGTGGGTGAAGCGCTGATCATGACCGCCGTCGGTCTGTTCGTCGCCATCCCGGCGGTGCTGGCGTACAACTTCTTCGTGCGCCTCAACCGCGTCACGAACAGCAAGTTCGACACCTTCGCGCACGACCTGCACGACTTCTTCGCCACGGGTGCGCGCGTCGGCGAAATGCCGGCCAAGCGCTGATCAGTCGAAACTTGACGGAGTTCCCCCATGGCCTTCAGTAGCGGAAACGAAAGCGGCGGCCCGATGGCCGAGATCAACGTGACGCCGCTCGTCGACGTCATGCTCGTCCTGCTGATCATCTTCATGATCACGGCGCCGCTCATGTCCCACAAGGTGAAGGTGGAGCTGCCGAAGGCGAACCTCGACAAGATCGACGAGAAGCCGATGGTGGTGCAGCCCATCACCATCACGGTGAGCGACGCAGGCAACCTGTACTGGAACGACCAGCCCATCACCAAGGACCAGATCGAGAGCCGTCTCTCGGTCGAAGCCCAGAAGACGCCGCAGCCGGCCATCAACGTGCGCGGCGACAAGACGACCAAGTACCGCGTCGTCCAGCAGGTGGTGCAGGTCGCCCAGAACCAGGGCATGCGCAAGGTCGGCTTCGTGGCCGAGAAAGAACGGCCCTGAGCCTTTAGGAGAACAGAACCATGGCTTTCAGTTCCGGTGGCGGTAGCGGCCCCATGGCCGACATCAACGTCACGCCGCTCGTCGACGTGATGCTGGTGCTCCTCATCATCTTCATGGTGACGGCGCCGACCCTCTCCTATCCGATCGACATCGACCTGCCGCAGAAGTCGCTCAATCCGCCGCCCCCGAGCGTCGACCCGCCGGAGCCGATCAAGCTCCGCATCGACGCTTCGGGCCAGGTGTTCTGGAACGAATCGCCGCAGCCGGTGACGGCGCTGCGCAGCCTGATGGAAGTCGAAGTCCAGCGCGATCCGAAGAACCAGCCCCAGCTTGAAATCGACACGAGCCCGGACGCCGATTACGGCGTGCTGGCCAAGGTCCTCGCCAGCGCAAAGAACGCCGGCATGATCAAGATCGGTTTCGTGCCGCCGCAGGGCTGACGTAACACACAGAATCAAGCACGACGCCTCTCTGTCGACGCCACCTCCGGGTGGCGTCTTTTTTTGTGCGTGATTCGTGATTGCAGCGCTGTTGCGAAACGCGAAACGCGAAGCGCGAAACGCGATCAACCCCCGCGCCCGATCGCATCGAGGTAACGCTTCACCGTCGCATCGAGCCCGCGATACAACGCATCGCCGATCAGCGCGTGCCCGATCGACACCTCGAGCACCTCCGGCACGCCGCGCAGGAACTGCGGCAGGTTCGCGTCATTCAAGTCATGGCCCGCATTGACACCCAGGCCCACCGCTTGCGCACGACGTGCAGTCTGCGCGCACAACGCAATCGTCGCACCCGCATCGCCTTGCGCGAACGCCTCCGCATACGGCCCGGTGTACAACTCGATGCGTTGCGCGCCGACCTCCGCCGCGCGCTCGACATCCGGACATCCCGCGTCGACGAACAAACTCACGCGACATCCGAGTGCACGCAGCTCCGCGATGCGTTCGCGCAGCTCGCCCAGGTCGCCGGCGAAATCGAACCCATGGTCCGACGTGATCTGCGCATCCGAATCCGGCACCAGCGTCGCCTGCGCCGGTCGCGTCTCCGCGCACAGTGCCGCGAACCCCGGATACCCCGCGCGTGGCGGTGCAAACGGATTGCCTTCGAGATTGAATTCGACACCGCGCGAGCGCGTCAGCACCGACAGCGCATACACATCTTCGGCGCGGATGTGCCGCGCATCGGGCCGCGGATGCACGGTGATGCCTTGCGCGCCCGCATCCAGGCACGTGCTTGCAGCCAGCACGACATCGGGCTCCGTGCCGCCGCGCGAATTGCGCAGCACGGCGATCTTGTTGACGTTGACGCTGAGGGCGGTGGCCATGCGCGGAGCTTAACGCGCGTGCCCTGCGCTCACGTGACCGGCGGTTCGCCGGATTGCTGCTGTTGCGCAGCGAGCTTGCGCGCCTCGGCCTGCTCGCGCAGGCGGCGCAACTCGACCGGATCGATCATCGCCGTCTCGTCGCGCGAACGTGCGCCGGCGCGCGCCGAATAAAGCCCGAGAATCCACCCCAGGCAGAACAGCAACGCAAGCAACAGGCACAAGGCCATCAACCACGACACCGTGGTGTTCAACGCAACTGCGAAGGCGGCGACCGCCAACCCGAGCAACAGCCAATGCATCGTCGACTCCCGCATTCCTGGATCCGGCTGCGCCGAAGTGTACGACGAACCCGGCCGGCGACAATCCCGCCCGGCGGGACGCAGCGCACGTTCGGGCAAATCTCCGCGCGCCCTCGCGCCGATCAAAGCAGGGGCGAGAGCAATCGCGCGACGGCCTCGGGCAGGCGGACCGTCCAGAGCGGTCGCGCCCGGTCCTCGCGGACGCGCGGCGAGTGGGCCAGGTCGCCCTCGATCACACGCTCGAGCTCGCCGGCCAGGCGTGCGTCATGGCACAGGATCGCCACTTCGAAATTCAGTCGGAAACTGCGGTAATCGAAGTTCGCGCTGCCGATGCTGACCAGGTGATCGTCGACGAGAAGCGCCTTGCTATGCAGCATCCGCGGCCCGTATTCGTAGATGCGAACGCCGGCTGCGAGCAGCTGGTCGAAGTACGACCGCGCCGCCAGCGTGACGATGCGCGAATCGCTGACCTTGGGCACGAGCAGCCGCACATCGAGCCCGCCGAGCGCGGCCGATGTCAGCGCCATCAACGCCGCTTCGCCGGGCACGAAGTAGGGCGTCGTCAACCACACGCGGCGTTGCGCGGAATGAATCGCCGAGACGAACATGCGGTGGATCGCCTCCCAATCCGAATCCGGGCCCGAGGCGATGGCTTGCACGGCATACGAACCCGGCTCCGTTTCTTCGGGCGCGGGCGGCAAGACCGGCGGATGCTCCGTCGCGTACGCCCAATCCTCGACGAACAACACCTGCAATGCGCGCGCGATGCGACCTTCCAGCCGCAGGTGCAGATCGCGATACGCATCGGGCCGCAGCGACTCGTCTTCCTCATCGGTGACATTGATGCCGCCGGTGTACGCGATGTGCCCGTCGATCACCGCGATCTTGCGGTGCGTGCGCAGGTTGAGCCACGGGCGCCGCCAGAAGCGCCCGAGGCGCATCGGATGGAACCACGCGACCAGGCCACCCGCTTCGACCAACGGTGCGAAGAACTTGCGCGGCGTCTTCGACGAACCGACCGCATCGACCAGCAGCCGCACACTTACACCGGCGCGCGCCCGTTCGATGAGCGCGTCGCGCACCGCCGTCCCTGTGGTATCGGCGAGGAAGATGTAGTACTCGACGTCGATCGAATCGCGGGCCTGCGCGATGTCGGCCAGCAACGCGGTGTACTTCGCATGGCCGTCGACGAGCATCCGCACTTCGCGCGCGGTGCCCGGCGGCAGCCCCGTGGTCGCGGTGCCCAAGCGCGACAGCTCGCGCGCGATGACGTCATCCGCCGCCGACGGCGCCAGCAACGGCGCCTTGCTGCGCGCGCGCCGGAGCCGGTGGCGCGTGATGCGCTGCGGCCCGAGGTAGTGATAGACGATGAAGCCGAGGTAGGGCAGCAACGCGAGGCAGAGCAACCAGCTGACCGTCGCGACCGGCTCGCGCTTCTGCAGCACGATCCAGCAACCAAGGCCGACCAGGTAGACCAGGTAGAGCGCCGACAGCCAGATCCGGACGTTGTGGATGTCCGACACGGCATGCCACGCGGATTGCAAGGCCTCGACCATCGAGTCTCCCGACGTCTGGATTCAGGTTACGTATCACGCCCTGCGACGGCGGAGCGTAACCTGTCGGCGTGGAAGACGCGCGCAAGGCAACACAACCGATCAAGGGACGCGGCGCCGCCTCGCGGGTGACGGGGCGGTTCGAAAAGACCGTGCGCCAGGGCGAGGACGATGGCTGGGGCTCGGTCTACGACACCAGCCTCGACGGCGACGATGCACCGCCGCCGCATCCCGACACGCACGTCACCGAAGAACGCGCGCGCAGCGTCCTGACGCGCAACCAGTCGCCCGATGTCGGCTTCAATCTTTCGCTCAATCCGTATCGCGGTTGCGAACACGGGTGCGTCTATTGTTTCGCGCGCCCCTCCCACGCGTATCTGGATCTCTCGCCCGGACTGGATTTCGAAACGCGCCTGTTCGCGAAAACCAACGCCGTCGAACGCCTGCGCGAAGAACTCGCCAAACCCGGTTACGTGCCCGAAACGATGGCGCTGGGCATCAACACCGACGCCTACCAGCCGATCGAACGCCGCTATCGCATCACGCGCGAGATCCTCGAGGTGCTTGCGGAAACCAAACACCCGGTGAGCTTCGTCACCAAGGGCGGGTTGATCGAGCGCGACGTCGACCTGCTCGCGCGCATGGCGCAGGACCGGCTCGTCAGCGTGCATTTTTCGATCACCACGCTCGACAACCGCCTGGCCTCGCGCATGGAACCGCGCGCGACCGCGCCGCACGGCAAGCTGCGCGCGATGCGCACGCTGGCCGATGCCGGCGTGCCGGTCGGCGTCATGGTCGCGCCGGTGATCCCGATGATCACCGACCACGAACTCGAACACATCCTCGAAGCCGCGAAGGACCACGGCGCGCGTTCAGCCGGCTACACCTTGTTGCGCCTGCCGCACGAACTGAAGGACGTGTGGCGCGAGTGGTTGGAACTGCACTACCCGGACCGCGCAAAGCACGTCATGAGCCTGATCCAGCAGATGCGCGGCGGCAAGGATTACGACAGCCGATTCGGCACGCGCATGCGCGGGGAAGGGCCGTTCGCGCAACTGCTGCAACAGCGGTTCAAGAAGGCGCACGCCCGCCTGGGCTTCGGGCACCTGCCTCCGCTCGATGCGAGCCGTTTCATCGCGCCGCGCAAACCGTCCCCGCAAGCGGAACTGTTCTGAAACATTTCCCCGCGTGAAGGTCGCGCAACCTGCGGCCGGTTGCGTACACTCAGGCCATCGTCGCCGCTGGTTCCCCCCGACCGTGCCCGACATCGACGCCCTCCAGGCGGAATGCTCCGCGCTGCGCAACGACCAGACCGTGCTCGCACTCGGCCTGTCGCACGACTTGCGTGCCCCGCTGCGCGCGATCGACAGCTTCGCCTACCTGCTCGAACAACGCAGCGCGCAGGCCCTCGACGACACCGGCCGCGACCATCTGCACCGCATCCGCGAAGCCAGCGCACGCATGGGCCGATTGCTCGCGCGGCTGCAGGTCTACCTGCACGCCGGAAGCGCGCCGCTGCACGTCGACGATCTCGACCTGACATTGCTCGCCGATTGGTGCGTCGCCGAACTGCGCGACGCAGCCCCCGATCGCGAAGCGCACATCGACATCGCGCCGAACCTGCGCGCACGCGGCGACGAACGCCTGCTCAAGACGGCCATCGCCGAACTGCTGCACAACGCATGGACGTACGCCGCCGCCGATCGTCCGGTGCACATCGTGGTCGATGCCGAACAGAGCGCACGCGGCACGACGTTGCGCATTCGCGATCACGGCGAAGGCTTCGATCCGGCACTCGCGACGCGACTCGGCGAACCGTTCCAACGCCTGTCGGCGCAAGCGCATCCCGAAGGTTGCGGCCTCGGCGTGGCCATCGCGCGTCGCATCGCGCAACGCCATGGCGGCACCGTGCAGGTCGAAGGTCGAATTGGCGAAGGCGCGACGGCAAGCTTGTTCATGCCGAACGCGGCGGAACCCGAATGATCCTCGCGCCCGTGCTGCTCATCGAGGACAACCTCGACGATGTCGAACTCACGCGCCTGGCGTTCGCCGAAGCCGGCATCGCGCATCCACTCGTCGTCGCGCACGACGGCGCGCTCGCGCTCGACTGGCTCGCCGCGAATCGCCACGCATTGCCTTCACTGATCCTGCTCGACCTCAACCTGCCGAAACTCGATGGCCGCGAAGTCGTGCAGGCGATCCGTGCAGACCCGATGCTGCGCCACCTGCCCGTCGTCGCGCTGAGCAGCAGCGGTGAACCGAACGACATCGACGCCACCTATGCCTGTGGCGCCGACAGTTACCTGCAGAAGCCCGTGGACTTCATGCGCTTCATCGACGACGTGCGCCGCCTGCGCGTGCAGTGGCTCGAACGCTGACGGCTTACGCCGCGGTCTTCGCCTTCGCGTCGTGGGCCAGGTGGTATTCGGTCGCCTTCGCGACTTCCTCGCGCGAACCGAGGAACACCGGCACGCGCTGGTGCAATTCCGTCGGTGCCAAATCGAGGATGCGCGTGCGCCCGTTGGTCGCGGCGCCGCCGGCCTGTTCGATGAGATAGCTCATCGGGTTGGCTTCGTACATCAGGCGCAGCTTGCCGACCTTCGTCGGGTCCTTCTTGTCCCACGGATAGATGAAGATGCCGCCGCGGGTGAGGATGCGATGCACGTCGGCCACCATGCTCGCGATCCAGCGCATGTTGAAGTTCTTGCCGCGCGGCCCGGTTTCGCCCGCGAGCAGGTCGCGCACGTAGTCCTGCATCGGCGCTTCCCAGTGGCGCTGGTTCGACATGTTGATCGCGAATTCCTTCGTCGCCGCGGGCACCGTCATGCTGCGCTGCGTGAGCACGAACGAACCCATCTCGCGATCGAGCGTGAACGCATGCGTGCCGTGGCCGATCGACAACACGAGCATCGTGCTCGGACCGTAGATGCAATAACCGGCGGCGACCTGCGTCGTGCCCGCCTGCAGGAAGTGCGCGTCTTCCGGATGCGTCACCCCCTCGGGGCAGCGCAGCACGGAGAAGATGGTGCCGACCGAAACATTGACGTCGATGTTGCTGCTGCCGTCGAGGGGATCGAACAACAACAGATAGTTGCCGCGCGGATACACGTCGGGAATCGGCTGGCAGTGGTCCATTTCTTCCGACGCGCACGCGGCCAGATGCCCGCCCCACGCGTTGGCTTCGAGCAATACGTCGTTGGCGATGACGTCGAGCTTCTTCTGCGCCTCGCCCTGGATGTTGCCGCTGCCCGCATCGCCGAGGACGCCACCGAGCGCGCCCTTGCCGACCGACACCGAGATCGACTTGCACGCGCGCGCGACGACTTCGATCAGCAGGCGCAGGTCCGCGCTGATCCGGTCGGCCCGCTGCTCTTCGATGAGATAGCGGGTGAGGGAGATGGAGCCGGTCTTTTCGAAGTCGGACATGGCGGGCGGCAGCAGGCGACGGGAAGACCCGTATTGTCGCCCACCCGGCGTCAGCGGCGAACCACGCGGAAGAACATCCGCCCCTGCCAGGGCGCACCCAGCGGCGTGGCCTCATAACCGGCCGCGTGGATCTGGGCGATGACCCGCGGCCAGGCGCTGGCCTTGGAGATCCAGAGCGCGTCGCCCTCGTGTTCGTCGAGCTCCTCCTGGAGCAGCTCGTCGTAGACGCGGTCGAACTTCGATTGCGGCAGCGGATACAGCGCGATCTTCTCGATGTGCGTCGACAGCCCGAGCTCCAGGTGCAGCCCGTAGCGCGTCATGTCCTCGACGAAGATCACTTCGGTCACCGGCTGACCGCCCGCGCGACGTCGGATCTCGTCCGCCCACTCCGACGCATCCTTGTGCGTGCGCCAGAACCCGGCGCCGATCTGCAGCGCGAGCACCAGCGCGACCCACGCCGCGATCCACGGCCAGCGCGGCAACGCGCGTCCTTCGCGCTGGCGCTGCATGCCCACGAGCAGGGCCAGTGGCGTGAACAGCGGCAGCAGATACAGCGGCATGCGCGAACGCGCGAGGCAGAACACCAGCAGCGGCAACACGATCCACAGCATCAACAGCACCCACGGAGCATCGGCCGCACGCTGCGCACCGTTGCCCCACCAGCGGCGTACATCGGCCGGCAGGCTTTTGCACCAACGCAGCAACGTCGGCGTCCATGGCAGCGTGCCGAGCAGCAGCGTCGGCACGTACACGACGAGGAAGCCGTACCACTCGCCATGGCGCGAGAAGTCGTCGCTCGCCACGCGCTTGATCACCTCGGCGCCGAGGAAGTGTTCGAGCAGCCCCGGATGGAGGCGCACGACCGCGAAATACCACGGCAGCGCGAGCACCGGAAACAACAACGCCGACCAACCGAACACGCGCGGACGTTGCTTGCCGGGAATCAACGCGTCGAACGTGATCACCGCGAGCAGCGGCAACAAGGTCGGCGGCCCCTTGGTCAGGAACGCCAGCGCGAACCCGATCCAGAGCGTCGCGATCCACCACCGTCGCCGCGAATCGCCGAAGCGCGCTTCGACGAAGCCGTGCATCGCGAAGGTCGAGAACGCGGTGAGGATGAAATCGGTCGTGATGTATTGCGATGCGCCGATCGTCAGCAGCATCGTCGCGTAGGCGAGCGATGCCGCCGCCTCGCTGCCCGGCGACAAGCGCCGCGCCATGCGCCACACCAGCCACACGCACAACAAATACGACAGTGCGGCGGGCAGGCGCGCGGCCCAGGTGTTCACCCCGAAGACGGCGACGCTCGACGCGATCGCCCAGTACGTCATCGGCGGCTTGGTCCAGTGGCCGACCTCTTCGTTGCGGCGCGGATTGAGCCAGTCGCCGCTGTCGAGCATGTTGAGCCCGACGTTGGTGTAGCGGCCTTCGTCCGGATCCCACGTGCCGCGATGGCCGAGGAACAGCAAGGAAACGCACACGGCAATGATCGCCACCCAGAAGGTGGGCTTCCGCAGCATGTCCATCAGGCCTGTGCGACTTGGGAGAACCATTCCTGCAGATTGTAGTGGTCGCTCACCCTGCAAATGCGACCCTCCCGGAGGGCGAAGAACGCGGCACCGGGCATGCGGTATTTCTGGTTCTGCGCAGGCGGCATGCCGATGTCGTCGGCGACGTATTCGCCGTCGACCACGTATTCGGCCGCGGCACGCAATCCGTCCTGCGATGCGAGCAGCACGAAGTCGTGCAGCCGTTCGCGATAACAGAACTCCATGCGCTGCAGGAATTCGCGGAACGCCGCCTTGCCCACTTCGCGCGGACCCTGGTTGAGGTCGTGCACGACGTCGTCGGTGAGCAGCGCGACGACGCCCGAGGGATCGTGGCGGTTGAGCGCTTCGTAATAGGCGCGCAGCGTGGCGAGCGCGCGCGCCTGCGGTGTCGCCGGCTCCTGCGCGCTCACGCGCGCGCCTTGGCGAACAGCGAGGCGATGTCGTCGAGGTCGACGTTGCCGCCCGAGAGGATCGCGCCCACGCGCAGGCCGGCGAAACGTTCGCGATGACGCAGCAGCGCGGCGAGCACGGTGGCCGACGAAGGCTCGACGACCTGCTTCATGCGCGACCAGAGCAGGCGCATCGCTTCGACCGTGTCGGCATCGTCGACGACCAGCGTTTCGACTGCGTGCGCGCGGAGCAGTTCGAAATTCGGTTCGCCGAGCGTGCCGCGCAGACCGTCGCAGATGGTGTCGGGCACGAAGTCCGTGACGCGCCGGCCCTGTGCGAGCGATGCGGCGGTTTCCGCGGCGCCCGCGGGTTCGGCGAGGAAGACGCGCGCGTTCGGCAACATCGCCGCGACGGCGAGCGCCGTCCCCGACGCCAGGCCGCCACCGCCGACCGGCACGATCACCGCGTCGAGCGCGCCGTCGCACTGGTTCATCAATTCGAGCGCCGCGGTGCCCTGGCCGGCGATCACGCGCGCATCGGTGTAGGGATGCACGAGCATCGCGCCGGTGTCTTGCTGCAGTTGCGCGCACGCGGCCTCGCGCGCGGCGATCGTCGCTGCGCAGTGGTGCAGGGTGGCGCCGTAGGCTTCGATCGCCGCGAGCTTGGACTTCACCGCGCCTTCGGGCACGACGACATGGCACGCGATGCCGCGCGTGCGCGCCGCCAGCGCGAGCGCCGCGCCGTGGTTGCCGGAGGAATGCGTGACCACGCCGCGCGCGGCCTGGTCGTCGGTCATCGACCACACCGCGTTGCAAGCGCCGCGGAACTTGAACGCGCCCGCGCGCTGCAGGTGCTCGGCCTTGAAGGCGATGGACGTGCCGACGAGCGCGTCGATCGCGCGGGAGCGGAGGACCGGGGTGGCGTGGGCGTGGGGCGCGATGCGCGCGGCGGCGGCGAGGACGTCGCCGAATGCCGGCAGGACTTGGGCGGGTGGATTCATGGCGGCATGCTAAACGTTGCGCTGACGCTTCAGGGAGTACAACGTGGGCCGGAAGAATTAAGCAGCAATTCAACGCCGCGGGCGGAATCTCGTGGCATCCACAGGGGATGACCATGGCCATGCAGCGCTTGATCCTGCTCGCCGCCGCCGCACTGCTCGGCGGTTGCGCGACGGGCTACACCTATCACCAGGGCGGCGGCGGCGATTACTACTCCGGCGAGCCCTACACCGACTACAACTACGTCCCGTCGGCCGGCTTCTGGTACGGCGGCTACCCGGGCGCGTACTACGGCCCTTATTCGGGCTGGGGTGGTGGCGTCAGTTACTGGGGCGGCGGTTACCCGGGCTATTACGGCGGCTACTACGGTGGTTATTACGGCGGCGGCTATCGCGGTCCGTATCGCCCGCACCATCCGCATCGCCCGCCGCCGCCGCCGAGCAACGGTGGCGGGGGCGGCGTCACCAATCCGGAAGACCTGCGCGACCACAGGCAGGTCGAACGCTTCGGCCCGCGCGGCGGCAACCCGCCGGTGATGCCGCGCGTGAACCGCCCCGAAGTCGTGAACGGTGGCATGCCGCGCGCGCCCGTCTCGCGACCCGTGCAGGTGCGCCCGCCGTCGCAGGTCGTTCGCCCGCCATCGCAGGTCGTGCGGCCGCCGCCGCCACCGCGTCCGGTGACGCCGTCGACGTCGCGACCTTCGGTCACACCGTCGGAGCGGCATGAGCGCGCGGTCGATCGCGGGCGCACGAAAAGTGGGTCCGGCGACACACCTTGAGGTGTTGCGCTCCGCCAACCGCGGGCGCACAGTAGGCCGCGAGTGACGAGTTGCGTCGCTTTGCGACACAACTCGCGGCAGGCCCGACCATGTCGACGCCCCTCGGGGAACCCACGGATCCCCCCTGTTCCGCACCTCGCGGGGCGTCGGCCACCCTTCCAGAGCGCCATCGCGTGACGCGCGGCGCTCCGCGGCCCGAAGCGCGGGCAACGATTCCCGAATCGCAGACATAAAAAAGGGGCCGAACGTCCCCCGACATTCGGCCCCTGCGCTCCCCCGGCGTGTACTCGCCAGCCCCTGTTCCAATCCGGCGGCGCTTGGTGCGCCTGCCACCCCGGGTGCAAGGTAGATATCGCAGGAAGCGTGCCAAGCATGCACGCGCGTCATTCAGGTCCCCGAACGACGCGCAAGTAAAATGCGCAGCCTCGACGCGACACCGATATTCACCATGTCCGATTTCTTCCGCCACGACGTCATCGTCATCGGCGGCGGCCACGCCGGCACCGAAGCCGCGCTGTCCGCCGCGCGCAGCGGTGCGCGCACGTTGTTGCTCACGCACAACGTCGAGACCGTCGGCGCGATGAGCTGCAATCCCGCGATCGGCGGGATCGGCAAGGGACACCTGGTCAAGGAAATCGATGCGCTCGGCGGTGCGATGGCACGCGCCGCCGATGCCGCCGGCATCCAGTGGCGCACGCTGAATGCGTCCAAGGGCCCGGCCGTGCGCGCGACGCGCTGCCAGGCCGATCGCGCGCTGTATCGCGCCGCGATCCGCAGCATCGTCGAAGCGCAGCCCAACCTGGTCGTCTTCCAGGCCGCCGTCGACGACCTGATCATCGAAGGCGACGCCGTGCGCGGCGCGATTACGCAAACGGGCCTGCGCTTCGAAGCGCCCTCGGTCGTGCTGACCGCCGGCACCTTCCTCGCCGGCAAGATCCACGTCGGCCAGACGCAGTACGCTGCCGGCCGCGCCGGTGATCCGCCCGCGACCACGCTCGCCGCGCGCCTGCGCGAACGCCCCTTCGTTGTCGATCGCCTGAAGACCGGCACGCCGCCGCGCATCGACGGCCGCACGCTCGACTACACCGTGATGGAAGAACAGCCCGGCGACGATCCGCGCCCGGTGATGTCCTTCGTCGGTTCGCGCGACGACCATCCGCGCCAGGTCTCGTGCTGGATCACGCACACCAGTGAGCGCACGCACGACATCATCCGCGGCGCGCTGGATCGCTCGCCGCTGTACACCGGCCAGATCGAAGGCATCGGCCCGCGCTACTGCCCGTCCATCGAAGACAAGGTGGTGCGCTTCGCCGAGAAGGCCTCGCACCAGATCTTCGTGGAACCCGAAGGGCTCGACGTCACCGAGATCTACCCCAACGGCATCTCGACTTCGCTGCCCTTCGACGTGCAGCTGGAACTCGTGCGTTCGATCCGCGGCTTCGAGCATGCGCACATCACGCGCGCCGGTTATGCCATCGAATACGACTTCTTCGATCCGCGCGGGTTGAAGGCCTCGCTCGAAACCAAGGCCGTCGCCGGCCTGTTCTTCGCCGGCCAGATCAACGGCACCACCGGTTACGAAGAGGCGGCCGCGCAAGGCTTGCTCGCAGGCCTCAACGCCGCGCGCTTCGTGCAGCAACGCGATGCCTGGTCGCCGCGCCGCGACGAGGCCTATCTCGGCGTGCTCGTCGACGACCTGATCACGCACGGCACCAACGAGCCGTATCGCATGTTTACCTCGCGCGCCGAATACCGCCTGCAGTTGCGCGAAGACAACGCGGACCTGCGTCTCACGCCCGTCGGCCGCGAACTCGGCCTGGTCGACGATGCGCGCTGGGCGCGCTTCGACGCCAAGCGCGAAGCGATCGCGAAGGAAGAAACACGCCTGCGCGCCGCATGGGCGACGCCGAACAACGCGCTCGGCCGCGAACTCGAAAGCACGCTGGGCGTCGCGCTCACGCGCGAAGCCAACGCACTCGACCTGATGAAGCGCCCCGAACTCGACTACGCCAAGCTCATGCAATTGCCGTCGCTCGCCCCGGGCGTGGACGATGCGAAGGTCGCCGAGCAGGTCGAGATCGGCGTGAAGTACGCCGGCTACCTCGATCGCCAGCGCGACGAGATCGCGCGCCAGCAGCGCCACGAAACCACGTCGATCCCGGGGGCCTTCGACTACGCCGCCGTGCGCGGGCTGTCGGCGGAAGTGCAGCAGAAGCTCGCGCGCGTGCGCCCGGAAACCATCGGCCAGGCCCAGCGCATCCCGGGCATGACGCCGGCCGCGATCTCGCTGCTGCTCGTGCACCTGGCGCGCTCCCGCGACACGCGCGTCGCCTGACGATCGGCGCCTGCAGGCACACGCGCTCGTGCGCGCGGCGGGAGTAATCTCCGCGCCATGAATACGACGACGCGCCCTCTTGCCCTTGGCCTGCTCCCCCTCGCCCTGATCGCCGTGCTCGCGGCCTGTTCGCGTTCGCCCGCACCCGACGCCGCACAAGCGCAGTCCGGCAAAACCGCCGCGAACGCCGACGCCGCGCTGATCGTCAACCAATGGGCGCTGCCCACGCCCGACGGCGCCGCGCAGCCGGATCTGTCGGTCGGTCCCGATGGCCGCCTGCTCCTGAGCTGGGTGCGCAAGCAGGGCGATCGCAACGCACTGCAATACGCCGCGTATCTCGGCGACGAGACATGGGAAACGGCGCCGAAGACCATCGTCGTCGGTCGCACGCTCACCGCGAACTGGGCCAACACGCCGCACATCGTGATGACCGAAGACCGCGCGCTGTGGGCCCACTGGCTGCAGACGCCGGCGGACGCGAAGTCGCCGCACGCCTCCGACATCATGCTCACGCGCTCGCCCGACAACGGCGTGCATTGGGCGCCGCCGGTCGCCGTCAACGACGATGCGACGGGGACCGAACACGGCTTCGTTTCGATGTGGCCCGCCGGCCAGGATGCGATCGGCATGGCGTGGCTCGACGGCCGCAAGACCGCGGGCGCGACGCACACGCACGATGCGAACGCGAAGGACCACAAGCACGACGAAGGCGCGGCCGGCGAAATGACCGTGCGTGGCGCGCGCTTCGACGGCGCGCTCCAGCGCAGCGGCGACGCGGAGATCGATGCGTCGACCTGCGATTGCTGCGGCACCGACGCCGCGCTCACCGACACCGGTCCGCTGCTCGTCTATCGCGATCGCACCAAGGAAGAAATCCGCGACATCTCCGCCACGCACCTGCGCGCGGGCAAGTGGGATGCGCCCGCGCCCGTGCACGCGGACGGCTGGAAGATGACGGGTTGCCCGCTCAACGGTCCGTCGGTGGGTGCGTGGGGTCCCGCGGTTGCGGTCGCCTGGTACACCGCGCCCAACGACAAGCCGGCCTTGCGCCTGGCGCTCAGCAAGGACAGCGGCAACACCTTCGATCCGCCCATCGACGTCGACCAGGGCGCCGCCCTCCAGGGCCGCGTCGATGTGGCGAAGGACGGCGACGCGACCTGGCTGGTCTGGCTCCGCGAGGACGGGAAGGGCCAGACGGTCCAACTCGCGCGCTATCCGAACAGCGGCGGCCAACCCGAGAAGATCGAGCTGGCCGCGCTCGCCGGACGCGGCCGCGGCACCGGGTTCCCGAAGATCGCCGTCCGCAACGGCGTGGCCTTCGTGGTGTGGACCGACATCGTCGATGGCCGCCCGCACCTGGCCGGCGCGAAGGTCGCACCGCGCGGTTGAGCGCTCTCCGGCGACACGCAAGAAAAGTGTGACCCGCACCCCACAGTGACACTTTTTGCGCATCGGCCTGCTGCAACGCACAAACACGGCCGTGGACGCCACGTGAAGGCGCAACCCGCGCTGTTGCGCCGCAGCGAGCAAAAAACCCTGAAAAAAGCGCGACCTAGCGGCTCCCTGCTGCCGCGTTGCGGAAAGGTTTCGTTCAGGTAGGCCTTTAACCGAAACCGTTTACGTTTTGACGTACCCGCGACAGACCCCTAGCGTCCGACGACCGCTCTGCGCACAACACACAAAAGCGACGGGTGGTGGTCCGAACGACGCAAGTCCACGGCAGGGGTGGATAGACGACGGGGACCGGATTGCAAGGCTGCAGGGATCGCAGGCCGCAGGAAACATCGCGGTCGTTAATTCAATCCACTTTCGGGGGTACCACTTCGTGAATCGTAATCACCGCCTGGCAGCACTCGCGGCTGCCACCACCCTCGCGCTCACCGCGCAGGGTGCGATCGCTGCACAACGCACCGACCTGCATCGCCTCAACGTCACCCAGGTCAACGCGCAGAACAAGGCTGTTGCCGCTCGCGCCGGGATTGCACTGCAAGCCCGCGAGCGCCACGCCGAAATGCTCAACATGGATGCCAGCTCGAACCTGCGCGAGTTGCGCACGAACATCGACAAGGACGGCACCCGCCACATCCGCTATCAGCAGACCTTCCGCGGCATCCCGGTGTTCGGCGAGCACGTGGTGGTCACCGAAGGCAAGGACGGCAACGTCCGCAACATCTTCGGCCGCATGGTCAACGGCCTCGCCGGTGAACTGCCTGCGGTCAGGGCGTCGCTCACGCCGGCCAACGCCCTGGCGCTCGGCAAGAGCGCGGGTCTCGGCAACCGCGTCGGCTTCATGCGCACGGAGAACGAGAAGTCCGAACTGACGATCTTCGTCGACGACAACGATCGCGCGCACCTTGCGTACGTCGTGTCGTACTTCGCCGACACCGCCGGCGGCGGTTCGCCGACGCGTCCGTTCGTGATCGTCGATGCGCGCAACGGCAAAGTCCTGAAGCAATGGGACGGACTGACGCACGCGCTCGTCGGCACGGGCCCCGGCGGCAACGCCAAGACCGGCCAGTACGAATACACCGGCACCACCGGCCTGCATCCGTACCTCGATGTCGCGCAAAGCGGCACGACGTGCACGATGAACAACGCGGCGGTCAAGACCGTGAACCTCAACGGCAGCACCGGCGCGAGCACCACCGCGTGGTCGTACACCTGCCCGCGCAACACGGTGAAGACCATCAACGGCGCGTACTCGCCGTTGAACGACGCCCACTTCTTCGGTGGCGTCATCCAGAACATGTACAACACCTACACCGGCACGAACGCGCTGACGTTCCAGCTGGTCATGCGCGTGCATTACGGCACCAACTACGAGAACGCCTTCTGGAACGGCTCGTACATGTCCTTCGGCGACGGCGCCAGCACGTTTTATCCGCTGGTCAACGCCGACGTCTCGGGCCACGAGGTCTCGCACGGTTACACCGAGCAGCACTCGAACCTGACGTACTCCGGCCAGTCGGGCGGCATGAACGAAGCCTTCTCCGACATGGGCGGCGAAGCGACCGAGTACTTCTGGAAGGGCACGAACGACTTCGACGTCGGCCGTGAAATCTTCAAGGCCGCCAACGGTGCGCTGCGCTACATGTGCAACCCGCCGCAGGACGGTGGCTCGATCGACAACGCTTCGCAGTACACCTCCGGCCTGGACGTGCATTACAGCTCGGGCGTGTACAACAAGGCGTTCTGTACGCTGGCCAAGACCTCGGGTTGGGACACGGTGAAGGCGTTCAAGACCTTCGCGCGCGCCAACGCCAACTACTGGACCCCGAGCAGCACCTTCAACTCGGGTGCGTGCGGCGTCGAAACCGCGGCGCAGGACCTCGGCTACAACAAGGCTGACGTCACCGCGGCGTTCACCGTCGTGGGCGTCTCGTGCGCGGGCGGTGGTGGCGGCGGTACGCCGGTGGCGATGACCAAGGGCGTGGCGATCACGGGCATCGGTGCCAGCACCGGTTCCGAGAAGCTCTTCACCCTGGTCGTGCCGGCCGGTGCGTCGAACCTGACCTTCACCACCTCCGGTGGCACGGGCGACGCGGACATGTACGTGCGCCTGGGCTCCGCGCCGACGGACACCACGTACAACTGCCGTCCGTACAAGTCGGGCAACGCCGAAACCTGCACGTTCGCAGCGCCGACCGCGGGCACGTACTACGTGCGCCTGAAGGCCTACTCGACGTTCTCGGGCGTCACGCTGCTCGGTGACTACTCGACCGGCGGCGGTGGTTCGACGCAGACCTACACCAACGATGCGGACTTCGCGATCGGCGACAACACGACGATCAACAGCCCGATCTCGGTGTCCGGCCGCAGCGGCAACGCTCCGTCCAACGCGCAGGTCGCCGTCAACATCACGCACACCTACAAGGGCGACCTGAAGGTGGACCTGGTGGCGCCGGACGGCACCGTGTACGTGCTGAGCAACCGTGCCGGCGGCAGCGCCGACAACATCATCCAGACCTTCACCGTGAACCTGTCTTCCGAAGCGCTGAACGGCACGTGGAACCTCCGCGTGAACGACAACGCCGCTGGCGACACGGGTACGCTGAACACCTGGAGCGTGACGTTCTGATCGAACGCACGTAAAAGCACCTGCGATCTTCCCCAAGGGGATCGCTTGAACCCCGGTCGGTAACGGCCGGGGTTTTTCTTTGTGCGGGTGGAACGTCAGGGGGCGGTGGTTGAAGCCGAAAACTCGACACGCAGCACGCCGCTGTAATAGCCGGCCTGCTTGTCCGCGTTCGCGAACTCGGGCGTGCGCAAGGTCAGTGGCCACGGTGTGCACACGACCGGAACAGGGATATTCGGCAGGAACACCTGGCGAACCTCGGCATCGGGAATGTTGGCGAAGACGCGATCCTGCCCGGATTGATACTGCGTCGATCCGAACGGCCGCGTCGTCGAGTGCACTTCGTACTCGATGCGATTCTGGCCGGCCGCACCTTGCGGCGCGGGATGTCGCACGAAGAAGCGACCGACTTCTTCGGCGCCGGTCGATGACGGATCGCTCATGCGAACCGTGTAGCGCTTGCTGTGAGCGTTGAAGCCGTCGTAGAGACAGGCATCGACCGTTCGTTCACCCGAAGCGCGCGCGCCGCCGGCGGAAGGGACGGAACGCAGATTCAAATCGACGCGCGGCGTGGCCGATCGGAACTCGGGCAGGAACACCTGCATGCTTTGGTTGTCGGTGACGGTGACGGTGAGCGCGGCGGTGAAGTTGGCGATCGGCCCGACGCCCCATTCGTTGAGTCGCAAATGCAAATTCGCTGTCCACACACCGCCAGTCGGCAAACGCGCAAGTTCTCTCGACAGCATGTAGGCCGTAATTCTCTTTCCGGTGCTAGGGGCACCATAGTGGGGGCCACTATTAGGGCAGGTGACAAAGACGCTGTCATTGATCAGCATCATGATGGCGCCGCTGTTGCACGGCGTCCCATTGGGATAAAAAGGCAAGGTGTAGGCATTCACCTCGAGTACTTGAGACATGCCTGAGTGCGCTTCGGTGAAACGCAAAGCGATTTTCGACTCACCATAGTTTCCGGACTCCACATCAGTGCTGGGGCAGGCGCCCTTCTCCGGATCCGACGTTGACCAGCACGTCCAATAGTTTCGTCCCCACCGAAGGGGGGCTCCAACATCGCTTCCGCCGACTGTCGGGAAGAAGACAGCTAGGTCCGACGTGAGAGATCCGCGTGTCATGGTCCTGGAGACGGCGACGTGATGGTCGGTGGGCGCGAGAACCTGGGCGAACGCCGAGCCACAACCGAGGATGGCGAGCAACAGCGCAAAAAGGTAACGACGCATCACGGTTCCCCTTGTTCAATGTTCGCCTGAAGATTCGCAACGCGGCGCAACGCCCACCGCTTGAATCGTTCGCCGTCGCGCAACTCGAGCGGTAACTCGTCGACGCTGCCCACGCGACACCGCGTCGTACCCAAACGCTGCACGGCCGCGACCGCATCCGGCGCCGCGACGTCGCAGACATGCAGCTGCAGCGGATCGAGCGCGAAGATGCGCGCGGGATGGCCGTCGAATTCCGCGATGAAGCTCCCGTCCTCGCCGGTCTGTCCGGTCGGCGACTCCAGCAGCAACACATGCGACAAGGGCTGCTCGCGCGCGTCGACCAGGCGGCCGACATACGTCATCGTCAGCGTCGCTTCGATCTGCTGCACGCCGAGCTTGCCCGGCTGCAGGAACCAGTCGCGACGCCCTGCACCGGAGACGACCGTGCCGAGGCTCTGACGCGAGCCGTCGCCGTCCGCAACGTGCGTGCGTGCGGCGGTGTAACCCTCCATCGGCACCAACATCGATTCGCCGAAGCCGAGTTGCACGTCGCCGGAAGATGCGCCCGCCACTTTCGCCGCGACGCTGCCCTTCGGATACGCGCGCGAAGAATTGTTGACGTGCACGACGACGCCCGCACCCGGATTGCCACCCGGCGCACCTGCGCCGAGGAACGCGCCATTGCGCGAGACGGCGAACGAACCGGTGTGATTCGCGGTCCAGGCGACGCTCGATCCCATCTGCGTGTCGTAATGGAACGCGGTCGCGCCCGCAGTACCGTAGCGCCCGTCGATGCGGCCGTCGATGCCGGCTTCCCACAACGAATCCGTATCCGCCGCAGCCGACACCGTCACCTCGCGCCGCGTCGCGCCTTCCCAACGATGCGTCTGCGAGCCGCGCAACTGTGCACCATCGTCGCCATTGCGCGAGGTCCGCGCATCCACCGAAGCCGTCTGATGCACCGACGCCCGCGTGGCTTGCGACGCATTGCGATGCCGCGAGAACGACACCGACGCATGCACGCCATCGTCGGTCACGTTACCCGCCTCGCGGCGATACGCACCCATGCGCAAGGACACGAAGCCACCCTGCACCGAAAACGCGCGCGCGAACGTCGCATCGTAGCCTTCGTTGCGCTGGCGACTCACGCCGTAATCCAGATGCGGCGACAGCGGGTCGTGCCAAGGCGCAGCAAATTGATCGGCGCCACCGTAGGTGTAGCCCGCCGTCAACGAACCACCGGCGAGCGGCAACGAAATCGTCGAAGTCAACGATGAGTGGCAGCCACGCGGTGCAGGCCAGTCCTCCACCACGCGGCAATCCTTCGCGCGCATCGCCTGTCGATACAGATTCCACGCGACCGTGCGCCCGATGCTCAACTGCTGCAGGTCGCCGCGCGTGCCGTCGCTGCCGATCAGCGCGCCGGCGGAAATCGTCCATGCCCCGAGCCCCGTCAACACGTGCCAATCCAGGCGCGTCTCGTTGTACGCGCGCCGCGAATCGAACACCGTCGTCGCATTGCTCAGGCTTGCACCGCGCATCGTGGGCAGTCGAACGCCGAACTGCGCGACATCACGCGACTTCGCATCGCCGGGCACGTCGACGACGCGACCGCCCTGCGCGAACCACTGCCATTGATCCGAACCCAGGCCTTCACCGCCCGAGCGACTGAACGCGACCGTCTCGCTGCGCGTTTCGCGGCCGTTCTCGATCACGCGCAAGGTGACCGGATAACTGCCGACCGGGAACATGCGCGTGTCGATCGACTGCATGCCCGCGTCGAGATAGGACGTCGACAGCAACTGCGATCCGCGGAACGCATCCACGCGCGCGCGCTGCGACAACACGACGGTGACCGGCGTGCCGTGTCCCGCCTGTTCCTGGTCGACCCACGCCAGCGTGGTGCCCGCGCGCACGCCGTCGATGCGTCCCAACGGCATCAGCGCAAGCTGGAAGCTCCCGCCCAACGGACTGGCGAGGCCATGCATGTCCATGCGACCGGCCTGCACGTAGTGCGTCCGATCCAGATCGTGGCGGTAATACGCATCGTCGAAGGCGAAGTGGCTTTCGCCGGCGCCTTCGCGACGGTTGTGGGAGTACTGCCATTCGAAACCGAAATGACCGCGCTCGCCGAGGCCCAGCGCACCAATGCCGTTCGCGCTGAAAGCGCGGTAGTCGGCATTGTCTGAATAATTGAAGCCGTGCCGATGCACGAGCGCGTTCACGGCGGGCGTCGGCGCCACCCAGCGCGAACGACGCGCGGCGGCGCTCGGCAACCAGGCGGGATTCGCGAAGAGTTCCACCACGCCTTTCGATTCATCGAAGATCGCGGCGACCTGCTCGGTCGTGACATAGCCGCATTGGGTCTCGATCACGGCGGCATCGCCGCAGGCGAGATGGCGATTCGCGGGCATCTGCCTGCCCAGTGCAACGAGCAGCGATTCGACGGACGCCGTGACGCCGGCATCGATCATGTTCTGCGCCAGGCGCGACGCGTCTTCGAAGTGCAGGCTGTCGGGCCGCACGAGCACCGGATGCAAGCCGAGCGACGTGCCCGCGATGCGGACTTCGACGCGTTCGACCTGCCCGTCGACCAGGCTTTCGAAACCGGCCGGCACGTCCGAATGCGTCAGCATGCCCGCCATCGCCTCTTCGGCGAGGCAGTACGAGATCGCGATTGATAGCAGGAGGCGACGAGGCACGGGCGGCTTCCGGTTGGGAATGAAAAAGACGCGGGGCACGCAGCTATGCGTGCCCCGTCGTCCATGGGCATTACGGGTTCGGCGTGACCACGACGCCGACGACGCCCTGGTACGTACCGGCGTGCGTGATGGCGCCCGGCGTGGCCTGCGAGATGCGCAGCATCTGCGCGACCGAACCGGAGGTGATGTCGCCGCCCGGGAACAGGTTGGCTTCGGTCAGCACGACGCCGGCGGTGGTCACGGCCGTGCCGCCGAACGTCACGCCCAGCGGAATCGCCGGCGCGGCGGCGTTGATGTTGTTGATCAGCGTCGGCGCGGTGGCCAGGCGGATCGTCATGTCGCTGGCGGCATTGGTGAAGATGCGCGTGTTCACTTCGGTCGGCTGCAGGCCGTTGCCCGGCAGGTACGCCATCGTCATGGTGGTCGGCAGCGCGGTGCCGTCGGCCTGCAGCAGTTCCACCGCCGGGTCGACGCTGGCGACGACGGTGATGTCCTTCTGCGTGGCGACGGCGGAGAACGAAACGAGGGCCAGCGCGAGGGCCGGCACGAGCTTGAGAAGCTTCATGCGTTGATTTCCTTTCTTGCTTGAGGGAGCCCGCGACGACGCGCTTCGAGCGGCCGGCATCGGGAAGGTTCGGGCGGGTGCCCGATTCGGTTGAGCGCGCGATGCGCGCCGTGCGTCAGGGCTGAAGCGCGAGCAACTTCGGCGTTTCGTCCTGACTGGTCTGGTAGCGCAGCACCAAGTGACCGGTGCCGGGGATGTCCGGCATCTCGATGTGGTGCGTTGGGTAGACGCTGCGGTTCACATCGGTCCAGCGGCAGTCACGCTCGTTGTCGACGGCGGGGCAGCGGCCGATCTTCAGCGCGCCGATGCGCAGCGTGCCGTTGTTCAACAGGCGCTTGCCGTCGTCGACCAGACGCGCACCGATGCGGCCGTTGTCCGGCAACACGCGGACGAGCGCGCCGAACACGAGGTTGACGCCCAGCTTCGTCGACACATCGGCGCTGACGGCTTCTTCGAACGTGGCGTCCGACGGCGCATCCACCGGCTCGAAATACACGCGATACGCCTTCTCTTCCTGCGGCGCGACGGGCGCGATGAGGCGGACGGTTCGCGAGGAGGCAGGCGACAACACCAGGCGCTGCGGCGACACGACGAGCGCATCGTCGGCGGAGAGCGTGTTCTCGCGCTCATCGCGCGTGGCCGGCGCGACGATCTCCGCGACGCGCACCTTCACGTACTGCACCTGATCGCTCTTCGAATGCAATTCGATCTGGCCGATGCCTTCGTGCTCCGGCGCGATGTGCGTCGTCATGGGATAGACGACGACGTTGGCCATGGCGCAAGCACTCCACGCGAGGAGCGTCGAGGCGACGATTGCCTGTCCGTAGCGCAGACGTTTGTAGGAGAAGCTGGGCGACATGGGAATGAGGCTCTGGGAAAGCGTCGCGCACTATCCGGCACAGCCCTGAATCGCATAATGAGACGCTGGCGGTCAGGCCCGGCGGATACGTCCCTCCGTCAAGCTGGAAACATCGCCGTACCAGCCTGCGGTTACTTCTCCTTGCGCCAGTTCACCGAGCCGCGGTTCTCGATGGTGCTCGACTCGATCTGGATGTCGAAGCCCTTGCGCAGTAAATACTTCAGCGTGAGCACCTGCCCGGTGCCGAGCAACGACACGCCGTAACCGACATACAACTTCGGCGAGAGGTACTTGCCGACACCGAACACGTTGCCGCCGAGCGCGCGCGAATCCATCACGCCCGCATCGTCGAAACCCAGGCGCGTGGCGAGTTGCGACGCGAGCAATCCACCGCCCGCGGACAGCGCTGCAGAGGCTGCATCGAGCTGGCGACCCTCGTCACTGCTGGCGGTGCTGAGCGGACGGCCGAGCACGAGATAGGAGAGCGCCTCGGATTCGTCCATCGCAGGTTCCGCCCAGACCTCGGCCTGCGGCGAGGTCGCATGCCCGCGCACCTGGATGCCCGCGGTGACATCGCCGACGACGCGTTCCGCGCGAATGTTGAGCAACGGATCGACGATCGCCGCGTTGCTCCAGATCAACTCGCCGCGCGAGACCGACAGCTTCTGCCCATACGCCTTGTACGTGCCTCCCACTTCCAGCGTGCCATCGCCGACCATCTCGCGGCCGGGACGTTGACGCACGCGCAGTTGGCCAGTGAGCGTGCCGTCGAGACCGAACCCGTTGAGCGCGACCGCGTCTTCGGGAAGCACGAGCGTGAGATCGAGCGACAGCGGCGAGGCAGCCGTGCGCTTCGGATCCACCGGATCGAGCACGACGACATCGGGCGAACGCGTCACGCCGCCTTCGAGACCTTCGAGTGCGATGCGCGCTTCCTGGACCGTCACCGTCCCGGTCACCTCGAGCGGTTGCTTCGCCGCGTAACGCACGGTGACATTCGGCGCGATCACCGCGTGCAGGTCGCGCGTGTCGGCGGCCAGCACCTTGTCGCCGGTGACGTTGAGCACGAGCGGCGTGTCGTCGCCGCGCCAACCGAGCGAACCGTTGACCTGGAGCGTGCCCTCACCGGAGCGGATCGAGCCCGCGATGCGCGCCGTACCGTCCTGCAACGCATCGAGGCGGACATCGCCATCGTGCAACTCGAGCGCGAGCGACGGCACGTCCGCCTGGAAGTTCGACAGATGCGCCTGGCCGCCGAGCGTCGGTTGCGCACGCGTGCCGCCGAGCGCGATGTTGCCTTCGATCAAGCCCGTGGGCTCGACGATGTCCGGCGACAACAGCTCCATCCACGTCAGCGAATCGGTGCGCAGCGTGACCTGGCCCGACAGCGGCGCGTACTCGTCCCAACCGGTGGCGATACGCGCATCGACGCGGCCGTCTTCGTTGAACGTCGTGCCCAGCGTTGCGGAGATGCGTTGCGGATCGAATTGCGCTTCGAACTGCAGCCCCGTGTAAGAGATCAGATCACGCCGCGAGCGCTCGCTGTTGCGCATGCCGCCATCGGCCGACGCCACGCGCACGTTGCCGCGCCACGCGTTACCGACCGGCCGCAACTGCCCGACCAACTGCAGGTCACCATGCAACAACCAAGGGCGGTCGTCATCACGCGGCGGCAACCAGGGCGTCGCGAGTTGAAGCGGCAGGCGATCGGCGCGCACATCGAGGCCACGTCGCGGCCAGTCGGCGCTCGCGCATAACGCGCCGCCGCCTTCCGTCGACAGGCATGCGTTCGACAACGCGCCATTGCGGCCGTCCCAACGCCACGTCGTCGGGCGATCCAACGCCCACGGCGATCCCTTCATCGGCGAGAGGCGCAGCGTCGACAAGGTACCGCCCCATTGCGCACCGCGCTTGACCGCGTCGCCCGACAGCGTCGCGCCGCCGTACGCCGTATCCGCGGTCGCATCGAGCGACAGTCGTTCCATCGCACCGCGCGCATCGACGACCAGATGCGAGACGGCCAGGCCGGCTTCGACATCACGCGCTTCCACGTGCAACACGCCACTGCCGTTGCGCCACGGCAACCTGCCGTTCGCACGCAGCGACGCAGCGCGGTAATCGCCCCAGTGCAAGGCTTCGCCGGTGAGGTCGGCCTGGATGTCGGGCGTCGCACGCGGCCCGCGCAACGACGCAGTCCCACGCAACACGCCGCCCGCGCCGGGCATCAGATCATCGAGTCGCAGCGGTTCGAAGCGCGCATCGACCGCGAGCGTCGCACCCACGCGCCCCTTTGCCGTCGCACGACTGCCGCCGAGCGACAACGCGACATCGCCTTCGACATCGCTGCCGTGCAACGCGACCTTCGCACGCGCATCGAGCGGGCGACCGCGCAAGGTGCCGCGCAGCGAAGGCGCATCGAGCGTCGCGTCGAAGCCTTGTCCATCGCTGCGCGCATTGCCGCGCGTCGTCAGCCTGCCCTGCACACGGCCGGGGAACGCCGGCACGAAATAACCGGGATCGAATCCCGCCAGCGTCGCATCGAGTTGCCATGCGAGCGCGGGCGACCAACGCACGTCGCCCTTCGCATCGAGCGTGCCGTTCGGCATGCGCGCCTGCAGCGCGTTGACGACCGCGTGCACCGTATCGCCGCGTGCATCGAAGATCAGCGTCGCGCGTTGGTTCTCGCGCAGGAAGCGGCCTTCGCCCTTCGCGGCCCACAGATCGGGCCTGCCCGCGATCCCGAAGTCCGCATCGGCGACCACCGCCGGCGCATCCGCCGTGCCGCCCCAACGCAAGCCGCGTGCATTGATCGCGAAGCGCAGCCGCTGGCGATTCGGATCGCGCAAGTCGGCGAAGCCTTGCAAGCGCGTGCGCCCGTCGAGCGCATCGATGATGAGCGGCTCGACGGTCAGCACCTTGTCGTCCAGCCGCACTTTCGATGGCTGGATCACCGCGCGCAGATCGCCTTGGCGCACGGAACCCTGGATCGTCGCGCTTCCACCGAGGCCATCGGCGCGCAACTCGACGGCGAGCGGCGTTTCGCTCGGCTCGCCGCCGCTGAGCAACGACAGATCCAGCACCGGCGCCTTCGCGCGCAGATGCCAACGCGGATCGGGTTCGCCGCGCAGCGTGAACGTCGCCTGCGCAGGTGCTGGCAAACGGCCCGCCACCGCGATGTCGAGCTTCGCGACATCGCCGCGCGCGACGATGCCGAAGCGCGGCGCGGTGCGCCCACCCTGCGTCGGCAACACGGCCGTCGCGACGAAATCGGTGCGATAGCGTTCGCGCGGCACGTAATCGCCATGCATCGCAAAGCGGCCGAGATCGCTGTCGACAGTGACGTGCTCGACATGCAGCAACCCGCGCGACGCGCGCAAGCCACCGCCGGCCTGGCGGATCGCGATCGTCGGAACGCCCGATTGCGTCAAGCGCAATCCGTCGATGCGGATCGTATCGGCCTCCAACGCGAGCGGCGGCTCGATCTTCGGCAACGATTCGGGCCATCGCGGGAACTCGAAGGGCTCATCGCTCTCGGGCAATTCGAGCGTCGCACCCCGCACATCGAGCGCATCCAGCCGCAACGTGCGCCCGAGCAAAGGGCGAATCGCCGGATCGACGAAGATCGTCTTCGCGGTGAACACGATGCGCTTGGTGGGCTGCGCAGGATCCGACGCGTAAACGAACCGCACGCCATGCATCGTCAACGGCCCCGACACCGGCCCTTCCGCGCTTTGCCAGGTCAAGCTCGCGCCCGCAGGTAATCGCGAGACAACCTGCGCGAGCAACACATCGCGCCCACCCACCGTCGTGAGCAGCCAATACACCAGCGCAATCGCGAGGACGACGAGCGCAAACGCACCCAGCAGTGAACGGAACGCGACTTTCCGCGCCAACGCACGCCGCGCCGCTGCGCGTTCGGCGCGCTGCTCCGGCGTGAGCGGCACGCCCCTCACAGGTCCGCCCCGATGTTGAGCGACACGGTCCAGCCCGCTTCATCGCCCGTCAGACCACGCGCGACATCCACGCGCACGGGCCCGACCGGCGAGCGCCATCGCGCGCCGATGCCGACACCGTAATGCAGGTTCGGCGTGGTGCCGTCGTAGGCATCGCCGAAATCCACGAAGGCCGCGCCGCCCCATTCTGGCAGGAAGTAGCGTTCGAATTCGACACTGCCAGTCACGACGTTCTTCGCGCCTTCGGCGTAATCGCCGTTGCGGGGACCGATTTCGCGCCACCCGTACCCGCGCACGCTGCGATCGCCACCCGCGAAGTAGCGCAGGCTCAACGGAATCTGAAACAACTCGTTGGTGAACGTGTGCCCGTATTCGCCGCGCAGCAACAAGCGATTGTCGGGCCCGAGGCCGCGGATCCAGCGCGCGGTCGTGTGCAACTGCAGGAACGTCGCATCCGAACCCACGCCCTGGATGCCGCCGCGCACGGTCGCCGTTCCCGCGAGCGCGCGCCGCGGATACAGGCGATCGTCGGCATCGATGTATTCGGCGGTGAGTGCCGGATACAACAGCGAGGCGTATTGATACGGCACTTCGGGATCGAGCGGATTGCCGGACGGGAAGCGCCAGCGTTCGCGCAAGGCGTGCAGCGACACGATGGCCGTCAGGTTGCGATTGATCTCACCGCTTCGGCTGCCGACCAATTCGAGGCGTCGCGTATCCGCGAACTGGCTTTGTTCGTCGGCCAGCTGCAGGCTCGCCGTGTACCAACCATCGAGCCAAAGGAACGCCGGCACGCGGTACTGCAACGTCGCGGTCTTCCTGCGCTGCGCGTAATCGATCTGCGCCAGCGCCTTGTGCCCGCGATCGTTGACGTAACGCCGTTCGAGCCCGAAGCGCACGCCCGCGCCGCTGTCGGTGCCGTAGCTCACGCCGGCGGTGTACACATCGCGCTTGGCGGGCGTGAGCGTGACGACGACCGGGACCTGCCCATCGACGGCCTTCTCCGGCTGCGGCTCGATGTCGATGCGCGAGAAGTAATCGAGCGACGTCAGCGATTTACGCAGGCGATCCAGACGGCCCTGGTGGTAGTACTCGCCTTCGTTCCAGTAGACCAACTTGCCGAGCAGGGCATCGCGCACGATGCGCTTGGGCGTCTGCGCGAACGTGACCTTGCCCATGTCGTAGCGCATGCCGCTGTTCCAGCGCAGCGAGACATCGGCCGCCTTGTCCGCGCGCGTGACTTCCACCCGGCGCGCGGTGAAATCGGCATCGAAGTACCCACGCTCCGCGAGACGCCGCGTGACCTGCGCCTTCGACGACTCATAGATCGCGTGGTCGAACACCTGGCCTATCGTGGGCTTGAACGCGGTGATCTCCTGCTGGAGATACCGATCGCCCGCGCCTTCGCCATCGATGCCCACATCGAAGTTGCGCACGCGCACCGGATCGCCCAGCACCACGCTGATGGTGACAGTGACCGGCGCATCGGGCACGCGCGTGCGGTCGATGGTGATCGTCGGCGAGTAGTAACCGAAAGGCTCCAGCGCTTCGCGCGTCTGCGCTTCGGCTTCGCGCACCAGGTAACCCATGCGGCGACCCGAGACGTCGCGGCCGATCGAATCGACCAGCGACAGCGAGCGCTTCACGTTTTCGGTCATCACCGGATCGAGGCCGCGCACCTGCACGTCCGCGACCTTGGCGGCGAACGCGGGCGCCGCGCTCAAAACGAGCGCGGTCAGCAGCAGAGCTTGTGAGACCGGGCGGGGGGAGACCGGGACCATACGGCCGAGCATACCCGGCCGGGGGATAGCTCAGGTCGAGAGATGCTCGATCGCGGCCACGCTGCCCAGGCGATCGGCGAGCCGCTTCAGCAACGCGAGGCGGTTGTTGCGCACCGCGGCATCGTCGACATTCACCATCACCTGGTCGAAGAACGCGTCCACCTGCGGGCGCAGGCGCGCGAGGCGGCCGAGCACGGCCACGTAGTCGCGGGCCTTCAGCGAAGCGTCGGTTTCGCCCACGGCCGCATCGACCGCTTCGCCCAGCTCGCGCTCGGCGCCGTCGGTGAAGCGCGCGGCGTCGACGGCCGAAGCCACGTCGCCCTCGGCCTTCTTCAGGATGTTGCGGATGCGCTTGTTCGCGGCGGCCAGCGCTTCGGCCTCCGGCAACACGGCGAACGCGCCGATCGCCTGCAGGCGGCGGTCGAAGTCGAGCAGCGACACGGGACGCAGCGCAGCGACGGCTTCGAACTGCTGCGGCGGCACGCCCTTGTCGGCGTAGTACGCGCGCAGGCGGTCGATGATGAAGTCGTAGAGCTCGTCGTTCGTGGTCTGCGCACCGATCGCGCCGAGTTGGCCGCGCGCGGCTTCGATCAAACGCGGCAGATCCAGGTCGATGCCGCGCTCGATGATCGTGCGCGCCAGGCCCAGGGCATTGCGACGCAGCGCGAAGGCGTCCTTGTTGCCCGTCGGCTTCAAACCCGCGGCGAAACCGCCCGTCAGCGTGTCGAGGCGTTCTGCAATGGCGAGCACCTGGCCGATCGGCGAGGGCGCGACCGCATCGCCAGCGAAACGCGGCATGTACGACTCGTCGATCGCGTTCGCGACGTCGGTCGGTTCGCCTTCGACGGCGGCGTAATAGCGGCCCGCGATGCCCTGCAGTTCGGGGAATTCGTTCACCAGGCGCGATTGCAGGTCCGCCTTCGACAGCTCGGCGGCGCGACGTGCGGGTTCCGGTTCGAGGAACATCTCGCGCGCGATGGTTTCGGCGAGCTGCGCCACGCGACGGCCCTTGTCGGCGAGCGTGCCGAGCTTGGCCTGGTAGGTGACGTTCGCCAGGCCCTCGCGCATCGACGACAGGCCTTGCTTCATGTCCTCGACGAAGAAGAACTTCGCGTCGGCGAAACGCGGACGGATCACGCGCTCGTAGCCCTTGCGGACTTCGGCGACGTCCTTCGACACGATGTTCGCGATACCGACGAAGGCGGGCGTCAACTTGCCCTGCGCATCGAGCACCGGGAAGAACTTCTGGTTGTCTTCCATCGTCGCGATGAGCGCTTCCTGCGGCACGGCCAGGAAGTCGGCTTCGAACCCGCACAGCACCGCGCTCGGCCATTCGACCAGGCACGCGACCTGCGCAAGATTGTCAGCGGACACGCGCGCGGTGCCGCCGGCCTGCGTGGCTGCGGCTTCGACTTCGCGCACGATGTTTTCGCGGCGCTCGTCGGGATCGACGAGCACCTTCGCGCCACGCAGCGCATCGACGTAATCGCCCGGCGCGTTGATCCACACCGGCTTGTCGTGCATGAAACGATGGCCGCGCGAATTGCGCCCGGCGCGCACGCCGAGCACCTCGCCTTCGACGACTTCCCCGCCGAGCAGCAGCACCAGCCAATGCACCGGCCGCGCGAATGCGTGTTCGTGCGCGCCCCAGCGCATCGGCTTCGGGATCGGCATCGCGGCGATCGCTTCGCGCACCAGTTCGGGCAGCAGCGTGGCGGTCTTCGCGCCCGGCTTCACCGAACGATGGACGAAACGCTCGCCCTTCGCGTCGCTCGTGCGTTCCAGCGCGGTCCATTCGACGCCGGCCTTCTGCGCGAACCCTTGCAGCGCGCGCGTGGGCTGGCCATCGGTGTCGAGCGCGACGTTGAGATACGGGCCGAGGACTTCGCTGCGCTGCTCGTCCTGTTCGACGGCCACGCCCGGCAACAGCACGGCGAGGCGGCGCGGGGAATAGAGCGGCTTGGCATCGCCGCGATCCAGCGCGATCCCGCGGCGCACGAAGCCTTCGATCATGTTGTCGAAGAACGCCTGCGCCAGGCCGGGCAGCGCCTTGACCGGCAATTCCTCGGTGCCGAGTTCGACCAGCAGCGGTTCCATCGCGGCCATCAAACGGTTTCCTTCTTTTTCAGGCCGGGGAAGCCCAGCTTCTCGCGCTGCGCGAAATACGCTTCGGCCACCGCCTGCGCGAGCTTGCGTACGCGGAGGATGTAACGCTGGCGTTCGGTCACGCCGATCGCGCGGCGCGCATCGAGCAGGTTGAACGAATGCGACGCCTTGCAGACCTGGTCGTAGGCCGGCAGCGGTAGATTGAGTTCGACGAGCTTCATCGCTTCGCTCTCGCAGGCGTCGAAGCGATGGAACAGCTCGGCGACGTCCGCATGCTCGAAGTTGTAGGCCGACTGTTCGACTTCGTTCTGGTGGTAGACGTCGCGGTAATACACCGTGCCCTGCGGGCCGGTCGTCCACACCAGGTCGAACACGTTGTCGACGTTCTGCAGGTACATCGCCAGGCGCTCGAGGCCGTAGGTGATCTCGCCGAGCACCGGGCGGCATTCGATGCCGCCGGCCTGCTGGAAGTAGGTGAACTGCGTGACTTCCATGCCGTTGAGCCAGACCTCCCAGCCCAGGCCCCAGGCGCCGAGCGTCGGCGATTCCCAGTTGTCCTCGACGAAGCGCAGGTCGTGCACCAGCGGGTCCAGCCCGAGCGCCACCAGCGAGCCGAGATACAGCTCCTGGATGTTGTCGGGGTTGGGCTTCATCACCACCTGGTATTGGTAGTAACGCTGCAGCCGGTTGGGGTTTTCGCCATAGCGGCCGTCGGCGGGGCGACGACACGGCTGCACGTACGCGGCGTTCCACGGCTCGGGGCCGAGCGCGCGCAGGAAGGTGGCCGGGTGGAACGTGCCGGCGCCGACTTCGAGGTCGAGCGGCTGGATCAGCACGCAACCCTGCGCCGCCCAATACGTGTTGAGGCGCTGGATCAATTCCTGGAACGTGATCGGTGCCGGCTTGCCGTTCTGCTGCATGGTGCGCGGACGTGGTGGCGTAAAAGCGGGCTAGTATAGGTGCGCGCGCCGATGCCCCGGCGCAATGCCTGCATTTTCCGGCCGTTTTGCCCCAATAGCCCCGCCTTGAACAGCCCCTTCCTGATCCTCGAAACCGGCCAGCCCGTCGCCTCGATGCGCCGGCACGGCACCTTCCCCCATTGGATCCGCGTCGCCGCCGGCCTGGCCCGCGACGAGGCGGTCGTGGCGAACGTGGAGGCGGGCGATCCGCTGCCCTCGACCGAAGGCTTCGCGGGGGTGATCGTCACCGGGTCGGGCGCGATGGTCACCGACAAGCACGACTGGAGCGAGCGCAGCGCCGCGTGGTTGCGCGAAGCCGCGCACGAAGGCGTGCCGCTGTTCGGCATCTGCTACGGCCACCAGCTGATCGCGCACGCGCTCGGCGGCGAGGTCGGCTACAACCCCTCCGGTCGCGAGATGGGGACCATCGGGCTCGAGCTGCACCCGCCGGCCGACGAAGACCCCTTGTTCCGCGGCCTGCCGGCGCAATTCCCCGCGCAGGCCACGCACTTGCAGACCGTGCTGCGCGCGCCGGCCGATGCGCTGGTGCTCGCGCGCTCGCCGCTGGACGATTGCCACGCCTTCCGCTGGCGCGGGCATGTCTGGGGCGTGCAGTTCCATCCCGAATTCAGCGGCACGCACATGCGCGGTTACGTGCGCGCCCGGCACGACGCGCTCGCGCGCGAAGGCCATTGCGCGAAGCAGGTGAGCCGCAACGTCACGGCCGCGCCGCACGCGCGCCGGGTGCTGCGGCGCTTCGTGCGCCACGCGCGGCACCTGCGGCACGTGCCCTGATCCATCCCCCCATCTGCTGCGGCCCCCACCGCGACGGAGCATCGATGCAAGTCCGCAAGATCCCGGTTTCCCAGGGCCTGGCGTGGTTTCGCGCCGCGATCGACCTTGGTGCGCGCAACCCGAAGGCCGTGTTCGGCGCCGCGCTGTTGTTCATGGCGACGCTCTATCTGTTCGCGTTGGTGATGGTCGCCGTCGTCGTCGCCGTGCGCGGCGAAGCGAACGCCGCGCCGAACCTGATGCTGGTGGCCATCGCGTTCGTGCCCTTGTTCATCGGCCTGATGGTGCTGGTGCCGATCCTGCTCGGCGGAATGATGCACGTGATCCGCGAAGCCGAAGCCGGCCGGCCGGTGCGCGCGCGCGATCTGTTCGCGCCGTTCCGTTCGCCGCGCTTGCCGGCGCTTGCGTTGCTCGGGCTGTTCCAGATCGTTCTGGCGATCCTGGGCGGCATGGTCTTCATCGCGCTCGCCGGGCCGACGTATTGGCAGGAGTACCTCGGCGCCATTCGCGGTGCGATGGGCGGCGCCACGCCGGTGATGCCGCAGCCGGCGCACCCGGGCCTGCTCGCGATCGCGCAGCTCACGTT
Organism: Noviluteimonas gilva; assembly: GCF_009740395.1. GTDB lineage: Bacteria > Pseudomonadota > Gammaproteobacteria > Xanthomonadales > Xanthomonadaceae > Noviluteimonas > Noviluteimonas gilva. The sequence goes on from NZ_WOXT01000001.1 coordinate 711,592, forward strand.
CAATTACTTCACCTACGCGGTGATGTTGTTCGCCGTGCCGCTGGTGTTGTTCTCCAACCTCGGCATCGTCGAAGCGGTGCGCGATGCGCTGCGCGCCTCGGTGCGCAATGTCGGCGCCAACCTCGTCGCCGCCGCGTTGTTCGTCGCCGGCACGCTGGTCGCGGCGATCGTGGTGCTGCTGATCTCGCAGTTGTTCGCCTGGATCGGCGGCCTGGTGCATCCGGCGGTGGGCGCGCTGTTGATGATGCTGCCCTTGCTCGCCTTCGCCGCGGCGATGCTGGTCATGCTCGCGGGCGGCGCGTACATCGCGTGGCGCGACATCTTCGACGACCCGCAGGCGCCGACGCAGCCCTTCAACGGCATCGAAGCCTGAGGATCAGGCCTCGGGCGTTTCGGTTTCTTCTTCGACTTTCTTCGGCGCGACGAAGCGCGAGGCGAGGATGCCCGCTTCGTACAGCAGCATCATCGGGATCGCGAGCATCAACTGCGAAATGACGTCCGGCGGCGTGATCACCGCCGCGACCACGAAGATGCCGACGATCGCGTAGCCGCGCCACGCAGTCAGCTGCTTCGGCGTCACCCAGCCGAGCAGCACGAGGATGACCAGCGCGACGGGCAGCTCGAAGCTCGCGCCGAAGGCCAGGAACAACACGAGCACGAAGTCGATGTACTTGCCCAGGTCCGGTGCCATCTGCACCGACTCGGGCGTGAACTTCGTCAGGAAGTGGAACACCGAGGGCAGCACGAGGAAGTACGCGAACGCGCAGCCGGCGTAGAACAACAGCACCGACGAGGCGAGCAGGGGCGCGGCGAGCCGCTTTTCGCGCTTGTACAACCCCGGCGCCACGAACGACCACGCCTGGTAGAGCAACCACGGCGCGGAAATGAAGACCGCGGTGAAGAACGCGAGCTTCACGGGGACGAAGAAGCCGCCCGCCGGATCGATCGCGATCATGCGCTGGCCCGAAGGCAGCTGGCTGATCAGCGGGTAGGCGATCCGGTCGTAGAGCTGCGCGGCGAACGGCATCAACGCGCCGAACACCAACAACAGGCCCGCCAGCGCCCACATCAGGCGCGAACGGAGTTCGATCAGGTGATCGACGAGGCGCGAGGGTGCGGAAGAATCAGCGTCCTGCATGGGTGTCGTCGGTGTGCTTCGGGTGCGGAGGTGCGACCTCGTCTTCGTCGTCTTCGTCGGCGGGGATCGGCGGTTCCCAATCCATGTGGCTGGCCGATTCCATCGAACGCTCTTCTTCTTCGTCTTCCTTGCGTTCCGGCAGCAGCGACTGTTGCTCGCCTTCCGACGCCGTGCCCGCGCCCGGCTCGACGCCCGCGACCGCCGCGGCGGCCACGTCGTCGAATTCCTGCTTCATGCGGTCCTGGATCGAGTTGGCGCCCGCGCGCAATTGCTCTTCCGCCTCGCGCAGCGACGCACGTGTTTCGGCCAGGCTGCGCTTGAGTTCGTCGGCGGCGAGGTCCTGTTCGAACTCCTGCTTCACCGAATGCCACTGCGCGCGCGCCTTGCTCACCCAGAAGCCGGCGAACCGCGCGGCCTTGGGCAGTTTTTCAGGGCCGAGCACGATCAGCGCGATGACCGCGATCAGGAAAATCTCGCTGAAGCCGATGTCGAACATCGCGCGCCTCAGCGCGGCGGATCGTTACGCTGCTCTTGCTCGCGGCGCTCGCGGTCGCGCAGGTCCTGCTCTTCGCGAGTGGCGTCGGGCAGGCGTGCGGCGGGCTTGTCGTCGTCGCTCATGCCCTTCTTGAAGCCCTTCACCGCTTCACCGACGTCCTTGCCGACGTTGCCGAGCCGCTTGGTACCGAACACCAGGACCACGATCACCAGCACGATCAGCCAATGCCAGATGCTGAAACCGCCCATGTGGAGTGCCTTTCTGGGGGAAAGAGACCGACAGGATAACGCAGCCGATGTTAGAACCGCCCGAAGATGAACGGGCGGTCCGGGCGTTCCGACGCGCGGGTGCGGCGGATCAGGGGGTCGGCGGCAAGGACTCGGTGCGCGCGGGCGCATCCTCATCCGGCACGACGGGCGTGGTGCCGCCGGTGACCGTCGTCGTCTCGATGACGGTCGGCGCGGGCGTCGCCGTCGCGCCCACCGGTGCCGCGCTCGCGACCGGCGTACCGGTGCCGCGATTGCTGCGTGCGAGCGCGGTGGCTTCTTCCAGTTGGTCGCGCACCTTGACCAGGTCCGCCGACGGGAGTTGCGTCGCGCGGTTCTCGAAGATCATGCGCGGCGTGCTGCCGCTGCCGTACGCGGCCTCGTTGGCGCCATCGTCGATCGAGAGCACCGCGCCATCCAGCGCGACGCCGGCGAACAACCCGCGCGCACGCGACCACGACCAGATCTCCGCCTTGAACTGCCCGTCGGTGGCCGTCGCCGCATTGCGGCCCACCGGACCTGCGGCCACGGCCGCGTCGGCGCCGAGGGTGAACTTGCCGTTGACGATCGAATCCACGCCGCGCTCGCTGCGGAAGACCAGCACGACGTCGGAGGATTGCACGCCCGCCTGGAAGCCGATGCTCCCGCCGGTGAGCGTGATGAAGCTGGGGTTGGACCACGTGCCGTCGGGCAGCTTCACCGCCATCACGCCGTGGCCGCGGCGCCCGCCGATGACCAGGCCGGCCTTGATGGTGTCGGGGACGATCACGATCGCCTTGGCTTCGTCGAGCAGCTTGTCGGGGATCGCGTTCTCGGGGATGGCCTGGATGTCGGTGATCACGCGCAACGCGTTGCGGGCGCGCTCGTCCTCGCGCACGCCGGCGAAGGCGGACTGCAGGCTCGAGGCTAGCAGCAGCGAAGCCACTGCGACGGTGAGGGCACGGCGGGTCTTGCGAGGCATGGGGAACTCCACGATCGGGGCGGGGGCAACGCAATGACGACCAATGACCACAACGGCCAGCGACGGTTCAGTCTCCGCGCGCGGCGATGAATCGCGAGCGAACCGACGCGCGCGCATGACATCCTATGCGCATGTCCGACGTCCGTCCCCCCAGCGCGGCCGACACCGCCATCGTCCTGGTCAACCTCGGTACGCCCGACGCGCCGACGCCCGTCGCGGTGCGTCGCTACCTCTCGCAGTTCCTGATGGACCCGCGCGTGGTGCAGATCCCGCGGGTGATGTGGTGGCCGTTGCTGCACTTCGTGATCCTGCCCCTGCGGAGTCGTCGCGTCGCGCACAAGTACGCGGAAATCTGGATGGCCGATGGCTCGCCGCTCGCGGTGTTCACGCGTCGGCTGGCCGCCGCGGTGCAGGCGCGCCTGCCGGAATCGCGCGTGGTGCATGCGATGCGCTACGGCCAGCCCGCGGTCGACGAGGTGCTCGCGGCTTTGCAACGCGACGGCGTGAAGCGCGCGGTGGTGCTTCCGCTGTATCCGCAGTATTCGACGACGACCACCGCGTCGGTCGACGATGCCGTCCGCCAATCCGGCGCGCTGCCCGCGCACGTGATCCGCGAATACCACCTCGATGCCGGGTGGTTGCAGGCCGCGGCCGATTCGATCCAGGCGCACTGGGACGCCAACGGTCGCGGCGATCGCCTCGTGTTCTCCTTCCACGGCTTGCCGCAACGCGTCGTCGACAACGGCGATCCGTATGCAGTGCAATGCGCGGCCAGCGTCGCGGCGATCGCGGGCCTGCTCGGCCTGCACGAGAACGACTACGTGCTCACGTTCCAGTCGCGCTTCGGCAAGGAGCGCTGGCTGGAGCCGGCGACGATCACGACGCTCGAATCGCTCGCGCGCAGCGGCGTGCGTCGCGTCGACGTCGTGTGTCCGGGGTTCGCGGTCGATTGCCTGGAGACGTTGGAAGAGATCGCGCAAACCAATGCCGACGCCTTCCGCGCCGCCGGCGGGCAGCGGTTCCAGTACATCCCCTGCCTCAACGATGCACCGGCGCACGCCGACGCACTCGCCGTGCTCGCTTCGAAGGCGCTGCGCGCATGAGCACCGCCGCGCCCTTGCGCGAGATCGTCCTCGAAACCCCATACGGGCGATTGACCGCATTGCGCGGCGGCACCGGCACGCCGGTGCTCGCGTTGCATGGCTGGCTCGACAACGCGGCGACCTTCGTCCCGCTGGCCGCGCATCTGCACGACATCGACCTCGTCGCGCTCGACCTGCCGGGCCACGGCACGAGCCCGCATCTTCCCGCGGGTTCGGACTACTCGCTCTCCGGCACCGTTCAAACGGTGCTCGATGCCGCCGACGCGCTGGGTTGGGAGCGCTTCGCCGTCCTCGGGCATTCGATGGGTGGCGCGATCGGCACGATCCTCGCGGCCGCCGCCCCCGAACGGGTGACGCGTTTCCTCGCGATCGAAGCCCTCGGCGCACTCGCCGATCGCGAAGACCGCACCGCGCAGCGCCTGCGCGAATCGATCGCCGCGCGTCGCGCGCTGGGGGGCAAATCGCTGCGCGTGTTTCCCGATCGCGAGACCGCGATCCGCGCACGCATGCAGGCCAACGATCTCAGCGAGCCGGTCGCGCGCCTGCTCGTCGAACGCGGCACGCGCGCGGTGGACGGTGGCTGGGTCTGGAGCAGCGATCCGCGTCTGACGGTCGCCACCGCCGTGCGCATGACCGAAGGCCAGGTGCGCGACCTCATCGCGCACATCGAATGTCCGGTGCGCGTGCTCTACGCCGATCCGGCGCCGCCGTATTTCCCCGAAGGCATGCGTCGCGAACGCGCCGCCGTGCTGCGCAACGGTGAAGCGGTGGTGCTGTCCGGCACGCACCACCTGCACATGGAAGATCCGCGCGGCATCGCCGATGCGATCGGCGGCTTTTTTACTGCTGCTTCCCCAACTGCAGGTTGAGCTTCACGCCCGGCTCGCCGTCATCGGCGAACGACACCGTGGCCTGGCGCTTGTCCTTCTCGTACATCGTGACGTGCTGGCCTTCGGCGGCCTGCATCGACAGCGTCTGCTTCCAGCCTTCGGTCGCCATCTTCTTCCCGCTCGCATCCGTGAGCGCAGCCAAGTCACCGGGCACGTCGAGCTGCACGACCATCACGTCCTGCATCTGCATGACGCTGAGGACCTTGAACTTCGACGGCAGGTAGACGTCTTTCGGGAACTCGACCGGAAGCGTGGCCGCATCGCCGCCGGCGATCCGCATCTTCTGGCCGTCCTTGGACTCGATGGTGACTTCGCCGGATTTGGCGTCGACATTGGCCTTCTGGCCCGTCGCGCGTTCGATCGCAGCCTCGGCCGCGCGCTCGCTCGGCGACTTGCCGCAGGCGACGAGCGCGAGCGACACCAGGCCCACGGAGAGGATCAGGGAGGCGTTGCGCATGCCGGCGATTCCAGTGTTCGGAGACTTCGGAAAACGGTGCGAACGCGATCAACCGGCCAGCAGCGAACGCAGCGTGGCCTTCAGGCGCCGCCCGTCGGCGTGGAAGTAATCGCGTTCTTCGCGCCATGCGGGGAAGCGCATTTCGACCTCGTGCCAGAACGCACGCGAGTGATCGGCGCGCAGCAGATGGCAGAGCTCATGCACGAGCACGTACTCGAACGCCGAAGGCCGCGCGAGCACGAGGGCGAGATCGAGCGCGACCACGCCGTTCGGCGCGAGCGAACCCCACTGCGACGACATCACCTTGAACTGCACGCGACGCGGCGGACGCGGCAACGACGGCAAGTATTTCGGCAACCAGCGCCCGATGTCCGTGCGCGCCTGGCCTTCGTAGAAATCGCGCAGCGCGCGGCGCATCGCGGTTTCGGTCGCGCGCGATGTCGTGCGGAAAACCGCTTCGCCGGCGAGCGCGTCGAATTCCAGCGACGTGAAGCGCCCTTCGGCCCAACGCAACGGAATCTCCGCACCGCGCAAGGGCAGCGACGTGGTGATGTCGCGCTGCAGCGCCGGCAGGCCTTGCAATGTGTAGCGTTCGAGTTGCTCGGCGAGCCACGTGCGATGTTCGGCGAGGAAGCGTTCGCCCGACACCAGGCTCGCGCGCTGCGGCAGCGTCAGGCGCGCACCGCGTTCGTCGACCGAGAGGCGAAGGCGGCGCGCGCGCGGATTGCGCACGCGCTGGATTTCGATTCGTCGTCCGTCCTCGAGCTCGAGCGACGTGACGTCGCGTTCGATGACGGGGGGACGCGGCGCCAGCAGGCGACGGAGATGGGGCATCAGTTCGTGCGCGGAAGACGTCGGGGGACGCGGCGATTGTAGGGTCGCGCGCAGGGAAAGTGTGTCGATGGCGCCGCACGGATTGCGTGCGGCGCACGTTCCACGCGAGGATCAGTCTTCGACGCGCGAGATCTTCAGCGCAGGCTCGAGCACGTTGAACAGCCGCTTGGCTTCGGCGGCCATGAGCGCGAAGCGCGCATCGAGTTCGGCGCGGACGTCGTCGCGTTCGGTGGATTCCAGCGCATCGACCGCGCCGTCGAGCAGCTTGAACTTGCGCACCACGAGGTCTTCGCCGAGGACGAAGGAGACGTGGTCGTCCAGCGTGAGCGCCAGGCGCGTGACCTGCTTGCCCGATTCCAGGTGCTTTGCGATCTCGTCGCCCTGCAGTTCCTGCCGCTGGCACTTCACGACCGCGCCCTTGTCGGCGGCGTCCTTGAGCTCGCATTCGTCGCCGATGGACAGGCCTTCGGGCAGCGGTTCGCCGGCGACCCACCCGGTCAGGATGCTGCGCGGCGCGACTTCTGCATTGACCGGCAGCGCGGGGAAGCTGCCCAGCGCGTGACGGATTTCGCTGACGACGTTCTCGGCCGACTTGCGTGAAGACGAATCGACGATGCACAGACCGTGCCCGAGATCGAGCAGCGCGTCCGTGCGACCGGGGCGCACGAAGGCGCGCGGCAACAACTCGTGGACGAGGTCTTCCTTCAGCCGCTTGCGCGCGCGTCCGCCGGGCTTGCGGCCCTCCTTCTTCTCGATTTCCTCGAGCTTGCGCGAGAGCAGGTCGTTCACGACCGCGCCCGGCAGCAGTTTGTCCTCGGTGCCCACGCTCAGCCAGATCGCATCGGAAATGCGATGCGACAGCGCTTCGCCATCGCGCCCGAAGGGCGAGACGAAGCCGCGCGAGGACAACTCCAGCGCGCCGACGGGCTTGAGCGCGCATTCGCCCAGGCGGGCTTCGAGTTCGGAAAAGTCGAGGGAAGTGGGGAAGCGGAACAGCGTCAGGTTGCGAAAGAACATCGAGATCCTAGAAAAGCGTCATTCCCGCAAGCGCGGAAATGGAGAACAAGGGAAAGGAGTTTACGCGTCGAGATCGACGCCGTCGCCGGCGACATCATCCTCGCGCCCGTCGCCCGACAACCACGCGTGCGCATCCGGCAGCGGCGCATCGCCCCGCGCGCCGAGCGCCAGGAAGTCGAACAACTTCGGATCGCTCAATTGCGAGGGTCGCACGTCGCCGAGCGCGCGCGCGATGGTTTCGATGCGGCCGGGAGATTCCTTCTCCCATTGCGCCATCATCTTCTGCACCTGCTTGCGCTGCAGGTTTTCCTGCGATCCGCACAAATTGCACGGGATGATCGGGAAGCCGCGCGATTGAGCATAGGTCGCGATATCCGCCTCGCGCACATAGGCCATCGGGCGGATGACGATGTGTTTTGCGTCGTCGGAGCGCAACTTGGGCGGCATGCCGGCCAACTTCGCGTGGAAGAACATGTTCAGGAAGAACGTGGCGACCAGGTCGTCGCGATGGTGGCCGAGCGCGATCTTCGTGAAGCCTTCGGCCTCCGCATGCGCATACAACGCACCGCGGCGCAGGCGCGAACACAGCGAGCACATCGTCCTGCCCTCGGGCACGACGCGCTTGACCACCGAGTACGTGTCCTGCTCGAGGATCGTGTAGGGCACGCCGATCGACTCGAGGTATTCCGGCAACACGTGCGCGGGGAAGTCGGGCTGCTTCTGATCCAGGTTGACCGCGTGCAGGTCGAAGCGCACCGGCGCCTTCTCGCGCAGCTGCAGCAGGAGGTCGAGCATCGTGTAGCTGTCCTTGCCGCCGGACAGGCACACCATCACCTTGTCGCCCTCCTCGATCATCCCGAAATCCGCGATCGCCCGGCCCACCTGATGCCGCAGGCGCTTGGCCAGCCGCACCCGCTCGTGCGCGATGCGACGCACGCGAGGCTGGGGTTCGATCAGGGGCAGCGGGATCGTGGACATGGGGGCGGAGCGGCGAGCGATTCCGCATTCTACCAAGCAGCTTTCAGCGTTCCCGCTACCAGTGCGCGGGTCGGCGGATCGGTTTGCGGACGGTCGCGACAACGGGTGGAAGCTGCGATCGCGCGAGCTCGTCATCCAGCAGGTGATGCCGGGTCCAATGGGCGAAGCTCGCGAGCTCGCGCGCAGCGCTGCGGATTTCCCCGGCCCGGGACGGGGACCGCGGCGCCACCACGCCGAGCCGGATGTGCGGGAAATCCTCGCGGATCGCCCTCAGGACGGGCGCGGCATCGCGGTCGTTGGAACACAAAACCTGCTGCTGCAACGCGCCCTTCGAAGCGTCGCGGTACATCGCCAGTGCGATGTTGACCTCGGTCTGCTTCTCTTCGATTTTCCAGACACGCACGCGGTCCTGGCGGTCGAATTGCACGCCCGGGATGCAGCGCGGAAGCATCACCCCCGCACGATTGAAGTGATGCGCGCCGAGCTCAATCGCCACGCGTGCGGCATGGCGCCGCTCGAGCGCGCGATGGTAGTCCTGCTGCGCAAGGACTGCCGCGTCGCCATTCGTGGCGAATCTGGCGAGCGCCGGGGCGGAGAAGTAGCGCACGAACGACAGGAGCGCTTGCGGCTCCTGCTCATGCAACAAGGCTTCGAAAAGCGCCACTAGATCCAACCACTTGTATGGCGTACCGCGCAGGCGCCCGTAGTAGAGGTTGTAGCCGTCGACATAGACGGCCGTGGCGAGCGTTGCATCCATGCGGGAACTCCCAAATGAAAAAACCGCCCGAAGGCGGTTTTTTCGTCCCAGGGCGGGGTGCCGGTGGATTGGCAGCGCCTAGGGAGGAGTTGTGAAAAGCATGCTAGGCCTCTCGCGAACACGCTGCAAGCGGCGCCCGCCTATGATCAGGGCGCGATTCGTCGCCAGCGACCGCCGACTGGGATTACAGTCGCACCCGTGACCCAACAGAACGACCCCGGGGAACTCGCCCGCATGGCCCAGCGCGTGATCGAGCTCAAGCTCGAGCACCGCGACCTCGACGCCGCGATCCTGCGGCTCCAGGCCGATGCGGACGCCGACGAACTCACGGTCAAGCGCCTGAAGAAACGCAAGCTGCAGTTGAAGGACTGCATCGCGAAGCTGGAATCGGCGCTGATCCCCGACGAACCGGCGTAAGGCCTACTGCGGTGCGTCGGGCGTGTTCGTGGCCGGCGGCGCAGCTTCCGTCGCAACCGGTGCGGCCTTCGACGCGGCTTCAGGACTGATCTTCTCGATCGTGTGGCGCAATTCGCGGCCCAGGATGATGCGCGCGTCCTTCGCCCAGGCGTCCAGGCGTTCGTCGAACATCAGCTTGCCCGCTTCGTTCGGCCACACCATGCGCAGCTCGCGCATCTTCTGGATGAAGCTGCGGAACAGCGTGCGGTCGAAGAATTCCGGCGCCGCCGGTGCGTACAACAGCGACAGGCGTTGCGCGGCGAGTTGGCACAGGCCTTCGAGTTCGCCCGCCGACACGGTGCCCGCGCCGTTCTTCACCAGCACCGAGATCGCGATGTAATAGCGCTCGAAGGCCTGTTGCAGCGAGTGGCCGATCGCGCGGATGCGGAAGACTTCGTCGGTCTGCCCGGCGCTGCGCGAGAGGATGCCGCCTTCGTCTTCGCTCACGTGCTTGAGCAGGCCTTCGCGCACGAAGACATCGATCGTGCGATCGATGCGTTCTGCGAATTCGTCCTCGTCCCACGGCAGGAACAACTCCGCCTTGAGGAACGGGTACACCGTGCGGCCCAGGCGCTGCACCATCGTGCGCGACAGGCGACGGTTGTTGAGGAAGCACACCGCGATCCACGCCGATGCCGTGAACAGGTGCAGCACGTTGTTGCGGTAATAACTCATCAAGCCCGCGGTGTCGCCGTCCACGCTCAGCACGTCGCCGAGCGGATGCGCGGTGCGCGAGAGCATGTTGATTTCTTCGCCGTGCGCGATGATCTGCTCGGGCGTGTGCGGCGTGACCGTCACCAACGACGAATACGGCACGTCGCTCAGCAGCGTCTTGGACAGCGCGATCTGCGCGAGCAGGTCGGACTCGCCCATCGCGTGCTTGGGCGTGGACAGCAGCGCCATCGCGAGCAGGTTGATCGGGTTCACGTCCGCGGCGCGGTTGATGTTGACCTGGATCTTCACCGCGGTCGCATCGACCGTGTCCGACAACCAATCCGGACGATCGTCTTCGTCCAGCGGCGAGCCATCCCACGCGGGCGCGTGTTCGGCCAGCATGTCGTTGAGGCGAATCGGCTCGCCGAAATTCACCACGACCTGCCCGTAGTTGCTGCGCAGCACGCCAGGGATGCTCATGAGCAACTGCCAGATCGATTCCTTCTGCTTGGGCTTGCCGATCAACTCGTCGAGATAGCTGTCGCCTTCGAGCAGTTTTTCGTAGCCGATGTACACCGGCTGGAACAGCACCGGGCGCGTGGGCTGGCGCACGAAGGCGCGCACCGTCATCGCGACCATGCCACCCTTCGGCGGCAACAGGCGGCCCGTGCGCGAGCGCCCGCCTTCGATGAAGTATTCGATCGAATAACCGCCCGCGACCAGCTGCGAGACGTACTCGGTGAACACCGCCGAATACAGCGCGTTGCCGCGGAAACTGCGGCGCAGGAAGAACGCGCCGCCGCGACGCAGGATCGGCCCGATCACCGGCAGGTTGAGGTTGATGCCCGCGGCGATGTGCGGCGGCACGATGCCCTTGGTGTAGAGCAGGTAGCTCAACAACAGGTAGTCCATGTGGCTGCGATGGCAGGGCACGTAGACGACTTCGTGGCCAGGCGCGTTCTGCTTCACCGCTTCGAGGTGATGCACGAGTACGCCGCGGTAGATGCGGTTCCACACCGTCGCGAGCAGGAAGCTCGCCGAGCGCACCACCGGATGCGAGTAGTCGGCGGCGATCTCGTAGATGTAGGCGTGCGCCTTCTTCCAGGCTTCGGCCTTGCCCTTCTCGGGGTTCGACGGATTCTCGCGGCGCGCCTGGTCGGCGATGGCTTCCTTCACCGAATCGGCGGACAGCACCTGGTCGGCGAGCAGGCGGCGCGTCGAAAGATCGGGACCGATGATCGCCGAACGAATGCGGCGGAAATGCGCGCGCAACACGCGCGAGAGCTTGCGCACCGTGCGTTCGGGATCCAGGCCTTCTTCGACCGCCGCGCGCACGGGCACGGGCGGCGCGAATTGCACCGTCGTCGAGCGCCCGTTGAGCAGGATCGCGAGCAGCCGGCGGAAACGGCCGACGATCGTCCAGTTTTCGGAGAACAGCACCGAGAACCAGCCACTGTGTTTGTCCGGTGCGCGGCCGACGAAGATCGAGACCGGCACGAGTTGCACGTCGAGCGCGGCGTCGTCGCGATGCGCCTGCAACAGGCGCGCGAGCGAACCGGAGTGCGTCTTGTGTTCGGGGCCCGGCGACAGGCCGAGCACCTTCAGCGGATTGGCGTTGCGGCGGCGCGAGAGCGCGACGTACGCGCGCTTGCGTCCGAGCGGATCGCCCGGCATCGGCTGCAACGGCGACGGCAGGCCGGCTTCGCGGCACGCGCGTTCGAGGATCAGCGCGTTCGACAGGCCGTAGTCTTCGAGCACATAGCAGATCGGGCGGCCGTCGGCCCAGTCGCCGGGAACGCGCGGTTCGAGTTCCAGGCCGATCCAGGGTTCGAGCAGCTTGCCCATCAGGCGCGCCCAGAGCGGCGGGCGGGCACCGACGGGATTGGACGAGCCGTCGCGCGGCGGAATCGGCGCGGCCGCGGCCGTGTCATCGGCCGGCGGTGGCGGCGTGTCGAGGGGCAACTCCGGCGCGTCGTGCGCGGCCGTGGCGTCCTCGGGAACCGGGTTGGAAGGCAGGTCGCGCGCGGGCGCTTCCGCTTCCGGCGACGGCGTTGCGGCCGGCGGCGGGGTGGGCGGATCGTCGAAGAGCGGGAGGTTGGGCTGGTTCGGCATCGCCGCCATTATGGCGAAGGCGCCGTCGAGGGGGTCGAGGCGGCCGCAGGGAGCCCCGGCGCGCGGACCGCGGGGCCTTCCAGCGACGCCTCTGCATTGCGCAGGTAGTCGGCCAGGTACCAGCGGCCGCCGATGCGTTGCACGTCGAGCACCGTGTCGACCTGTTCGCCCGCGAGCAGATAGCGCACGCGCACGCGGGCGGTGTCGCCGGTCTGCTGGACGAGCGTGGCTTCCAGACCGTCGAAGGTCGCGTCGAGGTTCAGTCCATAGCTGCCGAAGACCTGCTTGGTCGCGGCGAGGAACGGCCCGAGGCGTTCGAGCGATTCATCCATGCCGTGGTTGGCGAAGTCTTCCGGCGCCGCGATCCCGGTCTCCGCCGCGGCCGTCGAGAGGATTGCGATCGCGCGGCGTGCGCGCTTGGTGTCCGACAACGGCGCCTGCCCCGCCCAGCGGCTCAACGCGGTGATCGTTTGCGTGTAGTGGTCGCGTTCGGCGGCGCTGTAGTCGCCTTCGTTGCGGAAGTACTGCACGCCGAACACGCCGAGCGAAGTCGCGGTCGAGCGCAGTTCGTCGGCGGAATTCGCGAACTGGCCATCGAACGTGCGCTGCAGGTCGGTGCGTGCATTCGGCTGCGACAACGCGGCGAGCATCGCGGGCAGGCGATCGTCGAGCGGCAACTCGTCGAGCGGCCAGCGGCTGCGGCCGGTGCGCCACGCGGTTTCCAGGCGCGCGTGCAGCGGCGGCGGAACCGCGACCGTCGCGAAGCCCGCGAGATCGTTCGCGCGCAGGCGATCGACGAGCGCGCGCACCGCCTGCGCGGGACGCTCGGCACCGGGTTGTGGCGGCGGCGCCTTCGCGCACGCCGCAAGCAAGGCGGCGGCGACGACGGAGGCGGCGAGACGGGGGACGAGCTTCGAACTGATCTGCATGGCGCGGATCATCCCCCATCTTTCCAAAGAAAAAGGAGGCCGAAGCCTCCTTCAAAAATCCGGACGAGCCGGAAGACATCGGTTGTGGCATGGCGCCGGGCAAGCCCGGATGGACGCAGGCTAGCCCAGCGGCCGTACCTGATGCAATACCTGAATTATGGTGGCGCAAGCCATTGATTCAATTGGCCGGATCGAGCGCGGCTTCCTTCTTCGCGCGGCGTTCGATGGCCGGCTGGCGCCAGTCGTTGTCGAACAGCGCCGGCTCCCAGGACCCGTACATCGGGTTGGGCAGCACGAACCAGCGCTCGCCGATCCAGTCCGCGTACGGCGCCACAGCCGCGCGGCGGCCGTCGGGCGTGTTGGCGACGATCTGCACCAGATCGCCGACCTGGTCGCCGAACTGCATCAGCACGCGATACGCGCGACCCACGAGCTGGCGACGGCACGATTTCTCCGATCCTTCCTGCTCGCAACCGTCGACGACGGTGCCCAGACCCAGCACCTGATCGTCGCTCGCGACCGGGAATCCTGCGCTGCGCAGATTCGCGATCGTCGCTTCGGTCAGGCTCGCATCGCGATTGGTGATGTAGAAAACGGTGACGCCCTGCTTCGCCGCCGCGCCGAGGAATTCCGCCGCGCCGGGCAAGGCCTTCGCCTTGCGCTCCTCGACCCACTTGCCCCACTGCGCTTCGTTGAAGCCGCGGTGTTCGAGGATCTGCCGCACCGAAGCCGGCGCGTTGTCGAGCACGGTCTCGTCGACGTCCACGATGATCGCGGGCTTGAGCCCCTTCACCGGCGTCGTGCGGTCTTCCTTCGGCAGCGCATCCCACGTCTTGTCGGCGAGCGCGGCCTTCAACTGCTGGCCGGCCGCGCGATACACGGTGCGATAGACGAGGTCGCGTTCGGCGGAGGTCTGGTACCACGCGACGGCGTTGAGCGCGTCGTCGGCCGGCGGCGTGTCCTGCGCCGCGACGGGGGTCGCGACGGGCGTCGGCGCCGTCGTGTCGGCGGTGGTCGCGCAACCCGCGAGCGCGAGCGTCAGGGCGGTGGCGAGGACGGCAAAACGCATGCGGCGGGCCTGGCGGCGAAAGGGGCGGCGAGTGTAGCCGAGCGCCCGCGACGAACGAATGTCAGCCAGGCGCGCGCTGCAACGACACGCGCTTGCCGCCCGGCAAGGCTTGCGTGCCGACTTCGGCGAACCCGTAGCGCGCGTGGAATCGACGCGAGGCTTCGTTCGGTGGATCGATGTCGAACTCGCAGGTCACGCTCGACACATGCGCGTCGCGCGCGAAGGCGAACAGATCGTCGTACAGCCGCGCACCGAACCCGCGACCCTGGTGCGCCTGCGCAACGACGACGCGATCGACATAGAGAAACGCTTCGTACCGCGCATCGAACCACCGGTAGTTGACGCTGTCGTAGTCGGCACCCTCACGGAATGCGAGCAGGAAGGCGACCACCACGCCGTCTTCGTCCACCACGCGCCCGTAGGCCGATTGCGCGAGCAGATGCGCGTAACGCGCCGCATCCATCGGGCTGAGCACGGCTTCCGATTCGAGATTGAGCGCCAGGATCGCAGGCGTATCGGCAGCGACGATGTTGCGCACGCGCAGGCTCATGCGTCGAGCAACGCGCGAATGGCGGCGAAGCCCGCGCTCGCGCGTTCCTTCTTCTGCGACGCATCGGCTTCCGGATCGGCGCCGTCGCGCTGCACTTCGGCGGCGGGCAGCTCGTCGATGAAGCGGCTCGGCAGCAAGCGCTGCTTCTCGCCCCATCGCTGCGCCTCGCGCGAATGCGAGAGCCACAACTGCTCCTTCGCGCGCGTGATGCCGACGTACATCAGGCGGCGTTCTTCGTCGATGCGGCCCTCTTCGATCGACGCGTCGTGCGGCAAGTTGCCGTCTTCGACGCCGACGATGAAGACGTAGCGGAATTCCAGGCCCTTCGCCGCATGCAGCGACATCAGGCGCACCTGGTTGCCCGCGTCTCCCTTGTCGGCGTGCGAGAGCAGCGCGAGCGCGGCCGCGAGTTCACCGGGACCCGAGGTCTTCGGCCCATCGAACCAATCGGCGAGTTCGTCGAGGTTCTGGCGGCGACGCAGGAACGTCGCTTCATCCTTGCACTGCGCGCGCACCATCGCGAGCAGGCCGGACTTCTCGTTGAGCTTGCGCACGAGTTCGGCCGGCGGCATGCGCGCCGCATCGCTGCGCAAACCCTTCAGCAAATCCGCGAGCGCCTGCAGCGAGTTCGCCGCGCGCGGCTGGAGTTGCTTCAAAAGACCGACCGATTCGGACGCGCGCGACAAAGGCAGATGCGCCTGGTGCGCCATTTCGGCGAGCTTGGCGAGTGTCGTCGCGCCAACGCCGCGATTGGGCGACTGCACCGCGCGCAGGAACGCCGCGTCGTCTTCGGGATTGGCGATACAACGCAGCCACGCCATCGCATCCTTCACTTCACCGCGGTCGAGGAACGCCGTGCCGCCGGTCAGGTGATAGGGCACGCGCAACAACTGCATCGCCTTTTCCAACGCACGCGACTGATGATTGCCGCGGAACAGGACGCAGAAATCGCTCCACGGCGCACCACGCGATTGGTTGAAGAAGTGGATCTGGTCGGCGACCTTCTCCGCTTCATGCGCGCTGTCGCGGCATTCCCACACGCGGATGCGCTCGCCGTCGGCCTGGTCGCTCCACAGCGTCTTGGGATGCTCGTGCGGATTGTTGGCGATCAGCGCGTTCGCCGCGCGCAGCACGCGATTGCTGCAGCGGTAGTTCTGTTCGAGCTTGACGATCTTCAGCGCGGGATAGTCGCGTCCGAGTTCAAGCAGGTTGTCCGGATTGGCGCCGCGCCAGGCGTAGATCGACTGGTCGTCGTCGCCCACGCAGGTGAAATCGCCGCGCGGGCCGGCGATCGCCTTGAGCAGGCGGTACTGCGCGTCGTTGGTGTCCTGGCATTCGTCGACGAGCAGGTAGCCGATGCGTTCGCGCCACGCGAGCACGGCTTCTTCGTCGGATTCCAGCAACTGCACGGGCAGGCGGATGAGGTCGTCGAAGTCGACGGCGTTGAACGCGGTCAAACGTTGCTGGTAGCGCGCGTAAAGCGCGGCGGCTTCGCGTTCGCGAACGCTCTGCGCGGCTTCGGCGGCCTGCTCGGGCGAAAGGCCGGCGTTCTTCGCGCGCGAGATCAGGTTCTTCGCGGCTTCGAGCACGTCGGGCTTGCTGCCGGGCGGCAACAGGTCCTTCAACTGCGCCGTGCTGTCGTCGGCATCGAAGATCGAAAACCCGCGACGCAGGCCGAGCTTGACGTGCTCGATCTGCAACAGCTTCAGCCCGAGCGCATGGAAGGTGCAGATCGTAAGGCCTTCGGCCGCGTCGCCCTTGATCCGCTTGGCCACGCGCTCCTTCATCTCGCGCGCGGACTTGTTGGTGAAGGTGATCGCCGCGATACGGCGCGCCGGCATGCGCCCGGAGGTGATGAGGTGCGCGATCTTCTCCACGATCACGCGCGTCTTGCCGCTGCCTGCACCCGCCAGCACCAAGAGCGGACCGTCGACGTGCGCGACAGCCTGGCGTTGGGGAGGATTGAGGCCGTGCAAGGGAGCTCCGTGGTCGGGCGCGGGGCGGCGCAGTTTAGCCGGTCTGGTCCCGCATAATTGCGTCCATGGCCAAGCTCTATTTCTACTACTCCGCGATGAATGCGGGGAAGACCACGACCCTGCTGCAGTCCGCGCACAACTACCGCGAACGCGGCATGCGCGTGCTCATCTTCACGCCCGCGCTGGACGACCGCGCCGGCAAGGCGGGCCTGGTCGCCTCGCGCATCGGGTTGCAGTCCGAAGGCGTCGCATTCGGTCGCGGCGACGACCTGCAGGCCCGCGTGGAGGCGGACATCACCGCGCACGGCAAGCTCGATTGCGTACTGGTGGACGAAGCGCAGTTCCTCACCAAGCCGCAGGTGTGGCAATTGAGCGAAGTCGTCGACCAATTGCGCATCCCCGTGCTCTGTTACGGCTTGCGCACGGATTTCCGCGGCGAGTTGTTCGAAGGCAGCCAGTACCTGCTCGCCTGGGCGGACGAACTCACCGAAATCAAGACGATCTGCCACACCGGCAAGAAGGCGACGATGACCGTGCGCATCGACGGGCAGGGCCACGCGGTCTCGGCCGGCCCGCAGGTGGAGATCGGCGGCAACGATCGCTACGTGTCGGTCTCGCGCGCGGAGTTCAAGAAGGTGATGCGCGGGGAAGGCACGATCGATCCGATGCAGCCTTCGCTGCTGGACTGAGCGCCTACTGCATCGACGGCGGTGCGCACGCCGTGCGGATCGCCGCCACTTCGCGCGGCAGGCGTCCGCCTTGCGGCAGGCTCGCGTGCAATTCGTTCGCCAGCGCGTCGAGATTCGCGCGCGCTTGCGCGGCGTCGGCGCCGCGGCACTCCGCTTCACCCAGGTAGGCGCGCGCGCGCCAGCGCAGATTGCGCGGTTCGCTGCCGCCCGTCGGGGCCGCGGTGGCCATGCGTTGCAGGGTTGCGATGGCCTTGGCGTCGCCGTCGCGCGCCTGTTCGCGCGCCAGCGACAGTTCCATCGCCTGCGTGTCCATCGCGGGCTGCCCTTCGGCATTGCGCGACAACGTGGCCGCGCGCGACAGGCGCGCCTTCGCACCGGCGTGGTCGCCTTCGGTGGCGAGGATCAGACCGTGCGCATATTCGACGTCCGCCACGAACGGATGCTTCAACCCGAGCTGCGCGACCGCCAGTTGCGCGGCCTGCGCGACTTCGGCGCGCGCTTCATCCACGCGTCCGAGCGCCTGCAACACCTGCGCATGTTCGGCCATCGCGCGCACCATGCGCGTGCGCGCCGACGACGTGCGCCAGATCGCGACCGCCTGCCCGAGATCGCGTTCGGCTTCCTCCAGTCGACCCTGCTCCCACGCCAGCATGCCCAGCGTGTAGAAACTCGCGCCGACATCGACGTGTCGCTCGCCCACGCGTTCGATCAGCAGCGGCGTGGTGTCGCGCAGATCGCGCTCGGCGACGTCGAGCCAGCCTTGCTCCATGTACACCGACGCGCGCTGGCGATGCAGTGCGAGCGTCGTCGGGTGGCGTTCGCCGAGCAGTTCGGCCGACAGCGCGAGTGCGGCGTCGACCGATTTCGCGGCTTCGCCCGGCAGGCCCTTTTCGCGCAGCAGGATCGCGATGCGGCGATGGATCTGGATCGCGAGCGGATGCCGTTCGCCCACGCGTTGCTGCAGGAAGGCCAATGCGTTGCGCAGGCTTGCGAGCGCGACGTCGGACTTGCCCGCGTCGGCGTCGACGTTGGCCAGGTCGAACAGGTTTTCCGCAACCCCCGCTTCGTCGTCGAGCGTTTCGCGACGGATCGTCATCGAGTACTCGAGCAACTGCCGCGCACCATTGAACTCGCCCACGGTGCTGCGGCAGCGCGCGAGTTGCGAATAGAACTCGGCGACCTGCGCGGGCAATTGCGATTGCTCGCGGCGCGCGCGTTCCATCCACGGCTGCATCGCATCGATGCACTTGCGCGGGTCGTCCAACTGCCGATGCGCGAGGCCCTGCTGCGTGGCCGCTTCGATCTGCAGGCTTGCCGGCGCGTCGTCGCCGACGGACTTGAGGATCTCCGCCTGGCGATTGAGCAACGACATCGCTTCGGGATAATCGCCCAGGCCCAACCGCAGGCGCGCGATGATGCCGAACACTTCGGCGCGCGCGAGCGGTTGCCGCGCGAGTTCGCTGTTGGCGCGCACGATGCCGTTGTCGAGCAGCGAGCGCATGTCGATCGCATCGTCGCGCGGCGCCGCGCCGGCGCCTTCGAACAGGCCGATGACGAAATCCTGCAATGCCTGCGCGCGTGCGGTTTCCTGCACCGCCTGTTGTCCCTGCCACGCGACGATGGTGAGCGCCGCGCCGAGCACGCCGGTCACGACGATGCCGGTCGCCAGCGCCCAGCGATGGCGGATGACGTACTTGCGCAGGCGATAGCCGACGCTCTGCGGACGCGCGAGCACCGGCTTGCCGGCGAGATAACGCTCCAGGTCCAGCGACATCGCTTCGACCGACGGATAACGCTGCTCCGGCTTCTTCGCCAGCGCCTTGAGCACGATGTTGTCGAGATCGCCGGTGACGTTGCGCGCGCGACGCCGCAGCATCGGCGTGTCGCCATCGCCCGCGTCGGCCTGGCGTTGCAGCGCGGACGACGGTTTGGTCGGATCGCCCTGCAGGATCGCTTCTTCCCACTCGGCGTCGGTCTGGCGCTTGAGGCGATAGGGTTTGGCGTCGGCGAGCAATTCGTAGAGCACGACGCCGAGCGAATACACGTCGGTCATCGTCGACACGGGTTCGCCGCGCACCTGCTCGGGCGCTGCATAGTGCAGCGTGAACGCGCGCACGCCGGTGCGCGTCTGCTCCGGCGCGGCGAGGTCGGTGTCGATGAGTTTTGCGATGCCGAAGTCGAGCAGGCGCACGTCGCCGGCGGGCGTGACGAGGATGTTCGACGGTTTGAGGTCGCGGTGGACGATCAGGTTCGCGTGCGCGTGCGAGACCGCGTCGCACACCTGGTGGAACAGGTCGAGCCGCGATTCCAGCGAGAGGCGATGCGCGCGGCAGTAATCGGTGATCGGCTCGCCTTCGATGTATTCGAGCGCGAGATACGGCTGATGATCGTGGCTCATGCCCGCGTCGAGCAGGCGCGCGATGTGCGGATGCGCCAGGCGCGCGAGGATCTGTCGTTCGCGGGTGAAGCGCAGGCGCAGGTTCGGATCGACCAGGCCCGGGCGCAACAGCTTGAGCGCGACGCGACGCTGATACAGGCCGTCGGCGCGCGCGGCCAGCCACACCTGGCCCATGCCGCCTTCGCCGAGCATGCGTTCGAGGCGATACGGGCCGACTTCCACGCCGGGGCGCGGGCCGGGCAAGGGCGCGACGAGCGGCTCGGAGAGGAAGTCCTCGCGATCGGTTTCGAGCTTGAGCAGTTCTTCGAGGTCGTCCGCGGTCTGCGGATCCTCTTCGCGCATCAGGCGCAGGCTGCGTTCGCGTTCGTCGTCGTCCAGCTCGAACAGCGCATCGAGCAGCGGAGACAACCGTTGCCAGCGCTCGGGGTCCATCACCGTCCCCGTCAACTGTCCTTCAAGGACGCGAGCAGGAACAGGCGCGCCTTCTGCCAATCGCGCCGGATGCTGCGTTCGGACCGCTTGAGCAGCGCGGCGATCTCCAGTTCCGAGAGGCCGGCGAAGTAACGCAGCTCGACCACCTGCGCCAGGCGCGCATCGACCGCGGCCAAACGCGTCAGGGCGGTATCGAGGCCCAGGGTTTCTTCATCCAGGCGCAGGCCGCCTTCGACTTCCTCGGGCAGCTCGGTCACGCGATGCAGGTCGCCGCCGCGTTTCTGCGCCAGGCGCTGGCGCGCGTAGTCGACGACCACGCTGCGCATCGCGGAGGCGGCATAGGCGAAAAAGTGCGCGCGATCGTCGAACTGCGCCGAATTGCGGCCAACGAGCTTGAGGTAGGCCTCGTGCACCAGCGCGGTCGCATCGAGCGTGTGCCCGTGCTGGCCGGCGAGTTGGCGGCGGGCCATCGAGTGCAGTTCCTGGTAAAGGGTGGCCAGGACACGGTCCAGCGCGCCACGGTCTCCGTCGCGTGCAGCGTCCAGCAACTCCGTAATGTCTGCCGTCTCGGACATTTTTCCCCTCAGGCGCCGGAATATACCCGCGTTGGGCGATGCCTGCCTCGGTAGATCGTGGGTGGCAGGCGGTTTCAGCGCTGGCAGCGGGGGCACCAGACGGTGGTCCGCTGGCCGATCGTGCCTTCCTTCATCGCTTTTCCGCACCGCGGGCAGGGCTCCCCGCCGCGCCCGTAGGCGGCCAATTCGAGCTCGAAATACCCCGGCAGGCCATCGGGGCTGATGAAGTCCCGCAGCGTGGTGCCGCCCCGCTCGATCGCGTAAGCCAGGATCCGCTTCACCGCGTCGGACAGGGCGTGGTAGCGCTCGCGCGAGACCTTCCCGGCCTCGCGCAGGGGTGAGATCCCCGCCTCGAACAGGGCCTCGGCCGCATAGATGTTGCCCACCCCGACCACGATCCCCTGGTCCATCAGGAAGGTCTTGACCGGCGCCTTCCGGCCCCGGCTGCGGGCGAAGAGGTAGTCCCCGTCGAAGGCGTCGGACAGCGGCTCGGGGCCCAGGCCGCGCAGGAGCTCGTGGACCTCGCCCGGCGGCTGCCAGAGCAGGCAGCCGAAGCGCCGGGGATCGTTGAAGCGCAGGACGCGGCCCTTCGTGCGCCCACGGTCGGCGAGCTTGAGGTCGACGTGGTCGTGCGCTTCCACGGGTGTGTCGGCCGGTAGCACGCGCAGGCTTCCCGACATTCCGAGGTGCAGCAGCGCGCTGCCGACCTCGGTGTCGAGCAGCAGGTATTTCGCGCGCCGACGAACGGAATCGATCCGCCGACCGGGGAGCAAGGCCGCAATCTCTGGCGGAATCGGCCAGCGCAGATCCGGACGACGCAACACGACGTCTGCGACGACGCGCCCTTCAACGTGCGGCGCCAGGCCGCGCCGGGTGGTTTCGACTTCAGGCAATTCGGGCATGGAGGCGAGTTTGCAGCGATTCGCGTGGACTCATGAGATGGGGCGTGAAAGCGGCCGAAGCAACGTGAACGTTGTTATCCGGTCTGAACACCCCCATCACGAATCTGCGCCGTACGCGGGCGCATGGGTAATCGCTGGTGGCATGATGCCTTCGGGATGAAATGCCCTGTTTTTTTCATGCGGAGTCACGATGCAAGCTCTACTCGATTTCCTCGGCGGCGGCCTGCTGCAATTCGGCTGGGTCGGCCTGTTGGTCTACCTGCTGGTCGCCACGCAGCTGACGATCTTCTCGGTCACGCTGTACCTGCACCGCAGCCAGGCGCATCGCGGCGTCGACTTCCATCCGGTGCTCGCGCACTTCTTCCGTTTCTGGACGTGGATCACCACGTCGATGATCACGAAGGAATGGGCGGCGATCCATCGCAAGCACCACGCCAAGTGCGAGACCGAAGAAGATCCGCACAGCCCGATGCACAAGGGCATCAAGACCGTCTTCTGGCGCGGCGTTGAACTGTACCGCGAAGCGCGCGGCGATCGCGAGTCGATCGAGAAGTACGGCAAGGGCTGCCCGGAAGACTGGATCGAGCGCAAGGTCTACACGCCGCACGCGACGATGGGCCCGACGCTGTTGCTCTTCATCAGCTTCGCGCTGTTCGGCATCCCGGGCGTGGCCGTGTGGGCGATCCAGATGCTGTGGATCCCGTTCTGGGCCGCGGGCGTCGTCAACGGCCTCGGCCATTGGTGGGGCTACCGCAACTTCGAGACCACCGACACCGCGACCAACCTCACCCCGTGGGGCGTGTGGATCGGCGGCGAGGAGCTACACAACAACCACCACGCCTTCCCGAGCTCGGCGAAGTTCGCGCTGCGCAAGTTCGAAGTCGACATCGGCTGGGGCGTCATCAAGATGTTCGAATCGATCGGCATGGCCAAGGTGCTGCGCGTTGCGCCGACCCTCGACGTGCGCCCGAACATCAACGTGCCCGATACCGAGACGATCAAGGCGTTGCTCGCGCATCGCTTCCAGGCGATGACCGACTTCCAGCGCAACGTGCTCAAGCCGGCGTTGAAGGAAGAAGCGCAGGCCACCGGCGGCAAGCTGCGCGCCATGCTCCCGCGCCAGCTGCGCAAGGGCCTGAGCGACGACGGCCGTTGGCTGCAGCCCGATGCACGCCAGCAGATGCAGGAATGGGTGGCGGCGCGTCCGCGCATCCGTGCGCTGGTCGAACATCGCGCCCGCCTGGCCGCCGTGCTCGAAGCGCGTGGCAACGACGCCGCGGCCACGCTGCAGAACCTGCAGCAGTGGTGCAAGGACGCCGAAGCCAGCGGTATCCGCGCGCTGCAGGACTTCTCGGCGCGCCTGAAGGGCTACCAGCTCCAGGCCTGATGCGCGCAACGCTGCACTGTTCAAGAAACCCCGCACGTTCGCGTGCGGGGTTTTTCTTTGCCTGTTTACTGGCGATAGCGCCCGCCTTCGCACAGGTCACCGCCAGCAGCGAGTACCTGGCGCGCATGGACACCGACCACGACGCCCGCGTCTCGCTGCTCGAATACCAGGATTGGCTGAGCTACGCGTTCGATGCGATGGACGCCGACCACGACGGCACGCTCTCGCCCGCCGAGCAACCGGGCGGCCGTGGCAAGCCGCTCACGCGCGAAGCGCACCGCACGCGCCTGGCCGACGCTTTCGGTCGGCAGGACGCCAACAAGGACGGCGTGCTGAGCGCCGCCGAACTCGCCGCCCCGCCGCGTTGAGGGCAAACTGTCGGCCCACGTCGCTAGGTGGTGCCGCATGACCGGATCGACCGACTACGCGCGCGAATACGCGCAATCGCTCAGCGATCCCGACGGCTATTGGAAGTCGGTCGCGCAGCGCATCGAGTGGATCGCGCCGCCCACCCAAATCCGCGACGTCAGCTTCGACACCAAGGACTTCCACATCCGCTGGTACGCCGACGGCGTGCTCAACGCGAGCGTCAATTGCCTCGATCGCCACCTGGCGACGCGCGGCGACCGCACCGCGCTGATCTTCGAACCCGACGATCCGAACGCCGAAGCGCAACGCATCACCTATCGCGAACTGCACGCGCGTACGTGTCGCCTCGCCAATGCGCTGCGCAACCTCGGCGTGCGCAAGGGCGATCGCATCACGATCTACCTGCCGATGATTCCCGACGCCGTCGTCGCGATGCTCGCCTGCGCGCGCATCGGCGCGATCCATTCGGTGGTGTTCGGCGGATTCGCGCCGCAATCGATCGCCGACCGCGTCGCCGATTGCCGCAGCAAGCTGATCATCACCGCCGACGAAGGCCTGCGCGGCGGCAAGCGCATCGCGTTGAAGGCCAACGTCGACGCCGCGCTCGCGCTGCCGGGCACGAACTCCGTCGAAACCGTGCTCGTCGTGCGCCACACCGGCGCCGCGGTCGCGATGCAGATGCCGCGCGACCGTTGGGTGGATGTCGTCGTCGACGGCCAGCCCGACACCTGCGAACCCGAGCCGATGAACGCGGAAGATCCGCTCTTCATCCTCTACACCTCCGGCTCGACGGGCAAACCGAAAGGCGTGCTGCACACGACCGGCGGATACCTGGTGTATGCGAGCTTCACGCACGAACGCGTGTTCGGCCTGCGCGACGACGATGTCTTCTGGTGCACGGCCGACGTCGGCTGGATCACCGGCCACACGTACATCGTGTACGGGCCGTTGGCGAACGGCGCGACCGTGGTCGTGTTCGAAGGCGTGCCGAACCATCCGGATCATTCGCGCTTCTGGCGCGTGATCGACAAACACCAGGTCACGATCTTCTACACCGCACCCACCGCGATCCGCGCGCTGATGCGCGAAGGCGATGCGCCGGTCAAAGCGGCCTCGCGCAAATCGCTGCGCTTGCTCGGCACGGTCGGCGAGCCGATCAATCCCGAAGCTTGGCGCTGGTATCACGACGTTGTCGGCGATGCGCGTTGCCCCGTCGTCGATACGTGGTGGCAGACGGAAACCGGCGGCGCCCTGATCACGCCGCCGATCGGCATCGACGCCAAGCCCGGCAGCGCGATGAAGCCCTTCTTCGGCGTGCAGCCCGCATTGGTCGACGCCGAAGGCCGCCTGCTCGAAGGCGAAGCCACCGGCAACCTCGTGCTGCTGGATTCCTGGCCCGGGCAGATGCGCACGGTGTACGGCGACCACCAGCGCTTCATCGACACCTACTTCCGCGCGTATCCCGGGATGTACTTCACCGGCGACGGTTGTCGGCGCGATGCCGATGGCGACTACTGGATCACCGGCCGCGTGGACGACGTGATCAACGTCAGCGGCCATCGCATCGGCACGGCGGAAGTGGAAAGCGCGCTGGTCTCGCATGCGAAGGTCGCCGAAGCCGCGGTCGTCGGCTTCCCGCACGACATCAAGGGCCAGGGCATCTACGCGTACGTGACCCTGATCGCGGGCGAGACCGAAAGCGACGCGCTGCGTGCGGAACTGATCGCGCACGTGCGCCACGAAATCGGGCCGATCGCGACGCCCGACCATCTGCAGTGGGCGCCGGGCCTGCCGAAGACGCGCTCGGGGAAGATCATGCGGCGCATCCTGCGGAAGATCGCGGAGGACGTGCCGGACCAGCTGGGCGATACGTCGACGCTGGCCGATCCGTCGGTGGTCGATTCGCTCGTGCGCAATCGTCGCGGCGCGTAAACGGCAGGCAAAAAGAAACCCGCCTTCCGGCGGGTTCTTCGTGTGCTTCGAACATCCTGCTCAGGGCAGGCGAAGGCTTACTTGATCTTGCCTTCCTTGTAGATCACGTGCTTCCGGACGACGGGGTCGTACTTCTTGACCTCCATCTTGTTCGGCGTGTTCTTCTTGTTCTTGTCGGTCGTGTAGAAGTGGCCGGTGTTGGCCGAGGAGATCAGGCGAATCTTGTCGCGCTTGCTTGCCATGGTCGTTTACTCCTCAGACCTTCTCGCCACGGGCGCGAAGCTGCGCCAGGACCGAGTCGATACCGTTCTTGTCGATGGTGCGCAGCGCGTGCGCGGAAACCTTCAGCTTCACCCAGCGGTTTTCGCTGGCGACCCAGAAACGACGCTCATGCAGGTTGGGCAGGAAACGACGACGGGTCTTGTTGTTCGCATGCGAGACGTTGTTACCCGTCTGCACGCTCTTGCCGGAAACTTGGCAAACGCGGGACATAGCGCACCTCGATTGGTGTCTGTGATGCACCCCATGGCCTGGGGTACGACGGCCACGCTGCAATAGGGCCTGGGACCCCGGGACTGCCGCAGCGAGCCGCGCATTATGCCCGCCCGAACCCCTTCGGGCTACCCCTGCGAAGCCAAAACCCCTTGATTTGCCTGAATTCCCCCTCGAATCGGGGTCAGTGCGAGGCCTTGTCCCGGTGCCAGCCGCGGTGGCGAATGTCCAGATACAGGCTGTAGCCGGCCGTGAAGGCGGGGAAGAGGTTCTGGATCACGCCCACCGAGTCCTGCTTGGCCGAGAACACGAAGTAGGCCAGGGTCATGACCGACCCCACCAGGCTCATGTACCAGAACACCCGCGGGATCACGGGTTTGCCGTGGCGGCGCGAGGCGAGGAACTGCACCACCCAGCGGCCGCCGAACATCAGCGCGCCGGTCAGGCCGATCAGCTTCCACGGGGACATGTGCAGGCCGGTCCACGCGAGCCAATCGATCGGCGAGTTCATGAAATCCTGCGCGACGGGTGCTGCGTCCAGCATCCTCAGGATTCCTCGACGCCCGTGCGCTTGCTGCGCACGATCAGCCAGGCCACGCCCATCAGGTCGCGGATGCCGACCAGCGCGCGATTGAGGTTGTTGTACTTCGACACGCCGGTCGAACGCGCGCGGTGGTTCACCGGCACGCTCACCGTCTGCCAGCCCGCGCGCTGCATCAGCGCGGGTAGGTAGCGATGCATGTGGTCGAAGTAGGGCAGGTCGAGGAAAGCGTCGCGCTCGAACAGCTTGATGCCGCAGCCGGTGTCGGGCGTGTCGTCGCGGAGCACGCGGGCGCGGATCGCGTTCGCCCATTTCGACGCCCAGCGCTTGCTGCCCGAATCCTGGCGATTGACGCGCCAGCCGGCGAACAAGCGGATCTGCGGCGCGGCGGTATCGCGCGCTGCGAGGAGCTTGGGAATATCGGCCGGATCGTTCTGCCCGTCGCCATCCAGCGTGGCCACCCACGGCGCGCGCGCGTGGCGCACGCCGGTGCGGATCGCGGTGCTCTGGCCGCTCTGCTTCACGTGATGCAACACGCGCAGCTCCGGCACTTCGGACTTCAGCGCGCGCAACGCGGCGAGCGTGCCGTCCTTCGAGTTGTCGTCGACGAAGATCGCTTCGAATTCCACGTGGCCGCGCAACGCGGCCACGACTTCCCGCAGCAAGGGACCGACATTGTCCTGCTCGTTGAACACCGGCACGACGACGGACAGCTGCGGGGCGTGGGTCAAGCCTTGTCTCCGAAATAATCGCGGCACCAGCGCACGACGGGCGGCAGGCCGGTGTCGATGGGGGTCGCGGGTTCGAAACCGAAGTCCGCCTGGGCGCGCGCAGTATCGGCCATGGTTTCGACCATGTCGCCTGGTTGCATGGGCAGATAGTTCTTTTCCGCCGGGCGGCCCGCCGCCTGCTCGATCACCGCGATGAAGCGCTCCAGCTCCACCGGCGTGTGGTTGCCGAGGTTGTAGACGCGATGCGGCCCGCCTTCGGCCGCGTTCTCGCCCGCGGGACGCGCGGGGGCATCCATCGCGCCGAGCACGCCGGCGACGATGTCGTCGATATGGGTGAAGTCGCGGCGCATGCGGCCGTGGTTGAACACCTGGATCGGCCGGCCGGCGAGCACCGCGCGCGAGAACAGCAGCGGCGCCATGTCGGGGCGGCCCCACGGGCCGTAGACGGTGAAGAACCGCAGCCCGGTCGCGCGCAAACCGTAGAGGTGCGCGTAGGTGTGGGCCATCAATTCATTCGCGGCCTTCGTCGCGGCGTAAAGCGAGCGCGGGCGGTCGATGCGCTGCGCTTCGGAAAACGGCGGCGTCGCCGAATCGCCGTAGACCGACGACGAGCTCGCGTAGACCAGGTGTTCGACGCCACGATGCCGGCACAGCTCCAGCATGTTGACGAAGCCGATCAGGTTGCTGTCGACGTAGGCGTGCGGATTCTCGAGCGAGTAGCGCACGCCCGCCTGCGCGGCGAGATGGATCACGCGGCCGAAGCGGTGCTTGTCGAACAGCGCTTCGAGCGCCACGCGATCGGTCAGGTCGATCTGCGCGATCTCGACATCCGGGCACAGCGCGGCGACGCGATCGCGCTTGAGTTGCGGATCGTAGTAATCGTTGTAGTTGTCGAGGCCGACGACGTTGGCGCCGCGCGCACGCAATTCGCGGCAGGTGTAGGCGCCGATGAAACCGGCGGCGCCCGTGACAAGGATCGTGTCCGTCGTATCGGTCATGGCGTGGGAAGCTCCGCTTCTCAAAAATTGCCGCAGCCTAGCCGCGCGGCCGTGCACGCAGCCTCACGCGCGTGCGACAACCTTACTCGGACTTGCCGCGCAGCCGTTCCAGCACGCCGTCCAGCGAATCCAGGTCGGAATAGTGGATCACCAGGCGGCCCTTGCCGGCGCGCCCGTGCAGCACGTTGACGCGGGTGCCCAGGGATTCGGACAGCTCGCGCTCCAGCGTGGCGATATCGGCCTGCGGCTTGGCTTTCGCCGGCTTGGCCTTGCGCGTGGAGGTACCGTTGGCGACTTGGCCGGCCATCAGTTGCTGCACGCGATGCTCGACCTCGCGCACCGACCATTCGTGTTCGGCGGCCTGGCGCGCGAGTGAGACCGCGGCCTGCGGCGCCAGCGTCAGCAGCGCGCGCGCGTGGCCCATTTCGATCGCCTTGGTTTCCACGAGCACGCGGATTTCCGGCGGCAGTTCGAGCAAACGCAGCAGGTTGGACACCGCGGCGCGCGAACGGCCCACCGCATCGGCGGCCTGCGCGTGGGTGAGGTCGAATTCGTCGATCAGCCGCTGCAGCGCAAGCGCTTCTTCCAGCGGATTGAGGTCTTCGCGCTGGATGTTCTCGATCAGCGCCATCGCGATGACGGCGTGGTCGTCGACCACGCGCACGACCGCCGGGATCTGCGCCAGGCCCGCGAGTTGCGAGGCGCGCCAGCGGCGTTCGCCGGCGATGATTTCGTAACGCGCGCCCTTGCCGGCGTTGTCGATCTCGCGCACGACGATCGGCTGGATCACGCCCTGCGCGCGGATCGACTCGGCCAGCTCGGCGAGCTTGCCCTGGTCCATGCCGCTGCGCGGCTGGTAACGGCCGGGTTGCAACTGACCGAGCGGCAGCTGGCGCAGCGCTTCGCCGGGCTGGGCTTCCAGCGGCGCGGTTTCGGCGGCGGCCTTCGGCCCGAGCAGGGCTTCGAGGCCCCTTCCGAGGCCGCGCTTCTTCGCGACGGTCATGCTTGCACTTCCTTCTTCGGTTCCTGTGCCGCGGACTTCGCGGTCTGCTCGCGTTCGCGCTGGCGGCGCATCACTTCGCCGGCCAGCCCAAGGTACGCGACGCTGCCGCGCGAGGCCTTGTCGTAGGCGACGATGCTCTGCCCGTGGCTCGGCGCCTCGGCCAGGCGCACGTTGCGCGGCACGATGGTACGGAACACGCGGTCGCCGAAATGTTGCGTCAGTTCGGCCGACACCGCGTTGGCGAGATTGTTGCGCACGTCGAACATCGTACGCAGCACGCCTTCGATTTCCAGCGCGGGATTGAGCCTGCGCTTGAGCGCGTCGATCGTGTCGATCAGCGCGGACAGGCCTTCCAGCGCGTAGTACTCGCACTGCATCGGCACCAGCACCGAGTCGGCTGCCGTCAACGCGTTGAGCGTGAGCAGCGACAGCGCGGGCGGGCAGTCGATGATGATGAAGTCGTATTGGTCGCGGATCGGTTCGAGCGCGCGCTTGAGGCGCTGCTCGCGGCCTTCCTCGTCCATCAATTCGATTTCGGCGGCGGTGAGATCGATGTTGCCGGGAAGGATGTCGAAGCCTTCGGGCGTTTTCACGATCGCCGAGGGCGCGTGCATTTCTTCCAGCAGCACGTCGGTGATGGAGGCGCGCAGTTCGCGCTTCTCCACGCCGCTGCCCATCGTCGCGTTGCCCTGCGGATCCAGGTCCACGAGCAACACGCGTTTTGGCGTGCGCGCCAGGGCCGCCGCGAGATTCACGGAGGTGGTGGTCTTGCCGACGCCGCCTTTCTGGTTGGCAACAGCGATGATGCGGGCCGTCACGGCGCGATGTCCCCCGGTGGTTCGGCGCTGCTCGGTAGAGACGGCCGGATCCCGATTATGCCGCAGCCACGACGATGAGGTGCCGCTCGGCATCGAGACCGGGCACACGCATCGGATGCAACTCACGAACGCGCCATCCCGGCGGCAGCGCGGCGATCTCCTCGCTGGGCACCACGCCCTTCATTGCGAGCAGTACGCCACCGGGTCGCAGGAGATGGCCGCCGGATTCCAGGATCAGCGGCAGGGTCGCGAGCGCGCGCGCCGTGATCGCGTCGAACCGGCCGGGGGCATCGAAGGCCTCGATCCGCGATTCGACCGCTTCGGCGTTGGTCAGCCCGAGCTTGCGGATCGCTTCCCGCATGAAGCGCACCTTCTTGCCGTTGCTCTCCACCAGCGACACCTGCAGCACCGGCTTGGCGATCGCCAGCGGGATGCCGGGCAGGCCGGCGCCAGTGCCCAGGTCGGCCAGGCGCCCGATGCCTTCCACATACGGGTGCATCGCCAGCGAATCGAGCAGGTGCTTGGCGATCATCTCGCGCGGGTCGCGGATGGCGGTGAGGTTGTAGGTGGCGTTCCAGCGCACGAGCAGCGCGACGTAGTCGAGCAGGGGCGTGGCGAGCGCGACATCGAGGTCGAGTGCGCGCAGGCCCGCCTCGAGTTCGGGGCGCAGGGCGGACAGGTCGGGGGCGGTGGGCGACGTCATGGGGCGCGCATCTTAGCGGCCACGCCACGCGAGTGCCGCGCGATAGCCCGGCCGCGGTGCCCATTCATGCACCGACCACGGGCCGCCGAGGCCGGCGTGCGGATGCGTCATCGCCAGGCTGCCGTCGAGATCGGCGAGCCCGAATTTGTCCAGGCCATAGGCGATCCCGCGCCCATGTGCCTTCAGCACGGCCTCTTTCGCGCACCACAGGCGGAGGAAGGCTTCGTTGCGGTCGGGTTCGGGCAAGCCGCGCAGCCAGTCGTGTTCGGTCGCGTGGAAGAAGCGCTGCGCAAGTTCCAGCGCGCGCGGGCGCGGGCGGGCGCGTTCCAGGTCCACGCCGACGTCCACGCTGTCGCCCAGCGCGATCAGCAAACCGTCGCCGCTGTGGCTCCAGCTCACGTCGAATCCCTGCAGCGCGCCCGCCAGGCGCGGCCGCCCCAGCACATCGCGGTGCAATTCGATCGCCGCCGCCGGCAGTTCGAGCACCGCCCCCAACCAATCGCGCACCAGCGGCTCGGCGGGCGTGCCGCGGGCGTGGTCGCGCCAGGTCCAGCGCGGAAGCCGGGCCGCATCGGTCGGTGTGAAGGCGGGTTCCATTGAGTGGGGGAACAATCCCGATACCAGGCAAGCCAGCGTAAAGTACGCGAAGGGGGGCGGCTCAGGCCGCCAAGGGAAAAGCAGGTCCAATGTCCGCAGTCATCGAACCCGGCGCATCCGCGCCGCAAACATTCATTGCCGCGGGCGATCCGTCGCGCGCGGTGGTGTTCGACGCACGTGGGGACGTGCCGCTCGACACCTTCCTGGCGCAGGTGCGCGGCGTGGCCGCGATGCTGCCGCCGGGCATGCACGCCATCAACCTGTGCGAAGACCGCTACCGCTTCCTCGTCGCCTTTTGCGCGATCGCGATGCGCGGACAG
Source organism: Noviluteimonas gilva (assembly GCF_009740395.1). Taxonomy (GTDB): domain Bacteria; phylum Pseudomonadota; class Gammaproteobacteria; order Xanthomonadales; family Xanthomonadaceae; genus Noviluteimonas; species Noviluteimonas gilva. The sequence goes on from NZ_WOXT01000001.1 coordinate 743,122, forward strand.
ACCAACCTGCTGCCGCCTTCGCGCGCACCGGGCATGGTCGACGAAGCGATGGCGCAGCATCCCGACAGTTACTGCATCGGCGATGGCGAACTCATCCCGGCGCCCGCGCGTTACCTGCGGCTGCCCGACGTGCTGCCCGAACGCGTCGGCGAAACACCGACGCTCGACGACGATGCACTGGTCGCGATCGGCTACACCTCCGGCAGCACCGGCCGCCCGCACGCGAATCCGAAAACCTGGGGCAGCTTCCGCCGCAGCACCGCGCAGAACCTCGCCGCGCTCGCCGATCTCTGGCAGCCCGAAGGCGACGCGCACATCGTCGCCACCGTGCCGCCGCAGCACATGTACGGCATGGAGATGTCGGTGTTGCTGCCGTTGCTCGGGCCCGTCGCCGTGCACGCGGCGCGTCCGTTCTTCCCGGAAGACGTCGCGCAGGCCCTGTCGCATGCACGCGCGCCGCGCATCCTGGTGACCACGCCCGTGCACCTGCGCGCGCTGCTGGTCTCGGGCTGCAAGTTGCCGCCGTTGCGCGCGATCGTTTCCGCGACTGCGCCCCTGTCCGCCGAACTCGCCGCCGAAGCCGAAGCCCGCTTCAGCTGCGAAGTGCGCGAAGTCTTCGGTTCGACCGAAACCTGCGTCATCGCCCGCCGCCGCACCGCGTGCGAAACCGCGTGGACGCCGTTGCCGGGCGTGCGTGTCGTTCCGCAGCCCGACGGCACCGCGGTGCATGCGCCGCACCTGGAAACACCCGTCGTGCTCGCCGACCTGGTCGAAGTGCAACCCGACGGTGGATTCCTGCTGCGCGGCCGCAACGCCGACCTGCTCGAAATCGCCGGCAAGCGCGCCTCGCTCGGCGACATGACGCGCAAGCTGCTCGCGATCCCGGGCGTCGAAGACGGCATCGTGTTCCAGCTCGACGAACCCGGCGAGGGCGGTGTCCGTCGCATCGCCGCGCTCGCCGTCGCACCGATGCTCGACGAAGCGCAGATCCTGTCCGCGTTGCGCCGCGCGCTGGATCCGGTGTTCCTCCCGCGTCCCCTGCGTTGCGTGCCCATGTTGCCGCGCAACGAAACCGGAAAGTTGCCGCGCGAAACCCTCGCGGCGTTGCTGACGGGCGCGTGACGCGCCCTTCACGGCTCGCACAAACCGCTGAAAACAAGCGGTTTTTTGGCGCTCCAGAGTTCTGACTCCACCTTCACGCCTGCCCGAAGAGACTGCCGCCGAACCCCCTTCCCCTGAGGGGGTCGATCGGAATTCGCTGTTCAATTCAAAGGAGTGGGTGCATGAACATCATCATCTGGTTGATCGTTGGCGGCATCGTCGGTTGGCTGGCCAGTCTCATCATGCGGACCGATGCGCAGCAGGGCATCATCCTCAACGTGATCGTCGGCATCATCGGCGCGTTCCTGGGCGGCTGGTTGGGCGGGATGCTCGGCATCAGCGGCGCCAACATCAACGACGGCTTCAGTGTCACGGGCTTCATCATTTCGCTGATCGGCGCGGTGATCCTGCTCGCCATCGTCAATCTGTTCCGCCGCGGTCGCGTGCGCTAAGCACGACGTTCAACGGCATGCGAAGCCCGGTCATGGATGGCCGGGACTTCGCGACGCAAAACAAGCCCGGCCTCGTGCCGGGCTTTGTTTTTTGCGACTCAGTCGATCTGCACCCACACCGGCGTGTGATCGCTCGGCCGTTCCCAGGTGCGCGGCGTGGTGTCGATGCCCGCTGCCGTCGCGCGTGCTTTCAACGCCTCGCTGATCAGGACCAGGTCGATGCGCAGGCCCCAGCCGCGCTGGAACGCGGCGAGCCGGTAATCCCACCAGCTGAAATGGCCGCCGTCTTCGTTGAACAGGCGGAAGCTGTCGTGCAGGCCGAGATCGAGCAGCGAACGGTAGGCTTCGCGCTCGGGCGTGGAGCACAGGATCTTTTCGCGCCAGCGCTTGGGGTCGTGCACGTCGCGGTCGTCGGGCGCGATGTTGAAGTCGCCCAGCACGATGAGGTTGGGATGCGCGATGAGTTCTTCGCGCAGCCATTCACGCACGGCGGCGAGCCAGCGCAGCTTGTACTCGAACTTCGCGCTGCCCACGCTCTCGCCGTTCACCACGTACAGATCCACGATGCGCAGGTCGCCGACGGTGGCCGCCAGCACGCGCTTTTGCGGGTCGTCGAAATTGGGGATGGCGGTGATGCATTTGCTGCTGAACGGCAGGCGGCTCAGCAGTGCCACGCCGTTGTAGGTCTTCTGCCCGCAGAACACGCTGCGGTAGCCGAGCGCGGCGAGGTCCGAGTCGGGGAAGCGCTCGTCCTCCAGCTTGGTTTCCTGCAGCGCGACGATGTCCGGCTGCGCCTCGCGCAGCCATTGCGACAGGTGCGGCATGCGCACGTTGAGCGAATTGACGTTCCAGCTGGCGATCTTCAAGCAGTCGGTCCTTTTGGCGCGCGCGATCACGTTGATCCCTGATGCCGGGGCATTCCCGGCCAGGGCGTGACGGAGACGGCATGGCGCGGTACGACACGATACTCGACACGATCGGCAACACGCCCCTGGTGCGGCTGGGCAAGCTCGCGCCGCCGGGCGTCAACGTCTACGCCAAGCTCGAATCCTTCAACCCGCTCGGCTCGGTCAAGGACCGCATGGCGCGCGCGGTGATCGAAGCCGCCGAACGCGCCGGCACGCTCGTGCCTGGCCAGACCGTGGTCGAAGCGACCAGCGGCAACACCGGCATCGGCCTTGCGATGGTGTGCGCGCAGAAGGGCTATCCGCTCGTCGTGGTGATGGCGGAGAACTTCAGCATCGAGCGGCGGAAGTTGTTGCGTTTCCTCGGCGCGAAGGTCGTGCTGACGCCCGCCGCGGAGAAAGGCTCTGGCATGTTGGCCAAGGCGGTCGAACTCGCCCAAGCGCACGGTTGGTTCCTGTGCCGCCAGTTCGAGAATCCCGCCAACGCCGAGGTCCATATGCGCACGACGGCGAAGGAAATCCTCGCCGATTTCGCCGGCGACACCTTGCATTGCTTCGTGACGGGGACGGGCACGGGCGGCACGCTGCTCGGCGTCGGTCGCGTGTTGCGGCAAACCGATCCGAACATCCGCATCGTCGTCGCCGAACCGGACAACGCGCCGATCCTCGCCAGCGGCATTCCGCAGCCGCGCGATGCGAGCGGCAAGCCCAGCCGCAGCCACCCGCATTTCCAGCCGCACCTCATCCAGGGATGGACGCCCGATTTCATTCCGCGCCTGACCGAAACCGCGCGCGACGAACACCTCGTCGACGAAATCGTCCCCATCGCCGGCCTCGAAGCGCTGCGCCTGGCGCGCGAACTGGCGACGGTCGAAGGCATTCTCGTCGGCCCGTCGAGCGGCGCGACGCTCGTCGCCGCGCTCGATGTCGCGCGACGCAGCGCCCCCGGCACCAACATCGTCTGCATGCTGCCCGACACGGGCGAGCGCTACATGTCGACACCGTTGTTCGAACACATCCGCGAAACGATGGACGAGGACGAAGTCGCGCTGTCGCGTTCGACGCCGGGCTATCGCTTCGACCAGCCGACGCCGCCGCCGGTTTGCGCGGTGCCCGCACCGTCGCAGGCGCCGGCCGAAGAAACACTCGACGCGCGCGCCGAAGCCTTCGTCGCCGATGTCGTGCGCGACAAACCCGTCGTCCTGTTCGCGCTGGAGTGGTGCGAATTCTGCTGGGCGGTGCGCAAGTTGTTCGCGCGCTTGGGCATCGCGTACGAAAGCGTCGACCTGGATTCGGTCGCGTTCCAGCAAAACGATCTGGGCGTGAACATCCGTGCGGTGCTGCGCGCGAAGTTCGCGCCGACCATCCCGCAGATCTTCATCGGCGGGGAACGCATCGGCGGTTGCACCGATCTGTTCGATGCGATGCGCAATGGGCAGATGCAACGACGGCTCGACGCCGCGGGCGTGCGCTACAACAAGCAAATCGCCCTCGACCCTTACACCCTGCTACCGAACTGGGTGCATCCGCGCGAACCGGCCTAGCGCGCGAGGAAGCGCACCAGTCGATCGACGAATCCCTTGTACGGCGGCCGCAACAAATCGGTCGCCGCAAACCGCGACTGGCGAAGCACCGGCAGCAACTTGCTGAAGGCATCGAAGCCCGACTTGCCGTGGATCGCGCCCATGCCGCTCGGGCCGACGCCACCGAAAGGCAGCGTATCGACCGCGAAATGCACCAGCGTGTCGTTCACGGTGACGCCGCCGGCCAGCGTCGCATCGACGATGCGCTCGACCGTCGCGCGCTCATTGGAGAACGGATACAACGCCAACGGCCGATCATGCGTGCCGATGTACGACAACGCATCGTCCAGGCGCGCATACGTCTTCACCGGAAGAATCGGGCCGAAGATCTCATGGCGCATCAGGTCGCTGTCGTCCGGCGCATCGAGCACGATGGTCGGCGGCATCAGGCGCTCGGCCTGCATGCGCTCGGGTGCGATGTCGATGAGCGGCAGCACCGTCGCGCCGCGCGCACGCGCATCGGCGAGCAAGCCCTGCAACCGGTCGAACTGCGCGGTGTTGATGATGCGCGTGTAGTTCGATGCATCCGACAGATCGCCGAAGCGCGCCGTCACTTGCGAACGTATCGCTTCGACGAAGGCATCGCGTCGCGCGGCATCCACCAGCGCGTAATCCACGCCGATGCACGTCTGCCCCGCGTTGAACCACTTTCCGCTCGCGATGCGCGCGGCGGCGAGTTCCAGCGGGAAATCCGCCGCGACCACCGCCGGCGCCTTGCCGCCGAGTTCGAGCGTGACGGGCGTGAGGTTGGGCGCGGCGGCGGCCATCACCTTGCGGCCGACCGCGGTCGAACCGGTGAACAACAGATGGTCGAAGGGCAGCGCGGAAAACGCGGCGCCGACATCCGCACCGCCCACCGCGACCGACACGCGATCGGCGGGAAACACTTCGGCCAGCAATTCGCGCAGGAATTCGCTCGTGCGCGGCGTGTGTTCCGACGGCTTGAGATACACGTGGTTGCCCGCCGCGATCGCCGATACCAGCGGCACGAGCGCGAGGTTCACCGGGTAATTCCACGGACTGATGATGCCGACGACACCCACGGGCATCGGCCGCAACTCCGCACGCGCGGGCCAGAATTTCCAGCCGACGCCCACGCGCCGCGGCTTCGCCCAGCGGCGCAGCTTGCGGCGCGCCAGGTCGATTTCCGCGAGCGTCACCATCGCCTCGGAGATGAGGTTCTCGTGCGGCGAGCGATGCCCGAAGTCGGCGCGGATCGCGGCGTCCATCGCCTCCAGCCGCCGTGCGAACACGTGCCGCAGGCGGCCGAGATCGGCGTGGCGCTGGTCCGGGCTGGGCTTGTTCGCGCGCCAGGCCGTGCGCAGCCGCTCCAGCGTGGGGCCGAGCTCCGCCAGTGCGGGCGACGGGGCATTCATTTCGTTCATGCGGGCAGTGTATGCGCAGCAGTCCTTACAATGGCCGCATGTCCATTCGTCCCTATTCCAGCCACCTGCCCGTCCTCGGCGAGCGCGTCTACGTCGATCCCGCGGCCACCGTCATCGGCGATGTCGTGCTGGGCGACGATGTCTCGCTCTGGCCCGGCACGGTCGTGCGCGGAGACGTGAACTTCATCCGCATCGGCGCGCGCACCAACGTGCAGGACGGCACGATCATCCACGTGAGCCACGACGGGCCGCACGCGAAGCTCGGTGGATTCGCGACCGTTATCGGGAGCGACGTGACCATTGGTCACAAAGCGATCGTGCATGCGTGCCGCATCGAAGATGCCGCGCTGATCGGCATGGGCGCGATCGTGCTGGATGGCGCCATCATCGAGAAACACGGCTTCGTCGGCGCAGGCGCGCTGGTGGCGCCGGGCAAGGTGGTCGGCACCGGCGAGTTGTGGCTGGGCAATCCGGCCAAGCGCGTGCGGATGCTGTCGGATGCGGAAATCGAGGCGCTTTATTACTCCGCCGGCCACTACATCCGCCTGAAGGATCAGTACCTCGCCACGCCCGCGCCTTGAGTTGCGGCTCGCCCCGCGGCAGTCCAAAGTAGCGGCGGGGAAAGATCGAACATCAGGGGAAACACCATGCAGGACACCAACGGCGTCAATCCGTACGCCGCGCCGGGCGCGCGCATCGAACAAACGTATTACGCCACCGAAGAATTCGTGCTTGCGGGGCGGGGCAAGCGCCTGGCCGCGCAGTTCCTCGACGTCCTGATCTACGCCGTGGCCATCGGCCTCGCCGCCGTACCGACCGCAATGATTTCCGATGCGACCGGTTCCAAGTCGTCCGTTCCGTTCATCGCCATTGCGGTGGTACTGGGCTTGATCATCGGTATCGTCAACCTGGTGCAGTTGTACAAGACCGGCCAGACGATCGCGAAGCGTTGGCTGGGCATCCGCATTGTTCGCAGCGACGGCAGCCGCGCCGGCCTCGGCCGCATCGTCGCGCTGCGCAGCCTGGTGCCGGGCCTGATCGGTGCGATTCCCCTCGTCGGCCCGCTCTTCAGCATCGCCGATCCGCTCTTCATCTTCGCCGACGACCGCCGTACGCTGCACGACAAGATCGCAGACACGATCGTCGTCGACGTCTGATCGCGTCGTCGTAGTCCCGCGGCATGCTCGACACCGTTCGCGAAGTCCACACGCCCGAAGGCGTCGCGCTGCGCCTGCCCACCGCCGGGCCGGTGCCGCGCGCGCTCGCCTGGGCGCTCGACATGGCAATCCGCACGTCGCTTGCAATTGCGGCGGCCACGATCCTCGCCGCGTTGGAGGCGGTCGGTTCGGGGTTGTACGCGATCGTGCTCTTCGGGCTGATGTGGGCGTATCCCATCGTGTGCGAAGGCGCCTTCAACGGGCAGACGCCCGGCAAGCGCGTGATGGAATTGCGCGTGGTCTCCGCCGACGGCGCGCCCGTCGGTTGGATTGCGGCGATCGTGCGCAACCTGCTGCGCACCGTCGACATGCTGCCCTTCGGTTACACCGTCGGTTTGATTTCGACGCTCGCCGATCCGCACGGCCGTCGCCTCGGCGACATGGTCGCGCACACGGTGGTCGTGCATGTGGCGAACGAACGCACGCGACCGCCGCTGGTTGAAGTCGAAGCGCACGGACCCACGGTGCCGCTGCGTCCGGCGGAGCAGGCGGCGGTCATCGCCTTCGCCGAACGCGCACCGCGCCTGACGCCCGAACGCCAGCGCGAACTGGCCGACATCGCGGAAGTCGCGACCGGCGCGCGCGGCGATCTCGGCGTGCGTCGCCTGGCGGGCATCGCCAACTGGTTGTTGGGCCGCCGATGAGACAGGAACAGTTCGTCGCGCGCTTCGGCGCGGAGTGGAACGACTTCGAAGCGTGGCTCGAAGCGCGTGCGAAAAGCCCGCGCATGGCGCGCAACGACCGCACGTGGCGCGGATTGCCCGACGAAGACGTGCCGCACGCGTATCGCCGCCTGTGCCAGCAGCTCGGTCTTGCGCGTCGCCGCAACTACAGCCCGGCGGTCGTGGATCGCCTGCAACACCTGATGCAACGCGGGCACACCGCGCTGTATCGCGCCGCGCCGCCGCGCTGGTCGCGCATCCCGCGTTTCTTCCTCGCCGAGTTTCCGCGCCTGGTGCGCGCGCAATGGGCGTGCATGCTGGTCGCGCTCGTGTGTTTCGTGGTGCCGCTCGTCGGCATCTTCGTGCTCGTGCGCGTGCATCCCGAACTTGCGTCGAGCGTGCTCGGGCACGAGCAACTCGCCGAAGTCGAAACGATGTATTCGTCGGCCGAAGCCACCGGCAAGATCGGGCGCGAAACCGGCACCGACGTCGGCATGTTCGGCCTGTACATCTTCAACAACGTGACGATCGGCCTGCGCACCTTCGCCGCGGGCTTGCTGGCCGGCATCGGCAGCATCTTCATGATGGTGTTCAACGGCGTGTTCTTCGGCGCGATCGCGGGGCACCTGCAGAACGTGGGCCTCGGCCCGTATCTGTGGCGCTTCGTCGTCGGGCACGGCAGCTTCGAACTCACCGCGATCGTGATCGCCGGCGGCGCGGGCCTGCGGCTCGGGCTGGACGTCATCGCGCCGGGGCAGCGCAGCCGCGTCGATGCGCTCATCGCGGGTGGCAAGCGGGGTGCGCTGTTGTGCCTGGGCGTCGCACTGATGTTGTTGATCGCCGCGTTCATCGAAGCCTTCTGGTCGTCGATGGCGACCTTGCCCGCGACGTTGATGTACTCGGTCGCGGGCGTGTTGTGGACGCTGGTGTTCGCGTGGCTCGCCTTCGGCGGCCGGGGCTTGCCCGATGCGGATTGACCAGATCTCCGTCGAATTGCGCCCGCGTTCGTCGTGGGAAGCCGTCGAACTCGGCACCGCGCTCGTGCGCACGCATGCACGCGCGATCTGGATTCCGTACGTGCTGCTCACGTTGCCGGTGTTCGTCGCGTTGTGCGCGGTGCTCCTCTGGCTCGACCAATTGCAGTGGGTCGGCATCGCGTACTGGTGGTTGAAGCCGATCTTCGATCGCGTGCCGCTGTTCGTCGTCTCGCGCGCCGTCTTCGGTGCGGTGCCGAGCGTGCGCGAAACACTCGCCGCGCAGCGCACCTGGGGTTGGCGCTGGATGTGGCACTACCTGACATGGCGCCGGCTGAGCCCGTATCGCGCGTTGTACATGCCGGTCGACCTGCTCGAAGGCGGCACGCAGAAGCGCGAACGACGCAATGTCATCGGCGGCTCGGCGCGCGGCGTGGCGGCCTGGCTGACCGTCGCATTTGTGCATTTCGAGACGGCCTTCCTCCTCGGCATGATCGCGCTCGTGCCGATGTTCATGCCGGTCGAAGCCTGGGGCGAATTGGCCGAGCAGTTCGGCGTCTCGGCGCTCCTGCAGTCCACGTGGCTCCAGCTGGCGATGGCGTCGCTCTATTACATTCCGTCGCTGTTGCTCGAGCCCTTCTACATCGGCGCCGGTTTCGGCCTGTATCTCAATCGCCGCACGCAGTTGGAAGCGTGGGACGTCGAGCTCGCGTTCCGTCGCCTGCGCGAACGCCTCGGCGGTACGTTGCTCATCGCCTGCATCGCGTTGGGCCTGGCGATCTCGCCCGAGCGCCCGGCGATGGCCGCGCCGGCGAAGCGCGATGCGCCGACCTTGCCCGAAGCGCTGGGCGATCAGTACGTCGCGCCGTCCGGCTTCGAGAAATCCGTCAAGGCGGTCAAGAAGGACCCGCTGCTGCATCCGGTCGAACGCCGCACGATGTGGGTGCCGCGCGACAAGCAGCGCAAGAAGATCGACGCCGACGCAAGCCCGATCGCGATGTTCATCGCCAGCGTGATCGGCGGGATCGTGAAGTACGCGTTGTGGATCGTCGCGGGCCTGCTGATCGCGCTGCTGGCCTGGACGTTCCGCACCTGGTGGCCGTGGTTGCGATCGATGGCCCCGCAGCACCACGCGCAACCCTCGGCGATCGACACCGCGCCGATCGACCACGACGAAGCCTTGCCCGACGACGTTCCCACCGCCGCGCGCGCCCTGTGGACGCAGGGCCTCGCGCGTCGCGCGCTCGCGTTGCTGTATCGCGCGAGCGTGGAGAGCATGGTCGCCCGCACCGGCGCGACGCTCGTCCCCGGCGCGACCGAAGCCGAGTGCCTGCGTGCCTCACGTGCATTCAACGCGTCGGAAGACCGCGACGCCTTCGCGCGCGTCGTGCGCACTTGGCAATACGCTGCTTACGCCGATCGCATGCCGGCGCATTACGAATTCGAATCGCTGTTGTCGCTGGCCTCCACGCGCTTCGGGTGGGCGGCATGACGCGCGGCAGGCAGATCATCTTCGGCCTGGTCGCCGTCGCTGCCATCGGCTTGGTCGCCGCGTGGTTCCTGCAGTCGTTCGAACGCAAGGCCATCGATCTCCCGCTTCCGCCCAAGGGCGAGGCCGTCTACAACCCGCTGTATGCGCTCAAGGTCGCGTTGCAGCGCGAGCGGCAACGCGTGCACTCGCGGCCGCATCTGTTCGACGACAAACATCCGCTGCAGGCGGGCGACACGGTCCTGATCCTCGCCGATCCCGCGCGCCTGTCGCGCCGCGAATCCGATGCCTTGCGTGCGCACGTCGCGCGCGGCGGTCATCTGGTTGTGCAGGTGCCGATGACGATGCTCGATGAAGAACGCCGCGTGCCGTTGCTCGATGGCTTCGGCGTCGGCATGCATACGTTCGTCGATGATGTGTGCCTGCGCGTGCGCACGGTGCTGAAGGCCAAGAAGGACCACGAGAAGAAGAACGCCGAGAACGTGATGTGCATGGACCGGTTCGCGCTCGCGAAGGCGTCCACGCCCACGCTCGTCTGGGGCGATGCGGAGGGCGTCGCGTTCGCACGCTTCGCGCATGGCCAGGGCACGCTCGATGTCGTCGCGTCGCTCGACGGCGCACGGACGCCGCAGCTGACCCGCGCCAACGCCGACGCCAACGCCAACGCCAACGCCAACGCCAACGCCAACGCCGCGTTCGTCCGCCAATGGCTCCAGCCCAACTGGGGCCGCGGCACGTTCCACCTCATCTACGCCTCCGACATGCCGTCGTTGTGGCGCCTGCTCGCCGAAAACGCGTGGCGCGTCCTCGTCGCACTGGCGCTGTGCATCGCGGCGTGGCTGTGGATGCGCATGCAACGCTTCGGCCCGCGCCTGCCCTCGCCGCCGGATGCGCGCCGCTCGCTGCTCGAACACGTGCAGGCCACCGGCGACCATCTTTATCGCTACGGTCGCGCGCACCTGCTGCATTCGGCCCTGCGCGCACACGTGCTCGCGCGCCTGCGCCGCAAGGACGCGATCGCCGCCGCGCTCGAAGGCCAGGCGCAGGCCGACCTGCTCGCACAACGCACCGGTTTGCCCGCCGCCGACATCGCCGACGCGCTGCGCTCGCCGCGCCCGTTCGACGCCAAGGATTTCCGTTACCGCATCGCCCGCCTCATTGCCCTGGGACGACACACATGAACGACATCGCCACGCCGGCCGCGCCGGTTGTTCCTTCCACTGCGATCACCGGCGATGCGCTCGTCGCGCAGGCCGCCGCGATCCGCGATGAAGTCGCCAAGGCCTTCATCGGCCAGGACGCCGTGCTCGACCAGGTGATCGTCGCGCTGCTCGCCGGCGGCCACGTGCTGCTCGAAGGCGTGCCCGGCCTGGGCAAGACCTTGCTCGTGCGCGCACTGGCGCAGGCGCTGGGCTGCAACCATGCGCGCGTGCAGTTCACGCCCGACCTGATGCCGAGCGACATCAGCGGCCACGCGGTCTTTGATCCGAAGACCGAACGCTTCCAGGTGCGCCGCGGCCCGGTGTTCACCAACCTGCTGCTCGCCGACGAAATCAACCGCGCACCGGCGAAGACGCAATCGGCGTTGCTCGAAGCGATGCAGGAACAGCAGGTCACCATCGAAGGGCAGAGCTTCCCGCTCGCGCCGCCGTTCATGACGCTCGCCACGCAGAACCCGCTCGAGCTCGAAGGCACGTATCCGCTGCCCGAAGCGCAGCTCGACCGCTTCCTGCTCAAGCTGCTGATCGGCTATCCGAGCCTTGTCGACGAAAAGCGCATGGTCGCCGCGGTGAGTGAAGGACGCATGGCGTCGGACTTCGACCTGGCGAGCGTGCATCGCGTCGTCGCCGACGGCGACATCGTGCGCCTGCAACTGGGCACCGCTGCGGTGCGCGTGGATCCGACGGTCATCGACTACGCCGTGCGCGTGGTCGCCGCGACGCGCAAGTGGCCGGGCATCGCGCTCGGCGCGGGCCCGCGCGGCAGCATCGCGCTGGTGCGCACCGCACGCGCGCAGGCGGTGATCGCCAGCCGCGACTTCGTCACGCCCGACGACATCCGCGAAATCGCGAAGCCGGCCCTGCGCCATCGCATCGCGCTCGCGCCGGAACTGCAAATCGAAGGGCAGTCGTCGGACGACGTGCTGCACGCGCTGCTCGCCAAGGTGGAAGCGCCGCGCCAGTGAGACCCGCACTGCCCCTGCTGTGGGCGTTGTTCGCGTGGGCGCTGGTGGGCGCACTCGCGAGCGCGTCGCTCGTGCCGTCGCTGGCATGGACGCTCGTTGGCGGCGCGTTGCTGTGCGTGTTGCTCGTCGACGGGTGGCGTCTGCATCGTCGCGCGGTGCCGGACATCGCGCGCCACGTGCCCGACGCGCTCGCGCTCGGCGTCGAACGCGAAGTGCAATTGCAGATCGACAACGGCGGCGCGCCGCTGCGCATGGACGTGCACGATCTGCATCCCGGTGCGTGGGCCGCGCAGGGATTGCCGCGTTCGCTGACGCTGCAGCCCGGCACAAGCGCGACCTTCGCCTACACACTCAAGCCGATCGAACGCGGCGACCACGTGTTCGAAGGCGTGCACGTGCGCCTGCATTCGCCGTGGCGTTTGTGGCGTCGCGCACTCGTCGCAGGCACCGCGCGCTCGGTGCGCGTGTTCCCGAACTTCGCGCCGCTCACGCGGTTGGCGATGCTCAGCGCCGACCAGGCCTCGCGCTTGGTCGGTGCGCATCTCAAGCGCCGCCGCGGCGAAGGCACCGATTTCCACCAGATGCGCGATTACCGCGTCGGCGACAGCCTGCGCCAGGTGGATTGGAAAGCGACTTCGCGCATGCGCCGCCTGATCTCGCGCGAGTACCAGGAGGAACGCAACCAGCAACTCATCGTCGTGATGGACACCGGCCGCCGCATGCTGGCGCGCGACGGCGAGCTCACGCATTTCGATCGCGTCCTCGATGCCGCGCTCGTGGTGTCCTACGTCGCGCTGCGCCAGGGCGATGCGGTCGGTTTGCTCGCGACGGGGGGCGACCAGCGTTGGGTCGCGCCGCAACGCGGCATGGCCGCGATCGACACGCTGCTGCAGGCGAGCTACGACGTGCAGCCGCGCGCGGTGGCCACCGACTATCTCGCCGCCGCGTCCGAACTCGCGACGCGCCAGACGCGCCGCGGGCTGATCATGCTCGTGACCAACCTGCGCGACGAAGACATCGACGACCTGCTGGCCGCGGTGCGCATGTTGCAGCGCCGGCATCGCGTCGTCGTCGCGAGCCTGCGCGAGGAAGCGCTCGACGCCGCGCTCGAAAGCGCGACCGACGATCTGCCCGGCGCCTTGCGTGCGGCGGCGGCTGCGCGTTATCTCGACCAGCGCAAGGCCGCGCACGATGCGCTGCGCAGCCAGCATGTCCAGGTGCTCGACGTGACGTGCGACCAGCTCCCCGCCGCGCTCGTCGAACGTTACCTCGCGATCAAGCGCGACGGCGCGCTCTAGGCTTCAGTCCGCCGTCACCAACGCATCGTGGTGCGACAACAACATCGCATACACCGCATCGGTTTCCGGCCGCACGCCATGCCAGCGCGCGAAACTTTCCGCCGCCTGTTCGACCAGCATGCCCAGGCCATCGACGACATCGTGGCAGCCTGCGGCGCGTGCCCAGGCGAGGAACGGAATCGCGGCCTCTCCGTAATTGAGATCGACGGCCGCACAACGGCGACCGACGATGCTGCGCGGAAGCGCCGGGATCTGCCCGTCGCGCGCGGCCGAGGTCGCATTGATGATCAGGTCGAACTCGCCGTAGGACGCGATGTCGTTGAGATAACGCGGATGCACGCGGCCCGGTTCGCCGAGCGCATCGGCGAGCGCGTCGCTGCGCTGCGGCGTGCGATTGACGATATACAGATCGCCGATGCCCGCATCGAGCAACGCGGGTGCGACACCGCGCGCGGCGCCGCCGGCGCCGAGCAGCAAGGTGCGGCGCGCGCGCAGGTCGAGCGCGTGGCGATCGGTGAGGTCGCGGACCAGGCCCGCGCCGTCGGTGTTGTCGCCGTGCCAGGTATCCCCGTTGCGAACGAGCGTGTTCACCGCGCCCGCGCGGCGCGCGCGTTCGGTGAGGTCATCGCAGAGGGTGAAGGCGACCTGTTTCAACGGCAGTGTCACATTCGCGCCGACGCCGCCCATGGCGATGAAGTCGGACAGCGCGTGCACGAATTGGCCGGGCTCGGCGTCGATCGCGCGGTAGTCGATCGGAATGCCGGTTTGCTTGCCGAAGGCGGCGTGGATCTTCGGCGAGAGCGAGTGCGCGACCGGGTGGCCGAACACCGCGAAATGCTTGCTCATCACGGATTCCCTCGAAAGGCGCCCCGCCTTTTCCCGGGTGGGCTGTCCCGACCAACGGGAGCCCCACCGGCGCGCGGCCAACCTTGGCCGAGTGCGCCGAATGTCGCACAGCCGGCGTCTTGGCGGCGTCGACGGAGGGGCCGGGCCCCGGCGCCGGTCAGGCCTCGCGCAACCAGCGCGCCGCGTCGAGCGCGAAGTAGGTCAGGACACCGTCCGCACCGGCGCGCTTGATCGAGGTGAGCGCTTCGAGCACGCAACCGCGCTCGTCCAACCAGCCGTTGGCGATCGCCGCGCGCAACATCGCGTACTCGCCGCTCACCTGGTAGACGAAGGTCGGCGCGCCGAATGCGTCCTTCACCCGGCGCACGATGTCGAGGTAGGGCAGGCCGGGCTTCACCATGATCATGTCGGCGCCTTCCTCGAGGTCGAGCGCGACTTCGCGCAGCGCCTCGTCGCTGTTCGCCGGGTCCATCTGGTAGGTGAACTTGTTGCCCTTGCCGAGCGCGCCGGCCGAGCCGACGGCGTCGCGGAACGGGCCGTAGAAACTCGATGCGTACTTCGCGCTGTAGGCGAGGATGCGCGTGTGGATGTGTCCGTCCATTTCCAGCGCACCGCGGATGGCGCCGATGCGGCCGTCCATCATGTCCGACGGCGCGACCACGTCCGCACCCGCGCGTGCATGCGACAGCGCCTGCTTCACCAGCGCTTCGACGGTGTCGTCGTTGACGACATACCCGTTTTCGTCGACCAGGCCGTCCTGCCCGTGCGAGGTGTAGGGATCGAGCGCGACGTCGGTGATGACGCCCAGTTCCGGGAAACGATCCTTCAGCGCGCGGATCGAACGCTGCACCAGGCCATCGTCGTACCACGCCGCTTCGGCGGTGAGCGACTTGGCATCGGGTGCGGTCACGGGGAACAAGGCGAGCGCGGGAACGCGCAGGTTGCTCGCCTCTTCGGCCACGCGCAGCAGTTCGTCGATCGACACGCGTTCGATGCCGGGCATCGACGCGACCGCGGCGCGGCCCTTCAGCTCATGCACGAAGACCGGGTAGATCAGGTCGTTCGTGGACAGGACATGCTCGCGCATCAGGCGGCGCGAGAACTCGTCGCGACGCATGCGCCGCGGGCGGACGAAGGGGTAGGTCATGGGGGCGCATGATACCCCCCCGAAAAAAAGACCGGCGCCCGAAGGCGCCGGTCTGGTTGGAACAACGCGTCGTGCCGATTACTTCTTCGGCAGGCCCGCGACCTTCGCGGCGCAGGACATGATCTTGCCGCCCTGGCGACCGGACACGAGCCCCGCGGCGACGAGGCCGTCGCGATAGGTCTCCATGCGGGCCATGTACTGGTCCTTGTTGGCCGAGGTCCGCGCGATCAGCTTGCTGGTCGCCACGACGTTCGCGCCGGTGATGACGCCCGCGTCGGTGATGACCTTCACCTCGGTGTTGCACCCGTTGATCTGCGCGGTGCCGGTGTTGATGCGCCAGCCGGTGTCCTTCAGCAGGTTGGCCGAGTTGTCGATCAACAGCGCGGCGTTCAGCGAATCGTTGATGGCAGGTTCCATCAGCGCATTCGGCGAGAGCGCCGTGTCGTAGTGCGAACCCGACGAGCCCGGCGCGACCGGGTTGGGCATGTACAGGCGCGGGCGACCCGCGTTGTCCGCACCCTGGCGGAACGCAGGATCGACGGCGAAGCCCACCGTCAGCGGCGCGTTGGCTTTCAGGAGCGTGCCGTCGGGCTGCGTGACGCTGATCGCGGGGATCGTGACCGTCGGATCGACACCGCCCATGCCCGGCGGCGGATTGCCCGGGGCATTGTTGGCGACGATCATGCCGGTCGCACCCGCGGCCTGCACGATCGCGGCTTTGATCGCGAAGCCGCAACCGCCGCGATCGACGATGGCGATGTTGCCCGCGATCGCCGAAGCGTTGGTGATCGCCGTGCAACCATCGGTCGTCGACGGCCCCGCCGCATTCGCATCATCGGTGGCGACGATCGCCGTGCCGTTGAAGTTCGCTGGCGTGGGCGCCGCGCCGAAGCTCGCGGTCCCGTACTCGTAGAAGCCGGCGACACCCGCGGGCGCCGTGACGCGGAAGCCCGTGCGCGGACCGAGGGTGAGGGCCGCGCCGTTGACCGCCGCCGCGCCGGTGAACACCACGTTGCCGTAGTTGAGCGCCGAGGCCTGGCGTTGCGCGACCGTCATCTGCGGCCAGAACAGGTTCTGCGTGTTGTCGTAGGTGAAGCGCGAATAGATGTCCGGAATGCCCGACTGGAACTGGCCCGTCGCTTCGCTTTCGAAGTTCTGGAAGCCCAGGCCGTGGCCGAACTCGTGCATCACCACGTCGAGGAAGCTGAGCTGCCCGGCGGGCGTGTTGCCGTCCAGGCCGTAGTAGAACGCGAAGTTCGAGCTGAACTGCGAAATGATGTCGATGTCGCCTTCGGTGAGGTCTTCGCCCACCAGCGATTCGGCGAGCGCCGCGCTGTACCACGTGTTGGGCACCGCGCCCGGGAAGTCGCTGAAGATGTAGGTCGCGCCGGCCGAGCCGAGCACGTTCGGTGCGAGCGGATTGAACTGCGCGCCGACGTAGACCGGCACGTCGCTGACCAGGATCGTGCCCCACAGATCGGCCGCGAATTGCGCGACGATCTGGCGCTGCTGGCCGAGCGAGGTGCCCGGGTTGCCGGCGACGGGGGCCGCGGCGGTGGTGTCGTTGTAACCCTCGTTGGGGTCGTCGAAGTTCACCGGGACGATGTCGCCGGCGTGGGCCATGCCGGTCAGCGCGATGCCGATGGCGACGGCGAGGGAGAGGACGGACTTATTCATTCGGCAGTCCCTCCGTCGTGGCGGCGGGGGCTTGCGTGCCGTCGGTTTCGATCACGCGCAACTGGCCGTTCGCATCGCGTTGCACGGCCATGGTCGACCAGAGTTCTTCGGGGACGCGCACCTTGAGCGTGCCGCCGGCCTTGCGCACTTTCGTCGCGTCGGCCTGGGACATCGTGCGCGGCTGCGTGGCCTTGAACGAATGCCGCTTCTGCTTCATCGATTCGGCTTTCGCGTTCCGTTGCTCGAGCGTGGAATCGGGTTTTGCCGCGTGCGCCGCGGCGGTTGCGCCGACCAGCACCATGCTGGCCAACACGATGGTTGCCTTACCTTTCATGTGGGTGACCCCTTTCGTCCTGAAATTGCGACAGGCGCGCCGCCGGCGGAACGGGATGCCGGTAGGCGAAATCCGAAAACTCGGAGACCAGTCGGTGCTGTCGCTGGATCGACTGGCCGGGACCGAGAATGCGCGCGGGCGCAGATCGGCCACAAACCGCGTTGCAGCACAGCAGTAAGGCCTTCACATGGACGAGTTGAGACGCCGCGCGGTTCGCAGACCGCACATCACGCGCCCTTAATGCTTTTCGGCCGACGAGTGGTCGATAACGGAAGACAGACGGACGAATCGAAACGAGAGAATCCCCCGTTCAGGGCATTCATCCGCATGAATCAAATGATTCCGCCGCCCATTTGCAGGCGAATCACCGCGACCACGACCACGATGCCGTTGAGGATCAGGCCGGCCTTGGCGCGTCCATTGCCGCCCTTGCTGCTGAGCATCACGCCGATCGCGCCGATGACCGCACCGATGGCGGCGAAGGGAATCACGAGCCAGTTGGCCCAACCGACCAACGGGATGAGCGCGATGCACATGAACAGCGCCGCCACGATTCCCCAAATCAAGCTGATCAAACCCATCGTTCCGCTCCGTGGCGTCAGAGGACGCCGTCGATTTCCACGCGCAATTCCCGCCGGCACACCGCCGCGTGCAACAGCACGCGCGGCACCGACGGATCCAGGTGTGCGGCCAGCGCCTGCTCGATGCGCGGCAGGGCGGCGCTGTCGCGCACGTACACCTTCAAACGCGAATCGGGGCCGAAGCGCGCCGGCAACTCCGGCCGCACCGCGCGTGCGGCGGCGATGAGGCTTTCGAAGTTGGCGAAGGTTTCCGACAGCTGCGATTCGATGCAATCGTGGTGGCGCGATTCGTGGCCGACCACGCTCGCCGTGCCCGACAGCAACAAGGGCATGGCGGAAGACGGCGGCACCATCGCACGCGCGAAACTCGGCGGCTGCGGGCCGTACTGGCGCGGGTAGCGATACGCGCTCACCTGGCGCGGATTCTCGACCGGCGTCCCCGGCACGCGCCCGGCGAGCCAGTACACCTGCAGCGTGCGCACGCCGTCGCAACGGCCGATCGCGGTCGCGGCAGGCAAGGTGCCCGTCGTGACTTCGCCCAGGCCCGCCGCGCGGCCCACGCAGAAACGCCGATACCGTTCCTGGTCGCCTTCGCCTTCGGTGATCGCGTCGAGGTAGTTCCAGCTGCGCAGCAGATGCGGAAAACCGCGCGTGCGCACGAACGCGGACAGGTTCGCGTACGCGCGTGCGCTCGCCGCTTCCAGCCCGGTGTCGGCTTCGGGAATCTCGATCCAGCCGAACTGCAGGGTGTCCGATTCGGCGAAGCGCAGCACGCCCTGTTGTCCGACCTGCACCGGGCCCGGCGTGCGCCACACTTCCAGCGGCGCGGCGCCATGCGGTTGCAGCGGCACGCGCAGGTAACGCGGATCGTCGCCGGCCGGCGCATCGCTGCCGAAACCGAACACGGCCAGCGTGTCGTCCTGCGCGAGCAAGGCTTCGAGCGACGCGGCGCTCGCGTCGTCCACGTAATCCACGCGCATTTGCGGCGCGTGCGCGAGCGGTCGGACTGCGCTCACGGGTTACCCGGCTGCAGCGTGTCGCCGCTGACCGTGACGCGCACCTGGCGGCGGCGATTCAACCAGCCACGGAACGCCTGCGGCGCGAGCTGCAGCGCCGTCAGCGCGTAGATCGCACGGAACAGGCGCAAGCGCCGAAGCACCTTCTTGTTGTCGAACACGTCGCCGGCCAGCATCGAAATCACCGCTTGCTCCACCTGCCACACATTGCGCGGATTGTTGAACAGGTGTCGCATGACCGGCGTGTTGAAGCGGTAGATGAACCACTGGAAGTGCTTCAGGCCACGCTTGAGGCGCTGGACCATGGCGTCCTGCAGCGCCGTCTCGCGCGAGGGATCGCGCAGCGCGCCATCGACCACGTCGGCGGCCTGCTCGCCGCTGTTCATGCCCAGGTACACGCCCGAGGAGAACACCGGATCCACGAACGCGTACGCATCGCCGACCATCACCCAACCCGGGCCGGTCATGCGCGTGCACGTGTACGAGTAGTTGCCGGTGACATGCACGGGCGCGACGCGTTGCGCGTTGTCCATGCGATTCCACGCGGACGGTTCGGACTCGAGCGTGCGCATGAGGAAGTCTTCGTTCTGGCCGCGGCGCGTCTTGAGGTATTCGGGGAAACACACCGCACCGATGCTCATCACATCGCCCTGCAGCGGGATCAGCCACATCCAGCCGTGTTCGAAGCGCTGCACCGTGATGTTGCCGGCGTCCTCGCCCGGGCGGCGCGCGACGCCGGTGAAGTGGCTGAAGATCGCCGCCGACTGGTGCAGCGGGTTCTTCTTTTTCAGTTTGAGTTGCGCGCCGATCAGCGTGTCGCGGCCGCTCGCGTCGACGAGGTAACGCATGCGCACGCGCAGCGCGTTGCCGTCGGCGTCGGTCGCGAAGGCTTCGTTCGGACGGCCGTCGTCGCCGAAGCCGATGCGTTCGACCTTCACCATTTCACGCGCGTCCACGCCGTTGGCCTTCGCGTGTTCGAACAGCAACTGGTCGAACTCTTCGCGCTTGACCTGGTAGGCGTAACCGAACTTCGCGTCGATCGCGCGTTCGAAGCGGAAGGTGTTGAAGTTGACGTCGTCGACCGGGAATTCGGCGCCCGGCTTGAACGTGCCGATCGCGCGCACCTGGTCGAGCACGCCGAGGCGTTCGAGGATCGGCAGGTTCATCGGCAGCAGCGATTCGCCGATGTGGAAGCGCGGATGGCGCGACTTCTCCAGCAGCAACACGCGGTGGCCGCGGCGCGCGAGCAGCGTGGCCGCCGTGGTACCCGCCGGCCCGCCGCCCACCACCAGCACGTCGACGTCGATCGTCTTCACGGGGGCATCGGGCGCTGCGGGTGTGTCCGGGGTCATGCAATCGGTCGGCGTGAAGAGTGCGGGCCGCATCATAACGCGGCGTGCAACCGCGAAAGCCGCGCCCCGCACGGCTAGAATGCAGCTATCCCAGAATCCCGGAACGCCCGATGTCCCTGCAGAGCCCCGCCGAAGCCGACCTCGCCAAGTTGCTGGTCGAAAGCCTGAACCTGGAAGGCGTGCAGGCCGCGCAGATCGACCCGGACGCGCCGCTGTTCAACGAGGGCCTGGGCCTGGATTCGATCGACGCGCTGGAGCTCTCGCTCGCGATTTCCAAGCAATACGGCTTCCAGCTGCGTTCCGACAACGACGCCAACCGCCGCATCTTCGCGTCCCTGCGCGCGCTGTCGGCGCACGTCGAACAACATCGCACCACCGCTTGAACGCAACCCCGCTGGCGCGGCTGGCGCTGGCGCTGGCCTATCCCGTGCTCGCCCACGTGGCGAGCCTGCGCGACGACCCCGTGCTCGCCGCCATCGCGCTCGGCGATTTGACCGTTTTCGTGCTGCTCGATCCATTGCTGCATCGGCGCGCGTGGGCGTGGCTGGTGTTGCTCGCCACCATTGTTGGCCTGGTGACCGTTGCACACTCGCCGCACCTGCACCTGGTGTTGCTGCTCGTGCCGGCCGCGTTCGTCGCGCTGGTCGCATGGACGTTCGGCCGCACCTTGCGCGACGGGCACGTGCCGCTGATCACGCGCATGGTCTGCGCGATCGATGGCGTGCCGCTCGCGGAGCTGGCGCCCGACCTGCGGGGGTATTCGCGCACGCTCACCGCCACGTGGGCCGCGATGCTTGCGGGCCTGGCCGTGTGCAACTTCCTGCTCGCGCTGATCGCCGTGCCCGGCGGCCTGCTGCACAGCCTGGGCGTCGATTCGCCGATCACCGTTTCCGAGCATGCCTGGTCCTGGTTCGCAAACCTCCTGAATTACGGGCTGGTCGGCGGGCTCTTCGTAGGCGAATATTTCTACCGCGTGCGGCGCTTCCCTGGGCGCTACACGAGCTTCTTCGATTTCGTGCGCAAGATGGCCGGGTTGGGGCCCACCGTCTGGCGCGGGCTGCTGCGGGACGAGCCGGGTCGAAGCTGAACACGTCAGGGACCGCCGCGGCAGGGGGCCGCGTTGCATAATCCGCGCGCGCAGCAGGCGTTCGCGGATGTTGAATGAATTCGCCATGCAGTTCTTCGTACCGTCCGATCATCCCAGCCTGCCCGGGCATTTCCCGGGCCGACCCGTCGTTCCCGGCGTTGTCGTCCTCGACCATGTGCTCGACGCGATCGAAGCGCTGCACGGTCCGCTCGGCCACATCCGCCTGCCGCAGGTGAAGTTCGTGCAGCCCTTGTTGCCGGAGGAGCGCGCCGACGTGCTGCTCGAAGGCGACGAAGGGCGCTGGCGCTTCCGCGTGATGCGCGACGGACAACCGATCGCCGCCGGCGAAGTGGTGCGCGCATGAACCAGCCCTCGCACTGGAAGCAGCGCCCCGAAGGCGGCAACCGTTTCGCGATCCTGTTGATCCGCTGGATCGCGCGACGCGGCGGGCGGGCCATCGCACGCGTGTGCCTGTATCCGATCGTCCTGTACTTCTTCGCAATGCGCGGGCCGGAGCGCCGCGCTTCGCGGACATACCTGACGCGCGTGCTGCGCAAGCCGGCGACGCTGCTCGACATGTGGCGCCACATCCATACCTTCGCGGCCACGATCCTGGATCGCGTGTTCCTGCTCGGCGAAGACCTGCGGCGCTTCGATGTGCGCGTGCACGGGCTCGAAGGCCTGCATTCGACCGTCGATGCGCACGGCGGCGTGCTGCTGTTCGGCTCGCACCTGGGCAGCTTCGAAGTGTTGCGCGTGCTTGCGCAGGAACGCCCCGACATTCCCGTGCGCGTGGTGCTCGACAAGGCGCACAACGCGGCGATGACGCAATTGCTCGACGCGCTCAATCCCGGCGTCGCTGCGACGGTGATCGATGCCGGGCAGGACGGTCCGTCGGTCGTGCTCGCGATCCAGCACGCCATCGCCGAGGGCGCGGTCGTCGCGCTGCTCGTCGACCGCACGCAGCCGGGCGAGCCGGGCCATCCGGTCGAATTCCTCGGCGCGCCGACGCAACTGCCGGGCGCGCCCTGGTTGATCGCCGCCGTGCTGCACGCGCCGGTGGTGTTGGCCTTCGGCCTGTACCGTGGCGGCAATCGCTACGACCTGATGTTCGAACCGTTCAGCGGCCCTATCAAGGTCGCGCGCAAGGATCGCAGCCACGTGCTGGCCGACATGGCCCGCCGCTACGCCGCACGACTGGAACACCATGCACGCAGCGCTCCGTACAACTGGTTCAACTTCTACGATTTCTGGCAATCGCCCCCCGGAGCCCCCGCCGATGACAAGCCGCAAACACGGTCGCAGGAAGACGGCAGCGCTCTGCCTCGCGCTGCTGGCGGCGACGTGGGCGACGGCATCGGCCGCGCCGCCTGAGCCTGCGCCGGCATCGGTCGATGCCGGCTGGATCCTGTCGAAACTCGCGCGCCCCGCGCCCACGCAGACCGATTTCGTCGAAGTGCGCGGCTCGGCGTTGCTGAAAACGCCGCTGCGCATCGAAGGCCAGTACAAGCGACCGACGAACGACACGCTCGTGCGTGCCGTGCGCGCGCCGTATGCGGAGACGACGACGATCCGCAACGGGCAGGCCACCATCGAACGCAACGGCAAGGCGCGCAGCTTCTCGCTGGCGCGCGCGCCGGAGTTGCAGGGCCTGCAGGCGAGTTTCGGCGCGATGCTCGCGGGCGATCGCACGCAACTCGAACGCTATTACACGATCGATGCGAGCGGCACGCGCCAGGCGTGGACGCTGCGCTTGTCGCCGCGCGATCGCGCACTCGCCGCCAAGGTGCGGGACATCGTCCTGCGCGGCCGTGGCGCGGAACTGCGTTGCATCGAAACGCGTCCGGTGAAGGGCGACCTGCAACGCACGCTGCTCGCCAGCGCCGCACGCAGCGCGCATGGCACGACCGACGCCGCGGCCCTCGCCGCACTGTGCACCGCGCAATGAGCGACGCCCCGCTGCGGCCGGGCGCGCGCATCGCGCTCGCCGCACTCTGGCTCGCGGTGCTGCTCGTCGCCGGCTGGGCGATCGCGCAACACCTCCAACTCAGCGGCGACCTGCGCAAGTTCATGCCGAGCGCGCGCACGCCCGAGCAGAAGCTGCTGATCGACGAACTCGGCGAAGGCCCGGGCTCGCGTTTGTTGCTCGTGACATTGTCCGGCGCGCCCGATGCGGAAACGCTCGCCGCGCAATCGCGTGCCTTGCGCGCGACGCTGTCGAAGGACGCGCGCTTCACGTTGGTCGCCAATGGTGAAGGCGGCCTCGAAGCCTTCCCCGAACGCCTGCGTCCGTATCGTTATCTGCTCTCGCCGACGCTCGATACGCAGCGTTTCGACGCGGCGTTCCTGACCGAACAAGTGCAATCGCGCGTCGCCGATCTCGGTTCGCCCGCTGCGAGTCTCGTCGAACCGCTGGTGCCGAGCGATCCGACGCTCGAAACGCTCGTGCTCGCCGAAACCTGGGAGCCGGCGACCGCGCCGCAACGCATCGAAGGCGTGTGGTTCGACCGCGCCGGCAAGCAGGCCTTGCTCGCGGTGCAAACGCGCGCGGCAGGTTTCGATCCGACGGGCCAGCGTGAAGCCGTCGATGCGATCCAGTCGGCGTACACCGCCGCAAAACAAGGCAAACCCGGCACGCTGTCGATGACCGGCCCGGGTGCGTTCTCCGTCGAAATCGGGGGACGCACGCAGGACGAAGCGAGCTGGATCGGCATGGTCGACACGATCGGCCTGCTCGTGCTGCTGTTCGTTGCGTATCGCAATTGGAAGATCCCGGTGCTCGGCGCGCTGCCGCTCGCGAGTGCGGGCCTCGCGGGCCTGGGCGCGGTCGCGTTGTTGTTCGATGGCGTGCACGGGATCACCGTCGCGTTCGGCTTCACGCTGATCGGTGTCGCGCAGGATTATCCGATCCACTTCTTCAGCCACCAGCGCACGGGCGTGCGGCCGTATGCGAGCGTGCGCGCGCTGTGGCCGACGCTGGCGACGGGCGTGGTGTCCACCTGCATCGCGTATGCGACGTTCTTCGTCTCCGGTGTCGACGGGCTGGAGCAACTCGCGGTGTTCACCATCGTCGGGCTCGGCACTGCGGCGCTCACGACGCGCGTGTTGTTGCCGGCACTCGTCGATCCCGACCTGCGCGATCCCGCGCAGTCGGCGCTGCTCGAACGCCTGCGCGCCTGGGTCGCGCGCCTGCCGCAGCCGCGCATCGCGATCTTCGTGCTCGCGCTCGTCGCCGCGGGCATCGCCGCGTTCGCGCCCGGCGCGTTCTGGCAGAACGATCTCTCGCGCCTGACGCCGGTGCCGGTCGACGCCCTCGCGCGCGATGCAAAGCTGCGACAGGAACTCGGCGCGCCCGACGTGCGTTACGTCATCGCGATCGAAGGCCGCGACGTCGAAGACGCCTTGCAACGCAGCGAACGTCTCGGCGCCGCGCTCGAACACGCCCGGGCGCAACACTGGCTCGCGGGCTTCGAACACGCCGCGCAATACCTGCCGAGCGCGCGCACGCAACGCGCGCGCCAGTCGAAACTGCCGGCGCCGCAGGACTTGCGCGCCGCACTCGATACGGCGGTCGCCGCTTCGCCGTTCCGCGCCGACGTGTTCGAACCCTTCCTGGCCGATGTCGAAACCGCGCGCCGCGCCGCACCGCTCGTGCCTGCCGATCTCGCCGGCACGCCGCTGCAGGTGCGCGTCGATGGCCTGTTGCGCGAACGCGATGGCCACGCGACCGCGCTGGTGTCGCTGATCGGGCTCGACGCGCCCGGCAAGGTCGCCGCACTCGCGCAACGCGAAGGCGCACGCCTCGTCGATCTCAAGGCCGCATCCGAATCGCTGGTCGTCGCCTATCGCGAACGCGTGCTGTGGGCGCTGGGCCTCGCGGCGTTGCTGTTGATCGTCGCCGTGCGCGTCGCACTCGGTTCGTGGCATCGCGCGTGGCGCGTGCTCGCGCCGATGGCGGTGACGACGCTGGTGATCCTTGCCGCGCTGCGCATTGCGGGCGTCGAGCTCACGCTGTTCCATCTGGTCGCGTTGATCCTCGCCGCGGGCCTGGGCCTGGACTACGCGCTGTTCTTCGAACACGCGGGCGACGATCGCGAAGAGCAATTGCGCACCCTGCACGCGTTGCTCGTCTGCAGCGCGATGACGTTGTTGGTGTTCGCGCTGCTCGGGCTCTCGTCGATCCCGGTGCTGCGCGCGATCGGCGTGACGGTGACACTCGGCGTCGTCTCGAACTTCATACTCGGGTTGCTGATCGCACGCCACCCGCACAGGGAAGACGCATGATCGACCGCGCCGTCATCGAATCGCTCGTGCCGCACGCCGGCGCGATGTGCCTGTGGGACGAAGTCGTCGCGTGGGATGCGCAACGCATCCGCTTGCGCAGCAACGGTCATCGCGATCCCGCGCATCCGCTGCGCAGCCACGGCCAATTGCGCGCGATCCACCTCTGCGAATACGGCGCGCAGGCGATGGCCGTGCATGGCGGCCTGATCGCGCGCGAAGCAGGCGCGACGGCGCCTCCCGGCATGCTCGTCGCGCTCCGCGGCGTCGACCTCCAATGCACGCGCATCGACGATCTCCCCGGCCAACTCGAATGCGAGGCCGAGGTCCTGGTCGCAGGCGAAGGCGCGCAGCAGTATCGTTTCACTCTTCGCCACGACGGCACGGTGCTGGCCGAAGGCCGCGCGGCCGTGATGCTGCAGCCACAGGAGAAACCGGCATGACCCAGCGACGCGCGCTCGTGACCGGCGGCAGCGGCGACATCGGCGGCGCGATCTGCCGCCAGCTCGCGGCCGATGGCCTGCATGTCATCGTGCATGCGAATGGCAACCTCGCGCGCGCGCAGAGCGTCGTCGCCGACATCCAGAAGGACGGCGGCAGCGCGCAGGCGATCGCCTTCGACGTCGCCGATGGTGAGGCGACGCGCACCGCCATCGATACGTTGCTCGCCGACGGTCCGATCCAGGTCATCGTCAACAACGCCGGCATCCACGACGACGCGCCGATGGCCGGCATGTCGGCCGAACAATGGAAGCGCGTCGTCGACGTCTCGCTGCACGGGTTCTTCCACGTGACCCAACCGCTGCTGCTGCCGATGGCGCGCACGCGCTGGGGCCGCGTGGTGAGCGTGTCCTCCGTCGCCGCCGTGCTCGGCAACCGTGGCCAGACCAATTACGCCGCGGCGAAGGCCGCGCTGCACGGCGCGAGCAAGTCGCTGGCGCGCGAGATGGCGAGCCGTGGTATCACCGTGAATGTTGTTGCCCCCGGCGTCGTGCAGGGCGCGATGGCCGATGCGAGCTTCCCGCCCGAGTTGGTGAAGCAGATGGTGCCCGCGGGCCGCGCTGCGCGACCCGAGGAAGTGGCGGCGCTCGTGCGCTTCTTGTGTACGGACGCGGCGAGTTACGTCAACGGCCAGGTGATCGGCGTCGACGGCGGAATGACCTGACGGTTATCCTGCGCGCGCCGACAGGGGTGTCGGCACTCAACTCAGCCAGGGGAATTCACCGCATGATCCGCAAGTTGCGCCTGTTCGCGCTGCTGTCGCTGTTGTTCGCGTCCACGTTCGCGTTCGCAGCCGAAACCGGCAAGCACGCCGAAAACCAATCGCCCGTTCCCGCCGAAGGCAAGGCGCTCGTCGTCTTCGTGCGTTCTTCGTTCGTCGGCAACAACATCAGCGCGTCGGTCTACGAAGCGCCCGATGGCGAGACGAAGTTCATCGGCATCGTCCAGAACAAGCAGAAGGTGGCCTACCAGGCCGAGCCGGGCGTCCACCGTTTCATGGTGATCGCCGAGAACGCCGACTTCGTCGACGCCACGCTCGAAGCCGGCAAGACCTACTACATCCTCGTCAGCCCGCGCATGGGCGCGTGGAAGGCGCGTTTCTCGCTGCTGCCGATCCACCCGGACGCGAAGGCCGAATACAGCACGCAGAGCGCCGACTTCAAGAAGTGGATGGAGAAGACGAACTTCGTGGAAGTCACGCCGTCGAACCAGGCCTGGTACGAAAAGCACAAGGCCGACATCGAAGAGAAGAAGGCCGACTACCTGAAGAAGTGGACCGTCATGCTGCCGCAGGACAAGGCGGTGCTCACGATCAAGCCCGAAGACGGCGTTTGATCTAAGCGCGCGACGACGCCGGATCGACCAGATCCGGCGATCGTCCCGCGAACCACGTCAGCAGCGGGCTCGTCATCACCGTGGTCACCAGCGCCATCACGAGCAGCATGGTGAACAGCGACGGCCCGATCAGGCCGGCATCCAGGCCGACCTTCATCACGATCAGTTCCATCAGGCCGCGCGCGTTCATCAGCGCGCCCGTCGCGAAACTCTCGCGCCAGCCGTAACCCGCCACGCGCGCACCCGCCGCGCCACCGGCCATCTTTCCCGCGATCGCGGCGAACAACACCAGCAGCAACGCGCCCAGGCCCGTGCCGACGAACGCATCGGGCGTCGTGTTCAATCCCGCCAGCGCGAAGAAGATCGGCATCAGCAACACGATGGCGATGTATTCCAGGCGTTCGACGAGGCAACGCAGCAGGCGATCGTCGCGCGGCAGGCACGCGCCGAACAGGAACGCACCGAACACCGCGTGCAGGCCCAACCATTCGGTGAGCCCTGCGCAGCCGAGCGCGCCGAGCAACAGCGCCGCGAGCAACATCTGCGACGGCTCGCCGGACGGCGCGAAGCGCCGCATCAGCCACGCATACAACGGACGCAGCACGCCGAACACGAGCGCCAACAACGCGACGGTGCCGATGGTCGTGCGCAGCAGCCCCGACGTGCCGTCGCCGACGCCCGCAAGCGCGACGACCACGGCCAGCATCACCCACGCGAACACATCCGCGATCGCCGCCGAACTCAGCGCGAGCCGCCCGATGCGCGTCTGCGTCAATCCGCGATCCTTGAGGATGCGCGCCATCACCGGGAAGGCGGTGATCGACAGCGCCGCCGCCATGAACAACGCGAACGGCCAGAACGCCACGCCCGCGGGTGCGAGCGGATACACCACCGGCGAGATCGCCAGGCCCGCGCCCATCGGCAGCAATACGCCGAGCACGCCGACCCAACCGGCAGCCTTCACCTGCGCGCGCACGCCGTCGGGTGCGCGCAACTCGGCGCCGACGATGAACATGAAGAGCACCAGGCCCACCGTCGACAACGCGGACAGGCCACCGAGCGAGTCCTTCGCGAACAGTTGCGCATGCAGGTCGGGCGCGACCGCACCGAACACGATCGGCCCGAGCAGCAGGCCCGCCGCCATTTCGCCGATCACCGCCGGCTGGCCAAAATACTTCAGCAACAGCCCGCATCCGCGCGCTGCCGCCAGGATGATCACGAGCTGCAACATCAGGATCGAATGGCTCACGGTGCGAGCGCCTCGGCGGGTTGGTGGATGTCGGACGTGGTGGCCATGCGCGCATACCACGCGTCATCGAGGCACGGCATCGGCGGGCCATCGTCGCGGAACGCGGCAAGCTGCGCATCGAGCCCATGATCGTCGATGTCCGGATGCGTGCGACGCGCTTCGTCGAGCATCTCCGCGGCGAGCCAGCGCATGCGCACGACGTTCGCACGCAGGCGCGCGTCGAACTGCGCATCGTCGAGCGGGTCGTTGAGCGCGCGATTCATCTCGTGGAACCAGTCGATGTTCCACTGATTGAGGAAGCGACGGTCGGGCACCAGCGGCCCGGTGTTGCGCTCGCCCCATTCGCGCAGCAAGGCCTGCATCGACAGGTTCAGATCGCGGCCCTGGGTGAACGCATCGCGCAAACGCCCGAGCAGCGGGATCGCCGTGAGCCGCTGGTTGAAGAACACCGGCGCCAGCAACGCCCAGTAATACGTGTAATCCCAGATCACCTTGAGCGGCATGACCTGCGCATCGCCGAACAAGGGGTACTGATCCTGGTAGAGCGTCAGCGTGTTTTCGTAGAACGAGACATACAGCTGCTCGTAGATCGACGCATACGGCGCGACCGGTTGGCCCGCGCGGTCCTTCTCGATGAGATCGACGATGAAGGTGTTGCTCATCGCGATGAAGTCGCTGCCCGGCGAATAGAACGGATCGAGGAACAGGCCGGCTTCGCCCGTGAGCGCCCAGCGATCGCCCGAGAACACCTGCTTGCAGCCGTAGGAGAAGTGGCGGAAGAACAGGAAGTCCTGCAACGCGTGCTCGGGCTTGTCGACCGATTGCGCGACGCCCGGCTGATGCGTGCGCAACCAGTCCATCGCCTTGGCGTGCGTGTTCATCGTGTCGAGCGGATGCATCTTCGCGTCGCACACGATGCCCAGCGAATGCGAATTCGACGCCAACGGGATCAGCCAGAACCAATAGCCCGGGCCGCACATGTGGTTGGTCGAGCGCCAGCGCGCCGGCGGATTGCAGCGACCGAGCCACGCCGGATCGTCGGACCATTGCTGCGGTTCGATGTAACCGTCCACGCGCCACCACACCGCATTCGCGTCGTGGTCGTTCGGCTGCGCGAGATCGAGCTTGCGCTTGATCAGGCCGGCGCGGCCCGCGGCGTCGACCACCCAGCGCGAAGACATCGTGTGCGACGCACCGCCGCGATCGAAACCGACGGTGTGCGGCGCATCGTCCTTCGACAGCTCGATCGTGCGCACCGTCGAACCATCCAGGAATTTCACGCCGAGCGCGCGGGCCTGTTCGCCGAGGAAATTTTCGAAACGCCCGCGGTCGAGCTGCCACGACGGCGTCGGCAACAACTCGCTGACGCCGAGCTCGGTGCACTGGTCGAGGTCTTCGCGGCCTTCGCTGAAGAAGAAGCGGAAGCCGAACTTGCGCAGTTGCTGCGTTTCCAGGTGGTCGCGGAATCCCAGGACGTCGGCGAAGTAATGCGCGCCGATCTCCACCGTCGATTCGCCGACCTTGAACGCCGCCTCTCGCACCGGATGCGTGCGTCGTTCGAGCACGGTCACCGTGAGCGAGGGGTCGCGTTGCCGCAACTGGATCGCGAGGGTCAGGCCGGCGAGGCCACCTCCAAGGATGACGACGTCGGCCTGCGCGCTCATGGGCGTTCCTGCAAGGATTGCAATGGAGAACCGGGTGCAGCGAACTCGCCCGTCGGATCATGGATGACCGGCGGATGGGCGCGCGTGCGGCGATATTCGGTGATGACGTTGCCGTACCGCACGATCTGCGCGGTGACGTGCGAGGTGATGCGCCACAGATCGCGCAAGGGGCGGAAGTGGCTCTTGCGGAATTGCGCCGCGGCGCCCGGGCCCTGGTAGCGCGATTCGATCGGTACCGACACCACGCGCACGCCGAGGGCGCGCGCGGCGGAAATCAGGATCTGCGCTTCGAACACGAAGTCTTCGCCCGGCACGTCGTCGAGCGCGCAGACGTTCGCCGGATAGAACCGCTGGCCGCTCTGCGTATCGCAGATGCGATAGCCGCAGCCCCAGGAGATGCCCCAGTCGCCGAAGTCGTTCGCCAGGTGGCGATGCGCCGGCTGCTGCGCGCGCTTGCGCAGGCGCGAGCCGATGATCAGCGCGCCCGGATGCAGGTGCGCGGCTTCGAGCAGACGCGGAATGTCGTCGGCGTGGTGTTGCCCGTCGCCATCCATCGTGAGCACGCCGTCGAAACCGCGACGCAGGGCTTCGGCGAACCCTTCGCGCAAGGACGCGCCCTTGCCCTGGCGTTGTTCGTGGCGCAGCAGGACGATCGGCAGGTCGCGCACGCAATCGGACGTGCCGTCGTCGGAGCCATCGTCGATCACGAGCACGTTCGGGCAATGCGCGAGCGCGCCTTCGACGACTTCGCGGATGCGCAGCGATTCGTTGAGCGCCGGAATGACGACGCAGGTGCGGCGGGCGAGGTCGGTCATGTCAGCCATGCGCGATGCCCACCTGCAGCGTGCGGCCGCGTCCGGCGAACAGGTGCGCCTCCGAACGCGCACCGGCCAAGGCGTCGAACAAAGGGAGCATCTGCGCCATCGCGTTACCGCCGGCGATGCCGGACAGTCGCGCGTCGTTGGCGGGCGTGGCGCCCGTTCGCATCGTGACTTCGATGCGCGGCGCATCCGCCCTGGGCGTGCGCGACAACACGAGCGCACCACCAAGCAGGCCGGTGCTGTTGCAGATCGACAGCAAGGGGCCCGCGGCGCCGCCGTCGTAACCGACCAGCAGCACGGCTTCTTCGCCGGCGGCCAATTGCACCAGCGCTTCGACCAGGCCTTCGGCGAAGCTCGCCTCGTGCGCGCTGATCGCCGTCGTCGCTTCGGTGCAGCCCGCGCCGATGGTCCAGTAACCGGCGGCCGCGTTGTGCACCGAGTTGTGGAAGCGCGTGGGCGAGATCGAACGCGGATCGGCAGCGAGCGTCGTACACATGTAATCGGTGATGCCCAGGTCGCCGTGCGTGGAGGCGAACACCGAGGGCAACGCGCGCGGATCACGGCCGGCGTCGGTGCAGGCCGCAAGCGCGACTTCCAGCGCGACCGCGACCGTCTCCGGCGCGCGGCGCCGCTCGTTGGGCGCGAGCAATTGCGGCGAAGGACGCGCAGGCGCGCCTTCGGGCAGGGCGCCGTCGCGCACGAACGCGCGTGCAGCGGCCCAATCCGGCAGGCCGTTGCTCCAGAAGCCGATGCCCTCGACGGTGGCCGACAGCGTGGTCATGCGGCGAACACCAGCGAACAGTTGTTGCCGCCGAATCCGAAAGAGTTGTTCATGGCGTAGCGGATGGTGCGTTGCTGGTTTTCGAAACGGATCTGCGCGCCGCACGCGGGATCGTGCTGCGCGCTGTTGAGGATGCCGGGGAGCACGCCGTGTTCCAGCGCGAGCAACGCGCACACCGATTCGACGATGCCGGCCGCGCCGAGCGTGTGCCCGGTCCAACCCTTGGTCGAACTCGCATGCAGCGTTTCGGGGAACATCGCGGCGATGGCCTGCGCTTCGATCGTGTCGTTGGCGGGCGTCGCGGTGCCGTGCAGATTCAGGTAACCGATGTCGTCCGGCTGCACGCCGGCGCGCGCGAGCGCATCGCCCATCGCCAGGCGCGCGCCCAAACCTTCCGGATGCGGCGCGGACATGTGGTGCGCATCGCTCGATTCACCGTAGCCACGCAGCGACAGGCCGGGCGCCGCGCCGTCTTCGACGCGTTCGAGCAGCGCGAAACCGCCGGCTTCGCCGAGCGACAGGCCATTGCGCGTGGCGTCGAAGGGCTTGCACTTGTCCTGCGAGACCAGGCCCAGCGAGTTGAAGCCGTACAGCACGCTGCCGCACAGGGTATCGACGCCGCCGACGAGCGCGGCATCGGCCAGGCCCGCCTGGATCAGGCGCGCGGCCTGCGCGAAGACCTTCGCGCTCGACGAGCACGCGGTCGCGACGGTGATGCACGGGCCGGTGAGGTCGGTGGCGTGCGCGAGGAAATCGCCGAGCGAATGCGGCGTGTGCACGATCGGGCGCTGCATGTCGGCCGGGAAGACGGGACCGGCGTCGGTCGATTCCAGGCGCGCGTAGGCTTCCTCGCTCGCGCCGATGCTCGAGGTCGACGTGCCGACGACGATCGCCACGCGATCGGCGCCGAAGCGATCGCGCGCTTCACGCACCGCATCGAACATCCCGTCCTGCTGCAGCGCGAGCCACGCGAGGCGGTTGTTGCGACATTCCCAAGCGCCGAGCGCATCGGGCAGGGCTTCGGTTTCCAGTCCGTCGACGCGGCCGATCCAGCAATCCAGGCGGTCGTCGCCGCCGAAATCGTTCGGGCGCAGGCCACCGCGGCGTTCCCTGAACGCGTTCAGTTGTGCATCGCGCCCGCGGCCGAGCGCGGTGGTCGCGGTATAGCGACGGATCGCCAGCGGCGGAATGGGCGAATCGTTCGAGCCTGGCGTCGGGAAAGCAAAGTGCACACGCGGCTCCGGAATGCGGTTTTTCGATAGGGCCGGTCGAGTATAGCCATCGACCCGTCGGCGGCCAGCGTGGCGCATCGGTTGCGGAAAACGGATGATGGTGCCTGCCATGGGGGCCGGCCTCACGAACCGGGACGTGGCATCAGAACCGTCACCAAGGGGAATCTCCGCATGAAGTTGCACCGTCGCGCGCTCGTCGCGTGTTTCGCGCTGCTGTCCTTGTTCTTCGTCGCCACCAACGTCCAGGCGCGCCAGAGCCGCCTGATCGATCCGGCCGCCGTGCCGATTCCCGCCGGGATGACCGACGAGCAGGTCGTCAAGGACATCAAGCGCGCCCTCACCGGCCGCGGGTGGATGATCGAGGAAGAAAAGCCGGGCGACATCGTGGCCGAGCTCAACCTGCGCGAGCATTGGGCGAAGATCCACGTCACCTACGACGGCAAGGTCGTCCAGTACACCTATGTCGACAGCCGCAACCTCGAGTTCGAAACCCGTCGCGGCCAGAAGTGGATCCACCGCAATTACCTGGGCTGGATGAACTACCTCGCCACCGACACGCGCACCAACTTCCAGCTGACCACCGGCCAGCTGTAAGGGCCGCAACGCACGTAAACTGCAAGGCGCCGCGCTCGCGGCGCTTTGTTTTCGCCTCCAAGCCCCCATCAAGCGGCCATGCCGTCCCTCGTCGCCCATCGTTTGCGCCTTGCCGTCGATCGCGATGTCCTCCACACGGGGCTCGTGACGCTGCTCGCCTGCACGCTGAGCGCCGGCGTGGTCTACCTCGCCTACTTCTGGCATGTGCTGCGCGTGGCGCGGCGCGCGCCGACGACGCCCGCGCACGGCGACACCGTCCTGGTGTTCGGCAAACACGCGCCGCAGGGCCGCATCGACGCGGATTTCGCCGCGCGCCTCGAACGCGCGGCCACCCTTTGGCGCGAACACCCGCCGCGCGAAGTGATCCTCCTCGGCGGCGGCGCACCCAACGAACCCACCGAAGCCGAAGTCGCGCGGCAATCCTTGCTGTCGCGCAATCTCGACGCCGGCCCGGCGCTGCGCCTGGAAGCGCAATCGCGCGACACGCTGCAGAACCTGCGCAACGCCCGCGACCTGATGGTCGGGCAAACCGCGCGCCGCGTGACCCTGCTCAGCAACCGCTATCACCTCGCGCGCTGCGCCCTGTTCGCCCGCCAACTGGGTTACGACTGGGAACTGTGCGCCGCCGAACCGCGCCTGCCGCTGCGCCCCTCGACGTTGCTGCACCTCGCCACGGAAGCCTATTTCGTGTGCTGGAGCGACCTCGGCACGCGCTGGGCGCGCTTCATTCGCTCCGAGCGGATGCTCGCCCGCGTGACCTGACGGCGCTGGGGGCCAACCCCATTCACCTTGCGCGTTCGTTCCCACCGGCCGGACACTGACCGGATCGGGGATCACATGGATGGGAAGGGGCGCATGCAGCGTTGGGGATGGAGCGTGCTCGCGTTGTGCCTGGCGGGCACCGCGATGGCGGAAGAACCGATCGAGGTGAAGCTGACGAGCGGCAACAACATCACCTTCCGCTTCCCCGAAGCGATGCAGACGCTGTCAACGCAGGAGGGCACGCCGGCGGCGCGCTTCGTTCCCGCGTTGAAGGTCACCGGCTGCAACTGGACCAACGACACGGCGCTGACCTGCAGGTTGGCCGAAGCGCCGCCGCGGGCGACGACCTTCAGCGCGACCCTGCCGCCGAAGCTGCGCACCGTCTCCGGCGCGCCGCTGCCGGCGGGGCCGCTCACGTTCGAAACCGAGCGTCCGCTGCTGTTCGTCACGCACGAATGGAAGGCGGGGCGCCTGTCCTTCGTCGTCCGCGCATGGAAGAACTCACCGCAGGCGTCGATCGCTTCCGCGCTGCGAATGACGGTCGATGGCAAGCCCGTGCCGGTGACACTGCGCAAGCTCGACTCCAGCGAAGGGGGCTATGGTTTCGACGTACCGGACGTCGCGACCGAATCGACGCTCGAACTGTCCATCGTCCCGGGTCTTGCGAGTTCGGAAGGTCCGCTGCGTGGCGCGCAGAACCAGATCGTCTTGCGCGCGACGATCGGAGAACCCTTCCAGGTGCGTGGCGCCGTGTGCGCAGGCGGGAATGCACCCGTCATCGCGCCGGTGAAGGACGGTCGCATCGACCTGGCGGGCTGCGTCCCGGGCGAACAGGTGCGCGTGATGTTCTCGCGGGCGCTCGACAAGGCGGCGCTCGAAGCGTGGCGCGCCACGTGGCCCGCCGATCTGCGCAGGCTCGAGGACAGCACCGAAACCCACTACCGGTCCTATTCGAGCAAGGACAGTCCGCCCGAACGCGCGCCGGCCACGTCGATCTCCTTTTCGGTCGACGCGATGCTTGCGAAGCGGACCGTCGCGATTCCCGCATTGCCGTCGAAAGAAGGCGGTTTGAAGCTCGCACCCGTCGAGCTGCACGTGCAAACGACCGCGCCGCGCCCGTCGTTCTCCGCGCCGTTCGAACGCGCGCTGCTCGAACGCGGTGGCGATCCGAACCTGCAATCCATCAATGCGCCGCCGATCAAGGTCGAAACCTTCGCGCTGGGCCGCGAAGCCGTGCGCGGAACGACGAAGACGCCGCGCTCGCCGGACACCGGCACGCGCGTGCGATTGCCGGACGTGCGCCGCGCGCTGGACGAAGGCGGTTACGCGACCATCCGCACCGAGCACGAAGGTGTCGAGATCGCGCGGCTCGGCCAGTTGGAAGTGGCCGCGCCCGACTTCGACGTCCATGCCAGCGCCGGCCAGCGCAGCGTGGCCGCGTGGGTGAATGCCTGGGAGGGCGACGCGCCGATCGCCGATGCAGAAGCGACCTTGTTGTTCGACGATGGGGTGTCGGCTGGCCCGCGCGTCGTCGCGACCGGCAGGACCGATGCGCAGGGCCTGGTGTTGCTGCGCCTGTCCGATACGTTTGTGTTGCCGAAGACGAAGGACGCGGACCGGAAAGCCGATCGGCAGTGGTTCGTCCGTGTCGAACGGGGTCGCGGCCGTGATGCGCAGGGCGCCGTGCTGCCGCTGCCCATGAGTCGTTGGGGCGGCGCGCTCGGCGAAGAAACGAAGACGGAGCTGTGGGGCGTGGCCGATCGCCCGCTGTATCGCGCCGGCGAGACCATTCATTGGACGGTGTGGACGCGCAAGGACAACGGCGCGCGTTACGTCGCGCCGGGCGCCGCGCAGACGCAAACGTTGCGCTTGTCGCAACAATGGCGGGGCAGCACGCTCGTCTCGTGGCAGTCGACGTTCGACGAACAGGGCCGCGCGACGGGCGAGACTCGCATTCCGATCCACGTGCGCGACGGCGAATACTGCATCGGCACCGAGGACGACGAAGCGGTGTGTTTCCATGTCGGCACCTTCCGCCCGCAGGATCTGTGGGCGCGCGTGTCGAGCCAGCAGCAGCAGGTGCGCCCGGGCGATACGCTCGCGTTCGACATCGAATCCGGCTTCTATTCCGGTGGCTCCGGCGCGCAGATCGAAATCGCGAACATCGAAGCGCAGCTCCAGGCCGCTTCCCCGGGTGAGGCGTGGCCGCAATGGCGCGAATACGCCTTCAACAAAGGCGAAGACGACTTCGAGTCGATCGAGGATGTCGATGAGATCACCGCACGCACGGACGCCAAAGGCCGCGCGGCGCTGAAGCTGCCGATCGATGCGCGCTTCAAGGACGTCGATATTCCCTTCGGCCTGTTGCTCGTCTCGGCCGAAGCGCGTCCGGCCGATCGCGAGTCCACGACGACCAACCTGCTGAAGGTGCGCTACGCGGCCCATGCGCGCTACGTCGGCCTGAAGGCCGACATGGAAGACCCGTACGGCGGGACGGGCGCCGTGAAGTTGACCGGCATCGTGATCGATTCCAACGGCCGCGAGATCACGGGGCAGCGCGTCGATGTCGATGTGGCCTTCGCCA
This sequence comes from Noviluteimonas gilva, assembly GCF_009740395.1. Lineage (GTDB taxonomy): Bacteria > Pseudomonadota > Gammaproteobacteria > Xanthomonadales > Xanthomonadaceae > Noviluteimonas > Noviluteimonas gilva. The sequence continues at coordinate 780,217 of NZ_WOXT01000001.1, forward strand.
CGTTCGACGAAGACGAAGACGTCGAACTGGTCCACTCGTGCGCGCTCACCTCGGGCGTCGCCACGGATTGCACGTTCCCGCGCGAGAAAAGCGGCCTCTACTATTTCCTGGCGCGCAGCGGGGACGCCGCGCCGGCGAAGCTCGAACGCAGCGTGTGGGTCTCCGGCGCCGGTCGCGGCGCGGATGAATCCGCGGAACTGGAAATGACGCTGCTCGATGAGGAGACGGTGACCGCGGGCGCGCCGATGCGCTTCGAGGTCCACGCTCCGCAGGTTCCGGCGCGTGCGCTCGTGCGGGTTTCGCGCGGCGCGGACGTGATCGACCAGCGCGTGGTGATGCTGCATTCGACCTCGCAGATCGTCGAGATCCCGACGCAGGCCAGTTGGCCGCATCGCCTGCAAGTGACCATGCTGGTGCGTCTGACGGATGCGCCGCCGCCGGCCGTCGCGCTGCCTGCGGGATTCCGCCAGCCGATCGCCGTGGACTCCGAGAGCGAGTACGTGGAGTTGAAGCAGTCCGTCGCCGCCTCGCCGGTGTCCGTCGCGTTCGAACGCGCGCAAGCCGCGCCTTCGGAGACCGTGCGCCTGACCCTCCGCAACGACCGCGCCACGCCGCGCGGCGTGACGCTTGCGGTGACCGACGATGCGCTGCGCGCGCTGGGTGCGGAGTGGCTCAGGCCGATGGATCCCGCGCACGCGGGCTTCCGTGAAGCGGTTCCCTACGGTTACGCGAGCCAGGCGGGCTTCGATGGCTGGAACGGGGCGCGCTTGCGCTGGGTCCTCGCGCGCAGGGCGAAGAACGCAAGCTGCATCGACGTGCCGCTGGAGGACTGCGTCATCACGGTCGTCGGCGCGGGCGCGATCAACCCGATCGATGTCTCGTCGGTCGAATCCAGCACGGTGATGACCGCCGAGCAGATCGCCAGCATTCCCGTGTCGCGCGACGTGACCAACGTTGCGTTGCTTGCGCCGGGGACCGTGCGGGAGCGCGGGGGAGAACTCTCTTCGGTGAGTGTCGACGGGTACGCCGCGCCGGCGCCCGCACCGTCGTTCGGCAACGAATTCGGCCGGACCGGACGCCAGCCCCCGTCCAACCAGATCGACCCGGACGCGCCTCGCGCGCCGCGACCCGATCGCACGAAGCCGGCCGACTACGGCGCCTCGCTCGCGCGCATCCGCACCGATTTCGCGGAGACCGCGTTGTGGCGCAGCGACATCGTCCTCGCGCCGGGAGAGTCGAAGACGATCGAAGTGATCGTGCCCGACAACCTCACGCGCTGGCGTGCGGTGGCGTGGAGCCATGACGACGCCGACGATTTCGCGATGGCGGACGCCACGCTCGAAGCCGGCCTGCCGGTCGAAGCGCGCCTGCAGACACCGGTGCGCATCTATCCGGGCGACTCGACGCGCCTGGCGTTGAACGTGCGCCAGATCGCCGGGCACGCGTCGAAGGCCGAAGCGCGCATCAGCCTGGTGCAGGACGCGCTCGAATCGCAGCAGGCGACGACGCTGAAGCTGCCGGCGAACGGGCAGGCGAGCTTCGGCCTGTCGATCGCGCCGAACACCGTCGGCACCGCGCTCGTGACCGGCGCGGCCGCGACGCCCGATGGGCGCGACGCCGTCGCCGCACCGATCGAGATCGCCTCGACGTCGATCCTCGCCACGCGCACGCAGGCCGGGTGGGTCGGCACGTCGCCGATGTCGCTGGAACTTCCGACGCTGCCGCACGGTGCGCACCAAGCGCACGTCGACGTCAGCGTGTGGCGCGGCGCGAGTGCCCTGGTCGATGGCTGGACCGAAGACATGCGCGTGTATCCGCATCGCTGCTGGGAGCAGATCCTCAGCCGCGCGGTGGCCGCGGCGCTCGCGATCGAACGCAAGGATCCATCGTGGCCCGAGGCGAAGGCCGTCGTGCAGGAGGCGCTCGACAACGCCGGCGCGTTCCAGACCGACTCGGGCGGCATGCGTTACTTCAATGGCGCGGCGAACTTCGACGACGACGCATACGACGACGATTACGTGCCGTTGACGGCCTACACCGTCGACGCGCTCGCGTTGCTGCGCTCGCTGGGATATGCGTTCGACGAGGACGTCGAAACGCGCGCGCGCGAGTTCCTCGAGGAGGCCAACTGGGACAACAAGGCCAAGCCCGACAAGCGGAACGCGCGCGCCATCGCCGCCGGGACCGTCGACCTCGAGCCCGACCTGATGCAGAGGGTGGCCGATGAATTCGACGAGGTCGCGCTGCCCGCGCAGGTGGCGGCGGCGCGCGCATTGGCCCGCACCGAAGCGCCCGAAGCGGCAGGCGCCTTCAAGACGCTGCTCGACCTCGCGCCGCAACGCGGCGAAGTGCGCTCGCTCCGTCGCGGCACGCGGTTCGATCGTTGGATGAGCTCGGCGATGCGCGAGCAGTGCGAGTTGATCCGCCTGCTCGAGGACTACCCGCGCTTCGCCCCCGAAGGCGCGCGCCGATCGCTGATCGCGGGCCTGACCGATCTGTATTCGGGCGGCGTCGCCGACGTCGATACGCAAACCGCTGCGTCGTGCCTGCGTGCGCTGCGCACGGAAGGAACGTCCGGAGCCGCCGAACGCATCGTCGTCGATGCGACGCTCGGCGCGAAGACAGGCCGCCTCGCGGTCGAAGCCGGCGAAAAACGCGCCGCGCAGCGGTTCGAAATGGCGCAAGGCGAATTGGCGATCGCGCCCGTCGAACATCCCGATGCACCGGTGGCATTCCTGGCGCGCGTCGAATACCAGGAAGATGCGCGACAGGCGCAACCCTCGGCGATGGGCTTCTCGATCACGCGCCGCTACGACGTCAAGCGCGGCACCGAATGGGTGCCGCTGGGCAAGGGCGCGCTGCGTTCGGACGATTGGGTGCGCATCACGCTGACCATCGACAACGCCGACGCGCGTTACTTCGTCGCCGTCACCGACGATCTGCCCGGTGGTTTGCGTCCCGTGGACATGGAACTGAAGGGCGTCTCCGGCGCAGCCGGCACCCGCGACGGCAACGGCAGTTACGCCTTCGACGAGCGCAAGCTCGATTCGCGCAAGCCGAAGTTCTACGCCCAGCGCCTGCCGATCGGCCGCCACGAGATCCAGTACTACGCGCGCGTGGGCAACGCCGGCGAGTACCTGGCCGCGCCCGCGGTGGTCGAATTGATGTACGGGGAAGCCTCGCGCGCCCGCACGGCGGCCGATCGCATCCGCATCGCCAACCCGAAATCCCCGCCGGCGCCCTGAGGCGGGCGCCAAACCGAGACCTCCGTCCCCTGCACAGGACCACCGGCAGGGGCCGGAGACGGGGGTGGTTGCGCTAGCATCGGGCGCTTGTGATCCGTATCTGGAGCAGGGGACATGGGTTTGAAGTTGGATCGCAGCGCGTTCGCGCTGGCCATTGGCGCGGGTCTCGCGCTGTCGTCGGGCGCCTTCGCCCAATCGCCTGCGAAGGTCACGGCCGCGGATTACGACCGCGCGGTGAAGATGCTTTCGCAGAACACGAATCCGCTGATCGACCATGACGCCAAGGGCGTCACCTGGCTCGACGACACCTCGTTCGTCTGGTTCGACAACGATGCCAACGGCGTGCGCGTGATGCGCACCGATGCGACGACGGGCAAGTCGGTCGCCGCCTTCGACGTCGCACGCATGGCCAAGGCCCTGTCGACCGCGACGGGCAAGCCGGTCGATGCCAAGCGCATCGACAAGTCGCTTTACGGCGTCGGCCTCAACGCCGATGGCCGCTACGATTTCTCGGTGAAGGGCACGCACTACCTGTGCGAAGTCGCCAAGCCCAAGTGCGTCGCCAAGCCGACCACGAAGGGCAAGGCCGGCGACGGCCCGGGCAATGTTTCGCCCGACGGCAAGCGCGAAGCCTTCATCCGCGACTGGAACCTGTGGGTGCGCGATGTCGCCACCGGCAAGGAAACGCAGCTCACCACCGACGGCGTCGAGAACTTCGGCTACGCCACCAACAACGCCGGCTGGGTGCACGACGACAGCGCGATCCTGGTGTGGTCGCCGGATTCGTCGAAGATCGCGACCTTCCAGCAGGACCAGCGCAAGACCAGCACGATGGCGCTGGTAGGCACCAACGTCGGCGCGCCGAAGATCGAAACGTGGAAGTACCCGTTCGTCGGCGACAAGGACGTGACCATGATCGAGCGCGTCGTGATCGACGTGCCGACGCAGAAGGTCGTGCGCCTGAAGATGCCGCAGGACCAGCATCGTTCGACGCAGTGCGACGACGTCAGCTGCTTCGGCGGCTGGGAAGACGTGCAGTGGGCGAAGGACGGCAAGTCGATCGCCTTCGTGTCCACCTCGCGCGACCACACCAAGACCTCGGTCCGCACGGCGGATGTCGCGACCGGCGCGGTGCGCGACGTCTTCGACGAAAGCGCGAAGAACTGGTTCGAATCCGGCATCAACGCCATCAACTGGCGTTACCTGCCGGAGAGCAACGAACTGTTGTGGTGGAGCCAGCGCAGCAACTGGGGCCACCTGTACCTGTACGACCTCAACACCGGCAAGGTGAAGCGCCAGGTGACCGAAGGCGACTGGAACGTCGCTGAAGTCGTGCGCCTGGATCCCGCGTCGCGCACGGTGTGGTTCACCGGCGTGAATCGCGAAGCCGGCCACCACCCGTACCACCAGCACCTGTACAAGGTGAACCTCGATGACGGCGCACCGGTGCTGCTCTCGCCGGAAGACGCGCAGCACACGTTCAAGCTGTCGAGCGACGGCAAGTACGTCGTGGATTCGTACTCGACCACCGCCGTGCCGCCGGTCACCGTGCTGCGCGATGCCAACGACGGCAAGGTGCTCGCCGAAGTCGCGAAGGCCGACATCACGCGCCTGAAGGCCGCCGGTTGGGTGGCGCCCGAAGCGATCGTCGTCAAGGCGCGCGACGGCAAGACCGATCTGTACGGCCAGATGTTCAAGCCGTCCAACTTCGATCCGAACAAGAAGTACCCGATCGTCAACTACGTCTACCCGGGTCCGCAGGTCGGTTCGGTGCGCACGTATGGGTTCGCCGCTTCGCACGGCGACAACCAGGCGCTGGCCGAGCTGGGCTTCGTCGTCGTCGCCATCGACGGCATGGGCACGCCGTATCGCTCCAAGGCCTTCCACGACGCCTACGCCAAGAACATCGGCGACAACACGCTGCCCGACCAGATCACCGGCATGAAGCAGCTGGCCTCGCGTTATCCGTGGATCGATCTGTCGCGCGTGGGCATCTGGGGCCATTCCGGCGGCGGCAACGCCACGGGCACGGCGATGTTCCGTTACCCGGAGTTCTTCAAGGTCGGCATCGCCGAGAGCGGCAACCACGACAACCGCAACTACGAAGACGACTGGGCGGAGAAGTGGCAGGGCCTGCTGGTCACCGGCAAGGACGGCAAGTCGAATTACGACGACCAGGCCAACCAGAACCACGCCGCCAAGTTCAAGGGCAAGCTGCTGCTCATGCACGGCCTGATGGACGACAACGTGCCGCCGCAGAGCACGCTGCTCGTCGTCGACGCGCTGATCAAGGCCAACAAGGACTTCGACCTGCTGCTCCTGCCGAACGCGCGCCACGGTTACGGCGAGTACTCGCCGTACGTGATGCGCAAGCGCTGGGACTACTTCGTCGAAAACCTGCTGGGCGCCGAGCACCCCGACGCCTACGAAGTGAAGCTGCCGAAGTAGGCAAACCCAGCTGCGACGCGCTTTTCATCGCGCGTGAAGACGGGGCCTTCAGGCCCCGTCTTTGTTGGTGAAATCTGTGTGGAAGCGATGTTGTATCGTCTTTCACATGACTGCAGCCGCCGACAATGGATATCGCGATCGCCTGCGTGGTGCCACCGGCACCGCGCATGTGCGGCTCGACGCGCGCTTCGCGCAGGGGCTCCGCACGGCGGCGCAGTACCGCACCTATGTGCTGGGCATGCAGGCCTTCATCGCGAATGCCGAACGCGCGCTCGCGCTGGCCAACCTGCGCCCCGCGTGGAAGGCATGGCGCGATCCCGCGCGCACGGCCTGGCTCGACGAGGATCTCGCCGCCATGGGCATTCCCGCGATGGCCGAAGGCCCGCGCATGGCGATCAACGGCGACGCGGATGCCGCCGGCCTGTTCTACGTGATCGAAGGCTCCGCGCTCGGTGCCACCCAGTTGTTGGGCGATGCGCAGGCACTCGGCCACGGGCCGGGCACCGGCGCGACCTTCCTGTGTCGCCACGGCGGCTTCGGTGCCGGCAAGCGTTGGCGCGCCTTCGTCGCCGACCTCGAACGTGCGGATTTCGACACGGTGAGCGAACGCACGATGCTCGAATCCGCGGCGCGCGCTTTCGCCAGTGCCGAGCACGAGTTCCATCGCGCCGAGCTCGCACACCAAAACTTTACCGCAGGACGCTGAATTCGATGGACCCCAACACGCCGAGCGCCGCGAGCGCCGACGCCGATTGCGCGCGCGAACCGATCCACCTCAGTGGTGCGATCCAGCCGCACGGTTACCTGATCAGCTGCTCGTTGCCGGACTGGACGGTGCGCCACACCTCGGCCAACGTCGCCGAGTTGCTGGACATGCCGCCCGACGAGGTGATCGGCCGCAGCCTGCGCGAGCACGTCGCCGACGAAGTGCTGCAGCCGCTGCTCGAAGTGCTCGACATGATGGAATCGGGCGCGCCGCCGCAGCGCGCGGCGATCGGCAACATCGGCGCGATGGCGCACCTGTGCGATTTCGTCGTGCATGTGTCCGGCGACCTGGTGCACGTCGAACTCGAACCGCGCGCCAACAACCCGCAACGCCAGACACCGACCGTGGTCGCGCAACGCATGATCGCGCGCGCCAGCGGCAGCGCGGACATGCGCGGCTTCCACCAGCGCACGGCCGACGAAATCCGCCAGCTCACCGGCTACGACCGCGTGATGATCTACCGCTTCCGCCACGACGACGCGGGCGAAGTGATCGCCGAATCGCGCGCGGAGGACATGGAACCCTTCCTCGGCCTGCGGTTTCCCGCATCCGATATCCCCGCGCAGGCGCGCGCGCTGTACGTGCGCAATCGCATCCGCGTGATCCCCGATGTCGCCTATGCGCCGGTGCCGATCGTGCCGGACCGCGATGCGAAGGGTGCGCCGCTCGACCTGAGCCAGCACATCCTGCGCAGCGTGTCGCCGGTGCACATCGAATACCTGAAGAACATGGGCCTGGCCGCGTCGATGTCGATTTCGATCGTCAGCGGCGGCCGCCTGTGGGGCCTGATCGCCTGCCACCATCGCGAACCGCGCCTGGTGCCGCCGTCGATCCGCGCCGCGGCCGACATGTTCAGCCTGTTCGTGTCGATGCGCGTGAGCGCCTCCGAACTGGAAATCGGATCGAAGCAGGACGATCGCGCACGCGATGCCCGCGAACGCCTCGCGCTGCGCCTCACCGGCCAGGACAGCCTGCCGGCCGCGCTCGCCGAAACGATGCCGATCCTCGCGGACATGGTGCCCGCCGACGGCATCGCGCTGCGCAGCGATGGGCAGTGGACGACGCATGGCCGCGTGCCGTCGCTCGAAGGTTTGTCGCGCGCGCTGGATTGGGCGCACACGCAGGGTGTCGATCGTCTTCCCGCCATCGACCATGCGACGCCCTGGGCTGCGCCCGAAGCGAACGACGGCCTCGCCGGCGTGCTCGCCGTGCCCTTCGGCCGACGCGACGACTGGTTGCTGTTCTTCCGCTGCGAGCAGGTGGAAGACGTCGTGTGGGCCGGCGATCCGCACAAACCGATGGTGCCGACCGACGACGGCGTGCGCATCGCACCGCGCAAGAGCTTCGCGAGTTGGCGCGAAACCGTGCGGGGCCACGCCTCGCCGTGGACCGACGCCGATCGCGCCGCCGCCGAACGCCTGCGCTGGCTGCTGCAGGAACGCCCGTGGCAGCCGCTGCCCAACGAATCCGAGGCGGGCAACGTCAGCGACATGCGCCTGTTCCGCCGCCGTCACGTGATCGCCGAACAGAAGTCGCGCCTCGACCAGTTGGGCGCCCTGCTGGACGGCCTGGGCCACCTCGAAGACGCCGAAACCGCGCGCATCGGCGCGCGCATCGCCGAACTGGAAGCCGAATTGCGCCAGTTGATGCATCGCAGTCCCATCGACTGAACGCACCCGGATTGGCAAACGCGCGCAGCCGCCGGTAACCTCGGCGGCTACTTCGCCCGCGAAAACGCCCCCATGTCCGACGTCGCTCCGCGCACGCGCGCGCTCAATCCGCTGCCCTCGCTGATCTTCTCCTCGCGCTGGCTGCAGTTGCCGCTGTACCTCGGGCTGATCGTCGCGCAGGGCGTCTACGTCTACCTGTTCGTCAAGGAACTGCTGCACCTCATCGCGGCGACGCCGCACCTGGGCGAACAGGAAATCATGCTGATCGTGCTGGGCCTGATCGACGTGGTGATGATCAGCAACCTGCTCGTGATGGTGATCGTGGGCGGCTACGAAACCTTCGTCTCGCGCCTGCGACTGGAAGACCACCCCGACCAGCCCGAGTGGCTGAGCCACGTCAACGCGAGCGTGCTGAAGGTCAAGCTGGCGATGGCGATCATCGGCATCTCGTCGATCCACCTGCTCAAGAGCTTCATCGAAGTCGGCATGGTCGGCGGCCTGCCGCTGTGCAGCTCGCTCGACGGCATCGCCGCCGTCCGCGCGATGAGCGAAGCCGGCCTCACCATGAAGGCCTGCACGACCATCACCAAGGATGGCGTGTTGTGGCAGACCATCATCCACAGCGTCTTCATCATCTCGGCCCTCGGCATCGCGTGGACCGACAAGCTGATGACGGGCGCGGCGAGCAAGCGCGAGCACGCGCACGCGCATTGATTCGCACCACGTGATCCCCCTCGAGCGCGCTGCGCGCGCTCGATCCCCCTTGGGAAGGGGGATGGACCGTAAAATGCGCGGATGGATGTCTCCCACCTGCTAGACGCGCTGAATCCGGCCCAGCGCGAAGCCGTTACCGCCCCTTCCGGTCATTACCTCGTCCTCGCCGGCGCCGGCAGCGGCAAGACGCGCGTGCTGATGCATCGCATCGCCTGGCTCAACGAAGTGATGGGCGTGCCGCCGCACGGCATCCTTGCGGTGACCTTCACCAACAAGGCCGCCGGCGAACTGCGCCACCGCGCCGAACATTTGCTGCGCTACGGCGCGCGCGGCATGTGGATCGGCACCTTCCACGGCCTGGCGCACCGCCTGCTGCGCCTGCATTGGGCGGACGCGGGGCTGCCCGAAGGCTTCCAGGTCCTCGACTCCGACGACCAGCTGCGCCTCGTCAAACGCGTCGTGCAGCAACTCGAGCTCGACGACACGCGCTTCCCGCCGCGCCAGATCGTCTGGTGGATCAACGCGCAGAAAGACGAAGGCCGCCGCCCGCAGCACATCCAGCCGGGCAGCGACTGGTTCATGGACACGATGCGCAAGGCCTACGAGGCCTACCAGGAACGCTGCGACCGCGCGGGCCTGGTGGATTTCGCCGAACTGCTGCTGCGCGCGCACGAACTGCTGCGCGACAACGCCGGCCTGCTCGCGCATTACCGCCATCGCTTCGGCGAATTGCTCGTCGACGAATTCCAGGACACCAACGCGATCCAGTACGGCTTCGTGCGCCTGCTCGCGGGCGATACCGGCCGCGTGTTCGTGGTCGGCGACGACGACCAGGCGATCTACGGCTGGCGCGGCGCGAAAGTGGAGAACGTGCAGCGCTTCCTGCGCGACTATCCCGGCGCCAGCACGCTGCGCCTGGAACAGAACTATCGATCCACGTCGAACATCCTCAACGCCGCGAATGCCGTCATCGCGCACAACCCCGATCGCCTCGGCAAACAGCTGTGGACCGATGCCGGCGCCGGCGATCCGATCGACCTGTACGCGGCGTACAACGAAATCGACGAATCGCGCTACGTGATCGAACGCATCCGCCAATGGGTGCGCGACGGCGGCAGCAACGGCGATTGCGCGATCCTGTATCGCAGCAACGCGCAGTCGCGTGCCTTCGAAGAAGCGCTTCTCGGCGAACAGATCCCGTACCGCGTCTACGGCGGACAACGCTTCTTCGAACGCGCGGAAATCAAGGACACGCTCGCCTATCTGCGCCTGGTGACCAATCGCGCCGACGATGCCGCGTTCGAACGCGCCGTCAACACACCCACGCGCGGCATCGGCGAACGCACGCTCGACGAAGTGCGCCGCACCGCGCGCGCGAACAGCCAGTCGCTGTGGGACGCCGCGCGCGCGACCAGCGAAGGCAACGTCATCGCCGCGCGCTCACGCAACGCCATCGCCGGGTTCCTGCTGCTGATCGAAGGCTTGCAGGTCGAAACCGACGCGCTGCCGCTGCAGGAGAAGATCGACCATGTGCTGATGCGCAGCGGCCTGCGCGAGCATTACGCGAACGAATCCAAGGGCCAGCTCGATTCGCGCACCGACAACCTCGACGAACTGGTGTCGGTCGCTTCGCGCTTCGTGCACGGCGACGACGAGGAATCGGCCGCGCTCAGCGAGCTCGTCGCCTTCCTCAGCTACGCCGCGCTCGAAGCGGGCGAAGGCCAGGCGCAATCGGGCGAAGACGGCGTGCAGTTGATGACGCTGCACAGCGCGAAGGGCCTGGAATTCCCGCTCGTGTTCCTCGCGGGCCTGGAGGAAGGCCTGTTCCCGAACACCAAGTCGCAGGAAGAACCGGGCCGCCTGGAAGAAGAGCGTCGCCTGGCTTACGTCGGCATCACGCGTGCGCGCCAGAAGCTGGTGCTGACGTATGCCGAAGCGCGCCGCATCCACGGATCGGACATGTACGGCATTCCTTCGCGCTTCCTGCGCGAGATTCCCGCGGCGTTGATCAACGAAGTGCGCCCGCGCGTGAAGGTGTCGAGCACGTACACGCCGCATTCGGGTCGTCGTGAATACGCGATGGCGGCCGTCGAAGTCCCACCCGTGAAGTTGGGCGCCAACGTGCGGCATCCGACCTTCGGCACCGGCGTGGTCACCGATTACGAAGGCAGCGGCCCGCACGCGCGCGTGCAGGTGAACTTCGACGATGTGGGCTCGAAGTGGTTGGTGCTGGCGTACGCGAATTTGACGCCTGCGTAGTTACGAGAACTTCGGAAGGACGGCGCGCCACGTGACGTGGTGTGGTTCCCCTGCCGCTCCCGGAAGCGCCATCCATGGCCACCGAGTCGCGGGCGCAAGGCCATCCATGGCCTTGCTCTGGGAAACCACACCACGCCACGCGTCACGCCTCACCGCATGTGATGCATCGACGCGTTGGATGCACAGAGCAACCGCGTATCGCCCCCGCTGCCACCGGGAGAGGGTTGGGGAGAGGGTCGCCGAAGGGGAGAGAAACAAACCCAGGTGAGACTCGACGTGCGGCGTGGTGTGGTTCACCAGAGCGCGGCCATGGATGGCTGCGCGTTCGCGCGTCGGTGGGCAGGATGCCGCGTCCGCCGCGCGACAGGGGAACTACACCACGTCGCGCGGCGAGTCGTCAGTCCGAAGACGGCTGTTCGCGAATGCGCTTCAGCGCGCGTCAGCCACCGACGCCTGCAACGCACTCGCCAGCGCGGCATCGCCGCTGACCAGGTCGGTCCAGGCGAGTTCCAGGCCCTTGCGGCGGCCTTTCTCGACGAGCTTGAGGCCATCCGGGCCGATCGTCAGCGTGTACACCTGGTCGCCGATCTGCACTTCGCGGCGCATGGGCTTGTCGAGCTTGGTCATCGCGTGCTCCCCGGAAGAGAATTACCAGCCATAGAGCTTGAAATAGACGGGCACGTTGCGCGTGCCGTCGCTGTTGCGGTCCAGGCGGCCGTCGCCGTCGGAGTCGGTCACGTAGTAGGTCGGGCCGTTCTTCGGCACGACGCGCACCATCGCGATGGCGCCGGCGACGCGGTACTCGGTGACGACGTCGCCGTTGGACTCCGTGCGCGTGGCCTGCTCCGATCCTTCGGGGATCGGCGGCTGTGTCGGATCCTGCGGGGCGGTGGCGCAGCCTGCCGCGAGCGCCAGGACGGCGAGTGCGGTGAAGACGTGCGCGGGACGTGTGCGGGTCATGACAGCCCTCCTCCCTGCGGGATACGGAAGGGGAGCTTACGTCCGGCCGCCGTAAAGCCGTGGTGTGCGCCGCGAGACATTAGAATCACGGGATGCCAAGACTGGTCCTGATCGACGGGTCCTCGTACCTGTACCGCGCGTTCCACGCGCTTCCGCCCCTCACCAACAGTGCCGGCGAGCCCACCGGGGCCCTGTTCGGCGTGGTGAACATGCTGCGGGCCACGCTCGCCGAGCAGCCCGACTGCGCGGCCTTCGTCGTCGACGCACCGGGCAAGACCTTCCGCGACGATCTGTATCCGGAGTACAAGGCCAACCGTTCGGCCATGCCCGACGACCTGCGCGCGCAGGTGCAGCCGATGTGCGAGATCGTGCAGGCGCTCGGTTTCCCGATCCTGCGCATCGACGGCGTGGAAGCCGATGATGTCATCGGCACGCTCGCGCTCGAAGCCGCGCGCACGGGCACGGACGTGACGATCAGCACCGGCGACAAGGACTTCGCGCAGTTGCTGCAACCCTTCGAGAGTGGCGGCAGCATCCGGCTGATCAACACGATGAGCGGCAGCGTGTTGGACACCGATGACAGCGTGATGGCGAAGTTCGGCGTCCATGCGCACCAGATCGTCGACATGCTGGCCCTGATGGGCGACACGGTCGACAACGTGAAGGGCGTGGACAAGTGCGGCCCGAAGACCGCCGCCAAGTGGCTGGCCGAGTACGGTTCGCTCGACGGCGTGATCACCAACGTCGAGAAGATCGGCGGCAAGATCGGCGAGAACCTGCGCGCCGCGCTGCCGCGCCTGCCGCTCAATCGCGAGCTGGTGACGATCAAGACCGACGTCGCCCTGGATTCGGCCGCGCACGAGTTGAATCTGCGCCCGCGTGACGTCGACACGCTGAAGATCCTCTACGCGCGTTACGGCTTCAATGCGGCGCTGAAGGAACTCGGCGGTACGCCGCCGCCGTCGGCGAGCGAGCGCAAGGTGTCGATGCGCGGCACCGAAGCGGGCTGGGCGCGCACGGGCGCGGCGCCGGTCGAGCCGCCCGACGAGAAGCTCGGCCAAAAGGGCACCTACGAAACGATCCTCACGCGCGAGCAGTTCGCCCCGTGGCTCGCGAAGTTGCAGGCGGCTGGTGCCTTCGCGTTCGACACGGAAACCGATTCGCTCGACGCGCTGTGCGCGAACCTGGTCGGCCTGAGCATCGCGACCGAAGCGCACGCGGGCGCCTACATTCCCTTCGGCCACGATTACCCCGGCGCGCCGGCGCAATTGCCGCGCGACGAAGTGCTCGACGCGCTGCGCCCGCTCTTCGCCGATGCCTCGAAGAAGAAGATCGGGCAGCACGGCAAGTACGACCTGCACGTCCTGCGCTGCCACGGCGTGACCGTGCATGGCTACGACGAAGACACGATGCTCGAAAGCTTCGTCTTCAACGCCGGCGCGAGCCGGCACGACATGGATTCGCTCGCCAAGCGGTACCTCGGCTACGACACCGTTCGCTACGAAGACGTCGCGGGCAAGGGCGCCAAGCAGATTCCGTTCTCGCACGTGTCGGTCGAGGACGCGACGCGTTACGCGGCCGAAGACGCCGACGTCGTGCTGCGCCTGCATTCGGTGCTGCGTCCCAAGCTCGCGGCCGAACCGTCATTGGATGCGGTGTACCGCGACATCGAAATCCCGCTGGTGCCCGTGCTCGAGCGCATCGAAGCCAACGGCATCCTGGTCGATGCGGCCGAGTTGCGTCGCCAGTCCGCCGATCTCGGCAAGCGCATGCTCGAAGCGCAGCAGCAGGCCATCGCGCTGGCGGGCCGCACTTTCAGCCTGGACTCGCCGAAGCAGGTGGGCCAGTTGTTGTTCGACGAACTCAAGCTGCCCGTGCAGGTGAAAACCTCCACCGGGCAGCCGAGCGTGAACGAGGAAGCGCTCGAAGCGCTCGCCGATCTGCACGAGCTGCCGAAGATCATCCTCGAATATCGCGGCCTGGCGAAGTTGCGCAGCACCTACACCGACAAGCTGCCGGACATGGTCAATCCCAACACCGGCCGCGTGCACACCAGCTATCACCAGGCGGGCGCGGCGACGGGGCGCCTGGCCTCGTCGGATCCGAACCTGCAGAACATCCCGATCCGCACCGACGACGGCCGCCGCATCCGCAAGGCGTTCATCGCACCGGAAGGCCGGCGCATCGTCGCGCTCGACTATTCGCAGATCGAGTTGCGGATCATGGCGCACCTGTCGGAAGACCCGAACCTGCTGAAGGCCTTCGGCAGCGGCGCGGACATCCATCGCGCGACGGCGGCGGAAGTCTTCGGCAAGGCGATGGACGATGTGTCGAACAACGAGCGCCGCGCGGCGAAGGCGATCAACTTCGGCCTGATGTACGGCATGAGCGCCTTCGGCCTGGCGAAGCAGCTCGGCATCGGCCGCGGCGAGGCGCAGGATTACATCGCGCTGTACTTCTCGCGCTACCCGGGCGTGCGCGACTACATGGAGCGCACGCGGCAGGACGCGCGCGACAAGGGCTTTGTTGAAACCGTCTTCGGGCGCCGCCTGCACCTGGAGAACATCCACGCGCGCAACCAGGGCCTGCGCGCGGGCGCCGAGCGCGCCGCGATCAACGCGCCGATGCAGGGCACGGCGGCGGATATCGTGAAACGCGCGATGATCCAGATCGATCGCTGGCTGGCCGATGTCGGCGGCCGCGCGCTGATGCTGCTGCAGGTGCACGACGAACTCGTTTTCGAGGCCGACACCGCATTCGTGGACGATCTCATCGCCGGCGCGACCCAGCGAATGGCCGCTGCGGCCGAGTTGCGCGTCCCCCTGTTGGTGGATGCCGGCACGGGCGCCAACTGGGACGAGGCGCATTGACGAGCTTGTCGCAGAGATTTGGTTTGTGAGGCCTCTCCGAAAGCAATGAATTAAAACTGAATCCAACGGTTCCTTAACCTGAATCTTCACGAACCATCCATGTATGGGATGGTCATATAGCTCGCGTCAGATGCAAGGTCTGACGCAGATCTCTCCCTCCCCTGGAGTGATCCCCGGAGCGGTGACTCCTCCCCAAGTCCCGTTCCCCAGCCCCGCCGGTCTCCCCCTGGCCAGCGGGGCTTTTTATTGCCTGTCGAAAAGCAGGCCTGCGATAAAGTCGGGCCAAGCCGCCGAAGGGGAATCCGATGTTCGAGCTGTCGATGCCCGTCTGGGAGTACGTGCTGCGGGCCGTCGTGGTCTACGTCGTGCTGCTCGGCATGATCCGGATCTCGGGCAAACGCACGATGGGCCAGTTCACGCCCTTCGACGTGTTGCTGATCGTGCTCCTCGGCAACGCGGTGCAGAACGCGCTGCTTGGAAAAGACACCTCGTTGGTCGGCGGCCTGCTGCTCGCGGCGGTGCTGATCACGCTGAACTGGTCGACCGGGTTTCTTGCCGCGCGCAGCCGCAAGGCGGAGAAACTGATCGAAGGCGCGCCGGTCATCCTCGCGTGCGACGGCGAGTTGTACGCGGACGTGCTGCGCCGCGAATTGGTGAGCAAGAACGACTTCGACGAAGCGCTGCGCCAGGCCGGTGAACTCACGATGGAGGACGTGCGCTACGCGATCCTGGAAACCGATGGGCGGATCAGCGTGGTGCCGAGGAAGAAGGACTGAGTTCGGCCAGCCAATCGCGCGGGCGCAGATAGTCCGCCAGGCGCGCTTCCGCGCTGCCGGCTTCCGGCGTGAACCCGTACTCCCAACGCACCAGCGGCGGCAGGCTCATCAGGATCGACTCCGTGCGCCCGCCGCTCTGCAGCCCGAACAGCGTGCCGCGGTCGAACACCAGGTTGAACTCGACATAGCGCCCGCGGCGATAGAGCTGGAAGTCGCGCTCGCGTTCGCCGAAGGGCATGTCGCGGCGTCGTTCGACGATCGGCAGGTAGGCTTCGAGGAACCCGTCGCCCACCGCGCGCTGGTACGCGAAGTCGCGTTCGAAATCGTCATGCAGGTCGTCGAAGAACAAACCGCCGACGCCGCGCGTCTCATTGCGGTGCTTGAGGAAGAAGTACTCGTCGCACCAGCGCTTGTGCGCGTCGTAACGCGCCTGTCCGCCGAAGGGCTCGCACAACGCGCGCGCCGTGCGATGCCAGTGCAGCACGTCTTCGTCGATCGGGTAATACGGCGTGAGATCGAAGCCGCCCCCGAACCACCACGCCACGGTCTTGCCGTCGCGCATCGCGCGGAAGTGGCGCACGTTGGCGTGCGTCGTGGGGATGTACGGGTTGTTGGGATGGAAGACGAGCGAGACGCCGACGGCGCGCCATGTCGCGCCCGCGAGTTCCGGTCGCGCGGCCGTCGCTGAAGGCGGCAGCTTCGAACCGGAGACATCGGAGAAGCCGATGCCCGCCTGCTCGAACACCGCGCCGTCGCGCAGGATGCGCGTGCGCCCGCCGCCGCCTTCGGCGCGCGTCCACGTGTCTTCGCGGAAACGCGCGACGCCATCCACGCCTTCGACGGCCGCGCAGATGCGGTCCTGCAGGTCGGTCAGATAGCTGCGGACGCGGGCGAAACCGGCGTCGTCTTCCTGTTCGGCGGGCGTGGACATGCGCGGCATTCTAGGCGACGCCGCGTGCCCGCCTTCATTCGCGCAGGCGGGGGACGCCGTGCGCGTCGCGGACCTCGATCGCGGCCTCGTCGGCGATGCGGTCGCGCAGGCCGCGGCCGGGCAGGGCGAGCGTCGGTTCGCCGCGCACCGCGCGCAACGCGTTGGCGTAGGACAGGCGCGCGGATTCGGCATCGCCCGCCGCCGTGTAGCCCTCGGCCAGCGCTTCCCACGCCGCCGCGCCGCCGCCTTGGGCGACCGCGCGGTGCAGCGAGCTCTCGGCGATCGGCCAGGGCTGCAGGCGCGCGAGGGCGCGCAGCGTCGCCGGGCTTTCGGGATGCGCGGCGAGCCAGGTTTCGAGCTGCGTGCGGCGCGCTTCGGGCGAGGCGATGGGCAGTGCGCCGTAACGGTCGACCAGCGCTTCGTCCCATTGGGTCGCCAGCGCCTGTTCGATGTTGCGCGCGGCCGCCACGTCCCAGCGCATGCCCGAGGCGCGCGCGGCGTAGGCGCCGACGACCGCCGGATCGGACTGCAGCGGCTTGGGCAACGCATCCCAACGATCGGCCAACGCATTGGCGTCGGGCGCTTCGGCGAGCGAAGCGGCGGCCCAGCGCGCCTGCAGTGCATCCAGGCGCGCGGCCGGCATCGCTTGTTGCTGGCGAAGCGCGCCGAGCATGCCGTAGGCCTCGTGCGCGCGGCCGAGCGCGGCGAGCGCGTCGGCGCGCAGGATCAGGCCGCGCGGCGGCAAGGGTTGCGCGGCGGGCGCATCGAGGATCGCGAGCGCGGTTGAAGGATCGCCGCCGGCGATCGCGCGTTCTGCGCGCGCGATGGCGCTCGCGAGCGGTGCGCGTTCGGCGAGCGCATCGAGATGACGTTGCGCCGCGGCCGCATCGCCCCGCGCATCGGCGGCCTGTGCGGCGGCGACGCGCGCGACACCCGCGGCTTCGTCGCGCTCGGACGCGAGTTCGAGTTGCTTCTCCGCGCGCGCCCAGTGGCCGAGCTGCAACGCGCCCAGGCCGTCGGTCAAACGCAGGCGCGCCTGGCGATTGCGGAAGCCGCGCCAGCCACGGAACGGCAGCGCGAGCACGGTCCACAGCAGCCACAACGCGAAGACCGCGAGCACCAGCAACAAGGCCGCGCCGACCACCGTGCTGCGGTAGTCGTGGCCGCGGAAACGCACCAGCACTTCGCCCGGATCCTGCACCAGCACCTGCGCGACGAGCGCGCCGACCAGCGCCAGCGCGATCCAGAACAACAGGTTGCGGAACAGGTTCATGCGAACTCCTTTTGCTTGCGATCGGCTGTGATCAGCGCGCCCGCATCGAGCGCAGCTGCGCGAGCGTCGTGCCCACGACCGGCGAGGCGACCGCGAGCTTCTGCGTGCGCAGCCCCTGCAGCATCGTCCTTTGCGCGCGCAGCGCCGGTGAATCCGGCCACAGGCGCGGCAGCCATGCGTCGGCGCGGGCGAGCGCCGCGGCCCAGGCGACGGCATCGCGGCGTTCGAGCGCGGCGCGCGCGAGGGTGAGTTCGATGCCGAGCGCTTCCATCGCCGCGGAGCGATCGCTCGCCGCCTGCAACTGCACGCGATCGCTCGGCTGCACGTCGACCAGGCGCGAGGCGACGCGCTGCCACCAGGGCTTGTCCCCGGCGTCGCCGACCGATTTGGTCGAAGGCAGGCGCGCGAGTTCGGTTTCGATGTTGGTGAGTTTCGTCGACGCATCGCGCACCGGATCGACGCCCTTGGCGTCGAGCGTGGCGCGTTCCTGCGCGAGCGTCTGGCGCAGGCTCAGGTAAGCGGGATCGTCGATGCCGTCGAGCATGCCCGCGGCGAGCGCGTAAGCGCGCCGCGCGCCGTCGAGATCCGACGCGAGTTGCAAGCGTTGCTGCGCCATTCCGAGCAGCATCTCGACTTCGTCCAGACGGATCGCCTGCGCGCCATGGCGATCGGGATCGACGAGCTTGGACACGCTGTCTTCCAGCAAGGCCGCGCGCTGGCCGACGCCGAGCAATTCGTCGCGCAACACGCGGTTCGTCGCCTCGGCTTGCTGCAGGCGTTGTTGCTGCGCGCGTTGTTCGCTGCGCAGCGTGGCGATGCGGTCTTCGAGCGCGGTCAGGCGCTGCGAGGCATCGTCGGCGGCCGCGCGTTCGTGCTTCGCACGCGTGTTCCAGGCGTGCCATGCCCATGCGCCGCCGAGGACAAGCAGCAGCACCACGAGCCACGCCAGGGGCGCGCGGGAACGACGGACCTGCGGTTCGGGCAAGGGATCGGTGTCGAGCACGGTCGGGTGGTGTCGCGAAGGGTGCCGACGATGCTACCGGATGCCGCGTCGTTGACGGCCATCACGCTCCGCGAGCGTCCCGCGCGGCGACCAGGTCGGCGGGCCGGGCGCCTTCGGCCAGCCGCAGGTCGCGGAAGCCGAGGGCGCGCGCTTCGTCGGCGAGGCGTGGACTTCCGGCGAGGACCCGCGCGGCGCGCAGCTTCGCCACCAGGTCGGCGGGCGCGTGTTCGACCAGCGTGCGCAACGCTTCACCGCTGCTCAATGCGATGGCCCACCGGCCGCGCGCGGCACGCAGGGCGGCGAAGGCGCGCGGCGACGGCGCCTGGGCTTCGCGTGCGTAGACATCGGCGCGCAGGACGCTCGCGCCGCGCGCGCGCAATCCCGGTTCGAGGCGATCGCGTCCGCCCGGTGCGGTGACCAGGCCCACGCGCATGCCGGCGATGTCCTGCAGCGCATCCATCGCGAGCAACGCGTCGCTGTCGGCGCGTGCGGGAACGTGCACATCGTCCACGCCCGCGCGACGCAGGGCCGCAGCCGTGCCCGCACCGATCGCGAAGAACTGTTGCGCGCGCTTGCGTTTCAGCGAACCCATCGACGCCGCCGCACGCACGGCATTCGGGCTGGTGAACACCACGCGCGGCGCCGCCAGTGCATCGCGCAATCGCCGCTGTGTCTTCGCGTCACCGCACACCACGATCCGCATCGTCGACAACGCAACGCATCCCATGCCCGCGCGCGCGGCGGCGCGGCGCACGGCGTCATGCTGTCCCAGCGGGCGCAGGGAGATGACGTACCATGCCGGCGATCGTGGACTCGCAGTCTCGCGCATGGCGTGCAGCTTGCGGCGTGCCGCTCCGCCCCGCAATCGCAGGTTCGTTTCCGATGTCGCACGAATACCTCCTGGCCCACCTCGACGCCCACTACCGCGGCATGCCGCCGGTCGCCGCGATGGAGGTGGCGATCGTCGGTTACGACGGACACGCGCTGCGCCTGCGCGCGCCGCTGTCGCGCAACATCAACGACAAGGGTTGCGCGTTTGGCGGCAGCCTCGCCTCGCTGATGACGCTCGCGGCGTGGGGCGTGGTGTCGCTCCACATCCAGGCCGCGGGCATGGAAGCCGAGGTCTACGTCGCCGACAGCCAGATCCGTTACCTCGCCCCGCTGTGGGGCGACCTGGAAGCGCAAGCGCAGGCCGCGCCCGATGTCGACTGGCACGCCTTCCTCGCCACGCTGGCCGAACGCGGCCGCGCGCGCACCGAACTCGTGGCCCGCGTCGCGCTTCCCGAAGGCGGCGATGCGGCGACCTTCGCGGCCCGTTTCGTCGCCTTCCGGAAAGGCTAGGATGCGGGTGTCGAGAACGGGGAAACACGACATGCGGAAGACGCTCCTGCAGTCCATGTGGATGGCGCTGTGCCTGTGCGTGCTCGCACTCGCCGGTTGCGCGACCTCCGAAGGCGCCGCCAGCCAGTTCGATCGCAAGGTCTACGAGTACTCCGCCGCCATCCGCTGGGGCGACTTCGAAGGCGCCTGGACGCTGGTGGATCCGGAATATCGCAAGGCGCATCCGCTCAGCGACATGGAAATGGAGCGCTACAAGCAGGTCCAGATCGCCGGCTATCGCGATCTCGCCACGCAGACGCTGCCCGATGGCGACGTGGTCCGCGAAGTCGAGATCGAGGTGGTGAATCGCCACAGCCTCGCGCAGCGGCAGACGCGCTACACCGAGCACTGGCACTACGATCCGGTCGCCAAGCAGTGGTGGCTGATGGTGGGCCTGCCGGATCTCTGGGAAGACTGAACCTCCCGCTTTTGCGTGCAGGGGCGGGGCGGGCGACAATCGCGGCCCGCTCGCCAACCCCCGGCCGTCACCCTGTGAATTACGACGAACTGCTGGCATTCGCCAGCCGCCACATCTTTTACGTGATCGCCCTGGTGGGCATCACGCTTGCGCTGGGCTACACCGAGATCGTGCGGTTGTTCCGCCCGTTCAAGGCGCTGCGCCCGGCCGCGCTGACCGCGCTGATCAATCGCGAGAACGCGCTGGTGGTCGATTTCTCGGCGATCAACGACTTCGAGAAGGGCCACATCCCCGGCAGCAAGAACGTGGTGTTCAGCCAGTTCGACCCGGACAACAAGGTGCTGGCCAACGCCAAGGCGCTGCCGGTGGTGGCCGTGTGCCGCAACGGCCAGGCCTCCGAAGGCGCGGCCAAGCGCCTGAAGGCGGCCGGCTTCGAACACGTGTACTGGCTCGACGGCGGCATCGCCGCCTGGCAGCAGGCCGAGCTGCCGCTGGTAAAGGGCCGCTGAGCCCCCATTCCTCAGATGGCGGCGCGCGGAACGACCGCGGGCCGCGTGCCATAATCGCCCTCTTTTTCGCAGTATTCCCGGAGCAACAACGATGTCCGAAGAGATCAATCAGCAGCAGCCGGCAGGCGCTTCCTTCACGGTCGAGAAGATCTACGTCAAGGACGTCTCGTTCGAAGCGCCCGGCGCCCCCGGTGTGTTCAACGAAGCCGGCGCGCCCGAGCTGCAGATGAACCTCAACCAGAAGGTGCAGCGCCTGAGCGAGACCGCGTTCGAAGTGGTCCTCGGCATCACGCTGACCTGCAACATCGCCGGCAAGACCGCCTACCTGGCCGAAGTGCAGCAGGCCGGCGTGTTCACGCTGGCGGGCTTCGAAGACGCCGGCATCGACGCGATGCTCGGCACGCAGTGCCCGAACCTGCTCTATCCCTACGCCGCGGCGAGCGTGAGCCACCTGATCCAGTCCGGCGGCTTCCCGCCCTTCTTCATGCAGCCGATCAACTTCGAAGGCCTGTATGCGGAAAACCTGCGCCAGCGCGCGGCCCAGATCGGTTCGGGAACCGACCTCGGCGGCACGGAGACGGTCGGCAACGCCTGACCGCCCATGGCGACGGACCCATCTGACATTCGATTGTCGGTCGCCGTCCTCGGCGCGGGCTCGTGGGGCACCGCGCTCGCTGCGCTGATCGCGCGCCACGGGCACGACACCGTGCTCTGGGGCCGCGACGGCGCCGCGATCGAGGCGATGAACGCATCGCACGAGAACGCCCGCTATCTGCCGGGCGTCAAACTCCCCGAATCGCTTCGCTACACGCACGACATGGCCGCATCCCTCGCGGGATGCGACCTGGTGCTCGTCGTCGTGCCGTCGCACGCGTTCGCCGAAACGTTGCGCTCGCTCGCGCCGCATCGTCCCACGCATGCGGGCGTGGCGTGGGCGACGAAGGGATTCGAACCGGGCTCCGGGCGTTTCCTGCACGAAGTCGCGGGCGACGTGCTTGGTAACAGCGCGCTCGGCGACGACGTGCCGCTCGCCGTCGTCACTGGCCCGTCGTTCGCGAAGGAAGTCGCGCAAGGGTTGCCGACCGCGCTGACGGTGCACGGCGACGCGCCGATGTTCACGCAGCAGGTCGCCGACGTGCTGCACGGTCCCGCGTTCCGCGCCTACACCGGCGACGACATGCTCGGTGCCGAACTCGGTGGCGCGATGAAGAACGTCCTCGCGGTCGCGACGGGCGTGGCCGACGGCATGCAGCTCGGCCTCAACGCGCGCGCCGGCATGATCACGCGCGGCCTCAACGAAATGCTGCGCCTCAACGCGGCGATCGGCGGCAAGGCCGAAACGCTGATGGGCCTGGCGGGCCTCGGCGACCTGGTGCTCACGTGTACCGGCGATCTCTCGCGCAATCGGCGCCTGGGCCTCGCACTCGGTCGCGGGCACAAGCTCGAGGATGCGGTGCGCGAAATCGGGCAGGTCGTCGAATCGATCCAGACCGCCGACGAAGTGATGCGCCAAGCCGATCGCAATGGGATCGAACTGCCGATCTCCGCAGCGGTGCAGGCCGTCCTGCATGGCGACATCACGCCGGCAGAAGGCTTGCAGCGCCTGCTCGCGCGCGACCAGAAACCCGAGTATCCCGAAGCGCTCTTCCGCTGAGCCCATGCGAAAAAAAGCCCGGCGGATCCGGGCTTTTTTCCTCCTGCAGATGCGTTGCGATCAGAACGACGCGCGCACACCCACCGAATAGTGATCCTGGTGCTCGGCGATGTCGGCCTCGCCCACGAGCGACCACGTGCGATTGAAGCGCACTTCCGCGCCCACGGTGCCGCCGAACTCGCCGTCGCTGGACCAATCGTTGGAGTCGGTGTAATTGGCCTTCAGGGTGCCGACGAAGTGTTCGCCGAGCGCGCCACGCACGCCGGCCGACACGCGATACAGGTTGTCCTGTTCGTCGTCGATGTCCTGGCCGAACAGGTCGGCCGACAGATCCTGGCGGATCCAGCTCAATTCGACCACGGCGTTGGCATTGGCCGAGATCTTCGGATGCCAGCCGAAACCGAGCTGCGCTTCCTTCAGGTCGAAGTCGACGAAGTCGTTGTTGCTCGTGTTCTGGAATGCGCCGAACACGTGGTACTCATCGGCGACGTCGACCGAACCGCTCACGTTCCAACCGTCGAAATCGATCGAGAAATCGGCGTCGTCGAGCGACGTGCGGGCCGCGGATGCCTGCACCCAGGTCCACGAAACCGACGTCAGGTTGTTCGAGGTGATGTCCTGCGCGCACGCGCCGAACGATGCGAAGGCCAGTGCGGCCGCCGCGAGAAGCTGCTTCTTCATTTGTTCCCCAAGCCAGATTGAAAAAAAAGCCGCCTCCCCGGCGGCCGCGCGCACCGTAACAAAACAGCCACGATTGCCGAACATGACTCTTGGGGGAGTGACCGGAAGCGGACGCGCAAAAAAGAAGCCCGGCTTTCGCCGGGCTTCGCATCACGCTGCGGGGGGAGGAGGGGGAACGCAGCGCGAATTCGGTGGTGCGTGTTACCAGGTGCGCATTACCAAGTGAATCGCGGGCCGATGAAGTACTGCTTGTCGCCGCCCTGGATGAACTTGATGTCGCCGGCCACGCCCCAGTTCTTGTTGAACTTCACCTGCGCGCCGACCTTGCCGTAGAAATCGCCGTCGACGCGTTCGAAGTCTTCCCAGCCGGCCATCGCGTAGCCCTCGAACATGTCGTTCGCCGCGCCGCGCACGCCGACTTCGGTGCTGTAACCGTCGACGTCGAGGTTCGGGCCCGCATCGAGCTTCTCGTACGCCACGCGCGTGACCAGGTCGATCTTCGGCGCGATCGTGTGGTTGTAGCCGACACCGAAGCGGTACTGGTCGAAGTCGAAGTTCGTGTCGTCGAACTCCTGGTTCTGCCAGCCGCCGAACAGGTGGAAGTTGTCGTGGATCGCGACCGAGCCGTCGAGGCCGAAGCCGTCGGCGTCGAGGCCGGAGTGATTCGGGTCCGTGGCGACGTAGCCGCCCTGGACGTAATTCCAGGAAATGCCGTCGGCGGCCGAGGCAGCGAACGGCGTGGCCGCGAGGACGGCCAGGAGGAGCAAGGAACGCTTCATGCGAAAACTCCAACGATCATGGGGGAAGTGCCGGCTTCCCTTGTGGTCGGGAAGCTCAGCGGTGGCGATCCTTACAATTTCGTTACGAACCGATCCTGAATACAGAACTCGCGAGTTCAGGAACTTTTCCCGATGCATCCGGTCCACGCGGGTGCCCGTAACTTTCTTTGTGACCACCCCCTTGTGGCCTGCGCAGGCGGTCCCCAATCCCTGTGAAGGGGAAATTCCGGGCGATTCAACGGCCTGCCGGCCTGACGCATCGCCCACACCCGGTGTGGCATACGAAGGCCCCGCGATCGATTGGCGCCCAGGGCCGGCGTTTGTTGCATAAATGAAACACTGCGAACTTTTCCTACCCCGTTGTATCCAAGAAGGCCATTGCTAGAATCCCTGCCATGACCCAGAACTCGCTCTCCACCGCCCTCGTCGCGAACAACCTCCCGATCCCCAGTGCCCTGGGTTCGCTGGACGCGTACATCGGTGCGGTGCACCAGATCCCCGTGCTTACCGTCGAAGAAGAGCAGGCGCTCGCGCGCCGCTTCCGCGACGGTGAAGACCTCGATGCGGCCAAGCAGCTCGTGCTCTCGCACCTGCGCTTCGTCGTGCACGTCGCGCGTGGCTACAACGGTTACGGCCTGCAGATCGGCGACTTGATCCAGGAAGGCAACATCGGCCTGATGAAGGCGGTGAAGCGTTTCGACCCGACGGTCGGCGTGCGCCTGGTGAGCTTCGCGGTGCATTGGATCCGCGCCGAGATGCACGAGTACATCCTGAAGAACTGGCGCATCGTCAAGGTCGCCACGACCAAGGCGCAGCGCAAGTTGTTCTTCAACCTGCGCAAGAGCAAGACGCGCCTGGGCTGGATGAATGCCGAAGAAGTGCGCGCCGTCGCCGCGGATCTCAAAGTCTCCGAACGCGAAGTGATGGAGATGGAGTCGCGCCTGTCCGGTCGCGACATCGGCTTCGATGCACCGAGCGACAGCGGCGACGAAGACCACATGCCGCCCGCGCCGGTCTCGTACCTGATGGCGAACGACGAAGACCCGTCGATGGCCTACGAGCGCGCCGACAGCGAAGACAACCAGCTCGAACTGTTGCGCGAAGGCCTCGCGCGCCTGGATGCGCGCTCGCGCGACATCGTCAAGCGCCGCTGGCTGGACCCCGACAGCAAGGTGACGCTGCAGGAACTGGCCGACGAATACGGCGTGTCTGCCGAACGCATCCGCCAGGTCGAAGCGAACGCGCTGAAGAAGATGCGGGCCTTGTTCTCGGCGTAACGCCGGCCGCATCGCTGCACGAAGGAAAACGGCGCCGAAAGGCGCCGTTTTTCATTTCTGCTCGCGCCCCAGCACGATCCGCGCGTTGCGCTGGTAGGTCCAGTACGCCACCGCCCAATCGAGCAGCACGACGATGCGGTTGCGGAAGCCGATCAGGAAGAACACGTGCGCGATCAGCCAGAACGCCCACGCGAAGTAACCCGAGAAACGGAACCCGTGCAGATCCACGACCGCGGCGCGTCGGCCGATCGTCGCGAGGTTGCCGAAATCCTTGTAGCCGAACGGCGGCGGCGCGGCTTGGTTCGTGAGCCGCGCGCGAATCACACGCGCGACGTAGCTGCCCATCTGCTTGGCCGCGGGTGCGACGCCGGGCACCAGACGTTCGCCCCACTTCACCGTCGCCAGATCGCCGGCGACGAAGATCTCCGGATGACCCGGCAGCGTGAGATCCGGTTCGACCGCCACGCGCCCCGCGCGATCCAGCGGCACGTCGAGCGTGCGCGCGAGCGGCGAGGCCGCGACACCCGCGGCCCACAGCACGGTGTGCGCGTCGATGCGCTCCTCGCCCAGCATCAGCCCCGAGGCATCGATGCGCGAGACGGGCACGCCGGTGCGCACGTCGACGCCCAGCCGCGCGAGCGAACGCATCGCCTTCGCCGAGAGTGCCTCGGGGAACGTCGAGAGCACGCGCGGCCCGGCTTCGAGCAACAACACGCGCGTGTTGTCCGGATCGATGTTGCGGAATTCCTTGCGCAGCGTGTGGTGCGCGATCTCCGCGAGCGTGCCCGCGAGTTCGACGCCCGTCGGGCCACCGCCGACGACGGCGAAGGTGAGCAGCGCGGCGCGGCGCGCGGGGTCGGTTTCGGCCTCGGCGCGTTCGAAGGCGGTGAGGATGCGGCGGCGGATCGCGAGCGCATCGTCGAGCGTCTTCAGGCCGGGGGCGTGCGGCGCCCATTCGTCGTGACCGAAATACGCGTGCGTCGCGCCCGTGCATACCAGCAGCGTGTCGTAGGCGATCGACGTGCCGTTGGCCAGCTGCACGTTGCGCGCGGCCTTGTCGACCGCGACGGCCTCGCCCATCAACACCGTGACGTTGGGCTGCCCGCGCAGGATGTGGCGCAGCGGGGCGGCGATGTCGGGCGCGGACAGGCCCGCGGTCGCCACCTGGTACAGCAAGGGTTGGAACAGGTGGTGGTTGCCGCGATCCAGCAGCGTGATGCGGACCGGCGCGCTTGCGAGCGCGCGCGTCGCCCACAAGCCGGCGAAGCCCCCTCCCACGACCACGACATGCGGCACGTCGGCCATCGCGTCCTGCTGTTTCCGTCGTTGACGGACATTCTGGCGCAAGCGCGCGCGGATCAGTAGAGGTCGACGGGGTCCACGTCGAGCGACCAGCGCACGCGCTTGCCTTCGGGCGCGTCGCGCAATGCGGGCAGCGCGGCTTCGAGCGCCGCGTGCAGGGCGCGCCGCTGCGGCGCCGACACGAGCAACTGCGCGCGCTGGAAACCGGCCCGCCGTGGCATCGGCGCCGGCAGGGGGCCGAAGACTTCGACATCGGCGATGCGTGCGTCGTCGATGCAAGCCTTCGCCAGGGCGAGAAACCGCGTATTCGGTTCGGCGGACTTCGCTTCGGCGCGCAACAAGGCCAGGTGCGCGAACGGCGGAAAACCCGCGGCCTCGCGCTCGACAAGTTCCTGCTCGGCGAACGCGCGATAGCCGCCCGCGATCAAGGTCTGCAGCAACGGATGCGTCGGATGGTGCGTCTGCAACCACACCTCGCCCGCGCGCCGCGCTCGCCCCGCGCGCCCGGCGACCTGGATCAGCAACTGCGCGAGCTTTTCGCCCGCGCGAAAATCCGCGGAGAACAAGCCTTCGTCGATGCCGACCACCGCGACGAGCGTGAGGTTCGGCAGATCGTGGCCCTTCGCGAGCATCTGCGTGCCGACGAGGATGCCCGCCCGATCGCCGAGTTCAGCCAACAACGATTCCAGCGCGTCGCGCCGCCGCGTGCTGCCGCGATCCACGCGCAGCACGGGCACGTCGGGAAACAACTCGATCAGGCGCTCTTCCAATCGCTCCGTGCCCACGCCCTGCGGTTGCAATGCGAGGCCGCCGCAATCGGGACACGCCATCGGTGCTGCCTGTCGTGCGCCGCAGTGATGGCACTGCAGGCGACGTCCGCCGGCATGCACCGTCATCGGATGCGGGTGATCGGGCGTGCTGCAGCGCTTGCACGCCGCGCTCCAGCCGCAGTCGTGGCACAACAGCACCGGCGCGTAGCCGCGGCGATTGCGGAAGACGAGCACCTGTCCGCCGGATTCGACGGTCGCGCGCACTTTCGCGATCAACTCCGTCGACAAGCCCGCATCGAGCGCGCGTTTGCGGATGTCGAGCACGCGCACGCTTGGCGGCTTCGCATCGCCGGCGCGCTTCGAAAGCCGCACGTGCGTGAATCGACCGGCCTGCGCGTTGTGCAGCGTCTCCAGCGACGGCGTCGCGCTGCCGAGAACGACGGGAATGCCCAGCGCCTTGCCGCGCACCAGCGCGAAGTCGCGCGCGTGGTAGCGGATGCCGTCCTGTTGTTTGTAGCTGCCGTCGTGCTCTTCGTCGACGACGATCAAACCCGCTTCGGGCAACGGCGTGAACACCGCCGAACGCGTCCCCACGATCACGCGTGCCTCGCCGCGTGCGGCCGCGGCCCAGACGCGGGCGCGCGCGGTGTCGTTGAGCCCCGAATGCAGCGCATGCACTTCGATGCCGAGCCGCGTGCGAAACCGCGCGAGCGTCTGCGGCGTCAATCCGATTTCCGGCACGAGCACGAGCGCCTGCTTCCCGCGCGCGAGGCAGTCGGCGATCGCCTGCAGATACACCTCGGTCTTGCCGCTGCCGGTGACGCCTTCGAGCAGCACGGCGCCGAAACCGTCGTGCGCGACGATCGCTTCGACCGCCGCGCGTTGTTCGTCGTTGAGCGCCGGCCCGGGCGTGCCGTTGCCCGCGACGCGCGCGGGCGTGGTGCGGATCGATTCGGCCAGGCCTTTCGTCGACAGCGCGCGCGCGGCGGTGCGCCAGCCGGGCAGGGTGTCGTCGAGTTCGTCCTCGCTGCGGGCGCGCTGCGCGAGGAGCGTCGCCAATCGATGCGGCATCGCGTCGCGCTTGAGCTTGTCGAGCGACGCGCCTTCGACCAGGCGCCACACGACCTCATCGGTTTCGGGCAACGGCCCGCCCTGGCGCAGGGCCGCGGGCAACGCCGTCGTCAGCACCTCGCCGAGCGGCGCATGCGCGTAGCGCGCCAGCCAACGCAGGGATTCCAGGAGCTCGCCGTGCAACAGCGGTTCGGTGTCGAGAATCGCGACCGCCGACTTCGTTTCGCGCGCACCCGCATCGAGCGGACCGACGGCCGCGACCACACCGATGAGTTCGCGCGGACCGAACGGCACGCGCACGCGCGCGCCCACTTGCACGCTGTCGACCTGCACGCCATCGGGCGCGCGATAGTCGAACAGTCGAGCCAGCGGCAACGGCAAAGCCACACGCAGGACGGTGTCGTCGGAGGACATCGCGTGCAGTCTAAGCGCGCGATGCAACGGACATGAATGCGATCTGCGCATCGCGCCGCAGACGCACCATCGAGTTGCCGGAAATTGTTTCCTAGTTCGTGACGTAAGTCATGCAAGTCGTTGCCACGTAACACCTTTCGTCCTTATCCACACGATCTGTGGATAAATCTGTGCATGACGCGATTCCAGAGCACTCCGCAAGGCAAAAAATGCGAATTAACTCTTCGTTGGTGAAAAAAGTGCCATTGCGTCAGAAGCTTTTCGAATCAAGGCGTTAGGCGTGAAACCAACTTGTAACGCGGCCGCGATCCCTCCCGCGGCGCGGCAATGTGACGGTCCTGTTATCGCTGTGCACAACCGTTTTCGACGAAACCCGCGCGGGGCTTGGAGGAGCGGGCGCAGCGAGGTTCGTCAAGACTTTTTTTAACATGTCGATTTGGTCGCCATCGGGCGGGGCGCGTGGCTATCATCGAAGCCGATGAGTACGCCGCACGCATGACAAGCACGCCGTCTTCCGGCATCGCCGCGACGGGTGCGCCGGCGGCATTCCTGCGTGGCGTCGAACGGCGCGCCGCGGTGTTCGCTTCCCTGCAATGTGGTTCGGTCGATCGCGGCGACGCGGCAGTGGCCGCCGCGCTGCGCGCATTCACGCGGATCGCGCCCGACTCGCCGATGGCGAGCTGGCCGGTCCGCTTCTGGTCCCTGCTGCTCGCCGCCCCCGACCTGCGCCGCAGTGCGGACGACGCGCAATGGCCCGCGACCTGGGCGTCGCTGGCGTCGCTCGGCAACGGACCGCGCGCGGCTTTGCTGCTGCGCCTGGTCGCCGCGCTCGAGATGGACGATGCGGCCGCCGCGTTGGGCGTGACGGCCGAGGCGTATCGCAATGCGCTGCAGCGCGCGATTCCGTATCGCGAGGACGGCACGGCCGATCGCGAGGCCTGGCAGGCGTGGGTCGCCGACGTGCGTGCATCGACCGAAGGCATGCCGGCCGATCGCCTCGCGCGCCTGCATGCGCCGCCGCAGGTGGCCCGCGCGACGCCTGCGCCTGCAACCCCACCACCGCAAACTGCACGCGCGCCTGCGCGCCGCCGGCTCGCGATCGGCGTGGGCGCGATCGTCGCGCTTGCCGCGGGCATCGGCGCGGTCGCGTTGTTGCGTCCGCATTGGTTCGACGCGCTGCCGTTCCGCGGTGAGCTCGTCCGGAGCACGTCGCTGCCGCCGGCCGACGAACCCGTCGCACGCTACGACGCCGACCTGGCCGCGTGGACGCATCGCGACTTCCTCGCCATCGCCGATCCCGATGGCCTGCATCGCGCCGACGAGTTCCCGTTCTTCGCCTGGTATGCGGCGACGCTCGCGGTGCAACCGGCCGCCGATGCCTCGGCGCCGGCGACGCCGGCGAAGGCCGTCGTGCCTGCCGCCGTGCTCGCCGAACCGGCGCCCGCCTTCGTCGCGCCGCCGCGCGCGACGCCGTTGCCCATCCCGCGCAGCATCACGCTGCCGGCCGCGACCGCATCGGCCATCGCAACGGTCCCCGCGCCGTGGCAACAGGAACTGCGCGAGCAGGCCGCGCTATGGCAGGCCTATTCGCCGACGCAACGCCGCGACTTCACGCAACGCGCAGCGCAGTGGGATGCGCAGCCGCGCGAGGTCCGCACGCGCCTGCGCGAACGCTACGCCGCGTGGCGCACGCTGGATCCAGTGTCGTTGGAAGCGATCGAAAGCGCCGTGCAGGCCTTCGCGCACCGCACGCCGCAAGAACAAACGGCGTTGCGTGCGCAGTTCGACGCACTCGACCCGATCGCGCAACGCGGCTGGCTGCTCGGCCCGGCGATCGGCGGCGACTATCCGAAACTGCACGCGCTGCTTGCGCAACTGCCGGAAGCGCAGCACGCGCCGATGCTGCGCGTGCTGCGTCGCATGAACAACGCCGAGCGCGCCGACCTGACGGTGCTCGCGCAACGCGTGCCACCGCAGGACCGCCCCGCGCTGGTGCAAGCCTTGTTGTCGACCGCCGATGCGCAACGCACCGCGTGGTTGCAGGTGCGTTTGGCGCAGTGACTGCGCGTTAGAGCGTCACGTCCCGCAGGATGCGGCGGCGATAGCGCACGCCTTCCTCGCCGAAGCGCGACAGGCCGTCGGCGCGCAGGCGCGGCGCGTGTTCGCGCTGGTAGGTTTCGAGCGCGCCCAGGTCGCTCACGATGTAACGCACGCACAGGCCCTGGCGGCCGGCGGTGGGCAAGGGATCCACGACATCGTGCACCTGCGCCGAGATGAAGCCCGGCAGCGCAAGCAATTCCTGCACGTGCGCGGCGAGCCACTCGCGGTAGGGCGCGGCGATGGCCACGTCGAATTCCAGGTTGACTTCGTAAACGACCATCTTCACATCCAGACTAAGCCCGCCAGCATGGTGAACGCGGCACCGATGCTGAGCAGGACGGAATAACAGACGCCCAGCACGCAGTATTTCAGCAGGGTCATGATCCAGCCTTGACCGTAGACACGTTTCTGCATGATGAGCAGGTACAGCGGCATCCAGATCCCCAGTGCCACCTCACCCAGCTTGATGAGGGAGTGCAGCGGGGAAGCGATGGCACCGAGCGAATCCTGCAACGCCATCAACCCGAACAGCACCAGCAGCGCCAGGCACAGGAACGCATGGCTGTGCAGGGCGACGATCAGGTGTTCCATGTAGAGCCTGCGCTTGAAGGCGTAGGCGATCTTCAGCATCAGCGCGAACAACGGCAGCATCAGGATCAGCGCCGTGGGCACGGTGCTCAGCACCGCGTCCTTGATGAGGTTCGGATCCTTTTCGCCGCGGCGCACATTGTCGCGGAAATGGCCGGCCATATCGTTGAGTTTCCGATTGCCGGCGTCGGGCAGCCACGAGACGTTCACCGGATTCTTCACCGGATCCCACGGTTTGCCGTTGAAGGAGATGTCCTGGTCGCCTTCCTCCTCCTCGGAGGTAACGCCGGGCGGCGGCGGGGCGCGGCCTGCCCTGGAGGCCTCTTCCAGCATCTTGATCCGCCGGTCGGCCTGCGTGTTGATCGCCGCCATGGCCGCGTCCAGGCCCACGCTCACGCCGGGGGTGTCCTCGGTCTCGCGCTTGGCCTTCTCCAGCTCCTTCACCGCCACGCCGCGGCGCGCGTTGACCTCCGCCACGGTGGTCGCCTTCGCGATCGCCTCGTCCCCGGCGCCGTTGAAGCCGACCTTCATGCCGCTGAAGTCGACCGACAACTGCGCCACGAAGAACGTCACGATGCTCAGGAACACGAACAGGCGCACCGGGCTGACATAGCGGATGCGATGGCCGGCGAAATACTCCAGCGACAGATAGCCGGGCTTGGCGAACAACGGCCACAGCGTGCGGAACACGCGCGCGTCGATGTTGAAGACGCTATCCAGGAAGTCGCCGATGATGCTGCTGAAATGGCGCACCAGCCCCTTCACGGGCTGGCCGCAGGCGTGGCAGTGCTCGCCGAGCAAGGGCACGCCGCAGTTCTGGCACGTCGGCCTGGGCGCGGCGGCGCTGTTGTTCGTCATCTCGCTGCCCATGAGGCTCCCCCGTCTGGCCGCTAAGATAGTACGCGGCGCTCGAAAAACCCCGCGCCCCCTTCACGATCAAGCCCTTGCGATGTCCCCCCAGCCCCCGTTCGCGCGGGAACTGCGCACCAGCGCAACCCTCGCCGCGCCCCTCGTCCTCGGCCATCTGTCGACCGGCCTGATCGGTTTCGTCGACAGCGTGATCGCCGGCCACCACGGCACGCGCACGCTCGCGGCCGTCGCCGTGGGCACCGCTTTGTTCTGGCTGCCGATGATGGTGCCGATGGGCACGTTGATGGCCTTCCCGCCCGCGGTCTCGCAACTGGACGGCGCGGGGCGGCGCGGCGAGATCGCGCCGCTGTTCCGCCAGGCGCTGTGGTTGGCGGCGATGTTGGGCGTGGTGTTGTTCGGCTTCCTCAGCGTGGTGACCGTCGCGCTGGAACCGATGGGCATCGCGCCGGAAATCCGGCCGGGCGCGGTCGCGTTCCTGCACGGCATCCGATGGGGCGTGCCGGCGCTGACGCTGTACCTGTGCATGCGCTATCTCAGCGACGGCCTGCATTGGACATTGCCGACGATGGTGCTCGGCTTCGGTGGCCTGGTCGTGCTCGTGCCGATGGGTTACGCGCTCACATGGGGCATCGGCGGATTGCCCGAACTCGGCGCGGGCGGGCTCGGGATCGCGTCGGCGGCGATGATGTGGGCGCAGGCGATCGCGTTCTTCGTCTATCTGTGGCGATCGAAGCGCTTCGCATCGCTGGGCTTGTTCTCGCATTACGAAGGACCGCGCTGGCCCCTGCTGCGCAACCTGCTCGCCACCGGCCTGCCGATCGGCGTGACGGTGATGATGGAAGGCAGCTTGTTCATCGTGACGGCGCTGCTCATCGGGCGACTCGGGGGACTGGAAGCCGCCGCGCACCAGATCGCGATCAACGTGGCGAGCCTGTGTTTCATGATTCCCTTCGGCCTGGCCGAAGCGACGACGGTCCGCGTCGGCCACGCGCTCGGGCGCGGCGATCGCGAAGGCCTGCGACGCGCGGCGTTCGCCGGCTTCGTGCTGATGTTCGCCACGCAGGCGGTGTCGGGCGTGCTGCTGTTGTTCGGCAACCACGCGCTCGCCGGGCTCTACACGGCCGATGCCGCCGTGGCTGCGCTGGCGGCGACCTTGTTGCTGTACGCGGCCGCGTTCCAGTTTCCCGACGGCGTGCAGGTCCTCTCCGCCGGCGCCCTGCGCGGGCTGCGCGACACGCGCCGCCCGATGCTGCTCGCCGGGCTCGCCTACTGGGGCGTCGGCATGCCGCTCGGCGCGGGGCTGGGCCTCGGCCTGGGCTGGGGACCGCAGGGCATGTGGGTCGGTTTGATCGTCGGCCTCACAACCGCGGCCGTCCTGCTGTCGATGCGCTTCTTGCGCTCGTCGCGCCGTGTCCCCATGAACGCAGGCAGTGACAGCGAATCGTCGCCATGACCGACGGCGCATGAATCCCTTACGCGCCTGCCGCTAACCTGTCGATCTCCCGGGGACCACCCCGGCGCACACCTTGTCCAGGAGTTTCACCGCAATGAACGAACCCAGCCGTCGTGGCCCCATCGCCCGCGCCATCGTGGGCATCTGGGATGCCATGAACTTCACGCGGCGCCTGGTGTTCAACCTGGTGTTCTTCGCGCTGCTGATCCTGTTCCTGATGTTCGCGTTCTCGGGCGGTTCGCTTGCGCCCTTGAACGACCGCACCACGCTCGTGATCGCGCCCGAAGGCCGCCTGGTCGAGCAGTACAGCAGCGATGTCGCCAGCCGCGCGTTGTCGAAGGTGATGGGCGATGGCGGCAACGAAGAAGTGCAGTTGCGCGATTTGCTGCGCGCGCTCGACGCCGCGGTGAAGGACAAGCGCATCGAACGCGTCTACGTGCGTTTCGATCGCCTGCAGCCCACCGGTTACGCCTCGCTGCGCGAAGTCGCCGCGGCGCTGGGCAAGGTGCGCGCGTCGGGCAAGCAGGTCGTCGCGTTCGGCGACAGCTACATGCAGGAGCAGTACCTGCTCGCCGCGCAGGCCAACGAGGTGTACCTGGATCCGATGGGCGGCCTGGTGCTCGAAGGCCTCGACCGTTATCGCCAGTACTACCGCGAAGGTTTGCAGGACAAGCTCGGCGTCGACGTGCACCTGTTCAAGGTCGGCGAATACAAGTCGGCCGCCGAGCCGTACGTGCTCGACGCCGCCTCGCCGCAGGCGAAGGAAGCCGACCTGTTCTGGATGAACGATGTGTGGCAGCGCTTCCTCGGCGACATCGCCAAGGCGCGCGACCTGTCCGCGCAGCAGCTCGCCGCCGGCATCGACACCTTGCCCGAAGGCCTCGCCGCCGCGCGCGGCGATCTGGGCCGCTATGCATTGCAGCAGAAGCTCGTCGATGGCTTGAAGACCGAAGAAGAAGTCGATCGCCTGCTCGCCGAACGCGGCGTCGCCGACGCCGATGCCGAAGGCGGTTTCCGCCAGGTCTCGCTCGATACCTACCTGCGCCACATCGACACCACGTTGCCCGCGACCGACATGCGTCCGCAGGTCGCCGTCGTCGTGGCGGAAGGCGAGATCGAAGGCGGCGAGAAGCCGCCGGGCCACATCGGTGGCGTCTCCACCGCCGCGTTGCTGCGCGAAGCGCGCGACGACGAACACGTCAAGGCCGTCGTGCTGCGCGTGGATTCGCCCGGTGGCGAAGTCTTCGCCTCCGAGCAGATCCGCCGCGAAGTCGTCGCGCTGAAAGCCGCCGGCAAGCCGGTCGTCGTTTCGATGGGCGACCTCGCTGCGTCGGGCGGTTACTGGATCTCGATGAACGCCGATCGCATCTACGCCGATCCCTCGACCATCACCGGTTCGATCGGCATCTTCGGCGTGATCCCGACCCTGCCGCGCGCGCTGGGCAAGATCGGCGTGCGCACCGATGGCGTGGGCACGACGCGGTTCGCGGGTGCGTTCGACATCACGCGCCCGCTCGATCCGGCGGTCGGCGACATCGTGCAGTCGGTGATCGACAAGGGCTATCGCGATTTCACCGGGCGCGTGGCGCAGGCGCGCAAGCGTTCGGTCGACGAGATCGATGCCATCGCACGCGGCCGCGTCTGGACCGGCGCGCAGGCGCGCGAACGCGGCCTGGTCGACGACTTCGGTGGCCTGCAGACGGCGATCGCCGACGCGGCGGCGCGCGCGAAGCTCGGCAAGCCCGACGCCTTCAACGTGCATTACATCGAGCGCGAAGCCACGCCGTTCGAACGCTTCTTCGCCGGCTTCGTGTCGAGCCGCGCGGGTGCGGCGATGATGCGCGACTCGGGTTTCGCGCAGGGCGTGGCACGCACGCTCGTCGCGCGCAGCGTGCCGCAGATGGATGCGGACCTGCGCTTCCTCGATGCAGCGCTGCAGCGCAAGCCCGGTGCGCCGGTCAAGGCGCTGGCTTACTGCTTCTGCGAGTTCTGACGAGCGCGGACGTCATGAGCAGACGCACGCTGACGCGTGCGTCACTGCGCCGGCGCAGCCCCTGAATTCCCCGAGGTCTGCGCATCGATGGCCGCGCGCTGCTGCGCGGCCGCATCGAGCGTCGTGTCTTCCACCGAGCGCGCCTTGTTCAGCGGTGCCTGGATCGCGTCGTTGAGCTCCGTCGCGGGCTTCTCGCGCTTGCTCGCGTCGTTCCAGGTGTCCGCAGCGGGCTGGGTCGCCGCCACGGCCTGCGGTGCGGGCGGGCGCTCGGTCTCGGGCTTCTCCGGCTTGGAGCAGGCCGACAGGGCCAGCACGCAAAGCACTGCAACCAGGATTCGCGACATCGCGGCGGCGTCCGTTGGAAGGCAGCGGCTATCCTACGCCGACCCGACGGGAGCAACGAGGCAGGCATGGACCCCAAACGCTGGCGCCTGGATGGACAACTCGCCCTGGTGACCGGAGGCAGCGCGGGCATCGGCCGCGCGATCGCCCGCGAGCTGCTCGGCTTCGGTGCCGACGTCATGCTCGCCGCGCGCGACGCCGCCGCGCTGGAATCGGCGCGCGCAGAACTCGCCGAAGACTTCCCCGATCGCGACGTGCACGTGTTCGTCGCCGACGTCGCCGAAGACGATCAACGCCGCGAGTTGCTCGACTGGGTCGAGGACTTCGGCGAAGGCCTGCACATCCTGGTCAACAACGCCGGCGGCAACCTCACGCGCGCCGCGGTGGAATACAGCGAAGACGAATGGCGGAAGATCTTCGAGATCAACCTGTTCTCCGCGTTCGAACTCTCGCGTTATGCCTATCCGTTGCTCACCAAGCACGCGGCCTCGAGCATCGTGAATGTCGGCAGCGTGTCCGGCCTGACGCACGTGCGCAGCGGCGCGCCCTACGGCATGAGCAAGGCCGCGATGCACCAGATGACGAAGAACCTCGCCGTCGAATGGGCCGAGGACGGCATCCGCGTCAACGCGGTCGCGCCCTGGTACATCCGCACGCGGCGCACGCACGACAAGCTCGCCGATCCCGATTACCTGGATGAAGTGCTGCTGCGCACGCCGCTGGGCCGCATCGGCGAACCCGAGGAAGTCGCCGCGGCGGTCGCGTTCCTGTGCCTGCCGGCGGCCTCGTATGTCACGGGCGAATGCATTTCCGTGGATGGCGGATTCCTGCGCTACGGTTTCTGACGAACGGCGCGTCGCTTCACCCGCCGGTTAAGCGACGGGAGGCATCCTGCGCGAACGTCGCCGGAGGTCAGGCCCATGACGTTGCGCAGAGCCAGGACGCTCGTTTCGGGAGCGCTGTTCGCAGCCGCCCTCGCCGCGTGCGGCGGTAGCGGGACCAGCGGGTCGATTTCCTGGGGCAACACGCCGCCCAGCTTCACTTCGCCCAGTTCGGTGTCCGTGCAGGAAGACACCACGGGCGCGTTCTACAACGCGACCGCCACCGACATCGACGGGCAATCGATCAGCTTCGCGATCGACGGCGGCGAGGATGCCGCAGCGTTCCGCATCACGTCGGCCGGTGCGTTGTCGTTCGCGGCGCCGCCGGATTTCGAAGCGCCGATCGACGTCGGCGGCGACAACCTCTACCGCGTGACGCTGCGCGCAAGCGACGGCTATGCCTCGACCGCGATGGCGCTGTCGGTGACCGTCACCGATCGCAGCAGCATCGCCTTCCGCGTGCGGCGCGTGGCCTCGGCCGTCGCCTCGCCCGTGTTCGTCGCGCCCGTGCCCGATGGCACCGGGCGCGTGTACGTCGGCGAACTCGCGGGCCGCATCGACATCCTCTCGCCGGGCACCGGCACGATCGCGCCGACGCCGCTGCTCGATCTGCGCGGGGAGTTGTCGACCAACGGCGAACGCGGATTGCTGGGCTTCGCGACCTCGCCGGATTTCACGAGCTCCGGGCAATTCTTCGTGTTCGTCACCGATCCGGTCGGCACGATCGAAGTGCGGCGCTACACGTTGAGTGCGAGCAATCGCGACATCGCCGACCCGTCGACGATGCGCGTGATCCTGCGCCAGCCGCATCCGCGCACCAACCACAACGGCGGATGGATCGGGTTCGATCGCGCGGGCTTTTTGTACATCGCGATCGGCGATGGCGGCGGCTCGGGCGATCCGGACAACAACGGGCAGAACCCCGATACGTGGCTCGGCAAGATCCTGCGCATCGACATCACGCGCGACGACTTCCTGGCCGACGACACGCGCAATTACGCGATCCCGGCCGACAACCCGTTCCGCACCGCGGGCGGTGCGCCGGAAGTGTGGGCGCTGGGCCTGCGCAATCCGTTCCGCGCGAGCTTCGACTTCGGGCCCTTCGGGACCGGCGAAGGCGGCTTGATCATCGGCGACGTCGGCGAAGACGCGATCGAGGAAATCGACGTGATGGTCGGCCCCGACGACAACCAGGGCGTG
Organism: Noviluteimonas gilva; assembly: GCF_009740395.1. GTDB lineage: Bacteria > Pseudomonadota > Gammaproteobacteria > Xanthomonadales > Xanthomonadaceae > Noviluteimonas > Noviluteimonas gilva. The sequence goes on from NZ_WOXT01000001.1 coordinate 818,814, forward strand.
AACTTCGGTTGGTCGGTGCGTGAGGGATCGCAGCCGTTCAAAGGCCCCGACAGTCCGGCCTATCGTTTGCCGGCGGCCGAATACCCGCACGGCACCGGCACGCGCGCGGGCAGCACGGTGATCGGCGGCGTGGTGTATCGCGGCCCGGTGGAATCGTTGCGCGGGCAATACCTGTTCGCCGATTTCATCGAGGGCAACGTGTGGTCGCTGCCGGTCGACGAGCTCTACGGCACCGTGCCGGTGACGAGCGCTCGATTCGTCGTGCGCAATACGTCGTTCGCGCCGGATGTCGGTGCGATCAACAACCCGGTCGCGTTCGGCACGGACCAGGTGGGCAACGTCTACATCGCCGACCTGGATGGCGAGATCTTCGTGATCGAAGGCAGGCCGGGGCCCGTGGGCCCGTCGCGGCCCGTGCCGATGCAATCGCGCGCGCAGCGCGAAGCGGCCGCACCCAAGCGCCACTGGTGCGCCGAAGCGTGGGATGGACACACCGTGCGGTGGATCGATGGCCGGATGGTCATCGGCGGGCAAGGCTTCGTGTGCGTGCGCAAGTACTACGAGCGCCTGGCCGCGCAGCGCAACGCAGCTGAGCAGCGCTGACGAAAACGCCCGCATGCGCGGGCGTCTTCGTTTCGTCGGTCGAACCGTGGCTTAGTGGTTGCTGCCGGGTTCGTTGCCGCCGAATTGGGTGGTGGGGGGCGTGTTCTGCGCGGGGGCGTTGGTGGGGTGAGTGCGGTTGCCGCCGGAGGCTTCTCCGCCTTTCCGGCCGATCATCGACATGTGTTCGCGATCGCGGCTCACCGCTTCGCCGCCTTTCTGCGCGATCTTGCGCTGCGTTTCCGGATCCATGCTTGCGAATCCGCGATTGCTGGTGCCGCGGGTCTGGTTCGCCATGCTGAACGCCTCGTGCTTTGGGGGAGGGAACAGCGACCATAGGCAAGCAACGGTTAGGAAGTTGCGTGGTGCAAGTCAAGAATTAGTAAGTCGCCGCAATTCATCCGCGCATTGCGCGCGAATCGTCACCAAGCTCACCGAATGTTGCAGTGATGCGTCAGCGACACGAGGTGTCGATGAATGCAGCGAGCTGGCGTTCGTACTCCGCCTCGCGATCGGCCTTGTCGGCCTTCGCGGCGTATTTCATGCGGAAATTGGCTTCGTCGATGCGGCGCTGCCATGCGGTGCAAAGCGCTTTGTCGGTGAGCGCGGTGCAGGTGTCGCGCTTGATCTCGCAAGCCTCTCCTGCGCCCATTCCTCCATTCAGGCCCACGGTATTCAGGTACGCGCAGCGTTCTTCCGGTGTTTCGGTTTCGCTGAGATAGGTTTCCGCTTCCCAGGTCTTGCATTCGAACAACGGCGGCGGTGGCTTGCGATCGGCGAGCGGGATCGCGGATGCGGGCAACTCGTCGGTCGCGGGCCCGCGGACGAGTTCGAACGCCGCGCCCGCCGGCGGACCAGTCGGCGCTTCGACTTTTTCCGCGCGCGGTGCAGGCGCGGGCGCGGTGGGAAGTTCGCCGATCGTGCGCACTTCCTGCTTCTCGCCGGGCGCGCAGGGCTTGTCGTTCTGCATCGTCACCGTGCCCTTGGCATCGGTGCATTTGTAGATCGTGGTCGCGTGCGCCCCGAAAGGCGACAGCGCGAGGAGCAGCGTGATCAGGGCGAAGGTGGCGGGGCGCGTCATGCGGCAAGCCTGCCATACCGCACGCGTCATTGGCCGCCGCAATCGTTGTCCAGGCGCGCGTTGAGGCTGCGTTCCTCGACGCGCAGCACATCCCGTTCGCTGGGTTGCGCGTTGAAGAAGCGTTTTCGGATTTCGTCGCGGCGATCGCGCGTGCGCGCGCACACGTCGGCGGGCGGCAGCATGTAGCAGGTGTCGCGCACGTAGGTGCCGGCGCCGTAGGTGTTTGGGCCGATGAAGGTCGGGCCGGAGAAATTCGAGCCGATCAGGCCGCGCGAGGGGTAACCCAACGTCCACAACGGCACCCAGCGCGGATTCCCGTCGCTGGTGTCGCTCGTGTAAGCCATGCCGTCGGGCGTGATGCATTCGTACAACGGGCGCGGCGGCGCGAGGTAGGTCTCGCGCGAGGCGACCTGCGTGTCGGCCACGTCGCGCGTCGGCGGTGCTTCCGTGGCGGCAGGCCTCGTCGATTTGCGCGGCGCATCCTGCGGGCGCGTCATCGTGCGCGCTTCCTGCTTCTGGTCTTTCGCGCACGGCGTGTCGCGCAGCGTGAGGTGGCCCTTGGCGTCGACGCAGCGGTAGATCGTCACGTCCTGCGCGTGCGTGAGGCGTTGCGTGCCCAGCGCCGCCAGGCCGGCGATCAGGAGGACGGCGATGCGCGATGAACGGGCCATGCGCGCATCTTGCGCCGATTGCCCGCGGCCGCAACGGCGCGGCCGACCGGCGGTTCAGCCTGCGCGCAGTTCGGCGCCGGTGGCGGCGTCGCGGATGGCGGTGGGCGCGCGCAGGCCGCCGGTCTCGCCTTCGCCGACACCGTCGACGTCCGCCAGCACTGCCGGCGAAAGCGCGTCGAACGTAAAGGCCGGCGGCTCGCCCGCGAGGTTCGCGCTGGTCGACACGATCGGCCCGCCGAACGCGCGGCAAATCGCGACGACATCCGGGTGATCGCTCACGCGCACCGCGACGCCGGTGTGCGTGCCGGTGATCCAGCGCGGCACGCGCGCGGTGGCCGGCACGATCCACGTGCGAGGGCCCGGCCATTGCGCGCGCACGGCGTCGGCGCGTTCGCGCGGAAGTTGATCCCACGCCAGCAGGTCATCGAATTGCGCGAGATCGGACGCGACCAGGATCACGCCCTTGTCGACCGGGCGTTGCTTGATCGCGAGAAGCCGCAAGACCGCGGCTTCGTCGAAGGGATTGCAGCCCAGGCCCCACACCGCTTCGGTGGGATAGGCGAGCACGCCGCCGCTGCGCAGCAAGCTTGCGGCAGCGGTGGGCGCGAGGCGTTGCATCAGGCCCGGCTCTTAAACAGTACGTTTGGCGACGGCCTTCTTGACGGCCTTCTTCGCAGCGGTTTTCTTGGTCGCCTTCTTCACGGCTTTCTTCGCGGTCTTCTTCGCCGCTTTCTTCACCGTCTTCTTCGCGACCTTCTCGACCGGTTCCTTCTTCGCCGTCACCTTCTTGGCGGCGACCTTCTTCCCGAAGCGCCCGCGCATCGGCTTGCCGGTTTCTTCCATCAACTTCTGCACTTCCTCCAGCGTCAGCGAGGCGGGCTCGCGATCCTTGGGAATGCGGCCGTTGAGCTTGCCGTCGCTGATGTACGGGCCGTAGCGCCCGTTGAGCACCTGGATGTCGCTGCCGTCGAAGGACTTGATGATGCGGTTGCGCGCGATCTCTTCCTTCTCTTCGATGAGGAAGACGGCGTGCGCCAACTCGATCGTGTACGGGTCGTCTTCCTTCTTCAGCGAGGCGTAGGTGCTGCCGCGCTTGGCGAACGGACCGAAGCGCCCAATGCCGACGCTGACTTCATGGCCTTCGCTCTGCCCGAGCTTGCGCGGCAGCTTGAACAGCTCCAGCGCATTCTCCAGCGAGATGGTGTGCATCGACTGGCCGGGACGCAGCGAGGCGAACGTCGGCTTGTCTTCGTCTTCGGCCGTGCCGATGGCTGCATACGGCCCGTAACGGCCGAGGCGCACGCTGACCGGCTTGCCGGACTTGGGATCGATGCCGAGTTCGCGCGCACCGGTGGCTTCGGAACGATCGACGCTTTCGGTCTTGTCCTCGACCAGTTCCTTGAACGGGCCCCAGAACTTCTCCATCAGCGGCACCCAATCTTCCTCGCCGCGCGAGACTGCATCGAGTTCGTCCTCGAGCTTCGCGGTGAAGTCGTAGTCCACGTAGCGCGTGAAGTGGCTGCTGAGGAAGTTCGACACCGCGCGGCCGACATCGGTCGGACGGAAGCTGCGGCTTTCCATCTCCACGTACTTGCGGAACAGCAGCGTCTGGATGATCGAGGCGTAGGTCGACGGACGGCCGATGCCGTATTCCTCGAGCGCCTTGACCAGCGCGGCTTCGGTGAAGCGCGGCGGTGGCTGCGTGAAATGCTGGTCGGCGTGCACGCGGTCGAGCGGAATGCGTTCGCCCGGCTTCATCGCGGGCAGCTTGCGGCCTTCGTCTTCATCGTCGGCCGTCTTGGTGTCCTTGCCTTCTTCGTACACGGCGAGGAAGCCAGGATCCACGACCGTCGTGCCGCTGGCGCGGAAGTTGTGCTCGCTGCCCGCGGCGAGGTCGACGCTCACGGTGTTGAGCGTGGCCGGCACCATCTGCGAGGCGAGCGCGCGCTTCCAGATCAACTCGTAGAGGCGGCGCTCGTCGTCGTTGAGGTAACGCGACACCTGCGAGGGCGTGCGCAACGCGGAGGTCGGACGCACGGCTTCGTGCGCTTCCTGCGCGTTCTTCGATTTGGTCTGGTAGAAGTTGGGCTTGTCGGGCAGGGCGCGCGTGCCGAAATCGCGCGCGATGACGTCGCGCATTTCGCTCAGCGCTTCGGCCGACAGATGCACCGAGTCGGTACGCATGTAGCTGATCAGGCCGACGGTGCCTTCATCGCCGATCGCCACGCCTTCGTACAACTTCTGCGCCACCTGCATCGTGCGCTTGGTGGTGAAGCCGAGCTTGCGCGCGGCTTCCTGCTGCAGCGTGGAGGTGGTGAAGGGCGGCGCGGGGCGGCGCTTGCGTTCCTTGCTCGCGACGTCGGTGACATGCAGCGCGCCGCCGGCGGCCTTGAGGATGCGTTGGCGCGCGGCTTCGGCGGTGTCGCCGTCGGTGACGGTGAACTGTTCGAACTTCTTGCCGTCGAGCTTCGTCAGCTTGGCGGTGAAATTTTGCGAGGGATGCGCGAGCTCGGCTTCGATGCTCCAGTACTCGCGGGCGACGAAGGCTTCGATCTCTTCCTCGCGCTCCACGATCATGCGCAGCGCCGGCGACTGCACGCGCCCGGCGGACAGGCCGCGCTGCACCTTGCGCCACAATACCGGCGAAAGATTGAAGCCGACCAGATAGTCCAGCGCGCGGCGCGCCTGCTGCGCATCGACCAGGTCGGTTGCGATCGCGCGGGGATGGGTCATCGCCTCGCGGATGGCGCGCGGCGTGATTTCGGTGAACACCACGCGCTGCAGCGTCTTGTCCTTCAGCAGGCCGCGTTCCTTGAGGATCTCGGCGATGTGCCAGGAGATCGCCTCGCCTTCGCGGTCAGGGTCGGTCGCGAGGAACAGCGCGGTGGCGCCCTTGGCGGCCTTGGCGATCGCGTCGACGTGCTTCTCGTTCTTGTCGATCAGGTCGTAGCGCATGGCGAACCCGTTGTCGGGATCCACCGCGCCTTCCTTCGGCACCAGGTCGCGCACATGGCCGTAGGAGGCCAGGACGGTGAAGTCCGGGCCGAGGTACTTGTTGATCGTCTTGGCCTTGGCGGGCGATTCGACGATGAGGAGGTTCTTTGCCATGGGGGCGGATGGGTCCGGCGGCGTCGGGAATTCCCAACGCGAAGAAGGCGACGCCCGGGGCCATCTGGCCACGGGCGTGAAGAGAGTTCCTTTTTTAGTGGTGTCACGCGGCCGGCGGGTGTGTCAAGCCGAACCGCGCCCCGTCCCCCCGAATGGCGACGCCCATCGAAGCCCGGGCCGCCCCGTCAGTGCACGGGTTCGGGCTCGTCCAGGAACATCTGGGTCTCCATCCAGGCATAGGCCGCCTCGGACCCGGGCTGGTTGAACAGGACCATCAGGACCACCCATTTGAGGTCGTCCAGGTCCAGTTCGTCCTGGTCCAGCGCCATCGCACGGTCGAGGACGAGTTCGCGCTGGCCGGGGTCGAGGACGCCGTGCTGTTCCAGGAACAGCAGGAATCCGCGGCATTCGACGTCGAGCTTGTCGAGTTCGGGGCCGTGGAAGATGCGGGTGGGACCACCGGTGCGGGGCGTCGACGATTCCGGGCGCTGCTCGGCGAGCGCGTCCAGCCAGTCGAAGGCCTTGAGGATTTCCGCCGGGCTGAAGCCCGCTTCGGTGAGTTCGGAGAACAGCGGGCTGCTTTGAAGGGTGTCGCGGTCGCCCACCGGTGGTGCGGTGTCGTTGGTGAAGTAGTGCTCGAACAGGTACAGCAGGACGTCCAGGATGCTTTCTTTCATTTCCCTCTCGGCCTGCGCCATGGGCGCTGTGGAGGTTCAGGATGCCTTGCGGGTGTAGCGGCCGTGTTCGGAAACCACGCGCCCTTCCAGCTCCATGACCAGCAGCATGGAGACAAGTTCGGCACTCGTCAATCCAGTTCTGGAGACAAGCGCGTCCATAGGGGTTGGGTCGTATCCGAGCGCGTCCCACAAGCGCTGGGTATTGGCATCCGTGCTCGGTGAATGATGTTGCAGTGCCGCGACCGATGAGTTGGGGACGCACAGCCGTTCGCGCAAGTCGCCTGCATACGCGGACAGCAGAGGGTTCAGCGCGGCGATGACTTCGTCGGGGGATTCGACGAGCTGCACGCCGTCGCGGATGAGCCTGTGGCAGCCGCGGGCCATCGGGTTGTGGATCGATCCGGGGATGGCGAACACCTCGCGCCCGGCGTCGGCCGCGAGCCGCGCGGTGATGAGGGCGCCCGATCGCATCTGGGCTTCCACGACCAGGGTGCCCAGGCTGAGCCCGGCGACGATGCGGTTGCGCTTCGGGAACTGCCCGGGGCGACCCGGCGCGCCCGGCGGGTATTCGCTGACGACCACGCCGCGTTCGGCGATCTGTTCCATCAGCCCGCGATTGCTCGGGGGATAGGCATTGTCGATGCCCGTGCCGAGTACTGCGACCGTGGGCGCTTCGACATCCAGCGCGCCGCGATGCGCCGCGGTGTCGATGCCCGCCGCCATGCCGCTCACCACGCACCAACCCGCGCGTGCGAAGGCGCGCGCGAAGCTGCGTGCGATGTCGAATCCGTTGGGCGTCGCGGTGCGACTGCCGACGATGGCGATCGCCGGATGCCACAGGCACGCGAGGTCGCCGCGGACGTACAGCAGCGTCGGCGCGTCGGGCAGGCGACGCAGCAGGGCGGGATAGTCGGGATCGTCGATCGTCAGGCGCGAATGCATCGCGCAAGCGTGCGTCGCAAACGACGACGGCGCCCTCGGGCGCCGTCGCGTTGTTGCGTCAGGGAATCCTGATTTGGTTCGACTTACTGCATCGCGTCCGGATGCTTGAGCTCGTAACCGATCGCGGTCGGCTTGATGCCGTCCATGAGCAGGCCGTAGCTCATCTTGTCGAAGGTGCGGAACACCATGACGTGGCCGACGAATTCGTCAGGCAGGCGCACGCGGCTGGCATCGCCGAACAGGTCTTCGCTGCGGTTGTTGGAGTACTTCACGCGATCGGGCACGTTGCTGCCCACGCGCCACACCGAGAACACCGTGCCGTTGTCGACGCCCTCGCGGGAACCGACCGACAGCGCGATGACGTCGCGCGTACCGCCGTGATACAGCAGGTCCGGCACGCCGATGACCTGCGCGCGACCGTATTCGAACTGCTGCTTCGGCGGGTGCGGGAAGAACTGCAGGTCGTAGGGCTGTGCGTCCACCGGGATCAGGCGATCGCCGACGCGCACTTCGTTGCCGCCCTGGTCGATGACGACCGTCGCGGCTTCGACGCCGCCACCTGCCACCTGCGTGAGCGCGCCGGTGTTCATCTGACGGAGTTCATAGCCCAGCTGCTCGTACCCCTTGTCCGGGGTGACGGCCGTGGTCCAGTACTCCTGGTAGTCCGCGAAGATGCGAACGCCGCGGAAATCCAGGTCCGTCTTGAAGCCGATGTCGCAGCACTGCGTGCGGTCCAGCCACGTGAAGCGCACCGTGGGACGCACGATCGCGTAACGCGTTCCCGGCTGGGCGCCTTCCAGGCCGACCACGTAGGCCGACATGCCGGACACGCCGTGGTTGCGGTCTTCCTCGAGGGAGACCACGTACGGCAGGTGCTCGAACTCCTGGACGACGCGCAGGTCCTTCAGGAACGGCTCGACCTGCGACAGCGGCACGCCGGTGACCGGCGCCTCGCCGCGCGGGCCTTCCTGCACCGCGACGCGGTCCAGGTACGCCAGCGACAGCACGTCGCCCGGGTAGATGAGGTGTGGGTTCTGGACCTGCGGGTTGGCCTGCCAGATTTCCGGCCAAAGCCACGGGCGCTTGAGGAACTTGCCCGCGATGTCCCACAACGTGTCGCCTTTCTTGACGACGTAGGTGTCCGGATGGTCGCCGCGCGTTTCGACAGCGGCGGCATAACTGCCGACCGTCAGCAACGCGACCGCACAAACCGGAAGAAGCCGTTTAAGCATGGCGGCCATGTGCCCGCTCCCCTTGAGTTTTTCCCCTTGTAGCCGGGCCACTATAGCCCACATTCCTCGGGCCTTTGCAAGCGCGCGGCGCTACAATCGCGACCCTAGGACACCCCATCGCTTGCGCCTGTGACCGGCGCCCCCATTTCGACACCATGGCCCTTCTCCCCATCCTCGAGTTCCCCGATCCGCGCCTTCGCACGAAGGCCGCCACCCTGACGCCGGAACAAGTGGCGGACCCGGCGTTCCAGCGCCTGGTCGACGACATGTTCGAAACCATGTACGAAGCGCCGGGCATCGGGCTGGCCGCGAGCCAGGTCGACGTCCACCAGCGCTTCATGGTGATTGACGTGTCGGAAGAGAAGAACCGGCCGCTGGTGTTCGTCAATCCGGAGATCCTCGAACGCGCGGGCGAACAGGTCTACCAGGAAGGTTGCCTGTCGGTGCCGAACATCTTCGCCGACGTCACGCGCGCCAACGAGATCCTCGTCAAGGCGCTCGACCGCAACGGCCAGCCGTTCGAAATGCGCGTCGACGGCTTGCTTGCCGTGTGCATCCAGCACGAGATGGATCACCTGGAAGGCAAGTTGTTCGTGGATTACCTCTCGCCGCTCAAGCGCGAGATGGTCCGCAAGAAACTCGCGAAAGCGCGCCGCACCGCGGCCGCCTGACGCACGCATGCCCTTGCGCATCGTCTTTGCCGGCACGCCGGAGTTCGCCGTGCCGTCGCTCGTCGCGGCCGCGCAGCGCAACGAAGTCGTCGCCGTCTACACGCAGCCCGATCGCCCCGCCGGGCGCGGTCGCGCGCTGACGCCTTCGCCGGTCAAACTCGAAGCGATCAAGCGCGGCCTGCCCGTGCTGCAACCCGAATCGCTGAAGACCGAGTTGTCGCGCGATGCCCTGCGCGCGCTGAAGCCCGACCTGCTGGTGGTCGTCGCGTACGGTTTGTTGCTGCCGCAATCGATCCTCGACATCCCGAAGTTCGGTTGCTGGAACGTGCACGCCTCGTTGTTGCCGCGCTGGCGCGGCGCCGCGCCGATCCAGCGCGCGATAGAAGCCGGCGACACGCAGACCGGCGCGTGCCTGATGCAGATGGAGAAGGGCCTGGACACCGGCCCGGTGCTGTTGCACCAGACGCTCGACATCGCGCCGGACGAAACCGCCGGCCAGTTGCACGATCGCCTGTCGACGCTGGGCGCGCAGGTGCTCGCCGACGGTCTCGGGCTTTTGCGCGCGAACATGCGCCCGGTGCAGCGCCCGCAGCCCGAGCAGGGCGCGACGTACGCGCGCAAGCTCGATAAAGCCGAAGCGCGCCTGGACTGGACGCAGCCGGCCGACGTGCTCGCCCGCAAGGTGCGTGCGTTCGATCCGTGGCCGATCGCCGAGGGCGAGATCGCGGGCGACACGGTCCGCATCCATCGTGCGATTGCGATCGAAGGCCGCGGCACGCCGGGCACCGTGCTCGCCGCGGGCCGCGACGGCATCGATGTCGCCTGCGGCGAAGGCGCGCTGCGCATCCGCGTGCTGCAACGTGCGGGCGGCAAGCTGATCACCGCCGCCGATTACCTCAACGCGCGCCGCGACCTGCGCGTCGGCGCATGAAACCGGCGCCCGGCGTCGCGCTGCGCATCGCGGCCACGCAGACGCTGGGCGTGGTGTTGCAGCGGCAGCGTTCGCTCAAGGCCGAACTCGCGCAGCGCTTGCCGACCTTGCGCGACACGCGCGATCGCGCGCTGCTCGAAGCCATCGTGTTCACCGCGATCCGCGGGCAGGCGCAGTACGACGCAGCGCTGAAGGCCTGGGTCGCAAAACCGCTGGGCCGCAGCGACGACGAGTTGCGCACGCTGCTGTACGTCGGCCTGGCACAGATCCAGATGGGCCTTCCCGCGCATGCGGCCGTCGATGCGACGGTCGAAGCCACGCGCGCGATGGGCCGCACGCACCAGGCCGGCATGGTCAACGCCATCCTCCGACGCGCATTGCGTGAAGGCTTGCCGGAAGTCGCACCCGAAGCAACGTGGCCCGAATGGCTACGCAAACGCGTGCAGCGCGATTGGGGCGATGCGGCGCAGGCCGTGTTCGCCGCGAGCGCGATTCCCGCGCCGATGTGGTTGCGCGTGAATCGCACGCGCATCGATCGCGCGGCGTATCGCGCGCGACTGGAAAAGGCCGGCATCGAAGCCACGATGCCCGCGTTTCCCGAAGACGCGCTCGTGCTTGCGACGCCCGTCGCCGTGAGCGAACTGCCGGGTTTCGACGAAGGCCTCGTATCCGTACAGGACGGCAGCGCGCAATGCGTCGCCGATGCGCTGGCGCCGAAGCCGGGTGCGCGCGTGCTCGATGCGTGCGCGGCGCCGGGCGGCAAGTCGGCGCATCTGCTCGAACGCGATCCGACCTTGCAACTGTTCGCGCTCGACATCGATGCGCAACGCCTGCGCCGCGTGCACGAAACACACGCGCGTCTGGGTGTCGGCGCGAACGCGCATTTGCTCGCCGCCGATGCCGCCGCACCCGACACGTGGTGGGACGGCGTGCCGTTCGACGCGATCCTGCTCGACGCACCGTGTTCGGCCACCGGCATCGTGCGTCGCCAACCCGACGTGCTGCTGCATCGCCGCGACACCGATGTCGAATCGCTGTGCGACATCCAGGCGCGCTTGCTCGACGCCGCGTGGACGATGCTCGCGCCCGGCGGCACGGTGTTGTATGCCACGTGCTCGATCCTGGCGGAAGAGAACGCGGGGCAGATCGACGCGTTCGTGCAACGCACGCCCGGCGCTGTTGTCGAGCCGCTCGATGCTCGCTTCGGTCGCGAATCCGGCGCGGGACGCCAGCGATTGCCCGGCGAAGATGGCATGGACGGCTTTTTTTACGGACGCCTGAGCAAGCGCTGAGGTAAGGTGCGCCGGCCATGATGACCGACGTCCGCCGCCGCGAGCTGTTCTGGTTTTTCGCCATTGCCTTGATCGTGCTCGGCGCGGGCATCGGCCTGCGCGCACCGTGGCCCGCGGACGAACCGCGCTTCGTCCTCGTCGCCAAGCAGATGTGGGACAGCGGCGACTGGTTGTTCCCGCATCGCGGCCACGAGTTGTACGCCGACAAGCCGCCGCTCTATTTCTGGTTGCTCGGTGCCGCTTATGCCGTCGTGCGCGATTGGACATGGGCCTTCCTGTTGCCTTCGCTCGTCGCCGCGATGGCGACCTTGTGGTTGACCTACGACCTGACACGCCGCCTGTGGTCGCATCGCGCGGGTCTGTGGTCGGCGATCGCGGTTCTCGCTTGCGTGCAGTTCCTGTACCAGGCAAAGCGCGCGCAGATCGATCCGACCGTGGTGTGCTTCATCACGCTCGGCGTGTACGGCATCGCACGACACGTGCTGCTCGGGCCTGCGTGGAAATGGTTCTGGATCGGGTGCTTCGCCGCCGGTCTCGGCGTGATCAGCAAGGGCGTGGGCTTCCTCGCGCTGCTGGCATTGATTCCGTATGCGCTGATGCGCTGGCGCGGATGGAATGGCCTCGCCGACCTCGGCCGCGGCAACGCGTTGCGCTGGAGCGGCGGCGCGCTCGCGTTCCTCGCGGCGATCGCGGTGTGGTTCGTGCCGATGATCGTCACCGCGACGACGAGCGGCGATCCCGAGCACCAGGCCTACGTCAATGAACTGCTCTACAAGCAGACCGCGACGCGCTACACGAGCGCGTGGCATCACACGCAGCCTTTCTGGTATTTCCTCGAAGTCATCGCCGCGTACTGGCTGCCATTCTCGCTCGCGTTGCCGTGGTTGTTCCCGCGCTGGCGCGATGCGTTCCGCGCAGGCGATGCGCGCGTGTGGCTGCCGCTCGGTTGGGCGTTGCTGGTGCTGGTGTTCTTCAGCGCGAGCCCGGGTAAGCGCGACATGTACATCCTGCCGATGCTGCCGATGGTGGCCGTCGCCGCGGGGCCTTATCTCGAAGGCGTGACGGCATCGAAATGGTTTCGCCGCATCCTGCTCGCACTCGTCGTCGTCCTCGGCATCGCGTTCTTCGGTGCAGGCGTTGCGGCGCTGCAAGGCGATCCCTCGTTCGAAGTGAAGATCGAAGCCGAACGCGGTCTCGCACCCACGAGCGACACCTTGTGGTGGCTGCTCGCGATCACGGGCGCGGCGATGCTCGCCGTGTGCGTGTGGTGGCGGCGCGATGCGTTGAGGGCTTCGGCTGTCGCGCTGTCGCTGTTGGTCGTCGTGTTGTTCTCGGGCACCGCCGTCCTGCTCGACGCGGAGAATTCCGCGCGCGCGGTGATGGCGCGCGGCCACGCGCTGGCCGGAGACGCGACGCTCGGCCTGGTCGCGTGGAAGGAACAGAACCTGTTGCAGGCGCAGGGGCCGGTGGAAGAGTTCGGTTTCCGCAAGCCGGTCGACCAGCAACTGCGCGCGGGCATCGCCTGGATGGAAGCCGCGCCGGAGAAGCGCCGCCTGTTCGTGCAGCAGGATGCGTTGGACCATTGCCTCGTGCGCGAGCGCGGACAAGCCGTCGGCACCGCCAATCGCCGCACGTGGTGGTTGTTCGGCGCCGATGCGATCGCGCCGGAGTGCCGCGTCTCAGGCCACTGACGCGCGCGCGAGCAGGTCGTACTTGCGCTTGGCGTAGCGGGCGTGCAGCCAGTGGAAGCGCCAACCGGCCGCGCCATCGACGATGCCGCCGCGCAGCAACAGGTTCTTGAGCAGGTAGGCCGTCGCCGCGAACCAACCGCGCAGCGGCCCCGCGGTCTTGCCCTTCGCATGTTGCTCGCCGGCCCACAGGGCGGCGTAGCGCTGCAACTTCGACCAGTAATCCTCGGCGCTGCGCGCGGTGTCATGTTCGAGCACGATGCGCGAGGGGCGCACGGTGCGGCCTTCGACATCGAGGTATTCGTGCACGGCGCGCAGGCCGTGGCGGATGTTGGAACGGAACAGGCGATGCACGGGTTCGCGCGCGAAGCTCCCGCCGCGCAGCGCATGGCCGAGGAAGTGCGTGCGGCGCATCAGCAGCCAGACGTCGGACTGTTCGATGTCGCCGGCGAAGAGCTTGCGCACATCTTCCTGCGCGCGTGGCTCCAGCCATTCGTCGGCATCGAGCAACAACACCCAACGCTCGCGCGCCATGGCGATCGCCGCGTTCTTCTGCAACGCGAAGCCCTGCCACTCGAGCTGTTCGACGCGCGCGCCGAGCTCGGTGGCGATGCGCACGGTGTCGTCGGTCGAACCGGAGTCGAGCACGATCACCTCGCTGCACAGCGGGGTCATCGATGCGACGCACCGCGCGATGCGGTCCGCCTCGTTCTTCGTGATCACGACACCGGACAGGGGCAGGGGCTGCGACATGCGTGGGATTATGCCCGCCGCGGCCGTTAGACTGCGCGCCATGCACGCCCCCGTCGATGCCCGTTCGCCCGAAGCGAGGCCCGTCCGCGTCCTGCACTTCGTCACCGGAGGCTTCTCCGGCGGCGCGACGCAGATCGCCATCGCTTTGACGCAGGCCGGCGTCGAGAGCCCGGAGATCGAGCCGCTGCTCGTGCTGCGCCGCAAGCGCCGCACCGATCCGCGCCGCATCGCCGAACTCGAACAGGCCGGCGTGCCGTTGCGCGTCGTCCCCGGTTGGTCGCATGCCGCGACGATCTGGTCGTTGGTGCAGGTCTGCCGCGAGTTCAAGCCCGACGTTTTGATCGCGCATGGCTTCAGCGAACACCTGTGGGGCCGCTATGCCGGCCTGCTCGCGAAGGTGCCGCACCTGGTGCACGTCGAACACAACACGCGCGAGCGTTACACCGCGTGGCGGCTCAAGCAGTCGCGCTGGCTCGCGCAACGCACCGATCGCATCGTCGGTTGCTCGGAAGGCGTGAAGGACGAACTGCTCGCGCAGGGCATGCCGCCGGAACGCACGATCGCGATTCCGAATGGCGTCCGACTGGCGCCGTTCGAAAACGCCGACGCGCATCCGCTCGCGCAGCGCATCCCCGGCATCGTGATGGTCGCGCGCCTTTCGAAGCAGAAGGACCACGCGACCTTGATTCGCGCCGTCGCGCATCTGCGCGATCGCGGGCACGTCGTGCCGGTGTTGTTCGCGGGCGGCGGCAAGAAGCGCCATCTCGCGCCGCTGGAACAACTCGTGCGTTTGCTTGGCCTGCAAGACCAAGTGCGTTTTCTCGGCGTCGCGCGCAACGTGCCGGAGCTGTTGCTGACGCATCGGATCGCAGTGCTGAGTACGCACTGGGAGGGCATGCCGCTCGCGTTGATCGAAGGCATGGCGGCGGGTTGCGCGGTCGTTGGCACTGCGGTGCCGGGTGTGCGCGAAGTGATCGACGACGGTGTCGATGGTCGCCTCGTTCCCGAGAACGACGATGTCGCGTTGGCCGATGTGCTGCAGGACTTGCTCACGAACGATGCGGAGGCCGCGCGCCTCGGCGCCGGTGCGCGTCGTTCCGCGCGGGAGAAGTACGGCCGTGAGCTGATGCACCAGCGCTACGAAGCGCTGTGTCTCGAACTCGCGCGTTGATTCACCAGCGCAGTTTGCGCGCCGCGACCATTCGCGCGAGGCGATCGCACAAGGCGCGCGCTTCCGCTTCCGGCAGGTGCGCGATGCGCAACGGGCCGGTCATCGCGCCCGCGCCTGCGGTGTCGAGCCACAACGTCGCCATGCCCCATCGCCGATCGAGCGGGCCGGTGGCGATGCGCAATGCCTGCAACTTGTCGATCTCCGCGAACCGCCACTGTCGCGACCACCAGCCCGTGCGCACGGCGACGATCTCGGCGTTCACCGCGTAGCCCGCACGCTGCGCATGGTGCCGCGCGACGAACCACGTCCACGCCGGCCACGCGAGCGCGATCAGCCCGATCCAGCCGAACCGCCAGCACAGCGCGATCACGACGAGCGTCGGGAACCACGCATTCGCCAGGAAAATGCGGATCGCCGACTTCGGATGCAGGCGCTGCCACTCCAGCGACGGCCAACCGGCCTCGGGCAGCAGGTGTTCGATCAGCGCGTCGCATTGCGCGGGCGTCGCGATCGGCGCGAGTTCGCGCAGCGCGCGCGGCGTTTGTCCTTCGCGTGTCTGCCCGCCTGCGGTGTCGACCTGCAGGCTGCGGCGCTTGAACAGGCGATGCAGCACGCCTTCCTGCAAGGTCCACGCCTGCAAGCGGCGCTTCGACGCGGAGTTGCGCGAACGCGCAAGCAACCCGCGCTCCACCGTGAGCCGCGGCCCGTCTTCGCTCAGCACGAAGCCGTAGTACTGCAATAGCGCCAGTACGAGTGAAAGCAATCGCATGAACGCCAGCAGCGCGAGCACGAGCGTGGCACCCGCGATCGCGTATTCCTGCACGCCGAAATGATGCGACTCGGCCCAGCCGAACATCGACTTCGCCCAGGATTCGAACAGGTTCTCCGCCAGGCGAGGCGCGAACTGCACCGACGCGGCGTAACCGCCGAGCAAGACGAGCAGGCCGCGGTTGGAGATGAAGCCCAGGCGCATGACTTCGCCCGGCGACATCGCGAGCAGCACGTTCGCGGCAGGGGCTTCACCGTCGGCCGTCGCTTCGACAGTCGCGCCGCGATGCCGGATCAGGCGTTCCAGCGCGAGCGCATCGTCCATGCGCAACACGCGCATCGTCGCCTCGGGTTTCTCGCCGCCCGCCGAATCCAGCCGCAACTCGGCCACGCCGAACATGCGATGCAACACCGTCTGGTTCACCGAGACGTTGTGGATGCGCGCGTAGGGAATCTCGCGACGTTGGCGATGGAGCCAGCCGCTGCGGATCGAAAGGCCATCGCGGCCGACGGTGTAACGATAGGTGAGGTATTGCAGCACCGAGGTCAGCGTCAGCACGCCGACGCCGATCAGCGGCCACAACTCGTTGCGGTCGCCGCCGAAGAAGAACGCCGCGACGATCGGGATGATGAACTGCCGCAGTTGCTGCAGCAGCACGAACAACCACGACCACGGATGCAGCCGTCGCTCGGACGGCGCCGCGTCAGCCGGCGTCATCGTCGTCGAGCTGGCGCGCGAGGCGGTCGCGCAGGACTTCGGCATCCTCGGCGTCCAGGCCCGTCACCGACACCGCGCTCATCTTGCTGCCCGCGGTGTGGATCACGAGCGTGGCGAGTTTCCAGCGGCGCTCGAGTGGGCCGTGCTTGAGGTCGAGATGCTGCACGCGCGAGGCGGGCACACGCGTTTCGCGAAAGAAGATGCGGCCACGGCGATAGGCAAAACCATCGTCGTCGAGCCGCCACGCGCTCGATCGATAGCGTTTGATGCCCACCCAGATGAAGAACGCGAGCACGCACGCCCACAGCAAGAGCGGAAGCGCGATCGACGCCACGGGACCGAAGCGATCGGCGAACGCATACGACAGCACCGCGACCGGAACGCCGGCGGCCAGGCCGAACGCGCCGTGGCTCAGCGCGAACAGGGACTTCGCGCGCGGCGGCAGCGGACGCCAGTCGGCGTCGATCGGCATGGCATCGGTCGTTGCGGCTTCGCTCACTGCGGATCCCCATCCCCTGCGCGCGCCAGTGCGGCGCGCTGCGCGCTCGCAGGGTAGCAGTCCGGCCAGTAGGGATTGCCGAGCGTGCTGCCGGGCGCGGGGATCGAGAAGCGCTTGTAGGTCCACTGGTATTGCGCGGGGTCGCGGCGTGCGACGCGTTCGATCGCGGCGTTGAGTGCGGCGACATCTTTCGCCGCGTCGGGCACCGCTTCGAAGCGCAACGCGAACGCCGGCCCATCGGGTGTCTCGCCGACGCGCTCGCAGTAACCGACCAACACCGTCGCCCCCGTGCGCTGCGCCAGGCGCGTGAGCAGCGTCATCGTCAGCGCGGGAATGCCGAAGAAGGGCGCGAACTCGCCGTCGCCGGCCTTCGGCTGCTGGTCCGGCAGGATCCCGGCGACCCCGCCGCCCTGCAGCAGCTTGAACAAGCCGCGGATCGCCGGCCCTTCGGCGCGCACCTGCGTCACGCGGTCGGCGTCGCCGTGCGCGGCGCGCACGCGACGCAGGAAGGCTTCGCCGATCTTCGAATCGGGCGGGGCGTAGAGGATCGCGAGCTGCGTGCGCGACGCGAGCCACTGGTTCAACAACTCCCAGTTGCCGTAATGCGGCGCGGCGACGATCAATCCCTTGCCGGCTGCCAGCGCTGCATCGAACAGGTCGACCCCCTGCGATTCGCGGATCAGCGCGAGGTTGCTTGCGTGGGGGCGCGTCCAGAAGCGCAGGGTTTCCAGCGCCTGGCGCGCGGTGGTGCGCAACACGTCGGCCGTGCGTTGCGCGCGTTGCCCGGGGAGCCATTCGGGATAGGCCAGCTCCAGGTTCCGCCGCACGACCCTGACGCCGCGCGTATCGCGGGACACCAAAGCACGGGCGAACACATCCGCCATCCCCCGCAGCCACGGCCAGGGCAGGCGGGCGAACCAGGTGGCGAGGCGGTGGAGGAGGCCAGCGGCGAAGTCGGTCACGGCGGGCAGTCTAGCGGGCGCGGTCTGCTAACTTTTCGCATCCGCCCCGATGACCCCGCCATGCTCGCCCTGATCCAGCGCGTCACCGAAGCCAGCGTGGTGGTCGACGGCGAAACCGTCGGCGCCATCGACGCCGGCCTGCTCGCCTTCGTCGGCATGGAGCCGGGGGACACCGATGCACAGATCGCGCGGATGGCCGAACGCCTCCTGGGGTACCGGGTCTTCGAGGACGCGCAGGGCAAGATGAACCTCGGGCTCTCGCAAACCGGGGGCGGCCTGCTCCTGGTCAGCCAGTTCACGCTGGCCGCGGACACGCAATCGGGCATGCGCCCCAGCTTCAGCACCGCCGCGCCGCCGGAAGTCGCTGAACCCGGCTTCAACAAATTGGTCGAAGTTTGTCGCCAGCGGCATGCGGGAAGGGTGGAATCCGGCCGGTTCCGGGCCCATATGATCGTTCGTCTGGTCAATGACGGGCCGGTCACCTTCCTTCTCCGACCCTGACCTCCACCCCGGCAGGTATAATGCTGGGTTCCCTCCGACCCTTACATACGGTGGCGCACCACATGGCAACCGAACGCCAGGCCCCCCAGTCCGACATCAAGCAGCTGATCAGCAAGGGCCTGGAACAGGGTTACCTGACCTACGCCGAAGTCAACGATCACCTGCCCGACGACGTCGTCGATCCCGAACAGATCGAAGACATCATCGGCATGATCAACGGAATGGGAATCGAGGTGCACGAAGTTGCACCCGACGCCGAAACCCTCCTCCTCGCCGGCGCCTCCGGCGGCGGGCGTGAAGTCGACGACACCGCAGCCGAAGAAGCCGCCGCGGCGCTGACCGCGCTCGACTCCGAAGGCGGCCGCACGACCGACCCCGTCCGCATGTACATGCGCGAGATGGGCACGGTCGAACTGCTGACGCGCGAAGGCGAAATCGCCATCGCCAAGCGCATCGAGGAAGGCCTCAACCAGATGCTCTCGGCACTGGCGAGCTTCCCGTGGTCGATCCAGCTGTTGCTGGAGGAATACGACCTGCACAAGGCCGGCAAGAAGCGCCTTGCGGAAATCGTCGCGGGCTTCAACGACATCGAAGAGCCGGTCGCCGAAATCCCGGTCGCCGCCGAAGTCGACGACACCGCCGCCGAAGCCGAAGAAGAAGTCGAAGCCGACGGCGACGACGCGGCCGAGGAAACCGGCCCCACCGGTCCGGATCCGGCTGAAGTGCTGCGCCGCATGGAAGCGATGGGCGCGCTGTACCAGAAGTTCCAGAAGTCGTACCAGAAGAACGGCCCGACCGCGAAGCCGGTCGCCAAGCTCCGCGAGGAGATGGCCGAGATCTTCATGACGCTCAAGCTGCCGCTGCCGCTGACCGACACGCTGGTCCGCAAGCTGCGCGACGTCGTGGGCGAGATCAAGGACCACGAGCGCCGCATCCTCGACCTGGCCACGCGTGTCGCACGCATGCCGCGCAAGGATTTCCTGCGCGCCTGGGAAGGCAACCAGACCAACCTGGGTTGGGTGGATGACGTCCTCAAGCGCAAGCAGAAGTGGTCCTCGGGCCTGCGCGACGTCAAGGAACAGATCATCGCCGAGCAGGAAGCCACGATCGCCGTGGAGCAGGCGTTGTACCTGCAGCTGCCCGACATCAAGGAAATCTCGCGCGCGATGGCCTACGGCGAGGCGAAGGCCCGCAAGGCCAAGAAGGAGATGGTCGAGGCCAACCTGCGCCTGGTGATCTCCATCGCCAAGAAGTACACCAACCGCGGCCTGCAGTTCCTCGACCTCATCCAGGAAGGCAACATCGGCCTGATGAAGGCGGTCGACAAGTTCGAATACCGCCGCGGCTACAAGTTCTCGACCTACGCCACGTGGTGGATCCGCCAGGCCATCACGCGCTCGATCGCCGACCAGGCGCGCACCATCCGTATCCCGGTGCACATGATCGAGACGATCAACAAGCTCAATCGCATCTCCCGCCAGATGCTCCAGCAGTTCGGCCGCGAGGCCACGCCGGAAGAGTTGGCGAAAGAGATGGACATGCCCGAGGACAAGATCCGCAAGGTCATGAAGATCGCGAAGGAACCGATCTCCATGGAGACGCCGATCGGCGACGACGAGGATTCGCACCTGGGCGACTTCATCGAGGACACCAACGTGGAGTCCCCGATCGAGAGCACCACCAACATCAACCTGTCGGAAACGGTGCGCGACGTGCTCGCGGGCCTGACGCCGCGGGAAGCGAAGGTGTTGCGCATGCGCTTCGGCATCGACATGAATACCGACCACACGCTCGAAGAGGTCGGCAAGCAGTTCGACGTCACGCGCGAACGCATCCGCCAGATCGAAGCCAAGGCGCTGCGCAAGCTGCGGCATCCGAGCCGGAGCGAACAGCTCCGCAGCTTCCTCGACATCGATTGATCGCAATAGACGAAGCCCCGCGAAAGCGGGGCTTCTGCTTTAGGGCGTCAGGCTATGCTCCGCGCATGAAAACGCGCACCGTCTTCGTCGACGTCGACGACACCCTGATTCGATCGATCGGCACCAGGCGCATTCCGATGCCCGCGGTCGTCGAGTCCGTGCGTGCCCTGCATCGCGCAGGCGTGACGCTGTACCTGTGGAGCACCGGCGGCGCCGACTACGCGCGCGCATCGGCGGTCGAACTCGGCATCGAGCAGTGCTTCGTGGCCTTTCTGCCCAAGCCCGACGCCTACTTGGACGATCAGTCCGTCGCCGACTGGCGCGATTGCCGACATGTCCTGCCGGGCAACGCGGAGGCGCTTCTGTAAGATGCCCCCGCGACGGGCCTATAGCTCAATGGTTAGAGCAGAGGACTCATAATCCTTTGGTTCCAGGTTCGAGTCCTGGTGGGCCCACCACATAGGCGTCCAAGGTTGTCCGGGACAGTCCATGAAACAGCATACAACCCCGCAAATCGCGGGGTTTTTTGTGCGCTCGGGTCCAGGCGTGTCCGCTTGAATCCGGAAAAAAAGTGAGTCAGGCTGTGAGTCAGGCGGCCGGCAAGGGGGCGCTGACTCACAATTGGTTGACTCACACATGCTCACCGACACGAAGCTGCGCACACTCAA
The DNA here is from genome assembly GCF_009740395.1 of Noviluteimonas gilva. Lineage (GTDB taxonomy): Bacteria > Pseudomonadota > Gammaproteobacteria > Xanthomonadales > Xanthomonadaceae > Noviluteimonas > Noviluteimonas gilva. Next base: position 839,666 of record NZ_WOXT01000001.1, read on the forward strand.
GCCACGAACGAGTGCCTACCGCCTCGCCGATACCAATGGCCTGTGCATCGAAGTGCGCCCGAGCGGCGCCAAGGTCTGGCGATATCGATATCGCTACGCCGGCAAGCCGAGCATCATCACGATGGCGGAGTACCCGGCCATGGGCTTGGCGGAGGCGCGCGCCGAGCGGGACCGCCTGCGCGCTCTGGTAAAGGGCGGGGGTAATCCCGCGAACGCCGCCAGGATCGAGCGGGCCGCAAAGATCGAGCAGGCGGACACGACGTTCGGCGCCGTCGCAGCCGAGCTCTTGGCCAAGCGCGCGAAGGAAGGGCTGAGTCCTGGATCGGTGAAGCGCGAACGTCGGCTGATTGAGAAGGACATGGCAGCAATCAGCGGCATCCCGATTACCGACGTGACTGCTCCTCTGCTACTCACTTCGTTACGGAAACTTGAAAAGCGCGGTGTTGTCGAGACGGCTCATCGGGCCCGATCGTTCGCAGGCCGTGTCTTTCGATATGCCATCGCAACGGGCCGGGCGGTGAACAATCCGGCCGACGATCTCGCGGGTGCGCTCGAACAGCCGCAGACTAAGCACTTCGCCAGCGTGACCGATCCCGCGAAAATCGGTGACCTGCTCCGAGCCATGTACTCCTACCGAGGGTCGCCGGTGACCGTTGCGGCCTTGAAGCTGGCACCCATGCTCTTCGTGCGACCAGGAGAATTGCGGAAGGCGCGTTGGGCTGAAATTGATCTAGACGCGGCAGAGTGGCGCTTCACCGCCAGCAAGACCGGGACGCCGCATATCGTGCCGCTTCCATCTCAAGCAATAGATATCTTGGAGGATCTACACCCGCTCACGAGACGGAGTGAATATGCCTTCCCCGGGGTTCGGAGTGCAAAGCGGCCCATGAGCGAAAACACCATCAATGCCGCATTGCGCTACCTCGGCTTCAATGGGGACACCATCACCGGGCACGGATTTCGCGCTATGGCGCGGACCGTCTTGGATGAAGTGTTGGGGTTCCGGCCAGACTTCATAGAGCATCAGCTGGCCCATGCAGTTCGAGATCCGCTTGGACGCGCATATAACAGAACTGCACATTTGGGGGAGCGTAAGAAGATGATGCAGGCGTGGGCCAACTATCTTGATCGACTGCGCGAAGAGGCGAAGAAGGTCGTCCCTATCCGGCGAGCTGGATAGGGGGCCCTCGTTATGAGAATCGAGGCATCTGTGGTGCAGGGGCTCGTCGATCAGGCGAACCGTTTGCAGCTTGCCGCCGTGGTGCCGGCGGATTGCGGGCGTGTCGACGTTGCGGCGGAACTGCAGGCCACACGCGAACGCTTAGCCCGGCGCATTGACGCACACCTGCAACCCTGGTTTGTCCTGCTTGACGAAGGCATTCAGTTCTTCGTGCAGTTCGAGCGATATCTGTACGAGTTTCCGGTTAGCAGCAACCGCGCAAGTTTCGCGGTGACCATTTCGAAACTCAAACGCGACGTCATCTCGATACGCGACCTGCTAGCCATCGGCCAGGATATGACCGCGCGAGTTCTGGCACGCACATTCATTGAGAACATCGAAATCGCCATGGCGCTGGCGTTGAGTGCTGAAACATGCGAGGCCTTTGCCGCGACGCACGACACGAACGAGTTCTGGAACAGACACATTGGGTACGGAAAGGTGTACGACAAAGTGCATCAGTATCTCTTGGCCTGTGGCATCCAGGAAGAACGGTCCAAGCCACTCGTCGACAGGCACCGCGAAGCAAAGAAGATGTTCTCCGAGAGCACGCATGGTGGACGCCAGTCCTCGCTCATGAGTGCATTTGCGCCGTCACTTACCGATAAGGACGAAGTGCACTTCTTGTCCCTTGGTGCGCTTACCTACGTCACGGCGCAACTGGCACTGTTCATTGCACAGGAGACGCATGCGCTTGCGGGCTCCATCATAAAGGGAAGGATGGCTGCTGACCCGTTGCATCTCTTTAGGGACTTTCTCATCACCGGTCGGTATATGAATGCCGTCGGCTCCGCCTATGTTCTTCAAGAGCTGCTGATGCGCTATGAAGGTGAGCTGGAGCATCAAGAGGCGAATTTCGCATGCGGCATCGAACGGTAAGCAGCTAACTCCATAGCGGACATGGCGCGTCGGCTGCTTATGGACGAGGCCTGTACGTGCACAGGGGCATGCGCGATTCGGATTTGCCAACATCTCATCGCAGCTGAGTCCTTCGCCGACGAGGCCACGGGTGGCTAGGCAAGAACTGGAAGCTGCGTGGTCAGCAGCTTTGACCAACGCCGTTATTGATCGCTGCCGTTTTCCAGGCCTGGATGTAGCGTATTAAGAGCCTTTCCGCGCAGATCGGGAACGAGCATTGGCAAGCGGCGTACCGCGGCGCGGTTACGGGTCAGAACTTGCCGGGCCAACTAGAAGATCCTCAGCTCCACGGGAACGATACTGCGAGGCAGGAGGCTGCGCGTGGCGCCAAGCGTGAATACTTGCGTGCCCCATCTGTGTCCGCTTCCGGCGAATAGCACCATCAGCGGATCGGGACAGCGCGCTTCTGGAGCATTGGCTATGCGGCGCAACGTGCGCTTGTCTAACGGACTCAGCCGCGCAGTCCCTGAGGGATGGGTATGCCAATCACCAAGATAGGTCGTCGCTCCATTTGATTCACGGTAAAGACGCGCGATCTCATCCACGTGGTACTCGTCGTCAGGAACGAATGTGTAGCGGTGATGCTGGGCGTCATTCCCGGGGCCGACAAAATCGGTGACGATGGCGGCTTGGCCGTTCCAGTACCCGGCGAGCACTCCGCCAACTTCCAACGGTTCCCAATCCCTTGCGAGTTCTTCAAGGTCCTGCTGAATGCCGCGAGGCATCCAGCAGACCTCAATGGTTGGTGCACTTCGCATGACGCGGCAGCTTGTAAGGGGTCCACTTGGGCAGTTGGGGGCGGCCTGCCTCGTCGCGCAGGTCTACCACGGCGACGTTCCAGTCGTATTGCGTGGCCGGTTGGGCGCCGACGTGCACCAGGACTTCGTCCATGACCACGCGCACGCCCATGAGGCTAACTTCGCTCAGGTCCACCTGCGCACCAACAAACGTAGGATCCAGGCAGCCCGCGGGCTGCACCTCGGCGCTTTCCGGGGCGCTGCGCAGCTTCGGAATCTTTACTTCGGCGTCCTGGTCGTCGAGGTAGTAGAGGTGGCACATCCAGCAGAAATCCTCCGGTTTTCCGCTCGCGCGTCCAACCAGTCCCGCCCAGCCTCCATTGCTCGCATGCATCCACACATGCGGAATCCCTTGGTGGCGGGCAAAGGCCGAAAGATAGTTGCTGACGCCTATGGATGCGGAGGCATCGAACAGACACGTGACGCCGTTCACCAAGCCTTCGTAAGCCTTATCCAGCCACGCCATGTCATCAGACGATGCATCGCCGATCCGAAGCGTGGTGGGAACCACGGTCGTATACGGGAAGTTTTCACTCAGCACGGCGTGGAGCACCGTGACCTTGTGATGTCCGGCGTAATCGCGACCAAGCTCCCACCGAATGGCGTTGCCGGCATCGAGCACGTCATGGTCGAACAGCCGCAGCTCCCCGATGCCAGCCTGGGCGAGCCACTTGGCCGCGGGAGATCCGATACTGCCCGTGCCGACCAGTGAGACGCATCCCTTCTGCAATCCCTCGGCTGTGGGATCGCGTCGGAAGTAGTTGGTCCGACTTTCCAATTCCACGCGATGCAGCGCCCGGTCCGTCGAGCCGACGGTCTTGGTCTTGTTGCCGATGGACCTGCTCACCACGATGGCGTTGCCTTCGGCTCCCTTCCAAGTCAGTTCATCCGCGAAGAGAAGGGCAAGCAGATCGATGCGAACGTCGGTGTTGGGAAGTGGCTTCCAGGCAGGGCGGGAAAGGTTTGCATCACTTTCAGCCGCTAGCTTCAAGAAGTCGTTGGCGTCCCCGACCTTCGGGCGCTCCGCCAACTTGACCCATCGGCCCTCGACGATTGGGCGTTTTGTGAAGTTTTCACGACTCCGCGCTTCCGAGGAGAACAACACCCTGCCCTGCTGATCGAGGACCTCAATGACGGTGCCGCGCAGGGGGTTGAGCTGGACCAGGCCGATCTTGAACGTGCCTTTGTCCGGCAGCGTGGAAATGTCGAACGCGGGAAATCCAACAAACGATCCCTGCTGGGGATGCAGGAACGCCGTTACGGGTTCAGCCTCCTTGCCGTTGAGGTCCTCCTCAGGCTGACCAGGCTGGCCGGCGAATACACGCGGCAGCTGCTGGTCGATCAAGGACGACAGCGTGTCGGTAGCAGGCTTCCAATCCTCTCCGTTGCGCCTGAGCATGCACAGTTGCTTCGAGCCCGGCGTCTGATGTCGTGCCAAATCCAACGTTGGTGCCACGACCATCGGATTGGCGAAGGGGTAGTTGAACGGATAGTGGGCGACCAGTCGCAATGGCTGGCCGTCCCACAGTTTGGTGAGGTTCAACGTCAGCCGTCCCTTGCTTCGAGCGCCTTCGTCGACTTCAAACGTGATGCCGGCAGCTTCCAGCGCCTGCTGCTCCCGTTCCCAGCGCGCCGGGTCGAGTTCCCACCACTTAGTCATGATCAACCCACCGGACGGTGGCCCGGGGGGCGGGGCGGGTTCTGCGGGTTGCCGGGGTGCGGGTTGGGCGGGCCCGGCGGGACGTTCGGATGCCCCGGGTGTTCGGGATGCTGCGGATGGTCCGGGTGATCAGGGTGGTTGGGCATGGGGGTAGCCTTTAAGATGCGAACCTACGACAGGTCCGGCTACAAACTATACGGATAGTTTTATGACGGGTCAAGTAACTATTCTGACCAGAAGGGGCGGCCCATGAGCGACACCGAAAACGCGCCAGTACGTTGGAGCGTTGAGCAGCGCCTCGCATTCATAGAGCGCAGGCTGTTCTGGGACGGCAAGATCAACCGATCCGATCTCGTCGACCACTTCTCCATCTCCACCCCGCAGGCGTCGTCAGATCTATCGCAATACGACGAAGTGGCGCGGGGCAATATGGCGTACGACAAGCATGCCAAGGCCTACCTGGTAACGGAGGAATTCCATCCCCGCGCCGAACCCAACGCCCGGGAATACCTAGCTCAGCTGCAACTGATTGCAGACGGCGTGCTGCGACAGCAGGAGTCGTGGCTGGGCTGGGTTCCTCCCTTCGGCCTCGTGCCACGTGTAAGACGGAAGTTAGGCGCCGATGTGTTGCAAAGCATCTTGGGTGCCATACGCAGCGGCTTGGCCTTGAACATCGAATACCAGTCGATGAGTGCGCAAAGGCCATCACTTCGATGGATCGTGCCGCATGCGTTGAGCTTCGACGGCTATCGCTGGCATGTGCGAGCGTGGTGTCATCGACGAAACAAGTTTCTGGATTTCGTGCTTGCGCGAATCTTGGTTGTTGAGTCCACACGCGAAGAGAAAATCGACCCAGCGACGGATCGCGCATGGAATGAAACAACTGTATTGCGTCTAGGTCCAAATCCCCTTCTTCCGCCTGCGCAGCAGAAGGCAATCGCCTTGGACTTCGGAATGCAGGGAGACTCCGTACCTGTTGAGGTAAGGAGAAGCCTGGTCTATTACTTGGCGCGCCAGCTGCTTCTTGACGTAAGCAACACCCTGCCTCCGGAAAGAGTGCAAGTTATCTTGTTGAATTTGGACGAAGTGAACGAAGATCTGGAGTCGGTAGGTGAGGCCAAAATTGGAGCGTGAGTGACGTCTTCCAGCGTCCAGATTGACAAGTATCCGCTAAAATATTTGACGCAATCTGCTATGCGATAAGTTCATTCAAGCCTTCCCACGCAAAGACCATCGCTAACGTGTCGAGCTCGCAATAGCGCAAAAGCTGGACACGCAAGCGTTGAACTGCCGCCTCATCCAACAGGCCGCTCTGGAGGAGGCCGTAGGCCACCATCGCGGCGCCGCCATCGGCGATAGCCTGTTCCTCATCCTCGAGTCGCTCAAGGCCAACCAGGTCTGGATCTTCGCATCGCTCACCAAGAAGTAGGTATGGATCAATGACCGAGCCTGCCTCGTTGCGCTGCACCCAAACGTGGTTTTCGAAGTTCATGCTCCGAATGCCGTCGTCGCGGCCGTAGATAGGTTCGGCGTACCGCTGTTGCAGGCGAGCTGACGATGCAAGGAGTGCCGGTAGCACCTTCTTAAGCGAACTGCTTCCGCGCGTCCCCGGGAAGAAGATTGTGCGATGCACTAGGCGGCCCAAATCAAACAAGCGCCCGGGCACACCCTTGTCGCCGAGCAGATCATCGATGAATGCCACGAGTTCGTCGCGATCGGCAACTTGTTCGATGGGGCTTGCCAGCAGCTGCCTACGCACTTCACTGAGGACGGTGCGCTCGTGATCCCACCAGTGCAATACGGTGCCGCCGTCTCCGGCCAAGGCCGTCTTCAAGGCGCGAACGGTTTCAAAGTTCGGTAGGTCGGCCAAGGACTCCGACAAGTGCTGTGTTTCGTGCGCGAGTGCCCCATCGGCATTCAATCGATGGTGTGAGAACTGAAAGAGCAGCTGCTCGTATGGGCGACGTCCAGCGTGGAAGGGGAGCGCTGGGCGCGAGGTTTCAAAGTCGATGAAATGCAGCGGATACGTCAATGCCTCGATCTGCGCGCGGAGTGGATCCGAACGGACGAACGGACCATTCAATGCGCCACGCGCTTCCTCGGACTGCAGCCACTGCCGATGGGAAAGGGCAATCTCGTCTTCCTTCGGGTCGAACTTGACGTTCTCTGGTTCGATATCGACCAAGAGCAGCTTGCGCTCGGCTAGCAAGGCATCGGTCTGCCGAGAGGAATACAGGTCAAACACGGTTCCCATCGATGTTTGGTGCGGCTCGACCTGGTAGGCCGCCGAAATGCAGCGTCCGCGGCCATCCAGCTTGCCTTGTGTCAACGCTTCGGTGGTCGCACGGTATTGGCAGGACTTGCAGTGACTTCCGAGCCTAGGTGGGTAGGGTTCGGTGTCGAGGCGACGTGCCAACTCCTCAATGCCCTCGCCAAATCCAGCTCCCCATCCCCCCATCTCCAGGGGGAGGGTTTCTAGCTGGTCGAGATACTCGTCGACGGGCAGGGTGTGGAGCACCTGGCGTGCCAAGTTGCCATCCTGCAAAGAGGGGTCGATTTCAATGCGGACTCGTCCGCCGTCCCGCCGAACTTGCAGCCGTTGCGCCAAGTTGCCTTCGTCGCAGAGGCTTGCTTTGTTGGGCATTACCAAATGACTTCGAACTGTCGCTTGCGGATAAGCCTTCTTCAAGACGTAACGCTGAAACGCGACATCGTAGAGGTAGGGCTTCATGCCGCTCAGGAACCCACCTCGCTTTCCGAGGATCTGCGGATCGGCAGGGTCGATGCCCTTTGCCTTGACCTCAAACAGATCCAGCACATCGCCTGACTTGCGCAGTAGGTCTGTGCGCACAAACAGGCGTCCGACGCGAATGGCGGCCTCAAACAAGGTGATATCGCCCTGTTTGAGCATCTCCTCGGTCAGGTCAGCCTGCGCGTCGTGTCCGATGGCTTCTATTTCGATGCCATCGGGAAAGAGGCATTTTGCCAAGGCACCGACCTGATGCCCTCCCTCCGCCAGAGCGATTAGGAACTCGTTGTCGAGATCCGCGTTCGCAAACGCCGGCGCATCGCTGTATTCGAGCTTGGTTGGGCATTCGAGCGCGAGCGCGAAACGACTCTTTGTCAGATACCTCATGGCTCCCCCGGAGATCTCGCTGTTCCTCAGTTCTACACTTATAGCAGTGCTCCTGGTGGAAGTTCGCTTGGCTTATGCACTGCCAGAATGAAGTCTGGTGGGAGCTGCCTGCTGGTATCAACCGCCGCCCTGTACGCTTGGACAAGGTACTTAGACACGGGAAGGCGGACTTCGAAAACCCGCGCAACGGTGCCCGCCATGTACTCATCGCGAACGAGTTGGGCCTGGGCAGCACTCAAGTGTGGGTGCGGGATCAATCGAAGCGTTATCAGCGTGTCCCACGCCTGGTCTTCCTCTGCTCCTGGCAGCAGCGAATGCGCCGGATCGTCTACTCGGCTTATCCGGCCGAGGTTGAAGTCACGAAACTCCTTGGCCCTGTCGCAGTACGCGCGAACGTGCCAGCGCGGTCCGGCTTGGATGAGGGCGTGGGGCCGGATCGTACGCTCGTGTGCTTCTGGATTGTTGAGCGATCGATACTCGATCTGGATCTGCTTGCCCTCGCGAATCGCGGTGTGGATTCGAGAGAACGGTCCGTGCTGGATATGCGTGGCGTGCTGTTGGGCCGAGATGAGCTCGACGCCCGCGCGCAGTCCACGTAGGGCGAGCGTGCCGATTAGGGCTTCGTACTCACTGAATCGACCATCCGTGAGCTGTGGGCGCGCGTATGGCGTAACGACGTAGGCTCGGGCGCCGGTGTCGTACTGGCAGTTGTCGGGCACCAGGTGGGCGTAGGCGGCCATGTCGCGACTGAGGACGGTGCCGTGGACGTCGAAGATCTCCGCCAGCCGCGGGCGGGAGACCCGGCCCTCCCACAGCAGCAGAATCTCTACTGCTTTCACGCGTTCTTGGTGGCCGCGGGGGGTCTTTGCCATGGCGCCGACGTGGGCTGGGTTGCCGGTAGCATAAAAGTATCGGACGTTTTATGCTACCGATGCCGTGGCCGGGGACCCGAGGCTCCAAATTGGACCAGGAAGCTGTCGCACCGCTGTTCGATCGACTGCCGGAAGGCATCTTCCGGCCCTTGGGCGTGGCTAACAGCCGCCACTACTGGGACGTTCTATCGAGGGTGATGTCGACGCTCTGGGGCGACGACGGTCGCGCCCCGGGCGAGGAGGTGTCCAAGACCGTGGTGGTTCGGGTCATCGAGTCGTGCATCGTGGCGAATGATCCCTGGGACGGCGAGCTGCAGACCCCAGTGGGCGTGCTCAGCCACATGATCTTCAAGACGCTTTCCGAAGCGGGATGGTTCTCGGTGCGGCGCCGCGGCTTGGTCGATATGGTCACAGTGAAGCCGCGGATCGGCATGCTGTTCACGATGCTCAACGAGTTCGCCCGGCAGGAACCCGAGTACATCGGCGGCCAGGTGCGATCGATTCTGCTCAACCTGCGCTCGGTCACCGAGGACAGCAGCGATCCCAATGCCTGCAGCGCCTACCAGACCGCGGCCAAGCAGGCCCGGCAGTGCATGGCGCACATCATCAATACCGGGTGTCGGGTGCAAGACTTGATGGACGGCCTGGTGGAGTTGGAGTCCGCACGCGACTTCGTCCATGGCTTCTTCACCGACTTCGTTGAGCGGGTGTACATCGCCGACTACAGCGAGCTACGGACCCGCAACCATCCCCTGCAGTACCGCGGCCAGATCATCGAGAAGACTTATGCGCTGCAGGATGACGAGGCTTCGCGTGAGCGACTGGTCAGCTGGTACGTCGAGCACATCGGCAAGGGTGACCGGGAGCGTGGGGAGGCTGTCTATCGGCGTGATACCCACCAACTGCTGCGCCTGAACAACATTGAGGATCACCTCGCCCGGTTGGACGAGGAGATCAACATCGCTAACCAGCGGGCGCTGGCGTTGATCGAGTACAAGCTGCGCGCCCCGAAACACCTGGACAAGCTGATCAGCCGGGCTTGCGCCTCGTTGGCGGGGATGGAAGAGGGTCACCCTGCGTTGCCCGGCGACGCCGGCGGCGTGCACTGGTCGGCGCTCGCGCTGGCCAAGCCCCGCAGACCCTTCAGGGAGCAGGTGGCCACCGCCGTCGAGGCGATCGAGTTATCGGATGAGGAGCTGGCGATGGAGTGGCTGCGCCGGCGCATGGTCGAGAACCGGAAGGTCACCGCCGTGCAGCTGGCCAACTATGTCGCGCGGATGCTCGACGACAAGCAGCGGGTGGACTCGGACGCGCTCGAGATCGAGTCAATCAACGACCTGTGCTGCTACCAACGCCTGCTGCTGATCGCTTCGCGCGACGACGCGCCTCTGCAGTTGCGTCGGCACGACCCCGTCATGCAGATGCTGCGCGGGATCCGGGTGAGATTCGAGGACGAGCGCATGACGAACAACGTTTACATGACCCATCGACGCTTTGTCGTCGAACGTGAGGGAGCGTGATGGCCAACTGGGAGCGACTGGCGGCACAGAGCAACGGCGTCTACGAGGAGCAGGATTACCAGCAAGCGGCCTATCGCCTGATGATGGAGCAGGTGATCTACGCCGGCGACCGCGGCGGACGCGTGCCCTATGAACTGGTGACTCGCCACCTGGGGCCTTTCCGCGACGTGTTCGAGCATTTCGGGATGACGATTACCCATAACCCGCACCATGGCTACGTCGTCGTCATCCCACGCCACGCCTTCGGTGCCCGGATGCGGCTGGAGGAGACGCGGCTGGCGCTGCTGCTGCGACGGGTCTACGACGACCGGATCAACGCGGTCGACATCGTGGACGGGGAGGCCTTCGTCACCCTGGAGGAGCTTGAGCAGCTCTACAAGGATCTGCTGGGCAGGCAGTTGCCTGATCGCGGCGAGATGCGCGAACTGGTGCGCTCGCTCAAGCGCAACGGCATGGCCCGCGAGATCGAAGCGGCAGACGACCAACCCTTCCAGATCGCGATCCGCCCGGCGATCACCGACATCCTGGGCCAGACCGCGTTGCTGCAGCTAGCGGCCTACGGCGTCGACTCCGAAGTGGTCGAAGAGGAGGCCGACGATGAAGCAGCTTGAGTCGATTGGTCTGGTCCAGTACTTCCTCTACACCCGGCAAGATCTTGATGTCGGTTGGAACACGGCCTTCCTCGGGCCCAACGGTACCGGGAAGACGGCACTGCTCGATGCATTGCAGATTGTGCTGCTGGGCGCCGATCGCAACCGGATCCACTTCAACGCCTCGAGCGAAGGAAAGCGCCGGGCCCGCAGCCTCCGCGACTACTGCCTCGGCGTGTATGGGCAACGGCCGAGCGACGTGTGCCGGGACTCGGCCAACACCTATATCAACTTGGTGTTCCGCGATCCCGATACCGGTGTGGCGGTGACCGCCGGCGCCGCCCTATCCGCGACCCTGGACAGCCAGGATCACATCTTCCACAGCCTCTACATCCTCCCCGGCGTCGCGCTACGCACCGAGCAGATGATCGAGATGCAGGGTGGAAAGGAGATGGTGCTGCCCTGGCGACGGATGCAGCACGAACTTGCCGATCGCTGCAGGGCGGTTGGTACCACGCCGGTGTTCACCATCAACGGCGAGGAGTTCTCCCGCCAGTTGTTCGGCGCGCATCTGGCCGAGCGCGGCGAGTCGCCGAACTATCGGGCGATCCGCACGGCTTTCGCCCGATCGCTCAAGCTCAACCGCGACGTCGACGACCTCAACGAGACCCTCCGCAGCCACCTGATCGAGGCGCGACCGACCAACGTCACTCAGTTCCGCGCCAGGCTGGACCAGTTCCGAGAGATCCAGCGCACCATCCAGGAGCTGGCCGAACGCTTGGCCGAGGCCGAGGCCGTCGAAAAGCAGTACCGCACAGTCAGGCAGCACTTCGTCAAGGCGGCCAACTACGGTTATTTGAAGGCCGTGTACTCGTCCGAACGGCTCGGCGAACAGGTAGGCGAAGCCGCGGACATGATCGAACATCTCACGCTGCAGGAGACTTCGGCGAAAGTGGCGCTGAGCAAGGCGGAGGCCGATGCCGCGGCGGCACACAAGCGACTAGTGACGGCGGAGGTCGCGCTGAACCAGGATCCGGAATACCTGAGTCAGTTGGGCAGCAGGAAGGAACTGGACAAGAGTCGAGAGGATCTGGGCGGGTTGCGGGTCGGGTTCAAGGACGAGCTGGCCCGGCTGGGCGGCACAGTGCGCCGCTTAGTGGGCAACAAGGACCTAGCCGATATGCAAGGTAGCGGTGCGAAGGCGCTTGAGTACCTGTCCGCACTGACCCAACACGTGGGGCGGGAAGAGGAGATCCAGCCAGAGGACACTCTAGTGTTGGCCAACGCCATCGGTGCGCTGCACAAAGCTGTCGACGATGTGCGGATGGAGCTCGCCCAACAGTCGGTCGAGGCGAACCAGGCGCTGGCCTTGGCCAAGGGCGACATCGCTCGGGCCGGCTCCGGTCGGGCGCCGCTTAGGCGCGAAGTGGCAGGTCTGCAGGCCCTGCTTGAGGAGGCCGACATCCGCACCACGCCCGTGTGCGATCTGGTCGAAGTCAAGGATCCGGAATGGCAGCCGGCCATCGAGGCCTACCTTGGGCGAAATGTCGACGCTTTGTTGGTTCACGATCCGGCGCAGGAAACGGCCGCGGTAGATCTCTACCGACGCAATCGTCGGGATATCTACGGCGCCAAACTCGCTCTGAGCACGCGTACCCGCCCGTGGCAGGCCCCCGGTGGGGGCAAATATGCTGCCCAGCTGATCGCCGGCGACGACAAGGGCGCCGTGCGCTTCCTGCAGGGCGAGCTAGGCAAAGTAGCGCTGGTGGACAGCAGTGAGCAGCTGCGCGTGGGCCATAAGGCGCTCTCGCGTGATGGCATGGTCAGCTCTGGCGGCGGCATCGATCGCCTGCGCCTGTTGACGACGGCCGGCCTGCGCATCGGTGGGCTCAGCAATGATGAGCAATTGCGGGCGGCGCGCGAGGCGCTGCGGAAGGCGGATGAGCATTACGAGGCGGTCAAGCATCGGCTGCAGTTGGTGGTGGACATCGGTCAGGCGCTCGCGTCGGCTGGCGACAGCGACACTATCCAGAAGCGTCTCCAGGCGACCGTCAGCCAGATCGTGAACCAGCAAGCCGCGATCACCCAAGTGGAGACAATCGTCGAAGCGGGTGCCTCCGGTGGCGTCGCCGCGCTTAAGGCTGCGGCAGCGGACGCAGCGAAGGAACACGAGGCGAAGGACACGGCCAAGATCGCCGCCTCGAACGAATTGACGCGGATTGGATCGGCCTTGGGTGGCATGCGCGGACAGCTCGAACGGCTTGAGCGCGAACAAATCGACGCCCAGGTGGCTGAGTCGGCCGCACGCCAGAACCCACTGTGCGACCTCAATGCGGCCGAGGAGCTTCGGCAGGCAGTGGACGCCAAGACTGAGGAAGATGCGGCGGCGGCAATCGCCGAGTGCACCAAACAGCACGAGGACAGCGCCCGACACGGCAACACCGCCAACATCAAGGCGTGGGGCCTCATGACCACGTACTTGGCCAATTACCAGCTCGAGAACCACGAGATCCGCGACCAGGACTGGCGGCAGGCCCAGGTCATGATCCAAGGCGAGATCAAGCGGATGTCCGAACTGGAGCTCGTCGAGAAGAAGGACGAGGCCGACCGCGCGTACGCCGCCGCCGTCGACGTCTTCCGGTCGGACGTTGCGCATACCTTGCTCAACGGCTTCGATGCGATCGAGGAGCAGATCAAGGGGCTGAACCGGATACTCGACAAGGCGCCGGAGTTCACCAACGGCGAGCGGTACCAGTTCAAGGCCACCAAGGTCGACCAGCACCGGAAGCTATACGAGTTCCTGCAACGCGTGCGGGAGATGGGTGAGAGCGAGGCCACGCTGTTTGGCGGCTCCGGTCCCATCCCGGAGGAATTTCGGCTGCTGGTGGAAGGCGATGGCAAGGGCTCGCCGCTGCAGCTGGAGAACAGTCCGCTCAACGACCATCGGTTGTTCTTCAGCTACGACGTCGACATCTATGCCGGCGGCGAGTTGAAGGGGAGGCTCAGCAAGCGGTTCGGGCCCGGCTCCGGTGGCGAGCACCGCACGCCGCTCTACGTCATCTTCGGTGCCGCGCTGGCTGCCGCGTTTGGCAAACCGGCGGGCACGCCAGGGTGCGGCGGGTTGATCATGTTGGACGAGGCGTTCGAGAAGATGGATGCCCAGAACGTGCGTGCGACTGCCGAGTACCTCAATGCCCTCGGATTGCAGATGGTCATCGCCGGCCCCGAATCCGACCAGGCAAAGATGTCGTCGTTCCTCGACGTGTATTGGGACATGGCGCGGTTCGGATCGAAGCGGATCCAGTTGTTCCGCAACGAGGTGAAGCCGGCTGCCCGGGAGTTGCTGGCCAGCGACATCGTCGCCGTGCATCCGGAACTGATGGAGGAGGCCTTGGCCGAGGTTGCGGAGCCCGCAGGTGGCTGAGGGGCGTCGGCCGGTGCTATGTGTGTGGGTGGAGGCCGTCTTGCGCGAGCAGATGCAGCGCGGCGAACGGAAGCGGGTAACCGGGTCTACGGCTGCCCCGCAGAAATCAAACCTCAAGCCCACCAACTCGATCTACTGGCGGCAGGGCTTTGACGAGCGCATGCGCGGCCACGAGCAGATCCGGAGTGCGGTCACGCGCGGCGCAGTGGAGGCGGGGTGGGGCGACCAAGGCGGCGAGGATCGACCGCTGGAGTGGGTGCGCGTGCGCGACGTGGATGTGCTGGCCGACCTGCTTGGCCTGAGCACGAACGTGGGTCAGCTGCAGGCCGCCAAGGAGGAGCTGAAGCCATGGCTGGAGCGCTATCCGCGCCTGAGCGAGATATTGCAGACGTGGGCGGCGCTGCGCCGCGTGCGTGCAATGGGACCAGACTCCTGGCGCTCGTGGCGAGATGCTCTGCACGTGCTCGATGCCTTAGCAGCTAGGCCCGGGGAGGATCAGGTCATCCGTGTCCTCAGTGGACGCCTGTTCTCGGATACGAAGCGGATCGAACAACTGCTACCGCAACTCGACGTGCTGTCCGGAGGAGGGCTGGCAAGCCGACCACGTGGCAAGTGGGAGGTGCTCAAGACGCTCGGCTTGGTCAAGCAGCCGCTGCCGCTGATGGTCGCTGGGGCAGGCACCATCCTGATGCAGCAGGGGCCTGATTGCACAATCGCGCGGCCCTACGTTGGCGTGGCGCCGCGGAACGTGCGTGGCCTGGCGGCTACGCCGGCGTGGGTACTGACGATCGAGAACCTGACAACGTTCCACATGGCCGCTGAAGCGATGACGGGCAGAACGGATGGACTGGTCGTGTTCACCGGTGGCATGCCATCACCGGCATGGGTTGCTGGTTTCCGTCGCCTAACCGAGCAGCTTTCACAATCAGCGACGTTCTACCACTGGGGAGACATCGACGTCGGTGGCTTTCGGATTGCGGCTCGATTGCAGGAGGTGGCGCTGCCGGCAGGCGTGTCGCTGCAACCATGGCTCATGGACGCAACAGCACATGGCTGTGGGAAAAAGGTGTCAGATTCGATGCGCGATGCAATGAGAGCGACGGCGATCCATGCTGGATGGTCAATGCTCGAGGAATTGCCAGCATTGACGTTGGAGCAAGAGCTGGTCGAAGTGAAGTTGCCGGACACCGCAAGAAAGCAAGGAAAGTCACCTGATGGCGAGTAATTCGCTGGATTCCCGTGATCGAGCAACGACAGCAGAGCGTAAGGCGGAAATCGAACGCCAACTAACTGCTTATTGTGCGCTGGATACGTTGGCACTGGTTGGACTGTGGTCCGCCTTTAGCGGCTCGAAACTGAAGGTGGCGTAGATGGAGAAGGATGCCAAAAAGGGGTCCATGACCACTCAAGCGTTTTCCAGTGAGTATCTGGACGAGCTGCGCGACGACATCGAGCGATGTGCCGCGCAACTTGCCGCGCCATCCCCGCCACCCGTCGCGGAAGGATTTGATGCCGAGCTCCTGGCGGAGCTAGATAGCAAGCTCGCCACCGCACTGCAAACAGCGCGCGAGAACGCGAAACGTCTCGTCGAAGAGCACCAGGCGCAGTTTCCGGACAGTCCACTCTTTTGCTCATGCTCTCTCTTGCGCCCGCTGGGCCAAAGCCGGCGCGAACTGTCGGTCACCCAGGTGTTGGGGTGGCTTTTCGATCCCAGTGCCGAGCACGGGTTCGGAGGACGCCTGCTTCGCGCATTCCTTTCGATGCTGTTGGATGATTCCGAAGCGGCGCGGATAATCAATCAGGCCGACGATCGCGATATCTCGGTCTACACCGAGTTCGCCATCAACGAAACGAGTCGCGCCGACATCGTGATCGCAAGCCACGACCACGCCGTAGTTATCGAGGCCAAGGTCGACTCCCGCGAGGGTATCACGCAGACGGAACGGTATAGCCGGGACTTCGGAAGAGCGTTTCCGGTGTGCACGTACGTCTACTTGACTCCTCACGGCACGAAAGCCTTGGCCGCCGGATTCCGAGCCGTGCGCTACTTGGAAGCTGCGCGGGCGATGATGCAGGCGCTGCCAGACGCCCGCACGGCAGAGGGATTCCATTACGCACGATACTTCGTGGCAGGGATGCTCAACGACCTTTGCAGCGTCCGCACCTCGAACGTCATCGACGAGGTATTGCAAGGTAACAGCTTCGAACTCGAAACCCTTTTGGAGAATCAATCGCATGGTTGACGAATTTCCGACCCAGTCGCCGGCCCTTGGGTTCTGGGTCAAGCACCAGGACGCCATGCTCGCGTTCGAGTACGAAAGCGATGACGACGATCCGATCTCTGACGAGCTCCAGAAATTGTTCGAGGTCCAACGCTACCGGGAACTGCTAGATCGGATCCTCGAAGTGAGTGGCGAAGAGGGCAACGCCCTCGTCCACGCCATCGCGAACGTGACGGCCGGTGCCTGGGCAAGGCACCCCAAGCTCGTCATAGAACGCAAGAGGAAGGCGACCGCCTGGGCGGAGAAATTCTTTGTAAGGCGAGAAAGGGCGCGCAGCGGAGATTCGATAGAAGTGGGGTTCTACCTCGAAACCAATGCTCAGCTCGGAATAACGTTGTACACCTACCTCTGGACGAAGGGAGGGAAGGCTGCCGCGGAGTTCAATGCCCAGTGCATCCGTGATTTCTCCAAAGGCAACGTGTTGAAGGGTGCTGACGACAAGACACGGTACTGGAGCAACGGCGTACTCCTCCTTGCCAGAGTTCCATTGCGAGACTTCATGTCTGCGGCCGGCGAGCTAGAGGCCATGCGCTTCTTTGAGCATGCGACCGCCCAAATCACCAAGTGCACGGGGGATGCCGTGGCCAGGATTCTCGAGCCTAGGGGATGAGCTGCGCAAAGCTTCGCTGTAGCCGCCGCCACTACGTCGCGGCGCGGCTTAACTGAGGCATCAAATGCACACGCAGATTATCGCCGGTGTTGATCTTGCCTGGATGGGCGCCCGAAATCCGACTGCCATTGCCGTTGGAAAGATTGAATGTGGCGTGATCGAACTCTCATCCGTCTTCGTGGGTCTCTACGGAACGCAGTCTGTTATCGAAGCCCTGGATGGCATCGTAGATCTGCAAGGCGTCGCGATTGATGGGCCGTTGATCATCAGGAATCAAATTGGTCAACGGGAGTGCGAACGAGAGGTCGGCGTTTTTTACGGCAGCAGGAAGGCCTCTTGTCACACTTCAAATCTACGCAGATTCCCAGACGCCGCTGGAGTGAAGCTGTCATCGCATTTGGTAAGCGCTGGATTTCGGCACCTTGCACCAACGAATCACAAGTGGCAGCTGGAGTGCTACCCGCACCCTGCACTAATCGAGATATTCGGGCTTTCGGAAAGGTTGGCGTACAAAAAGGGGACGATCCTTCAAAAGCGCCATGGCCAAATCGAGCTGAGTAAGCTCATTATGGCGCTCGAAGAGTCGGCCACGTTACCTCTTCGTGTTCCTGGCGCTTTTCACATGTACATAGATGCAGATCGCATTAGCGCATTACGAGGTGATCAGCTGAAGCACAACGAGGATGTGCTGGATGCAATTGTTTGCATGTACATAGGGGCTCTGTATCAATCGGGGCAAGAGCAGTCCATTTTTGGTACGCCAGTGGATGGCTATATCTATGTCCCCGCAAAGAGGTGCGTCTAACGATTGATTCAAGCCGAAGCCCGCTTCGCGGCCTCAACATGCGAATGGCCTGACATTCATCACGCCGCAGCGCCATTGAAAAGATTCTCAAGCCTATATCACCCACTCGAAGCTGGTGGATAGCCGCTTCGCGCTTAGACGCACCGCTCGATGCGTCCTAACCGGGTGACCTGATGTGATGAGAGGCAAGTTCGACGCGATCTACTGCGTTCTGGTGGTGGCCGCCGCTGTTCTTGTCGGCATTGTCAAATGCACGACATGCGGTCCACGCGGCCCCTGATCCAATCCACTTCTGGCATCTCCCACAAGGCCCGGCATTGCGCCCGGGCCTTGTGCGTTTATGCCCACAACGCATGAGGAACAGCAATGCACTTGGTTGAAACCATGGCTTACGCCGGCGAACGCCCGTGGCACGGGCTGGGCAACAAGCTGGCCCAACAGCAGCCTATCGAGGTCTGGAAGAGGCAAGCCGGGATGGACTGGACTGTAGAGGAATCAGAGGTTCGCTACATCACTGGCGGCAACGGCGTTGGCGTCATCAATGCCTTCCCGGAACAGAAGGTGCTTTACCGGTCTGATACCAAGGCGCCGCTCGCCGTGGTCTCCCGGCGGTTCCAGGTGGTGCAGCCGGGCGAAGTACTGGAGTTCTACCGCGACCTGACCGCCAACAACGGATTTGAGCTGGATACCGCCGGTGTGCTCCGCGAAGGCCGCAAGTTCTGGGCGCTGGCGCGTACCGGCCAGAGCACGACCCTCAGGGGCCGGGACAAGGTCGACGGCTACCTACTGCTGGCCACCGCCTGTGACGGCACGCTGGCAACCACCGCACAGTTCACATCCGTACGGGTGGTCTGCAACAACACCCTGCAGATTGCGCTTGGCGATCGCAGTGGCGCGATCAAGGTGCCCCACCGCAGCCTCTTCGATGCGGATGCCGTGAAGCGCCAGTTGGGCATCACGGTGTCGTCCTGGGATGGCTTCGTCGCCAGGATGAAGGCACTGTGCGAAAGACCGGTGGATCCGGATTCCGCCGAAGGTCTGCTGCGTCGAGTGCTCACCTACGCAGGCCCGGAGGGCAAGCCGGCAGTGGTCAACGAGCAGGCGTTGGCCAACGTCCGCTCCCTGTACGACGGCGGCGGTCGAGGTGCGCTGATGGCATCCAGCCGAGGTACGGCCTGGGGCCTGCTCAACAGCGTCACCGAGTACGTCGACCACCATCGCAGGGCTCGCAGCGAAGACCACCGCCGGGACGCGGCCTGGTTCGGGCAGGGCGCCCAGATCAAGCAGCGGGCGTGGGACGAGGTCATGAAGTTGGTGGCGTGAGCCGATGGACGCTATGCCCATCGACCCGCTCGATATCGCCTACATCGCCATCGGTGCCCAGAAGGCGCTCGCAGACTGCGACGCCCTATCTGATGCCCTGCCGGCATTCGAGGGGGAGCTCGGTTACATCCTGGCCTGCATTGACCACGCAGGCATGCTGGATCGGGTATGGAGGGAGTCCGCGGAGACATTCCCGGGCGTCTGGTGCTACGCGGTGGCCGAGCCATTTGGCCACGCCTTTGGTAAGCATCTGCTGGATGGCGGCAGGTCGACGGATGCGGAGCGCATCCTTCGCGCCATCGTTGCCGGATGCATGGAGCACGCGATCACGGAGTGCGGTGGAACTGCGCAACGACACAAAGCCCGGCCACTTGGCCGGGCTTTTTCACTTCTGGAGGATCCATGAAAGAACGACACACGGCCCTGCGTCTGGTCGAGACGAAGGGTCTCGACCGGGAGGACTGGCTGGAAGTGCGCAAGGGCGGCATCGGCAGTTCGGATGCTTCCGCCGCGATCGGCCTTAACCCCTACAAGAGCCCGCTTGAACTGTGGATGGAGAAGACCGGGCGCGCGATTGCCAACGAGGAGCACGCTGGCTTTGACGACCCCAGGTATTGGGGCACGTTGCTGGAGCCCTTCGTCGCCGTTGCCTACCAGCAGAAGACCGAGCGGCGGGTCCGCAAGGTCAACGCGGTGCTTCAGCACCCGACCTTCCCCTTCATGCTGGCCAATATCGATCGGGAAGTGGTCGGCTGCCCCGACGTCCAGATTCTGGAGTGCAAGACTGCCGGGGAGTTCGGCTCCCGCCTGTGGCGGGACGGCGTGCCGGAATACGTGCAGATTCAGGTCCAACACCAGCTGGCGGTGACCGGCAAGGCCGCTGCCGATGTCGCGGTTCTGCGATGCGGCCAGCAACTGGAGGTATTCCGTATCCGCCGGGACGAGGACGTGATCGGCCGGCTGATCGTTCTGGAAGCGCGGTTCTGGGAGCACGTCGAGGCCGACACCCCGCCCCCCGCCGATGGCAGCGAGTCCTCGGCTCGAGCCCTGCGGCAGTTGTATCCGGGCGGTGGCGACACCCTGGACTTCTCGCAGAACCAGCACTTGTCCCAGGTGCTCACGGACCTGCGCGCGCTCCGGAATGAGCTCGACGCCAAAGGCCAGCACGCCGAAGCGCTCAAGCAGACGTTGCAGGAAGCCATGGGCGATGCCTCGCGTGCGGTGTTTGCCACCGGCGAAGTCACGTTCAAGCGGTCCAAAGACGGCAGCGCGCTTGACGCGAAGCGCTTGGCGCAGGACTACCCCGACATTGCGGCTCGCTACACGGTGCCACGCCCCGGCAGTCGCCGGTTCGTGATCGTGGAGGACGCCGCCTGACTCATTGGAGAGCCACATGCTGAAAGGTCTTGCGATTACCCCGCCTGTGGTCGGGCGGATCTCGATCGGCCGCGTGATTGAGCGCAACGGCAAGCGGCTGCCGGAAAAGGACGACCAGTTCACCCTGACCAGCCAGGTGCAGAACCGGGACGGCTGGGTGCTGCATCCGCTGGACGAGCTGTTGCGCCGGGATGGCGGGGGCAAACTCCGGTCGATCCCGGTCCGATTGCTGTTCAACGATCCGTCGCTGAACCTGCGGGCCGACTACACCCTGTTCGACCGCAGTACTGGTCGCCCGGTGTGCGTCGGCAACGGCGAGAGCTGCCGACGGCGCGGCGGGGAGGAGGGCATCGAGACCCTGCCCTGCGTCGGGCCGGACCTGTGCCGATTCGCCGAAGGCGAGTGCAAGGCCTACGCCCGCTTCAACGTGGTGATTGGCGACGGCGAGGAGGATGCCCTGGGCAGCTTCGTGCTGCGGACGACCTCGTTCAACACGATCCGTACGCTTGCAGCCAGGTTGCAGTACTTCAGCGCGGTCTCGGGCGGGCGACTGGCCTGCATGCCACTGGAACTGAGGCTGCGGGGCAAGAGCACGACGATGAGCTATCGGGCGGCGATCTATTACGTCGACCTGGTCGCACGCACGGGGATGACGCTCGAGCAGGCGATTGCCGAGGCGCAGGTAAAGGACGCGCAACGCAAGGACAGTGGGTTTGACCAGGATGCGCTGGATGAAGCCGCCCGGCGCGGTTTCGCCAACGGCGCGTTCGAGGAGCTGGACGAGGACGTGCCGGCGGTGGCCGAGGAGTTCTACTCCGAGGCCGGCGGCGCGGGTCCAGTGACGGAGGCAGCGGAGGACCGGCCTGCCAGGCTCAGTGATCGGCTGCAGGACAAGGTCGCCCGCATCAGCAGTGGATGATCAACAACGAGGAGAAAGATGATGTTCAAGCTAATTGGTGGTGCGGTCGTGTGCGGCTTTGCGCTGTATGGGTTGGCGATATACCTGGACCGGACAAACGTGAAAGTGGTGTTCAACTTGGGTGATGCTCGGCAGGCGGCCAAGGCGGCAGACAGTGCTGCCGATGCGGATGCAGCGGATGCCAGCGATCCGACAGCGGTAGTCGGGTCGGATGCTGTGCCCACTGCTTTCTGACAGCTGCGGAACGACAACGTGGGAGGTTCGCCGAAGGGACGCGCTAGCGTCCCTTCGGCGTTTTGGAATGCGCAAGGGGAGTAATGACCATGCAATCGAATCCGGCCTTGTACGTGCGCAGCCGGACCCGCCGCTATGAACCGGCCACGACGGAACAGGTGCTGCAGGCCGCGCAACTGATCGTGGATGCACGCATGCAACGCGGCATGTCGTTCAGCGATCCGAACGCGGCCTGCGACTTCTTTCGGGACAAGCTGGGCGGCCGGGAACGCGAGGTATTCGCCGCCGTCTTTCTAGACACTCGTCATCGACTGATCGAGTTCGTCGAGCTGTTCCATGGAACCATTGGCGGTACCGAAGTCCACCCACGTGAAGTGGTACGCAGCGCGCTCCGATGCAATGCCGCCGCGGTCATCGTTGCGCACAATCATCCATCAGGCGACGTCGAGCCTTCTGCAGCTGACCGGGCCCTAACCGTGCGCTTGAAACAGGCCTTGGCTCTGGTGGACGTGCGACTGCTGGATCACGTCATCGTCGGTGGTCAACAGACTTTGGCTATGGCTGCGCATGGCTGGGTATAGATAGCGGAGTCGCAGCCGGTCTTGCCCTGGAAATAGTGACAAACGGGAAGGAGGAGCCATGCGGCTCCTCCTTCCTTGCTCGCGATCACTTTTTCATTTGCCGTGATAGACACTCTGACTGAAGCCCTGCGCGATACCTAGAAAGCGGGGTTGGGTTAGACGAACACTCGCGTGCTCGCCGTTACCTTCCATCTCCACGTAGCCGCCGGTGATTAGCCAACCCAGGGTCTTGAGGAAGCGTGTCTGATGAAAACCTGAGAGCAACATGACTTCGCCAACGAGGACTCTTTCGCGCTGGTAGTAGGCGGCACGGGCGCAGATAGCGTCGAGCATGAACTGCATATCCGCGTTCAATCTCTGTTGGTGCTCCGGTGGCTTTGGCGCCTTCATCAGCCTCACCAGTACGGGTTTCGGCGGCGGTCGATTGGCCTCAACAAAGATCAGGCGATGCTGGGTGAGAGACCACTCGACGATAATCCAGGCACGCTCGACCATCTCCAAGCTAATCTCGCCCTTGCCAACGCAGACTATGTGGAAAACTGCCGCCACTCGGAGTGTGTTCTCCCACGCGCGCGCCGCTGCCTCGTCGATGTCGGCATACTCGGTATGACGCCACTGCTTCATGCGGAACTTGAGTTCATGCATGAACGTAGCCGCTTCCTTGCCGAGTACCACGATCATTCGGTCCGTCAGGCCTGCCGCATGGCGCTCGTCCGCTTGGGCCAGCAACTCCTCCAGTCGCGCTGTCAGGTCCGCCATTCCTCCAGTTGAGCGTGGTACTGGCATGTAGGTTATGGGGGTCTGAAAGCGTTCGGGGTCGTAACAGGCTGCGATTGCCCGGGGCCAGAGCCCTTGGTGGAAGCTAGCGTTACTCGTCTTCTTGAGAACCGGGTAGTACAGCTTGGGCTGTATCCGGAACCCGAAGGAACACCGGCCGCCTACGGCTATCAGATCTGTTCGGTAAACCTTGTGCTTAAGAGGTGGATTGCCGCTCCAGGTCTGCGTCAGCTTGTCAATGTATTTCCGGACCAGGTCGCTTTCCAGAAAGCTCGATCCGTCTTCGTGTTGAATGGTCGTATTGCGGTTGATGCCATGCAGACATTCCATCAAGGCGCGGTAGCTGACTTCCTGCAGGATCAACCCGTCCTGTTCACGGGCCTTGCCCTTCCCCTTTTCCTGTACTTGCCCGTCCTGGGCTTCGATAGCCTGAAGGTGATTCTCCGTTGCGTGTGCGTTGAAGGCCTGGAAGAAGCAAGAAAACGATGTGCCCTTGCCAAGACCGCTCGGCACGAGGGCTAGGGTGTTAACCGTGGACGGCATGGTGCGGGCGTCGAGTCCCCGCACGTCATGGCAGCGATGCACAGCTGCAGCGCAGGCTGCAATGGCATCAGTCAGCAAGCATTCGGCCGGGACGTCATCCTCAAGAGTCCGGACGTCGTAGGCGGCGCTGTAGAGCAGGTCAGGTAGTGCCTCGATTGGGCACGCGAAATATTGCCGAGGATACATGCGGGTTCCTACCGGCAAAGCGATGCGTTGGGTGGGTGGTGGCGACTACACGGCGGGCCGCTACCTGGTGGCGATCTGTTGTGGCGCCCGGCCAGCGCTTGCGAGAGCACGCCCTGCTTCGACTCTTCGTCATCCTCGTCAACTCGCTCCAGCAGGCGAGCGAACTGCTCGGCTGACAGGATGATGCCTGCGGACCGGCTGATCTCCTGGCGAATGGCCGCGCTGGTCACGCCGCGCTTGATGGCGTTACGGATGGCCGGTTTCGCGGCGTACAACAAGGCCGTACTTTCCGGGCCGAGGTTGTCCAAGCCCTTCACCAGCGCAGATAGGACGTCAGGGCTGTAATTGTCGTTGGGCGGCATAGCGACTCCCGTTCTTGTGAGGAGCCGTCTTATATCGCCTGGAGATGCGCCGTCGCCAACTATCCTCGGAAAGTTTCGAACTGTTCGCGGGGGTAAGCGATTTGCGCCGTCCACGTCGAAACGCGATTTCCGGGCGCATGGACGTTATCGGACTGTGTCGAGTTACCCCGTAGAGGTTCCATAACGAAGAAGTCGGCAGCTATCCGAATTTGGAAACGGACCAGAAGCCTTGTAGCTACCCGAAGCTCCCAGGCTCGGGGCGACATCATGCCGTCCTGACTGCAAAAACCGGAAAGTTGGGAACTTTCCGGGGAAACAATGCAGGTGCCCATGCGTCGCTGGCAGAGTGCGCGCCGCCACGGTGTTGTGGCATCACAAAGGAAGGCTGCGATGAATGTTCAGTCAACGAACACCATTTTGCGTCTCAAGCAGGTCAAAGAAATTACTGGCTTGGGCCGATCGACGATCTACCTCTACATGAAGGAAGGGAAGTTTCCCAAGCAGCGTGAGCTGGGCGAGCGTGCCGTCGGCTGGCATTCCGTTGCCGTGTTCCAGTGGGTGGCCGAACGCCAGGTTGCGCGCTAATGGGTATGCATCGCTGCGCTATCTCGACACGCCATTAGACGGGATCAAGACCCTGCTTTTCTTGGGCAATCGAGGCTGCCAAGGCGGGACTGTGCCCATGATTTAGTCGTTCCTCAATTCCGGCTTGTATGTAATGCAAATGGAAATACACGAGACACGAAATAGAGATGCCAGATGCATAAGCAGAAACGAATGTTAGACAGCAGTGAGCATGACGTCGATGAAGACGGCAGCTACCTAGGTCAGACCATTGCCGAGATCATCCGGCGTGACTCGCGGCATGAACTTGCGACAACGCTCCTGTGTGAGCAAACGCCTCTGGCGCAGGTGTTTGGCTACAACACCGACGACGAGCACTTGCTGAACTTCATGCCGAAACTGCGGCGGCTTTACACCTGGATCATGGCGGGAGATAACCCGCCAGTCGAACCCGTGTTCGATGGTTGGGCTAACCGGCCCGGGTACAAGCTCACCAGGCTGGGCAGGCAGGCTCTAGATGCGTGCAATTACTACGCCTCCCAGGAGGAGGACGGGCGCAATTGGCAAGAAGCGTATTCCCACCACCGGTTCCATCCGATCGTCGCGGTAATGCTGCGCGCGGTGATGCGCTGGGGGCTGACAATCACTCGCTGGTCGAACCCAGAGCACGCAATGCTTGACGGTGGGCGGGACGCAGAGGCCGTAGAGAAGCTACGCCAGTTGGTGGCATTCGTCCGGCGCACGTGCCGTTCGCAGGCTTTTCAGAACCTCCTGCACGACCATGAGCGCAAAGCGGAAGACAACTTCCGGAGTGGTTGCGACTATCTGTCTGCGCTGTTCGAGCGTCACTCGCGCTTGCTTATTCTGCGCATTGACCTGTACTTCCGTCCCGATGCCAAAGGGTGGGGCTATAGCAAAGCGGCGGATAGGGCCGTCTCGAACTACCTCCGCGGGTTGCGCATGTGTCGCATCGTACCCGGCTATCGCGGCTTCCTCATCAAGCGTGAGAACGGCATCAGCCGCGGGATGCACTACCACCTGATGGTCGTCCTGGACGGGCATATGCATCGCAGCGCCTATTACCTGACACGGGTTATGGGGGAGGCATGGATCAAGCGGGTGGGGGCGGACAAGGGCAGCTACTTCAACTGCTACGCAAACAGGAACCGGTACTGCTACAACGGCTTGGGTCTGGTACACGTCAGCGATACGGAGAAGCTGCTGGGTCTCCGAATCGCGCTCTGGTACATGAGTAAGCAGGATTCCGAATTGAAGGTGGACGAAGCGAAGGTCAAGAACTTCTGGCGTGGCCTGATGCCGGGGGAGGCCGATCGCCGGGGCGCGACCCGCAAGGGCGGGGACGGCATGCCGCTGGTGCGGCGCCTGCTGGGCGGGGCGCGTAGCAAGTACCCACTGGGCTTCGAGCCACCGAAAGGGAGCGTCTCCCCCCGGCGCCGGCAACCGAGCTGCGCCAGGATCAATCGGATGTCGCAGGGATCGGGACAGGCTGTCCCTACCCTGTCAGCTCACGCAGAATAGGTACTTAGGGGGCGGGTCCGGGAATCGTGGCTCATAGGCCCCTAAAGCCTAAGTCCGCAAAGCCCGCCCGATGCCCCATACCCTGCTAACCCCCTACCAAAGCCAGTACGTAGCATGGCTGCTGACTCGCAAGGCCCCGGGCGACACTGTCGAGTCCCTGGCGTCCACGCTGGTGGACTCGCAGGTCGACCTCAACCCCCATCAGGTGGATGCCGCACTGTTCGCCTGTCGCAACCCCCTGTCGCGGGGCGTGCTCCTCGCTGACGAGGTCGGTCTGGGCAAGACCATCGAAGCAGGCTTGGTCATCTCACAACGCTGGGCCGAGCGGCGGCGCAGGATCCTGATCGTCGTACCGGCCAACCTGCGCAAGCAGTGGCACCAGGAATTGCAGGACAAGTTCGGCCTGCAGGGCCTGATCCTGGAAGCTAAAAGTTACAACGCCATCCGCAAGCAGGGACGGATTCCCTTCCAGACGATTACCGGGCCGGTGATCTGCTCCTACCAGTTCGCCAAGTCCAAGTCCAAGGACGTCAAGGACATCGCCTGGGACCTGGTTGTGCTAGACGAAGCGCACCGCCTGCGAAACGTCTACAAGAAGGGAAACGTCATCGCTGCGACCTTGAAGGACGCGTTCGATCACGTTCATTCGAAGGTGCTGCTGACGGCGACGCCGCTGCAGAATTCGCTGCTGGAGCTCTATGGCCTCGTCAGCATCATCGATGACCGCGTCTTCGGCGACCTGGACAGCTTCCGAACCCAGTACACCGGAACCGGTAGGGAACAGGGCTTTGGCGCATTGCGTGAGCGCCTGTCGTCCATCTGCAAGCGCACCCTGCGCAAGCAGGTGCAGGCCTACGTCTCCTACACGGCGCGCAAGGCCATCGTGCAGGAGTTCACGCCGTCGGCAGAAGAGCAGGAGCTGAGAAGGCTCGTTGCCGAGTACCTGCGCAGGCCTAATCTTCAGGCGTTGCCCCAAAGCCAGCGCCAGCTGATCTCGCTGGTTCTGTGGAAACTGTTGGCTTCCAGCACGCATGCCATCGCGGGCGCATTGGCAACGATGAGTAATCGCCTGCAGGGCGTACTGGACGAGGCCCCCGTAGTCGACCTGACTGAAGCACTGGACGAGGACTACGAGGCGCTCGACGAGCTGGCCGATGAGGGCGGTGACGAGGATGCGGCCGGCGAATCCGAGAAGCCCCTGGCCCTGTCCCAGGAAGAGCGGGACGCGCTTTCTTCGGAGATCGACGAACTTCGCCACTTCAAGAATCTGGCGACCAACATTCGCGAGAACGCCAAGGGCAAAGCGCTGTTGACCGCGCTAGATCGGGCCTTCTCCGAACTGGACCGGCTGGGGGCGGAGAAGAAGGCCATCATCTTCACCGAATCCAAGCGGACCCAGGAATACCTGCTCGGGTTGCTGGCCGATACGCCCTACGGCGACGGCATCGTCCTGTTCAACGGCACCAACAATGATGCGCGGGCGCAGGCCATCTACAAGGAGTGGTTGAAGCGCCACGAAGGCACTGACCGCATTTCAGGATCCAAGACCGCCGACACCCGCGCTGCCCTGGTCGAGCATTTCAAGGAGCGTGGCACGATCATGATCGCCACCGAGGCAGGCGCGGAAGGCATCAATCTGCAGTTCTGCTCGCTAGCCATCAATTACGACCTGCCTTGGAACCCGCAACGTATCGAGCAACGCATCGGTCGCTGCCACCGCTACGGACAGAAGTTCGACGTGGTGGTGGTCAACTTTGTCGATCGCAGCAACGAGGCCGACCGCCGCGTATACGAGCTGCTAGAGCAGAAGTTCCAACTATTCGACGGCGTGTTCGGTGCCAGCGACGAGGTGCTGGGTGCCATCGGCTCGGGCGTGGATTTCGAACGCCGAATTGCCGACATCTACCAGAACTGCCGGGATACGAACGAGATCAGGGCGAGCTTCGAGCAATTGCAGCTCGACCTTTCCAGCGAGATCAGCGAGGCGATGGTCAAGACGCGTCAGGCGCTGCTGGAAAACTTCGACGAGCAGGTGCAGGAGAAACTACGCGTCAGTGCCGAGGACAGCAAGAGCGCCCGTAGTCGCTACGAGCGGATGCTGATGGACCTGACGCGTGCTGAGCTTGGCGACCTGGCCAGCTTCGACGATGAAGGGTTCAGCCTGCATCGCATCCCCGATGGTCTTGCGCCTGAAAGCGTCAGTCCGGGGCGTTACGAGCTGCCACGACGTACCGGGGAGGCGCATCTATATCGCATTGGCCATCCGCTGGCGGTGTTGCTCGCGGAACAGGCCAAGGCTCGAAAGCTGGATGGCGCGAAGCTTGTTTTCGATTATGCAGCTCACGGCCAGAAGATCAGTACGGTGGAGACCTATCGGGGCAAGGCGGGCTGGCTAACGGTCAAGCTGATCGAGGTCAAATCACTGAGCGAAAGCGAGCAGCATCTGATGGTGGCAGCAAGCACTGCCGATGGCGCGGTTCTGGAAGAAGACGACCCGGTCAAGCTACTCCGCATGCCTGCCTCGCAGACGCAAGGCGGAATCTCTGCTCCGGAAAGTGCGTTGTTAGCCGATGTCGAGACTCGAAAGACCGAGCTTCTGCGAGAAATCAATCAGCGCAACCTTGGCTATTTCGAGCAGGAGGTCCAAAAGCTGGATGCCTGGGCGGACGATCTCAAGCTCGGCCTGGAGCAGGAGATCAAGGAGATCGACCGCGAAATCAAGGATGTGCGCCGCACCGCCGCAACCTCACCCACGCTTGAAGAAAAGCTGGCGCACCAGAAACATCAGCGCGAACTGGAAGCCAAGCGCAGCAAGTTGCGTCGTGAACTATTTGCGCGCCAGGACGAAGTGGAGGAACAGCGCAATGGGCTAATCAGCCAACTGGAAGAACAACTCCAGCAGCAAGTTGAGGAGCGCACGCTGTTTACAGTTGAGTGGGAACTGATCTAAGGGAGATGTATGGGGGCGCCATCAGAAGATGTAGTCAAGGAAGTTGTCCGGGTACTGACAGAGGAAAACTTGTTGTTGCCGAATGATGGCGAAAAGCTGAAGTCCAAGATTGCAACTGGAACCATAAAGGCGGAGGACTGGCTTCTCGCTGCCCAGAAGGCGGTCGACAAGGAGGCCGACCAGTGACCGCTCCTGCAATCGTCAGCTTGTCCATTGAGAACCTTCGGGGCTCAGTGACTCCTTTTACCCTGGCTTTTGAGAAGAACAAGAAACTTACGATCGTCTACGGTGAGAACGGAACGGGAAAATCCACCATTTCCGATGCGCTCGACCTGCTCGGGAACGAAAAGGTTGGCTCGTTAGAAAACAGAGGCGTGGGCGCTGCGACGCGGCCATACTGGCCCTCTGTTGGTAAAGCACATGCCGATGTCAAGGTAGCGCTCACGACGCTGGCAGGCACATGCACCCTATCGCTCGGCAAGATGGCTGCGGTTGTCGATAACCCGTCCCTGAAGCCGCAGGTGGCCGTGTTGCGGCGCAGTCAGATACTGAACTTGATCGCCGCGCAACCGGCTGATCGCTACAAGGCAATTAGTCGATTTGTTGATGTCTCAGGAGTGGAAGCGTCCGAGAGCACTCTGCGCAAGCTAATCAACGACAAAAACAAAGATTTCGATAACGCGACGGCGCGCGTGGGTGCCAATCGGACTTCCATCGAGAACTTCTGGGAACAGGCGGGAAAGGCTCCGCCTGATGCGTTTTCATGGGCAAAGTCCGAAGTACAGAAAGATCAAAAGGAGCTTGATCAAAAGAAGGCTGCAATTGACGAGTTGGTCTCCCGCTGGGACAAGGTCATCCCACATCAGAATAGGCTTATCGAACTTAGCGGCCAATTAAAGACGGCTGAAGCTGCTTTGGAAAAGGCCGAAGTCGACCTGGAGGCGATCACGAGCGATGCGGCTGATGGCTATGTGGAAGTTCTGGAGATTCTGAAGGCCGCGCAAAAGCACTTCACCACGCATCCCCATCCATCGGTATGCCCGCTGTGCGAAAGCAACGAAAAGGCTGGAGAGCTCGTTACTGAAGTCAATCGGCGGATCGAGGCCCAAGGTTTACATTCCAAGCTGGATGCCGCCAAAAAGGCCGTAGCAGCCCAGCGCGGCGTTGTCCAAGCGGCGACGCAACGGCTCGAAGATTTCAAGAAGGATGCCGCAAATGACTTTGCAGCATTGGAATCCTATTGTACGGATGGAAGCAGGCTGGCCGAGCTGGAACTTCCCGCCTTTCCTGTCCCGAGCCAGCCAGAGCAATGGGCAGATTGGATAGACGGAAACAAGGATAAGCGTGACGAATGGAAGCGGACCTCTGATGCATGCGTGGACGCCAAGATGTTCGTTGAAACCCTGCGTCTTTCCTTGAAGAATCTTGAAGAGAGTGAGGCGGCGGCCAAAGAGCTGGAGGTGGTTCTCCCGCGTCTTCGAGAAATTCTGAAAATCGTAGAACGCGAACGCAAGAAGTACACCGACTCGGTGCTGGATGCCATATCCACTCGGGTTGGTGAGCTATACGAGGCAATTCATCCAGGCGAAGGGTTGAACAAGATTGTTCTGGCGCTGGATGCAGCCAAGCGCGGCTCTTTGGACATCGCAACGGAGTTTGCAGGCAGGCAAGACAGTCCGCCGCAGGCGTACCTAAGCGATTCCCATCTGGATACGTTGGGCCTGTGTGTTTTCCTGGCACTGGCCGAGCACGAAGTCCCAGAACAAAAGATCCTGGTTCTGGATGACGTGCTGGGTAGCGTTGATGAACCCCACGTGGAGAGGGTGATTGGCCTGATTTACGAAGTTAGCCAGAAATTCCGGCATGCCCTCATTACGACGCACTACCGCCCCTGGCGGGAGAAGTTCCGTTGGGGAATCCTGAAGCCTGACCAGGTTTGTCAGTTCGTCGAGCTAAGGGGCTGGTCTCTTAGCGACGGAATGGCGTTGAGTGGATCGATACCGGAGATCGCGCGGCTAAAGGTTCTGTTGGATGACCAGAATCCAGATATTCAAGCTATCACTGGAAAGGCGGGGGTCATTCTGGAGGCTTTGCTGGACTTCATCACTCTCAAGTACGGGTGCGCAGTGCCTAGGCGAGCGGGTAATGCTTACGTACTTAGCGATCTGCTCGACGCGGTGAACGGGAAGTTGATGGCCGCCTTGACCGGTGAGTTGGTGGTCGTGGACGACACCGGTTCTCAGGCCGTCACACCTGTGCCGATCAAGCCAATTTTAGAAGAGATCAAGACAATCGCCCAAGCAAGAAATGTGTTGGGAGCGCACTTCAATGCGCTAGCGTTTGATCTGTATCCGAGCGAAGGAATTAGGTTCGCGCGGCTAGTCGAGCAACTCTGTGACGCATTGATTTGTCCGGATCACGGCTGGCCTACCAAAGACACGGGCAGCTATTGGAAGAACGGCGGCGACACGCGCCGCCTTCACCCATTGAAGAAGCCGAGTTAATCGCACATGGCAAAGCTAGAAGCTCACTACATGACGATTCTGAAGAAGGTTCTGGCTGAACGTTTCGTCCCGTTCTTGCCGCCACTCTTGGACACTAGCAAACCTGCCAGCGATCAGGAGGCCAAGCAACTATCTAGGGGCTTCAGCGCCTTTGTGCTTCACAAGCTACTCGGCATCTCTCCGCAAGATGCCGCAGCTTCGGTCGTAGATGACTTCAACGACAAGGGACTCGACGCAGTCCACTATGACGAGGGCTCGGAAACGCTGTATTTGCTGCAGACCAAGCTCAAGGAGTCAGAGCAGTTCAAGCAGGAGGACGCCCTTCCATTCTGCGAAGGAATCCGTCTCATGCTCAAGCAGGACTTTGCTGCTTTCAACGCCAACGTCCAAAGCCGCAAGGTTGAGATCGAGGCGGCGCTAGATGCGTGTAGTCAAATCAAGCTCGTCGCCACGTATACGGGCGACGGTATCTCTCAGACCGCAAGCGATGCGCTGCAGTCGCTCCTTGACGATGAGAGTCTCGACGAGGAGCGCCTTGTAAAGCAGGTGACGCACTACACAGCCACTGAGGTTGCAAGGGACCTTTTGGCAGAGCAAGCCTATCAGCCCGTTCACACGGAAATCGGCCTTCAAAAGCATTCTAAGGTCGAGGAGCCGAGGGCAACGTACTACGGCATCGCTAGGCTTACCGATCTGGTGACGCTGCACCTCGAAAAAGGCAGGGCGCTGTACGAACGCAACATCCGCTATTTCTTGGGCAGTCGCTCCGATGTTAACAAGGCCATAAAGAATACGTTGCGAGATGACCCCGGGAGCTTTTTCTACCTCAATAATGGCGTGACCGCCGTTTGCGACAGTATTGAGGTAAAGGGAAACAACCCCAATAGTGGCTTTAGGAAGTTCAAGGTTCGCGGCCTGTCCATCATCAACGGTGCGCAGACTGTGGCCTCGGCGGCTGAGTTTGTGTCGCAAAACGCGAGCAGTGACATTAGCGACGCTAAGGTAATGCTCACTCTCATCAAAGCTCCGACCGACAGCCAGTTCGGTAGACGTGTCACCAAAGCACGCAATCATCAAAACCCCGTCCAGACTGCAAACTTCGCGTCATTGGACGAGAACCAAGAGCGCTTGCGGCAAGAGATCAGCTATCTTGGATACACGTATCACTACCGGCCGGAAGCCAGCGTCGCCGGAGCGAATTCAATTACGTTGGACGAAGGCATTCGCGCATTGGCGCTACAGCAGAAGGATGCCCGCTATCCAGCCTGGATAAAGACCGAGTTCGGTCGCCTTTCCGATCCTGAAGGGGTTGAGTATCAGGCTCTGTTTCCGTCAACGCTGACCAGCTTTAGCCTGGTCAACAGCGTTTTGCTCTATCGGGTCATACGTGACCTTGTTGCGGACTATGATGCGCGCGCCGCGGCAGGAAGCCAGGAACGACTGATTTACAGGCATGGGAACCATGTGATTGCGTCGGTTATGATGAAACGGCTGCGCAACCGCATCGCCAAAGCGGAGCTAGCTGATGGCGCTGCCATCAACGGATTGATTGGTCCATCCCTCGATCAGCTTCGTCAGGAGACGGCCAACTTGGGGGCTTCCCAGTTGGGGCTAAGTGGGCCGTTGTCCTTCTTCAGAAGCCAAGGAAATGTTGTTTCCTTCATGGCATCGCTGATGGAAACACATTATGGGTTGGTCGCCGATCCAACTGTGATTCATTTGCGCAGTGTCGCAAACGCAGCGGACGAATATCCGCGCAAGAGCTTGGTCAATTACCTTTCTGATCGCGCTCCTCAGATTTGAGAGCAATACGCATGAGCAAGCAAAAACTAGAGCTGACCTGGATTGGGAAAGAGAAGCGGCCCAGGCTGGAGCCACGCATCCTGCTCGAAGATCCAGAAAGGTCCTACCACGCCAAGCATCGCGTGACGGACAGCGACGTCTTCGACAACAAGCTGATCTTTGGTGACAACCTGCTTGCGCTGAAGGCGCTAGAGCATGAGTTCGCTGGCAAGGTGAAATGTGTCTACATCGACCCACCTTTTAACACGCAGCAGGCTTTTGACCACTACGACGACGGATACGAACATTCCATATGGCTCGGACTCATTCGTGATCGCGTCGAATCAATTCGCCGATTGCTGTCAGACGACGGGACGCTTTTCGTTCACATCGATGACAATGAGCTTGGCTACTTGATCGTGCTGCTTGACGAAATATTTGGCCGTCGTAACCGCATCGGAGTAATAACCTTTAAGCAGAGTTCCGCTTCTGGTCCGAAGGCCATCAATCCTGGGCTCGTCACGACGAACAACTACATTTTGTACTACGCAAAGAACAAGGACGCATGGTCTCCGAATCGCGTCTTCGTTCCGGGGCCGCGTGATGATAGGTACTCCAAGTACATCGAGAACTACGATCATGATTTCCGAGACTGGCATCTTACCGGTCTGCGCGAGGCGTTTCTTCGGAGCAACAGGCTGCATGCATGGGACGAGGCCAAGGCGAAGTTCGCTGATAAGCTCGAAGCCAAGCTCACCGAATTCGTAGTTGCCAATGCGCACCGAGTTGTTCGCACTGCACGAGTGGCGCCCAAAGATGTTAATGAGTCAGCACGGGAGGCCCTTAGTCAGTCAACCGCTGATCGAACAAAGGTCTATCGGTCGAAACGGGAAGATAGAGATGATTACTACTTCCTTGGCGGTGAGCAGTTGGTTTTCTACAAGGCTAAGACTCGGATAATTGACGGGGAAGCAACGACCGCATCGCCACTGACAAATCTTTGGGATGATTTGCTGTCGAACAACTTGCATAACGAGGGCGGCGTTTCATTTCCTAACGGGAAAAAGCCTGAAGGATTGATCAAGAGATGCCTCGAGCTCGCGACGAAACCAGGGGATATCGTTCTTGATTCGTTTGCGGGCTCCGGTACTACCGGTGCTGTTGCGCACAAGATGGGGCGCCGCTGGATCATGTTGGAGTTGGGCGAACATTGCGATACCCACATCATCCCTCGACTTCGGAAGGTCATCGATGGAGAAGATTTGTCTGGAGTAACAAAGGCAGTTGGCTGGCCGGGAGGCGGGGGTTTCCGCTACTACAGGCTCGCGCCTAGCCTCATCGTGGACGACCGCTGGGGCAATCCAGTCATTAACCCGGAGTACAACTCCGCGATGCTGACCGAGGCGCTGACTAAGCTGGAGGGCTTTTCCTACGCGCCATCGGAGGCGATCTGGTGGCGGCACGGTCATTCCAGTGAGCGGGACTTTATCTACGTCACTACCCAGAATCTATCCGCAGACCAGTTGCAGGCACTGTCCGAGGAGGTAGGCTCAGACAAGAGCCTGCTTGTTTGTTGCTCAGCCTTCCATGCTGTTACGGCGGCTCAGGCTGCAACGCGCTGGCCGAACCTGACGCTGAAGAAGATCCCGAAGATGGTGCTGGCCCGCTGCGAGTGGGGCCACGACGACTACAGCCTCAACGTGACAAACCTGCCGGTGGCGACACCTGATCCTGTCGTACCTACGGTTCCGGCTACTGGTAGCAGGAGCCGCAGGACGCCTGCAAATGAGGACCAGGGCGACATCTTTGGCCAGAACGTCGGGGAGGATGCATGATGAATCCCCGCGTTCTGCATGCCATCACTGGCCGCCTGTCCCTTCGCCCGCCGCAAGAGGAATCCCTCAAGCGGCTGGCTCGAGCGATAGAGATCTCGCCAGACCTCCTGCAGCATGAGCGAGAGGTCTTAGCCATTTTATCCACGCTGAAGGCCGAGTTCAGCACGCTGGAAGATTTTGAACGCGAATTCCCCTCGCTGTGTTTCGCGCTGGCTACGGGAGTGGGCAAGACACGTCTGATGGGTGCGTTCATCGCCTATATGCACTTGGCGCACGGCATCAATAACTTCTTCGTGCTCGCCCCGAACCTGACCATTTACAACAAGCTGATCGCGGACTTCACGCGTAACACGCCCAAGTACGTGTTCAAGGGGATCGCCGAGTTTGCGCAGCAGCCACCCCTGATCATCACCGGTGACAACTATGACCAGACCGGCGCTGCGGTGGAGGACCAGCCTAGGGGTTTTGCTCACGACGTTCGCATCAACATCTTCAACATCTCCAAGATCAATTCTGAAGTGCGCGGCGGCAAAGAGCCGCGCATTAAGCGGATGCGGGAAGTGCTGGGCGACAGTTATTTCAACCACCTGGCGAACCTGTCCGACCTCGTGTTGCTGATGGACGAATCGCACCGCTACCGTGCCCAGGCCGGTATGCGGGCAATCAACGAGCTGAAACCGTTGTTCGGACTAGAGGTCACGGCGACGCCGTTCGTCGAATCCAGTAGGGGGCCGGTGCCGTTCAAAAACGTGGTAATGGACTATCCGCTGGCGCAGGCGATGGAGGACGGCTTCGTCAAGGAGCCCGCCGCCGTCACCCAGCGCAACTTCGACGCCAAGGCCCACACGTCGGAGGAGATCGAAAAAACCAAGCTGGAGGACGGAGTTCGTCTTCACGAGACAACAAAGGTGGAGCTGGTGACCTACGCTCGTGAGAGCGGCGTCAAAGCGGTCAAGCCCTTCATGCTCGTCATTGCGCGCGATACCACGCACGCAGCGCAACTACTGGATCTGCTGGAATCCGACGCGTTCTACGAGGGGCGATACAGGGGCAAGGTGATCCAGGTCGATTCCAGCCGTACCGGTGCGGAAGAGGAAGAGATGATCACCCGCCTGCTGGCCGTGGAGAGCGTCGACGAGCCAACCGAGATTGTCATCCACGTCAACATGCTCAAGGAAGGCTGGGACGTAACTAACCTGTACACGATCGTTCCGCTGCGCGCTGCTAATGCACGTACACTGATCGAGCAGAGCATCGGCCGCGGCCTGCGCCTGCCCTATGGCAAGCGCACAGGCGTGGCGGCGGTAGATCGGCTGAACATCGTCGCCCACGACAAGTTCCAGGAGATCGTCGATGAGGCCAACCGCGGCGACTCCCCGATTCGCCTGAAGCAGGTCATCCTCGATGCGCCGAGCGCAGACGACAAGAAGGTCAGCGTACAGATTGAGTCGGGAGCGGCTGCCCGCATGGGGCTTGCGTCCAATCCCGCGATCGGTCCGGCGATAGGTGTCATTGGTACCGACGCCGCGTCTGCGCCAGTGCCCGTGTTCAACACCGAAGTGGAGAGGCAGGTTGCTCGCGCGGTCATGGAGGTAATCGGTACGTACGAGGTCAAGCCCGACCTGGTGCCTACAAGCGACACATTGCTCAACGCGGGCATCCAGAAGGACATACAGGAGAAGGTCGCCGAACTGCTGAAGCCGAAGCAGGGCGAGCTGCTGAAGGGCGTGGACGATCAAGCGCTGACTATCGATCTGCCCGCTTTGGTTGCGAAGGCCACCGAAGTGGTGGTTCAGCAGACCATCGACATCCCACGTATCGCGGTAGTGCCGAAGGGCGAGGTCACGACCGGCTTCCGACCATTCACGCTGGATGTCAGCCGGCTTCACCTGCAGCCAGGCGAACGAGAGATCGTCGGACAAAACCTGCGTACCAATGAACAATTCACCTTGGCCGCCGAGATCGGCTTGAAGGAGCAGCGGCCGGAGGACTACATCGTCCACGCCCTGATCGACTTCGATGATGTCGACTACTTCACACATGCTGACCTGCTGTACGAGCTCGCGAGCCAGATGGTCCAGCATTTGAATGGCTACCTTTCGGACACCGAAGTCGTCAGCGTGCTGGATCGGGACCGACGACTGATCGCCAAGGAGATCCACGCGCAGATGATGTTGCACTTCTTTGAGGATGCGGCTGAGTTCGAGGTGCAAGTCAGTCGTGGGTTCACCGAACTCAAGCCATGCAACTACACGGTGACAGCGGGGCAGCCGCCGCGCCACTATCGCGAGACCGTCGACGATGTAGGTCGCATCAAGCAGATGCTGTTCGGTGGTTTCAAGAAATGTCTCTATCAGCTGCAGAAGTTCGACTCGGACACGGAACGTCGCTTCGCGGTCATCCTGGAAAGGGACGCCATCAAATGGTTCAAGCCTGCGAAGGGGCAGTTCCAGATCTACTACAAGTTAGGCACAGAGCAACCGGAGTATGTGCCCGACTTCGTTGTCGAGACCGCTGCGGCAATCCTCATGGTTGAAACCAAGAGGCGGGACGACTTGCAGACTCCCGAGGTGAAGGCTAAGGCCGAGGCGGCGGCACGTTGGTGCAAGCATGCCTCCGACTATGCCGCGACCGTCGGCGGAAAGCCTTGGAAGTATCTGCTGATCCCGCACGATGAGGTTGCCGAGAACAAGACGTTGGCCGACTACATGCGGTTCGAGCAGAAGGCCTAGAGCTGACGGGAGTGAAGTGTGTCGGGAAGAATGTTGCCCGTGTCGGTTGCTGATTGGTCCCAAGTAATCCTCTCAGCCGAGAAGCCGCTCGACTTTCTGCTAAGAAAGGGTGTTGCCGTGTATATCAAGGTTCGGCGAGATAGCGAGATCGTGTATCGCCATTACAAGGTACCTTTAGCTCAATGGGAGCGGAGCACGCTCCCCTTCCCAGCATTCCAGAACACGAGAGCTCCAATGTCGCCTGGAGATCTGGCGCCGGCGGAACTTTCTGAGTCTCATCCTCTGTTTGGTCTGGAGAAGGTCGACTCTCTTCCCCGTGTGGGGTTCCTTGAGGAGGCGGCTTTTCTGCGCCTGGACGATGGGGCGCTCGCAGAGATTGCCGTGTCTCGGTCCTGCTTTGTCTCAAGCTTTTCGGGTGAAGGGTTTTTGACTCCACGCCCTTGCGAGGTCACCGATCAAACGCTCGGTGGATACTCCATCAAGAAGCCGCTGCGAATCGAGGCTGCTGACTTGGCGAGATTCGAGTTCGATCGCGCCATCATCGTCGACAAGAGAAGACTAGATTGGGTGTTGGCAAGGATCTCCCCAATGGAGGCGCCTCCCCCTGAGCAATTCGCTATCCAGATCGAGGTGGGTGAGAGCGACTTGTATGTGACTTCAGTCGACTTCGAGGCGCTGAGACACGAAGAACGGCTGGACCGCCAGCTGATCGAATATCCCTTCTTGCACAAAGAGCAAATGCCAGGAATCTATTGGATGTTCCAGGCTGCGTACGCGCATAATCACCTAGAGTCGGTGCCTAGAGATAAAGTTGGTGAGTGGCTGAAGGAAAATGCGCCGAAAGGCACCTACCGCTACAAGAGTATCCGAACGGCAACGAAGTTTGTCTGGCCTGAAGTCGATAGAGCTAGTGGCGGCAAAGGTCGCGGAGAGTTCGTCCTTGAGGATCTCGATGACTGGACGGTTGCAGATGATTACAAGTTTCCCTTTATCAGCAAAGGACTCTCGTTCGTTCTTGCCATTGCAGACTGGTGGGTAAAAGTCCTACGCAAAAATCCGGATACAGCCGCGGTGACTCTTGCCGAGAAGCTCGTGGAGAACAAATTCGCTGGCTTGGAAGTAGGCGACCTCGTGTATCTCATCAGCGGGGCACAGATCACGGAGGAAGAGGCTGCGTCCTTTGGGTCGTATCTGAAGGAGATGGGCAAAAGAGTGCGGCCTATTATTAGTAAATAGGCCGAGTAGAAGTCTCTCAGCTGCCCCCGAAACAGGAGGTCGGCTTCGCCAAGCTCCAATTGGGGCACGATCATCCTGCCTTGCGATTAATTGTCACTACATTGCCGCCGCTATCAGCCCGCAAGGCATCCAGATAGTCAGCCCATTTCTGCACGGCCTTTCGGCACTCGTCCAGAGTCCCGGTGAGTCAAACACAACTCTCGCCAGGAAGCTGATTGAGAACAAGTTTGGGGGCTTGGAAGTGGATGACCTCGTATATCTCATTAGCGGATCCAGCCTCGCGAACCAATAAGCTTTGTCAGTCCAGAAGAATCTAAGCGCGCCACCTAACCGCTTTGATTGCTCCTGGCGTCAGTTGGAGGGCAATCTGTAGAACGTGGGCCGTCAGTGAAATCACTGCTGAATTCGCTGGCCACAGAGCTTCAGGCGCTGAGCGGCGCAAGTCCCCCAGGCCCGGCGCATCGGATCCCGAACTTGATAGGCGTCCTGAGCCCGTCGGGCCGTCAAATGGCTTCGGGCAGGACTCGGACACCGCCAGCACTTCAATGTACTTCCGATGCTCTCTTCATATCGGCAGGATCAGGTGTCGCGCCCGAGCTGGAATGTCAAATGTGAGTCAGATTGGGAGTCATTACTAAGCGGTGGCTTGCAGATAGATCATTGAAAGCAATGGGTTGCGACTACCCAACGGCTACAACGAGGGCGAACGACGATCCTGTGCCTTGGATGCGGCCGTATCGGCCGGTTGGCGCAAGGCGCCGAGGATCGCGCAATGATCGCGTTCGCCGCCGGCGCACTGGGTGATGACTCGTTCCAACTCGGCGGCCATGTTGCTCAACTCACGGATGCGGTTACGGATATCGGTTAGGTGTTCGCGCGCAATGACGTCCACGTCGCAGCAGGACATCGTCGGATCGTCATCGAGGCTGAGCAGGCTGCGGATCTCCTCCAGGCTGAAGCCGAGCTCGCGCCCGCGGCTAATGAAACGCAGCCGGTCGACTTCGGCCGTGCTGTATTCGCGGTAGCCACTCGCGGTGCGGGCGGGCGAGGGCATGAGGCCCGAGCGTTCGTAGTAGCGGATGGTCTCCAGGTGGCAGCCGCTGGCGGCCGCCGCTTCACTGATTTTCATTCGCATTGGCTCTTGACCCTGTAGTAGCTACGGACTTTACGCTGGGCTCCTGCGTGGTGCCAGCCCGGCATCCCCTCGATGGGGTTTGAGCCTGTGCGTTGCTTGATTCGATTCGCTTTGCTCGCCTGGCTGGCCCTGGCTGTTGGCCTCGGGACGGTCCAGGCGGCGGAAACCCCTGGCGCGAACCCACGCCAAACCTGGCAGCTCTTGGACTACGTGGCCGTGGACTACGCCGGCGCGGTTCAAGCCGGGCAGGTGGTCGCGCCGGCGGAATACGCCGAGATGCGCGAGTTTGCAGGCACGGTGCGGATTCAGCTGGCGGCGTTGCCCACGACGCCGGCCCAGCCGGCCTTGCTGGCGCAGGCTGACCGTCTCATCGCAGCCGTCGAGGCCAAAGCTGAGGCACGAGACGTGGCCACCTTGGCGCATCAGCTGGCCGACGCGCTGCTGAAGAGCTACCCCATCGCTGCGGCGCCCACGATGCCGCCCGACCTGGCACGGGCCGCTCCGCTGTACGCACAGCAGTGCGCAGGCTGCCACGGCGCCTCGGGGCGGGGTGACGGACCGGTCGCGGCCAGCCTTAACCCGCCGCCGATCAATTTCACCGATGCCGAACGCGCGGCGCGACGTAGCCCCCTGGCGCTGTATCAGGCGATCTCGCAGGGCATCCAAGGCACGGCGATGACCGGCTTTACCGGATTGTCCGATGCCGATCGCTGGGCGCTGGCGTTCTACGTCGGCGGCTTGGCGTATCCCCAAGAAGCGCGAGCGAAGGGCGAAGCCTTGTGGCGCGACAACGCCGCGTTGCACCGCCAACTCCCGACCCTCGAGTCGCTTACCCGAACCAGCGAAGCGGATCTCGCCTCCTCGCTCGGGCAAGCGCAGCAAGCCCAGGCAATCGTGGCGTACCTGCGCTCGCAGCCTCAGGCTGTCACCGCTCACGCCCCGGGCCCAACTGGCGGCCCGTTCGCGCTGGCGCGGCAGCGTCTGGCCGACAGCGTGCAAGCCTTCGCCGCAGGCGATGCCACGCAGGCCAAGGCCTTGGCCCTCTCGTCTTATCTGGACGGCGTCGAGCCCGTCGAGCCCACGCTCGCCGCCCGCGATCGTGCCCGGATGCGCCAAATCGAAACCGCCATGAGTGCGTACCGCGCGCAACTCGGCCGAAATACCCCAGCGACCGAAGTGACGCGGCAAGCAGACCAGATCACAGTCCTGTTCGATCGCGCAGAGAAGGTGTTGCAGGACAGTCACACCGACAGCACCACCGCGTTCCTCGGCAGCTTCACCATCCTGCTCCGCGAAGGCCTAGAGGCGTTGCTGATCGTGATCGGCATGATCGCCTTCCTGCGCAAGGCTGAGCGGCGCGAGGTGCTGCCTTACGTGCACGCAGGCTGGGTGGGTGCCTTGCTGGCAGGGGTAGTGACCTGGGCGATTGCCACCTATCTGGTCGGCGTCAGCGGCGCCAATCGTGAAGTTACTGAAGGACTGTCAGCGCTGTTCGCCGCCGTTGTACTGCTCATCGTCGGCATCTGGATGCACCAGAAGAGTCTCGCCGGCCGTTGGCAGCAGTACCTGCACGCCAAGATGTCGGCCGCGCTGACACGGCGCTCGGCGATCTTTTTGTTCTCGCTCGCGTTCATTGCGGTCTACCGCGAAGTGTTCGAGACAATCCTGTTCTTCATCGCGATGTGGAGCGAGCACAACGGCGGCGCGATTGTCGCCGGGCTGGTCGCCGGCAGCGCGGCGCTGGCGGCGATCGCGTACTGGATGCTGCGCGTGAGCAAGCGCTTGCCGATCGGCCAGTTCTTCTCGATCAGTTCGCTCCTGATCGCCGTGCTCGCGGTCGTGCTGGTGGGCAAGGGCATCGCCGCCTTGCAGGAGGCCGGTTGGGTCGGGCAAGCGCTGGTGGCCGTGCCGCGCATCGACTGGCTCGGCGTGTATCCATCCTGGCAATCGCTGCTGGCCCAGCTTGCCGTCGCGGTGATCGCCGCCGGTGGTTTCTATTTCAACGCCCGTTCTTCACGCGCTATGGCGCGCGTCAGCAAATGAGGTTCATCCGATGAGCGATTGTGGTTGCCACGACACTGCCACCACGCTGAGCAAGAACACCGATCACGCTCGTCGCCGGGTTCTGTGGGTCGTGCTGGCGATCAATGTGCTGCTGTTCGTCGGCGAGTTCAGTGCCGGCTGGTGGGCAGACTCCAGCGCATTGCAGGCTGATTCTCTCGACAGTCTGGGCGATGCGTTGGTCTACATCCTGAGCCTGTGGGTGATCGGCGGCACGCTGCGGCAACGGACCAAGGCGGTGTTTCTCAAAGGTGGAATCCAGGCTCTGTTCGGAGTGGCCGTGCTGGTCGAAGTCGCTCGCCGCGCCTGGTTAGGTGCCGAACCCGTCGCGCCGATCATGGCCGTCGCTGCCGGCATTGCCCTCGTTGGCAACCTGATCTGTTTCGGATTGCTGACGCGCTTTCGCAGCGACGACATGAACATGCGCTCGGTCTGGCTGTGTTCGCGCAACGACTTGGTAAACAACGTCGGCGTGATCGCCGCCGCCGGGCTAGTGGCGTGGATCGAGAGTCCATGGCCCGACCTCGTGATCGGCACACTGGTCGCGTTGCTGTTTCTGCGCACAGCCGCACATGTGTTGTCCGGGGCCCTTAAGGATTGGCGGCAAGGCGACGTTTCCGTGCCGTCGGCGACGAAGGAGTCGACATGCACCTCCGGCTGCTGAAATTTCATAACGTACCGAGCGGTGTGTATGGTGCGCGGATGTCCGCGCGCACCTTCCCTCCAATGCTGGCTCGTCTACGCGCATCGGCGGGTCTGGGAGTGCTCGTGTTGCTGGTGTTCGTGATGAAGATTGACATGGCGACCGCCTGCCAGGCCAACGATGCGCGCCAGGCGCTTGGCGGTGACGCGCCGGTTGCTTTCGTCGATGCCGCGGCAGCATATGACAAGGGTTGTTGTTTGTTGTCTGGGTGCGGCGACTGTTGTGCCCACACACTGGCCCTGGTTCCGCAGTCTCGCGTCCTGCCACCACTGGTGGCGACTGCGGCATTGCCGCAATGGGCGATTGGTTGGGCGCCCACCACCTATCCGGTAGCGATGCGACCTCCGATCGCCGTGTGACGTCGTCTGCCGGCTTGGCTGGTTGATCGTTACCTCTTTCGGAGAAAGCCTATGTGGTTGCGTCTGGCGGCGATTGCCGTCGTGGCGTTGGCGTGGTGCAGTGGAACTGCCGCGCAGACGCGTTCTGTGTTGTCCCTCGACGACGCCTTTGCGCGCGTCGCCGAATCTCACCCGGAGTTGCGCCTGCTGGGCGCTCGTCGCGATGTGCTCAGCGCCGAACGCGATCGTGCAGGGCTGCGCTCCCCGTTGATTGCCGGTGCGAGCATTGAGAATGCGTTCGGCACGGGTGAGGCCAGCGGCCTGCAAAGCGCGGAGCTGACGCTTTCTTTGGCGTCGGTGCTCGAACGCGGTGGCAAGCTCGATGCGCGCCGCACGCTGGCGCAAAGCCGGATCGATGCCCTGGCAGTGGAACGGGAGTCGCGCCGTCTGGACCTGCTAGCCGAGGTGGCGCGTCGCTACCTGGCCATGGTGGCCGCAAAGCGCCAGGGCGAGATTGCCCAACTCGACATCGCTCAGCGCCAACGCACGGTTGCCGGCGCCCGCCAGCGTCTGCAGGCCGGCGCCTCGCCGGAGTCGGTAGTGCTGACCGCACAAGCGGCGTTGGCCCGCGCAGAGTTGGAGCGCGCACGCGCAGAACAAGCCTACGCCGCAGCGCGTCAACATCTGGCGGCGCTGTGGGGCGAGCGTGCGCCGACTTTCGACATCGTCGGTGCTGATCCTTTGGTGCTGCCGCCCGTCGCGGACTTCGCCACGCTGACGACCTTGCTGGATCACACGCCGGAACTCGCGCAGTTCGCCGACGAGCGTCGTATTCGCGAAGCCCGCCTGCAACTGGCGCGCAGCGAGGTCTCTGCTGATCTCGACTGGCAGGTAGGCGTGCGTCGCCTGCAGGCCACCGATGACGTGGCGCTGATCGGCAGTGTGTCGATGCCACTGGGCGCGCGTCGCCGCGCAGAACCCGAGATCCGAGCCGCAGACGCCGAGCTGGCATCGCTCGAAATCGAGCGCGAGGCCAAAGGTTTGTCGTTGTACTCGACGCTGGCCGACGCACACGGCAGCTACCG
The DNA here is from genome assembly GCF_009740395.1 of Noviluteimonas gilva. GTDB lineage: Bacteria > Pseudomonadota > Gammaproteobacteria > Xanthomonadales > Xanthomonadaceae > Noviluteimonas > Noviluteimonas gilva. Next base: position 884,265 of record NZ_WOXT01000001.1, read on the forward strand.
CACTGCACAGCTTGAGGTCGAGCGCCTGCAGAAGGACGTGCTGCCAAGACTCGCGAAGGCCGAAGCCGCCGCGGAGCGCGCCTATCGCGCTGGCGCCATCAGCTATCTCGAATGGGCGCAGTTGCAGTCCGAGCGGACCAGCGCCAGTAAACAGCAATTGGATGCCGCGCTGGAAGCCCAGCGCGCCCTGATCGAAATCCAGCGATTGACCGGCGAGCCCTTCGTGGCCACTCCCGCCGCACCCGCTGCCACCGGAGAGTCACCGTGATGCTTCATCGATGGATTGCCGCAATGACCTTGGCTGCGATGCTGGTGGCCTGCACTGGCGCGAAGGAAGACACCGAGCGGGGTGAAACCGCCGCGGCGCACGAGGACGAGGAACACGAAGGCCCGTCCGATCGCACCGCGATTCCCGCCAAGACCGCGATGGAGGCTGGCATCCGGGTCGCGCCGGCGGGTCGTGGCGAAATTGCCGACGAGCACGAAGTGCAAGGCTTGCTGACGCCCGTGGAAGGACGCATCGCCCAGGTGATGGCGCGCTTTCCCGGCCCAATCCGGGCGCTGGGGGTCAACGTCGGCGATCGCGTGCGTGCGGGCCAACCGCTGGCGACGATCGAAAGCAATCTGAGTCTGACCACCTATACCGTGACCGCCCCGATCTCGGGGGTCGTGCTCAGCCGTAACGCGGCACTCGGGGCAGTGACGGGCGAGGGTACCGCGCTGTTCGAGATCGCCGATCTGTCGCAAGTCTGGGTCGATCTCCACGTGTTCGGGGCCGACGCGCAACACATCCGTGCCGGCGTACCGGTCACGGTGACGCGCCTGAGCGATGGTGTCACTGCGGAAACGACCTTGGAACGCGTGCTGCCGGGCACGGCAACCGCCAGTCAGAGCACCGTTGCTCGCGCCACGATCGAGAATGCGGATGGCCTGTGGCGGCCCGGTTCGGCCGTGAAGGCGCGGGTCACTGTCGACCGTCAGCCGGTCGCGCTGGTGGTGCCGTTGACCGCCCTGCAGAGCGCGGACGAACAGGACGTGGTGTACGTGCGCGAAGGTAGCGACACCTATCGGGTACGGCCGGTGAAAGTCGGTCGTCGCGATGCCCTGCGGGCGGAGATTCTCGCGGGGCTCAAGCCGGGCGAACAGGTCGTAGTTGAGCAGAGCTTCCTGGTGAAGGCGGATATCGAGAAATCGACCGTCGAAGAAGAGTGAGACCAGGACGATGCTCGAAAAAATCATTCGCTTCTCGATCGCGCATCGCTGGCTGATGCTCGCGCTGACCGGTGCCTTGCTGGCGCTGGGCATCTGGAGCTACGGCAAGCTGCCGATCGACGCCACGCCGGACATCACCAACGTCCAGGTACAGATCAACACGCAAGCCCCGGGCTATTCACCACTGGAGGCCGAGCAACGCGTTACGTTCCCGATTGAGACAGCGCTCGCCGGGCTGCCGCGGCTCGACTACACCCGATCGCTGTCGCGCTACGGTCTCTCGCAAGTCACCGTGGTGTTCGAGGACGGCACGGACCTGTACTTCGCCCGCCAGCAAGTCGCCGAGCGTCTGCAACAAGTTTCCTCGCAATTGCCGGAAGGGCTGGAGCCGGAGCTGGGTCCGATCTCGACTGGACTCGGCGAAATCTTCATGTACACGGTGGAAGCCGACCCGTCGGCACGTAAGCCGGACGGTACGACTTACACCGCGACGGATCTGCGCACGTTGCAGGACTGGGTGTTGCGGCCGCAGTTGCGCAACACGAAGGGGGTGACCGAGGTCAATACCATAGGCGGCTACGAACGGCAGATCCACATCACGCCGGATCCCGCGCAACTGGTGGCGCTCGGCTTTACCTTGCGCGATGTCGTCGAGGCCGTCGCCCGCAACAATCAGAACATCGGGGCCGGCTACATCGAGCGAAACGGGCAACAGTTCCTGGTGCGTGTGCCAGGACAAGTCGCGGATCTCGATGCCATCGGCAACATCGTCTTGGACCGGCGCGAAGGCGTGCCGATCCGTGTGCGCGATGTGGCCGCTGTAGGCGAGGGCCGCGAGCTGCGCACGGGTGCCGCCACCCAGAACGGCCACGAAGTGGTCATCGGCACCACCTTCATGCTGTTCGGCGCGAACAGTCGCGAAGTCTCGCGGGCCGCCGCTACCAAGCTCGATGCCGCCGCGGCCAGTCTGCCCCAAGGCGTGCACGCCAAGCCGGTCTACGACCGTACCGCTTTGGTTGATCGCACCATCCACACCGTCGCCAAGAACCTGATCGAAGGCGCGCTGCTGGTAATCATCGTGTTGTTCCTGCTACTGGGGAATGCACGCGCCTCGTTGATCACCGCCGCGGTCATTCCTCTGGCCATGCTGTTCACGATCATCGGCATGGTCCGAGGCGGCGTGTCGGGCAACCTAATGAGTTTGGGTGCGCTCGACTTCGGTCTGATCGTCGATGGCGCAGTGATCATCATCGAAAACTGCCTGCGTCGCTTCGGCGATGCCCAGCACCACTGGGGGCGGGTGATGACGCGCGAGGAACGCTTCGATCTCACCGCCAGCGCTGCCGCCGAGGTCATCCGTCCCAGCCTGTTCGGCCTGGGCATCATCACGGCGGTGTACTTGCCGATCTTTGCGCTCACCGGCGTCGAAGGAAAAATGTTCCACCCGATGGCGATCACTGTGGTGCTGGCCCTCACGGGCGCCATGGTGCTGTCGCTGACCTTCGTCCCCGCGGCGGTCGCGGTGTTCCTCGGAGGCCGCGTTGCCGAGAAGGACAACCGGTTGATGCAGTGGGCGCGACAATGCTACACGCCGGTGCTGTCCTGGTCGGTGGCGCACCGCAAGGCGGTGCTGGCGTCGGCGCTGGCGCTGGTCGTCGTGTGCACGCTGTTGGCCACCCGGCTGGGGTCGGAGTTCATCCCCAGCCTCGACGAAGGCGATATCACGCTGCAGCCGATGCGGATTCCGGGCACTAGCCTGGAACAGTCAGTGGTCATGCAGAAGACGCTGGAAACGCGGATGAAGCGGTTCCCCGAGGTTGCAAACGTATTCTCCAAGATCGGCACGGCGGAAGTCGCCACCGATCCGATGCCACCCTCGATGGCGGACACCTTCTTGATGCTCAAGCCGCGCGAGCAGTGGCCGGATCCACGCAAGCCCAAAGCCGAACTCATGGAGGAAATGGAACAGGCGGCGCGGCAAATCCCGGGTAGCAACTACGAGTTCACCCAGCCGATTCAGATGCGCACCAATGAACTGATCTCGGGCGTGCGTTCGGACGTCGCGGTGAAAGTTTTTGGCGACGATCTGGAGCGGCTGGTGCAAGTAGCCGGGCAGGTGGAGCGTGTGCTGCGCAAGGTGCCGGGCGCGGAAGACGTCAAAACCGAGCAAGTCACCGGCTTGCCGCTACTCACGGTCGTCCCGGATCGTGAGGCGTTAGTGCGTTACGGCCTGAACCCCGGTGACGTGCAGGCGACCGTGGCCACGGCCATCGGTGGTGACGTCGCCGGCCAGTTCTTCGATGGCGACCGCCGTTTCGATCTGGTCGTGCGGTTGCCGGAGCGGCTGCGCGGCGATCCGGCCGCGTTGGCTGATCTGCCGATTCCGTTGCGCGGCGATGGCCAAGCGGATGAATCCAGTCGCGGAGCGAGCGGGCGGGTCGGGGCACCGAGCACGGTGCCACTGCGCGAAGTTGCCCAGATCCGCGTGCAACTGGGGCCCAATCAGATCAACCGGGAGAACGGCAAGCGGCGGGTCGTCGTCACGGCCAACGTGCGCGATCGAGACCTGGGCGGTTTCGTCAACGAGGTGCGCGAGCGGGTCGAACTCGACGTGCGCATGCCGGAGGGCTATTGGATCACTTATGGCGGCACGTTTGAGCAGCTGATCTCGGCGAGCAAGCGCCTGTCCGTCGTGGTTCCTGTGACACTGATGATCATCTTCGCGCTGTTGTTCTGGGCGTTCGGTTCGGTCAAGGACGCGCTGATCGTGTTCAGTGGCGTGCCATTGGCGCTGACCGGTGGCGTGATCGCGCTGGCGCTACGCGGCATCCCGCTGTCGATTTCGGCTGGGGTGGGCTTCATTGCGCTCTCGGGTGTCGCGGTGCTCAACGGCCTGGTCATGATCGCTTTCATCCGCAAGTTGCGCGAGCAAGGCGATCCGCTCGACAACGCGATCATCGATGGCGCGCTTGGTCGCCTGCGCCCGGTGCTAATGACCGCGCTGGTCGCCTCGCTCGGCTTCCTGCCGATGGCGCTCAACGTCGGCGCGGGCTCGGAAGTGCAACGGCCGTTGGCGACCGTGGTCATCGGCGGCATCGTCTCGTCGACGCTGCTGACCTTGCTGGTACTGCCGGCGTTGTACCGCTGGTTGCACCAACCATCCGAATCGAAGGAAGAAATGTTGACCGGTACTCATTTGCCGGATCACCACTGAGGGAGACGCAGGCATGACCCGCATCCATAACGCTGTGCGCGAGTTCGTCGTTCCGGTCGCTGTGGCTGTGGCCGCGGTAGTCCCGGCGGTCTATTTGCGCCTGACCTCGGGCAGCGCGGGTCCGTTGGGCGATGCGGCATTGTTCGGCGTCGCCATCTTGGCGTCGGGCTTTCTGTTGTCATGGGGCGCCGAAGCGGCGGAGAAGTACATCGCCACCGGCTTCGTGCTGGCGGTGGTAGCACTGATCACCGTGCTCCCGGAGTATGCAGTCGACTTCTACTACGCGTATCGCGCGGGCCAGGATCCGGCGTCTGGCTATGTCGCGTATGCCGCCGCCAACATGACCGGCGCCAATCGCCTGTTGATCGGCTTGGCCTGGCCACTGCTGGTGGGGTTGCACTGGTGGCACTCGCGGCAGCGCGGCATCGCCCTGCAACGCGAGAACGCTGTGGAGATTGTTTTCCTGGCGTTGGCCAGCGCGTACGCGTTTGTCATCGTGCTCAAGGATCGCATCGGGGTGATCGACTTCATGATCCTTGGATCGTTGTTCTGCATCTACCTGTGGCGTGTGTCGCAGGCAGAGAATGAGGAGGAAGAGGAGGACGAGGAACCGGGCCCCGGGGCCGTGATTGCGCTGTGGTCGCCTGCCAGGCGCTGGACTGCGATGGCGGTAATGAGCGTGGTGGCAGCCGGCGTCATCCTGCTGGCTGCCGAACCGTTCGCCGAATCGTTGGTTTCTACGGGCCGTCAGCTAGGCATGGACGAATTCCTGCTAATCCAGTGGCTAGCGCCGCTGGCCAGTGAGGCGCCGGCCGTGACGATCACCATCCTGTTCGTCCTCGACGGCCGTGCTCGCGCCGGCCTGACCACGATGATCAGCGACAAGATCAACCAATGGACGCTGCTGGTGGGCATGCTGCCGATCGCGATGAGCGTCGGTGCCGGTTCACTGACCTCGTTGCCGTTGGATGCCCGGCAGCATGAGGAGTTCTTTCTGACCGCAGCGCAATCATTGTTTGCGCTGGCGCTCCTGCTGCAATGGCGTCTGAGTCTTTTGGGTGCAGCTGCCTTGGCGGTGCTCTTCATGACTCAGCTTGGATTGGCCTTCTTCTATCAGGCCACGCCGGCACGAGAGATCGAGGTGCTCACCACGATGGCCTGGATTTATTTGGCGCTGGCTGCGCTGCTGTTGGTGCGTCATGGAGGCCAGGTCCCAAGCATCGCGCGAGCCGTATGGTCTACGCGGAGTGACGCCACCAATGCGCGGGCAAGCGACTGACGAGATGATGCCAATCAGTCTGTAGGTATGGGGGAAGGGATTAGCTCTGCGTTTTCCGTCCGGTCACGCATCCGCATGTTCTAGACGGCCGAGGGTCGGACACGACTCGCCGGTAGGTGCTTGACTGCATTCGGCGATGAGGTTCATCAGATCGCCTTCCAATCGATGTAACGCATCGAGTCGTTGGCGAACATCGGCCAGTTTGAGCTCGGTCAGCTGACGCGTTTGTTCGCAGGCTCGCTTGCCCTTGAGGTCTAGCAGTCCGGCAATTTCATCCAGGGTGAACCCCATCGTCTGGGCGCGCCGAATGAACTGCAGGCGGGTGACATCGGCCGGTCCGTAGTGGCGAAAGCCGCCCAAGGGCCGCTGGGGTTCCGGCAATAATCGGCGGCGCTGGTAATAGCGCACGGTTTCGACATTCACGCCGGCCGATGCCGCCAGTTTGCTGATGGTGAGGGCGCCCGCGGCCATGGCTTGACTCCGTACCCAGGTACGGACCGTAGTATGCGCCCATGGCCAGTCTCCCCGCAAAATCCTCCCTTCCAGCCATCGTTGCAGCGAGTCTTGCCGCCATCGCGGCCTCCGTGTGCTGCGTGGTGCCCCTGGTCCTGGTCCTGCTGGGCATCAGTGGCGCGTGGATCGCCAACCTCACCGCGCTGGATGCCTGGCGCCCCTGGTTCAGTGCAGCCACGCTGGTGTGCCTGGGCCTGGCTTTCTGGAACCTCTATGGGCCGGCGTCCCGCTGCCGTACCGACGGGGAGTGCGTGGACCCTCTGGCCCTGCGCCGCCGCAGACGGTGGCTATGGCTCGCCACGGTACTGATTAGCCTGCTGCTGCTCTTTCCTTATTACGTGGGCTGGTTTCTGTAGGAGATGATCGATGCGTAAATCCATATTGAGCTTGGTGATGTTGACTTGGGTCGGCGCGGCGACTGCGGCGACGCCCAAGCAGGTCGTGCTTAACGTCGAAAACATGACCTGCCCCGCTTGCAGCATCACGATCGAGAAGGCCCTGGACCAAGTGCCGGGCGTAACGGGCAAGCAGGTCAATACCCAGGCGGCCACGGTGGTGGTGACGTTTGACGCCGAACGTACGAGCTTGCCTGTCGTAACACGTGCCATTACGGACGCCGGCTTTCCTGCCAGCCTGAGAGCGAAGGGTGACTGAGCTGCAACTGCAGAGCACGCTGACGTGTCCGCAATGCGGGCACCAAGCCGTCGAGACAATGCCGACGACGGCGTGCCAGTTCTTCTACGAGTGCACGGCCTGTGGCGAGCTGCTGCGGCCAGCACCGGGCGACTGCTGTGTTTTCTGCTCCTACGGCACGGTGCCATGTCCGCCCATCCAGCAGCAAAAGCCCTGTTGCGGATAGCCGGCTGGCCACCGGGGGTAGGCGCGGGGAACTCGCCGCGCTAAACCACGTCTATGGCTAACCGGCTTGCCCACCGCCAGAGGAGTACCATCCTGCCCATGACCCGGCGCGCCCGCCACCGCTTACGGATTGCCCTGACGGTGATCTTCTGCCTGCTGTTCCAGCAGGCGGCGCTGGCTGCGTACCTGTGCCCGATGGAGCAGATGCCTGCTGAAGCATCGGCGATGGCCGAGCATTGCGCCGAGATGGGTATGGAGCAGGCCCGGGATAACCCGGGCTTGTGCGAGAAGCACTGCAATCCGGACCACTCCGTCGCGGCTGACGCCGCCAAGCTGTCGGTGCCACCCTTGGCCCTGCCACCGCTGGTCATGTCGCCGGTGTATGTGCAGCCCATCTCCCACGGTGCCGTCCATGCCGACGTACCGATCGCCCGATCGGATCCGCCGCCTCGACTGCGTTTCTGCAGTCTTCTGATTTAGCCCCCGAAACGACGTAGCGAATCCGCGCCGGCGCCGATGCGCCGTGCGTGTTGCCATGTCCGTTTCGGAGGTGTCATGAACTCCCGTTTTGATCGTTGTCGGTCCTGGGGCGCACTTGAGCGTACGCTGATCCGGACCGTGTGCGTCGCCGTGCTGGTGACGCCATTTGCGGCCTTGGCCGCATCCCACGCGCTCACGCTGCCGGAGGCTGTCCGTCTGGCCAGCGAGCGTGCGCCCATGCTCGATGCCCGTCGAGCCGGTGTCTCGGCTGCACAAGAAGAGGCCGCCCGAGCCGGCGCGTTGCCCGATCCGATATTGACGGTGGGCATCGACAACCTGCCGGTCACCGGAAGCGACGCCTTCGACGCAAGCGCCGATGACATGACCATGAAAGAGATCGGGCTGCGGCAAGAGATTCCGTCGCGCGCGAAACGCTCGGTGCGTCAGTCTTTCGCCGCGCGCCAGATCGACGAGGCCCAGGCGCAAGCAGAAGCCGAGGTACTGGCCGTGCGCCGTGCCACGGCCGAAGCCTGGATCGCGGTTTGGGCGGCGCAACGTCAGTTGGCAGCGCTGCAGAAGCTGCGGGAGCAAGCGGCTCTGGCGGCGAAAGTGTCAAAGGCGCGAGTGGCCAGCGGCAGCGAACCGGTGAGCGATGCACTCGCCACCGAAGCGGCACTGCTGGAACTCGACAACCGCATCGAAGCCGCGCGTGCCGAGGAGATGGCGGCGCAGGCCGGACTGGCGCGCTGGCTGGGCGATGCGACGGTCGAAGCGGCCGACCAAGCCCCGGACTTCGACTCTCTGCCGATGCCGGAAGCGCGATTGCTCGCAGAGGCGGATCGGGTCGGACCGTTGCTCCCCGTCACGGCCCAAGTCGAAACCGCCGCGGCCGCGATCGATGTTGCCCGCGCCGACAAACGACCGGACTGGAGCGTGGGTGCTTCCTATGGCCAGCGTGCCGGCGGCCGGAGCGACATGATCATGTTCGAGGTAGGCATCGGCCTGCCGCTGTTCTCGCGCAACCGGCAGGATCGCGGCATTGCCGCTCGCGAAGCGGACTATCAGGCCGCCCTTGCCACGCGGGAAGACTTGCGCCGCCAGGAAACTGCGCGCATTCGTGCCGACCTCGCCCGTTGGGAAGGGTTGAAGCGCCAGGTCGCCTTGCACGAGGACTCCCTATTGCCGCTCGCGCAGGACCGCAGCGCAACGACGCTCGCCGCGTACCGCGCTGGCGGCGACCTGCAGCCATGGCTCAACGCCCGCCGTGATGAACTCGATGTCCACCTGGCGCACGCCGAACACCTCGGTGAACTCGGACGTGCCTGGGCCGCGTTGGCCTTCCTGCTGCCATCGGAGAGGCAGCCATGAACACCATTCATCGCAGCGCGGTGATTGCTGCTGTTTCCCTTGCGCTGCTGGCAGCGGTCGGTATCGGTTACTGGTGGGGGCGCTCCGGCGAAAGTGTGTCCGCCACCGGCACATCGAGCACGCAGCCCGAACGCAAAGCCCTCTACTGGTACGACCCGATGGTGCCCGACCAGCACTTCGACAAACCCGGCAAGTCGCCCTTCATGGACATGCAGATGGTGCCGAAGTACGCCGACGAGGCGACGGCCGGCGGCATTGCCGTTGCGCCGGGCGTGCGCCAGAACCTCGGCATCCGCACGGTGGTGGTCAAGCGCGGCCAGCTAGCGGCAGCTATCCGCGTGCCCGGCACCATCGGTTGGGATCTGCGGCAGGAACGCATCGTCAGTGCGCGGGTCGACGCCATCGTCGAACGCTTGCACGTGCGCGCCCCGTTTGAGCCGGTGCGCGCCGGACAACCCTTGGCCAGCATCATCGCGCCCAGCTGGAACACAGCGATAGCCGAAGCACGGGCACTGGGTGGCGCTCGTTCGGCCGCAGCACGGGGGTTGCAGTCCGCCGCCCACGAACGGCTGCGTGCGTTGGGATTGCCCGCGGGCAGTGGCGCCGGGCAGGGCGGGCGCCTCACGTTGACCTCGCCCGTGACTGGCGTCGTCAGCGAAATCGGCGTGCGCGAAGGTCAGTCCGCACCGATGGGTACGCTGTTGTTCCGCGTCAACGGCACGCAGACGGTCTGGCTCGAGGCGTCGATTCCGCAAGCGGGCAGCGCGGGTATCGCGACAGGCACGTCGGTGGAGGCGGCCGTCGACGCCTTGCCAGGCGAGACCTTCCACGGCCGCGTGGAAACGTTGTTGCCGCAGGTGGACGTGAGCAGCCGCACGCAGCGGGCTCGCATCGTCCTGGACAACCCGGACGGTCTGCTCGCGCCGGGCATGTTCGCGCAGATCGCCCTACAGCCAACCTCGGGCGCCGAACGGCCGCTGGTGCCGACGGATGCGTTGATCGGAACGGGGGCGCAGGCCCGCGTGATCGTGCTCGGCGCCGACGACTCGTTTCATCCGGTGCGCGTGCAGACCGGTCGCAGTAGCGACGGCATGACCGAAATTCTCGCCGGCCTCAATGGCGGCGAAAAAGTGGTGGCCTCGGGGCAGTTCCTGATCGATTCGGAAGCGAACCTGTCAGGCGCACTCGAACGCCTCAATGCCGACGCAGGCGATGAAGAAGCGAACATGCCGAGTGATGTCATGCCCGGTATGCCGGACACGGCGATACCGGCTCCGCCGCAGACCGCGCCCATGCGCACGACGCCATCCGAGACGCTGCCCAAGAAGCAGACGCCCCCGGCCGTTGCAAAGCCAGCGGTCAGCGCGCCAACCAAGGCGCGGCAATGCCCGGTGGCCTATTGGTACGACCCGATGGTGCCGGACAAGCATTTCGACCAGCCTGGCAAGTCGCCCTTCATGGATATGCAACTGGTGCCGAAGTTCGCGCCGGAGGCGAGCCCGGATTGCACCATTCGGGATGTGCCTGCTGTGGAGCGACAGCCATGATCGCCCGCATCATTCGCGCTTCGATCGCCAACCGGCTGTTCGTGCTGGTAGCCGCCATCGCGCTGGCGGTGGCCGGCATCTGGTCCGTGCTGCACACACCGCTCGATGCCTTGCCGGACCTGTCCGATACGCAGGTCATCATTCGCACCGAGTGGCCGGGGCAGACGCCGCGCATCGTTGAAGATCAGGTCACATACCCGCTGACGACGACGCTGCTGTCCGTCCCCGGCGTCAAGGCGGTGCGCGGTTTCTCGTTTTTTGGCGATTCGTTCGTCTACGTGCTGTTCGACGACAAGACCGACTTGTACTGGGCTCGCTCGCGCGTGCTCGAGTATTTGAGCCAGGTCCGCGATCGCTTGCCGGAACAGGTCAATCCGGCGATAGGACCGGATGCCACGGGGTTGGGCTGGATCTACGAGTACGCACTCGTCGACCGCACCGGTCGTCACGACCTGGGACAGCTGCGGGCGTTGCAGGACTGGTTCCTGCGCTACGACCTCAAGACCGTGCCCGACGTGGCCGAAGTCGCGAGCGTCGGCGGCATGGTGCAAGCCTGGCAGATCACCCCCGACCCACAGGCGCTGGCCGCCCGCGGGATCACGATCAACCAGCTGACGGACGCCATCCAGGCCGCCAACGGCGCCACCGGCGGTTCGGTGATCGAACAGGGCGAAGCCGAGTTCATTGTCCGCAGCGAAGGCTACCTGCGCTCTCGCGCCGACTTCGAACGCGTGCCGGTGACGACAGGCACCGATGGCGTGCCGGTCTTGCTGCAGGACGTGGCGACGGTGCAACGCGGCCCGACCTTGCGGCGCGGTATCACCGAGCTCGACGGGGAAGGGGAGGTCGCCGGTGGTGTGATCATCCTGCGTTCGGGCAAGAACGCGCTCGCGGCAATCGAAGCCGTCAAGGCCAGGCTGCAGGATTTGAAAACAAGCCTTCCGCCTGGCGTCGAGATCGTCCCGACCTACGACCGCTCCGAGCTGATCCTCGAGGCCGTGCGCAATCTCACTCGCAAGCTCGGTGAGGAATTTCTCGTCGTGGCGCTGGTGTGTGCGTTGTTCTTGTGGCACATACGCTCCTCGCTGGTGGCGGTAATTACCTTGCCGCTGGGCGTGCTCGCGGCATTCATCGTGATGCACTATCAGGGCATCACCGCAAATCTGCTGTCGCTGGGTGGCATTGCGATCGCGATCGGCGCGATGGTCGATGCGGCGGTCGTGATGATCGAGAACGCGCACAAGCACCTTGAACATTTCCGCGAGGCTCGGGGCCGCGAACCGGAGGGCGCCGAACGCTGGGAGCTGATGGCGGAATCCGCCAGCGAGGTCGGTCCGGCGCTGTTCGTCAGTCTGTTGGTGATCACGCTGTCATTCGTGCCTGTGTTCGCTTTGCAGGCGCAGGAAGGTCGGCTGTTCTCGCCGCTGGCCTATACCAAGACCTACGCCATGGCTGCAGCGGCGGGCCTGTCCATCACGTTGATCCCGGTGCTGATGGGATACCTGATCCGTGGTCATATCCGATCTGAGAAGGACAACCCACTCAATCGCGCCTTGATCGCGCTGTATCGGCCGGCGCTGGACGCGGTGCTGCGCTTTCCGAAACTGACGTTGGCGCTGGCGGGCGCTGTGCTGCTGCTGAGCCTGATTCCGTTCCTGCGTCTGGGCAGCGAGTTCATGCCGCCGCTGGAGGAGGGCACCTTGCTGTACATGCCATCGGCGCTGCCGGGATTGTCCGCCGGCAAGGCCGGTCAACTGCTGCAACTGACCGATCGCATGCTCAAAACCGTGCCCGAAGTGGACCACGTGTTCGGCAAGGCAGGCAGGGCAGAGAGCGCCACCGACCCGGCACCACTGGAGATGTTCGAGACCACGATCACCTTCAAGCCGCGCAACCAGTGGCGGCCCGGCATGACGCCGGAGAAGCTGCGCGAGGAACTCGACCGCGCAGTCAAGGTGCCGGGCCTGACGAACCTGTTCGTGCCGCCGATCCGCAACCGCATCGACATGCTGGCCACCGGCATCAAGAGCCCAATCGGCATCAAAGTCTCCGGCCCAGACGTCGCCGTGCTGGCGCAGGTAAGCGATCGCATCGAGCGGGTAGCACGCACCGTACCCGGCGTGAGTTCGGCGCTGGCCGAACGCATCGCGGATGGTCGCTACATCGACGTGAAGGTGCGGCCCGACGCGGCCGCCCGGTACGGTTTGAGTCAGGCCGACGTGCAGCGTTTGATTGCGACCGTAGTGGGTGGCGAACCGGTCGCGGAGACCATCCAGGGCCGCGAACGCTACCCCGTGGTGGTGCGCTATCCGCGCACGATCCGCGACTCGCCGGCCGCGCTCGCGCAGCTGCCGTTGCTCGCGCCAGGTGGTGTGCAGCTGACGTTGGGACAGGTGGCCGAGCTGAGCTACAGCGAAGGCCCGCCGATGCTGCGCAGCGAAAACGCCCGCCTAGCCAACTATGTATACGTCGACGTGGCCGGACGCGACCTCGGTTCGGTGGTTGCCGATCTGCAACGTGCCGTCGCCAAGCAGGTGCCGATGCCGGCCGGTTACGCCGTGGGCTGGTCCGGCCAGTACGAGTACCTCAAGCGCGCCGGCGAACGCTTGCGCGTGGTGGTGCCCGCGACGCTGGTGATCATCTTCGGGCTGATCTACCTGGTGTTCCGCCGGGCGTCGGAAGCCGCGATCATCATGCTCAGCCTTCCGTTGGCCTTGGTCGGCGGCCTCTGGCTGATCTGGGCCATGGGCCACGCGGTCTCGGTCGCAACCTTGATCGGCTTCATCGCCCTGGCCGGCGTGGCGGCGGAGTTCGGCATCATCATGCTGCTGTACCTACGCCATGCCTGGGAGCGGCAACTCGCTGCCAACCCGGCCTCCGGCGAGGCCGAGCTTGACGCTGCCATTCGCGAAGGCGCCGTGCAACGCGTGCGCCCGAAGGCGATGACCGTTGCCGTGATCCTCGCGGGTCTGCTCCCGATCCTGATCGGTAGTGGTGCCGGCTCCGAAGTCATGCAGCGCATCGCTGCGCCCATGGTCGGCGGCATGCTCAGTGCACCGCTGCTCTCCATGGTCGTGATCCCGGCCGCCTACCGGCTGCTGCAGCGTCATCGCCTGGCGCGATCACGGTGGACTCGTGACCCACTTCCTTCGTCGGCGTTGCCGACATGACGGACCACGGCGAGCGACGCGCTTGGCGCTCGCCGTGCCACTCCCTCTGGCTTATCAGGAGGTTTCCATGAAATTGCATCTGACATCGCTCGCCATCAGCCTGCTGCTCCCGATCGCCGCTGCGGCCGCGCCGCGTGAGCGAGCCCCAGTCGGCTCGGTCCATCAGGTCGGCGATCATCAGCTCCAAGTGTGCTTCAAGCACACGCCGCGACCGGACGTCGGCATGTCACTGGCGATTCAACGCGGCTCCATCCCCTTCAAGAGCAGCGGTGCGACGCTGTTCAAAACCATCGGGCACGCGCGCGTCACCGCCACCGAGGCCTCGTGTGTGACCGCCGAGTTGGTGGATGGCGTCGCGAAGCGCTACGACCGCGTCATCATGACGGACGCGACCGCTGCTACCGAAAAGGGCGATTGCCGTTGCCCTTGCTGACGAAGCCTGACCACCTGCGCATTGCTAGCTGCACGTGGATGGTCTCTTTTTTCACCAATCACCTCGACCAAGGAGTTCCCATGAAAACGCCCACCCTGGTGCTCACGCTTGCCCTGCTGACCGCCTTTCGTCGCCGTCGTATGACGCGAATGCCCCAGTGACCGCCGCCACTCCGGAAACGCCCGCAGAATCGAAGGCGCCCGCGCCAGCTCCGGCCGAATCGATGTCCATGCCAGAAACGGCACAAGCAGCCGCCACGGCCTCAGCCAGTGGCACGGTCGAGGCGGTCGACGCCGCCGCCAAGACGATCACGATCGCGCACGGACCTGTCGAGGCACTGAAATGGCCGGCGATGACCATGACCTTCAAGGCACCCGATGTGGATCTGGCGTCGGTCAAGCAAGGCGATCAAGTCGAGTTCGAGTTCACCTCGAGCGGTATGGACGGCACGATCACCAAGATCACGCACAAATAGTTCGGCTCCTCGACCTATAAGTCCGAGGCGTCAAACCTGGGGCTTCTGGCCCCAGCACTCGGGGAAGTGGGCTTGTTCGGTACCCTAGTAGGGGAATAGGCTCGCCAACCACAGGCAACGCATATGCGCGTCCGCAGTCTTTGGCGGAGACTTCGCGGAAGTGAGTCAGATCGTGAGTCAGGATCTGGGGCGCTTCGGGTGGTTTGTATTATTCATCAGGTGGTTACGCAATCTTTTCGGTTGCTGGTGGGCCCACCACGATCCAGTCGCGCGGCCCTACACTGGCCGGCATGGCCGCCCCCGACCCCACCACGATCGTCTTGCACAAGCCGGTCGGCTACGACGCGATCGAGGGCCGCAAACTCGCGCGCACGCTGATCACGCCGGAATCGCGCTGGACCGAATTCGCCACGCGCATCGAATCGATCGACGACCACTTCGTGCGACTGACGCCGCTGGTGCCGCTCGATCGCGAAGACAGTGGGATGATGGTGTTCTCGCAGGACGGCCGCATCTGGCGTCGCCTCACGGAAGACGCGGACAGCATCGAGCACGAGTACATCGTCGAGGTGTCCGGTGAGATCGCGCCGTGGGGACTGCGGCGACTCAACCATGGGTTGTTCTACCGCCGACGTGAGCTGCCGCCGTGCAAGGTGAGCTGGCAGAACGAGATCCGCCTGCGCTTCGCGATCAAGGGCGCGGAGCCGGGGCAACTGCGCGACATGTGCAAGCAAGTCGGCTTGGACGTTGTGGCGATCAAGCGCATCCGCATCGGCAAGGTGTCGCTGGGCAAGATGCCGGTGGGGACGTGGCGCTATTTCCCGGTGGGTGAAAAATTCTGACGAGGTGCCGTGCATGGCCATGAAGAAGTCCATTCCGGCTGCATCCCCAGACGCGTATCTCGCCGCGCTCGACGGCTGGCGCAAACCGCTCGTCGAGCGCCTGCGCAAGGCCACGCTGTCGGCGGGCGCGCTCGAAGAACGCATCAAGTGGGGCCACCTCGTTTACTTCCACAACGGCCCGGTGTTGTTGATTCGCGCCGAAGACGAGCGCGTGCTGTTCGGCTTCTGGCGCGGCAAGCGCTTGCGCGACCTGGATGACCGGCTCAAGGGCAACGGCAAGTACGAACTCGCGACGATCGAATTGAGGGAAGGCGACGCACTCACTGCCACCAAGGCGAAGCAGATGGTCGTCGCCGCGATCGCGTTGAACGACACGCTGGGCGATCCCACCGCGAAAACATGACCAACGTTCTTTTTCTCTGCAGCCAGAATCGACTGCGCAGTCCCACCGCCGAGCAGGTCTTCGCCAATTGGCCCGGCATCGAAACCTCGTCGGCCGGCCTCAACCACGACGCCGAGAATCCGCTCACGCCCGAGCTGTTGCAGTGGGCGGACCTGGTGTTCGTCATGGAGCGCGCGCATCGCAACAAGCTGTCGACGCGCTTCCGCGCGCACATCGGCGGCAAACGCATCGTGGTGCTGGGGATCCCGGACGATTACGCGTACATGGATCCCGCGCTCGTGACGCTGTTGAAGGCGAAGGTGCCGAAACACCTTCGCGCTTGATTCAATGCATCGCGCGTAGGGGCGCCTGCGTCGTCGTCGCTTCCACCACGCCGATGCGCGATCCCCGCAGCCCGTACCAGGCGATGTACGCGTAGCACAGCAGCGGCAGCACGAAGGCCGGCTGGATGCCGATGCGATCGGCCAGCATGCCCTGCAGCAGCGGCACGATCGCGCCGCCCACGATCGCCATCACCAGCAGGCTCGACGCCTTGCCGGTCAGCGAGCCCATGCCTTCGATCGCCGAAGTGAAGATCGTCGGGAACATGATCGAGTTGAACAGGCCGATCGCGAGCACGCTGTACATCGCGACGTTGCCCTTCGTGCCCATCGTGATGGCCAGCAACACCGCGGCGACGACCGCGCACAGCGCGAGCAACTTGCGTGCATCGACGACGGTCATCAACGCGGCGCCGATGAAGCGGCCCACCATCGCGCCGCCCCAGTAGTAGACGAGATAGCGGCTCGCGGTGGCTTCGCTCAGGCCGCCGATTTCCGGGCGCGCCATGTAGTTGATCAGGAAGCTGCCGATCGCGACTTCCGCGCCCACGTACAGGAAGATCGCGATCACGCCCCAACGCAAGTGCGCGCGTTGCAACGCATGGCGATAGCTGTGGTGGCGTTCTTCGCCCGCGTCGACGCCCTGCTTCAGCGAGGGAATGCGCAGCACCAGCACGAGGATCGCCATCGCGACCAGGCCGCCGGCGAGCAACAGGTACGGCACCTGCACCGAACGCGCCTGCGTCGTGCGATAGGCCTCCAGCGCATCGGGCGAGAGCGCGGCGAGTTGATCGGCGCCGAGCACTGCGGCAGACAGGATCAGCGGGCCGATGAAGAACGGGAACACCGTCGTGCCCAGCGAGTTGAGTGCCTGCGCGAGATTGAGGCGGCTGTGCGACGTCGCCGCCGGGCCGAGCAGGCTGATGTAGGGATTGGCGGCCACCTGCAGCAAGGTGATGCCGCTCGCCAGCACGAAGAGCGCCAGCAGGAAGACGTTGTAGGACGGCAGGCGTGCCGCGGGGTAGAACAGTGCCGCGCCGATGGCCGCCGTGATCAGCCCGACGACGATGCTGGGCTTGTAGCCGATGCGCGAAACGATCGCGCCAGACGGCAGCGACATCAGGAAATACGCACCGAAGAAGGTGAACTGGATCAGCATCGTCTGCGCGTAGTTCATCGAGAACACGGCTTTCAGATGCGGGATCAGCACGTCGTTGAGGCTCGTCATGCCGCCCCATGCGAAGAAGATGAGGCTGACGATCGCGATGGCGACGGGACTGGAGAGTTCGCGTGTCTTCATTTGGGTTCCCGTCGTGAGCGAATGTAGGTGGCGATGTCGTCGAAGGTCGCGACCCAAAGGGTATCGCGATGCGCGGCCAGGTAATCGAGCAATGCGTCGTGCGCCTGCGCGGAGGTGGTGAGGTAATCGCCACCCACGCCATGGAAGGTGAAGCTGACCATCGTTCCCTTGCGCGCGGCGTCTTCGACGAGGGCGATCAGTTGCGCGCCTGTCAGGCCGACCGGCGCCATGACGGGCACGGCGTTCGGATCGAGCGCCGCCATTTCGGACACCACCGCATCGCCGGGGACGCGCAGACCGTCGAACAGGGGCGATACGCCGTCGACGTAATCCTTGCCGCCCGCAAGCCGATCACCGCAGGGCGGCGTGAACGTGCGGCGATCCCGTCCGTCGATCGCGTGCAACATCGCATTCGCGAGGCGCACCTCCTCATGCATCTGCGGCGGCGTCATCGTGTCGAGATTGCGATACGGCACGACCCACTCGCGACCTTCCTGCGATGCCGAGCACGGGTGAAACAGCGTGTGGTTGCCGAGCTCGTTGCCGTCGGCGGCCACGGCGCGCCAATCGTCGAGTCGCTTCGCCACGGTGTCGTTCGCCAGCGTCAGGTAGAACGATGCCTTCAACCCGCGCTTCTTCAACGCGGGGACGGCGATATCCAACTGCGAGGGCAACGCATCATCGTAGGCCAGGCTCACCGCGGCCCTGCGTCCATCGGGCCATGCGAAGCCTTGCGCATGCGCCGATGCGGCGCATGCGAGCAACAAGAGACCGAGCGCGCTCCGCACCGAAGGCTCAGGGCGTGCCGCAGTCGATCGCATCGGCAGCGCGCGCCGCGCCCGCGACGACCGCGATGCGCGTGAATGAGGCCGAGAACGGCGCGGTCACCGACACACTGAACGGCTCGACCACCGCACCGACATCGACCTTGCGCTGCGAGAAGCACTTCAACGGCACCTTGAGCGTCGCCTTCGTACCGATCGCGAGCTTCGACAGGGCAGGCGCGATATCGACGCCGTCGCAGGTCTTGCCGCAATTCATCGCCAGCACGACCGGCGAAGTCGGCGCCGCATGCACGATGACATCGAACTGCAGCGCGCCGTCGGCGAACGCGATGTTGTTGAGATTGACGGGGCCCGCGCTGCGCGCGAACACGCGCGCAGGCGCATGCCACGTCACGCGCTTGGCGTCCTGCTGCGTGTTGACCTGGCTGGTCGCGACTTCGATCGCGGGCTTGGCCGTCGGGAAGCGCAGCGTGTCGTTGAGCGATGCACCGATGGCCTGCGTCGCGCCGTTCGCTTCGACCTGCAGCGCGAAGGGCGCGGCCGCGGCGGTGTTGAACACCGGCACCGAGGTCGCTTCACCGCAGCTCGTCACCGTCGATTCGTCGAGATGCGCGACCGGCGCGGGCTTCGCGTAGGTCAGCCCGTACATGCGTGCGAACAGCGGCGGGTTCTTCGGGTCGGGCCGGTTCTCCGGCGCCGGGCAGGGCGTGCCCGGCCACGAAAACGGCAGGCGCCCCTGGAAATCGAAGCGCGGCTTGCCATCCTTCGATGCGACGAGCACATCGGTGATGCCGCCGCCTTCCGAACCCGGCCACCACGCGGCGACGAACGCGTTGGACAGATTCAACAAATCGTTGGTGTACAGCGGACGGCCCGACAACAGCACCGTGACCACCGGCTTGCCCGTCGCCGCCGCGGCGCGCACCGCGGCAAGGTCCGCGGGAAAACGACGGCTATGCGACATCGTTTCGGACGCGATGATGTCGCCATTGGTTTCGGCGTACGGCGTTTCGCCGATCACCGCGACGACCGCATCGAACTTGCTCGCGTCGACGTTCTCGCCGCGCGCATCGAATGTCACGTGATCCGCACCGAGCGCTTCGCGCATCGCGGCCAACACCGTATCGGCGTTGCGATAGTCCGCGTTCGTGTTGTCCGTGCCCTGCCAGGTGAGCGACCAGCCACCGGCCTGGCGCGGCATGTCGTCGGCGCCCGGGCCCACCACCAGCACGCGCATGCCCGGCTTCAGCGGCAACGCGCCGTTCTCGTTCTTCAGCAGCACCAGCGATTTGCGCACGGCTTCGCGCGCGAGCTCGCGGTGCACGACGGCCGATTCCTTGCCGGCGTAACGCCCATCGGACGGCTTGCGGTCGAACAACCCCGCGCGCAGCTTCACCCGCAGGATGCGCGTCACCGCATCGTCGATGCGCGACATCGGGATTTCGCCCGCCTCCACTTGTTTCGTCGTGTTGGCGATGAAGGCCTTCCAGTCCTCGGGCACCATCACCATGTCCATGCCCGCGTTGATCGACTGCGGGCAGCTCGCGTTCGAACAACCGGGCACCTGCGCGATGCCGTTCCAGTCGGAGACGAGCAGGCCGTCGAAGCCCATCTTCTGCTTGAGCGCGACGGTCAGCAGTTCGTGCGTGCCGTGCATCTTGCCGTAGTCGACGCCGGCTTCGACGTCGTGCCAACTGTTGAACGACGCCATCACCGTCTGCACGCCTTCTCCGAGCGCGCCGTAATAGCCCTGGCCGTGCACGTTGATCATTTCGCGCAGGGGAATGACCGCGTTGCCCTGGTCGTGGCCCTGGTCGGTCGCGCCATCGCCGATGTAGTGCTTCGCGGTCGCGACCACCGTGCCGTCGCCGCGCAAATCGCCCTGGAAGCCGCGGATGTAGTCGGCCGCGTACGCACGCACGAGCGCGGGATCGGAGGAGAAGCTTTCGTAACTGCGGCCCCAGCGCACGTTCTGCGCGACGGCCAGCGTCGGCGCGAACACCCAGTCGATGCCGGTGGCGCGCGTGGCTTGCGCGGTCGCCTGCCCGATGCGCTCGACGAGGGCCGGCTCATGGGCCGCGCCCAGGCCGATGTTGTGCGGGAACAGCGTCGCGCCGAAGACGTTGCTGTGGCCATGCACGGCGTCGGTGCCCCAGATCACGGGGATCGGCGTCTTCGCGTCGCTGCGCATCGAGGCATCGTGGTACGCATCGGCCAGCCGCAGCCAATCGGTGACGGTCGCGTGCTTGTTCATCGACGGCCAGGAGCCACCGCCGTTCAACACCGAGCCGATGTGGTAGCGGCGCACTTCGTCCGGCGTGATCGCCTTGATCTCCGGCTGCGTCATCTGGCCGATCTTCTCGGCCAGCGTCATGTCCGAAAGGATGCGCGCGATGCGCGCTTCCAGCACCGCGTCGGTTTTCACCGGGCTTTCGATGCGCGGCCAATCCGCGAGCGGCGCGGCCGTCGTGGATGCGGGCTGCGCCGCGTCGCTGCTTGCGGTCATTGCGAGGCCCATGGCCAACGCGCCTGCTCCCACGAAGACGTTCGCCTGCACGCTCGCGCTCCTGTTGCATCCAATGCGGGGGGAACCGCGCGGGCGCGAGCCCGCCGGTTTGCTGACAGCGCTGTCAATACAGGCGCCCAAGGGGGTTGTCAATTCGTGCGGCGCAGCATTTCGCGCGCGACTGCAGACCGACCGGGCATACCGGCAGGTATGGGAACCACGCGCGTGCTCGTGCATCCATTCTGGCAAGATGCGCCGCGCCCACGACCCCATTCACGCCACGTGATGCGAAACCGAATCGAAGATGTCGCAGCCGCCGCGGGCGTGTCGATGAAGACCGTCTCGCGCGTGCTCAACAACGAGCCGAACGTGCGCGCCGAAATGCGCGAGCGCGTGATGCGCGCTGTCGAGAAGCTGCAGTACAAGCCCAATCCGTCGGCGCGCAGCCTCGCGGGGCATCGTTCGTACAGCGTCGCGCTGGTCTACAACAATCCATCGCGCAACTACCTGATGGAGATCCAGGGCGGCATGCTCGAAGCGTGCCACGACAGCGGCTACAACCTGTTCCTCTCGCCGCTGAGCACGGGCAAGGAAAAAGTCGCGGAGATCCAGACGCTGTTCCGCAACTTCGGTCCCGATGGCGTGGTGCTGATTCCGCCGCTGACCGACGACAAGGTCGTGCTCGATTTCCTCGAACAACGCGGCGTGCCGTTCGCATGCATCGCGCCGAAACACGCAGCCGACCGCATCGGCGTGGGAATGGACGAAACCACGGCCGTGCTCGATCTGATGGCGCAATTGATCAAGCTCGGGCATCGCCGCATCGGGCACATCAAGGGCCCGAGCGCGCACGGCGCCAGCCAGTGGCGTTACTCGGGTTACAAGCAGGCCTTGCAACGCGCGGGCATCGAATACGATCCCGCGCTCGTCGTGCCAGGCGCATTCTCGTTCGATTCGGGCGAGCAGGGTGCGAACGCATTGCTCGCACTCAAGCATCCGCCGACCGCGATTTTCGCGGCCAACGACGACATGGCCGCGGGCGTGATTCGTGCCGCAGCGTTGCGCGGTTTGTCCGTGCCGCGCGATCTCTCTGTTTGCGGTTTCGACGACACGCCCATCTCGCGACACATCCATCCGGCACTCACGACGATCCGCCAGCCCACGTCCGAAATGGGGCGCATGGCCACGCTCGAGTTGCTTGCACGCATCAAGTCGCCCGAAGCCGGGCGCATGTTGCGCGTCGACCACGCGGTGCTCATCCGCGAATCCACCGCGGCACCCCGTCGCCGGTGAGCGATCGCCGCGCTGGATTTCGCTGCGCCGCAACATCAATCGCGTCGATTCCCCCGGTTTCGGACCGATTGCCGCCCCTTTGACCGCGACCTGTTGACAGCGCTGTCAACGTCGCTGTAATCATCGCCCCGCTATCGCCGTGCACCCCGCCCGGACGACTGCCCGCATCACCGTCGTGAATTTCCTGGGAGAAGTTCTGATGAAGCACCGGCACGTCGTTCCGCAGCGCACCTTGCTCGCTTCGGCCCTGCTCCTGGCCCTCGGCCAACCCGTGTACGCGCAATCGACCGACGCGCAGACCCCCGCGCAATCGACTGATGCAGCGCAACAATCCGGGCAGGCCACCGTCAGCGGCGACGAGGAAGCCAGGACGCTCGACACGGTGACCATCCAGGGCATCAAGGGCAGCCTGACGTCCTCGATGAACATGAAGCGCGACGCGCAGGGTGTCGTCGACGGCATCGTCGCCGAGGACATCGGCAAGTTCCCCGACACCAACCTCGCCGAATCGCTGCAACGCATCAGCGGCGTGTCGATCGACCGTTCGTTGGGCGAAGGCTCGCGCGTCACGGTGCGCGGCGTCGGCCCCGACTACAACCTCGTGCTGCTCAACGGGCGCCAGATGCCCGCATCGAGCAACGCCAACGGCGCGGGCATTTCCAACTCGCGCGCCTTCGACTTCGCCAACCTCGCCTCCGAAGCGATTTCGGCGGTGGAGGTCTACAAGACCAGCCGCGCGAACACGCCACCCGGCGGCATCGGCGCGACGATCAACATCAAGACCGCGCGTCCGCTGGAGAGCGATCCGGTCGCGAACATCGGCATCAAGGCCGTCAACGATTCGTCCAACGGCAACCTGCCCGACTCGTTGCAGGGCGATGACTTCACGCCCGAAATCTCGGGCATCTGGAGCCAGACCTTCGCCGATGGGCGCTTCGGCGTCGCGGTGTCGGGCAGCTACCAGGAGCGCGATTTCGGTTACAGCCAGGTCTCGGTGCCCAATGGCTGGCGCCCGTTCCGTGGCGACGAAAACAACTGGGGCACGATTCCGCAGCCGGGCTCGCCCGGTTCGGAGAACATCATCAATCGCCCCGAGGCCACCGACATCTATTCGGTGCCGCAGAACCTGAATTTCAGCATCAACGGCGTGCAGCGCAAGCGCACCAACGGCCAGGTCGCCTTCCAGTGGGCGCCGACCGATGCCATCACCACGACGCTCGACTACACGTACTCCGAAAACAAGATCCAGCAGCAACGCAACGAGTTGTCGGTGTGGTTCAACTTCGGTCCGTCGGTGACCTCGTGGACCGATGGTCCGGTGGCCGCGCCGATCATCTACTCCGAAATCATCAACCCGGCGACCAGCGACTTGTCGATGGGCGGCATGCAGCTGGCCAACGTCAACGAGAACAAGTCGCTCGGCTTCAACGTGGCGTGGGAAGTGAGCGACGGCCTCGACCTGGCGCTCGACTACCACGACTCCTCCGCCGAAACGCGTCCCGACAGCCCGTGGGGTTCGGCGGGCGTGCTCGGTGTCGCCGCATTCGTGCGCGGCACGACGACCGCCGATTTCAGCGGCGACTTCCCCGTGCTCACCGTCGCGTTGCCGCCGGGTGTGGCGGCGGTCGCGCCCTCGCAGGCACTGGTCACCGGTTCGGTGTTCCAGAACGCGTACACGCGTGCGGACATCAAGCAGTTGCAACTCAGTGGCCGCGCCGAATTCGGCGAGGCCTCGGGCCTGGACTTCGGCGTTTCGCGGACCGAAGTGGAAAACCGCACCGCCTACGGCTTCATGCAGCGCGATACGTGGGGCGGCGTCGGTACGCCGGCCGACTACGACGACAGCATCTGGTTCGCGGACAACATGGGGAACTACTTCGATTCGTTCTCCGGTTCGAACGACCCGCGATTCACCGACCAGTTCCTGCTGTTCGACTTCGAACGCCTGCGCAACCGCGCCGTCGAACTCACCGGACGTCCGGACTGGTACCAGGCGCCGGGCAGGTTCGAGCGCGACCTGCGCACGCAGGAGAACTCCACCGGCGCGTACGCGCAGTACACGACGACCTTCGATTGGCAGATGCCGCTCGACGTCGCGATCGGCGCGCGCTGGGAAAGCACCCGCATCACCGCATCGGCGCTGGTTCCGGTTGCGACCGGCATCGCGTGGGGCTCGGCGAACGAGCTCAACCTGGTCTTCGCCGATCCGGCCTTCGCCACGATCCAGGGCAAATACGATTACCTGCTGCCCAACGTGGACCTGACGTGGCACGTCCGCGACGACATGATCCTGCGCGGCAGCTACAGCGAGACCATCGGTCGGCCGGGCTGGGCGGACATGCAGGGCGGTCGCACGCTCGACCGTATCGTCCGCGTCGACGGCGGTACCGGTTCGCAGGGTGATCCGAACCTCAAGCCGTTGCAGTCGGAGAACTTCGACCTTTCGGCCGAGTGGTACTTCGCCGAGTCGAGCTACGCGTCGGTCGGCTATTTCCGCAAGAACATCAAGAATTACATCGGCACCGAACAGATCCTCGACGTGGGCGGCAGCGACGGCCAGACGCCGTTCAACCTGCACACCCCGGTCGGCGGCGCGTACTGGAACGCCGCGATCGGCAGTGGCTGCGCGACCACCGATGTCGTCTGTATCCGCAACTTCATTTTCGCCAACTTCGACGGTCAGCCCGGCGTGGATGCCGATGGCACGCCCGAAAACGGCAACACGCCGACGATCACCGGACTGCCGACCGATCCCCTGGCGACCTTCCGCATCACGACGCCCGCGAACACCGAAGACTCGACGCTCGATGGTTGGGAACTCAACCTGCAGTACGTCTTCGGCGACTCGGGTTTCGGCGTGGCCACCAACTACACGATCGTCGACAGCCCCAACCTCAACTACAACAACTACCAGTTGGGTGGGCAGTTCGCGCTGGTCGGCCTGAGCGATTCGGCCAACCTGGTCGTGTTCTACGAGAACTACGACTGGTCGGTGCGTGCGGCGTACAACTGGCGCGACGAATTCCTGTCCGGCCTGTTCGATGGATCGGGCATTCCGAACCCGAATTACACCGAGGCCTACGGGCAACTCGATCTGAGCATCGGCTACAAGCTAAACGAGCACCTGTCGTTCCAGTTCGAGGCCATCAATCTCACCGACGAGACCATCCGCATCCATGGCCGCAACGAGCATCAACTGCTCTACGCGACCCAGAACGGCCCGCGCTACATGTTCGGCGTGCGCTACAACTTCTGATTGGGCGAAGTCCGGAATATCGTCATCCTGGGGGGCGGATCAGCCGGTTGGCTGACCGCCGCCGTGCTGGCCGCCGACCACGACGCGGCCAGCGGCAGCGGCGTTCGCATCACGCTGATCGAATCGCCCGACGTCGCAACCATCGGCGTCGGCGAAGGCACGTGGCCGACGATGCGCGACACGTTGCGCCGCACGGGCGTCACCGAAACCGACTTCATCCGCAACTGCGACGCGGCCTTCAAGCAAGGCTCGAAATTCGCACGCTGGCGGCGCGACCACGACGACGATTACTACTACCACCCGTTCGTGCTGCCGCAGGGTTACCTGGACACGAACATCGTCGCGGGCTGGATGCAACACAGCCAGGTGCCGTTCGGCAAGCTCGTGAGCTTCCAGCCGCACCTGTGCGAAGCGGGCAAGGCGCCGAAGCAATTCTCGACACCGGAGTGGGCAGGCGTCGCGAACTACGCCTACCACCTCGACGCCGGCAAGCTCGGCGTGTTCATGCGCAAGCATTGCATCGAGCGCCTCGGCGTTCGCCACGTCTCCGACCACATGACGGGCGTCAACGCGCACGACAACGGCGACATCGCGTCGTTGCAGACGCGCGAGCACGGTGCGATCGAGGGCGATCTGTTCATCGACTGCTCCGGCATGCGCGCGCTGCTGATCGGCCAGCACTACGGCATCGACATCGCCTCGCAGAAGCATGTGCTCTTCAACGATCGCGCGATCGCCCTGCAGGTGCCCTACACCGATCCGGAATGGCCGATCGCGTGCCAGACCATTTCGACCGCGCAGAGCGCCGGCTGGGTCTGGGACATCGGCCTGCAAACCCGGCGCGGCGTGGGCCACGTGTTTTCGAGCACGCACACGACCGACGAAGCGGCCGAGCGCGAGTTGATGCAGTACGTCGTCGCGACCGGCGGCCGCGAGCAGGACATCACGACGCTGCCTCGCATCACCATTCGCCCCGGCTACCGCCCGAAGTCCTGGCATCGCAACTGCGTCGCCATCGGTCTGTCGAGCGGCTTCATGGAACCGCTGGAAGCCTCGTCGCTGGTGCTGGTCGAACTCGCGGCCTCGATGCTCAGCGATCAATTGCCCGCCACGCGCGCGGCGATGGACATCGTCGCCGGCCGCTACAACGACGCGTTCCAGTACCGCTGGGAGCGTGTCGTCGACTTCCTCAAGCTGCATTACGTGCTCACGCAACGCACCGACACCGACTACTGGCGCGACAACCTGCGCCCCGAATCGATCCCGCAGCGGCTGCAGGACCTGCTCGAGCTCTGGCGACACCAGCCGCCGTCGAAGTACGACCTGTATCGCGTCGAGGAAGTGTTCCCCTCCGCCAGTTACCAATACATCCTCTACGGCATGAACTTCATGCCCGACGCACGGCCGGCGACACGACGGATGGACGACGTGGCGCGCGCGGAAGGCTATTTCCGCGAAGCCGCCGACCTCACCCGCAAGATGCTCGCGGCCCTGCCGGGCCATCGCGAGATGCTCGACCACGTGATGTCGCGCGGCATGCCCCGCATTTAGCGCGAGGCATGTTCCCCGCGCACGCGAAACCCGCATAGGATGGGACCCAGCGCCGCATCGCACGACACGACCATGGCCAACCACGCACTGCTGAACAACATCGAGCATCGCCACCTGCGGATCGACAGCCGCCACGCGGCCGCGCTCGGCGACGACGTGATGTCGGCGCCCACGTTCCCCGCCGAATTCCGCAACGTGCAGGCGCACTACCCGATCGTCTTCCACAAGGCGGCCGATGGTGCGATGCAGCCGCTGGCGCTGTTCGGCTTCCAGCAGGGCGAGAATCTCTTTCTGGATGGCGAGCGTTGGGATGCGACGTACGTGCCGCTCGCGATCGAACGCCAGCCCTTCCTCATCGGCCGCGACGGCGATGCGCTGATGGTGCACGTGGATCTCGATCATCCACGCGTGCGCAACGGCGGCGACGAAGCGCTGTTCCGCGAACAAGGCGGCACCACCGAATACCTGGATCGCATCAGCTCGGTGCTGCGTGCGCTGCACGAAGGCCTGGAGACCGTGCCGGACTTCATGGCCGCGATGCTCGACAACGACCTGATCGAATCCTTCGCGCTCGATGTCGAACTTGACGACGGCACCGTCAATCGCCTCGTCGGCTTCTACATCGTCAACGAAGAACGCTTGCGCGCGCTGTCCGGCCCCGCGCTGGAAGCCTTGCATCGCGCGGGCCACCTTGAAGCGGCGTACATGGTGGTCGCCTCCGTCGCGCGGTTCCGCGACCTCATCGAGCGGATGAATCGCCGCCATGTGGCCCGACGCTAAGCCGATCCCCGAGCTTTCCAACGTCGATCCGCACGCCTTGCCGGATGCGACGTTGCACGGCGGCCAGCCGGTCGTGCTGCGTGGCGTGGTGTCGGACTGGCCGATCGTGCGCGCCGCGCGCACGTCCGCGAAGACGGCCGTCGACTATCTCAAGCAGTTCGATCGACGCGAGTCGCCGCCGGTCGTCGCGACGGTCGGCCCTCCGGAAATCGGCGGGCGCTTCTTCTACAACGACGATCTGAGCGGCTTCAATTTCCGGCAGGAGCAAGTGCCGCTCGGCGTCGCGCTGGACACATTGCTCAAGTACGAAAGCGATGCAGCGCCGCCGGCGATCTACGTCGCATCGACGACGATCGACACGTGGCTGCCGGGCTTTCGCAACGAAAACGATTTGGGCCTGCGCGATCGCGATCCGCTCGCGAGCATCTGGATCGGCAATCGCACGCGCATCGCCGCGCACCAGGATGTGCCGGACAATCTCGCGTGCGTCGTCGCGGGACGCCGCCGCGTCACCCTGTTTCCGCCCGACCAGTTGTCGAATCTCTACATCGGTCCGCTCGACTACACGCCGGCCGGCCAGGCGATCAGCCTCGTGGATTTCGCCGCACCCGACGAAGCGCGCTTCCCGCGTTTCGCCGAAGCACGCAGGCACGCGCTGACGGCCGAACTCGAACCCGGCGACGCGGTGCTGATCCCGAGCATGTGGTGGCATCACATGGAAGGCCTCGAGACCTTCAACGTGCTCGTGAACTATTGGTGGCGGCAGACACCGGCGTGGATGGACACGCCGATGAACGCGCTGATGCTCGCGATGATGACCGTGCGCGATTTGCCGGCGGACCAACGCGCGATCTGGGAAGACGTCTTCCGCCATTACGTGTTCCAACCCGGCGACGACACCGCCGGACACATCCCCGAACCGGCGCGCCGCGTACTGGCGCCGCTCGACGAAACACGCGCACGCAACCTGCGCGCCCGACTGCTGCAACGACTCAATCGCTGAGGTCAGATGCCGTGAACGACTCCGCCGCCGACATCCGCAACAAGCCCATTCGCCGCGTCGTGATCGCCGGTGGCGGCACCGCGGGGTGGATGGCGGCGGCCGCGTTATCGCGCACGCTGGGCAAGGTGCTCGACATCACGTTGGTCGAATCCGAAGAGATCGGCACCGTCGGCGTTGGTGAAGCGACGATCCCCACGCTGGTCACCTTCCATCGCCTGCTCGACATCAAGGAGCAGGAATACATGTCGGCGGTGAAGGGCACGATCAAGCTCGGCATCTCGTTCGAAAACTGGCTGCAGAAGGGGCATCGCTACATCCATTCCTTTGGCATGAGCGGCAAGGATCATTGGTCCGCGGGCTTCCAGCATTTCTGGCAGCGCGGACGCGAGCTCGGCATCGCAGGCGGATACGAGGATTACTGCTTCGAGCTCAAGGCCGCGTTGCAGGACAAGTTCGCGCATCTGCCGCGTGGCGGCATCAACTACGCGTACCACATGGATGCGAGTCTCTATGCCCGCTTCCTGCGGACGCTGAGCCAGAACGCCGGAGCCAAGCGCGTCGAAGGCAAGATCGTCGAGGTCGAGACCGACCTCGAATCGGGCTACATCACAGCGCTGAAACTGGCCGATGGCTCGCTGATCGAAGGCGACCTGTTCATCGATTGCACGGGCTTCCGTGCGTTGCTGATCGGCAAGACGCTCAACGTGGGTTTCGAAGATTGGTCGCACTGGCTGTTCAACGACAGCGCGCTGGCGACGCAAACCACCGCCGTGCGCGACGCCGTGCCGTACACGCGCGCGATCGCCGGCACCGCGGGTTGGCAATGGCGCATTCCGCTGCAGCATCGCGTCGGCAACGGCATCGTGTACTCGAGCCGCTACATCAGCGACGACGAAGCGCGGCAGGAATTCCTGTCGAGCCTCGAAGGCGAAATGATCAAGGAACCGTGGCCCGTGCGCTTCCGCCCCGGCCAGCGCCTGAAGTCCTGGTACAAGAACTGCGTCGCGCTCGGTCTGGCCGGCAGTTTCATCGAGCCGCTGGAATCGACCACAATTCACCTCATCCAGCGCGGCATTGTGCATCTGTTGCGCATGTTCCCGCAGGTGATCAGTGAGCCCGAAGTCGATCAGTACAACGCGCAGCTCGCTTCCGAGTTGGAGCACGTGCGCGATTTCGTCGTGCTGCATTACACCTTGACGGAGCGACGCGACACGCCGTACTGGCGCGCGATCGCGCAGATGGACATCCCGCCGTCGCTGCGCCATCGCATCGAGTTGTTCCGCGAAACCGGCAGCGTGTATCGCGTGCCCGACGAGTTGTTCGCCGAGAACTCCTGGATCCAGGTGATGATGGGCCAGGGCGTGATGCCCAAGCGCCACCATCCGACGGCCGACGTGATGAGTCGCGAGGATCTCGTGCGCTTCCTCGACGAGATCAAGCGCACCGTCGACTCGCAGGTCAACGGCTTGCCGTCGCACCAGGCCTACATCGACCAGTATTGCCCCGGCCCGCGCGAACCCGCGCCCGCGGGCGCTGCGTGATGCGCGCGAGGGCCGTGCGCGCGTTGGCCGCGTGCGTCCTCGTCGCGTGCGCGCCGTTGGCGCATGCGCAATCGCAGGGCTTCCTGCGCGCGAAAGACGGCCAGATCGTCGGCGAAACCGGGCAGCCGGTGTTGTTGCGCGGCGTTGGCCTCGGTGGCTGGATGCTGCAGGAAGGCTACATGCTCGAAGTGCCCGGCGAGGGCACCCAACACTCGATTGAAGCGCGCATCACCGATCTGATCGGCGACGAAAAGATGCGCGCGTTCCAGCAGGCCTGGCGCGACAACTACGTCACCAAGGCGGACATCGACGCGATGGCCGCGTGGGGTTTCAACTCCGTGCGCCTGCCGATGCATTACGCGTTGTTCACCGCGCCGATCGAAGGCGAACCGATCGCCGGGAAACAGACCTGGCGCGAAGAAGGCTTCCAACGCACCGATGCGCTGTTGTCGTGGGTGAAAGCCAACGGCATGTACCTCGTGCTCGACCTGCACGCCGCGCCCGGCGGACAAGGCAACGACAACAACATCGCCGATCGCGATCCGTCGAAGCCTTCGCTGTGGGACGCCCAGGCGAACCAGGACAAGATGGTCGCGCTCTGGCAGAAGCTTGCCGAGCGTTACAAGGACGAGCCGGCGATCGCGGCCTACGACATCATCAACGAGCCGAACTGGGGCTTTGCCGACCGCAACGACAAACATGGTTGCAACGAAACCGGCAACGCGCCGCTGCGGGCCTTGCTCGAACGCACGACGCGCGCGATCCGCGAAATCGACAAGCGCCACATGATCGTCATCGAAGGCAACTGCTGGGGCAACAATTATCGCGGCGTGCTCGATGCGGGCCTGTGGGACGACAACCTCGTCCTGAGCTTCCACAAATACTGGAACGGCACGACGCGCGAGACGATCGCCGATCAACTCGCCTTGCGTGCGAAATGGAAGCTCCCGTTGTGGCTCGGCGAGACGGGCGAGAACTCCAACGACTGGTTCGCACGCACGGTGCAGACGGTGGAGGCCGAAGGGATCGGTTGGGCGGCGTGGCCGTTGAAGAAGATCCGCTACAACAATCCGCTGCAAATCGTGCCGAATCCAGGGTATGCGCGCGTGCTGGCGTACTGGAAAGGCGAGGGCCCCAAGCCTTCCGCCGCGCAGGCCGAGGACGCGTTGATGCGCCTGGCCACGCACGACATTCGTTTCGAGAACAACGTCCAGCACCCCGACGTCGTCGATGCCTGGCTGCTTGCGCCCACGCGCGAATCCGGGATGCCGTTCAAACCGCATCGCGTCGCCTCCGCAGGCACGGACATCGACGCGCTCGATTTCGACATGGGCCGCAACGGCATCGCGTATTTCGATACCACCGCCGCGAACGAAAGCGGCAAGCCCAACACCGACTGGAATCCGTCGGCCGCGTATCGCAACGACGGGATGGAGCTGACCGGCGATGGCGTCGCGATGCAGGTGGGCGAATGGATCCAATACACCGTCGAAGTCGAGCGCGCGGGCCCTTATCGGCTGCAGATCGTCGGCGACGGGACATTCCGTGCCCGGGTGAATGGCGCCATCGTCCAAGCAGGCGATGTCGCGCTGTCCGAAGGACGCAACACGCTCCGGATCGAAGCGCTGGCAGTGGGCACCCTTCAGTCGCTGGCGGTCGACCCCGTGCGCGACTGACGCCTCACTTCACCGCGACGAGCTTCCCCGACATCTCGTCGTGCATGTGCATCATCGATTCCATCATCTGCTCGTCCGCGCTCGAACACACACCCAGCAGCAGCACTTCCTCGCAGCCTTCGGCGGCGATGTACGCGTGGCCCATGTTCGAATCGATGTACACCGATTCGCCCGCTTCGAGCACGATCGGGTCGTAGAACTCGGTGTGCACTTCGGCGCGGCCTTCGATGACGTGGATGTATTCCTCGCCGGGGTGGCGCACGAGTTCGCCGAACTCGGCGATGCTCTTCGCACGCACGCGCGTGAGCACCGGAATCATGCGTTTACGGCGCAATTCCGGGCACAAATAGAAATAGTCGTAGTTCGGCGTGGTGACGCGCACGGCGTCGTCGATGCGGCCGATGCTGCGGCGCGCGGTGATCGCCGGTTCCGGCGTCGCGTCTTCTTCGGCGAACAATTCCGACATGCGCAGGTTCAAGCGCTGGCTGATCTGCAGCAACTTGTCGTAAGTGAGACTGAGGCGGTCGTGTTCGACCTTCGACAGCGTGGAGAGCGGAATCCCGCAACGCTGGCTCATTTCCTTCAGGGTCCAGTCGTTGCGCGTGCGCAGTCCGCGAAGGAGGGCGCCGATCGTCGGGTGTTGCCTTGTCATGCCGGTTCCATGCCTCTTGGGCCTTGTGCCGCCCCACCCAGGGGCGCCCTGACTACGTTACTGGAGAGGATTCTAGGCCGGAATGACCAAAGTAGGTTGACAATTCTCCGATCAGGACGGTTATTCTCACCAGCGGCCAAAACGCGTGGGGCGCGGCGGCCTTCGAGATCACCCTGGGGAGAGGAAGATGCGATTGATCCAACGTCCGTTGTTCACCGCTTTGCTGGCGCTCGGCGTCGCGTTCACCGCGGCCGCACAGCAACCGCCGGTGACGGCGCCGCCCATCGAGCAAGCGCCCGCGACGTCCGCCGCGCCCCCGCCGTCCGATGCGATGCCGGGTCCGACCGACCGCATGACCGCCACCGATGTCGAAGCCTGGCTCGACGGCTTCATGCCGTATGCGCTCGAGCAGACCGACGTCGCCGGTTCGGTCGTGGTCGTGGTGAAGGACGGCAAGGTGTTGCTGAAGAAGGGCTACGGGTTCTCGGACCTGGCCAAGCGCACGCCGGTCGACCCGGACAAGACGCTGTTCCGCCCGGGTTCGATCTCCAAGCTGTTCACCTGGACGGCGGTGATGCAGCTGGTCGAGCAGGGCAAGCTGGACCTCGACGCCGACGTCAACCAGTACATCGACTTCAAGATTCCGCCGTACGAAGGCAAGCCGGTCACGTTGCGCAACATCATGACGCACACCACCGGCATGGAAGAGGTGATCCGCGGCCTGATCGCGAACAACGAGAGCGAGATCCTGCCGCTCGACGCGACGCTCAAGCATTGGATCCCCGAGCGCATCTACGCGCCGGGCACCACGCCGGCGTATTCCAACTACGCCACCGCGCTCGCCGGCTACATCGTGCAGCGCGTGTCGGGCCAGCCGTTCGACCAGTACATCGCGCAGCACATCTTCTCGCCGCTGGGCATGAAGCATTCCTCGTTCAGCCAGCCGGTCCAGAAGGACCTGCTCGCGATGACGTCGAAGGGCTACGAGTCCGCGTCCGACGGCAAGGAGAAGCCCTACGAGTACATCAACCTCGCACCGGCCGGCAGCCTGACGGCGAGCGGCGCGGACATGGGCAACTTCATGATCGCGCACCTGCAGAACGGCGCGTTCGACGGCCAGCGCATCCTGCGCGAAGAAACCGCGCACGAAATGCACGAGACCGGGCAGACCTCGGTCGGTCCGCTCAACAAGATGATGCTCGGCTTCTACGAAACCACCGCCAACGGCCATCGCGCGATCGCGCACGGCGGCGATACGCAGTGGTTCCATAGCGACCTGCAGCTGTTCCCGGACGACAACGTCGGCATCTACGTGTCGACCAATAGCTCGGGCAAGGAAGGCAGTGCGCGCCTGATCCGCGATGGCCTGGTCACCGCGTTCGTCAATCGCTACCTGCCGCCGAAGGCCCCGGCCGCCGAAGCCGCCGGTGTCGACGAAGCCACCGCGAAGCAGCACGCGCAGATGATCGCCGGCACGTACAACAGCAGCCGCCGCGCCGATTCGAACTTCATGAACCTGGTCTACGTGCTGGGCCAGACCAAGGTCATCGCCAACGAAGACGGCACCATCAGCGTGCCGATGCTCGCCGCCTACAGCGGCGCGCCGAAGAAGTGGCGCGAAGTCAGCCCGTTCGTGTGGAAGGACACCAACAGCGGCGACCGCCTCGCGGCCGACGTCGTCGACGGCAAGGTCACGCGCTTCAGCGCCGAACCGATCGCCTCGATCATGGTGTTCCAGCGCGCCGCGTTCTGGCAGACGCCGGCGGTCTTCCTGCCGATGTTGTTCGGCAGCCTGATCGTGCTCCTGCTGACCGTGCTCGCCTGGCCGGTGTCGGCGATGGTGCGCCGCCACTACGGCACGAAGTACGCGCTGGCGGGCCAGGATGCGCGCGCGCATCGCTGGATCCGCATCGCCTCGCTCGCCGTGCTCGTCGCCTTCGGCGGGATGCTGGCCTTCGTGGTGTCGATGTTGTCGAACTTCGACCTCATGACGCCCGCGCAGGACGGCATGATCATCGCGATTCGTTCGCTGGTCTCGATCCTGTTGCCGCTCGGCGCGATCGTCGCGGTGTGGAACGCCTGGAAAGTGCTGACCAGCAACCGCCGCAAGTGGGCGAAGGTGTGGGCGATCGTGATCGCCGCCGCTTTCCTCTCGCTGCTGTTCATCGGCTTCGCTACTCACGTCATCGGCTTCTCGGCCGACTATTGACGGACCCCCGCGCGGCGGCCAAAAGCCGCCGCGCCTTTTTTCGGGAATTCCTGTGATCCAGACCGACCGCGTCGAGCTCGTGCTGCGGAATGAACTGCTGCGCCTGTCCGAACCCTTCCGCATCTCCGGCCACGTGTTCGAAGCCTCGCCGGTGACCGTCGTCAACCTGCGCCAGGGCCAGATCATCGGCCGCGGCGAAGCCTCCGGCGTGTACTACCTGCGCGACGAACCGAGCGACATGCTGCGCACGCTCGATTCGATGCGCGACCGCATCCAGGCCGGCATCACACGCGACGAACTGCGCGACCTCCTGCCGCCCGGCGGCGCACGCAATGCACTGGACTGCGCGTTGTGGGAACTCGAAGCGCGCATCGCCGGCATCCCCGCGTGGCAACTCGCGGGCATGGAAAAGCCCAAGCCGCTGACGACGACGTTCACCGTCGGCGCCGACGATCCGGACGTGATGGCCGAGAAAGCCCTGGCCTACACGCACGCTCGCGCGATCAAGCTCAAGCTCACCGGCGACGTCGAACTCGACATCGCGCGATTGAACGCCGTGCGCGCCGTGCGTCCCGATGCGTGGATCGGCGTCGATGCGAACCAGGGCTACATCCCCGGCACGCTGCAGCGCCTGCTGCCCGCGCTCGTCGATGCGAAGGTCTCCCTGCTCGAACAGCCGTGCCGCCGCGGCCACGAACGCGAGCTCGATGGCGTCGACCGCACCGTGCCGATCGCAGCCGACGAAAGCATCCTGTCGCTGATCGAACTCGAAGAGCGCGCGCACTGGTTCGACGTCGTCAACATCAAGCTCGACAAGTGCGGCGGCCTCACCGAAGGCCTGTTGATGGCCACGCGCGCACGCGAGCTGGGCAAGAAGGTGATGGTCGGCAACATGGTCGGCACGAGCCTGGCGATGGCGCCGGCGTTCCTGCTCGGCCAGTTCTGCGACATCGTCGACCTCGACGGCCCGATCTTCCTCCAGCGCGATCGCACGCCGGGCGTGGTGTATTACGACGGGCTCGTCGATTGCCCCGCATCGGTGTGGGGTTCGCCGGACGCCGTGTTGTGAACGCAGTGACGCAGTCCATCGCCAAACCTGGCTGGCTGCGTCAGCCGCCGGGCCTGGCGATCCTGTTCTTCACCCAGATGTGGGAGATCTTCTCCTACTACGGAATGCGCACGCTGCTCGTCTACTACATGACGAAGCAGTTGCTGTTCTCGCAACAGCACGCGTCGATGGTGTACGGCGTTTACATCGCGACGTTCTACTTCACGCCGATCCTCGGCGGCATCGTGTCGGACCGTTGGCTCGGGCGGAAACGCTCGGTGATCATCGGCGCGGTCATCATGTCCTTCGGCCATTTCCTGATGGCGTCGGAGTCGATGCTGTACTTCGCGCTCGCGGCGATCGCGATCGGCAACGGCCTGTTCCTGCCGAGCCTGCCGAGCCAGATCGACGATCTGTACGCGAAGGACGATCCGCGCCGCGGCTCGGCTTACAACTTCTATTACGTCGGCATCAATGTCGGCGGATTGCTCGCACCGCTCGTGTGCGGCACGCTGGGCGAGTTGTACGGATGGCATTACGGCTTCGGCGCGGCGGGCGTCGGCATGTTGGCCGGCCTTGCGATCTACACGCTGGGCGGACGGTGGTTGCCGCCGGAACGACCCAAGGTCAAAGATCTCGCGCCCGCGCAACGCATGCCGTTCGCGGCGATGAAGCAACGCATCCTCACCCTGGCCGCCGTCGCCGTCTGCGTGATGGTGTTCCGCGGCGCTTACGAACAAACGGGCAACACGATCGCGTTGTGGGCGGATGTCGGGCTCGATCGCAACGCGGGCGACTTCGTCATTCCGATGACGTGGTTCCAGTCGCTCAATCCGTTCCTCGTGATCTTCATGACGCCGGTGCTCGTCGCGATGTGGACGAAGCAGGCCAGCCGCGGCCGCGAACCCGCACCGGCGAAAAAGATGGCGCTGGGTGCGTTCGGTGTGTCGCTCGCGTTCCTGCTGCTCGCGTTGGTCGATGCGAGCGCGCAAGGGCACGCGCATTGGGTGTGGCTCGCCGCGTTCTTCGTGCTGTTCACCGCGGGCGAGCTTTTCATTCTTCCGATCGGGTTGAGCCTGTTCGCGCGCCTCGCGCCGGCGGGTTACGCGGCGACGTCGATCGCGGCCTGGTACTTCGCCTCGTTCGGCGGAAATCTTCTGGCCGGCGCGCTCGGCACCTTGTGGAGCGCGATGGGGCACGCGGCGTTCTTCGCCGTGATGGCCGGCGTCGCGGCACTCGCGGGGACCTTGTTGCGACTGCTCGACCCGGCCGTTACGCGCGCAGAAACCATGAATGGGCAGGCCTCCGACGAGCGGTCCCGGATTCCGTCCTATACCGATTGACAGTTTTCCAATCAGGATGCTTACATCCTGATAAGGCCACAGCAAACCTTCTGGGGAGAAAGGCATGCAACAGAAACACCGCAACACGGCGATGCGCCGTCATTCGCTGACGTCGGCGATCACGATCACCCTCGCGCTCGGCCTCGCAGGCCCGGCCCTGGCGCAGCAGGCCGCGCCGGCGGACCCGCAGCAGGCAGCGACCGCGCAGGAACTCGACGTCGTCACCGTCACCGCGAACAAGCGCACGGAGAACATCCGCGAAGTCGCCACCGCGGTGACCAAGCTGAGCGCGGAGCAGCTGGAAAACATCAACGCCACGCAGATGTCCGACTACGCGAACTACGTGCCGGGCCTGCAGATCCAGGATTCGGGTTCGCCGGGCCAGACGCAGGTGTCGATGCGCGGCATCGCGGCGCTTTCGCCGGGATCGACCGTCGGCACGTATGTCGATGAAGCGCCGCTGGGTTCCAACAGCCTTTACCAGCAGGCCACGCTGTTCACGCTCGACCTGCTGCCCTACGACATCGACAGCATCGAAGTGCTGCGCGGCCCGCAGGGCACGCTGTACGGCGCCGGCGCGATGGGCGGCCTGATCAAGTACGTGATGAAGAAGCCCGACACCACGCAGAACGAATTCCGCGTCGGCATGGGCATCGCCGATACGCAGGGCGCCGGTGGCAACTCGTTCAACTACCGCGCCGGCGGCAACCTCGTGCTTGCGCAGGATGAAGTCGCGCTGCGCGCGAGCTTCGCGAGCAACGAGCCCAACGGCTACGTCGACAACCTCGTCAACGGCCGCGAAGACATCAACGATGCGTCGCAGTTCAGCGGCCGTGCGTCGATCCTGTTCAAGAACGACAAGGCGAGCGTGCAGTTCGCCCTGATGAAGCAGAAGATCGACAGCCCGAACAATTCGACGATCGCGCTCGACCCGACCACGCACGACGACATCTACGGCCTGGCCAACTTCGTCGTCGTCGACGAAGCGTTCAAGAAGGACATCGAGAACTACGCGCTCACCGTCGACTACGACCTGGGTTGGGCCAACCTGGTTTCGGCGACGAGCTACTCCGACGTCTTCACCTCGATCACGACCGACCAGACCTACACCTACGGCGACTACACCACGCTGTTCGGCCTGCCCGGCGGCAGCGCGTACCTCACCAACGACCTGCGCCTGAAGCAGTTCACGCAGGAAGTGCGCCTGAGCTCGAAGGCCGACGCGCCGTTCGAATGGCTGCTCGGCGCGTTCTACGACGACGAGCGCGGCGACAACCACCAGTTCGTGCCGCTCACGCAGTTCGACGGCAGCCCGCTGCCCGAACCGTTCAACTCGATCGTGGGTTCGCTGGGCGATCTGTACCTGCCGAGCACGTACGAAGAAACGGCGGTGTTCGGCAACGCGGCCTACAAGTTCAACGATTGGTTCAAGCTCGGCGCCGGCTTGCGCTGGGCGCAGAACAAGCAGGAGTTCACGCAGGATGTCGTCGCCGGCCTGCTCGCGCCGATCGGCACGGAGTTCAACACGTCCGAAGAAGACGTCGTGACGTGGAGCGTGACGCCGCAGTTCCAGGTGACCAAGGACGTGATGGTGTACGGCAAGGTGTCGACCGGCTACCAGCCCGGCGGCCCGAACATCGTCGCCGTCGGTCTTCCGCGCCAGGTCGATTCCTCCACGCTCACCAGCTACGAAATCGGCATGAAGTCCGCGTTCGCCGACAGCCGCGTGCTGCTCGACGTCGTCGGCTACCAGATCCATTGGGAAGACATCCAGGTCGCCTCGCTCGTCAACGGTGTCAGCGGCCTGGTCAATGGCGGCGAAGCCACGAGCCAGGGCCTCGAAATCGCGGCGAACTTCCGTCCGATCGACGGTTTGACGCTCGGCCTCAACGCGGCGTTCAACGATTCGAACATCGACGAAGACTTCCCGACGATCGTCGTGCCCGATGGCGCGGGTCCCGGCGCCGACGTGCTGATCAACACCGGCCTGAAGGGCGATCGCATGCCCTACGTGCCGGACCTGACGTGGTCGGCCACCGCCGATTACTACCTGCCGCTCACGGGCGATTGGGGCCTGAACGTCGGTGGCGGCTATCGCTTCGTCGACGACCGCATCACGGCGACGACGCAGCGCCAGGCCGTCGCGGTCGGCGGCACGGTGGTCTTCGAAGAGTTCACGCCCGGCCTGAACATCGACAGCTACCAGGCGCTCGACCTGTACCTGTCGGTCTCC
The DNA here is from genome assembly GCF_009740395.1 of Noviluteimonas gilva. Lineage (GTDB taxonomy): Bacteria > Pseudomonadota > Gammaproteobacteria > Xanthomonadales > Xanthomonadaceae > Noviluteimonas > Noviluteimonas gilva. The sequence continues at coordinate 923,555 of NZ_WOXT01000001.1, forward strand.
AACGCGCACTGGTCGGTCCGCGGCTACATGAAGAACGCGTTCGACGAACGCGCCTATTCGACGATGTCCGACATCACCAACCAGGTCACCGGCGTGACGCACCACACCGCGGCGACGCCGATCATGCCGCGCACCTTCGGGCTCGAGGTCGACTACCGCTTCTGATCCATCCGACCTCGACGAACCTGGTGAATACCGCCGCGATGAACACCATTGCGTTGCCTCAGCCTTACTTGTTGTTCCTTGGCGATACCACCGAGCCGGGCTATGCGAAGACGGCGTTCGGGTTGCGCGATTGGGCGCCCGAACGCTGCATCGGCGAGTTCTCGGTGCCTGGCGCAACGGTCACGACGGGCCTGCCTTTCCTGACACCCGCGCAGGCCGCCAGCGCAGGCGCGAAAGCGATGGTGATCGGCGTTGCCAACGCAGGCGGATTCATTCCGCCTGCTTGGCTCGACGCACTCGTGGAAGCGATGGAAGCCGGGCTCGACCTGATCGGCGGCATGCATGCGCGCCTTCGTGATTTCCCGCGACTGCGCGAAACCGCCGAACGACTCGGTCGGCGGCTGATCGACATCCGCATTCCACCCGAGCGCATTCCGGTCGCGACGGGTAAAGCGCGCACTGGTCGTCGATTGCTCACCATCGGCACCGACTGCGCACTCGGCAAGAAATACACCGCGCTCTCGCTCGCGCGTGCGTTCCAGTCCCGGGGCGTCGATGCGACGTTCCGCGCGACGGGACAGACCGGCATATTGATTGCCGGCGGCGGGATCCCGATGGACGCAGTCGTGGCCGACTTCGCCGCCGGGGCCGCCGAGCTCCTCACGCCCGATGCGGCGCCGTCGCATTGGGACGTGATAGAAGGCCAGGGGTCGCTGCACCATCCGGCGTATGCGGGCGTGTCGCTCGCGTTGCTGCATGGCAGCCAGCCCGACGTGATCGTCGTGTGCCACGAACCCGGACGCGATCGCGTGCTCGGCCATCCGGATTATCCGGTGCCGGGGTTGCGCGAAACGATCGAACTCGCGTTGCGTCTTGGTGCGCGCACGTCGCCGCGCATTCGCTGCGCGGGCATCAGCCTCAACACCGGCAAGCTCGACGCCGACGAGGCCGCACGCGTGATCGCGGCGGAAAGCGAGCGCATCGGCTTGCCCGTCGCCGATCCGATCCGCGGCGGCGATGCGTTCGACCGCCTCGTGGCATCCTGCCTGGCATGAGCGCGCCCGCAAGCAGCAGCCGCTTCCAACGCTGGATCCTGCCGGGCCTGGCGTTCAAGGCCGCCGTCATCGGCGGCGGTTATGCGACGGGGCGCGAACTCGCGGAGTACTTCATCCCGAGCGGCCCGCAGGGCGGCGTGATGGCGATCCTCGTGGCGATGTTCGCGTGGAGCGCGTTGTGCGCGCTGACCTTCGCGCTCGCGCACGCCACGCGCAGTTACGACTATCGAAGCTTCTTCGCCAACTTGCTCGGTCCGTTCGCGATCGTGTTCGAGCTCGCGTACCTGGTGTTCATGGTCTTGATTCTCGCCGTGTTCGGCGCGGCCGCGGGTGCGATCGGGCAGGCGGTGTTCGGATGGCCGACGCTGGTCGGCACCTTGCTGCTGATGCTGGCGATCGGTGCGTTCACCGCGTTCGGCAATCATTCGGTCGAACGCTTGTTCAAGTACGTCTCGTTCCTGCTGTACGGCGTGTACGTGCTGCTGTTCGTGTTCGTGCTCACGCAATTCGGCAACCAGGCCATGCAGCAGTTCGCCACGCCCGTGCCGACCGATGGCTGGCTTTCGGGGGGGTTGACCTACGCCGGTTACAACATCGTCGGCGCGGTGATGGTGCTGCCGCTCGCGCGCCACTTCCTCACCAAGCGCGATGCCGTCGTCGCGGGCGTGATCGCAGGGCCGCTCGCGATGCTGCCGGGCCTGTTGTTCTTCGTGTGCATGATCGCGTGGTACCCGTCGATCGGCGCCGAAGCCTTGCCGTCCGATTTCATGCTGCGCCAATTGAACATGCCGGTCTTCCACGTGCTGTTCCAGGCGATGATCTTCAGCGCGCTGCTCGAAAGCGGCGCGGCCTGCGTGCATGCGGCGAACGAGCGCATCGCGGCGACGTGGCGCACGCAGCGCGGCGTCGAGTTGTCGAACGTCGCGCGTTTCTCCATCGCCACCGTGCTGCTCGTCGGCTCGATCTTCATCGCGGCGCGCTTCGGCCTGGTCGAGTTGATCGCAAGCGGTTATCGCGGCCTGGCGTGGCTGTTCCTCGTCGTCTACGTGCTTCCTCTCTTGACCGTCGGCGTTTGGCGCCTGCGGAATCGCGCGCCGCGACCCATCGCCGCGCCGCAATCCTGAATTTCCAACCTTTCGTGAAAGGAAACCGATCGATGGCTCGATCTCTCGTTCGTTCCGCGCTCGCCATGGCGACGCTGCTGGTCATCGCCGACACCGCCTTCGCCGCAGTGCCCACCGATCTCGACGCGCGCGTGGAAGCCGCGATGCGCGAAAACGGCGTGCCCGGCATGGCGATCGCGATCGTCGAAGACGGCAAGCCGGTGCTCGCGAAGGGCTACGGCGTGCGCAAGCTCGGTGCGCCCGAGCGCGTGGATGCCGACACGATCTTCCCGACCGGTTCGACCGGCAAGGCGATCACCACCGCGGCGCTCGCGGTGCTCGTCGACGACGGCAAGCTGAAGTGGGACGACAAGATCATCGACCACATGCCGTGGTTCCGCATGTACGACCCGTGGGTCACGAACGAGATGACGGTGCGCGACCTGCTCACGCACCGCAGCGGCCTGGGCCTGGGCGCGGGCGACCTGATGTTCGTTCCGAGTTCCTCGCGCAGCCGCGCCGACACGGTGCGCGCGCTGCGTTACATCAAGCCCGCGACGAGTTTCCGCAGCGGCTATGCGTACGACAATCTGTTGTACGCCGTCGCCGGCCAGTTGATCGAAGAGATCAGCGGGCAAACGTGGGAAGTGTTCGTGCGCGAGCGCGTGCTGAAGCCCGCGGGCATGACGAGCTCGGTGACCGAGCAGTCCGCGCGCTTCGCCAATCCGAATCGCGCGTGGCCGCATGCGCGCCTCGGCGGACGCGTGCGTGGCCTGGGCGAACAGGGCGTGCTCGACGAACGCAAGACGCTCGGCGACAACGCCGCGCCGGCGGGTGGTCTGTCGTCGAGCGCGAACGACATGGCGCACTGGATGCAGGTGCAGCTCGGCCACGGCACGTGGAAGAACGCCGACGGCAAGCAGGTCAAGGTCTTCAGCGAAGAACAGTCGAAGCAGATGTGGACGCCCGCGATCCTCACGCCCACCGCGAAGTACCCGGGCAAGCTGGCGCCGTTCTCGCCGAACTTCTCCGCCTACGCGCTCGGCTGGAGCGTGCGCGACTATCGCGGCGTGAAGGTGATCGACCACGGCGGCGCGGTCTTCGGCGTGCAGACCTACGTCGCGCTCGTGCCGGAAAAGAACATCGGCATCGCGGTGCAGATCAATTCGGAAGACTTCCAGGCGATGCGTGGCGTCGCGATGGAGTTGCTCGACCATTACCTCGGCGCGCCGGACACCGATTGGCTGGCCGCGTTCGATGAGTTCGCCGACAACCGCATCGCGGGCGGCGTCGCTGCGCTCGATGAAGCGGCGAAGGCGCGCGGCCCGTCGCCGGGCAAGGCCTCGCTCGCGACAGCCGACTACGCGGGCCGTTACAACGACCCGTGGTACGGCCCGATCGAGATCAAGAACGAAAAGGGCGGGCTGCGCATCGACTTCACGCGCACGCCCGGCATGGTCGGCCGCCTGGAACACGCGCACCACGACACCTTCCGCGCCGTGTGGGACGACCCGAACATCGAACCGGCCTACGTGACCTACGCCCTCGACGCGGAAGGCAAGATCGACCACGTGACGATGAAGGCCGTCTCGCCGATCGCCGACTTCAGCTTCGACTACCAGGACCTGATGTTCACCCCGGTCAAGAAGCAGTAACGCCGCCGCGAAGTGGGGCTATGATCGGCCCCACGACGGGGAGGGGCATCGATGCGTGCGAGCCGATGGTGGTTGTCCGGTCTGATCGTTGTCGCCGGCCCTGCGTTCGCGGGGGATCCGCCGCCGCCCATGAGCCCGCAGCAGTTGGAAGCGGAGTTGTGCGGCAATCCGCAGCGCCCCTGCCAACGCGATGTGCACATCGTGCTGAAGCAGGCCGATGGCACGACGTTCGACCGGACCTACCCGGTCTTCCAGCCGATCCTGCACGACACGTTCTTTACCGTCGTGCCCGGGCAGACGGTCTACATCGAAGCCGAGCTCGTCGACGGAAAGGTGCGCGCGACGTCCAGTTGCCCGATGACGGGTGGCAGTTACGAGCTGTGGAGCGAAGCGCTTTTCCAGGTCTTGATCGGCAGCGGCCGCGTAGTTGAAGGGGACGACGCGACCGTGTGTTCCTGAGCCGCCGCGCCAGCGGCATCGCAACAACACGAGGAGAGCGCGGATGCGCCGGATCGTCGGAATCGCTTGCCTGACCGCAATCGCGGGATTCGCTGCATTCGCCGGCAACGCGCAGACGCCTGCGCCGGACGCCAAACCCATCGTGCTGCAAGCCGCGCACCTGTTCGACGGCGCCAGCGGGAAGCTCGTCTCGCCCGGCCGCATCCTCGTGCGCGGCAAGACCATCGAAGCGATCGGCGATGCCCCCGCGCCCGCCGGCGCGCAGGTCATCGATCTCGGTGATGCGACGCTGGTACCCGGCTACATCGACGCGCACACGCACATGACCAGCGACTACGACGAATCGTGGACGCGCGGTTTCTACAACTCGATGATGCGATTGCCCGTCGAGCAGGCCTACCACGCCGAGCGCAACGCACACATCACGCTGCAGGCGGGCGTCACGACGATCCGTGAAGTCGGCGCCGGCGATTACATCGACGTCGCGCTGCGCAACGCGATCGAACAAGGCCTCGCCGAAGGCCCGCGCATGCTGGTGTCGGTGCATGCGATCGGCTCGACCGGCGGGCATTGCGACGCGCCCAACTTCCCGGTGGGCCTGGTGCGCGAGTTCGGCGAGAAGGACGGCGTGTGCAACGGCGCCGATTCCTGCCGCCGCGCGGTGCGCGAGCAACTCAAGTACGGCGCCGACAACATCAAGATCTGTGCGTCGGGTGGCGTGTTGTCGGAAACCGATCCGGTCGACGTGCCGCAGCTCACGCCCGAGGAATTGAACGCCATCGTCGACGAAGCGCATGCGTGGCGGCGCAAGGTCGCGGCGCACGCGCACGGAGACCGCGCGGCGCGCATGGCCGTCGACGCGGGCGTGGATTCGATCGAGCACGGCAGCTTCCTGACGCCCGAAACGCTGCAGCGCATGAAGGAGAAGGGCGTCTACCTCGTGCCCACGCGCATGACGGTGAAGTTCGTGGAGAAGCAGGCGAACACCTATCCGCCGCAGGTCGCGAAGAAGGCGCGCGAAGCGGCGGCCTCGCACGGCGGCATGATGAAGAACGCGCTGCGCATCGGCGTGCCGATCGCGTACGGTACCGATGCGGTGGTCTATCCGCATGGCATCAACGCGCAGGAGTTCGGCGATTACGTGGAACTCGGAATGGCGCCTGCGCAGGCGCTGATGACGAGCAGCCTGGGTTCCGCGCGCCTGCTCGGCATCGACAAGGAGACGGGCACGCTGGAGGCGGGAAAATTCGCCGACATCGTCGCCGTGCCGGGTGATGTGTTGCAGGACATTCGCGCGACAGAGCGCCCGGTGTTCGTCATGAAGCAAGGGACAGTCGTTCGCAACGACCGCGCGGGGAACTGACGTGCGCGTGTTGCGGCTCTTGGGTCGGACGCTGATCGGGCTTGCGGCGCTTGTCGCGATCACGTTGACGGGCATCTACATCGAGACCGCCAGGCGGCTCGACGTGGCACCTTGGACGCCGACCGCGCCGCTGCAACAAGGCGACGTCGCGGAAGGCGCGCGCCTGGCCAAGGTGATGGGGTGCCGCGGTTGCCACACCGACACCTTGCGCGGCGAGGACTTCGTCGAAGAGCCGCACGTGTTCAAGCTCGTCGCGCCGAACCTCACGCAGGCGCGCGCCAAGTACGACGATGCGGCGTGGCAGCGCTTGTTCCGCACGGGCGCGAAGGCGAACGGCGCGCTCGCCGTTGGCATGCCGGTGAAGGCGTTCCAGCGTTTGACCGATCGCGAAGTCGCCGACCTCGTCGCCTACGTGCGCAGCGTGCCTGAAGTCGACCATCCGGGCCTCGGGAGCACGACGCTGTATCCGCTCGCGCGTATCGGCCTGCTCACGGGCAAGTTCAAACTCGAAGACATCGCGGGCGATCCACCGGAGAGCGCGACGATCCTCGCGCAACGCGCGACGCCCGTGCGCGGCGAACACATCGCGCGTACAGCGTGCGGCGAATGCCACGGGATGAACTTCGAAGGCGGCGATCGACCGGCCGCACCGCCGTTGATCGTCGCGAAGGGCTACGACGCAGAAAAGTTCACGCGCCTGATGCGCACCGGCATCACCGCGGCGGGCACCGAGAGCGCATCAGGTTTGATGACGGAAGTCGCACGCGGCCGCTTCGTCGCGCTGACCGATGCGGAAATCAGCGAACTCCACGCCTATCTGCATTCGCGCTGATCAAACGATCCGCGACAGCAACGCCTGGAACCGCGGATTGCCGTGCAGCGGATCCAGGTCGCTGTCGTGTTCCATCCACGCGCGATCGCCCCAGCCAAGACTGACCGCGCGCTCCAACAGATCGATCGCGCGCTCGTTGTCTTCCTGCTCGACGTAGAAGCACGCCAGGTTGTACAGCACGACCGGTTCGTCCTGCGCCTGTTTCAAGGCCTGCTCGGCCATCGCGATCGCGCGGTCCTTCTCGCCGACGCGATACAGGTCCTGGGCGGCGAAATACAACGCGCGCGTGTCGTGCGGGTTGAGTTTGATGTGGCGCTCCAGCGTGCTGAGCGCGCCGAGGCGGACGCGCATTTCGTCCTGCTTGCGGCCCAGCGAGGCGAAGGTCTGCGCGAGGAACATCGGGACCTGGAAGTCGGCGGGATTCACTTCGGAGGCGCGCTGGTATTTCTGGGCCGCGTTTTCGTAGTCGCCGCGCGAGGAACACGCCAGGCCGTAGTAATACCAGGCGTCGAACAGGTTCGGGTTCTTCGCGACCGCGGTTTCGAACTCCTGCTCGGCGGCGTCGTATTTCTCTCCGATCAGCAGCGCCAGGCCGCGCGAGGCGTGCGCTTCGGCCGATTCGGGATCCAGCACGACCGCCTGCTCGCTCGCGCGATTGGCGCGCGTGGCGTTCTCCGTCGTGGCTTCCGCATAGCGATACAGGTGCGAGTACGCATCGGCCATGCCTGCGTAGGCGAGTGCGTATTTCGAGTCCACCGCGATGGCCTGCTCGAACATGCGGATCGCGTGTTCGTAATCGCGGCGCGCCATCGAATACATGTAGCTGCGGCCGCGAAGATAGTAGTCGTAGGCTTCCGGATCGGACGTCGCCACCGACACCAGCGCGCGGCGTTCCTGCGGCGTCAGCGTCACCTGCAGCGCCTTGACGATGCTGTGCGCGATGTCGTCCTGGATGGTGAACACGTCCTTCATTTCGCGGTCGTAGGTTTCCGACCACAGGTGCGAGTCGCTGCCGGTGTCGATCAACTGCGCGGTGATGCGCACGCGTTCGCCGGCCTTGCGCACGCTGCCTTCGAGCAAGGTGCTGACGCCGAGTTCGCGCGCGACGTCGGGGATCGTGAAGTCCTTGCCCTTGTAGGCGAACGCGGACGTGCGCGAGGCCACTTTCAACTGCGGCAGTTGCGTGAGCAGGTTGAGGATTTCCTCGGCGATGCCGTCGCTGAAGTATTCGTTCTCCGCATCGCCGCTCATGTTCACGAAGGGCAGCACGGCGATCGTGCGGCGGCCATCGGCGCTCGGCGTGGCGCGTGGCGCAGGCGCGGACGGCGGTTCGTCGGTCGGCGGCGATGTCGGTGAAAGCGTCGGCGCGGGCGTCGGCGGCAGCGGTGCAACGACGGGCGCGGGATCGGCCGACATCGGCGGCGTGCGTTCCAGCCCGCGCGGGCCGGCATCGAACATCCACGCCATTGCGAGTGCGATCGGCAACCCCAGCACGACCAGCGCGACGACCAGGGTGACCGCCCACTCGGGCAGGTGCAGGCTCGGCAGCACGGTGGCGGCGACCTGGATCACCAACCAGCCCGCGATGCCGTAGACGATCAGCACGCGCCAGACGCGCCGCCGGCGCAGTTCCGCGAAAAGCCGCCCCAGCGAACCCGCCATGCGTCCTCCCTCAGGGAACGCGGGATACGCGCCCCCATCGTCAAGCCAACGGGGCACGCGGCCCGCGTCGGACAGCCGTTTGCGCCGCTTGCTGCCCCGTGCTTGCACTAGACTGCGGCCGAGAGGAAGGCTGAGTACAGCCGCGGGAGGCTTCATGGACGCCATCGATCTGCTCGAGACCATCGAGGAAGAGACCGGACCCGATCCGCGCTGGGCCGTGCTCTGGCTGCATGGCCTCGGCGCCGACGGGCACGACTTCGTCCCGCTGGTACCCGAGCTCGCGCGCCCCGAATGGCCCGCGGTGCGCTTCGTCTTCCCGCATGCGCCCGTGCGTGCGGTGACGATCAACGCCGGCATGCGCATGCGCGCGTGGTACGACATCCGCGACTTCGACCTGGCCAATCGCGCCGATGCCGAAGGCGTCGCGGTGTCGACGGCGCAGGTCGGTGCGCTGCTCGACCGCGAACAGGCCCGCGGCATCCCGCCCGAACGCACCTTCCTGGCCGGCTTCTCGCAGGGCGGCGCGATCGCGCTCGCCGCGATGCTCACGCGCAAGACGCCGTTGGCCGGCGTGGTCGCGCTGTCGACCTACCTGCCGATGTCGCACGACCTCGCGGGCGAAAAGGCGACGGCCGAAGCCCGGCAGCAACCCATCTTCCTCGCGCATGGCGAGGCCGATCCGGTGATTCCGATCCAGGCCGGCGTTGCGACCAGCAAGATGCTGGGCGATCTCGGGTTCGACGTGACCTGGCGTTCCTATGCCATGCCGCACGCCGTGTGCCCGGAGGAAGTGCGCGACCTGCGCGATTGGTTCGACCGCAGGTTCGCCGGCTGACCATGGAGTCAACGCCCGGCGAGCCTTGGTTGCCGGACCTGTGCCGCCTCGGGCGGCTGGCGATCATGCTCGGCGTGGCCGAACTGGTCGTGTGCATCATCGCGCTCGCGCCGGCCTCGGAAGCCGAATGGACCGCGGCGCGCTTCGCTTCGGCCAGTGCGTTCGCCCTGTGGTTGTCGCTCACCGTCTCGGTGGTGTTGTGCGTCTCGCGCCGGTCGTTTTCGCGGATGAAGCCCGGGCTCGGCGGGACCGTCGCGGTGCTCGTCGCCGCGTTGATCGCCGCGACCGGCGCGGCGCTCGTGCATGCGGTCGATCGTGGCCTGGCGCTCGGGCTGGTGCCCGAAACGGTGCGCATCCATCGCTTCATCGGCGGCAGCGCGGCGATCGCGACGCTGATCGTCAGCGTGGTGCTGCGTTACCTCTACGCCGTCGATGGCTGGCAGAAGCAGGTGCGCGCGAGCGCGCGCGCCGAAGCCGATGCGCTGCAGGCACGCATCAAGCCCCATTTCCTCTTCAACAGCATGAACACCATCGCCGGCCTCGTCCGCCGCGACCCCGACGTGGCCGAGCGCGCGGTGCTGGACCTGTCCGACCTGTTCCGCGCGGCGCTGGGCGCCGGCGAGGGCGATTCGAGCCTGGCCGAGGAAGTCGAACTGGCCGAGCGCTATCTGTCGATCGAGCAGCTCCGCCTCGGCGAGCGCCTGCAGGTGCGCTGGCGCGGGCGGCATGAGACGCTGCCCTGGCAGCTCCGGCTCCCGCGCCTGGTGCTGCAGCCCCTGGTCGAAAACGCCGTCCTGCATGGCATTTCGCGGCTTCCGGCGGGCGGCACGATCGACATCGAACTCGCCCTGCGGCCGGATGGGCTGCATATCAGCGTTCATAACCCCGCACCCCCGCCGAGGGAACGGGACGCGAGCGCTGACGACGGACCCACCCCGGGGCGGGGTGGGAGTGGCCATGCGCAACGTTCCATCGCCCATCGGCTGGCTTATGCGTTCGGCCCGAAGGCCCGCGTGACCGGACACTGGCACGAGGGCTACTATCTGGCTGAGCTTCGGGTCCCGCTCTAGCAGGAGATCGCTCGTGAGAGTGTTGATCGCCGACGACGAACCCCTTGCGCGCGAACGCCTGCGCGACTTGCTTGCGGAACAGCCCGGGATCGAGCTGGTCGCGGAAGCAGGCGATGGGCGCGAGGCGCTGCATGCGTGCGCCACGCACCACCCCGACCTCGTGCTGCTCGACATCGCGATGCCGGGCATCGATGGCCTGGAAACCGCGCGCCACCTCGCCGCATTCGAACCACGCCCCGCCGTGGTGTTCTGCACCGCGTACGACGCGCATGCGCTGTCGGCCTTCGAAGCCGCGGCGATCGACTACCTCGTCAAACCCGTGCGACCCGAGCGCCTGGCCGCCGCGCTGGAACGCGCGCGCACCTTCGCCGCGGGCCGCAACGGCAACGGCGCCGCCACCGATGGCGAGATCCGGCACGAACAACACCGCACGCACCTGTGCGCGCGTTTGCGCGGCAGCCTGCGCCTGATTCCCATCGAAGACGTGCATTACCTCCAGGCGGAGGAGAAGTACGTCGTCGTGCACCACGCGCGCGGCGAAGACCTGATCGAGGAATCGCTGAAGTCGCTGGAAGAGGAATTCGGCGACCGCTTCGTGCGCATCCACCGCAATTGCCTGGTGGCGCGCCACGAGATCGTCGAACTCAAGCGCGCCCCCGACGGCCACGTGCAGGCCGTGCTGCGGCATGGCGAGCATCCGCTGGAAGTGAGCCGGCGCTGCGTGGCGCACCTGCGCGAGACGGTGAAGCACCTCTGAGCGGGGAATAGGGAATGGGGAATAGGGAATAGTTGATTCGCAGCGGCGTCAGTGCCTGCGCAATTACAATTCCCTATTCCCCATTCCCCGTTCCCGCCCCATGCAACTCCGCATCGCCACCCGCAAATCCCCGCTCGCCCTCTGGCAGACCGAACACGTCGCCGACCGCCTGCGCGCCGCGCATCCGGGGCTCGACGTCGTGCTCGTGCCGATGAGCACGCGCGGCGACGAAGTCCTCGATCGCTCGCTCGCGGCGATCGGCGGAAAGGGCCTGTTCCTCAAGGAACTCGAAATCGCGATGCAGCGCGGCGAAGCGGATTGCGCGGTGCATTCGCTGAAGGACGTGCCGATGGTGCTGGAGCCGGGCTTCGCGATGCCGGCGATCCTGGTGCGTGCGGATTACGCAGATGCCTTCGTCAGCAATCGCTTCGAGAACATCGAAGACCTTCCGCATGGCGCGGTGGTCGGCACGTCATCGTTGCGGCGTCAGGCGCAATTGCGCGCGCGTCGCCCGGATCTCGATCTGCGTGACCTGCGCGGCAACGTCAACACGCGCTTGGCGAAACTCGATGCGGGCGACTACGACGCCATCGTGCTCGCGTGCGCGGGGCTTGCGCGCCTGGGTTTCGAATCGCGCATCCGCACGCGCCTGGATGCGCCCGAATGGTTGCCTGCGCCGGCGCAGGGCGCGATCGCGATCGAATGTCGCGACGACACGCCGGAGACCTTCGCGTTGCTCGCCGCGCTCGATGATGCGGCCACGCGCGAATGCGTCGAAGCCGAGCGCGCGATGAACCGCGCGCTGCACGGCAGTTGCCATGTGCCGGTGGCGGCGTTCGCGCGCCGCGCGGGCGCGACGCTGCATCTGCAGGGCCTGGTGGGATCGGCGCACGACGGGCGCGTCGTGCGCGCGGAGTCGACGGGATCGGATCGCGAGGCGCTCGGCCTCGAAGTCGCGCAGCACCTGCTTTCGCTCGGCGCGCGCGACTTCATCGACGCTCAGTAATAGAGCGTCACCATGTGCTTGGCTTCGGCGAAGAACAACCAGCGTTCGACGAACGCGCCGGCGAGTGCGCACAGCGCCGCGGCGGCGTACCAAGGCGCCGCATCCATGTGGACGAACAGCCACGTCGGCAGCAGGAACAGGATCGGCAGCGCCGCGAACAGCACGAGCGCGATGCGCCGCAACGTGCGCGCGTGCCGACGGGCGACCACGAAGCCCATTTCCTTCGTCAGGTAATTGGCTTCGGTGTGCGGACGTTCGAACACGGTCGCCGTGCGTTGCGGCAGCCCGATCGCGTCGCCGCGCGTGGCGGGCAGCGGCACATCGACATCGCGCCAGTACTTCACCTTCATCACCAGCAGTGCGATCGCGGCCGCGAAGCCGGCGAGGGCGATCATGTTCGACACCGGCCGTCCGAGCGCGGTGGCGATGGCGCAGAAGAGCAAGCCACCGGTGAACAGCGAAAACAGCAGGTACACCGTCGGCACGAGGCGGTGCCCCCAGGCCGGGATCGGCTTGAGCGAGGCGTAGATCATCGCGGTGCAGTAGACGGTGATGAGGGCGGCTAGCATGGACAGGAGCGCAATGGCTTTACCTGGCGCGCCTAGAGCGACCCCTCCCCAGCCCTCCCCTGCGAGCAGGGGAGGGAGACAGGCGGTGGCGAGGATGGCAGCGATGACGAACGTCGCCATCGCCGCAACGCCTTCGCGCGACAACCACGACGTGCGCCATTGCGAGAACGCGCGCCACGCGCGCTGCGGCTTGCCCAGGTGCATCAGCGAGCTGAGCAAGCCGATCGTCGACAGCGCGATCGCCAGCGCGATGGACACCAGCAGGGTGCGCGCCGCGCTTTGCCCTGTCAGCGCATGCCAGCCCGCCCAGAACAACAAGCCATAACCCGCGCCCGACAGCGTGGTGAAGAAGATGACCGAAAGCGCGGGATGCATTTAGCGGATCACTCCAACACGACCGCCGTGCCCGACGCCGAGACCATCAGCATCGAACCGCCTTCCTGGATCTGGATGGTCTCGTAATCCAGGTCGACGCCGACGACCGCATTCGCGCCGAACTCGCGCGCCTGCTCGATCATGTCGTCGATCGCTTCCTGCTTGGCCTTGCGCAACACCTTCTCGTAGGAACCCGAGCGGCCGCCCAGGATGTCGCGGATGCCGGCGAAGAAATCGCGGAACATGTTCGCGCCGAGGATCGCGTCGCCGCCGACGAGCCCCTTGTAGGCGACGATGCGGCGGCCTTCGATGGAATGCGTGGTGGTGACGAGCACCGGCGTGGGATCGGCCATGGTGGAACTCCTCAGCGGCGGAAGATGCGATCGAGCCAACGCTTGGGCGTGACGTCGACAGGGGGTTCAGCGACAGCGACTTCGTCGCCACCGCCCGCGCGACGCGGCCGCGGCGGGAGATAGCGATTGACGGGCGCGTAGCCGAGTTCGGGCAGCAGCGGCAGCCCGCCGCGCTCGGCGACGAGCTTGGACACCTTGGATTCCGGATCGCCGAGATCGCCGAAGTGGCGCGCGCGCGTCGGGCACACCTGCACGCACGCGGGCTCGCGTTCGGATTCGGGGAGATTCTCGTTGTAGATGCGGTCGACGCACAGCGTGCATTTCTTCATCACGCCTTCGACTTCGCTGTACTCGCGCGCGCCGTACGGGCAGGCCCACGAACACAGCTTGCAGCCGATGCACTTGTCTTCATCGACGAGCACGATGCCGTCCGACGCGCGCTTGTAGCTCGCGCCGGTCGGGCACACAGTGACGCACGCGGGCGTTTCGCAATGCAGGCACGAGCGCGGGAAGTGCAGCGTCATCGCCGGTTGCGCGGGCGCTTCGTTCGTCGCCGGCACTTGTTCGAGTTCGTAACTGTGGATGCGGTTGAACCACACGCCCGACGGATCCTTGCCGTAGGGCTTCTCGTCGGTCACGGGGCCTGCCATGCCACCGCTGTTCCACTGTTTGCACCCGGTGGCGCACGCGTGGCAGCCCACGCAGGTGTCGAGGTCGATGACGAGCCCGAGTTTCTTTTTCGACGGCGGCGGCAAATCGGTCATGGCAGCGTGTCGTCCGTCGAGGTCTTGCTCGGGTGTTCGAGATTGCGCGATTGCGCGCCGTAACGCAGCGGATGTTCGGGCGCTTCGGGGAACGGCAGCGGCGCGAATTGCGGCGCGCTCTCGCCGGCCGTCTCCGACTTCGCGATGCGCACGCGCAGGTCGAACCACGCCGCCTGGCCCGTCACCGGATCGGCGTTGGCGTAATCGCCCTTCGGCGTGACATCGGAAATCAGATGATTGAGGAGGAAGCCGCGCTTGCTCTCCGGCGCATCCTTCGACAACCGCCACGCACCGCGACGCTTGCCGATCGCATTCCAGCTCCACACGGTGTCGGGCTGCACGTTGCCGGCGAACCGCACCTGCACGGTGATCGTGCCGTTGTGCGATGTCACGTCGGCCCAGTCGCCTTCTTCGAGCCCGTACTGCACGCCGGTGGCCGGATGCACGTACAGCGCGTTGCGCGTCTGGATCTGCCGCAGCCACGCATTCTGCGAACCCCACGCGTGATACATGTACATGGGGCGCTGCGTGATCGCGCTCAGCGGATACGTGTCGCGCGATGTCTCGTCGTGTTCGAAGGGTTCGTACCAGATCGGCAGCGGATCGAAGTAGGTCGCCACGCGCGTGCGGTGTTCGTCCGGCGGTTGATGCGCGCCGTGGCCCTGCGCCGCAAGCCGGAACTTCTGCAACGTTTCCGAATACAGCTGCATCACGATCGGCTGTTCGTTGGGCACGAAGCCGAAGCCGTGCGCCCAGCGCAGGTAATCGCGATTCGCCATCTTGTAATAGCGCGCGGATTCGGGAATCGGCGCGTGCCAGAACCCGCCGTGCTCGATGTACTTCTGCAACTGGTTGGGATTCGGCGGGCCCTTGCCTTCGAGCGACCCATCGGCGCCGCGCCAGCCGGCGAGCAGGCCGACGCCCGGCATGCGTTCGTGGTTGACGATGTAGTCGGCGTAGTCGCGGTATTTCGGCGCGCCATCGGGTCCGACCATGCCGGGCAAGCCCAGGCGCGTGCCGAGTTCGAGCAGCACGGTCTGGAACCCGCGCACGTCGCGCGCGCGACCGTCATCGGTGGGTTGCGTGGCCGAATCGAAGATCGGGTGGCGGATCGCGTCGCCCGCGCCGTCGGCATCGGA
The DNA here is from genome assembly GCF_009740395.1 of Noviluteimonas gilva. Lineage (GTDB taxonomy): Bacteria > Pseudomonadota > Gammaproteobacteria > Xanthomonadales > Xanthomonadaceae > Noviluteimonas > Noviluteimonas gilva. The sequence continues at coordinate 938,717 of NZ_WOXT01000001.1, forward strand.
GATCGGGCGATCGAGCAGCGAAATCGCGTCGTGCCGTTCGAGGTACGTCGTATCCGGGAGCACGAGGTCCGCGTACGCCACCATCTCCGATGCATACGCATCGCTGTAGATGATGTGCGGGATGCGGTACTCGCCATCCTCGAACTTGTCGGTGAGCCAATGCATCGTCTCGCCGGTGTTCATCGCCGAGTTCCAGCTCATGTTCGCCATGAACATCAGCAGCGTGTCGATGCGATAGGGATCGCCCGCCCACGCGTTGCGGATCATCGTGTGCATCATGCCGTGCGCGGCGAGCGGATACGCCCACGAATACGCGTGGTCGATGCGGCGCGGCTGGCCGTCTTCATCGACGACCAGATCTTCGGGCGCGTGCACGAAGCCGAGCGGGGCGGCGTCGAGGCCGCCGTCGTCGCGGCGCTTCTTGCCGGGGCGATTCGCCGGCGGAATGGGTTTCGGGAACGGCGGTTGGAAGCGGAACGAGCCCGGCGCATCCACGGCGCCGAGCAGCAACTGCAATACATGCAGTGCGCGGCAGGTGTGGAAGCCGTTGCTGTGCGCGCTGATGCCGCGCATCGCATGCATCGACACGGGACGGCCTTCCATCTGCGCGTGTTCGCGACCCCAGCTGTCGGTCCAGGCGATCGGCAGCGTGAGCTTCGAATCGAAGGCCGCGCTCGCAAGCTCGCGTGCGATGCGGCGGATGGTGTCGGCCGGGATGCCGCAACGTTCGCTGACGGCGTCGGGGGAATATTGCGGATCGAGGTAGCGTTCGACGAGCAGCTGGAAGGCGGGGATGGCGGTGCGGCCGTCTTCGAGCGTGTATTCGCCGACGACGGCGGGGCTGATGTCGATGGCGTTCGCCAACTGCACCCCTCCCCGGCTTTCCGCCAGCGATGCTGGCGGGCTCACCGACGCACCTGCTGCTGTGGCAGCAGGTGAGCGCGTCGGCTCGCTCCCTGCATTCGCAGGGGAGGGAGTCCAGCAAAGTGGCTCGCCCTTCGCATCGCGCGCGAACAGCCCGTCGTCCGCGCCACCCGGATTGCGGATCACCAGCCAATGCGCATTGGCGTAACGCACCAGGTAATCCAGGTCGATGCGATCGCTGCGCAGCAATTCATGGATCAGCGCGAAGGCGAACAACCCGTCGGTGCCCGGGCGGATGCCGATCCACTCATCCGCGATCGCGCCGTAGCCGGTGCGCACCGGGTTGACCGCGACGATCTTCGCGCCGCGCGCCTTGAGCTTGCCCAGGCCGAGCTTGATCGGATTGGAGTCGTGGTCTTCGGCCACGCCCCACAACATCAGGTATTGCGTGTGGTCCCAGTCGGGTTCGCCGAATTCCCAGAACGAGCCGCCCAGCGTGTACAGCCCGCCGGCGGCCATGTTCACCGAGCAGAACCCGCCGTGCGCGGCGTAATTGATCGTGCCGAACTGCTGCGCCCACCAGCCGGTGAGCGCCTGCGACTGGTCGCGGCCCGTGAAGAAGGCGAGTTCATCGGGATTGCGCGCGCGGATCGGCGCGAGCCAGGACGTGGCGATCTCCATCGCTTCGTCCCAGCCGATTTCCTTGAACTCACCCTTGCCACGTTCGCCCACGCGCAGCAGCGGGCGCGTCAGGCGCGCGGGCGAGTAATGCTGCATCAGCCCGGCCGAGCCCTTGGCGCACAGCACGCCGCGGTTCACCGGGTGATCCGGATTGCCCTGGATGTAGCGGATGCGCCCGTCGAGCGTCCACACCCTGATGCCGCAGCGGCACGCGCACATGTAGCAGGTGGTCGAATGAACGGCGTCGCCCGGTGAAGGGGACGGATTGAGCTGGGGCTCGCGCATGCCGGGATTGTAGAAGAAGCGGGAATAGGGAATGGGGAATGGGGAATAGTTGTCTCGCCGTAGGTCGCCTTCGCCCCAGGTCGCGTCGTTCCAACCATTCCCTATTCCCCATTCCCCATTCCCTGCTCTAATCCGCACATGGACCGCTACGAACGCATCAACGCCCTCCACCGCCTCCTCAAGGCCGCACGCTATCCGGTGACGGTCGCGCGGTTGCAGGACGAACTGGGCTGCTCGCGCGCCACCGTCTATCGCGACCTCGCCTTCCTGCGCGATGGGCTGATGGCGCCGGTGGTCGGCGACGGCGAGGCCGGCTTCAAGTACGACGCCACCGAAAGCGATCGCTTCGAACTGCCGGGCCTGTGGCTCAACTCCGAAGAGCTGCACGCGCTGCTCGCCGCGCAGCAGTTGCTTTCGCGCAGCGGCGGCGGCTTGCTGTCGACCGCGCTCGCGCCCTTGCAGTCGCGCGTGGAGAAGCTGCTGGAAGAGCAGGCTGGCGGCAAGCGCTGGCCGGTGGAACGCGTGCGCGTGATCGCCAGCCGCCCGCGCCGCCTGGACGAGCATTCGTTCCGCATCGTCGCCTCGGCCGTGCTCAGCCGACACAAGCTGACGTTCGACTATCGCGCGCGTTCGACGGATGAGAAGACCCGCCGCACCGTGTCGCCGCAGCGGGTCACGCACTATCGCGACAACTGGTACCTGGATGCGTGGGACGAGGATCGCGAAGGGCTGCGCAGCTTCGCCGTCGACCGCATCGCCTCGGCGAAGATGCTGGATGGTGAGGCGCGCGACATCGAGGACGCGCAGCTCGACGAACACCTGGCGTCGAGCTACGGCATCTTCTCCGGCCCGCCGAAGAACTGGGCCACGATCGTCTTCAGCCCGAAAGCGGCGCGCTGGGTAGCCGACGAGCGCTGGCATTCGCAGCAGCAGGGCCGCTTCCTGCCCGACGGGCGCTATGAACTCAAGCTGCCCTACAGCAACTCGCGCGAATTGCTGATGGACGTGCTGCATTACGGCAGCGATGCGGAGATCGTCGATCCGCCGGCGCTGCGCGAACAGGCGCGCTCGCTGCTCTCGCTCGCCATTTCCAACTACGAGCGCTGATGTCGCCGGCCGATCCTCCGAAGATCCGCAGCGGGGAAAAGGTCGCGCTGGTCCTCGGCGCGGGCGGCGCGCGCGGGCTTGCGCAGATCGGCGTGATCGAAGCGCTGCAGGCGCGCGGCATGGACATCGTCGCGATCGCCGGGTCTTCCAGCGGCGCGCTGGTCGGTGGGTTGCATGCGTCGGGCAAGTTGCCCGAGTATCGCGATTGGTTGCTGTCGATGGATCGCCGCACGATGTTGCGGTTGCTCGATCCGGGCTTCGGGCGTTCGGCCCTGTTCGAAGGCACGCGTCTGATCGCCGCGCTGCGCGAAATCGCCGGCTCGCCGAAGATCGAAGACCTCTCGATCGATTTCACCGCGGTGGCGGTCGACGTGCTGCGCCAGCGCGAAGTGTGGCTGCGCGAAGGCGACATGTGGGATGCGATCCGGGCGTCGTTCGCGATCCCGGGCTTGTTCACGCCGCACATGATCCATGGGCGCGCGCTGGTCGATGGCGGCTTGCTCGCGCCCTTGCCGATCGCGGCGACGCGCTTGTCGGATGCGCATCGCCTGATCGCGGTCGACATGCACGGATGGCCGCAACGGCCGCCTGGCGAACCGGCGGAAGCGAGCGCGCCGTCGGGCCCGACGCCGAACCATCGCAGCTGGCTCACCGCGTGGATGCACACGCGCGCGACCGATGCGTCGGCGGACAGGGCGCGCGTCCGCCTGGGCTTCACCGATCTCATGGCGCGTTCGCTCGACACCATGCAGGCGCAGATCGCGCGCGTGCAGCTCGCCCTCGACCCGCCCGAGCTGGTCATCCGCATCCCGCGCGATGCGTGCCAGTTCTATGAGTTCTGGCGGGCGAAGGGGTTGATCGACGTCGGCCGCAGGGAAGCCGACAAGGCGCTCGACGTGGCGGGCTATTGACCTCCCTCCCCTTCAAGGGGAGGGCCGGGGTGGGGTTGAGCGAAGCGACGAACGTTCTCAGACATTCGCAATCCGTGAGATGCCGCGCATCAAAGCTCCGCTCCAACAACACCGGAGCGAACGCCATGCACCCCGCCCAAACCACCCGCCTCGCCAGCCTCCTGCGCATCGTCCTCACGTTCGGCGTCCTCGCTGTCGTCCTGCTGCCCGCCGCACGCACCAACACGCCGGTCGGCTTCCTGCCGTTGTGGCTGATCGTGATGCCCGCCAGCGCGCTGTGGGCCCTGCGCCGGGTCCACGCACGGTGGGCGCACGCCCGCTGAGCGGCCCGTGATAGCGTGACGGCCCGCCCATCGCCGCCGGAGCCGTCATGCCCCAAGGGTCGTCTTTCCGCCTAATCGCAGGAATCGCCTTCGGGCTTGCCGCAGCCAGCGGCGCCGCTGCCGTCGCCAACGCACAAACCGCCGATGGGCCCCCCGCGAAGCAGGAGCCCGCCGTGGCAGACGATCCGTATCAATGGCTCGAGGACGTGAAGGGCGACAAGGCGATCGCCTGGGTCCGCGAGCAGAATGCAAAGAGCGAAGCCGAACTCGCCACGACGCCGCAGTTCCGCAAACTCGAAACCGACATCCGCGCCATCCTGGATTCGACCGCCAAGATCCCCGGCGTCGAGAAGATCGGCCCGTATTACTACAACTTCTGGAAGGACAAGGACCATGAGCGCGGCCTTTGGCGTCGCACCACGCTCGAGGAATACCGCAAGGCCGATCCGAAGTGGGAAACCGTGCTCGACCTCGACGCGCTCAATCGCGCCGAGAAGGAAAACTGGGTCTGGCACGGCGCCGATTGCCTCAAGCCCGATTACACGCGCTGCCTGCTCGCGCTTTCGCGCGGCGGCTCGGATGCTGACGTCACGCGCGAATTCGACCTCACCACGAAGGAGTGGGTGAAGGACGGCTTCTTCCGCCCCGAAGCCAAGGGCGGCATGGGCTGGATCGACAAGGACACCACCTACGTCTACACCGACTTCGGCCCGGGCTCGATGACGCCCTCGGGCTATCCGCGCATCGTGAAGCAATGGCAGCGCGGCACGCCGCTCGCGCAGGCCACGCAGGTGTACGAAGGCCAGGCGCAGGACATGTACATCGCCGCGGCGCGCGACCTCACGCCCGGGTTCAAGCGTGATTTCGTGTATCGCACGATCGCGTTCTACAACGACGAGCTGTATCTGCGCGGCGACGACGGCAAGCTGACGAAGGTCGATGCGCCGAATTCGGCGAACAAGTCAGTACATGGCCCGTGGCTGGCGCTCGAACTGCGCGAGCCTTACACAGCGCAAGGACAGACGTTCCCGGCCGGCTCCCTGCTTGTCACCGAGTTCGACAGGTTCATGGCCGGTGATCGAAGCTTCTTCGCGCTGTTCACGCCCGACGAACACACTTCGCTCGCGGGATTCTCCTGGACAAAGAACGCAATCGTGCTCAACGTGATGCGCGATGTGCGCAGCGAGCTCACGTCGTGGCGCTACTCGCCGTCGACCGGGCCGGGCGTGGATTCGGGTTGGGTTGGTAAGCCGCTGACCGGTGTTCCGTCGATGGGTGCGCTGTCCGTCGGCGCCGTCGACGCGGATGAAAGCGATGCGGTTTGGGTGAGTGCCACCGACTACCTGACGCCGACCAGCCTGATGCTGGCCGACGTGTCGAAGGACGCCGCGCCCGAAGCCCTCAAGTCGAACCCGCAGTTCTTCAACGCCACCACGCACGTCATCGAGCAACACTTCGCCACCTCGAAGGACGGCACGCGCATCCCGTACTTCCTCGTGAAGCCGAAGGATGCGAAGAACGACGGTTCGACGCCGACGCTGCTTTACGGTTACGGCGGTTTCGAAGTGTCGATGACGCCCGCGTATTCCGGCGGCGTCGGCAAGGGCTGGCTGGAGAAGGGCGGCGCGTATGCGGTCGCCAACATCCGCGGCGGCGGCGAATACGGACCGCGCTGGCACCAGGCCGCGCTGAAGGCCAATCGCCACAAGGCGTACGAAGACTTCGCGGCGGTCGCCAACGATCTCGTTGCTTCCAAGCTCACTACTCACCAGCGCCTGGGCATCATGGGCGGCAGCAACGGTGGCCTGCTGATGGGCAACATGCTCACGCAGTATCCGGAGTTGTTCGGCGCGATCGTCGTGCAGGTGCCGCTGCTCGACATGAAGCGTTACAGCCACCTGCTTGCCGGTGCGTCGTGGATGGCCGAATACGGCGATCCGGATACGGCCGACTGGGAATACATCAAGACTTTCTCGCCGTACCACCTGTTCGACGCGACGAAGACCTACCCGCCGGTGTTGTTCGCCACGTCCACCGCGGACGATCGCGTGCACCCCGGCCACGCCCGCAAGATGATGGCCAAGATGCTCGCCGCGAACAAAGACGTCCGCTATTACGAAAACATCGAAGGCGGCCACGGCGGCGCGGCGAACAACGCGCAGTCGGCGCACATGAACGCGCTCGCGTACACCTTCCTGTGGAATGAACTGTCGAAGTAACCCGCCGCTAACGGACCCGACATGAAACTCACCCCTTGCCTTCTCGCCGTGACGCTGATGACTTCAACCACTTTCGCCGCCGACCTTCCGCAACCGCCTGACGTCGCCAAGAAGCCCTACGTCGTCAAGGCGCCTTTCGGCGCCGAACGCAACGACGAGTACTACTGGCTGCGCGACGACACGCGCAAGAACCCGGAGATGCTCGCGTACCTCAACGCCGAGAATGCGTACACCGACGCCGTGATGGCGCCGCTGAAGCCGCTGCAGGAAGCGCTGTACGAGGAAATCGTCGGCCGCATCAAGCAGGACGACAGCTCGGTGCCGTACCACGAGCGCGGCTACTGGTATTACTCGCGCTTCGAAACCGGCAAGGACTATCCGGTCTACGCGCGCCGCAAGGGTGCCATGGACGCGGCCGAAGAAGTGCTGCTCGACGTCAACGCGATGGCGGCGGGCAAGGATTACTTCAGCGTCGGCGATTGGGAAGTCAGCCAGGACAACAATCTGCTCGCGTGGGCTGAAGACGCCGTTGGCCGTCGCCAGTACACGATCAAGATCAAGAACCTCGCCACGGGCGAGATCTATTCGGATGAAGTGACGGGCGTCTCACCGAACCTGGTGTGGGCCGACGACAACAAGACGCTCTTTTACGTCTGGAACGATCCGAAGACGCTGCTCACCACGCGCATCCAGAAGCACGTGCTGGGCACGCCGGCGAACAAGGATGAAATCGTCTACACGGAAAAAGACGACAGCTTCTACATGGGCGTGGGCCGCACCCGCGACGACAAGTTCATCTGCATCCAGGTGGACAGCACGGTGTCGAGCGAATTCCGCTGCGCGCCCGCCGCCGATCCGAAGGCCTTCGCCGTGCTCGCGCCGCGCGAACGCGACGTCGAATACGAAGCCGACCATCACGGCGGTCGCTGGGTCATTCGCACGAACGCCGACGGCGCGAAGAACTACAAGGTCGTCACCGCGCCCGATGGCTCGGCGTCGCGCAAGGCGTGGAAGGATTGGATTCCGCACAGCGAGGACGTCTTCATCGACGGCTTCGAACTGTTCGACGGCTTCACCGCCATCGCCGAACGCAGCGAAGGCCTCGAACGCCTGCGCCTGATGCGCGCCGACGGCAAGTCCGAATACGTCAAGGCCGACGAACCGGCCTACGGCATGGGCCTGTCGGTCAACGCCGAACCGGACACCGACTGGCTGCGCTACACCTACACGTCGATGACGACGCCGGCCACGGTGTACGAACTCAACACCAAGACCGGCGAGCGCAAGCTGATGAAGCGCGATCCGGTCATCGGTTACGACCCGTCGAAGTACACGACCGAGCGCTTGTGGGCGACCGCACGCGACGGCACGAAGATCCCGGTGTCCGTCGTCTACAAGAAGGGCTTCAAGAAGGACGGCACGGCCGCGCTGCTGCAGTACGCCTACGGCAGCTATGGCTCGTCGACCGACCCGGGCTTCAACCTGCCGGCGGTGAGCCTGCTCGATCGCGGCATGGTCTACGTGCTCGCGCACATCCGCGGCGGCCAGGAGATGGGCCGCAAGTGGTACGACGACGGCAAGTTGTTCCACAAGAAGAACACCTTCACCGACTTCATCGACGTCACCGATTTCCTGGTGAAGGAAGGCTATGCGTCGAAGGATCGCGTCGCCGCGTACGGCGGCAGCGCCGGCGGCCTGCTGATGGGTGCGATCTCCAACATGGCGCCGGAGAAGTACCGCGTGATCCTTTCGCAGGTGCCCTTCGTCGATGTCGTGACCACGATGCTCGATCCCTCGATCCCGCTGACCACCAACGAGTACGACGAGTGGGGCAATCCGGAGAAGAAGGACTACTACGACTACATGCTGTCGTACTCGCCCTACGACAACCTCAAGGCGCAGGCCTACCCGGCGATGTTCGTCGGCACGGGGCTGTGGGATTCGCAGGTGCAGTACTTCGAGCCGGCCAAGTACGTCGCGCGCCTGCGCGACCTCGACACGGCCGGCCCGGATCGCCCGGTGCTTTTCCGCATCAACATGGATGCGGGGCATGGCGGCAAGTCGGGTCGCTTCCGCCGCTATCGCGAGTTGTCGGAGATGTACGCGTTCCTGCTCTCGCAATTGGGCGCCGCCGGCGCGGACAGCGTGCAAACCGCCGCCGCGAAGTGACACACTGGCGCCCATGACCCGAGCCCGCCTCATCGCCGTCGCCTTGTTCGCCGCCTTGCCGCTCGCCGGCTGCGGCAACAAGGGGCCGCTGATCCTCAATCCCGAACCGCAGGAGATGCCGGAAGGCATGGCGGCATCGACGGCATCGGTCGCACCGTCGTCCTCGGCGACGGTGATGCCGGCGCCTGCCGCGACGGTCGCGCCGCCCTCCGCAACGACGACCGCTCCGCCGGCCGACACCGATGGGACGCCCGGTACGCCGCGCTGAAACCGATCCGATGAACCAGCCGCACGCGGCCGGCGGCCGCTTCCTGCGCTTCACCAAAATGCACGGCGCAGGCAACGACTTCGTCATGGTCGACCTCCGGCACGGACAACCCGCGCCCGATGCGTCGCTGTGTCGCGCGCTCGCTGATCGCCACGCAGGCGTCGGCTGCGATCAGATCATCACGATCGAAGCGCCGCGCAACGCCTCGTCCGTCGCGAGCTATCGCATCTGGAACGCCGACGGCTCGCAGGCGCAGCAATGCGGCAATGGTGCGCGCTGCGTCGCCGCGTTCGTCGTGCGCGACGGTGCGGCGCAAGGTGCGCGCTTCGAGCTCGACAGCCCGGCCGGCACGCATGCGGTCGACGTGTTGCCCGGAAGCTGCTATCGCATCGCGATGGGCGTGCCCGACTTCCTGCCGGCGCACGTGCCGCTCGCGAAACAAGGCGATGAGGCACGCGATACCTACGACATCGACGTCGAAGGCACGACGCTGCACGTCGGCGCCGCTTCGATGGGCAACCCGCACGCGCTGATCGAAGTCGACGACATCGCCACCGCGCGGGTCGGATTGCAGGGCCCGGCCTTGCAGCGCAGCCCGGCGTTTCCCGAATCGGTGAATGTCGGCTTCGCGCAAGTGGTCGCGCGCGATCGCATCCGCCTGCGCGTGTTCGAACGTGGTGTCGGCGAAACGCTCGCCTGCGGCAGCGGCGCGTGCGCGGCCGCCGCGATCCTGATGCGGCGTGGCCGCGTCGACCGCGACGTCATCGTCGCCCTCCCGGGCGGCGAACTCCGGATCGCCTGGCCCGACGACGCCAGCCCGATCACCATGGCCGGTCCGGCCGCATTCGTGTTCGAAGGGGAATGGTTGCCATGAGCGAGACGACCGAAAAACTCGGTGCCCACGAAGTCGCCGCCTGGTTGCGCCGGCATCCCACGTTCCTCAAACAATTCCCCGACCTGGCGATCAGCCTGGTCGTGCCGCGCGAGGACGGGCCCGCCGCATCGCTGGCGAGCTATCAGCTCGAAGTGTTGCGCGACAAGAACCGCGAACTCGCGCGCCGCCTGCAGGAGTTGTTCGCCAACGCGCAGGAAAACGAACGCCTCGCGGTGCGCACGCACCAACTCGCGTTGAACCTGATGCGCCAGGACACGCCGGCGACCACGCTGCGCGCGATGGCGGCGACGCTCGAAGAGGATTTCCAGGGCGACCTCGTGCGCATCCTGACCTTCGCGCCGGTCGCGGGTCTCGACGATGCCGACTGGTGGCAATCGATTCCCGCCGGCGATCCGCGCCTGGCGCCGTTCCGCGATGCGATCGCCGACGGCGAACCGATCTGCGGCCGCCTCCATCCGGACAAGCACGCCTTGCTCTACGGCGTGCGCGCCGACGACGTGCAATCCACCGCGCTGCTTTCGATTCCGGGCATCGGCCTGATCGGCGTCGGCAGCCGTGATCCCAATCGCTTCTTCCCCGGCATGGGCACGCTGTTCCTGCGGATGATGGGCGAAGCGCTTTCGGTCGCCTTGCAGCGTTTCCCGGGCTGACACCGGCGCCGACGCGCATGGGCGCCATCGCCGATTACCTGGCGCACCTGGAAGTGGAGCGGCGCATGTCGCCGCACACGCTGGATGGCTATCGGCGCGACCTCGACGGATTGCAGGCCTACGCGACGGCGCAGAGTCTCGAAGTCGATACGTTGCACACCGAACAACTGCGCGCGTTCATCGCGAGCGAACATCGCCGCGGGTTGTCGCCGAAGAGCCTGCAACGCCGCCTGTCCGCGTGCCGCAGTTTCTATCGCTGGTTGTTGCGGCACGGGCGGATCGCCGCCAATCCCGCGCAACCGATCCGTGCGCCGAAAGCGCCGCGCAAGTTGCCGCAGATCCTCGATCCCGATGAGGCGAAGGTGTTGGTCGAAGTCTCGACCGACGTCCCGCTCGGCCTGCGCGACCGGGCGCTGCTCGAACTGTTCTATTCGTCGGGCCTGCGCTTGTCGGAAGTGTGTGCGCTGCGCTGGCGCGACCTCGACCTCACCGGCGGCATGGTCACGGTGCTCGGCAAGGGCAGCAAGCAGCGCACGGTGCCGGTCGGTTCGTATGCGCGCGCGGCGCTCACCGAATGGAAGGCCGACCAGCGGCCTTCCGTCGACGATGCGTTCGTCTTCCCCGGCCGCAACGGGCCGCTGACCTCGCGCGCCGTGCAGTTGCGGCTGCGCACGCTTGCGCAGCGCCAAGGTTTGTTCAAGCGCGTGCATCCGCACTTGTTGCGCCACAGCTTCGCCAGCCATGTGCTGGAGTCTTCGGGCGATTTGCGGGGCGTGCAGGAACTGCTTGGTCACGCGGACATCTCGACGACGCAGATCTACACCCACCTGGATTTCGGACACCTGTCGAAGGTGTACGACGCCGCGCACCCGCGCGCGCGGCGCAAGAAATAATCAGCGCGAAGCGGCCTGCGCGCCGCACGCCTGGATGCGGAACTCCACGCGCCTGTCCAGCACATCGATCGCGTCATCCGAGCCGGTGCCGATGATGTTCTCGCGGAAGCCCATGCCGAGGGCTTGCGTGCGCGACGCCAGTTCGGGCACTTCGCGCACGAGCCGGCGCTGGATGTCGGTCGCGCGACGCAGCGACAGGGCATCGTTCGCCGCGACGCGGCCGGTGCGGCTGGTGTGGCCCACGATGTCCATGCACGTCTTCGCCGCCTGCGCCTCGCGCGCGATCTGCCGCAGCCACATCGGATAGGGCGTGCTGATGCGCGGATCGACGAAGAACGCGACGGTGCCCGGGTTGTAGAGGAACTTCACGCTCAGCTGGCGATACGCGATGCCCATCGCCACCACGCGACCGAAGGCTTCTTCAGCTTCCTTCGCCTGGTCGAGCTTGACGTTCGCCAGATAGATGCCGTTGAGCACGCGCATCTGCTCGCCCGCCGGAACAGCCAGCGCGCTGCGATACTCGCCGAGCGCCTCGCGATAACGCGCCTGGTTGTAGAGCTCGGTGGCTTCGTTCACTGCCGTCGCCACCGCGATGCGCTCCAGATAGAACGCATCGCCGCGCTGCCCGCGCGCCGTCGCCGCGGTGCGGATGTAGCCTTCGACCACGCGATCCTTCACCAGCACGGGGCTGTCGCGGTAGTACGGCAGCGGCGCGTGGTCGAGGCCTTCGTTGCTGGCGAGCGCGGAGGCTTGCGCAACCACGTTGCCGCTCTCGCGTTCGACGAGCGCCATTTCGATGCGCAACGCGCCGGCGTGTTGGCCGGCCTCGCGCGCCATCGTGCTGGCAAGCAGATAGCGCGCGTTCGCCAGATGGCTGGATTGGAACGGCAGCAACGTGAGTTTCGAATGGCGCTCGGCGATGTTCCGCGCGATCGCACTGTCGAGCGTGCGCGTCGCGCCGGTCTGTTGCCCGGTTTCGACATCGAGCGACGGGTCGTGCGTGATATTGCGCGCCGCGAGCAAAGGCAGCGCGGAGAAGGCCGGCAGTTGCGCGACGAGGCGATCGGTCGCCTTCGCGACGGCTTCGTCGAAGGGCAACGGCGCATCGGGCGCCGGCGGTTGCGTGGCGCACCCGGCCAGGGACAACACGAGGGCGAGGAGGGCGCAGCGGCCCACGGAGAAAGTTTTCATCGGAGGCACCCTTGTCTCAACAGTTCGACTTCAACGGAATCCAGCGTTTCGAGCGAGGCTTTCTGCAGCAGGTCGATGCAGGGCACGGCAGGCGTGTTGGCGGCGACGACTTTCGCCGCATCGACCGACGCCGAAGCCGTCTGCGCGGCGCTTCGATCGACGACATCGCGAAAGGCCAGCGACATCGGATCGATCGGCTTGCCGCCTTGGTGGACTTCGAAATGCAGGTGCGGTCCTGAGGCCAGGCCGGTTTTCCCGACCGTGCCGATCACTTCGCCTTGCAGCACGTGTTCGCCCTTGCGCACGTCGATGCGCTGCAGGTGTGCGTACAGCGTCGTGCGATCGTGGCCGGGGTGTTCGATGTAGATGACGTTGCCGTAGCCGTTCTGCGTGCCGGCGAACGTGACGACACCGGCGTCGACCGAACGCACCGGCGTGCCGAGCGGCGCGGCGAAGTCCACGCCCTCATGGTGCTGGCGCCGCTTCTTGATCGGATGCTTGCGCACCGCGAAACCGGAGGTGACGCGAGCCACCAGCAACGGGCTCGCCAGCGCGGGCTCGGGGCGTACCTGATCGATATCGTCGGGTGCGCGATGCGTCGCGCTGTCGCCGGGCGCAGCGGCCGCACCCGTGCCGAAGCACAGGAACACGGCCGTCGCTGCGATGCGGCGGGCGAGGCGTCGCCGGGAGTGGGAGGAGGTCATCGAAAAAGTGTGCGGGGCGGCGGCGTAGCACACGGAAGGGAAAACGCGTCGAGCGACGGAGGCTTTTTCCCAGAAACCTCCTGCCCGGAACCGTGCCTATATCAGGGGCGACCGTCCCGATCCGCGCACGCTTGATCCCCGGATGACCACCCCCACCTCGGTTGGACACCCACTGGAACCCCCTCCATGGATCCCAACCGCTTCCACGCCACCACCATCGTGTCCGTCCGCCGTGACGGCAAGATCGCGGTCGGTGGCGACGGCCAGGTCACGCTCGGCAACACCGTGATGAAGGCCAACGCGCGCAAGGTGCGCCGACTCGGGCGCGATGGCCAGGTGCTCGCCGGCTTCGCCGGTGCGGCGGCCGACGCGTTCACGTTGTTCGAACTGTTCGAAGCAAAACTCGAAAAACACGGCCAACTCACCCGCGCCGCGGTGGAATTGGCGAAGGATTGGCGCACCGAGCGTCGCCTCGGGAAACTCGAGGCCCTGCTCGCGGTCGCTGACAAGGAGACCTCGCTCATCATCTCCGGCACCGGCGACGTGATCGAACCCGAAGACGGGATCATCGCCATCGGCTCCGGCGGCCCCTACGCACTGTCGGCGGCGCGCGCGCTGCTCGCGCACACCGCGCTCGACGCGAGGACCATCGTCGCCGAATCGCTGAACATCGCCGGCGATGTCTGCATCTACACGAACCGCAACATCGTGGTGGAAGAGCTCTGATGAACAACTACGCCGTGCAAACCTCCTCCACCATGACGCCGCGCGAGATCGTGCAGGAACTCGACAAGCACATCGTCGGCCAGCAGGCGGCCAAGCGCGCAGTGGCCATCGCGCTGCGCAACCGCTGGCGCCGCATGCAGCTCGAACCCGACCTGCGCGACGAGGTGATGCCCAAGAACATCCTGATGATCGGCCCCACGGGCGTGGGCAAGACCGAAATCGCGCGCCGCCTGGCAACGCTCGCCAACGCGCCCTTCGTGAAAGTGGAAGCCACGCGCTTCACCGAAGTCGGCTACGTGGGCAAGGACGTCGAGCAGATCGTGCGCGACCTCGCCGACACCGCGGTCAAGATGTATCGCGAACAGGCCAAGCTGCGCGTGCGCACGCAGGCCGAGGATCGCGCGGAAGAACGCATCCTTTCCGCGCTGCTGCCCAAGCGGCAGGTGGCGACCGTGTTCGGCTTCACCAGCGAAGAACCGCAGGAAGAAGTCTCGCCGGAAGAAACCGCCACGCGCACCAAGCTGCGCAAGCAACTGCGCGCGGGCACGCTGGACGAGCGCGAAATTGAACTGGAAGTCGCGATGAACGTCGGCGTCGACATCATGGCGCCGCCCGGCATGGAAGAGATGGGCCAGCAGCTGCGGCAGATGTTCTCGCAGGTCGCGGGCGGCAAGACGCACACCAAGCGCATGACCATCAAGGCCGCGCGCCCGCTGCTGATCGAAGAGGAAGCCGGCAAGCTCGTCAATGAAGACGACGTCCGCGCGGCCGCGATCGAAGCGTGCGAACAACACGGCATCGTCTTCATCGACGAGATCGACAAGGTCGCCAAGCGCTCGGAAGGCTACGGTGCCGACGTCTCCCGCGAAGGCGTGCAGCGCGACCTGCTGCCGCTGGTGGAAGGCTCGACGGTGAGCACGAAGTACGGCCCGGTGAAGACCGACCACATCCTGTTCATCGCTTCGGGCGCGTTCCACCTGGCCAAGCCCAGCGACCTGATCCCCGAAATGCAGGGCCGCTTCCCGATCCGCGTCGAACTCTCGGCGCTGAGCAAGGCCGACTTCGTCCGCATCCTCACCGAACCGCGCGCCGCGCTCACGCGCCAGTACGTCGAGTTGCTGAAGACCGAAGGCGTGGGCCTGACGTTCAACGACGACGCGATCGAGCGCCTGGCCGACATCGCCGAGCAGGTGAACGACCGCCAGGAAAACATCGGCGCACGCCGCCTGCATACGGTGATGGAACGCCTGCTCGACACGCTGAGTTTCGAAGCGCCGGACAAGGACGGGACGTCGCTGACGATCGACCGGGCTTACGTGGACGTGCACCTGGGCGAACTGGTCAAGGATCCCGACCTGTCGCGCTACATCCTCTGACCGGAGACAACCTGCGCACACGCTGCTAGCGTGTGCGCATGGGGATGATCGACGAAGCGCGCCGCACGGTCCTGGTCGTCGGCGCGAACGGATTCATCGGTGGGTATATCGCGGCCGCGCTGCAACGCGCGGGATTCCGCGTGTTGCGTGGCGTGCGCGGCAGCGGTGAACCGCACGCGGACGAACGCTTCATCGACCTCGCGCGAATGACCACGCCCGCCGATTGGCGCTCCACGCTCGCGGGCGTGCACATCGTGGTCAACGCCGCCGGCATCCTGCGCGAAACCGGCGCCAAAACCTTTGACGCGATCCACATGCGCGGGCCATTGGCGCTTGCGCAGGCCTGCGTGGATGTCGGCGTGTCGCGATTCGTGCAGGTCTCCGCGCTCGGCGCACCGGAGGACGGCGGCTTCATCGCATCGAAGCATCGTTTCGACGACGCACTGCTGGCCTTGCCGCTCGACGCCGTCGTCCTGCGTCCCTCGGTCGTGTACGCGACCGGCGGCTCGTACGGCGGAACGTCCCTGTTGCGCGCATTGGCCGCGCTTCCCGGTGCGCAGTGGTTGCCGGGCGACGGCGCGTGGCCCATCCAGCCGATCGCGATCGACGATATCGCCGAGGTCGTCGTCGCCGCATGTGTCGCAGACGCGCGCGGTGTATTCGAAATCCGCGGTCCCGCGCCGATGCCCTTGTCCGAATACCAGGCGCGCTGGCGCCGATGGCTGCGGATTCCCGGCACGCGCGCGATCCACGTCCCCGCATCGTGGATCTCCGCGCAGGTCCGCTTGGGGGAATGGCTCGGCAACGGGCCCGTCGGCGAAACCACGTGGCGCATGCTGCGTCGCGGGAATGTGCCGCGCGAAGATGCACATGCCGAATTGCATCGCGCATTCGGCGTCGCACCGCGATCGCTGGACGCCGTGCTCGCCGCCACGCCGAGCCAGGTGCAGGATCGCTGGCACGCGCAGTTGTATTTCCTTGCGCCCGCGTTGCGTTGGATGATCGTCCTGCTCTGGGTGTTGTCGGGCATCGCCGGACTGGTCGCGAGCGACACCGACCTCCGCGCGTTGGCCGGCCCCTCGGCACTGGGCGATGCGCTGCCGCTCGCGCGCGCTGCGGGCGTCGTCGATCTCGCACTCGCCGCCTTGCTCGCAATCGGATGGAAGCCGCGCTGGATCCTCGGCCTGATGTTCGCAAGCGTGCTCGCCTACACGCTGGTGTTCGGCATCGCATTGCCTGCGCTCTGGCTGGAGCCACTGGGCGGATTGGCGAAAAACCTGCTCGTCTTGCCCGCACTCGCCGTCGCGTGGGTGCTGGTGGATCGGAGATGACGTGAACGCTTACCTGATCGTGAAGTGGATCCACGTGCTGTCGTCGACGCTGTTGTTCGGCACGGGCCTGGGCATCGCGTTCTTCCTGTGGATGGCGCACCGCAGGGGCGATGCGAAATCCATCGCCGACACCGCGCGCACCGTGGTGATCGCCGATGCGTGTTTCACCGCGCCCGCCGTCGTCGTGCAACTGGCGAGCGGCCTGTGGCTCGCGCAGGCGGCGGGCTGGCCATATTCGCTGCTGTGGTTGCGGATGGCGCTGGTGTTGTTCTTCGTCGTCGGCGTGTGTTGGCTGCCGGTGCTCTGGTTGCAGGTACGCGCGCGCAATCTCGCGCGCGATGCCGCGCAGGCCGGCACGCCGCTATCGCCGGCCTACCACCGCGCGATGCGGTGGTGGTTCTGGCTCGGTTGGCCCGCGTTCCTCTCGGTCCTGGCGATCTTCTGGTTGATGATCGCCAAGCCCGCCTGACTTACTTGCCTGCGTTCCGCGGATCATCCTTCGGATCGACATAGTTGATCTCGAACGGCCCCATCGCATTGACCTGCACGACCGCGCCGTTCTTCGTCGACGCTTCGTGCTGCATCTTCGCGGGCAGGTTGACGTAATCGCCGGGCGCGAAATCCGATTCGTGCGCGTTGGCCGCGTCCCCCATCGACAGATGGAAGTCGCCTTCGATGATCGTCACCTGCTCATCGGTGGGATGCCAATGCCGCGGGATCTTGCCGCCCGCCGGCGCCTTGAGACGGAGCGTGAACGGCCCGGCCTTCGACGGGTCGCCGTACAGCACGGCGGCCTGCACGCCCTTGGGCAGGAATGCGGGGCCTTCGCCCCATTTGGTATCGGCGGCCTTGACCATCACGTGGCTCGACGATGCGGATTGGGCCAGCGCCAGCGCGGGCACGAGGGCGAGGGCGAACAGGTCGGTGATCTTCACGGGGCTCTCCCGTCTTGGGGGTGTGCCCCCGCCAACGCACCACGCGCGAGGAACCGGCCTTGGCGATGTGAGCGATAATCCAACGCATGAGCCAGCCCAACGACCGCGACACCACCCATTTCGGCTTCCGCGACGTGCCCGTGCGCGAGAAACAGAAGCTCGTCGGCGAAGTCTTCTCCTCGGTCGCCGGCAAGTACGACCTGATGAACGACCTGATGTCGCTCGGCATCCATCGCGTGTGGAAGCGCTACTTCGTCGCGACCGCGCAAGCCAAGCACGGCGATCGCGTGCTCGACCTCGCGGGCGGCACCGGCGACATCGCAGCGCTGCTGCGCGATCGCGTGGGCGAGCTGGGCGAAGTGGTCATCGGCGACATCAACGGCGCGATGCTGCGCGTGGGCCGCGATCGCATGACCGACCGCGGCAACGTGCGTGGCCTGTCGTACGTGCAGATGAATGCCGAAGCCCTGCCGTTCCCCGATGCGAGCTTCGACCTGGTGACCATCGCCTTCGGCCTGCGCAACGTGACCGACAAGGACGCCGCGCTCCGCGAAATGCATCGCGTGCTGAAAGTCGGCGGGCAGATGCGCGTGCTCGAATTCTCGGAAGTGAAGGCCGAGTGGTTCAAGCCGATCTACGACTTCCATTCCTTCAAGGTGCTGCCGCAACTGGGCAAGCTGTTCGCGCACGATGCCGGCAGCTACCAGTACCTGGCCGAATCGATCCGCAAGCACCCGCCGCAGGAACAGTTGAAGGGCATGATGGAAGCCGCGGGTTTCGCGCGGTGTTCCTTCAAGAACCTCAACGCCGGCATCGTCGCGGTGCACACCGGCTACAAGGTGTGAGCCTCAGCCTGGTTGCCAGGCGTAGCTGATCTTCAGGAACAGGCTGCGCGTGTTGGTGAACATCTCGCGCACTTCGTCGTCCTCGAAGCCGCCTTCCGAATAACCGGCGTACAGCGCACTGCGCGGGTTGAGCTTGTACGAATACAACAGCTGCGCGGCCACGTCGCTGGAATGGCGCAGCACCGGCACGTCGTACAGCGCCGCATCGCGATCGATGTCGCTGCTCTGCACCGACAGGCGCACGCGCTGGCGCGGATCGAACTGCCAGCTCAGGCGGCCGTCCAACACGCGTGCGTCGAATGCCGTGCCGCCGTCGCGACGCAAACGCTGCAGCGTGTAATTCACGTTGAGGTTGATGCCGCGACCGATGTCGAGTTCGACGAACGGCTCGACGTCGAACAGATCGCCCGTCTTCGAAGCGAGCAGGTCGAGCGCTTGCCCGTCCTTGAAGAAGCTGCCGACCTTGATCGCCGAGACCGGCACGACTTCGAAATAGAACGTGCCCCACTTCTCGTCGAACATCTGGCCGTTCCAGAAGCGCGAGCGCGTGAGGCCGCCGAGTTCGTAATAGCCCTGGTGCGATGCGCGCGCCGACAGGTAACCCTCGATTTCCCGTTCCAGCAACTGTCCGTCGAAACGGTGCGTGATATCCCAGTCGCCATTGAATTCGATGCGGCTGACCGTCGATCCCTTCGGCAGGAACCACGTCCGGCCACCGCCGAGCAGCTGCTTGTCGTAACCGACCTGTGTGATGAAGCCCAGGTCCGCGCGGAAGCCGTCGTCGACGTCGTAATGCTGCGCGTTGAAGCGCCAATTGCGGCTGCTGTAGTTGTACTTGAGGAAGAGCGCGTCGCCCTTGGGCGCGGTGTCGCGCAACGCCAGGCCATCGGGATACACCGAATCGCTGCCCAGCCATTGGCCGATCAGCGTGTGCTCGTCCTTCTGGTAACGCGCGTCGACGCCGCCGACCGAATTGCGATAGCCCTCGCCCGAGCGATACGTCGCGATCGCGCCGACGCTGGTGTACGCATCGAGGTCATAGCGATAGCGCCCGACGAAATCGTCCGCGGATTGCTCGAGGAAGCGGAATGACGAACCCAGCGGACCCGGCACGAGCAACTGCGTCGTCGCATCGCGCGCGAGGATCGCGCCGTAGGCCTGCCCACCGTTGCGGCCCGTGACGCGCAAGCCGCCATCGGGATCGGCGATTTGGCGCGTGTAGAGCACCTGCAGGGGCGTGGTGAAGTAATCCGCGCCTTCCAGGAAGAACGGGCGCTTCTCGGGGAAGAACAGCGCGAAGCTCGTGTTGAGGTCGAGCTGCGCCTGGTCGGTTTCGACCTGCGAGAAATCGGGGTTGAGCGTCGCGTTGAGCGTGAGGTTCGGGCTCGGTGCCCAAGCCACGTCGACGCCGGGTTCGAAATCCGTGCCCTCGTTGGTCCAAGGGGCGCGGGGGCCGGCGCGCTCTTCGGCGTGGAGCATCGTGAGCGTCGGCGTGATCTCCAGGTTCTTGCCCTGCTTCACGCCGACGAAGCCATCGACCTTGTCGAACGTGCACGTCAGGCACTTCGAACCACGCTCGACGCGGTTGCTGAAGTATTGGTAGCGGAAATCGCGCGGACGGATGCGCAGGAACGTCGCGCCCCAGCGGCGCGTGCCATCGGTGTCGCGGAAGCGCAGCGTTGCGAACGGGATGCGGATCTCCACGTCGTAACTGTGTTCGGTCACCTTCGCGGCGCTCTCCCACAAACCATCCCAGCTGTCGTCCTCGGTGTTGGTCGACTCTTCCTTGATCAGGTCGGCCTGCACGCCGAAGGGATTGACGAAGAATTCGTACGCGCGGCGCTGGTCGTCGAACGTGTCGAGCATCACGCCGACGAAGTCGTCGCTGTACAACGCATCGCGGTCGCGCAGGAATGCGCGCAGCTTCGACGGATCGGGATCCTCGGCGTGGAAGGCGATGAGCAGCGCATCGTCGGTGTAGGCCATGCGCGCGGTCGTCTTCACCGGCGCGGGCGTGTTGTCGTTCGGCGTGACTTCGAATGCGAGGTCGATCGGCGTCGCCGTGGTCCATGCCGCGTCATCGAGCACGCCGTCGACGACGATCTCCGAGGTCGCGCGCGGAATGTCGCGCACGACCGTTTGCGTCGCGGGCGCGGCGGGAGACGCGGTTTGCGCAAAGGTGGGCGTGGCCGCGACAAGCACGGCAAGGGACAGCAGGGCGCGCCGGAGCGGGCCGCACGAAGGCATCACAGGCATGGGCGCGGAGCATGGCGATTCGCGTCGAGAAGCGACCGTGCCGGAAGTCGGGGCGCGAAGGCGTTGCGTCCCGCTGCGCACCGTGCCTCACCAAAGGCCGATGGAGCGTGCGCGGGTGCGGCGTGCAGCATCGCCCGCACATCCCCATGAGGTTCAACGCAATGCATCGCTCCTGGTTCGCCTTCGTCCTGCTCGCCGTAGCGCCTTTCGCCGCCAGCGCCAGGGACATGCTGTCCTACGACTACGTCGAGGCCGGCTACGTGCGCTCCGATTCCCGCGCCGATGCCGATGGTTGGGGCGTGACCGGATCGGTGTCGGTCGACACGCGCTTCAACCTGTTCGCCAGCTACGTCGACCAGAACTCCGACCGTTTCCAGAGCGCCGACCTGCGCCAATGGTCGATCGGCGCCGGGTTCCACCACTCGGTGCGCGACCACGTGGACCTCGTCGCGCGCCTGGCCTGGAACTCGGTCGACACCCCGCAGGTGAAGGAACGCAACGGCATCTCCGCCGAAGGCGGCGTGCGCGCCGCGATGGGCGAACGCTTCGAGACCTGGGCGCTCGCCGGCTATGGCGACGTTGATGCGGGCAACGGCGAGTTCTACGGCCGGGTGGGCGCCCAGGCGAAGTTCGGCGACCGCATGGGCCTGGCCGGCGACGTGAAGTTCATCAGCGGCGACACCCAATGGTTCGTGGGGCCACGCTTCAGCTGGTAACCCAACCGTCGCTGTCTCCCCCGTGAAGCCCGGCACTTGCCGGGCTTCCGCGTTTCCGGAACCTTTGCGCGCTCGTACGCCGCCGCGGCTAATATCGGCCGCCTTGCGCCCCATTTCGGTCCACGGAGAACGCCTTTCCCATGCGCCACACCCCGCTGATGCTGTCCCTGGCTGCCGCGCTCGCGGTTTCGGCCTGCGCGAAGAACGAAACCCCCGCGACCCCGGCCACGCCCGCCGCGTCCTCGACCGCCGCCGCCGCCCCCGCAACGCAGGCCGCCGCCGTGACCGATGAACACTCCTTCTCGCAGCCCGGCAAGGTCCGCACGACCGACCTCGCGCTCGACCTCGCGCTCGACTTCGCCAAGAAGACGCTTTCGGGCACCGCGACGTACACGCTCGACTGGCTCGATCCGACCGCCACGCAGCTCGTGCTCGACACGCGCGACCTCACGATCGCCAAGGCCGAAGGCCTGGGCGCCGACGGCAAGTGGGCGCCGCTGCAGTTCAAGCTCGCCGACACCGCCGACAAGGTGCTCGGCACGAAGCTGACGATCGAAACGCCGGAGCGCCCCAAGCAGGTGCGCGTGACGTACACGACGTCGCCGAACGCTTCGGGCCTGCAGTGGCTCGAGCCGTCGATGACGGCGGGCAAGAAGCAGCCCTTCATGTTCAGCCAGTCGCAGCAGATCCACGCGCGTTCGTGGGTGCCGTTGCAGGACACGCCGATCGTGCGTTTCTCCTACACCGCGCACGTGACCGCGCCGAAGGATGCGATGGTGCTGATGAGCGCCGACAACGATCCCAAGGCCGCGCGCGACGGCGACTACAGCTTCAAGATGCCGCAGAAGATCCCGTCGTACCTGCTCGCGATCGCGGCGGGCGACCTGGTCTTCCAGCCGATCACCGACAAGGCCGGCGTGTGGGCGGAACCGGGCACGGTGAAGCCGGCCGCGACCGAATTCGCCGACACCGGCAAGATGATCGACACCGCCGAGAAGCTGTACGGCCCCTATCGTTGGGACCGTTACGACATCCTCGTGCTGCCGCCGTCCTTCCCGTATGGCGGCATGGAAAATCCGCGCCTGACCTTCGCCACGCCGACCGTGATCGTCGGCGACAAGTCGCTCGTCTCGCTGATCGCGCATGAGCTCGCGCACAGCTGGTCGGGCAACCTGGTGACGTTCTCGACCGCGAAGGACGCCTGGCTCAACGAAGGCGTGACCAGCTACGTCGAGAACCGCATCGTCGAAGCGCTCTATGGCAAGCCGCGCTCGGACATGGAGCTGGTGATCAACCGCAACGAGTTGAAGGCCGAGTACAACGAAGAAAACACGCCGCTGCAGAAGCTGGCCGGCAAGCCGGGCGAGCTGAAGGATCCGGACGACAACCTCAGCTCGACGGTCTACACCAAGGGCGCGTGGTTCATGCAGTTCCTCGAACAGCGCTTCGGCCGCGAAAACTTCGACGCGTTCCTGCGCGGTTACTTCGACCACTTCGCGTTCCAGTCGATCTCCTCGCAGCAGTTCGCCGATTACGCGAAGGCCAACCTGCTCGACAAGTACCCGGGCAAGGTGACGCAGGAGGAGTTCGACCAGTGGCTGTACGAGCCGGGCGTTCCGTCCGATGCGCCGCAGATCGCTTCGCCGACGTTCGATGCGATCGACGCCGCGCGCAAGGCCTTCCTGGAAGACGGCACGCTGCCGTCGTCCGACGCAACCGGCAAGTGGACGACGCAGGAGTGGGTGCACTTCATCGAAGGCATGCCCACCACGCTCAACCTCAAGCAGATGGAAGCGCTGGACGCGGCCTACAAGTTCACCGGCACGCCGAACGGCGAGATCGCGCAGCGCTGGTATCCGCTCGCGGTGCGCAGCGGTTACACGCAGGCCAACGAAGCGATCTCCGCGTTCCTGCAGAAGATCGGCCGTCGCAAGCTGATCATGCCGACGTACAACGAGCTGGTGAAAACGCCGGAAGGTTTGAAGCTCGCCGAAGCGACCTTCGCGAAGGCCAAGCCGGGCTACCACCCGATCACGACGGGCTCGGTGCAGGCGGCGATCGACGGCGCGAAGTCGAAGCCCGCCCAGTAAAACGATGACGCGACGTCGCCAAGTCGCCCTCGCGGCCGCCCTCGTGGCGGCCGCGTTGCTTGCGTTCTTCGCGTACGTGATCGTCGCGCCGGATGCGTTGATCCGCATGGAGTTCGCGCGCCAGCGCCACGACGCGACGCTCTCCCGCGAAACGCGCGAAGTCGCGGGCCATCGCTGGGTCTACGCGTATCGCGAAGCGAAGACACCCGACGCGCCGACGATCGTGATGGTGCACGGCTTCGTCGGCGGCAAGGAAAACTTCTATCCCCTCGCGCGCGCGCTCGCCGGCAAATATCGGCTGGTGATTCCCGATCTTCCGGGGTGGGGCGAAAGCCAGCGCGTGCCGAACGAAAACTACGGTTTTCTCGCGCAAAGCGAGCGCCTCGCCGCCTTCATTCGCAACGTCTCGCCCGGCGAGCCTGTCGTGCTCGTCGGGCATTCGATGGGCGGCGGCATCGCGGCGCTGGTTGCTGCGGGCCATCCGGAGCTGGTGTCGCGTGTTGCGTTGATCGACGCGGCCGGCGTGCGCTTCGACGACAACGTCTTCGGCGCGGACGTCATCGCCGGTCGCAACCCTTACGCGGTGAACGATCGCGCGAGCCTGGATCGTTTCCTCGCCACCGTCTTCCATGTCGAAGACGCCAAGCCGTGGTTGCCTTGGCCCGCCGACAAGGCCTACATCGCGCGGCGCACGCGCGATGCGGCGTTCGAACAACAGGTACTCGGCGCGATCGGCCGCGGCCCCGAACGCTTCTTGCCGGGCAATGAAGCCGCGCGCATCCAACAGCCCACGTTGCTGCTGTGGTGCCGCCAGGACACGGTGATCGATCCGAGCGCGCTCGCGCTGTACGCTGCGCGCATCCCGCAGGCGAAGGGCGTGTTGCTCGACGATTGCGGCCACATGTCGATCATGGAGCGGCCCGAAGACGTGGCCATCGCCATCGACCAACTCATCGAACGAGGCCTGCCCCGATGAACGCCCGCATTGGCTCCACGCTCGCCGTCGCCCTGTTGCTCGCCGCCTGCGGCCCGAAGGACGATCCGCAGGCCGCCGCGAAGGCCGCGGCCGCCGAGTCGGCGCGCGTCGAACAACTCGCGGTCGGCAAGGAAAAGGAATTCGAGGATGCGTTCGCGCGCAGCGATTGGAAACTCGCGCGCGGCTACGGCGATTCGCTGCAGATGGACTATCCGAATTCCGCAGCGGCCAAGCGCATCCAACCGAAGCTCGACGTCGCGCGCGGGCATATTCGCGATGAAGAAAACACGCGTCGCCTCGCGGCCTTGTGGGCCTATCAAACGCAACCGGCGAAGGGCGGCACGCAGATCTCCGCGGCGATCTATTCGAAACAGGAAGTCGACACCGGCGGCGGCAAGCGCCCCGTGCGCCTGATCTTCCGCGACCACCCGGAATGGGGGAAGAGTGCGTATCTCGTGCTCGAGAAAGGCGATTTCGATTGCTACGCCGGTTGCAAGGTGAAGGTGACGATCGACGACGGCAAGCCCAAGTCGATGGCGGCCTCGCGCCCGAAGACCGACGAGGCGATCGCGATGTTCATCGAGGACGAGGGCGCGCTGTGGCGCATGGCGCAGCAGGCGAAGACGGGCCTGTCGATCGACTTTCCCGTGAAGGCCGGCGGCCTGCGCACGGCGGTGTTCGAAACCGGTGGCGCGGACAAGAGTCGCCTGCCGAAGTGGCGTTGATGCGCTATCCGACGAACGCTCACGCCGCTTAACGCCGCCGGGATTAAGCTTTCGGAAACGCGCGACGCAGGATGCGCGCGCAGTCCACCCAAAGCGGCGCCGCCGCGGAGCGGTGCGCCGGAGCGGAGGCGACCATGCTGTCACCGCGCCTGCACAATTATCTCGACCAGCAACACTCCAACTATTCGACGATGGTGCACGACCGCACCGTCACCGCGCACGAGACGGCAAGCGCGGCGCACGTCAGCCGCCAGTTGTTCGCCAAGACGGTGATGCTGAAAGTCGACGGCACGCTTGCGATGATCGTGATGCCCGCGGCGTATCGCGTGGACCTGACGCGCCTGTCGCGCGCGATGGGCGGCCGCCTGGCGGAGCTCGCCGAGGAAACCGAATTCAAGGACGCGTTCCCCGATTGCGAAGTCGGGGCGATGCCGCCGTTCGGGAATCTTTACGGCATGCCGGTGTTCGTCGATTCGCGCCTGGCCTCGCAGCACGAGATCGCGTTCAACGCGGGCACGCACACCGATGCGGTGCGCATGCCGTACAAGGAATTCGAGCGGTTGGCGCAACCGGAATTGCTGTGGCTTGCGCACGTGATGTAGTGCGCCGCCGTTTTATCCCCCTCAATCGCGCTTTGCGCGATTGATCCCCCTTGGAAAGGGGGATGGTTACAGGGCGTAGCCGAATTGCTGGCGGAATTGCTCGCTGAAGTCGGCGTAGTCGAAGCGCTGGTTCTGCGTGCCCGGGTGTTCGACCTTGAGCGCGCCCATCAAATTGCCGATGCGACCGATCGTCATCCAGTCCGCGCCCTTCTCGATGCCGAAGATCAGGCCCGCGCGGAACGCGTCGCCGCAACCGGTCGGATCGGTGACGCGGCGCTCGTGCGCCGGCGGCACGTCGAAGGATTTGCCCGGCGTGTGGATCTGCGCGCCCTGCGGGCCGCGCGTCACGATGTAGGCCTTCACGCGCGAGACGATGTCCTTCTCGTTCCAACCCGTGCGCTCCTGCAGCAGGTTGGATTCGTAATCGTTGACGGTGACGTAGTCGGCGAGCTCGATGAAGTCGCGCAACTCCTGGCCGTTGAACAACGGCATCGCCTGGCCCGGATCGAAGATGAAGGGGATATTGCCTTCGGCGAATTCCTTCGCGTTCTGCAACATGCCTTCGCGGCCGTCGGGGCTCACGATCCCGAACGTCACGCCCGGCACGTCCTTCACGTGGTTCTCGTAGCTGCGCATCATCGCGCCCGGATGGAACGCGGTGATCTGGTTGTTGTCGTGGTCGGTGGTGATGAACGCCTGCGGGGTGAACAGCTCGTCGATCACCTTGACCTGGTCCAGGCGGATGTCCTGCTCGATGAACCACTCGCGGTACGGGCCGAAGTCCTGGCCGACGGTGGCCATCGGGATCGGATCGCCGCCCAGCAGCTTGAGGTTGTAGGCGATGTTGCCCGCGCAACCGCCGAACTCGCGGCGCATCCGCGGCACCAGGAACGAGACATTCAGGATGTGCACCTTGTCCGGCAGGATGTGGTTCTTGAACTGGTCGGGGAACACCATGATGGTGTCGTAGGCCAGGGAACCGCAGATCAGGGCGGACATCGGGAAACCTTCTTTGGGGCTGGGCGGGGCTCGCAGGGCGCACAGGGTAGCGGCAGCTTGCCCCCAAGGCCATCGCGCGGTTTTGCGGACCCCGTCGAATTGCCTGAAATCCCCGGAAAAAACGCGCACTCCGCGCTTGCTGGGGGGCAGGGGGAAGGATAGTCTAGCGACCCTTCGCGGCACGATTCGTGTGCCGCCCGCACGCAGGCGATTCCCCCGAATGTTCAAGTTCCTCGGCCGCTACTTCTCCAGCGACCTGTCCATCGATCTGGGCACGGCCAACACGCTCATCTACGTTCGTGGGCAGGGCATCGTGCTCAACGAGCCCTCCGTCGTCGCGGTGCGACAGGATCGGATGGGCGGCGGCACCAAGACGGTGGCCGCGGTCGGCACGGAGGCCAAGCAGATGCTGGGCCGCACCCCGGGCCACATCACCACGATCCGCCCGATGAAGGACGGCGTCATCGCCGACTTCACCTACACCGAAGAAATGCTCAAGCACTTCATCCGCAAGGTGCACAAGTCGCGCCTGCTGCGCCCCAGCCCGCGCGTGCTGGTGTGCGTGCCCTGCGGTTCGACCCAGGTCGAGCGCCGCGCGATCAAGGAATCGGCCGAAGAAGCCGGTGCCCGCGAGGTCCACCTGGTCGAAGAACCCATGGCCGCCGCCATCGGCGCCGGCATGCCGGTGACCGAAGCCTGCGGCTCGATGGTCGTGGACATCGGCGGCGGCACGACGGAAGTCGCGGTGATCGCCCTGAACGGCATCGTGTACTCGCAGTCGGCCCGCATCGGCGGCGACCGCTTCGACGAGGCGATCATCGCCTACGTGCGCCGCACGCAGGGCATGTTGATCGGCGACGCGACGGCCGAGCGCATCAAGCTCGAGCTGGGTTGCGCCTACCCGCCGAAGGACGTGCGCACGATGGAGATCTCGGGCCGCCACCTCGCCGAGGGCGTGCCGAAGATGATCACCATCACCTCCAACGAAGTCCTGGAAGCCCTGCGCGAGCCGCTCGCCGGCATCGTCGCGGCGGTGAAGCAGGCGCTGGAGCAGACCCCGCCGGAACTGTGCGCCGACGTCGCCGAGCGTGGCATCGTGCTCACCGGTGGTGGCGCGCTGCTGCGCGACCTGGATCGCCTGCTGACCGAAGAAACCGGCCTGCACGTGCAGGTGGCCGACGATCCGCTGACGTGCGTGGCACGCGGCGGTGGCCGCGCGCTCGAAATGCTCGACATGCACGGCAACGAGTTCTTCGCGCCGGAATAAGCGCCAACCGAACACACCACACCGCCATCGTGCCGTCCTACGCCGGTCCTGCAGCTGCCCGCCCCGGCGAGATCGTCGGCACGCTTCGGCTGCTGGCGTATCTGGCCGCGGCCTTCGCGTTGATCCTGCTGGATCATCGCGGCGGCTGGCTGTCGCAGGTGCGCCAACAGGCGCAGGCCTTCGTGCAACCGATGTGGGCCGTGGCCGGCTGGCCGGGCGCGGTGATCGATTCGATCAGCGACGACGCCGGCACGCGTAGTTCGCTCATCGAGGAAAACCGTCGCCTGCGCAACCAGATGCTCGTCGACAGCGCGCGCATGGCACGCCTGCAGGCCGCCTCCGCCGACAACGATCGCCTGCGCCGCATGCTCGGCGTCGTGCAACGCGGCGGCCTGGACGTGCAACTCGCGCCGATCCTCGACATCGACCTCGACCCCACGCGCCAGCGCCTCGTGCTCGATGCCGGTAGCGGCGACGGCGTGCGCATCGGCCAGGTCGTCATCGATGCCGGCGGCGTCGTCGGACAGGTCATCGCCACCACCGCCATGCATTCCACCGCCTTGTTGCTCACCGATCCCGACCACGCCGTGCCCGTCGCCGTGATGCGCAACGGCGTGCGCCTGGTCGCGTACGGCACCGGGCGCAGCGATCGCCTCGCGCTGGCGAGCATTCCCTTGTCGAGCGACGTGAAAGTCGGCGATGTCGTCGTCACCTCGGGCCTGGGCAAGCGGTTCCCGGCGGGCTTCCCCGTCGGCACGATCTCCGCGCTGCGGCCCGACGACAGCCGCGCGTTCCTCGTCGGCGACGTCACGCCCGCCGCGCAACTCGATCGCGGCCGCGACGTGCTGCTGCTGCGTAGCGCACCCGAACGCCCGGTGATCGGCCCCGCATCGGCGAGCACCGCACCCGCGAATCCGGCGAGCGTCGCCACGCCCGCATCGGTCGTCGTTCCCGCGAAGACGGGCACGCAGGCGCGCGCATCCGCCGCGCCGACGCAACCCGCTCCCGCCACCACGCAGGCCCGCCGCCCATGAGTCGCGAACGCGCCGCCTGGGTCCTGCCCGTCAGCATCGTCGTCGCGCTGGTGCTCGGGCTGCTGCCGCTGCCGCCGGCGATCGCGCCGCTGCGGCCGTACTGGCTCGCGCTCGCGCTCGCTTACTGGGTGCTCGAAGAACCCGATCGCGTGGGCCTGGGTTTCGCATTCGTCGTCGGCCTGATCGCGGACCTGTGTTTCGGCAACCTGCTCGGCGAACAGGCGCTGCGCCTGACGATCCTCGCGTTCATCCTGCAGCGCTTCCGCGCGCGCCTGCGGTTCTTCCCGTTGTCGCAGCAGGCACTGGCGATCGGCGCGCTGTTGCTCAACGATCGCATCGTGACCACCGCGCTCCACCTCGCGCTGGGCGAAGCGTTGCTGCCGCCGCTGTCGTGGGTGGCGCCGGCGATCGGGATGGTGCTGTGGGCACCGTTGTTCCTCTTGTTCGACACGCTGCGCCTGCGGGCGTGGCGCAACCGCTGAAGGCCGTCGCATGCGCCGCCGCCAGCTGAAGAATGCATTCGCCGAGGCGATGCAGTTCCGCACCCGCGCGCTGGTCGCGTTCGCGGCGGTCACGCTTGCGTTGCTCGGCCTGGGCGGCTGGTACTTCCGACTGCAGGTGCTCGAACACGACGAATACGCCACGCGCTCGGAAGCCAACCGCATCAAGCCGCGCCCGGTCGTGCCGGGCCGCGGGCTGATCCTCGATCGCAAGGGCCGCGTGCTCGCGGAAAACGTGCCGGCCTTCCGCCTCGACGTGGTGCCCGACGAAGCGGGCGACACCAAGCAACTGATCGCCAATCTTTCGAAGATCGTCGCGCTCGATCCCGAAGACATCGAACGCTTCGACGTCGAACGCAAGGCCCGCCACGGCTGGCGCGCGATCACGCTGAAGATGCGCGTGGGCGAAGAGGAAGCCGCGCGCTTCGCTGTCGACCGCTGGCGCTTCCCGGGTGTCGAACTCGTCCCCTATCTCAACCGCCGCTATCCCTACGGCCCCGAGCTCGCGCACATCATCGGGTACGTCGGCCGCATCGACCAGGCGGACCTGGCGAAGATGGGCGAGGTGGACGCCGCGCTCACGCACACCGGCAAGACCGGGCTGGAGCGCTATTACGAGGAGGCGCTGCGCGGCAAGGTCGGCTACGAAAAGATCGAAACCAACGTCGAAGGCCGCGCGCTACGCCGCCTCGGCCAGGTGCCCGCGGTGCCGGGCGCGGACCTGCGCCTGTCGATCGACTTGGATCTGCAGACGGCGATGGTCGCCGCGTTCGAGGACCACGACGGTTCGGCGGTGGCGATCGACCCGCGCACGGGCGAAATCCTCGCGATGGTGAGCCTGCCGTCGTACGACCCGAACCTGTTCGTCAACGGCATCTCGCACGCCGACTACAAGTCGCTGATGGACGATCCGTCGCGGCCCTTGTTCAACCGCAACGTGCTCGGTGGTGGGCCGCCGGGGTCGACGGTGAAGCCGCTGATCGCGCTCGCGGGCCTGGACAGCGGCCTGCGCCGTCCGGAAGACGCGGTGTTTTCCACCGGCGAATTCCACATCCCGGGCCAGCGCCGCGGGTATCGCGATGCGCACGGCGGCGCGGGGTGGACCGACCTGCGCAAGTCGATCGCCGCGTCGGTGAATTTCTACTACTACAAGCTCGCGTACGACATGGGCATCGATCGCTTCTCGATGTACATGCACAAGTACGGCTTCGGCGCGCCGTCGGGCATCGACCTGGCCGGCGAGACCAGCGGCATCGTGCCGTCGCAAGAGTGGAAGCAGAAGAATTCGAAAGAGAAGTGGTATCCCGGCGAGACGGTGATCGCGGGCATCGGGCAGGGCTACTGGGTGGCGACGACGTTGCAGCTCGCGCGCGGTGTCGCGGCGATCGCGAACGGCGGACGCCTCGTGCGCCCGCACCTGGCCGCCGCGCGTCGCGATGGTTACGACACGCCGTGGCTGCCGATCGTGCAGCCCGAAGCGCCGCGCATCACCGACAATCCCGCCAACCTGCGCGCCGTGCAGGAAGGCATGATGGGGACGATGCAGCCGGGCGGCACGGGCTTCAGCCTCGTGCGCGGCGCGCCGTACCTGATGGCGGGCAAGACCGGCACCGCGCAGAAGATCAGCCGTCGCGGCGGCGCGAGCGTCGATCCGCACCAGTTGCCGTTCCATCTGCGCCACCAGGCCTTGTTCGTCGGTTACGCGCCGGCGGACAACCCGACGATCGCCGTGGCGGTCGCGGTCGAGCACGGTGGCTTCGGCGCGAGTACCGCGGGCCCGATCGCGCGCAAGATCTTCGACGCCTACCTGCTCGGCAAGCAGCCCGAAGTCGCGCCGACCACGCAGGTTCCGGTCGCCGCCGCGGCGACGCCGGCGCCGACCTCGACGCCGCCTCCGGCACCGGCGCGATGAACGCGATCCTCCGCATCGGCGTGGATCTCACCGGGCGCGTCCTGCGCACGGTCGATCTGTGGCTGCTCGGCGCGCTGCTCGCGTTGATGGGCATCGGTCTGGCGGTGCTGTACAGCGCGGGCGCCGAAACACCGAGGCTCGTCCTCGCGCAGGCTGCGCGCTTCGCCGTGGGCCTGGCCGCGATGTGGGGCCTGTCGCGCATTCCACCCACGCGCCTGCGGCACTGGTCGCCGATGGTGTACGGCATCTCGCTGCTGCCGCTGTTGCTCGTGCTCGCCATCGGGCAGGGCAAGCACGGTAACCACTGGATCAACCTGGGCTTCTTCTATTTCCAGCCCTCGGAAGTGATCAAGCTCAGTCTCCCGATGATGGTCGCCTGGTTCCTGCAGCGCGAACCGTTGCCGCCGAATGTCCGCGTCGTGCTCATCTCCGGCGTGCTGATCGCGGTGCCGCTGGGATTGATCCTGATGCAGCCGGACTTCGGCACCGGGATGCTCGTTGCGTCGAGCGGCGTGTTCGCGCTTTTCCTCGCGGGCCTGTCGTGGTGGTGGTTCGTCGCCGCGGGTGTGGGCGCCGCCGCGGTCGCACCGGTCGCGTGGTTCTTCATGCTTCGCGAGTACCAGAAGGAACGCATCCTCACCTTCCTCAACCCCGAATCCGATCCGCTCGGCGCAGGCTGGAACATCATCCAGTCGAAGATCGCCATCGGCGCGGGCGGCATGACGGGCAAGGGTTGGGGGCAGGGCTCGCAATCGCACCTGGACTATCTGCCCGAGCACACCACCGACTTCATCTTCGCGGTGCTGAGCGAAGAGTTCGGCTGGATCGGCGTGGCGACGGTGCTCGCGCTGTATCTGTTCGTGATCGGGCGCTGCCTGTGGATCGCGGCCGAAGCGCGCGATGGATATTCACGCTTGCTCGCCGGCGCGCTGGGCCTGTCCTTCTTCGTCTACGTGATCGTCAATGGCGGCATGATCTCCGGCATGTTGCCGGTGGTCGGCGTGCCGATGCCGCTCCTGAGTTACGGCGGCACCTCGGCGGTCTCGCTGCTGGCCGGATTGGGCCTGGTGATGGCGGTCGGCGCGCATCGTCCGCGCCACACGACGTGAAGCAAAGCGGGGAATAGGGAATAGGGAACAGGGAACACGGACAACGTTGATGTACGACGCATCAACTATTCCCCATTCCCCATTCCCTATTCCCCGCGCACGCGCTAACCTCCGGCGCAATGACGTTCCGTGCCGCACTGCTCATTCCGCTGGCCGCGCTGTCCGCGTGCGCGACCCAGGCCCCGCCTTCGCCGCAAACCGCGCCGCCGCCCGCCGCCACGCAGGTCACGCCGG
This sequence comes from Noviluteimonas gilva, assembly GCF_009740395.1. Taxonomy (GTDB): domain Bacteria; phylum Pseudomonadota; class Gammaproteobacteria; order Xanthomonadales; family Xanthomonadaceae; genus Noviluteimonas; species Noviluteimonas gilva. The sequence goes on from NZ_WOXT01000001.1 coordinate 971,510, forward strand.
CCCCGACACCAACGCCCGTCGCCCCGATTCCGCCGCAGTTGCGCGACATCAGCGCCGCGCGCGCCGACTTCGTGCGCCTGACCGCGGCGAAGTACGACATCGACCCGGCGTACATCGAATCGGTGCTCGCCAAAGCGCAGACGCGCGACGGCATCATCGCCGCGATGTCGCGTCCCGCCGAAGCCAAGCCGTGGCGCGATTACCGCCCGATCTTCATCACGCAGGGGCGCATCGACGGCGGCAAGGCCTTCATGGCCAAGAACCGCGATGCGCTCGCGCGCGCCGAAGCCCGCTTCGGCGTGCCCGCGGAAATCATCACCGCGATCATCGGCGTGGAAACCAGCTACGGAGGCAACAAGGGCAGCTATCCGGTCATCGATGCGCTGTACACGCTGGCGTTCAACTATCCGCGCACCGGCGATCCGGCGAAGGTCGCGCGCGAGAACCAGCGCGAAGCCTTCTTCCGCGACGAGCTCGGCCAGTTCTTTGCCCTCGGCAAGGAAACGGGCATGGACATCACGCAGCTCAAGGGCAGCTATGCCGGCGCGATGGGCTGGGGCCAGTTCATGCCTTCCAGCTACCGCCAGTACGCGGTGGACGGCAACGACGACGGAAAGCGCGATTTGTTCGACAACATCGACGATGTCACCGAGTCGGTCGCCAATTACTTCTCGAAGAAGGGCGGCTGGAAACGTGGCGGCCCGGTGATGGCGCCTGCGTTGCGCGATCCGTCGGCCGCCGATTACAACGCCAAAGACATCGACGTGATGCAGCCCTTCGAGAGTTTCGCGCCGATGGGCTATCGCGCCAGCGTTCCGCTGGTCGCCGCCACGCCCGCGCAAATCATGCGCCTGGATGGCGCCGGCGGCACCGAATACTGGATGGTGTTCGACAACTTCCGCGCGATCACGAAATACAACACGTCGCGTTTGTATGCGACGGCGGTGTACCAGCTCGCCGAGTCGATCGCCGGCCGCGATGCGCAGGTGGCGCAGCAGACGCAGCAGGCCACGGTCCCGCTGCCGCCCGTCCAAGCCGAAGCCACGCCGCCATGAAGCGCGCGCTGCCGGCGTTGTGCCTGTTGCTCGCCGCATGCGGCGGCGCACCGACCACCAAAGCGCCGGCGCCTTCGCAGTCTTCGACCACCGTTTCGAAGGCGCCCACGACGACATCGGGCACGCGCCGCTCGCCTTACGCGGCCGCGCAGGAAGACCTGTCCAAGCGCGGCGATTACACCGCCGGCGGCCTGTACGCGCCGAACGTGAAGGACACCGCGCCGCCGCCGATCGACGACGTGCACCTGATCCCCGAACCCGACGTCGTCGCCGAACCGCGTTCGCGCTACGGCAATCGCGACTACGCGGTGCTGGGCAAGAAATACCACGTGCTCGACGATCCTTCGGGCTACGTCGAGAGCGGCACGGCTTCGTTCTACGGTCAGAAGTTCCACGGCCGCCGCACCTCGTCGCTCGAGGTGTACGACATGTACGCCTTCAGCGCCGCGCACAAGACGTTGCCGTTGCCGTCCTTCGCGCGCGTCACCAACCTGGCGAACGGCAAGTCGGTGATCGTGCGCGTGAACGATCGCGGGCCCTTCCACGACGGGCGCGTGATCGACCTGAGTTACGCCGCCGCGGTGAAGCTCGGTGTGTATCCCTCCGGCACCGCGCGCGTCGAAGTGCGCGCGCTCACCGTCAACGATCGCGGCCCCGACATGCGCGTGGCCGCGCCCGATCCCGTGCCGCCGCCGGTCGCGCCGAGCGCGATGGACCGCATGGTCGCCGCGTTGCCGATCGCAAGCGCGGAAGCGGGCGAACGCAAGCCGACGCCCGCGTACGCCGAACCCGAACCGAGTCCGCCCGGCCCCTGGCGCTTCGACATGCGGCAGGACGGCAAGGCGATGACGGCCGACGAATTCGACAAGTGGATGAAGGAGCGGCAGGTGCGCGTGGCGACCGGCAAGTCGGGAACGCCGAACAAGTCCGCACCCGTCGAACCGGTGAAGGCGCCCGCGCGCGTCGAAACAGCCGCTTCAAACGAGTCGCCGCCACCGCCCGCGCCGAAGCCTGCGCCTGCCGTGAAGGGCGACCGCGTCGTGCTGCAGATCGCCAGCTTCGCCGCGCGCGCCAATGCCGAGCGCGCGCTGGCCATGCTCGAAGGCGCCGGCATTCGCGATGCACGCCTGCTCGACGCCACCGCGGCGGGCCAGAAAGTGTGGCGCTTGCGCGTCGGCCCCGTGTCGGGCGAGCAGGTCGCGGAACTCAGCGCCACCGTCGCGGGTCTCGGTTTCGGCCGCCCAAACATCGTGCGCGATTAAATTCAGCGCACCGCCCGAAGCGGGCCCTTAGAATCCCCAGTCTTTCCCCCTTTCGCTCGCATTTCCGGAGCCCGCCGTCCTGATGAACGTTCGTCCCCTCGCCGCCCTTGCCCTCGCGGCCGTCACCACATCCATCATCGGCCTTGCGCTCGCGCAGGTGCCGGCTCCCGCAGCGAAGCCCGCCGCGCCCGCCGCGCTGAGCGATTCGCTGCCCGTGCCGCCGCCCCCGCAGATCCAGGGCAAGGCCTGGGTGCTGATGGACTTCGCGACCGGCCAGGTCATCGCGGGCGACAACGGCGAGATGCAGGTCGAACCGGCGAGCATCACCAAGGTGATGACCAGCTACGTCGTCGCCGCCGAAATGAAGTCCGGCAAGGTCAAGGGCACCGACCAGGTGATGATGAGCGAGCACGCGTGGCGCGAAGGCGGCGCGGGCACCGAAGGCAGCTACAGCGGCTTCGAAGTGAACAAGACCGCGCCGCTGGTCGAGATGGAAAAGGGCATGGTCGTGCAGTCGGGCAACGACGCGGCGATCGCGCTCGCCGAACACGTCGCCGGCAGCGAAGACGCGTTCGCCTCGCTGATGAACGCCTATGCCGCACGCATCGGCATGCAGCACTCGCACTTCGTCAATCCGCACGGCCTCTCGGCGCCGGGCCATGTCTCGACCTCGCGCGACCTCGCGACCCTCGGCCGCGCGCTGATCCGCGATTTCCCCGAAGCGTATTCGTACAACAAGATCAAGGAATACACGGTCGGCCCGATCACGCAGCGCAACCGCAACCTGTTGCTGTGGCGCGACCCGTCGGTCGACGGCATCAAGACCGGCCACCACAGCGGCGCCGGTTACTGCCTGATGGCCTCGGCCAAGCGCGGCGACCAGCGCCTGATTTCGGTGGTCATGGGTTCGACCAGCGAAAACCAGCGCGCGGTGGATTCGCAGGCGCTGCTCAACTGGGGCTTCCGCTTCTTCGAAACGCACCGCCTGTACGAAGCCAACAAGGCGATCTCGAAGCAGAAGGTGTGGAAGGGCGCGGCCGACGAAGTGCAGCTCGGCGTCGACGCGCCGATGCTGGTGAGCACGCCGCGCGGCAAGTACGCGCAGCTCAAGCCGAGCATGGAAATTCCGAAGACGCTCGTCGCGCCGATCGCGAAGGGTCAGAAGATCGGCAGCGTGAAGGTGACGCTCGACGGCAAGGTGATCGCGCAGCGTCCGCTGGTTGCGCTCAATGCGGTGGAAGAAGGTGGGTTCTTCAAGCGCATGTGGGATGAGCTGATGATGTGGTGGGATTCCTGAGGCCGCTCACGCGGCACTGCCGCGTGGCCTCAGGAATGCCCGCGCGAGCAGCGCGGGCCGGGAGGCGATGGAACGCGGCGACAGCGCATGCACGCGCCCTCGCCGCGTTTTGCTATCTGCCGTACGCGCCGTACAGATACCGCCCCGTGCCATCGGGCCGCGGAACGTCGTTGTAATCCACAGCCGGCGGCTGCAACACCACCGGCAACGCGATCGCCGGAACGAACTGCTGATCCATCCGATACGGATGCAGCGGGTTGTCCGGATCGGTGAGGCGGTAATCCTTGTTCGCCAGGGAGCGCAGCAGGTTCGAAATGCCTTCGCCACTCACCGAGTGGGTCAGCAGCGGGAAGCTCGCCGGATTGATGTCGATGATGTTGTAAGCACCGCGAATGCGGTTGTCCGCACCTGGCGATCCGCCCATCGACGCGATGTCGCCATCGACATCGGCATCGCGATTGCGCCAGAAGAGGTTGAAGTACACGTGCGCCGTGCTGTCCTGCACCGCGAGCCCGGCCCCGTCGTTGTCCGCGATCGTGTTGTTCAGGATCGTCACGAAGTTGCGGCCGTGGTTGCCGTTGGGTCCTGCGCACGTGTCGCCGCAATTGCCGTCGACGAGGATCGCGCCCGTGCCGAAGTTGCGCACCACGACGTTGTTGTAGACGTAGCCGACGGTGTACTGGTCGAGGAAGATCGCCGAGCCGGCCTTGGTCGTGCGATTGGCTTCGAACCAGTTGTTGCGCACGGTGAGCAACGCGACCGACGCGCTTCCGCCGCGATCGTGCTGGCCGATCAGGCCCGCGCCGACGCCGTAATGGTCGCCATCGGACACCGTGTCGTTGCCGAAGAACAGGTTGTGGTGCACATCGCCGTTCATGCCGATGGCCATGCCCGCGCCGTGCGGCAACGACTCCTCGTACAGACGGTTGTTGCGGATGATGTTGTGGTGCACCTTCGCGACCGCGCCGGTCATGCTGACGACCGTGCCGAACCCATCGTTGGCGCTGGTGGTTTGATCCAGCGTGCCGATGTTCTCGGTGCCGCCGCCGACGTTGATGCCGCCGCCGTGGTGGCCGCCGCCGTTCTCTTCGATCAGGTTGTTGGCGATTTCCACCACGACCGTCCGGCCGCCGCCGACATCCACGCCGCCGCAATCCGTGCGCGCCGTCGGCGTCGTGCAACCGTTGTGGTGCACGTGGTTGTTGCGCAGGGTGATGCGCTCGTTCGCATCCCACGCGGTCGCTTCGATGCCGCGATTGTTGCTGCCCGTGATCACGAACCCATCGATCGTCAGATCGATGGGCGCCTCCGCGTGCATGACGTGTTGGTTCGCGTTGGCGGCGGTGACGGTCGTGGGTGTGGCGAGCGCATTGCGCGCGGTGAATGTCGTGTTCAATCCACCGACGAGGATCTGCCGGCGCTGCATGCCGAGGTCGATGTTCTCGGAGTAAGCGCCGCTCGCAACGCAGATGACCGTGCGATTGCTGCCCGCGGCGACGACGGCTTGCGTGATCGTTCCGTAGGGATTGGCGCGCGTGCCGTTCCCCGTCGCGCCTGCGCGAACGAAAAGGCTGCCGTAGCCCGAAGGTCGCTGTGCATCGTTGATGCACCCGTAATCGAGATAGCCACTGCCGCCGATGCCCATCGTTGAAATCCGGATGGGGCGATGCGGGCCACCGGTCCTGACCGGATTCGGCCATAACGCGGCGAGGTTGGGAGCCGCCGTCGGTTCGACGGGCGTCGCGCGCGGCGCCGTCGCATTCGCGATGCGCGACGCCGCGACGCCTTTAGTCGCGACACGTGCGCTGTTGTTCGCGTTGCCACCCACGCCGCCACACGCTGCGAGGGTGCCCAACGCGCTCGTGTACAGCGCAATCCGCAACGCAGCCATCAGTTGCATTGGCTCGCCCCCAGCGTCGTGTGCGCGGTGCGTGCGCTGACCAACAACACGCCAGGCGTCCAACCACTGCCGTTGGCCTGCAATCGGATCTGATAGTTCGGACGCGCGGCGACGGGAATCTCCGGCGTCCACGCAACCGCCTGCGTGCAGATCGCGTTGCCGTTCACCGGCGCGGTCGTGCCCGGATTGAGCGGAAACGTTCCGGATGTCGTCAGGTTGGCGACACCGGTGACGTGGTGGTGGTCATGCGCGCCGGGATAACTGAACTCTTCGAGCGCGACTTCGTTGTCGCCGTAACCCGGCGTCGGATAGCCGGTCCACAAAGGTTGGTTCCAGTTGCTGGTGACGAAGTTGCGGCGCAACTCGATCTGCTCGCCCTTGTAGGTATTCCAGTGGAAAGGCTGTGCGTTCGAAAGCCCGTTACTGGCGCTCATCACCTGCACCGCATTGTTGACGGCGACGTAGCGACCCCAGAACTCTTCCGGCGTGCGACGACGAATCACGCCGTAGTCCTTCCCGTTGACGACCATGCGGAAGTCGACGTTGTTGGGGTCGAGCACGAGGTTGCCGTCATAGAAGTCCCACGAGCTCGCGTTGTCCAGGCAGCAGCTGAACAAGGTCGCAGCCCCTTGGCTGCTGTTCTTGTTCAAGCTCGTCACGACGGTGTTGAAGTAGAACCACAGCTTGCCGCGGCGGCCGTCGATCGGGCTGTTGTCCGAACCGAAGTGCACCATCGAGGCGCCCATCGTCTGCACGTGCACCTTCTGGTCGCGACGGAAGATGTTGCCGTACATGAAGCTGCCGAACTGGTACTTCGCCCAGTCGCGCTGCATCGTGATGCGCGCCGCCGGCGTGGCCGCGCTCGGATCCTGGTCGGCCAGCAGGTTGAAGAACCACGGGAACACCGAGGGACGGAAGTCCTCGATGTCGATCAGGTCGATCGAATGCGCGCCGTTCTCGAAATAGTTGTAGCGCACCAACTCACCGACCGTGCGCATCTTCAGGTCGTTGCCGTTGGAGGCTTCGTCGTTGTCGATGGTGCCGTTGTTGTCGATGTCCCAACGGATCGGATTGCCGAAGTAGTTGTACTGGACGACGAAGTTGACGCCCTGGATGTAGGCCTGGTGCACGTTGTAGTCGTCGACCAGGCCGTTGTCGTGGAAGTAGTTGCCTTCCAGCAGGAAGTTGCGCGTGAGGTAGTGGTCGCCGCCGTAATCCAGGCCGCGGCTGATGACGTAGACGCCGACCGGGCAGAACGAGAACTCGTTGTCGCGCAGCGTGACGTCCTGCGCGCGCGAGACGTACAGGCAGCCGGTGTGCGAGTTGTACAGGTGCGACTGGTTGTCCATGCCGATGTAGCTGGCTTCGTGGTCGTCGCCGGCGTAGGGCGGCGTCATCGTGGCGGTCAGGTTCAAGCCTTCGACCGCGATGTTCCTGATGCCGCTGTCGCGCGCGATGGCCACGATGCCGCGATTGACCGTCGAATACTCCTCGCCCGGCGTGCCGATCTCGTTCTGCAACGCGCTGCTGTTGCGCACGCGTGCGTTCAGGCCGGAGATCTTCGGGCGAGCGCCGTTGCCGTCGCGAATGCCGCACACCTTGACGTCGCTGGTGACGATGAAGATGCGTTCGTTGTACGGCGTCGACTTCGGGTGGATGCGCACCATCGTGTGCGGCGGCAAGGATTCCCAAGCCACCTGCGCCAGGTTGGTGAGCGGCGCGGACGGGCCGACGTCGATCACGTTGGCCGCGAAGTTGGCGTTGTCGGGATGGGCCGGATCGCAGTTCGCCGACGTGCGCGCTTCGCGCAGGTTCGGGAAGTCCTGGCCGGTGAAGCCGGTGTACTTGGCGATCGGTTGCGGGCCGCCGGTGCGGATGCGCGGGAACCCGTTGACGGGTGCCGGCGCCGGGCGTTTTTCCGCCACGACCTTCGGCGCGACGGCGTGATTGCTTCCGCCGCTACAGGCGGCGAGGAGTCCAAGCGTGGTGATGCACAGTGTTGTCTTCAGCCAGTTCACAACAGCCCCCTGTTGATGGATTGAATCGTGCGTCCTGCAAAGCAACGCCCGACGGAACGCGGTGCGTTCCGTCGGGCGCGCCGGTGTCCGCGCGCGCATCCGTGCGCAACGCAGCCACCACTCCCAGCGTGAATCAGTTGTGGCGCGCTTCCAGCGTCACCGCGGTGAAGGCCTTCGCTCCGACGACCTTCACGTAGTACAGGCCGCCGCGCGTCACCGGCACGCGGATGGTTTCGTTGTTGCCCGCGTGCACCGACGACAGGTCGTACGCGGTCGTCGTCGGCACCTGCGCGTAACGCACGAGCAACGTGACGTCGCCGGTGCCGCCGTAGGTCATGAAGCTCAGCGCGCTCGCACCGATCGGCACGTCGATCACGTACGACAGTTGCGCGTTCGCGGCGCCCGACAGGCCCTTGGCCGGCGTCTTGTTCACGAGCGGGCGCGCGGCGGTTTCGCAATCCGGGCCCTGGCAGGGCGGCAACACCGTCGCCACCGCAGCCTTCGCATCGAGGATGCCGGTGCCCATCGGTTGGTTGGTCGGAATCGTGACGGGGAAGCGGCGCGCGGTCGCCTTCAACATCGTTTCCATCTGCGCCGGCGTGAGCGGCGTGCTCGCCTTGCCCTGCACGAGCGCGGCGACCGCCGCGACGTGCGGCGCGGCCATCGACGTACCCGCCATGCCGCCGTACGCGGGACTGCCCAGTTCCGGCGCGGTCGCGCTGTCGTTGAGCGTCTGCCACACGTAACCGGCGGCGCCGCCGTCCTGGCCACCACCGCCGCCCGGCGCGGACAGGTCCACCTTCTTGCCGAAGTTGGAATAGAACGCCTTGCCGCCGGTGATGCGCGACGCGCCGACGGTGATGACGTTGTTGCAGCTGGCCGGCGAGAACTCCGATGCATTCGCGTTGCTGTTGCCGGCCGATACGACGACGGTCGTGCCGTTGGCCACGGCGGTGTCGATCGCGCTCTGCATCGACTCTTCGCACAGGAACTGGCCGCCAAGGCTCATGTTGATCACTTCGGCGGGATTCGCATTCGCCGGAACACCGGGCACCGTGCCGCCCGAGGCCCACACGATCGCGTCGGCGATGTCGGAGGTGTAACCGCCGCAACGACCGAGCACGCGCACCGGCAACACCTTCGCGCCGTGCGCGACGCCGGCCAGGCCGATGCCGTTGTTCGAGACTTCGGCCACCGTGCCCGCCGTGTGCGTGCCGTGGAAGCTGCTGTTGCTCATCTCGCACTGGGTGAAGTCGTCGTTCCAGTCGCCGTAGTCGTGCGCGCCGGGCACGCGTTCGTCGGTCGCGCGGCGCGAGATGAAGGCATCGGAAATGAAGTCGTAACCCTGCAACAGGTTCGGCGAGAGATCGGGGTGATCGGTGACGCCGGTGTCGAGCACCGCGACGACGACGCCCGTACCGGTCGCGCTGTCCCACGCCGCCGGCGCCTTGATGCCGCCGACGGAGTTGTAGAAGTGCCACTGATACTGCTGGCTGAGCGGATCGTTCGGCAGCATCGTCGGCGCGGCGATGCCGGTGTGGTACAGACGACGATCCGGCGTGACGGACGCGACGTTCGGATCCGACGCGAGTGCGGAGAGCAGCGATGCGGTCGCGGCCGAATCCAGCGAACGCGACAACGCGATCACGTCGGCGCCCGAGCCCATGCGGCGCACGTGGCGAACGGTGAGGCCGGGAATCGACGCGGCGATGCCCGAACGCACGACGGCGGCGCGCGCTGCATCGAGTGCAGCCGTGGTGCTCGAACGCTGCAACGTGCCCGTGCGATAGCGCACGATGAAACGACGCTGCGGGGCCTGCTGCGTGGGCGCGGGCTTGGCGTCCTGGACGCGCACGGCGACGCCGGCGGCGGTCGCGCGCATGCCGACGAAGGAAAGCGAAACGGCCGCGGCGAGCGCGCATGCGCCAAGGCACGTGGAAAGACGAAGGGTCATGTGAGTTCCAAAAAGATCGGGGCCGGTCCCTGGCCCCAGAGGGAAAGGGGAGGGATTACCAACCGAAGCCGACGCCGGCGCCGGCCGAGGCTTCGTCGTCGCTGAACGCGCCGCCGAGCGTGACCGTCATCTTTTCGCCGATCGCGCGCTGGTAACCGATCGACAGCGCCTGCGAGCTGCCGCTGAAACCGACGCCCACGCCGACGCGATTGGTCTGGTGCACGCCTGCCGCGCTCGTCGCCATGTTGAGCATCGCGGCGTTCATCGCGCCCATCTGGTCGATGCGTTCGTCGGTTTTGTCGAAGCGCTTGTTCACCTGGCTGCGCAGATCGTCGACGGCCTGCAACGGCGCGGCGACGAGATCGGCGAAGACCGCGTCGGTGTACGCACGCGACTCGTTGAGCGTGCGCGCGTCGCCTTCGTTCATCTGGCCGACGTTGGCCGCATCGGTATCGGCCGTGCCCGCCGCGACGTTGGTCACCTGGCGCTCGTGGCCCTGCGAACCGACGGAAACGGTGTTCGCGCGATCGGCGACCGAACCTTGGCCGAGCGCGACGGAATTCGTCGCCGCGGCGGTGACCGTTGCGCCTGCACCGATCGCCGTGCCACCGCTCGCCTGCACCGACGTGTTCTGACCGACGGCGACGGAGTTCGCCGACGTCGCTGCGGCATTGCTGCCGACCGCGACGCCACCGGTGCCGGTGGACTGCGCGTTCGAACCGATCGCGACGCCGCCGGTGCCCGTGCCCGCATTCGCATCGTCGGAACCCGGCAGGCCGCCGTCGACGTCGACATGGCTGTCGTCGCCGCCGGTGCCGCCGGGCGCCGCGTTTTCGAGATCCGTCACGCGATCGTCGAGCGCGGTGAGCTGCGCGAGGTAGGTCTGGCCAAACGCGTACAGCTGCGCGCCGTTGATCGCATCCAGGCTGGTCGCGCTGATCATGCCGGCGCGCACGTTGGTCAGCGTCGTGCCGCCGAAGCCGCCGAAGCTCACGCGATCGGCGGTCATCGAGTCGTACGTCACCGCGTGCAGCGTGCTGCCGTCGGTGTCGACCAGGCCCGCCGCGCGCAACTGGCGCACGTTCACCGCGTCGAAATCTTCCGTGCCGTCGGCGACGTGCGTGAGCTGGCGTTCGAAGCCGTCGCTGCCGATCGACACCGAGTTCGCACGATCGGCGACCGAGTTCGAACCCAGCGCGACCGCGTTGTCGGCCGACGCGCTGGCGTGCGCACCGAGCGCGACGCTCGCCGCGCCGCTGGCATCGCTGCCGAAGCCCATCGCGGCGCTTTCGTCGCCGATCGCGGCGGCGTTGTAACCGTTCGCCGTCGCGTATTCGCCGCGCGCCATCGCGCCATTGCCGACGGCCGTCGAAGCGGTGCCGAGCGCGTTGCTGTAGTTGCCCACGGCGGTCGACTGATCGGACTCGGCCATCGACATCGCGCCGACCGCGAGGCTGTCCAAACCGATCGCCTGGCTCAGCGTGCCCATCGCGGTGGCCTGGTCGGCCATCGCCTGCGCGCCGGCGCCGACCGCGGTTGCGCCCTGGCCATCGGCGAAGGAACGCACGAGATCGCCGTCCCACACGCTGCCGTCGTCGGACGCGCCGACGAAATACGCGCCGCCGAGCACGGTGCTGTTCGCGCTGAGCGCGACCGCGCCGACGCCGACCGCCGTCGACGCGAAGCCGTCGGCTTCGGCGAAGGAACCGATCGCGTTGGCGTAGTCGTACTGCGCGTACGCGCCGGTGCCGATCGCGCTGCTCCAGAAGCCTTCGGCCTGGGTGAACGAACCGATCGCCGTCGCGCTTTCGCCCGCGGCGTAGCTGCCCACGCCGATCGCGGTGGACGCCATGCCGTACGCGTACGAGGCCAGGCCCATCGCGGTGGCCTGCTCGCCGCGCGCGACGGCCGCTTCGCCGACCGCGACCGCGTCGTCGCCATCGGCGACCGCGCCGGTGCCGAGCGCCGTGCTGAAGTTGCCGGACGCCACCGAACCAGTGCCGACCGCAACGGACAGCGCGCCGGTCGCCTGCGTGTTGTGCCAGCCGGCGATCCAGTTGGTCGCGCCGCCGATGGCGACCGCGCCGTTGCCCGAGGCGATCGACATCGTGCCGATCGCGATGTCCTGCGAGGTCAGCGCCTGCGCGCTGTAACCCAGCGCGACGGTCCATTCGCCGGTGGCCATCGCGCCCCAGCCGAAGCCGATGGACTGGTTGCCCAGCGCCTTGGTGTACGGGCCGGCGGCGACCGAACCCCAACCCGCTTCGGTCGCGTCGTTGTCGGCCGAACCGTTGGAGGAGAAGTAATCCAGGCCGTCGTTGTCCGGCACCGGCGGCGGGCCTTCCTCGCCCGGCGCCGGCTTCAGTGCGACGACCGGCTGCGCGCCGGTCGCCAGCATGGCGTTGGGCGTGGCGACCACGGGCGCACGCGTGCATTCCAACACTGCGCGATAAAGGCCATTGGCGTCGGGTTCTGCGGACTCGACGACGCGACAATCGTCGCGCGTGGAGGTGGGTTCGACGTCCTGTCGGGCGGCCTGCTGCGCGAGCGCGGCGGGCGGCGTGGCGATCATCAACAGCAGTGCGGCATACAACTTCGTGCGTGGCATCGGGCGTCTCGCGACAGGGGTGGGTGAGCCCCCGACGCTGGCACGCACCCCGGCGCGCGCCATTCCAAACGCATGACGATCGCTTTACAGGCGCGTTACCACGGGCCTTTCGCCGGCCAGGCGGCGCGCGACGGCGAGTGCGGCCTGCTGTTGGCCGGCCTGTTGCAGGTGCGTGTAGAGGGCGACCTGCAACAACGCGAGTTCGAAATCGCGATCGGCCCAGGGCGCGACGCGACCGACGAGCGCCGTCGCCTCGTCCAGTCGTCCCTGCGAAAGCAGCCAACGCGCGCGTGCGGCGACCGCGTTGGCGATCATCCCGGGCACGCCGCTCGCCTCGGCGATGTCGATGGCGGATTTGTACGCGGCATCGGCGGCGCGTTCGTCGCCTCCCCGACGGTGGCGTACGGCGACGGCGAGTTGTTTGGTCAGCGGATCGTTGTCGGCGGCCGAGTCGTTCGGCGGTGTCGGCAAGTCCGCATCGAGCGCCGCTTCCTGCACGCGCCAGGCGACCCACGCGCGCAAGCGGCCGTTGCGTTCGGCCGGCCAGTCGCGCAATGCCTGCGTGCCGATCCGCGCGGCCGTCGCCAGCTCGCCGCGTTGGCGCGCCAGTTCCATCTCCAGGTATTCGTGGCGATGGAAATCGCCGTGCGAGGCGGCGCGCGACTGCGGCAGGCGCAGCAACTTGTCCGCTTCCTGCAGGCGGCCGATGGCGATCAGGGTTTCGGCGCGGCCGAGCAACGCATCGGCGACATGCGCCGGATCGCGAAGGCGATCGCGCACGGCCCACGCGCGGTCGCTCACGGCCAGCGCCTGGTCGGGTTGCAGCAGCAGCAAATGCATCGCGACGAGCATGTTGCGCACGCCGGACAACTCCACCGTCGCATCGAGCGCCTTGAAGTCGCGCTCGGCTTTTTCGAAGGATTGCGCGGCCTGCTGCGGATGGTCGCGTTGCATTTCGAGCACGCCGAGATTGCCGTCGACCTTCGCGACCGACAGCCGATCGCCCGCGCGCAGCAGTTGCACGCGCGCGCTGCCGAGGTCGGCGAGCGCGTCGTCGAAGCGGCCCTGCGCCATGCGCGCGGTGCCGCGTCCGATCAGTGCGCGGCCTAGCTCACTTGCGTTGGGCGTCGGTGCGAACGCGGCGATCGCGCGATCGAAACTGCGTTCGGCTTCGGCGTAGCGATCCAGGCGCATCAACAAGCGACCTTGCAAGGCTTCCAGTTGCGCGCGCAGCGTGGCGTCGGCCTGCACGTCGGGCAGTTGCAGCAGGCGCGTGGTTTTCTCGAGGCCGTCCACGTGCCGGCCATCGGCGAAATCGACCTGCGCGAGGCGGTATTGCAGTTGCGGCGTCAGGCGTTGCGCGAGCGGCGCGTCGAGCAGCAGGCGGCGTGCGGTTTCGGGATCGTTCGCGAGCAAGGCCGATTGCGCGCGCTGCAGGCGTTCGTCGAAATCCCGCGCGCCAAGCGCTCGCGTGCCCTGCGCGCTGTCGGGCGAGCCGCCGCCGATCGCGGCGAGCAACAGATCGGTCGCCTGCCGCGTCGCGCCGACGAGATCGGTGGCCGTCGCGCGGCCGGCAATGGTGTGTCCGTTCGCATCGCGCGCCGTCAGCGACACATCCCAACGCTGCCGCACGTTGCGCGCACGCGATTCGACGATCCACGCCGCCGGCGAATCCTGCCGCATGCGCTGCGCATCCATTGTCGGGCCGTGCGCGCGCAACAGGGCGAGCGTCGCTTCGCTCGACCACACGGGTTGATTCGCGCGGCGCAAGCGATCGACGACGAAATCCATCATGCCCAGGCGCGCCCACGCGGCGGTGTCGTCGCCTTCCACCTGCATCGGCAAGATGATGATGGCGTCGCGCGATTGGGTGGCGACGGCGTTGGCCTTCGACCACGGCAGATGCGGCCATGCGACATACGTGGCGATCGAGAACAAAGCGATGAATGCGAGTGCGAGCGGGAGCCAGCGGCGTGGTTTTGGCGGGACGACGACGGCAGCGTGTTCGGGCGCGCGATCATCGTTCGCTGCACGATGCGGCGGTGGTTCTTCGGTGCGTGGTTCGACGATGGGAGGCGCGACGACAGCAGACGCAACGATGGCCGGCGCAACAACCACGGGTTCGACGACGGCCGGCTCCGCAACAACCTCTTCGCCGAGCACCTCGACGTCCATCGCCCAACGGAACCCGAAGCGCGGCACGGTGCGAATCGCACGCTGCTCCTGCCCGTCATCGCCGACCGCGCGCCGCGCGCGCAACACAACCTGCGCCAGCTGCGCATCGGAGACATCGGGCCGGCCGAAGACCGCGCGCACCAGTTCATCGCGGCCGACGGCGCGGTCGCGATGTTCGATCAGGGTCTGCAGGCATTCGAAAACGCGCGCAGGAAGCGGCTGCGGCACGCCGTCCAGGCGGAGCTCGCGTCGCGCGAGGTCGAGCACGCGCGCACCGAAACGGTAGCGGGCGGAAGTCGGCTCGGGGCGGTGTCGCATGCGGTCGAAGGCCAGCGGGAGCCGCCGCGCCGGGAACCACGTCCAGTGGAACGCGAGGCGGGGGCCGTGCAAAGGAGCGCCCGATCCTAGGGGCTGCGTGCTGCGAACGCCCGCGAAATAATTAAATGGAGCGTCGTACTGTCGGGGTTGGGTTCGCCGGATCACGGTCCCATAATCCGGCGATGGAGATCAAGTCCGACAACCCCGAGCACGGCTTCCAGTTTCCCGGCACCTTCGAGCTCTCCGCCATGGGCTCGGCCGACAAGGACCTGCAGGCCGAACTCCCGCGGCTGCTGATGGACGCGGGCATCGACGTGGTGAGCGAATCGGTCAGCTGGAAGCACTCTTCCAACGGCAAGTACGTCTCGGTGCGCATCGCCTTCAAAGCCGACTCACGCGAGCAGTACGACGCCGCGCACGCGGCCCTGCGCGCGCATCCCGAGGTGAAGTGGACGCTGTGAGCGTCGCCGCCGCGCCGGATGTGGCCGTTGCGCGCGCGATCGCCGCGCCCCCGGCGCACGTGCGCGACCTCGGCCGCATGGCCTACGAACCGGTTTGGCGCGCGATGCAGGCCTTCACCGATGCGCGCACCGAACAAACGCCCGACGAAATCTGGCTGGTCGAGCACGATCCGGTGTTCACGCTGGGCCAGGCCGGCAAGCCTGAACACGTGCTGATGCCGGGAGATATCCCCGTGATCCACGTCGATCGCGGCGGGCAGGTCACGTACCACGGCCCGGGCCAGATCGTCGCCTACCCCTTGCTCGACCTCAAACGGCTGAAGGTGGGCGTGCGCGAGTACGTCCACCGCATCGAACAGGCCGTCATCGACACCCTGGGCGACTGGAACATCGTGGCGCAGCGCCGCGACGGCGCGCCCGGTGTCTATGTGAACGATGCGAAGGTCGCCGCCCTGGGCATCCGCGTGCGCCGCGGCTGCACCTTCCACGGCCTCGCATTCAACATCGCGATGGACCTGGAGCCCTTCCGCCGGATCAATCCGTGCGGTTATGCGGGCCTGCAGGTGGTCGCGATGGACGACCTGGGCGGCCCGAACGACCTCGACGCCGTCAAACCCAAGCTGCTGGAGCACCTCGCCGTACAATTCGGCCTGCGGCTCCAGCCCGCGCCCCCCGAATTGTTCGCGACACCTTCCCCATGAGCGAAACCGAGTCCAAGGCCATCCCGCTGACCATCGTCGGCGATGCCGCACCGTCGCTCGTGCCGGGCGCGAAGCAAATCGCGGGCGACAAGATCGCGCGCTCGCCGGTGCAGTTCGCCGACACGCCGGTGTTGCGCAAGCCGTCCTGGATCCGCGTGCGCATCCCGTCGGGCAACTCGGTGGCCAACCTCAAGGCCAAGCTGCGCGAGAACCGCCTGGTCACGGTGTGCGAGGAAGCCAGCTGCCCGAACATCCACGAGTGCTTCAGCCACGGCACCGCGACTTTCATGATCCTCGGCGAGGTGTGCACGCGCCGCTGCTCGTTCTGCGACGTCGCCCACGGCCGCCCGAAACCGCCGGATGCCGGCGAGCCCCTGCACCTGGCGACGACCATCGCCGACATGGGCCTGAAGTACGTCGTGATCACCTCCGTCGACCGCGACGACCTGCGCGACGGTGGTGCCCAGCACTTCGTCGACTGCATCAGCGCGGTGCGCCACCACAGCCCGCGCACGAAGATCGAGATCCTCACGCCCGACTTCCGCGGCAAGGGCCGCATGGACCGCGCGCTGGAAATCCTCGCGAACAACCCGCCGGATGTGTTCAACCATAATGTCGAGACGGTGCCGGATCTTTATTCGAACGTCCGCCCCGGCGCCGACTACACCTGGTCGCTGACGCTGCTGAAGAAGTTCAAGGCGCAGCATCCCGACGTCGCCACCAAGTCCGGGATCATGCTCGGGCTGGGCGAGACGATGGAGCAGGTGCAGGCGACGCTGCGCAACCTGCGCGCGCACGACGTCGACATGATCACCATCGGCCAGTACCTCCAGCCCAGCCCGCACCACCATCCGGTGCTGCGTTACTGGACGCCCGACGAGTTCAAGGCGCTCGAGGTGTACGGCATGTCGCTCGGCTTCACCCACGTGGCCTCGGGGCCGTTGGTGCGCTCGTCGTACCACGCCGACCGGCAGGCGATAGACGCGGGCTTCGTCGCGGCGTAAAGGCCCGGTTCGGATTCGTCTTCGGATTCCGTTAAAGCGGCGCGAAAGCGGGTGTGCGGACTGAACCGTACCCACCGTCTGAACGCTCAGTCTCACCTTTTGCCGCTGGCGCAGCGCCGAAACTTTCGGCACTGTCGAACCATCGGTGCCGGTCGCAGTCTGACTGCCGTCGCACCTGCCTCACCCCGTTGTTCCCCTTGTCGGCCCGCCCCACCGGGCCCGGAAGCGCCCATGAAGCTCAGCAAGACCCTCCCCGTCCTCACCATCGCGCTTGCGCTGTCCGCACCGATCGCGTTGCTCGCGCGCGCCGACGACGACGCCAAGCTGCCAGGCGGCCCCAGCGCCGCGCAGACGAAGACCGCCGAACTGGTCTACGGCTTGCTGTCGGACAGCCGCTTCGCCTATCGGCCGCGCACGCTCGACGACGCGCTGTCGAAGGACATCTACAAGCGGTACCTGGAGGCGATGGATCCCGGGAAGCTGTTCTTCACCGCGCAGGACGTCGCGAAGTTCTCGCCGTACCAGACGCAGCTCGACGATGCGATCAAGAGCGGCGCGATGGACGCGCCGTACGCGATGTTCGCCATCTACAAGCAGCGCGTGGCCGAGCGCACCGCGTTCGCGCGCAAGGTGTTGAAGAACGACAAGTTCGATTTCAGCGGCACCGACCGCTACGACTACGATCGCGAAGACGCGCCGTGGACCGATACGGCCACGCTCGATCGCATCTGGACGCAGTCGGTGCGCAACGATTGGCTGCGCCTGAAGCTCGCCGGCAAGTCGCCGGAGGAAATCCGCAAGACGCTCGACAAGCGTTACGCCAACCTGCTCAAGGGCGTCGACGATCTCAACGGCGAGGATGTCTTCCAGACCTTCCTCACCTCGTATGCCAATTCGATCGATCCGCACACCGATTACTTCAACCCGCGCACCGCGGCCAACTTCAACCTGACGATGTCGCTGTCGCTGGAAGGCATCGGCGCGGTGCTGCAGAAGCAGGACGAAGTGGTCGTGATCCGCGAGATCATCGCGGGCGGCCCTGCTTCGCGCAGCGGCAAGCTCAAGCCGGGCGACCGCATCGTCGCCGTCGGGCAGGGCACGTCGGGCGAGATGAAGGACGTGGTCGGCTGGCGCATCGATGATGTCGTCGAACAGATCCGCGGCAACAAGGGCACGCCCGTGCGCCTCGACGTGGTGCCGGCCGAATCGCCCGCCGATTCCAAGCCCACGCGCCTGGTGCTCACGCGCGACAAGGTGCGCCTGGAAGAACAGGCCGCCAAGGCGCAGACGATCACCGTGCCGGGCGTCGATGGTGGCGCGCCGCGCAAGATCGGCGTGATCAAGCTGCCGGCGTTCTACCAGGACTTCGAAGGCCGTCGGAAGAATGCCAACGACTACGCGTCGGCCACGCGCGATGTCTCCAAGCTGCTCGCGCAGTTGAAGGTGCAGAAGGTCGACGGCGTCGTGCTCGACCTGCGCAACAACGGCGGTGGTTCGCTGACCGAAGCGGTCGAGTTGACCGGCTTGTTCGTCGATCGCGGCCCGGTGGTGCAGGTGGTCGAATCCGGCGGACGCGTGAGCGTCGAGGACGACACGCGCGCCGGCGTTGCGTGGGACGGCCCGCTCGCGGTGCTGATCAATCGTGGTTCGGCGTCGGCGTCGGAAATCTTCGCCGGTGCGATCCAGGATTACGGCCGCGGCCTGGTCATCGGCGAGACGACCTTCGGCAAGGGCACGGTGCAGAACCTGATCGACCTCGACCGCTGGCCGCAGAACGACGGCGACAAGTACGGGCAGGTGAAGCTCACCATCGCGCAGTTCTTCCGCATCAGCGGCGGCAGCACGCAGCACAAGGGCGTGGTGCCGGACATCCGCTTCCCGGTGACGGTGGATGCCAGCGAGTTCGGCGAGAGCACCTACGACAACGCGCTGCCGTGGTCGCGCATCCAGGCGGTCGACCACACGCAGTACGGCAACTTCGCGCCGATCATCCCGCGCCTCGATGCGCTGCACGCCGCGCGCGTGGCGAAGGACAAGGAATTCCAGTGGTGGTCCGACGACGTGGCGCAGTTCCGCGAGGAATCGGCGAAGAAGTCGGTCTCGCTCAACGAAGCCGACCGCCGCGCCGAGCGCGACAAGTTCGAAGCCAAGCGCAAGCAGCGCCAGGCCGAACGCAAGGCGCTGGGCCTGCCGCTGGATCCGTTCTCCGACGACAAGGACGACGGCCTGCAGGCCAACGAGCGCAACATCGCCGAAGACGCCAAGCGCGAGAAGCTGGAAGAGAAGCGCCCGGATCCGCTGCTGCGCGAATCCGCCGCGATCCTCGCCGATGCGCTCACCCTGCTGACCAACGACCAGAAGCTCTCGCAGCAGGTGCTGCCGGCTTCGCGGACGATGGGGCACTGGTCGGAGTGACCGTCGGCTGGCGCCTGGATTCGGGGTTTCCCGACAAGGCGCTGGGCAAGAATCGGATATCGGGCGCCTTCGGGCGCCCGTATCGTTTGTCCCCATGGACATGATCGCAACCAAGGCCAGCGAAACGACCATCCGCAAGCTCGAGCACGCCCGCCGCGTGCTGGAGACGGACGAGCCCACGCTGGAGGTGCTCGCCGAGATCGTGGGCCTGAGTGCCTCGCATCTGCAGCGCAGCTTCACCGCGCGCTTCGGGCTCAGCCCGGCGCAGTTCCTCGCGCAACGCAAGCTCGGCGCATTGAAGTCCGCGCTGCGCGATGGCGACGACGTGAGCGGCGCGCTGTACGACGCCGGTTATGGCTCTCCTTCGCGTGTTTATGAAGACGGCGCCGCGCGCCTGGGCATGACGCCCGCGCGTTATCGCGCAGGCGGTCAGGGCGAACGCATTCGCTGGAGCATCGTCGACACCGCACTCGGCGACGCGCTGGTCGCGACCACCGAGCGCGGCATCTGCATGGTGGAACTCGGCCGCGATCCTGCGGGCCTGGAGCGCAGCCTGCACATGGAATTCCCGCAGGCGCAGCTCGAACGCGTCGACGCCGGCCGCGACGAATTCCTCGCGCCGCGCGTGCGCGCCGTGGCCGATGTCCTCGCAGGCAAGCAGGCGCATGTCGATCTCGACCTGCTCGGCACCGCATTCCAGAAAAAAGTGTGGGACGCGTTGATGCGCATCCCGCGCGGCGAAACGCGCAGCTATTCGGCGCTGGCCGCCGACGTGGGCGCACCGCAGGGCGCGCGCGCGATCGCGAATGCCTGCGCGCACAACCGCGTCGCGATCCTCGTGCCGTGCCATCGCGTCGTGCGCAACGACGGCACCCTGGGCGGCTACCGCTGGGGCCTCCCGCTCAAGGCGCAACTGCTGCATCGCGAACAAGCCGCCGCCGCGTAGTACTCCCTCCCCTGCGAGCAGGGGAGGGCTGGGGAGGGGTTGCGGCGTTTCGCGCGTTACTTCTTCCGCTTCACCGGCGGCCGCGTAGGCAAATGCAACCCCAACTTGATCGGCTCGAACACCATGCGCGTCTCGTAACGCTTGAGCGTCTCGTCGTTACCGAACAAGCGCTCCGCCACTTCGCGCGTGTGCGGCAAGCCGGTGGTCGCGAGGATCACCAGGTAATCCCATTCCCCCGCGAGCACGTAACACTGCTGCACTTCCGTCGAACTGCGCATGCGCGCATAAAACGCCGCGTGGTGGCGCGCCGATTCGCGCTCCAGCGCCACCAGCACCGTCGCCAGCGTGATGTTGCCGAGCATCGCCGGATTCAGCACGGCGACCTGGCGCATCAGGCCCGATTCGCGATAGCGCTTGATGCGGCGTTGCACTGCGCTGGCCGACAGGCCCACCTCGTCGCCGAGCGCGGACAACGTGGCGTCGGCGTCGCGTTGCAGCAGCTCGAGCAGCCGGTGGTCGAATTCGTCCAGCGCGAGGGGCGTTGTCGACATCGTGTGCTCGCCAAGGGTGATGCGCGTTCTCGCGCCATGCAAGATTCTTGCGCGCAAGCGCACGAATTTTCAAGCGCGATTCCGGGGGCCTCGCTAGAGTGGCGGCTTCCGACTTCCCCCTCGTCGGGAGCCCAGATGCAGGATCCGATCCTCGCTTCCCTCGCGCTTTTCCCACAGGCACTGCGCGCGCATTACGCCGCGATTCCGCCCCGCCACGCCCGGTTCCGGCCGCAGGCCTGGGAGGGCTGCCCAAGCGAACACTTCGACCCGCTGCACCAGCTCTGGCACCTGCGCGACATCGAGCGCGAGGGCTACCACGTGCGCTTCCGCCGCACGCTGGAAGAAGACGCTCCGGTGCTCGCCGATATCGACAGCTACGTGCTGACCGAGTCGAAGGGTGATCGTGGCAGCGCGGAACAAGCGCTCGATGAATTCGAAGCTGCGCGTGCGGAAACCATCGCGCTGCTCGCATCGCTGACGCCCGCGCAACTGGAACGCCCCGCGACCTTCGACGGCTTTGGCCCGGTCAGCGTGCGCGGCTTGATGCACCTGTTGTGCAGCCACGACCACCAGCATCTGTCCGGCCTGCAATGGCTCGCCTGCCGAATCGACGCGAGCGACCCCCATCCGTTCCCCCACGCCTTCTTCGCCCAAGCCCCCGCATGAGCACGCCCATCAAAGCCGCCTCCCCGCTCGCGATCGGATTGGCGCTCGCGTCGGTCTACATCCTGTGGGGCTCGACCTACCTTGCGATCCGTTTCGCGCTGCACGGCTATCCGCCGTTCCTGCTGGCCGCGATCCGCATGGCGATCGCCGGTTCGATCATGTACGCGGTGCTGCGCATGCGCGGCGCGGCGCCGCCGACGAAGAAGCAATGGATCACGCTCGCCAAGCTGTCGATCTTCATGGTCGTGTTGTCCAACGCGCTGGTGAACAAGGCCGAGACGGAAGTCGGCTCGGGCCTGGCGGCGATCGCGGTCGCGTCGATGCCGCTGTTCGCCGGCGTGTTCGCGATGCTCAAGGGCCGCCATCCCTCGCCAATGGAATGGAGCGGCCTGATCGTCGGTTTCCTCGGCGTGATCTGGCTGAGTGTCGGCGGTGAGTTGTCGGGCTCGAAGGTCGGGCTGATCTGTTTGATCATCGCGCCGCTTGCGTGGGCGTGGGGGTCGATCTGGTCGCGCGACCAGGACTTGCCGGAGCCGTTCATGGCCGCCGCGGGGCAGATGCTCGTCGGCACCTTGTGGCTGATCGTCGTCGCGCTGGTCGCGGGCGAACGCATCACGACGATGCCGAGTTTCGAATCCACCGCCGCGCTGTTGTATCTCGTCGTGGCCGGTTCGATCTTCGGCTTCACCGCCTACATCTGGTTGCTGCACCACGTGCGGCCGGCACTCGCGACCAGCTATGCCTACGTCAACCCGCCGCTCGCGGTGTTGATCGGCGCGTTGATCGGCGGTGAATCCTTCACCTCGCACGACCTCGGTGCGATGGCGGTGATCCTCGCAGGTGTCGTGCTGATCACGCTCGCGAAGGCGCGCGCCGGATCGCCCGCACCGACGAAGGCCGACCTGCGCGAAGCCGCCGAGGAGCCCGCGGCGTGAGCGGACAGACGCTCGACCGTCGCGGTCTGTGGATCGCGATCGCCTCGTTCCTCCTGTGGGGCGTCATGCCGCTGTGGTGGCACCTGATGAAGTCGGTGCCTTCGCTGCAGATCGTGCTGCATCGCATCGCGTGGAGCGCGGTGATCGTGGGCGCGTTCCTGTTCTGGCGCGACGGGCGCGGTTGGTTGAAGCGCGCGCTGTCCAAACCGAACACGTGGTGGATGCTCGCGCTCTCAGGCGTGCTGATCGGCTTCAACTGGGGCCTGTACATCTGGGCGGTGAATGCCGGCCACGTCGTCGAATCGAGCCTGGGTTACTTCATCAATCCGTTGCTCAATGTGTTGCTGGGCGTCGTGTTCCTCCGCGAACGCCTCGGGCGCGTGCAGTGGATGTCGGTCGCGATCGCGACGCTGGGCGTGGCGTGGCTGACGTTCCGCTTCGGCCAGTTGCCGTGGATCGCACTCGCGCTCGCCGCGTCGTTCGCGTTGTACGGGTTGATCCGCAAGCTCGCGGCGGTCGACTCGATCGACGGCCTCGGCGTCGAAGGCGCGTATCTGTTCCTCCCGGTCGTCGCGATGCTCGTGTGGAGCGAAACGCACGGGCAGGGCGGTTTCTTCGACGGTTACGGCGTCGCGATGAGCGTGATGCTGGTCGTCAGCGGCGCGCTCACGGCGCTTCCGCTGGTGGGCTTCGCCTACGCCGTGCGTCGCGTGCCCTTGTCGATCATCGGCTTGCTGCAGTACGTCGCGCCGACGATGCAATTCCTGATCGGCGTGTTCGTCTTCCACGAAGCCTTCGACCGCGACCGCGCCGTCGGTTTCGCCTTCATCTGGATCGCGCTGGCGATCTTCGCGATCGATGGCGCACTGCGTGCGCGCCGTGCGAATGCGCGCGCGCCGCTCGTTCCCGCTGCCTCCCCCCGCTGAGGTTCGACCATGCTGCAGATGCGCCCCAACTGCGAATGCTGCGACAAGGATTTGCCGCCCGATGCGCACGACGCGCTGATCTGTTCCTTCGAATGCACGTTCTGCGCCGATTGCGCGACCGGCGTGCTGAAGGGGCGTTGCCCGAATTGCGGCGGGACGTTCGCGCCGCGGCCGACGCGTGCGGCGCATTTGTTGGCGAAGAACCCTGCATCGACCGAGCGTGTGTTGAACCGAACGGTTGCGTGGCGTAAACCCCTCTCCCGGCGGGAGAGGGGCTTGTTGCGTTACGGCGTCATCGCAAGGAAGCGCTGTTCCACCTTGTTTGCGCAGGCCTGCAAGGTCGGACGCAGCTCACCCGCGGCGACCGTGATGCACATCTGCGTGCCGTCCGCGCGCAGGCGGCCATGCGTGTCGCGCACCCATTCCTGGCGCGCGGTGCCATTGCAGGTTGCGGCGACGAGCTGCCACGAGGGCGGGCCGAGCGCTTCGAGGCACTTGCCGCCGACCTCGAGCTGCCTGCCGGCGCGACGGAACACCTGGCCCTTCGCACCGCTGCACGCGCGGACGCCGACCGGGCGCGACGCACCGCTTCCGGCCTGCGCTTCGAGGCAACGGTTGTCGAGGTCGCTGACCAGCAACGTATCCTGCGTTACGCGCACGTTGCGCACTTCGTGCGCGCTCCCGCTGTTGTCGATGAAAGAGAAGATCCCGAAACGCAGTCGATCCGGCGCCGCGATGGCAACGTCCTGCGCGTCATGGACCGAGTGCCCGTCGAGGGAGAGATCGAGCAGGAACCCGCCGTTGTTCGACTTCGGCGTCAGGGTGGCTTCCATGCGACGGACGAACCCCTTGGTGATGGCTTCCTCGCGCGAGAGGCATTCGAATTCCGGAACGCGCTCGCTGGGCATCATCTTGTAATTCATGCAGGCCAGAGGAACCGGGGAAGGACGCTTGTCGAGCAACAGGTTTCCCGCGCCGCGTAGCGCAACGAAGTTCTTTTCGAGCGTGAGCGGACCACCACATGCCGCGGAGAACTGGCCTCGCCACTGGAAGCCAACGCTGAGGTAATCCCCTTCCATCGCGCAGCCGCGACCATCGCGGTGGAGCGACGTGTTCACCACGCGCGCATCCATCAGCTGGAAACCGAACAGGCGTGCATCGGCCTTGCGGGGGCTGTGCGACAGGAACTCGTACCTGATGCGGATGGGGAACAGCGGGTCGAGTGTCTCGCCCGACGTGGCGTAGCTCACCTGCTCGGTCGCTTGGTTGCTGTGCAGCATCTTCCAGCCGGAGCCGTCCACCGAGGGTTGCTCGACGACTGCATCGGCGCCGGGATACAGGTTGGCCTTCGCGTCGAGGGTCCAGGTGGATTTCGCCACCGCCGTGCCGGACGCGATGGCGCAGAGCAGCGCAAGCGTCGTGACGACGGTGCGTTTGTTGCAAATTGGATTCACGAAAATTCCATATCGAGGGCGCCGATTGCGCCGCGCGGAATGGTGTCGAACTCCCTTGGAGGCGTCAGCGCGAATCGTCCCGGCTCGCCTGCGCAAGAAAACGGGCGGCTTTTCGCCGCCCGTTTGCAGAAGATTACGGCGCGCGCACGGTGAACCGCTGCGTGGCCAATGTCGAATCGCAGGGTTGCAACGACAGGTGGATGCCGTTCGCCGCGAGCGTGACGCAACGCTGGTCACCTGCCATCTTGCTGCGCAACTGGCCGGTCTGCATCAGCGCCCAGCGCTGGTTTTCCTGGCCGGAGCACGTTTGCGAGATGACGCGCGTGCCGTCCCTGTAATGGCCGAACTCGGCGTCCATGCACAGGTCACCGACTTCGATCGCGTCATTCGCGAACCGGAAGACCTGGTTCGCGCCGCCGTGGCAGGCATGCAGATAGATCAGATGCCCCTTGGCGATGCCACGTTCAACGTCGACGCAACGGCCGTTGACGTCGCTCACGAGCAGCGTGTCCTGCGTGACGCGCACGTTGCGGACTTCATGGTGGGGCCGCCCATGGTGTTCTGCCCAGAGGCCGAACTGCACGAACTCCGGTATCGTCTTGGTGATCGGGAGCTGGTGGTAGATCGGTTGCCCGTCGATGGTGACGTCGAGCGTGTAGCCGGCACCATTGCGGTTCGGCGTCACCAGCGCATCAACCGCGCGGACGAAGCCGGTCGCAACGGCTTCCTCGCGGGTGGTGCAATGCCGTGCATCGATGCGCTCCCCGTGCCAGGTGTTGTAGTTGCCGCAGGTCAGCCACATCGGGGCTTGGTCGCGCGCAACCACCGTGTTGTCGGCGCGCACGATGACGCGATTGAACTTGCTCCAGAATTCGCGGGGACCGGTGCACCCGTCGTAGTACATCCCTTCGTGGCCCATGCTCACCATGAGCGTCGACGAAGCGCAGTTATAGGACTTGTCCTTCTTGTGCAGCTCCGGTCCCTTCGTCGCGTCGATGAGATGGAACCCGGCAGTGGCGCCGATATTCTTTCTCGTGTCGTACGACAGGAACTCGTACTGGATGCGAATCGGCAGTTGCGTATCCAGGAGCGTGGAAGATGTCGCATAAGACATCTGATCCTGGTGTGGCGAGAGCGCCATCAAGCTCACCCAGCCCGTACCGTTCGTCGATGGCGGCGTGGGCACGGCCCCCGACGGGGCCGTCCAGATGAGTTCAGAGGACAGTGCCCAACCTTGCGCCGTCGTCGCGTCGGTGAAATCGCCGACGATTTCCTCGGCGGCGGCGGAATTTGCGTACATGGAGAGGAGGAGCGCGCTCAGGGCGAGCGAACGTTTACAACGCTGCATTCGGAAAAATCCTTCAATGACGCGGAGTGCGTCGCGCGGCACGATGTCGGACCCGTCGCCTCCGGCCTACGCGAAGCCTCTACATCCCATGCCGAGCGCAGCGCTTCCGGCAAAAAAGAGGCCGCGCAGTGCGCGGCCTCTCATGGCATTCGTCAGCACGAACCGTACCTGCCCGACCTCAGGGCGCCATCGTCAGGAACTGCTGCTGCACATGGCCACCCGGGAAGCACGGCTCGATCTTGACGCCGTCCTCGCTCACGTCGTCGTACACGGTCAGACACCCACCCATCCCGCTGTTTCTGCGAATCGCGCCGTCGCCCTCGCGCACCCAGCGTTGATTCTCTCCACCGTTGCATGCCGCCGCCATGACATGCGGGCCACCCGCGACGCGCGTGGCATCGAGGCAGCGACCGTCGATTTCCAGGCGCTCGCCTGCGCGGCGAAATACCTGGCTTCCATCGTCGCGACACGTCTCGATCACCAGCGCGTCGTACCCGCCTTCCTTCTTGAGACCAAGGCAGCGCTGGTCGCCGACATTGATCAGCAAGCTGTCCTGCGTCACGTAAGTGGCACGAACGACATTGCTGCCGCTCGGGTCCAGCTCGTGCTGCACCTGCACCGGGAAGCGGGGGTCGAGCGTGCCGCCCGTCGTGGAGTAGGTCACCTGCTGCGTCGCCTGGTTGCCATGCAGCGTGAGGACCTGCGCCGTCGCATGGCCGCTCAATAGGGCGGTCGTCATTGCGAGAGACGCGATGACGGTGGACTTCTTTGTCGAATTCATCAGTAGCTCCTGTCCTTGGGGGCGCGCATTGCGCCGCCAAAAATGTTGGAGAGGTCCGATGCGTTCGTCAGCGCGAAGCGTCCCGCAGTCGCGTGCGCAGGAAAGAAAACGGGCGGCTTTCGCCGCCCGTTCGCCTGCAGAGAAATCAGTAGGCGCTCAAGCCGCGCGCAACGCCTCCGTCACCGGCAAGCGCGCCGCACGCAGCGCCGGGAACAAGCCGCCGACCAGGCCGATGCCCAGCGCCCACTTCAACCCCGTCCACAACAACTCCGGCGTGACGCGGAACTGGAAGACGACCTGGCTGAAGTTGTTGCCCAACGTCGACACCGTGTGGCCGTTGAACAACAGCCACGCGACCGCCGCGCCGAGCAGGCCGCCGATCAGCGCCAGCAACATCGTCTCCAGCATCACCGCCACCACCACCGGCAAGCCGCGGAAGCCGATCGCGCGCATCGTTGCGATCTCGCGTGCACGTCCCGCAACCGCCGCGTACATGGAGTTGAGCGCACCGAAGATCGCGCCGACCGCCATGATCGTGCCGATCACGACGCCGAGCGCGGTCAGGAACTTCGTCAGGTTCTCCGATTGCTTGGCGTAGTAGTCGTGCGTCGTCGACACGTCGAGCTTCAGGCGCGGATCGGCGGCGAGCGCGCCGCTCAATTGCTTGAAGCCGTCCTTGCCGTCGAGTTTCACCGTCACCGACTGGAACGCCTGGCGCTGGTACGCCGGGCCCAGCACGTCGGCGTCGGCCCACAACTCCGATTCGTTCGAATCGCCCGATTCGAACACGCCCACGACCGTCCAGATCTGGTTGGCGAGATTGAGTTGCTTGCCGACTTCCAGGCCACGGAACTGTTTCTGCGCACCGCGCCCGACGACCATTTCGCGCAGGCCGCCGTTGAACTTGCGGCCTTCGATGATCTTGAGCTTCGGGCGAATCGCCCATGCATCCGGACCCACGCCGCGGAACTGCACGTTGGTGTCGGTGCCGTCGGCCATGCTCTGCAGGTTGACGACCTGCGAGAGCTCCGGGGATACGATCGGACGATTGTCGGGGCCGCGTGCGATGCCGGCCAGCGCGGAAATCAGCGGCACCTGGTCGCGTGTGATCACCGAATTGGTTTCCGCCTGCGAACCACCGCGCAGGATGATCGCGGTGTCGGTGCCGCCGGTGTTCGACAACGTGGCCTTGAAGCCTTCGCCCATCGCGAGCATCGCCACCAACACGCCGACCACACCGGCGATGCCGACGACGATCACGGCCGACGCGCCCCAGCGTTGCGGCAAGCCCGCGATGCCGATTCCCGTGGCCGCGCGTGCGAGCGCACCGCTGCGCGTGGTGAACAGCCAGATCGCGACCAGCGCGGCGAGTCCGAGGACGCCATACGGCAGGAAGGCCGCCGCGCCCAATACCGCAGCCAGCAGGAGCAGGAGGAGCAGGTTCACAAAGACTTTCATGTGGGTCTCCTCAGCGGCCCGCGAGGGCGTCGACGATGTTCAGGCGCATCGCGCGCAACGCCGGCAACAAACCGGACAGCACGCCGAACACCAGCATGAGCACCAGGCCCGTGATCCAGCTTTCGGCCGGCAGCGACTGCGGCAACTGGATGAAGCCACCGCTGCCCTTCGTCGTCGCGATCATCGCCAGCGGCGCGAGCGCCAGGCCGATCACCGCACCGATGGCGACGAGCAACACAGACTCGCCCAGCACCAGCATCAGCACGCTGCGGTTGGTGAAGCCGATCGTCTTGAGCACCGCGAGTTCCGGGATGCGTTCGCGCACCGCCTGCGCCATCGTGTTGCCGGTCAGCAGCAACAGCGTGAAGAACACCGCGCCCATGATGCCGCTGACGATCATGCCGATGTCGGCGATCTGCTTGATGAAGGCCTGGTTGAACGCTTCCTCGGTTTGCGTCTTCGTCTCGTGATCGGAGTTGGCCGAGAGTTTGTCGATCGCCTTGGAGACGCGGTCGGCGCTCTTCGCATCGTCGAGTTGCACGATGTACCAGCCCACGCGGCCCTTGACGTAATCGTTGGACTCGTCGAAGTAGTTCCAGTGGAACAACATCACCGCTTCTTCGCCCTTTCGCTTTTCATCGGCGACGCGGAAGATGCCGTCGAGCTTGAAGGTCCAGTCGTTGCTGCCCTTGGTCGGGAAGATCGTCGCCTGCAGCGGAATCGTGTCGCCGACCTTCCAGCCGAATTTCTTCGCGAGCGATTCGCCCACGACCGCGCCGACGCGATCGGCTTCCCACGCCTTGCGCTGGTCGGCCGGAAGCACGTACTCGGGATACAGATCGAGATAACCCGGGCCCACCGAGAAGTTCGGGAAGAAGTTCTCCGGCTTCTGGTAGATGCCGCCGAACCACGCCGCGTACGAGGATTGCTTCACCCCGTCGATGGAGCGGATCTGCGAATCCAGGCTGTACGGCAGCATCTGCGTCAGCGACAGGCGCGAGGACGCGATCATGCGGTTGGCACCGCTGACGCTGCCGCCGGAATTGAAGGCGACGCGCACCGAATCCAACATGCCGAACAGGAAGAACGCCGTCATCACCGAGAACAGGGTGAGGAACGTGCGTGTCTTGGAGCGGAACAAGGCCGCCCAGATCAGGTGGAAATATTTCATCGCTGGCCTCCGGCGATCAAGCGTGGACGGCTTGTTCGACGAGGTTGCCCTTGTCGAGGTGCAGCGTGTGCGTGGCGTATTCGGCCGCCTTGGGATCGTGCGTCACCATCACGATCGTCTTGTTGTGATCGCGATTGAGCATCTGCAGCAAGCCGAGGATTTCTTCGGCCGATGCGCGGTCCAGGTCGCCGGTGGGTTCGTCGCAGATCAGCAGCGTGGGGTCGGACACGATCGCGCGTGCGATCGCGACGCGCTGCTGCTGGCCGCCGGAGAGTTCGGACGGACGATGCTTGCCGCGATCCTTCAGCCCGACCAGTTCCAGCGCGATCTCTGCGTTGCGCTTGCGCTGCGCGGACGACAACTTCGTCAGCAACAGCGGCAGTTCGACATTCTTCTGCGCGGTGAGCGTCGGCATCAGGTTGTAGAACTGGAAGACGAAGCCGACGTGGTTGCTGCGCCAGTTCGACAACTGCCCGGAGGCGAGTTGGTCGATGCGCTGATCGCCCACCTTGATTTCGCCGCCCGACGGCGTGTCGAGCCCGCCGATGAGATTCAGCAGCGTGGTCTTGCCCGAGCCCGACGGCCCCATCAGCGCGACGAAATCGCCCTCGTCGATATCCAGGTTCAGGCCATGCAGGACGTCGACGGTCTCCGGACCGCGGCGGTACTTCTTGTGCAGGTTGCGGATGCTGACGAGGGTGGACATGCGAACTCCGGGGGGTGTGTGCGGATGGGGAGTTACTGCGCTTGAGATTGCTTCTGCTTGATGCGGCCGCCATCGACGAGCGATTCGGGCGGCGCGAGCACGATGGTGTCGCCGCCGCTCAAGCCATCGACGATCTCGCGATCATCGCCGAGCGTGCGGCCGAGTTTGACCGCGCGCTGTTGCACCTTGTCCTCGGCGACGACGAACACGACGTCGTTGCCGCCGCGATCGACGATCGCGCTCGACGGCGCGAGCACCGTCGGCTTGCGCGGCGCGGCGTCCTTGGGCGGCGCGGTTTCCAGGAAGCTCACGCGCGCGCCCATGTCGGGCACGATGCGCGCGTCCTTCTGGTCCATGCCCACGCGCACCTTCACCGTGGCCTTGCCGCGGTCGGCGGCGGGGATGATCGCGATGACCTTGCCGGGGATCTTCCAATCCGGATACGCGTTGAGCATCGTCTGCGTGGGCATGCCCGGCTTCACGCGGCCGATGAAGGCTTCGCCGACTTCGACTTCCACTTCCAGCGAATCCATGTCGACGATCGTGCCGATGCCCGTGCGCGTGTAACCACCGCCGGCCGAGAGCGGCGACACGATTTCGCCCGGCTGCGCGGCCTTGGCGATCACGATGCCCGCGAACGGCGCGCGCACGATGGTGTTGTCGACGCTCAGGTCGGCGATGCGCAGGCGATCGCCCGCCACGCGCGCATTGCGCTGCGCGGTCGTCAGCTGCGCCCGCAAGGCATCGCGCTCGGCGACGGCCTGGTCGAACTGCGATTTCGCGACGAGCTGTTGCGTCACCAATCCGTTGAGACGCACGACGTTGGCTTCGGCTTCCTTGAGCTGCGCCTGCACCATGCCGATCTGGCTTTGCGCGGCGCCGACCTGCGAGGACATGAGCGTGCGTTCGGCGTCGGCGTCGATCGGATCGAGCGTCGCCATGACCTGGCCGGCCTCGACGTGCATACCTTCTTCGATCTTGATCTCGCGCACCTTGCCGGTGATCTTCGCCGACACCGTCGCCATGCGACGCGCGACGATGTAACCGGTCGCATCGAGCACCGTGGCGGCGCCGCTGCCGTTCGCGCCGCCGACGGACGTGACCTGCGCGGTTTCCACTTCCGTCGCCTTGTCGCGGCCGAGTACGACCCACGCGCCGAGGATGACGGCGAGCAGGCCCGCGCCGATCGCGATGAACACCCACCGCTTGTTCCCGTCGCGTGCAGGCGGCGGTGCGCTGCGGTCGATGCGCAATTCCTTCAACAGGTCGGCAGAAGCGGGCATGGTGGACCTTGGACGGGGGGAGGCGCCTAGTGTGACCAAGCGGGCAGGCGGATGCCATTCAACGGGGCGCAGCGTACGAAAGGCCGACCCCGGGCGCACCTGACGCCTGTCATGTGCTTTCCATGAAGGTCCGGACTACGACGCGGGCCGGTGCGGGCGCAGCATCCTGCCCACAACCACCCGGAGCTTCGACATGTCCAGCTTTGAGGCCGCCCTCGCGCGCCTGCACCAGGCAAGCAAGTCCTACGGCAAGGTGCGCGCGCTGGACGGCGTGGACCTGACGCTGCGCGGCGGCGAACTGCTTGCGCTGCTTGGCCCCAACGGCGCGGGCAAAACCACCGCGATTGGCCTCCTCCTGGGATTGCTGCGCGCCGACAGCGGCACGGTCGAACTGTTCGGCCAGGATCCGCAGGACATCGCCGCGCGCCGCCACATCGGCGTGATGCTGCAGGACGCGCAACTGCCGGCGACCCTGCGCGTGGGCGAACTCATTCGCCTGGCCGCCAGCTATTACCCGACGCCGCGCAGTGTGCAGGAAAGCGCGGACCTCGCGGGCGTCGCCGATCTGTTGAAGCGACCGTACGGCAAGTTGTCCGGTGGCCAGCAGCGTCGCGTGCAATTTGCGCTCGCGCTGTGCGGCCGACCGAAGCTGCTGTTCCTCGACGAACCGACCGTCGGCATGGACATCGAAGCGCGCCAGAAACTGTGGTCCGCGATCCGCCATCTCGTCGCCGAAGGCAACGGCGTGGTCCTCACGACGCATTACCTCGAAGAAGCCGAAGCGCTCGCCGACCGCGTGTGCGTGATGGCGAAGGGCCGCGTGATCAGCGAGGGCAGCGTCGATGCCCTGCGCGCGCGCGTGTCGATGAAGCGCGTGCGTTGCGCCACGCAACTGCCGATCGAAATCATCCAAGCCTGGCCGGGCGTCGTGGAGATCGAACGCGAAGGCGATCGCCTGTGTATCAGCACCGAGCACGCCGAGGGCGTCGTGCGTCGCCTGCTCGCACTCGATGCCGAACTCAGTGGCCTGGAAGTGCGCGCCGCCGGCTTGGCCGAAGCGTTCACCGAACTCACCCGCGACGATGCCGCCTTGAAGGAGGCTGCGTGATGACTGACCTGTCGATCCTCGCCGAACGCCCGCGCATCGCGCCGATGCCGCGCGCCCGCGTGTTCAACGCCTACCTGCAGGAGATGCGCGCCGAATGCCTGCGCTACCTGCGCAACCCGGGATTCATGTTGCCCACGCTGTTGTTTCCGACGGTGTTTTACCTGATGTTCGGCGTGTTCCTCGCGCGCCCCGGCAGCGAAGCCGGGCGTTACCTGCTCGCCGCGTACGGCACGTTCGGCGTGATGGCGCCGGGCCTGTTCGGTTTCGGTGTATCGCTGGCGATGGAGCGCGAGAACGGCCTGCTTACGCTCAAGCGCGCGATGCCGATGCCGCAGTACGCGTATCTGGTCGGCAAGATGGTCATGGCCATGGGTGTCGCGGCGGGTGTGCTGACGCTGCTGGTGTTGCTGGCGGTGTTCGTCGCGCACGTGCCGGTCACCGGCGCGCAGATCGCCGCGCTGTATTTGTCGAACGTGCCGGGTGTGTTGCCGTTCTGTGCGTTGGGCCTGCTGCTCGGCACGCTGGTGAAGGGGCAGGGCGCGCCTGCGGTCATCAACATGTTGTACCTGCCGATGGCGTTCCTCTCGGGCCTGTGGTTCCCGGTGACGAGCCTGCCGAAGGCGATGCAGTCGATCGCGCCCGCGCTTCCGAGCTTCCACCTCAACGCGCTCGCGCTGGACGCGGTCGACATCGTGCAGGTCAATCCCTGGCCGCACATCGCGATCCTGGCCGCCTTCACCGTCGGCGTGCTGTGGCTCGCGGCGCGGCGCCTGCGCAAGGTCGGCTAGCATTCGCGCAATGAACACTGCCGCCGCCGCGCCCATCCCGCCCCGCATCGCGCGCCTGCTCGCGCGCTGCGGGTTCGCGCCCGCGCCGGACTCGGCGATCGCCGATCTCATCCGCCAGGGCAAGTCGCCGTGGACCGACGCCGTCCACCTGCTCTGGTCGATGTGGGTGTTCGTCACGCCGATGTTCGGTGGGGGCTACACGTGGACGTGGGTCGCGCTGACGGTGGTGTCGTACCCGGTGTTCATCGCGTTGTATGCGAAGACGCTGCTGTCCTCGCGTCGCGTGTCGGATTGCTACGCCTACGGCATGGCGGTGCTGTGTTTCGTGTTGCTGCCCTGGTATCCCTCGGGCATCAGCTACTTCGTCTTCGGTTGCGTGATGCTGCACGCGGGCAAGCGGCATCGTGCGATCCCGATCTACCTGCTGCAGTGGTTCGTGCTCAACCTGCTGTACGCAGGGATCTCGACGGCAATCGGCCGTCCCTGGCAGATGATCGTCTGGATGCCGGTGATGACGCTGATCATCGGTCTGATCATCAACGTCGAACGCGCGAGTGCGGACAAGGACATCGCGCTGAAGCTCTCGCACGACGAAGTGCGCCGTCTCGCCGCCACCGCCGAGCGCGAACGCATCGGACGCGATTTGCACGATCTGCTCGGCCACACGCTTTCGCTGATCACGCTGAAACTCGAACTCGCGCGCAAGCTCAGCGAACGCGACCCGCCCGGATCGCGCCGCGAACTGGAAGAAGCCGAACGCGTCGCGCGCCACGCGCTGGCCGAAGTGCGCAGCGCGGTGACAGGCATTCGCTCCGCCGATCTCGCCGCCGAACTTGCATCCGCGCGCCTGCTGCTGGAATCGTCGAACGTGCATCTGGAGTACGACGCACCACCCGAAGTGTTGCCGCCGGATGTCGAGCGCGGCCTGTCGCTCGTCCTGCGCGAAGCGGCGACCAACATCGCACGCCATGCGCAGGCGACGACCGCGCGCATCGCGTTCGACACCGACGTGCGCAGCGTCCACATGTGCGTGGAGGACAACGGGCGCGGTGGGGTCGTGGATGATGGAAACGGCCTGGCCGGCATGCGCGATCGCGTGCGCTGCATGGGCGGCACGCTGAGCATCGAGTCGACGAAGAACCGCGGGACCAAGGTCCTCGTGCGCGTCGGGTTGCCGGCATGATTCGCATCCTGTTGGCCGAAGACCAAGCGCTCGTGCGCGGCGCGTTGTCGGCGCTGCTCTCGCTGGAAAGCGACCTGGAAGTCGTCGGCACCGCGGCCGATGGCGAAATCGCATGGCGCGAAGTGCAGCGCCTGAAACCCGATGTGCTCGTCACCGATATCGAGATGCCTGGAATGTCTGGCCTCGAGCTTGCACAACGCATCCAGCGTCACGAGTTGCCGATGAAAGTCGTGATCGTCACGACCTTCGGCCGCGCGGGGTTCCTGCGGCGCGCGCTGGATGCAGGTGTGTCGGGTTATCTGTTGAAGGACGCGCCGGCCGAAGATCTCGCCGAAGCGCTGCGCAAAGTGCATCGCGGCGGGCGCGCAATCGATCCGCAACTGGCGATCGATGCGTGGACCGATGCCGATCCACTCAACGATCGCGAACGCCAGGTGTTGCGACTTGCCGGTGATGGGATGTCGGCATCGGAAATCGCGGCGCAGTTGAATCTGTCGAGCGGCACCGTGCGCAATTATCTTTCCGAAGCGATCGGGAAGTTGGGCGTCGGAAATCGCATCGAGGCGTATCGCCTCGCGCGGCAGAAGGGCTGGCTCTAGCTCCCTCCCCTGCGAAAGCAGGGGAGGGCTGGGGTGGGGTTGCTTGGGGACGCAGCGATCTTCGACCCCCCCGATTCGCTTCGCGAATCGACCCCCCTGGAACGGGGGTAAACGGCTACGCGAAGCGCTGCTTCAACATCGCCCACGCCGCACGCAATCCCTGCGCTTCACCACCCGCGGGCTTGCCCGGCCGATCCGTGTCGTTCCACGAATACACGTCCAGGTGCGCCCACGGCTGCGTCGTCGGCACGAAGCGCTCCAGGTACAAGGCCGCGGTGATGCTGCCCGCCATGCGCGAGGGCCCGCCATTCGCGATGTCCGCGACATTGCTGACCAAGTAACGCAGATACGGCCGCCACAGCGGCATGCGCCACACCGGGTCGCGTTGCTCGCCGGAGGCTTCGAGCCAATCGGCGGCGACCGATTCGTCGTTCGAATACAGCGCCGGCAAATCGGGGCCCAGCGCGATGCGTGCAGCGCCGGTCAGCGTCGCGAAGTCCACCAGCAACGCCGGCTTGTCTTCCGCGCCGCGCGCGAGCGCATCGCACAACACCACGCGCCCTTCGGCATCGGTGTTGTCGATTTCGACCGACACGCCGAGCCGCGTGTTCACCACGTCGCCGGGGCGATAGCTCATCGGCCCGATCGCGTTTTCGACCGCCGCGACCAACAACGTCAGCCGCACCGGCAACTTGCGCGCCATGACCAGGCCCGCGAGCGCGATCGCATGCGCGGCGCCGCCCATGTCTTTCTTCATGTTGCGCATGCCGTCGGCGGCCTTGATGTCCAGGCCGCCGGTGTCGAAGCACACGCCCTTGCCGACGAGCGTCAGCTTCGGCGCATCGGCATCGCCCCAATGCACGGTAATCAGGCGCGGCGCGCGATGCGATGCGCGGCCGACGGCGTAGATCGCCGGATAGTTCTGGCCGAGCAGATCTTCGCCGCTGACCACTTCGATGCGCGCACCGTGCGCTTCGGCGAGTTCGCAGCAGGCCTGTTCGAGTTGATCCGGGCCCATGTCTTCGGCGGGCGTGTTGACCAGGTCGCGCACGCGCGTACAGGCGGCCATGACCTCGAGCGTTTCGGCATCGATCGATCCGGCGACCAGGCGCGCCGGCGCACGCAGCGGCACCTTGTAGCGCGTGAACTTGTACGCGCCCAGGCCCCAGCCCAGGTGCAGCGCGTTGAGCGCGCCCTCGTCGAGTTCCGTCGCCAGCGCCCAATCCCCCGGCGGCAACGCGAACGGCGCGTGCGCATAGGAGAACGGATCCAGCGGATCGCCGATGCCGAGCACCGCGCCCGCGATGCCGCCATTGCCCGGCAGCAGCAACACGCTGCCCGAAACGGCGGTGAACGCATGCGCGTCGACCCAGCTTCCCAGTTCGGACACCTGCAACTGCCGCCATGCGTCGAAGCCGGTGCGTTCGACGCAATACAGCGGCAAACCGGTCGTCCCTTGCGGCGCGAATCCGTGCGAATCGGTCATGCGACGTCGTCCTGGAGGTGCGCGTCCAGCCAGTCGGCCAACGCATCGAGAGTGGGAAAGGCGAGATCGGGACGCACGTGCGCGTGCGGCCAGTGCGGTTCGGGATGCAGGTCGTCGCGATGGATCCAGCACGTGCGCAGGCCGGCGCGCGCGGCGCCGACGACGTCGAGTTCGATGTCGTCGCCCACGTGCAGCACGTGCTGCGGGGCTTCGCCCAAACGTTCGCACGCGGCGCGATAGATCGACGGATCCGGCTTCGGCGCGCCGTGCTGGCTGGCGCCGAGTTGGAATGCGAAGTGGTGTCTCAGGCCGATGCGCGCCAGGTCCGCATTGCCGTTGGTCACCGCGGCGACGGGCACGCGCGCGGCGATGCGCTCGAGCGCGGCGACCGCATCGGGGTAGCACTCCACGCGATTGCGTTCGGCGAAGAAGGCTTCGAACGCCGGCCCGACGTGCGCCGGGTCGTCGCCCGCCAGTTCCATCGCCCGCGCCAGCGTGAGCTTGCGCAGCGTGCTGAAGTCGTGGGCCAGGTGCGGATGTTCGGCGTTGATGACATCGCGCAGGCGGCGCATCTCGTCGACCGGGAAGCGTTCGGCCGTCCGCGGGCAGTTGGCTCGCAGCCAATCGTGCTGCACGTGGTCCACGCGCGCGCCGATGGGCGCGAACGGCCACAGCGTGTCGTCGAGGTCGAGGGTGATGGCGCGGATGCGGAGGGTCACCCCGCCATTCTAAGGGCCGCGCCCGGTCGCTGCCGTCACTCCAACAGCTTCGCCCACCCGTCCAGGCCGTCGATCTTCGCCAGCACCAGCTTCACGCACACCAGCAGCGGCACCGCCAGCAGCAGGCCGATGATCCCCCACAGCCAGCCGAAGACCATCAGCGACAGGATCAGCACCAGCGGCGAGAGCGCCATGCGGCGGCCCAGCACGATCGGCGTGACGATCTGCCCTTCCAGCGTATGCAGGCCCAGATACAGCGCCGCCGGCCCCAGCGACTGGAGCGTTTCGCCGTAGCTGACGAAGCCCATCACCAGCATCACGCAGATGCCGATCAGCGGGCCGACATAGGGCGCGAAATTCAGCAGGCCCGCCATCGTGCCCCACAGCAGCGCTTCGTCGGCGGGCACGTCGAGCAGCGCGTACAGCAGCCCCGCGAACACCAGGCCGACGATCACGTTGATGATGCTGATGGTCAGCACGTAGCGCGAGATTTCGATCTCGATCGCGTGCAGGATTTCGACGGTGAGTTTCTTCTGTTGTCGCGATGGCAGCAACGCGATCGCGTTGCGTTGCAAATCGCCGCCGTAGACCATGAAGAAGAACGTCAGCAACACGACCGCGAGGAAGGATGCGACGCGACGCGGCGTCGAGGTCAGCACGCGATAGGGATCGTTGACCTCGGTTTTGACGACCTGGACCTTCGTGCCCGTTTCGCCGCCCGCCGCGCGCGCGATGTTTTCGGCGGCGCGATTGGCCTCCGTCACCGGCTTGGTCAGCGAACGCAGTTTGGGCGCGAGGCTGCGCATTTCCTTCGGCACTTCGCGGATCCACTCGGCGCCCGGCGTCACCAGTTCGCGCGCCAGCGTATAGGTGGCGAACATGCCGAGCCCGAGCACGAGGATGGCGCCGATGAAGCGCGGGATCCACAACTTGCGCAGCAGGCGGATGATCGGATTGCCCACCAGCGCGAAGAACGCGGCGAGCAGCACCGGCAGCAGCAGGTCCTGCGCCATGTACAGCGTGTAGGCGACCGCCAGGACCGCGAGCACGATCGCCGCGTTGGACGAACGCGGGCGCGGCGGGGTCGGCGGTGGTTCGCTGTTGTCGGTTTCGAATGCGTAGCTCATGCATCCACCGGCGGCGACTGCGCCACTTCTTCGGCGGACTGCGCGGCATCTTCGGCCTTGACCGCGGCGGCTTGCGCGCCGGTGCCCGCGACCATGCCCGCCACCGCGGTGAGCATCTGCAGCAGCGTGTTGCCCTTCGCGACGCTCTTGCCCGGTTCGAGCTTGCCGACCATGAAGCCCGCGGCGAGGCCGGCGACCACGATGCGTCCCGGCGTCCACGACTTGAGCCACGTCGATTTGACTTGGCGCCAATCGGCGGAGGCCTGGCGCTCCTTCGCCTCGAGCGCGACTTCGGCTTGTCGAACTTTGCGCTGGAGCGATTCGAAGTTCACGCGCGACTCTGCTGTTTGGATGTGGCGATGCTGGGGGACAGCCGGCTGACGGCCGCGTGATTCATGGCGGTGTGACGTCGACACCCAGGCCTTTCTTGACGCCGCCCTCGGTGGCGTCGGCCACTTTCTCGGCACTCGCCTTCGCGGACTTGGCCGAATCCACGTCCGGCATGAAGTCGCCCAACTCGCCGATGCCCATGCGTGCGAGCTGGCGGCGCGTGGCTTTCATGCGCGTGTGTTCGAAGTAGTGCAGCGCCAACCAACCGGCGCCGAGCGTGAGCAGGAGACTGGCCGAACCGCAGACCAGCAACGAGATGCCCCACGCCCAACCGACGTTGAGCGACAGCCACGCGATCAACGCGGCCATCAACAACAACCACGCCGACGCGCCGAAGATGATCGCGACCGCGGTCAGCGCCAGCGTGCGCCCGGCGGCGCTGCGCGCGAGCGCGAAGTCGGCGGTGATGAGGATGCGGAAGGCGGTGGCGGCTTCGCGGCCCGCGGCCCACGTGGCCTTGCCGGTGTCGCCGAGTTCCTTCAGCGCATCGGCGATGCCGGGGGCGTCGGCACGCTTTTGCGTACCGTCGTCCGTTCCATCCCCGTTGCCTTCGCTCCCCATCGCGATCGCTTACTTGTCGCCGCTGCGACCGAGCTTGGCGATGATCCAACCCGCGGCGAATGCAACGCCGAAGGAAGCGAGCGGGCGCTCGCGGATCAGCTCGGCGGCGCTGTCGATCAGGTCGCGGCCCTTGTCCATGATCGCGTCGACCTGTTCGCGCGAGGCCGCACCGAGGTTTTCGGCGGCGGAGATGGAGGAGAGCGTGCCGTCGGCGAGTTCGGCCTTCATCTGCGCCTTGCCCAGGCGCATCTCGTCGCCCGCGGCGGTGGCGGCACCCTTGATCGCATCGCCCGCGGCGACCGCGGCGCCCTTGAAGTGCTGGCCCGCTTCGCCGAGATCGGCTTTCACATTTTCAGTCGCACGACCGTTGTTGTCCGGGGACATCGCGTTCTCCTTACACCTCGTGGGGGGATTACTGCATGGCCAGGTCGCCGCGCGCATTCCCGCGCAATACACGCAGCACCAGGCGCTGCGGGGATTGCGAGAAACTGGCGCGGAAGCCGCCAAGATCGCTGAACTCGCCGCTGGTGGCGGCGAGCACGACGTCGTCCTTCTGCAAGCCATTCTGCGCCGCGCGGCTACGCGGTGCGACCGCACTGACCAGCACGCCGTCCAGGCCCGCCTGGCGCAGGCGCTCGGGCAGGTCGGCGAAGGTGGCGCCGGTCAGGCGCGCATCGAGCACGCTGCCATCGTAGGCGCGCGGTTGTTCGCGCAGCGTGGCCTTGAGGCTGAGCGGCGCCTTGTCGCGGCGCACGTCGAGCGTGACCTCGCTGCCGACGGCCTGCAGGCCTTCGAAGTTGTGCAGCGCCTCGCGCGTGTCCATGCGCTGGCCGTTGGCCGACAGCACGACGTCGCCCACGCGCACGCCGGCGGCGGACGCGGCGGAGTTCGGGAACACGCGCGTGACCACCGCGCCGCGCGGCGTGTCGAGCCCCAGGCCCCTGGCGAGCTGGTCGTCGACCGTCTGCGTCTCCAGGCCCAGCGTGCCGCGCCGCACTTCGCCCGTGCTCGCGAGCTGGCGCATCACGTTGCCGGCGAGGTTGGCGGGAATCGCGAAGCCCAGCCCGATGTCGCCCGCGCGGCTGCCCTGCGGATTGAACGTGGCGGTGTTGATGCCGACCAGTTCGCCGCGCAGGTTCACCAACGCACCGCCCGAGTTGCCCGGGTTGATCGACGCATCGGTCTGGATGAAGTTCTGGAAGCCCAGCCCCGGCAAACCGCTGCGGCCGACCGCCGAGACGATGCCCGAGGTCACCGTCTGGCTGAAGCCGAAGGGATTGCCGACCGCGACGACGAAATCGCCGACGCGCATCTGGTCGGAATTGGCGAGCGGCAGGGCCGTGAGCTTGTCGGCCTGGATCTTCATCAGCGCGACATCGGTATCCGGATCGGAGCCGACGAACGTCGCCGGGAACGTACGCCCGTCCGACAACGTCACCGACACCTCGTCCGCGCCTTCGATCACGTGGTGGTTGGTCAGCACCAGGCCCTTGGCGGCATCGACGATCACGCCCGAGCCCAGCGACTGGTTGATCCGCTCCTGCGGCACCTGCGGGAACAGGCGGCGGAACATCGGATCGTCGGCGAACGGATTGCGGATGCGCACCTTCTGCTTGGTGTGCACGCTGACCACCGCCGGCGTGACCTTCTCCAGCATCGGCGCCAGGGACGGCATGGGTTGCCCGTTGACGGCCGCCGGGAGCGCGCCCGCGGCCATCGGCACGGCGGGTGCCGGCTCGGCCAGTGCGGGCGTCTGGAGGCCGTCGCGCATCGCGGTCGCGGCGAATCCGCCGAAACCGGCGGCGACCGTCAACGCGGCGAGCGTCTTGAGGGGAGCGTGGCGCATGAGTTCATTGTCCAAGGGGCAAGTGAGTCAGCGATGTGAAATCGCGGCAGGCCGCCATCGAATCAAGTCGACGCTGAACGAGGGCGTATTCATTTGAGAGTGTGCAGCGGATTGGAAGTTCGCTGGCCGGATGCATGCGTCGACCGCGTTTCTGCGCCTCCGTGCCGTGCATCCAAATGCGCACAAATATTTTCGCCAGCCCGTTGACACAGCTCGTGACCGGGGCGTAGTTTCGCCTTCCGTTGCCACAACATGTAGTGGTGGTAGCGCAGGACGGACCTGAATGTTGTGTTCCACGAATATTCGCGTACTGTCCGGGGACACAGGCGATAACGTGACCGGAATCCCGGTTACGTCAGGGGAAAACGAGCGTTCGAAGGTGGCGAGGGATGCGCCCGCAGTTGGCGTTTCCGGCTTGCTTCCGTGGAACCCGACGCACCCGATGCCCAGCGGAACAAAACGATGAGAACCGGGCACGACCCGGCCACGACGAGGAGAAGGAGCAGCATGAGCACGGTGCGCCTCGAGGCGGTGAAGATGGACGACGCAGCGCAAGAGATCCCGATGCAGCCGGCGTCGGCGGACATCTGGGACAAGAAGTACCGCCTGAAGACGAAGTCGGGCGAGGCGATCGATGCCGACATCGACGGCACCTACCAGCGCGTGGCCAAGGCACTCGCCGAAGCCGAAGGCGCGCCGGAGAAGCAGAAGTACTGGCACGAGCGTTTCGTGTGGGCGCTGCGCCGCGGGGCGATTCCCGCCGGCCGCATCACGTCCAACGCGGGCGCGCTGGAACACAAGCCGGCGACCTCGACGATCAACTGCACCGTCTCGGGCACGATCGAAGACTCGATGGACGGCATCCTGGAGAAGGTCCACGAAGCGGGCCTGACGCTGAAGGCCGGCTGCGGCATCGGCTACGAATTCTCGACGCTGCGCCCGCGCGGCGCGTTCGTCGCCGGCGCCGGTGCGTACACGTCGGGCCCGATGTCCTTCATGGATATCTACGACAAGATGTGTTTCACCGTCTCCTCGGCCGGTGGCCGCCGCGGCGCGCAGATGGGCACCTTCGACGTCTCGCACCCCGACGTGAAGGACTTCATCCGCGCCAAGCGCGAAGACGGCCGCCTGCGCCAGTTCAACCTCTCGCTGCTGATCACCGACGGCTTCATGGAAGCGGTGGCCGACGACAGCGACTGGCCGCTCGTGTTCCCGATCAACATCAAGGAACAGGCCGACATCGACCTGGACGACGCCGGCACGGTCGTCTGGCGCGACTGGCCGACGCACAAGAACTACATCGTGCGCGACGACGGCCTGGTGGCTTGCCGCATCTACGGCCACATCCGCGCGCGGCACCTGTGGGACATGATCATGGTCTCGACGTACGACTACGCCGAGCC
The DNA here is from genome assembly GCF_009740395.1 of Noviluteimonas gilva. Classification (GTDB taxonomy): domain Bacteria; phylum Pseudomonadota; class Gammaproteobacteria; order Xanthomonadales; family Xanthomonadaceae; genus Noviluteimonas; species Noviluteimonas gilva. The sequence continues at coordinate 1,014,113 of NZ_WOXT01000001.1, forward strand.
GGGCTTCATCCTGATCGACCGCGTCAACGAGATGAACAACAACTGGTGGTGCGAGAACATCCGCGCGACCAACCCCTGCGGCGAGCAGCCGCTGCCGGCCTACGGCGCGTGCCTGCTGGGCTCGGTCAACCTCACCAAGTTCGTGCGCAACCCCTTCACCGACCAGGCGCAGTTCGACTGGGAGGAATACAAGGAAGTGGTGCGCGTGTTCACTCGCATGCTCGACAACGTGGTCGAAGTGAACGGCCTGCCGCTCCAGCAGCAGCGCGACGAGATCATGCGCAAGCGCCGCCACGGCATGGGCTTTCTGGGCCTGGGCAGCACGATGACGATGCTGCGCATGAAGTACGGCTCGAAGGAGTCGTGCGAGTTCACCGACCGCATCGCCCGCGACATGGCGGTGGCCGGCTGGGAAATGGGCCTGACCCTCGCGAAGGAAAAGGGCGCCGCGCCGATCATGGAAGAGCGCTTCCCCGTCACCGCCGAGATGCTGCGCAAGCGCCCGGAAATGGTGGTCGATGGTTGGAAGATCGGCCAGGAAATCGAAGGCAAGGTGCTGCACGCCAAGTACTCGCGCTACATGCAGCGCGTGGCCGAAGTGGCGCCGGAGCTGGTCGAGGAACTCGCCGAAGTCGGCGCGCGCTTCACGCACCATTCGTCGATCGCCCCGACCGGCACGATCTCGCTGTCGCTGGCCAACAACGCCTCCAACGGCATCGAGCCGTCGTTCGCGCACCACTACAGCCGCAACGTGATCCGCGAAGGCAAGAAGACCAAGGAGAAGGTGGACGTCTACTCCTTCGAGCTGCTGGCCTACCGCGAACTCGTGAACGCCAAGGCCATGCCCTTCTCGGACGAAGCCGGCGCCAAGCTGCCTGACTACTTCATCTCGGCCGACGACATCTCGCCGAAGGAACACGTCGACGTGCAGGCCGCCGCCCAGAAGTGGGTCGACTCCTCGATCTCCAAGACGGCCAACGTCCCCACGGACTACCCGTACGAAGACTTCAAGGACATCTACCGCTACGCCCACGAGCAGGGCTTGAAGGGCTGCACCACGTTCCGCTTCAACCCCGCCGCCTTCCAGGGCGTGCTGGTCAAGGAAGCGGACCTGGAGAACACGACCTACCGTTTCGAGCTGGAAGACGGCTCGGTCCTGGAGGTCAAGGGCAACGAGCAGATCGAGTACGACGGCGAGATGCACACCGCCGCCAACCTGTTCGACGCGCTGAAGGAAGGCTACTACGGGAAGTTTTGAGGAACGTCTCGACTACTTGTTCACGCACGTGACGGGTATAGGATCGCGTTGTTCCACAAACCTGGCCAACGAGGAGCACCAATGAGCAACGGCAACGGGGTCACGGCGACCCTTTCCAACGCCGCCGATACGGTGGTCGAGACCGCGAAGTCCGTCGCCAAGCGCGCGGGCAAGGCGGTGTCGGGCGCGAAGAAGACGGCATCCAACGCGGCCAAGTCCGCGAAGAAGGCCGTGACCAAGGCGAAGAAGAAGCTCACCGCGGCCAGCGCCGCGGCGAAGAAGGAAGCGGCGACGCTCAAGCGCAAGGTGGCCGGCAAGAAGGCCGCCAAGAAGCGCGTCGCGAAGAAGACCACGCGCAAGACGGCCGCCAAGAAGGCGACGACCAAGCGCACGGTCAAGAAGGCCGCGAAGAAGGTCGGGCGGAAGGTTGCCGCGACCAAGCGCACGGTCAAGAAGGCGGCGAAGAAGGTCGGCCGCAAGGTCGCCGCCAAGAAGACGGCGACCAAGCGCGCGGTGAAGAAGACCGCACGCAAGGCGCCCGCCCGCAAGACCGCCGCCAAGAAGACCGGCGCTCGCAAGACCGCCCGCAAGACGGCGCGCAAGAGCGCGTAAGCGACACGTCCCCTCCCGATTGCGGGAGGGGACTTTTTCGAATCAATTTTAGAGAACGCACATGGCCGTCAAAATCGACAAGAAGATCAAGGGCTACGCCGTCATCACCGCCGACGACAAGGCACGCGAGGCGAAAGCCGAAGCCGTCGCCCGCGCCGCGGTGGAAGCGCAGCTCCCGACGGCCGACGTGATCCAGATGCACGAGCGCATCGAGCGCCCGGAAGTGCTGATCGGCAGCACCTACAAGATAAAGTCGCCGCTGGTCGAACACGCCATGTACGTGACGCTCAACGACATCGTGCTCAACGCCGGCACCGAACACGAACTGCGCCGCCCCTTCGAGATCTTCATCAACTCCAAGTCGATGGAGCACTTCCAGTGGATCGTCGCGCTCACGCGCATCATGTCGGCCGTGTTCCGCAAGGGCGGCGACGTGACGTTCCTGGTGGAAGAAATGAAAGCGGTGTTCGACCCGCGCGGTGGCTACTTCAAGGCCGGCGGCGTGTACATGCCGTCCCTGGTGGCCGAACTCGGCGCGATCGTCGAAGACCACATGAAGTCGATCGGCCTGATCCACGACCCCGAGATGAGCCCGGCGCAGCGCGCCCTCATCGCGGAAAAGCGCGCGGCTTACGAGAACCGCGGCTCAAAAAAAAACAATGAAGTGAGCCTGGGGCTTGCGACGGGTAGCGACGCACGCACCGAAGAAGTGATCGAAGTGACGGGCGATGGCGCGAGCTTTCCGCCTAGCGCGACGATGTGCCACAAGTGCAGTGCGAAGGCTGTGGTGATCATGGATGGGTGTGCGACTTGTCTCAACTGCGGCTATAGCAAGTGCGGGTGAGGAAAACGCTATCGCGCCCCAGGTGCGGAACGGATTAAGGGGCGCCGAATGAGCGAAGTAGAAGGAACCCTTCAAAGCCTTCTGGGCTCACTGCAATCGCATTTTACTGACCGATTAAAAAGCCCCTTTGGTGGGGCTTTTATCGTTGCGTGGCTCGCCGTGAACTGGAAAGCCATCCTTATTCTCGCGTTCTCAGATACCTCAATCGAAGCGAGAACATTTCTTACGTCGTCGTTTTATCTAACCCAAAGCAACGTGCTGTGGAAGCCGCTGGCCTACGCATGCTTGGGCGTTCTCGGGTACTACGCTATTGCCACTGTTTTCGTCGCGTTCTACGAAGTCTATGGCTTGATGAGGCGTTGGGTGGAGCGCAAGTTTGACAGCTACCGGTGGGTTGACCCCACGACATACATAGCGACAAAGAAGGCGACAAATAAGCAGATTTCCGAGTTGTCGGAACTCGCGTCGGATCGAATGGATCGCGTCGAAGAACTACAGGCCGCCGCAAGTCTTGCGGAGGCCGGCCGCAAGGAAGCTGAGGGAAAGCTTCAGCTATCCGTTGCGGAAGTTGCTGAACTAGCAGATCGGTATGCCGGCGCTCAAGACTCAGTTATCAGCCTGAGGTCGAGCCTAGCCAAAGCAGAGAAAAACGAGAGTATTGCCGATCAAAAGGCAGCAGCTGCAAAAACTCTTGCCCTTCAGCTTGAAGAGATCGCGCAAAGACTGTCGCATCTACTTGAGACGCAGCTTGAGCCCCCGTTGGTGTCGATAGCCACGCTCAAGAGGCCAGACCAAGCCAGCGATAAGCTGCGTCAGGTTGAAGAATTGAAGGCGATTAGGGAAAAGGTAAGCAAAAGCTTGGCCAACCTTTAACTCGCACAGGTCGCTGGCGGTCACTGAATCGGCAGACCCCAAGAAAGTATCCAGGGTGATCGCTGCATTCTCTAGAGGCAATCGACCACTTCTCCGAGGTCATCGACACAGTCTCCGGAGTCACTCGATTACGTGTCCGGAGTTGTCGCCAGAGTTTCCGAAGATGCTCGACCATGTGTTCGGAGGAGTCGCCAAGTCTCCGAAGGCACTCAACCAGGTATCCAGAGTCATCGACGCAGGCTCCGGAGACACTCGACCACGTGTTCGAAGTCGCCGCCGACGTCTCCGAAGACACTCGACCACGCCTCCGGAATCATCGCCAACGTCTCGGCATACGTCGTCGAAGTGTTTCCAGGCCTCGCAGTCCCGTCGCAAACACCACACATCCCCTCACAAGATCCCAAACACCTTGCCCCCAGGAACAATTACGTCCCTTCGCCCCTGAGCGAAGACTCCGTCCTACGCCACAGACGGAGATTTCCCATGTCGCAGCAACAAAACCTCGCGTCCATGACGGTCACGAAGGAAACGCAGGCCACGATCCTCGCGTTGATCGCGCAGATCCGACAGCTGCTTCCGGGGCTGTTGTCGCTCTCGGTCGACCAGCGGCGTTCGCTTCAGCTGTTCGGGCCGGCCAGCCAGAACTACGGGCGCCTGGCGCTGGTGACGATCGCGCAGAACCTGCACCTTCTGCCGCGGGGCATCGACATCGATGCGGCGTTCGCCGACCTGGAGGCGCGCGACAACCTGGTGCCTATCCTCACGGCGGTGCAGCAGCTCGTCGAAGAGCTCGACGACACGATCGCCGCGCTCGGCAGCGATGTCATGGTGGTCGCCAATCAGTCGTATGGCGTGATGAATGCCGCCGGCGGCGACGCGGGGCTCGACGAAGCGCTCAAGGAGCTGCGGTTGCGCCATCGCAAGACGCGCAAGAAGTCAGAAAAACCTGAAGGCGAATCCGAAGCGTGAAGTGATCGGTCTGTTGGATCGTGCGTCTGTGTCTAGTTCCGCGTTGAAGGTAGCAGGCGCACGATCCACTTCGGAGTTTCAAATCTCCTCAGCTCGCGATTGCTTCAACGCATGCCCTCTGCGTCGGGAGGGGGCGAATACAAGACCTCGCAAGAGGGAATCAGTCCACCGGATCGCGTGCTGCCGGATTTGAACCTCCCGACACCTTGCGTCGCTTCGACGCAAGGTTCACTTCACTGGAGGAGGTTGCCATGTCGCTTGCCACGGCTGCGCCGCAGCGCGCGCCCACCGTTTACGCCCTTCCCGAGTCCGCGCACATCGAGTTGGTGCAGATGCGCAATCATTTGCAGCTGATGGCGCAGCTCACCGAACTTGGTTCCGGCGCGATCGGCCCGGATGCACGGCTGCGACCCGAGGCGCTCGGGTGGTGGTTCTCGCGGTTGCAGCGGGATATCGATGCGGTCATTTCGGCGAGTTCGTTCTGCATTGAACTCGCGAACGCGCATGCTGCTTCGTGCAGCCACGACACCTGAAGGTTGCAACGCGCGCTTTCGTCTCGCCCGTCATCTGATCGCGCTCACGCGCGCATTTCCCGACAGAGTGAGCAACGCGTAGGCGATTGGCTTTGATAGCGTAAGTCACAGGCTGCGGGGGCAGGCCTGTCGGCATCCCACAGTCAGAAATGAGGAACGCCTAATGGTCTTGCTCGATGCAAGCGCCGCGCTCCATCGCAATGGAGACATCGTGCCCCCACCGGAACGCGCCATGCCTTCAGCCCGCGAAGTCGCGAAGTATTTCCTGCTCCTCGCCGAAGAAGAGGATCTGGTTTCCAACCACAAGCTGCAGAAGCTCTTGTATTACGCGCAGGGTTTTCACCTGGCGATGTATAGGACCCCGCTCTTTCGAGAGGCGCTGATCGCATGGAACTCCGGTCCCGCGGTGCCCGAGGTGTGGAAGGAGTACGAGGAGTACGGTTTGGGTGCCCTTCCGCGCAGTTGGGTGGATCTCGACGCGTTTACGACGCGCGAAGCCGGTGTCATCAAGGATGTCTATACGGCCTACGGCCAGTTCGCCGCATGGGTACTGCGAGACCTTGTCCATGGCGAATCGCCGTTCACCAGCACGCCGCACCATGGCGTTATCTCCCACAAGAAGCTGGCGGCCTACTTTGTCCATCACCTGTTGGACGATCCCGATGACGCTCCGCCCGCCTAAGGCCCGACGGGGTGGGCGATTGGACGCAAGGGACCCCAAAGCGAAGGTGCCTGCACTGGGATATCCCGTGTTCTGCCTGCGGCACTTGCAGGCGGGTTACGACATCGAGGACCTCCAATCCGAAGACCAATGCCTCCTCATCAAACGATTGCGGCACCTGAGCAAGATGGAATGGGGCTCGGTGGTCAATGCGCCCAGGCATGGTGCCGGCAAGGAGAACATCCACCGCAATTCGATTCGCGTGGCATTTCCATCGGCCGTCGACGTCGACGAAACGCTTTGGGCGCTGCGCTATGCACGAAGAAAGGCGATGGTGGGCTGGCGCCGCGGTGATGTCTTCCACGTCGTGTGGATCGATCACGACTTCAGCGTCTATCGCCATGGGTAGTCGGTAGGATGCGCGACATGCACTTCACCCGCGTCCATCACCATGCCCAATAGTGTCGTCATCCTGATCGCCATCGTCTGGATCGCCCTGATGGTGGTCGTCGGAACCAGGCAGCGGCGTATCGACATGGCCCGCTTGCGTGCGTCGTTCGATGCCTTGCGCTTCGAAACTGCGGAAGGCGTGGTCGCTGGCGACAAGCTGCTGGTGGTGAAGGAGGTAGCGTTCGAGAAGAGCCGCGAAGGCAGCATGTCGCTGCGTTCGCGCATGGGCGAGACGTTCTGGTACTGCGTCGGCCCCGGCCAGAGCTACTGGGTCGCGATGCCCATGCGCATGCCGCGCAAGGGTCCGATCGAGTGGGTCGTGCACCCGCTCAGCGAAGAGCGCATGCGGGCTGCGCTCTCGGGGGATCGCCAGGCTTCGGCCATGGCGTTCGGCGCCTGACGACTTCGCAACGGACCTACTTCCCCAGCCCGATCTGCTTCATCAACTCACCGTTGTCCAGGAACAAATACTCCTCGGACATCGCCCCCGCCTTGTTCCAATGCCCGATCGTGGCCATCGGAATGCGGAAGGCCTTGCCCGTCGGTTGCACCGTCGAGCCGTCGGGTAGCGTCATCGGTTTGGAGAACGTGCCTTCGACCCTCGCGGTCACGACGGTCCACTCGGCGTCGTTCGTGCCGAAGCGGACCGGGTGTTCAGTCACTCGTGCGTCGGGGGCGAAGGTGAACATCCATTGCACGTCCTGGAGGTGCTTCTCCAATCCTTTCGTCGAATGACCGTCGGGCCAATACGCGACGACGTCCTGCGCGTGCGACTTGTGCATGTCCTGCCATTGCTGCCTGGAGTAGACGCGGAAGTCGAGATCGTCGGCGGTGGCCAGGTTGCGCGCGAGTTCGGGCGGCATGCCGGGGACCTTCGGCGCGGGCTGGCCGGCGCGCGTGGCGGGCCATGCGTTGCCAGGCTCTGCAGCGTGGGCGCTCGCAATCGCGACGAGAAATGCGGCGGAGAGGAGAAGGGGCATGGGCTTCATCGGGGAGTCTCGGGGGGAATCGCGAGACGCACGCTACGCCGATCTTTGGTGCGTGCCCGGAAACAGTGCGGCGCCTGCGCGGCGACGGCGCTAGACTCCGATCCCATGGCGAAAACCGTCCCTACCGAAGCGAGCGTCGAGGCCTACATGGCCGCGCTTCCCGACGCCGAGCGTCGCGCCGATTGCGCGGCGTTGGTTGCGATGATGGAACGCGCGACGGGGCATCCCGCACGCATGTGGGGCCCGGGCATCGTCGGGTTCGATCGCTACGCCTACAAGTACGACAGCGGGCATTCCGGCGAGTCATGCGTCGTGGGTTTCTCATCGCGCAAGCCGGATCTGAGCATCTACCTGGTCCCGGCCGCACCCGGGCAGGACGCGCTGCTCGCGAAGCTCGGCAAGCACAAGATGGGCAAGTCGTGTTTGTCGGTGCGGCGGTTGGCGGATGTCGATCTCGACGTTTTGCAACAACTCGTCGCCGACTCGGTGACCGAAACCCGGAAACGCCACGCATGAGCGCCATCGAAGATCGTTACGCAGGCAGGCCGTTCCTTCGTTTGTTGGAGTGTCTTGCACTCGATGCCATCGGGGCGCTCGACGACGAGCAGCGTGCAGCGCTTGAGGAGATGGCGCCGAAGCTCGGGGAGTCGCTGAACTTCGACGGCACGTGGCAGCAGATCGTCGCCGCGCAGATGAACTGGGGCGAGGGGATCGAGGAGGCGATTCGCGAAGTCTGGGATCGCAATCGTGAAACTGCGAAGGAACAGGGCATTGAGCTCACGACCGACGAGTTTGCGATGTTGTTTGCGGATGCAAATAGCGCTGAAGGCGAGGCGTAGGGATTGCTGATAGCGGTTCGATCTTGCGTCGAAGGCGAATCCGCTGCGAATGCGAGATTGCCGAGGAGTTCTGATTCGCAGGTGTCCTTGTTTCGATAGCGTCCATGGGTCCCCAAGCCTTGGAGCGTCGAATGAAACAGGAATTGATCGCCACGTTGCATCGCTCGTTCGAAGGCGCGGTTCATGTGGAAGATGGCGTCGAATTCTGGCTGGCGCGCGAGTTGCAGGTCCTCCTCGGCTACGGAACCTGGCAGCGCTTCGAGGGCGTCGTCGCGGAGGCGCAGATTGCGTGCGAGCGCGCTGGCGGTTGCGTCGAGGACCATTTTAGCGGCGCCGCTAAAATGGTCGGCCTGGGCAGCGGTGCACGGCGTAGCGTCAAGGACATCGCCCTCACGCGCTACGCCTGCTACCTCATCGCGCAGAACGGCGACCCGCGAAAGCCCGAGATCGCCTTCGCGATGAACTACTTCGCGGTGCAGACGCGCAAGCAGGAGCTCGTTGAGAAGCGCATCGCGGAATTCGAGCGCGTGCAGGCGCGCGGCAAGTTGTCGAACTCGCAGAAGGCGCTCTCGAGCGTGCTGTTCGAACGTGGAATCGATGCCGCGGGGTTCAGCCGCATCGTCAGTCGTGGTGACGAAGCCTTGTTCGGCGGCCTCGATACACAGGGCATGAAGGACAAGCTCGGCGTGCCTGAGCACCGCCCGCTCGCCGACTTCCTGCCGACGATCACCATCAAGGCGAAGGACTTCGCCAACGAAGTAACGCACATGCAGGTGAAGCAGCAGGACCTGCACGCCGAACCCGCGATCACCTCCGAACACGTGCGCAACAACGCCGACGTGCGCAAGATCCTGACGGACCGCAACATTCACCCGGAAGCGTTGCCTCCTGCCGAGGATGTGCGGCGCGTCCAGCGGCGCCTGAAGGCCGAGGAAAAGAAGCTGCCTCGCACCGCAAAGGCGACGACATAGCCGACCAGCCCGATCATTTTACCGACGCCGGTAAAATGATCCGGACCGCGCTGAGGAGGACGTCCGATGCCGACAAGCTTCGACCTGTTGTACGTCGCCTTGTTCGCCGTCGGGTTCCCCCTGTACGACGCCCTGTTCGGCTGGCCCGCCTATGCGCGCCGCGCGCAGGCCGATCCAGCGCTTGCACGCACATGGTTGTGGTCGACCAGCATGGTCCAGGCGTGGTGCTTCGTCGGGCTCGGTGTCGGCTATTGGCTCTACGCGGGGCGCCCGTGGTCGGCGTTGAAGCTCACGCTGCCCGAAGGCTGGCGTCTCGCCGTGGCCCTCGCGCTCATCGCGGCGTACTCGGCCTATCAGCTCTACTCGATCGCACAGCTCCGGCGCGACCCCGCGCTGCGCGAATCCGTTCGCCCGCAAGTCGCCGCGGTGGCGGACGTCGTGCCGCACACGCGCTCCGAAGTATCGAAGTTCACCGCCGTCTCCTTCACCGCAGGCGTCTGCGAAGAGTTCCTCTATCGCGGTTACTTCCTGTGGGCGCTGGCGCCCTGGCTCGGGTGGTGGGGTGCGGCGGCGTTGTCGACGGTGTGCTTCGCGCTCGGACATGCCTACCAGGGGTGGATGGGTGTCCTGCGCACGGGGATCGTCGGTGCCCTCTACGCGCTCACCGTGTGGCTGCTCGATTCGCTGTGGCCGGCGATCGTGTTGCACGTGCTGGTCGATGTGTTCGGCGGGTTCATGGCGTGGCTCGTGTTGCGCGACGACCCGCCCGCGCCCGCACTGCACAACGGACGCTAGACTCGGCCGCACGCCCTTGCCGCGGAGACCCCCATGCTTCGGTTCCTGGTCGCGCTGTCGTTCGGTCTGCTGTTCGCGTCCCCGGTCTTCGCATCGGAGCCCACGCTCCGCGACTACCACGCCAACGCCAACCACCCCGACGCCTGGCAAGGCGGCGTGCGCATGATCCCGATCCACACCCCCGCGGGCGACTTCCGCGTGTGGACCAGGCGCGTCGGCAACAACCCGCGCATCAAGGTGTTGCTGTTGCACGGCGGGCCGGGCGCGACGCACGAACCGTTCGAAGTGTTCGACAGTTTCCTGCCGGCCGATGGCGTGGAGTACTACTACTACGACCAGCTCGGCTCCTACTACAGCGACCAGCCCGACGATCCGAAGCTGCTCAACATCGATCGCTTCGTCGACGAAGTGGAGCAGGTGCGGGTGGCTCTCGGCCTGGACAAGGACAACTTCTACCTGCTCGGGCATTCGTGGGGCGGGATGCTCGCGATCGAATACGCGCTCAAGCACCAGGACCATCTGAAGGGCCTGATCATCTCGAACATGGTGTCGAGCATCCCCGCGTACAACAAATACGCGAACGATGTGTTGATGCCGGAGCTCGGCGCGGCGAATCTCGCGGAGTTGCGCAAGCTCGACGCGGCGAAGGATTACGCGAATCCGCGCTTCGAGGAATTGCTCGTGCCGCATTACGAACACCACGTGCTGCGTCGCCCGATGGCCGAATGGCCGGAGCCGGTCGTGCGTGGTTTCGTGCGCCACCTCAACAAGAAGGTCTACGTGCCGATGCAGGGCCCGAGCGAATTGGGCGCGAGCGGCATCCTCGTCGATTGGGACCGCACCGAAGACCTGAAGAACATCACCGTGCCCACGCTCGTCATCGGCGCGCGTTACGACACGATGGACCCGAAGTACATGGAGATGATGAGCAAGCGCCTGCCGCGCGGCGAGTATCTGTATCTGCCCAATGGCAGTCATTGCAGCTACTACGACGACCAGGACGCCTACTTCGCCGGGTTGCTGAAGTTCCTGCATACGACCGACGATGCGAAGCAAGGTGGGTAAGCGCGTGCGTTTCCTTCTGCTGGCCGTCGCAGTGCTGTGCATCGGCGCCGCGCAGGCCAAGGCCACGTACGCGGACAAGATCCTCGTCGACAAGTCGGAGCGTCGCCTCTGGGTGATCGTCGATGGCAAGACCGTGGCGACGTACCGCATCGGCCTGGGCCTGTCGCCCGCCGGCCACAAGCAGCGCGAAGGCGACAAGAAAACACCGGAAGGGCACTACGTCCTCGACTACAAGAACGCGACCAGCGCCTTCTACCGCTCGATCCACATTTCGTATCCGAACGCCGAGGACCGCGCGCGTGCGAAACGCCAGGGCGTCCCGCCCGGCGGCGCGATCATGATCCACGGCGAAGCGAACGACCCGCGAATCCGCGCGGCCGTGGCCGCTTACCCGTCGCGCGACTGGACCGACGGCTGCATCTCCCTGTCGAACGCGGACATGCTGGCGCTCTGGAATCAAGTGCGGGTTCCGATTCCGGTCGAGATCCGGCCCTGAGCTTGTCTTAGAATTCGCGGGTCCGGCGGCGTTCGCCGGCATTCGCATCAGGGGAAATCCATGCCGTTCCGTCGCACCCTCGTGGTGGCGTTGCTTTGCGCGCTGCCCATGCTGTCCGCTGCCGCCGCAGAAGAAGCCGCCAAGGCGCCCGAGACGATCAAGTGGATCCTGCCGTGGAAGGACGGCGTGTCGCTGACTTACGCGGTGGAGTCCACCAGCAACGACGGCACGACCGACACGCCCCAAAGCACGCGAATGACGGGCACCGATGTCGTGCGGATCACCGAATCCTCGCCGGAAGGCTTCTTGCAGACGTGGACCTCCTCGGGCGGCAAGTTCGAGATCCAGGCGAGCAACCAGGTCGCCCAGGCGCAGATGCAAGCCTTCGCCGATGCGCTCAAGGACCTGCCGGTCGCGGCCCAGCTGGATGCCGCCGGCAACTTCATGAAGCTGCGCAACATGGACGTCATCGTGCCGCGCTTCCAGTCCGCGCTCCGCCCGTTGTTCAAGAACATGCTCGACGCCGAGCTGGCGAAGATCACCGATGAGAAGGCGCGCGCGAAGAAGCAAGCCGAGGCGATGCCGCTCCTCGATCGCATCACGGACACCATCACCTCGCCGGCAATGATCGAGGGACTCATCGCGGGCAACATCTCCTGGTACAACGGATTCGTTGGCATCGACGTGGAGCCCGACGCCGAATACGGCCTGGACGTCGAGCTGCCGAACGCGGCCGGCGGGCCGCCGATTCCTGCGCGCCTGACGTATTCGCTGTCGGTCTCCCCGGACGACCCGGACGACCTGTATGTCGTCTTCCTCCAGGCGGCCGATTCGGAAAAGGCGCAGGACGCGTTGCGGGAAAGCGCGAATCGCCTCGTCGACGGCAAAATCTCGAAGGAAGCGCTGGCGGAAGTCGATGTCGGCATCAAGGACGAGGGCCTGTTCGTGGTCCATCGCCCCACCGGTGTGGTGGAAATGTTCGAAACCACGCGCACGACGACCGTGCACGGCAAGGAAAAGACCCAGCGCACCCGCATGCGCCTGCTCGACGGCGACCACGACCACGTGTGGAAGGACGAAGACACCGACGCTCCGCAGGCCGCGTCGAAGGACGCCTGACGCGATGCGCTTCGCCGGTCGGCTCACCGAGTGGCACGACGAAAAGGGCTACGGCTTTGTCGTGCCCAACGGTGGTGGCGAGCGCGTGTTCGTGCACGTGAAGAAGTTCGAGCGTCTGCGGCGGCGGCCCATCGAGGGTGAGCTGTTGTCGTATGAGGTCGCGCGCGACGACAAGGGGCGGCTTGCGGCAATGCGTGTGCGCATGGCGGGGCAGACGGCTGCGACGGAGCAAAAGCACGGAGCGCGCCGTATCCCGCACACGCTCCTCGGACTGGTGGCCATCACAGCGATCGCATTCGCTGCGTGGCGTGGATGGCTACCGAAACCGGCCGTCATCGTCTACGGCTTCATGAGCGTGGTCACGTTCGTTCTCTACTGGCGCGACAAGGGCGCTGCGCAGGAAAACGCACGACGCACGCCGGAGAGCGAACTCCATTTTGTGTCCCTTGTCGGCGGTTGGCCCGGCGCGCTGCTCGCGCAGGGGCTGCTGCGACACAAGTCGAAGAAGGCCTCGTTCCAGGCCACGTTCTGGCTGACGGTGATCGCCAACGTTGGCCTGATGACCTGGTGGTTGTCGTCCAGGGGATAGACTCGGCGTCACTCGCCGTCCGGAGATCCCCCATGCGTCACTTCGTGCTGTTGGCACTGCTCGCGCCCTTGGCCGCTTTCGCGCAAGCCAAGCCCGAAGCGGAAATCCACCTCACGCCCGGCGCGCCGCCTGCGTCACCTGAAGTCGTCGCCGCGCTCGCGGAGAAGGACCAGCAGCTCTTCGATGCCGCCTTCAACTGCAAGATCGATGTGCTGAAGACGCTCGTCGCCGACGATTTCGAGTTCTTCCACGACAAGGGCGGCCTGACGGCGACCAGCGGGAAGCAGTTCATCGACAACGTTGCTGACGGCTGCAAGCGCGAGGAAGCCGGCACGAACTTCCATGCGCGGCGCGAGTTGGTCGAGGGCACGATGACGGTGCACCTGATCGGCGATTACGGCGCGATGCAGATGGGCACGCATCGGTTCTTTGCGTTGCGCAAAGGGGAGCCGGATCGGCTGACCGAAACCGGCAAGTTCATCGATCTGTGGAAGAAGGACGGCGACACCTGGAAGCTCGCGCGCGTGATCAGCTACGACCACGTGCTGGCACCGCAGCCGAAGTAATCAGATCCCTTCGGCGCGAAAGCGTGCCTGCACGTCGATGATGGCGGCCGGCAGTTGTGCTTCCAACAGGGCGAGCAACTCCGCGCTGGCGTCGGTGTCGATCGGTTTGCCGGCAGGCGTGGCTGCGGTCACGCGCGTGGTCGTGGTGCGGATCGAATCCGAGAGCACCAGCGCCTTGGTCATCACCAGGAACTCGACGCCGCGGTAGTGCAGCGAGTACAGGTCGAGCATCTGCGCGCGTCCGTCCAGCCGGACACCGGGCGTGTTGACGACGATCTGGCCGATCGCATTCCACGTATCGTTCTTGTCGGCCTGGATGTGGAATTCGCCGCGCGTGGTGGTGATTGGCGTTGGCGCTGCAGGCGCCGCAACGGCGGGCGTTTGAGGGCTTTGCGGAAACACGCGCACTTGCTGCAGTGGTGCGCAGGCGGTGAGCGTCAGGACGGAGAGCAGGCAAACGGCGGACTTGTGCATCGGCGCAGGCTCGGCGGGGAGGGCGCGCGATGGTAAGGAGGCACGGCGGCGTTGCCTCGCGGAAAGCTCTGCATTCGCTGAACACTTGCCGCGTCGCGCGGCTCAGGCCTTCTTCTTTTTCTTCTTCGCTTTCGACTTGGACTTGCTCTTGGCCTTCGCTTTCGCCTCTGCGGCGAAGCGAGCCTGCACGTCGATGATCGCGGCCGGCAGCTTTTCCTGCAGCAGCGCAAGCAAGTCAGCGCTCGCGTTGGTATCGATCGGTTTGCCATCCGGTGTCGTCGCCGTCACGCGCGTCGTGGTCTTGCGGATCGTCTCGGACAGCAGCATCGCTTTGGTCAGCACGAGAAACTCCACGCCGCGATAACGCACGGTGTACATGTCGAGCATCTGCGAGCGTCCTTCGAACTCGGCGCCCGGCGTATTGACGACGATCTGCCCGACCGCGTTCCAGGTTTCGTTCTTGTCGGCCTCGATGGTGAACTCGCCGCGCGTGGTGGTCGGCGCGACGGGCATTTCGGGCGTAGGCAGCGGCTCCGGCGCAGGCTTCGGCTTCGTCGCGCAGCCCGCCATGAGCAGCATCGCCGCCACGATCGCCCAACGGTTGCCTTGCACGCGCATTCGACCTCCGAGGTGTACGCTCCGCCCGATGCGCGCGCCCATCGCCACACTTTGCCTGCTCGCGGCCTGCGCCGCATGGCCTGCGCATGCACGCACGGTGTACCGCTGCGTGCGCGACGGCACCGTCAGTTTGTCCACCGCGCCTGAACCTGGTTCGAAGTGCGTCGCCAAACAGATCGACGACAACGCCGCGAAGGTGCCGAATCTCTGGGGCAATCTCGGCGTGGTGAAAGGTACGTTGTATGAGCGCCAGCAAGACGGAAAGACGGTGTACGGCACGCGCAAGTTGCCGGGGTCGACACCGGTGCTCGCCTTCACCGTGCAAACGCCGCCGGGTTCTCCCGCGCATGTCGGCCTGGGCGCGCTCGGTCCGCCGCAGCTCAAGCGCTTCAATGCCGAATTCCGCGCCGCCGCGAAGAAGACCGGCGTGGAGGACGCGATGCTGCGCGCCTTCGCGCACGCCGAAAGCGGATTCGATCCGAAGGCGACCTCGAGCAAGGGCGCGCAGGGCGTGATGCAACTGATGCCCGAGGTCGCGCGCGAATACGCGGTGGCCGATCCGTATTCGGCCGCGCAATCCATCGACGGCGGCGCGCGGCACCTCAAGCAACTGCTGAGGCGCTACAAGGGCGACCTGGACCTCGTCGCTGCGGCCTACAACGCCGGCATCGGCACGGTGACGCAGTACAAGGGCGTGCCGCCGTATCGCGAGACGATCGAGTACGTCGCGAAGGTGCAGGCCTTGTACGAGCGCTATCGCGACGCGATGACCAAACCGGTCAAAGCGCGCCGTTAAGCCGCCATTGCTGCGGCGCATACACGGTCTTCACGCAGTACTGAACAGTCGGCGCGTTTCATGGCGCCCGATGTATCTCCGATTCGCCATCGCCGGTTTGCTCTGCCTGCTGCCTTTCGCGGGCGCGCAGGCACGCACCGTGTACGAATGTCTCAAGGACGATCGGTTGAGTCTGTCGACCGCGCCCGAGCCCGGTTCGAAGTGCAAGCCCAAGCGCGTCAACGACCGCAAGGCCAAGGTGAAGAACTTCTGGGGCGACCAGGGCCCTGTGCGCGGCAACCTGTATACGACGCGCATGAACGGCAAGGTCGTTTACAGCACGCGGCCGATCAAGGGATGGAAGGAAGTGGCCGAGCCCGTGCGCGTTCGCGCGCCGCGCGATTCGTGGGCGCATGAAGGCTACGGTGAAGTCGGCAAGCCACGCTTGGACGTGTTCGCTGCGCAGTTTCTCGCGGCGGCGAAGAAGACCGGCGTCGAAGATGCGTGGCTGCGCGCCATCGCGCATGCCGAAAGCGACTTCAACGCACGCGCGCTGTCGCCGAAAGGTGCGCGCGGCGTGATGCAACTGATGCCGGCGCTCGCGCGCGCCTATGGCGTGTCGGATCCGTATCAATCGGCGCAATGCATCGACGGCGCCGCGCGCCACATCCGCGATCTCATGCGTCGCTACAAGGGCGACCTGGTTCTCGTCGCCGCTGCCTACAACGCAGGCACCGGCGCGGTCGATCGTTACGGCGGCGTGCCGCCGTACGCCGAAACCGAGGACTACGTGGAAAAGGTGCAGGCCCTCTATGAGCGCTACCGCACCGCGCTGAAGAAGCCGGCAACCCGCAAAAGCTGAGCCTGCGGACGCAACGCTCACCGCGCGCGGGGTAGTGTCCCCGGTTGTCGCCTGACGCCGCACGGAAGCACGATGTCGCTCGCTCATCGTTACGAACCCAAGGAGCCCGAGCGGGCGAGCGTGGATGCGCGCGCCGGTCCCGCGGTCCTGGAGTTCGGCGCGCCGTGGTGCGGGCACTGCATCGCCGCGCAGCCGGCGATCGAAGCGGCCTTCGCCGAACACACCGACGTGCATCACCTGAAGATCGAAGACGGTCGCGGCTTGCCGCTCGGACGTTCGTTTCGCGTGAAGCTGTGGCCGACGCTGGTGTTCCTGCGCGATGGCGAAGAAGTCGCGCGTCTCGTGCGCCCGACGACCCCCGGACCGATCGCCGAAGCCCTGGCCCGCATCGATCCCCCGGCATCGCCATGATCGAAGACCCCGCGCCGCCGGCCATGCATCCGCGCGCGGGCGAAGGGCCGCAGGCCTCCGCGCGCTGGCTGGAGATCGCCGACCGCGCGGATGTCGGCTTGCTGCGCGTGGATGCGGGCGGACATCTGATCGACGTGAACCCGGCGGCCGCGCGCATGCTCGGGCGCGGCATCGATGTCCTGCGCGGCATGGCCTTCGATTCGCTGGGCGATCTCGCCGATCGCGAAGCGATGCAACGTGCGATGGGTGCGCTGCATGCCGGGAAGCGGCCCTCGACCGTCGCGATCCAGATCGCACGCCCCGATGGCGGATCGCTCGCGGCGATGGCGCGCTTCACGGCGGTGCGCGATTTCACCGGCGTGTTGCGCGCGGCGACCATCACCTTGCTCGAACTGGACGAAGGCGAACTGCCCACGCTCATCGAACCGCAGCGCCCGCGCGAGCCCATCGCCTCGGACATGAGCTATCGCGCGCTGTTCGAGGACATCGACCAGGGCTTCTGCGTGATCGACGTGCTGTTCGAGGGCGAGGAGCCCGTCGACTATCGCTTCATCGAAACCAATCGCGAGTTCGAGCGCTACACCGGTTTGGTCGACGTGGTCGGCAAGACGATGCGCGAGCTCGTGCCCGACCTCGAGCCGCACTGGTATCAGTTCTACGGCGATGTCGCGCGCAGCCAGCGGCCTGCGCGCACGATGTTGCAAGCGCAGGCGCTCGGCCGCTGGTATGAAGCGCATGCGTTTCCGTTCGGCTCGGCCAGGAGCGGTCGCGTCGCGGTGCTCTTCGAAGACATCTCCACGCGCACGCGCACCGAAGTTGCATTGCGCGACAGCGAAGAGCGCTTCCGGTGTCTGGCGAACGCCTCGCCCTCGATCCTGTGGAGCGCGACGTCCGACGGCGCGATGACCTGGCTCAGCGATCGCTGGACCGAATACACCGGCCAGGGGCTGGACGTGAGTCGCGAAGAGCGCAACAGCCTGATCCATTCCGGCGATCGCGAATCCGTCACGACCGCCTGGCATCGCGCCTTCCAGGGCGAGCCGTTCGAAACCGAGTTGCGCCTGCGTCGCCGCGATGGTGTCTATCGGTGGTTCCTCGTGCGCGCGAATCCATCGCACGACGATGCAGGCCAACTGACGGGTTGGTACGGCGCGACCACCGACATCCACGATCACAAGCTGGCCGAACACGCGCTGCGCGAAGTGGATCAACGCAAGGACGAGTTCCTCGCCACGCTCGCGCACGAATTGCGTAATCCGCTCGCGCCGCTGCGCAACTGCCTGCACATCCTGCGCATGGCCGAGCAGGGCGAAGCCGGCGCGCACGTCGACATGCAACGCCTGCACGGCGTGATGGAGCGGCAGGTCGCGCAACTCGTGCGGCTCGTCGACGATCTGCTCGAGGTCTCGCGCATCACGCGCGGCATGGTGCCCTTGCACCTGCAGGCGGTGGCGTTGGCCGATGTCATCGAACGCGCCGTCGAAACCAGCCGGCCGTTGATCGATGGCGGGCATCACGCGCTGGTCGTGTCTGTTCCGGCCAGGCCGATGGTGCTGCACGCCGATCCCGTTCGCCTGGCGCAGGTGCTGTCCAACTTGCTCAACAACGCGGCGAAGTACACCGAACCCGGCGGCCGCATCGTGCTGGATGCGCGTCGCGAAGGCGATGAAGCGGTGATCATCGTGCAGGACAACGGTCTGGGCATCGCGACGGACCAGATCACGCGCGTGTTCGATCTCTTCAGCCAGGCCGAGCATTCGATCGGGCATGCGGCGGGGGGACTCGGCATCGGGTTGACGCTCGTGCGCAGCCTCGTGGAAATGCACGGCGGTTCGGTCATCGCGCGCAGCGCCGGCCTGGGGCAGGGCAGCGAATTCGAAGTGCGCTTGCCGCTCGCGCAGGGCGAGCCCGATCCGACGGCCGCGGATGAGACGACACCGACCTCCGGCACGCGCAGGCGCTTGCTCGTGGTCGACGACAATCGCGAACACACCGATTCGCTCGCGCTGTTCCTGCGCATGCAGGGGCATCAGGTGCGCACGGCCTACGACGCAGCGTCTGCACTCACCTGGCAGGTCGCGTTCGCGCCCGATGCGGTGCTGCTCGATCTCGGCATGCCGGGTGTGGACGGCTACGAAGTGTGTCGACGCATGCGCATGGCCGAGGGCGGCGATGCACTCGTCATCGTCGCGATCACCGGTTGGGGCCAGGCCGAAGTGCGCATGCGCACCGCGGAAGCGGGCTTCGATGCGCACGTGGTGAAACCGGTCGATCCGGTGGCGCTCGAAAACCTCGTCGACTCGCTACTGCGAATGAAACACCGCACGTAAAAACCCCTCCCCTGCAACGCAGGGGAGGGGTTGGGGTGGGGTCGCTTTCGCTAAATCGTCAGCTGGTCCGACCCGTGCTGTCACCACGATTCTGCTGCGACTCCGAGCCCTGCTGCATATCGCGATCGCTCGACTGCGAGCCCGCGCGATTCCAGGCGGCTTCGCATGCCTTGCCCGCGCCGTCGTCCCACTTCAGCGCCTTCTGGTTGCCCTTGGTGCTGTTCTCGTAATCGCTGCGCAGTTGTTTCTCGGAATCGCTGAAGCTTTGTCCGCCGCTGCCGTACTGCTGACGGCCCTGTTCACCGGTCTGGTAGGCGGACTGATAGTCCTCGAACGGCTTGCCCTGCTGGTAATAGGGTTCGTTCTGGAACTGCTGCTTCCAATACTGTTGCGAGCCTTGCTGGCCGGAAGCGTTCTGCTGGTTGGATTGCGACGACGGGTTCTGCGACCCTTGGTTCTGCTGATTTGCCATCTCGACATTCCTCCACTGCGGCCGAAGATGGCCGTCGCACGACGTTACGCATGCGACCGTTAGCGGAGTTTTTGCGAGCGGTGAAGGTGTCGCTAACTTGGTTCAGCGTGCTTAACCGAGCGCGGGGAATTGCGTGGTCATTCGCACGCCGTGCACGACGCCCCAGCGAATGCCGATGCGATGCAAGCGCGCTTCCATCGCCGCGCGCATCGGTGGCGGCGTGCGTTGCAGGATCGCGGCGTGGCGTTCGGCCCATGCCGAGGCGAGTGCGAAGACGTTGCCGGCCATCGATTGGATCCGCGGCATTTCGCGGTCGAGGGCTTCGAGTTCTGCTTCCAGTGCCGGCCCAAGATCGACCGTCTGCCCCGCAATGGCCTGCTCGTGCATGATGTTGCCCCTGTCGCCCGTAGGCGTCCTGGCGGCAAACTCGCGGGTCGCGAGTGCAGCCGTCGTGACGATGCACCCTTGAACCATTCGTCCGCCGAGACGTGCGTTGCATCAACAAAGTGACGCAGCGCACGGAATGGGCCCCAAGCCGGTCCTACGCTGCCAGGTCAGGGGGATCCACGGTCCATGGTCGTTAAATTCGGTCGATCGCCGGCACATGACGGTGCGGCGCAGCATTCGCTGCCCGACCGGTTGCTGCGTGCGCCGACCCCGCAGGCCGTGGTGGAGGCGTGGTTCGAGGCCGACCCGCAACTGGATACCCATTGCGCCTGCGTCCTCTGGTCGACCCATTGGCCGCGCGACATCGAGGCGTTCCCGCCCGCGTGCGCGGACGCCAAGGTCATCGCCGACGCCATCGACGCCGTCTCCCGCATCCGCGCGGGCGAGAACGACGACAGCAGCCCGCGCGTGCTCTACGACGACGGCGAAGGCGCGGTGGCCGTGCTCAACAGCCCGCACGCCGCAATCGATCTGTGCCCCGCGTCCGTTGCGCGCCTGGGCGAAACCCTCGACCTGCGCCGCATGCGCGAAAGCGTCGAGCGCCTGGAGCAGGCCGAGAAGTTGCAGCGCTCGCTCTACGCGATCGCCGACATGGCCGGCTCGGACCTCGAGATGCCGGACATGCTGCGCGGCCTGCATCGCATCGTCGCCGACCTGATGTACGCGGAGAACTTCTACATCGCGCTGTACGACCGCGATCGCGATGCGCTGCGCTTCCTCTATTTCGCCGACGTCGTCGACGACCAGGTCCTCTCGCCGGAAGAAGAGATCCCGCTCGCGCGGATCGAACGCGGCCTGACGTGGTACCTCACCCGCGACAAGCGTCCGCTGATGGGCTCCACGGCCGACCTGATGCAGCAGGTGTCGGGCCCGCTGCGCCTGCATGGCGCGGACAGCTCCGACTGGCTCGGCGTGCCGATGATGCGCGACGGCGACGTGCGCGGCGTAGTGGTCGTGCAGAGCTACACCGGCTCGCGCTGCTACACGACGGCGGAGATGTCGCTGCTCGCGTTCGTCGCCGAGCACATCCTCACGGCGCTGGAGCGCAAGAGCGGTCGCGTCGAACTGGAACGGCACGTCGTCGAGCGCACGCAGCAGCTGCAGGTCGCCAACAGCGAGTTGCGCCGCGAAGTCGCCGAGCGCGAACGCGGCGAACGTCTGCAGGCCGCGTTGTACCGCATCGCCGCGCTGGCGAGCCTGGACGAGACGAGCGCGCACTTCTATCGCCACGTGCACGCGGTCGTCGGCGAATTGATCGAGGCGAAGAACTTCTACATCGCGCTGCTTTCGGACGACGGCAACACCGTGTCGTTCCCCTACGCGGCCGACGAATTCGAACGCGACTGGAGCGCGCGCTCCTATGGCCGCGGCCTGACCGAACACGTGCTGCGCACGCAACGCCCCGCGCTGGTCACGCGCGACAGCGCGCTGACGATGGTGGCGGCCGGCGAGATCGACAGCGAAATGCTTGCGGCGCCGACGCTGGTCTGGCTCGGCGCGCCGCTGCTCAGCACCGACGGCGCGATCGGCGTCGTCGCCGTGCAGAGTTACGACCGCGGCGATGTCTACAACGAGCGCGACGCCGAACTGCTGACCTTCGTCTCCTACCAGATCGGCAGCTCGCTGCAGCGCCGGCGCGCGGCGGAACTGCTGCGCCAGGCGAATGCCGAACTCGAACATCGCGTCGAAGCGCGCACCGTCGAATTGCGCGAACAGATCGCCGTACGCGAACAGGTCGAAGCGCAGTTGCAACACCAGGTCATGCACGATGCGCTGACCAGCCTGCCCAACCGTGTGTATCTGCGCGATCGCATCGAACGCGCGCTGGCCGGCGCGCGCCGCGACGACAGTTGCGGATTCGGGCTGCTCTACATCGACGTCGACCGCTTCAAGGTGGTCAACGACAGCCTGGGCCACAGCGCCGGCGATGCCGTGCTGCAACAAGTGTCCAGGCGCCTGGCCGGTTGCGTGCGCAACCCCGACGTGGTCGCGCGCATCGCCGGCGACGAGTTCGTCATGCTGCTGGAACACGTGCAGAACCACGAGACCGCGTGCAAGGTCGCGCAACGCGTGCTGCGCGCGCTCACGCCGCCGCTGCACGTGGCCGGACGCGAGATCCAGTTGTCGTGCAGCATCGGCATCGCGATCGCGGGCCCGGATTGCGAATCGGTCGACCGCATCCTGCACGACGCCGACGTCGCGCTCTATCGCGCGAAGGACGCGGGCCGCAACCGCTTCGTGTTGTTCGACGATGCGATGCACAAGACCGCGATGGGCGTGCTCGACCTCGAGCAGGCCCTGCGCGATGCGCTGATCCGCGACGAGTTCGAACCGTGGTTCCAACCCATCGTGCGCCTGGAAGACGCCAGCGTCGTGGGCTACGAAGCGCTGTTGCGCTGGCGCCATCCCACGCGCGGCGTGCTCACGCCGTCGGCTTTCCTCAAGGTCGCCGAAGACAGCGGGCTGGTCGGACAGATCGATTGGCGCATGTTCCGCCTTGCGCTGGAAGCCGCGCGCCCGATGGTGTGCGAATCGCGCGACGGCGTGCTGCGCTACCTCACGCTCAATGTGTCGCCGCGCCTGTTCCTGCACACCGACTTCGACAAGCGATTGCTGGAACTCGTCGACGAGATCGGCTTCGATTCCACCGCGCTGCGCCTGGAAGTGACCGAAGGCACGCTGCTCGGCGATCCGGAGAACGTGGTGGCGATGCTGCATCGCCTGGCCGAGCGTGGCGTCGAGGCGGCGCTCGATGATTTCGGCACCGGTTACTCATCGCTCGGCCACGTGCATCAGTTCCCGCTGAAGATGATCAAGATCGACCAGAGCTTCGTGGCGCCCTTCGCCAACGGCGTGCCCTCGCGCAGCTCGGCGTTGATCGAAGCGATCCTCGCGCTCGGCAACGCACTCGGGACCGAGATCGTCGCCGAAGGCGTCGAGACCGACGCGCAGTGGGCCGTGTTGCGCGCGATGGGCTGCGTGTACGGCCAGGGTTACCGATTCGCGTACCCCGCGCCGGCCGGCCATTGGCTGGGACAGTGAAACCCGGAAGGGCGACTTTCCCTTTATAAGCGTCGGCGTAACCTGTGCCGCTTCCGGGCCGCATCGGCCCTCGGGAGTTTCGCCATGACGCAAACGCTGCACGCCTTCACCGCGCCGGTGTTCATCCGCACGCTACGCAATCTGCTGCACGTCCTGCAGGCCGGGCAGAAATACGCCGCGGAGAAGAACATCGCGCCGGACGTGCTGCTGGGCACGCGCCTGATTCCCGACATGCTGCCGCTCGTGCGACAGGTGCAGATCGCCACCGACCACGCGAAGAATTGCTGCGCGCGTTTGACGGTGACCGAAGCGATGCCCTTCCCCGATGAAGAGAAGACCTTCGAGGAACTCGAGGCGCGCATCGCGCGTTGCATCGCGTACGTCGAATCCTTCGACGCCGCGCAGTTCGAAGGCGCGGGTTCGCGTCCGATCCAGGTCAAGAGCCGCCTGGGCGAATTGAGTTTCGACGGGCAGGGTTACGTCACCAGCTTCGCGCTGCCCAACTTCTTCTTCCACGCCTCGATGGCCTACGCGATCCTGCGCGCTTCCGGCGTGCCGATCGGCAAGGCCGACTGGCTCGGCGACGTGGGGCGTTGACCATGCTGCCGAGCGTCGACATCCAGTGTCCCTACTGCGGCGAGACGATCACCGTCCTCGTCGACGACTCGGCGGGCGAGCAGCACTACATCGAAGACTGCCAGGTGTGTTGCAAGCCCATCGTGTTCGACGTCGCCTTCGACGTCGATGGCGATCCGATCGTGCGGGCCTCGTCGGAGGACGAGGCCTGATTCAACTTCAGCGCTGCGGCTCGGGCCGCGCGTTGGATCGGGAATGCGACTTGTGTTCGTCGCGGGTCACGAAGCCATCTGCGTTCGCATCCATCGCGGCGAATGAAGCGCTGAAGCCGGCATCGCGATCGGCTTCGGTCGAGCTGATGCGTCCGTCCTTGTCGGCATCCAGGCTCGAGAACGTGTCGCCGCTCGCCGCGGGCGCGGCGATGGTCGCGGCGGTCGGCGGTGTCTGCGCGAACGCAGGCAACGCGACGGCGAGCAACAGCAGCGATAACGACTTCATGGGTGCCTCAATGGCGAGTCGCCGCGTCGTCGTCCTCTTCTTCCTTGAGCGAGAACGGTACGTGGCGGCCCTGCGCGCCCTGGTTGGCGATGGCGTCGCGCTGGCGGTCGCGCTGCGTGTCCTGCGGCGAATCATGGTTCGCCATCGACTGCGGCGAACTCTGCTGTGCGGCAGGTTGCGATCCGACCGTGCGGGACTTCGAACGTGGGGTGTGACGGGGGGTTGCCATGGGGGAGTCCTCGGGAGCGCGTTGGTGTCTGCGACCCACTGTGGAGAGGCAGCCATTAACGCCGTTGCATGGCCGATGTAAAACTTTCGTAAGCCGGCGCCGCCGGTCGTCTGCGCCTCATCAACGGCGTTCGCGCGACGATGACGCGCAGAGGGGGACGCTCGCGAACGCCGGCGAAAAGGCCTGAAAACAAGCCCAACGCCAACATGCTGCACACCGCCGCACGCGATTACCGCAATTCGCGCGCCGGTTGGTTAATGCGGTGTGGAGGCGCAAACCGGCAGGTCGCGGAGATTCAGATGCTTGGGCGCAAGGTGCATACCGTCGCCGAAAAAGCCTGACGCATCTGGCGCGACGTTTGTTCCCCCATGGAGACCGACGAATGAATCTTTTCAATCGCAAGCCGCTTTACCTCGCCCTGGCGCTGACGCTGGCCGCTCCGCTCGCCATTGCGCAGAGCACGACGCCGCAGACCGCGACGCAGGACGCCACCAACGCTGCCACGACGGCAACGCAGGACGCAACGAACGCCGCGACGCAGGAAGCGACCACTGCCGCGACGCAGGACGCCACTGCTCAGACGCAGTCGGCCATGCCGCAGCAGGGTGAGCCGGAGAAGAAGAACTGGTCCGACCTGGACGTCGACAAGAACGGCACGCTGAGCGCGACGGAAGCCGCGTCCGTGCAGAACCTGTCCTCGGTCTTCGCCAAGGCTGACGCCAATGCCGACGGCGAGCTGACGCAGGACGAATACAAGGCTTACCTCGCCGCGAACGGCAAGGGCGAAGCCAAGTCGGATTCGGGCGGCTGATCCACTGCGCACGCAGTATCGCTCCCGAGTCGAAGCGCGCATGAGGCTCGCTTCGAAATAGTGGCGCACCATCCGGCTGGTTCCTTCGGGGCCAGCCGGATTCACGCCGCAAGGCACACAGACGAGGACCCCAATGAACACCACGCTCCGTAGCCTGACCGCAGTCGCCATCGTCGCCGCTTCGCTGACGCTGGCCGCTTGCGCGCACGACAAGGAAACGACCACCGAGTCGACCAGCACGACCACCACGGACTCGTCGGGCACGACGGGAACGACTTCGACCGACACGACGACGTCTTCGTCGATGCCGACGTCGGCCAGCACGGCGGGCGCACCGCCGAGCACGCCGTAAAGAATTCGGCCGGCCCAGGGGTGCCGGCCGGTGCCTTGAAGGCGACGACGAGTACAGGGCGGCTTCGGCCGCCCTGTGTCGTTTTCGTACACTGGTGCGCCCCGTGACGCACGCGCCCATGTCTCCTGCTTCCGCTCCCGATGCCTCTTCCATTCGCCTGGTCGGCTTCGACGGCGACGACACGCTGTGGCGCAGCGAAGACTATTACCGCGGTGCGCAAGGGGATTTCGAAGCCATCGTCGGTCGTTACGTCGACCTGGCCGATGCGCGCGCGCACGAACGCCTGTACGCCGTCGAGAAGCGGAACCTCGCGTTGTTCGGCTACGGCGTCAAAGGCATGGTGCTGTCGATGATCGAAGCCGCGGTGGAAATCACCGACGCGCGCGTGACCGCGAGCGACCTGCATCGCATCGTCGCGCTCGGCAAATCGCTGCTGCAGCATCCGGTGGAATTGTTGCCGGGCATTCGCGAAGCGGTCGAAGCGATCGGTGCGCAATACGAATTGGTGTTGATCACGAAGGGCGATCTGTTCCACCAGGAAGCGAAGGTGAAGCAGTCTGGTCTTGCGGATCTGTTCCGCCGCATCGAGATCGTGAGCGAAAAGGATCCGGAAACCTACGCGCGGTTGTTCGACGAATTCGAACTGCAGCCGCAGCAGTTCGCGATGGTCGGCAACTCGTTGCGCTCGGACATCGCGCCGGTGATCGCGCTCGGCGGATGGGGCGTGTACATGCCGTACCACGTGACGTGGGCGCACGAAGCCGAAGCGGAAATCGCGGACGACGAACCGCGCGTGCGTCGCGTCGCGCAGGCCAGCGAATTGCCCGAAGCCGTGACCGACATCGCACGCGCGGCGGCTTCGCTGAATGGCCGCTAGCGCGCGCCGGAACGGTTAGACGTCCGTTAATCGAGGCCGTCGCATCGTCGGCAGCAGGATCCGCATCAGGGCGGATCGAAGGGAGAGTCACCATGTCGACGCTGTCGAAGTCCATCGCACCCGCGGTGTTCGCGGCGGGGTTTGCTTTCGCTGCGCTGCTGCCGACGCCGGCGCGCGCACAGGACGACGTGACGCGCGTCATCGTCGATGTCGCCGATGTCGTGTTGCGCAGCGGCCAGCCGTATTACCGGTACGGCAATTACCGGGACCAGGATCGGTTGATCGTCGTGCGCGATCGTTACGGGCGCCCGATCTACTACCGCGTCGTCGATCGCCGTTGGAACGACGATCGCGATCGTTACGTGTATCGCCCCTACGGCCCGCCGGTCTATCGCGACGACTACGACCGGACCGCCCGTCGGGTGAAGTGCAACAAGCACGGCAACTGCACGGTCTCCTATTACGACCCGCAGTACGACCGGCGGGGTGCCGGCGCTTACAACCGCCACCACGCACCCGTGCGCTATTGGGATGGCTATCGCTGGCGGACGCGGGACCGTTGATCGCCTGGCGGCGCGAAGACGGTGCCTCCGGGCGCCGTCTTCACCGGCTATACCGATCCGGTGCTAGCCTCCGCGCACCGATCCCCCGTAGGAGTCCTGCCATGCGCCGTCTCCGCCTCATCCAGATCCTCCCGCTTGCGCTCGTCCTCGCCTCACCCATGGCGATGGCCGCGGGCAAGACCGATTGCAAGCTGAAATTCAGCCTCGCCGGCTGGTCGGCCTTCTACAAGACCGCGTCGGGCGACGGCACGATCACCTGCGACAACGGCCAGAAGATGGCGGTCCACATCGTCGCCAAGGGCGGCGGGCTGACCGTCGGCAAATCCAGGATCGACAACGGCACCGGCGAGTTCTCCGGCGTCAAGGACATCAAGGAATTGCTGGGCAGCTATGCGCAGGCCGAAGCCCACGCGGGCGCTTCGAAGTCCTCGGGCGCCAGTGCGATGACCAAGGGCGAGGTGTCGCTCGCACTCGCCGGCACCGGCGAGGGTTGGGACCTCGGCATTTCCTTCGGCAAGTTCACGATCTCCGCGAAATAACGCCCGGCCTCACTCGGCGCGATGGGCGTGATCCTCGACGACGGGCGCAGCCTTGTAGGTGCGCCCCAGGTCGGAATTGAGTTTGCCGGCCACCCAGCCGATGGTCGCGAACCACCCCACGACGATCAGCACGAGCACGGCGACTCCCCACGCATGGCGGCGCAGGAAGGCGAAGGGCGAAAGATGCAGGCGCATGGCTCGGTCCCCGATGACGTCGCCATGCTCCGCCCGCCTGCGTCGCGGCCGTGTGCACACGCCACCCGCCACAATGGCCGCATGGACGCGATCCGCCGCTTCCGGTCCTTTTTCCTCCTGCCGGTGTTGGCGGCCGCGATGCTTGCCGGCTGCGGCGACGGCGGCGCGCCGGGCGCACCGACCGCGCGCTTCGAATCGCCCGACGCGGAATTGAGCTGGCAGGGCGTGCTCGCCTGCGCCGACTGCGACGGCATCGACACGCGCCTGCGCCTGCAGCGTGGCAACGGCGTCGTCGCGCAGTACGAACTGGTCGAGGCCTACCTCGACGGCGAGGGCGCCGAGTACTTCCACGAAGCCGGCCGCTGGCGCCGCGACGGCCGCATCCTGCGTCTGCAGGCGACCTCGGGCGGCGAACGGCTCTATGCGATCGACGGCACCGGCAACCTGGTCGTCGTCGACCGGCGCGGGCACGCCGCGGGGCCCGGCCGGGTCCTGGCGCCGGCCGGCCCGCCCAGCCTGTGACGCGCTGCTCGTAACCGCAAACCTTTCAGAACGTATTCAGTCCGTGCGCCCACACTGCGGGCATCGCAGCCACACCGCAGGAGGCACCGTGCGTCATTCGATCAAAGCGCTCTCGCTCGCTCTCGTCCTGGCCGCCGCCGGCCAGACCGCACACGCACAGGACTTCACCTTCGGCTGGAACCCGCGCAGCGGCGATGTGTGGATGGACAGCTGGCTCGGCGACATGAATCGCTACGGCCAGCGCTATCGCGATCCCTTCGTCGACGAAATGGTGCGCTACCACGGCGCGCCGCGCGACCTGGTCGTCGACCTGATCGGTCCGCGCCGCTGGGCGCCGGGCGATGTGTGGATGGCCTGCAACATCGCGTCGATCATCGGCCGTCCGTGCCGTTACGTCGTCGACGTGTACGAGCGCGACCACGGCAACGGCTGGGGCAACATCGCCAAGCAACTGGGCATCAAGCCGGGCTCGGCGGAATTCCATCGCCTGAAGAAGGGTTTCGTGCCGACCTACGACCGTTGGGGCCGCACGATCGTGCTCGACGCCGATCTCGAACGCGCGTATCCGAACCACGGCAAGAACAAGTCGAAGTCCAAGTCCAAGTCGCAGGCGAACAACGGCCACGGCAACAGCGACAAGGGCCATGGCGGCGGGAAGGACAAGGGCAACGGGCACGGCAACGGCAAGGGCAACGGGAAAAAATGAGCGCGTCGCCCGAACGCGTCGTGCATCGCGGCGGCTGTCATTGCCGCCGCGTGCGTTTCGAAGTCGATGCACCTGCGGAAATCGAAGCGCTCGACTGCAATTGTTCGATCTGCCGCATGACCGGCTTCCTGCACCTGATCGTGCCGGCCGCGCGCTTCCGCCTGTTGTCCGGCGAAGCCGTGCTCACCGAATACACGTTCAACACGGGCGCGGCGAAGCATCGGTTCTGTTCGGTGTGCGGCGTCAAGGCGTTCTACATTCCGCGCAGCCATCCCGACGGCGTCGACGTGAACGTGCGTTGCCTCGACGTTGGCACGGTGGAATCGTTGCGCATCGTTCCCTTCGACGACAACGACCGCGACGCCGCAACGGCCGCGTTCGCACACCTCACGAACGAATGAACGGCGCTTCACGCCGCTGAATCGAAGCTGGCTTTGCGCGTCTATTGCTGGCCTGTGATCGAACCGCGGATCGTTCGATGTGGAATGTCCTATCCGCAATCCGCCAAAGCGCAGGGCGTCAACGTGAACGTTCGCCTCGACCCCGTCGACCGCGAAGAGCTGCGCAAGCTCACCGAATCCATCACCGTGCGCCACGCGGTCGACGTGCATGCCATGGCGCGCATGGTCGAACGCGGTTACGCGTACAAGGTCCTGGGTGGCTGGGAAATCACCGAAGCCGGTTGGGTGGCGCTCGAGCGCGCACGCATTCCGAACGCGCTGAAGTGATTCGAAGGAAAAGAGGGAGCCGCCGGCGCAGTTTTCAGGGAGAGGGGGGTCTGCGCCGGCCGACGGGCTTGATCGCGCGTCTCTTCGGCTCCGGCCTGCCGATGTGCTCGGCAGGTGCATGCAGTTGAGCATCGCGCATGCGCCGCGACCATTGTCCCTTGGTGCACGCGCATACACACGCGGGACGAAAAAGAAGGGCCGGTTGCATCCGTGCAAACCGGCCCAGGGGAAACGCGAATTTCGATCAGCGCATCGATGAAGCCGGAAATGCGTCGGCGCTCATCCCTGCGCGTTGCGAGGCAGCGGCCGCATCGCGTTCGACGAGATAGTCCTTGACCATCTGGTACGACTTGGTGCGCGAGATGCCGAACTCCAGCACGAGCGTCTTCGCGAACACGCTGCGCGGGCTGCCCCGCGTGATGAGTTCTTCCAGGCGGCGCAGGATCAACTCGCGTCCCGGCGTCTCGTTCTTCACCCACTGCTGGTATTCCTCGACGATGCGGCCCGCGATTTCGTGCGCATCCTCCAGGTCGTGTTGCAAGCGGTGCAGGGCCTGCTCGAGGCTCCGCACGCGCTTTTCGAAGTAGTCCAGGTCGATTCCCATTGTGTGTCCCCGTTGGCGTTGGATCGCCGCGACAGGAAACCGTGTCCGCGCGTGCGCGAACATTGTCCGCACGGGCAATTGCCCGAAGGTGCCGGGGAAGATTG
This sequence comes from Noviluteimonas gilva, assembly GCF_009740395.1. GTDB lineage: Bacteria > Pseudomonadota > Gammaproteobacteria > Xanthomonadales > Xanthomonadaceae > Noviluteimonas > Noviluteimonas gilva. The sequence goes on from NZ_WOXT01000001.1 coordinate 1,044,477, forward strand.
CCCGGCAGGTCGAGGGCGAAAAACGAAAACATGACGCGCGGACTGCTATATCGACCCGCTCGCCCCGCGCCCAGGCACCGCCCATGGCCATCCTCGAAGCAGGCACGCCCGCTCCGCCGTTCAAATTGCACGTGACACCCGATCAGGTGCTGTCTTCGGATGAGCTACGCGGCAAGCGTTACGTGCTCGCGTTCTATCCGGCGGATTTCAGCCCCGTGTGCGGCGACCAGATGGCGCTCTACAACCAGATCCGTTCGGAATTCCACGGCCGCAAGGCAGAGCTGTTCGGTGTCTCGGTCGACGGCGTGTGGTGCCACCAGGCATTCACCGAGGCACGCAACCTGCATTTCCCGCTGCTTTCGGACTTCGAACCCAAGGGCGACATGGCGCGCGCATTCGGTGCGTACCGCGAAGGCGAGGGCGTGTCCGAGCGCGCGTTGTTCGTCGTCGACGAGAACGGAACGATCGCGTGGAGTTACTGCTCGCCGATCGCGGTGAACCCCGGCGCGGACGGCATCCTCGACGCACTCGATGCCATGGACGGGAGGAAGACATCATGAGCCTGCGCATTCCGGTCGGTGCGCGCGACCACGTGTTGGGGCGCGAAGATGCATCGGTGACCGTCGTCGAGTACGGCGATTATCAATGCCCATATTGCGGCGCCGCGCAACCGCAGGTGCGCAAGGTGCTCGATCACTTCGGCGACGAGATTCGTTTCGTCTTCCGCCACTTCCCGCTGACCGAAGTGCATCCGATGGCGGCGATCGCGGCGGTGACCGCGGAGTTCGCCGGCGTGCACGGGCAGTTCTGGGCCGCGCATGAAAAGCTCTATGCCAACCAGGCGCGGCTGGGCCCGGAGTTGTTGTTCGAGATCGTGCAGGGCCTGGGATTGGAGCCTGCGGAATTGAAGGCCGGCATCGACGCGGACACCTGGACCGAGAAGGTGCAGGAAGATTTCAACGGCGGCATCCGCAGCGGCGTGAACGGCACGCCGACGTTCTTCATCAACGGTGCGCGCCATGACGGGGCGTACTCGTTCGAATCCCTGTCGCAGGCCATCGAGGCGGCCCGCGGCTAGCCCGCAGTAGAATGGCGGGCCGATGAATCCGACGCCCGCCATCGACCCCGCGCAGCTGCGCCTGTCCGTCGCTCCGATGATGGATTGGGAGGATTCCTAGCGATTCCATGAGGTTACGCGGCCCTTGGTGCAGCCCCGGTACACCGGGACTCCCACCAGTCGCCAATCTGCTGCGTATCGAACACCCCGCCAATCAGCGCAGGAAGGTCGCCACGGGCCACCTGGTTGCGGACCGTCTTCTCGGTCACTGACGGCATAAAGGCCGCCTTGAACTGCGCCAGCGTCATCGTGGGACCGTACTGGATCAGCAGCACCTTCGACGTGGAAATCCGGTCAGCCATTCGTCTGATCCTCGGGTGCGCGCTGAGGGGTGGCACGTCGCTGCGCTTCCTCAAACCAGCAGTAGCGAATCCAGTTGATGTACGTGACGACTGGATGCGAGCCGCAAGCGATGCGGCCTCCGGGCCTGCGCTGGCAGTGCCAATGCGCGCCGCGACGGCGAAGGTGAGGCTTCTGTTTGCAGAACGCCTCTCTCGCGAAGAAACCGCCGAGAGTGGACGGCCTGTCCATCAAGCGAATCAAATCACCCATCCTGGCGGCCCCCATTGGTATTGGCAGCCTCACGGGCCATGTACTTGTCGCACGCCTCGCGTAGCGTCCGGCCGTTCGATCCCTTGCCCCAAATCATCTGCACGGGCAAATATCGCTCGCGGTTCGTCATGCCGGAAAACGTCCGTTCGATGTAGTCAAGCCGCAGCGCATCGCGTTCGGCTTGCTCGGCGCGGGCGATTGCGGCGTTTCGTTGGTCGGCCAGTTGACCGAGCCTGATCGTCGCGGCGCCGTAGTCGCGTTCGAATTTCTCGCACCGCTGGCGCAGGGCGGCGAGTTCGGATTGCAGGGTTCCGCGCGCGGCGTCGAACCGCTTTAGCAATTCCTCGTCGATTCCATAGGGGCCTTCGCCCCAATAGTCGCCAGCGCGTTCGTATTCGTCGCGCAACTCGCGCAGCGCATCTTGCGGGAGGTCAGTCATGGGAACCTTCCTGCGTAGCGGCGGCGAGGGCGGCTTCTAGTTCGTCGGCGCACGTGTCGATGGCGTCCAGTGTTTCCGTGTGAACGTCATTGAACGCGAGGTCATCGGCACGCTCGCGCCACTTCACGACCAGCGCCGACACCCGCTCCACCGCATCCGCGCCAACGGGGGCGGCAGGTCGCAGGCGCTCGGCCCACGCGCGCTCTTGTCCGCGCGTCGCGCCCATGCACCCGCAATCGCGTCCGTTGCAGCAGATCGGCTCGTCGTCATCTTCCGCCCCAGCCTGCTCCGTGGCGGGCGAGGGCGCGGCGGCTTCGATTGTGCAATGCGGGCAGTCCTCCGGCAGCATCGCGTCCAGGGCCTTGTAATCCGGGTCGTTGCGCTCAATGCCGAGAGTCGCGTCGTCGAGGTCGATGGCGTTGTCGAGCATGTGCCAGGCGCGCGCCTCGATCTTCCGCAGTCGCGCCAACTCCCCATCACGCGGCGAGGCGGCAGGGGCGGTGAGCGCGGAGAATGCGTCAGCGATTGCGTGCTTCGTTGCGATGCAATGGTCGAATTGGTCCGGCGTTGCGGTCAGGATGAGGGCGTTCAGTGCATCCATTGCGCGCTGCACTACGGCCGCCCCCTGAGTGGCCCACGGGGTAGAAGTCGTGCCGCCCATCAGCGAGCCTCCCTAAGTGCCGCGCGCTGCGCAGCGTCGCGTTCGTCCATCGCCTCGGTGGACGCGAACCCGTAGGCAAGGTGACAATTGCACTCCGCATCGCCGGGGCGAAGGCAGGCGCAAGATTCCGCGTGGTCGGCGGCCGTTGTCAGGTTGTCGTATTGAGCGGTCATGGGGCCTCCGGGAGTTCTTGCCAGTGGGTCGGCTGCATTTCTTCGCTTGCCATCTCGGCGATCACGGAATCGCGCCAGTTCCAGCCGCCAAACGAATCAGCCCAATATCCGACGACCTGAGCGGGCTCATCATTCGGCGTGTAGAGCCAAAGGTCGCGGCCATCCTTCGGCGCGGTCTCAATCGGTTCCCACTTCATTCCCATCCTCTCCTTGAGTGCGCCGGTTAGGCGGCTGCGTAGGTTGCCGAGCGCGGCAGCACCCGAGCCGGGTCCGTCTCGCTCACCGCCCACGCGGCGTTCTGCTTGACGCGCACCAGCGGCGGCTGCACAACCTGCATCGCAGCGGCATCGGCCAACGCTTGCCGCGCCACGTCGAGCCGCGCACACAGCGCGCCGATCAGGATTTCGGCATTCGTCAGCGGGTCGTCGTGCAGCTTCGGCAGGCTCGACCCGTCACCGTAAAAATCGCTCACGTTCCTCTCCTTGAGTGCGGACTGCGGAATTAGTCCCAAAACTCGCGGCGCCACTCTTCCCATACGTCCACCGCGCACTCCTGAACCGGTGCGCCGTACCCGTACATGAACTCAATGAGCCAAGCCACGCCCACGAACATTGGGAACAGCGGCAGGATTACGACGCCAAGAGTTCTGAGCAAAATTGTTCCCATGTCCATGAATTAGCCTCGCTTGAATATGGTGAGTGCGGACTGCGGTTAGACGTGGGTCAAAACAGCACATCGTCATCGGCGAATTCCGCCGCAGCCTGGACGGGCTTGCTCTCGCTGCCTTGCCTGTCCTTGCGCTTGATTTTGCCGCTCAGGAACGGCCCCTTGCTCCCCTGCTTGATCCATCCGTCAATGAAGTATTCGACCCCATCGACGTTGAGCGTGCCGGAGCGATCCGGGCGCTTGTCGTTGCCATCCTTGTCGTTGACGAAGAGAGTGAACGTGTTGGTGTTGTCGTAAGCCATTTCTTAGCTCCTGATCTTGGAAAGGGTTTCATCGACCAATTCGATGAAGGCGGCGCGGCGGTCTTGCAGGCGTTTCAGTTCGTCGGCGCACTGGTCACGCGTCAGGCGGTAGACGTAGAGCTGGCGACCCTCGGGGAAGTCCGAGCAGTAGGAAACGAAGTCCACCCAATCGCGGCCGGTGCAGTCGAGGTGGCCGACCAACTGCCAGCGATACGACGGGTCGAAAGATCCGCGCCGAAGCGTGGCGTAGTGGGTCTTGGCGATGACCGCCTTAATCTCCACCACGCCATCACCGGGCAGTCCGTCCGGTGAGTCGCCCCAGCGGCCCCAGCAGAAAAATCCGCCATTGCCTACGTCGGTGAACGTCTCTTCCTCGTACAGCATCCGCGCCACAGGCTCCTGTTCGTGGCCGCGCTCCATGTGTTCGTTGCTAAAGCCGTTCTCAGCCTTCCGGCCAGTTTCGATTTCCAGCGCGAGTTGCAGTGCGTATTCCTTCGCAGGCTCGCCCCACGCCTTGCCATCGTTCGCCATGAAGCAGGCAAACTTAGAGGCGGTGGCCTTGCCGAGTCGCAGCGCCTGCCACTCGTCCGTGTTCTGTTCAACGTCGTGGAAGATCACGCGGCCTCCGACTGCTGCGCGCATTCGGCAATCAACTGCGCCTGGTGTTCGGGGCTCAACTCAACGCGACCCAGCACGGCGTCCAAGTTGCCGTCGCGCAGGAACGCAGCCTTCGCGTTGGCCCAGCCCTTTTCGTTGGCGGGGATCAACTGCTTGCGACCCGGCGGACGCGGGCTGATGCGCAAGCCCTCCACCGTGTCCTTGCCGAACTTGACGGACGGGTCCACGTAGACCGTGACGCGTACGTCGTTCCAGTCGTCGATGAACGCCGAGCCCGTGAGCTGCTTCATGGTCTTGGAGTTGGTGGCGTTGAGGATCATGGGCTTGAGCGGTTCGCCCGGACGCAGCTCCTTCTCCACGAAATGCGCCGTGTTGAACTTGTCCTTGGTCTTCTTCGTGCGGTCGCCAGCCAGCTCCACGCGCTTGATCGTAAGCGTGGTCGGCTCGGTAATGTCCGCGCTCGACAGATACGGCGAGTCGAACGCCTTGCGGTAGTGGGTCTTGTCGGTGTTCACGGTGACTCTCCACAGGTCTGCGCGACGAACGCGCACCATTCGGAATCGTTCTCCGGCGCCAGGCGCCCGTACATCGGATGCTCGCGATTGCGCCATGCCTGCATGTCGTTCGCGTACACGTGGCGGGCAGCCTCGTCGTGGGTTGCGCCGCTGGCGACAAGGGCTTCGTAGTAGTCGCTCACAGGTGCATCCCCTTTCGGTTCTCGTACATGTCCATCGCTACGCCGCCCACCAGCCACACGAGGGCGATCAGCAGGAGGAAGTGGGTGCTGATGAAGTTCATGGCTGCGTTGCCTTCGCGATGAGCGTATGCAGGTCGATGCCACCAACGCTGTCCGCGCCGCCCTCAACAACTGCGACAAGCGCATCCAGCATTTCGGGAGCAGCGGCGATCAGGCGCGCGTTGGATTCGGCGTCGTGCAGTCGCCCTCGTTCCAGCGAGACGACGCACAGACCATGAACGTCCTCAATCTGAAGCGGGTTCTGCCATTCGGGGATTTCGCTATCGCGCAGAGTCCACGGGCCTTGCGAATGGGCGCTCATTTCCGCGCCCTCCGCTCACCACAAGCCATCGCCGGAGGCTCGTCGCCCAGCGCCCTGTGCATCCGCCCGATGCGTGCGGTTTCTTCCGCGTAGCGCTTCAGCTCCGCTTCGTTGGCCGCGTACAGCAGGCTCATCACGTCGCGGATCAGGGGGTCGTTCGCCAGACCGAGTTCTTCGGCGGCTGCGAGGTAGGTTTCGCGGCTCATTCTTCTGCTCCGGTTCGTGCAGCGTCGTCGTAGGCTTCGCGCGAATCAGCCAGGATTCCCTCGCGATACTCGTCAGCGACATTCGGGAAGTACGCGCGGGCCAGCTTCGCCAGCAGTTCGTCCGGCAACCGATAGCGCGCGTAGTCCGCAAGCTCGGCGTCCGGCAGTGCGAGCAGCCAGCCGAGCGCGTCGTCGGTGCTGTCGTAGGCGGGGGAGAGGTGGTGGTATCTGGACATCAGATGTCTCCTACGTGCGCGAGTGACCGGCGCGCGGTGTCCGCGATTACATTGAATGTCGGTGTATGGCGGCGCTCGGCCACCGCGAGAATGGCGCGCATGTCCGCGATCAGCTCTCCGACCGCGACGGTTGCTTCGACAAGATCGTCGTCGGCAACGCCCCACGCCTCCTTCTGATCGTCAATCAGGCGCCGCATCACCGCCAGCACATCAACTTTGCGCTCGGTGTTCACAGGCCGTCTCCGTTCGATTCGTATGCGCGGCGCATCACGCACGCCGCCTTATGCTGCAAAGCCCACAGGTCCAGCGCGGCTTGCGTCATCGGGGATTCGCTGCGCTGGGTGACATGCGCGAAGCCTGGCTCGACGCCTTCGGGGATGTGCGGTAGCGCGCGGAAGTCGCTCATGGGACTTCTCCGTCGATGTATGCGCCGATGGCTGCATCCGGATCGCGGCCTTCGTCAATCGCCCGCAGGCCAATCGAAACGATCTCCGGCGGGTAACCGAACAGGCCGGTCTGCCGTTCGATTGCGATGCACAGTTCGGTATTCCCGCTGACCATCGCGTTGATGTAGCGATCAGAGAGGACGCTCACGGACGCACCACTTGCCAGAGGCACCACAGCAGCGCGGTCGCAATCAGCGACGCCCACACAAGGGCGGGAATGTCGTAGCGGGGGTCTTCGTGCTTGCCGTGATCGCTGCACTCAGCGCCGGAGAGGTGGGCGGTGTTCATGCGTCACCTCGCACGTGCTTGAGTGCAGCGCGGAGAGCGATCATTCCCTCGCCTGTCCTGCACAGGTAATCAACCCGCTCGATCAGCTCGGCCACGGCGGCTCGGGCGTTCGCAACGTCGTCGGCGATATGCGCCATCACGTCGTCGGAGAGTTTCGATTGTGCGGAGATGGTGCGACGCGCGCCGTCCATTACCGCCAGAACGTTCACGGGGCTCATGCGGTCTCTCCCGCGTGGTCTTCGATTGCCGGGACGTTGATCGCCAGCACAGCACTCGCAAGCCGGATGGCGTCGCCGTAACGGGTGTAGGTGTTTCCGCCGTGATCCAGCGCTTCAGCGTGCTTGCGGCACTCCGCAGCGGCTGCGCCGAGAGCGGCGCGATATCCGGCTTGGTAGCCGCGCTCGAAAGCACTCATGCGCGCGCCTCCCTACGAATCGCTCGGCCACGGAGGACCGCGTAGTCGTGCAGGCGGGTAGCCAACACGCCAGCGATGGAGTTAGTGCGCGGCGTCCTGACCTCATTGCACAGGTCCAGCCACGCCCACACGATCTGGCGCTCGCACTCTTCGACACTCGGTCGATAGTTGCGGCGGTACGGAACTCGCGTGCCTTCCATCTCTGCCAACCCTCGCCCGCTTCAGCTGCGGGCTATGGGGCTAGTAAACACGATGTTCAGTAGAGAGTCAACAGACCGTTTAGTCGAGCCGACGAACGGCGCGGCTGTTTAGGTTCCTGAGCAATAAAAAAGCCTCGCGGGGGCGAGGCTCGTCGGTCTAGCGCTTGAACAGGGAGGTCAGGTCTTCGATAGCGACCTAATGGCGATGGGGCAGGTAGCCCGGATGATCGCGAATTCCGCCATGAAGACCCGCAGCTTGCAGATCTCGTCGTCAGTCAGTGGCGGTACGGTGCGAAGGGCGGGCGTCGGGAACAACTCGACAACCTTAGCTTCCTGCGGAGGTTCCCCCAACATCGCCAGGCTCGTGTGCATGGTATTTCCCCTGTTCGTCATCATTGAAAATCTGCGCGATCAGGTCGGCCATCATCTCTCCAGCGGAGAGGCGTTCGTAAAAATCCCGCAGCCGAGTCGCAGCATCCAGCACTCGGAGTTTTTCAGGCTTGAGCTTGAACTCCAGCGCCTCAAGCACCCCCAGTGCTTGTGACAGCATATGCACATCCAATCTCGCTATACGAGACCCTTTGGGACCATTCGGTTGTGGATGGTTTAGGTCGGTGCTGACTCGTTCAGCGGGGCCGTGTCCCTCCTGCAACCAGTCGATGTTCGTTCTTGGTAGCAGGCTGCGCACCCGAGGTATTGATGGTGCGCCAATCTTCCCCCGCGACCGCCACTGATAGACCAGTTGTTGACCATTGGGACCGAGCAAGCCCGCGAACGTCACGTTCGTGAGCCCGTTCATGGCCAGCGCCGCGTCGAGGCGGGAACTGAAGTCTGTGGAGTCAACCATTTGTTTATTTTCGGCCCTGCCGTTCATCGGAGGCAATGAACAAGACGTTGACTCACTACTGAACACTGTGTTTAGATGCCCGTATGAAACCTAACGGGCAAAGCGCCATCGACCGGGCCATCCGGTCCGCCGGGACTCAAGCAGAACTGGCCCGCCGACTCGACCTCGCAGCTCAGCAGGTTTGGTTCTGGACCGAACGCGGCTGGGCCAGCCCGAAGTACGCACTGAAGATCGAGCAGGCGACGGGTGTTCCGTGCGCCGAATTGATCGCGGACGTGGGTAAGAAGCGCAAGCGGTTGAAGTGACTTCATGAGGCGGACTCCGTTGGGGTTCGCCTTCTTTTTTACCTAAAGGGTCGTCGGAAGTTATCGGAAGAAAGTGGAGGTCACCGGAAGCCCATGAAACAAGCACTTCTTCGCGGTTTTGGCGCCTCGTATCTGACCGGCGCAGAAGCCCCCGTCGATATGCCCGATGACGTGGTGACGCTCTGTGTCGCCAGCGATCAGCCCGAGGCCACCGCCATCCGTTTGAGCATCGCTTACGCCAAGCGTCGCTTCGGCTATCGCCAGATCGACATTGCGCGTCTGTGCGGATGGCGCCAGGACAACCACCTGTCGTCCTACGCCAAGGGCGCTGCGTACATGCCGGTCAAGCACTACGACCGATTCGCGCAGGTGACGGGCTGCAACCTCAGGGAGCAGGTGCAGCAGCGCATCGCGCTCAACGCCCGCCTCAACGGCAAGGAAACCGAGAACAAGCGCGAAGAGGCGGCGTTGCTGCTGATGCTGGAAGTCGCGCCTGCCGAACAGCGGAGGGTCGCATGAGCGTCTACACCTTCCAGCCGACTCCGCACGCGATCAAGCGTTGGCAGGAGCGTTTCCCGGGGCGCGACATGGCGGGCGAATTCAACGCTGCTAAGCCCGCGCCGCGAAAGGTTCGCACGCTTATCACTAAGCACGGCTTGGGCCGTCGCCCCGGCACCTACTACGTGGTCGCGCCGTGCGGGGCCGTCTTTGTCTGCCACCAAGCACGACGTGGCTTCGTCGTCACCGTCTTGCCAGACCCGAGGTCAAAAGCATGAACGCACAACTGAAAACCGAATTCGACCTTTCCGATTTCGTGATCGCTCTCCCGAAGTGGCTCACGCAACCCATCGAACGCGCCACCGACGACGAAGCAGGCCGGTTGGCGATGCTGGATGCGATGGACGAGACGCGGGGCCTTCCGCAATGAGCATCGCAACGAAGCTGGAAGAAGCGCTGGCTAATCCATACGACTTCAAGGTGTGGCTCTCTTTCGCCTTCAATGAGGGCCACGAAGTTCTAGCTCTCGTGAAAGCGATGGAGTCGGCGCCGATTGTGGAAATCGACGGCGAGGGGCCTGACGTGGCGCTGATCGCCAACGGTAGTTCGTTGGATAACGCGATTACCAGCGCTCGCGTGTGTGCCATGCACGGCAAGCGCGTCGCGCTGGTGGAGCCGCCGAAATGAGCGACCCGTGGAAGGAATACCGCAAGGCCATGTGCTTCCGCATCGCTGACGACCTTCGCGCTGCGGCACTCCAGGCGGACGAGTGGGGCCACGAGCTGCGCGAGAAGGCTCTGGCGCAGTGGGCCGAGCGCAACCCGTACACCACGCAGGCGGTGGCCGAGTGGATCGAAAACGTGGGGATGCGGCGCCCATGAAGAACTTCTTCCTCTGGCGCCTCCTGCTCAGGCGCACAGCACCCCGAGCAGACCTTGCCGAACGTCGCGCGAAGGTCGCGTGTCGATGTTGCACGACAGGGAAGGCGATGGAGTGGGTGCGGGCGAATTGGGTTGTGGCGGGGATTGGGAAAGGGGAATGACGTGACGGAACCGGATGTTTTCTACGCGGACTGGGACGACCTCGGAATCCCCGAGAACGCCAGGAAGGGCTGGGCCGCAGCGTGCGGGCGCTACTTCGCCAGCGACCCGCTTCAGTTGTGGGAGCGTCACGAAATCGACTGGGGCGAGCAGATCGCCGAACGCCATCACGCGCTGTACTCGCTGTTCAATTGCGGCGTGGAGAGCCCCATCGAACAGACGATGGCTGGTTGGTTGTGCTGGCTTGACGCCGACTTCTTCGGCTTCGTCGATGCCTGCCACGAACCCTGGTTCGACGACGACTACCGCTGGGGAGAGGACGAGTGGGGCTATTCGGTCATGCCGCAGGTTCAGGTCGGCTCGTACCGCGTTGACTTCCTGATCCTGGTTCGCGGCTTCAAGGGCAAGCGCCGAATCGCCATCGAATGCGACGGCCACGATTACCACGACAAGACGAAAGAGCAGGCGGCCCGAGACAAGAAACGGGACCGCGACCTGCTGCTGGCTGGCGTCTCCGTCATGCGGTTCACAGGGTCCGAGATCTTCAGGGATTGCGAGGCGTGTTTCCTCCAAATCCAAGAAGCGGTCTGCAAAGCATCTTGCGAAGTGATGTAAGAACGAAGGGGAAGGGGAATGCCGAGCAGGATCATCCGAGAGGGAATCACGACAAGCGAACCGCTGTCGTTCGTGTCCTTCGAAGCGGAAACCCTGTTCTATCGCCTGATCGTCACCGCTGACGACTTCGGGCTGTACGACGGTCGCCCCGTCATCGTTCGGGCTCGCTGTATGCCCCTGCGTGACGTGACGGCTTCCCAGGTTGGGGAATGGCTGCGTGAGTTGGCCGAGCATTCCCTGATCCTGCAATACGAGGACGAGGGCAGGCCGTATATCGCCATCCCGAAGTTCAAACAGCGGACCCGGAATGCGGCCCCGAAGTACCCCCTCCCTGACGGGTGGAACACAAATGACGGGCAACTGACGGGCAATGGTCAGTCACTCGCGTCCGTAGTCGGAGGCGTAGTCGGAGGCGTATTCGAAGACGAAAGTAATGGGGCAGCGCCGCCAGCGGCCCAGCCCCCGGCGATCACCCTCCCTTTGAATACAGGAGCGGAGTTCCCGGTCACGCCGGAGCAGGTGCGCGAGTTCACCGACCTGTATCCCGCCGTGGACGTGCTGGCACAGCTCCGCAAGATGCGCGGCTGGCTTATTGCAAACCCTGCCAACCGCAAGACGAAGGCGGGAATCCTCCGCTTCGTGACGCGCTGGCTCGGCCAGGAGCAGGACAAGTCCGGCAAGTCGGGCGCGGGTACTCCGCCGACTTCGCATCCGGCATCCGGCAAGCCGAAGGGGCCGAGTGAGTCGCCCTTGGAGGCTCAGTTGAATTGGATTGCGCACATGGTCCGCTCGGGCGGCATGACCGACGAAGAAGCGTTGGCTGCTCGCGAGAAGGCCGTTGCGAAGCACAGGGGTTCCACATGAAACGCGAACGACTGACCACGGAGATGGTGTGGATGTTCATGCGTGAAGGCTGCAACGCAAACGAGATAGCGGAGTACGGGGGCGTGGCGCTGGCGACGGCGATTGCGTGGATGGGGCAGGCAGCACGCACCGCTGCATCTGCGCCGAAGCGCAAGACGTTGCGGAAGGCAGCGTGATCTGGACGAAGCCACCGTGGAGCGAGCCGATGCGCGACTTCTACATCGACGGGGAGGACGGCTGGCGCATCTGCAAGACGCATCCCGGCCCGGTCTACGTGCTGTCGCGTCGCGGGGTGTTGGTGAAGTGCAGTAAGTCGTTGGACGAGTTGAAACAGAGGGCAGAACATGATCGTGAACAGTGACACATCCCTCCAATCCGCCATCGGCGAACTGCGCGAGCAGTACCGGGTGCATCGGTTCGTGCAGGTAAAGATCGTCGCCGGGAAGAAGCGGAGCGTGGAGCAGAACGCGGTCCTGCATGGTTGGTTCGGCCAGGTCGCTCGCGAGTTGCGCGAGGACGACGAACGCGGCGTGAAGCGGTTTTGCAAGCTCCACTTCGGCGTCCCGCTGCTGCGCGCTGAAGACGAAGAATTCCGTGACGCATACGACCGCGTAGTCCGCCCGCTGCCCTACGAATCCAAGCTGATCGCGATGGACATTCTGCCGGTTACGTCAGCCATGACGACGAAGCAACTGGACAAGTGCATGACGGACATACAGGACCACTACGCGAAGCATGGCGTGGCGCTGGTGTATCCCAGGGAGAAAGCCGCATGACACTCGCCCGCCGCAAGACCGCCACCAAGGCGCAGCGCGCATACCAAGACCGCGCCCGCGAATTGGGCTGCGTCGTGTGCCGCTTCCGCAAGCAGCACCAACCGAACGAGACGCACATCCACCACCGCAACCTTGGCGACTGGCACGGCCAGAAGCAGCTCGGGCAGGACTGCGTAGTCGCCATGTGCGCGTGGCACCACGACGGGCGAATCGTTGAGGGCTACTCCACCGACGACATGCGCCACGAGTTCGGCCCGAGTTTCAAGCACGCGGCCGACTTCCGCGAATGGACCTACGACGTGCTGCCGAACATGGGGCGCGGAACCGAAGCATGGCAGGCGTACCAAGACCTGCTGCTGGAGAACGAAGAATGATCGAACCGTACATCAGCGACAAGCAATGCACGAAGTGCCGCGAGTGCAAGCCGGAGACGGAGTTTCCGTGGCGCTCGGATCGGCCGCAGAACCGTCGTTCAGTCTGCAAGAAGTGCACGCAGATTTGGAACTGCCTGTACGGGCGCCAGAGACGATCTGGTTCGCTGGTGCGTCGTCCGGCAGTCAAGCCGACTCCGCTGCCCGCCATGAACTTGCTGGAGCAACTTGACTGCATCCGCTTCCGCAAGTGGGCGCGTCGTGTGCAACCGAACCCGCGCTTTGGCGTGGCGATGATTGGGGGTGGGCTGTGAGCTTTGGAATGCGACTCAAGACTGCAATCCACTCGTCTGGCATGACTCAGGCCGAGTTGGCGCGGCAGGCAAAAACCTACCCGGCCAATCTGAGCCAGATGGTCAACGACAACATCCGCCCCAACGCGACCACGTTGGCGCGAATGCTCAGGGCCATGCCCGCCATAGATGCGCGGTGGCTGATTACCGGCGAACACGAAACGCAGTACACCATCACCGAAGCAGGCATCCAAGCCCTGCGCGAGTCGAAGGCGGGTGGCGAATGAACCGTGATCGCTGGGACGAGCTAATGACGGCCGAAGACGGGCGGCTCACTAAGTCCGAGATGCGCGAAGGGTGGCACTTCTGCCCTGACTTCGATTACCTGCTTTGCAAGTTCGGGGCGCAGCCAGTGCTTCGCGAATGCACATGCGAGGTGTGGGACGAGTCGGAAATTGAGGAGGCCGAATAGTGGGCGCCTTCAGCCGAAACAAGGGCGCCAGGTGCGAGCGCGAGTTGTGCGCGCTGCTGCGCGACAACCTCGGGGGCGACTTCAGCCGCAACCTCAAGCAGTACCAGAAGGCGCAGGAGGGCGACATTGAGCAGCTCGTCGGCCCGTACCTCGTGGAGTCGAAGTCGCACGCCACGCTCAACCTGAAGTCGTGGTGGGGGCAGATCGTCGCTGCGGCATCGCGTCACGAACTTCGCCCGCTGCCGTGCCTCGCCTACAAGGTGCCGCGCAAGGGTTGGCGCTTTCGCGTGCCGATCCCGCAAGCGTGGGAGAGCGGTCACCAGTGGGGGCGCGAACTCACCTACACGATGGATCTCAGCCCGGACGGATTCTTCCTGATCGTGCGAGAACACAAGGGGTAGACCATGAACTACGGCCTGTTTCACCAATGGGTGCTGGACCGCGTGGACGAACTCGTGGAGATGGGTGTGTCGCGCCGCGAGGCTAACCACCTGATGACCGCGCTGGAGCTGGGGGCGATTGCAGACGAGGCGCGGAATCGTGCTGAGCGTCAATTCCTGCTGGACTACGAACGCACCGACGCGAAGGTGATGGCCGAGCGTCATCGCAAGTCGGAGGCATGGGTGCGCAAGCGCGCACGGAAAGCGCGCCAACTTGTAGCGACACCAGTAGCGGGATAGCGCCTACTGTCTGAAGCCGGGACAACCAACAGGACCCGGCGATGAAGCAGCCCAACGACGTAAAGCGCCCCAACAGTGGCGGCGGATCGCTCGCGCAGTTCCTTCGTTCGCGCGAGAAGTTCATCCACGTTAGCAAGACCCTTGAAGTTGTTTGGGCCGAGCAGATCGGCGGCGACGTGCGGCGATTCGGCTGCGTCGAGTTCCTTGGGGTATCGCCCGATCCGGGCAAGGTCCGCAATATCGGACGAAACGCTGCGAAGCGAGCGCATCGCGCTAGCAAGACCTCGCGCAAGCACTGGCGAAAGGTGGCATGACATGGCCGCCCCGGTGACTGGATGGATCGACAGCGGGACGCACCTTCGTGTCTGGATTGACATCCCGCTACGCAAGAATGGCTTGCCGAACCTCGCCGCCGCAAGGGTGGCGCAGAACCTTCTGGAGTCGGTGAATCCCGACGCATACGACCCGATAGAGGGCGTGCCAGAAGACGTGGCCCGCGCTGCATTGCGCGACCGCGAGACCATCACGCTGAGCGAGAACACGCCGCCCGTGCCGGTCTTCGATGACGACGAATTTCCGGGGTATCGCTGCGCGAACGGGACGTGCCATGGGGATTGATCGCGCCGTGTGGGCCAGTAGCGCCACCGACCTGTGGGCGACTCCGCAGGACTTCTTCGACACTTTGAACGCTGAGTTCGGCTTTGAGCTGGACGTGTGCGCGACTGACGAGAACGCGAAGTGCGCACGGTACTTCACCGCCACCAATGACGGACTCGCGCAGGAGTGGCGAGGCGTCTGCTGGATGAACCCGCCGTATGGCCGCGTCATTGGCGACTGGATGCGGAAGGCTTACGAGAGCGCGCAGGCCGGTGCAACCGTCGTGTGCCTCGTGCCAAGCCGCACTGACACGCGCTGGTGGCACGACTACGCGATGAAGGGCGAGATTCGCTATGTGCGCGGGCGCCTGAAGTTCGGCGGCAGCAAGAACAGCGCGCCTTTCCCGTGCGCGGTCGTCATCTTCCAGCCCGTCACCGAAGCGAGAGCCGCATGAAGCGCTGGTCCCTCAACGTCCACGCACCACGCCTCGGCCACTTCGGCACGTTCTCGCTGATCGGCCTGAAGTGGAATTGGTGCCGCTACGACGCGCCGAGCAACCTTGGCGGCTGGGTGTCGGTGCAGGTTGCGCTGCTTGGGTTCTCTGCGGCGCTCACGTACTGGAGGGGCGCATGAGTCGCCACTTCCTGATTCCCGACACGCAGATCCGGCCAGGCGTCGCGACCGATCACATCGACTGGATCGCGCAGGCCATCGTGGAATACCGCCCCGATTGCGTCGTCCACATTGGCGACCATTGGGACATGCCGAGCCTGTCGATGCACGACGGCGTTGGCAGCATGAAGATGGAGGGCGCCCGCTACGAGGACGACATTGAGTCGGGCAACGAAGCATTCGCTCGGCTCACGATTCCGATGGAGACCGAGCGCGCCCGCCTGAAGCGCAACAAGGAAAAGCAGTGGAATCCGCGCAAGGTGTTCTGCTTCGGCAACCACGAGAACCGCATCAACCGAGCGGTAAACAGTGCGCCGAAGTGGGCAGGGACGATTGGCGAGCATCACATGCGCACGCTGGATTGGGAGCGTCGCCCGTTCCTTGATCGCGTGTGGCAGGACGGCGTTCTGTACTCGCACTTTTTCCAGAGCAGCCACAGCTCGCACGCCATCGGCGGCTCCATCGACAACCGCTTGAACAAGATTGGCACGAGCTTCGTGCAGGGCCACGAGCAGGGCTTCCGCTACGGCACGCGCATCCAGGCATCGGGCGCGACGTGGCACGGGCTGGTGGCTGGCTCTGCGTACCTGCACGACGAGGATTACCGGGGCAATCAGGGGCAGGGACATTGGCGCGGCGTCGTCGTGCTGAACGAGGTGCGCGACGGCGATTACTGCGTGATGCCGCTGACGCTGGACTACCTGTGCCGCAAGTACGAGGGCATCAGCCTCGGGGAATTCTTGCGGAAGAAATACAAGGACGCGGAATACAAATACACGTTGGCGAGGGCTGCATGACCTACTTCCACATCGGCGCAATCGTCTTTCAGTTCGCCTGCATGGTGGCATTCGCCTACGTTGGCGCATGGGGGTGGGTGCTGTGGTGCGCGGTGTTCGCCGCGTACTCGACGTGGCGCATCCAGAAGGACAAGGCGGCGCAGACCGCCAAGGGGAGGGAAGAGTGAATTGGTTGCGGAGACTGTTTGCGAAACCAGCCATCGGCGTGCTGTTCGGGCTTGATCCGCCGAAGGGCTGCCACTTTGACGTGTCCTGCTTTGAAAACAGTTCGTGGCACGTCCGAATCGTGCGCTGGGGGAAAGATCTTGCCCACGAGTGCGAGCTAATCGACAGGTTTGGCCGTGGGGTCAAGACGGACGAAGACCTGATTGTAGCCGCCGCGAAAAAGGCTCTCTACGCCTACGACATGCGGGGTGAAATCGATGCGCGCAAGCGAGTCGTGCGCAGTCTTTCGGGCTCCTATCCGCCGAAGAGTACTTCTCACGGGATCGCCAAGGGGAAGGGCAGTGGCTGAGGGTTACATCTACGTCGGCGGATTCCAGCCGCACCCTGATGTTCTCTACATCAAGGCGGGCAAGTCATGCCGCCCCAAGGATCGGATGAAGCAGTACGGGACGATGGTCCCTGGCGGCCTCAACTTCATGGAGGCCGCAAAGACCGACACGCCGAACAAGGCGGAGAGGGGGTTGCTGACGGCCCTCGCGGAAATGGAGGGGATGGAGGCTATCGGCGGCGAGTGGTTCAAGTGCCACCCCTTCATGCGACTGCCCGCTCTCGATCAGTTGCGAGTTTTTGGGCGAGAGGTGTTGAACGTGCGCCCGTTCTGCCCCGCGCCATTTGGATCAGCAGCTCCCGGTAAACGTGGACAGCGGAGGACGCGACGTGGGTAAGGAAGTCGAGAAGATCATCGCGGACCTGCGTGCGGTCTATCGCAACAAGGCTGACGACGGCCCCGACTTCGACGCGCGTGCTGGTGCTTGGTGGTGGGGGCAGACCGACGACGAGTTCGCCTATGCGGTTGGGTCCGCCGATCTGGTTTCGTCAGACCCTGTAGCCAAGCACCTATATCTGTTTAGCCGCGCTGGTGACTTGGCGGGTGCGCAAGCAATCGCGTCAGTCATTTCGTGGTGCCACGGAACGGCTGCGGAGGCTGCCAGCACGGCAGGCGGGCCTCGCGGGCGTCCTCAGGTGGTGCTTGACCGCGAGTCGCGCTGGTGGCGTCAGGCGGGCCAGGATGGGGCTGCACTCGCCATGTGGGGCGAAGCGAGCTGGTGGGGTGACGCCTTCCGTGAAGCGATTCCCGGCATCAACAAGCGGTGCGCCAAATATCGCTGCGGCTCGCAGGCATACGGGCGTGTGCGCGAGTACGTTGAGCGCGAGGCCAAGTCGCTGATCGACAACTTCAAGCATGACTTGGAGTCGGTTCTGGTCGGGCGCTATGACCCCGGCTTCCGCGCACGCTGGGAGCTGCGTACTGGCACAACGTTCGCTGAAGTCTCTATCTGATATGGGCTGGCGGGCCGACCTGTCACACTGAATCTAAGGGGTGCATTGCATCCCGCCCCGCCTCTGCATCATTACGCCGCTCGCTGACGAGCAGCGCCGACTAACAGAGTCGCCGCCACAAGCGCGCGGGGCAAATCTCCTGGAGGCTGCCGCCATGTCCGAAGAGCTGGAAGAGATTGAGGACGACGGCCCGCCCGAGGACGTGATGCACGGGCCGGACGGCTCGCTGGACTGCATCAACGGGCGCTTCGACTTCATCGCCTTCTGGCTCGCCAAGCTGGGCATCGACGACCCCGCAGGCGCCGCCCTGAGCTTCGGCGAGGGGTGCAGCGTGTCCATCCTGCATCCGGTCACGGGCGAGTGGCTCACGCCGCAGCAGATCGCCAAGAAGGCGGGCGTGGCCTCGGTTCGCTCTATCCAGTAATGGACGCCGACGCGCTGTCCGACCTCGACGCGGCGGACGAAGACCTGCTGCGCCTTCGGGCGATGGCAAACCAGATCGCCATGCACATCGTGTTTGACGGCAAGCAGATCGTGGTCCGCTGCCAGAACGGCGAGGACGTGGAGTGGTTGTGTCGTCGGGTGCTGGAGCAGTACGCGGCGCCAGAGGGCCGAACGGTCAACTGAAACCTTCTAGAGCGCGCGCCGCTCCATAAGCTTCCCCTCGGTCACGCTTCTGGCGGGCCGATACGAGCCTCCGGGCTCGGCCTATCGACGCGGGTTGCAAATCGTCGGCAAGTGTCACGAATTACCGACATTTCGGAACACTGAAAGCGCCACGTGCGCAGAAGGAAACACGTGGGCGATTACCTCTCATTCGGCCTCGGGGCGGTCACCGCCGCCGTAGGCGTCATCGTGTGGCTGGTTCGGCTTGAGGGCCGACTCAACGTGCAGGTTGCCAAGCAAGAGGCGACAGACAAGCGCGTGGACGGCCTGGAGGAGCGGATCGTGGCGCAGCTAGACCGCATCGAAAACCGCTTGGACACGTTGGCCCGGCAATGAGCAAGGCGAAGGTTGGCGCGGCGAGTGCAGTTGTCCTGCTGCTCGCTGGCGGCCTGATCGCGAAGTGGGAGGGCGTGCGGTACGAGCCCTATCAGGACGTGGTTGGCGTGTGGACCGTTTGCTACGGCAGCACGACCAATGTTGACCCGTCGCGCAAATATACGCGCGCTGAGTGCGAGGCGCGGCTTGACGCAGATATGCGAGTGGCGGATAGCGCCGTTCGCCGCTGCGTCGGCCGCGATATGCCAGACGGTGTTCGCGCAAGTCTGATTTCGTTGGTGTTCAACGTCGGGCCGAAGCCCGTCTGCCAAGGCTCGCCGGGGAAGTTCGCCCGCGCTGGAGACTGGCCGAATACGTGTAAGTCGCTCGACCTCTACAAGTTCGCCGGGGGTCGGGTGTTCCGTGGTTTGGTGCTTCGTCGCGCAGACGAGCGCAAGGTTTGTGAGGGTAGATGAGTTTCGATCTGCGTCACGGTGACTGCCTAGAGATCATGGCGCAGTTGTCGGACGCGAGTGTCGATCTGATCCTGTGCGACCTCCCGTATGGGACGACCGCGTGCAAGTGGGACAGCGTGATTCCGTTTGAGCCGCTTTGGGCGCAGTACCGGAGGGTTGCGAAGAAGAACGCGGCCATCGTGCTGACAGCGAGCCAGCCGTTCACGTCGGCCCTGATTGCGAGCAACCTGCGCGAATACCGTTATTCGTGGGTGTGGGATAAGGCAACCATTTCCAACCCAATGCAGGCCAAGCGCCAGCCGCTACGGCAGCATGAGGACGTAACAGTGTTTGCGGCTGGTGGCGCACCCGCGTACTACCCGCAGAAGACGGACTTGCACATCAAGTCGAAGTGGAGGCAATACGCGCAAAACGACGATGCGGCGATCCCCGGCAACGTAGGCGCGACTGGTGTGGTTGAGGGTAAGTATCCCAAGACGATCATTCGCTTCCCCGCTGCCAAGTTGGTAGGGCGCACGGTCCACCCCACGCAGAAACCCGTCGCGCTGATGGAATACCTGATCCGCACTTACACGGAGGCGGGCCAGACGGTGCTGGACAACTGCATGGGAAGCGGCACCACGGGCGTGGCCTGCATGAACCTCGGCCGCCAATTCATCGGCATTGAGCGCGACGACAAATACTTCGCCATCGCATCCGAGCGGATCGCGGCGGCACAGAGGAGCGCAGCATGATCGCATTCGCCCTAGGCGTCGTCATCGGCATTCCCCTCGGCGGCGCAATCACGATCTACGCGCTGTGGAAGAACGGAATCATCAGTTGGGACGACCGTTGACTCCGGCAGGCGACTGCACTTGCGACACAGGCCAGTGCTGGCGCTGTCAGGAGCGGATCGACCCGCCGCAACTAATCAAGAAGGCATCAGAAATGACACCCGACAAGCGCGCCACGCTGCTGAAGGCTTGCATCTTCATCGGCGCGTGCCTGCTGCTCGTTGGGGGCTACATCACGCAAGAGATCTGGCTTAGCGCGGTAATCGGGAGTTAGGTATGCGCATTCTTCTGCTCGCCCTTCTGGCTTTCGTAACGGGGTGCAGCGGATGCGTAAGTCTACCGAAGGAGCCTGACCCGCATTCCTTCGCGCTGCGCCTGGAGTTCGAAAACGGGCTGTGTAGCGCAACCGCAATCGGCCCCGACGAGATCATCTCAGCAGCCCATTGCTTCCGCGATGGCGGCCGACTGAACAAGATTGGCAGCCAGGCGGCACGCGGCTACACGGTGACGCCTGCTGGCGAGGATGTGGTGCGGGTGAAGTTCGCCGCTGGCGTGCATTTCGTGGCGTGGGCCAAGAAGTTTGGCAAGGCGGTACAGGCTGATCGCGTCCGCTGGTACGGCAATCCATTGGGTGCCGAGGACATGCTGCGCGAAGGCTACGTCTCCGGCGTCGTGGATGGCATGGTCGTGATCGCTGCGGCCACATGCGTAGGCGATAGCGGCTCGGGCATCTTCAACCAGCGCGGTGAGCTGATCGCGATTGTGAGCAGGATTCCGACGCCCAAGTGCAGCGTGTTCGTGCTGGCGGTGCCGGTATGATCCTGCGCGCCTCGCTGTACCTCAACGCAATCCTGTTGCTCGCCTGCTTACTGCTTGGTGGCCTGTGGAAGTACGAGGTTCACCGCAAAGAGTTGGTGATCGCCAAGTACGCCAAGGCGCAGGTAGAGGCCCAGGCCCGCGCCCGTGACGCCGAGATCCGCAACGTGCAGAACATCGCACGCATTGCCGACATCTACGAGAGAGACAAGAGGGCAGCCGATGAAGCGCAACGCAAGCTGGTTGCTGATCTGCGCGCTGGCACTGTCCGGCTGCAAAAGCGTTGGGCCGGTTGTGTGTCCGAGGCTGGCGCCACCGCCGCCGAGCGTGATGCAGCCGCCCGAGACCGAGAAGAAAGTGTCGCGCGAGTTCTTCGTGCAGCCCGAGACGCCGATTCGCAGATAAGGGCTTTGCAGGACGTGGTCCGCGCGGATCGCGGGCAGTGATTGGGGAGTCACCATGAGTGTTATTGCTGCGCTGTCCGCTTTGCGTTATGCACTGGACCACCCGGATTGTTGTGCGCTCACTCCGCCCAACGGGCGAGAAACCGACAGAGCAACTCGCGCGGAGATTGACGGCTACTGGCGGCGAATTGCAGCTGATGCCAACGACCAAATCCGCGCCCTCCAAGAGATTGTGAGGAAGGACCGCACGCCATGATGATGCAACAGTTCCAGCGCCCGATGCAGCAGTGGGGCATGGGCTACAGCTATTCGCCCGAGAACATCGATCCGGGCGGCATGGGTCGTCCTCGTGGCCCGATGCCTCCGCACATGCGCACGGGTGGCGGTATGCAGCCGATGCAGCGTCCGATGCAGACGGGTGGCGGCTCGCCCATGCAGGCGTTCAACCCGATGCAAACCGGCGGCCCCGGCCAGATGCAGCAGTTCAATCCTATGCGCACGGGCGGGATTGGCCAGATGTTCAACATGCAGCGACCCATGCAGACAGGCGGGCCGATGCCTCCGATGCAGCAGCACCAGTGGCAGACGGGCGGGGGCAATCCGCTGGCGCGCATGTTCTATGGGGCGCAGCGCTAGGCCATGAGTGGGCCGGACTACGCAGACTGGTCGCACGCCGACCTGCTGCGCCTTCGGAACTCGCTCGCGGCCAACGATCCGATGCAGGCCGTGCTGGCGCCATACGAACACGCGGCATTCGCCCGCGAGTGGACGCAAGAGAATCCGATGGTCGCAGTCCCTGCGCTGTCGGTGGCGATCCCCGGCTACTCGCTGGCGAAGAAGTTCGGGCTGGTCAAGGCGCGGACGCCAGGCACCTTGTCCGAGATGGCGCAGTCGTTCGGCGGGATGCGCAACGGGCTGGCGGCATTCATGCAGGCGAAGAGATGAAGCCGATAAAGCTAACCCTTCGGTATGACTGGCACCGCCGTTGCTGGTGGCGTCTCCTCGGTATTTACGCAGACGGCCCAATCTGGGGGCTTGTTGAGCAATGAGCGGCAAAGGACACGCACCGCGCCCATTCGCGGTAGACCAAGACACGTTCGCGGACAACTGGACGCGGACATTCGGAGCCAAGGCGGAAGCCAGCTCAAATAAAGTAGAGGCCGCAAATGGCAACGGATGCGAACCTGACCCGCAAGGGCAGGGGCAGGCCGAAGGGTTCGCCGAACAAGCTGGGTAAGGCCGCCAAGGACGTGATCGCGGAGGCTGCTGCGGAATTGGGCGGCGCTGAGCGCTTGATTGCATGGGCCAAGCTTGATCCGCTGAACGAACGCGCATTTTGGGCAACGATCTACCCGAAGCTGCTCCCGTTGACGGTGAGCGGCGACCCCGAGAACCCGCTGGGGTTCCAAGTCGTTGAGCGTCGCATCGTCAAGCCCGACTGATGCGGACATTGCAGATCGACACTGCTGCGGTCTTCGAACCGCTGCTGGCGCCTGCGCGCTACAAGGCGGCCCACGGTGGCCGAGGGTCGGGCAAGTCCCACTTCTTCGCGGGCAAGCTGATTGAGGACGCGCTGGCGGAGCCTGGCGACCACGGCGAGGGCTTGCGTAGTGTCTGCATCCGCGAGGTGCAGAAGGATCTGGCGCAGTCCTCCAAGGCGCTGATCGAAGCCAAGCTGCGGGACTTCAACCTTGGCGAGAAGGACGGCTTCAAGGTTTACCGCGATGTGATCCAGACACCCGGCGACGGGCTGGTGATCTTCAAGGGCATGCAGGACTACACCGCCGAGAGCATCAAGTCGCTGGAGGCGTTCAAGCGGGCGTGGTGGGAGGAGGCGCAATCGGCCACGGCCCATTCGCTCTCGCTGCTGCGACCGACGATTCGCGCGCCGGGTTCGGAGCTGTGGTTTAGCTGGAACGCACGGCGCAAGACTGATCCCGTTGACATGCTGTTCCGGGGCGAGGAGAAGCCAACGGGCTGCGTCGTCGTCCAAGCGAATTGGCGCGACAACCCGTGGTTCACCCCGGAGCTGGAGCAGGAGCGGCTGGACTGCCTGCGAATGCAGCCGGACCAGTACGACCACATCTGGGAAGGCGGCTACATCACGGTCGCTGAGGGCGCGTACTTTGCGCGTCAGTTGGCCGAGTGTAAGGCGCAGGGGCGGGTGGGTTCGCTCTCACGCGATCCGCTGATGACCACGCGCGCCTATTGGGACATTGGCGGCACGGGTGCGAAGGCCGACGCCTGCGCTATCTGGATCGTGCAGTTCGTGGGCGAGCAGGTGCGCGTCCTCGACTACTACGAGGCGGTCGGCCAGGAGTTGGCCGCACACGTCAACTGGCTACGCGCCAAGGGCTACGAGAAGGCGCAATGCGTCCTCCCGCACGACGGCGTGCAGCACGACAAGGTGTATCGCGTCACCTACGAGAGCGCGCTGCGGCAAGCAGGCTTCGACGTGCGCTCCGTGCCGAACATGGGCGCGGGTGCTGCGACGACGCGCATTGAGTCGGTGCGCAGGCTGTTTCCTGCGATCTGGTTCAACGCACAGACGACCGAGGCGGGGCGCGATGCGCTCGGCTGGTACCACGAGAAACGCGACGAGGCCCGTGGCATCGGGCTTGGGCCTGACCACGATTGGTCGAGCCATGCCGCCGACGCCTTCGGGCTGATGGCGGTGGACAAGGCCCAGCAACCGACTGCGCACCAAGCCCCGCTCAACTATCGAAGGATCATCCGCTGATGTTGGACTGCCTGATTGCAATAGCGCCGATGCTGGAAGAGATGGCGCACGCCGAGCATTTGCACAAGCGGCTGAAAGAAGCTCACGAAGCGGGCGATCACGGCATGTACGCGGCCATCCTCAAGGTTGAGCGTGAGCGCGAAGACCACAAGAAGGCGCTGGTCGTCGCGCGTGCTAGCGCGCCTGTCGTCAATGTCACGGTGCGGAACTACTACTGATGACCGACTACGGCACGGAAGCCAAACGCGAGCCCATCGACGAGGCCGAACTGGAGCGCATGTCGCGCGAGTTCATCCGCTCGTCCTTGGGCGGCCTCGACTCCGAGATCGGCGCTGTCCGTGAGCGCAACATCCGCGCCTACAACGGTGCGGCCGAGGGCGACTTTGCACCGCCGGACATTCTCGACCGCTCGACGTTCGTGTCTACGGACGTGGCCGACACGGTTGATGGCATGTTGCCGCAGATTATCGACGTGTTCGTCTCAGACGAGAAGGCAGTCGAGGCCAAGCCGAAGAAGGGCGGGCCGGAAGCGCTGGCTGTCGCACGCACGGTCACGGGGTACCTGAACCACCTGTTCTACGACCAGAACGAAGGCCTGAACATCCTGTACGACTGGTTCCAGGATGCGGGCTTGCAGAAGGTCGGCTTCGCCAAGGCGTGGGCCGAGGAAGAAAAGGAAGACGCGCGCCAGGAGTACGAGCAGCAGACGCCGGACCAGTTGGCGATGCTGTTGCAGGACGGCGTGGAGCTGGAGGCCGAGCCGGAGATCGACGAGAACGGCTTGCTGTCGTTCACCGTCATTGACCGCTCGCAGTCGGTCAAGATTCGCGCCGATTGCATCCCGTCCAACGAGATGCGCGTTGGCCCCACGTCGAAGTGGGGTGCTGATCCCATCGCCATCGGTGAGGTGCGGCAGAAGCCGCGCTTTGAGCTGGAGGAGATGGGCTACGACTTGGAGAACGTGGGCGGCGAAGGTGTCACGCTCAACGCCGAGTCGGATGCGCTGCTGGGTGATGGCTTCGGTGAGGCTGAGAACGAGCTGCACGACAGCCACAAGCTGTACGAGTACGCGGAGCTGTACTTCAAGCTGGACGTGGACGGCGACGGTGTTGCCGAGTGGGTGCAGCTGTGCCTGATCAACGGCACGCTGATGACCCACGAGAAGGTGGACGACCACCCGTACGCGTTCTTCAGCTTCATGCCGCTGGCCCATGCGTTCTACGGCAACTGTCCGGCGGATCGCGCCTACGGCATCCAGAAAGAGAATACGAACCTCGGTCGTCTGATGCTGGACAACCTGGCGTTCGCGGTGAACGGCCGGAACTACGTCAACACCAATGCCAACGTCAATATCGACGACCTCTTGGACAACCGTCCGGGCGGCTTGGTGCGCGGGCAGGGCGAGAACGGCGTGACGCCGATCCCGACGCAACAGATCCCGCAGTCTGCGTGGCAGATGCAGGAGTGGTTGAACGTCAAGCTGGAGAACCGCACCGGCTTCACCCGCTACTCGCAGGGCATGGACGCCGATTCGCTCAACAAGACGGCGACGGGCGTGCAGATCATCACCGGCAAGTCGGAGATGCGCCTGAAGCTGATGACGCGCTTTGCGGCGCTGGGCGTGAAGACGCTGTTCCGCAAGATGCTGAAGCTGGCTGTTGCACATCAGTCGGCCGAACAGTGGTTTGAGGTCAACGGTGAGTACGTCGCGGTGCGCCCGAACGAGTGGCGCGACCAATTCAACATCAAGATCAACGTGGGCTTGGGTCACGGCACGCGACAGGAAAAGATGCAGGCGGTCGGCGCCATGATCCCGCTGCAACAGATGGGTATGCAGGTCGGTGTCGTGCGTCCCGAACACATCGCAAACACGATCCGCTTGGGCGCCGAGGTCAACGAGTTCAAGAATCCCGAGCAGTTCTGCGACGAGCAGGCGCAGGGCTTGCCGAACCCCGAGCAGTTCGCGCAGATGCAGCAGCAGATGCAGGAATTGCAGCAGGAGAACGTGCAGCTCAAGGGTGACTCGCAGCTCAAGCAGGCCGAGTTGGGCCTGAAGCATCGCGAGATCGACCTGAAGGAACAGGAGTTGGGCCTCAAGGCCGTACAGGGCGAGCAGGAGTTGGCGCTCAAGTCACGTGACGCCGAGCGTGCCGACCACGAAACCAGCGTCAAGAGCGCCGAGACGCAACACAAGATGCAGCAGACCGACGACGAAGGCGAGCGCATCGCCGCGCTGGAGCAGCAGATGGCGCAAGTCGTTGGCCTGTTGCAGCAACTAGCCCCCCCGCAAGGCCAGGATGGCGCTCAGGGCATGGATGCCCCTCAGGAGCCGATGGCATGACCCGCGAAGCCGAAATCCGCCGCGCCCAACGCGCGCAGGAAGTGCTGAACAACGACGTGTTCGTCGAGGCGTGGGACATGATCGAAGCCGAGATCTACCGCCAGTGGCGCGAGAGCCGGAACGCAGGCGACCGCGAGCAGTTGCATCAGTTGCTGGGCCTGCACGGGAAGATCAAGGCGGCGCTGGAGGCGGTGATGCGCTCAGGCGACATCACGAAGGCGCAGTTGCAGCGCGATCAGACGCGCGCTGAGTCGCAGGTTGCGTACTTGGCGGGCCGATGAGCGGCGCTTGTGACACGCAAATCCGCCCATAGAATTGACGCATGAGCGACTGGATGATTGTTGTAGGCATCATTTCTCTGTCGGCAGTTGGCGCCCTCTACATGGTTGCCTGCTGCCTTGGTGTCGGCTTCAGCTTTCGCAGGAAAGACCCGCTCGACGTGATCGTGGTCAATGACGCTGGCCGCTTCGCTGGACACGTTTCCACGAAGCCAAGGCTGGTCAAATAAAATTATGCGCCGGTAGTGAAATGGCATCACGCGGGGCTCATAACCCCGAGTTGCGGGTTCGACTCCCGCCTGCGCTACCAACAGGCCCTGAGACAGTGGCTGCGGTGCAAGGCCGCCGGTTTGTCCACGATACGTGACTCCACATTACAGACCCCGCCAAGCGCGGGGTTTTTCATTTCCGCCTAGCGGGAATCCCGAGGCAATGGAGCCTCGGCGTATGACAAGGATGTTCCCATGCATGTGGTAGGTGACGGCCCCGAGGGCCAGCCGACCGAAGGTGTTGTGACGCTCGACGATATTGCTGACGCGATGGAGCCGAGCGAAGCCGCACCGGAAGAGTCGGAAGAGGAAGAGGACTCCGGCGAATCCGAAGAGGTTGAAGCCGAAGAAGAAGAGGCCGCAGAGACCGAAGAGGAA
Organism: Noviluteimonas gilva; assembly: GCF_009740395.1. GTDB lineage: Bacteria > Pseudomonadota > Gammaproteobacteria > Xanthomonadales > Xanthomonadaceae > Noviluteimonas > Noviluteimonas gilva. The sequence goes on from NZ_WOXT01000001.1 coordinate 1,071,643, forward strand.
GAGGGCGAGGAACCCACTTTCACCATCAAGCACGATGGCAAGGAAGTGACCCTCAAGCAGTCCGAATTGGTCGAAATGGCCCAAAAGGGCTTCGACTACAGCACCAAGACGATGGCGCTGGCGAAGGAACGCGACGAGGCACAAGCCCATCGCGCCCGCGCCGACGAGCTGCGCACGCAGAACGAGCAGTACAGCGAGCAGCAGATCGACCGCTTGACCGCGATTGCGCACTTCGCGCAGGCGCAGGTTGGCGAGCCGCCCAACATCGCGCTGGCCCAGCAAGACGCCGCGCGCTACCTCGCAGAGAAACACCTGTACGACCAGCGACAGGGCCAGTTGCAGCAGGCATTGCAGGCCGTTGAACACCTCAAGTCGGAATCGCAGCGGCAACGCCAAGCGTGGATCGACTCGACTGCCAACGAGACCGAAGAAGCGCTGCGGAACACCCTTCCCGGCTGGAACGAAACGATGCTGGAGGAGTACGCGAAGTACCTCGGCGGCTACGGGCTCAACCCGCGCACCGCTGACGTGGCCTTCGTGCAGAAAGGGCTGTGGGAATTGGCGCACAAGGCCAAGCAGTTCGACGCGATCCAGGCGAAGAAGGCCGAGATCAAGCCGACGCCCAAGGCCGTCACGAAGGTGGCGAAACCCTCCGCACAAAACCAACCCGGGAAGGTCGCAGAGCGCATGAAGCGCGAAGCCGCCTTCAACAAGAACCCAAGCCTCGACTCGCTCGCCGAGTTCCTGCGCTAAACAAGGAAGTTCACAATGCCTACCAATATGCTCCAGACCTATACGGTCATCGGCATGAAGGAAGAGGTTGACGACAAGATCTATCGCGTCAGCCCCGAAGAAACCCCGTTCGTTTCCATGATCGGCCGCCGCTCGGTCGATTCGGTCACGCCCGAATGGCTGCGCGAATCGCTGCGCACCCCGGCCGCGAATGCCAAGGTCGAAGGTCTTGACGCGACCTACGCCGCGCAGACGCAGCCCGAACGCCTCAGCAACAAGTGCCAGATCATCAGCGACACGCTGTCGGTCACCGGCACCGCTGATCGTGTGGCGAAGTACGGCCGCGACAAGGAAACGGCTCGCCTCAAGGCGAAGAAGATGGTCGAGCTGAAGAAGGACATTGAGTGGGCGTCCCTCGACAACGGCGCGTTCGTTGCCGGTGACGCTTCGACCGCTCGCCAGATGCGTGGCCTGTACGGCTGGGTCGCCACCAACAACGAGCTGGGCGTCGCTGGTTCCCCGGCTGCCCCGGTCATCGCGACCAACACCGCGCCGGTCGCGGGTACGCTGCGTGCGCTGACGGAAGCGGTCTTCAAGTCGCTGATCCTGAAGGTGTACAACAGCGGCGGCAAGGCCGAAGTGTTCATGGTCAAGCCGACCCACAAGCAGATCGTGTCTGCCTTCACCGGCAACGTGACGCGCTTCAACGACGTGTCGAGCAAGGCGGTCCGCTTGCAGACCTCGTTCTCGGTCTACGGCCACGACTTCGGCGAGACCAAGATCGTGCCGAACCGCGTGATGGGCCAGGGCACGACCGTCACCAACGCGGGCCTTGCCAACACCGGCTACCTGATCGACCCCGAGCAGATCGAGCTGGGCGTGCTGCGTCCGTTCCAGTCGCAGCAGCTGGCGAAGGTGGGCGACGCCGAGAACCACCTGATCCTCACGGAATGCACGCTGATCGTGAAGGAAGAAAAGGCGCTCGGCGCGTACCGCGACATCACCGCCACGGGCGCGTAAGCAACACAACTGCGGCAACTCAGGGGCGTCCTTCGGGGCGCCCCTTTTCTTTTGGAGAGGCGAATGGCTGGCCGGATCGAATACGACGAGTGGGGCCGGATGGTCATTGTCCACGAGACGAGCGTGGAGGCCGAGAAGGCCGTCATCGAACATTGCAAGACCATGCAGAACGAGCGCGCCTTCGGCTCGTCTGAAATGCGCTATCTCGGCGAAGTGACGCCCTTCATGTTGCAGCAGTACTGCGACAAGAACGGCGTGAAGTGGGACGAGGCGATGCGGAACCCGGAGCATTTTCGCCGGATTCTCAATGACCCCGAAAATTCCTATGCGCGTGTGTGGAAGGGGCGCGTCTGATGCAGTTCGCCTCCTACACCGCCTTCCGCAACAGCCTGCTTTGGCTGATCGAAGGCGACGAACTCGCCACGACCTTCAGCCACAACACGGCTGACCTGATTATCGGGCTGGGCGAGGACCGTGTGTATTCCGGCGACCGCCTGACCCCCGGCCTGCGTGCGTCGTCGATGGTGTCGGACCTGTCCGTCGCCGTGGCGAGCAATGCAGCCGCACTGCCTGCGGACCTGCTTGAGCTGAAGGAAGTGTTCTTCAGTGGCGAGCCGCCGCTAGAGGTCATTCCGCTGGACCGCCTGCGTGCGCTTGAGGCTGACGGTAGCTCCACGGGCGCACAGGCGCGTGTATGCGCGCAGGACGGCGACACGCTGCGCTTCTGGCCCGTTGCCTCCGGCACGGCGCTGGGCAGCTACTACGCGAAGCCTGCGACGTTCGTTGACCTCCCCGACGTGGATTGGGGCGACGCCACGACGCTTGCCCGCTATCCCGCTCTCTTCATCTACGCCGCCCTGTTTGAAGCCGCGCTGTTCCTCGGCATGGTCGAGAAGGGTGCTGCGTGGGAGACGCGCTATCGGCAGTTGGCTGACGGCGCGAACCATGCCGAAGCGATGCGCGTCTATGGCGGTAGCCCGCTGCGGATGCGCGCACGATGAAGTGGGTGCCGTTTTCCTTCGGTGGCGGCGCCAACCGCGATGACGTGACGCCGTGGAGTCCGGAAAACTGGATCAACTACATGGCGGTCCGTGCCGAGCGCACGGGTGCCTTGTCGCCGGTCATGGCGAAGCAATGCCCTGGCGCCTCGGTGTTCACGGTCTTGCAGGCCGACAACCCGATTCGCGGGATGCACAACGCCGAAGGCTTGGGCCTGATCGTCTGCGGGCAGACGCTTTACACGATTGCCGTCAATGGCGAAGTCACCGCACGCGGCACGATTCCGGGCGTCAACCGGGTGTCCATCTCGCACAACCAGATCACGGGTGGCAACGAGGTTGCCATCGCCAACGGTCTGTCCGGCTATATCTACAACACCAAGACGCAGACGCTGACGCAGATCACCGACGACGGGTTCAGCGGCGCGAAGGTCTTCGACTTCATCGACGGCTACATGATGGGCGTCGAGTCCGGTGGGCGCTTCTGGTTCTGGTCGGACCTTGCGTCGGCTGGCTCGTACAACACCATCGACCGCGCCGAAGCCGAAGCGCAACCAGACCGCATCGTCACTGGCCGCTCCTCGCACCGCGAGTGGGTCGTGTTCGGCGAGCGATCGACGGAGTTCTACCGCAACACGGGCGCGGCAACGGGCACGTTCCAGCGCGTTGACGGTACGGAGCTGGAAATCGGCTGCCCGTCCACGTTCGGCGTCGCGAAACTCGACAACACCCTCTACTTCGTCGGCAACGATGGCTCCGGCTATCGCCTCGACGGCTACACGCCGGTTCGCATCACCACGCACGGCATTGAGCAGGCGTGGAGTCGGTGCAGCTTGGCCGACTGCTACAGCTTCACGTTCGAAGACCAAGGCCACAAGGTCTGGTACGTCACCTTCACCGATGGCCAGACGTGGGGCTACGACGTTGCCACGGGTGAGTGGCACCAGCGTGTGTCCGAAGGCATCGACTTCTGGCGCATGTCGGACATGATGCGCTGGAACACGGGCTGGATCGCGGGCGACTACGCGAACGGCGCGCTGTACTTCCTCGACTGGAACCTCTGCACCGAAGGCGACGACGAGCTGATCCGCGAGATCACGCTCCCGCCCATGCACAACGCGGGCAACCGCTTCGGCGTGCCTGCGGTCATGTTTCAGTTCGACTCGGGCAAGAACAGCGCATCCTTCCCGCCGCCGCGCGTGTGGCTGGCTGCCCTGCGCATCACAGGCGACCTGCCCAACGGCGTCTCCGGGCAGGAAGTCATCTACGCCTACCAATCCTCCGGCGGCGTGTATCCGCATTCCTTCTCCATCGTCTCTGGCGCGCTTCCTGCGGGCCTGAGCATGGACAGCAGCGGCGTGGTCTCCGGCACGCGCACGACGCCTGGCGAATACAACTGGACCGTCCGCGTCACCGACAATCGCGGCGACACGGCCGACCTTGCGGACAACTCCGTCACCGCTGCGGGTCTGTCGCTTACGGGTGACGTGCCGGACGGCACCATCGGCACGGTCATCTCGACGCAATACACGGCCTCCGGTGGCGTTGGCCCGTACACCTACGCCATCCAGAGCGGCACGCTGCCTGCGGGCACGTCCATGAGTTCTGGCGGCCTCGTGACGGGTACGTACACCACGGCCTCGTCGAACTCGTGGACCGTGCGCGCGACCGATAGCGCGGCGCAGACCGTGGATCTTGCCGACACGGCAGACGTAGGCGGCCTGATCATCAATTGGGAAGCCAAGAGCCCCGTCGCGACGCTTGCCATGTACTCGTCGCACATCGACGGCGACACCATCGCGATTGGTCACGACAACAACCGCGTGTCGTACTCGACGGATCGCGGCGATACGTGGACGATCAACCACGCGGCGCACTCGTCCACTGCCGACATCACCGGCATCGTCAAGTTCCTTGGCGATTGGTACGTCTTCGGCTCGTGGAGCGGCGTGGGCCGCATGGCGAAAGGCACGCTTGGCGCATTCGTCCCGCAGACGATCACGTGGGAGCCTGGCCGCCTCGGCCAGTCCGCCTTCGTCATCGGTGGCGCCCTGTATGTCGCGGAGCATCGCGGCACCTCGGGCAACCTCAAGCTGCGCAAGTCGCTGGACGGCACGTCATTCGCAGCCATCGACACGGGCATCGCGCCAAGCGCGAACAACGTCAGCATTTGCTCGCACGCCGAGACCTCGGATGGTTGGCACCTGTTTGGCACGACCAACGGGAAGTTGCTGCGCACCAACGACTTCAGCACGTTCACCAGCATTTCGATGGGCCTTACCAGCTCCATCTCGGTGGCGGCGCTCGGCACGACCGTGCTGGTGGGCGGCTTGGTTGGCTCTGTTCAACACGTCGCACGCTCGACCAACAGCGGTTCCTCGTTCGCAACGCCGTATTCGGGCGGGAACAAGGTGCTGGCGAACGGCTACCACTTCATCGCGGGGCTTGGCTCCGGGGTCAACACCTCGCCGGATGGCACCAGCGGCTCGTGGACGAATCAGCTCACCACGCTGAACCTCGGCAACGGCGTCTATGCGGGCGGCGCGAACGGCTACGCCACGGGCGACCTCGCGTGCTTCGGCACCTCCACAACGTATGTCTACGTGGGTGACGTTTCGTGAACCAGATCGAAGTGTCGGTTAGCAAGAATGGCGGCCACACCTTCAGCGATCCGCGCCTTGTTGCAGCGGGTGAGACGGGCGAGTTCGTCAAGCGCCTGATTCTGCGTCGCTGGGGCATCGGACACCACATCGTGTTTAAGATTCGGGTGACGGGCGACTTCCGCGCCAACCTGATGGCTGCCTACATGCAGACGGAGCCTGCGGGTCAGTGAAGCCCATCCAGCTTGTCGCCTCCGGCTGGGACGTTGGCCCGCTGCAAGGGCAGTTGGACGCGCATCCCGAGCTGTGGGACGAGCATCGCCAGCGCACGACGATCTACGAAGGTCCGCATGGTGACGTGTCGGACGTGTGGTGCCGCTACAACGACTTCGGCAACTTCACGGGCGACATGGCGGCGTTCAACGAGCCGCACGCAAGCGTGTGGTATCCGAGCATCACGAAGATCCCCGCCGCGTGGTCACTCGCGCGCAAGGTGCAGCGCTTCGCCAAGGCTGAAAAGCTGGGCGGCGTGCTTCTCACGCGGATTCGTCCGGGCGGCCAGGTGAAGCCGCACATCGACTCGGGCTGGCACGCCTCGCATTACCGCAAGTTCTGCGTGTCGATCAAGGCCGACCACAACCAAGCCTTCTGCTTCGACGATTGCGAGCTGCGCACCGTGGACGGTGACGTGTTTGAGTTCCGCAACGATGTGACGCATTGGGTACCGAATCAGTCGGCCCGTGAGCGGATTTCGTTAATCGTTTGCGTTCGGTGACTTGAAAACCACGAACGGCACGCGGTCGTCAGGAAGCTCAAAAAGCGCCCCGTCGCTCATGCGGATTACGTAGTCGCGTGTGCCAGTTCCACAGGCGACTTGGATCGTCCAGAACTCGCCGGACTTCTTGGCAACAAAGTCGGGTTCAGACATTGCGGTTCCCCGTGAAAGCCATGCTGGCAAAAGTGTACCTGAGGGCGGTTTAGCGAATGTCAAGTGTTGATTTCATCGTGCTGGGCCTTCCGCGCTCAGGCACGACATGGCTCGCAAACTGGCTGACCACCGACCGCACGCTCTGCCTGCACGACCCGTTCGCCAAGCAGCTTCCCGAGCATTGGGAAGGCGGCACGAAGCGTCTCGGGATCAGCTGCACGGGCGCCTACCTCATGCCGAAGTGGCTGGAGCAGTTCGACTGCCCCGTCGCGATCATCGAACGCGATGCGGACGAGTGCGACAAGTGCCTCAAGAAGCTGGGGCTTCCCAGCACGAACGGCATCCGTGGCGCGTTTGCGAAGGCCAAGGGCAAGCGCTGGACATTCGCTGACCTCTGGAACGAGGACAAGGCGAAAGAGATTTGGTCGCACCTGTTGCCGGGGATTCCCTTCGACAGTGCGCGCTACCGCTTGCTGCGTGAGATGCGAATTGAACCGCGCGACTACGGGATGGACCCGGTAGTCGTACATGAACTGATGGAACGCGGCTGGCTTCAGCCGGAATAAGGGAGAGGCAAGGATGCCTTGGGGCGTAATTGCAGGTGCCGTCATCGGCGCGGTCGGCTCAAACATGGCCGCAAAAAAGGGTGCGGATGCGTCGAGCGACGCCACGTACATGAACATTTGGTACCAGCAGCAGCGCGATGCGCAGAACCGCGCGGACAACCTGCCGTTCATGCAGTCTGCTTATGGCGCGCTGGGTCGTCAGAACGACTTCCTCAACGGCGACTACTCGGGCTTTATGAACTCGCCCGATTACAAGTTTCGCTTCGATCAGGGGATGCAGGGCCTGGATCGCAGTGCGGCTGCGCGTGGTGGCCTGTACTCGGGCGGTCACACGGCCGACACGATCCAATACGGGCAAGGCATGGCCGCGCAGGGCATGAACGACTATTGGGCCAAGCTCGCGGGGCAGGCGGGGCAGGGCTATCAAGCCGTCGCCAACGTCGGCCAGATGGGGCAGCAAGGCGCCAACGCTGTTGGCAACGCGATCATGCAGAACGGTGCGAATCGCGCTTCGTCCTACGCACAGCAGGGCCAGAACTGGCAGCAGACCGCTGGTGCGCTCGGTAACGCCTTCACCTACTGGAACAGCAACCGGGGCTCCTAATGGGCATTTACGACATGGCGATGGACGGCCTGCGCATCGCTGATGCGGGCCGCGAGCGCAAGAAGCAGAAGACGCTGGCGCTGCTGCTGTCGCAGGCGTACCAGAACCCTGATCAGCGCGAGTCTGCGCTGGGCGAGGCGATGGCGATTGACCCGCAGCAGGCAATGGCCGCGCGGCAGCAGTTCAGCGGCATGGACGACGACCGCAGGAAGCAAATCGTCCAGCACGCGCAGATTTTCGCCTCCATGCCTGACGAGATGAAGGTGCAGGCGTATCCGCAACTTGCGGCCGAAGTGCGCAAGATCACCGGCATTCCGGTGCCGGATCAGTACGACCCGAAATTCCTGCCGATGATTCAGCAGATGGCGGGTGGCAAGGAGGCCGAGCAGTTCACGCTGGCGCCTGGCTCCGCGCGTTACGACGCCTCGGGCCGCCAGATCGTGTCGCAGCCCTTCGCGCCGGTCAATTCGCAGCTTGCGAACGTGCCCACAGGCGATGGCGGCTCGCAGCAGATGCTGTTCAACCCGCGCTCGGCGGAGTTCTCGCAGCCAAACTACGGTGGCGGCACTCCGCGCAATCCGCAGGAAGTGCAGGCAGCCATCCAGCAGCTTGCTGGTCGATTCGGCGGGCAGATTTCCAGCATGGTCCGGACGCCGGAACACAACCGCGAGGTTGGCGGCGTTCCGAACAGCCAGCACATTCGCGGCACTGCGGGCGATGTGGTCATCGGCGACCCCGCGATGCGTCGCTCGTACATGGAAGCAGCGAAGGGCATGGGCTTCTCCGTCATTGACGAAGGCGACCACTTGCACACGCAGCTCCCGCGTGGCGCACAGATCGCGCAGCAGGGTCCGCTGGGCTACACGCCTCCGAAGTCGGAGACGCAGCAGCCCTCAGCGATGATGGAAAAGCTGCAACTCGCGCAGCAGATGGGCGCGACGCCGGATCAGCTCAGGAATATGGTCATTGGCGACACAGGCGGCGGCAAGCCGTCGGCCACGATGTTGAAGCAGGCGAACACCGCCAAGCTGAAGCTGATCGACTTGAATGCCATCGAACACCAGCTCTCGCTCGTGGAAAACGCGTTCCAACCGCTGGAAAACTCCTTCTCGGCTACGCCCTATGTCGGCAAGTATCTGCCGACCGAGGACGGCAAGCGATTCGATGCGGCGGTCTCGCTGTTGCAAGGCATGGTGCGCAAGCTCACGCGCACGCCTGGCGAAGGCGCCATGTCCGACTACGAGACGCAGCTCGCACAGCTCGCCAACCCGAGCCGCAGTGAGTACGAGTCGGTAACGAAGGACCAATTGGCGCAGTTGAAAGCGCTCGTCAAGGCAACGCGCGACGGTTACCAAGCGGTCCTTGAGGACAACGGCGGCAGCTCCGCGAACATCCAGCCGCGAGAGACGAACACGCAAGACTCCTCCATCGACGCCCTTCTGGACAAATACAAGTAATGGCGACCGTCGAGCAGTTGGAAGCCGCGCTTCGCAAGGCCGACGCGGCGGGCAATGTGGATGATGCGCGCCAGTTGGCAAGCGCGATTCGTTCCATGCGAACGGCAGCGCCCGCTGCTGCGCCTGCGAAGCCGGACTTCGGCGGGGTGAAAGGCTCGGTCAACGTCGCAGCGACCGACCCGAACGCCTTCCGCGTGTTGCAGGAGTCGGACCCGAACGCCAGCGCCAACTACGAGAAGTGGCGTACCGAATCGTCCGCGCGCGACTACGCACAGATGCCGTGGTATCAGCAGGCCGCCATCGGTCTTGGCGAGCCCGTGGACCGCGCCATCCGTGGCATCGGCGGTCTGGTGCAAGGCGACACTCCGCAAATGCGCGAGATGGAATCCAAGGCGCGCGAGTTCAACGATGCGACCGTGAAGTCTACGGCCGCAGGCAATACGGGCCGGTTCGCTGGTGACGTTGCGCTGACCGCTGGGCCGATGGGTAAGGGCATCAAGGGCGCGATGGCGGTTGGCGCGCTCTACGGTGGCTTGCAGCCTGTTGCTGAAGACGAAAGCCGACTGACGAACGCCGGGATTGGCGCTGGCGCTGCTTGGATCGGCGGCAAAGCGGGCAATGCGCTCTCTGGCTGGGGCGAGCGTGCCGCAAAGGCGATTCCGCAAGAGACGCGCAGGCTGTACGAGCTGGCGAAGTCGCACGGCATCACGCTGACCCCGGCGCAACTTTCCGACTCCAAGGCGCTGAAGTTCATTCAGTCGCAGTTGGAGCGTATGCCAATCATCGGTGGCTCCAAGAAGACCGAACAACAGATCGCGCAGTTCAACCGCGAGCTTGCCAAGACGATTGGCGAGGACGCGGACGTGGTGACGCCCGAGGTCTATGCGGCGGCCAAGAAGCGCATGGGCCGCGAGTTCGAAGACCTGACGGGGCGGAATAGCCTCGACGTGTCTCCGGACCTCCTGCGGCGCCTGGAGGCCATCCGCAGCGAAGCCGCCCTTGCTGGCGACGACGCGCAGAAGGCCGTTGGGAACGCGCTGGATTCGATCTACGCGCGGCTGGGGACAGGAGTGGAGGGCGGCGCACAGGACGGCACCACGTCCGCGCTCATGGGCGGGATGCCCGGTCGCGCCTATCAGGCGTTGGACTCGCAGCTCGGCCAAGTCACCAAGCTGGGCACGCCTGCCTCGCACTTCGTCGGCCAGATTCGCTCTGCGATGCGCGGCGCGATGGATGATTCGATCACGCCTGCCGACTCCGCTGCGTGGAAGACCCTGCGACAGCAGTACGGCAACCGCAAGACGCTGCGGGATCTCGTGGCGAAGGGTGATGGTGGGCCGATCTCCCCGGCTTCGCTGATGGGCCGCGTCAACGCGAACAATGCAGGCAAGGAGGCGATGGCTTCCGGTGGCCGTGGCGAGCTGGGCGAGTTGGCCCGTATCGGTCAGCGCATCAAAGAGCCGCCGTCCTCAGGCACGGCCGAACGGCTCTCCCCGGTCCTGCTGGGTGCCGCTGGTGCCACCAATCTCCCGCTGACCCTCGCAGCCCTGTTGGGCGGCAGCGCGGTCAAGAAGGGCTTGGACAGCGACTTCCTCGCTCGTCTGCTGCTCGCTGAAGGGCGCGGGGAGGCGCGCAAGGCGCTGGCTCCCATCGTCCGTGCTGGCGGCGTCGCTGCGACCCCTGCGGCTACCGAGACGAAGCGAAAGGACACGCGCAAACGTAAATGAGCCATCGAAGGGTTTAAGCCCCTCGTGATAGCGCCTGCGTAGGTCCGCCAGGAAGGCGGCCACCCCAATGGCGAGGCCGGTTTGCCAGTCCATACCGCATTTCTACCACACACCCCGCTCAGGCGGGGTTTTCGCTTTCTAGGAGCCATGATGGCCTTCGAAATCTACCGCCGCTCGCAGGTGTTCTTCGACAGCCTCGGGCAGCCCCTGTCCTTCGGTGTCGTCAACTTCACCGAGGCCGGGACCACCACGCCGCTCGACGTGTACTCCGACGCCGCCGCTGCGGTGAATCTTGGCAGCACCGAGACGTTGGACGCCGCTGGTCGATTCGCCACGGCGATCTACGCCAACGACGACTGCCGCGCGCGGTTCTATTCCGCCGACAACCTCGTCACTCCGGTGGCCGATGACGACAACATCACCGACCCGGCGGGCGCCGCGACATCGATCCCGGCGCTGACGGGCAACAGCGGCAAGCTGCTGACGAACAACGGCGCGGTCCTTCAGTGGATCGAATACCTGTCGAAGCTGCTCCCGGACATGACGGGGCAGGCGTCGAAGCTGCTGACGACCGATGGCTCGCAGCCCTTGTGGAAGTCCCCGGCGGACGCAGGCGTCCCCGACTACGACGCCACGAACGAAGACACGTACATCAACTTCACGCTGGGCAACTGGCGTATCCAAGGCAGCCGCGCCACGTTCCCGGTTCCGTCTGGTTCGCCTCCGCACGGCGCGTCCGTCGCGGTGACGTATGACACGCCCTTCGCCGACGACCCGATTCTCGTTGTGGCGACTGCGAACAAGATCGACATTGCATCCAGCGGCTACCGCGCCATTGTGGTGACCGAATCAACCGAAGCGATCCTGACGCTCGTCTACAACACCAACGAGAACTCCACCGATCCTGGCGGCGACGTTGCCACGACCATCCCCGTTAGCTGGCTCGCTATCGGTCCGAAATGAGCCAGATTCCGAAGGAATCAGAAGCGCTCATTGATCCGCGCACGGGGTGCATGTCGCGTGCGTGGCGTCAGTTCTTCAACGGCCTCAGCACGTCCTCGCAAGTCGTCGAACGCATCACGCAGATTGTCGAAGGCCAGCAGCCCGGTTCCGGCGCGCTGTCCGACATTGCGAAGCTCACCACCGCTGGCTACCTCGTCAACGCAGGCGGGACCATCGTTGCGCGGTCGATGCAGGAAGGCACCGGCATCACGATCACCAATCCGGCGGCCACGGCCAATGCGACGGTGTTTGCGCTGGCGCTGTTCGACGACACCGGGGCGGGCGATGGCCTGTGGAAGTTCACGCGCGACGAGTTCGGGCGCGTGGAAGGGACGCAGGAAGCCACGGCCGAAGATCTCGCGTTCAACGATGCGTTGATGGCGCTAGGCGTCAGTGACGTACAGGGCGCGCTCGACCTTGCGCTCAGTGCGCTGCCAGTGTTCTCGGCAACCGCGCCGGACATCGACGTTTATCGCCACTGGATCAACACCGACGACCTGACCGAGTTCTGGCGCTACGACGACGGGACGAGCGTGCAGTGGGTGAACGTCGGCGGCGGCAATGGCGCGGATGCGTTCGTGCCGACCTACATCGCGGCCGGTGCGTCTTGGATGGTCCCCGAACACAAGCAAGCCCTATTTCACCGAACCATCGACGTGGACGGATCGCTCGTCGTCGATGGCGCGCTCATCGAGGTCTGAATGGCTGACATTACTCTCCTGCTGACCGATGCGGCCGATGTGCCGACCCCGGCAACGGGACGTGTCGCAATCTTCGTCGATGACGCCACCGGGGAACCGTCCTACAAGGACGACACGGGCGCGACGACTTCGCTGCAAGGCGCGACGGGTGCAACTGGCCCGACGGGCGCCACAGGCGCTACGGGCGCCACGGGTGCCGCTGGTGCGGCGGGCGCAACAGGTGCCACTGGCCCCGGCGTTCCCACGGGCGGCTCGGCGGGCCAAGTGCTGTCGAAGATCGACGGCACGAACTACAACACGCAATGGGTCACGCCTTCGTCGGGTACGACTGTCGGCACGCAGACCTCCAGCTATACGGCCGTTCTCGCAGACCAAGTTGTCATCATGGACAACGCGAGCGCGAACAACTTCACCGTGCCGCTCAATTCGTCCGTCGCCTTCCCCATCGGATACTTCCTTGAGGTGTGGCAGAAGGGTGCAGGGCAGACCACGATTGTCGCCACGGGTGGCGTGACGATCCTCTATAACGCCGACATTACGCTCAAGCTCAAAGGGCAGGACAGCGGCTGCTCGCTGCGCAAAGTCGGCACGGACACCTGGCGCCTGATTGGCGACATGGAGCCGGTCTAATGTTGCTCGGCATGTTTGCGCCGCGCGACCTCGGCCCTGATCCGCCGATCCCGTTCTACAGCAGCGACCTGATGCTCACTCCCGGCTGGGAGCCTGTGAGCGGTCCGGGCGGCTTCTACGAGTCCGGTGCGAACAAGACCTACGTTGCGTGGCAGTTCGTCGGCACCAACGGCTTCAAGGGCGTCCATGCGGCTGCCTACGATCACGCCTCGGAAACGTGGGGCGAGCGCTACAAGGTCGGCACCTTCAGCCTTGCCAGCGATGACCACGGCCACCCTGCGCTGGTGCGCGATGCCAGCGGCTACATCCACTGCTTCTTCGGCTCGCACAGCACGTCGCAGAAGTGGTCCGTGACCAACGCGGCCGACAATATTTCGGCATGGACGCAGCAGGCCGACATTGGCTCTGCGTACACCTACCCGAAGGCGGTGCTGGTCGGCTCCAAAATCTATCTGTTCGTCCGCGACAGCGCGTCCGGTACGAACCAATTCCTCGCTTACTCGTCCGTCACGCCCAGCTCTGGCGTAGGCAGCTTCGCGGCGTTCACCTCGCTCGTGAACTACGGCGCCAACAGCCGCGTGTATTCGGCCAACTGCAACGCCGTTGGCACAGACATCCACTTCGTTTGCACGTACACCACGGCAGCTGATACCGCCCGCCAGAACGTGTACTACTACGTGCTGGACACCACCACCGGGAACGTCAGGAACTACGACAGCAGCACCACCGTCACCGCAGGCAGCTTGCCGGTCACGAAGGCGCAGTCGGACTCCAGCTTCCGCATCTACAACCACGGCACCAATGACGGCGACGCGCCGAGTATGCAATTCGATACATCGGGCAATCCGCACGTCCTGTTCGCAGACGGTGTTACCCCGAACTACGACCTGAAGCACATCATGCTCTCGGGCGGCTCGTGGACTTCGCCCGTGACGGTTGCGAGCGTCGTGGACATTAGCCCCACTTCGGGCTATGTCGGCTCGCATTGCCTCGTGCCTGGCCCGAGCGGGACGATGGAGGTTTGGTACAACGTCAGTGGCGACAAGATGCGCCGCGTGCGCAACGCTGGCGGCGTGTGGTCTACGGCGGTCATGGTCGAGGCTGCGACAGCGCAGGGCGACTTTGTGGGAGGCGGTGCCATCTTCGGCGCGCATTCCAACTTCCGCACCCTGTTCTCCCGCACGGCCAACTGGACGACCGACGCCGACGCGGCACTGATCGACCTGTACGGCTACGGTGATTCGGGAACGATGACCGACGCCATCCCCATGACGGCGGTTGATCCGGCGGGCTGGGGCAACGTTGTCCTGATGCTCGGGTGCAATCACCGCAACAACGCCGTCACCACGATCAACGATTCCAACTCGTGCTTCCGTAGCACGTTCGTTGGCAATGCGAAGATCGACACGTCGCAAGCGCTCGTGGGCAGCGCGTCCCTGCGGCTTGATGGCACGGGCGACTACATCACCTTTGCCGATCACGCGGATCTTCGGACCTCCGGGACGGGCGATGTCTCGATTGATATGTATGTCCGGCTCAACGAGCTGGGGCGTATCCAGGCGTTCGCAGGCAAGCGCACCGCAGCGGGCAACGGTGGCTTCACGTTCTACATGAACGCCTCCAACCAGCTTGGCTTTTTGTTGTTCAACGCGTCCACCGCCGTGGTGAACATCGTTGGTTCTACGGCCATGACGACTGGCACGTGGTATCACATCGAATGGAGCCGCATCTCCAACGTGTCCTACCTGTTTCTCAACGGTGCGTTGCAGGGAAGTGCCACACAGGCGTCAACGCCTACCGATTCTGGTCAGGCTTTCACCATCGGCCGCGATCCGTTCAACACCGCCCGCGACTTCAACGGGTGGATGCAGGAAATTCGGTTCACCCGCGCAGGGCGTCACTCGTCCGCGTTCACCGCGCCAACGACAGCTTTCCCGCGTCGCTAATCGCAGCCATCACGCGCCGCGCCTGCGTCCTGCTCGGGTGCATCGCGTCGAAGTACAGGGCCACGCCATCCCGCACGCCGGGGCAACTCTCGCGCGTGCAGAATTGGTCGGACAGGTCCAGCACTTGCACGTTCGGGAACGGCTTGGCCTGTTGTCGCAAGTTTGCAAGGATCGGCACGGCTTGCGCGTCAAATTTCGCGCGCGGCACGGCGCAACTCTGGCCGTATCGGATGCAGGCGGGAACGCCACCGGGGATACGTGGCGTCGGCCCCATCACTAGGACGCGCTTGCCGCGCAGCGCTTTGAACGTCTCGGTGAGGTCTCCGTCGGGGTACTGCACCCATCTGGCGGCCAGGATCACGGTACCGGCCTTGATGCGAGCGGGTACAGCGTCATTGAAGGCGCGACAGGCGGCCGAAATGCCAGCCTGCCCAACGGCTGGCGCGCAGGCGGGGAACGTGTAGGTGTCCGCGCTAATCCCGGTAGCCCATGCGCCTGCCATTGAGTCGCCCCATATGGCAATCGGCGCGTCTGGATTGCGGCACGGACCACCAATCTTGTAGTCGCAATCGTGCGGCGCGTGATCGGCGGCGGCCTGCTTCGCGCGCAGTTCCAGAGGCGTCGGCTCACGAAGGCTGGGCGGCGTGATCCCGTGGGCGTACTCCATGAAGGCATTGGGCGCCCAATAAATATAGGCCGACGCCACGACCAAGACTGCGATGGCGCGCAGGCGGTCGGTCACGACAACACCCGTCTCCACGCACTGAAGTTGCCGTCTTCGATTTCCACGTCCGCCCACCCATCGGCTTCGGACACGACCAAGACGCGCAAGCCCAATCGCTCGGCAAGCGGGCGCGATTCCTCCAAGTCGGCCGACGTGACGCGGCACGCGAAGTCGCGCTCTCCGGTTTGGAGGCGATCCCAAAGAGTTTCCATGCAGCAACGCTAACGCAATCAGGGGTGAGGCGGAAGCCAACAACGCGCCACGGACGGCGCTTGGAGTGTCAAGGATGGCGGTGAATTTCCCGGACAGCCCGACCAACGGGCAGTTGCATACGGAAGCAGGGAAGACGTGGCAATGGCACGCGACAGTCCCCGGTTGGATCATCATTGGTGGCGGGTCAGGGACACCGGGCGCTGACGGCTCGGACGGCGCTAGCGCCTACGAGATCGCGGTCGCCCACGGCTACGTAGGCTCTGAGGCGTCGTGGCTGGCATCGCTCGTCGGTGCGCCTGGTGCCACGGGTGCCACCGGTGCCACGGGTGCGGCTGGTGCTACGGGTCCTGCGGGGCCTGCGGGCGCTACAGGCGCGACGGGCCCCCAAGGCCCTGCGGGCGCCGATGGCTCGGGCGTCACCATCCTTGGCTCTGTCGCGACGGTTGGCGCGCTCCCGGGTGGCGCCTCTGTGGGCGATGCCTACATCGTCACCGCCTCAGGCCACCTGCACGTCTGGAACGGGAGTTCGTGGGATGACGTAGGCCCCATCGTCGGCCCTACGGGCCCGACTGGCCCAGCGGGTCCTGCGGGCGCTGCTGGCCCCACGGGTGCGACCGGCGCCGCTGGTGCAACGGGTCCGACTGGCCCGGCTGGTGCAACTGGCCCCGCCGGATCGACGGGCGCCACGGGTGCGGCTGGCGCGGCAGGTTCGGTGTGGCGCTACAACTCCGGCGTCCCGTCCAACGCGCTGGGCGTCAACGGCGATTGGGTCATCACCAGCACTGGCGATGCCTACCAAAAGGCGGCGGGCGCATACGGCTTCCAAGTCGCGCTGAAGGGGCCGGCGGGCCCTCCGGGGTCTCCTGGCGGCGGCGGCTCCGGCTCGCTGCCGGGCGGCATGGTGGATCTGGTGGCCGACTTTGGCGCCGACCCCACGGGCGTTGCCAATTGCGTGACCGCGTTGAACAACGCGAAGAACTCGGGCGCCGCGATCATTTGGGTGCCGCCGGGGACCTACCGCCTCAACTCGCAGATTGATTGGGACCAAGAGGTCGATATTTGGGGCGCGGGCGTGAACCGCGTCACCTTCGATTGCCGCACCTCAACGCATGGCTTCCGCATTCGTCCGTCCGCCTTCGGCGCGCGGGTCGTGTGGAAGGACTTCACGATTGACGGCAGCAACAACACGCAAGGCACGACGCAAACCTACGCGGGCGTCTTGCAGCAGCGGAAGATTTTCGCTGAGCGCGTGTGCGTTACCGGGTTCCGCTGGGCCAACGTCCGCACGGCCCCCTACGATGCTGACGCTGCGGGCGCTGGCGGCACGAAAGAGCAGGCGGCGTTCTTCTCCGAATGGCGCCACTGCCGATTCTCAGAGTCCACGCAGGGTCCGGGCTTTGACCTCCGATTCGGGTTCAACTGCACGACGTTCTACATGTGCCAGTTCGACCGGAACGGCAACGGCCCGTCTGTCTCTCCTGGCCTCCTGCATCGCACGGACGGGGCGGCCACCTACGGCACGATCATCTTCGGCGGGCAGGCGTCCTACAACTCCGGCCTTGGCTTCGACCTTGCGGCGGGTACGGACGTTCGTACCTATGCCCTGTACACCGAGTACAACCACAGCCCGACCAACACCACCGCAGACGGCTACACCAACACCGCAGTCTCTTCGACGCAGCGCGTGCTGGACATTGACGCGGGCAGCTCACGGTCCCTAATCGACGGCGGCGTGATGCTCAATGCCAGCCCAACCCGTATGCGCGCTCCGAACAAGGGCGTCAACGACGCCACCGAAGTCTTTGCAGGCGGGCAGCGCTTCCACGGCTCCGCGCGCTACATGAAGCCCGTGCGGGGTACGGCTCCGGCCAACGCCGCCGAGGTCAACATCGCGGGCGTGAACACGAAGATCAACGAGCTGATTACCGCGCTGCGGAATGCGGGGGTGTTCTCCTAACGGTGCAGCGAAGTCGGGCAGAGGTTCGTGTATCGCTTCAGGGATTTCCAATCACGGTGGCCGGTAACCAAGGCCACCTCCTGAATCTGGTAGCCCTGTTCGAATAGGCGGGACGTGCCTTCGTGGCGCAGATCGTGAAAGTGCAAGTCTTCGATCTGTAGCCGCTCGCATGCCCGCCGGAAGGACGACCCCACGCTGTCCACCTTGTACGGGAAGATCAGCGGCCCCGTGCGTGGCTGGCGCTCGATGATGGCGCCACACTCGCCAAGCAACGGGACGAGCTGATCGTTGCCCGCCTTCTTCTTCGGGTCCTTGCGATCACGGATCAGCACCATTGGCTTGTTGCCGGGGCGATAGTCGTCCCACCGGATACGCACCACCTCTCCCAAGCGCATTGCGGATTCGATAGCGAAGGGGACCAGATCCTGCATCGGGAGCTTCGCCAGGTTAAAGCGGTAGAAGTCCAGCAACAGTTTCAGTTCTTCGGCTGTCGGCCTGCGGTCGCGCTCCTGCGGCTTGCCGATAGCCCCCGTCCGGCGCAACGTCGGATTCGCTGCCGCAATCACGTCCGGGATTGTCATTCCCCACAGTGACCTACCTGCGGCCAGCACTTCTGCAAGAAACCCCACCTCCATCCCCATCGTCGCGGGGCCAGCTTCGCGCTTGGCTACGTGGTCGAGAATGTCTGTCGCAGTCAGCGTGGACACATCGCGCTCGCCCAGCGATTCGGTCCAGCGTTTCAGGTTGCCGCGCTTGGTCGCGGACACGGGCTTGAAGCGCCCGACTTCCTTTAGGTACTTGTCGATCAGGTCATCCAGTGATGCCCCTCGCCCCGGCAACGCCCTGCCAGCCCGTAGCGCGTCCTCTGTGGCCTTTGCCCAGTCCTCGGCCGCCTTGCGCCCGTTGAATGTCTCCGACGCGGTAGGATGGCCCTTGAGCCGCACCAGCGCCCGCCACTTCTTGCCCCGCCGCTCAATCACCGCCATTTGGTACAGCGCTCCGGCCTTGGTGCAGTGTCGGTACATTACACCGGGAACGGACGGGCGAAACAGGGACTTAGCGGGACTCTCTGGCATCACGAGTCTGTGGATATGTCGCCTAAGTCTTTGAACGCGCAAGCCATCAGGCTTTCGGTAGCGCCCATGATGGATTGGACGGACACGCATTGCCGCGTGTTCCATCGCGTGCTTGCGCCGCACGCGCGCCTGTACACCGAGATGGTGCATGCCAACGCAGTGGTCCTCGGCGATCGCACGCGCCTGCTCGCGATGGATGCGATCGAACATCCCGTCGCGCTGCAATTGGGCGGCAGCGAACCCGAACTGCTCGCGCAGGCCGCGCGCATCGGCGCCGAACATGGCTTCGACGAGATCAACCTCAATTGCGGTTGTCCGTCCGATCGCGTGCAGGCCGGTCGTTTCGGTGCATGCCTGATGCGCGAACCGGCGCTCGTCGCCGACAGCGTCGCCGCGATGGTCGCTGCGTGCGCCATCCCGGTGACGGTGAAGTGCCGCCTGGGCGTCGACGACGACCACGATTACGATCACTTCGTCGCCTTCATCGACACCGTGGCCGCCGCCGGCTGCCGCATGTTCGTCGTGCATGCGCGCAATGCGTGGCTCAAGGGGCTTTCGCCGAAGGAAAACCGCGAAGTCCCGCCGCTGCGCTACGACTGGGCGTATGCGCTCAAGCGCGATCGGCCCGGGTTGCAGGTCATCGTCAACGGTGGGATCGCGACAGAAGCCGAGGCGACGGCGCATCTGGATCACGTCGACGGCGCGATGCTCGGCCGCGCGGCGTACCACGATCCGTATCTGCTGCATCGTCTCGACGTCGCGTGGTTCGGCGGCACGTTGCGCACGCGCGGTGAACTGCTGCGCGCGATGCGTCCGTACATCGAAGACCAACTCGCGCGCGGCGTGTATCTCAAGCACATCACGCGCCACCTGCTCGGCCTGTTCGCGGGCGAGCGTGGTGGTCGCGCATTCCGACAGGTGTTGAGCGAAGGCGCGCACAAGCCCGGCGCCGATTGGTCGCTCATCGAACAGGCGCTCGCGCTCACGCAAGCGCCGGCGCTCGTCGCATGATCACGCGCGACATCGGTGCATTCGTCTCACGTGCGCGCACGCTCGCGCACGACTTCGGCCCGCCCACCGCGCGCGGTGCGTTCCTCGTTGCGCCCGACGGGTTTCGCCTCGCGGCCGAATCTGCGCGGGACAATCGCTACATGGCTGAGCACGACGGCTTCGACGCCGCGCGCGCATCGGACGAACATCGCGCATTGCATCGCGCACTCGCGCAGGTCGTTCCGACGATCTGCTTCCCCGGTGATCCCGATGCGCCCGATGGCCTGTTCCCCAACAACGTCTTCGCGACGGGGCAGGGCCGTTACATCGTCGGCCGCATGCGCCATGCGGTGCGCCAGCGCGAAGCCGCGCGCGCGGACATCCGCGCGTTCTTCGGCGGCGTGCTCGATTACGCCGAGATCGATCTCTCCGACCAGGTCCATCCCTGCGAACTCACGGGCGCGCTGGTGATCGACCGCGCGCGCGGCATCGGCTGGTGCGGACTATCGGAGCGCTGCGACGACATCGGCGCGCAATTGATGCACGAAGCCTTCGGCCTGCGCGCGACCTTGTTGTTCGACCTGGCGCCGGGCGAGTACCACACCAACGTCGTGCTGGCGGTCCTGGCCGGGCGCGCGGCGCTGGTGTGTCCGCGCGGGTTCGCCGATCCGGCGGTGGTCGATGCGCTGGTTTCGCTCTACGCGCCGCACGCCATCCTCCTGTCGGAAGCCGAGCACGCGGCCTTCGCCGGCAACGCAATCGCGCTGTCGCACCAGGTCGCATGGATGAGCGAAGGCGCCGGCGCGGCCCTCTCGCCCGCCACGCGACAGGCCTTGGCGGATGCGGATTTCGAGGTCCGCACGGTGCCGCTCACGGCCATCGAGGCCGCCGGCGGCTCGCTCCGCTGCTGTGTCGGCGAGCTGTTCTGAGCGGTCGGGAACGTCATCCGTGGCGCGACCGGCCATGAACGGCGTGCATGTGTGAAGAAAAAGTTCAGACGTGATTCACCGCCACGTTCGAAAAATGACCGCATCCCCGCTGGACCACGAGCCGAGCGCCCATGCCGTTGCTGTCGCTGTCCCTGTCCCGAATGTCGCTGGCACTCGCCCTCGCGGGTGCGAGCGTCGTCGCGTGGGCCCAGCCGCAGCCGCAGAAGCCGCAACCGCAGCCGCAGCAGGAACCGCAACAGCCGCGCTCGCCGCATCGCAATCAGCAGCAGGGCCTGTCCGAATCGGTGCGACGCGCCGAACGCAACGGCCAGGTGCTCAGTGCCGAGCAGGTGCAGTCCGACGGGCGCGACGTGAATCGTGTCAAGATCATCGACAGCAAGGGTCGCGTCCGCGTGTTCTGGGACGATCCGGCGGCCAAGCCGCGGGATGCCAAGAACGGCGGTAAAGGGCGGCAGGACAAGCCCCGTACACGCTCCGACGACGACGGCGACCCCACCCTCTGAGCCAACGGCCGCTCAGGCCTTCGCAGACACGGAGTCACCATGCGCATCCTGCTCGTCGAAGACGAAGCCCCGCTTCGCGAAACCCTCTCGGCCCGCCTCAAGCGCGAAGGATTCGCCGTGGACTCCGCCCAGGACGGCGAAGAAGGCCTGTACATGGGCCGCGAAGTGCCCTTCGACCTCGGCATCATCGACCTCGGCCTGCCCAAGATGTCGGGCATGGAGCTGATCAAGGCGCTGCGCGACGAGGGCAAGAAATTCCCGGTGCTCATCCTCACCGCGCGTTCGTCGTGGCAGGACAAGGTCGAAGGCCTGAAGCAGGGCGCCGACGATTACCTGGTCAAGCCCTTCCACGTCGAAGAGTTGCTCGCGCGCATCAATGCGCTCGTGCGCCGCGCCGCGGGCTGGAGCAAGCCGACGCTCGAATGCGGCCCGGTCGTGCTCGACCTCGCCGCGCAGACGGTGACCGTCAACGGCGGCAACGTCGACCTGACTTCGTACGAGTACAAGGTGCTCGAGTACCTGATGATGCATGCGGGCGAGCTGGTCTCGAAGGCCGACCTCACCGAGCACATCTACCAGCAGGATTTCGACCGCGATTCCAACGTGCTCGAAGTCTTCATCGGCCGCCTGCGCAAGAAGCTCGATCCCGAAGGCGAACTCAAGCCGATCGAGACCGTGCGCGGACGCGGCTACCGCTTCGCGATCCCGCGTAGCGGGGATTGACCTCATCGTCTGTGGGCGACGCGTTCTTCGACAAGTCTCGGTGGCGCGCGCGCTCATTGCAGTCGCGGCAGCTGCTTGCGGCGAGCCTTGGGCTCGTCGCTTTCCTTGCACTTGCCGGATACGCGCTCGATCGCGCGTTCCTGGAAACCGCGCAAAGCAACCTGCGCACGCGGCTTGAGAGTTACGCGCTGGAATACGCCAGCGGCATCGAGTTCCTGCGCGACGGCACCCTCTACGTTCCCGACACACCGCCCGAGCCGCGCTTCGAACGCCCGGGCAGCGGGCTGTATGCCGAAGTCGTGTTGCCGAACGGCCATTGGGATTCGCCCTCGGCGCAGGGCCCGGAGCTTCCGCTCGGCGGCATGCTCGCGCCCGCGGTCGACAAGTTCGAAGGCCCGCTGCCGATCACGCGCAGCGATGGTTCGTCCGCCGAGATCTATCGCCTCGGCAAGGGCCTGGTGTGGGCCGAAGGCGGGCCGCAGGGCGAGTTCCCATACACCGTCTACATCTCCGAAGACACCAGCGCGCTGGCCTCGCAGATCCGCGTGTTCCGCCGCGCGCTGTGGGGGTACCTGGGCGGCGCGGGCCTCGTGCTGTTGTTGCTGCAGATGCTCGTGTTGCGCTGGAGCCTGCGTCCGATGCGACAGGTCGTCGGCGAACTCAAGCGCGTGCACCGCGGCCAGCTCGCGCGGATGAGCCAACAACATCCGCGCGAACTCGAACCGCTCACCGAAAGCATCAACGCCTTCATCGAGAGCGAGCGCGAAAACCTGGACCGCCAGCGCAACACGCTGGCCGACCTCGCGCACAGCCTCAAGACGCCGCTCGCCGTGCTGCGCGCGCGCCTGGACAACCCGACGCCCGAAGCCGAGCTGCGCGAAGAAGTCGCGACGCAATTGCGGCGCATGAACGAAATGGTGTCCTACCAACTCGCGCGCGCTGCATCGAGCGGTCACGCGTTGTTCGCCGCGCCGATCGACATCGAGCCGCACGCCGAGCAGATCGTGCGCGGCCTGGAGAAGGTGTATTCCTCGCGCAAGGTGCTGTGCGAATTCGAGTTCGATCCGAACGCGCGCTTCCACGGCGAACCGGGCGACCTGCAGGAATTGCTCGGCAACCTGCTAGAGAACGCCTTCAAGTGGGCGAAGTCGCGCGTGCTGCTGACGGTGCGCGTGGGCGATACCTCGCCGGGTCGTCGCGATGGCTTGTTGCTCGCGGTCGACGATGACGGTCCCGGCATCGCGGTCGAACGCGTCGCGCAGTTGCTGCAACGTGGCGTGCGCGGCGACGAGCGCGTGCAGGGCCACGGCATCGGCCTTGCGATCGTGCAGGACATCGTGCGCGGCTATCGCGGCGAGCTGGAAGTGCGGCGTTCGGAAGAGCTCGGCGGTGCGCGCTTCGAAGTGAAGTTGCCGCCGGGCCTTTGAATCAAGCGAACGGCGAAGGACCGTACAGGCGTTCGAGATGCGCGGCGATCGTCGGCATCTCCGCGCGCAGCAGTTCCGGCGCGCTGAAGTGGTACTCGGTGCAGACCGCGAAGAACTCCTCGGGCGCCTCGGCCGCGTAAGGATCGATCTGCGTCTTGCGATTGCGGTCGACGCGATCGGCGAACACGTCGTACGCCTTCTGGAAATCGCGCGCCCAATCGCGTTGCCACGCGCGCGGCAGCGGTGGCGTACCGTCGAGGACGCCGTCGAGCGCATCGAGCTTGTGCGCGATTTCATGCACGGCGACGCAGAAGCCATCGCGCGGCGATTCGAAGTCTGCCTGCACGTCGGCCCACGACAGGATCACCGGGCCGGTTTCCCAGGCTTCGCCGATCAGTTCGTCGTCCCATTCGTGCAGCACGCCCGCCGCGTCGACATGCGTGCGATTGACGCGGAACGCATCGGGATAGACGAGCAGTTGCGACCAGCCGTGCAGGCCTTCGGCGCCGAATTCGATCAGCGGCAGGCAGCACAGCGCGGCGAGTTGGATGCGTTGCGTGGCGTCGAGCGCCAGGTCGCCGATCGGCGTGATGGCTTTCTCGTGCACGAAGCGAGAGGTCAGCGCGTGCAGCTTCGCCTGGCGTTGTGCGTCGAGCGTCGCGAGGAACGGAACGCGCGCGATCGCGTCGCGCCAATGCGCGTCATCGATGGGGTCGGGGCGCAGGAGGCGCCGGAAAAGCGAACGCAAGCGGCGTGCTTTGCGGCAGGCTTAGCGGAACATGCCCGGCAGGAAGCTGTGCCAGCGCGGCGTCGGCATGCGCGGCGCGTCCTCGTCGGTATCGCCGCGCGCGGCGGGCAATGCCTTGACGGATTTGACGCTGCGCACCGGTTGCGAGATCGAGGCGGTGACGCGCGGCTTGGCCGGCGCCTTGGCAGTGGCCGCGGCGACCGCGTTGTCCACTTCATCGCACTGCTGAATGTTGCCGCCCTTGCCGCCGCCACCACCGCCGGGGCCAGCCAGGTGCACATCGCGCGCAGCAACGCTCGTGCTGCCGAGCAGCATCAATACGCAAAACAGGGCACGGGAAGTCATGGCTGGATCCTGGTGCGGTGGGGTGCACGGCCAGGGGAATAGGCCCCGGACTATAGCGTGGATGCGGGGTCGACGCAGAAAGTTGCAACGCAGGCGACCGCCCGTCGGGCGGGGGGACCGTAGAATCGCCGCTTCGCCCGCACACCCCGGCGCCGACGCAAACGCAATGGACGACCGCGACCTCCTCGCACGGCTGGCGCAAGGCCCCATCAGCGGCGACCACCTCGCCCGCGAAGCCGGCACCACGCGGGCCGCGATCTGGAAGCGAATCGAGGCGTTGCGCGCGGCTGGCGTGGAGATCGCGGCGCGCGCCGGCAGCGGCTATGCGCTCGTCGATCCGTTGGACCTGCTGGACGCGACCGCCATTCAGGATGGCCTCTCACCCGAGGCGCGCGGGTCGCTCGCCGACCTCGAGATCGCCTGGTCCATCGACTCGACCAACTCCGAACTGCTGCGTCGCAACATGAATGTGCGCAAAGCGGCAGATTCGAAAACGGAGGTCCTGCTCGCCGAGCGCCAGACCGGTGGTCGTGGCCGACGCGGACGCACCTGGGCCTCGCCGTTGGCGGCGCACCTGTATCTCTCGGTGGCCCGGCACTTCGGGGGTGGCCTGGCGCGACTGGGCGGCCTCTCGCTGGTCGCCGGCGTGGCCGCGGCCGAAGCGCTGCATGCGCTCGGCCACGCCAACGTCCAGCTCAAGTGGCCCAACGACCTGGTCGTCGACGACGGCGCGACCCTGCGCAAGCTCGGCGGCCTGCTCGTCGAAGGCGGCGGCGAACACGGCGGTCCGGTGCGCGCGGTGATCGGCCTGGGCCTCAACGTGCGCATGCCGGCCGCGTTCGCCCGCGACATCGATCAACCCTGGTGCGACCTGTCCACGCTCGGCGAAACGCACACGCGCAACACCATCGCCGCGACCGTGCTTTCGCATTTGCTGCCGGCGTTGAACACCTTCGACCGCGACGGCCTCGATCCCTTCCTCGCGCGCCACGCGGCGATCGACGCACTGGCCGGCCGCCCGATCGTCCTGCACCAGCACGATGGAAAGCGGAACGCCGTCGCGGAAGGGCTCGCGCCCGACGGCGCACTGCGCGTGCGCCTCGACGACGGTCAGCTGCGTGTGGTCCACTCCGGCGAAGTCAGCGTTCGGACACGCGAGGCATGACACAGGACTGGTTGTTCGATTTCGGCAACACGCGACTGAAGTGCGCGCCGCTCGGCGCGGACGGCGGCGTCGGGCCCGTGCGCGCGTTCGCGCTGTCGGAACTCGATGCGCTGCCGTCGGGCGAAGTCGCGTACGTGGCGAGCGTCGCGAGCGAAGATGCGCGCGTGCAATTGCTCGATGCCTTGTCGCGTCGCTTCCGTCGCATCGCGATCGCGCGCACGGCCGCGCAGTTCTCCGGTCTGCGCATCGCGTACGCGAATCCGCAGAAGCTCGGCGTCGATCGTTTCCTCGCGATGGCCGGCGCGCACGACGCGTGGCCTGCGTTGATCGTGGGCGTCGGCACCGGCTTGACGATCGATCTCGTCGACCGCGACGGCCGCCACCACGGGGGCCGGATCGCGCCATCGCCGACGCTCATGCGCGAAATGCTCCACGCCCGCGCCACGCAACTCGCGCCGATGGGCGGCACGTACGCCGAATTCGCGAACGACACCGAGGACGCGCTCGTCTCCGGTTGCGAAGGCGCGGCGCTCGCGCTGGTCGAACGCAGCCTCGCGGAAGCCAAGCGCCTTCTCGGCACGCCACCACGCGTGCTGCTGCACGGTGGCGGCGCCGATCCGCTGCATGCGCATTTGAAGGACGCACACCTGCGGCCTGCGCTCGTGCTGGAAGGCCTCGCGCGCTGGGCGCGCATGGACGTGGTCGCATGAAGCAACGCGCCCTCATCGTGTTGCTGGTCGTGATGAATGTCGGTGTCGCCGCGTGGTGGGCCTCGCGTCCGCCGCCGAAGCAGGAAGTCCCCGTCGCCTTGCCCGAAGGCGTTCCGAAACTGCAGCTGCTGCAGGAAGCACCGCAACGCCCGCGCACCGCGACACCTGCGCCGACGGCGTCCATCGCGGTCGCCGCGATTCCCGCCGACGCGCGCTGCGTGGCCTTCGGTCCCTTCGACAATCCGGCGCTGCTGCGTCGCGCGAACGAGCGCCTGCAACCGCAGGTGCTGCGCGCGAAGGTGCGCAACGTCGTGGTCGGTGCGCCGCGCGGTTGGCGCGTGTTCGCACCGGCGCAGGCCAGTCGCGAAGCCGCGCAGGCCCTCGCCGATCGCATGACCGCCGCGGGCCTGGACGATCTGCTCGTCATGCCGACCGGCGTGGACCAGAACAGCGTCGCGCTCGGGCGTTTCGGCAGCGAAGACTCCGCGCGCCGCCGCCTGGCGCAGGTGCAGGCCGCGGGCTTCAACGACGTGCGGGTCGAACCGCTCGGCGACGTGCGCACGCAAGGGTGGATCGATGTCGCCGCGCCGACCACGTTCGATGCCGCCGTCGCCGCGCGAGACATCGCCGCGCCGCGCACCGAACCGGTGGACTGCGCCACGCTCCGCTGATGCGCGATCGCGCGTGCGAATGGGTTAGGATGCCCGCGCTTTCGCCGGCATAGCTCAGTTGGTAGAGCAACCGCCTTGTAAGCGGTAGGTCGTCAGTTCGATTCTGACTGCCGGCACCACGTCCCGCGGCGCCACGCGCCGCATGCGATACCATCCCGGCATGGCTCGCACCTATCCCCCCGTCAGTCTCCTGGGCGCGCCGACCGATATCGGCGCCGGTCATCGCGGTGCGGGCCTCGGTCCGGAAGCGTTGCGCATCGCAGGTTTGCCAGAGGCGCTGCTCGCGCGCGGCATCGACCTGGTCGACCGCGGCAACCTCGACGGCCCGCGCAATCCCTGGCAACCGCCGAACGACGGCTACCGGCACCTGAAGGAAGTCGTCGACTGGAACCGCGTCGTCATGGAAGCGGTGGCCTCCGAACTCGCGGCCGGCCGCATGCCGATCCTGCTTGGCGGCGACCACTGCCTCGGCATCGGCTCGATCACCGCGGTGGCCAACCACTGCCGGCGCACGGGCAAGAAGCTGCGCGTGATCTGGCTCGACGCGCACGCGGACTTCAACACGCACAACGTCACGCCGTCGGGGAACATCCACGGCATGCCGGTCGCGTGCCTGTGCGGGCTCGGCCCGAAGGAACTGACGAACATCGGCGGCAGCGCGCCCGCGTTGCAGGCGGGCGAGATCCGCCAGATCGGCATTCGTTCGGTCGATGAAGGCGAGAAGCGCCTGGTCAAGGAACACGGCCTCGACGTGTACGACATGCGCTACATCGACGAAGTCGGCATGAAGCGCGCGATGGAAGCCGCGCTGGACGGCGTCGACGCCGACACGCACGTGCACGTGAGCTTCGACGTGGATTTCCTCGACCCGAGCATCGCGCCCGGCGTCGGCACCACGGTGCCCGGCGGCCCGAACTATCGCGAAGCGCAGTTGGTGATGGAGATGATCGCCGACACCGGACGCATGGGGTCGCTCGACATCGTCGAGCTCAATCCGTTGCTCGATGCGCGCAATGCAACCGCGCAACTCGCGGTGGATCTGGTCGAGAGCCTCTTCGGCAAATCGACGCTGATGCGCGACTGAAGGATCCGTTGACGCGGCGTGCACGCGCCGCACGCGGTCCTGAACGAACGACTTCCACCCGCGGCGTATTCGACGCGGGCTTCACGGCCGCTTGCGTGGAATGCGCTCCGAGGACGGCGGGAGTGCCGTCCCTTCATTCCCCAGGAGAATCGTTCCATGAAGCGTACGGCACTCAAGCGCACCGTTTACCTGATGGTCCTCGCCCTGTTCTCGATGAACATGCTCGCCGCGTGCAACACGATGGCCGGCGCAGGCAAGGACGTGCAGAAGGCGGGCGAGAAGGTCGAGGAAAAGGCCGAAGACTGCAAGGACAGCAACTGCTGAGGCCCGACGAGGGAGGAGTCAGCGGCGCACCAGGAGTGGCGCCGCGGCAAGGACGCAAATAAAAGGGACGGCCCGGAGGACCCCGGGCCGTCCCTTTTCAATTTTGCGCATCAACCACTGGTCGCGACTCAACCGCCAGGGGGATCGGCGACGAAACCGCTCGGGAACGCGCGCGGCGTGTCGTGCCAATACGGCGGGCGCGGGCGCGGATAGACGCCGATCGACACCAGCGCGTTGTAGTCGTCGTAGCGCAACTGCGTGACTTGCGTGGGCGAACGCGTCGCGCGCACGAAGTCGGTGCGCTCCACGCGCGACCATTCGCGCGCACCATGCCCGGTGCCCAGGCGCTGCGGTTGCTGGCGTTGCACGCTAGATTCGGCGGCCGACTTCGCGCGCGATTGCGCAGGCGCTGCCGCTGCGGGTGCTGCTTCATCGCGCGCCATGCCGTTGGCGATGGGCGGCGGTGCGTCGTACTCGTAGTACGTCACCGGCCGCGCTTCCTGGAACACCGCGATGCCGACCACGCCGACGTTGCGCGGTCGCCCCGTGCGCGCCGCATACGAATCGGGCAAATCGGTGAAGACGAATTGCGCGACGTCGTCCATCGACTTGCGCCATCCGGCGATCTCCGTGCTCTGCCAGGGTTCGAGCACGTAGCCGGCCTGCGAAGGACGCGCGGTCTGCCCGGTGACGGCGTTGACGCCATCGACCGACAGCACGACCAGCACGCGCTCGCCGCTGGTGTTGGTCAGGCGCACGGCGTAGCGATGGCCGGGCGCACCGGCGACCCAGATGTCGCCGCGGAAGGGGGTTTCGGGCAGCCATTGCCCGGTGTCGCGGTCGACCAGGTCGACGTCGACCAGCGCGGCTTGGGCCTGCGTGGCGGCGAGCAGGGTGGCGGCGAACAGCAGGGTGCGCAACATGGGAGGCCTCGCAAAGGGACGGTGCGTTTCCTCCAACGCACCATCGCGCCGGCCGGGGTTGAGGCGCCCGGCGGTTACACTGGCGGCCTGTTCAAGCAGCGTTGGTTTTCATGGCCTCCCAGGCTTCCCGCACCCGCGTCCTCACCGGCATCACCACCTCGGGGACGCCGCATCTCGGCAACTACGTGGGCGCGATCCGCCCGGCCGTCACCGCCAGCCTCGATGCGAACACCGAGAGCTTCTACTTCCTCGCCGACTACCACGCGCTGATCAAGGTGCAGGAACCGGCGCGCGTGCAGCGCTCGACGCTGGAAATCGCCGCGGCGTGGCTTGCGTGCGGCCTGGATCCGGCGAAGGTGTGGTTCTACCGCCAGAGCGACATCCCCGAGATCCCGGAACTCACCTGGTTGCTGACCTGCGTCGCGGGCAAGGGCTTGCTCAATCGCGCGCATGCCTACAAGGCCGCGGTCGACAAGAACCGCGCCGAACAAGTGGACGACGATGCAGGCATCACTGCCGGCCTCTTCATGTATCCGGTGCTGATGGCCGCCGACATCCTGCTGTTCAACGCGAACAAGGTGCCGGTGGGCCGCGACCAGGTGCAGCACATCGAGATGGCGCGCGACTTCGGCCAGCGCTTCAATCACCTGTATGGCGAGCACTTCACCTTGCCCGAAGCGGCGATCGAAGAGCACGTCGCCACCTTGCCGGGCCTGGACGGCCGCAAGATGAGCAAGAGCTACGACAACACCATCCCGTTGTTCGCGCCGCGCGAGCAGTTGAAGAAGTTGATCTTCGCGATCAAGACCGACTCGCGCGCACCGGGCGAACCGAAGGACACGCAGGATTCTGCGCTGTTCCAGCTCTACCAGGCGTTCGCGTCCGCCGAAGAAGTCGTCGCGATGCGCAAGGCCTTCGCCGATGGCATCGGCTGGGGCGATGCGAAGCAGCAGTTGTTCGAACGCATCGATCGCGATGTCGCGCCGCTGCGCGAGAAATACGAAACGCTGATGGCCGAGCCGGCGAAGATCGAAGCGCTGTTGCGCGATGGTGCAAAGCGCCTGCGCGCGCAATACGCGACGCCGTTGATGCAGGCGTTGCGCGAATCGGTCGGCCTGCGTGATCTGTCGATGCAAGCGGGTGCCGCACAAGCGCGCGAAACCAAGCGCGCCGTCGCCACGTTCAAGCAGTACCGCGAAGCCGACGGCAAGTTCTACTTCAAGCTCGTCGATGGCGACCGCGTGTTGCTGCAGAGCGAAGGCTTCGATTCGGCACGCGATGCCGGCCAACTCGTCGCGCGTGCGAAGCAGGATGCGGGGCGCAGCTTCACGGTCGATACGGAGGCGGGCGTCATCCGCTTCGGCGACGGCGTCCTCGGGCGCGTGCCGCCGGACGGCAGCGTCGACGACCTGCGCGCCGCGCTCGCGCAATTCGCGGAACAGGCGCCGTGAACTCCGTCGTCGAGCTCAACCTCGCCGCGCTCCTGTTCCTGCCCTGGTTCGCGATCCTGGCCGTGCTGTATTGGCTCTACCCACGCCAGCCGCGCCCGTCGTGGCGCAAGTGGTTCGACCTCGCCGCGCTGGCGGTCTCGGCGCTCGTGTTCGTCGGCAGCCTGCACTGGGCGCTGGCATGGGCCGACCGGGGCTACGGGCGCATGTGGCAGCAGATCGTCGGGACGTCGGTCTCGTATGGCGTATTCCTCGCTGCGATTACGCTGGCCTTCTTCGTCCGGCGTCGCATGTTGCGGAGCTAGTACCAGTTTGGGGGCGGGGGATCTGTAGAATCGCCGCCCTGTTCAGCTCCACTCGCGTCCGGCAAGGAAGCCCGGCTCTTCACGAGCAAGTTGTTCCACTTCCCCCGCACGCCATGTCCGCCGTCCCCTCCTCCATCGAGTTCGACCTCCGCGAAGCGGAGCGCCAGGCGGCGCTCGACCGCTATGCGATCGTGGACACGGGTCCGGAAAGCGCCTTCGACGACATCGTCCGGCTGGCCGTCACGCTGTGCGACATGCCGGCGGGCGCGATCTCGCTGATCGACCACGACCGCCTGTGGTTCAAGGCGCGCATCGGCATCGACCAGGCGCAACTGGATCGCTCGCGTTCCCTGTGCGGTCACGCGATCGACGCGCCGAACGAAACCCTCGTCGTGCAGGATCTCGACCAACATCCGGTCTATGCGCAGCGCCGCCGACTGCTCGGCCTGCGTCCGCGTTTCTACGCCGGCGTGCCGCTGCTCAGTCCCGAAGGGCACGCACTCGGCGTGCTGAGCGTGGCCGATGTCGTGCCGCGCATGCTGGGCCTGCCGCAACTCGAAGGCCTGCGCCTGCTCGCGCGCCAGACGCAGCACTTGCTTGAACTGCGCCGCCTCATGCTCGAACAGGGCCACGCGCGCGCCGACCTGCAGCGCCGCCACGATTCCCTGCAATACACCGCGCACCACGATCAGCTCACCGGCCTGTTGAATCGTGCCGGCCTGGAACGCCTGCGCGCGCGCACCGACGTGCAGCGCGAACTCGCCGCGCAGCCGTACGTGCTGCTCGTGCTCGACATCGATCACTTCAAGCGCATCAACGACCAGCACGGTCACCTGTTCGGCGATCGCGTGTTGTGCGCGGTGGCCGATGCGGTGTCGCGTTCGGTGCGATCGAGCGACATCGCCGCGCGCATCGGCGGCGAGGAATTCCTCGTGGTGTTGCCCGACACGCGCCTGGATGGCGGCGCGGAAATCGCCGAGCGCATTCGCCGCGAAGTCGAGCGGCTCACTTTGCCGATGCCGGTGACCGTGTCGGTCGGCATTGCCGATGCGGCGCCGACGAGCGACACGCCCGAAGCGGTGTTCGAACGCGCTGACCAGGCCTTGTATCGGGCGAAGAAGGGCGGGCGGAATCGCGTCGTCGCGGACGACACTCCGCGCTAAGCAAGCCGCGTTGAATCACCACTCGTTCGGCTTCGCGCCCTTCTCGGGATTGCGCATCTTCACCACGCAGAAGCGTTGGCCCGTCGGCGCTTCCATCACCCACCAGCGCTTGATCCACTCCACGCGTTTCGCGCCGAGGGCTTCGAGGCGCGCGACTTCCGCATCCTGGTCATCGGTTTCGATGTCCAGGTGCACGCGCGAGGGGTGCGTGACCTTCTGCACTTCGATCTGCAAGTCGCCCGGCGTGTCGGCGAGGTTGGTGTACTCCGCACCGCCCTCGACGTGGTGCTCGGTCTTCGGCAGACCGAGCGCCTGGCTCCAGAAATCCACGGCCGCCGCGTGGTCGTCGGTGTTGCAGTCGATGATGAAACCTGCGAGCCGGCTGCGGTGGGCCATGGAAATCTCCTTCAGTTCGCCTTCGCGAGATCGTCCAGCATCGCCTTGAGGAAACGCGCCGCTTCGCCGCCCGTGCACGCACGGTGGTCGAAGGTCAGCGAAAGCGGGATCACCTTGTGCGATTCGAAACCGCCCATCACCGGCGTCATCTGGTGGCGGCCCTTGCCCGCGGCGACGATCGCCACCGTCGGCGGCACGATCACCGGCGTCGCATAGCGACCGGCGAACATGCCGAAGTTCGACAACGAGATGGTGTAGCCGGAGAGTTCGGACATCGGAATCGTGCGGTCTTCGACCTGCGTGCGCAGGCGATTGACGGCTTCGCGCACGCTGCGGGCGTCGAGCATGTCGGCGTTGCGCAGCGCGGGCACGAACAGGCCGTCGTCGGTGTCGACCGCGATGCCGATGTCGACGTGCGGATGCAGCGTGCGCGTGAGCGCTTCGCCGTCGAACCACGCGTTGAGCGCCGGCACGGCCTTCGCGCCGGCGACGATGGCGCGCACGAGGCGGCCGGTGATGTCGTTGCCCGGCGCCCATGCATGAATGTCGGCGTCGTCGCTGAGCGTGGTCGGCACGACCTTCGAATGCGCATCGGCCATCACGCGCGCCATGTTGCGGCGCACGCCCTTGAGTTGTTCCGGCTGGCCCGAGGCCTGCACGCCCGGCGGCTGCGTGCGCATCGGCTTGCCGGCCTGCGAAAGCGTGGATCGTGCGCCCGTACCACTCCCCCCTGCGGGGGGAGTCGGCGCGCCAGCGCCGGAGGGGGGAACGCCGGGACCGCGTTGAATCGGAGCCGCCGCCCCAACCTTCGCCGACCCATCAGCCGCCGCATTCTTCACATCCTGGTTGGTGACGACGCCATCCGGCCCCGTCGCACGCACGCGCGCGATATCCACGCCCAACTTGCGCGCCAACGCACGCACCGCCGGCAACGCCTTGACGCCTCCGACCGCGACCGCGGCTTCGCTGCGCACGGCATCGGAGGTCTGCATCGCACCGACGACGGTGCCGCTGTCCTCGCGCACCGATTCGGTCTTGGTCTGATCGGTTTCGTCGATCACGCCGCCTTCGTCGGACGCGACGACTTTGTCGTCGGAGACGTGCGCACCCGCGCCCTTCGGCGGGCCGTGGTGGTGGCCGGTGTCCTGGCCTTCCGCGCGCTGCGGCATCGACGGATCGATTTCGAATTCGGCGAGCATCGTGCCGGTGACGATCACGTCGCCGGCGCCGCCGCCGATCTTGAGCACCTTGCCCGACACGGGCGAGGGCACGTCGACGACCGCCTTCGCGGTTTCCATCGACACCAGGTTGTCGTCGAGCTTGATCGTGTCGCCGACCTTGACGTACCACTCGACGACGGTCGCGTCGGGCAGGCCTTCGCCGAGGTCGGGAAGCAGGAATTGTTTCGTCGTCATCGTCCAGTCCTTATGCGTGCGCGACCGCGCGCTTGGCCGCGGCGACGATCTTGTCCACGCTCGGCAGATACTTCATTTCGAGGCGGAAGAGCGGGATGTGGGTGTCGTAACCGGTGACGCGTTCGACCGGCGCGACGAGATCGAACATCGATTCCTCCGCCAGGCGCGCGGCGATTTCCGCGCCGAAGCCCGCGGTCTTCGGGGCTTCATGCACGATCACGCAGCGGCCGGTCTTGCTGACCGACTCGGCGATGGTGGCGAAGTCGAGCGGACGCAGCGTGGCGACGTCGATGACTTCCGCGCTGATGCCGTCCTTCGCGAGTGCGTCGGCGGCTTCCAGGCATTCCTTCACCTGCGCGCCCCAGGTCACGAGCGTGAGGTCGGTGCCGTCGCGCAGCACGAAGCACACGTCGAGCGGCAAGGCTTCGCCGTCGTCGGGCACCACTTCCTTGTACTGGCGGTAGATGCGCTTGGGTTCCATGAAGATGACCGGATCCGGATCGCGGATCGCGGCCAGCAACAGGCCGTAGGCACGTGCGGGCGAAGAGGGCAGCACGACGCGCAGGCCCGGCACGTTGGTGAAGATCGATTCGTTGGCTTCGGAGTGATGCTCCGGCGCGCGGATGCCACCGCCCCACGGCACGCGCAGCACCATCGGGCACGTGAGCCGCCCGCGCGTGCGGTAACGGAAGCGCGCGGCGTGGCAGATGATGTGGTCGACCATCGGATACACGAAGCCGTCGAACTGCGCTTCGGCGACGGGCTTCATGCCCTGCGAAGCGAGGCCGACGGTGAGGCCGGCGATCGTGGTTTCGTCGAGCGGCGTGTCGAGCACGCGCTGCGCGCCGAAGGTCGCCTGCAGGCCGGCGGTGGCGCGGAACACGCCGCCGTTGACGCCAACGTCTTCGCCGAGCACGAGCACGGTTTCATCCGCGCGCATCTCGTACGCGAGCGCCTGCGTGATCGCTTCGATCAATGTGATCGCGGGTGCGTCAGCCATGGGCCTTGCCCTCCAGCGCGATGGCGGCCGCACGTTGCGCGAGCAGGTCGGGCGGCGGGTCGGCGTAGAGGAAATCGAACATCGCCGTCACCGGCTGCACCTTCAATTCGAGATACGCATTGATTTCGACGTCGACGAGCTTGGCGCTCTCCTCGATCCACGCGTTTTCCTGCGCTTCGTTCCAGGCGCCGGCGGCGGTGAGGTAGGTGCGCAGGCGCGGGATCGGATCGCGCGTCCATGCGTCCTTGACTTCGGCTTCGTCGCGATAGCGGCGCGCGTCGTCGGCGGTGGTGTGGTCGTGCAGGCGATAGGTCATGAACTCGATGACGCTGCCGCCTTCACCATTGTGCGCGCGCGCCACGGCGCGGCGCATGCCTTCGAGCACGGCGATCAAATCGTTGCCATCGACCTGCAGGCAATGCAGGCCGCCGGCGATGCCCTTCTGCGCGAGCGTCTGCGCACCGGTCTGCGAATTGCGCGGTACCGAGATCGCCCAACCGTTGTTGATGATGCATTGGATGAAGGGCAGCTTGTACGCGCCGGCGGAGTTGATCGCCGCGTACGTGTCGGTCTTCGAACTGCCACCGTCGCCGCAGCACGTGACGGCCACGCGCTTTTCGCCACGCAACTTGAACGCGAGCGCGGCGCCGGCCGCGTGCAGGCATTGCGTCGCGATCGGCACGCACCACGGGTAGTCGTGCTTCGGGCCGGAGAAATCGTTGCCGCGTTCGTCGCCGCCCCAGTACATCAACACTTCGCGCGGTTTGACGCCGCGCATGAACTGCGCGCCGTACTCGCGATAGCTGGGGGCGAACACGTCTTCGGGCGTCATCGACGCGCCGATGCCGACATGCGTGGCTTCGTGGCCGAGGCAGCTGGCGTACGTGCCCAGCTTGCCGGTGCGTTGCAGCGCGATGGCCTTCGCATCGAAGGTCCGCACGTACAACATCTGCTTGAACAGCGGCACCAGGGCCGCTGCATCGCGGAAGGCCTGCGGCAATTCGGTGACGGCCTTGCCGTCGGGACCGAGGTACTGCAGGTATTCGATCTGGAACTGTGCGGCGAGGGTCATGCGGACTTCGACTCGGGCGACAGGAACCCCGGATGATACCCTTCCCGCATGAGCATTGAAGACAACGCCGGGGGCCAAAACCAGCGCCCCCTCGAAGCCGGCATCCACGTCGATCTCGAAGGCCGGATGACCTATGGCGGTTACCTCCAGCTCGGGCGCCTGCTCTCGGCGCAGCAACCGCTGTCGTCCCCGCCGCACCACGACGAACTGCTCTTCATCGTCCAGCACCAGGTCTCGGAGCTGTGGATGAAGTTGCTCGTTCACGAACTCTCCGCGGCGATCGCGCACCTGCGCGCCGACCGCCTGGAGCCGTGCCAGAAGATCTTCGCGCGCTGCAAGCAGGTGCTGCGCCAGCTGACCGAAATGTGGTCGGTGCTCGAGACGCTCACGCCGTCGGAATACATGGAGTTCCGCGAAATCCTCGGGCCTTCGTCGGGCTTCCAGTCCTTGCAGTACCGCACGATCGAATTCCTGCTGGGCAACAAGAACGCGCAGATGCTGCGCGTGTTCGCCTACGACCCGGAAGGGCAGGCGCGCCTGAAGGACGCGCTCGAAGCGCCGGGCCTGTACGACGAGGCGCTGCAATACCTCGCGCGCCACGGCCATCCGGTGCCCGCCCACCACCTCGATCGCGACTGGTCGCAGCCGCACGTGTTCGCGCCGGACCTGGTGCCGGTCTTCGAGACGATCTACGAAGACACCAGGCGCCACTGGGACGCGTACCACCTGTGCGAAGACCTGGTCGACCTGGAAACGCAGTTCCAGCTGTGGCGATTCCGCCACATGCGCACGGTGATGCGGATCATCGGGTTCAAGAAAGGGACCGGTGGGTCCAGCGGCGTCGGCTTCCTGAAGCAGGCGCTGGAGCTCACGTTCTTCCCGGAATTGTTCGAAGTCCGCACCGTGATCGGCCTGCCGGGCCACGCGCCGCCGGCTGCCTGAATGCGGGCGGCGTCGTGATGCGCTGCAACATCACACATTTCCGGTTTGACTGGCTCCCGCAGAGCCGGTAAACCTCGACCGGATAGCCCGCCATCCCGG
This sequence comes from Noviluteimonas gilva, assembly GCF_009740395.1. Lineage (GTDB taxonomy): Bacteria > Pseudomonadota > Gammaproteobacteria > Xanthomonadales > Xanthomonadaceae > Noviluteimonas > Noviluteimonas gilva. The sequence continues at coordinate 1,108,927 of NZ_WOXT01000001.1, forward strand.
CAGGCGCACCAATCGATTCGACATCAGGGGCCACCGCATGAGTTCAGCGGCGACATCGGGCGCGAGCGCGCCCATTCCGGAATTCCGACAGGTCTTGGGGCATCCCAAGCCGTTGTGGATGTTGTTCATGACGGAGTTCTGGGAGCGCTTCGCGTTCTACGGCATCCGTTGGGCGCTGGTGCTGTACATCGTGCAGCAGTTCTATGACGGTTCGGGCACCGGCGAAGCGCCAGCCAACCGCGTCTACGGCGCGTACCTGGCGTTGGTGTACGCCGCGGCGATCTTCGGCGGCTACGTCGCCGACAAGATCCTCGGTTACCAGCGTTCGATCCTGCTCGGTGCCGTGATCATGGCGACGGGCTTGTTCATGATCGCGTGGCCCGACGAGACGGTCTTCAAGGTCGGCCTGGCCACGGTCATCGCGGGCAACGGGCTGTTCAAGCCGAACATCTCGACGATGGTCGGCAAGCTCTATGCGCCCACCGACGAACGCCGCGACTCGGGCTTCACCCTGTTCTACATGGGCATCAACCTCGGTGCGATGTTCGCGCCGCTGCTGACCGGCTGGATGGCCGAGCACATGTTCGGCGGCACGCCGGATTTGCCGACGTACAAGGTCGTCTTCATGACCGCTGGCGTGGGCATGCTGATCAGCCTGGTGTGGTTCTGGTTCGGCCGTCGCCAGCTCGAAGGCATCGGTCGTCCGCCGGAAGGCGACGGTGGCAAGCACAAGGTGCTGTACGTGTTGCTCGCCGCGATCGTCGCGATCCCGGCCATCTACTTCCTGCTTGCGATCGACGCCGGCACGTTGCAGTGGGTGTTGTCGGCGATGTTCCTCGCGCTGTGCGGCCTGATCCTGTACGAAGGCTTCCGCGACGGCCCGGTGGCACGCGACCGCGCGATCGCGATGCTGATCATCTTCACCTTCAACGTCCTGTTCTGGTGCTTCTTCGAACAGGCCGGCAGCTCGTTCAACTTCCTTGCCGAAAAGATCGTCAACCGCGAGATGTTCGGCACGGTGTTCCCGGTGGGCTGGTTCCAGTCGGTGAACTCGCTGGCGATCATCGTCTTCGCGCCGATCGTGGCGTGGACGTGGATCAAGATGGGCCGCTACAACCCGTCGATCCCGCGCAAGTTCGGCCTGGGCATCATCTTCAACGGCCTGGCCTTCCTGCTGTTGATGGCCGCGCTGTCGGGGATGGTCGTCGCGGGCAAGATCCCGTTCTGGACGCTGTTCATGGTCTACGTCATCCAGTCCATCGGTGAGTTGTGCCTGTCGCCGATCGGTCTGTCGATGACGACCAAGCTCGCACCCACGAAGCTGGTCGGCTTCGCGATGGGCGGCTGGTTCCTCTCCACGGGCATCGGCAACAACCTGTCAGGCATCTTCGCCAGCCACGTCAGCGGCGCCGAAGGCATGTCGGTGGAATCGGCCTACACCGGTTACACGATGGGCTTCTGGTACCTGATCATCGGTGGTGTTGCGCTGTTCCTGATCGCGCCGCTGATCCAGAAACTGATGCACGGCGTGAAGTAAACGACGCCTTTGCGAAACGAAAACGGCGGCCTTTCGGCCGCCGTTTTTTTTGCCCGCGATTCGCCGATCAGTGCTTGCCGCCGACATCCTTCAGCAGCACGTACCAGTAATCCAGGCCGTCGTAGAAGCCCTTCACCGGCACGCGTTCGTTGAGGCCATGCGAGAACGCGTCGCTGTCCTTCATGAACATCCCGCCGACCCCATAGGTCGGAATGCCCGCCGCGCGGAAATACATCCCGTCCGTCGCGCCCGAAGATTGGTTCGGCACCACTTCGATGCCCGGATACAGCGTGTGCACCGCGCGCGCCACGGCCTCCATCACGTCGTTGCGCAAGGGCGAGGCATCGGTGGCGATCGGGGAGCCGATCGTCGTCACCTCGACATTCTTGCCCACCACGTCCTGCAGGGTCTTGCGCACGTCGTCCACCGCCACGCCCGGGAAGATGCGGCAGTTGACGTTCGCCGTCGCCGATTGCGGCAACGCGTTGCGCCCGTGTCCGCCGCGCAGCATCGTCGCGACGCAGGTCGTCTTGATGCGGCCCACGCTGCCGGGATCGGCAGCCAATGTCGCGATCGCCTTCGCATCGTGCTGGTCCTTCGCGAACGCCGCCATCGCCGCACCGATCGGACCCGGCGCGACCTTGCCTTCGGCGCGCAACTCCGCGACCGTCGTGTCGTTCCACATCACCGGGAACGCGTGCGCCTGCACTTGCTTGAGCGCATCGGCCAGTTCGTAGATCGCGTTGCCCGGCGTCGGCCGCGAGCTGTGCCCGCCGGGGTTGTGCGTGGTCAGTTCGAAGTCGGCGTAGGTCTTCTCCGCCGTCTGCACGCTGAAGGAACGCGCGGTGCCGTCTTCTTCGAGCGTGCCGCCGCCGCCGTCCGCGTTGAGCGCGTACTCGGCGTCGATCAGCTTGCGATGCGTTGTCGTGAGATCGCGCGTGGTCGCCATCTCCGTTTCCTCGTCGCCGGTGAAGACGATGACCAGGTCGCGCGTCGGGACGAAGCCTTCCTTCTTCAATCGCAGGAAGGTCGCGGTCAGCGTGGCCACGCCGTCCTTCACGTCGGCCGTGCCGCGGCCGAAGAAGAACCCCTTCTCCTCGACCAGCTTGAACGGATCGCGCGTCCAGTCTTTCGGATCGGCCGCGACGACATCCATGTGCGCCATCAACAGGATCGGTTTGCCGCCGCTACCGTCGCCTGCGTAGCGCACGACGAGGGAGGCGGTTTCGCCGACCGGCAAGAGGTGGATATCGGCGTCGGGGAAACCGGCATCGCGGAACTGCTGCGCCAACCACCCGGCCATCACGGGCACCTGCCCGTTGCCCTCGGCGGTGTTGTACGAGATCAGCTTCGAATAGATCTCCCGCGCGCGGTCCTGGTCGGGCGTCGTGGCGGAAGCGGTGCAGGGCGCGGCGATCGCCAGCGCGAGCAGCGCGCTCAGCAGCGTTCGGGTCATGGGGAATGCCTTTGCGTGAGTGAAAAAAAACCGGTGGCGGCTCGCGCCGCCACCGGGTGGGTCGGATCGATCAGAACTCTTGCGAGAACCGGACGCCGATGCTGCGCGGCGCACCGTGCACGGTGTAGGACTGGAAGCCGCACGTATCGGTGGCGCATTGGGCGAATCGGGTCTGCTCGGAGTGTTCGTCGAACGCGTTCTTGAGGAAGAAGTCGAGCGCCCAGTTGTTGCGGCGCACGCCGAAGGAGAAATCGACCTGGGTGTAGGAGTCGAGATCGCCGAAGGCCGCCAGATCCTCGCGCGTCAACGCCGCCGGGCGGCTGCCGACATGCACCAGCGAGCCCTGCACGTACGACTCCAGGCTGCCGATGTCGAAGGCATACCGCGCCGTGCCGTTGGCCTTGAAGCGCGGCGTCACCGGCAGGCGCGTACCGACCGGCGCCTGCGGGCCGTCGACGATTTCGTCGTCGTCCGGATCCGTCGGATCGTTCGGGTTCACGGTGCCCGGCGGACATGCGGTTACCGGATTGCCGGCGAGGTCGCTGAAGCCGCAGTACTCCTTGGTCAACTCCGCGTCGTAGAACGCCATGCCACCGTTGAGGCGCAGGTTGTACGTCGCCGCCCAGCTCAGGTCCATTTCTAGACCGCGCACGCGCGCGTTGCCCGCGTTGCGGATGACCGTCAGGCCCGAACCGCTCGGCGGCAGGAACGAGTACTGGATGTCGTCCCAGTTTTCCTGGAACACCGCGCCGTTGAACGCGAGGCGGTTGTCCTGCCACGTCGTCTTCCAACCCAGTTCCCAGTTGGTCAGGTAGTCGGGCAGATAAGGGCCGACGGTGCCGTTGCGATTCAGGCCGCCGGGACGGAAGCCTTCCGACCACGTGCCGTAGACCAGCTTGTTCTCGTCGATGTGGTAGGTGAGGTTGCCGCGGAAGATCGTGTCGCTCTTCTTGACGACGCTGTCGATGTTGACGCACGGCGCGCCGTGGTACGGCATGTCGTTGAAGCACAGCGCTTCGCCGTAGTTGCTGCTGTACCCGGCCGAATAGCCGAAGAAGCCGCGCAGGCTGTTGTCGTAGCGGAAGTAACGCGCACCCACGGTGCCGGTCCACTTCTCGTTGAAGTCGTACGACAGTTCACCGAAGGCCGCTTCGTCGGTATCCCTGCGCCCCTGGTTGGTCAGCCAGATCGTGTCGGGCCAGCCGGTCACTTCCAGCGGCGTGGCCAGGTCGCCGATCACCTTGTATTGCTGCAGGATGTCGTGCGTCTGTTTCTGGAAGAACACGCCGGCGACGAAACGCAGCGCCTCGTCGTCGGGCGATGCGATGCGCAACTCGTGGCTCTGCTTGGTGTACGCGTCGTTGCCGATGATGATCTGCGACGGATTGACGATCGCGCCGCTGTCGTCGTAGAAGTACGCGCCCGAACCATCGAGGCTGTCGTACCAGAACGAGTAGTCGCTGTAGTCGAACTCCGAATCGATCTCGCGACGCAGGTGCGAATACGCATACGTGAGATCGAAGTTGCCGATCTTGCCCTCGACCGTCAGCGCCGCCGACGTCCAGTCTTCATGCGCGCTTTCGGGGTAATACTTGTTGACGATGTAGTCGCCGAGGTGATCGTCGCCGGCGAAATTCCCGTAGCTGTCGGTCTTCTGGTACATCACCATCGGGGTGATCGACCAGTTCTCCATGAAGTCGAACTTCAACGCCGCACGCGCACCACGGGTGAAGATGTCGTTGTAGTTGTCCTCGGCGACGGTGCCGACGTTGGTGATCGTGCCGTTGCCGCCGGAATCGGCATCCCACGTCGGGAACGTGCGCGTGGCCGGTTTGTTGTCGACGTAGCCGGCGTCCTTCTTGTCCCACGCAACGACGCGGACCGCGGCGTTCTTCCCGATCGGCACGTTGACGAAGCCTTCGGCGACGAAGCCGTCGTCGCCGCCGGTCAGCGTGTTCAGGCCGAACGCATAGCCGGCGGAGAACGCCTCCTTGTCCGGCTTGCGCGTGATGATGCGCAACGTACCCGCCTGCGAGCTCGCGCCGTACAGCGTGCCCTGCGGGCCGGCGAGCGCTTCGACGTGGTCGATGTCGTACAGGTGGATGTCGAGCACGCCGCCGATGGTCGTCGTCGGTTGTTCGTCGAAGTACACGCCCACGCTGGGCTGCGGGCCGGAGTGGTTGCTGTTTTCGCCGCTGGCCACGCCGCGCATGTAAGGCACGGAGCCGCCGCCTTCACCGGTGTCGAACGACAACGCGGGCACGTAGGCCGCGTAATCCTGGAAGTTCTTCAGGTCCAGCTCGTCCAGTTTTTCCTTGCCGAGCACCTGGATGCTGATCGGCACCTTCTGTACGTCTTCGGTGCGCTTCTGCGCGGTCACCGTGATGGTGTCGAGCACCGGCGTCTGGTTCGCGGTCTGCGCAGGCGGCGCCTGTGCTTCCTGCGCGAGGGCCGAGCCGAAGGCGAGATAGATGGCGGCGACCAGCGGCAAGCGCGCGGGCTTGCTCGCGAGTCTGTTTCGCGGCGATGTTTGTCTTGAACGATGCATCCAGCTCCCCTCCCAAGTAAGTGGAATCGAATCGGTGTTGACTACGTTGACGCGGGATAAGCCTCAAGCACGGGACCCAATGCCGCCTTGAGCGGATCGAGCCAGGGTTCGTAATGGCGCCATTGGTCGACGCCGTCCTTGTAGATCGGGCGGCGCACCTGTTCGGAACTCGCGGTGCGGACCGGGCGATCGTTTTCGTAGAAGCGCAGGCAGTTCGCTTCGAAGGGCAGGCCCAGGTAATCGAGCAGGCGGCGCACTTCGCCTTCGGTGTCGTCGACCATGCGTTCGTAGAACACGCGATGGACGCGGCCGGGCAGGATGTCGTCGTAATGCGCCATCAACTCGACGTAGTCGCGGTAATACCGGCCGATGTCGTCGAGCGAGTAGCTGAAGTTCTGCCCGCGCGCGTAGTGCTGCTTGAAGTTGGAGAAGCAGCACGCCAACGGATGGCGGCGCGCGTCGATGATCTTCGCGTTCGGCAGGGCCAGGTGGATCAGGCCGATGTGCGCGAAGTTGTTCGGCATCTTGTCGATGAAGCGCGGCGCGCCCGACTTGCGGTGGATGCGCGTGCGTTCGAGATAGTCTTCGCCCAGTTCGCGCAGCCGCGCGCGATCCAGCGACGCCAGGGCTTCGTGATAGGGCTGCGATTGCGCTGTGTCGAGCGAACGGCGCATCTCGCGCGTGATCGCGATGATCTCCGGCAACTCCATCGTCCCTTCGACCGCGGAATGGCTGGAGAGAATCTGTTCGATCAGCGTCGAGCCCGCGCGCGGCATGCCGACGATGAAGATCGGGTCGTTCGCCTCGCTGCCGCTGCCGACGCGCTGCGCGAAGAAGTCCTTCGTGTACGTCCGCTTGATCAGCCGCACGCGCGAGGTGTTGTCTTCGGGGTTGTAGTACGCGGTTTCGCGGCGATGGCGATTGCCGCTCTCGTAGTGCGCGAAGGATTCGGCGTGTTCGCCCGCGTCCTCCAGCGCCTTGCCCAGGGCGAACTCGAGGTGGAAGCGATGTTCGACGGGGAGCGATGCGTTTTCGAGCTGGCGGCGCATCGTCGACAGGTCGTTCTCGTCGAAGCGCAGCGTCTTGAGGTTGGCCAGGCTCCACCACGCTTCGCCGAAGGACGGATCGAGCGCGATGCAACGCCGGTACGCGGCGATGGCGTCGTCCTGCCGGCCTTCGGTCTTCAACGCGTGCCCGTAACTCATCCAGATCTTGGTCTGCGCCGGATATTGGCGCAGCAGGCGCGCGTAGATGTCGAGCGCGCGCGTGTATTCGCCGATGCGGCACAACACGACGGCGTGCAGGTTGCGATAGCCGGGATTGTTCGGGTCGACGCGGAGCAGGCGTTCGATTTGCGCCAACGCTTCGGTCGGTTTGTTGCCGCGATTCAGCACCAGCGCGTAGTGCAGGCGCGCGGCGTGGAAGCTCGGGGCGAGTTCGAGCGCACGCGCGAGCAGGTGTTCGGCTTCTTCCAGGCGGCCCACGCGCGCGGCGAGTTCGGCGAACATGCGGATCGCCGCGACGTCGGTCGGCGCGCGTTGCAGGTGCGCGCGCAGCAGCGTTTCGGCCTCGGGAATCCGATTCTGCGCAAGCGCGGCACCGGCGCGCATCAGCGCGGGGTCCTTGCTCGCGTGGCGCACGTGTTCGACATAGGCGGCATCGGCGCCGGCGGCATCGCCCGAGGCGTACAGGCGATCGCCGAGTGCGAGCCAGCCGCGCGGGTCGAGCGCGACCGCGCGCCGCAGTGCGGCGATCGACTCGTGCGATGCGGTCTGTGCACTCATGCAACGTGCTCCATGGCCAGGGCCACGCCTTGTCCGACGCCGACACACATTGCCACGAGCGCCCGCCCGCCGCGCATGTGCCGCAACTCATGCATCGCGGTGAGGGACAGTCGCGCCCCGCTGGCCCCGAGCGGATGGCCCAGGGCGATCGCGCCGCCGTTGCGGTTCACGCGCTCGGCGTCGTCGGGCAGGCCCAACGCGCGCGTGCACGCGAGTACCTGCGCGGCGAAGGCTTCGTTGATCTCCACCACGTCGAAGGCATCGAGCCCGTGCCCGACGCGTTGCAGCAAACGTTCGATCGCCGGCACGGGCCCCAGGCCCATGGTGCGCGGCGGCACGCCGGCGGCCGCCATACCCAGGATGCGCGCCCGTGGCGTAAGCCCATGGCGCGCGACGGCATCCTCGGACGCGAGCAACAGCGCGCACGCGCCATCGTTCAGGCCCGAGGCGTTGCCCGCGGTCACCGTGCCCTGCGCGCCGAGCAGGGGCGCGAGGGTGGCGAGCTTTTCGCGCGTGGTGTCGCTGCGCGGCTGTTCGTCGGCGACGCAGGGGCCGACGGGCATGAGTTCATCGGCGAACCGGCCCGCGGCGATCGCGCGCGCGGCGCGTTGCTGGGAGCGCAGGGCGAACGCGTCTTGGTCTTCGCGGGCGATGTTCAACTCGCGCGCGAGGTTCTCGGCGGTCTGGGTCATCGAATCCACGCCGTGCGCTTCGCGCATCGCCGGATTCACGAAGCGCCAGCCCAGCGTCGTGTCTTCGAGCTTCTGCTCGCGCGCGAACGGCGCATCGGCCTTGCCCATGACGAAGGGCGCGCGCGACATGCCTTCCACGCCGCCGGCGAGCACGAGGTCCGCTTCGCCCAGCGCGATCGCGCGGGCGCCCTGGCCCACGGCTTCCAGCCCGGACGCGCACAGGCGATTGACCGTCACGCCGGGCACCGACTCCGGCAGACCCGCGAGCAACGCGGCCATGCGCGCGACATTGCGGTTGTCTTCGCCGGCCTGGTTGGCGCATCCGAGGATCACTTCGTCGATCGCCGCCGGATCCAGTTGCGGGTGCCGCGCCATCAACTGGCGCAACGGGAGCGCCGCGAGATCATCGGTGCGCACCATCGACAGCGCCCCGCGATAACGGCCGAAGGGCGTGCGCACGCCGTCGCAGAGATAGACGGCGCGCGCGACCGCATTCATGCAGCGACCGCCGGGAGTCGATGCGATGGGGCGCAGCCTTCGATCGCCGCTGCCGTGAGTTTCAGCTGCGGCAGGATGTCGCGCGTGGCCTCGCGTTCGACGTCGGGGTGGTAGGGCATGCTGACGTTGATCGCCGCCGCCACGCGGCCTTCGCCGTTGCGCACGGGGACCGCGAGCGAGCACAGGCCGAGCTCGAGTTCCTGTTCGACCCACGCGTGCCCCTGGCGCCGGACTTCTTCGACGATGCGGCGCAGACGCGGCAGGTCGGTCACGGTGTGCGCGGTGAGCTTGGCCGGCGCGCAATGCGCCAGCCAGTCGTCGAGCGAGGCTTCATCCAGGCCCGACAACAACACGCGGCCCATCGATGCGGAGGACGCCGGCAAACGCGCGCCCACGCCGAGCGTCACGCTCATGATCCGACGGCCCGGCACGCGTGCGACGTACACGATCGACTGGCCGTCGAGCACCGCCATCGAGCTGCTCTGGTTGACCGTGCGCGCGAGTTCTTCGAGCAGGGGCTGCGCGAGATCCGTGAGATTCAGCGAGCCCAGGTAACCGAACCCGAGTTCGAGCACGCTCGGGCTGAGCACGTATTCGCGTCCGCTCAGGCGCACGTAGCCGAGGTGTTCGAGCGTCATGATCAGGCGCCGCGCGGCCGCGCGGGAGGTGCCGGCGCGGTGTGCGATCTCCGCCAGGCTCAGGCGGGTGTGCTCGGCGTCGAAGGCCCGCAAGACCGACAACCCGCGCGCGAGCGACTGGACGTAGTCGCGACTGTCCTCGAACGCAGGTTGGCTACGCGCCGACTTCGCCATGCTTGCACGTACCTTCGATGGGACGGATTGACGTCGAGGGTAAGTGCTTCATAGAGTGGTGCGCAATACGCACAAAGCGTGCGCATAGCGCACAATTCCGGGAATGCGAGGGTGTCGCGATGTCGATCGACGAACGCCAGTCGGTGCTGCATAGCTGGTCGGTCCAGGCCGACTGGCGTGCGCCGACGGTCGTCGGTGGCCAGGGCGCCCGCCTGCATCTCGCCGATGGCCGCAGCGTCCTCGACATGAGCAGCCTGGCCGAGTGCAGCAACCTCGGGCATCAGCATCCGAAGCTGGTCGCCGCCATTCGCGCGCAGGCCGAGCGCCTGTGTTTCGTCAGCAATGCTTGGGGTGCCGAGCCCCGTGCGCAGCTGGCCGCGATGTTGCTCGAACGTTCCGGTTTCGAAGGCGGGCGCGTGTTCTTCACCCTCGGCGGCGCGGATGCCAACGAAAACGCGGTGAAGATCGCGCGCCAGGTGTCGCGCAAGCCGCGCGGCGCGGTGATCGCGCGCGATCGCTCGTATCACGGCGCAACGCACCTGGCGATGGCGTTGTCGGGGGATTCGCGCACGCAGCAACAAGTGGATGCCGCGGCGTTCGGCGTGCAACACGTGCCGCCGCCGTATGCGTATCGGTGTCCGTTCGGGAGTCGCGACGCCGATGAATGCGGCCTGCGCGCGGCGGATGCGGTGGCGCAGCGCATCGATGCGCTCGGCGCGAATTCCGTCGCCGCCGTGTTGATGGAACCGAACGCGGGCACCAACGGGATCGTCGCGCCGGACACGTACTGGCCTGCGTTGCGTCGCGCGACCGCCGACCGCGGCGTTGTTTTGATCGCCGACGAAGTGATGAGCGCTTTCGGGCGATGCGGTGAATGGTTCGCGTGGCAACGCCAGGGCGAATCCGGCCGCCCCGACATGATGACGCTGGCGAAGGGCCTCACGGGCGCTGCGGTCCCCCTCGGCGCCGTCGTGCTTTCGCGCGACGTCGCCATGCGGCTCGAACACGAAATGCTCTACACGGGTCTGACGTACTGCGGTCATCCGCTGGCTTGCGCCGCGGGCGTCGCCGCACTCGAGGCCTACGCGGAAGACGGCCTGATCGAACGCTCGCGCAAACTCGGCGCGAAGCTTTTCGCGCAAGCCAAGCGCCTGCAAGAGCGCCACGACGTCATCGGCGACGTGCGCGGCGGCCACGGCTTGTTCGTCGTGATCGAACTCGTCGCCGACCGCGACTCGCGCGCACCGCTCGCGCCGTGGCCGCAAACACCGCCTGCGCTGAAAGCGCTGGTCGACGCCGCGATGGCCGAAGGCGTGTCCTTCGCCACGCGCGGCAATCTCATCCTGCTCGCGCCGCCGTTGGTCATCGACGAAAACGAACTCGCCGATGCCGTCGCACTGCTCGATCGCCTGCTCGCGCGCCACTTTGCCCCCGCAGAGGTATCTCAATGAGTTTTCGCCTGACCTACGCGACGATGTTCAATCCGCCGGCGGAGATGCATACGCAGTTCGAGGCCGCGCTCGCGCGCCTGGAAGCGCGCTTCGGCGAAAAACACCCGTTGTTCGTGAACGGCGCCGACCGGCAGCCCGCGAAGTGGGCGGCCAAACACACCCCGATCGACACCAGCCTGGTCATCGGCGAATTTCCGCTCGCCGACGCCAAGGACGTCGACGCCGCGATGCGCGCCGCGCATGCCGCATATCCCGCGTGGCGCGCGCTGCCCGTCGCCGAACGCGCCGCGCTGCTGCGCAAGGCCGGCGACCTGATGCAGCAGCGCGTGTACGACATCGCCGCGGCGCTCACGCTGGAAGTCGGCAAGAACCGCATGGAGGCGCTCGGCGAAGCGCAGGAAACCGTCGATTTCTTCCATCACTACGCAGACGATTTCGAAAAACACGCAGGCTTCGAAAACCTGCTGCCTGACGACCCGATCGAAGGCATGGCCTCGCACAATCGCAGCGTGATGCGGCCTTACGGTGCGTGGGTGGTGATTGCGCCGTTCAATTTCCCGTTCGCGCTCGCGGGCGGGCCGGTCGCGGCTGCATTGGTGACCGGCAACACCGTGGTCTTCAAGTCGGCGACCGACACGCCGTGGTCCGGGCGCCTGCTCGCCGAAGTGTTGCGCGATGCGGGCTTCCCGGCGGGCACGTTCAACTTCCTCTCGGGTAGCGGCAGCGAAGCGGGTGAAGCGCTGTCGAAGCATCCGCTCACCGCGGGCATCACGTTCACCGGCTCGGTGCCGGTCGGCCGCAACCTGATGCAGAAGATGGCGGGCGGTGCCTATCCGCGTCCGTGCATCGCCGAGATGGGCGGCAAGAATCCGTGCATCGTCACCGAGAAGGCCGATCTCGATCGCGCCGCCGCCGGCATCGCGCGTTCGGCCTTCGGCATGGGCGGACAGAAGTGCTCCGCGCTCTCGCGCCTGTACGTGCACGAATCCGTCGCCGATGCACTGATCGAAAAACTCGTCACGCAGATTGATGCCATCCGCATTGGCGATGCACGCCAGCGCGAACATTGGCTCGGCCCGGTCGTCAACGCGAGCGCATACGCGAACTACGCGCGCTACGTGCTTGACCTCGAAGCCGGCGGTGCGCGCCTGATCCGCGGCGGAAAACAGATTCGCGAAAACGGCGGTTCCCGCGGCTATTACGTCGAACCCGTCCTCGCCGAAGCCGACCTCTCGCATCCGCTGTGGAAGCAGGAGATGTTCCTGCCGATCGTGATGCTGCATCGCTACACCGATCGCGACAAGGCGATGGCGCTGGCGAACGACACCGACATGGGCCTCACCGCGGGTTTCTACGGCGGCCCGGACGAAGTGCCGTGGTTCCAGGACCACATCGAAGCCGGTGTGACCTACGCCAATCGCCCGCAGGGCGCGACCACCGGCGCGTGGCCGGGCTATCAGCCCTTCGGCGGATGGAAAGGATCGGGTTCGACCGGCAAGGCGATCGCGTCCTTCTACTACCTGCAGCAATACCTGCGCGAACAGTCGCGCACGGTGGTGGAGTAAGTCGCGCGTGCAGGCGATGTCCCTCAGCGATGCGATCGCCGCGCATGTCGAAGACGGCGCGAGCGTGGCATTGGAAGGCTTCACGCACCTGATCCCGTTCGCCGCCGGCCATGAATTGATTCGCCAGCGCAAGCGCGATTTGCACCTGATCCGCATGACGCCGGACCTCATCTACGACGAGCTGATCGGCATGGGCTGCGCGCGCAAGCTGACGTTCTCGTGGGGTGGCAATCCCGGCGTGGGCTCGCTGCATCGGCTGCGCGATGCGGTCGAACATCAGTGGCCGCGGCGGCTCGAACTCGACGAACACAGCCATGCCGGCATGGTCGCGGCGTTCTGCGCGGGCGCGGCGCGGTTGCCGTTCGGCGTGTTGCGCGGCTATCTCGACAACGACCTGGACAAGGCGAACGCGCGCATCCGTCGCGTCGAATGTCCGTTCACCGGCGAACGTCTCGCCGCGGTGCCCGCGCTCAATCCCGACGTGACGATCCTGCACGCGCAACGCGCGGATCGCGCGGGCAATGTCGCGCTGCACGGCATCGTGGGGGCGGCGCGCGAGGCGGCGATGGCGGCGACGAAACTGATCGTGACCGTCGAAGAAATCGTCGATGCCTTGCCGCGGGCAATGAACGGCATCGTTCTGCCGCATTGGGTCGTCACCGCCGTCGTGCAGTGCCCCGGCGGCGCCTATCCGTCGTACGCGCAGGGCTTCTATGCGCGCGACAACGCCTTCTACCAACGCTGGGATGCGATCGCGCGCGACCGCGAGACCTTCCTGGCGTGGATGCAGACACACGTGCTCGAGACCGCGGACCACGCGGCCTTCCTCGCATCGCTGGACAGGCAGGCCGCATGACCGACGCCACGCGCGATGAGTGGATGACCGTCGCTGCCGCGCGCATGTTGCGCGATCGCTGCGTCTGTTTCGTCGGCATCGGCTTGCCGAGTGCGGCCTGCAATCTCGCGCGCCTCACGCATGCGCCGGACATCGTGTTGATCTACGAGTCCGGCACGATCGGCACGAAGCCCGATGTGTTGCCGCTGTCGATCGGCGATGGCGAACTCGCGGAAACCGCGGCGTTCGTCGTGCCGATGCCCGATGTGTTCGCGTATTACCTGCAGGCCGGACGCGTCGATGTCGGCTTCCTCGGCGCGGCGCAGATCGACCGCTTCGGCAACTTGAACAGCACCGTCATCGGCGACTACGAAGCGCCGTCCACGCGCTTGCCCGGCGCAGGCGGTGCGCCGGAAATCGCGGCGCATGCGCGCGAAACCTTCGTGATGTTGAAGGCGACGCCGCGCAGCTTCGTCGGGCAACTGGATTTCCGCACGACCGCCGGCTTCGGCCGCGGTCATGGGGATCGCGCGCGCAGCGCCGCACACGGCGGTGGTCCGCGCGCGGTGATCACCGACTTCGGCCTCCTCGCGCCGCATGCGACCACCGACGAGCTGCAACTCACCGCGCTGTTCGAAGGCGCGACGATCGACGAAGCGCGCAAAGCCGTCGGTTGGCCGCTGGGCATCGCCGACGAAGTGACGCAAGTCCCGGCGCCCACGGCGCACGAACTCGACACCCTGCGCGCGCTGCATGCGCGCACCCGACAAGCCCACGCACAACCCGTGGTGTTGCCCACTCCATGACCGGATCCCCCATGTCTTCCGAACACATCCGCATGCCGCTTCCCGGCCCGAACGCGCAGGCGATGCTCGCGCGCGACGCCGAAGTCATTTCGCCGTCGTATCCGCGCGACTATCCGTTCGTGATGTCGCACGGGCGCGGCACGGAAGTGTGGGACGTCGATGGCAATCGCTTCCTCGACTTCGCCGCGGGCATCGCGGTGTGCAGCACGGGCCACGCGCATCCGCAGGTCGTCGCGGCGGTGCAGGGCGCGGCCGCGAAGTTCCTGCACATTTCCAGCGATTACTGGCACGAGCAGATGATCGGGCTCGGCGAACGCCTGGCGCGCATCGCGCCGATGGGCGAGCCGGCGATGAGTTTCCTGTGCCAGTCGGGCACCGAAGCGGTGGAAGCGGCGATCAAGCTCGCGCGCTATGTCACCGGGCGCTCGCGCTTCATCGGATTCCTCGGTGGTTTCCATGGACGCACGATGGGCTCGCTTGCCTTCACCTCCAGCAAGTACACGCAGCAGAAGGGTTTCTTCGCCACGATGCCGGGCGTGGTGCACGTGCCGTATCCGAACGCGTATCGGCCGCTCTTCGCGGGCGAAGACCAGGGCGCGGCCGTCCTCGATTACATCCGCATGCTGTTCGAACGCAGCGTGCCGCCGTCGGAAGTCGCGGCGATCCTCGTCGAGCCGATCCAGGGCGAAGGCGGCTACGTCGTACCGCCTGACGGTTTCCTCGCAGGCCTGCGCGCGCTGTGCGACGAGCACGGCATCCTGTTGATCTTCGATGAAGTGCAGTCGGGCACCGGCCGCACGGGACGCATGTACGCCAGCCAGCATTGGGGCGTGGCGCCCGACATCATGACGCTCGCCAAGGGACTGGGCTCGGGTTTGCCCATCGGCGCGATGGTCGCGAAGAAGCGCTTGATGTCGCAGTGGAAACGCGGTGCGCACGGCAACACCTACGGCGGCAATCCGATCGCATGCGCGGCGGCCAACGCGACGATCGACCTGGTCGAAGGCGGCATGGTCGGCAACGCGGCCACGGTCGGTGCGCATTTCATGGGCGCGTTGAACGACCTTGCGCGCGAGTACCCGTGCATCGGCGAAGTCCGCGGCAAGGGGCTGATGATCGGCATGGAACTCATCGAACCCGATGCCGCCCGCACGCCGGCGCGCGCGCTGTGCGACGCGGTGGTGACGCGCGCATTCCACAATGGATTGCTGCTGCTGTCGTGCGGCGCGAGCACGGTGCGCTTCATGCCGCCGCTCAACGTGACGCGCGATGAAATCGACGAGGCGATGGCATTGCTGCGCCTCAGCCTTGACGAAGCCCTGGCCGGGGCCTGACGCCGATGCGCGCCGGGGGGACGCGCATGGCACGCACCGCGTGCATCGTCGCGCTGCTTGCATCCGCCGTCGCGGCGGCGAGCGGGCGCGAGCCGGTGCTCAAGCAGGTCGACCTGCCGCACAACTATTACTGGCGCGAGTTGTACCTGCCGCAATTGACGACGGGCCCGTCGGGCGTGAGCTTCATGCCCGACAACGAAACGCTCGTGTACAGCATGGGCGGATCGCTGTGGCGGCAGCGCATCGGTGATGACGAAGCGGTCGAACTCACGCATGCGAAGGGTGCGTACGACCATCAGCCCGATGTCGCGCGCGATGGGCGCAGCGTCGTGTTCACGCGTTACGACGGCGGTGGGCTCGAACTGTGGCGGCTTGATCTTGCAAGCGGCAAAACGCAGGCGCTCACGCAAGGTGGTGCCGTCAACGTCGAGCCGCGCTTGTCGCCGGACGGTCGCCGCATCGCGTGGGTGTCGACGCAAGGGACGGGGCACTTCAACCTTTTCATCGCCGACATCGACGCCGACGGCTTGCACAACGCGCATCCGCTGCTGGGCGAACGCAAGAGCAAGCTCGATCGTTACTACTATTCGGCCTTCGATCACGCGATCAATCCGTCGTGGTCGCCGGATGGAAAGTCGCTGCTGTATGTCGGCAATCCCGAGATCGCGTGGGGCACGGGCGACCTGTCGATCGTGTCGGTCGATGCGCCCGCGCAACGCCGCAAACTCCTCTCGGAAGAAACGAGCTGGAGCGCGCGCCCCGACTTCGCACCCGACGGCAAGCGCATCGTGTTTTCCAGCTACCACGGCCGGCAGACGCACCAACTCTGGCTGACGAACGTGCAGGGCGCGGCGCCGTTGCCGCTGACGTTCGGCGAGACCGAGCGTCGCAATGCGCGCTGGTCGCCCGATGGCAAGCGCATCGCGTACATCGGCAACGCGGGCGCGGATGGCAACACGCAGTTGGTCGTGATGGAACCTTTGGGCGGCGCGAGCCGTGTGGTCGAAGCCAAGCGCCTGCGCACACTGTCGCCGACGGCACGCCTGACGCTCGACATTCGCGATGCCGGTGGCAAGCCCGTCCCGGCGCGCGTCTCCGTGCAGGGCAGCGATGGTCGCGCACACGCGGCGCGGAACGCCTGGATGCACGCCGACGATGGCTTCGATCGCGCCAAGCTCGCCACCGAAGGGCATTACTTCCACTGCGCCTCGCCGTGCACGCTCGACGTGCCCGCGGGCGAGACGCAGATCGTCGTGCAGCGCGGCTTCGCGAACGACTTGTGGCAGCGGCGCATCGATGTCGCCGCCGGTCGCGAGACGACCGTTGGGGTCTCGCTCGTCGCGCATCCGTTCCCGCCGGAGTTCGGCGATTGGATCAGCGCCGACCTGCACGTCCACATGAACTACGGTGGCCACTATCGCAACACGCCCGAACACCTGGCGTGGCAGGCGCAGGCCGAGGACCTCGACCTCGTCGAGAACCTCATCGTCAACAAGGAAGAGCGCATCCCGGATATCGCCTGGTTCGGGACGCCGGGGATCGGCACGCGGCCGCGCATTTCGCACGCGCAGGAATTCCACACGAGTTTCTGGGGCCACCTGGGGCTGTTGAACCTGCGCGAGAACTTCGTCGCGCCGGACTTCTCCGCGTATCGCCATACCGCGCTCGCGAGCCCGTGGCCGCACAACGGCGTCATCGCGGATCTCGCGCATGCGCAGCAGGGCCTGGTCGGTTACGTGCACCCGTTCGACACCGTGCCCGATCCGGTGAACGACGCATCGCTCACCCACCAATTGCCCGCCGATGTCGCGCACGGCAAGGTCGATTACATGGAAGTGGTCGGGTTCTCCGATCACAAGGCGACCGCGTCGGTCTGGTATCGCCTGATGAACCTCGGCTACCGCATCCCGGCCGGCGCGGGCTCCGACACGATGGCGAACTACGCATCGCTGCGCGGGCCGGTGGGCATGAATCGTGTGTTCCTCGATACGCAGGGACGTCTGGACGACGCATCGGTGTTCGCCGCGCTCAAGGCAGGGCGTGGGTTCGCCTCCAATGGCCCGATGCTCGGTCTGCTGGTCGACGACCACAAACCGGGCGACACGATCGCCGCCGGACGGCGCGTGAAGGTGCGCATCGCGTTGCATTCACCGGTGCCGGTCGATCACCTGGAACTGGTCGCGAACGGCGAAGTGATCCATCGCTTCGACCTCAGGGGCGACCGCACGCGCATGTGGGGGACCGGCGAGATCGATCTTCCGAAAGGCGGTTGGTTGCTCCTGCGCGCCTGGAACGACGACGCGAATCCGCTGTTGCTCGACCTCTATCCGTACGCGACGACCAACCCCGTGTGGCTCGAAGGTCCCACGCCCGATGCACACGCCGATGCCGCGTATTTCGTCGCCTGGCTCGATCGCGTCATCGAAGCGACCGCCGCGCGAGACGACTACAACGACGCGACAGAAAAAGAAGCAACGCTCGCCTACCTGCGCGAAGCGCAATCCCTGATCCGCAAGCGCGCGGGAGACAAGTGATGCGTGCCCTCTGGTTGCTCGCATTCCTGACGGCGTCGGCGCATGCGCAGACGCAGACACCGTTCACCGCCGACGATCTCGCGAAGCTGGTCGATCTCACCGAGCCGACGTTTTCGCCCGACGGCCGCACGATCGCCTACACCGCGACGGCCGCCAACCTCACCGAAGACGCGAGCCAATCCGACCTGTGGCTGGTCGACTACGCGAGCGGGAAGCGCACGCGCCTCACCAACACGCCGAAGAAGGACGAGTCGCGCCCCCAGTGGATGCCGGACGGCAAATCGATCGCTTTCCTGTCCGATCGCGGCGGCGAAGAGGCGAAGACGCAAGTCTGGTCGATGCCCGCCAGCGGCGGCGAAGCCAAACGCCTCACGAAATTCGGCGACGACATCAGCGACTTCGTGCTCTCGCCCGACGGCAAACGCATCGCGTTCATCGCGCGCGATCCCGAACGCCCCTTCGGCGCGAAGGAACCGAAGAACCCGCTGCCCATCGTCACCGAGCGCTATCAGTTGCGCGAGGACGGCGTCGGCTATCTCACCACGCGACGTGCGCATCTCTACGTGCTCGACATCGCCACCGGCAAGACCGAGCTGCTCACGCCGGGCGCGCACGACGAGCAACTGCCCGCATGGTCGCCCGACGGCAAGCTGCTCGCTTACGTCACCAAGCGTGGCGTCGATCCGGATCGCCATCTGAACTACGACATCTATGTCGTCGAACCGAAGGCGGGCGCAAAGGAGCGACAACTCACGACGTTCACCGGTTCGGACCTCGATCCCTATTGGGAAACGCGCCCGACCTGGAGTCCGGACAGCACGCGCATCGCTTACTTGCGCAGCGGCGAGGACAAGTGGATCTACTACACGCCGTGGCAGTTGGCGATCGTTGACGTCGCGACGGGCACCGAGTCGATTCCCGCGCCGATCGACCGTTGCTTCACCAAGCCGCGGTGGTCGTCGGACGGAAAGAGCGTCTACGCGCTCATCGAACAACCCCTGGTCACGCATCTTTCGCGCATCGATCTCGCGGACGGCAAGGTCACGCCGCTGACGACGGGCCCGCGCTTCGACTACGACCTCGACGTCTCGCGCGACGGCCGCATCGTCGTGCTCGGCGGCGGCGACTTGCATCCGTATGACATCGCCGCAGTCGAACCCACGGGCCTGCGCACGCTCGCCGACCACAACGCATTCCTCGAAAAACGGCGGCTCGCGCCGGTCGAAGAACTCCACTTCCGAAACGGCGATGTCGAACTTGAAGGCCTGCTGATCAAGCCGATCGGCTACGTCGAAGGCCGCCGCTATCCGACCATCGTGCGCCTGCACGGCGGTCCGGTGTATCAGTTCAGCCACGAATTCATGCCCGACTGGCAGGCCTATGCGGCGCAGGGGTTCGCGGTCGTCGCGCTGAATCCGCGCGGGGGTTCCGGTCGCGGTTTCGATTTCGCGAAGGCGATCTACGCCGACTGGGGCAACGTCGATGCGAGTGACGTATTGGCCGGCGTCGATCACGTCGTCGCACTCGGCATCGCCGATCCCGATCGCCTCGGCATCGGCGGCTGGAGCTACGGCGCGATCCTCACCAACGCGGTCATCGCGCGCGACCAACGCTTCAAGGCGGCGATCAGCGGTGCGGGCGCGTCCAACATGTACGGCATGTTCGGGCACGACCAATACATCCGCGAATACACGCTGGAGCTCGGTACGCCCTGGGACAACCGCGAGGTCTACGACCGCGCCAGCTTCCCGTTCCTGCACAGCGACCGGATCACGACCCCGACCCTGTTCCAGTGCGGCGAAGCCGATGCGAACGTGCCGTGCCTGGGCGCGGAGCAGATGTACCAGGCCCTGCGATCGCGCGATGTGCCCACGCAGTTGGTGGTCTATCCCGGCGAAAGCCACGGGCTCACTGTTCCCAGCTACCTCCGTGACCGCATGATGCGGAACCTGGGGTGGTACGCGCGGTACTTGAAAGGCACCGATTTGAAGGGAGGGGAGTGATGCGCTCGATCGTCGTGCTCGCGTTGGCGCTGTCCGCGTCGCTGTCCGCATTCGCCGCGGAACCTCGCGCGCGTGACCTCGGCGTTCCCTTCGAAGGCACGCCCGGTGCGGGCAACGCGATCACCGATGTTGCCGGCGTCACCGTCGGCCAGGTCACCCTGATCGACGACCTGCCCGATGGCCACAAGGTGCGCACCGGCGTCACCGCGATCCTGCCGCGCGGTCGCACGAGTTTCGATACGTGGGTCTTCGGCGGTTGGTTCGCGCTCAACGGCAACGGCGAGATGACGGGCACGACGTGGATCAGCGAGTCGGGCCAGCTCGAAGGCCCCGTCATGCTGACGAACACGCACAGCGTCGGCGTCGTGCGCGATGCGGTGATCGCCGAGCGCATCAAGGCCGGCGGCGCGGATGCAAGTGGTTACTGGTGGTCGCTGCCGGTCGTCGCCGAAACCTGGGACGGCCACCTCAACGACATCAACGGCTTCCACGTGAAGCCCGAACACGTCGCGCAAGCCCTGCGCGATGCGAAGGACGGTCCGGTCGCCGAAGGCAATGTCGGCGGCGGCACCGGCATGATCTGCCACGAATTCAAGTGCGGGATCGGCACGGCGTCGCGTCGCGTGACGCCGGAGGGTCAGGCCGATGCGAGCCGCGCCTACACCGTCGGTGTGCTCGTGCAGGCGAACTACGGCGTGCGCGACACGCTCCGCATCGCCGGCGTGCCCGTCGGCCAGCACCTGCGCAACGATCGCGTCTACACCGATCCGGCGCTCGCGCTCGAAGGCCGCGCCGTCCCCGGCGGCGACACCGGTTCGATCATCATCGTGATCGCGACCGACGCACCGCTGCTCCCGCACCAGCTCGATCGCATCGCCAAGCGCGCGAGCATGGGCCTGGCACGCATGGGCAGCTACGCGGGCAATGGATCGGGCGACATCTTCGTCGCGTTCTCCACGGCCAATGCCGCCGCCGCCGCGGGCAAGGAAATGAACGACGCGCAGTTCATCGGCAACGACCATCTCGACGGCTTGTTCGAAGCCACCGTGCAGGCGACCGAGGAAGCCATCGTCAACGCGATGGTCGCCGCGCGCGACATGCGCGGCGAAGGCGGCCGCTACGCAAACGCCATCGACCACGATGCCCTGGTCCGTCTGCTCAAGCAGTACGGCCGTTACCACCCGGAAAAGAAATGACTTCGAGCAAGCTGTTCACCGCGTTGCTGTTGGCGATGGCCGCAGCGCCCGCGTTCGCGCAAACCGTGGTCGTGCATGCAGGCCGAATGGTCGATGTCGATCGCGGCGACGTGCTCACCGATCGCGCGATCACGATCGCGAACGGACGCGTCGTGCGCGTCGAGCCGTGGAGCGATGCGCTCGCCCGCAACGCGAAGGTCGTCGACTGGTCGCGCTACACCGTGCTGCCCGGCCTGATGGACATGCATACGCATTTGTCCGACGAAGCGCAGTCCGCCGATCCGGGCGCGCCGCTGAAGAGCAACCCGGCGCGCGATGCCTTCATCGGCGCGAAGAACGCCTGGGACACCGTGCGTGCGGGCTTCACCACCGTGCGCGACGTCGGTACGTATCGCGGCCTGTCCGACGTGCAACTGCGCAACGCGATCAACGCTGGCCTGATTCCCGGTCCGCGCATGTTCGTCGCCGGCGGCTACATCACGGTGAGCGGTGGCGGTGGCGAGATCACGGGCTTGCCGAAGGGCACCGTGGTGCCCGACGTGTTCCGCGTCGGCGTTGCGGACAACGAACGGCAAGTGCGCCAGAAGGTGAACTCCCTGTTCGACAACGGCGTCGATTTCATCAAGGTCATTGCAACCGGCGCCGTGCTCGCCGAAGGGACCGAGCCCGGCCACTCCGAATACACCGAAGCCGAAATCCACGCCGCGGTCGAAGAAGCCGCTAAGCACCACAGCTTCGTCGCCGCGCACGCGCACGGTGCCGAAGGCATCAAGAACGCGACACGCGCCGGTGCCCGTTCGATCGAACACGGCTCGCTGATGGACGACGAATCGATCGCGCTGATGAAGCAGCACGGCACGTGGCTGGTCGCCGACATCTACAACGGCGACTTCATCGACACCGTCGGCCGCGCGGAGGGGTGGTCGAAGGACATCCTGCGCAAGAACATCGAGACGACGCAGACGCAGCGCGACGGGTTCCGCAAGGCCGTCGCCGCGGGCGTCAACATCGCCTACGGCACCGACAGCGGCGTCTATCCGCACGGCGACAACGGCCGCCAGTTCGCCTACATGGTCCGCTACGGCATGACGCCGATGCAGGCGATCCAGTCGGCGACGATCCAATCCGCGCGGCTGCTCGGCCGCGAAGGCGAGCTGGGTTCGATCGCGCCGGGCAAGTTCGCCGACCTCATCGCAGTGGACGGCGATCCCATCGCCAACATCGACGTGCTGCGCGACGTGCGCGCCGTGATCAAGAATGGGGAACGGGTCTGCGACGGCCCCGACGAATGCGGTCCGCCGGACCCGGAGCACACCAATGGCAAGTGATCACGCGGTCAGCGGCGACGACGGCCAGCGCAAGCTCGGCTTCTGGATGTGCACCGCGCTGGTGGTGGGCAACACCATCGGCATCGGGATCTTCCTGCTGCCCGCCTCCTTGGCGCCGTTCGGGTTCAACGCGACGATCGGCTGGCTCGTCACGGTCCTGGGTTGCGTCGCGTTGGCCAACGTTTTCGCGCGCCTGGCCCGAGAAATGCCCAATGCCGACGGGCCCTACGGCTTCATTCGCGCCACGCTCGGCGACATTCCCGCGTTCATCGCAATGTGGTGCTACTGGGTGTCGTTGTGGATCACGAATGCGGCGATCGCCACGGGCGTGGTCGGCTATCTCGGCGCGGTGTTTCCGTCCGTGGCCACGATGCAGCCGGCGCTGGTCGCGCTCGCATTGTTGTGGACGTTCGTGATCATCAATCTGTTCGGCGTGCGCACCGGCGGCCGCGTGCAGGTGGTGACCACCGCGCTGAAGTTGTTGCCGATGCTCGCCGTCGCCTTGCTCGGCGGCTGGCTGCTCCTCACGGCGCCTGCAACCTACACCGCGCATTTGCCGACGGCGCCGGTCGACCTCGGCCACGTCGTGACGGCTTCGACCATCGCGTTGTTCGCGATGCTGGGCCTGGAATCGGCGACCGTGCCCGCCTCGCGCGTCAAGGATCCGGGCCGCACGATTCCGCGCGCCACGATCGTCGGCACGCTGCTGACCGCAGTCGTTTATCTCATCGTCTCGACCGTCCCGATGATGCTGATCCCGCAAGGGGAACTCGCCACCGCGAACGCGCCGTTCGCATTGGTGATGGACCGCTTCGCCGCCGCGGGATCGGGGCGGTGGCTCGCCTTGTTCGTCGTGATCAGCGGCCTGGGCGCGCTCAACGGATGGACGCTGCTGGTCGGCGAACTCACGCGCGCGATGGCCTTGAACGGTGTGATGCCGATGCCGCTGGCGCGCAACAACCGTCGCGGCGCGCCTGCGATCGCGCTGGTCGTCACGGGGCTGCTGGGCAGCGGCATGGTGCTGCTGAGCTACAGCAGGTCGCTGGTCGAGGGTTTCACCTTCATCACCAATGTGGTGACCGCGGCCAACCTGCCGCTGTACCTGTGCGCGTCGCTGGCGCTGGCGGTGTTGTGGCGCCGCGGCGACAAGGCCGGCGTGCGCGGGATGCTGCCGGTCGCGGTCCTGGGCACGGCGTACGTGATCTTCGCCTTCGTCGGCCTGGGGCACGAGCCGTTCCAGCTCGGCGTGGTGCTCGCGGCGGCGGGGCTGCCGCTGTATTTGTTCATGCGCGTCCGCCGCCCCGCGGCGGTGGCTTAACATCGGTCCCATGAACCCCGCTTCCGCCAACCTGTTCGTCGCCGACAGCGAAGACAACCAGGCCCGCATGCAGCAGGCCGTCGCCGCGCAATCGCGCGACCGCGACGCCGGGCTCATGCAGTACTTCTACCGCTCCGACGTGGTGTACCAGCGCGAGCTGGACACCGTGTTCTTCAAGAGCTGGCTGTGGGCCGGCCACGTCAGCCAGATTCCGAATCCGGGCGATTACTTCCTCTACGAGATCGGCGAGGAATCGGTGATCGTGGCGCGCGGCAACGACGGCGAGATTCGCGCGCTGGTCAATTCCTGCCGTCATCGCGGCTCGCGCGTGTGCGAGGAACGCCAGGGCAATTGCCGGACCTTCGTCTGCCCGTACCACGGTTGGGTCTACGGCACCGACGGCGCGTTGCGTGCCGCGCGCCACATGGACGTGGTGACCGACTTCCGCAAGGAAGACCACGGCCTCAAGCAACTGCGCGTGGCCGAACGCTTCGGCCTGATCTTCATCAACTTCGATCCCGACGCCTACGACTACAACGTGGCCCTGGCGCAGCTCGACGCGCAACTGGGCCCGTATCGCCTGGACAAAGCGAAGATCGCGCATCGCGAAACCTATTCGGTCGATGCGAACTGGAAGATCGCGCTCGGCAATTACCTCGAGTGCTACCACTGCGAAACCGCGCATCGCGCGTATTCGAAGCTACACACGTTCAAGGAACGCGAGGAAGTGGTCGCGCCGATCAATCGCGCGATGTGGGAACGCGCCGAGCGCGAAACCGGCGTTCCCGACATCGAGAAGGCGCTCTATCGCATGTTCCGCGAAGCGCCGGGCTTCGGCGCGTGCGTGTACACCAGTCGCTATGCGTTGTTCGACGGTTACCTCACCGGTAGCCGCGACGGCACGCCGGTCGCGCCGCTGATGGGCGAGTTCAAGGGCTACGACGGCGGCGCGGGCGATTACCAGCTCGGCCCGCTCACCTACATGCTCAACTATCCGGACCACTGCCTCCTGTTCCGCTACGTTCCCTTCGGGAAGAACAAGACGGACATGGAGATCGTGTGGTTCGTCAACGGCGATGCGGTCGAAGGCGTCGACTACGACAAGGCCGCGCTGATCTGGTTGTGGGACGTCACCACCGTCGAAGACAAGCGGATCATGCAGTTGAACGCCGCGGGCGTGAACTCGCGGTTCTTCGAGCCCGGTCCGCAACATCCCGAGTTCGAAGACACGCCCAAGCGCTTCGTGGATTGGTACATGCATGCGCTCGCCGGCGACTTCAGCGTCGTGCCGCCGACGGTGCGCGCGCATCGCACCAGCTCCTGCGAAATGACAGAACACCCCTGATTTTCCAGCGGATAACCTCCAAGATGTTCCAGCTCAAACACACGCCCTTCCACGAGCGTACGTCGAAGCTCAGCCTGCCGCAGAACTGGCGGCGCTGGGCCGGACACATCGTGGTCGGCTCCTACGACCTGCACGTCGAACGCGAGTACTGGGCGATCCGCGACGCGGTCGCGTTGATCGACGTCTCGCCGCTGATGAAGTACATGATCGAAGGCCCCGATGCCGCGCGCCTGCTCGACAAACTCGTGCCGCGCGACATCGGCAAGATGGCGGTCGGCCAGGTCGGCTACACCGGTTGGTGCGACGACGAAGGCAAGCTGCTCGACGACGGCACGATCTCGCGCCTGGGCGAAACCACGTTCCGCCTGACATCCGCCGAGCCTTCGCTGCGTTGGTTGTCGATGAACGCCGTCGGCCTGGACGTCACGGTCACCGAAGTCACCGAGAAGATGGGCGCGCTCAGCCTGCAGGGCCCGAAGGCGCGCACCGTGCTCAACCTGGTGTGCAAGAAGTCGCTCGACAAGCTCAAGTACTTCCGGGTGATGGAGAACACGCTCGCGGGCAAGAAGGTCACGATCTCGCGCACCGGTTACACGGGTGATCTGGGTTACGAAATCTGGATGGAAACCGCCGACGCGCTCGCCGTGTGGGACGCGTTGATGGAAGCGGGGCACAACTACGGCATCGTGCCGTGCGGCATCCTCGCGATGGACATGGCGCGCGTGGAAGCAGGCCTGTTCATGATCGACGTCGATTACACCGCGGCCAACCACGCGTGGATCGAAGGGCAGAAATCATCGCCGCTGGAGATGGGTCTGGATTGGGCCGTGCATCTCGACAAGCCCGGTTACTTCGTCGGCCGCCGCGCGCTCGAGCGCGAACAGCGCGAAGGCTCGGCGTGGAAGCTCATGGGCTTCGAAGTCGATTGGGCCGGCATGGAACCCTTGTTCGCCGCCGTCGGTTTGCCGCCGCAGATTCCCGCGATGGCGGTGCGCGGCAGCCTGCCGGTCAAGCAAGGCGACAAACAGGTCGGTTATGCATCGACCAGCACCTGGTCGCCCGTGTTGAAGAAATACATCGCGCTCGTCCACCTGCAACGTCCGTACTACGAGCCCGGCACGCCGCTCACGATGGAAGTCACCGTCGAGCACAAGCGCCTGCAGGCACCGGGCAAGGTGGTGAAGCTGCCGTTCTACGAGCCGGAGTGGAAGAAGAAATGACGAGCAACCAGTACGACGCCATCGTCATCGGCGCCGGCCACAACGGCCTGATCGCGGCCGCGTATCTCGCGCGCGCGGGCAAGAAAGTGTGCGTGCTCGAACGGCGCGAAGTCGTCGGCGGCGCGGCGGTCACCGCCGAACCGTTCCCCGGCTATCGCTTCAGCCAGTTCTCCTACGTCGTCAGCCTGCTGCGTCCGGAAATCATCCGCGACCTCGAGTTGCCGAAGCACGGTTTGAAGATCCTCCCGCTGCCGAGCACCGTGACGCCGATGGACAACGGCGATTACCTCGCCGCGTGGGACGACCACGACCTCACGCGCCAGGAGCTGTACCGCCATTCGCCGCGCGATGCCGAAGCCTCCGACGAATACGGCCGCGTGATGGCGCGCGCCGCGAAGGCGATCAAGCCGATCCTCGGCCTGGTGCCGCCGGATCCGTCGTCGATGAGCCCGCGCGACCTGCTTGGCCTGCTGAAGGTCGGCCAGTACGCGAAGAGCCTGTCGGAGAAGGAGCTTTACCAGATCGCCAAGCTGCTCACGATGTCGGCGGCGGACTTGCTCAACGATTGGTTCGAGTTCGATCCGCTCAAGGGCACGAAGTCGGCGAGCGGCATCATCGGCACCTTCCTCGGTCCGCATTCGCCCGGCACGGCGTACGTGCTGCTGCATCACTACATGGGCGAAATCGACGGCGCGTTCCGCGCTTGGGGTTTCGCGAAGAACGGTAACGGCGGCGTGTCGGCGGCGATCGCGAGTTCGGCGCGTGCGTTGGGCGTCGAAGTCCGCACGAACGCCTCCGTGCAGCAGGTCATCGTGCAGGGCGGTCGCGCCGCGGGCGTTGCGCTCGCCAACGGCGATGAGTTGCGCGCGAAGGTCGTGATTTCCGCGGCCGACCCCAAGCGCAGCTTCCTGCAGTTCGTCGAGCGCAAGCACCTGCCCGGCGAGTTCGTGCAGCAGATCGAAAACTTCCGCGTGCGCGGGTCGTCGGGCAAGGTCAACATCGCGCTGAGCGAGCTGCCGGACTTCACGTGCCTGCCGGGCGAAGGCCCGTTGCATCGCGGCGCGATTTCGATCAGCCCGAGCATGGAGTACATCGAGCGCGCCTACGACGAGGCGAAGTACGGCCAGTTCGCGAAGAACCCGTACATCGACATGATCATCCCGTCGATGATCGACCGCGACATGGCGCCGCCGGGCCACCACGTGATGTCCTGCTTCGTGCAGTACGCGCCCTACGACATCGAAGGCGGTTGGGACGATGCGAAGCGCGAGGCCTTCGGCGAGACCGTGATCTCCACGATCGAGCGTTACGCGCCGAACATCCGCCGCGCGATCGTCGGCAAGCAGGTGATCACGCCGAAGGACATCGAGATGATCGCCGGCATCACCGGCGGCAACATCTTCCACGGCGAATTGCTGCTGCACCAATTGTTCTTCCTGCGTCCGGCGCCGCAGTGGGCCGATTTCCGCACGCCGTTGCCGGGCTATTACTTCGGTGCGTCCGGCGCGCATCCGGGCGGTGGCGTCATGGGCGCGGCCGGCAAGCTGGCGGCAATGGAAGTGCTGAAGGACTGGAAGTGATGACGACCGATAAAAAGTACGACGTGATCGTCGTCGGTGCGGGCCACAACGGCCTGGTCGCCGCGAACTACCTCGCCAAGGCCGGCCGCAAGGTGCTGGTGCTGGAGCGGCGCGACCGCGCGGGCGGGCAATTGTCGGCGGAAGAACTCGGCGGCGTTGCGTTCGATCCGCTGCATCCGGGCGCGCAACTGCGGCCCGACATCGTGCGCGACCTGGATCTCGCGCGACATGGTTGGGTCGCGGGCGCATCGGCGCCGTACATCGCGCTGCAGCCCGATGGCCGTTCCCTGGTGTTGTCGACGAAGGACGTGAATCTCGCCGCCACGGTCGAATCGATCCGCCAGTTCTCCGAGAACGACGCGCAACGTTGGCCCGACTTCGTCGCCTTCATGGATCGCGCCGCCGTGTTCCTCGATGCGGCCTATCGCACGCCGATGCCGCGCCTGCCCCATGTCGGTTTCGAAGACGGCTGGCCGCTGGCGAAACTCGCGTGGACCCTGCGTCGCCTCGGCGGCAAGGACATGTTCCGCGTCATCCGCATGATGTCGATGTCGACGGTGGAGTTCACCGAAGAGTGGTTCGAATCCGAGCCGGTGCGCGCGGCCATCGCCGCGGTCGGCATCCATGGATACACGCTCGGTTCGATGTCGGCGGGCACCGGTTACACGCTGATGCACAACTGGTTGCATCGCGGTGGGCTCGCGCATCGGCAGATCGCTGGTGGCAGTTCGACGGTCACCAAGGCGCTCGTCGCTGCGTTGAAGGCGAACGGTGGGCAGTTGCGCACGTCGGCCGGTGTCGAACGCATCGTGATCGAGAAGATGCGCGCCACGGGCGTGCGGCTCGACAGCGGCGAAGAACTCCTCGCGACCACGGTGTTCTCCGCCGCCGATCCGAAGCACACGCTGCTCGGCCTGGTCGGTGCGCCGGAACTGCCGACCGAATTCGTGTGGCACGTGCAGTCGATCAAGATGCGCGGCTCGCTCGCGAAAGTGCACCTGCGCACCGACGGCAGCCATGGATTGCCTGCGGGCACGCTTGCGATCGCGCCCACGCTGAAGGACCTGGAACGCGCCTACGACGCCGCGAAGTACGGCGAAATTGCGCAGCGCCCGTATCTGGAAGTCACGACGGCGGGCGACATCGTGTCGATCCACGTGCAATCGGCGCCGCACAAGTTGCGCGGCCTCGATTGGCACGATGCGCGCGCGACGGTGGAGCGCATCGCGATCGACATGCTTGCGGCGCAATTCCCGGCGTTGAAGGCTTCGATCCGCGAGACGCGCACGATCGCCGCACCCGATCTGGAACGCGAATGGGGCCTGACCGAAGGCGACCTCAGCCACGGCCAGCCGATCCTCGACCAGATGTTCTTCATGCGCCCGTTGCCGGGCTGGTCGAACCACGCCACGCCGATCGATGCGCTGTATCTGTGCGGCAACGGCATGCACGGTGGCGCGGGCATCAGTGGTGCGCCGGGTCGCAATGCCGCGCAGATGTTGCTGAAGCGGAAGGCCTGACTACTCGAGCATCGCCGGCAAGCCTTCGTTCGCGAGCTTGTCGAGGATGCGTTCGAGTTGCCTGCGTTCTTCCGCATCGAGGGTCGCGAGCAACTTGCGCTCGCGGCCCAGGGCGAGCGGCACGATCTCGTCGTAGATCTGGTAGCCCGCTTCGCTGAGCGTGAGGACCGAACGACGGCGGTCGTCGCCGTGCATCTCGCGCGTGAGCAGCCCGCGTTCCAGCAGGTGCGCGACCGCGCGGCTGACGGCGACCTTGTCCATCGCGGTGCGTTCGGCGACGGCGTTCGCGCTGAGGGCGGGGTATCGGCCCAGGACCGCGATCACGCGCCACTCGGTGATGCCGAAGCCGAAGCGCGCCTGGTAGAGGCGGGCGATGGCCTGGGAAATTCGGTTCGACAGCACGCTCATGCGGTAGGGCAGGAACCGGTCGAGGTCCAGCTCGGCGTGGTCGTGGCCTTCGTGGCCTTCGTGACTGGGTGGGTCGGCAGCGTTCATGAACATGCCCCGGGGTATGGTTTCACCTGAAACTATGGGGTGTAGAATGCGCCTTTCCCCCTCGCCCGAAAAGAATGCCATGAACGCCCAGCCCAACCTCGGCATGCAGGTCACCACCTTCGAGAACCCGATGGGGATCGACGGCTTCGAATTCGTCGAGTTCGCCGCGCCCGCCGGCCAGGGCGAGCTGCTGCACGACTACTTCCGCCGCATGGGCTTCACCGCCGTGCTGCAGCACAAGACGCGCCAGATCACGGTGTATCGCCAGGGCGGCGTCAACTTCCTCGTCAACGAAGATCCGGATTCCTTCGCCGCCGACTTCGCGCAGGCCCACGGCCCGAGCGCGTGCGGCTTCGCGATCCGCTTCAAGAAGCCGGCCGACGAAGTGTGCAAGACCGTGCTCGGCAACGGCGGCGAAGCGATCACGCACAAGGCCGACTCGAAGGCCGTGCACGCGCCGGTAGTGAAGGGCATCGGCGATTGCATGCTGTACCTGGTCGACAAGTACGGCGAGAACGGCTCGATCTACGAAGACTTCCTGCCGGTGCAGGGCGCCGACCAGGATCCGAAGGGCTTCGGCCTGACCTTCATCGACCACCTCACGCACAACCTGTACTTCGGGAACATGCAGCAGTGGTCGGATTACTACGAGCGCCTGTTCAATTTCCGCGAGATCCGCTACTTCGACATCAAGGGTGCGAAGACCGGCCTGGTGTCGAAGGCGATGACCGCGCCGGACGGCATCGTGCGCATCCCGCTCAACGAATCCAACGACCCGAAGTCGCAGATCAACGAATACCTCGACGCCTACAAGGGCGAGGGCATCCAGCACATCGCCTGCTTCACCGACAACATCTACGAGACCGTCGAAGCGATGCGCGCGCAGGGCGTGCTGTTCCTCGACACGCCGGACACCTACTTCGACGTGATCGACCAGCGCGTGCCGAACCACGGCGAAGACGTCGCGCGCCTGGCGCGCAACAAGATCCTCATCGACGCCGACCAGGAAACCAAGCAGCGCAAGCTGCTGCAGATCTTCACCCAGAACGCGATCGGCCCGATCTTCTTCGAGATCATCCAGCGCAAGGGCAACGAAGGTTTCGGCGAAGGCAATTTCCAGGCGTTGTTCGAGAGCATCGAGCGCGATCAGATGCGTCGCGGCGTGCTTTGATGCCGTGCTCCCTCCCTTGCGAAGGCAGGGGAGGGCCGGGGAGGGGTTGATGAGTTTGGGGACGAGAATGCAATCGACCGGATACCAGACAGGATTCGCGAACGAATTCGCCACCGAAGCCGTCGCAGGCGCGCTTCCGATCGGGCGTAACTCGCCGCAGAAAGTCGCGCACGGCCTCTACGCCGAGCAGGTCAGCGGCACCGCATTCACCGCGCCGCGGCGCGAGAATCGCCGCAGCTGGCTGTATCGCATTCGCCCGGCGGCGATGCACGGAACGTTCGCGCCCTTCGCGCAGCCGCGCTTCCACAACGATTTCGAAACCGGTCCTGTCTCGCCGGATCAGTTGCGCTGGAGTCCGCTGCCGATGCCGACGGGCGCCGTCGATTTCGTCGAAGGGCTCTTCACGATGGCGGGCAATGGTTCGCCCGCGGCGCAGCATGGCGTCGGCGTGCATCTGTACGCGGCCAATCGCGACATGGAGGGCCGCTATTTCTACGACGCCGATGGCGAGCTGCTGATCGTTCCGCAGCAAGGCCGCCTGCACATCGAAACCGAGCTCGGCGTGCTGGAGGTCGAACCGCAGGAAATCGCGTTGATCCCGCGCGGCATCCGTTTCCGCGTCGCGCTGCCCGATGGCGAAGCACGCGGCTACGTCTGCGAAAACTTCGGCGCACTCGTGCGTTTGCCCGACCTCGGGCCGATCGGCAGCAACGGCCTGGCCAATCCGCGCGATTTCCAGACGCCGAACGCCGCATACGAAGAGCGCGAGGGCGACTTCGAACTCATCGCGAAATTCCAGGGGCATCTGTGGCGCGCCGACATCGGGCATTCGCCGCTGGATGTCGTGGCGTGGCACGGCAACTACGCGCCGTGCAAGTACGACCTGCGGCGTTTCAACACGATCGGTTCGATCAGCTTCGACCATCCCGATCCGTCGATCTTCACCGTGCTCACCTCGCCGAGCGACACGCCCGGCACCGCGAACCTGGACTTCGTGGTGTTCCCGCCGCGCTGGCTCGTCGCGCAGGACACGTTCCGCCCGCCGTGGTTCCATCGCAACATCGCGAGCGAATTCATGGGCCTGGTGACCGGCGTGTACGACGCGAAGGCCGAAGGTTTCGCACCCGGCGGCGCATCGCTGCACAACAGCATGAGCGGGCACGGGCCGGATGCGGCGACGTTCGAGAAGGCGTCGAGCGCGGACCTCACCAAGCCGGATGTCATCAAGGACACGATGGCCTTCATGTTCGAAACGCGCGCCGTCATCCGCCCGACGCAACAGGCGATGGACGCCGCGCACCGCCAGCGCGACTACCAGGAATGCTGGAAGGGCCTGAAGAAGAGCTTCGTTTCGCCGCGTTGACATCGATCCGCTAGGCTTGCGCGCATTCGACCGACGAGGAGTCCGCCGCATGCGCGTCCAACCGATCTTCGCGTGCCTCACGCTCGCCCTTGCGTGCACCGCGTGCACGCAACGCGAAACCGCGACGCCCACCGTCGCCGCACCGAACACGAGCGCATCGGCGGCGACCACGGTCCCGCCGCCGGCCATCGCGACCATGACACCACCGGCCGCGACCACCGCGGCCATGCCCGCATCGCCGTCCACGGTCGCCGCCACGCCGGGTGGCGTGATGCCCGCGGCGGGCGCGATCACGTTCGATGGCTTCGGCCCCGCGCATTGGGGCGCGAGCGAAGAACAGGTGCGCCAATCCTGGGGCAAGGACATGGAGGCGATGCCGAAGGAACACGACGGCTGCTATTACCTCTTCCCCGAACCGCGCCGCCCCGACGGCTATCGCTTCGCCTTCATGATGGAAGAAGGCAAGTTCGGCCGCATCGACGTGCGCACCGCGGACATCGCCGCGCCCGGCGGCGGCAAGGTCGGCATGGACAAGGCCGCGTTGAAGGCGCTGTATCCGGGCGCGACCGAGATGCCGCACAAGTACGTCGAGCACAGCGTGTACCTACGCGCGATGGACCCGAAGGGCGGCAAGAGTGCGCTCGTCTTCGAAGTGGATCCGTCCGGAAAGGCGACGGATTGGCGCATCGGCGTACCGCCACAGGTCGACTATGTCGAGGGTTGCTCCTGACGGACGCGCCCTCGCGCTAGACTCCCGGCGCCGACAACGCACCGGAGCGCGACGATGCTGGAGACCTGGGGACTGTTCCTGCTTGGGCTGCTGTTCCTGATGCTCGGCGGCGATTCGGTGGTGAAGGGCGCCTCGGGGGTCGGTCGCCACTACGGGCTTTCGCCGTTCGTGACGGGCCTGCTTCTCGTCGCGTTCGCCACATCGATTCCCGAACTCGCGGTCAATGCGCGCGCGGCCTGGGTCGGCGCGCAATCGCTCGCATTGGGCAACGCGGTCGGCAGCAACCTGGTGAACTTCGGCCTGACACTCGGCCTGGCCGCGATCGCCGCGCCGCTCGTCGTGCGCTGGCGCGTGCTTGCGCCCTTGCTCGTGTGTTTCATCGTGTTGTCGCTCGCCGTCGTCGGCATGGGGCTCGACGGCGCGCTCTCCCGCCTGGACGGCCTGCTGCTGTTGCTCGCCTTCGCGGCCGTCGTCGCCTTCGCGATCGCGCGCTCGCGTGGCGAAACCGACGAAGTCCGCGCGGTCCTCGACGCCTTCACCGAAACGCGCGGCGGCCTCGCGCTCAATGGCGCACGACTCGCGATTTCCGCGGTCGTGCTGTTCTACGGCGCGAAGTGGGTCGTGCAATCGGCGCCGATCATCGGCGCGTCGATGGGCATGGCGCCGTTGCTCACCGGCCTGGTGCCGGTCGCGATCGGCACGGCGTTGCCGGAAATCGCGGCAGCCGTCATCGCCGCGCGTCGCGGCCAGGGCGAACTGGTCGCGGGCCACGTCATCGGTTCGAGCCTGTGCAACCTGACGCTCGTGCTCGGCGGCATCGCGACCTTCCGCGCGCTCGCGGTGCCGGCCTCGTTCGTGCGCTTCGAAGTGCCGGCGGCGATCGCCTTCGCGGTCGCGCTGTATCCGATGTTGCGCGGCGACCTGCGCGTGAGCCGCGTCGAAGGCGGCATCCTGGTCGCCGCGTATGTCGCGTGGCTGGTGTTCGTGCTCGCGACAGGCGCGCATTGATGCCGGGGCGCGCGCTGCGGGCGTTCGCCGAATTCTTCCGCCTGGAGGCGGCGGGCGGCATCGTCCTGATCATCGCGGCGGCGCTCGCACTGGTGTGCGTGAACTCGCCGCTCGCCGATCTGTATCGCACGTTCATCGATCTGCCCGCGGCGGTGACGATCGGCCCGTTCGGCTTGGACAAGCCGTTGCTGCTGTGGATCAACGACGGCCTGATGGCGGTGTTCTTCCTGCTCGTCGCGCTGGAAATCAAGCGCGAACTCGTCGGCGGCCAACTGCAGACGCGCGCGCAACGCATGCTGCCGATGGTCTGCGCGGCCGCGGGCGTGCTCGTGCCGGCGCTGATCTTCACGGCCTTCAACCACGACAACGCCGCCGCGATGCGCGGTTGGGCCGTGCCGACCGCAACGGACATCGCCTTCGCGCTCGGCGTGCTCGCGCTGCTTGGCTCGCGCGTACCGATGGGCATGAAGCTGTTGTTGTCGACGATCGCGGTCGTCGACGACCTGATCGCGATCGTGATCATCGCGGTGTTCTATTCGCACGGCATGTCCTACCTCGCGCTCGGCGGCGCGGCGATCACGCTGGCGGCGATGTTCGCGATGAACCGCATGGGCGTGAAGTCGCTCACGCCGTACCTCATCGTCGGCCTGGTGTTGTGGGTGTGCGTGATGGAGTCGGGCGTGCACGCCACGCTCGCCGGCGTGGCGACGGGCCTGCTGATCCCGCACGTCGACAAGCGCAACATGATCGACGACGAGGTCGAGCATTCGCCGCTGGAAACGCTCGAACACGCGCTGCACCCGTGGGTGGCCTTCGCGATCCTGCCGATCTTCGCCTTCGCCAACGCGGGGCTCGAACTGCGCGGATTGAATCTCTCGCAAGCGCTGGCCGCGTTGCCGTTCGGCGTCGCCGTCGGCCTCGTCGTCGGCAAGCCGATCGGGATCTGCGGCGCGGCGTGGGTGTTGCGCAAGCTTGGTTGGGCGCGTTATCCCGATGGCATGGACGGGCGCGCGATGCTCGGCCTGGGCATGCTGTGCGGCATCGGCTTCACGATGAGCCTGTTCATCGCTTCGCTCGCGTATCTCGATCCCATCCTGTACGACGAAGCCGTCCTCGGCATTTTCGTTGCCTCCGTACTGTCCGCATTGCTGGGCGTGGCATGGCTGCGCGCGGTCCTTCCGGCGCGCTGACATGCGACAAGCGCTGCTCTTCGGTGCGACGGGGCAGATCGGCTGGCCGCTGGCCGATCGCCTGCAGGACGCCGGTTGGCGCGTCACGGCCGTGTCGCGCGAGCCGCATCGCGATCAACCAGGACTGCATTGGATCGAAGGCACGCTGCCGGTGGTCGCCGCGCCGTTGCCCGACGACGTCGATGCGATCTTCAGTTGCGGGCCGCTGGATTTGTTCGCGCAGTGGTATGCGCAAGCGGACATCGATTGCCCGCGCGTGGTGGCATTCGGATCGACGAGCATCGACGTCAAGCGCGGTTCTTCCGACAAGGGCGAACGCGATGTCGCGCAGCGCCTGCGCGTCGCCGAGCAACAAGTGTTCGACCGCGCCGCCGCGCGCAACGCACAAGCCACGCTGCTGCGCCCGACGCTGATCTACGGCGGCGGACGCGACCAGACGCTCACGCGCATCGCGCAGCTCGCGAAGCGCTGGAATCGGTTCGTCCTACCGCGCAACGCGCACGGCCTGCGCGAACCGGTGCACGTGCACGATCTCGCCGACGCCGCGCTCGCCGTCTGCGACGCGCCTGCGACGCACGGCAAGGCCTATGCCTTGCCCGGTGGCGAGCGCTTGTCGTATCGCGACATGGTGGCGCGCGTGCTCGCGGTGATGCAGCCGGCGCCGGCGCTGGTGGAAGTGCCCGCGCCCGTGTTCGGCCTCGCGCTGCTCGGCGCGCGCGCGCTGGGAAAGGTCGGCGGCTTCAACGCCGCGGCCGTCGCGCGCATGCGCAGCGACCTGGTCTTCGACGCGACACCGGCTCGCAACGATTTCGGCTACGCACCGCGGGCCTTCCGGCCGACGGCGCCGATGTTCATGGCGCGTTGAGCGCGCGGCGGCAGACTGCACGCATGCGCACCTACCTTCTCATCGCTTGCCTCGCTGTCCTGTCGCCGTTGCCCGCCATCGCGGCGCAATCGGTGTCCGCATCGTCGCGCACGCCCGCGGCGGAAATCGACGCCCTGATCGATCGCGTCGCGAAAGCCAAGGGCGTGATCTTCATTCGCAACGGCACCGAACACACCGCCGCGCAAGCCGCCGAACACCTCCAGCGCAAGCGCAAGGCCGCGGGCAAACGCATCGCCACGCCGGAGCAGTTCATCGAGCAACTCGGTACGCGCTCGTCGGTCACCGGCAAGGCGTATCGCGTGCGTCTTCCGAACGGCACCGAAATCGACAGCGCGGTCTGGCTCAACGGCCTGCTGCGCGAGGTTCGCGCAGGGCGCTGATCAGATCTCTTCGACCGCCGCCACGGGCCGCTGTTTCTGCCTGGCGCGCATCGCGATGATCAACACGCCACCGAGCACCATCGCGCCGCCGATCCACAGACGCGGGCCCGGTCGGTCGCCCCAGAATGCGATGCCCAATGCGATCGCGCCCACCGGCGCGAGCAACAGCCACGGCGTGACCTGCGCGACCGGATGCCGTTGCACGAGCACGTAGTACAGGCCGTGCCCGAGCATCGAAGCGAAGACCGCCGAATACACCGCGCCGCCCCAGCCGATCCACGTGGCATCGCGCAACGCTTGCCAATTGCCCGGTTCGAACGCGATGCTCAGCGCGAGCAAGGGCAACACGCTGATGATCGCCGTCCAGCCTTGCTGGCTGATCATGTCGATGCCGCTGAGCCGGCGCATCAACACGGTGCCGATGGCGAGGAACAAGGCCGAGATCAACATCAGCACCAGGGACATCGGCGCATCGAGCACGATGGGATCGAAACCGAGCACCAGCACGCCGGCGAAACTGATCGTGATCGCCAGCCCCGTGCGCCAGCCGAAGCGTTCGCCCAGCCACCACCACGCGAGCAATGCGGCCATCGGCACATAGCTCTGCATCGCGATGGCGGGCGAGGACAGATCGCCGGCCGCGTGCAGCGCCCAGAAACTCAATCCGAAATGCAGCACGCCGTTGAACAGCGCGACGGCGATCAGTCGCGGCCATTGCCCTTGCGGCGGACGTTTGACGAATGCGCCCAGCGCGATCGCGAGGATCGACAGGCGCACCGCGGTGAACAGGAACGGCGGAATCTCGCGCAGCGCGAACGCGGAGGTGAGGAAGTTGCCGGCCCAGACCGTGCAGACGATGGCGACGAGCGCGAGGTCGCGGCCGCGCAGGCCCGCGCCGCGCGCGGGGGTGTTCACCACACGATGCCCATCTTGCGCAGCACCTTCGCCACCACCCACGCGGGGCCGATCAGCAAATAGGTCAGGTCGGTGAGGAAGCTGGGCTTGCGGCCTTCGTACTTGTGGCCGATGAACTGCGCGATCCACGCGATCACGAACACCGCGATCGCGGTCCACAGCAAGGTGCGCGTGCCGAAGGTTTCGACGATCCACCAGCACGATGCGCCCATCGCGACGAACACCGCGAGCATGGACAAGCCCAGCACGCGCGACTGCCGCAGGTAGAACGAGCCCGCCGCCACCATGCCCAGCGCGGCGAAGATGCCCGGGCGGAACCAGCCACCCGGCGGCACCGGGATGCACCACAGCAGCGCGATGACGCTCCACAGGATCGCCGGCACGGCGATGGTGTGGAGGCGTACGTTCAACGCATTGCGATGGTCGCCGGAGTAGCTGTCGAACCAACGGTCGATCGGGCGCGTGCCCGTCGTTGCATCCTCGTGCGTGGCGGCCATGGTGATCCCCCGATCAGTCGACGGAAATTCCCGCGAGGCGCTGCAGCGCTTCGGCATATTTTGCGCGCGTGCGTTCGATCACTTCGGCCGGCAACGGCGGGCCCGGCGGCGTCTTGTCCCAGCCGATCTGTTCCAGGTAATCGCGCACGAACTGCTTGTCGTAACTCGGCGGGCTGATGCCGACCTGGTATTCGTCGGCGGGCCAGTAACGCGAGGAATCCGGCGTCAGCATTTCGTCCATGACGTAGAGGCGGCCGTCTTCATCGGTGCCGAACTCGAACTTGGTGTCGGCCAGGATGATGCCGCGCTGCGCCGCGTGGTCGCGCGCGAAGGCATACAGGCGCAGCGTCGCATCGCGCACCTGTTCGGCGAGATCGGCGCCGACCACGCGCACCATCGTGTCGAAGTCGATGTTCTCGTCGTGGTCGCCGACGGCGGCCTTGGTCGAGGGCGTGAAGATCGGCTGCGGAAGTTGTTCGGCCTGGCGCAGGCCGTCGGGCAGCGCGATGCCGCTGACGCGGCCGGTGCGCTGGTAATCCTTCCAGCCGCTGCCGATCAGGTAACCGCGCGCGATCGCTTCGACCGGCACGGGCTTGAGTTTCTTCGTCACCACCGAACGCTTCGCGTAACGCGATGCATCCACGCCCGCGGGCAGCGCGCTCGCGACATCCGCGCCGGTGAGATGGTTCGGCATCAGCGCGCTGGTGCGATCGAACCAGAAGTTGCTGATCTGGCAGAGCATCTCGCCCTTGCCGGGGATCGGATCGGGCAGCACGACGTCGAACGCCGAGAGGCGGTCGGTCGCGACGATCAGCAGCCGGTTGTTCGGCAGCTCGAACACATCGCGCACCTTGCCGCGATGCCGTAGGGGCAGGCCCGGCAGGTCGGCTTCGAGGAGGGAGGGACGGGTGTTG
Source organism: Noviluteimonas gilva (assembly GCF_009740395.1). Taxonomy (GTDB): domain Bacteria; phylum Pseudomonadota; class Gammaproteobacteria; order Xanthomonadales; family Xanthomonadaceae; genus Noviluteimonas; species Noviluteimonas gilva. The sequence goes on from NZ_WOXT01000001.1 coordinate 1,147,838, forward strand.
CCGTTTTCGGAGACTTGCATCGCCACGTGCGCGTCAGGCAGGGCGGCGTAGTGTACGCCGGCCCCCTGCGCAGCGCCTGTAGACTGGGCCCATGACGCGTTGGTACGGAAAATTGCTGGGAGCCTTCGCCGGGGCGGCCCTGCTGCGCTCCAACCCCTTGCTGGGCCTGCTCATCGGCCTGCTGCTCGGCCACGCGCTGGACAGGGACTGGTTCAGCGGCAAGAAGGAAGACCCGTACGCGGTGCTCGGGCTCACCGAGGAAGCCACCGACGGCGAGGTCGACCTGGCCTACCGCCGCCTGATGTCCCAGTACCATCCCGACCGCGTGGCCGGCGCGGGGGGCGACCTGCAACGGCAGGCCGAGACCCGATCGCGCGAGATCAACGCCGCCTACGACCGCATCAAGACCTTGCGCAAGAAGCGCTCCTGACCTTCCGGACCCCCGACATGCAATCCACTGTCATCGCGCCTTCGATCCTCTCGGCCAATTTCGCCAAGCTCGGCGAGGAAGTCGACAACGTCCTGCGCGCGGGCGCCGACTGGGTCCACTTCGACGTCATGGACAACCACTACGTCCCCAACCTGACCATCGGCCCGCTGGTGTGCGAAGCGCTGCGCAAGCACGGCGTGACCGCGCCGATCGACGTGCACCTGATGGTCGAACCGGTGGATCGCATCATCCCGGACTTCGCGAAGGCCGGCGCGTCGATGATCACCTTCCATCCCGAAGCCAGCCGCCACGTGCACCGCACGATCCAGTTGATCAAGTCGCTCGGCTGCCAGGCGGGCGTGGTGCTCAATCCGGCGACGCCGGTGGAAGTGCTCGACTACGTCCTCGAAGACCTCGACATGGTGTTGCTGATGTCGGTGAACCCGGGCTTCGGCGGGCAGGGTTTCATTCCTTCGGCCTTGCAGAAGCTGCGCGCGGTGCGCGAACGCATCGACGCGAGCGGCAAGGCGATCCGCCTGGAAATCGACGGCGGCGTGAAGCCGGAGAACATCGCGGAAATCGCGGCCGCGGGGGCCGATACCTTCGTCGCGGGCTCGGCGATCTTCGGCCAGGCCGACTACGCCGACGTCGTCAAGCGCATGAAGGATGCGGTGGCCGCAACGCGTCGCTGACGCAAAAGCAAAGGCCGACACCTTTCGGTATCGGCCCTCGTGGAAGCAATCCCGCTTCCGTCCGTCGTCCTTGCGATGGCCTTCGATTCTCCGTGAACAGCGTGACGCCCGCGTGACAATTTCGCACGAACAATTCCAGCAATTCGCTGAAGACGGTTACACACGCATCCCGGTCGTGCGCGAAGTCCTGTCCGATCTCGACACGCCGTTGTCTGTCTATTTGAAGCTCGCGGACGGGCCGCACACCTACCTGTTCGAATCGGTCGAAGGCGGCGAACGCTTCGGGCGTTATTCGATCATTGGTCTCCCGGCGCGGCGCGTGTATGCCTTCGCGGGCAATACGTTCTTCGCGACGGAGCTCGGTGAACTCGTCGAATTCCGCGAGATCGACGACCCCTTCGCCGAAGTCGAACGCCTGCGCGCGGAGCATCGCGTGCCTGAAATTCCGGGCTTGCCGGGCTTCACCGGTGGTCTGGTCGGTTGGTTCGGTTTCGAATGCGTGCAGTACATCGAGCCGCGCCTGAAGACCGAGAATGCGAAGACGGACGAACTCGGAACGCCCGACATCCTGCTGATGCTCAGCGAGGAACTCGCGGTGTTCGACAACCTCAAGGGCCGGCTGTACCTGATCGTGCACGCCGATCCGCGCGAGCCGCAGGCCTGGGCGAAGGCCAATCGCCGCCTCGACGAACTCAAGCACCGTCTGCGACATGCCGGCGCGAGCTATCCCGAAACGCTGGTGCCCGCCGCGCTGGACGAAAGCCACTTCGTCAGCGGCTTCACGCGCGAAGGCTTCATCGACGCGGTGGAGAAGAGCAAGGCGCTCATCGCTGCCGGCGATATTTTCCAGGTCGTGCTGTCGCAGCGCTTGTCCGTGCCCTTCCAGGCGCGGCCGGTCGACGTGTATCGCGCGCTGCGGGCGCTGAATCCGTCGCCCTACATGTATTTCCTCGATGTCGGCGGCACGCAGGTGGTGGGTTCGTCGCCGGAGATCCTCGTGCGCTTGCAGGGCGGCGAAATTACGGTGCGCCCGATCGCCGGTACGCGCCCGCGCGGTCGCACGCACGACGAAGACATCGCGCTTGAAGCCGAGTTGCTCGCCGATCCGAAGGAACGCGCCGAGCATCTGATGCTCATCGATCTCGGGCGCAATGATGTCGGGCGCGTCGCCAAGCCGGGCACGGTCGAAGTCGGCGAACAATTCGTGATCGAACGCTACAGCCACGTCATGCACATCGTCAGCGAAGTGACGGGCCAGCTGCAGGATGGATTGAGCTACGCCGACGTGCTACGCGCGACGTTCCCCGCCGGCACCGTGAGCGGTGCGCCGAAAGTGCGCGCGCTCGAAGTGATCCGCGACCTCGAACCGATTTGCCGCAACGTCTATTCCGGCGCGGTGGGCTACATCGGTTGGCACGGCGACGCCGACACCGCCATCGCGATCCGCACCGCCGTCATCCAGGACGGCCGCCTGCATGTGCAGGCCGGCGCCGGCATCGTCCACGACTCCGATCCGCAGAAGGAGTGGGAAGAGACGATGAACAAGGGGCGCGCGCTGTTCCGCGCCGTGGCCGAAGCGGCGAAGGGGCTCTAAGGCGAAGCGGAAACGTCGGCTTCCGACCAATCGCATTGCGCCGCCCGCATCGCCGCGCGCAACGTGCACCTCCCCCCAACGGAGATGCCACCATGCGTGTCGTCCTGCTCGCTTCGCTCATGATTCCGTTCGCCGCCGCGGCCACCACGCCCGTCGCGACCGCGCCCACGCCGATCCGCACGCCGATGCAACTCGAAGCGCACCTGCACGCCGCCGGCTACCGCAATGTCTTCGACGTCGACCTCGACGATGGCCTGTGGGAAGCGAAGGTGCGCAAGGCCGGCGGGTTCTGGCGGGAGATCGCGGTCGATCCGCAGAGCGGGCGCATTTTCGATGGCGCCGGTTCGCGCTCGGTCGAATCGTTGAACTCGGTCTCGCAGATCGTCGCCGACAAGGGCTACACGATGATGGAGCTCGCCGAGTACGACGGTGCGTTGTGGGAAGTCGACGCCATGGACGCGCAGGGACGTTGCATGTCGCTGCGCGTGGATGCCGCGTCGCAGTCGATCGTGCAGAGCCTGCCCGACGACTGCTGATCGCTTACTGGCCCGTCTTCGGCCGCTCGAGCAGCGTGGCGTGGCCTTCCTGGATCGCCCAGAGGCCGCGCTGCGTGCTCACGTACATCGGCGTCCTCGACCACAGTTGCCAGAAGACGTGGACGTCGGTGGGCATCGCATCGAAATCGCTGGTCACCATCGTGGCGACCGTGCCCGGCTTGGTGTCCAGCGCGACGCAGGTCTTGGTGTAGGCGTGTTGCGAGGCGACCTTGCCGTCGGCGACATCGATGCGATACGAGCCGCCGATCGGAACCGACTGCGCCTTCGCGGTCGCGGGCAGCAGGTACACCGACCAACGCGCATCGCTGACGGGCAGGGCGACGGTGCGATAGCTGTCGGTGCAGGTCGGCGGCACGAGGGGAATCGCGATCGCGCGCGCCTTGGCCTCTGCCGTTTCGCCGGGGGTCAGCGCGGCGGGCGTTTCGAGCGTTTCGAGTTCGCCGGCCACGCCGTCGACGCCGACGCGCACGCGGTAGAGCGCGGCGGGGGTCGCATCGACCCACGTCACGACGATCGCATCGCCATCTTCACGGGTCACGAAACCCACGACGCGCTCGTCCTTGCGGAACTTACGCTCGTCGCGCGCGACGACATCCGCGGTGGTGGCCGCGCGCTCCAGGCGCCACAGCGCAACGCCGCGCGAGGCCGCGGTGGCGAGCGCCTCGCTTTCCTGTTCGGTCGGCGCGGCGGGGTCCTGGGCATGGGCCGATGCGCAGGCGCCGGCCAACGCCAGGGCAAGCAGGAAGCGGTACATGGTGGTTCTCCCCTGGATTGGCCGAAAGGGTAACGAAAACCCGCCGCCGCGAGATTGCGTTGCGTAGCAGTATCGAGCGGCCGCCCGACCGGCGGTTGTCCGTTCTTTTGGCTGCATGCGCGCATCCCCGACCGTCGTCCTCCGTCGCCTGCTCCGGCTCGCGCTGGTCTGCTTGGTGTTCGCATTGCCCCCGGCGCATGCGACGCCCGCGACCACCGTCGCGGCACCGGCCACCGTTCGCACGGCCGACCCGGACGCCGCCACCGCGCGCTTTTTCAACCGCGACATCGCGACCTTCCGTTCGCGCTTCCTCGGCAACACGCCCGAAATGCGCGCGCGCGCCGCCGAAGCGAACATCGAGCGCATCGTCGAACAGGCCGGCGTGGCGAAGGCGACCTACCAGCCCGCGCCGCAGGGCGTGATCATCCTGCTCGATGGCCAGCTGGTCACCGTCGTGACGCCCGCGGACGTCGACAGCCTGCGCAACGAAACCCTCGACAAGACGCGCGACGGGATCCTCCTTCGCCTGGGCGACGCCGTGCGCGAAGCCGAAACCGCGCGCGCACCGGGCCGACTGGCGCGGGGCATCGGCTGGTGCATCGCCGCCACCGCGCTCGTCTTGCTCGCGCTGTGGATCCTGCGATTCGTGTTTGCGCACCTGCGCACGCGTGCCGATGCCTGGACGAAGGCGCGCCTGTCGCGCATCCCCAACGAATCGGCGCGGCACATGGCGCTCGCCTTCATGGCGAGCGGGCGCGGGTTCGCGCGCGTGTTCGCGTGGATCGTGGTGTTGTTCGTGGTCGAGGAATGGCTGCGGTTCTGCTTCGCGCAATTCGCGTGGACGCAACCGTGGGCCGGCGCGATGACCGGCTGGATGGCCGGGCGGCTGTCGAAGTGGGGCAACGCAATCCTGCATGCGGTGCCGGGGCTGGTCACGGCGCTCGTCATCCTGCTGGTCGCGCGCGTGTTCGTGCAGGCGATCCGGCTGGCGTTCCAGGGCGTGGAGCACGGGCGCTTCCGCTTGATCGGCATCGATTCGCAGGTCGCCGAGCCCACGCGCAAACTCATCGTCGTCGTGGTGTGGCTGTTCGCGCTTGCGATGGCCTATCCCTACCTGCCGGGCGCGGAGACGGATGCGTTCAAGGGCTTGAGCCTGTTCGTGGGCCTGATGGTGTCGCTGGGCGCGTCGAGCATCGTGGGACAGGCGGCCGGCGGCTTCACGCTGTTGTATTCGCGCACGATGAACGTGGGCGACGTCGTGCGCATTGGCGAAGCCGAAGGCACCGTGCAGCAGATCGGCCTGTTCACCACGCGCATCCGCACGCCGATGGGCGTGGAGGTGAGTTTCCCGAACAACGTCGTGATGGGCGGGAAGCTGGAGAATCTTTCGCGCGCGCCGGACGGCGCCGGCTTCTGGCTGCAGGCGATCGCCGTCATCGGCTACGAAGTGCCGTGGCGGCAAGTGCATCGCTTGTTGATGGACGCAGCGCACGCGACACCGGGCGTGGTCGACGCCCCTGCACCTTTCGTGCTGCAAACCGCGCTCGGCGATTTCGGCATCGAGTACCGGCTACGCGCTCGCATCGCCGACGTTGAACAACGCTGGATCGCGCTCAGCGCACTGCATGCGCAGATCCAGGACGCGTTCAACGCCGCCGGCGTGCAGATCATGACGCCGCATTACGAAGGCGACCCGGAGACGGCGAAGATCGTGCCCCGGGCGCATTGGGAAGGTCACGGCGAGGGTTAGTCGCCGGCGACCTTCACCTCCGGCACTTCCTTCCACTCGCTGTCCGGATCGTATTGCGTCATCGTTTTCACGATCTCCTCGGTCTGGTCGCCGAGGTTGCGCTCGAACACCTGGCCGTCGTAACCGATCAGGAACGTCACCAGCCCCGTGTCGCCGTACTTCGCCGGCCATGCGACCAACGCGAAGCCGCGCACCATGTCGTTGCCGAGCATGAAGTCGCGCGCGCCGCCCGGCGCGGAGGGGCCTTGCTTGGTCAGGATGCGGTAGTGATAGCCGAGGTAGTCGCCCTTGGGTGTGTCGTCGCCGAACACCGGGCCGAGCGGGCTGATCTGGCCGCTGTCGTCCGGTGCCCAATACAGCCCGTCATGCTGGCCATCGGTGCTCACGAGCTTGGGCGCGTATTCGAGGACGCCGTCGCCGTCGTGGTCGTCTTCGGCGTAATCCATCTGCGCATCGTGGTACGCGCGCACCGCCTGTTCGACGTCGAGCTCGTTGCGCCCGATGCGCCGCATGCGGATTTCCTCCGCGCCCGCGGGCAGGTCGAAGCGCCAACCGCCGTCGGCTTTCGACAACGGCACCGGGAAGGTCCAGCCATCGCTGCCGGCGACGAGTTCCTTGCGCCCGTCCTTGCGATCGTTGAACGCGTGCGAGGCGCGGTACTTCTCCAGGAACGCGTCGACATCCTTGCGTTCCATGTCCGTCGGCACATAGGTTTGCCAGTCGTTGCCGAACACGGCGGCGACCTTGGCCGGATCGGCCTTCGTCGTGCCGAGCGCGTCGACGAGTGCGTCGCCCGCGGCTTCGGGCGTGGGATAGGCCTGTTGCGCGAAAGCAGGCAGCGCGCACAGGGCGAGTGCAACGGACAACGCGGTCTTGCGCATGATGTTCATCGACGACGCCCTCCACCGCCGCCCCGCGAAGGACGGCTCATCGAACGCCCGGCGCCACCGCCGCGCGACATGCCCTGGCTGGAACGCGCGCGGTTGGACGCCTGCCGCGACGCACCGGCATTGCCTGCACCCGAGAACGCGTTGTTGCGCGAGTTGCCGTAGTCACCGCGACCGCCGCTGCTGCGTGCGAGATCGCGCGAGCCCGCGTTGTTCTGGCCGCTCTGCCGATATTGCGATGCCGAACCGCCCGGCCCGCGATCGACACGCCCACCGCCGGCTTGCGAGGTCCGCGGATCGCGTGCCGCGTTCTGCGCACGATCACGCGCCTGCGCGTTGTCGCGCGCCGGTTGCATGCCCTGGCGTTCCATCTGCTGGCGCGCCTGGTCGCGCGATCGCGCGCGGTTGGCGTCTTCGCCGCGGAAGCGATCACGCTGTTCACCACCGGCCTGGCGATTGCCGTATTTCTCGCGGCTGCCCTGGTCGCGATACGGCACGCCGTCGCGCCGGGAGCCGTCGTGTTGGAAGCGCTGGTTGCCGCGGTCGCCCATCTGGCGATCGCCGCGATCGATGTTGCGATTGAACTCGTTGTAGCGGTTGGAGTTGATGTTGACGTCGCCGCCACCCCAATCGCAATCGCCCCAGAACCCGACGGAAATGCCGATGCCGATGCCCCACGCGATGCCCGTCGCGAGCGCCGCGCCCGGGTAGTAATACGCCGGTGGCGGATAGTAGTAAGGCGGATAACCGGGATACGCCCAGCTTCCGTAAGCGTAGGTCGGGTTGTACGAGGGCACGTACACCGTCTCGGTCGTGGGCTGGATCACGATGGATTGCTGGCCCTGCGCGCTTTCGGTCGAAACGGTCTGGTATTCGTTCGACTTCAGGTTGCCGGCCGCCTGTGCCTGTCGACGCAAGTCCTGCGCCGTCGACATCACATCGTTGGGTTGCGCCAGGAACGCATCGCCGAGTTTCTGCACCCACGCGATGTCCGAACCCATCATGCCGACCGCCTGCGGGAAGGCGACGAGCGACTGCACGCTCGCATCCCAATCTTCCTTGGCGACGGCTTTCACCGCGTCGTCGCCCTTGGTTTGCGGATGGTCCTTGACCCATTTCGCCGCGTCGGCGACATCGCCGGGGTAGGTCGAGGCCATCAACACCTGGGCGAGCAGGGAGTCGGGATACAGCGCCACCGGGGCGACGAGCTGCGCGATTTCTTCCTTCGAGAACGTGCTGCTCTGCGCAGTGGATTGCGTCGACGATGCAGTCTGCGTCGAAGACGACGCGCGTTCGGTCGGCGCCGTGGATTGCGCGGCGGCGTCGAGCGTGATCGTCGCCGACAACATGCCGGTCAACGTCATGCATGCCAATGCCAAGAGTCGTCGTTGCGTTGCCATGGTCACCTCCCTGATGCGTGCAGTGCGGACGTCAGCGGCCGGAGCGCATCCAGCAACACCTTGTCGTCCACGGGTTTGGTCAAAAAGGCGCGCGCACCATGGGCGATGCTGCGCGAACGGTTGGCGGGCGTGTCGTTGCCGGTGAGCACGACGACGGGGATGGGTGAATGGCGGTCGGTCAGTGCGTCCTGCACCTCGAAACCGGACATGCCCGGCAGGTGCAGGTCGAGGATCAGGCAATCGATGCCGTCGAGATGGGCCATGAAATCCGATCCGGTGGCGAACAGGCGCACGTCGAAGCCCGCGGTGCGCAACAAGCGTTGCAATGCGCGCCGGACCGGGGCTTCGTCGTCGAGCACTGCGACAGTTGGCGTGCGCCCGGTCATGACCCGACGCTAAGCCCCCGTCGCGGGGCCTTCAATTGGCCGTTGGACCTACGTGGCGCGCAGCGGAGGGCTCGATCGACAGGCGCGCGGCAAGCCGCACGAGGTCGGCCAGGCGTCGCACGCCCAACTTCTGCATCACGTGCGCGCGATGCACCTTCACGGTCTTTTCGACCACGCCCAGCTCGGCGGCGATCTGCTTGTTGAGCTTCCCGGAAATCAGGTGCGGCAGCAGTTCGAGCTCCCGCGGCGTGAGGTGCGCCAGGCGGCCGCGTAATGCGTGGTCTTCGCAGCGGCGCTCGCGTTCACGGCGATCGATGGCGATGCCGGCGCGCACGGCGGCCAGCAGTGCATCGGCATCGACGGGCTTGACGAGGAAATCGAGCGCGCCGCCTTTCATCGCACGCACGGTCGATGGCACGTCCGCGCAACCGGAAAGGAACACGATCGGCACGTCGAGATGGCGATCGTGCAACGAGCGCTGCAGGTCCAGGCCCGTGTGTCCCGGCATCGAGAGGTCGAGTACCAGGCACCCGGGGATGGTTGCGTCGTAGCACGCGAGGAATTCGTCGGTCGAGGTGCTGGAGCGCGTGTCGATGCCCGCGCTCGCGAGCAGGCGCGCGACCGACTTCAGCACGCGCGGATCGTTGTCGACCAGGTGCACGAGCGGCGTGGGCGCGGCGACCGTGTTCATGCGGGCAACCCGGGAAGTTCGAAGGCCACGCGCGCGCCGACGTCCAGCGACTGCGCCCACACGCGCCCGTCGTGCGACTCCACGATGGTGCGGCACACGGCCAGGCCCATGCCCATGCCATCGGGCTTGGTGGTTTCGAACGGATCGAACATCGTCTGCGCGATCGCAGGCTCGATGCCCTTGCCGCGGTCGATCACTTCGAGCCGCACGCAGCCATTGTCTTCCTGCGTGCGGATGCGCAGCACGCGCGGCGCGGGCGTGTGTTCCATCGCGTCGCAGCCGTTCATCACCAGGTTGAGCACGACCTGCTGCAGCTGGATGCGGTCGCCGGCGACGTGCGGCAGTTCGCCGGCCAGTTCCAGGTGCACGTCGACGCCGCGCTGCAACAGATCGGCGCGCACCAGGTGCAATGCGTCGAGCACCACGCCGTTCAACCCGAGCGGCACGTGGTCGACATGTTCCTTGCGCAGCCATTTGCGCAGGCGCTGGATGACTTCGCCCGCGCGGCGATCGTCGACGACGATGTCGTCGATGATGTCGCGGATCTCGGTGAGGTCGGGTGGATCCGAACGCAGCAGGCGTTGCGCGGCTTGTGCGTTGCAGAGGATCGCGTAGAGCGGTTGGTTGATCTCGTGCGCGAGCGCGCCGGACAACTCGCCCAGCATCGCCACGCGCGACAGATGCGCGAGTTCGTCGCGCTGCAGGGTGGCTTCGCGTTCCTGGCGGCGGCGCTGCGTGGCGTCGGCGACCGTCAACAACGACAGGGTGGCGTTGCCGAGCACGACCGTGCGGCATTCGACATCGACGGGCAGCTCGGAGCCGTCGGCGCGCGTGGCGAACAGTTCGCGCGCGCCCTGGTCGAAGGCGGGCACCAGCGTGTCGGCGAACACATGGGGCATCGCATCGTGCGAATAACCGAACAGGCTTGCGGCCGCCGAGTTGGCGAGCACCACGCGGCCGTCGGCGCCGGCCAGCAGGATCGCGGTCGGCACGGCGTCCAGCAGGATGCGCACCTGGTCGAGGGCGAGGGCGCGGCCGCGTTCGTGCGAGCTGAGCAGTTCGCGCGGGGGCGGATGCACGGGGTCGAACAGTGCGCCCTGCGCACGCGCTTGCCCGAACGCCACGCCGCGGATGACGACGTGGTCCCGGCCTGTGCCCGGGTCGATTCCTTGGCCCATCTGGACGGCCCAGCACCCGCGGGGGTGGGTGCGCGCTTGTGGCGGACTGCTCCAACCCGAACGGGTGACCCGAAGCGTGGCGGCCACGGGCGCCCCATCCGGGGGATTTACGGCTCCGGCACCAGAATCCGCCGCGTTGCCCCAAGGGGCAATATCCGCCCATCGGATGCATGCCTAGCATCGAACCGTTCGTCGGCGGCGGGGGCCGGCGTTCATCGCCATCGCTGGTTCGAAAACCCTGTCCGGACAACGGCAGGACGAAACGTTGTCCTTGTTGAACGCAGGGTCGGCGTCCACGCAAGCGCAGTGTCCGAGGAGAGGTCATGAAGATCGCCGCGATGTCCCTGCTTTCGCTCGCCGCAATGGCCCTGCTTGCGCCGTCGCCGGCGCGCGCGGTCGAACCCCTCGACACCTTCAGCTTCCGCGTCGGCGGCTACATCACCTCCTGGGACACCGAGGTCCGGGCCGACGGCACCACGCGGCGCGGCACCGAGCTCGACCTCAAACGCGACTTCGGCCTCGACGACAGCGCGACCATCGGCTACGTCGGCGTGACCTGGCGTCCGTGGGAGAGCCACGAGTTCGGCCTGACCTATTACCAGGACGATGCCGACTCCACGCGCACGATCTCGCGCGACATCACCTTCGAGGACACGACCTACACGGCGAACAGCACCCTCAGCGTCGATGTCGGCATCGATGCGTACGAGGGCTATTACGTCTGGTGGGCCGCGCAGAAGGAAAACTGGTCGCTCGGCCCGCGCGTCGGCCTGATCTGGTATCGGCTCGACATCGCGATGGCGCTGCAGGTCGACGCCAGCGGCAATGCCGCGGGCGGTGCGTTCCGCGAGGAAGCGAAAGCGGATCTGCCGTCGCTGACGATCGGCGGCTCATGGCGCTGGACGCCGGGCGGGCACAACAAGTGGCGCATCGGCGCGGACGCCGGTTACTTCAAGGCGAACGTCAACGATGTCGACGGCGACGTGACCTTCGGCCGCATCGGCGTCGAATTCTTCCCGTGGGAACGCTCGGGATTCTCGCTCGACTACACCACCAGCAAGATCAGCGTCGACGCTGCCAAGTCGGACTTCGTCGGCAACCTCGATTTCATCGATAGCGGCCTCAAGCTCGGATACATCTACCGCTGGTGATCGCACCACGGCAGGTTTCGCCGAACCGGATTTGATCCGGATCAAATCGGCGGAACGTGGAGTCCGGGAAACTGCGCGCACCAAAGCGGGGTCCCCCAATGAACGATGTCGTGCTAACCCCCGGGGCCGGCCCGGTCGACGCCGCGGAAGCCCCGCGCCGCGTCGCCTACAACGACAAGGTCGTCCTCCAGTTCTCGATCGCCACCATCGTGTGGGGCATCGTGGGCATGGCCGTCGGCCTGTTCATCGCCGCGCAGTTGTACTGGCCCACGCTGGGCGAGGGGATTCCGTGGCTGTCCTATGGGCGGCTGCGACCGCTGCACACCAACGCGGTGATCTTCGCCTTCGGCGGCAGCGCGCTGATGGCGACCTCCCTGCACGTCGTGCAGCGCACCTGCGGCGCGCGCGTGATCTCCGACAAACTCGCCAGTTTCGTGTTCTGGGGCTGGCAGGCGGTGATCGTGTCGGCCGCGATCACCTTGCCGCTGGGCATCACGCAGAGCAAGGAATACGCCGAACTCGAATGGCCCATCGACCTGTTGATCACGGTCGTGTGGGTCGCGTACGCCGTCCTGTTCTTCGGCACGATCGTCAAGCGCCAGGGGCGGCACATCTACGTGGCGAACTGGTTCTACGGCAGCTTCATCATCGCCATCGCGTTGCTGCACATCGTCAACAACGTCGCGCTGCCGGCGAGCATGACCAAGTCGTACATCGTCTACACCGGCGCCGTGGATGCGATGGTGCAGTGGTGGTACGGGCACAACGCCGTCGGGTTCTTCCTGACCGCCGGTTTCCTGGGAATGATGTACTACTACGTGCCCAAGCAGGCCGGTCGCCCGGTGTATTCGTATCGCTTGTCGATCGTGCACTTCTGGGCGCTGATCGCGGTGTACATGTGGGCCGGGCCGCATCACCTGCAGTACACCGCGCTGCCCGATTGGGCGCAGTCGCTGGGCATGGTGTTTTCGCTGATCCTGCTGGCGCCGTCGTGGGGCGGCGCGCTCAACGGCATCCTGACCCTGTCGGGCGTCTGGTACAAACTGCGCACCGACCCGATCCTCAAGTTCCTCATCGTCGCGATCAGCTTCTACATGATCGCCACGTTCGAGGGACCGATGATGTCGATCAAGACGGTCAACTCGCTGTCGCACTACACCGACTGGACCGTCGGCCACGTGCACGCCGGCGCGCTCGGCTGGGTGGCGATGATTTCCGTCGGCGCGATCTACGCGATGTTGCCGAAGCTGGTGGGCGCGCAGCAGATGTATTCGACGAAGTGGATCGACGTGCACTTCTGGATGCACACCCTCGGCGTGGTGTTCTACATCGTCGCGATGTGGATCGCCGGCGTGATGCAGGGCCTGATGTGGCGCGCGACCAATCCCGACGGGACGCTCACCTACAGCTTCATCGAAGCGCTCAACGCGACCTATCCCTATTACCTCGTGCGCTTCGCAGGCGGTGCGCTCGTGCTCTCCGGGATGCTCCTGATGGCGCTGAACGCATGGAAGACCTGGGCCACCGCGAAGTCCCCCGCCGCCGGCGCGGCGCTCGCCGCCAACGCTCCCGCCTGAGGCCGACATGGCAACGCAACCTCCGCACAACCCGCACGAGAAGATCGAAAAGAACATCGGCCTGATGGCGGTGCTGATCGCCGTGGTCGTGTCCTTCGGCGGCCTGGCGGAAATCGTGCCGTTGATGTACCAGGCCGACACCATCAAACCCTTGCCGGGCATCGTGCCGTATCCGGCGTTGCAACTGGCCGGGCGCGATGTCTACGTGCGCGAAGGTTGCTACAACTGCCATTCGCAGATGGTGCGCACGCTGCGCTTCGAAACCGAGCGCTACGGGCATTACTCGCTCGCCGGCGAATCGGTCTACGACCATCCCTTCCAATGGGGCAGCAAGCGCACGGGGCCGGACCTGGCGCGCGTCGGCGGCCGCTATTCCGACGACTGGCATCGCGTGCACCTGATCGATCCGCGCGCGGTGGTGCCCGAGTCGAACATGCCGTCCTTCCCGTGGCTCGAACACGCGCCCATCGACGGCAAGCAGATCGCGCAACACATGCGCACGCTGCAGACCATCGGCGATCCCTACACCGATGCGCAGATCGCGCGCGCGGAAGCCGATGTCGCCGACAAGACCGAACTGGATGCCGTCGTCGCGTACCTGCAGGCGCTCGGCAAGCACGCACCGAGAGGGAACTGAGATGGTCGCCGGCATCGTGACCGCGTTGTTGCTGGCGGTGTTCATCGGCGGATGGGCGTGGGCGTGGAGCCCGCGTCGCCGCGAAGCCTTCGACCGCGCCGCGCGCATGCCGCTGCACGAGGACGACGGGCAGGAGGACGCACCATGATGACGCCGGGTTGGTCGTGGTACGTGATCGCGCTGGTCGTGATCAACATCGTCGGCTGCGGCTGGCTGCTGTGGTGGACCGCCAAGCGCCGGCCGGGCGACCCGAAGCCGGAAGACACCAGCCACTACTGGGACGACGGCGACATCACCGAATACAACAAGCCGCTGCCGAAGTGGTGGATCAACCTGTTCTGGATCACGATCTTCTTCAGCGTCGCGTACCTGTTGTGGTTCCCGGGCATGGGCGCATTCGCCGGATACGGCAAGTGGACCTCGGGCAAGGAACACGACTTCGCGCAGCAGGCCGACAACGCGCGGCTGGAGGAAACCTTCGCGCCGTATCGCGGCAAATCCATCGACGTGCTCGCGGCCAATCCCGATGCCCGCCGTCTGGGCCGCTCGATCTTCAACAACACGTGCGCGACCTGCCACGGCTCCTCGGCGAAAGGCGCGATCGGCTATCCCAATCTCACCGACGACATCTGGCACTGGGGCGGATCGCCCGATCGCATCCTGCAGACCGTGCTCGACGGCCGCGAAGGCGTGATGCCCGAATGGGGCAAGGTGCTCACCGGCATGGGCGGCCCGTATGCCGTCGGCGATGTCGCCGCGTACGTGCGTGCGTTGCCCGACCCCGCGCACCGCATGCAGAACAACTTCGGCGCCGCGCGCGGCAAGCAACTGTTCGAAAACGTGTGTGCCGGTTGCCACGGCAAGGACGGCAAGGGCAACCCGGAACTCGGCGCGCCGGACCTGACCGACGACTACTGGATGTACGGCGACGACAGCGCGAGCCTGCAGGCGACGATCGCCAACGGTCGCAAGGGCAGCATGCCCGCACATCGCGCGCTGCTCGGCGAAACGCGTGCGCGCCTGGTCGCGGCCTATGTCTGGTCGCTGTCGCATCCCGAGCCGGCCGTCGCGGGAGCGCAACGATGAACGCGACCTTCGATCATCCGCCGCGCCCGATCGCGCAGCGCGTCGGCGCGATCGCGTGGCCGAGCTTCTTCGCCGCGGGCGTGGCCACGATGGTGTTCTTCGCCTTCGTCGATCCGATGGCGCTGCGCGACATCACCTTCCCTCACGTCGCGGTGGGACGCGAACTCGGCTACACGATCGGCTTCTTCCTGTTCTGGGTGGCCACCGCGTCGTCGAGCCTGTTCACCTGGTGGTTGTTGCGGCCGGGCAGCCGGTTCAACCGCCCCTTGCCCGGACCCTGAGCGATGTCCAAGGCGATCGACCTGGCGCTCGTCGAAGAGGCGGGGGGCTTCTACGTCAGCGAGCGCAAGGTGTATCCGCGCGATGTGTCGGGGCGCTTCTCGCGCCTGCGCGTGATCGCGGTCTGGTGGCTGCTCGGCATGTTCTACGTGTTTCCGTGGCTGCGCTGGGGCGGCCGGCAGGCGGTGTTGTTCGACCTGCCGGCGCGCAAGTTCCATGTCTTCGGGTTGACGTTCTGGCCGCAGGACTTCCTGTTCCTTGCGTTGTTGCTGATCGTCGCGGGCGTCGGGCTGTTCTTCTTCACCGCGATCGCCGGACGCCTGTGGTGCGGGTATGCGTGCCCGCAAACGGTGTGGACCGAAGCCTTCCTGTGGATCGAGCGGCGCTTCGAAGGCGACCGCGCAACGCGCATCAAGCTGGATGCCGCGCCCTGGTCGGCGCGCAAAGTCGCGCGCAAGGGCGGCAAGCACGTCGCGTGGATCGTCTTCGCGCTGTGGACCGGCTTCACCTTCGTCGGCTTCTTCACGCCGATCCGCGATCTCGCCGCGCGCGCGATGCCCTTCGCGTGGGGCGGTTGGGAAACCTTCTGGGTGTTGTTCTACGCGTTGGCGACGTGGGGCAACGCGGGCTTCCTGCGGGAACAGGTGTGCAAGTACATGTGCCCGTATGCGCGCTTCCAGAGCGCGATGTTCGATCGCGACACGCTGTTGATCGCGTACGACCCGATGCGCGGCGAACCGCGCGGCCCGCGTCGGCGCGGCATGCCGAGCGTGCTCGAACGCGCGCGCGGCTTGCTGTCGCTGGATGCGGCCATGGATTACGTGCGGCGCGCGGCCTTGCTGCCGACCGCCGCGAGCGCGAGCCTGCATGCGCGCGGCACCATCACCTTCGATGCCGGTCCGGTCGAACCCTTGCCGAAATTCGAGGCAGTGGAACTGGGCGATTGCATCGATTGCACGATGTGCGTGCAGGTGTGCCCGACCGGCATCGACATCCGCAACGGCCTGCAATACGAGTGCATCGCCTGCGGCGCATGCGTGGACGCGTGCGACGAGGTGATGGGCAAGATGGGCTATCCGCGCGGGTTGATCCGCTACACGACGCAGCACGCGGTGGACGGAAAGCGCACGCGGTTCCTGCGCACGCGCGTGTTCGTGTACGGCGGGGTCCTCGTGGCGATGACGGTGGCGTTCATCGCGGGCGTTGCGATGCGCGCGCCGTTCACCGTGGAAGCCTTGCGCGACCGCAACGCGCTGTATCGCACGACGGCCGAAGGGATCGAGAACGGCTACACGCTGAAGATCGCGAACAAGCGCGACCATGCGGCGCGTTTCGCGATCACGCTCTCGTCCGGCACGCGTGGCCTGGTCCTGCGCCAGGCGCCGGTGGTCACGATCCCCGCCGGTGAAGTCGCCTCCGTCCCGGTCACCGTTTTCGCGCCGGCGACACTGTCGGGGCGGCACGACCTGCGCTTCGAAGTGTCCGCACTGGATGGCGATCCGCGTAGCACAGAGACGACAGGCAGTACGTTTTTCGGACCGGTGTCGCGATGAAGCGTCGTCCCTCGCACTCTGCGTGGCGTCAGCCGCTGGTGTGGCTGGTCTTCTCGCTGCCTGCGATGTCCGTGGTCGCCGGTTTCGCATTGCTGGCGCTCGCCGGCGGGCCGATCGATGCGGTCGCCGATCCGGTCCGGCGTACCGCACAGGTGCAGGACACCGACCTCAGCCCGGATCTCGAAGCGCGACGCATGGGCTTGTCGGCCCGCATTCATCGGGTCGGCATGGTGCTCGACGTCGTGCCGGTCGGCGCGGGATTCGATCGCGCCGCGCCGCTGGAGTTGGTGCTGCGCCATCCGGTGCTCGCCTCGAAGGACCGTCGCGTCACGCTCGAACCCTCGGTGGCCGGTTGGAGCGGGCGCATCGGTGGATTCGACGACGCGCACGACTGGGTGCTCGAACTCGCGCCGCCGGATCGCCATTGGCGGTTGCGCGGGCGCTGGCAGGCGCGTGCGGCGCACGCCGAAGTCGGCCCCGCCCTGGCGCGTGCGCAATGAATGCAGCCGTCGTCGACGTCCTGCCCGCGCGCGACACGACCTGCTTCCACTGCCGCGAGCCGCTCCCCGCACACGCACCTTCGCTGAAGCTCGACGGCATTGAGCGCGGCTTCTGCTGCGATGGATGCGCCGCCGCCGCGCAATGGATCCGCGACGCACGACTGAGCGATTACTACCGCCTGCGCAGCGAAGCCGCCGGCCGCGTCGAGCGCGACGACGACGCGCTCGCGTGGTGGGATCGCGAAGACATCCTCGTCGCACATGCGCGCGCCGTGCCCGGCGGCCGCGAACTCATCCTGCTGACCGACGGCATGCGCTGCGCCGCATGCGCGTGGCTGATCGACCGCGCGCTGCGCCTGGAGCCCGGCGTGCTCGACGTGTCGGCCAACGCGGTGACCGGCCGCATTCGCCTTGCGTGGGATCCGGCGCGCACCGCGTTGTCGGCGCCGTTGCGTCGCCTGCAATCGCTCGGCTATCGGCCGTTCCTTGCGACGGGCACGGAGCGCGAACGCGCGCGTGTCGCCGAACGCAACCGCGCGCTGTTGCGCCTAGGCGTCGCGGGATTGGGCGCGGTGCAGGCGATGATGTTCACCGAGGCGCTGTACCTGGATACCGCCGGCGCGATGTCGCATCCCATGCGCGACTTCCTGCGGTGGATCGCCTTCCTGATCGCCACGCCGGTCGTGTTCTGGTCGGGTTGGACGTTCCTGGCCGGTTGCGCGCGCGAGTTGCGCGAGCGACGCCTCGGCGCCGACACGCTGGTCGCGACTTCGGTGCTGCTGGCGTATTTCGCGAGCCTGTATGCAACGCTGACCGGCGGCCCGCACGTCTGGTACGACGCGGCGGTGATGTTCGTCTTCCTGTTGCTCGCCGCGCGCATGCTGGAACAACGCGCGCGCTCGGCGGCGAGTGCGCGCGTGGATGCGCTGGCCCGCGCGCGTCCGGCCTTCGCCGTGCGCGAACGCGACGGGCAGCGCGAAACTATCTCGCTCGAAGCACTGCAACCGGGCGATATCGCGTGCGTCGCTGCGGGCGCAGGCGTTCCCGCCGACGGGGCCTTGCTCGATGCGCAGGCCTGGTTCGAGGAATCGCTGCTGACCGGCGAATCCACGCCGGTGCGCAAACGCGAAGGCGACCCGGTCTTCGCCGGCACCGCATGTCGCGAAGTCCCGGCGCGCATTCGCGTGGCATCGACGGGCGCGGCGACGCGCCTGTCGCAACTTGCGGCGCTGGTCGAGCGCGCGCAGGCGAATCGGCCGGCGATCGCGCGCATGGCCGATCGCGTGGCGATGGGATTCGTGGTCGCGCTACTCGTGATCGCGACGCTCGTGTTCTTCGCATGGCGTGTGTACGCGCCGGATCGCGCGCTCGATGTCGTCCTCGCGCTGTTGGTGATCAGCTGCCCGTGCGCGCTGTCGCTGGCGATTCCCGCCGCGCTGGCGACGTCCAACGGTGCGCTCGCGCGCATGGGCGTGCTGCCGGTGGGCGTGGATGCGCTCGATCGCCTGGCGCGCGTCACCGACGTGGTGTTCGACAAGACAGGCACGCTGGGTGATGCGGTGCCTGCGCTGGCGAGCGTGGAAACCTTCGACGCCATTTCCCGCGAACTAGCGCTGCGAATCGCGGCCGCACTGGAGCGCGACAGCGGACATCCGCTGGCGTCGACGTTCGCGCCGTTCCGCGATGCCGCCGATCGCATCGAAGACGCGCGCAGCGTGCCGGGGCAGGGCGTGCAGGGTCGCGTCGATGGTGTTGCGTGGCGCTTCGGTCACGCGCCGTTCGCGACGGGTGGTGACGACGACGGCGCGCTGTGGCTCGGCGATGGCGCGCGTGCATTCGCACGCTTCGCGATCCGCGAGCAGCCGCGCGCCGACGCGGCGGAAACGCTTCGCGCACTGCGTGCGCAGGGCCTGATCCTCCACCTGTGCAGCGGTGATGGCCACTCGGCGGTCCACCGATTCGCCGGCGGGCTGCACTTCGATACGGTCCGCGCGCGCCAATCGCCGGAAGACAAGCTCGCCTGCGTCCGCGCGTTGCAGGCGCAGGGCCGCGTCGTCGCCATGGTCGGCGACGGATTGAACGATGCGCCCGTGCTCGCGGGCGCCGATGTCTCCATCGCGGTCGCCGATGGCGCGGCGCTTGCGCAACGCGCGGCCGACCTCGTCCTCGCCACGCCTGCGCTGCATCGCATCGCGGAGGCGATCGCGCTCGCGCGCGAGACGCGACGCGTGATCCGGCAGAACCTCGCGTGGGCGATCGGCTGGAATCTGGTCGCATTGCCCATCGCGGCGCTCGGTTTGGTCACGCCGTGGATCGCGGCGCTGGGCATGGCGCTGTCGTCGCTCACGGTGACGCTCAATGCGTTGCGCCTGGCCCGCGAACGCAAGGCGTCGGTCGCATGAACATCCTCCTGCTGCTGGTGCCGCTGGCGCTGATGCTGCTCGTGGTCGCGATCGTCGCGTTCGCGTGGGCCGTGCGTGGCGGGCAGTTCGAAGATCTCGAAACGCCGGCGCTCTCGATCCTCGCCGACGACGAAGCGCCACCGGCGCCGCCGGAGCGCAACGATGACGCTTGACTGGCTCGTGCTCGGCGGCGCGTTGCTCACGGGCCTGCTCGGTGGCGCGCATTGCGCGGCGATGTGCGGCGGCATCGCGACCGGCCTGTCGATCGGGCAACGCAGCGGATGGTGGATCGCCGCGCAACCCAACCTCGGGCGCATCGCCGGCTACACGATCGCCGGTGCGCTCGCCGGCGGCATCGGCCAGGCGGTGCTCGATGTCGCGCAACTGCCGTGGCTGATCGTCGCGTCGCGCGCGACCGTCGGAATCGTGTTGGTCCTCGCGGCGCTGCGCCTGCTCGATCGCAGTGGGCGCTTGTCGTTCCTGGCTGTTCCGGGCGCACGGCTCTGGCAACACGTGCGACCGCTGCAGCGGCGCCTGCTGCCGGCGGACACCACGGCCAAACGCCTCGGGCTCGGCGTGTTGTGGGGCTGGATGCCGTGCGGACTCAGCACGCAGTTGCTCGTCGCCGCGTGGTTGCAGGCGAGTGCGTGGCATGGCGCGCTGACGATGTTGGCCTTCGGCCTGGCGACCTTGCCGGTGATGTTGCCGCTGACGTGGGCGGGCGCGCGCTTCGGCCAGCGCCTGCAACGCGGTGGGTGGCGCGTCGCGTCCGCGATGGTCGTGTTGTTCGCGGGTTTGGTGACACTCGCGGGGCCCTGGTTGATGCAGGTGCCCGCGTTGCACGGTGCCTTGCAGGCGCTGGGATGCCGCAGCGTTGCGTGATCAGCCGTGCAGGCGATTGCGCGGTTCGGGAAGTTCGGGGTGGTGCGCGAGACGGTCGAGTTCCGCGCGATCGAGGATCGCCACGCGGCGCCCGTCGACGGCGATGACGCCGTCGTCCTGCAAGCGCGTGAATCCGCGGCTCACCGTTTCCAGCGCGAGCCCGAGGAAGCGCGCGATGTCCTCGCGGCTCATCGGCAACCGGAATTGACTGTCGGGCTGGCCGATGTGGCGGAAGCGTTCGGACATGCCGTGCAGGAACAGCGCGATGCGTTCGGACGCCTGGCGGCGCGCAAGCATGTCCAGGTGATCCTGGTCGCGGCCCACGCTGCGGCCGATCACGCGCAGCAATCGGTGCTGGAGCCCGGGCACTTGCGCGGCAATGTCGGCGAGTTGGTCGAAGGGCACTTCGCACACGTTCGCGACGGTCAGCGCGACCGCATCGCAGCGGTGGATGTCGGCGCCGAGCGCATCCAGGCCGATCAGCTCGCCGGGCAAGTGGAAGCCGACGACGCGTTCCTCGCCGTTCTCGCTGATCGATACGGTCTTGAAGGCGCCGTCGCGCGCCACGTACACCGCTTCGAGCCGATCGCCCATGCGGAACAGGGACTCGCCGCGCGCGATGGGCCGGCGGCGGCGCACGATCGAATCCAGCTGCTGCAGGCCTTCCACGCCGATGCCGGCGGGGAGGCACAACTGCTGCAGCGAGCAGTGCGCGCAACCCCTTCGAAGCGCATTGAGATCGACGACAGGCGTGGCCACCCGGCCATTGTAGCCGCTGGACTCATCCGTAGCCGGGTCGGCCGCAGGATCGCACGCCCTGCGTTGTGACGATGGGCAGGCGCACCCGGCGCTTGACCCATCGACCAGTCGAGGCCGCCCGATGTCCGTCACCAATCCGCAGACCGGCACCAACGTGCATGAAATCGCCGAACGCATCTATCGCATCAGCACGCCGATCGACCTGCCCGACGGCACCGCGTTCTCCTTCAACCAATACCTGATCGACGACGACGAGCCGCTGCTGTTCCATACCGGATTGCGGGGCTTGTTCCCGTTCGTGCTGGAAGGCGTGGAGAGCGTGATGCCGGTGACGCGGTTGCGGCATGTCGCGTTCTCGCACGTGGAAGCCGACGAATGCGGCGCGCTCAACGACTGGCTCGCCGTCGCGCCGAACGCCGCACCGTTGTGCGGCACGATCGCGGCGATCGTGTCGGTGGCCGATCTCGCCGATCGCCCGCCGCGCGCACTCGCCGATGGGGAAGCGCTGTCGCTCGGCCATCACACCGTGCGCTGGATCGATGCACCGCACCTGCCGCACGGATGGGAATGCGGCTTCATGATGGAGGAGCGCACCGGCACGATGTTGTCGGGCGATCTGTTCACGCAACCCGGCCGCGGGCTGCCTGCACTCACCGACACCGACATCCTGGGACCGAGCGAAGCGTTCCGCGGCGCGATGGATTATTTCTCGCACAGCAAGAACGCGGGCGAATTGCTCGAGAAACTCGCGCGCCACAATCCGACGACGCTCGCGTGCATGCACGGTAGTGCGTGGCGCGGCGATGGCGCATCATTGCTGCGTGCCCTCGCGGGCGAACTGGCGCGTTGACTCATGAGCAAGACGGTCGTTGTGACGGGTGCGAATCGTGGGATCGGATTGGCGCTGGCTCAGCAGTTCGCCGAGCGCGGCGATCGCGTGATCGGCGTGTGCCGCAAATCGAGCGAAGCGCTGGAAGCCACCGGCGCGCGCGTGGAAGCAGGCGTCGACGTCACCGACCAGGCCGCCGTGCAAGCGCTCGCGCAACGCCTGCGCGACGAACGCATCGACATCCTCGTCGCCAACGCCGGCATCCTGGAACGCGATTCGCTCGATCCGCTCGACATCGACGCAATCCGGCGGCAGTTCGAAGTGAACACGCTCGGCCCGTTGATCGTCGTGCGCGCGTTGCGCGATTCGCTCACCAGCGGCGCGAAGGTCGGCCTGATGACCAGCCGCATGGGCTCGATGCAGGACAACACGTCGGGCGGGTATTACGGGTATCGCGCGTCGAAGGCCGCGTTGAACGCGATCGGCAAATCCTTGTCGCTGGATCTCTCGGCGCGCGGTGTCTCGGTCGTGCTGTTGCATCCGGGCTATGTCGCCACCGAAATGGTCGGCGGGTCCGGCGATGTCACGCCGGAAGAAGCGGCGACGCAATTGATCGCGCGCATCGATGCGCTGACGCCCGAACAATCGGGGACGTTCCAGCACGCGAACGGCACGGCGTTGCCCTGGTAGTCACGACGACGTCGCCTTCGCCTTGACGCGTTCGTCGACCACCGCCGTCACCAGCGCACCGATGAACACGATCAGCGCCGCGTAGTAGATCCACACCACCGCCAGCACCAGCGTGCCCATCGACCCGTAGGCCACGCCCGGCGTGGCGGTCTGCAGATACCACGCGATCGCCGCGCGGCCCAGCACGAACAGCAACGCCGTGATCGCGCCGCCCTGCAACGCGCGGCGCCAACCGACGTTGCGATCCGGCAAATATTGGTACATCAGCGCGAAACCGATCGCATAGACGAGCCACGAGGCGAGGCTCGCGATCAGCGGCAACATCCATTCGAAGCGACCGAACGCGACCTGCAGCACCGTCGTGATCGTCATCGAGATCAGCAGCAGGAAGCCGAGCGCGAACACCAGGCCGAGCGAAAACACCCGCTTGCGCAGCCACGCCTTCAGACCGTCCAGGTGCGCGGCCTCGGTGCGGAAGATCCGGTTGAGTGCGTCCTGCAACTGCGCGAACACCGCCGTGGCGCCGATGAACAACAACGCCAGGCTCCACCAGCCGGCGATCGAACCGGTGTCGGGCCGCGCCTGCGCATTCTCGATCACCGTGCGCGCCACGCCCTCGGCCTCCGCGCCCGCGAGCAACGCGACCTGCGCCATCACCGCGTCCTGCGCACCGGGAAGCAAGGCCGAGACCAGCCACACAAGCAACAGCAGCAGCGGCGCGAGCGAGAGCAGCGCGTAAAGCGCGAGTGCGGCCGACTGCGTCATCAGGTCGGCATCGATGAACCGGCGGAACAGCGC
This sequence comes from Noviluteimonas gilva, assembly GCF_009740395.1. Classification (GTDB taxonomy): domain Bacteria; phylum Pseudomonadota; class Gammaproteobacteria; order Xanthomonadales; family Xanthomonadaceae; genus Noviluteimonas; species Noviluteimonas gilva. The sequence goes on from NZ_WOXT01000001.1 coordinate 1,171,300, forward strand.
GCCGGCGATGCTGCCCTCCGCCCGTCGGATGTGGCGCCGTGGGTTGGGTGGGGTCGAGCTTCTTCGCAAGTTTCGCCATGCCGACAGTAGAGCCAGCGGGCGCGTGAAGACAGGATGGCGATTCAACCAAGCTATCGCCTTCATTCGAACGTTCGATTATGCCGATGGCTGGCGGAGGACTAACGTCTTCCTGTTGACCCGCCACCAGGCCATGCCAAGGAGCTTGCCCATGAACGAGTTGTCGAAGTGCCCCGTGATGGCCCACCGCAAGACGCGCAACAACTCGCATTGGTGGCCCGATCAACTGAACCTGGATGTGTTGCACCAGCACGCGTCGCTGGGCGATCCGATGTTGGAGGACTTCAACTATCGCGCCGAGTTCAAGACGCTCGACCTGGATGCCGTCGTCAAGGATCTCACCGACCTGATGACCGATTCGCAGGACTGGTGGCCCGCCGACTGGGGTCACTACGGTGGGTTCTTCATTCGCATGGCATGGCATGCCGCGGGCACGTATCGCATCTTCGACGGACGCGGTGGTGCGCGTTCGGGCGAACAACGTTTCGCGCCGCTCAACAGCTGGCCCGACAACGGCAACCTCGACAAGGCGCGTCGCCTGTTGTGGCCGATCAAGCAGAAGTACGGGCGCAAGTTGTCGTGGGCCGATTTGATGATCCTCGCGGGCAACGTGGCCATCCAATCGATGGGCGGACCGATCTTCGGTTTCGGTGGCGGCCGCGAAGACGTGTGGGAACCGCAGCCGGTCGACTGGGGCCCGGAATCCACCTGGCTCGGCGACGAGCGTTACAGCGGTGAGCGCGAGCTCGCCAATCCTTTCGGCGCCGTGCAGATGGGCCTGATCTACGTCAATCCGCAAGGACCGAACGGCAATCCCGACCCGGTCGCCTCGGGCCGCGACATCCGCGAAACCTTCGCGCGCATGGCGATGAACGATTACGAGACCGTCGCGCTCGTCGCGGGCGGCCACACCTTCGGCAAGTGTCACGGCGCAGGACCCGACCACCACGTCGGCACCGAACCGGAAGGCGCGAACATCGAAGAACTCGGCCTGGGCTGGAAGAGCGCGTTCGAAAGCGGCATCGGCGAACACGCGATCACCAGCGGCCTGGAAGGCGCGTGGACCGCGACGCCGACGAAGTGGGACATGAGCTACTTCGAAACCCTGTTCGGCAACGAATGGGAACTGACGAAGAGCCCCGCCGGCGCGCATCAATGGAAGCCCAAGGGCGATGCGAGCCGCAACGTTCCCGATGCGCACATCAAGGGCAAGTTGAACCAGCCGATGATGACGACCGCGGATCTGGCGCTGCGCTTCGATCCTGCGTACGAAAAGATTTCGCGGCACTTCCTGGCCAATCCGGCGGAGTTCGCCGACGCCTTCGCGCGCGCGTGGTTCAAGCTCACGCATCGCGACATGGGGCCGAAGCTGCGTTACCTCGGCAAGCTCGTGCCGAAGGAAGACATGATCTGGCAGGACCCGGTGCCTGCGCCGGATCATCCCTTGATCGGCGATGCCGATATCGCGGCGCTGAAGCAGCAGATCCTCGCCTCGGGCCTGTCGATTCCGCAGTTGGTGAAAGCGGCGTGGGCCTCGGCGTCGACGTTCCGCGGTTCCGATTTGCGCGGCGGCGCCAACGGTGGGCGCGTGCGTCTTGAGCCGCAGAAGAACTTCGAAGCGAACGAGCCGGCCGAACTCGACAAAGTGTTGGCGCAACTCGAATCGATCCGCGGCAGCTTCGGCAAGAAAGTGTCGCTCGCCGACATGATCGTGCTCGGCGGCACGGCGGCGGTTGAAGCCGCGGCGAAGAAGGCGGGGCACAACGTCACCGTGCCGTTCTCGCCGGGCCGCGGCGACGCGACGCCCGAGCAGACCGACGCCGATTCTTTCCTGGTGCTCGAACCCGCGCTCGACGGCTTCCGCAACTACGTGCGCAAGGGCGCGGAGAAACTCGCGGCGATCGCGTTGATCGATCGTGCGAGTCTGCTGACGCTCACCGCGCCGGAAATGACGGCGCTGGTCGGCGGCATGCGCGCGCTCGGCGCGAACACGGGCAACACGCGGCATGGCGTGTTCACCGATCGCCCCGGCACGCTGACGACCGACTTCTTCCACAACCTCCTCGACATGCGCACGGCGTGGAAGCCGTCGGAAAGCGAGCCGGGCGTGTTCGACGGCCGCGACCGCAAGACCGACGCGGTGAAGTGGACCGCGACGATGGCGGACCTGATCTTCGGTTCCAACGCGCAACTGCGCGCGCTGGCGGAGGTCTATGCGGCCAGCGACGGCGAAGCGCATTTCGTGAACGATTTCATCGCGGCGTGGACGAAAGTGATGGAGCTGGACCGCTTCGACCTGCGTTATCGCAACGCCGCCTGAAGCGGCAGCGGCGAACATGAGGGCCCGGACGACGCTGTCGACGGGCCCTTTTCGCTGCCTTGGTAGGATGGCGGTCCAGAAGGAGATCCGCATGTCTGCCGTCGAAACCCCCGGGCCCCTGCTGCTCACGCCGAAATTCCGCAACGAGATCGTCCAGCGCTTCGGGCTGACCGAGGCGTTCGTCCAGCAGATGTTCGGCGCCACCGGGCGCAAGACGCCGGGCAAGGAAATCGATCAGTGGGAAGACCTGATCGACCCCGCGCAGCAGATGTCGAGCGCGTACATCCATTTCGCGCTGTCCAACGTCGTGCGCGGCCGCCAGGCGCGCGACCTGATCGTGCGCGAGACCGGCATCAAGTCCGGCAGGAGCCTGGATGTGGGCAGCGCGTACGGCGGCATGGTCGCCGCCTTCGCCGAATCGGGGTTCGCCGCGCAGGGCGTTGAGATCGACGCTGCTTGGTGCGACCTGGGTAACCTCAATTGCAGGAGCAAGGGCTTCGGCGACCTGATCCGTTGCGGCGACTTCCTCACGCAGAGCGATTTCGGCAAGCACGACGTGGTCACGTGCAACGACGTCATCGAACACGTCATGGCCCCGCGCCAGGCGATCGAAAAGATGGCGGCGATGCTCAACCCCGGCGGCGCGCTCTACCTCGTGATCCCCAATGGCCGTTCGTGGGACCACGTGGTGCGCGACGGGCATTACGGGCAATTCGCGATCAACCTGCTCGATCACCACGCCGCCGCGGCGTACTACGACGCGGCGTGCCGTTCGATGTTCGGTCGTCCGTATTCGTGCGGCGAGTTCTATGACCTGGAGTGGTACGTCGACGTCATCGGCGCGCAGGGGTTGCACGCGCGCGTGCGTCGCCCGGGGGTCGTGAAGTTGCCGGAGCAGGCGGCGTTCGACGAGATCCTGGCGAAACTCGACAAGGCGAACGCCGAGTGGAAGCCGGCGAAGCTGCCGGAGATCCTGGTCGACAACGTGCGCAACGCCTTCGCGCGTTATCGCCGCGCGCTGGAACGCGACTATGCAGCCGCGCGCGTGGATCCGTCGAAGCACGAACACTTCGCCGACACCTACCTCACGCCGTTCTGGACGGTGATCGCGCGTCGGCCGGGCGGCAACTACGTGCCCGCCACGCCCGTGGATTCGGCGGCGGCGAAAGCACCGCCCGCGCCATCGGCACCGCCGCGCAGCCAGATGCGGCGCGTGCTCGGTGGCGTCAAGCGCAGGTTCTTGCGTTTGGTCAGCGCGTGAATCGGAACGGCCGCGCCCTCAGGGCGCGACCGACCACGAAATCGGCAGCGTGGTGACGGACGTCAGGAACGAACTCGACGCGCTGCGCCAGATCACGTTGTTGCCCGTCGTCGCGTTGCGCCACAACAGGTCCGCGCGGCGATCGCCGTTGTAGTCGGCCACCGCTTCGATGCGCCATGCGGTGTTGGCGATCGCGGTGACCGGCACGCCCATCGCGGAGTTCGCCGAACGCCAGATCGCGTTCTGCCCCGACACGTTGCGCCACACGACATCCGCGCGGCCGTCGCCGTCGAAATCGCCGATACCGGCTGCGCTCCAGGTGGTCGCGAGCGTGGTGACCGAGGTCGGCGTCGCGCTCGAAGCACTGCGCCACACCGAATTGGCACCCGTCGACCCATTGCGCCACAGCAAGTCGGCGCGGCCATCGCCGCTGAAGTCGCCCACGCCCGCGATGCGCCATGGCTGCGGCAATGTCGAAACCGCCGTACGCAGCGCGGAACTGCCCGAACGCCAGATCGCGTTCTGGCCCGACAGATTGCGCCACACGATGTCCGACTTGCCGTCGCCGTCGAAGTCGCCGATGCCGCCGACGCTCCACGTCGAATCCAGCGACGTGACGGAGGTGAGGAACGAACTCGACCCGCTGCGCCAGATCACATTCGCGCCGGTGGTCGAATTGCGCCACAACAAATCGGCGCGGCCGTCGCCGTTGAAGTCGCCGATGCCGGCGATGCGCCATTGCAGGTTCGTCACCGCGGTCACGCCGACGCGCGTGGCCGAATTGGCCGAATACCAGATCGCGTTCTGCCCCGACAGGTTGCGCCACGCCAGGTCGGAGCGTCCGTCGCCGTTGAAATCCGCCCAGGGCCGCGCCGTCGGCGTGGTGACCAGGCACGTGCTCGAACACGCGTCGCCGTTGGACACATTGCCGTCGTCGCATTGTTCGAGACCTTCGATCGCGCCGTTGCCGCAGGTCGAAGGCGGCACCGTGCCGAGCGTGTTGTTGTTGTTCCGCGGCGCCGGCAGGCCGCTGGTGAAGTCGGCGGCGCAATTGTCGGTGTCGTCGCTGGCATCGAGCATCGTCGTCGACGTGCCGCCGTTGATGCGCCGAATGGCCGCGCGTCCCGACACCAGGCCACCACCCGTCGCGTTGAACGGCGTGCCCACGCCCGCGGTGCCGCCGGTGAAGGCGCCCCACGCTACGCAATCGATGCCGTCGGCAAAGCAGACCTTGCCGCCCGCCGCCATCAGCGACGCGGGCATCGTGAAATCCGCCTGGACATTGAAGAACGCGACCGCTTCCGGCGTCGCGATCAGGATCTTCGCGTTGTTGGCGCCGTTGGGCACATTGCTCGGGAACGCGAAGCTGCCCGTGAGTTGCCCGGCGGCGTTGAAGAACTGGAAGTCGTGCCCGTCGACGAGGTTCTGCCCGGCCGCGTTCATCTGCAATACGACGTACTGCGCCTGCGGCGCCGCGCGCGTGCCGGGGAAGATTTCCACGATGTTCATCAGGTGGAACGTCGCCTGCGCCGGACCCAGCGCCAGCAGGAGGAAACCCGCGGCCAGCGCGCCCTTGAACCAGTGCCGATTGCCCCGCCGAATCGTGCGCATGTTCGCCTCGAAGCTGGACGTGCCGCACCTGCATTACCCGGCGGGGGAGGCCGGGTTCAATGGCCGGCGGAGCGGGCCCGATGCAAGCTTCATACCCACACGCGCCCTCACTTGCCCTACCTACCGAGTGGTAGGCAAATAGGGGCATGCCCGAAACGCGCGCCCGACTGCTCGCGGAAGCCGAGGTCCTCCTGCGGACCCGCGGCTATGCGGCTTTCAGTTACGCCGACCTCGCCGACCGCATCGCGATCCGCAAGGCCAGCATCCACCACCACTTCCCGACCAAGGAAGCGTTGCTGACCGCGCTGGTCGACGAATACCTCGCACGGTTCATCGCGAAGCTCGCGGAAATCGGACACACCCCCGTGCAAGTGCGCGAGCGCCTGCGCACGTACGCGCACCTGTTCCTCGACGGCATCGAACAAGGCTTGTTGCCGCTGTGCGGGGCGTTGTCGGCCGAACGCGCGGCGCTGCCCGACGGCATGCGGCCCGTGGTCGCGCGCTTCTTCCGGTTGCACCTGGATTGGCTCGTCGAACAGATCGAATCGGGCATCGCATCGGGCGAATTTCCGACGCAGACGAACGCGAACGATGCGGCGCACCTGCTGCTCGGCGCACTCGAAGGCGGCAGCTTCGTGGCATGGGCGCTCGACGAGCCCGCCACGATGCTGCGCGCATTCGATGCGGCGATGCGCACCCTCGCACCACAACGCATGGCGCCGGCGACACGGCGCTCTTCCCCCAGGAGATCGTCATGAGCAACACGTATCGCGGCACCTGCTTCTGCGGTGCCGTCGAAGTCGAAACCACGGGCGCGCCGGTCGGCATGGGTTATTGCCATTGCCAGTCCTGCCGCAGCTGGTCCGCGGGGCCGGTCAACGCCTTCACGCTATGGCAGCCCGATGCGGTGCGCGTGACGAAGGGACAGGAAGTCCTCGGCCACTTCAGCAAGACGCCGCTGAGCGATCGGCATTACTGCACGCAGTGCGGCGGACACGTCATGAACAAGCATCCGCCGCTGAATCTCGTCGACGTCTTCGCGGCCATGTTGCCGACGCTGAAGTTCGAGCCCGGCGTGCACGTCAATTACGCCGAGACCGTCCTCCCGATGAAGGACGGCCTGCCGAAGTTGAAGGATTTCCCGAAGGAACTCGGCGGCAGCGGCGAAACGCTGCCCGAGTGACGCAAGCGGACCCGGCCTCGGCCGGGTCCTTTCTTTTTCATGTCGCGGCGGCCGTCTTTTTCTCGTTGCCGAGCCAGCGATAGAAGCGCACCACCAGTTCTTCGGCGACCAGCATCGCGATCACCACCACGATCAGCACGACGATGCCGTTCCAGCGGCCTTCGAAACGCACCGCATCACCGAACGCCATCGACAACGCTTCGAGGATCACGAACTTCGAGCCGAACAACACCACCCATGCGAAGAAGAACTTCAGGAAGGTCATCAATGCACCGGGCCGGGGCTTGAAGAAGTCCATGACCAGGTGCTCGACCCAGATCGTCACCTTCAACAACACTTGCAGCAGCAGCGCGGCCAGCAGCGAGATGCTGAAGGAATCGACGAAGACCTTGCCCGAGAACTCGACGAACAGGTTGAGCACCACCAGGTCGATCAGGACGGCCGTGAAGTAACGCATGAACATGCGCTGCCGATCCGATGGCATCTGGGCCGAAACGGGCATCAGGCCTTCGCTGGACATGGTCGCGCTCCGCTGTTCGGGGACGGCGGAATAGTCCCACGGTTTCGAGGCGTCGAGCCACTTCGCGCATGGGACCAAAGTCCATGTCGCGACGCTTCCGGTGCGACGTCGAGACCGCCCTTCCGGGCGTAGACTCGGCGCAGCCCCGGTGGAGTCGGTATCCATGAGCGAGCGTCCACGCAGCCTCACCCTGCAGTTCCTCGCCGAGCCCACCGACGTGAACTTCGGCGGCAAGGTGCACGGCGGCGCCGTCATGAAGTGGATCGACCAGGCGGGCTTCGCCGCGGCGGTCGGATGGAGCGGGCGGTATTGCGTGACGGTCGCGGTGGGCGGCATCCGCTTCCTCGCGCCGGTGAAGATCTCCGACCTGGTGTCGGTGTCCGCGATGCTGGTGCGCACGGGGCGCACGTCGATGCAGTTCGCCGTCGACGTGCGCGCACGCAGTCCGTTGGGTGGCGACGATCGCCTGTGTACGCATTGCATCATTTCGTTCGTCGCGGTCGATCGGGAAACCGGAGCCACACTCGAAGTTCCTTCGTGGGCGCCGGCGAACGACGAAGACCGCAAGCTGTACGAGTACGCCGAAAAAGTCATGGAGTTGAGCAAGGGAATCGAAGCCACCGTCGCGCGCTATGCGCCGACGAAACCCTGATGCGTCATCGGAGCCATCGACATGGTGCCTGCAACGCCTGCTGAACCCATCTGGTCGCGTCCGCTGCTCGACGTGCTGTTGCGCACGGGGCTCGTCGCGGTCCTCGCCCTCGCTTGCTACGCCGTCTTCCGGCCCTTCCTCAACCTGATGCTGTGGTCGGTGATCCTGGCGATCACGCTCTATCCACTGCAGGGCATGTTGCGGCGCCGATTGCATTGGCGGGAAGGGCGCCTTGCGACGCTGATCGTCGTCGTGATCATCGCGGTGTTGCTGGTGCCGATGTACTTCATGGCGTATTCGCTGGCCGAGTCGGCGCACCACGCGATGGAAGTGGCGCAGTCCGGGCGATTCCACGTGCCGCCCCCGTCCGACGCGGTCCGGGATTGGCCGATCGTCGGCGAGCGCCTGCATGCGCTGTGGACGCAGGCGGCGACCGACCTGACCACCCTGGCGCGCAAGCTCGCACCGCAATTGCGCACCTTCACCTTTGCCGCGTTGGGCAAGATCGCGGGCGCTGCGCTGGGCTTCGTGTTGTTCCTCGCCGCGTTGGCGATCGCCGCGATCTGGATGGCGTATGCCGAGAGCGCGACGCGCGCGGCCGAGCGGATCTCCGGGCGTCTATTCGGCGCCGATCGCGGACATCGCATCGCGGTGCTGTGCACGGCGACCATTCGCGCGGTGGCACAGGGCGTGGTGGGCATCGCCTTCATCCAGTCGCTGCTGATCGGCGTGGGCTTCGTGCTGATGGGCGTGCCGGGCGCGGGGATCCTAGCGCTGCTGGTGTTGCTGCTGGGGATCATGCAGGTGCCGGCGTCGATCGTGACGATCCCCGTGATCATCTACGTGTTCGCGACGAAGGGCTTCGACGTGGGCACGATCGTGTTCGGCGTGTATGTGTTCGTCGCGGGGCTGGTCGACAACGTGCTCAAGCCGTTGCTGCTCGGTCGCGGCGTGGAAGTGCCGATGCCGGTGGTGTTGATCGGCGCATTGGGCGGGATGGTGACGATGGGCGTCGTCGGTTTGTTCATCGGGCCCGTGCTGCTCGCGGTGGGCTACCAGTTGTTCTGGGCGTGGGTGGATACGCCGCCGACCGCGCAACCGGCACCGCCGCCCGCGCCGGTGACGGAATCTCCCACCGATGCCGGCGCGGACTGAGGGATAGCGAATGCTCGTGCGTGCGTTGCTGGCGGGCTTGCCCACCCTGGTGTTGTGCGTGGCGTTGCAGGCGCTGTTCGTCAGCCTTGCCTTGAAGTGCTACGACCGCATGCGGCCGCGCGCGGGTGCACGCCTCACGCAATGGCGCTCGGTGAAGCTGCTGTCGGCGATCATGATGCTGATGTTGCTCGGCAACTTCCTGCAGATGGGGCTGTGGGCGTTCCTGTTTCGCCTGCTCGGCGAATTCGCCGACTTCCCTTCGTCGCTGTATCACTCGGCCGTGAACTTCACCACGCTGGGCTACGGCGACGTCGTGATGTCGCCGCGCTGGCGCTTGCTGGGCGCGCTCGAAGCGGCCAACGGGATCCTGATGTTCGGCGTGTCCACCGCGGTGATGACGGCGGCGGTGATCGAGATGCTGCGGCTGGAGGCAAGGTCGCGCAACGACGACGCGAAGTAAGCCGGCCTATGCCGATGCCGCGGGCCGTGGCACGCGGTGCCAGGCGAAACCCATCATCACCACCGCGAACGCGCCCGCCACCGAGAACTGGAACAAGCGCACCAGCCACAGCGACAAGGAACTCGATCCTTCCGCGATCGCCTGGCCGAAGATGATCAGCATCGCGTTGCACGTGATCACGTAGACGGGCAACAACGATCCGCCGACCGCGATGCGCGCGCCGAAGGCGAGCGTCACGACGAACAGCAGCGTCGCGAGGAAGGGCACGTTGGGCGTCGTCAGCAACACCGCATGCATCAGGAAGCCCATCAACCCGCCGACGAAATTGCCCGCCACCATGCCCAGCGCGTGCAGGCGACCGCGCCCGGGATCGAAATTCGCCACCAGCATGACCGTGGCGATCATCACCGGCAGCACGTCGACCAGGCCGAACAGCAAATACACCAGCATCAGCGGCAGGATCACCGCGGTCGCGCGCAACGCCAGCGACAACGGGGAGGCGGCGAGGACGGGCGGTGGGGCCGGGGGCTTGGGCGGAATGGGTTCCGGCCAGACGATCCACACCAGCGCGATGACCGCCAGCGCCACCAACATCCCGCGCACCAACGCCAGCGGCAACACGTGCGCATAGGGCGGCGCGGTGAGCGCGATCACCGGGATCACCGCCAGACAGATCAGCATCAGCAACGGCGGCAGCGGCGAACCGCCGCCGAGCATCTTGTGGTACGCCAGCAGCACGCACAGCCCGAGCAATCCGAACAGGATGACCGGCGTGTCGCGGAACCACACCGACAGCAGGAACGCGAGCAAGGCCGCGAACGAGATCGAAATGAGCAATCCGATCGCGAGCTTCGGTGAGAGCCGCACCGGCAGGTTCCCCAGCAATGCCACCGTGAGCGCCGCGGCGAGGAAGGACGGCGACCACCGCAACAACTCGCACGCGACGAACGCCACGGTCACGCCGACCGCGAAGCGCAAGGTGGCATGCCATTGCGCCCTGTCCTGCTTCATCTCAGGTAGCTCAACCAGGACACGATGCGGATCCACACGCGCGCCAGCGGATTGAATACCGAGGTCTCTTTCGTGAGGACGACGACGTTGGCCTGCGCGCCCGCGCGCCCCGGCGGCAGCGGCGTGTCGCCTTCTTCGGGCGGATCCAGCACGACGCGCACGGGGAAGCGCTGCGGTTCGCGCAGCCAGCCCGCGGGTGCGGCGACGTCGGGCAGCGTGCCGGTCGGCGCTTCGCCGCCCTGCGTAACGCCCCAGCCCACGCTTTCCACGCGCGCGCGGAACACGCGGCCGGGATGATCGTCGAACACGACCAGCGCACGATTGCCCTTCGCGATGCGCCCCAGTTGGTTCTCGCGCATCGCCGCGCTCACCCAGCGCGGGCCGCCGGCGATGAAGCTCAACACCGGTTGCCCGCGATTGGCGAACTGCCCCGGCGCAAGGCGCAGGTTCGTCACCACGCCCTCCGCGGGCGCGACCACGCCCGTGCGTTGCAGGTCGAGCTTCGCCTGTTCGAGCGCCGCCAGTGCCTGGCGCACTTGCGGATTGCCGTCGGGGCCCTCGCCGAGGCGAATGCGCGCGCGCGCCGCTTCGGCTTCCGCCTTGCTGACGCTCGCGCGCGTCTTGTCGATGTCGGCCCGCGCGCGGATGGCGGAGGTCTCCGATAACGCGCGCTTCTGCGCCAGGTCCAGCACGATCTTGCCGAGTTGCTCGCTCGCATGCAGGTCTTCGCGCTGGAACTTCAACTGCGCATCGGCCACGTCCACGTCGGCCTGCGATGCGTCTTCGTTCTGCATCGCCACGGCCAGGTTGGCCTGCGCCGACTGGAGCGCGATGCGATAGGGGTCGGCGTCGATGCGGAACAAGGGCTGCCCCTTGCGCACTGCTCCGTTGTCGCGCGCGCCGACTTCGACGACGCGCCCACTCACTTCCGGTGCGACCTGCACCAGGAAAGTCTCGACATTCGCCTGCGTCGTGTACGGCGTGATGCGATCGGCGAACACGTGGTACACGAACATCACGATCAGCACGCCCAGCGTGATGCGCACCAGCTTGCGCATGCGATCGGGTCCATCGGTGGCCGGTGTCGTCGACATCAGGTCATTCCTCTTTCGTCCATTCCCCGCCGAGCGCGCGATACAGGTCGACGTGCGCGCGATAACCATCCCCGCGCGCAGAGGCCAACGACAATTGCGCGTTGAACAGGCTGCGCTCGGCATCGAGCACGTCAAGGTAATTGGCAGCGCCGTTGTCGTAACGCAACGTCGCCAGTTCGACCGCGCGTGCGAGCGCCTGCACGCGGCGGTCGAGCGCCGCGGCGAGTTCGCGCGTTTCGCGCAGCGACACCAGGGCATCGTCGACGTCGCGGAACGCATCCTGGATCGTCGCGCGATACACCTCGAGCGCCTGTTCGTGCTGCGCTTCGATTTGCTTGTTCGTGGATTCGATGGCGCCCCCGGAGAAGATCGGCCCGAGCAATTGCCCGGAGAACGACCAGATGCGTGCCGGTCCGGAGAACAGATCCTCGAGCTGCGTGCTCGCGGTGCCCGCCGAACCCGTGAGCGCGATGTTCGGGAAGTACAGCGTGCGCGCCACGCCGATGCGCGCGTTGGCGGCAACGAGTTGTTGTTCGGCCTGCAGGATGTCGGGGCGCCGTTCGAGCAGCGCGGAGGGCAGGCCGGGTGCGATCGCGGGTGCGTCGAGGGCTTCGAGCACACGGTCCCGCGCGATCGGCCCGGGATTGCGGCCGGCGAGCGTGGACAACGCGTTCTCCTGTTGCGCGACGGCCTGGCGCAAGTCCGGGATGGCGGCGAGCGCGGCTTCGTATTCCGCGGTGACCTGCATCATTTCGAAGTCGGAGACCGCGCCGCCTTCCAGGCGCATCTGGAACAACTCGACGCTCTTCTTCCGCCCGGCGGCGGTGGCCTCGGCGATCGCCAGGCTGCGGTCGAGCTCGAGCAGCGTGATGTAACCGGAGACGACGGTCGACACCAGCGTGAGCGCCACGCCGCGCCGCGCTTCCTCCGTCGCGAACAGGTCGGCGCGCGCCGCCTCGTTCTCGCGACGGATGCGACCCCACAGATCGAGTTCCCAACTCGCGGACACCCCGGTCGAATAATTGCCGATGGCGCCGCCGCCGAGGTCCTGTCGCCCCGCCTGCGCGGCATAGCCGACCTGCGGCAGCCCCTGCGCGCGCGTGACGCCGGCGCGCGCGGCGAATTCGTCCACGCGCGCGGTGGCGATGCGCAGGTCGTGGTTGGCCGCGAGCGTTTCGCGCACGAGCGCGTCGAGGTCGGGGTCGCCGAAGCCGGTCCACCATTCGGAGACATCGGCGAGCGAACGGGCGGCCCGTGCTTCCGGCGAATCGAAACGATAGGTCGCGGGCGCGTCGATGGTCGGGCGCGCGTAGTCGGGGCCCAGCGTGCACCCACTGGCCAGCACGGCGGCCAGGCCTGCAATCAACGCGGCAATTGGGGCCCGGACGTCGCGCAAATCTTGCCTCCGCATCTGCCGCCACGCTTGTACCACGGTGTATCCCCGGCAACTAATTGCACTTTGGGCCATGCGATCATGGCGACTCCCACGGGACGGCCGGAACTGCCTGCCGCCCCCGGGGGCGAATCGGTGGCCAGTCTAGGTCGGCCTTCGGGCCTCCGGCACCTGCGAAAATGCTTTTTCCATTCAGGACGTTAGAGTCGCGATGCTGTTGATGATCGACAACTACGACAGCTTCACCTTCAACCTCGTGCAGTACCTGCAGACTTTGGGGGCCGAAGTGAAGGTCGTGCGCAACGACGCGCTCACCGTCGAAGAGATCGAAAAGCTCGCGCCGGAGCGGATCATGATTTCGCCGGGACCGGGCACGCCGAACGATGCGGGCGTCTCGCTCGATGTCATCCGCGAACTCGGTCCGCGCATTCCCGTGTTCGGCGTGTGCCTCGGGCACCAGACGCTCGGCCAGGTGTACGGCGGCGACGTGGTGCGCGCGAAGACGATCATGCACGGCAAGACCTCGCGCATCCGCCATGAAGGGCGCGGCGTGTTCGCCGGGTTGCCCGATGCTTACGAAGCCACGCGCTACCACTCGCTCGTCGTGGCGAAGGACACCTTGCCCGATTGCCTCGAAATCACCGCGTGGACGGAAAGCGCCGACGGCGGCTTCGACGAGATCATGGGCCTGCGCCATCGCGAACATCCGGTCGAAGGCGTGCAGTTCCATCCCGAGTCGATCCTCACCGAGCACGGCCACGCGCTGCTGCGCAATTTCCTGCTCCAAGACAAGCGGAAGCGTTGAGGATGACCATCACGCCACAACAAGCGTTGCAACGCACGATCGAGCATCGTGAAATCTTCCACGACGAAATGGTCGAGCTGATGCGCGCGATCATGCGCGGCGAGGTGTCGCCGACGATGACCGCGGCCATCCTCACCGGCCTGCGCGTGAAGAAGGAAACCGTCGGCGAGATCGCCGGCGCGGCGACGGTGCTGCGCGAATTCGCGCGCCCGGTGCCGGTGCGCGATCGCGGCAACCTGGTCGACATCGTCGGCACGGGCGGCGACGGCGCGCAGACGTTCAACATCTCCACCGCGTCGATGTTCGTCGTCGCCGCGGCCGGCGCGCGCGTGGCCAAGCACGGCAATCGCAGCGTGTCGTCGAAATCGGGCAGCGCGGACGTGCTGGAAGCGCTGGGCGCCAACATCGAGTTGTCGCCCGGCGCGGTCGCCGAGTGCATCGACCGCACCGGGATCGGCTTCATGTTCGCGCCCGTGCACCATCCGGCGATGAAGGTCGTCGCACCGGTGCGCAAGGAAATGGGCGTGCGCACGATCTTCAACATCCTCGGTCCGCTCACCAATCCCGCGGGCGCGCCGAACATCCTGATGGGCGTCTTCCATCCCGACCTCGTCGGCATCCAGGTGCGCGTGCTGCAGGAACTCGGCGCGCAACGTGCTCTGGTGGTGTGGGGACGCGACGGCATGGATGAACTCTCGCTCGGTGCAGGCACGCTGGTCGGCGAATTGCGCGACGGCGTGGTGCGCGAGTACGACGTGCATCCGGAAGACTTCGGCATCGCGATGGCGGCCTCGCGTAACCTGCGCGTGAGCGATGCGGCCGAATCGAAGGTGATGCTGCTCGCGGCGCTGGAAGACACGCCGGGCTTGCCGCGCGAGATCGTCGCGCTCAACGCGGGCGCGGCGTTGTATGTCGCGGACAAGGCCGAATCGCTGGAAGCCGGCATCGCGCTGGCGCGCCGCGCGATCGCCTCGGGCGCGGCGCGCGCGAAGCTCGACGAATTCATCTCCGCCACGCGCGCGCTCGCCGGAGCCGCCGCATGAGCATGCACGCGGGGTTCGCGAACCTGCCCGAACCGCCGTACTACGCGGTGATCTTTTCCTCGTTGCGCAACGGCGACGACGAAGCCGGTTACGCCGCCGCCGCCGACCGCATGCTCGAACTGGCCGCGCAACAGCCGGGCTATCTCGGCGCCGAAAGCACGCGCGGCAGCGACGGCTTCGGCATCACCGTGTCCTACTGGGCGAGCGAAGCCGCGATCTCCGCATGGAAGCACCAGGCCGAACACGCCGCGACGCGCAACTACGGACGCAAACATTGGTATGAACATTTCGAGTTACGCGTTGCGAAAGTCGAGCGCGCCTACGGCAAGCCGACGAAGGGTTGAAATGAAGGACGTCCTGAACACCATCCTCGCGCGCAAGGCCGAAGAGATCGCCGACCGAAAGCTTGCGCGTCCGCTCGAAGCGGTGCGCGAGGCGGCGTTCGCGATGCCGGAGCCGCGCGGTTTCGCGCAGGCGATCCGCGCAAAGCGCGCGCAGGATTTGCCGGCCGTGATCGCCGAGGTGAAGAAGGCGAGCCCGTCGAAGGGCCTGATCCGCGCCGACTTCGATCCGGCCGCCATCGCGCGCAGCTACGAAGCCGGCGGCGCGACGTGCCTGTCGGTGCTGACCGACGTCGACTACTTCCAGGGCAGCGATGCCTACCTGCAACAGGCGCGCGCCGCGTGCACGCTGCCGGTGTTGCGGAAGGATTTCACGATCGACGAATACCAGGTGTACGAGTCGCGCGCGCTCGGCGCCGACTGCATCCTGCTGATCGTCGCCGCGCTCGACGACCTGCGCCTGGCCGAACTGACCGTGCGCGCACTCGAACTCGGCATGGACGTGCTGGTCGAAGTGCACGACCTGGACGAACTCGAACGCGCGCTGCAGGTGCCCGCGCCGTTGCTCGGCGTGAACAACCGCAACCTGCGCACGTTCGATGTCTCGCTCGACACCACGCTGTCGCTGCGCGAGGCCGTGCCGGCCGACCGCATCCTCGTCACCGAAAGCGGCATCGTCACGCGCGCCGACGTGCAGCGCATGCGCGATGCATCGGTCAACGCGTTCCTGATCGGCGAAACCTTCATGCGCGCGCCTGATCCGGGTGCGGCGCTGCGCGAGTTGTTCGCATGACCGACGCACGCCTGGTCGTCTTCGACTTCGACCACACGCTGTACGACGGCGATTCCGGCGGTCATCTGGTGATGTGGCTGCTCAAGCGCAGTTGGTTGCGCTGCATCGGTGCGTTGCTCGCCACGCCGATCCTGTTGCCGCTGGTCGCGTTCCTGCCGACGCGGCGCTACGGCATTTCCGGTTACCTGTGGATCGGCACGCTCGGCTTGCACGCGCGACGCGAGCTCGACACCCTGATCGATCAATACGTCGCGCACGACGAACAACGCATTCGCGCGCGCCTGCTGCCCAAGGCGCTCGCCGTGCTCCAGCAGCATCGCGATGCGGGCGACCGCGTGCTCGTCGCCACCGGCGCGCCGCCGGAATTGGCGCGCGCGATCCTGGATTTCGTGGCGCACCAGGATCTGCCGGTGATCGGCAGCGTGTCGCGCCCGTTCCTCGGCGGGCTGGTCACGCGCGACCACTGCCACCATGAGAACAAGATGCGCATGGTGCGTGCGGCCGGCTATGGGCCGATCGATGTTGCGTATTCGGACAGCGCGGCGGATTTGCCGCTGTTGCTCGCGGCGCGTGCGCCCGTGGTTGTGAATCCGAAGGCGGGGCGTGTGGAGATGTTCCGGCGTGTGTTGCCGCCGGGGACGCCGATCCTCAATTGGGGTTGCGTGGATCGGGGTGGGGATCCCGTCTGAGTTTTATCCCCCTCGAGCGCGCTTTGCGCGCTCGATCCCCCTTGGAAGGGGGATGAGGCGCTAGTCGCCCAGCAGCTTCACGAAGTGGCGCGAGCCATCGCTGTAGCCGCACGCGTGATAGAAGGCGTGCGCGCCGGTGCGCGAAGGGTTGCTCGTGACTTCCAGGCGGATCGCGCCGTTGCGGCGCGCCAGCGTTTCCATCTCGCGCAACAACCGCCGGCCGATGCCCTGGCCGTAGCTGTCTTCGGCGACGACGAGCGCGGTCAGGCGTGCGACGTCCGCACCGCGCGTGAGCGAGTAGTTGAGCTTCATCGCCGCCAGGCCCGCGGGGGCGCCATCGCGATCGGCGATCAGCAGGAACTGCCGCGCCTCTTCGCGGAATTGCGCGATGCGCGCCTTGGCCTCGACGACCGTGCACGGATAACCGAGGGCTTCGAGCAGGGCGGCGACGGCTTCGGCGTCGCCCGGCTCGAAGCCGCGCACCCGCAACACGATGGCGGATGCGTCGGCGGACAACTCAGCGCGTCCCGTAGAGCACGACGGTCTTGCCGCGGGCGTGCAGCTTGCCCTCGGCTTCGAGCTTCTTCAGCACGCGACCGGCCATCTCGCGCGAACAACCGACCAGGCGAGCCAGCTCCTGGCGCGACACGCGCAACTGCGTGCCCTGCGGATGGCTCATCGATTCGGGCTCACGCGCCAGGTCGTGGAGCGTGCGCACGATGCGGTCGGTGACGTCGAGGAAGGCCAGGCGGCCGGCCTTGCGGCTGGTGTCGAGCAGGCGGCGCGAAAGCTGCGCGCCGATCATGTAGAGGATCTTCGGCGCGTCGGCGATCAGCGGGCCGAGCAGCAGTTGGTACAGGCGCTCGTAGCTGATCTCGGCCAGCTCGCACGGCGTGCGGGTGCGCAGTGCGACCTCGCGCCGCTCGGTTTCGATGAACAGGCCCATCTCGCCGACGAACTCGCCGGTGCCGAGATAGCCGAGCACCAGCTCACGGCCGTCGTCTTCCTCGGTGATGATGCTCACCGAGCCGTTGACCACGTAGTAGAGCGTGCCGGCCGGATCGCCGGGGCGGAAGACGTCGGTGCGGGTGGGATAGCGGCGGCGGTGGCATTGCGCGAGGAAGCGCTCAAGCGTGGGACCGTCGGGCGCGAGTGGGCTGGAGGCGCGTCGGAGCGGCGTGGCGTGGAAAGTTGGGCTCATGGGCGCTGTTGACTCAGGGGGATGTTGGAAACACGGGGGATCGCGGGAGCTTAGGCCCAATTCCGGGGCAGCGGTAGATACGTGCACGCCATGCGATGCCGCTTCCGGGCCGCATGCCGCATAATCGCGCCCCTCGACGGCTCCCCCTTGCCGTAGCACCACCCAAGGACTCGACCGATGGTCAAGCCGCTGCCGCGCCTCAAGCTCCAGGGTTTCAACAACCTGACCAAGGCGCTGTCGTTCAACATCTACGACGTCTGCTATGCGGTGTCGGAAGAGCAGCGCCAGCGCTACATCGAATACATCGACGAGGAATACAACGCCGACCGCCTCACCCAGATCCTGACGGACGTGGCGGAGATCATCGGCGCCAACATCCTCAACGTGGCCCGCCAGGACTACGACCCGCAGGGCGCGTCGGTGACCATCCTGATCAGCGAGCAGCCGGTCGTGGAGAAGGCGCTGGCCAAGGGCGTGATCTCCGAGGCGGTGGTCGCGCACATGGACAAGTCGCACATCACGGTGCACACCTATCCGGAGACCCACCCGGACAACGGCATCGCGACCTTCCGCGCCGACATCGACGTGGCGACCTGCGGCGTGATCTCCCCGCTGAAGGCCCTGAACTACCTGATCGAGAGCCTGGAATCGGACATCGTGGTGATGGATTACCGCGTGCGCGGCTTCACCCGCGACATCAAGGGCCGCAAGCACTACATCGACCACAAGATCAACTCGATCCAGGATTACCTGGCCAAGAACGTGAAGTCGCGCTACGAGATGCTCGACGTCAACGTCTACCAGGAAAACATCTTCCACACGAAGATGCACCTGAAGGAATTCGACCTCGACAACTATCTGTTCGAGGAAAAGGCGAAGAACCTGTCGTTCAAGGAGCGCATGAAGATCGAGGCGCGCCTGAAACGCGAGATCGAAGAGCTCTACCACGGTCGAAACCTGACCGAATAACCTCCCCTCCAGGGGAGGTCAAAAAGAAACCCGCCGACGGCGGGTTTCTTTTTGGGTGGGGTAAAGGAACGACGAATCAGATCCGGTAAGCAATCGCCTTCATCAGGTTAGAAGCCGCCGCCATCAACGTCGGCACCGGCTGCGGCAACACCCGCGCCCCCTGCGCTTCCGCGTGGTCCGCATGCCGCGCTTCATCGGCCTTCATCGTTTCCAGGATCGCGCGGCTGCGCAGGTCGGCGGCGGGCAGGCGCTCGAGGTGTTCGTGCAGGTGGGCTTCCACCTGGCGCTCGGTTTCGACCACGAACCCGAGGTTCCACCCATCGCCCCGCAGGCCGGCGAGCACGCCGATCGCGTAACTGCCGGCGTACCAGACCGGGTTGAGCAGGCTGGGGCGGGCGTCGAGCTCGGCGAGCCGGTCGGCGCACCAGGCCAGGTGGTCGGTCTCTTCGGCCGCGGCGGCGAGCAGGGCCTGGCGCGTCTGAGGGTCGCGTGCGACGGAGGCCTGGCCGACATAGAGCGCCTGCGCGCAGACCTCGCCGACATGGTTGATGCGCATCAGGCCGGCGGCGTGCCGGCGCTCGTCGTCTTCCAGCACGACGTCCGCGGTTTCGCCCGCGGGGTTGTCGCGGGTCGGGTCGGGGCGGCCGAAGACGGTCGACAGCGCGTTCTGGGCGTCGATCAGGAAGCGGTCCAGCGGAGTGATTTCACGCGGCATGGGCGCCAGTGTAACGATCCTGTTCCCGCAATCCGGGCGATCCGCGCCCGCGAGGGGAGTTCAGGTCACTGAATGTCTTCTTTCGGTAACCGTGATCGGCGTCCTATTCCATTCGTGAGGTTTTTCACCTTAGACTCGGCTGAACTGAGTTGAAACCGAGACTCGGGTCACAGGGGTTGGGGTCTACGCATCGCAGGGAGCGGCGCGGGGCTTCGTAAAAAATTATCAGGGGAACAACTTGAAGATCGATCGCACCCGTGCGAGCCGCAAGGCCGCCCGTCGCTACAACGTTTCTCCCGTCGCGCGCGCCGTTCGCTCCGTTCTCACCATCTCCGCCGCCGCCCTGATGTTCTCGGGCACCGGCGTCGTCCTCGCGAAGTCGCCGGTCGTTGCGCCGCTCCCCATCGAGCGCGCCAGCCTGTCGCATGAATTCGCGAAGGTCGTCGACCTGACCCGCGTCGCGGACGAATGGACGCCCAAGAGCGTCGTCGACGAAGAATTCGAGTCTTTCGCAGCGCCCATGGGCGTTGCGCAGACGTTCGCTGCAAGCGCGACCGTCGAAGCCTTCGGCCTGGTCGACGATCTCACCGTGCTGCCCGGCTCGTTCCATCCGGGCCCGGGTGGCGTGAGCGGCAGCGACGATTTCATCGGCTACAACGCCGCCAACTTCCCCGGCACGTACGGGTATGCGTGGGGCACCGCGACCGGCACGTCCACCACCGGCTTCGCGGACGGCTTCTTCGTTTCGACCGCTGGCGACTTCCACACCAACAACCACGCGACGATCGACGTCACCGGCTACACATGGGCCGCGGGCTTCGAAGTGGAAACCGGCGGCAATGCGCTCTTCGACAACAACGTGTCGGTCAGCGCAACCGCGACCGGTTACGACAGCATCGCCTTCGGCGTGTACCAGGTCGCCGACGGCAGCTCGACGATCAACAACAACAGCACGCTCAATGCGACGGCCAGCGGCGAATCCTCCACGGCGATCGGCGCGTACGCGCTGGGCTTCGGCGGCGACGCGAGCACGACCAACAGCGCGACCGGCACGATCACCGCGACCGGCTCGGGCCTGGGTTCCGACGCGACCGGCATGTACGCCGCCTCGCTCGACGGCAACGCGAGCGGCAGCAACGCCGGCACGATCACGGTGTCCGCGGATTCCGGCAACGCCATCGGCGGCAACGCCTTCTCGATCTACGGCGACGCCACGCAGACCAACACCGGCACGCTGGTCGTCAGCGGCTACAACGCCACCGGCCTGTATGCCTATTCGATCTACGGCGATGCGCTCGTCGACAACGACGGCACGCTCAAGGTCGACGGCACGAACACCGCCCAAGGCGGCTGGGCGAAGTCGTACTACGGCAACGCGACGGTCGACAACGGCGCGACCGGCGTGGTCAACGTCAACGGCACCTACGGCGCGGCCGGCCTGATCGCCGGTGCATACTACGGCACCGCGACGGTCGCCAACGCGGGCAGCGTCAGCGCGAATTCGGATCTGGGCGTGGCGCGCGGCGTGTTCGCGTACGGCGACTCGGCCGTCGTGACCAACGCCGGCACCGGCACGATCAACGCCAACGGCAACCTGCAGGCGATCGCCATCGATGCCGAAGGCCTCCGCGGCGCGACGGTCACCAACGACGGCGCGCTGACCGCGACGTCCAACGGCGACGCGATCGGCGTGTGGGCGACGAGCTACGGCGACAGCGGCGTGACCAACAACGGCAGCATCGACGTCGACGCCATCAACGGCATCGCGTACGGCGTCTACGCCGGTGGTTACAACGCGTACGTGCGCAATTTCGCGAACATCGATGCCGCGTCGGTCTATGGCGACGCGATCGGCGTCGGCGTGGGCGGCGTGTACGCCTTCGCGCAGAACGACGGCCTGATCAACGCCAACGGCGGCTCGGCCGGCGTGGGCATGTTCGGTTACGGCGTGGTGTCGGCGAACCTCAACAACACCGGCACCATCAACGCCACCGCCAGCGCGACCGACGGCTTCGCGGCCGGCATCCTCGCCGTCGGCGACGCGGCCGGTTCGTACAACGGCGGCACGATCACGGCCGTGGGCGCCTACGCCACCGGCATCGACATTCGCGCGACCAGCGACGGCTCGGCCGTCAACGTCAACCAGGTCATCGTGCGCGGTGGCGACGTCACCGGCATCAGCGTGCGCGCCAGCGGCGAAGGCGGCACGGCCAACGTCCTGAACTACGGCGTCGTGGATGCCGAAGGCGACCTGTTCGCCGTCGGCGTCGCGGCGGTCGCGCGCGGCTATCTCGGCACGGCGAGCGTCTACAACGGCGGCAGCGTCTACGCCTCGGCGAAGTACGGTTCGGCGCAGGGCATCGTCGCCTCGGCCGACATGGACGCGTCCGTCGACAACCAGGGCAGCCTGGTCACGCTCGGCGGCGACAGCGCCTACGGCATCCTCGCGCTGTCGGCCGACGGCGACGTCACCGTCGACAACGGCTTCCAGATGGCCACCGTCGCCAGCAACCGCGGCTACGGCATCGCGTACGGCATCGCCGCGCAGTCGAACAACGGCCTGGTCACGATCAACAACGACGGCCAGATGATCACCGTCGGCGATTCCACCGCGATGGGCATCTACGCCTCGACGAAGTGGAACGACGTCGAGGTCACCAACAGCGGCCAGCTGTATTCGGTCTCCAAGTACGGCGGCGCCACGGGCGCGATCGCGATCACCTACACGGGCGACGCGAACGTCTCCAACGGCGAATACGGCCAGGTCATGGTGCAGGGCGGCTACTCGGCCGGCGGCCTGCGCGCGATCTCGCTGTACGGCGATGCGAACGTCACCAACGACGGCGACGTGCAGACCACCGGCGGCGTGCTCGACCGCGGCCTGACCGCACGTTCGCTGTACGGCGGCACCGCGACGATCACCAACAACGGCACCATCTCCACCGAAGGCGGCTACAGCTCCTACGGCGTGTGGGCGCGTTCGGATTACGGCGACGCCACGGTGAACAACATCGGCGGCATCGAGTCGTACTCGGCGTACGGCGTGGCCTACGGCGCGCTCGCCGGCGGTGCGTACACCATCAGCATCGACAACAGCGGCGACATCCGCGCCTACGCTGCGGATACCGCGGCCGGCGTGCTGGCGTACTCGGTGGCCGGCGATGCGACCGTCGTCAACAGCAACTACCTCCTCGGCGTTGCGGGCAACGCGGCCTACGGCGCGCAGGTCATCGCGAATGCCGGCACGGCGACGCTGACCAACACCGCCGACGGCCGGATCGTGGCCAGCGGCTACAACGTCGCCGACGCGGTGTTCGCGTCCGGCGCCGTGGTGAACGTCACCAACGACGGCACGCTGATCGCGGATGCGGACGGCTGGGCCGCGGGCATCGAAGCGGTCGGCGGCGACATCAACCTCGTGTCGAACACGGGTGCCGACATCTCCGCCTACGCGTACTCCGGACGCGCCACCGGCATGTTCGCCAGCGCCGACGGCGATGCGACCGTGCGCAACGGCGGCGCCATCGACGCCGAGTCGGACGCGGGCGATGCGTTCGGCACGTTCGCGCAGGCCGGCGGCAACGCGGTGCTCACCAACGGCGGCGCGCTCAACGCGACCTCGCACCACGGCAACGCCTTCGGCATGGTCGGCATCGGCTACAACGCCGACCTCAGCCAGAGCGCCTCGATCACGGTCAGCGGTTACGGCACGGCGGTCGGCATCGAAGGCGTGGGCTACGCGCACGCGAACATCATCAACAACGGCGATGTCTCGGTGACGGCGGTGTCCGGCATCGCGGCGGGCCTGTACACGTACTCGGTGCACGACACGCGCCAGGTCAACAACGGCACCATCGACGTGCACGCCGGCAGTGGCCGCGCGTTCGGCATGTATGCCTACGGCTTCGATGACGTGGAGCTGGTCAACCGCGCGGGTCGTTCGATCACCGCATCGGTCGACAACGGCACCGCCTACGGCATGTATGGCTACGGCGGCCGCACGATCCTGACCAACGACGGCGCGATCGACGTCACCTCCGGCGACGGCGCGGCGATCGGCATGCTCGGCTTCGGTTACGAAACCAGCAACGTCTCCAACGGCGAAACCGGATCGATCCTCGGGCACGCCAACCAGGTGCTCGGCCTGATCTCCGCCGGCGACGTCGCGACGGGCTCGAACGCGGGCGACATCTCGGTGCACGGCGGCCAGCTCGCGATCGCGATGCAGGGCGCCGGCATCGACGAAGACAGCACGGTGTCGCTGTACAACACCGGCACGCTGTACGCCAACGTCTCCAACAAATACGGCACGGCCGCGGGCATGGTCGGCAGCGCCGACGGCGACGTGCACATCGACAACGCCAATGCGATCGACGTGCGCAACGGCCGAAACACCTACGGTGTGCAGGGCCGTTCGGAATACGGCACCGTTTCGATCGACAACAGCGGCGCGATCACCAGCTACGGCACCCTCTTCAACGGGGCCGCGTTCGGCATCGAAGCGTCGGGCTACGGCGGTGTCTCCGTCGATTCCTCCGGTTCCATCGTCGTCGAAGGCAAGTACGCCACCGGCATCCGGGCGATCTCCGAAGGCGGCGACGTCACGGTCGACAACTCCGGTTCGATCGAAGCGGGCGGGCTCGTGCGCCAGGCGCTGGGCATTCTTGCGATCACCGATGCGGGCGACGCCACGGTCACCAACTCGCACAGCGTGACGATCGAGGGAACCGCAACGGGCTCGGGGGTCACGGGCATCATCGCCGGTTCGTACAACGGCACCGCCACGATCCACAACGTCGATGGCGCGACGGTCACCACCACGTCCGAGTACGGCAATGCCGGCGGCCTGTACGCCTTCGGCCCGGACGTCACGATCGACAACGGCGGCGACGTGCTGGTCAGCGGCGGTCTCTCCGCGGTCGGCGTCGGGTTCGATTCGGACCACGCCACCATCGTCAATGGCGGCACGATCACCGTCGCGCAGACCGGCGGCAGCGCACCGCAGCCGCCGACCCTGACCGTCAACCCCGGCAACGGCATCGGCATCGCCGGTTACGTCGGCGATGGTGGTTCGGCGCATGTCACGAACGATGGTTCGATCGATGTCGCGGCGCTCGATTACGCCTTCGGCATCAAGGTCGACGGAGCGGGCGACGTCACGATCGACGGCACGGGTTCGATCAACGTCGGCGGGCAGACTGCGCTGGGCATCTACGTGGAAGCGCTGACGGTCGACATCACAACGGGCGAAACGCTTTCGGCCCATGGTTCGAATGTGGCGCTGGGTGTGTCCGCGTACGGCAACGAAGTCGCGATCCACAACGCCGGAACGACCGACGTATATGCGAGCTTCCACGCGGTCGGTCTCCAGGGCATCGGTATCGACGACGTCGCGATCGACAACAGCGGCGATTTGCTCGTGTACTCCTACGGCCACGAGGCGACGGGCATCTCGGCGCTCTCCGGCGCGCACGCGACCGTCGACAATGCCGGCGATATCTCGGTCTCCATCGGCCAGGGCGGCGACGGCGAAGCGTTCGGCATCCACGTTCGGAGCGGCGGGTACGGCGCGGTGGTGAACGGCGGAACGATCACCGTCGACGCCTCGGCGATGCCGCAGGACGGGCTCGCCACCGGCATCTTCGCGCTGGGCGAAGCGGCGGTGAACGTCGACAACACCGGCGACATCACGGTGACCGGCGCCTACACGGCGACCGGCGCCCACGTCTGGGGTCTCGATGCAAGCTTCCACAACGCCGGCGACATCACCGCGACCGGCCGCCGTGCCGCGGTCGGCGCGCACGTGGACGCCGGGACTGCCGACTTCGACAACGCCGGCGATATCACCGCCCACGCCTACCTGGCCTACGGCGTCCTCGCCTTCGGCGACGACCTCACGCTCATCAACGGCGGCGACATCACGGCGACCGCAGAGCTCAGCGCGATCGGCCTGGGCGCCCTGGGCGACGACCTCATTACCGCGAACAACACGGGCGACATCTACGCGATCGCCTACCAGGGCGACGCGATCGGTGCATTCGTGCAGTCGTACGGCAACGTCGACTTCGTCAACGGCGGCTCGATCACCGCGCACGCCGCGGGCGAAACCATCGGCCTGGAAGTTCGCGCCGAAGACGCGCACGTGACCAACAGCGGCCTCATCGGCGCCGTCCACCAGGACTACGCCATCGCGCTGGACCTCGATGTCGTCGGCAACGCCACGGTCGACAACGTCGGCGACATCGTCGCGCAGGCCTCCGAAGAAGGCAGCATCGCCATCCACGGCGGCGACGGCTTCGACCTGGTCACCAGCAGCGGCTCGATCTCCGGTGCGCTGTTGATGGGCGCGGGCGACGACCGCTTCACCAACGCGGCCGGCGGCACGTGGATCGTGCGCGGCCACGCGACCGACTTCGGCGACGGCGACGACGCCATCGTCAACGGCGGCACTATCGTGCTGCACGACGCGGCGATCAGCCTCGGCGGCAACAGCGCGACGGGCAACAGCTTCGCCAACAACGGCCTGATCTCGGTCCGCGGCGACAGCCTGATCGACATGGGCACCGGCAGCCCGGCGCCGCTCGCGGGCAACAACGCCCCGATCGACGTGCTCAACCCGGTCGCCTTCACCAACAACGGCACGATCAGCTTCCTCGACGGCGCGCCGGACGACGTGCTCACCGTCACCGGCGGCGACTTCGCCGGCCAGGGCGCGCTGGACGTCGACGTCTCGCTGCTCCACGGCACCAGCGACATGCTGTACATCGACGGCAACATCGCCAGCACCTCGGTGCAGACGCTGAACGTCAACGTGCTCGACCTGCTCACCAGCGCCACCGAGATCGACATCCCGGTCGTGGTGGTGGAAGGCGAGTCGACGGAGAGCAACGTGCAGGCGGGCAACATCATCGCCGGCAACGTGAACTTCAACGCGAACAACTTCCTCGACCTGAAGGTCGGCGTGAAGACGCACCTCAACGCCGACAACAGTTCGGTCGACATGTTCTCGCTGACGCTGGGCTTCGGTGGCCTCAACGACACCGGCGCCATCGCCACCGCGATCGCCCCGGGCGCGCACAGCCTGATGGCGGCGCAGGTCGGCACGTTCCGCCAGCGCATGGGCGTGTTCTCGCAGCTGGGCGACAGCGACAAGGGCGCGTGGGTGCGCGTGTTCGGCGACAAGGGTTCGATCACGCCGGATGCGCAGCTCGACAACCTGCCGGCGACGAACAACTTCGCGTTCGACCAGACCAACCAGGGCGTGGAAGCGGGCGTCAACGCGCTGGTCACCGATGGCTTCTTCATCGGCGCCAGCCTGTCGAAGTCGCGCGGCAAGCAGGACCTGTCCAACGGCTTCGGCAGCGACGACATCGACGGCACCACCGTCGGCGGTTACGTCACCTGGCTCGGCCAGAACGGCATGTACGCCGACGTCTCGTACCGCTGGATGCATTTCGACGCCGACATGACCTCCTTCGGCGGCCAGCGCGAAGTGGGCGGCGACGCCGGCGCGATCAACGCCGAACTGGGTTGGAACGTGTGGACCTCCGCCGGTGGCATGAAGCTCGTGCCGCAGGTGCAGTACACCCGCACGAAGGTCGAGAACATCGATCGCATCGAAGGCGACCTGGCGGACTTCGTTTCCGAAGGCGGCACGTCCTCGCGCGCCCGCCTGGGCCTGGAGATGGAGCAGACCTTCCAGTCGGCCTCGGGCACGAAGTGGACGCCGTACGGCGTGGTCAGCATCGTTCGCGAATTCGACGGCGAGACCAGCTTCACCGTCGCCGACACGTTCAGCGGTCGCATGAGCACCGAAGGCACCAGCGGCCAGCTGGAGTTCGGCGTGAACGCGAAGATCGGCGAGCGCGTCGACGTGTGGGGCGGCCTGAACTACCTCGACGGCGGTGCCATCGACGGCGTGTGGGGCGGCCAGCTCGGCATTCGCTACACCTGGTAACCGCATCGGTCCCGGCGGCTGTCGCCGCCGGGGCCCATTCAGTCGGAACACCCCCCGCATGGGGAGCAGAAAGCGCTGGCTCCCGGCGCGGAAATCGATTCAACTGTCCCGCTCGCGAGAGGGGACATCTGGAGAAGTTCGTGGCAACCAGCAAGAAGACGCCCGGCGGCAACAAGCCCGCCGCGCAGGCGCCTGAGGCGCCCGCCGCAGACGCCGCGGCAAAGCCGGCCCAGAAGCCGCCGCTCGACCTCACCCAACTCAAAGTCGAAAAGAGCTGCTCGCGCGGCCTGTCGACGTGGTTGTCGAGCAACCGCGTTTCGCTCGCGATCTCTTCCTACCAGACCGGCCGCGTCTACCTGGTCGGCAGCGACCAGCAAGGTCGCGTGTCGTTCTTCGAACGCATCTTCGAACGCGCGATGGGCATCGTCGGCAACGCGCAGCGCATCTATCTCGGCGGCCTGTACCAGTTGTGGCGCTTCGAGAACGTGCTGCGCCAGGGCGAGGTCATCCACGGCAAGTTCGACAAGTGCTACGTGCCGCGCAACGCGCAGACGATCGGCGATCTCGACATCCACGAGCTCGGCATCCGCAGCGATGGCCGCGTGGTGTTCGTCAACACCAAGTACTCGTGCCTGGCCGAGCTGAGCACGACGCACAGCTTCAAGCCGATCTGGAAGCCGAACTTCATCAGCAAGCTCGCGCCGGAAGATCGTTGCCATCTCAACGGGCTGGCGATGGTCGACGGCAAGCCGAAGTACGTCACCGCGGTGTGCAAGTCCGACGCCGTCGACGGTTGGCGCGACCGCCGCATGAACGGTGGCGTGGTGATCGACGTGGAGACCGACGAGATCGTCTGCGAAGGCCTGTCGATGCCGCACAGCCCGCGCTGGGCGAACGGCAAGCTGTGGGTGCTCAACGCGGGCACCGGGCATTTGGGTTACGTCGATTTCGCGACGAAGTCCTTCGTGCCGACCGCGTGGTTCCCGGGCTTCCTGCGTGGCTTGTCGATTGTCGGCAACGTCGCGGCGGTGGGTTTGTCGAAGCCGCGCAACCAGCGCTTCGAAGGCCTGCAGCTGGACGAAGAACTCAAGAAGCGCGACGCCGAACCGTGGTGCGGCGTGCAGATCGTGAACCTGTCCAACGGCGACGTGGTCAACTGGATCCGCTTCGAAGGCGACATCAGCGAAATCTTCGACATCAGCTTCCTGCCCAATGTCGTCAACCCGATGATGATCGGCCTGCGCACGGCGGAAATCCGCGAGCTGATCACCTTCGAACCCGAGCAACAGTCGCAGTCCGAGGCGCTCGCATGAATCGCCGCATCTTCGTCGCCGTCGCATTGATGGTGGCCGCGCCCGCGTTCGCGCAACAGGCCGCCAAGCCGGCGCCGCAGCCTGCGTTGCAGGGCGGCCCCGACGCGACCTTCGCCGCGTGGGACAAGGACGGCAACGGCACGTTGTCGAAGGACGAATTCCGCGCCGGCTGGCTGGCCACGCGCGAGGACCTCGCGCTGCGCCGCCTGCGCACCGAGTTCGCGCGCCACGACGCCGACAAGAGCGGCAAGCTCGAAGCCGGCGAGTACGCCAAGCTCGCGCTCGTGCAGCGCGCGGGCACGTCGGCGCCGGCGATGACGGCGTTCGACAAGGACAAGGACGGCGGCTTGCAGTTCGCCGAGTACCTGGAGTTCGTGAAGGTCGCAGGCGCGCAGCAACAGCCACGCGCGGCCGCGCCGAAGGCGAAGTGACGATGGCTTATTCGATCGTTCCCGTCTGGCGCAACGTCACGCCGGAATTGCAGGCCGAGCTCGTCGACTTCTGGATCGGCCACAAGGCGATGGCCGACGCCGAGCGCGCGAAGCTGCGCGCGCAGCAGGCCGTGTGCGTGTTGCGCGATGCCGACGGCGCGCTGTGCGGCGTGGCCACGGCCTTCGTGCAGGTGCGCCCGCGCCTGCGCCAGCCGATGTACTACTTCCGCCAATTTATTGCTCCAGAGCATCGCCGGCAGCAGCAGGCGATCCCGATTTTCAAAGCCGCCTGCGAAATCCTCGAAGCGGCCAATCGTGCGTCGCCCGAATGCCTGGGCGTGCTGATGGAGATCGAAAACCCCGACCTGGCGCGGATCTTCTCGCACGTGGTCGGCGCCCGCACGGGTGCGGTCTTCCTGGGCTACTCCCCGCGCGGCCACCAGCTGCGGGCGGTGTATTTCCAGGGCGCCAAGCTCTTCCAGCCTGCGCCGCTGCGCCGCCGCCAGGCCGCGCCGGGCCTCGCGAAGACCCCCGAACAAGCCCCAACCGCCTGATTTCACGGGGGGTCCGACTTGCGGTGCCTCCGCGGCGCCGCTATGATTCCGCCTCTTTTGTTCCGCCCTACATCGCGCGGCAACCTTCCGGCGTCCCCGGAACAAGCCCGACCATGTACCAATCGAGTCACGCAATGAAGACTTTTACCGCCAAGAACGAGACCGTCCAGCGCGACTGGTACATCGTCGACGCCGAAGGCAAGACCCTCGGCCGCCTCGCCACCGAGCTCGCACGCCGCCTCCGTGGCAAGCACAAGCCCGTTTACACGCCCCACGTCGATACCGGCGATTACCTCGTGGTGATCAACGCCGAGAAGATCCACGTGACCGGCCGCAAGCTGCAGGACAAGATGTACTACCGGTTCACCGGTTACATCGGCAACCTGAAGTCCGAATCCCTCGGCCAGGCGCTCGAGCGCCACCCCGAGCGCGTCATCGAAACCGCCGTCAAGGGCATGCTGCCCAAGAACCCGCTGGGCCGTGCGATGTATCGCAAGCTCAAGGTCTACGCTGGCCCGAATCATCCGCACACGGCCCAGCAGCCGCAGCCCCTGGACATCTAAGGCAACCATATGGCTATCCAGCAGAATTACGGCACCGGCCGCCGCAAGTCCTCGACCGCCCGCGTGTTCCTGCGCAAGGGCACGGGCACCATCACCATCAACGAGCGCACGATCGAAGACTTCTTCGGCCGCGAAACCGCCCGCATGATCGTGCGCCAGCCGCTCGAACTCACGCAGTCGACCGACAAGTTCGACATCCTCGTGACGGTCGAAGGCGGCGGCATCACCGGCCAGGCCGGCGCGATCCGCCTCGGCATCTCGCGCGCGCTGGTCGAATACGACGAGTCGCTGAAGACCGAACTGCGCAAGGCTGGTTTCATGACCCGCGACGCGCGTGAAGTCGAGCGTAAGAAGGTCGGTCTCCACAAGGCCCGCCGCGCCACGCAGTTCTCGAAGCGCTAATTTTTCGGGCAACGCAATCGCGGTACAATCAAAACAAGCACGTATAGCCCCGTCGCCAAGCGGTAAGGCACCTGACTCTGACTCAGGCATTCGGTGGTTCGAATCCATCCGGGGCTGCCAAACAAGAAGACCCGCCGAAAGGCGGGTTTTCTTTTTTCCGTACAATGCACGGCTCCCACGCGTCGGAAGAGCCCCTGCAATGAAGCTCGGTTCCCTCAAGGAAGGCGGCCGCGACGGCACGCTGATCGTCGTCTCCCGCGACCTCAAGCGCGGCGTGCGCGCCACCACCATCGCGCCGACCCTGCAGCGCGCACTGGAAGACTGGTCCAACACCGCGCCGCGCCTCAATGCGTTGTCCGACGCGCTCGATGCCGGCGATGCGCCCGATGCTTTCGACATCGACATGGCCGCGCTCGCCGCGCCCTTGCCGCGCGCCTATGAATTCGTCGACGGCAGCGCGTATCTCCCGCACGTCGAACGCGTGCGTCGCGCGCGTGGCGCCGAAGTGCCGGAAAGCTTCTACGTCGACCCGCTGATGTACCAGGCCACCAGCGCCGGCTTCCTCGGTCCGCGCGATGCGGTGAAGGTCGTCGACGAAGGCTATGGCATCGACCTGGAAGCCGAGATCGTCGTGATCACCGACGACGTGCCGATGGGCGTCTCCCCGGAGCGCGCCGCCACGCACATCCAGTTGATCGGCCTGGTCAACGACGTCTCGCTGCGCAATCTCATTCCCAACGAACTCGCCAAGGGCTTCGGCTTCCTGCAGTCCAAGCCGCGCTCGGCGTTGTCGCCGGTGTTCGTGACGCCGGACGAGCTCGGCGATGCCTGGCAATCCAGCAAGGTGCACCTGCCGCTGGTGACGCATATCAACGGCGAATGGTTCGGTGCGCCGGAAGCGGGCGTCGACATGCAGTTCGACTTCGCGCAGTTGGTCGCGCATGCGGCGAAGACGCGTCCGTTGTCGGCCGGCACCATCGTCGGCTCGGGCACGATCGCCAACGAAGACACCAGCAAGGGCGCCTCGTGCTTCGCCGAAAAGCGCACGGTGGAAACCCTGGCCAACGGCAAGCCGACGACGCCCTTCATGTCCTTCGGCGATGCGGTCCGCATCGAGATGCTGGACGCGCAGGGCCGCAGCATCTTCGGCGCCATCGACCAGCGCATCGAACGCCAGACGCCGGCCGTCTGAGGCGCGTTCCTGAGGGCGCGCCCGGCGGGCTTTCGCGCCCGCCTGCGCCAAGCTAAGGTGACTGCGCCGCCAGCCGCGGCACGGGGGGAAGGGCGGCAGTGAACGACCGGCTTCGTCTGTATTCGTACTGGCGCTCCAGCGCCGCGTATCGCGTGCGCATCGGCCTGAACCTCAAGGGCCTGCCGTACGAACTGTTTCCCGTGCACCTGTTGCGCGACGGCGGCGACCAGCACAAGCCGGCGTTCCGTTCGGCGAATCCGCAGGGCCTGGTGCCGGTGCTCGAACACGGCCAGCGCATGCTGCGCCAGTCGATGGCGATCCTCGAATACCTCGACGAAGTGTGGCCCGATCCGCCGCTGTTGCCGGCCACCGCGCGCGACCGCCAGCGCGTGCGCGCGCTCGCGCAACTGGTCGCATGCGACATCCATCCGCTCAACAACCTGCGCATCCTGCAGTACTTCGAACGCGAGTGGCACGTGCCGCAACCCGAGCGCGACGAGTGGGTGCGCCACTGGATCTGCGACGGCCTGGATGCGTTCGAAGCGATGCTGCACGACCATCCCTCCACCGGCAGCTTCTGCGACGGCCAGGTGCCGACCATCGCCGACGCCTGCCTGATCCCGCAGCTCTACAACGCGCGCCGCTTCGGCGTGGACATCGCACGCTTCCCGACCATCGCGCGCATCGAGCAGGCCTGCCTTGCGCATCCGGCCTTCGACGAAGCGCGGCCGGAGAAGCAACCCGATGCGCCGGAGAAGAGTCCCGGCTGAAAATTTCGAGTCGATCGCTAGGTTGAACGGCTGCCGGCGATTCTCGAAGGGCGTCATTGACGCCTATGCGTCACTGGCGTACATTCGCCGTGATTTTCATCGAGACCAGTTACTTCACCCAGGACGTTCTCGAGCTTCTCAGCGATGAGGAATACGCCCGTCTGCAGGCGTGGCTGGCGTCGAATCCAGATGCCGGAGACTTGATCCAGGACACCGGCGGATTGCGCAAGGTGCGTTGGTCCGCAGGCGGGAAGGGCAAGCGTGGCGGTGTTCGCGTGATCTATTACGACGCGAGCGACGTGCATCAGATTCGCATGCTGCTCATCTACCGGAAGGGCGTGAAGGACGATCTGACCGCGAAGGAAAAAGCCATCCTTCGTTCCATCAACGCGCAGTGGTGACATGGACGCGAAACTCTTCAAGCGTTTGGTCGGCAGCATGGAGGCGATGGACGAGATCGTTCGCGGAGAGCGACCGCCGTCGCGCGAATTCCATGTCGATGCCGTGGGCGTGCGCGAAATCCGCAAGGCGACCGGGCTTTCGCAGCAGAAGTTCGCCGACATCATCCATGTCAACGTGGGCACGCTGAAGAATTGGGAGCAGGGGCGCCGGGAGCCGACGGGTCCTGCGAAGGCCTTGTTGCAGGTGATCAAGGCAGACCCGCAATACGTCATCGAGACGCTGGCGCACGCGACCTGAAAAAAAGCCCCGCATCGCGGGGCTTTTCGTTTCTTTCGATGTCGTGCGACGTCAGTGCGCTTCGAACACGTCCGCATACGGGTCGTGCTCGCCGGTCGCGCCTTCGGACAAGCGGAACTTCAGCGCCAGGCCGTCGCGCGAGTCGGCCGCGTTGAGCGCCGATTCCTTTTCGACCTTGCCTTCCTTGTAGAGACGGAACAGGCACTGGTCGAACGACTCCATGCCCGCTTCCAGCGATTCTTCCATCGCCTGCTTCAACTCGTGCACCTGGCCGCGGCGCAGCAGGTCGCGGATCATCGGCGTGTTGATCAGCACTTCGCACGCGGGGATGCGGCGGCCGTCGACGCCGATCACCAGGCGCTGCGAAATCACGGCCTTGAGGTTCAGCGCGAGGTTCATCAGCACGTTCTTGTGCGCGGCCTCGGGGAAGAAGTTGAGGATGCGTTCGATCGTCTGGTCGGCGTTGTTGGAGTGCAGCGTCGCCAGGCAGATGTGGCCGGTTTCGGCGAAGGCGATCGCCGCTTCCATCGTCGTGGCGTCGAGGATTTCGCCGATGAGGATCACGTCCGGCGCTTCGCGCATCGCGTTCTTGAGCGCGTTGTGGAAGGCGTGCGTGTCCAGGCCGACTTCGCGCTGGTTGACGATCGACTTCTTGTGCTTGTGCAGGTATTCGATCGGATCCTCGATGGTGAGGATGTGGCCGGCCGACGTGCTGTTGCGGTGGTCGATCATCGAGGCGAGCGTGGTGGACTTGCCCGAACCGGTGGAACCCACGATCAGCACCAGCCCGCGCGGGGCCATGATGATTTCCTTGAGCACCTGCGGGAGCTGCAGCTCCTCGATGGACGGGATCACGCTGCGGATGGCGCGGATCACCATGCCCACTTCGCCGCGCTGCTTGAACACGTTCACGCGGAAACGGCCCGAGTCGGCCAGGGCGATGGCGATGTTGAGCTCGAGCTCGCGCTCGAACTGCGGCACCTGGCCCTCGTCCATCAGCGAATAGGCGATCTTCTTGACCATGCCCGCGGGCAGGCCGGTGTTCCCGAGCGGATAAAGCTTGCCCTCGACCTTGATGTACACCGGCGCACCGGTGGTCAGGAACATGTCGGAGGCATTCTTCTCCGTCATCAGCTTCAGGAAATAGCCGATATCCATAGCGCGTACTCTCTCCCGAAGGCGACCGTTTGCATGCGCGGCGCCGGCTTAACACAATGACTGCGCGCTCAATCCCCTAAAGACCGGCACGGCACCCCTCTATGCGCCCAAGCTTCGCACACTTCACCCGAACGCAACACGCGAGGCTCTGCGGCCTTGTGATCGCAATCGCGTTGTCAGGCTGCGCCAGCGTGCCGCCGCCGACCAGCGAGTTGTCGGCGGCGCAGCAATCGGTCGCGCGGGCCGAAAGCGCCGATGCGGACCAGTACGCAACCTCCGAACTGGTGGCCGCGCGCAACGCGCTGGAATCGGCCCAATCGGCGATGTCCGCCGGGGACGACGAGGATGCGCTGCGCTTCGCGACCTCCGCTTCGGCGTGGGGCGACCTGGCGCTGGCCCGCAGCCGCGCGGCCACCACCCAGGCCGATTACGACCAGCGTCGCGCGGAGATCGCCGGCCTGCGCCAGCGCCTGCAGTTGGGCGCGAACGATGAAACCCCGGCGCTCGCTTGGCCCGCACCGGCGCCGGCGCAGGGTCCGGACGTGGCCGCGGCGCTTTCGCAGCGCCTGGTCGCGCTCGATGCCGACGCCCGCCTGCAAGGCCTCGCCGCCTACGAGCGGCTGCGCGCGCGGCAGGCCGTCGACGTGTTGCCCGAAGCGCGCAAGAGCGATCGCGCGCAGGCGACCCAGATCGCGCAGCAGCGCGTGCAGACCGCGGAAATCGCGGCCCAGACCGAAGCCACGCGCCGCGAAGTCGATCGCCTGGACCGCGAGCGCAGCGAACTGCTCGTCGAAGCCAGCCGCCAGGAAGCCGAGCGCGCGCGCCAGGAAGCCGAGCGCCTGCGTTTCGAAGCCCAGATCCAGATGGAAGAGGCGCAGCGCCTGCGCGCGACCGCCGAATCCGAAGCCGCCGCCCGTGCGCAGGCCGAGGAGATCGTCCTCGACGTCGCCGGCGACCAGGCCGCCAAGCTCGCCGCCGCCAAGGCGCGCGACGCCGAACTGGCGCGCAAGGAAGCCGAGCTCTCCGGCGCGGTGGGCGACCTGCCGCCCTCCAAGCGCAGCGGCGGTTCCGAAGTCTTCACCCTCGGCGGCGATGCCTTCGCTTCGGGCAAGGCCGCGCTGTCGTCCAGCGGCAGTGGCAGCGTTCGCGCGCTGGCCGCGTACATCGCCGCCGCGCCGACGGGCCGCATCCGCATCGAGGCCCACACCGACGGGCAGGGCGAAGCGGCCGCCAACAAGGACCTCTCCCAGCGCCGCGCCAACGCCGTGCGCGACGCACTGGCCGCCGCGGGCGTCCCGAAGTCGAAGATGACCGCCACCGGGATGGGTGAATCGTCCCCGATCGGCAGCGACGACACCGCCGCCGGGAGAGCGCGCAACCGCCGCGTCGAGATCATCGTCGCCGACAAATAACCTTTTATTTTCAATGTCTTGACGTCGCCTTGCCGACTGTCGGCAAGCGGCGGCAAATCATCAAAGGTCCTCTTGCCGAGTCGTGGGGGGAGGAGTAGCGTCGGTTCCCCGAGCACTCTTTTTGCTCGGCTCGCGAGAGACCAGGCCGATGACGCAAACGCCCGCATCCGAGGAGCGTGCCGCCGGACGAAATGTCCGGGCCGGCGCTGAATCGAATGTCACGGCGGCCTGCGAACACAACGACCTGATGCCATCCTCGCCCCCATGGACGCCCCGTGCCCCCAGGCCCGGGGCGTTCGCGTTTCAGAAGTAGTGGATCTACCAGGAGGCTGACATGTTCGAAGGGCAACCGCAGGCGGAACTCGACGCGCTGATGAAGACCAATCCCGAGTTCAAGAGCCTGTATCAGCGCCACAAGGAACTCGACAAGAAAGTGCTCGACGCCGAACTCGGCGTGCTGGCCGTCGACGACCTCACCTTGTCGAAAATGAAACGCGAAAAGCTCGCCGCGAAAGACCGCCTCGTGACGATGTACGACGGACGACACTGACGACTTCCTAACCGTCGCGGGCGGCACCGGCGTCCTCGTCCGCCGATGCCGTCCGCGGTGGCAACCGGACCCGCTGCATGGGCGCCGGCATTCCTAAGCGATAATCGCCCCCTCCCGCCGCACAGCATTGCGGCCGCACCAGGGCGACACCGCATGCCGATCCACCACTCCGTGCTCGAATTGATCGGGCAAACGCCGGTCGTACAGGCCCAGCATCTCGACGCGGGCCCGTGCACGCTGTTCCTCAAGCTCGAAAGCCAGAACCCCGGCGGGTCGGTGAAGGACCGCATCGGCGTTTCGATGATCGAAGCCGCAGAGAAAAGAGGCGACATCAAACCCGGTGACACGCTGGTCGAAGGCACCGCGGGCAACACCGGCATCGGCCTTGCACTCGTCGCGCAGCAGAAGGGCTACAAGCTCATCCTCGTCGTGCCCGACAAGATGAGCCGCGAGAAGATCTTCAACCTCAAGGCGATGGGCGCGCAGGTCGTGCTCACGCGCAGCGACGTCGCCAAGGGGCATCCGGATTACTACCAGGACATGGCCGAACGCATCGCGCGCGAAACGCCCGGCGCGTACTTCATCAACCAGTTCGGCAATCCCGACAACCCGGCCGCGCACGAGTTCGGCACGGGCCCGGAAATCCTGCGGCAACTGGATGGCGATCTCGACGCCATCGTCTTCGGTTGCGGCAGCTCGGGCACGATGACGGGCCTGTCGCGTTGCTTCGCGCAGCACTCGCCGAAGACCGAGTTGATCCTCGCCGATCCGGTCGGCTCGATCCTCGAGGAATACATCAATCGCGGCACGCTCTCCGACAAATCGGCGAGCTGGATGGTCGAAGGCATCGGCGAGGATTTCCTGCCGCCGATCTCCGACTTCTCGCGCGTGAAGAAGGCCTACGCGATCTCCGACAAGGAGAGCTTCCTCACCGCGCGCGAGTTGCTGGCGAAGGAAGGCATCCTCGGTGGGTCGTCCACCGGCACGCTGCTCGCCGCCGCGTTGCGCTGGTGCCGCGAACAGACCACGCCCAAGCGCGTGCTCGTCTTCGTCTGCGACACGGGCAACAAGTACCTGTCGAAGATGTACAACGACTATTGGATGCTCGACAACGGCTTCCTCGAACGGGAAACGCACGGCGACCTGCGCGACCTGATCCTGCGCCCGTACTCGCGCCGCGACACCGTCGTCGTCGCGCCGACCGACCTGCTCGTCACCGCGTACCAGCGCATGAAGCTCTACGACGTCTCGCAGCTGCCGGTGATGGACGGCGAGAAGATCGTCGGCATCGTCGATGAGTCCGACGTGCTGCTGCACGTCTACGGCAACGAAGATCGCTTTCGCGATCCGGTGTCGACCGCGATGGTCTCCAAGCTCGACATCCTCGACGTGCGCTCGCCGATGGAATCGCTGCTGCCCGTGTTCGATCGCGGCCACGTGGCGATCGTCACCGAGCCCTCGCCGGAAGGCCCGCGCTTCCTCGGCTTGATCACGCGCATCGACCTGCTCAACTGGCTGCGGCGCCGGGTGCAGTGACCCCCGACGCGGACCCGCGATTGCGCCGGTGGACCGCGCCGCTGCGGTTCGCCGCGCGGCTGTTCACCGGTCGCGCCGCGCCCGGCGAATTGCGCGCAGCGTGCGTGCGCGTGCTCGCCAACGTGCCGTTCGCCGACGGCGCACGTCGCCGTTTGCTGCTGTCCACGCGTCCGAACCCGTTCGCGCCCCGCGACCCGCACGCCCATGCATGGCCGCGCGATCTGATGCGGCCCGCGCCGCCCGTCGCCGGCAAGCCCGATGTCTTCGTGTGGGCGCTGATCGACTGGCATTTCCGCATCCAGCGCCCGCAGCATCTCGCGCACGCATGGGCGCAACGCGGACACCGCGTGTTCTATGTGTCGAACGAATCGATCGACGCACCGGCGCCCGGTTTCTCGCCGGAATTGCTGGATGCGAACGCGCGCCTGTACCAGGTGCATCTGCACGTCAGCAACGCGCCGACGATCTATCACGCGATGCCGACGGCAGCGCAATCGGCCGAGCTCGACGCGAGCCTGCGCGCATTCCTCGAATGGACCGGCGCGACCGACGCCATTTCGGTGGTGCAACATCCCTTCTGGTCGGACCTCGCCACGCGCGTGTCCGGTGCGCGCGTCATCTACGACTGCATGGACCACCATGCCGGTTTCGACAACAACGCGCCCGACGTGATCGAAGCCGAGCATCGCCTCGTTGCCGAGGCGGAAAGCGTCGTCGTCACCAGCGCATGGCTTGCGCAATCCTTCGAAGGAAAAGCGCGTCGGGTGCAGGTCGTGCGCAACGCGTGCGACTACACGCTGTTCGCAACGCCGCCGCGTGAACGCTTCCGCGATGAAGCGGGTCGCCGCGTCATCGGCTACCACGGCGCGATCGCACCGTGGTTCGACGTCGAACTCGTCGCGCGCGTTGCGCGCGCATTCCCGGACGCGCTCGTGGTGCTGGTCGGCGCGGACACGACGGGCGCGGCTGCGCAACTCGCCGAGTTCCCGAACGTCCGCTTCACGGGCGAAGTGGACTACACCACGCTGCCTTACTGGGTTCACGGATTCGACGTCGGCCTGCTGCCTTTCCGCGTGACGCCCCTGACGCTGGCGACCAACCCCGTGAAGGTTTACGAATACCTGGCCGCGGGGAAACCGGTCGTGGGCGTCGACCTGCCCGAAATGGCGCAGTTCGACGAACTCGTTCACATCGCGCGTGACGACGGGCACTTCCTCGCCGCCGTGCGCGCCTGCCTCGACGCCGCGCCGGACGAACACCAACGCCGTGCACGCCAGGCATTTGCCTCACAACAGACCTGGGGCCGCCGCGCGGATGCCATCCTCCCCGGCTGCTAGAATCGTCGACGCACGCACATTTTGCGCACTCACGCTAATGGGACCCCGCGGATGAAACCAGAAGGACAGGGCGGCACGCGACACGGGCTCGGTACGCTCGCGATCCACGCCGGGCAATCCCCCGACCCCTCGACCGGCGCCGTGATGACGCCGATCTACGCGACCTCGACGTATGCGCAGTCCAGCCCCGGTGAACACCAGGGCTTCGAGTACTCGCGCACGCACAATCCCACGCGCTTCGCCTACGAGCGCTGCATCGCCGGCCTGGAAGGCGGCACGCGCGGCTTCGCGTTCGCCTCGGGCCTGGCGGCGACCTCCACGTTGCTGGAAGTGCTGGACAGCGGCGACCACGTGATCGCGATGGACGATGTCTACGGCGGCACGTTCCGCCTGTTCGAGCGCGTGCGCCGCCGCACGGCGGGCCTGGATTTCAGCTGGGTGGATCTCACCGATCCGGCGAAGTTCGAAGCCGCGATCAAGCCCAACACCAAGATGGTGTGGATCGAAACCCCGACCAATCCGTTGCTGAAGATCGTCGACATCGACGCGATCGCGAAGATCGCGAAGCAGCGCGGCCTGCTGGTCGTCGTCGACAACACCTTCTCCTCGCCGATGGTGCAGCGCCCGCTGGAACACGGCGCGGACATCGTCATGCATTCGGCGACGAAGTACCTCAACGGCCACAGCGACATGGTCGGCGGCATCCTCGTGGTCGGCGACGACGCCGAACTCGCCGAGAAGCTCGCCTTCCTGCAGAACTCCATCGGCGCGGTGCAGGGGCCGTTCGACAGCTTCCTCGCGCTGCGCGGCCTCAAGACGCTGCACTTGCGCATGCGCGCGCATTGCGACAACGCGCTCGCGTTGGCGCAGTGGCTGGAATCGCATCCGGCGATCGAACGCGTCGTCTATCCGGGCCTGGCCTCGCATCCGCACCACGCGCTCGCCAAGCGCCAGATGGACGGGTTCGGCGGCATCGTCACGATCTTCGTGAAGGGTGGCCTGGAAGCGTCCAAGCGCTTCTGCGAACGCACCAGGCTGTTCACGCTGGCCGAATCGCTCGGCGGCGTGGAAAGCCTCGTCAACCATCCCGCGATCATGACGCACGCGTCGATCCCGCCGGAACGCCGCGCGCAACTGGGGTTGTTCGACAACCTCGTGCGCCTGAGCGTGGGCGTGGAAGACCTCGAAGACCTGCGTCGCGATCTCGACCACGCACTGCAATCGAAGACCTGATGAGCACCGATACGCCAGCCAGCCTGCAGCCCCAACGGGATGCGGCGCCTGCGATGCAAGACAGCGACGCAGCGCTGCTGCAAGCGCGCCGCGACGTGCTGTCCTACAAGTACGAAGTCGACCGCCTCTACACCGAATACCAGCGCGTGCACGGCGCCTACGCGCATTCGTCGGTCGAATTGCTCGCGCAGTACAACAAGGTGGTGGACGAGCTCGGCCGTTCGCGCCTGTGGCAGTTGTTCACGAAGATCGCGAAGGTCTGGTCGCGCATCCGCTACAAGCGCGAATACACCGACGTGATCCGTTCGATCCCGTTGCCGCGCGTCGTGCCGCCCGCGGGCTCGCGCCTGCGTCGCCCGGAACTGCCGGACATCGGCGCGATCGAATACCGCGCGCACCCGGTGCCTGCCGAGAAGACCTGGGAAGCGACGTCGTTCCTGTCGCACACCTACTACAACAAGATCGAAACGATCCTCGCGCGCCAGCCCGAGGGCCAGCGCCGCGTGTTCGTGCAGTCGGCGATCATCGATTGGTTCGTGCCGCTGTTCCAGCGCCCGCAGCACATGGCGCTCGCGATGGCGCGCCAGGGCTACCTGGTGTTCTACGTGACGGCCAACATGCTCGGCGATCGCGCGAAGGGCTTCCATGAAGTCGCGCCGAACGTGTTCATCACCAACCAGCCCGCGCATCTGATGGTCGATGACGCGCTGGTGTCGTGCTATTCGACGGTGGCCACGCTGCTGTCGTGGCAGGCCGACGTGGCCAGGAAGGTGCGTGCGCGCAACAACAAGCTGCTGTACGAGTACATCGACCACATCGATCCCGAAATCTCGTTCCACACCACCGGCCAGCTGGCCCGCCAGTTCGCATTGGTGGACGACGAGCACATCGACCTGGGCCTGGCATCGGCCGCGACGCTGCGCGAGGAACTGCGCGCGAAGCTCAACACCGTGCCCGTGACCTACGTGCCCAACGGCGTGGACACCTATCACTACGACGAAGTGCTGCGCCACGACCGCCGTGCGACCGTGCCGCCGGACATGCGCGACGTGGTCGAAGCGGGGCGTCCGATCGTGGGCTACTTCGGCGCGATGGCACCGTGGTTGTGGTACGAGGCGATGAACGAACTGGCCAAGCAGCGCCCGGACCTGTCGTTCGTCTACATCGGCCCGGATTACCTGGACGCGGCGCGCAAGCTGGAGTCGCTGTCGAATGTCTACGCGCTCGGCGCGGTCGACTACGCGGTGCTGCCGTATTTCGCGCAGCACTTCGACGTGGCCATCATCCCGTTCAAGCAGGGCGAGATCGCGCGGACCACGTCGCCGCTCAAGCTGTTCGAATACTTCGCGCTCGGCCTGCCGGTGGTCGTGACGCAGGGCATGGAAGAGTGCGAGCAATTCCCCGAAGTGCTGACCGCGGGCTCCGCCGAAGCGTATTCGGTGGCGATCGACGAGGCGTTGTCGCGTTCGCGCGATCCGGAATGGATCGAACGCTTCCGCGCACTGGCCGAAGAAAATACCTGGGACAAGCGCGCGCAGGTGCTCAGTGCCGCGCATGACGCCGTTCTCGAAAACAAATCCGTGAGCAACTGATGACGACTTTGCGTGTTGGGCTGGTGGGGTACTACGGCTGGGGCAACTACGGCGACGAGTTCTTCAAGGACGTGCTCGAAACCGAATTGAAGGATTGCCGCTTCCGCGTCCTCCACGACCTCGGTCCGAAGGGCGAGTTGATCCTGGACAACCTCCAGGCGAACATCGCCGACGTGGACGTCATCATGATCGGCGGCGGCGACCTGGTCATCCCGTTCTCGCTCAGCACGCTGTACTGGCGCCCGGAATTCCTCGCCAAGCCGGTGGTGATCTACGGCGTGGGCGTGCCCAAGTGGGGCGGTTACAACGCCGATGTCGTGCTGAAGATGCGCGAGTTCTTCCAGCATCCGTCGGTGAAGAAGATCACCGCGCGCGACCAGGAAAGCGCGGAGTGGATTTCGCAGCACCTCAAGCCGACCGCGCCGGTCGAATGCGCGCCCGACATCGTGTGCGCGTACACGCACGAATACGTCGCGCCGCGCGATCGCACCTTCGGCGTGGTCCTGCGCCACCAGCAGAATGGCGTCAGCCAGGAAAAGACGCGCGCGCTGCTCGATGCCGTCCGCGCCCGCGGCTTCCACCCGCGCCTGCTGATGCTCGCCACGGGCCGCACGCTGGCCGACGACTTCGATACGGTCGCGCGCCTGGACCTGGGCAACGCCGACATCGTGATCCGCGACAACCTCGCCTCGTTGACCGATGAACTGATCTCCTGCGATCGCGTCGCCTCGATGAAATTCCACGGCTGCG
Organism: Noviluteimonas gilva; assembly: GCF_009740395.1. GTDB lineage: Bacteria > Pseudomonadota > Gammaproteobacteria > Xanthomonadales > Xanthomonadaceae > Noviluteimonas > Noviluteimonas gilva. Next base: position 1,214,043 of record NZ_WOXT01000001.1, read on the forward strand.
TGGTGGCGATGACGCACGGCGTGCCGTGCCTGGCGTTGTCGTCGGCGAACAAGTTCAAGAATTTCTACGCCGAACTCGGCAAGCAGGCGTGGGTGTCCTCGCTCGCCGACGCCGCGCTGGAAACCAAGCTCGACGCCTTCCTCGACGCGCCACGCATGGCCTTCCCGCCGTCGATCCGCGAACACGCGCGCGAAGGCCTGGCCGCGCTGCGCCAGGACCTGGGCGACGCGGCCGGTGGTACGGTGAAGCACGCCCGCGGCGAGCGCGCCGTCGGCCACTGACGGATTCGATCCCATGCCCATCGGCACGTTCGGACGCGACCTGGCCGCGACCTTGCGGGAACCCGCGTTCTGGGGCTACTCGAGCTGGCTCGACATCCTCGTCAAGTATCGGCGCACGTCGATCGGCCCGGTGTGGATGGTGCTGCCGCCGTTCGTGTTCGTCGTGCTGCTCGGCACCATCTATTCGCAGCTGATGCATTTCCCGCCGCAGCACTACCTGCCGTTCCTCGGCGTTGGGTATCTGCTGTGGCGCGTGATCATCCAGGTGATCACCGAATCGACGTCGGTGCTGCGCAACCACAAGTCCTTCATCTTCGACGGGCGCGTGCGGCTGACCGACTATTTCCTGCGCACGCTGTCGAAGGCGATGTTCTATTTCGTGGCGTCGCTGCCGATCCTCGCGGGTGTGTTCGCGTGGTCGGACGAGATGCACGTCGCCAACCTCGCGACGTTGTTGGTGACGATGCCTGTCTTCCTGCTCGGCATGCTGTGGCTCGCCGCGCACCTGGCCTTGTTCGGCGCACGCTTCCCGGATACTGCGGAATTCACGAACACGATCCTGATCTTCGCGTTCCTGGTCACGCCGATCCTCTGGTATCCGCAGCAGGCGCATGGCGGTCACGTGCTGACCATGGTCACGCGCGCCAATCCGGCCGCGCACCTGATCAACTTCGTGCGCGATCCATTGCTCGGCAAGATGCCGGACGCGTACACGCTGTGGTTCGTGGGCATCTTCGTCGTGGTCGGCGGTCTGTCGACGTCGTGGTTGTATCGACGCTACGGCCGCTACGTGCCGCTCTGGATCTGAGGCGCACATGGCATCGAACCCCAAGCAGGGCGCGTCCATCCGGCTCAGCCGCGTCACGCTGAAGCTGCCGACCTTCTTCCAGCACCAGAAGGCCGAGGATTCGTGGCTGAAGACCTTGTTCGGCGCGGCGATCGACCGCCCGGACCGGCGCCTCAACACGATCCTCAGCGACATCGATTTCGAAGCCAACGATGGCGACCGCATCGCGCTCATCGGGCGCAACGGTGCCGGCAAGACGAGCCTGTTGCACCTGTTGACGGGCTGCTACCTGCCCACCGAAGGCGAAGTCGAAATCCACGGTTCGCGCCAGGCACTGCTCAACGTTTCGCTCGGCTTCAATCCGGAAGCGACGCTGCGGGAAAACATCTTCCTTCGCGGCGCGGCGATGGGCGCGCCGATGCACACGATCCGCGACTCGGTGGGTTCGATCCTGGAATTCGCCGAACTCGGTGCGCTCGCGGGCCGACGCCTGGCGACGCTGTCGGCGGGCCAGCGCATGCGCCTGGGCTTCGCCATTTCCACCAGCGTGCAGCCGGACATCATGTTGCTCGACGAGTGGATCGGCACGGGCGATGCGCAGTTCATCAAGCGCGCACGCGAACGCATGCAGGACCGCGTGTCGGGTTCGCGCATCATGGTGCTCGCCAGCCACAGCGACGACCTCGTGCGGCGCGTGTGCAATCGCGGGCTCGTGCTCGAAGCCGGTCGCGTGGTGTTCGATGGCGCGATCAAGCAGGCGCTCGATCACTACCGGCATTTGATCGCGCCGAAGGAACAACCCGCCGCCGCGGCCGCCGCGCCTGCGTTCGTTCCGCAGCGCCTCGCACATGCGACGGGTCACGGCATTCGCTTCGCGAAGCCGCCGCATCGCCTGTTCGAAAACCTGGGCGAAGGCCGTTACGGCTTCACCGTGGAAATCCACGACGACACGCTCGCCAACGCGCTTGCATCGCTGTCGGCATCGCTCGCCGCGCGCGGGCTGCGGCCCAGCGCGTTCGCGTCGACGACGCGTGGCCTGCCGAATGTCTTCGAATTCACCGGCGCCGGCGGCGCCACCGCGCGCGTCACGCTGACCGCATACGTGCCCAACGACACTGCGCGCCAGGCGCCCGGTGCGGTCGGTCGCATCCATTTCGCGATGGTCGACGCCGCGCACGCCAACGCGCATTCCTGATTATTTCCGACCCCAATCCATTCGAGGCCACCTCATGTCGCTCTTCCGTAACGCCGCGCTGATCGCCGCTTCCGCGCTCGTCCTTGCCGCCTGCCAGCGCAGCGAAACCGCCGCCGATGCGGCGACCGACGCCGCCGCGCAGCAGACCGTCCCCACCGCCGCCACCGTCGCGACCGCGCCGGCCGCGATCGCCGGCCCGCACATCGCGTCGGTCAGGGTCGGCCGTTACATCGAACCCAAGACCTTCCAGGTCGGCGGCGTGGCCACCAAGTTCAAGCAGGGCGAGAAGCTCTTCGCGATGGTGCAGCTGGAAAACATCGACGCGCCGACGCGCGTGGACGTCGCGCTGATCGATTCGCAGGGCGGCAACGTCGCCGGCGACAGCAAGACCATCGCGGCGAAGGGCGCGCATCGCGCCAACTTCTCGCTCGCGCCTGCCACCACGCTCGCTGCCGGCAGCTACACGCTCGAAGCGACGATGGAAGGCCAGGCGCAGCCGGAAAGCGTTTCGATCGAAGTGCGCTGAGGCACTTCGCTTCGAGTCACGCGTCGCGCGATGCGAAGCGCGACGCGATGACCTGTGCGATGCGCTTGCCCGCCAGGCCATCGCCGTACGGATTGTGCGCGGTCGACATCCGCGCATAAGCCTGCGCGTCGTCGAGCAGGTGCGCCACGCTTTCGGCGATGCGGTTTTCGTCGGTTCCCACCAGCAGCACCGTGCCGGCATCGACGGCTTCCGGGCGCTCGGTGGTGTCGCGCATCACCAGCACCGGCTTGCCGAGCGACGGCGCTTCTTCCTGCACGCCGCCCGAGTCGGTGAGAATCACGTAGCTGCGCTGCATGAGGAATACGAACGGCAGGTAATCCTGCGGTTCGACCAGGTGCACGTTCGACAGGCCCGCCAGATGGCGGCGCACGGGTTCCTGCACGTTCGGATTCAGGTGCACCGGATACACGATCTGCAAATCGGGCCGCGCCGCGAGACGCGCGATGGCGCGGCAGATGCGTTCGAAGCCTTCGCCGAAATTCTCGCGACGATGACCGGTGATGAGCAGCAGGCGGCGGTTTGGATCGAGGAAGGGGAAGCGCGCTTCCATCGCGCCGCGCAGTTGCGCGTCTTCGCGCAGGCGCGCGTCCACTTCGAGCAGCGCGTCGATGACGGTGTTGCCGGTGACGTGGATGCCGTCGGCGGCGATGCCTTCGCGCTCGAGGTTCTCGCGCGAGCGCGGCGTCGGTGCGAAATGCAGCGCGCACAGCGGCGCGGTCAGGCGGCGATTCATTTCCTCCGGCCACGGCGCATGCATGTTGCCCGTGCGCAGGCCCGCTTCGACGTGGCCGATGGGCACGCGTGCGTAGAACGCCGCCAGCGAGGTCGACAAGGTCGTCGACGTATCGCCATGCACGAGCACCAGGTCGGGCGCGAACTGCTGGAACACCGGCGTCATGCCGGTGACGATGCGGCTGGTGAGGTCGGGCAGGGTCTGGCCCTGCTGCATCAGGTCGAGGTCGGCGTCGGGGCGGATGTCGAAGACTTCCAGCACCTGGTCGAGCATCTGCCGATGTTGTGCGGTCACCACGACCTGCGCTTCGAGGTCGGGGTGGGCCTGGATCGCATGCACCACCGGCGCCATCTTGATGGCTTCCGGTCGCGTGCCGAATACGACCATGACGCGCCTGCGCCCTTCGCTAGTTGTCATGGGAGGTACTCGTCTCCGGGCCGCATCAGCCCGGCCAGCGTTTGAAGACCCAACGGTCCAGGAAAAAGAACACGACCACGGGCACGAAGGTCATGGTCGCGATGACCCCGTAAAGATACCCGGCATGCAGGACCGAGACCACAAGGTGCATCACGGCCGCGGACGCGGCGATGTTGCCCGCATGCACGAGCAGGTAGCGCGGAAGATCGCGCTGCACGCGGTTCTCCGAGCGGAACGCGAAGCCGCGCTGCAGCAGGAAATTCAGCGGCACGGCCGCAAGGTAAGCCAGCACGGACGCGGGCACGGGTGCCACGCCCGCATGTTCGACGAGCAGCCACGCCATCACGCCGTAGAACAGCGTGGTCGCGCCGCCCACCATCGCGAAGCGCACGAAGCGCGCCGCCATCGCGGAGAGGTCCATCGTCATCCGCCTTTCCGCGCGGACAGGCGACCGACGGTCTTGCGCACGACGTACTGCGGCTTGCCGTTGAGCGTGAGCAGCACGCGGCCCACGTATTCGCCGATCGCGCCGAGCGAGAGCAACTGGATGCCGCCGAGGATCAGTACGGTGACGATCAGCGAGGCCCAGCCGACGGTCCATTCCGGATGCAGCAACTTGGACACGACCACCACGCCCGCCATCAGGAACCCGAACACCGACGACAGCGCACCGACCAGCGAGACGAAACGCAGCGGCACGACGGAGAAACTCGTCGCCATCTGCGACCACAGCGAGACCAGCTTGGTGAAGCTGTAACCCGAGCGCCCGTCGCCGCGCGCATGGTGTTCGACTTCGACCGTCGCGATGTTGCGCGTGGCCTGCAGGATGAGCCCGTCGACATAGACGAAGGGGCCGTCGTAACGCAGCACTTCGTCGCGAATCTCGCTGCGCATCGCGCGGAACGGCGAGAGGTACAACCCCTTTGGCTTCTTCAGCAAACGCTGCGCGACCCAATCGTTGAAGCGGCTGCCGAGCACCTTCCACGCCGCGTGTTCGCGCCGCGCGAAGTTCGCGTAGCACACGTCCGCGCCGCCTTCGATCTTCGCCACGAGCGTGGCGATGTCGTCGGGCGAATGCTGCAGGTCGTCGTCCATCGTGACGACGATGGCGCCGCGCGCGTGCGCCAGGCCCGCCATCACCGCGTTGTGCTGGCCGGCGTTCATGCGCAGGTCGACGCCGCCGAGCCAGGGATGTTGCGCGGCGAGCGATTCGATCACTTGCCACGCATCGTCGGGCCCGCTGTCGTGCACGAGCACCGCTTCGAAACCGTCGAGGCCGTAGCGCGGCGCGAGCGCGGCTTCGAGCCGGCGCGCGAGCTCCGGCAGGATGCGCGCGCTGCCGTAGACCGGGATCACGACCGACAGCGCGATGGGCGTCTCAACCATAGTATTTCCCGATGACGCGTTCGAGGTAGCGCGCGTCGAAGCCGATGCCGATGCGTGCGGCGATACTGCGCGCGAGCGCGGTGTCGACGGGCATCGGGCGACCGAGGTCGAGCGAGGTGTAATTCGCCTTGCGGCCGAGCACCTGCTCGAATACCGCGACGATCTTCGGCATCGGCGTGGAGGCCGGGCTGGCGATCGTGACGGTGCGCCGGTCCTCCGGCCACTTGTCCAGCAACGCGGCGACGATGCGCACGACATCATCGACGTCGACGAGGTTGCGCTCGGCGTTCGCCCACAGATCGAAGTGCTCGCCGCGCACGATGCGGTCGCGCAGATAGTTGGTGAGCGTGTGCGGATTGTCGGTGCGCCCGACGACCTGCGGCAGGCGCACGATTCGGCCGCCGTGCGCGCGCACCAACGCTTCCATCGCCAGTTTGTGGCGGATGTAGGGACGGCGCGCTTCGTGTTCGTCGGCGACGCCGCAACTGCTGAAATACAGCAGCGTGCGCGGATCCTGGAGGTGTTCGCGCAGCAGCGCTTCTTCGCGCGCGAACGCCGCCGGATCGGTTTCCGTCGAATTGGAAACGCCCGATGCGAAGGCGATGCACCCGTGGCGCGCTTGCACGACCGGCGCCATCGCGTGCGCGAGCATGCCGCGTCCCACGATCGCGGCGCCTGTCACGGGCCTCAGGTGCGTCATCGGGTCACGCGCGTCCGCTCGCGACGTATTGCGCGCCCATCGGCACGCGCGTGAGCAGGCGTTCGAGCGGGCGCAGCGCGGCGAGCGCATGCGGGAAGAAGATCGTGTAGTCCACGTGCGTGTCGTTGAAACCCGCATCGCGCATCAGGCTGCGCGTTTCGATGCTGCTGAGCAGGATGGCGTCTTCGTCGAACGGACATTCGTCGACGACCTTGCGCGTCAGCGGATTCCACGGATTGTGTTCGAACACGAACAGCCGGCCGCCCGGCTTGAGCACGCGACGCAATTCGCCCAGCCAATTCGCGCGTTCGACCGGCGCGATGTGGTGGAAGACGCACGCGGCCACCGCGACGTCCACCGCAGCGTCGTCCATCGCGAGGCGGTCGCCTTCGATCACGGACAGCGCGACATCCGGATGCGCCTGCGCGGCCATCGCCAGGCTTTCGCGCGAGACATCCATGCCGTGCAGTTTCGTACCGGGCAGGGCGTCGCGCAGGAAGCCGAGCGTGCCGCCGATGCCGCAGCCGAAATCGAGCAGGCGCGCCGGCGTTTGCGCAGACATCGCGCGCGCGACATACGCGGCCTTGGAGGCGGCGAAGTACGCCGGCTCCTCGCCGCTGGCGCGGATGCTTTCGCCGTGCAGGCGCGCGTAATCGCGCGCGTAGCGGTCGAATTCGGGAGGCGTGTCCAAAGCCGCCCCTGCGTTAAAGCGCCTGCTGCAATTCCGGCAGCAGTTTGAACAGATCGCCGACCAGGCCGATGTCGGCGATCTCGAAGATCGGCGCCTCGGGATCCTTGTTGATCGCCACGATCGTGCCGGCGTCCTTGATGCCGGTCAGGTGCTGGATCGCGCCGCTGATGCCGACGGCGACGTACAACTCCGGCGCGATGATCTTGCCGGTCTGGCCGACCTGCAATTCGTTCGGCACGTAACCGGCGTCCACCGCCGCGCGCGAGGCGCCGACCGCGGCGCCGAGCTTGTCGGCGAGCTCGTAGACGATCTTGAAGTTTTCCGCCGAACCGACGCCGCGGCCACCGGAGACCACGCGCTTGGCACTCTGCAGGTCAGGACGATCGGACTTGCCGGCGGCGAGTTCCTTGAAGCGCGTGTGCGTGGGCAGCGTCGCGTCGGCGTTCGCCGCTTCGACGGCGGCGCTGCCGTCGCGCGCGACTTCCGGCCACGAGGCCGTGCGCACGGTCGCGACGACCGGGCGGCCCTGCGGCGCTTCGACGGTGACGATCGCGTTGCCCGCGTAGATCGGGCGCTTGAACGTGTGCGTGCCTTCGACCGACATGACATCGGACACCTGCGACACGCCGAGCAGTGCGGCGACGCACGGCATCAGGTCCTTGCCGAAGGTCGTGCTGGGGCCGAACACATGCGTGTAATCGGCGGCGAGCTTCGCCACCTGCGGCGCCTGCACCTGCGCGAGCGCATGCGCGTTGGCGGCGTTGGCGACGGTGAGCACGCGCGCGACGCCCTGCAACTTCGCGGCATCCGCGGCGACGGAAGCGGGATCGGCCGCGAGCACGACGACGTCGATCGACTCAGGTTTAAGCGCCTTCGCTGCGGACACGCACTTGGCGGTGGATGCGTTGAGCTTGCCGTCGAGATGTTCGGCGACGATCAGGACCTTGGACATCAGAGCAACCCCTTCGCTTTCAGTGCGGCGACCAGTTCGGCCGCGTCCTTCACCATCACGCCCTTGCTGCGCTTGGCAGGCGGCGCGTAGTGCGTGGTCTTGAGTTCGTCGGCGGCGTCGAGGCCGAGATCGGCGAACGGAATGGATTCGAGCGGCTTGCTCTTGGCCTTCATGATGTCGGGCAGCTTGATGAAGCGCGGCTCGTTGAGGCGCAGGTCGGTGGTGACCACCGCCGGCAGGTCGACTTCGAGCGTTTCCAGGCCCGCGTCGACTTCGCGCACGACCGTGGCCTTGCCGTCGGCGACGTCGAGCTTCGACGCGAAGGTCGCCTGCGGGCGGCCCCACAGCGTGGCGAGCATCTGGCCGGTCTGGTTGGCGTCGTCGTCGATGGCCTGCTTGCCGAGGATGACGAGGTCGGGCTGTTCCTTCTCGACCAGCTTCAACAGCGCGCGCGCGGCGGTGAGCGGGGCGATCGCGCCGTCGGCGACCACGTGGATCGCGCGGTTGGCGCCCATGGCCAGGCCGTTGCGCAGGTGGGCCTGGGCGTCGGCGGGGGCGATGGTGGCGACCACGACTTCCGTCGCGATGCCCTTGTCGCGCAACCGCAGGGCTTCTTCCAGCGCGATTTCGTCGAACGGGTTGGCCGACAGCTTGACGCCGTCGGTGACCACGCCCGAACCGTCGGGTTTGACCTGGATGCGGACGTTGTAGTCCACCACGCGCTTGTAGCCGACGAGGATCTTCATTGGGGGAGGGGCATCCGATGATCGAAGCGGACCGCGATTTTAGCCCGCCCGGCCGGCAAGGTGGACGAAAGACCGATGGGGCCCGGACGTGCCCGCGCTAGAATCCAGCCTCTTTGCATCGGAGGTTCCATGGCCGGCAACAAGCTCTTCCCGGACGCGGCCACGGCCCTGGCCGACCTCGTCCAAGACGGACAGACCCTCGCGGTCGGCGGTTTCGGCCTGTGCGGCATTCCCGAGGCGCTGATCGCCGCGTTGCGCGATACCGGCGCCAAGGGCCTGACGGTGATCTCCAACAACGCGGGCGTCGACGGCTTCGGCCTCGGCCAGCTGCTCGCGACCCGGCAGATTCGCAAGATGATTTCGTCGTACGTCGGCGAGAACAAGGAATTCGAGCGCCAGTACCTGGCCAACGAGCTGGAACTGGAGTTCAACCCGCAGGGCACGCTCGCCGAGCGACTGCGCGCGGGCGGCGCGGGCATCCCGGCCTTCTTCACCCGCACCGGCTTCGGCACGATCGTCGCCGACGGCAAGGAAACGCGCGAGTTCGACGGCCACAGCTACGTCCTCGAAACCGCGTTGCACGCCGACGTCTCGCTGGTGAAGGCGTGGAAGGCGGACAAGGCCGGCAACCTGGTGTTCCGCAAGACCGCGCGCAATTTCAATCCGGCGTGCGCGATGGCCGGCAAGACGTGCGTGGCGGAAGTCGAGGAGCTCGTCGAAACCGGGCAGATCGATCCCGACCACGTGCACCTGCCCGGCATCTACGTCGACCGCATCGTCGTCAACGCGACGCCCGAAAAGCGCATCGAACAGCGCACCGTCCGCCAGGGAGGCGTGTAATGGCCTGGACCCGCGACCAGATGGCGCAACGCGCCGCGCAGGAACTCACCGACGGCGCGTACGTCAACCTCGGCATCGGCTTGCCGACGCTGGTGGCCAACTTCATTCCCGACGGCATGGATGTGTGGCTGCAATCGGAGAACGGTTTGCTCGGCATCGGCCCGTTCCCCACCGAAGACGAAGTCGACGCCGACCTCATCAACGCCGGCAAGCAGACGGTCACCGCGCGCGAAGGTGCGAGTTATTTCGGCAGCCACGATTCGTTCGCGATGATCCGCGGCGGTCACATCGATCTGGCGATCCTCGGCGCGATGCAGGTCACCGACCAGGGCGATCTCGCGAATTGGATGGTGCCCGGCAAGATGGTCAAGGGCATGGGCGGCGCGATGGACCTGGTCGCCGGCGTCAAGCGCGTGGTCGTGCTGATGGAACACACCGCGAAGAACGGCGAACACAAGTTGCTTTCGCAATGCACGCTGCCGCTGACCGGCGTGGGCGTGGTGAATCGCGTGATCACCGATCTCGCCGTGCTCGACGTCACCCCCGCGGGCCTGAAGCTGGTGGAACTCGCGCCCGGCGTGACGCAGGACGAGCTGGCCGAAAAGACGGGCGTTGCCGTTCTCCCCTGAAAAGCGACCTGACGCGTTCAGGCAGCGAGCGCCCAAAAACGGCGTTCGCTGAACCATTCGCGTTACTTCCGGTAACCCCGGAAGGACATCATGCGGTGCGCGCGCCAATTGTGATGGGAATGCGCTTGCGTCCACCTGTGCAAAGGGATAATCCTTAGCCGAGCGGGGAGAGGATCGACCCGCGCACGCTGCATCAGGGGGCCGTCTCCCACGGTTCGCGGCGGACATCAATTCAACGGGAACCCATTCGAATGCGCCTTCCTTTGCTCCTCGCCGGTGCGCTTGCCCTGGCGGCATGCACTGCTCACGACACTCCTTCCGACGGCAATGGATCCGCCGCGAAAGGCAACGCCACCGCGTCGGCGACGCAATCGCCCGCCGGCCTGCGCAACCACCGCGCGCGCGCCATCGCCGGCGTGCCCGACCGCGGCCAACTGTTCGCCTACACCGCGGCCTCGCCGCGCAGTCGCAGCGCGTACACGTGGCATGCGATCGCGCTCAGCGAGGACCACGCGCTCAACGCGATCGCGTCGGGCACGCTCGACGTGCCGGCGCCCGATGGTTCGACGATCTCGCTGAAGTTCGACCACGCGGTCGACCACGGCGACGGCAACTGGACCTGGGTCGGCCGTCCGGCCGGCACCAAGCCGGGCACCGAAGCGATCATCACCTTCGGCCCGAAGGCCGTGTTCGGCACCGTGCCTTACGGCCGCAAGCCCGCGCTGCGCATCTCCTCGGCGCAGGGCCGCACGTTCCTGATGGAAACCGATCCGGTGAAGCTCGCGCGCCTGGACAACGTCGGCCGTCGCCCGACCGGTCCGGACTCGGTCGCGCCGCCGCCGGCGCTCGCCGCCGCGCGCGACAAGGTGCTCGCGCGCGCTGCCGCGCAGCCGAAGACGCAGTCGCTCGTCGCCTCCGCCGCGGCGCCCGAATCGAACACCGTCGATGTCGTCGTCGGTTACACGAACGGGTTCGCCACGCGCCTGGGCGGTGAGTCGCAGGCCGTGACGCGTTTGACGCACCTGGTCGCAGTGACCAACCAGGCCTTCACCAACAGCCAGATCAATGGCGCGGTGCGCCTGGTCGGCACGGTGCAGGTGACGTATCCGGACGACACCAACAACGAAACCGCGTTGCGCGCCCTCAGTGGCGTGACGTGCACCGAGTTGGAAAACGGCAACCTCAGCTGCAGCCCGGCGGCGATTCCCGCCGCGTTGCAGCCGCTGGTCACCGCGCGCGAAAACCTGCGCGCCGACCTGATGTCGCTCGTGCGCAACTTCACCGATCCGGAAAACGAAAGCTGCGGCATCGCCTGGGCGATCGGCAGCGGCGAAGCGCCGATCACGCAGGCCGACGCGGAAGCGGGCATTTCGATCATCAGCGACTCCAACGGCATCGGCGACGACGACAGCACCGGGCAGCCGTTCCCCGACAACGGCTACGTCTGCCGCAACGAAACCTTCGCGCACGAGCTGGCCCACAACATGGGTTCGGCGCACGACGCGACGACCGCCGCGGGCGTCGACGGCGTGCTGACGCTCGATGAGCACGGCCGTTATCCGTACTCGTTCGGCTACAAGACCGACGCGGGCAGCTTCTACACGATCATGGCGTACGGCGACGATGGCCAGCAGGCCTTCCGCGTGTTCTCCAATCCGCGCATCAGCTCGTGCGGTTCGATGGCGTGCGGCACGGCGAATGCGGACAACGCACAGAGCCTGAGCAACACCATCCCGGTGGTCGCGCAGTTCTACGCGTCGATCTACGGCGGTACTTTCGCCGACGTGCCGACCAACTTCTGGGCCTTCGCGGACATCCAGAGGCTTTACGAAGGCGGCATCACGGGTGGTTGCGCCACTTCGCCGCTGCGTTATTGCCCGGCCACCGCCGTGGCGCGTGATTCGATGACGGTGTTCCTGCTGCGCGCCAAGCACGGTCGCAACTACCAGCCGCCGGCGGCGACCGGCATGTTCGCCGACGTGCCCGCCAATTACTGGGCGCGCGCGTGGATCGAACAGGCCGCGCGCGAAGGCATCACCGGTGGCTGCGCGACCAACCCGGCGCGTTTCTGCCCGACGACCCCGGTCGCCCGCGACCAGATGGCCATCATGCTGCTGCGTGCGCGCCACGGCGCGGCGTACCAGCCGCCGGCGGCGACCGGCACGATGTACGTCGACGTGCCCAAGACCTATTGGGCGGCGGCCTGGATCGAGCAGTTGTCGAAGGAAGGCATCACCGGCGGGTGCAAAACCACGCCGAAGACCTACTGCACCACCACGAGCGTCGCGCGCGACCAGATGGCCGTTTTCCTCGGCCGCGCCTTTACGTTCTGATCGTTTCCGGGCGGGGCGCCGCATGCGCCCCGCCCGCATTTCGTGAGCCGCCGGTGAAGGCGGCTGAAGTCCTGCCGCTGAGTTCATCACGCCTCTTGCATCTGAGCAGGCGTATCTCGCAATGCCTGAGCTCCCGCAGGGGGGGCCTTTCATGGCAGATCGGGAGAGCGACATGCGGAGCGGAATCTTGGTAATGGGGGTACTCGCCGGCTTGCTGGCAGGGTGCTCGGCAGGTGGACAGACGGACCTTGGCGCGAACAGTCGCGCCGCGGCTTCGAGCGCGACCGACGCGAAGTCGGTGGCGAGCACACGGCGCACGCAGGGTGCGCAGATCGCGTCGGCAGCCGACACCGGTTCGTTGTTCACGGTGGATCGCGCGCAAGCGCAGGTCCGTCGCGGCGGCATGGTGTACACGCCGGTCGCATTGAGCGAATCGCATGCACTGCGCGCGATCGCCGGCGGCACGCTCGACGTGACCGCGCCGGATGGCGAACGCATCGCGGTCAAGTACGCCCGCCACGTCGAACACGCGGACGGCAACTGGTCGTGGGTCGGCCATCCGGACGCGAAGACCGGGCAGGGCGGCGACGCGCTGCTCACCTTCGGCGAGAAGGCGGTGTACGGCACGATCAAGCGCGCCGATGGCCGCGAGTTGCAGGTCACCACGATGGGCGGCCGCACCTGGCTGGTCGAAGCCGATCCGATCGCCGCGAAGAACGCGCCGAATCCGGAACTGATGGCCGCCGACCACCTCGCGATGCCGGTCATGGCGCAGGTCGCCGATGCCGCCGCGAAGGCGAAGACGAAGGCCTCCGCGATGAAGACCGCTTCGTCGATGAAGAGCGCTTCGAAGCTCCGCGCCTCGGCGGCGGGCCCGAACACGGTCACCGTCGACCTGCTCATCGGCTACACCGCCGGCCTGCGCACGCAGCTGGGCGGCGCCTCGCAAACGCAGACGCGCCTGACCAACCTCATCGACGTGGCGAACGATACGTTCGTGCAAAGCCAGGTCGATGCGCAGATCCGCCTCGTGCAGTCGATGGAAGTGAACTATCCGGACAACACCGCCAATCGCGTGGCGTTGATGGAACTGAGCGCGGTGACGTGCGCGAACAGCAATGCGACCGACCGCACCCTGCCTTCGGGCGGCGTGACGTGTTCGCCCGCGGCGCGCCCGGCGGCCCTGGCGGCGCTGGTCAACGCACGCGAACAGGTCGGTGCCGACCTGGTCACGCTGATCCGCCCGTTGCGCATGCCCGACCAGCAAAGCTGCGGCGTGGCGTGGATGCTCGGTGGTGCGCAACAGCCCTTCAACAGCACCAGCGATGACTTCGCGTTCTCCGTGGTCAGCGATTCGAGCGGCGCCGGCTTCCCGAGCAACGGCTCGACCTGCCGCAACGAAAGCCTGATCCACGAACTCGGCCACAACATGGGCCTGCAGCACGACCGCACCGCCGCGGCCGGCGCCGACGCCGTGCTCGACGCCGACGAGTTCCCGCATCACGCCTTCGGCTTCGGCTACAACACGGCGACGTTCTTCACCGTGATGGCCGTGCGCCAGACGGGCCAGACCGGCATCCGCGTGTTCTCGACGCCGAACCTGTCGATCTGCCAGGGCCAGCCCTGCGGTATCGCCGACCAGGCCGACAACGTGCGCAGCCTGCTCGACACGTTGCCGACCATCGCCGCGTTCCGCGCGCCGCCGATGAACTTCGAAGACGTGCCGACCAACTACTGGGCCTACGATGCGATCCGTCGCGTGTTCGCCGCCGGCATCACCAGCGGCTGCAGCGCGGCGCCCGCGCGTTACTGCCCGACGGCCGTGGTCAAGCGCGACCAGATGGCGATCTTCCTGCTGCGCGGCATGCACGGTGGCAGCTTCCAGCCGCCGGGCGTGACCACCAGCTCGTTCGCCGACATCCCGCAAGGGTTCTGGGCGATCTCGTGGGTCGAGGCGCTGGTTAACGAAGGCATCACCAGCGGTTGCGGCGTGAACCCGGCGCAGTACTGCCCGGCCGGCTCGGTCACGCGCGCGCAGATGGCGGTGTTCCTGTTGCGCGCCAAGTACGGTGCGGCGTTCGTGCCGCCCGCCGCGACCGGCCGCTTCGCCGACGTCCCGACCAACTACTGGGCCGCGGCGTGGATCGAAGCGCTTGCCGACGAAGGCATCACCGGCGGTTGCGCCGCTTCGCCGGCGCGCTACTGCCCGGAGACGGCGGTCACGCGCGACCAGATGGCGGTCTTCCTGACGCGCACGTTCAACCTCTGACGCTTGCCTGAACCAACAAGGGCGCCATCGAATCCGATGGCGCCCTTTCTTTTTGCGCGAACGGTTTGCGTCAGAGGTTCTGGTAATTCGGCCCCGAACCGCCTTCCGGCGTGACCCACGTGATGATCTCGTACGGATCCTTGATGTCGCACGTCTTGCAGTGCACGCAGTTCGCGGCATTGATCTGCAGGCGCTTGCCGGTGTTCGCGGGACCGTCGGGATCGTCGACGATTTCGTAAACACCAGCCGGGCAGAAGCGCGTGCACGGATTGTCGTACTCGGCCGCGCAACGCGTGACGCACACGGTGGGATCGTGCACGACCAGGTGCACGGGCTGGTCTTCGTCGTGTTCGGTGGCCGCGAAGTACACGCCGGCGAGGCGATCGCGCGGCGCGAGTTCGCGCGCGATGTAATCGACCTTGCTCGCCTCGTGCGTGCCGACCTTGTCGATGGAACTCCAGTCCGCCTTGTTCTTCAGCGTCCACGGCGACAGACCGAAGGTCACCGTTTCCCATGCGGCGTTGAGCAGCCCGAACCACAGGCCCTTCTTGAAGGCGGGCTTGATGTTGCGCACCTTGCGCAATTCGGCCATCACCGCCGAGCCGCGCAGCTTCGCATCGAAGCCCGTGGACGACAGTTGCGAGGCGTGCAGATGTTCGGCGGCGAGCATCGCCGAGCGGATCGCCTGGTGCGTGCCCTTGATCTTGGGCACGTTGAGCGTGCCCGCGGTGTCGCCGATCAGCAGCGCGCCCGGCATTTCGCACTTGGGCAGCGACTGGTAACCACCGGTGACGATCGCGCGCGCGCCGGCCGAGACGATGGTGCCGCCTTCGAGCAGCGATTTGACCGACGGATGGTTCTTCCATTGCTGGAAGGCTTCCCACGGCTTGTATTGCGGATCCTTGTAGTCGAGCCCGCTGATGTACCCCAGCGCGATGCGGCCCTTGTCCAGGTGATACAGGAACGAACCACCGTAGATGTCGGTGGGCAGCGGCCAGCCGAGCGAATGCACGACCTTGCCCGGGCTCGTGCGTTCTTCCGGCACCTGCCACAGTTCCTTGATGCCGATCGAATAGCCCTGCGGATCGCAGTCGGCGGTGAGGTCGAATCGCTTGAGCAAACGCTTCGTCAGGTGCCCGCGTGCGCCTTCGGCGAGCACGGTGACCTTCGCGCGGATGTCGATGCCCTGCGTGAAGCCGGGTTTGTGCGTGCCGTCCTTCGCCACGCCCATGTCGCCGATGCGCACGCCGGCGACGCGGCCGTCTTCGTCGTGCAAGGTTTCGCTCGCGGCGAAACCGGGATAGATCTCCACGCCGAGCGCTTCGGCCTGCGGCGCGAGCCACGCGCACAACGCACCGAGGCTGACGATGAAGTTGCCCTTGTTGTGCATCTGCGGCGGCACGATGGGCGTCTTGATCGACGAGGTCTTCGTCATCAGCAGGAATTCGTCGTGCGTCACGGGCACGCAGATCGGCGGCGGGTTGTCGCGCCAACCGGGGAGCAGGGCATCCAGCGGCTGCGGCTCGATCACCGCGCCGGACAGGATGTGCGCCCCGATGGTCGAGGCCTTCTCGATCACGCACACGGTGGTGTCGGGGCTGAGCTGCTTGAGCCGGATCGCGCAGGCCAGGCCGGCGGGACCGGCGCCCACGACGACGACGTCGTACTCCATTACGTCGCGTTCGGTGTCAGTCATGTAACCCTCCGGTCGATGGCGCCATTCTAAGGCGCATGACGGCGCAGGCGATCCAATTGGCGGGGGCGAGCGTGACGTTCGACCCCGCGTGGCTGGGCGAAAACGAGGCGTGGGCCCTGTTCGAAGCGTTGTACGCGGCCCTGCCGTGGGAACGGCACCGCATCAAGGTCTACGGCCGTGCGATCGACGCGCCGCGGCTCAGTTGCTGGATCGGCGACGCGGCCTACAAGTATTCGGGGACGGTGTTCGAACCGCACCCCTGGCCGGCCGCGCTGGCGCCGGTGCGCGAGCGACTGGCGCGCGAACTGCAGGGCGACTTCAACAGCGTGCTCGCCAACCTCTACCGCAATGGCGCCGACCGACTGGGCTTCCATCGCGACAGCGAACCCGAACTGGGGCCCGAGCCGCTGATCGCGTCGGTGAGCCTGGGGGCGACGCGGCGCTTCCGGTTCCGCGCACGGCAAGGGGAGGGCACGCTCGGACTGGAGCTCTCGCACGGCAGCCTGCTGGTGATGTCGGGTGCCACGCAACGCAATTGGTTGCATGCGGTGCCGCCGACCGCGCGCACGGTGGGGCCGCGCATCAACCTGACGTTCCGGCATGTAGCGCCGCGATGACGCGGGTCAATCTTCGTCGGCGAGCAACTCGAGCGCCATGACCAGCGCATCTTCGCGCCCATCTTTCGCCGGGTAATAGCGCGGGCGGCGGCCGATCTCGTTGAAGCCTTCGTCGTGGTAGAGCGCGATCGCCGGTGCATTCGACGGACGCACTTCGAGGAACACGCGCTGCGCGCCGCGACCGCGCGCGAGTTGCAGGATCGCGCGCAACAAGCGGCGACCATGGCCGCGGCCCTGGACTTCCGGCGCGGTGCAGACGTTGAGCACGTGCGCTTCGCCCGCGGCGACGCTCAGCACCGCATAGCCGATGATGTCCGCGTCCTGCACGAGTACCCAAGCCGGATGATTGGCGAGCAGGCAATCGCGGAACACGCCTTGCGTCCACGGGAACGGGTAGGCGCGTTGTTCGATCGCCATGACCTCGGGCAGGTCGGCTTCGCGCATCGGGCGCAGCGACGCATGCGGCAGGCTGTCGGCGGCGAGCGCGCTCATCGGCGTGCGGCCTTGCGCAACGCGCGCAACTGCGGCCACAACGCGCGCTTGGCGGCGGGCGTGCGCAACTGCGCGAGCGGCGGGAGTTTCGGCAGCGCCGCCAGGTCGGTCTTCGCTGCGCGCGCGATGGCCTGCGTCAACGGCGTGTCTTCGATCGCGTCGGCGTTGTGCACGCGG
The DNA here is from genome assembly GCF_009740395.1 of Noviluteimonas gilva. Taxonomy (GTDB): domain Bacteria; phylum Pseudomonadota; class Gammaproteobacteria; order Xanthomonadales; family Xanthomonadaceae; genus Noviluteimonas; species Noviluteimonas gilva. Next base: position 1,231,531 of record NZ_WOXT01000001.1, read on the forward strand.
AACACGACGTGGCCGAGCGCGTCGAGCATCTCGCGCTGGAAGTCGTCCCACGGCGGCGACGCATCGGTCATGCGGTTTCGCTCACGACCTTGCGCCGACGGAACCACATCGCGGGCCCCGACAACGCGTACAACGCCGTCGCTGCGAGCAGCACGCGCGGCGGGTCGATCCACAACGCGATGAGGATGGCGACGGCGACGACGATCGCGGTGAACGGCACGCGTTCGGCGCGCGCGCCGTGGCCGCTGCCCTTGAAGCTGTTGTAGCGCACGCGGCTGACCATCAGCAGGCCCGCGATCACCGCCACCACGGCGGCGGGGTAACGCAGCTCGGTGCCGGAGAAGCCGAGGTCGTCGCAGGTCCACACGAAGCTCGCCATCAGGCCCGCGGCCGCGGGACTGGCCAGGCCGATGAACCAACGCTTGTCGACCTGGCCCACCTGGCTGTTGAAGCGCGCCAGGCGCAAGGCCGCGCAGGCGGCGTAGAGGAACGCGACGAGCCAGCCGACCTTGCCGAAGATCGCGCCGTCGAGCTTCATCGACGACAGCGCCCAGTGATACATCACCAGCGCCGGCGCCATGCCGAAGCTGACCAGGTCGGCGAGGGAGTCGTACTGCACGCCGAACTCGGTCTGCGTGTTCGTCATGCGGGCCACGCGGCCGTCGATGCCGTCGAGGATCGCGGCGATGAAGATCGCGATGCAGGCCACCTCGAACTTGCCCTGGGCGGCGGCGATGATCGCGAAGAACCCCCCGAACAGGCCGCCGGTCGTGAACAGGTTGGGCAACAGGTAGATGCCGCGCGGGCGAGGCCGCGCTGGTTCGATGGGCTCCATGGCCAAAGTGTAGCGCCTGCGACGCAGGTCGCTTGCGCGCCCCCCGTCGCAGTGCTGCAATCGCCCCACTATCCCGGGGGAAGCGCCATGAACCGATCGACCCGCCTGCTCGTGGGCGCCTGCGCCCTGGTGATGTTCGCGCCTGCCTTCGCCCAGGCCGTCTACACGTGGAAGGACGACAAGGGCGTGACCCACTATTCCGATTCGCCGCCGCCGTCGGGTGCGAAGAAGAAGAATGTGCGCACGTCCGCCGATCCGGCGCCTGTCGCCAAGCCCGTCGCCGAAGTGAAGGCGGCCGATGCCGCCGACGCCGCGGCCAAGCCCGACAACGCCGCCGAGCAGGCCGCCAAGCAGGCGCAGGCGCAGGCCGCCGCCGAACAGCAGGCAAAGCAGCGCGACCAAGCCTGCAAGCAGGCGCAGGCCAACCTCGCTGTGTTGAACAGCCAGGCCGGCGTGTCGGTCGACCGCGACGGCGACGGCAAGGCCGACGCGGTGCTCGACACCAAGCAGCGCGCGCAGGAAGCCCAGGCCATGCAAGCGGTCGCCTCCGCCAACTGCAACTGACGCAAGCCGCATGTACCTGCGCGCGGGCTGGGTGGTGATGGGCCTTGCGATCGTGGCGGGCACCGCGTGGTACGCCGCGCGCGACCCCGCCGAGCCGGCCCGCGAACGCGCCCGCCGCGAGCGCGCCGAACAGGCCTCCGCGGAAATCGCCGCCGACGCGCAACCGATGCTCTATCGCTGGCGCGACGCGCAGGGCCAGCTGCACGTCACGCAGGAACCGCCCGCGGGCCGCCGTTACGAACGCGTCCCTCGGGACGTGCCCGCGCGCGCCATCGAAGTCGACGGCAACCGCCCGTAACGCAATCCGCGTGATGCGAGCGGGCCGGCGCGAGGTCCCGTGGCAGAATGCGGGTCTTTCCGCCGTCCGAAGTCCCCCCGATGCGTCTGTCGCAATTCCATCTCCGCACCGTCAAGGAAACGCCCGCCGACGCCGAAGTCGTCAGCCACCAGCTGATGCTCCGCGCGGGCATGATCCGCAAGCTCGCCGCCGGCCTGTACACATGGTCGCCGCTCGGCCTGCGCGTGCTGCGCAAGGTGGAAGGCATCGTGCGCGAGGAAATGAACCGCGCCGGCGCGATCGAATTGCTGATGCCGTCGATCCAGCCGAGGGAATTGTGGGAAGAGACGGGCCGCTGGGAGAAGTTCGGCGGCCAGCTGCTGAAGATCAGGGATCGCAAGGAAGCCGAGTACTGCTACGGCCCGACGCACGAAGAAGTGATCACGGATTTCGCGCGCAACGAGCTGTCCAGCTACAAGCAGTTGCCGGTCAATTTCTACCAGATCCAGACGAAGTTCCGCGACGAGATCCGCCCGCGTTTCGGCGTGATGCGTGCGCGCGAGTTCCTAATGAAGGACGCGTACTCCTTCCACGTCGATGAAGCCTCGCTCGCCGACGAATACCGCAACATGTACGACACCTACGGGCGCATCTTCACGCGCCTGGGGCTGAAGTTCCGCGCCGTGTCCGCCGATTCGGGCGCGATCGGCGGCAGCGTCTCGCACGAATTCCAGGTGCTCGCCGAGTCGGGCGAGGACGCGATCGCGTTCTCCGATGGTTCGGACTACACCGCGAACATCGAACTCGCCGAAGCATTCCCGCCCGGTCCGCGGCAGGAAGCGGCGGAAGCCTTGCGCAAGGTGGAGACGCCGACGCAGAAGACATGCGAAGACGTCGCTGCGTTGATGGGCATCGCGCTCGATCGCACGGTGAAGTCGGTTGCGGTGATGGGCGACGACGGCTTCGTGCTGGTGCTCGTGCGCGGCGACCACGTCGTCAACGAGGTCAAGCTGCGCAAGCTCGCGGGCCTGGCCGACTATCGCCTCGCGACCGAAGCGGAAATCACGACGCACCTGGGCGCCGATCCGGGCTTCCTCGGTCCGCTGCAACCGCGCGCCGACATCACCGTCATCGCCGATCGCAGCGTCGCGGCGATGCACGACTTCGTCGTGGGCGCCAACGAAAACGGCTACCACGTCGCCGGCGTGAACTGGGGGCGCGACCTGCCGGAAGCCGACATCGTGGCCGACGTGCGCAACGTCGTCGCGGGCGATCCCTCGCCCGACGGCAAGGGCACGCTGGGCATCGCGCGCGGCATCGAAGTCGGCCACGTGTTCCAGCTCGGTCGCAAGTACGCCGAAGCCATGCAGTGCACCGTGCTCGACATGGCGGGCAAGGCCGTCGTGCCGTTGATGGGTTGCTACGGCATCGGTGTTTCGCGCATCGTGGCCGCCGCGATCGAACAGAACAACGATGCCAACGGCATCCTCTGGCCCGAAGCGATGGCGCCGTGGCAGGTCGCCGTGTGCGTCATCAATCCGAAGAACGACGCGAACGTCGCCGCCGCCGCCGAAACCCTGCACCGCGAGCTCAACGCGGCGGGCATCGACACGGTGCTCGACGACCGCGGCCTGCGCCCGGGCCAGATGTTCGCCGACATCGAGCTGATCGGCGTGCCGCATCGCGTGGTCGTGTCCGAGCGCGGCCTGGCCGCGGGCACGTTCGAGTATCGTGCGCGCACCGCCGCCGATGCCGAGCAGCTGGACCGCGAGGCCCTGTTCGCACGCTTGCGCACCTGAAACCAGATCCTTCCTTCACCTTGCCGAGGAACGCCCCGATGTCCATCGATCTCAACGGCCTGTCGGCCAAGGAACTCGACGCGCTGATCGCCCAGGCGAAGAAGCGTCGCACCACGCTGAGCAAGCGCAAGCCGATCGCGCTGGTGCGCAAGAAGCTCACCGCGCTCGCGCGCGCCGAGGGGTACACGGTGGCCGAACTGTTCGGCGGCGCGGCGGGTTCGGCGCCGGCGAAGAAGGCCCCGACCAGCGCGGCGCCTTCGTCGCGCAAGTCGACCAAGGGCTACAAGCTGGGGAAGGTCGCGCCGAAGTACCGCAACCCGCAGAACGCCGCCGAAACCTGGGCCGGCCGCGGACAGCAGCCGAAGTGGATGGCCTCGCAGATCGCCGCGGGCAGGAAGCTCGAAGACTTCCTGATCCGGTAAACGACGTCAGAGGTTGCGGCGCGCGGAGACCAGCAGGTTTCCGAACAACAGGCCCGCAACCAGTGCCATCAGCGAATTGAGCACCGCGATCGCCGCGGCGCTGCCTGCATCGACGTTCTGTTGTTGCACCAGGTCGATCACGCCGCGCAGCGCGATGCTGCCTGGCACCAGCATGATGATGCCGGGCACGCGCACCAGCGCACCCGGTCGCTGCGAGAGGCGCGCATAAGCGTTGCCGAGCGCGGAGGTCGCGAGCGCCGCGAGGAACACGCCGCCCACGGCGTCGAACATCTGCCCACCGAAGCGCGCGATGAGATACCCGCCCGCCGCCGACAGCATCACCACCCAGTAGTCGCGCAAGCCTGCGCGGAACAACACGGCGAAGGCGAACGCGCCGCTGACGAGCGCGACGCCCTCGACCCATTCGGGTTGCGGGCGCGAGGCGCGGATCTGCGGATGCAGCCCGATGTACTCCGCGAGTTTGAACGCGATGACGGTGCCGATCGTGAGCTTGAGGATCGTCGTGAGCGCGCCGGCGAATCGCGCCGTGCCGGACACCAGGTGCCGGCTGGTGAGTTCGTTCACCGCGTTGGTGAGCGTCATGCCGGGGAGCAGCACGATGAGGGCGGCGATCGTGACGGTGTTGAGGTTGAGCGGGCCGACCAGGCTCGCCACCGTGATCGCGACCAGGCCCGCGACGACGCCGGCGATCGCGTCGCTCGCTTCGTTCAAGCGGACGCGGCCCTGCGAGGCGAGTTCGAGCATGCCGATCAGCAGGCCGATCAGGCCGGCGGTGCCGATGTCGAGCCAGGGCAGGCGCAACAGGCCCGCGACGGCCGCCGAGGCCAGGCCGAAACCGAAGACCTGCATCGCGCGCTGTCGCGTCGTCGGCGGTCGCGACAATGCGCGAAGTTGCGCGTGTCCTTCCGCGATGCCGACGCGGCCGGCCATCACGTCTTCGGCGATGCGATCGGCCTCGCATAACTTGTAGAGGTGCGTGTCTCCGGGCGCCAAACGGATCACTCGCGTCGTATCCGAGACGCCCGCGGGTCGACGCGGATCGCTGAAGGACAGGATCATGCCCGTGGGGTTCGACCACGGTTCGCAGTCGAGTCCCAGGCGTTGCGCCACCGCGACCACCGCGCCTTCCAGGCGTTGCGCGGTCGTGCCGTAGGCATGCAGGTGCTCGGCGACTTCGAGCACGAATTCGATGCGTTCGGCGTAGCCGGCGCTCGCGGCGTCGGCCGTTGCCGATGCCACCGTCGGAACCAGGGAAGGAGGCGCGCTCATATGTTCGAAGCATCGCATGACACTCGCGACACACAAGGCGGCGGCGAGGGCACTCGGTCATCCATCATCGGACGAATCGTTGCATTCCGTCCCGGAATGGATTACAACGGGATCATCTCCCGCCTGGGACGTGCCATGGCCCAACCGCTCGAAAAACCGCAGGCACACGCACCGGACCTGTCTTCGGCGCAGTCCGCCGCGGCTGCGCTGCGCACCTTCTTCCGCATCGCCGATGCCTGGGGCCTGTCCAACGACCAGCAGCGCCAGTTGCTCGACTGCGGCCGCAGCACGTTCTACGAGTGGAAAAGCGGGCGCGTGAAGCGCGGCCTGGACAACGCCACGCTCGAGCGGATCTCCCACGTCTTCGGCATCTACGCCGCGCTGCAGGTGCTGCTGCCCATTCCCGAACGCGCGCACGCCTGGATCAAGCGCGACAACGCCGCGCCGCTGTTCGGCGGCAAGTCCGCGCTCGATCGCATGCTCGCCGGGCAGGTGTCGGATCTGTTCGTCGTGCGCCAGTACCTCGACGCGCAACGCGGCGGGTGGTCCTGACGCACGTGCGGCTCACGCATGTCCAACTCGCGTGGGACACCTCGTGCCGGCTCGTCGCAAGCCGGTATCCGGCGGTGGGCCTGTTCGATGCGGTCGCCGATCCGCTGGACCTGGAGGTCGTGTTCGCGGTCGAAGCGCTCGGCAATCCGCGCCTGCGCCAGGAACAGGGCGCCCTGTCGCTGCTGCCGCAGGACCAGCGCATCAGCGGCCCGGGCACCACGCCGATCATGTCGGCGTTCACCCATCTCAACCCCGAGGGCTCGCGGTTTTCCGACGGCACCTGGGGCGTGTATTACGCGGCGAACGACCTCGACACCGCGATCGCCGAAGTCAGCCACCATCGTGCCCGCTTCCTCGCGCGCACCGCGGAGGCGGCCATCGAAATCGATCTGCGCTGCTATCGCGTGCCGGTGCGCGCGCGGCTGCTCGACCTGCGCGGCCGTCGCGCACCCGCGGGCATCCTCGATCCCGCCAGTTATGCCGCTTCGCAACCCTTCGCACGCACGCATCGCGATGCGAACGAGCCGGGCATCGTCCACGACAGCGTGCGGCGCCGCGGCGGGCAATGCGTCGCGCTGTTCACGCCGAAGGCGACGGTGCCGCCGGCGCAGCAGGCCGAACACGTCGCCCTGTGCTGGAACGGTGAACGCATCCATGCGTGGTACCGCAAGTCGGACGCCCGGTTGCTGTAAAGCGCGCGTCCACGCCCGGCGCAAGCGGGACTCTGTATGCTCCGCGCCAAAGGGGACCCGATGCGCGACGAGAGCCGCCCGCCCAGTCTTGAAAGCGATGCCGAAAGCCGCCTGCGCCTGCTCGGCAGCTGGACGCTCGCGCACGCCGCCGGGATGGCCGAGCAACTGCGGATGGCGCCGGACACCGTCGAAGCCGTCGACGCGTACGACATCGAACACCTCGACTCCGCCGGCGTGCTCCTGCTGCTGCGCTACGCGCGGCGCCGCGGCCTGGACCTGGACAGCTTCCACTTCCGCGACGACCACGTCCCGCTGGTCTCGGCCATCGAGGACGTCGCCGACGACCGCCCGAAGAAGAAGCGCGAATTCGGCGTCAGCGCCGCGCTCGCGCGCCTGGGCTACGCGGTGCACGACAACTGGCGCGAGATCCTCGCGCTGGTGGGCTTCCTCGGCGAGAACCTGATGAAGTTCGGCCGCATGCTCGCGCAGCCGCGGCGCTTCCGACTGACCGCGACCGTCTTCCACATGGAACAGGTGGGCCTGGACGCCGTGCCGCTCGTGTTCCTGCTGTCGTATCTGGTCGGCGCGGTGATCGCCTTCCTCGGCGCGAACATCCTGCGCGACTTCGGCGCGGAGATCTACGTCGTCGAATTGGTCAACGTGGCCTTCCTGCGCGAGTTCGGCGTGCTGCTCACCGCCATCATCCTCGCCGGCCGCACCGCGAGCGCGTTCACCGCGCAGATCGGTGCGATGCAGAGCCGCGAGGAAGTCGATGCGATCCGCACGCTCGGCATGGATCCGATCGACCTGCTCGTGCTGCCGCGCGTGATCGCGTTGCTGGTGATGCTGCCGCTGCTCACGTTCATCGCGATGATCGCGGGCTTGCTCGGCGGCCTGTCGGTGGGCGCCTTCAGCCTCGACATCCCGCCGCAGGCGTACCTTGCGCGCATGGAATCGACGATCGAAGTGCGGCATTTCCTCGTGGGCCTGTCGAAGGCGCCGCTGTTCGCGCTCGTGATCGGGTTGATCGGCTGCCTGGAAGGCCTGCAGGTCGAAGGCACGGCGCAATCGGTGGGCGAACGCACGACCTCCAGCGTCGTGCAGACCATCTCGCTGGTGATCGTGATCGACGCGATCATGGCGCTGTGGTTCCTGCAGATGGACATCTGACATGGCCATCGACGAAAACAACATCGTCATCCGCGTCCGGGGCCTGACCAACACCTTCGGCGAGCAGATCGTGCACGAGAACCTCGACCTCGACGTGCGCCGCGGCGAAATCATCGGCGTCGTGGGCGGGTCGGGCGCGGGCAAGTCGGTGTTGATGCGTTCGATCATCGGCCTGCGCCGGCCGGATGCGGGCGAGATCGAAGTGCTCGGCGTCGATGCGCGCGACGAAGACGAAGACGTTCGCAACCACATCCAGCGCAACACCGGGGTGTTGTTCCAGGACGGCGCGTTGTTCTCCTCGCTGAGCGTCGGCGAGAACGTGCAGGTCCCGTTGAAGGAAGAACACCCCGAGCTTCCCGATTCCCTGCGCTACGAACTCGCGCTGCTGAAGGTGAAGCTCGCGGGCCTGCCGGCCGACGCGGTGAACAAACTGCCTTCGCAACTTTCCGGCGGCATGCGCAAGCGCGCGGGCCTGGCGCGCGCACTCGCGCTGGACCCGCCCTTGTTGTTCCTCGACGAACCCACCGCGGGCCTGGACCCCATCGGCGCGGCCGCGTTCGACGAACTCATTCTCACCCTGCAACAGGCCCTGGGCCTGACGGTGTTCCTGATCACGCACGACCTGGACACGCTGTACGCGATCTGCGATCGCGTCGCGGTGCTGGCCGACAAGCGCGTGGTGGTGAACGCCCCCATCGAGGAGGTCGAGCGCTTCGACCACCCGTGGGTGCAGGAATATTTCCACGGTCCACGCGCCCGCGCCGCCCGCACGGCGACCGCTGGCACAATGGCCTGAAGGGAGGGTCCATGGAAACCAAGGCCAACTACGTCCTGATCGGCGCCTTCACGCTGGCGGTCAGCATCTTCGGCCTGTTGTTCGCGTTGTGGGCGGCCAACTGGTCCTCCGAACGCGAATGGAACAAGTACCACATCGTCTTCAACGAGGCGGTCACCGGTTTGTTCGAGGGCGGGAGCGTGCGCTACAACGGCATCACCGTCGGCACCATCGACCAGTTGCGCCTGGCGCCGAACGACCCGCGCAAGGTCGTCGCCACGGTGCGCATCAACACCAACACGCCGATCAAGACCGACACGCACGCGAAGATCTCGCAGGACGGCCTCACCGGCCCGACCTTCATCCAGCTCAGCGGCGGCAGCCCGAACGCGCCGCAGCTGGTGTCCAACGACAGCGACGTGCTGCCGACCATCGCCACCGAACCCTCCGCGCTGCAGAACATCGCCGACACCGCCAACCGCCTGGTCGCGCGCATGGACGTGCTGCTCAGCGACGAGAACGTGCGGCGCATTTCCGATTCGCTCGCGAACATCGAAGCGCTCACCGATTCGGTCGCCGCGCAGCGCGAGGACATCGGCGCACTGATCGTCAACGCGCGACAGGCCAGCGAACAATTGAAGGTGACGTTGGACACCACCAACGGCGCGGTCGAACGCCTGGACAAAGATGTCGTGCGGCAGTTGCCGCAGATCATCGCGAAGCTCGATCGCACGCTCGCGCAATTCGAATCGGTGGCCACCAACGCCAACGGCGTGATCGACGACAATCGCGCGCCGCTCGCCAACGGCCTGCAGCAACTCGGGCCGGCGATGGCCGAACTGCGCGGCCTGGTGCGCGACCTGCGCCGCGTCGCGAGCCGCCTCGACGCCAACCCGGCGGGCTACGTGCTCGGCCGCCAGCAACCCAAGGAGTTCGTGCCCGAATGATCACGCGCATCCGCCTGGTGGTCGCAACCGCCGTGCTGGCCCTGCTTGCCGGCTGCAGCACCATCGTGGGAAAGCGGGAGTCGCTGTCGCTCTACGCGCCCGAAGCAAAAGTGCAGCCCGATGCGGCCTGGCCGCAGGTGGACTGGGCCTTGCAGATCCCGCGCCCGCACGCATCGGAATTGCTGGATTCCCCGCGCATCGTGGTGCGCCCGGCCGATGGCGAATTGCAGGTCTACCACGCTGCGATCTGGGCCGAACCCACGCCCGACCTCGTGCAGGACGCCGTGCTGCGCGCCTTCGAAGACAGCGGCCGCATCGGCGCCGTCGCGCGTCGCGGGACCGGGGTCAAGGCCGATTACGAATTGTTGCTCGACATCCGCAACTTCGAATCCGATTACGCAGGCGGCGCGACGCCGAGCGCGGACGTGCAGATCGTCGCCAAGCTCGTCGCCAACCGCACCAACACGGTCGTGGCGACGCGCATGTTGAAGCAGCGGACACCGGCGGCTTCGACCAAGGTCGGCGATGTCGCGCGTGCGTTCGATGCCGCGCTGTCGGCAGCCGTGAAGGACGTCGTCGGTTGGGCGCTGGTGGAAGGCCAGAAATTCGACCAGGCGCATCCGGCGCCGGTGCCGCCGATCAAGCGCTGACTTTCTTCCGCGCCAGCGCCGGCTTTTCCACGAGGTGCCAGGAGAGCACCGCCAGCGCGATGGTGCCTGCGCCCGATGCCGCGATCATCTGCTCGGGCGTGATGCCCGGGATCGTCGACACCAGCAACTGCTGCATCGGGAAGGCATAGATGTAGATGCCGTAGGAGTAGTCGCCGAGCTTGTTGAATTTGCGAATCCAACCGCCCGGCACGTACGCCAGCCACATCACGATGTAGGGCGCGGTCAGCGGATAGACCCAGAAGAACGCCCTCGGCTGCCAGATGCCCACGACCAGCAACGCGCACGCGGCCGCGAACAGCTTGCCCGACATCGGAATGCGGTCGCGGTAGATCCACATTCCCGCGCCGCAGAAGAAAAAGAAGAACAGGCGGAAGGTGTGCCAGTGCTTGTACGCCTGCGCATGCGCGATCCAGAACGACAGCAGCATCAGCGCCGTACCGACGATCACGATCCGCGTGAATGCACGCGCCTTGTCCGACTTCACGAAGCCCGCCACCCACCACACCAGCGCGAGCGTGAGATAGCAGCGCAGCTCGAAGGGCAGCGTCCACAGCGAACCGTTGATGACCTGCATCGAATTGGATTCGAACACGCCCGGCAGGCTGTATTTCAGGCCGGTGAGGACCGTCGTGTTCTTCCAGATGAACTTCCACACGGCCCAGTCGCTGAAGTACTCGTTCAACGGCACCGTCGTGACCAAGGGCCCCATCACGAGCGCCAACAGTATCGACATCACGAACAACGCAGGGAAGATGCGCAGCGCACGCGCGCGCACGAAGGCCTTGAAGTTGTCCAGGCGCAGCAGGCTCGCGGTGACGAGGAACCCGCTGGTGATGAAGAACACGTCCACCGCCACGCCGCCCGGCGTGTAACCGAGCCACTGCACCCAGGGTTCGAACGCGGGGCTGAGCACGATCGCGTAGCTGTGGCTCCACAGCACGGCGAAGGCCGCCGCGAAGCGGACCAGGTTGAAGTTGTTGTCGCGCCCCGTCGCGTATTGCGAGAGCCGCATCGTCAACCCAGCCGCGCCCGTTGCGCGGCGAGCGCGTCGCGTTGCGCGGTCCAGTCGATCAGGCGCTGGCGCTCCTGCTCGACGACGGCCGCCGGCGCGTTCTGCACGAAGGTCGCGCTGGCGAGCTTGTTGGTCGACTTCACCAGCTCGGCTTCGACGCGCTTGAGTTCCTTGTCCAGGCGCGTGCGTTCGGCGGAGAGGTCGACCAGCCCTTCGAGCGGCACGAACAACTTCATCTCGCCGACCAGACCCGCGGCCGCGGCGGGCGGTTCGCCCTGCAGCACGTCGATCGTTTCGATGCGGTTGAGGAAGCGCAGCTGCGAGTCGAAGCGACCCAGGCGCTTGCACTCGGTTTCACCGCCGCCCTGCACGAGCAACGCGATCTGCTTGGTCGGAGACACGCCCAGTTCGCTGCGGATGCGGCGCAGTGCGCTGACCATCGCCTTGAGCCATTCGACGTCGGCTTCGGCCGCCGCGAAATCGCCGGCGTTGTCGCCGGCCTGCGGATAGGACTGCAGCGAGATCGTCGGCGCGTCGATCGACAGGCGCGGCGCAACCGACTGCCACAGTTCTTCCGTCACGAACGGCACCAGCGGATGCAGCAGGCGCAGCAGCGATTCCAATACATGCAGCAAGGTATGGCGCGTGCTGTCGGCGGCCTGTGCGTCGCTGCCGTTGAGCGCGGGCTTGGCGAGTTCGACGAACCAATCGCAGAACTCGTTCCACGCGAACTCGTACAGCGCCTGCGCAAGCAGGTCGAAGCGATACGCGGCGAAGTGCGTGGCCGCCTGCGTCGTCGCGTTTTCGAGGCGCGCGAGAATCCAGCGCTCGGCATCGGTCGCGGGCGTCGGCTTGCCGGTGAACACCTTGCCTTCGGTGTTCATCAACACGAAGCGCGTGGCATTCCACAACTTGTTGCAGAAATTCTTGTAGCCCTCGGCGCGACCGAGATCGAACTTGATGTCGCGGCCCGGGCCGGCCAGTGCGGCCATCGTGAAGCGCAACGGATCGGCGCCATGCGCGGCGATGCCGTCGGGGAATTCCTTGCGCGTGGCCTTCTCGATCTTCTCGGCCATCTTGGGCTGCATCAGCCCGGTCGTGCGCTTTTCGATCAGCGCACCGAGCGCGATGCCATCGATGATGTCGATCGGATCGAGGATGTTGCCCTTCGACTTCGACATCTTCTGGCCGTCCTTGTCGCGAACCAGGCCCGTGATGTAGACGTCGCGGAACGGCACGCGCCCCGTGAGGTGGTCGGTCGCCATGATCATGCGCGCGACCCAGAAGAAGATGATGTCGAACCCGGTGACGAGCACGGACGACGGCACGTAACGATCGAAGCCGAGTTCCGACATCTTCGCTTCGTCCGGCCAGCCCATCGTGCTGATCGGCCACAGTTGCGAAGAGAACCAGGTTTCGAGGACGTCGTTGTCCTGCGTCAGCGCGACGTCGCTTCCGAGCGCGTGCTTCGCGCGCACTTCGTCTTCGTTGCGACCGACGTAGATCTTGCCGCTGGCGTCGTACCACGCCGGAATGCGATGGCCCCACCAGAGCTGGCGGCTGATGCACCAGTCCTGGATGTTCTCCATCCAGTGGCGATAGGTGTTGATCCAGTTCGGCGGAACGAACTTCACTTCGCCGCTCTCGCACAACTCCAAACCACGCTTCGCGAGCCCATCCATCTTCACGAACCACTGGTCCGTGAGATACGGCTCGATCACCTGGCCCGTACGATCGCCGCGCGGCACCTGCAGCTTGTGCGGCTTGGTCTCGACGAGCAGGCCCTGCGCTTCGAGATCGGCGAGCACCTGCTTGCGCGCGATGTAACGATCCAGGTCGCGATACGCCTCGGGGACGTTGTCGTTGGTCACCGCATCGGGCGTGAAGATGTTGATCAGCGGCAGGTCGTGGCGCTGGCCGACGAGGTAGTCGTTGAAGTCGTGCGCCGGCGTGACCTTCACCACGCCCGTGCCGAATTCGCGATCGACGTACGCGTCCGCGATGATCGGGATCTCGCGATCGGTCAGCGGCAACTTCACCCGCTTGCCGATCAGCGGCGCGTAGCGCTCGTCGTCCGGATGCACCATCAGGGCGGTGTCGCCGAGCATCGTTTCCGGGCGCGTGGTCGCGACCGTGAGCAGGCCACTGCCGTCGCTGAGCGGATACGCGATCGACCAGAGATGACCGTCTTCTTCTTCGTTGACGACTTCCAGGTCGGAGATCGCGGTCTTCAACACCGGATCCCAGTTGACCAGGCGCTGGCCGCGATAAATCAATCCGTCGTCATGCAGGCGCACGAAGGATTCGATCACCGCGTCGGCGGCCATCGGATCCATCGTGAACACACTGCGCGACCAATCGCCCGACGTGCCGAGTCGGCGCATCTGGCGTTCGATCGTGTGGCCGCTCTGCTCGCGCCACTCCCACACCTTGTCGATGAAACCCGCGCGGCCGAGGCCGTCGCGCGTCAGGCCATCGCGCGCGAGGTTGCGCGCGACCACCATCTCCGTCGCGATGCCGGCGTGGTCGGTGCCCATCTGCCACAGCGCATCGAAGCCGCGCATGCGGTGATAGCGCACCAGCGCATCCTGCAGCGTGTGCTGGAACGCGTGGCCCATGTGCAGCGTGCCGGTGACGTTCGGCGGCGGCAGCAGGACGACATAGGGTTCCCCGATGCCGCGCGGCTTGAACGTGCCGGCGCTTTCCCACGCTGCGTACAGGCGGGATTCGAAGGAAGAAGGATCGTAGCTGGGGGCGAGGGTGTCGCTCATCGGGTCACATATCGTGCTTGGTTACATCGAAGCCGCGCGCGGCGTACTGCTTCCAGCGCTCGCGCAACGGGCCGCGCGCGCTTTCGTCTGCGGGCACCACTTCCAGGACGCGTTCGACCGCGCCGTCCACCGCGCCATCGCGCAGGTTGATCACGATCGGCCGCAGCGCCGCATCGACGTCGGGCGGCGCGATCAACACCGCGGCTTCCTCCTCGTCGTCGTCCTGGCCTGCGATCTGATGCGGGATGTAGGCATCGTCGCCCATGTCCCACAACAGATCGTCGAGCGTTTCCGCTTGCTCCGCATCGCGCGCGAGGATCAGCGTCGCGATCCCCGCGTCGTGCGCCTTGCGAGCGAGCTCGCAAACGAGCCGCAGCGGTTCATCGCGGAACCGCGGCTTCGCGATCAGGTAGAAATCGGCGCGCGGCACGCGGTCAGGCTGCCGCGCGATCGAGCAACCACTGCGAGAGCAGGCCGACCGGGCGACCGGTGGCCATGCCGCGCTTGCCTTCGTCGTTCGCCACGCCCGCGATGTCCAGGTGCGCCCAGCGCTGGCCTTCGGCGAAGCGCGCCAGGAAGCAGCCCGCGGTGATCGCGCCGGCCCAGCGGCCGCCGATGTTGTAGACGTCGGCGAAGCTCGACTCGAGCAGCGACTGGTATTCGTCCCACAACGGCAGGCGCCATGCGCGGTCGAAGGTGGTTTCGCCGGCGGCGAGCAATTCGGCCGACAGATCGTCGTGCTTGGTCATCAGGCCGCTGGCGTACTTGCCGAGCGCGACGACGCAAGCGCCGGTGAGCGTGGCGACGTCGACCAGCGCCTGCGGTTCGAAGCGCTGCGCATAGGTGAGCGCGTCGCACAGGATCAGGCGGCCTTCGGCGTCGGTGTTGCCGACTTCGATGGTCTTGCCCGACATCGAGGTGATGACATCCGACGGGCGATAGCTGTCGCCGTCGGGCATGTTCTCGACGGCCGGCACGATGACGACGAGGTTGATCGGCAACTGCATGCCGACCGCGGCGACGAAGGTGCCCATCACCGTCGCGGCGCCGCACATGTCGTACTTCATTTCCTCGATGCCGCCCTGCGTTTTCAGGTTGATGCCGCCGGTATCGAAGGTGATGCCCTTGCCGACGAGCACGTAAGGCTTCGCCGCGCCACCGTTGTTCCACTTCATGATCACCATGCGCGGCGGATTGGCCGAACCGCGGGCGACCGCGAGCAGCGAGCCCATGCCGAGCGCATCCATCGCGTCGCGGTCGAGCACGTCGCACTCGGCCTGCGGGAAGCGCGCGGTGAATTCCTGCGCCTGCTGCGCGAGGTAACCGGGATTGCAGATGTTGGGCGGCAGGTTGCCGAGTTCGCGCGAGAACGCGACGCCCGCGGCGATCGCCTTGCCCTGCGCGAGCGCTTGCGCGTCGTCGCCGGCAATGGCCATCGACTTCAGGCCCGTTTCTTCGCGCTTCTTGTTCTTCGCGCCGAGCGTGGCGGTGTAGCGGTAGCACGCGTGCGAAGCGGCGACGACGGCCTGGCGGATGTTCCAGGCGGTGTCGCGTTCCTTCACGGGCACTTCGGTGAGCGTGAACAACGCCGAGACGACCGGGCCGGTGCGCAGCGCGCGCGCGGCGTCGCCGACGGCCTTGAGGTATTGCGCGGCGCCGAACTTGTCGCGGTCGCCCAGGCCGATGACCAGGACGCGCGGCGCGGTAACGCCGGACAGGTCGTGCAGCAACGCGGTGCGGCCGGTCTTGCCGCTGGCGTCGCCGCGGGTGATGAGCGCGGCGATGCGGCCGCCGCTGGCTTCGTCGATGGCTTGTGCGGCGGGCGACAGGGTGCCGTCGGCGAAGGCGCCGACGACGACGCAATCGGTCGTCACGCCGGCGACGGACGCGGAGTTCAGGGTGAATTCGAGGGACATCGCAACGTTCCGGGGGGTGAGAAGGTCGCCCGCGACTTCGGGGTCGCGTCGGTTTCCGTACAATCGCACGGCGTTCAATGCCGCGCGGCCGGACTTCCGGCGATCGAATGCGGAATTCTAGAGCAACGAGGCCCGATGCCGAAGCTGGACCGCTATCTCTCGCGCGAATTCGCCCAGTCGGTGCTGGCCGCGTTCGTGGTCCTCGGCCTGATCAGCCTCGGTGGCGTCTTCGCGGACCTGCTCAGCGAGATCGCCCGCGGCCGCGTGCCCGCCGGCCTGATGCTCTCGCAGTTGGGCCTGCGCATCATCACGTTCCTGCCGATCCTGCTGCCCCTCGCGCTGATGCTGGGCATCCTGCTGGCCATGGGCCGGCTGTACCGGGATTCGGAAATGCCGGTACTGGCCTCCGTGGGCGTGGGCCCCAAGCGGCTGCTCCGGCCGCTGGCGGTGGTCGTCATCCCGATCGTGGTCGTCGTGGGCTTGTGTTCGTTGTGGCTGGGGCCGGCGGCCCTGCGCCTGGGCGAACGCATGATCTGGGACGCCAACCGCAACCTGGTGCTCACCGGCCTGGAGCCGGGGCGCTTCATCGCGCTGCCCAACAACGGCGGGGTCATCTATGTCGGCGGCATGTCGCAGGACGGGAAGACGTTCTCGCGCATGTTCGTGCACCGGGTGTCGGGCGACCGGATCGACGTGAGCACGTCGATGACCGGCGCGCTCACCGTCGATGCCGACGGCACGCGGTATCTCAAGCTCGATGACGGCTTCCGCGTCGAAGGTCCGTCCGGCGCCGGCCGCGACTATCGGCTGATGCGCTACGCCAGCAACGAGCTGCGCCTGCCCGACACCGAGGCCAAGCGCGCGAAGGACGACCCGGAACTCTCCTCGACGATCGAACTGCTGTCCGATCCGCGCCCCGGTGCCACCGCGCAGTTGCATTGGCGCATCGCGCCGCCGCTGTTGACGCTCGCCTTCGCGTTGATCGCCGTGCCGCTCGCGCGCAGCGCGCCGCGCCAGGCGCGTTACGGCAGCATCATGATCGCGTTCCTCGCGTATCTGGTCGGCATGTTCAGCACGGTGCTGGGCCGGCAGTGGATCGAAGCCGGGCGCGCGCCCGCGGCGCTCGGGTTGTGGTGGTTGCTGCTGCCGGTGCTCGCATTCGCTGCGTGGTTGTACCTGCGCGACGGCCGCATGCGTCGTCCGCGCATCGGGAGCGCTGCATGAAGCCCTTCCCGAAGGTCCACGATCTCTACATCGGTCGCGTCGTCCTGGGGTCGGTGCTCGTCACGTGGGCTGTCGTCACCGGCCTGGATCTCGTGCAGGCGTTGCTGCTCGGCGAGATCAAGGACATCGGCCAGGGCCAGTACGGCTTCGTCGAAGCGCTGACCTATGTCGCCTACACCGCGCCGCGCCGCGCGTACACCTTGTTCCCGACCGCGGCGGTCGTCGGTTCGCTGATGGGCCTGGGGCAACTGGCGGCGAGTTCCGAACTCACCGCGCTGCGCGCGCTGGGCCTGTCGCGCCGGCGTTTGAGCGGCGCGGTCGCGCTCGCACTCGCCGTGCTGACGCTGCTGATGGTGGTGAACGGTGAAACGCTCACGCCCTGGAGCCAGCGCAAGGCCGACCAGCTGAAAGCGCAGGCGCGTTCGAACAACGCGATCCTCGCCCAATATGCCGGGGTGTGGGCGCGCGAGGGCGACGTGTTCTTCAACGCGCTCAGTGGCCAGCAGCGCACCGCGAAGGGCGACCAGTGGCTCGAATTGAGCCACGTCAGCCTGTATCAGTTCGACGACGAGGGCCGTCTGTCCTCCATCGCGCAGGCCGCCATCGCCGAACATCGCCCGAGCGGTTGGCTCCTGCGCAACGTCACGCGCACGACGTTCGGCGCGACGTCGGTGACGCAACAAACGATTCCGGTGGAACGCTGGAAGACGAATCTCGACGACGCCGCGCTGGCGGCAAGCGTCACGCGCCCGCGCTATCTGCCTTCGCGCGATCTGGCGCAGAGCATCGATTACTTCAAGCGCAACGGGCTGGATTCGGGCGACTTCGAAGAAATCTATTGGGGCCGCTGGTTCTATCCGATCAACGTGCTGGCGTTGTGCCTGGCGGCGGTGCCGTTCGCCTTCGGTTCGCTCCGCAGCGGCGGCATGGGCAAGCGGTTGTTCATCGGCATCGTGTTCGCGCTGGGGTTCTGGATGTTGCAGACCCTGTTCGGCAATCTCGCGCAGGCGTTCCACTTCGACGTGCGGATCGCGATGTTCCTGCCGCTGGCGGTGATGTTCGGTGTGTCGGCGTTCCTGTTCCGTCGGCGAAGCGGTTGATGTGCTCCCTCCCCTGCACGCAGGGGAGGGCTGGGGTGGGGTTGCGTCGGTTCGCTGCGACCTGAGACCCCACGATTCGCGCTATGCGCGAATCACCCCCCTTGTGCGGGGGGTAGGGTCGGCGCGCGCTGCTTCGCATCGCGCAACATGCGTGTCTGGCTCGCGCGGTCGTGCCAGGTGAGGCGGTCGCGATCGATCCACGCCCACCAGAATCCGAGTCCCGCTGCGAGCAGGGACACCGATCCCATTGCGTAGCGGATCCACAGTGCGCGCCAGGTCGGTTTGCCGCCATCGGGCGTGGTGACGCGCAGGCGCCAGGGGCGCATGCCGAGGGTTTGGCCGCCGCGTCGCCAGCTCAGCACTCCATAGAGTCCCGCGATCGTCCAGCACACCAGCCACAGCAGCCATTGCAGGGGGCTGAAGGGTGGGATGTTCTGGTGCGTGTCGTGGTGGCCTACGTAGGTGTAGGCGAGGGTGAAAGCCAGGGACGCCAGGAACCACAGGGCGATTACGGGGAATGCGTCGTAGAGCAACGCGAATAGGCGCCAGAAGATCAGGGCTTTGGGTTTCTCTTCCGGGGGGATTTTGGTTTGCATCGATGAAGGATACCGGGGGGTGTGGGGGTGGCTCCACCAGAGGGGCGCAGCGGCGCGCCGCATTGAAGGCCACATTGCTCCGCAAGAGCTCAAGCTCCGCAATGTGGCCTTCAACGCGACGTCCACTGCGCGCTACTCGTCGGGTTGCTCGACAGCTGGTTATGGATGGTTGCGTTGTGCGTTGATGCATTCGCGCCTACAGCCAGCACACCCGACGGGCGGTGCCTTGCCCGTCGAGGACATCTTGTAGCCGAGCTCCGGTCGCGCGCTCTACTCGATGTCCTCTCTCGGGCATCGGCACCTTCGCGGCGATCTGTCAGAAAGGCAGCGCGCTCCGCTCTCAAAGATCGGCCAGTGCGAAGCTTGCTTCGCACCCTCCAATAAAAGCTCGGGCGCGTTGCCCTGATCGAAGCGACCCGCAAGGTGATGCCCCAGCGTTGATGGTTTCAACTTTTTTTCCCAAGAAAATTTGGAACCATCAACGTTCGGGCGGCGCGCCAATGATTTCGAAAGAAGTCGGATAAGCTGCGAAACATGCCGTCCTCCTCACCCTCCCAACGTCGCACGCTTGCCATGCAGCGCGGGCCCGTGCCTGAGGCGGATTCGCAGGCCATCGCTGAATTTCTCGATGCGCTGTGGGCGGAGTCGGGTGTGGCGCAGGCGACGTTGGAAAGTTATCGGCGCGATCTGGAAGGGTATGCGCGGTGGCGC
Organism: Noviluteimonas gilva; assembly: GCF_009740395.1. Lineage (GTDB taxonomy): Bacteria > Pseudomonadota > Gammaproteobacteria > Xanthomonadales > Xanthomonadaceae > Noviluteimonas > Noviluteimonas gilva. Next base: position 1,250,855 of record NZ_WOXT01000001.1, read on the forward strand.
GAGGGGCAGGGCGGTGGGTTGGCGGGGGCGGATCGTGCGGCCTTGTTCGATTATTTTGCAGAACGTACGCATGCGGGGTATTCGCCGCGCAGCAATTCGCGGTTGCTGTCGACGTTGCGTGCGTTCTACAACCATTGCGTGCGGCGGCAGGTGCGCGAGGATGATCCGACGGCGTTGATCGATCCGCCGCGGTTGCCGCGTTCGTTGCCGAAGGCGTTGTCGGAAACGGATATCGATGCGTTGCTCAATGCGCCGGACATCGACGATGCGATCGGGTTGCGGGATCGTGCGATGTTCGAGTTGATGTATGCGTGCGGGTTGCGCGTGAGTGAGTTGTGCAATTTGCCGTCGACCGGGCTCAATTTGCGCCAGGGCGTGTTGCGCGTGATGGGCAAGGGCAGCAAGGAGCGCATGGTGCCGCTGGGCGAAGAAGCGCAGCACTGGTTGCAGCGTTATCTCACCGAGTCGCGGCCGAAGATCGCGGGCAAGCGAGCGCTCGCGCCGTTGTTCCTCGAACACAGTGGCGAAGCGCCGTCGCGGCAGCGGTTCTGGGGGTTGGTGAAGCAGTACGCGGCGGCCGCGGGCATCGACCCGCGTCGCATCAGCCCGCACGGGCTGCGCCACAGTTTCGCCACGCACCTGCTCAACCGCGGTGCCGACCTGCGCGCGCTGCAGCTCCTGCTCGGCCACAGTTCGCTGTCCACGACACAGATCTACACGCTGGTGGCGCGCGAACATTTGCAGAAACTGCACGCCAAACACCATCCGCGCGGGTGAATGCGCCCGGCGTTGGCCGATCCGTGACCAGCGGTACTGGCCCTTCAGGAGCGTCGTGCCATGATCCCGCCGCCCCCTTCCTGGATCGTTCGATGATGCGTTTCGCCGCCGGCCTGCTTTGCGTTGCCCTCAGCCTGTCCGCCTGTGCGCAGGAGGGCCCGCCGGCCGTCGCCGCCAAGCCGGGCGCCAAGGCGACCAAGGCCCCCAACGCCATCGAACCCTTCATCCGTTCCGGCACGCCCGAGGCCCGGGCGCGCGACGCGATCCGCCGCATCAACGACCAGGTGACGATCGAATGGGTCGGCGCCGCGCCGTTCCCGGGGTTCCGCCAGATCGTGGTCGGCGGCCAGGTGGTCTACGTCAGCGACGACGGCAAGTACCTGATGCAGGGGCAGGTCTTCGACACCTTCACCGACACCAACATGGGCGACGCGCCGCTGAACGCCGTGCGCCGCAAGCTGATGGCCACGATCCCCAAGGCCGACCGCATCGTCTTCTCGCCGCCGAATCCCAAGTACACCGTCAGCGTCTTCACCGACGTCGAATGCGGGTTCTGCCGCAAGTTCCACAGCGAAATCGCCGAGATCAACCGCCAGGGCATCGCGGTGGAATACCTCGCGTTCCCGCGCATGGGCCTGGGCAGCCCCGATTTCCAGAAGATGGTTTCGGTGTGGTGCGCGCCCGACCGGCGCCGCGCGCTGACCGACGCCAAGAACGACCGCCCCGTGAAGAACGTCAACTGCACCAACCCGGTGACGATGGAATACGACGTCGGCCGCCGCGCGGGCCTGACGGGCACGCCGATGATCGTCGCGGCCGATGGCACCGCGCTCGGCGGCTACCTCCCGCCGGAGAAGCTGCGGGCCGCGCTGGACCAGCTCGCGGCCGGCAAGGCGGTCGGGCGGTCGAACGCAACCGAACCGGCGGCCGGCCGGGGCGGGGCCGGGAGCCGCTGACCGGTTAGAATGCCGGGCCCGTTCCCACGGTTCCGTCCCAGATGATCGTCCTCGAGGGCCTGCCGGCCCTTTCGCCGTTCCGACGTGAACGGCTCGAAGCGCGCCTCCGGGCGCTGGCACCCGCGCTCCGCATCGCCGGCGCCTGGTTCACGTATTGGGTCGAGCCTGCGAACGGCGAGGCACGCGTCGATCGCGACGCCCTCCATCGCATCCTCGAAGCCGGCGACACGCAGGCGCCACGCGCCGACGGCGCGGTCTCGCGCTACGTGCTGCCGCGCCTGGGCACGATCTCGCCATGGGCGAGCAAGGCGACCGAGCTGCTGCACGGCGCCAATCTCCCGATCAAGCGCGTCGAACGCGGCCTGCGCCTGGACATCGCGGGCTGGCCCGACGATCCCGCCACGCAAACGGCGCTCGCGCGCTTGCTGCACGACCCGATGACGCAATCGCTCGTCGCCGAACGCAACGCGGGCGCGGCGATGTTCGCAACGCCCGAGCGCGCCTCGCTCGAAGTCGTGCCCGTCGCCACGCTCGATGCCGCCAACGCGCGCCTGGGCCTGGCGCTGGCGCAGGACGAAATCGACTACCTGCGCTATCGCTACACCGAATTGGCGCGCGATCCGCACGACGTCGAACTGATGATGTTCGCGCAGGCGAACTCCGAGCATTGCCGCCACAAGATCTTCAACGCCTCGTGGACCATCGACGGGCGCGAGATGACGAACAACGGGCAGAACGTCTCGTTGTTCAAGATGATCAAGCACACGCACGCGCGCACGCCGGAACACACGCTGTCGGCGTACAGCGACAACGCGGCAGTGATGGAAGGCGCGGACAACGTCTCGCGCTTCCGCCCCGATCCGCAGACGCACGAATATCGCAGCGAACCGGCGCAGCCCGGCGCGTTCTGCATCAAGGTCGAAACGCACAACCATCCGACGGCGATCTCGCCGTTCCCCGGTGCGTCCACCGGCGCCGGCGGTGAAATCCGCGACGAAGGCGCCACCGGTCGCGGCGGCCGCCCGAAGGCGGGCCTCGCCGGTTTCTCGGTCTCGCACCTGCGCATCCCGACCTTGCCGCAACCGTGGGAAGCGCCGCGCGCGCTGAATCCGCGCATGGCGCCCGCGCTGGAAATCATGACCGACGGCCCGCTCGGCGCCGCGGCATTCAACAACGAATTCGGTCGTCCGAACCTCAACGGCTATTTCCGCAGCTTCGAACTCGGCGAAGGCGACGGCCTGGTCCGCGCGTACGACAAGCCGATCATGCTCGCCGGTGGCCTGGGCGCGATGGATCGCGACATGGTCGCCAAGCGCGCGCTCTCGCCCGGCGACGCGGTGATCGTGCTCGGTGGTCCCGCGATGTTGATCGGCCTGGGCGGCGGCGCCGCGAGTTCGGTGGCGTCGGGCGAAAGCGCCGAAGACCTCGACTTCGCGTCCGTACAGCGCGACAACCCGGAGATGGAGCGCCGCGCGCAGGAAGTGCTCGACCGTTGCGTCGCGCTCGGCGCCGACAATCCGATCCTGTCGGTGCACGACGTGGGCGCGGGCGGTTTGTCGAACGCGATTCCCGAATTGCTGCACGATTCGGGCGTCGGCGGCGTGATCGACCTGGATCGCATTCCGACCGACGATCCCACGCTTTCGCCGATGCAGTTGTGGTGCAACGAATCGCAGGAACGCTACGTGCTCGGCATCGCGCCGGAGCGCGTCGCGGAATTCGCCGCGCTTTGCTTGCGCGAGCGTTGCCCGTTCGCCGTCGTCGGCCACGCCACGGCGGAAGAACGCCTGGTCGTTGCGCATGGCGCCACGATCCAACAGTTGCCCGACGATCGCGCGATCGACCTGCCGATGGACGTGTTGTTCGGCAAGCCGCCGAAGATGCACCGCGACACGTCCACGCCGCCTGCGCCGCGTTGGCCGGAACTGTCGACCAATTCGCTCGATCTCAACGACGCCGGTTTGCGTGTGCTCGCGCATCCGACCGTCGCCTCCAAGCAATTCCTGATCACCATCGGTGACCGCACCGTCGGTGGCCTCACCGCGCGCGATCAGATGGTCGGTCCATGGCAGATGCCGGTCGCCGATTGCGCGATCACGCTCGCCGATTACGCGGGCTTCGGTGGCGAAGCGATGGCGATCGGCGAACGCTCGCCGCTGGCGTTGCTCGACGCCGCCGCCGCCGCGCGCATGGCCGTGGGCGAGGCGATCACCAACCTGTGCGCCGCGCCCGTCGCGTCGCTCGATCGCATCAAGCTCTCCGCGAACTGGATGGCGGCCGCCGGTCACGCCGGCGAAGACGCGAAGTTGTTCGACGCCGTGCGCGCGGTCGGCATGGAACTCGCGCCCGAACTCGACCTCAGCATTCCGGTCGGCAAGGACTCGCTGTCGATGCAGGCGCAGTGGACCAGCGATGGCGTTGCGCACAAATCCGTGTCGCCGGTGTCGCTGATCATTTCCGCGTTCGCGCCCGTCGACGACGTGCGCCAGCAGCTCACGCCGCTGCTCGTGCGCGAAGCCGACAGCGAGGTGTGGCTGATCGGCCTGGGCGGCGGCAAGCAGCGCCTGGGTGGATCGATCCTCGCGCAGACGCATCCGGCCGCCGGTGTCGGCGCTTCCGCGGCGTTGCCCGCGTTCGCCGGTCCGGTGCCCGATCTCGACGATCCGCAACGCCTGCGCGCATTCTTCGAATTGATCCGCGACGCGCGCGAAGCGGGCCTGCTGCAGGCGTACCACGATCGTTCAGACGGCGGCGCGTTCGCGGCGTTGTGCGAAATGGCGTTCGCTTCGCACCTGGGCCTGGACATCTCGCTCGACAACTGGGGCGAGGATCCGTTCCGCACGCTGTTCAACGAAGAACTCGGCGCGCTGGTGCAGATCCATGCGGAGGATCGCGCGGAGTTCGCCGATCTCGTCGCGCGCCATGGCCTGATCGATTGCGCGCAGCGCATCGCGCGCCCGACGACGGCGCCGACGGTCCGCGTCCTGCGCGAAGGCGCCGTGCTCACCGAATGGCGCTGGGATGCGCTGTTCGACGCCTGGTGGTCGGTCACGCACGCGATGCAACGCCTGCGCGACAACCCCGAGTGCGCCGATGAAGAACAAGCCACCGCGCGCCGTTTCGACGCGCCGGGTTTGCAGCCGCGCCTGACCTTCGAACCGGCCGACGACATCGCCGCGCCGTACATCAACGTCGGTGCGCGTCCGCGCGTGGCGATCCTGCGCGAGCAGGGCGTCAACAGCCAGGTCGAGACCGCGTACGGGTTCGACCGCGCGGGTTTCGCCGCCGTCGACGTGCACATGAGCGATCTCATCGCCGGCCGCGCGACGCTGGAGGACTTCAAGGGCTTCGTCGCCTGCGGTGGTTTCAGCTACGGCGACGTGCTGGGCGCCGGCCGCGGCTGGGCGACTTCGGTGCTCGAACGTCCGGAGATGCGCGAGCAGTTCGCGCGCTTCTTCGCACGCGCGGACAGCTTCGCGCTCGGCGTGTGCAACGGTTGCCAAATGCTCGCGCAGCTCAAGCCGATCATCCCGGGCGCCGAACACTGGCCGCGCTTCCTGCGCAATCGCAGCGAACAGTACGAAGCGCGCCTGGCGCTGCTCGAAGTGTTCGACTCGCCGTCGCTGTTCCTGCAGGGCATGGCGGGTGCGCGCATCCCGGTCGCGGTGGCGCATGGCGAAGGCCGTGCGGCGTTCGCGAACGAGGGCGATGCGAAGAAGGCGTTGATCGCGCTGCGCTACGTCGATGGCGACGGCAAGACGGCGACTTTGTATCCGGCCAACCCCAACGGCTCGCCCGATGCCATCGCCGGCCTGACGTCCACCGACGGCCGCGTGACCATCCTGATGCCGCACCCCGAACGCACGCTGCGCACGGCGAATTACAGCTGGGCCCCGCGCGGTTGGGGCGACGACGGTCCGTGGATGCGGATCTTCCGGAATGCGAGGAAATGGGTGGGGTAAGGGCGGCATTTCCCCGACCGACCCCCTACGCGGCGTCTGCTAGAGTCAGGCGATCATGAATGCCATCGTCGAAACATTCGATTCACGGCCCGACCCGGGCAGCATCGAGGCCGCGGCGGACGACCGCATCGTCGCCGCCCTCGTCGAGCGCGGCCGGCTGAAGGACGCCGACCTCGCCCGCGCACGCCGCCTGCAGGAAGAAACCGGCGGCAGCCTGCTCGGGCTGCTCGCGCGCCTGGGCCTGGTGTCCGAACGCGACCACGCCGAAACCGCGTCCGCCGTCCTCGGCCTGCCGCTGGTGAGCGCGAAGGACGCGCCCGAGTTGCCCCCCGAATCGGTGGTGCTCTCGACGAAGTTCATGAAGCAATTCCACGTCGTGCCGATCGCCGAACGCGACAACCTGGTCGACGTGCTGATCGCCGATCCCCAGGATATCTACGCACTCGACGCCGTGCGCCTGGCCACCGGCCGCGACGTGCGTCCGAGCATCGCGCTGCGTTCGGAAATCGACGACCTCATCGAACGCTGGCACGGCCAGGGCCGCAGCGCGATGGGTGCGATCGTCGAAACGGCCGAAGGCGAAACGGGCGACATGGACGATGTCGAGCACCTGCGCGATCTCGCGTCCGAAGCACCCGTCATCCGTTTGGTGAACCTGATCATCCAGCGTGCGGTCGAACTGCGCGCGTCGGACATCCACATCGAGCCGTTCGAGAACCGCCTGAAGGTGCGTTACCGCGTCGACGGCGTGCTCGAGGAATCGGAAAGCCCGCCGGCCAACCTCACCGCCGCGATCATCAGCCGCATCAAGATCATGGCGAAGCTCAACATCGCCGAACGCCGCCTGCCGCAGGACGGCCGCATCATGCTGCGCGTGCAGGGCAAGGAACTCGACCTGCGCGTAAGCACCATGCCGACCTCGCACGGCGAGAGCGTGGTGATGCGACTGCTCGATCGCGAGACCGTCGTGCTCGACTTCGAGCGCCTGGGTTTCACCGACGAATTCCTGCCGCAGTTCCAGCACGTGCTCGAACAACCGCACGGCATCATGCTGGTCACGGGCCCGACCGGTTCGGGCAAGACCACCACGCTGTACACCGCGCTGAGCAAGCTCAATACCAGCGACGTCAAGATCATCACCGTCGAAGATCCGGTCGAATACCAGATCGAAGGCATCAACCAGATCCAGGCCAAGCCGCAGATCGGGCTCGACTTCGCCAACGCGTTGCGGTCGATCGTGCGACAGGACCCGGACATCATCATGATCGGCGAAATGCGCGACCTGGAAACCGCGCGCATCGCGATCCAGTCCGCGCTCACCGGCCACCTCGTGCTCTCCACGCTGCACACCAACAACGCGGCCGGCGGCATCACGCGCTTGCTGGACATGGGCGTGGAGGATTACCTGCTGACCTCGACGGTCAACGGCATCCTCGCGCAGCGTCTCGTGCGCCGCCTGCACACGGAAAGCGCGGAGCGCTATCGCGCCTCGCCCGAAGAAATCGAGAAGTTCAGCCTGCGCAAGTACGAGCGCGATGGCGACATATATCTGTATCGCCCGAAGCCTTCCGAATATTCGCCATCGGGTTACCTCGGGCGCACGACGATCATGGAGTTCCTCGTGATGAACGACGAACTCCGTCGCGCCGTCATGCGCCACGCCGGCATGGGCGAGCTCGAACAACTCGCGCGCCAGTCCGGCATGCGCACGATGTACGAGGACGGCATCGTCAAGGCCCTACAGGGCGTCACCACCATCGAAGAAGTCCTGCGCGTCACCGAAGACGCATAAGCCCCCATGCCCCTTTTCCGCTACAAGGCGCTCAACGCACGCGGTGAACTGCTCGACGGCCAGATGGAGGCCGCGACCGCGGGCGAAGTGGCCGTGCGCCTGCAGGAGCAGGGGCACCTGCCGGTCGAAACGCGGCTGGCGTCCGAAGGCGGCGGCGAATCGGCGTGGCGCGCGTTGTTCAAGTCCAAGCCCTTCGCGGGCGAACGGCTCGTGCAGTTCACGCAACAGCTCGCGACCTTGCTCGGTGCGGGCCAGCCGCTCGATCGCGCGCTGACGATCCTGCTGGAATTGCCGGAAGACGAAGCGGCCAAGCGCACCATCGCCGACATCCGCGATGCGGTGCGCGGCGGCAGCGCGTTGTCGACGGCATTGGAGCGACAGCACGGCACGTTCTCGCGGTTGTACGTCAACATGGTCCGCGCGGGCGAAGCCGGCGGCACGCTGCACGAAACGCTGCAACGCCTGGGCGAATATCTCGAACGCAGCCGCGCATTGCGCGGGCGCGTGGTCAACGCGCTGATCTACCCGGCGATCCTGCTGCTCGTCGTCGGTGGCGCGCTGTTGTTCCTGCTCGGTTACGTGGTGCCGCAGTTCTCGGCGATGTACGCCAGCCTCGATGCGGAACTGCCGTGGTTCTCGAAGATGGTGCTGGGCCTGGGCCTGTTCGTGCGCGACTGGTGGATCGTGATAGTGGTCCTGCCGGCGCTCGCGCTGTGGTGGTTCGACCGCAAGCGGCGCGATCCGGCCTTCCGCGCGCGCTTCGACGAATGGCTGCTCGGCAAGAAGATCGTCGGCCCGCTGATCGCGCGGCTGGAAACCGCACGTTTGGCGCGCACGCTCGGCACGCTGCTGCGCAATGGTGTCCCGCTGCTGACCGCGCTGGGCATCGCGCGCAACGTGATGGGGAACCTCATGCTCCAGGCGGATGTCGAATCCGCCGCCAACGACGTGAAGAGCGGCGTCGGCCTGTCCACGGCGCTCGGCAAGGGCAAGCGGTTTCCCCGCCTGGCCTTGCAGATGATCCAGGTGGGCGAGGAATCCGGCGCGCTCGACACCCTGTTGCTGAAGACCGCCGACACGTTCGAAGCCGAAACGGGACAGGCGCTGGACCGCATGCTGGCCGCACTCGTCCCCGTCATCACGCTGGTGCTCACCGCCGTCGTCGGCGTGGTGATCATGGCCGTGCTGATGCCCATCTACGACCTCACCAACGCCATCGGATGACCCTCATGAACCGAAACCTCAGGATCCCGGCCGCACGCGCCGCGCAATCGGGCTTCAGCCTGATCGAGATCATCATCGTGGTCGTGCTCATCGGCGGCATCGTCGCCTTCGCCGCCACGCGCATCCTCGGCGGCGGCGACCGCGCCAAGGTCAACCTCGCCAAGGCGCAGGTGCAGACCATCGCCGAGAAAGTGCAGCAGTACGAACAGGACACCGGCACGCTGCCGCCTTCGCTCAACGATCTCGTGCAGAGCGACGCGAGCGGTTGGCTCGGCCCCTACGCCAAGACCGGCGAGCTCAACGACCCCTGGAACCATCCCTTCGTCTACAAGACTCCCGGCGAAGGCAAGGCCTTCGACCTGATGAGCCTGGGCAAGGATGGCAAGCCGGGCGGCACGAGCGTCGACGGCGACATCGCGTTCGAATAACCGCATGCGCCCGGTCGCGTTACCGCGCGGCTTCACGCTGCTCGAAGTGCTGATGGTGCTGGTGCTGATCGCAGCGGCCAGCGCGCTCGCGGCCGCGGCCATCACCGGCGGCTTTTCCGGCATGCGCCTGCGCGCCGATGCGAAAGAGATCGCCGCGCAGTTGCGCTACACGCGTGCGCAGGCGATTTCCACCGGGGAGCCGCAACGCTTCCTGATCGATCCGGCCGCGCACACGTGGCTCGCGCCGAACGATCGCGCCGGCACGATCGACAAAAAGTTCGGCATCACCTTCACCGGCGCGCGCGAAGTGAAACCTGCGAACGGCATCGGCGGCATCGTGTTCTTCGCCGACGGCGCGTCCACGGGCGGCCGCGTGCAACTCAGCCAGAAAAGCGCGGCGTGGAATATCGATGTCGCGTGGCTCACGGGCGAAGTCAAAGTGCGTCCGGGTGAGGTGCAGCGATGAACCTGCGTCGGCGCGCCGCGGGTTTCACGCTGATCGAAGTGATCCTCGCCTTCGCGTTGCTCGCGTTGGGGTTGACGATCCTGCTCGGCATTCTTTCCGGCGCGACCAAACAGGTGCGCTGGGCCGACGATGCAGGACGCGCGGCGATGCACGCGCAGTCGCTGATCGCGCAGCAGGGCGTCGGCGCGCCGCTCGAACAAGGGCACAAGGAAGGCGATTTCGAACAGGGGCGTTATCGCTGGACGCTCGACATCGAGCCGTGGCGCGACCCGAGCCTGGTCTCCGACAACCCGCAGCCGCAGGATCCGACCGCCTCGAAGATGTACGCGATCGACCTGCAGGTGCAGTGGGGCGACGGCACGCCGCGCAATCGCTTGCGGATCCGCACGCTGCGCCTGGTCGCGCCGACCTTGCAGGGAGGCATCTGATGCAGCGGCAGCGCGGCTTCTCGCTCATCGAAGTGTTGCTCGCGACGATGTTGCTTGCCGCGGGCCTCGCGCTCGCGTTCGCGTCCCTGCGCGCCGCGACCGCGACCGCCGCGCGCGGCGAAACCATCGCGCAACGCAACGAACACATGCGCGCGGTCGAGTTGTTCCTGCGTCGTCGCATCAGCGGTGCGCGTCCCGTGCAATTCGGCCTCAACCAGGACACGGGCATGCCGCGGCGTTTCGAAGGCGATGCCACGCACATGCGCTTCGTCGCCGACCTGCCCGATTACCTCGGACGCGGCGGGCCGTATTTGCACGAACTCACCCTGGTCGACGGGGAGGGCGGCCCACGCCTCGAAGTCACGTTCACCCTCGTGCTCGCAGGCGAAACGAAATCGGAAACGCCGCCGCGCGAACCCGAATTGCTCGCAGGTCCGTTGCGCGAAGCGACGTTCCGCTATCGCGCGATGAAAGCCGACAACACGATCGGCGATTGGCAGGACCAGTGGATCGCCGGCGATCGCCTGCCGGTGCAGGTCGAAATCACGCTGCAGGACGCCGATGGCCGCGCGTGGCCGCCGATGGTGATGACGCTGCCGCTCGCGGCGGGTTACGTGGGGTCTTCACTATGAGTGCGCAGCGCACGCAACGCGGTGTCGCGCTGCTGCTGGTGCTGTGGCTGATCGCGTTGCTCACCGCGTTGATCGGCGCGTTCGCGCTGACGGCGAAGATCGAAGGCCTGCAGGGCCGCGTGTTGCACCGCGGCGTGATGGCCGAGGAAGTGGCGCGCGCGGGGATGGAATACGCGCTGACCCGCGTCACCGAACCCGACCCGCGCCGCCAGTGGCGGCCCGATGGGCGCGACTACGACTGGACGTTCGCCGACGCCGACGTGCAGATCGCGCTGACTGACGAAAACGGGAAGATCGATCTGAACCAGGCGGACCTGGCCTTGCTCGCCGCGTTGTTCCAGCAGCAGGGCGCGATGTCGATGGAAGATGCGCGCAAACTCGCCGCCGCCGTGATGGACTGGCGCGACCCCGACCTGCTGACGCAACCCGAAGGCGGCGCCGAAGATCCCGACTACGCCGCGGCCGAACGCCCGTACGGCGCGAAGGACGCGCCCTTCGAAAGCGTCGCCGAACTCGAACAGGTGCTGGGCATGACGCCCGCGCTGTACGCGAAGATCGCGCCGGACCTGACGGTGTTCAGCGGCCGAACGCGCCCGGACCCGGCCTTCGCCTCGGCCCCGGTGCTGCGGGCGATGGGCCTGGACCCGGAGCCGACGATCGCGCGCCGTCGCGCATGGGATCCGTCCTCCGGGCAACCCGCGCCCGTGCTGGAAGGCGGCGAGCCTTTAGTGAGCAGCGGCAGCGGCACGTATAGTATCGACAGCCGTGCACGGCTTCGCGATGGACGCGAAGCGAGGCTGCGCGTCGTGGTGCGTGCGGGGGGTAACGGCCTGCCGGGCTCCGCGTACACGCCGCTGCGCTGGGAGGAGGGAGCATCGCCGCGATGAATGCACTGCGCGACCGTATCGGCCGCATCCAGACGCGTGTCCTGCCGGGCGCGGGTGGATGGCTGTCGTGGTGGTCGCGCGCGCTCGCCGCGTGGTTGCCCGTGCGCTGGCGTGCCGCGCTCGGCCTCGGGCGCGATCGCCTGCTGCTCTCGCAGGATGCCGGCACCGGCGAAGATGCACTGCAGGTGCGCCTGCAGACCGGTGATGTCGACGCCGCCGCCATCCGCGACATCGGCCGCCTGCCCGCGGGCGAAGACCTCGGCATCGACGCCGATCCGCTCGCCACCGTGCTCGCGCCTTCGATCGTCGACCTGCCGCGCTGGCTCGTGATGCCCGCCGCCTCCGGTTTGCGCCGTCGCCTCACGCTGCCCTCCGCCGCGGCCGAACGCCTGCGCGACGTGGTGTCCTTCGAAATCGATCGGCAGACGCCGTTCACCGCCGAGACCGCCGCGTTCGATGCGCGCATCCTCGGTCGTCGTGCGAGCGACGGCCAACTCGACGTCGAACTCGTCGCCGTCCCGCTCACCGCCATCCAGCCGCGCATGGCCGCGCTCGGTGGCATCCAGTCGACGCTCGCGGGCATCGACCTGTCCGACAACAACGGCGTGCCGCTCGGCGTGAACCTGTTGCCGCCGGCGCAACGCCGTCATCGCGCCGATCCGCTCGCACGCTGGAACTGGGTGTTCGGCGCCGTCGCGTTGCTCGCGCTCGCCCTGGCGCTGTGGCAGATCCTCGAAAACCGCCGCGCGGCCGCGGATGCCTTCGAAACCCAAGTCTCTGCGCAGTCCGCGAAGGCGCGCACCGCTTCGCAGCGTCGCCAGGAACTCGTCGACATGGTCGAAGGCCAGGCCTATCTCGACCAGATGCGCCGCGGCCGCCCGAGCGCGATCGAAGTGATCGACGAACTCACGCGCCGCCTGCCCGACACGACCTACATGGAAAAGGTCGCCATCGAAAACGACAAGCTCACGCTGATCGGATTGAGCAGCGAAGCCTCCTCGCTCGTGCAGCGCCTGGAAGGCTCGCCGCTGTGGCGCGCACCCGCGCTCACCGGCGCGCTGCAACCCGATCCGCGTTCGGGCCGCGATCGCTTCACGCTGACGGCCGACCTCGTGGTCGTGCAACCCACCGTGCAGAACGTGCAGAACAAGCAGGAGACCACGCCCCGTGGCGCCGGCAACGACTGACCGCGATCGCTGGCTCGCGCTCGGCCTGCTGGTGGCCGCGCTCGCACTGGCGTATTTCGTGCTGCTGCATCCTTGGTGGACGGTGCCGATGATGGATACCGAAGACCGCATCGCGGGCCTGCAAGCGCGCGAGCTGCGCGTGCGCACGCAGTTGGCGCAGGCGCCGGCGGTCGAACGTCGTCTCGTGCAGGTGCGCCAGGCCTTGCGCGGTCGCCCCGGTTTTCTGCCCGAAGCCACGCCGGAATTGGCGACCGCAGGCCTCGTGCAACGCCTCGAAGCCGTCGTCGCGCAGGCGAGCCCCGGCAACCGGAGTTGTGCAATCACCAATCGCTCGCCCCTGTCCGAACAACGCCCGGCCGAACGCTTCGTGCGTGTCACGGTGCAGGTGCGCCTGCGTTGCGGCACCGGCGAACTGGCGAGCGCGCTGCACGCGCTGGAAAGCGGCAGCCCGCGCGTGTTCGTCGAAAACCTCAACATCCTCGCGCAGCGTTACTTCTACATGCCGGGGCAGGGCAAGGCGCAAAGCGGCGGGCTCGACGTGAGCTTCGATTTGTACGGTTACATCGCGCCGCGCGCGCCCGGACGCACCGCGCGCGCCGCCGCGCCGCCGCCGCCGCAGGCGCAACCGGAACTGCAGCCGGAAGACGCACCGCAGCCGATGACGGGAGGCAACGTCGATGCGACTGAGTGACGCCGGCCCCCGCACCTGGTTGCTCGCCACCCTCGCCGGTTGGGCGTTGCTCGCGTGGGTGCTCGCACTCGTGGGCATGGGCGGGCGCATCGGCAAGTTGTCCGACGATCCCTCGCTGTTGCGCGCGTTGCCGGATGTGCCGAAGGCGCAACCCGAGCGTATCGGCCCCATCGCGCAGTACGCCGAAACCGCGCAACGTCCGCTGTTCTCCGAAGATCGCCGCCCGCAACCGTTCTCGCTGCAACCGCAGGGCGACGACAGCGAGGCGCAGCAATTCGAATTCGCGCTCACCAGCGTGCTGATCACGCCGCAACTGCAGATGGCGATCATCACGCCCACCAACGGCGGCCAGCCGATCCGCATGAAGCAGGACGAAGCGCCGGCCGAAGCGCAGGGCTGGCGCCTGGTGTCGCTGGAACCGCGCGCGGCCACCTTCGTCGGCCCGCAGGGCGAAAAGCGCATGGAACTGCGCACCTTCGACGGCAAGGGCGGCGTGTCGCCGACCAATCCCGTGCCGCCGCCCCAGATCAACATGGACGAACCGCTGGACACGGCCTCCGCGCCGCCGCCCCCGCCGCCGCCCGCCGCCGTGACCAACGCCAACGCGGCGCCGCAGCAGACCGGTTCGACGCTCGAGGACGCCCCGATGACGCCCGAACAACAGATGGACGCGATCCGTCGCCGCATCGAGCAACGTCGCGCGCAATTGCGCGAGGAAGCGCAGCAACAAAATACCCAGAAGACTCCGGCGAAATGAGCAGAGAGCGAGCCATGACGACTGATCGATCCAAACTCGCGACGCTCGCGATCACCGCCTTTCTCGTGGCGTTGGCCGGGTGTACCTCGCAACCGGTGGCCACGATCCGCAAGGACGGCGACCGCACCGTGCCGGTGATCCAGTCGAACCTGCCGCGCCCGCAGATGGACACCACGACCGGCACGACCACCACGCCCGTCGGCGAAACGCCACCCGCCACCGACGGCACGCCGTCCGCGCAGCTCAAGCGCGGCAGCGGCGAGGTCATCAACAGCAGCGCGGCGAGCGCGCCGCCGCCGAACCTGGGTGGCAGCTCCGGCGCGGCGACGTTCAATTTCGAAGGCGAATCGCTGCACGCGGTGGTGAAGGCGATCCTCGGCGACATGCTCGGCCAGAACTATGTCATCGCGCCGGGCGTGCAGGGCACCGTGACGCTGGCCACGCCGCGGCCGGTGAGCCCGGCGCAGGCGATGTCGCTGCTCGAACAGGTACTGGGCTGGAACAACGCGCGCATGGTGTACGCCGACGGGCGCTACAACATCGTCGCCGCCGACGCCGCGCTCGCGGGCACGGTCGCACCGCGCACCGGTTCGCCCGCGCTCGCGCGCGGTTACGAGGCGCGCGTGGTGCCGCTGCGTTTCATCTCCGCCGAGGAAATGAAGAAGGTGCTGACGCCCTACGCGCGCGCCAACGCGATCATCACCACGGATAACTCGCGCAACGTCATCACCATCGGCGGCACGCGCGCCGAACTCGAAAACTACATGCGGACGATCGAGATCTTCGACGTCGACTGGTTGAAGGGCATGTCGGTGGGCGTGTTCCCGCTCAAGTCCGGCAAGGCCAGCAAGGTCGTCGGCGATCTCGAAAAAGTGTTCGGCGAATCGAGCAAGTCGCCGGTGGCCGGCATGTTCCGCTTCATGCCGCTCGACGGCGCGAACGCGGTGCTGGTGATCACCTCGCAGCCGCGTTATCTCGACGAAATCCAGTCGTGGCTCGACCGCATCGAAGGCGCGGGCGGCGAAGTGCAGCTGTTCTCCTACGAGCTGAAGTACGTCAAGGCGAAGGACCTGGCCGATCGCCTCGCGCAGGTGTTCGGTAGCGGCAGTCGCGGCGGTGGGGAGAGCAGCGGTTCGCCCTCGCTGATGCCGGGGCTGGAGTCGACGGAAATCAAGGACGCCGGCGTGGGCGACGACGGCACGAGCAACGCCACGATCGGCGGCGACTCGGGCGGCAGTAGCCTGGGCGAAGGCATGTCCCTCAACCCGCGCAGCGGCGGCAGCAACGGCGCGGTCACGCTGCAGGTCAACGGCGACACGGTCGGCGTTGCCGCGGTCGACGAGACCAACACGCTGCTGGTGCGCGCGAACGCGGGCGCGTGGACGTCGATTCGCGACGTGATCGAACGCCTCGACACGATGCCGCTGCAGGTGCACATCGAGGCGCAGGTCGCCGAGGTGAAGCTCGAAGGCAACCTGCGCTACGGCGTGAACTGGTACTTCGAGAATGCGATTCCCGATCCGACCCTGCGCGCCCTCGCGCTCGGCCGTTCGATCTGGGGTTCGACCGCGGGCAGCGCGGGCGGGCTCGCCACCGACGGCGACGGCAACGTGACCGGCGGATTGTCGGCCACCTTCCTCGGCCCGAACGCGATGGCGGTGATCAACGCGCTGGACCGCGTCACCGACGTCAACCTGCTGCAGACGCCGTCGGTCGTCGTGCGCAACAACGCCGAGGCGACGTTCAACGTCGGCAGCCGCATCCCGATCCAGCCGGTGAGCGTGAACACCGGCACGTCCGATCCGACCAACACCATCAGCCAGGTGCAGTACCTCGACACCGGCACGATCCTGAAGGTGCGCCCGCGCATCACGAAGGACGGCATGGTGTTCCTGGACCTGGTGCAGGAAGTCAGCACGCCGGGCCCGATCGCGGCCGACGCGCAGGGCAACGTGCGCATCGACACGCGCCGCCTGAAGACCGAAGCCGCCATCCTGAGCGGTGAGACCGTCATGCTGGCCGGCCTGATCCAGGATCAGCGAGACAAGGGCTCCTCCGGTGTTCCGGGGCTGAGCCGCATTCCCTGGATCGGCGGCCTGTTCGGCACGCAGAGCACCATCACCACGCGCACCGAAGTCATCGTGTTGCTGACGGCGACGATCATCCGCAACCCGCAGGAAGCACGCGATCTCACCGACGAGTACGGCCAGAAATTCCGCGCGCTGGAGCCGCTGTATCGCAAGTAAGGCGAGGGTAAGATCGGCTCCAGGGGTATCACGGAGCCAGGAATGACCAATGCGGCGGCGCCCATCGTCGTCCTGCCGGTGTCGGTCGACGATGTCGCGCTCGATGCGTGCCTCGCCGCGGTCGACGCCGGCACGCAGCCGGGTACGCGCGTGTGGCTCGCCGACGACGCGCGCGCCGGTCCGCGCGAGCACGCCGTGATCCAGGGTTGGCTCGCGCGCACGCCGATGCAGGCGCACTACACGCGTCGGCAGCGCATGGTCGGCGACGTCGCGCATCTGGATGAAGTGCTCGGCGCCTGCGGTGATTCCGATGTCGTCGTGCTCGCGCCCGATGCGCAACCCGCGCCCGGGTGGCTCACGCAACTCACCGCCTGCCTCGCGCGCGATTCGGCGATCGCCACCGCCACGCCCTGGTGCAACGCCGGCGAAGTCGCCGCGTGGCCGCGCGTGGGCGAGATCGACCCGATGCCCGCCGATCTCGAACGCCTCGCGCGCGCATGCGCCGCGATGGCACCGATGCATCCCGAACTGCCCGCCGCCGTCGGCCACGCCGTGTTGTTGCGCGGCCGCGCGCGCCAACGCGCGGGCGGCCTGGATGCCGCGAGCTATGGCTCGTGGATGGCGGCGTTGATCGATCTGTCGCTGCGCCTGTCGGGCCTGGGCTGGCGCAACGCGCTGTGCGAAACCGCGTTCGTCGCGCGCCCGGGCGAAGGCTTTCCGTTCGACGGCGACATGGACGCGCTCGCCGTGCGCTGGCCTGCGTGGCACGCGCGCCTGGCGCAATTCCTCATGGGCGATCCCTTGCGCCACGTGCGCGAAGAACTCACGGCGAAACTCGCGGTCGTCGGGCCGCCGGCGCCGCAGCGGGAGTTGTTCGCATGACCGACGGCGACATCGCAGTGGTCGTGGTCGCGCACGAAAGCGCGGACACGCTCGACGATTGCCTCCTGCGCCTGCGCCACGCGACCGGCGTCGGCCAGATCCGCATCATCGACAACGGCTCGCGCGACGGCACGCTGCAGATCATGCAACGCCACGCCGCCGCCGATGCGCGCGTGCGCTTCGTCGCCAATCCCGACAACCCCGGCTTCGCCACCGCCTGCAACCAGGGCGCGGCCGAATGCGACGGCCCGTGGCTGGCCTTCGTCAATCCCGATTGCCTCGTCGAATCCGACACGCTTTCGCGCCTGCGCGAGGCCGCCGAAGACCTCGGCGGCGCGGCGATCGTCGGCGCCGATCAAGTGGACACGAGCGGCGAGCGCGATCCGGCAACACGACGCCGCGATCCGGATTTCGCCGCGATGCTGCATTCGCCGTCGAACGCCAACCTCGGCGTGCCGATGGATGCCGGTGAACCCTTGCAACGCGTGGAAGCGATTTCCGGCGCATTGATGTTGCTGCCGCGCGCGTTGTTCGAACGCTTGCAGGGCTTCGATGCCGGCTACCGCCTGCATGCCGAAGACCTCGATCTGTGCCGCCGTGCGCGTGCGCTCGGCGCGACCGTGGCCGTCGCCAACGACGTGCAGGTCGTGCACGTGCGCGGGGTGTCGTCGCGCGCGCGGCCGGTGTTCGTCGAATGGCACAAGCACCGCGGGTTCTGGCGGTACTTCAGCAAGTTCGAAGCGTCGCAACGCTCGATGTTGCAGCGCCTCGGCGTGTTCTCGCTGATCTGGGCACGCTTCCCGTTCGCGACCGCGCGCGCGGTGTGGCGCGCGCTGAGCAGCTGATCGCGGAAGTCCGGCGCTGCGCGCGCATCGCACGCGCGCAACGCCGGAGACCTCAGTACTTCACGAACTCCCACAGCGCATTGTCCGAGGCGTCGCACGCCCAGGCCGTCACCGTCTCGCCCTCGGGAACGAAGCTGCCGCGCTTGGCATGCAGGCACTGCCCGGTGCCGACGTTCTGCACCTGCCAACGCATCTGCCTTCCACTCGCATTCGGCACCTGCGCGCTGGCGCCGGTTTCCAGGATGCGCCAATGCCCGTCCGTGCCCGTGAGGCAGTTGGCATAGACCACGGCGTTGTCGACGCCGCCATCGATCAGGCACGTTCCCTCGACGGGGCCGTCGAAGCGGAACGTCGTCGCCGACGCATCGATCGGGACGAACCGCAAGCTGCTCCGGCGATCGTTCTCGCACGCGACCGACACCGGGAACTCGCCCAGGCTCATGCACGCACCGTCGATGACCGATCGCAACGCGAACGCACCGCTCGGCGCACGCGCGCCCTGGCGGCTCGCCATCCACGTCGGCGCCTGGCCCGTCGTGAAGCTGCAGGTCGCTTGCGACGCGGTGCCCGCGTAGAAGTCCAGGCACAGGCCGGTTTGCTGGCTGCGGATCATCGCCGTGCCGGGATTGCCTTCGGAGAAGTTCACATCCCAGCGCTGCGTTTGCGCACCGTTGCAGGTGAACGCGTTGACGACCGTACCGGGCGCCGAGCCGGCCTCGGCATCGAGGCAATGCTCGGACTTCATGTTGCGGACGATGTAACCGCCCTGCACGGCGGACTCGAACTGCCACATCTGCGCATCGCCGACCGTCAGGCACTGCGCCTGCAGCACCTTGAATCCGTAATCGGGCGGCTCCGGAACATGCAGGCAGGAACCGGCGAGGGGCCCGTCGAACATGGCCAACTGCACCGGCACGTTGGTGGGCGGCGCATCGGCGAAGGCGGGCAGCGCCGCGCCAAACAGTGTTATCGCAAGCAGGGAACGCAACATCGGAACCTCCTTTCTCTCTCCTGAAGGAAGGTCCAGCGTTGCAAACGCGATACCACGATGTCGCTCAGCGCGCGGCGCGCAAACGATGCGCCGCTTCCCTTCGTCAAGCCGGAATCAGCCGCGCGCGGCGTTGATCGTGTCGCGCAGCTCACGCGCGGCGCGTGCCGCAGCTTCCGCGTAGTCGTCACCCGAAGACGCGTAGAGGATCGCGCGCGACGAACTCACGAGCAGGCCCATGCCGTCCTTCGTCGCGGCGTTGCGCACCACGGCTTCGGCATCGCCGCCCTGCGCGCCGACGCCCGGCACGAGGATCGGCATGTCGCCGATGATCGCGCGCACTTCGCGGAGTTGCTCCGGCCACGTCGCGCCCACGACGAGCGCGCAGTTGCCGTGCGTGTTCCATTCGTTCGCGACTTTTTCCGCGACGTGCTGATACAGCGGGCGCCCGTCGATCACCAGGTCCTGCAGGTCGCCGGCGCCCTTGTTCGACGTGCGGCACAGGATGACGACGCCGCGATCGGCGCGATCGAGGAAAGGCTGCACCGAATCGCGCCCCAGATACGGATTGGCGGTGACCGCGTCGGCGGCGTAGCGATCGAAGGCTTCGCGCGCGTATTGCTCCGCGGTGCTGCCGATGTCGCCGCGCTTGGCGTCGAGGATCACCGGGACGCCGGGATGCGCGGCGTGGAGGTGCGCGATGAGGCGCGTCAATGCGCCTTCGGCACCGAGCGCTGCGAAATGCGCGATCTGCGGCTTGAACGCGCAGGCGTACTGCGCGGTGGCATCGGCGATGTCGCGGCAGAAGGCGAACACGCCTTCCTCGTCGCCGGCGAAATTCCGCGGGAACTTCGCCGGCTCCGGATCGAGCCCCACGCAGACGAGGGAGTTGCTGGACGACCAACGATCCTTCAGCGCCTGCATGAACTGCATCGATCGCTCCTTACTTGAGGGCCTTGAAACGCAGGCGATGCGGCTTCGCGCCTTCTTCGCCCAAACGACGCTTCTTGTCTTCTTCGTACTCGCGGTAGTTGCCCTGGAAGAACTCCACGTGCGAGTCGCCTTCGAAGGCGAGGATGTGCGTGGCGATGCGGTCCAGGAACCAGCGGTCGTGCGAGATGACGAAAGTGTTGCCGGGGAATTCGAGCAGCGCGTCTTCGAGCGCGCGCAGCGTTTCGACGTCGAGGTCGTTGGACGGTTCGTCGAGCAGCAACACGTTGCCGCCCTGCAGCAGCGTCTTGGCCAGGTGCAAACGACCGCGCTCACCGCCCGACAACGCGCCGACCAACTTCTGCTGGTCCGCGCCCTTGAAGTTGAAGCGGCCGATGTAGGCGCGCGACTGGATCTCGATGCCGTTGATGTTGAGGATGTCCGCGCCGCCGGAGACTTCCTGGAAGACGTTGTGGTTGCCTTCCAGCTTGTCGCGGCTCTGGTCGACGTAGGCCAGCTTGACCGTCGAACCCATGTCGATCGAACCGCTGTCCGGCGTTTCCTGCCCGATGATCATGCGGAACAGCGTCGACTTGCCGGCGCCGTTGGGGCCGATGATGCCGACGATCGCGCCCGCGGGGACCATGAAGCTCAGGTCGTCGATCAGCAGGCGATCGCCGAAGCGCTTGGAAACGTTCTTGAACTCCAGCACCTTGCTGCCCAGGCGCTCGCCCGGCGGGATGAAGATTTCATTGGTTTCCTGGCGGCGCTGGTAGTCGACCGACTGCAGCTCTTCGATGCGCTGCAAGCGCGCCTTGCCCTTCGACCGGCCGCCCTTCGCATTCTGGCGGGCCCACTCGAGTTCCTTCTGGATCGCCTTCTGGCGCGCCTTTTCGCCGGACTCTTCCTGCTTCAGGCGCTCGTCCTTCTGGATGAGCCACTGCGTGTAGTTGCCCTTCCACGGAATGCCGCGGCCGCGATCGAGTTCGAGGATCCACTCGGCCGCGTTGTCGAGGAAGTAGCGATCGTGGGTGACGGCGACCACCGTGCCCGGGAAGCGGGCGAGGTATTGCTCGAGCCACTCGACCGATTCGGCGTCGAGGTGGTTGGTGGGTTCGTCGAGCAGCAGCATGTCCGGCTTTTGCAGGAGCAGGCGGCACAGCGCGACGCGGCGCTTCTCGCCACCGGAGAGCTTGCCGACGACGGCATCCCACGGCGGCAGGCGCAGCGCGT
Source organism: Noviluteimonas gilva (assembly GCF_009740395.1). Lineage (GTDB taxonomy): Bacteria > Pseudomonadota > Gammaproteobacteria > Xanthomonadales > Xanthomonadaceae > Noviluteimonas > Noviluteimonas gilva. Next base: position 1,272,166 of record NZ_WOXT01000001.1, read on the forward strand.
CGGCGGCGACTTCGAGCTGGTTTTCCAGGGTGTGCGCATCGCCGGCGGCCAGGATCGACTCCAGGCGCTGCTGTTCGGCGGCGAGCTTGTCGAAGTCCGCGCCTTCCTCGGCGTAGGCCTCGTAGATGCGGTCGAGCGCGGCCTGGGCCTGCAGCACTTCGCCCACGCCTTCCTCGACGGCTTCGCGCACGGTCATGGCGGGGTCGAGCTGCGGCTCCTGGGCCAGGTAGCCGACCTTGATGCCCGGCTGCGGGCGGGCTTCGCCGCTGAAATCGGTGTCCACGCCGGCCATGATCTTCAGGACCGTCGACTTGCCGGCGCCGTTGAGGCCCAGCAGGCCGATCTTGGCGCCCGGGAAGAAGGACAGCGAGATGTCCTTGATGATCTGGCGCTTCGGCGGGACCGTCTTGGACACGCCGTTCATGGTGTAGATGTATTGCATCGAGGCTCCGCAGGCGGGCGCGGTCGAGCTGCCGTAGGGGCAGGGCCGCGAGGGTAAATCGGGATCGCGGGATTATAGGGGACGCCGGTCGATGGGGCGTCTGTAAACGCTAAACTTGGCGCCTTTCCCCACGACCACGGACCGCCGAATGTTCCCTCGCGACGCCCGCATCGAAGGTTTCGACCCCGAACTCGCCGCTGCCATCGCCGGCGAGAACCGCCGCCAGGAAGACCACGTCGAGCTGATCGCGTCGGAAAACTACGCCAGCCCGCGCGTGATGGAAGCGCAGGGCAGCCAGCTGACCAACAAGTACGCCGAAGGCTATCCGGGCAAGCGTTACTACGGCGGCTGCGAATACGTCGACGTCGCCGAACGGCTGGCGATCGAACGTTGCAAGCAGCTGTTCGGTGCCGACTACGCGAACGTGCAGCCGCATTCGGGCTCGCAGGCCAACCAGGCCGTGTATCTCGCGTTGCTGAATCCGGGCGACACGATCCTCGGCATGTCGCTCGCGCACGGCGGCCACCTCACGCACGGCGCGAAGGTGAACATCAGCGGCAAGTTGTTCAACGCCGTGCAGTACGGCGTGAACGACAAGGGCCTGATCGATTACGCCGAAGTCGAACGCCTCGCACTCGAACACAAGCCGAAGATGATCGTCGCCGGCTTCAGCGCGTACTCGCAGATCATCGACTGGGCGAAGTTCCGCGCGATCGCCGACAAGGTGGGCGCGTACCTGTTCGTCGACATGGCGCACGTCGCCGGCCTCGTGGCCGCGGGTGTTTACCCGAACCCCGTGCCGCACGCGCACGTGGTCACCTCCACCACGCACAAGACGCTGCGCGGCCCGCGCGGCGGCATCATCGTGGCGAAGGCCAACGAAGACCTCGAAAAGAAACTGCAGTCGATCGTGTTCCCCGGCATCCAGGGCGGCCCGCTGATGCACGTGATCGCGGCGAAGGCCGTGGCGTTCAAGGAAGCGCTGGAGCCGGAGTTCAAGACTTACCAGCAGCAGGTCGTGAAGAACGCGCAGGCGATGGCGAAGACCATCATCAAGCGCGGCTACAAGATCGTCTCCGGCGGCACCGAGAACCACCTGATGCTCGTCGACATGATCGGCAAGGGCATCACCGGCAAGGACGCGGAAGCCGCGCTCGGCAAGGCGCACATCACCGTGAACAAGAACGCGGTGCCGAACGATCCGGAAAAGCCGTTCGTGACCTCGGGCCTGCGCCTGGGCACGCCGGCGGTGACGACACGCGGCTACAACGAAGCCGAGTGCATCGCGCTGGCCAATTGGATCTGCGATGTGATAGACGCGCCGAACGATGCCGCTGTGTTCAAGCGCGTTCGGGAAGAAGTTACGAAGCAGTGCAAGGCGTTTCCGGTTTACGGCTGAATGCAGGGAACAGGGAATAGGGAATAGGGAATAGGGAATAGTTGATACGAGGGAGCTTGAGGGCTTCGCCCAAGGAGGGGCGATGGATTTCAGGGATTTGCGAGTTTGGGATGAAGCGATGGAGTTGGCCGAACAGGTGTATGCGGTGACGAGCACTTTTCCCAACGAAGAGCGGTTCGGGCTGACTGCGCAACTGCGCAGGTCCGCCGTTTCCGTGCCGTCGTGCATCGCCGAAGGCAATGGACGAGACGGGGTGCGGGACTATTTGCGCTTCCTGTCGATGGCGCGCGGATCCCTCTCTGAACTCCACACCCAGGTGATGTTGTCGACGCGACTGGGCTTCATCGCGCTGACTGCCGCGGCGCAGCTGGAGCATCAGATCCTGAAGGTCGGCAAGCTTCTCCAAACCCTGAGAAAGTCGCTTCGCGCAAAGTTGCCGCGCAACACCCATTCCCCATTCCCCATTCCCCATTCCCCAAAGACGCCCTGATGCACTGCCCCTTCTGCCAGCACGTCGACACCCGCGTCATCGATTCGCGCGTGTCCGAAGACGGCGCCACCATCCGGCGGCGCCGTGAGTGCGAAGCATGCGGGGAACGGTTTTCGACGCTGGAAACGATCGAACTGAAGTTGCCCCTGATCATCAAGGGCGATGGCCGGCGCGAAGCCTTCGATGCGCGCAAATTGCGCCTCGGGTTCGATCGCGCGCTGCAGAAGCGGCCCGTGTCGGAAGAACAGATCGAAGCCTCGGTGCGCGCGGTCGTGCATCAACTGCGCATGACGACCGAGCGCGAGCTCGCGTCGCGTCGCGTCGGTGAATTCGTGATGGCCGAATTGCGCAAGCTCGACCACGTCGGTTACGTGCGCTTCGCGTCGGTGTATCGCTCCTTCGAGGACGTGGCCGATTTCCGCGAGGAACTCGATCGCCTCGAACGCGAGTTGCCGCCGGGCGAAGGCCAGCTGCCCTTGCTCGAGGGCGAGCCGACCGAGAAGGCGCGGCGCCGGTGAACGGGCTGCGCGCCCTGCTCATCGCTGCGGCGCTGGCCTGGGCGCCGATTTCCAGCGCGCAGGATGCAACGCAGCATGCCGCGCCTGCGACGGAAAGATCGATCGCCGGCGATTACCATCTCGAAAGTGTGATGGAGACCGGTTCGGGCCTGCGCTTGAAGGACGACGGCACGTTCGAATGGTTCTTCACCTACGGCGCGCTCGATCTCGCCGCACGCGGCAAGTGGTCGCGCGCGGGCGACGGCATCGATCTCGTCGTCGGGGAAATGGGCTATCCGCCGCAATTCCCCGAAACAAAATTCGACCGCATGCACCTGCGCAGCGACGACGGCGAACTCGTGCCGGCGTGGCCGTGGGACATGGATGATTTCCGCAAGAACGAGGAACGCGGCGTTTACGTGCGCGAAGAATGATGTCGCAACCCCAGCAGGCGTATACCGCCACCGACCACGCGATGATGGCGCGCGCGCTGCGACTGGCGCAGAAGGGCGCGTATACGACCAAGCCCAATCCGATGGTCGGCTGCGTGATCGCGCAGGGCGACGAAGTCGTCGGCACCGGTTGGCATGAGCGCAAGGGCGGGCCGCACGCGGAAGTCTTCGCGCTGCAGGCGGCCGGCGAACGTGCGCGCGGCGCGACGGCCTACGTCACGCTCGAACCGTGTTCGCATGTCGGCAGCACCGGCCCGTGCGCCGATGCGCTGATCAGTGCGGGCGTCACGCGCGTGGTAGGCGCGGTGCGCGATCCGTTCCCGGAAGTCGATGGCAGTGGTTTCGAGAAGCTGCGCGCCGCCGGCATCCAGGTCGATGTCGGCTTGATGGAAGCGCAGGCGCGCCAGCTCAACAAGGGGTTTTTCTCGCGCATCGAGCGCGGCCGTCCGTGGGTGCGGGTGAAACTCGCGACGAGCCTCGACGGCCGCAGTGCGCTGGCTTCGGGCGATTCGAAGTGGATCAGCGGCGAAGCGGCACGACGCGACGTGCAGAAGTGGCGCGCCCGCGCCGGCGCGATCCTCACCGGCGCGGGCACCGTGCTGATGGACGATCCGCATCTCACCGTGCGCCTGGGCGACGACACGCCGTTCGTGCCGCCGTTGCGCGTGGTGCTCGATCCCGGCCTGGCGACCGTGCAACGCGGCCACGTCCGCGAAGGCGGCGCCCCCACGCTCTACATCCACGCGACCGATGCGCGCATGCCGCGGGGTGTCGAAGCCGATCACGTCGCGGTGCCGGTCGAAGCAGGTCGCATGGATCTTGGCGCCGTGCTCAAGTTGCTCGCGCAGCGGCAGATCAACGAGGTGCAGGTCGAAGCGGGCGCCACGCTCGCCGGCGCGTTCCTCACCTCCGGCCTCGTCGACGAACTGCTGCTGTATGTCGCGCCGGTGATGCTGGGCGAACGCGCGCGGCCGCTGTTCGACAACCTGCACATCGACGAGATGACGGAACGACTCAACATGCATGTCGCCGAAACGCGCCGCATCGGCGAGGACGTCCGCGTGTTCGTGCATCCGGGGCCCGCACCGAAATGAACGACGGCCTCCAGGAACCCGCTTTCCACGACCATTTTTCCGCCGTCGCCGCGCAGTACGCGCAGGCACGGCCGGAATATCCGGCCGAGCTGTTCGGCTGGATCGAATCGATCGTGCTCGTGCATGGCCTCGCGTGGGAACCCGGCTGCGGAAGCGGGCAGGCGACGCGCGATCTCGCGCCGGTGTTCGACCGCATCCTCGCCACCGATCCGAGCGCCGCGCAGATCGCGCAGGCGCACGGGCCGTCGAACGTCACCTTCCGCGTCGAGCCCGGTGAAGCGACGACGCTCGGCGATGGCACCGCCGACGCGATTTGCGTTGCGCAGGCGCTGCATTGGTTCGACCAGCCGCGCTTCTTCGCCGAATGCGCACGCGTGCTCAAGCCCGGTGGCGTGCTGCTCGCGTGGGGTTATCAAAACCTGATCGCACCCGATGGCATGGAAGCGGTGCTGAAGCAATTTTCCGACGTGATCGAGCCGTACTGGCCGCCCGAGCGGGAGATGATCGACGACGCGTATCGCGACTTCGCGTTCCCGTTCGATTGGATCGAGACGCCGGTGTTCGAGTTACGCGCGGAGTGGAACCTGGCGCGCATGCTGGGTTACTTCTCGAGTTATTCGGCGACCAAGCGTTACATCGATGCGCACGGCACCGATCCCGTCGCCGCGCATGCACCCGCGATCGCGAAGGCATGGGGCGATCCCGAGCAAACCCGCCTGCTGCGCTGGCCGATGTTCGTGCACGCGCGCAGGAAGTTGGAGGACTGATGTTCACCGGATTGATCGCCGGCGTGGGCCGGCTGGCGTCGCGCGAAATGCGCGGCGGCGACGCGCGCTTGCGCATCGACGTCGGCACCTTGCCGTGGGGCAAGGGCGCTGATGTGCGCATGGGCGAAAGCATTTCCGTCAACGGCACGTGCCTGACGGTGGTGGCGTTCGACGATGCGGGTTTCGAAGCCGATGCGTCGAACGAAACGCTCGCGCTGACGACGCTCGGTGACCTGGCCGTCGGACGCGCGTTGAACCTCGAGCGCGCGATGTTGCCGACCGATCGCCTCGGCGGACATCTCGTGAGCGGACATGTCGATGGCGTGGGGACGGTCGCGCACACGTGGGACGACGGACGCGCGCAACGTTGGGTGTTCGCGGTGCCGGCGTCGCTGCGCCGCTACATCGCGGCGAAGGGTTCGATCTGCGTCGATGGCGTGAGCCTCACGGTCAACGCGGTCGACGATTCGGGATTCGAAGTCGCGCTGGTGCCGCACACGATCGCGCACACGGCCTTCGGCGAAACCAAGCAGGGCGACGCGGTGAACCTGGAAGTGGACATGCTCGCGCGTTACGTCGAGCGCCTGATCAATGAACGTGCTTGATGAGAGCCGGAGACACACACGCATGAGCTTCGCCACCATCCCCGAATTGCTGGACGAACTGCGCGCCGGCCGCATGGTCGTCATCGTCGACGACGAAGATCGAGAGAACGAAGGCGACCTGATCATGGCCGCCGAAGTCGTGCGGCCCGGCGACATCAACTTCATGGTCACGCATGCGCGCGGCCTGGTGTGCCTGTCGCTCACGCGCGAGCGCTGCCGCCAACTCGGCCTGCCGCCGATGGTGCGCGACAACACCTCGCCGCACGGCACCAACTTCACCGTGTCGATCGAAGCGGCCGAAGGCGTCACGACCGGCATCTCCGCGTACGACCGCGCCCACACCATCCGCACCGCGGTGAAGCCCGACGCGACGTCCGAAGATCTCTCGCAGCCCGGCCACATCTTCCCGCTGCAGGCGCAGCCCGGCGGCGTGCTCAGCCGCGCGGGGCACACCGAGGCCGCGAGCGACCTCGCGCAGCTCGCAGGCTTCGAACCGGCCGGCGTGCTGGTGGAAATCCTCAACCCCGACGGCAGCATGGCGCGCCGCCCGGAGCTGGAAGTGTTCGCGCGCGAGCATGGGTTGAAGATCGGCTCGATTGAAGACCTCATCCGTTATCGCCTCGCCACCGAACACACGGTCGAGCGCGTCGACAAGCGCGAGATCGACACCGAGCATGGCCCCTTCACGCTCCACACCTATCGCGACCGCGTCAGCCGCGCGCTGCATTTCGGGCTGTTGCGCGGTGAAGCGGACGCACGCGTGCCTTCGCTCGTGCGCGTGCATGCCCTCAATCCGCTGGCCGACGCCGTGCATTGGCGCCGCCCGGATTTCGGCCCCGCGGTGGGCGACGTGCTCAAGGCCATCGCCGCCGAAGGCCGCGGCGCACTCGTCCTGTTGGGCGAGGCGCAGGACGCCGAGGCCGTGCTGGCCCGCATCCGCGAGCAGCCGGCCGCGCCGCAGGACCGCGCGGGCGCGTTGGCCGAATGGCGCCGGACCGGCGCGGGCTCGCAGATCCTGGCCGACCTGGGCCTGGGCAAGCTCCGCGTGCTGGGCACGCCGCGCAAGCAGGTGGGCCTGGCGGGCTTCGGCCTGGAGGTCGTGGCGCATGTCGAATGGCCCGCGCGCTAAACTGCGCGCCCCCCGCGTCCCCGCGACCGAGCATTCCATGAAGTTCATCGAAGGCGACATGCGCGCCGCGCCCGGCGCCCGCTTCGCCATCATTGCCGCCCGCTGGAACCCGCGCGTCACCGACGCGCTGGTCGAAGGCGCGCGCAAGGCCTTCCTGGACAACGGCGTCGCCGCCGAGGCGCTCGACTTCGTTCGCGTGCCCGGCGCATGGGAATTGCCGCTTGCCGCTGCGCAGCTTGGCGCTGCCGGCAAGCATGTCGCGATCGTCGCGCTGGGTTGCGTCGTGCGCGGCGACACGCGGCATTACGAGCACGTCGCGGATCGTTGCGCGGACGGCCTGATGCGCGTGTCGATCGACTATCGCGTGCCCGTGCTCAACGGCGTGCTCGCGGCCGAACGATTCGAAGACGCCGAAGCGCGCGCCGGCGGCAGCCACGGCAACAAGGGCGAAGAAGCGGCGCTGGCCGCCATCGAAATGCACAACCTGCTGGAGAAGCTGCCTTGAACCGACGCCGCGACGGCATCGACCCGGTCCACCGTTCGCGCGCGCGACGCCGCGCGCTGCAGGCGCTCTACGCCTGGCAGATGACGGGCGGCAGCGCGGAACAGATCGTCGCGCAGTTCGCGCACGAGCAGGCGCACGAGATCGCGGACCTCGTCTACTTCGAGGACATCGTGTTCGGCGTGATCAAGCATCTGACGGATATCGACACGGCGTTGCAGCCTTTCCTGGATCGCACCGTCGAGGAAGTCGATCCCATCGAGCGCGCCGCGTTGCGCATCGCCGCGTATGAACTGCGCCATCGCATCGACGTGCCGTATCGCGTCGTGATCAACGAAGCGATCGATACCACCAAGCGCTTCGGTTCCGAGCACGGCCATACGTTCGTCAACGGCGTGCTCGACCACGCAGCCGCCGCGTGGCGCACGGCGGAGTTCGACGCCAAGCGCAAGTGAGCGCGAACGAGTTCGAACTGATCGAGGCCATCCGCCGCCGCGCGACGACGACGCGCGCGGACGTGCTCCTCGGCATCGGCGACGACGCCGCGCTGCTCCAGGTGCCCACCGGCCACGCGCTGGTCGTGGCGACCGACACGCTCAACGCGGGCGTGCATTTCCCCGTCGAAACGCCGCCCGCCGACATCGGTTGGAAGGCGCTCGCGGTGAATCTTTCCGATCTCGCCGCGATGGGCGCCGCGCCTGCGTGGTGCACCTTGTCGTTGTCGCTTCCCGAAGCGGATGCGACGTGGGTCGATGCGTTCCTCGAAGGGTTCATGCGCCTGGCGGTGTTGCACGACGTCGCACTCGTCGGTGGCGATACGACGCGCGGGCCGTTGTCGATCAGCGTGACGGTGCATGGCATCGTCGATCCGGCGCGCGCGCTGCGTCGCGCCGCGGCACGCGAAGACGACGATGTCTGGGTGAGCGGCACGCTCGGCGACGCCGCGGCGGCGCTCGAGCAATGGCGCGCAGGCGCGTTGATCGATCCGACCTTGCGCGAGCGGCTCGATCGACCGACGCCGCGCGTTGCGCTGGGGCGTGCGCTGGGCGGCATCGCGCGCGCGTGCATCGATGTGTCCGATGGCTTGCTCGCGGATTTGGGGCATGTGTGCGTTGCCAGCGGCGTCGGCGCGGAAATCCAGATCGATGCGTTGCCTGCGTCGGACGCGTTGCGCGCGGAATTCGGCGGCGATGCGCGCCGGCACCTGCAGGCGGCGGGTGGCGATGATTACGAGTTGTGCTTCACCGCGTCGGTCGCGGCGCGCGAGGCCATCGAGACGGCGGCGCGGAATGTCGATGTCATGGCGACGCGCGTCGGACGCATCACGGCGCGCGGGCCAGGGCCGGTGGCGGTGTTCGATGCGGACGGTGCGCCGTGGTTGCCCGGGTCGATGGGGTGGCGGCACTTCGCGGATTGATTGCGGTAACCCGGATTACTTCGCCGCCGCGATCACGACCGACATCGCATCGGCTTTCACGACGGTCTTCTTCGGCTGCCCCTTGAGCTGCGCCTGCGACTCCATCGGGGCGTCGGGTTTCACCGCCGCATTCGCCGGCAGGAAAGCGAAATCCAGCGTGACATCCGCTGGCACCGGCCACGCGCCGACGATCGCTGCGTGCAACTGCGTCGCCATCACCAAGGTCGCGATCAGGCTCGGGTGTACGCCATCGGGGAACGTCGCCGCATCGCCGTTGCGGTGCGCGAGCGCGCGCAAGGCCTTGCCGGCCGGGACCACCTGCGCATCGATGCGCGAAGCGATCTGCTTCGCGGCGCGATCGAGTTTGTTCTGCCAAGCGTCGTCGGGGCCCCAGGTCGCGAGGACGTAAACCGGCGTGCCCACCGTCTTCGCACGCGCGGCGAATTCGCGATGCGCGCGTTCACTCGCACGACACTCGACGGAATTGCGCTGGTCGCTGTCGACCATGCAGGCGAGCACACCGCCGCGTTCCTGCAACACCAATGCGTCCCAATGTCCCGCGCCAAGTGCAGCGGCCGCCTTGCCGTCGATCCATCGGTCGGCGAGCGAACCGCCGGGCGCGACGAAGGTCTGCGTTTCGATCGTTACCGGCGTCGGCTGCGAGGCGGCGAGCGCGCGGAGCGTCGAGGGAAGATCGTTGACGTAGGTCAGGCTGTTGCCGACGAAGAGGACGCGCAACTTGCGCGGCGCCGTCTCCTGCGCATGCGCGAAGCTCGAAAACGCGAGCAAGAGCAGTGCAAGGAACGTGCGACGGCGAACGTGCGGCATGGCCACCTCGCGGGGTAGGGTGCGTGCATCGCAACGCCGGACGCGGCCAGCGTCAAGTGCGCTTCGGCAGGTCAGCGGCACGAGGCCGTGAAGGCGGCACGGATCCAGCGCAGGTCGGGGGCTTCGGGATCGCCGCTCGCGTCCACGACGTCGAAACGGCACGGAAACTGCGCGAGCGCGGGTTGCCGTTGCAGGAACACCTGCGCGGCGCGGACCAGCCTGCGCCGCTTGCCCGCGTCGACCGATGCCGCACCGCCGCCGTAGCCCGCATGCGCGCGATAGCGCACTTCAACGAAGACGACGGTCGCGCCGTCGCGCAGGACGAGGTCGAGTTCGCCGACCTTGCTCAGCGCGTTGCGGGCGAGCAACTGCAGCCCTTGCGCCTGGAGATACGCGAGCGCGGCGGCCTCGACGGCGGCACCGCGCGCGCGGCGATCGATGGGCTGTACGTCAGCGCGCGGACGCATCCGCGAGCGGCACGGGCGAGCCACCACGGAACGTCGACCACGTCGGCGTGTGCAGGATGTTGCCGACCGGATCCAGGCGCAGCGTGCCGGTCGCGCCCTGCACCTGGCCGTTGGGATCCAGCGCGAGCTTTTCGAGGTACGCGGTGATCAGCCACGCGTCGTAGCCGAAGGCGAACAGGCGCGCCGCCGGACCGCGCGCGGTCTTGAGCTGCGAAGCCACGCTTGCCGCCGAGGGCAGGCCCGACACGCCGCGCACGATCCACGGTTCGGTGGGATAGGCGATGCCGTCGAGCACGAGATCGTCGGCGGGCTTGCCCGTGCCGGCGACCAGCGCGGACGTGGCCACCAACGGTTTTTCGCCGAGGCCGGCCGCGCGCAGCAGCGGTGCGACCGTGCGCGCTTCGGACGCGCGCGTGGCGAGGAACACCGCATCGACCTGGCCCGCTTTCTGGAGGGCCGATTGCAGGCGCGCGAGCAGCGATGCCGCATCGCCGCCCATTTCGAGCGATTCGACGACGGTGCCGCCGCGTTCGGCCAGCGCGTCGCGCAGCGCAGCGGCGGCGCGATGCAGGCCTTCGTCGACGCCGTTGATCACGAGTACGCGCTTGGCGTTGTGCGCGCGCAGGTATTCGGCGGCGGCGATGCCGTCGTCTTCGGGCGACAGCGAGAAGCTCGCGTTGCCCGCCGGCGGCGGAATCGAGGCGCGATTGAGCGCGAGCATCGGCACGGTGGGCTTGGCGTCGCGGAACACCGCGGCCACTTCATCGCGACCGAGCGGGCCGACCACGAAGTCGTTCCCTTCGGCGACGGCCTTCTGATAAGCGGCGACTGCGCCGCCCGGCGTGCCGGCGGTGTCGTAGAACGCGACTTCGGGGCGGCGACGCGATTCACCGTAGTAACCGGTGAGGAAGCCATCGCGCACGGGCGCCGCGGACGGCGAGAGGCTGCCCGACAGCGGCAGCAGCACCGCGAGCTTCACCGGCGGGCGATAGCCGTCGCTTTCGGCGGGCGGACGATTGCCCGCGTCGAATTTCCATGCGCCACGATCGAACGGCCGCGGCAAGGGCAGGCCGCGACGCTGCAGCGCGTGGCCGGCGTAGGGATAGAGCGGGTCGCCCGCGGGGAGCGCGGCGGCGTCGGCGGACAGCGTGGCGTCGTCGAGGCCGGCGAGCAGCTTGTCGATCGCGCGGTCGTTTTCCGCACGCTTGTCGGCGGGCAGCGTGCCCGCGTTTTGCGCCAGGTCGCGCGCCTGCGCGAAGGCCGGCGAAAACGCGTGGGCCGCGGCGTCCGGCCCGGAGACCTTCACGCTGGCGCAACCGGCCATGCCGATCGCGAGCATGCCCAGCAGCACGGCGCGCAGCCAATTGCCTCGAGTGAACATGCGGGTCCTGGTGCTGCTCGAACGCATCGAAACCTCGGCCGTCGGCGCGGCATGGGGGGAAGCGGCTAGGATTCTACCCGTCCGCCCGTCGATGCCACCCTTGACGTGCGCAATTCGCCGAAGGGTTCCCGATGTCCTCTCCTGTTCGACCCGGCACGCTGCACGTGATTGCGACGCCCATCGGGAATCTCGGGGATCTCTCGCCGCGCGCGCTCGACACGCTGCGCAGCGTCTCGGCCATCTGCGCCGAAGACACGCGCCACACCCGCCAGTTGCTCGCGCATTACGGGCTCGAACGGCCGCTCGTGGCGCTCCACGAACACAATGAAGAACAGCTCGCCGACAAGCTCGTCACGCGCTTGCAGGCGGGCGAATCGCTGGCGCTGGTCTCCGATGCGGGAACGCCGCTGGTCAGCGACCCCGGTTTTCGCCTCGTGCGCGCAGCGCGCGCGGCGGGGATCGCGGTGAGCCCGGTGCCGGGCGCGTGCGCCTTTGTCGCGGCCCTGAGCGTCGCGGGGTTGCCGAGCGATCGGCTCGTGTTCGAAGGGTTCCTGCCCGCGAAAGGCAACGCGCGCCGGGAACGCCTGACGACCCTCGCCGCGGAAACGCGCACGCTCGCCTTCTACGAATCGGCGCACCGCATCGAGGAAACGCTGGCCGACATGGCGACGGTCTTCGGCGCGCAACGCCACGCCGTGGTCGCGCGCGAGCTGACCAAGCTGTTCGAAACCGTCCTGGACGGCACGCTGGAAGACCTGCAGGCGCGCGTGGCCGCCGATCCGAACCAGCGCAAGGGCGAGTTCGTCGTCCTGGTCGCGGGCGCGGGCGAAGACGAAGACGCGCGCATCATCGAAGGCCGGCGCCTGTACGCGAAACTCGGCGAACACCTGCCGCCGTCCACCGCCGCCAAACTCGCCGCCGAACTCAGTGGCGCGCCCCGCAAGGCCTTGTACGGCAGCTGATTCCTCGAAGAATTGCACCAAATGCCGATAGGCGCGCTGCACCGCGCACGCTAACGTCCGCCACACCCTACCGGCGAACCGACACATGGGCGTGGGCGACGCCGCGCTGCACCGACCGATCGAACGCACCGTCTACACCTGCGCGCTCGACGACACGCCGGCGCACTGGGCGTCGTTCGCGGTGTGGCTCGCCACCGCGCTCGGGCCCGGCGGCATCGACGCGCGCGACATCGTCGCGCACCACGTCGCGCCGCTGCCGCCGGACATCCAGGCGCTGTGCGAAACGCATCGCCTGCGCACGGTGGCGATCGCGCCGTTCGATTCGCGCAGCGCGCAATGCAACAAGATTCGCCAGTGCGAAACCGACTTTGGCGATGCGCGGCGCGTGGTGATGATCGATGTCGCCACGGTGTTCTCGGGGCGACTGCCGTTGCATGCACTCGATGCGCCGGTCGCGGGCACGAGCGCCGATCCCGCGAATCCGCCGCTGTCGATTCTCAGGGGCGTGTTTGGTGCTGCGGGCCTGCGGATTCCGGACGCGCGCACGCACCTGGACAGCGGTTTGTACGTGTTCGATGCGCGCGCATGTCGCGACACCATCGGCCCGCGTTGGTCGCATTGGGCGCGCTGGTTGCTCGAGCGCGCGGGTCTGCTCGAACGATGGCGTGCGCAGGTCGATCAAGTCGCGTTGTGGCTCGCGCTCGCCGAGTGCGGCATGCAAGTGCAAGCGTTGCCCGATCTCGAACGCATCCTGTTGCGCCACCACGGCAAACTCGATGCGCACATGTGCGTCGATGCGAACGCAATCGAACACGCAGGAGAAGCACTCGTCATCGCCAACGCCGCGATCGAACGCTTCCAGCACGAACGCTTCGACAACCGCACGTACTGGAATCATCGCTACGCCGCGCATCCGGAGCTGGGTAGCGGACCCGCCTCGCGTGGGGAAGCGCTTGCGGACAAGCGCGCGTGGTTGTCCGCGTTGACGTCGCATGCGCCCGGCATGTCGGTCCTCGACTGGGGATGCGGCGACCTCGAAGTCGCGCGCACCTTGCCGTGCGGCGACGGCACGGGCGTGGATGTCTCCGTCGAAGCATTGCGCCTGGCGCGTTCGAAGCGGCCCGACTGGCGCTTCCTGACGCCGGTGCAATTCGATGCGCTCGATGGGCGCCCGCGCGATCTGGTGCTGTGCCTGGACGTACTCATCCACCAGCGGCGTTACGACGAGTACGCGCTGATGCTGCATCGCCTCGGGCCGCTCGCGCGCCTGGGCTTGCTGGTTGCCGGCTATGACGCCGCACCGCGCAGTCGTTCGCACGTCACCTGGTTCCACGAGCCGCTGCGGACGACGCTCGCCGCGATGCCGCATGTCGTCGAAGCCATTCCGTTGATGGAGCGCGGTGACACGACGCTCTATTTCGCCGCCACCAGCGAAGCGGGCCGCGCGCTCGCGCATCGCGTCATGGACGCACGCGTCGCCTGAGCGCAGATACCAAAAAGCCCGCTAGCGCGGGCCTTTTGGTGGCGAAGCCGGTCGATAAGCCGGGTTCTGTCGTGGACAACCATTCCTCTGGACGCATCGTCACCGATGCGCCTCAAGCAGCCTACCCGGACCCGACGCGGGCAACGTCATGAGGTCCCTATTTGGCCTTGCTCCCGGTGGGGTTTGCCGTGCCGGTCCGTTACCGGACTCGCGGTGCGCTCTTACCGCACCATTTCACCCTTGCCTGAGCCCCGAAGGGCCATCGGCGGTTTCTTTCTGCTGCACTTTCCGTCGGCTCGCGCCGCCCAGGCGTTACCTGGCACCGTGCCCTGTGGAGCCCGGACTTTCCTCGGCGCGCTTGCGCGCGACGCGGTTGCCTGACCGACTCCGCCGCCGGGGATTGTGTCAGAAGCGGCGGCCGGGGGGTGGGCCGGGGTCGGGGGCCCCGAGGGGCCGAATCTCAAAATTTGAGACGATTCATGGGTTAGTGGATAACTCTTGATCCAGTCTCTGAAGTTCGTCGCAAGCCATTGATGGCAAAAGGCAAAAGTTGTCCCCAAGCCTGTTGACAACCCTGTGGGCGGGGCCTAACGTGGCGACTCGTGGGAATTCCGGGAAATCCGTGGAGACCCATCCTAAACAGCCCGCAGCAGACGGGCGAAACCGGGCAGGGCGATGTTCCAGGGTGAGACCGCCATCACAATTGACGACAAGGGCCGGCTGGCCATCCCGACCAGCTACCGGGACGTCGTCGCGCGCGAATGCGGCAACCAGTTGGTGGTCACCTACAACCCGTTCGACGCCGGTTGTCTCTACATCTACCCGATGCCCGCCTGGGAGCGCGTCCGCGACCAGGTCAACGCCTTGCCGCGCACCAAGAGTGTCAGCCGCAACCTGCAGCTGAAGCTGGTCGGCGCGGCAACGTTCGTCGAGCCCGACGCCAGCGGCCGCATCTCGCTGCCGGCGAGCCATCGCAACGCAACGGGGCTCGAAAAGAAAGCCGTGCTGTTGGGCATGGGCGACAAATTCGAATTGTGGAGCGAGCAGTCGCACCTGGCGCAGATCCGGCAGACCTTGTCGGACGACGACCTGGGCGACGGGCTGCTCGAACTGCAGTTGTGACCGGCGGTGGCGCGGATGCCCGGTCCGCCCACCTTCCGGTCTTGTTCGCGCAGGTCATGGAAGGGCTGCGTGTGCGCACGGACGGACGTTACCTCGATGGCACTTTCGGCCGCGGCGGCCACGCCGCCGGCGTGTTGGACCAGTTGGGCGCAGGAGGGCGCTTGCTGCTGATGGACAAGGATCCCGAGGCGATCGCCGAAGCCGGACGCAAGTTCGGTACGGATGCCCGCGTCGCGATCCGCCGCGGCAGCTTCGCCGACCTCGGCACCTGGGACCTCGCACGCGAAGGCCTCGATGGCGTGTTGTTCGACCTCGGCGTCTCCTCCCCGCAACTCGACGTCGCCGAACGCGGCTTCTCCTTCGCGAAGGACGGCCCGCTCGACATGCGCATGGATCCCGATTCGGGCGAAAGCGCCGCGCAGTGGCTCGCGCGCGCCGACGATCGCGAGATCGCCGATGTGTTGTTCACCTATGGCGAGGAGCGCCAGTCGCGCCGCATCGCACGTGCGATCGTCGCGCGTCGCGCCACGCAGCCGCTGGAGCGCACCGCGCAACTGGCCGACCTCATCGCCTCGGTGATGCCGCGCGGCGATTCGAAGATCCACCCGGCCACGCGCTCGTTCCAGGCGATCCGCATCTTCATCAATCGTGAACTGGCCGATCTCGAAACCGGCCTCGACGCCGCGCTCGAGTGCCTCAAGCCCGGCGGTCGCCTCGCGGTGATTTCCTTCCATTCGCTCGAAGACCGCATCGTCAAGCAGTTCATCGCGCGCCACGCGAAAGCGCCGCCGACCAACCGCCGCATGCCGGTGGTGCCCGATTTCGTGCCGACACTGCGCATGATCGGCGACGCGACGAAAGCCGACGCCGCCGAACTCGCGGCCAATCCGCGTGCACGCAGCGCCGTGCTGCGCGTCGCCGAAAAAGTCGGGGAGGCCGCGTAATGCTGCGCATTCTCCTGTTCGTCCTCGTCATCGCCAACGTGGCCTCGGCCATCGGCGTGGTGTACGCGCGGCATGAACACCGCCAGTTGTTCGTCGACTTCAAGCGCCAGGAGCGCCAGCGCGACGAGCTCAACATCGACTTCGGCCGCCTGCAGCTCGAACAGGCGACGTGGGCCGAAGCCAATCGCATCGACCAGGTCGCGCGCAACCAGCTCGGCATGGCGTTCCCGTCGGCCGACGAAACCGTCGTGGTGCGCCCATGAGGCCCGGCATGCCGTCGAACGAAAAGCGCGGCACCCACGGCCTGGGCAGGCTGCGCGCGATGTTCGGCGCGCAGCGGCAGAAGCCGCGCGGCCGTGCGCAGTTCAACCTGCGCGGGCGCCTGGCGATCGTCGCCGGCACGCTCGCGCTGTGTTCGGTCGCGTTGTTCGGTCGCGCGTTCGACCTGCAGGTCGTGCACAACAAGTTCTACCAGGCGCAGGGCGATGCGCGCTTCCTGCGCGAAATCCCGATCGCCACCTCGCGCGGCATGATCACCGACCGCAACGGCGAGCCGCTCGCGGTGTCCACGCCGGTCGAATCGATCTGGGCCAATCCCCAACTGCTGCTCAAGTCGCCCGAGCGCATTCCGGAACTCGCCAAGGCCCTCGGCGTGCCGGCCGATCACCTCGCGCGCAAGCTTTCGCAGCGCGCGTCGAAGGAATTCGTCTACCTGCAGCGCCGCATGCGCCCGGAAGCGGCGCAGGCCATCGTCAAGCTCGGCACCCCCGGCGTGTTCTCGCAGCGCGAATACCGCCGCTTCTATCCGCAGGGCGATGCGGTCGCGCACGTGCTCGGCTTCACCAACATCGACGACAGCGGCCAGGAAGGCCTGGAACTGGCGTTCGACGAATGGCTGCGCGGCACGCCCGGCGCAGAGAAGGTGATCCGCGATCGCCGCGGCCGCATCGTCGAGAACGTCGACCTCGTCCGCGCCGCGTTGCCGGGCAAGGACCTCACGCTGTCGATCGACCGCCGCATCCAGTTCCTCGCCTATCGCGAACTGCGCAACGCGCTGCTCGAGAAGGGCGCAAGCAGCGGTTCGGCCGTCGTGCTCGACGTCGCCACCGGCGAAGTGCTGGCGATGGCCAACCTGCCGTCCTACAACCCGAATGCGGTCGAAAGCGCCAATCGCGACGCGCACCGCAACCGCGCGGTCACCGACCTCATCGAACCCGGTTCGACGATGAAGCCGATCACCGTCGCCGCGGCGCTCGAAAACCACGTGATCACGCTGGGCACGCGCTTCGACACGAATCCGGGCTGGATCCCGAACGGCCGCTACCGCACGACCGACACGCACAACTACGGGCTGCTCGACACCACCGGCGTGATCACCAAGAGCTCCAACGTCGGCGCCGCGATGATCGTGCACCGCCTGCCGGACCGCACGTTCTACGACTACATGCGCAAGCTCGGCTATGGCAAGACGACCGAGAGCGGATTCCCGGGCGAAGCGGCGGGCCTGCTGCCGGCGCCGGATCGCTGGAGCGGCACGAGCAAGCAAACGATGTCGTACGGCTACGGCCTCAGCGTGACTCCGTTGCAGATCGCGCAGGCGTACGCTGCGATCGGCAACGGCGGCAAGTTGATCGCGCCGACGTTCGTGAAGGGCCAGCGCAACGAGGCCCACCAGGTGATGGATCCGGTGGTCGCCAACGAAGTCCTGCGCATGATGGAAACGGTGACGCTTCCGGGCGGCACCGCGACCCAGGCGCGCGTGCTCGGTTATCGCGTCGCCGGCAAGACCGGCACCGCGCGCAAGGCGAGCGCGGGCGGTTATTCGCGCCGTTACGTCGCGTTCTTCGCCGGCCTGGTGCCGGCGAGCAATCCGCGCTTCTCGATGGTCGTGGTGATCAACGATCCCGCGCCGGAGCTCGCGTATGTCGGTGGCCTGGTGTCGGCGCCGGTCTTCCACAACGTGATGGACGGTGCGCTGCGTTTGATGGATGTCGCGCCGGACGATCTCGACGCATGGCTCGCCGTGCAGGCCGCGGCGGAAGCCAAGCGCGCGCCGAAGACGACGACGGCCCCCGTTGCGACGCCCGCGCCCGCCGCGCCGGTGGCGTTGCCGGTGGTGCCGACGCACGGAGCGCGCCAATGACGCGCGCGATGCGCCTTTCCGAATTGTTGCCGGATGTCGCGGCCGTGCCCGCTGGCCTGGAAATCACCGGGCTGGTGATGGACAGCCGCGGGGTGAAGCCGGGCGATGCGTTCGTCGCGATCGCGGGCTTCGGCGCGCATGGCTTGCTGTTCGCCGAACAGGCGAAGGCGAGCGGTGCGCGCGCGGTGTTGTTCGAACCGCCGGCGCCGGAAACCGCGCCCGCGCCCGTCGATGCGATCCCCGTGCCGGGTTTGCGCGCGCGCCTGGGCGAACTCGCCGATCGCTTCCACGATTTCCCGTCGCATGCGATGACCACCGTCGGCGTCACCGGCACGAACGGCAAGACGTCGACCGTGCAGTTGCTCGCGCAGGCGTGGACCTTGCTCGGCACGCGCGCGGCGTCGATCGGCACGCTCGGCGCCGGCCTGTATGGCCACGTGGTGCCGACCGGATTCACCACGCCGCTCGTGTTGCAGGTGCATCAGCTGATCGCGCAATTGCGCGACGAAGGCGCGCAGGTGTTGTCGATGGAAGTCAGCTCGCACGCGCTCGACCAGGGCCGCGTGGCGGGCGTGCATTTCGATGTCGGCGTGTTCACCAACCTCACGCGCGACCATCTCGATTATCACGGCGACATGGACAGCTACGGCGCCGCGAAGGCGAAGCTGTTCGGCTGGCCGGGCCTGCGCGCGGCGGTGATCAACCTCGACGACGACTACGGTCGCGCGATGTTCGATGCCTTGCCGAAGACCGTGCGCCACGTGGGCACCAGCGCGCGCGGCGATGGCGATGCAACGGTGCGCGCGGAACACATCACGCTCGACAATCGCGGCGTCGGCTTCGAACTCGTGGTCGGCAACGAGCGCAATGCGGTCCGTTCGCCGCTGCTCGGCCGCTTCAACGTCGACAACCTGCTCGCCGTCGCGGGCACGCTCGTCGCGCTCGACCATGCGCCGGCGAAAGTCGCCGACGTGCTCTCGCGCCTGCAACCGATCCACGGCCGCATGAACCGCCTCGGCGGCGAAGGCGATGCGCCGATGGTCGTCGTCGACTACGCACACACGCCCGATGCGCTCGAGCAAGCGCTGACCTCGCTGCGCGCACATGCCGCGGCCAAGCTCGCGTGCGTCTTCGGTTGCGGCGGCGAACGCGACACCGGCAAGCGCCCGCAGATGGCCGCGATCGCCGAACGCCTGGCCGATCGCGTGTTCGTCACCGACGACAATCCGCGCGGTGAAGACGGCGACCGCATCGTCGAAGACATCGTCGCCGGCTTCAGCGATGCGATGCGCGTGGATCCGCGCCTGACGATCGAACGCGACCGCGCGAAAGCGATCGCGCGCGCGGTCGGCGAGGCCGGCCCGAACGACATCGTCCTCATCGCTGGCAAGGGTCACGAGCCGTATCAAGAGATCGACGGTGTGCGCCACCCGTTCGACGACACGGAAGTCGCAAAACACGCACTGGCTCATCGCACATTGGAGCCTCGCCCATGATCGCCATGCCGCTCTCGCGCATCGCGAATCTCGTCGGGGGCCGTGTCGTTGGCGATGACGTGATGGTCGACGTCGTCGCCACCGACACGCGCGCCATGCCGCACGGGCACCCGCTGTTCATCGCGCTCAAGGGCGAACGTTTCGACGGCCACGACCACCTGTCGATGGCCGCGCGCAATGGTGCCGTCGCCGCGCTGGTCTCGCGCGAAATCGATAGCCCGCTGCCGCAACTGATCGTCGCCGATACCGAGCGCGCGCTCGCCGCGTTCGCCGCCGGCGTGCAGCGCGAACGCAAGACGAAAGTCATCGCGATCACCGGCAGCAACGGCAAGACCAGCGTGAAGACGCTGGTGCTGGCGATCCTGCGCGAAGCGTTCCCGGAGGAGGGCGCGGTCTACGCGAACCCCGGCAACTTCAACAACGAAATCGGGCTGCCGCTCGCCGTGCTCGCTGCGCCGGCGCAGGCGCACTTCGCCGTGTACGAAATGGGCGCCGGCAAGCCGGGCGACATCACGTATCTCACCGCGATCGCGCGTCCCGACATCAGCGTCGTCAACAACATCGCACCGGCGCACCTGGAACGCATGGGCAGCCTGCTCGGCGTGGCCGACACCAAGGGCGCGATCTACGACGCGCTGCCGGCCGATGGTGTCGCGGTGATCAACGCCGACGATGCGTTCGCACCGTATTTCGCCGAGCGCGCGCACGGCCGCCGCCTGATCCGTTACGGGCTCGACGCGACCGCCGACGTCACCGCGCACGCGATCGACCTGTTGCCGGACAGCGCGCACTTCACGCTCGTCACGCCGATCGGCGAAGTCGAAGTCGGCCTGTCGATGGCTGGCCGTCACAACGTGTTGAACGCGCTCGCGGCCGCGTCGATCGCGCTCGGCGCGGGCATCGAACCGGACGTGATCGCCGAAGGGCTCGCGAAGGCGCGCCCGGTCGCCGGCCGCCTGGTCACGCATCGCCTGCAAAACGGCGCGATCGTGATCGACGACAGCTACAACGCCAATCCCGGTTCGCTCAACGCGGCGATCGATACGCTCGCATCGAGCGGCGACACCGCATGGCTCGTGCTCGGCGACATGCGCGAACTCGGCGCGGATGCCGAGTTGCTGCATGCCGAAGCGGGCCGTCGCGCGAAGAGCGCGGGCATCGCGCGCCTGTACGCGCTCGGTCCGCTGAGCAAGCACGCCGTCGACGCGTTCGGCGAAGACGGCCATCACTTCGATACGCACGCTGCATTGGCGCAGTCGCTGGCGAGCGGGCTGCGCGAAGGCGTGCGCGTGTTGGTCAAGGGTTCGCGCGGAAGCGCGATGGACAAGATCGTGTCCGCGCTTCTGCGCGACGAGGGGAACGATCCGCATGCTGCTTGAACTCTTCCGCTGGCTGGAACAACTCCAGAGCCTCTTCGGGCTCTTCGGGTACCTCACGTTCCGCGGCATCCTCAGCGCACTCACCGCACTCGCGCTGTCGTTGTGGTGGGGCCCGGCGATCATCCGCCGCCTCGCGCTGCTCAAGGGTGGCCAGCCGATCCGCAAGGACGGCCCGCAGTCGCACTTCTCCAAGGCGGGCACCCCGACGATGGGCGGCGCGCTGATCCTGCTCACGATCGTCGCATCGGTGCTGCTGTGGGGCGACCTGCGCAACCGTTACGTCTGGCTCGTGCTCGGCGTGATGGTCGCCTTCGGCGCGATCGGTTGGTGGGACGACTGGATCAAGATCGTCAAGCGCGATCCCAACGGGATGAAGTCGCGCTGGAAGTATTTACTGCAGTCGCTGTTCGGGCTGAGCGCCGGCCTGTTCCTCTGGTACACCGCCGATACGCCGGCGGCTACCACTTTTTACATTCCGTTCTTCAAGACGGTCGCCCTGCCGCTGGCGTCGATCACGTTCGTCGCGCTCGCGTACTTCTGGATCGTCGGCTTCTCCAACGCGGTGAACCTCACCGACGGCCTCGACGGCCTGGCGATCATGCCCAGCGTGCTGGTCGCGTGCGCGCTCGGCGTGTTCGCGTATGCATCGGGTAACGCGGTGTTCTCCGAATACCTGCAGATTCCGCCGGTGCCCGGGGCGGGCGAACTCGTGATCATCTGCGCGGCGATCGCCGGCGCGGGGCTCGGGTTCCTGTGGTTCAACACCTATCCGGCGATGGTGTTCATGGGCGACATCGGCGCGCTCGCGCTTGGTGCGGTGCTCGGCACGGTCGCGGTCATCGTGCGCCAGGAACTGGTGCTGGTGATCATGGGCGGCGTGTTCGTCGTCGAGACGCTCTCGGTGATGATCCAGGTCGCTTCGTTCAAGCTCACGGGCAAGCGGGTGTTCCGCATGGCCCCCATCCACCACCACTTCGAGCTCAAGGGTTGGCCGGAGCCGCGCGTGATCGTGCGCTTCTGGATCATCTCCGTGATCCTCGTCCTGGTCGGGCTGGCCACGTTGAAGGTGCGCTGATGACCGACGGCACGAACGCCCGGCACCAGGCCACGCGGCTCGACGCGATCGAGGGCCGCTTCGACCCATGGCTGATGGGCGCGGCGATCGCGCTCGCGGCATTGGGCGTTGTCATGGTCGCGTCGAGCTCCATCGCCATCGGCGAAGGGCTCGATGTCGGGCCGTTCTATTTCCTCACCCGTCACCTGGTGCTCCTCGCCGGCGGTTGTGCGCTTGCGTTCTGGATGATGCGCACCGAGCTCAAGACGATCGAAGCGAAGAACCACCTGTTGCTGCTGGCGTGCTTCGCGCTGCTGCTCGCGGTGTTCGTGCCCGGTTTGGGTCGCACGGTGAACGGCGCGCGCCGCTGGCTGAACTTCGGCGTCTCGAACTTCCAGGCCGTCGAAGCGGTGAAGCTGCTCTACATCGTGTGGCTCGCGAGCTACCTCGTGCGCTTCCGCGACGAAGTCAACGCGACCTGGATGGCGATGCTCAAGCCGCTCGGCGTCGCGGTGGTGCTCGTCGGACTGTTGATCCTGCAGCCGGACTTCGGTTCGCTCTCGCTGATCCTGGCGATCACCGCGGGCATGCTCGTGCTCGGTGGCGTGAACATGCCGCGCATGTTCGGCCCGGTGTTGGTCGGCCTGCCGATCCTCGCGGCGATCGCGATCGCCGAACCGTATCGCGTGCGCCGCTTCACCTCCTTCCTGGATCCGTGGGCCGACCAGTTCGACAGCGGCTACCAGCTCACCAACTCCCTGATGGCGGTGGGCCGCGGCGAAATCTTCGGCGTGGGCCTGGGCGCATCGGTGCAGAAGCTGTCGTACCTGCCCGAAGCGCACACCGACTTCATCCTCGCGGTGATCGCGGAAGAACTCGGCCTGGTCGGCGTCTCGCTGGTCATCGGCCTGTATGCGCTGCTTGCGGGCCGCGCGTTCTGGGTCGGGTTGAAGTGCGTCGAGATGCGCCGCCACTTCGCGGGCTATTGCGCCTTCGGCGTCGCGTTGTGGGTGAGCCTGCAAAGCTTCGTGTCGATCGGCGTGAACCTCGGTCTGCTGCCGACCAAGGGCCTGACGCTGCCGCTGATTTCCTCGGGCGGTTCGAGCGTGCTGATGACGGCGATGGCGATCGGCCTGCTGTTGCGCGTGTCCTACGAACTCGATCGCGCCGAACGCCAGGTCGCGCGCCTGCGCGGCGAAGCGCTGCAACCGGCGCCGGGCAACGTGCCCGCGACGACGCAGCCGCCGACGCCCGCCGCGACGGCGAGCGTGCGCGGCACGAGCCGCCTGCGCCAGCGCGTCGAACCCACGCTCGGGAGGACGTCCGCATGACGGCGCCCGCACGCGTGATGATCCTCGCCGGCGGTACGGGCGGCCACATTTTCCCCGGCCTCGCGGTCGCGCGCGCCTTGCGTGCGCGCGGTGCGGAAGTGACGTGGCTCGGCGCCGACGGCCAGATGGAAACGCGCCTGGTGCCGCAGCACGACGTGCCGATCGACACCATCGCGGTGAAGGGATTGCGCGGCAAGGGCATCGCGACGCTGCTCGGCGCACCGGTGCGCGTGTTGAATGCCGTACGTGGGGCCGCGCGCGTGATCGCGCAGCGTCGCCCGCGCGCGGTGATCAGCTTCGGTGGTTACGCCGCGGGTCCGGGCGGCGTGGCCGCGCGACTGGCCGGCATTCCGCTGATCGTGCACGAACAGAACCGCGCGCCCGGCTTCACCAATCGCGTGCTCTCGCGCATGGCGCGCCGCGTGCTGACCGGTTTCCCGAATACATTCGCCAACAGCGTGATCGCCGAAGTCGTCGGCAATCCGGTGCGCGAAGAGATCGCGGCCGTGCAACCGCCGCAGTTGCGCATGGCGCGCGGCAACGGTCGCATGCGCCTGCTCGTGCTAGGCGGCAGCCAGGGCGCGCGCGCATTGAACATGGCCGTGCCGAAAGCGCTGCAGGCGATCAACGATCCGATGATCGAAGTGCGCCATCAGTGCGGCGAGAAGCTGCGCGCCGATGCCGATGCGGCCTACGCGCAGGCGGGCATCGCCGCGCGCGTGGAGCCCTTCATCGCCGACATGGCCGATGCGTACGCGTGGGCCGACATCGTCGTGTGCCGCGCCGGTGCGCTCACGCTCGCCGAACTTTGCGCCGCGGGCGTCGGCAGCGTGCTGGTGCCGTTCCCGCAGGCGGTCGACGACCACCAGACGCGCAACGCCGAATACCTCGTCGAACGCGGCGCGGCCGTGCTGCTGCCGCAGAACGACCAACTCGCCGACCAACTGCGCAACGTGCTGATCGACTTGCGCGCCAATCCCGTCCGCCGTAGCGCGATGGCCGAAGCCGCGCGCGCGATCGCCCGTCCCGATGCCGCTGCGCGTGTCGCGCAGATCGTGCTCGAGGAAATCGCGCGCTTCGACCGGACGCACAAGGAGGCTGCGTGATGGCCAACGTCCAGCGCCGCCTGCAAGCCACCGGCGATCTCGCCAAGGCCTATCCGCGCGTGCATTTCATCGGCATCGGCGGCGTGGGCATGAGCGGCATCGCCGAAGTGCTGTGCACGCTCGGCTACCAGGTCTCGGGGTCCGACAACGCCGACAACGCCGTCACGCGCCGCCTCGCGCAGCTCGGCGCGAAGGTGCATCGCGGCCACAGCGCGGTGAACGTGCTCGACACCGATTGCGTCGTCGTCTCCAGCGCGATCCGCAAGGACAATCCGGAATTGATGGAAGCGCGCGCGCAGCGCATTCCGATCGTGCCGCGCGCCGAGATGCTCGCCGAACTGATGCGCTTCCGCCGCGGCATCGCGGTCGCAGGCACGCACGGCAAGACGACGACGACCTCGCTCGCCGCAAGCGTGCTCGGTGAAGGCGGCATGGACCCGACCTTCGTCATCGGCGGCAAGTTGCTCGCCGCCGGTGCGAACGCGCGCCTCGGTGGCGGCCAGTGGTTGGTCGCCGAAGCCGACGAAAGCGACGGCTCGTTCCTGCGCCTGAATCCCGCGGTCGCGGTGATCACCAACATCGACGCCGACCATCTCGAGAATTACGGCGGCGACTTCGCGAAGGTGCAGGAAGCCTTCGCCGAGTTCCTGCATCGCCTGCCGTTCTACGGCCTGGCGGTGTTGTGCATCGACGATCCGGAAGTCGCGACGCTCGCGAAGAACACCCCGCGCCACGTGATGACCTACGGCTTCGATCCGCAGGCCGACGTGCGCGCCGAGGACGTGAGCCAGATCGGCCCGTGCATGCACTTCACGCTGCACCTGCCCGATGGTTCGCGCACGCCGGTCGAACTCGCCTTGCCGGGCCGCCACAACGTGCAGAACGCGCTCGCCGCGGCGGCGATCGGTTGGCAGCTCGGCGTCGCGCCGGAAGCGATCGCGTTCGCGCTGAAGAAGTTCGAAGGCATCGGTCGCCGCTTCAATTTGCTTGCGCAGTTGCGCACGCCGAAGGGCGCGACCGTGCAGCTGGTCGACGACTACGGCCACCACCCGAAGGAACTCGAAGCGGTGTTCGCCGCCGCGCGCGGCGGTTGGCCGGACAAGCGCCTGGTCGTCGCCTTCCAGCCGCATCGCTACAGCCGCACGCGCGATCTGTTCGACGAGTTCGCGGCGGTGTTGTCGACGGTCGATGCGCTGGTGTTGACCGAGGTCTACCCGGCGGGCGAAGCGCCGATCGCCGGCGCCGATGCGAAGGCGTTGGCGCGCGCGATCCGCACGCGGGGTCGCGTCGATCCGATCGTCGTCGGCGGCGCGAGCGAGTTGTCGAGCGTGTTGCCGGATGTGTTGCAGGACGGCGATTTGCTGCTGCTGATGGGCGCCGGCGACATCGGCGCGGCCGCGCAGCAGATCGCAACGCAAGGTTTTGAAGGAGCATTGAAGTGAACGGTCATAGTTTCCCGCCGCTGCGCGTGACCGACCCGGCCGTGTTCGGCCGCGTCGCCGTGCTGATGGGCGGCACCAGTTCCGAGCGCGAGGTTTCGCTCGATTCCGGCCGCAACGTGCTGGACGCGCTGCGCTCGCGCGGCGTCGCCGCCGATGCGGTCGACGGCATTCCGAACCTGATTCGCGAATTGCAGGACAAGCATTTCACGCGCGTGTTCAACATCCTCCACGGCCATGCCGGCGGTGGCGAAGACGGCGTGCTGCAGGGCCTGCTCGATGCACTGAACGTGCCGTACACCGGTTCGGGCGTGCTCGGCTCGGCCCTGAGCATGGACAAGATCCGCACCAAGCAGGTGTGGCTGTCGCTCGGTCTGCCGACGCCCAAGTACGTGCAACTGGGCAAGGGCGCGGACGTGCATGCCGCCGCGTTATCGATCGGCCTGCCGGTGATCGTGAAGCCCGCCGCGGAAGGTTCGAGCGTCGGCGTCTCGCGCGTGTATGAAGAAAAGGATCTCGACGCCGCCGTCGAACTCGCCAAGCGCTACATCGACGAAGAAGCCCGTGGCGAACTGTTGATGGAGCAACTGATCGAAGGCGACGAGCTCACCGTCGCCGTGCTCGGCGACACCGCGCTGCCTTCGATCCGCATCGTGCCCAAGGGCCAGTGGTACGACTACCACGCCAAGTACGTCGCCGAAGACACGCAGTACCTGTGCCCGGGCCTGGAAGGCGAAGCCGAAGACGAAATTCGCCGCCTCGCCGTCGCCGCGTTCAAGGCGGTGGATTGCAGCGGCTGGTCGCGCGTGGACGTGATGCGCGACCGCGCGAGCGGCAAGTTCTACCTGCTCGAAGTGAACACTGCGCCGGGCATGACCTCGCACTCGCTGGTGCCCAAGGCCGCGCGCCAGGTCGGCATCGAGTTCGACGAGTTGTGCTGGCGGATCCTCGAAACCTCGCTCGACCGCGACGGAGGTGCGCACAAGTGAACGCACTGCTGCGCATCCTGGCGTGGACCCTCGCGGTGGCACTCGTCGTGCTGCCGGTCGTTGCGTTGCTCAACGGTTGGGTCGCGTCGGAACGCTGGCCGCTGCGCACGCTGCGCGTGCAGGGATCGCTGCACAACGTCGATGAATCGCAGTTGCGCGCCACGGTGCTGCCGTATGCGCAACGCGGCTTCTTCGCCGTGGATTTGGAAGCGGCGCAGAACGCCGTCGCGCGCCTGCCGTGGGTCGAGCGCGCCGAAGTGCGCAAGCACTGGCCCGACGTGCTGGAAGTGCAAGTGGTCGAACATCGTCCGTTCGCACGCTGGGGCAGCGATCGCTTGCTCAGCGAACACGGCCGCCTGTTCCCGGTGAAGGGCATCCGCGTGCCGGCGAAGCTGCCGGAACTCGCCGGGCCCGACGCGCGCGTGCAGGACGTGGTCGCGCTCTACAACGAATCGCGCGCGTTGTTCGCTAGCACGGGGCACGACGTGCGCTCGCTGAAGCTCGACGCGCGCGGCAGCTGGTCGCTCGTGCTGAACGATGGGACCGAAGTGGTCGTCGGCCGCAGCGATGCACGCCCGCGCCTGGGCCGCTTCGCGCGACTGCTTCCGCAATTGACGGCGCAACCGCAACGCCTGTTGCGTCGCGCCGACCTCCGCTACACCAACGGGTTCGCGCTGCAGTGGGTCGATGCACCCAAGGCCGCCGCCGCGCCCGTCACGAATTCGCAGGGAAACACATGAACCGCAAAGGCGACAAATCCTTGATCGTGGGCCTCGACATCGGCACGTCGAAGGTCACGGCGCTGGTGGGCGAATACTCGCCGGGCAGCCCGATCGAGGTGATCGGCATCGGATCGCACGAATCGCGCGGGCTGAAACGCGGCGTGGTCGTCGACATCGAATCCACCGTGCAATCGATCCAGCGCGCGGTGGAGGAAGCCGAGTTGATGGCCGGCTGCGAAGTGCGCTCGGTCTACGCCTCGATCTCCGGCAACCACGTGCAGTGCCGCAACTCGCAGGGCATCGCGCCGATCCGCGACGGCGAAGTCACCTACGCCGATCTCGATCGCGTGCTCGAAGCGGCGAAGGCCGTGGCGATCCCCGCCGACCAGCGCATCCTCCACGCGATCCCGCGCGACTACGTGCTCGACGATTCGCAGGAAGGCATCCGCAATCCCGTCGGCATGACCGGCGTGCGCCTGGAAGTGCATGCGCACCTGGTCGTGTGCGCGCAATCGGCGGCGGCCAACATCAGCAAGTGCGTGCAGCGTTGCGGGTTGCAGGTCGACGATTTGATCCTCGCCTCGCTCGCGTCCAGCACCGCGGTGCTCACGCCGGACGAACGCGAGCTCGGCGTCGTGCTCGTGGATCTCGGCGCGGGCACCACCGACATCGCGGTGCACGTGCAGGGCGCGATCGCACATTCGGCTTCGCTGCCGATCGCCGGCGACAAGGTCACCGAAGACATCGCGCACATGCTGCGCACGCCGACGCCGGAGGCCGAACAGATCAAGGTGCGTTACGCCTGCGCGCTCGCACAGTTGGCGACGGCCGAAGAAAGCATCCAGGTGCCGAGCGTGGGCGATCGCCCGCCGCGTCGCCTGCCGCGCCATTCGCTCGCGCAGGCGGTGCAGGCGCGTTACGAGGAAATCTTCGAGATGGTGCAGGCGGAACTTCGCCGCAGCGGTTTCGAACAGCACGTGCGCGCCGGGATGGTGCTCACGGGCGGTGCTTCGAAGATGGAAGGCGTCGTCGAACTCGCCGAGGAAATGTTGCAGATGCCCGTACGCGTGGGCATCCCGCAGCACGTCACCGGCCTGGGCGAAGTCGTCGGCAATCCCGTGCATGCCACGGGCGTCGGGCTGCTGCTGATGGGCAGCCAGATCGAAAACCCGCGCAGGCCGTCGATCTCGGCGGGCCGCGCAGGCTCGTTCTTCAACAAGTTGAAGAACTGGTATCGCGGCGAGTTTTGAGGAAGGCGGGCAGGGCGGAAGGACGGCGGCGGAAAATTTTTGCGGTACGCAATACGTGGTTCATAAAACACTTATAAGAGGACACGGACATGGCGCATTTCGAACTGGTTGAAAAGATGGCCCCGAACGCGGTGATCAAGGTCGTCGGCGTCGGCGGTGGCGGCGGCAACGCGGTCGCCCACATGGTCAACAGCAGCGTGGACGGCGTGGAATTCATCACGGCGAACACCGACTCGCAGGCGATCAAGAACTGCGGCGCGAAGCTGCAGCTGCAACTGGGTTCCAACGTCACCAAGGGTCTTGGTGCCGGTGCGAATCCGGAAGTCGGCCGCCAGGCCGCGCTGGAAGATCGCGAACGCATCATGGACGCGCTGCAGGGCTCGGACATGGTGTTCATCACCGCCGGCATGGGCGGCGGCACCGGCACGGGCGCGGCGCCCGTCGTCGCGCAGCTCGCCAAGGAGATGGGAATTCTCAC
This sequence comes from Noviluteimonas gilva, assembly GCF_009740395.1. Lineage (GTDB taxonomy): Bacteria > Pseudomonadota > Gammaproteobacteria > Xanthomonadales > Xanthomonadaceae > Noviluteimonas > Noviluteimonas gilva. Next base: position 1,301,534 of record NZ_WOXT01000001.1, read on the forward strand.
GGTCGCGGTGGTCACCAAGCCGTTCCCGTTCGAAGGCCGTCGCCGCATGCAGGTGGCGCTCAAGGGCATCGACGAGTTGAGCCAGCATTGCGACTCGCTGATCACGATCCCCAACGAAAAGCTGATCACCGTCCTGGGCCGCAACGCCACGATGATCCAGGCCTTCCGCGCCGCCAACGACGTGCTGCTCGGCGCCGTGCAGGGCATCGCGGACCTGATCGTGCGTCCGGGCCTGATCAACGTCGACTTCGCCGACGTGCGCACCGTCATGTCCGAAATGGGCCTGGCGATGATGGGCACGGGTGCGGCGCGCGGCGACGATCGCGCGCAGGCCGCAGCCGAATCGGCGATCCAGAACCCGCTGCTCGACGACGTCAATCTCTCCGGCGCCAACGGCATCCTGGTCAACATCACCGCCGGTCCGGACTTCACGATGGCGGAGTTCGACGAGGTCGGCCGCACGATCGAGAACTTCGCTTCCGAAGACGCGACCGTCGTCATCGGCACGGTGCTCGATCCGGAGATGCAGGACGAAGTGCGCGTCACCGTCGTCGCCACCGGCCTGAATCGTGCGGTGTCGCGCCAGGCGTTGCCGGCACGCGACCACGGCGTGGCCTACCAGGGCCGCGAGTCGATGGTGCGTTCGCCGATCAAGCTGGTGCGCAACGCGACGACCGGGCAGCCGGATTTCGACGCGATGGCCAACCTCAACGAACCGGTCGTGCCGAACTTCTCCAACGCGACGTCGGGCAACCTGCGCGGCAATCGCAGCGAGCCGGCCGCGGCGGATTTCGGTGGCGACAGCAGCTACCTGGACATCCCGGCGTTCCTGCGTCGCCAGGCTGACTGAGCAGTTTTAAACGGCTGAGCACCGCGGGGCTGCGCCAGGCCCCGCGACGTGTCCTTCGGTCGGCCGGTGCGTACCGGCCGACCCCTTTCGGGCATGTCCTGGTCGAACCCGGCGCACCCTAGGGACGCACCCACAAGGCACGTCCGCGAGACGCTCCGTCCACGCCTTGCCGAAGCATTCAGCAGGTCGCGTGGTACCCTTTGCGGCCGCTGCGCCCCCGGCGCAGTCCGTTCGAATCCCCCGCCTCGGTCCGAGGTTCGAGAGTCAAGATCGCACGCCGACGATGCTGCCCCAACGCACCCTCAAGAACGTGATCCGCGCGACCGGCGTGGGCCTGCACAGCGGAGAGAAGGTTTATCTCACGCTGCGTCCGGCCGCCGTCGATACGGGCATCCGTTTCCGGCGCGTTGATCTGGATCCGGTCGTCGAGATTCCCGCGGATGCATCGCTCGTCACCGAAACGATGTTGTGCACCGGCCTGTCGTCCAACGGCGGCAAGGTCATGACCATCGAACATCTGATGTCGGCCTTCGCGGGCCTGGGCATCGACAATGCGTATGTCGACCTGTCGGCGCCGGAAGTGCCGATCATGGACGGCTCGGCCGGTCCGTTCGTGTTCCTGCTGCAGTCGGCGGGGATTTCCGAGCAGTCCGCGCCCAAGCGTTTCCTCCGCATCCGCAAGCCGGTCGAAGTGCGCGACGGCGACAAGGTCGCCCGCTTCGAGCCTTACGACGGTTTCCGCATCGGCTTCACCGTGGTTTTCGACCACCCGGCCATTCCCGCTGCGCAGTCGCGCGCGGAGGTCGATTTCTCCACGACTTCCTATGTCAAGGAAGTGAGCCGCGCGCGCACCTTCGGGTTCATGCGCGACCTGGAGTTCATGCGCGAGCGCAACCTCGGCCTCGGCGGCTCGATGGACAACGCGATCGTGCTCGACGAGTTCCGCGTCCTCAACGACGACGGACTGCGCTACGCCGATGAGTTCGTGCGCCACAAGATCCTCGACGCCGTCGGCGACCTGTACCTGGCCGGCCGCCCGATCATCGGGGCCTTCGAGGGCTTCAAGTCCGGCCACGCGCTCAACAACAAGCTGGTTCGCGCGCTCCTGGCCGATGCCTCGGCCTGGGACGAAGTGACCTTCGACGACCCGGCCGCCGCGCCCGTCGTCTACGGCAACCCCGCCATCGCCTGACCGGCGGTTGTCCCAAAGGGTTGACCTCACACCCTTCCGCATGCCCGTCCGACAGCGCGGTCACCTCCGTGATCGATCTGTGAACCGGATTGGTCGGTTTAACGAGTGTTTAACGAATTCTGAATGATTCGTTAGCGAATCGGGGGCAAAAGGCGGGGTAGCATCCCCTCCAAGCCGAATCGGGCCTCCCTCGCAAACGCACTCGGGGGGATCGACCGGCCAGAGTCAGGAGTCTTTGGAACCCGTGTCTTTGGGATCCACGAGGGACGCCAGCGCGGACTGCAACGCTTGTTTCGCAGCCGCCGACATCGGTGTGACTTTAGGTTTCGGCCGCTCAGGCGGTTGGAATGGGAGGGTCGTCGTTTTGACGACCAGCTCGGTCGCATCGAGCCCGAGGGATCGGGCCGCGTCAAGGAGGTCCTGTGCGACGAGCCGCAGTTTGGCCCGCCACACCGGTGCATCCACGACGTAGACGAGCCTGCCACCGTCGACGTTCGCCACCCGCGCATGCGGAGCGAGTGCAGGAGGCAGGGAAGGGCGCAACCGCTGATCCAGCGCGTCAAGCCATAAGGCACGGCGCAGGGGATCGAAGGCGACGTCCGCGAGCAACGCCTCCATGGGCGCTTGCGGACCCGCGTTTCGATTGGCACGTGCGGGCTTCGGCTTGCTGGACTTGGGATCTGAAATCGACATGAGCTTCAAAATCGTACTGAACAATCGACACCGACAGCCGACGGGCCTCGTCGACCGCCTCTCGGACAACGCGCAGCGTCGTCCGGGTGTGGCCGCAGGCATTCTGCTCGCTTCCGGCCTCGTGCTGGGGCTCGGCGCTTCGGTCGGCATCGCCGGCGCCTACAACTCGCACTTGCAGGCCAAGGTCGAGAAACAGGAAAGCGAACTCGCCGCCACGCGCGCGACGTCGCAACGCGAAATCAATGCGCTGGCCGCGCGCCTGGGTGAACTCCAGGCCCAGGCCAACCGCCTCAACGCCCTCGGCGAGCGCCTGACGCGCGCCGGCCAGCTCGAAGACGGCGAGTTCGATTTCGAACAGCCGGTCCCGACCGGTGGTCCCGGCCCCGTGCGCGACATGCCCCGCGACGAGCTGCATCGCGAGCTGACCTCGCTCGAGAAGGAATATGCCGCCTCGGGCCAGCAGCTCTCCGTGATGGAAGCGCTGCTGTTCAACCGCGAGCTCGATCGCAACGCGGTTCCCTCGCGCGATCCGATCGCCAACAGCTACATCACGTCCGGCTTCGGCGGCCGCGCCGATCCGATCGTCGGCGGCCACCAGTTCCACAAGGGCATCGACTTCAAGGCGAAAGTGGGCGATCCCGTGCTCGCCGTCGCCGACGGCGTGGTCAGCTTCTCCGGCGTGCGCTCGGGCTACGGCAACGTCGTGGAAATCGACCACGGCAACGGCTACGTCACCCGTTACGCGCACAACTCGCGCCTGATGGGCCGCGTCGGCGACCTGGTTCGCGCCGGTCAGCAGATCGCGAAGGCCGGCTCCACCGGCCGTTCCACCGGCGCCCACGTGCATTTCGAAGTGTGGGACAACGGCCGCGTCGTGAATCCGCGCAAGTTCCTGGGCCAGACCGGCAACCGCTCCGCCACGCGGGGCTGATCCAGAATCTGGGAACTCCGAAGGCCGCGCCCGGTCACATGCGGGCTTGATAGGCGCCGCCGCGGTCCCCAGCTACAATGCCGCGTTGCCGTACAAAGGGCGCCCAGCGCCCTTTTTTATTGCCGAAGGCCTCCCTCGCGAGTGCCCGGCCCACTCCCCGGAATTTGGTGTCCCACGATGCTCAACAGCTTGCTCACCCGCGTCTTTGGCAGCCGTAACGAACGCCTGCTTGGCCAGCTCGGGGGCATCGTCAAGAAGGTCAACGCGCTCGAAGTACAGATGCAGGCGCTGTCGGATGCCGAGCTCCAGGCGAAGACGCCGGAGTTCAAGGACCGCATCGCCAAGGGCGAGTCGCTCGACAAGGTCCTGCCCGAAGCCTTCGCCGTCTGCCGCGAAGCCTCGCGCCGCGTGATGGGCATGCGCCATTACGACGTGCAGCTGATCGGCGGCATGGTGCTGCACCTGGGCAAGATCGCGGAAATGCGCACGGGCGAAGGCAAGACGCTCGTCGCCACGCTGCCGACGTACCTCAACGCGCTCGAAGGCAAGGGCGTGCACGTGGTCACCGTCAACGATTACCTCGCCCGCCGCGACTCGGCGTGGATGGGCAAGTTGTACAACTGGCTCGGCCTGTCGGTCGGCGTGGTCTATCCGGGCATGCCGCATTCGGACAAGCACGCCGCGTACGCCGCCGACATCACCTACGGCACCAACAACGAGTTCGGCTTCGACTACCTGCGCGACAACATGGCGCTGGCGAAGGAAGACCGTTACCAGCGCGGCCTGCATTACGCGATCGTCGACGAAGTCGACTCGATCCTCATCGACGAAGCGCGCACGCCGCTGATCATCTCCGGCCCCGCCGACGAATCGCAGGATCTGTACCACGTCATCGACGCGATCGTGCCCAACCTCTCGCGCCAGAAGACCGAGGAAAGCGAAGGCGATTACTTCGTCGACGAGAAGGGCAAGCAGGTCCACCTGTCCGAAGCGGGCATGGAACACGTCGAAGACCTGCTGCGCGAAGCCGGCGTCCTCAAGGGCGACGAAGACGCGCTGTACGCCGCGCAGAACATCCACGTCGTGCACCATCTCAACGCAGCGCTGCGCGCGCATGCGATCTACCAGCGCGACGTCGACTACATCGTGCGCGACGACGAAGTGGTCATCGTCGATGAATTCACGGGCCGCACGCTGCCGGGCCGCCGCTGGTCCGACGGTCTGCACCAGGCGGTCGAAGCGAAGGAGCGCGTTGCGGTGCAGCGCGAGAACCAGACGCTCGCCTCGATCACCTTCCAGAACCTGTTCCGCATGTACGGCAAGCTTTCGGGCATGACCGGCACGGCGGATACCGAAGCCTACGAATTCCAGAACATCTACGGCCTGGAAGTCATCGTCATCCCGACGCACCGCCCGATGGTCCGCAAGGATCATTCCGACCTGGTGTTCCTCAACCGCGCCGGCAAGTACCGCGCCGTGGCGAAGGAAATCCAGGAGTGCAACGCGAAGGGTCAGCCGGTGCTCGTGGGCACGACCTCGATCGAAGTCTCCGAACTGTTGTCCGAGCAGCTGCAGGCGCTCGGCATCGTGCATGAAGTGCTCAACGCCAAGCAGCACGAACGCGAAGCGCACATCGTCGCCAACGCCGGTCGCCCCGGTGCGGTGACGATCGCGACCAACATGGCCGGCCGCGGTACCGACATCGTGCTCGGTGGTTCGCTGGAAGCCGAACTCCAGGCGCTCGGCGAAGACGCACCGGAAGCCGACAAGGCCCGCGTGCGCGAAGCCTGGCAGCAGCGCCACGACGCGGTGAAGGCGGCCGGCGGCCTGCATATCGTGGGCACCGAACGCCACGAATCGCGCCGCATCGACAACCAGCTGCGCGGCCGATCGGGCCGCCAGGGCGACCCGGGTTCTTCGCGCTTCTATCTGTCGCTCGAAGACAACCTGATGCGCATCTTCGCGGCCGACTGGGTGCAGCGCGTCATGGCGCGCATGGGCCTGAAGGAAGACGACATCATCGAAAGCCCGCTGGTGACCAAGCAGATCGCCAACGCGCAGCGCAAGGTCGAGGCCCACAACTTCGACATCCGCAAGAACCTGCTCGACTTCGACGACGTCAACAACGACCAGCGCAAGGTGATCTACCAGCAGCGCGACGAACTGCTCGACGCCGACAGCGTCGAAGAGAACGTCATCGGCATCCGCGAGGACGTCGTGGCCGATCTCGTCGCGCGCTTCGTGCCGCTGAACTCCATCGACGAGCAGTGGGACCTGCAGGGCCTGGACGCTGAGTTGAACAACGAGTTCAACGTCGAGCCCGGCATCGCCAGGGTGGTCGCCGAGCGCAAGGAAATCGACGCCGAAGGCATCGCGAAGGAAGTGCAGCAGCGCCTGGCGCAGCTGTTCGACGACAAGCAGGCGCAGATCGGCCCCGAGAACATGCGCATGCTGGAAAAGCACATCATGCTCAACGTGCTCGACCAGAACTGGAAGGAACACCTCGGCCGCATGGATTACCTGCGCCAGGGCATCCACCTGCGCGGTTACGCGCAGAAGCAGCCCAAGCAGGAATACAAGAAGGAAGCGTTCGAGCTGTTCGGCGAGATGCTCGAGAAGGTGAAGCGCGAAGTGGTTTCGCTGCTCGCCCGCGTGCGCATTCGCGACGAAGCGGAGATCGCGCAGGCCGAAGCCGCCGATCGCGCGCGCGCCGAAGCGATGGCCCGCCAGATGCAGTTCCAGCACCCCGAGACGGGTGGGCTGGGCGCCGACGAAGAAGCCGCGCAGGTCGCCGCCGGCACGCAGACCACGCTCGAGATGCTGCCGCCCGGCCGCAGCGAACGCGTCGGCCGCAACGATCCGTGCCCCTGCGGCAGTGGCAAGAAGTACAAGCACTGCCACGGCCAAATCGTCTGAGATGAGCGGTCCGGTCGAAGTCGTCGCGGGGGTCATCCGCGACAAGACCGGCCGCATCCTCCTCGCACGCCGCACCGAAGGCCGCGACCTCGCCGGCCTTTGGGAATTCCCCGGCGGCAAGCGCGAACCCGGCGAGTCGCCCGAAGCGGCGCTCGCCCGTGAACTCCACGAAGAACTCGGCATCGACATCACCTGCGGCGCGCCGGTGATCGCGGTGCCGCAGCGCTATCCGCACAAGCGCCTGCGCCTGGACGTGCGCCACGTCGCCAGTTGGCGCGGCACGGTGAAGGGACACGAAGGGCAGGCGCTCGTCTGGGCGCCACCGCATACGCTCAGTGCGTACGCGATGCCGTCGGCGGACATCCCCGTCGTCGCCGCACTGCTGCAGCCGGATCGTTATCTCGTCACGCCGGCGCCGAATGGATCGGATGCGGCGTGGCTCGAATCACTCGAAGCTTCGCTCACCGCCGGCATCCGCCGCGTGCAACTGCGCGCGCCGCATTGCCCGCCCGCGCGCTGGGCCGGCCTGGTCGAAGCCGCGGTGGACGCATGTCGCCGCCATGGTGCGGAGGTGTTGATCAACGGCGACATCGCACTCGCGCAGGCGATGGACGTCGGCGTGCATCTGCGATCGGCGCAGTTGGCCGAATTCGACACGCGGCCGTTGCCGAAGGAGCAGCGCGTCGGTGCGTCGTGCCACACGCTCGACGACCTGCGGCGCGCCGAAGCGATCGGTTGCGACTTCGCGGTGCTGGGCCCGATCGCGGAGACGGCGACGCATCCCGAGGGCCAGCCGCTCGGATGGGAAGGATTCGCGGCGTTGCGCGAGGACGTTGCGCTGCCGATCTATGCGATCGGCGGGATGGGCATCGCAGACATCGCGATCGCACGCGCGCATGGCGCGCAGGGCATCGCGGCGATTCGCGCCTTATGGGGTTGAGAGGGCGCGGTAGCGCCGATCCAGCGCCGCCACGTGCGCATCGAGATCCTCGAGCGCGCCATCGTTCACCACCACGTCGTCCGCGATCGCCAGCCGCGCCTGGCGGCTCGCCTGCGCCGCCAACATGCGTTCGGCCAGCACCGCGTCGATGCCGTCGCGTCGCATGACGCGCGCGACCTGGATGTCGCGATGCACGTCGACCACCAGGATGCGGGCGAGCCACTGATACACCGCGCGGCCGCCACCTTCGGCGAGCAACGGGATCGCAACGATGCAGTAGGGCCCCGGTGCGCGTTGCGCATCGTCGTGGAGCATCACGCGAATGCGGGGATGCAGGATCGCTTCCAGGCGCCGACGCGCGCCGTCATCGCCGAACACATGGCGACGCAACGCCGCCCGATCCAGTTGCCCGTCGGCCTGCAACACGTCCGCACCGAACACCTGCGCGATTTCCGCCAACGCCGGTTGCCCGGGCGCGACCACGTCGCGCGCGGCGACATCCGCATCGACCACTGCGATGCCGCGCTTTGCGAACAACGCCGCCACTGCACTCTTGCCCGAGGCGACCCCGCCGGTCAGGCCGATCGCGAACACCGGGCCGCCCGCGGCCATCGCCTTACTTCAGACCGAAGAAGGACAGGTAGGCATCGACCAGCGAATCGCTCCAGAAGAACGCGATCCAGCCGGCGATGGCGAGATAGGGGCCGAAGGGAATCGGCGTCGCGCGGTCGCGGCCCTTCATGGCCAGCCACGCAGAACCGATGATCGCGCCGACGATCGACGACACCAGGATCGTCGGCAGGATGCCCTTGAGCCCCACCCAGGCGCCGATGGCCGCCAGCAACTTGAAGTCGCCGTGGCCCATGCCTTCCTTGCCGGTGAGCTGTTTGAAGACCCAATACACCGACCAGAGCGAGAAGTAACCGGCCATCACGCCCAGCAGCGCGGCCTTCTGCCCGATGTAGACGTTCTCCACGCTCGCGATCAACCCCAGCCACAACAAGGGCAGCGTGAGTTGGTCCGGCAACAGGCGCGTGCGCAGGTCGATGCCCGCCAGCGCCACGAGGAAACAGGTGAACAGCACCGCGCCGAAACCGCGCCAGCCGAACCCGAACTGCCACACGCAGGCGAGCACGAGCACCATCGTCAGCGCTTCGACGAACGGGTACTGCATCGAGATCGGCGCGCGGCAATGGCGGCACTTGCCGCCCTGGACCAGCCAGCTGACGAGCGGGATGTTCTCGTACCAGCTGAGGCGATGCTTGCAGTGCGGACAGTGCGAGGGCTCGACGACGATGCCCGGCGGCGGCGGATCGTATTCCTCCGGCTCGCCGAGCACTTCGCGGCTGTCGCGCCGCCACTGCCATTCCAGCCGGCGCGGGAGGCGCAGGATGACGACGTTGAGGAAGCTGCCGAGCGCGAGCCCGAACGCGGCCGCGGCGGGAAAGCCGAGGCCGGGGTTCTGGTCAAGGAACGCCATTCAGGTCAGACGACCGAGGCGAGCTTGAAGATCGGCAGGTACATGGCGACGACCATGGAGCCCACGATCACGCCGAGCATGACGACGATGATCGGTTCGAGCAGCGAGGCCAGCGCGTCGACCGCGTTGTTGACCTCCATCTCGTAGAACTCGGCCACCTTGTACAACATGGTGTCGAGCGCGCCGGCTTCTTCGCCGATCGCGGTCATCTGCACCACCATGTGCGGGAACAGGTTGGTCTGCTTCATCGCCAGGTTGACCTGGTAACCGACCGACACGTCGTCGCGGATGCGCAGGACCGCCTTCTCGTACACCGTGTTGCCGGTGGCACCGGCGACGGTGTCGAGCGCTTCCACCAGCGGCACGCCGGCGGCGAAGGTCACCGCGAGTGTGCGTGCGAAACGTGCCAGCGCCGCCTCGTGCATGATCTTGCCGATCACCGGCAGCTTGAGGATCAGGCGGTCGAGGAAGTGCGCGAAGGCCATCGAGCGCTTCTTCAACATGAAGAAGGCGACGAAGGCGCCCGCGATCACCGCGCCCAGCAACCACCACCACTTGACCATGAACTCGGACAGGTTGATCACGAGCATGGTGAAGGCCGGCAGCTCGGCGCCGAAGTTCGCGAAGACTTCCTTGAACTGCGGCACCACGAACACCAGCAGGATCGCGCTGACCAGCAACGCCACCGCGACGACCATCGCCGGGTAGAACATCGCCTTCTTGATCTTGCCCTTCAGCGCTTCGATGTTTTCCTTGTACGTGGCGACCGTGTCGAGCACGGTGTCGAGCACGCCCGCGGATTCGCCGGCCTTGACCAGGTTGCGATAGAGCTCATCGAACTGCACCGGGTGCTTGCTCAGCGACTCCGACAGCGACGAACCGCTCTCGATGTCCGTCCGGATGCTGTTGACCAGGTCGCGCATCTTCGGGTTCTTCTGGCCGCCCGAGATGATTTCCATCGAGGTCACGATCGGCACGCCCGACTTGAGCATGGTCGCGATCTGGCGCGAGAACACCGCGATGTCCTTCGGCGTGACGCGCGAACCGCCGCCGCCGAAGAGCGGCTTGGTCTTCACCTTCACGACCGTCGGGGTGATGCCTTGCTTGCGAAGCTCGGCGCGCACCAGGTTCGCGTTGCGCGCGGAAGACTCGCCCTTCATCTTGACGCCGCGCTTGTCGTTGCCTTCCCACACGAAGATGGGCATGGCATCGGCGCGCCTGACGGCGGTCGGTTGCTTGGCGGCGGTACGTGCTGCGTTCTTGGTCACGGCCATGCGGCGTTCCCCCAATCCCTGTCTCGTTAGTCTTTCGTCACGCGGTTGATTTCCGCGAGGCTGGTTACGCCGTTGCGCACTTTCATCAATGCGGATTGACGCAGGTCTCGCACGTTGGAACGTTGCGCGGCTTCACCGATTTGCATCACGTTGCCGCCGGTCAGGATGATGTCCTGGATCTCTTCGGTCATCGGCATGACCTGGTAGATGCCCGTACGGCCCTTGTAGCCTTCCGTGCAATCCGGGCAGCCCACGGCTTCGTAGAGCTTGAAACCGGAGTGGATCTCGTCGGCGCTGAAGCCTTCGGCCAGCAGCGCGTGGTCGGGCAGGTGCACTTCGCGCTTGCAGTCGTGCAGGCGGCGCGCCAGGCGCTGGGCGATGACGAGCGTGACCGACGAGGTGATGTTGTAGGGCGCCACGCCCATGTTCATCAGGCGCGCGATGGTCTGCGGCGCATCGTTGGTGTGCAGCGTGGAGAGCACCATGTGGCCGGTCTGCGCGGCCTTGATGCCGATCTCGGCGGTCTCCAGGTCGCGGATTTCGCCGACCATGATCACGTCCGGGTCCTGTCGCAGGAACGAGCGCAGCGCCGCGGCGAAGGTCATGCCGCGCTTGACGTTCATCTGCACCTGGTTGATGCCCGGCACGCGGATTTCGACCGGGTCTTCGACGGTGGAGATGTTGCGCGTTTCGTCGTTGAGGATGTTGAGCGCGGTGTACAGCGACACCGTCTTGCCCGAACCGGTCGGGCCGGTGACCAGCACCATGCCGTAGGGCTTGAGCACCGCTTCGACGAAGAGCTTCTTCTGGTCTTCCTCGTAACCGAGCTTGTCGATGCCCAGCTTGGCGGCGCCGCCGTCGAGGATACGCAGCACGACCTTCTCGCCGAACAGCGAGGGCAGGGTGCTCACGCGGAAGTCGATCTGCTTGGACTTGGACAGGTTGAGCTTGATGCGGCCGTCCTGCGGGATGCGCTTTTCGGCGATGTCCAGCTGCGACATGACCTTCAGTCGCGCGGCGATGCGCGAGTGCAGCTTCACCGGCACCTTGGCGACCTGCTTGAGCAGGCCGTCGATGCGCAGGCGCACGCGGTATTCGGTTTCGTAGGGCTCGAAGTGGATGTCCGATGCACCGCGACGGATGGCGTCCACCAGCACCTTGTTGATGAACTTCACGACCGGCGTGTCGTCGCCCTTGGCGTCGACGCCCGAGTCGTTGGACAGGTCGTCGTCGCCGCCGGTGGTCTCGAGGTTCTCGAGGCCCTCGCTGTCGTTCATCTCGTCGGCGAGGGCGTCGGCGTTCTCGAGCCACTGGTCGATCGTGCGGCGGATCTTGTCGTCGTCGACGAGGATCGGCTCGACGGCCAGGTTGGTGTGGAACTTGATCTCGTCGAGCGCGTGGCTGTTGGTCGGATCGGCCAGGCCCACGAACAGGCGGCCGCCGCGCTTGAACAGCGGCAGGACACCGTGCTTGCGGACGAGCTCCTCGCTCACCAGCTTGATGGCCGACTGGTTGGGATCCAGCGAGCTCACGTCGAAGATGGGCATGCCGAACTCGGCCGAGTTGGCCGCGGCCAGCTGGGCGGAGGTCACCATTTTCTTTTCGGCCATGAACAACGCGAGCGGCTTGCGCTCACGGGTGGCCTGGTCCATCGCCTCGCGGGCGCGGGCCTCGTCCAGCACGCCGTCCATGACCAGTCGCCGGGCAATGCCCGTGATGCCCACCAGGTTGGCGGAAGCAACGGTCGCCATGTCTTTCCCCCAATACTTGTGTCGAAGATACCGCAAACCCCACGTCACACAACGGATGGCCGTCGCTATTCCGGTCGTTGGCGGACCGGTTAACCTGTACGGATCAGCGGAGCGGCCATGCGTATCTCGATCATCCTTCCGGCAAAGAACGAAGCCAACGGGCTGCGGCAGACCCTGCCCGGCCTCAAGGCCGCCTACCCGGAAGCCGAAATCATCGTCGTGGACGACGGGTCCACGGACGACACGGCGGCCGTGGCCACCGAACATGGGGTGCGGGTGCTCTCGTCCCCCTACTCGATGGGCAACGGCGCGGCCATCAAGCGCGGAGCCCGCGCGGCCTCGGGCGAGATCCTCGTGTTCATGGATGCCGACGGCCAGCACAACGCCGGCGACATCCCCAAGCTGCTCGAACGCCTCGAAGCCGGCTACGACATGGCCGTGGGCGCCCGCAACGCCGGCGGCCAGGCCAACGTCGGCCGGGGCGCGGCCAACGCGCTCTACAACCGGCTGGCGAGCTGGATGACGGGCCACCGCATCGCCGACCTCACCTCGGGCTTCCGCGCCGTGCGCGCCGAGCGCTTCCGCGAGTTCCTGCACCTGCTGCCCAACGGCTTCAGCTACCCCACCACCAGCACGATGGCGTTCTTCCGCAGCGCCTACCCGGTGGCTTACGTGCCGATCGAAGTCGCGCGCCGCATCGGCCGCTCGCACATCCGGCCGTTGCGCGACGGCGCGCGCTTTTTGATCATCATCTTCCGCATCGCCACGCTGTATTCGCCGCTCAAGCTCTTCGCGCCCGCGGCGCTGGGCTTCGGCGTGCTGGGCGTTGCGTATTACGCCTGGAGCTTCGCGAAGTACGGCCGCTTCACCAACATGAGCGCGCTGCTGATCAGCGCGGCGGTGGTGGTGTTCCTGATCGGCCTGGTGTCGGAGCAGATCACGGCGCTGACCTATCGCCGCGATGACTGACCCCGCAAGGCGACGCGCCTCCCACAAACCGACCGTCCTCGTCCTGGCGTCCACCTATCCGCGGTGGGCGGGCGATGTCGAACCCGGCTTCGTGCACGAGCTTTGCAAGCGGCTGTGCGCGCGCTTCCATGTGATCGCGTTGGTGCCGCATGCCGAAGGCGCGCAGTCCGGCGAGATCGACGGCGTCGAAGTCATCCGTTATCGCTACGCACCGGCGAAGCTCGAAACGCTCGTCTACGGCGGCGGCATCGCCGCCAACCTGCGGCGGTCGAAGTGGAAGCATCTGCTGCTGCCCACCTTCGTCGGCATGCAATGGCTTGCGGTGAAGCGCTTGTTGCGCACGCGCCGCATCGATGCGATCCACGCACATTGGCTCATCCCGCAAGGTTGGGTCGCGAGCAAGGCCACGCGCGATGTGCCGTTCCTCGTGACCTCGCATGGCGGCGATCTGTTCGGCCTGCGCGGCAAGTTCCTCGAAGCGATGAAGCGCGACGTCGCGAAGGCGAGCGCCGCGATGACCGTCGTGAGTTCGGCGATGGCGGCCGAAGCGCGCCGCATCGATCTCGCGCCGCCGCGCCTGGACATCCTGCCGATGGGCGTGGACCTGCGCGAACGCTTCGTGCCCGACGCCACCGTCGCGCGCGCCTCCGACGTGCTGCTGGCCGTCGGCCGCCTCGTGCCGAAGAAAGGCTTCAACTTCCTGCTCGATGCGATGCCCGCGATCGTGCGTGCGCGCCCGAACGTGCGCCTGGACATCGCCGGCTTCGGCCCCGAAGAAGCCGCGCTGCGCGCGCAGGCCGAGCGCCTGGGCGTCGCCGACCACGTGCGTTTCCTCGGCGCGATGCCGCAGGACAAGTTGCCGGCGCTGTATCGGTCATCGTCGCTGCTCGTCGCGCCGTTCGTGCGCGACGACGCCGGCGACCAGGAAGGCTTGCCCGTCGTGTTGATGGAAGCGATCGGTTGCGGTTGCCCCGTCGTCGTCGGCGATGTCGCGGGCGTGGACGATCTGCTCGGCGCGATGAAGGCCGAGGTCTGTGTCGATCCGCGCAGCACCGAACAACTCGCGAACGCCGTCATCGCCGCACTCGACGATCCGTCCGCACTCGCGCGCCGCGCCGAAGCGATTCGCGCGATAGCGGCCTCGCGCGTGGACTGGGACCACATCGCGACCGCCTACGGCCACCTCATCGCGCACTGCATCGACGGTGTGCGCGCGTGAACACCGCCGTGCGCCAACCGCACATCGCGCCGGACCTCGCGTCGCGCAAGCCGAAGGCGGAAAAGATCCTGCGCCTGCTCGACCTGCAGCCGCGCGCCACGCCGTATCGCGTGCTCGAAGTCGGCACCGGCAGCGGCGGCATCGCGCATTTCCTCGGCACGCATCCGACCATCCGTTGCGAGGTCACGTCGGTGGATGTCGTCGACTTGCGCATGGTGCATGACGGCTACACGTGGCAGCGCGTCGAAGGCACGGCCTTGCCGTTCGCCGACGCCGCCTTCGATGTGGTCATCACCAACCACGTGATCGAACACGTCGGCGAACACGCCGACCAACTGCATCACCTGCGCGAATGCCGCCGCGTGCTCGCGCCCGAGGGTCGCGGCTATCTCGCGGTCCCGAATCGCTGGGGCGTGGTCGAACCGCACTTCCACCTGGCGTTCCTGAGCTGGCTTCCGCGCGCGTGGCGCAGCCCGTACGTGCGCGCGATGGGGAAGGGCGAGGCCTACGACTGCGAATTGCTCACGCTGCCCGGCATCGAAGCGCTGTTCGCCGAAGCGGGGTTGCAGGCGCGCAACGTCGGCGTCGAAGCCTTGCGCGCGATGCTCGCGATCGAAGGCACGCGCGGGATGTTGCGCAAGTGCGTGGCCGCCGTTCCCGATGGCGTGTGGCGCGCGTTGTCGCCGCTGATTCCGACGCTGATCTACCGATTCAACCGCTGACCAGGCGCCGCATCGTCGGTTCGATGGAAGCGATCACCTCGCTCCAGTCGCGGATCGGCACGTCGGCCTTGCGCGGATTGCGCAGCTGCGTTTCGAGCTTGTCGGCGAGGTCTTCCGCGCTGCCCGCGCGGTAGAGGAACTCCGGCATGTCGGCGAACAAGTAGTGCATCGCGCCGACATCGCCCACGACGACGGGCAGGTCGCATGCCAGCATCTCGTAGGCCTTCTGCGGGAAGCAGTAACGCCCGAATTCGGTGTCGAGGATGCATATCGCGCCGACGTCGAGCGCACCGAACACTTGCGCGACGCGCTCGTGCGGCAAGGGCCCGAGCGAATGCACGCGGTCCCCGGTCGGCGGCGGAAAGCCGTGCGGACCGGCGAGCACGAGGTGCACGTTCGGCATGCGCTTTTCGAGGATCGCCCATGCCGCGTACAAGGCTTCGATGCCCTTCTCGCGATTGAGCCCGCCCGCGGTGCCGACGAGCAACGCATCCTGCGGCAAGCCGAGTGCGGCACGGCAAGCAGCGCGATCGCGCGGATGGAACACGGCGCGATCGATGGTGCTCGGCATCGCGACCACGATGCCCTTCGCGCGATACGTGTCGACGACCAGTTCGCGCAACGGCTCGCTCGTCGTCAGCACGAGGTCGGCCTTGCGCGTGGCCCAGCGCAGCAACGACACGAAGCCCGGGATCTTCGCCTGGCCGAAGCCTTCGAAGTTGTCGTACAGATCGACCACCAGCGGCACGCGCAACTTGCCCTTCAACCACGCGCCGAGCGCGACGTGCGGGATGTCGGTGCCCGCGATGATCAGGTCCGGTTTGAACTTGCGCAGCGCGCGCAGCAACCGCCACGGATACGTCGGCAAGCCCGGCATCGCCGGCTCCGAATGCCACGTCAGCGTGCCGGGCGCGGCGTCATGCGTCCACGTGCCTTCTTCGCGTTCCTTGCGATAACTCAGGCACCACGCTTCGACCTGGTGGCCGCGCGCGGCGAGTTTCGCGGGGACTTCGTACACGCGCGCGTAGCGGTCCAGGACCACGTCCTTGCTCATGTAGCGGCGCTTGCACAGGTACGCGATGCGCATCGTTGTATCAGTCCAGCAGGCGGCGCACGGCGGCGAGCGCCGCGCCGACCACCTGGTCCATGTTGTAGTAGCGGTATTGCGCCAGGCGCCCGACGAAAGTGACGTCGCGTTCGTCCGCGGACATCGCCTCGTAACGCTTGAACAGCAACTCGTTCTCGGTGCGCGGAATCGGGTAGTACGGATCGCCCTCGGCCTGCGGATATTCGCGCACGATCGACGTGCCCGCATGTTGCTGGCCCGTCAGGTGCTTGAACTCGGTGATGCGCGTGTAGGCGTGGTCGTTCGGATAGTTCACCGTGCCGACCGACTGGTACTCCGCGACATCCGGCAGATGCTCGTGCGCGAAGCGCAGCGAACGATACGGCAGGCGCCCGTGGCAATGATGGAAGTAGGCGTCGATCGGACCGGTGTAGACCGTGTGCGCGAACGTCCCGCGCCGGCGCACGTCCTCGAAGTCGACGTC
This sequence comes from Noviluteimonas gilva, assembly GCF_009740395.1. Taxonomy (GTDB): domain Bacteria; phylum Pseudomonadota; class Gammaproteobacteria; order Xanthomonadales; family Xanthomonadaceae; genus Noviluteimonas; species Noviluteimonas gilva. Next base: position 1,318,021 of record NZ_WOXT01000001.1, read on the forward strand.
GAGTTCGACGCGGATGTTGGGATGATCGAGGATTGCCTCGAACATCTTCGTGTAACCCAACTTCGGCATCGCCTGGAAGGTATCGGTGAAATACCGGTCGTCGGTGTTGGTGCGCACCGGAATGCGCGCGGCGACGCCGGCCTTCAACTCCGACGGATCCAGCCCCCACTGCTTGCGCGTGTAGTGCAGGAAGAACTTCTCGTACAGATCGCGGCCGACGCTGTTGAGCACGACGTCTTCGCTCGTGCGCACCGGCTCGCGCGGCTCGCGCACGCGTTCGAAGAACGCCGCCGCACCGGCCTCGTCGAGGTCCAGCCCGTACAGCGCATTGAGCGTGTCGCGATTGATCGGGAACGGATACTCGCGCCCATCGACCACGCCGCGCACTCGGTGTTCGTACTCGCGCCATTGCGTGAACCGCGACAGCCACTCCCAGATGCGCTCGGCATTGGTGTGGAAGATGTGCGGCCCGTAGCGATGCACGAGCACGCCGTGCGCATCGAGCTCGTCGAACGCATTGCCCGCGATGTGCGGCCGCTTGTCGATGACGCGCACGCGCTTGCCGGCATCGGCGAGTTCGCGGGCGACGACGCTGCCGGCATAGCCGGCGCCGACGATGAGGATTTCGGAAACTGCGCTGGACATCAGGGGGTGGTGCCTTCCGGAATGCGGTGGGGTTGGCCGGCGAGCGCCGCGTCGATCTCCGCGCGATCGCGCAGGTGTGCCAGGCGTTCGAGCCAGGCGTCCGACAGCAGGCGATGCCCGCGCAGCCAGTGCGCCACGATCCGCGGGCCATCTTCCCGGCTCCACAGCGCGCGCGCGGTGCGCAGCGTGATGGGCCGGCCGGTCGTGCGCAAGAGGTTGAACAGGTGGGATTTGCGCTGGGCGGGCGTCATCGCCCCGCGATACTTGCGCCAGACGCGCAGGACGCCCTTCCGGCGGCGGCTCGACGTGCTCACCCGCGCCCGCGCCGCCTGTGCGTGGACCACCTGCAGCGGCGCGGACAGGCCCACGCCGTCGCCCGCCTGCGCGGCGAGCCGGATCCAGAGGTCGTAGTCCTGCGAGGCCGTCAGCGCTTCGTCGAAGCCGCCGCAGGCGATCACGTCGGCCTTGCGCGCGAGCACCTGGTTTCCGACGACATTGCGCCTGAGCAGCATGTCGTGGGTGATGCGCGCCGGCCGGCGGGCGAGGTGGCGCGTGCCGTCGTCGCGTTCGACCACGTCGGCCGCGGCCACGAAGCCGACGCCCGGTTGCAGGGCTTCGACCAGTTGCCGAAGGCGATCGGGCAGCCACGCGTCGTCGTCGTCCAGGCCCGTGACCAGGTCGAAGCGCGCCTGCGCCAGCGCGAAGTTGCGTGCCGCCTGCGCACCGCGCGGCGCATCGAAATGGAAGGCGCGCACGCGCGGGTCGCCGGTGAAGGCATCCAACCACTCGCGCGTGCCATCGCGCGAACCATCGTCGACGACGATCACTTCGAAATGCGGCCAGGTTTGCGCGAGCACCGAACGCAGCGCGCGTTCGAGGAGCGCACGTCGTTCGTGCGTCGGGATGTAGACGCTGACGAAGGTGGGCGCGCTCATCGGCGCGCTCGCTGCGGCACGTGCGCCATCTCGCGGATCGCGAGCAACCACGGGCGATTGATGAGCGCGCTGAGGCCGAGATAGATCACGCCGCCGACGACGCCGCCGACCGCCATGCGCACCGTGCCGTGCGGCAATGCATGCGCCGCTGCCCACGCACCCGCGCCCGCGAGGAGCGCCGCGACGAGCGGGATCGTGATCTCGCGCAGATAGGCGCCGAAGGGCAAGGCGCACGAGGGATGCACCAGCCAGCGCCAGGTGGGCCACACCAGCAGCACTTGCGTGGCGACCACGGCGACCAACAGGCCGTCGAGGCCTTTGCTTTGCAGTCCGATCCAGTACGCGAGCGGGAACAGCACAAGCAGCACGAGATTCCAAACGAACGCGCGACGCGCCTTGCCGACGGCGTACAACACGCTGCCCGCCGGATTGCCGACTGACCGCAGCAATCCCCACACCGCGAACACGCGCATCAAGCCCGCCGCATCGCGGAAGCGCTCGCCGTACAACAGCATCACGACTTCATCGGCGAACACGCCGATGAAAACGAACACGGGGAAATTCACCGATGCGGTCATGCGCATCGTCTTCGCATAGATGTCGGCGAGCGCGATCGGATCATTCTTGACACGCGACATCACCGGGAACGTCACGCGCGTGACGACCTGGTTGATCATCATCGAAACGCGCAGGTTGAGATCGCGCGCCAGCGAATACAGGCCGAGCGTCGCGCTTCCGAGGAACCAGCCGCCGATGAAGATGTCGGATTGCCGCGTCAGCGTCGAGGCGGCGTTCTCGCCCATCATGTAGCCGCCGAAGCGCAGGAATGGCATCGCCTCCTGCAAGTCCATGTGGAAGGTCGGGCGGTGGCCGGCGGACAACCGGAGCCACGCGAGTGCGGCGCCGACGATGGCCGTCGCCAATGCACCCGCGACGAGTGCGAACACGCCCGCGTGCAGCCACACGGCGGCCACCACGCACGCGATGAAGCCCACGAGCGCCGCGGCCAGTTCGTTCTGCGCGGGCTTGGCGAACTCCAGTTCCTTCTCCGCGAGCACGTTGAACTGCTGCCCCAGGCTGCTGACGAACAGGATCTGCGCGGTCCACGCCAGCACCCACGTCAGCGCGGGCAAGTCATAGAAGCGCGCGATGAACGGTGCCGACACCACCACGAGGGTGGAAAGCGCGGCAGCCAGCAGTACGTTCAACCAATACAGCGACGAACGCGTGCGTTGGTCGACATGATCGAAGTGGATGATGCCGCGGCTGATGCCGAAGTCCGCCAGCACGCTCAACACGCCGAGCAGCGCCATCGTGATGGCCATCAGGCCGAAATCCGAAGGCGCTAAAAAGCGCGCCACGACCACCACCTGCAACATCTGCAGGCCGCTGCGGCCAAGCGCGGAGACCGTCGTCCATCGGCCCGCGGAGATGGCGCGCGTGCGCAGCTTCATGGCTTGCGCGCCGTGACGAAATAGCCGGCCGTCTCACGATCCTCGTGCCAGACCCGATCCAGTTGCGGCGCGATCGCCTGCGCGAGCCACCAGAACACGATCAACGGCGCGCGCATCGCGGCGCGCATCCAGCGCGGACCGCGCGGCAGGCGTGCGAGTTGGTAGTTGAGCTTCAGCGTCCACATCGACCAGAAACCGGTGGTGTTGCGCACGACGATGTCGACGAACCCGGCCTTCTCCAACTGGTAGCGCAGCCCGTGGCGCGTGAAGCGCTGGTAATCCCACGGCGCTTCGTGCTCCCACCACTGGAACGGTGCGGACAGGGTGAGCTGCCCATCGTTGCGCAGGATCCGCGCGGCTTCGCGCAGCATCGTCCCCGGTTCGGCCAGGTGCTCGATGACTTCGAACGACACCACGTGGTCGGCCATTGCGTCGGGCAAGGGCAACGGCTGATTGAGATCGGCGACGACATCCGCGCGCGAATCGTGCAGCGTGTTGGTCCAGTCCACCCCGACGTACTCGCGCGCGTTGACCAGGATGTCGTCGCGAAACGGCGCGGTGCCGCAACCGAGATCCACGACCGTGCCCGTGATCGCCGGCAACCGTTCGCGAACGAGCGCGTTGATCGCTCGTTTCAGCAACCGGTTGTGCGCGAACGGGTCTTCCGAATACATGGGTCAGGCGGCGACGCGGCGGTAGAAGTAGAAGTCGGCGAAGGAACTCACGCGGTTGTCGCCGGTGTCCGGATAGCGATTCGGCACATGCCGCTCGAGTGTCCATTCGCGCGCGTTGGCGTCGATCCAGTCCGTGAAGCGCCGGTGGCGCACGTGCGGCGAATCCGGAAGCTGCGGGCGATCGTCATTGGACGCGTAGATGCCGATGAACCGGCCGCCGGCATCGAACAAACGGCGCATGTACGCATCGAACACCGCGTCCTCCACCAGGTGGAAGATCACATCCAGCGACAGGGCGAGGTCGGCCTTGCGTCCATCGTACGCATCGACGCGTTCGAACGACTTGGTCGCGTCGGCCGCGAACTTGCTGCGGCAGATGTCCACGGCCCGCTGGCTGACGTCGTACCCGATGTAGGCCGGATACTGCGCCAACGTCAGCTGGTTGCCGTCGCCGCAACCGAATTCGATCACCGAGCGCACATCGTGCTCGCGCACGAAGGCGTTGAGGACCTCGGCCTTGAACTCGGCCAGGATCGAGTACGAGCCGGCGCCCGAGTTGCCGCCGGACCGGTATCGGCGTTCCCAGTAGGTCGCCGACGAATCGAATCGCGATCCGCGAAGGAAGCGCATCAACTTTGCAAACATTGCATGACTCCGGGTTGCACCTGCGTTGCGTTGGCGACGTGGTCGTAGACCGCCTCCAGGGCAGGTGTCAGCGAATCGATATCGAAGGTCTCCCGCACGAAGGCAGGGGCGCGCTGCGACATGTGGTTGGCCAGCGCGTCGTCGGACAGCAGCGTCGCGAGCGCCGTGGCGAGCGCATCGACATCGCGCTCGGAAAACGAGAATCCGGTCGTGCCTTCGACCAGTCCTTCGACTGCCCCGCCGCGCGCCGAGGTCACCACCGGCACGCCGCAGGCCTGGGCTTCGAGCAGGACCATGCCGAAGCCCTCCGCATCGCCGCTGGCGGCGACGATGCTCGGCAGGCAGAACACGCGGGCAGACGCGAGTTGCGCACGCACACCGACATCGTCGAGCGTGCCGAGGAATTCGGTGGGAACCGCGAGGTCGCTCGCGAGCGCGGCCAGTGTCGCGCGCAACGGTCCGTCGCCGACGATCGCCAGCGTCGCATCGGGCAAGCGGGCGCGCACGCGCGCCATCGCTTCGATCAGGTAGCGCACGCCTTTCTTTTCCACAAGGCGGCCCACGAAAAGCACGCGACGCGGGCGTTGCCCGGCCAACGTTCCGGCAGGCGTGAACTTGCGAACGTCGATGCCGATCCTGCGCGTCACGATTTTCTCGGGCGGCATGCCCAAGGTGATCGCATGCGCGCGAATGGCATCTGAGACGGCAATGAATCCGACCCGCGGCTCGCGAAACAGTCGCGCTAGCCGGGCGGGGTAGGGAATTCGCGTCAACCCACCGCGCCCACTCCACCACCAACCCTTGCGGGTGGTGATGTCGTATCCGTGCAGCGTGACGAGCATCGGCAGGCCCGCGCGCTTCACCGAAGGCCAGGCATCCACGGCATCCAGGCCGAAGTGCACGTGCACGAGATCGGCATGGGCCTCGAACGTTTCGACCAGCCCGCGATCCGCGACGCCCAAGCGTTGGCGGAGGCGCCGTTGCGACGCGCCGCCGCCCGGAAGCCGGACGTCCATGCCCGACAGGTCCAGGCCATCGCGCACGCGGAAGTTGCCGACCAGCGTCGGCTTCCACGCGCGCAAGGCCCTGGCCTGGTCGCGGACGAACGTCTCCGAACGCGGGAGCAGCACGTTGCGATAGATGGCGACCCGATTCACTTGAAACCCCACGCCTCCCGTCGATCAGCGCGTGGACGAGTGTGCGGGGGCACCCGGGGAAAGTCCAAGGCGCCGCTCCAGTTCCATGGCAGCCGCCTCGTTCTCCCCGAAGCGCCCGAGCTCGCGCAGCGCCGCGATTTCCCGGAGCGCGGCATCGCGCTTGCCCAGCGCGATCTGGACCTTGGCCAGGTTGACCCGGTATTGCGACTCGTTTGGACGCATGGGGACGACGCCTTCGAACAGCTTCAACGCACGCTCGGATTCACGGAGCACGTTGAGCGTGTAATCCGCATACATCGTCTGCATGTCGGGATTCGGGCGCGTGAGCGCCGCTTCGAACATGTCGACCATGTGCCGTTCCGAGAAGTCGCATTCGCGGCTGCGCGCGCAACGCATGATGCTGCCGACGGCATTGACTTCCTGCGGGCCGATCGGGCCTTTGCGCAGGCGTGCGGTCATGTCGGTCCACCACGCTTCTTTTTGCGGCAGGTTCGCGTGTGCGGCCAGCAACAGGAGGGCGCTGTGCGGGAGGATGCCGCTCTTCGGCAACGCGATCGCGCGCTCGAGTTCCTTGACGGCGGGCTCGACGTACGGCGAGTCGGGCTTGTACTGCGATGCGATCACCAGCATGCGGCCGTAGCCGTACGTCGAACGCGGCGACTCCGGGCGCTTGTGCGCTTCGCTCGCGGCGAAGCGCAGCGGGTGGGACCATTCGCGCGCACGCAGGTGCGTCGTTGCGCCGTAACCCAGCACCAACAGGATCGCGACCAGTGCACCGACGCGCCGCAGGTTGTCGCGCGGCAGGAGCAGCAGCAGGTCGGCGAGCACCATCAGCACGCCCACCGAGGCGAAGTAGTTGCGATGTTCGTACACCAGTTCCAGCGGCACGACGGTCGCGGTCAGTGCCTGCGCGGCGAGGAACCACAGGATGCCGAGCGCCATGAGCGGGCGGCGCGCACGCAGCCACCACGCGAAGGCCGCGAGCGCGGCGAGACCGAGCAGCGAATACAAAGTCGATGGCGGCGACATCCATCCGCGCGAGACGACGTAATCGTCGTGGTACAGCGTCAGTTCTCGAAGCGGTGGTGCCACGGTCCAGCGCAGGTAGTCGACGAGGACGCGGCCTTCGGTCAGCAGCCGCTCGACGAGCGTGAAGTCGCGGGTGATGAACGCGCGTGGCGCAGTCACGCGCGGGAATAGCCAGAACAGTCCGGCGACCAGCGGCAACCACAACACCGCCGCGAACAACTTGCGCACGTCGCCCTTCTGCGGCGAATTGCGCAGCGCCGGGATGCAGGCTTCGGCGAGCCATGCGTAGAGCGGCAACAGCACCGCCGACTCCTTGCACAGGATGCCGAGCGCCGTGCAGCCGAACAGGCCCGCGGCGATCCACCAGCGCCCGCTTTCGCCCGCCAGTTGCCGCTGCCGGCCGATCAGGTACAGCCACAGGCCCGCGAACACGAACGTATGCGCCAGGCTCTCCATCCGCTGCACGATGTACAGCACGCTCATCGTGTTGATCGGATGCACCGCCCACGCGACGGCGACGAAGGCGGCGGCCCACGTGCGGCGCCGCGCATCGACACCGGGCGCGGCGAGTGCGAACAACAACTGCACCAGGCCCAGCACCAGCAGCGCATTGATGCCGTGGATGACGACGTTGGTCGCCTTCATCGCGACTGGATCCATGCCCGCGAAATACGTGTTGACCGCGAAGCTGAGCATCGCGATCGGGCGCTGCAGGCTGCCGGCATCCGACGAGAACGCCGCCGCGCGCCACGCAGGCCCGTCCAGCGTGTCGATCTTGAGCGTCGGGTTCTCCACGATGTTGGGGTAATCGTCGAACACGAAGCCGCCGAACAGACCGGGCCAGTAGATCGCGAGCACGAGCAGCGGCAGCGCGATGCACACGAGCCATTTGCGGTTGAAGGCGGGGAAACGCATCTGTGTCATCGGCATTGGGTGGCGCCGTGTTGGCGCAGATCGTCGTCGAGGGTGGTGCGCATGTGCACGAGTGCGTTGGTCCAGTAACGCTGCTTGTGCAGCACCGTTTCGTGGAGCATGGACATCGCGCCGGTCGCGCGCGCGAGGTGCGGGATAGAGTCGCGGGCTTGCAGCGCTGCGAGATGATCCAGGTGGTCGCGCGCCTGCGCGTAGCAACCGGCGGAGGCGAGCATCGCGGCTTGTTGCAATGCGGCCTGCGGGGTGGGCCACGCGTCGAGCGCGCGGTCGAATTCGATGAGCGCCGCGTCGGGCTCGCGGCGCGTGAGCGCGAGATCGCCGGCGATCGAATGCAGTTCCTGCTGGCGCGGGGGCGCGGCGAAGCGCGGATTCGCGCGCGCGGCGGCGATCCAGGTGTCGACGGCCTCGAGATTCAGGCCACGACACGCGCGCGTCCGCGCGAGGTTCAGCGCGTCGGCCAGCCACGTCACTACCAGGGCGTCGCCTTCCGTCGCGTTGCGCAGCGCGTAGCTGACGGCATCGACCTGGCTGTGCCTGAGCCCGCGGGCGGCGCAACGTGCATCGGCCAAGTTCACCGCGAGCTGCAGGTCGGCGGGGTGTTTTTCGGAGAGGGGTTGCAGCCGTGCGATGGCGAGGTCCGGACGACCGGCGCGCATTTCGAAGATCGCCGCGGTGGCCTGCGCGCGCGAGGACGCGGGATTCGTGCGCGCCCACAGGGCCGCCATCTCATCCTGTCGGGCCCACAGCGATGCGCGTTGCCAGGTGATCGTCGCGAGTCCGCCGAACATCAGCACGACGATCGCGATGCGCGCGCCCGCCGGAATCTTCCAGCGCATCAGCGCGCGGCCGATCGGCCAGCCGAGCAGCAGCGCCGGCAGGTAGTTGCGATGCTCGTAGTACAACTCCAGCGCCAAAATCGTGGATTCGATCAGGTGCCCGGCGAAGAAGAACAACAGCGCGCACGCGAACACCGGTGCGCGGCGACGCAGCGCGAATGCCGTGGCGACCAGGGCGAGCACGAAGACGATCGCAAGCCAGGTCGACGCCGGCGACGCCAGGCCGGTCGATGCGACGTACGCATCGTTGTACAAACCGGTCGACAGCACGCGTGGCACTGCGAGCAACTGCAGGTAGTCGACAAGTACGCGCGGTTCGGTGAGCAGCCGTTGCGCAACGGTCCATGGGCGCGAGGCGAGGTCGACGTGCATGGCCGGCAGCTTCGAAAGCAACCAACCGAAGATGAGCACGCTGGGCAGGATCAGCATCACCGCGCGCAATGCGCGGAGCCGCAGCGTGGATTGGGTTGGATCGTTCCGGCGCAGGATCACCGAATCGATGACCCACGCAAGCACCGGCAACAACGCACCGTTCGCTTTGCTGGCCACGGCGAGCACGGTGCAAGCACCGAATACGACCACCATCCAAAGCAATGCGGTGCGTGGCGAGTCAGTGAGCCGCGCGCGCCCATGCACCCACGCCAACAACCCGAGCAGCGTGAACGTTGCCGGCAACATCGCTTCGCGCTGCACGATGTACAGCGTCGTCGACACGAACAACGGATGCAGCACCCACAGGCCCGCACCGACCAGGGCAGCGCCGTCGCGCGTGCGTGCATCGTCGGCAAGGCGGCCGCCGAGGACGCGCAGCAGCACGAACAACAGCGCGCCATTCAGCAGGTGCAACACCAGGTTCGTGCGCAGGAAGGGTGCAGCGTCCGTTGGCCAGTCGCGCGCATCGATCAGGAACGTCAGCAGCGAGAACGGGCGCCCGGTGGGATCGGCGAATCCGGAGGTGATGTAGCGCCAGAAGGCCGGTGCATCGACGATCGGCCCGTACTTGCCCAGCGCGGGCAGGTTGACCAGGTCGTCGAACAGGAATCCGCCCGACAGCCCCGGCCGATAGGCCAGGAAGGCAAGAAGCAGGACACCGGCGAAGGCCAGCGGGGCCAGGTGGTCCTGCAGTCGGGACGAGCGAGGGGTCATGCGGCGCCTGTGGAACGCCGCTTTCGGCGCAGGCGCATCCTAACGAAACCCCGTCGCCGGCGGCGACGGGGCGCAAGCAGAAATCAGATCAGTGACGGCAGATCGGCGGGACGTACTTCTCGCTGAGCGTGTTGGAGCGGTTGCAGACCCACTCGATGCTGCCCGTGTGGATGATGGGCGAGAAGATCAGGTGCTGCCCCTGGATGTTCGCGTGCGAAGTGCCACCGAACGTGACGTCGATGATGCCGTTGGACGCATCGAGCTGGCTCACGTAACGACCCGAGATGGAGACCGGAGTGGCCAGGCCGAAGGACTGGTTGTCGGTGCCGAAGCGCCCGAGGTTCTGGTAGTACTCGGCGATCGACGACTTGACGCCGTCGGCCAGGGACGCGCCTTCGGAGACCTGCGCGCGGATCGCGTAATCCTGGTACTGCGCGATCGCGATGGCCGCCAGGATCGCGATGATCGCGACGACGATCATCAGTTCGATCAAGGTAAAGCCGGAATGCTGGGATTTCATGCGGCGCCCCCCCGGGCATGAATGCGTGAGGTGTCTAACCGGTACGACGCAAGCAACGTGCCACACCGGCCGCTGGGAGTGTGCCCTCCCTCACAAAAGAGAAGGGCCGCTTGCGCGGCCCTTCGGGTCTTGCAACCAGCTGCGAGGATTAGTCGCGGCAGGGGGTCGGACGGTACTTGTTGTCGACCGTCGTGCCGGCCTGCGCGTCGCAGGACCATTCGATCGAACCGGCGTGCGGGATCGGCGAGAACACGAGGTTCGTGCCCTGGATCGCCGTGTGGGCGGACGCGCCGCTCATCGCCACGGTGATCTTGCCCGGGGCCGTACCAACGTCAACGCCGGAGACGTACTTGCCGACGATCGAGGCCGGGTCCGACAGACCATACGACTCGTTGTCGGCGGCGAAACGACCGTAGTTGTTGTAGAACTCGGCGACCGCGGTCTTCGTGCCGTCGGCGAGCGACGAGCCTTCCGACACCTGCGAGCGGATCACGTAGTCCTGGTACTGGCTGATGGCGATGGCGGCCAGGATCGCGATGATGGCGACCACGATCATCAGTTCGATGAGGGTAAAGCCCTGTTGCTTCTTCATTTGTGTATCCCCTAGGAGTGTTTTGAGCTTCACGTGCCTCGTTCGGCCCGGCTTTCCGGATCCGTCGGGCAGCCGTGCAACGGTGCACGTGCTCCGAAGGATACGCAGGTTGTGTGCCAAATGGGACAGGTGGAACCGTTATCGGGGCAAGAGTGCAACCCATCACGAATTCACGTGTTTTTCCGGGGTTTTCAGACGCTTGGCGCACCATCGCGTCACATTGTGACGCGCCTTGTCACGCCACTTTATGGCCGGTCGAGTTGATCGCGTCACTCGACCGCCGTCGGCGCGCCAAATCTGTGATGCAGGACAGCGCCGTCATGACCAGCACGGCCTCGAGCCCCCGGTAGGCGATCGCGTACCGCGGTTCGGCCTGCAGCACGACGTGCACGAGCGTGACGTACAGGGCCAGCGCACCGGTGGCGACGACGGGGAGATTCGCATCGCGACGCAGTGCGGCGAGCGTCAATGTCAGCGCCGCGATCAGCGCCAACGTCGTCAGCAAGGGGTTGAGCGTCCGGTACGTCACCAGGAGCGTGCGCAATGCGCCCGGTCGATCGAACGGCGAGCGCCGCACGTCGTGATAGGCGATGTCCGTCGCACCGATCCGGATGCGCCAGCCCCACAGCATCCACGGCTTGGTGGCGTACCACTTGAGGTACATCGCAGGGTCGGCGGCCATGCGTTCGCCCATGCGCGTCAGTCCGGCGGACGCATCGCGTCGCAAAGTGGCGTGCTCTGCGTCGATCTCGTGCGTGATGGCCACCGCGGTCGGATCGCCGAGCCGCAACAGGTTCGCGGCCTGGTGGTAATCGGGCCACGAGCCCTGCACGAAGTTGAGCAGCGCGCGATCGGTGCCGCGCCCCGCGCCTTCGATCTGTGCATTGCGCACGCCCATCGCGACCACGGGCAACAGGAACACGCCGAGCAATACGGCGGCGGGCACGCGCGCGCCACGCACGAACATCAGCAACGCCAGGCACGGCGGAAACAACAGCACGAGCGGATTGACGAGATACGCGTAACCGAACGCGATGCCCGTCAACACGAACCACGCCGCGCGCCTGCTTCGCCATCCACGCGCGAACGCATACAACGCCGCCATCATGCAGAACCCGAACAACACTTCCGAGAGCAGGGTGTTCGTCGCCGCCACGTGGTGCGGCCACAACGCGAGCAGCAAGCCCGCCGCGATCGACCACGTCGCGCTCAACCACTGCCGCGCAAGCAACGTCGTCAGCACGACCGTCAGCGTGCCGAGCAGCACCTGCACCTGCAGCACGAACGGATACCAGCCGCCCAGCGTGATCCACGACGGATCCTGCGGGAACAGGCGCATGCCGAGCGCGATCAGCCATGGATAACCGGGCATGCGGTAGTCGTCGGGAACGGGCACGCCGGGCGGCGGCGTGCTGCCGAACACGTGGTGTTCGACGACATTCCACGCGTAGAAAACGTACTCGCGAATGTCGCCGCGCACGGGATGGTCGACGATCGCCGTCAACACGTAGTGTTCGCGCACCACGAAGGCGAGGAGCGCGAGCAGGCCCAGCAACAGTCCGAAGCGTGGCGCCCGCGGGGCGGACACCGCTTCGCGCATCAGTCGATCCCCAGCTTCTTCAGCTTGTACCGCAGCGCGCGGAAGGTGATGCCCAGTTGCGCGGCGGCCTTGGTCTTGTTGTAGCGGTTGTCCTCGAGCGCCTGCTGGATCGCGTTGCGCTCGATTTCCTCGATGTAGCTGGGCAACGCGCTGGTCATGCTGTCGCGCGGATCGGCGTGGCGCGGGTCGCGCGCCATCGGTTCGCGCGGTGTTTCGCGCATCGGCGTCGACGGACGCGGCTGCGATTGCATCGACGGCGTCGGGCCATACACCGGCAGGCGCAGGTCGCTGGCTTCGATGCGGTCGTCTTCGGCGAGCGCGAGCGCGCGTTCGAGGATGTTTTCCAGTTCGCGCACGTTGCCGGGGAACGGATAGGCGCGCAGTGCGTCGACCGCTTCGGGCGTCAACGCGGGCAGGGCACGGCCCTGCTGGCCCGACAGGCGCTGCAGGATCGCGGCGCACAGGCCCGGAAGATCGTCGAGGCGCTCGCGCAGCGGCGGCACGCGCAACTCGATCACGTTGATGCGGTAGTACAGATCGTGGCGGAAACGCCCGTCGTCGATCTGTCCAGCGAGATCCTTGTGCGTGGCCGACAGGATGCGCACGTCGACCGGCACTTCGATGTTGGCGCCGACCGGACGGATGCACTTTTCCTGGATCGCGCGCAGCAGCTTGACCTGCATCGGCAGCGGCAACTCGGCGACTTCGTCGAGGAACAGCGTGCCGCCGTCGGCCGCCTGGAACAGGCCCGGCTTGTCGACATGCGCGCCGGTGAAGCTGCCCTTCTTGTGGCCGAAGAACTCGCTTTCCATCAGCTCGGCGGGAATCGCGCCGCAGTTCACCGGCACGAACGGACCGGTGGCGCGCGCGCCCTGCTCATGGATCGTGCGTGCGACCAGTTCCTTGCCCGTGCCCGATTCGCCGGCGATGTACACCGGCGCCTGGCTGCGTGCCACTTTGCCGAGCGTCTGCTTCAACGCGACGATCGCCGGCGAGTCGCCGTACAGGCGCGTGGCGAGCGCATCGCTGGCCGGTGCGCTGCCCGCGGGGCGGCGTGCGCCCTTCTGCGGAAGATCGAGCGCGTGCTTGACCAACCCGCGCAACACCGCGAGGTCGACCGGCTTGCTGACGAAGTCGAAGGCACCGGCCTTCAGCGCTTCCACCGCGGCTTCCATGTTGCCGAAGGCGGTGATCATCGCCACCGGCGTGTGCGGGTATTGCGCCGAGATCTCGGCGATGAGGTCGATGCCCGAGCCGTCGGGCAGGCGCATGTCGGTCAGGCACAGGTCGAAGCGGTGCGCGGCGAGGAGCGCGCGGGCTTCGTTGAGGCTCGATGCCGTCTCCGTGCGCAGGCCCATGCGGCCCAGCGTGAGGACGAGCAGTTCACGGATGTCCCGCTCGTCGTCGACGATCAAGGCGCTGCGTTGGTCGTTCATTGGGTTCCCTTGCCCCCTCTCGACACATTACCGCGCGATGCGGGGGCGACGGAAGCGCGCGCCGTCACGCCGGAAGCAATGAATGCGGGCCCGCGAGGCGAATCCGGAAGCAACACCCGCCTCCGGGCATCGCGACGTACTCCAGCGTGGCCTGGTTGGCCCGGCACAGCTCGCGCGCGATATAGAGCCCCAGGCCCGTGCCGTGGCCGGAGGTCGTGAAGAAGGGGCGGAACAGCTGCGAGGCCACCATTTCCGGGATGCCCGGCCCGCGATCCTGCACGTCGATCTGCGGCCCGTGCGCGTTGGAGACGTGGAGGTGCACGCGCGCCGGTTCCCCCGGCATGCGGCCGTAGGTCAGCGCGTTGTGGATCAGCGCGACGAGCACCTGGTGCAGCTGGCGCGGGTCGGCCAGCGCCGGCACGGACGGTTGGTCGGCGCTGACATGCAGTGTGTCGCCTTCGAGCGGATGGTTGGTGCGGTACTCCTCGATGAAGCGCCGCGCGAAGCCCACCAGTTCGACGTACTCCGGCTGCGCCCGTTCACGGCGCGCAAGGCCGAGCACGTTCTCGACGATGCCGTTCATGCGCTGCGTCTGCTGGTGGATGATCTCCAGCAATCGCCGATCTGCGTCGAGGATTTCCTTCGACTCTTCCAGCAACTGCGTCGCATAGCTGATCGCCGCGAGCGGATTGCGGATCTCGTGCGCGAGGCTCGCGGAGAAGCGGCCCAGCGTCGCGAGCGTGAGCGATTCGGCGCGGCGCGAGAGCAGCGAGGTGTCGTCGAGGAAGACGAGCGACTGGTCGCTGTCGGCGAGCAGGCGCGTGAAACGCGGCACGATTTCCGGCAGGTCGGGGCCGAATTGCATCGGCGTTTCATCCGCAACGCCGTCGTGGCGCCAGCGGCGCAGGCGGCGATCGAGATCCGGTGAAAGCCCGTGCAACGAATCGCCCTGCGAACCGGCGATCAACAGCAACGCAGCTTCGTTCGCCAGGCGCACCGCGCCTTCGCCATCGACGAGCAGCACGCCGGTGCGCATGCGGCGGATGATCAGTTCGCTGACCTCGGCCATGTTGGCGGCCTGCGCGCCGCGGTGTTCGGCGAGCGCGACGCTCGCGCGCATCTGGCGTCCGAGCAGGTTGGTGAGCGTGCCGACCGCGGCGAAGCTGATCGCGTACATCAACAGCTCGGCCGGCTGCCGCGAGGACGGCGCGCCATCGGCCGCGCTCCACAGGTATTCGAGGATCAAGGCGACGCCGGCCAGCGCGGCGATCGCGATGCCCGTGCGCATCGACAGGAACAACGCCGCGGCGCCCACGTTGAACAGCAGCATCAGCGCGATGCCCGACGCCGCGCCGGGGAGTGCGTGCATCGCCAGCGTCGCCGCCGCGATGTCGACCAGCACGCCGACCAGCGCCTGCACCTGCAGCGAGCCGCGCCGGCCGGTATAGAGCAGCACGACCGCGGCGATCAGATAGCCGGTGGCAGCGATGCCCCCGAGCATGGGCAGGCGCGGTTCGACGAAGTAATCGCCGAACGGGCTGAAGACCACCAGGGCCAGCAGGCCAGCCTCCAGCGCGCGATACAGGGTGAAGAAATAGAGTTCGCGACGAAGCGCGCTCTGCGTGCTGGCGGGGGCGGGCGTGCGCGGCAAGCGGGGGTCCCCGATGAGGTTGGCCGGAGTATAGGGGGAGCCGGCTTTGCTCCGGGGGTCCCGCTTCGGCGACAATGCTGCCCCTTTTCGCGCATAACCCCCCATGAACTTCCACGAATACCAGGCGAAGCAGTTGTTTGCCGATTACGGCATCGCGGTCCCGGCCGGGCGCGTTGCCCGCACGCCGGAGGAGGCCGTGGATGCGGCGAAGGCCATCGGCGGCGACTTCTGGGTCGTCAAGGCCCAGATCCACGCAGGCGGCCGCGGCAAGGCCGGCGGCGTCAAGCTCGCCAAGACCTACGACCAGGTGCGCGAGTACGCCAAGGGCATGCTCGGCACGAAGATGGAGACCTACCAGTCCGCCGGCGTGGCCCTGCCCGTCGATTGCGTGCTGGTGACCCAGGCCACCGACATCGCCAAGGAGCTGTACCTCTCGGTGCTGGTCGACCGTTCGAGCAAGGCGATCACCTTCATCGCCTCGGCCGAAGGCGGCGTGGAGATCGAGAAGACCGCCGAGGAAAACCCCGACGCGATCAAGACGCTGCACGTGAACTACGTGCAGGGCCTGCAGCCCTACCAGTGCCGCGAGATGGGCTTCGGCCTGGGCCTGGATGCCAAGCAGGTGAACCAGCTGACGAAGATCATGCTGGGCCTGGCGAAGCTGTTCAACGAGAAGGACCTCGCGCTCGTCGAACTCAACCCGCTGGCGATCATGACCGACGGCAACCTCGCGGTCCTCGACGGCAAGATCAACTCCGACGACAACGCGACCTTCCGCCATCCCGACCTGGCCGCGATGCGCGACATCCGCCAGGAAGACGAGACCGAGGTGCTGGCCAGCCAGCACGACCTCAACTACGTCACGATGGACGGCAACATCGGTTGCATGGTCAACGGCGCAGGCCTGGCCATGGCGACGATGGACGTCATCAAGCTCAATGGCGGCGAGCCGGCGAACTTCCTCGACGTGGGCGGCGGTGCGACGAAGGAACGCGTCACCGAAGCCTTCAAGCTGATCCTGCGCGATCCGCACATCAAGGCGATCTTCGTCAACATCTTCGGCGGCATCGTCCGCTGCGACATGATCGCCGAAGGCATCATCGCGGCGGTCAAGGAAGTCGACGTCAAGGTGCCGGTGATCGTGCGCCTGGAAGGCACCAACGTCGAAGCCGGCAAGGAAATCCTCAAGAATTCGGGCCTGGCGATCATCGCCGCCGACGACATCAACGACGGCGCCAAGAAGGCCGTTGCGGCCGCGGCCGGCAAGTAAGGGACCCACGAAACCATGAGCGTTTTGATCGACAGGAACACCAAGGTCATCGTGCAGGGCTTCACCGGCTCGCAGGGCACCTTCCACGCCGAACAGATGATCGACTACGGCACCAAGGTCGTCGGCGGCGTCACGCCCGGCAAGGGCGGCACGCAGCATCTCAACCTGCCGGTGTTCAACACCGTGCGCGAAGCGGTGGAAGCCACCGACGCCGACGCCTCCGTCATCTACGTGCCGCCGCCGTTCGCGGCCGACGCGATCCTCGAAGCCGCCGACGCGGGCATCAAGGTGATCGTGTGCATCACCGAAGGCATCCCGGTGCTCGACATGCTGCGCGTCAAGAACGCGCTGGCCGGTTACGAAGACGTCGTGCTGGTCGGCCCGAACTGCCCGGGCGTGATCACGCCGGGCGAGTGCAAGATCGGCATCATGCCGGGCCACATCCACAAGCCGGGCGTGGTGGGCATCGTGTCGCGTTCGGGCACGCTCACGTATGAAGCCGTGAAGCAGACCACCGACGTGGGCCTCGGCCAGTCGACCTGCATCGGCATCGGCGGCGACCCGATCAACGGCACGAACTTCATCGACGCGCTGCGCTGGTTCCAGGACGATCCGCAGACGCAGGGCATCATCATGGTCGGCGAAATCGGCGGCAGCGCCGAAGAAGAAGCCGCGGAGTTCATCTCGCAGTACGTCACCAAGCCGGTCGTCGGCTTCATCGCCGGTGCGTCCGCGCCGAAGGGCAAGCGCATGGGCCACGCCGGTGCGATCGCCTCGGGCGGCAAGGGCACGGCGGAAGGCAAGTTCGAAGCGATGGAGAAGGCAGGCGTCACGACGGTGAAGTCGCCGGGTGACCTCGGTGCTGCGATTGCGGCGCGTTTGAAGAAGTAATCGCGCTCGACGCCGGAATGAAAAAGCCCCGCAGTTGCGGGGCTTTTTTTTACGACGAACGCACCCTCGAGAATCGCTGGCGGATCTCCGGGAGGAAGTAAACCAGGGAGGCCACCAGTGCGGTCAGGGCCCCTTTTATTACCAACGGCATCATGAAGCTCGACGGCGTGCCTGCGTTGTAGCTCAATTTTCCGATCAGCAGACCGGACGCGCCTCCCACCAGAACCGGGATGAAAAACGGGCCGTACTTGATCTTCAGCGAAAGAAACAGCGCCACGAAGCCGATAACAAAAACAAAAAACAGCGAATACAGGTACGCAATGCCGCCCAGTACAAGGAACGTGGCCAGGTCCAACGAAGAATCTGACGAGGCCACAACGCTATAGCCCAAGGGAACCAGGCCTGCGATCAGAAAAGCAGGTACGGCACGAACCACGTTCATGCGTGCCGGTTTCCACGCTGTCTTTTGTGTCGCGATATTGGTGTTCATATCACGATGCGAGCCGCTTCTTTCTACCGAGCATCCAGACGACGCCTGTCGCCAGCAGCGCGCACAGCGGAAGCAGCGCCAACCACCACCAACGCACGACGGTCGCGCCGAGCGAACACGCGAAGCCTGTGTCCGTCTGACACTGCGCCACCTGGTGATTGATCAAGGGCTGCAATCCGAACGGGATCGTCGCTGCGAGCACCACAACGAAGAGGAAGAACGACAGCAGCCAGATTGGAATGTGCCTCAAGCCTTGCTCCCCTCGTTTGTCGCCGATGCCGGTCGATCGTTGGCGAACAGCATGACGGCGACCATCGCCGTCGACAATGCCAACGGGAGGAGGTTATCGCGCTCGAACCAAAAAACGCGTACTGCTCACCTCAATCCAGAGGGCTGCCCCTTCGATAACGATCGGGGCAGTGCGAAGCTTGCTTCGCACCCGCCAACGAAGGCTCGGGCGAAAGCGCCCGATCGAAAGCCAACCTCGCAAGGTGATGCCCCAGCGTTGTGAGTTTGAAATTTTTTTCCCAAAAAAATTTTGAACTCACAACGTTCGGGCGGCGCGCCAATGCTGGTGGAAAAACTCAGGGCTCCAAGAAAATCAGCCAGGCGGCAACAGCGATCAGCGCAAACCCCGCCCAATGATTCCACTTCAGCGGCTGCCCGAGATACCAGGCCGAGAAGCCGGCGAACACCACCAGCGTGATCACCTCCTGCATGCCCTTCAACTGCGGCGCCGAATACACCGCGCTGCCCCAGCGATTGGCCGGGACCATCAGCGTGTACTCGAACAACGCGATGCCCCAACTGGCGAAGATCGCCAGGGCCAGCGGCGCCGACTTGTACTTGAGGTGCCCGTACCAGGCGAAGGTCATGAAAATGTTCGATCCGAGGAGCAGGAGGATCGGGAGGAGGCGGTCGAAACCCATGGGCGGCGGTCCGTAGAGGGGCGGGAATGGCACGGATATTGACGCGGATGAGCTTCTTCACGGAGTCTCGACCCGAGGATCGGCACCTTCACGAACCTGAAGACCCACCCAGGAGCCCCTCCATGCGCAGCAGTGAAGAACCCGCTGGCCTTGTCCTCATCGTCGAAGACAACCGCAACATCTCGGAAATGGTCGGGGAATACCTCGAAGGCCGGGGATTCGAAGTCGACTACGCCTCCGACGGGCTCGACGGCTACCGCCTCGCGGCCGAGAACAGTTACGACGTGATCGTCCTCGACCTCATGCTCCCGCGCCTGGATGGCCTGGAAGTGTGCAAGCGCCTGCGCGAGGAAGCCCGCAAGTCGACCCCGGTGCTGATGCTCACCGCCCGCGACACCCTCGACGAGAAGCTCACCGGCCTGGGCGCCGGCGCCGACGACTACCTCACCAAGCCCTTCGCGATCCAGGAACTGGAAGCGCGCCTGCGCGCCCTGATCCGTCGCGAACGCCGCCAGGTGGGCGCCGAAGTGCTCAAGGTCGCCGACCTCGTGCTCGACCCCGCTTCGCTCCGCGCCACCCGCGCCGGCAGCGAACTGCAACTCTCGCCCATCGGCCTGAAGCTGCTGACCATCCTGATGCGCGAATCGCCGCGCGTGGTGAGCCGCCAGGAAATCGAGCGCGAGATCTGGGGCAACGGCCTGCCGGATTCCGACACGCTGCGCAGCCATCTCTACAATCTCCGCAAGACGATCGACAAGCCGTTCGAGAAGCCCTTGCTGCACACCGTGCAGAGCGCCGGGTACAGGATCGCGGACATCGAACAACCGCCCGCCTGAGGATCGAAGTGCCCCAAGGGTTGCCACGCAAGATCCGGATCGCCTTTCTTCTCCAGGTGGTGCTGGTCAGCCTCGCGGTCGTGATCGCGGGCTGGCTGGTGTCGCTGGTGATCCGCGTCGGTTTCATCCGCTCCGCCTCGGAAGCCGAGGCGACGGATTTCTTTGCGCAAAAAGCCCTCGATTCGACGTACCAACTTCCGCACGGGCGCAACTTCAAGAGTTGGTTCGTGCGCGATGGCTACATTCCGATCGGTTTGCCGGCCGGCGTCGCCCAGTTGCCCGTCGGCCATCACGACCTGCGATCGCAGGACATGCAGGTGCGCGTGGCGAAGGGCGCGGGCGGCACGCTGTACATCGTGTACGACCAGGATCGGATCGACCGGTTGATGTATGCGTACGCGGTGTTGCCGGTGGCGTTGGGCCTGGCGGCGGTGTTCGCGGTATCGCTGCTCAGTTATCGCGTGTCGAAACGGCTGGTGACACCGGTCAACTGGCTCGCGCGCGAAGTCGCCGCGTGGGATCCACGGCAACCGAACATCGATGCACTCGCGCCGCATCGGCTGCCGGCCGACATCGGCAGCGGTGAAGCGCGGCAACTCGCGAAAGCCTTGCATACGCTCGGCGAACGCGTGGAAGCCTTCGTCGCGCGCGAACGAAACTTCACCAGAGATGCAAGCCACGAGCTGCGCACGCCGCTGACCGTGATCCGCGTCGCCGCGGATCTTCTCGAAGGCGAGCGCGAACTCAGTGCGCGCGGCGAGCGATCGCTCCGTCGCATCCAGCGGGCGAGCCGCGACATGGAAGCGGTCATCGACGCTTTCCTGATCCTGGCGCGCGAAGCCGACATCGAACCGCAGGCCGAGCACTTCGCGGTTTCGGACATCATCGACGAGGAAGTCGACAAGGTGCAGCCGCTGCTGGCCGGCAAGCCGGTGGCGCTGACCGTCATCAAAGACGCCAACCCCGAATTGCATGCGCCCTCGCGCGTGCTCGCGGTGATGGTGGGCAATCTGCTCAGCAACGCCTGCCAGTACACCGACAACGGCGATATCGAAGTGCGCATCGGGCAGGACCGCGTCACCGTGCGCGACACGGGCATCGGCATGTCGCGCGAAACGCTGCAGCGGGCGTTCGATCCGTTCTATCGCGCCGACCAGGACACCGGCGGCATGGGCCTGGGCCTGTCGGTCGTGCGTCGCCTGGGCGAACGCTTCGGCTGGCCGGTGGTGTTGGAGAGCGTGCCCGGCAGCGGCACCCTGGCGACGATCCAGTTCGTCCCCTGAATCGCGGAACCTCCGATGGCGCGCGCGGTCAACGCGCGGCACGATTGCGCGTTCGCGTCGTCGACACCCCTTTTCCGGACCAGACCCCTTCCGCATGGCTGCTTCCCGTTCCGCGCCCGCCCGCAAGAAGCGTTTCGCCCCCCCGCCGCGTTCCGTGGCCGTCGTGCTGGCCCTCGTTGCGCTCGTCGGCGCCGGTTGGTGGTGGAGCCAGCGCAAGGCGGAGGCCGCCGAAGGCGCGTTCCGCACGGCGGCGGTGGAGCGCGGCGACATCCGCGTGGCGATCTCCGCCACCGGCACGCTGAGCGCGATTTCCACGGTCGATGTCGGCAGCCAGATTTCGGGCCAGGTCACCGCGGTGCTCGTCGACTTCAACGATCGCGTCAAGAAGGACCAGGTGATCGCGCGCATCGATCCGAGTACGTACCAGGCGCAGATCGCGCAGGGCGCGGCGCAGGTCGCGAGTGCGCGGGCCAACCTCGAAACCGCGCGTGCCGCGCTCGCCAACGCCGAAGCCGACTACACGCGCAAGGCCGATCTGTCGAAGGGACAGTTGATCGCGCGCAGCGATCTCGACCTCGCGAAGGCCGCACGCGACCAGGCACGCGCACAAGTGGCCGCCGCGCAGGCGCAGATCACGCAGCAGCAGGCCTCGACGCAGACTTCGCAACTCAACCTCGATCGCACGGTGATCCGTTCGCCGGTCGACGGCGTCGTGCTCACGCGCACGATCGAACCGGGCCAGACCGTCGCCGCGAGCCTGCAGGCGCCGGTGCTGTTCCAGATCGCCGAAGACCTGTCGAAGATGGAGATCGTGCTGCAGATCGACGAGGCCGACATCGGCCAGGTCAAGGCCGGGCAGGGCGTGAACTTCACCGTCGATGCGTTCCCCGATCGCTCGTTCCGCGGCCAGGTGCAGCAGGTGCGCCTGTCGGCGACGAATACGAACAACGTGATCACCTATCCGGTTGTCGTGTCGGTCGACAATCGCGATGAAGTGCTGCTGCCCGGCATGACGGCGAATGCGGAGATCGAAGTCAGCCGTCGCGACGGCGTGCTGAAGCTGCCGAATGCGGCGTTGCGCTTCAAGCCCGCGGACGACGCAGCGTCGGGCGGCGCGCCGACGCAACCGCGTGGCGCGCTTGCCGGTGAGTTGCCGAAGGTCGCGGCATCGCTGCAGTTGAACGCTTCGCAGCAATCCGCGTTCGACGACGCGCACAAGCAGATACGCGAACGCATGGCCGCGCGCCAGGCGCCCGCGACGACGCAGCAGGGCGGTGGCAGTGCGCTGTTCGGTCGCGGTCCGGGGGGCGGCCCTTCGAGCGGCGGCAACAACAACAGCGGTGGCGCGAGCGGCGCGGTGCGCCAGCGCATGCTCGAACGCTTCAGCCAGCAGTTCGCCGCATTCCGCGCGACGCTCGACGAAAAGCAGCGCGCGCAGTGGGATGCCGGCATCGCGGGCCTGGTGAGCGCGCGTCGCGCGCCGATCTACAAGCTCGTCGATGGCAAGCCGCAGATGGCGACGGTGCGCATCGGTGTGTCGGATGGTTCGAACACCGAAGTCTCCGGCGACATCGCCGCGGGCGACGCGGTCATCGTCGGCGCCGAGCGTGCGTCGCAGAAGGCCGCGCAATGAATGCCGTGGCCCGCGACGCCGCCCGCGCGGCGGCCGTGATCGAAACGCAGTCGCTCGGCAAGGTCTACGCGGAAGGTAGCGAGGCGGAAGTGGTCGCGCTGCGTGATGTCGACCTGCGCATCGGGCGCGGCGAGTTCGTCGCGATCATGGGGCCGTCGGGTTCCGGCAAGTCGACGCTGATGAACCTGCTCGGTTGCCTCGACACGCCGAGCTCCGGCACGTATTGGTGCGACGGCGTGGATGTCGCGTCGCTCGACGCCGAAGGCCGCGCGCGCCTGCGCCTGGACAAGATCGGCTTCGTCTTCCAGGGCTTCAACCTGCTGCCGCGGATGGATGCGCTGGAGAACGTCGCGATGCCGATGGGCTACGCGAACGTGCATCGCGACGAACGCTTGAAGCGCGCGCACGAAGCCTTGGAAGCGGTGGGCCTCGGCAATCGTCAGCATCATCGGCCGAGCGAGATGTCCGGTGGCCAGCAGCAGCGCGTCGCGATCGCGCGCGCGCTGATCAATCGTCCGCCGATCCTGCTCGCCGACGAACCCACCGGCGCGCTCGATTCGAAAACCGGCGAGGAAATCCTCGCGCTGTTCAAGCGCCTGCAACAGGACGATCACACGGTCGTGCTGATCACGCACGATCCCGACGTGGCGCATCACTGCGACCGCATCTTCACCATGCGCGACGGCCTGCTGACCGAAGAGGTGCGCGCATGAATCCGATGGAAGTCCTGCGCACCGCGTTTTATGCATTGCGCGGCAACTGGATGCGCAGCGCGCTCACCTCGCTCGGCGTGATCATCGGCATCGCGGCGGTCATCGTCATGGTGTCCGTGGGCCAGGGCACGCAGGCGGAAATCGACAAGATGGTCGCGGGGCTCGGCTCCAATCGCCTCGACATCAGCTCGGGCTCGGGCCGCGGCTTCGGCGGCGTGCGCATCGGCAGCGGCACGATGTTCACCCTGACCGAAGACGACGCGCACGCGATCCGCACGGAAATTCCCGAAGTGCAGTTCGTCGCGGGCAGCCTGCGCGGCAACAGCCAGCTCGTGTACGCGGAGAACAACTGGTCGAGCAACTGGCAGGGCGTGGAAGCCGACTGGTTCGACATCAACGGCTGGAAGATGGCCAGCGGCGACGGCTTCGACGCGCGTGCCTACACCGGCGCGGCGAAGGAAGTGCTGCTCGGCGAAACCGTGCGGCGCGAGTTGTTCGGCGAAGACGATCCGCTCGGGCAGACAATCCGCATCGGGCGCGTGCCGTTCACCGTGGTGGGCACGCTGAAGCCGAAGGGACAGGGCGGATTCGGCCAGGACCAGGACGACATCGTCGTGGTGCCGCTGGAAACCGCGCGTCGCCGTTTGATGGGCGCGATGGGCCTGCCGCCCGGCGCGGTGATGCAGATCGCGCTCGGCGTGGCGAATGCGAACGACCTGGATTACGTGCAGGGCGAAGTGGAGGCGCTGTTGCGCCAGCGGCACAAGATCCAGCCCGGCGCCGACGATGATTTCAACGTGCGCAACATCGCCGAGATCATCAGCACGCGGACGGCGACCACGAACCTGATGTCCAAGCTGCTCGGCGCGGTGGCGACGATCTGCCTGATCATCGGCGGCATCGGGATCATGAACATCATGCTGGTGTCGGTGACCGAGCGCATTCGCGAAATCGGCCTGCGCATGGCCGTGGGCGCGGGACCGCGCGACGTGCGGCGACAGTTCCTCGCCGAAGCGATGTTGATCTCGATGATCGGCGGTGTGATCGGGATCGTCATTGGAATTGCAGGCGCCTTGCTCGTCGGCAAGTTCAGCGAGTTGCCGGTGCAGGTGAACGCGAATGTCGTGGGCCTGGCGGCGGCGTTCTCGATCGCCACGGGCCTGTTCTTCGGCTACTACCCTGCGCGCAAGGCGTCGCTGCTCGACCCCATCGAGGCGTTGCGCCAGCAGTAGCGCTATGCTCCGGCGCATGTCTTCCGGAGACCGACATGCGCCGCTCCCTGCTCGCCCTTGCCCTGTTGTCCTGCGCCTTCGCGACCGCCGTGCACGCTGAGGAAACGGGCAAACCGAAGACCGCGCTCGTCCTCCACGGCGGCGCGGGCGTGATCGAACGCGGTTCGATGTCGAAGGAAACCGAAGCGCAGGTGCGCGCCGCGCTGGACAAGGCGCTCGATGCGGGCAATGCAGTGCTCTCGAAGGGTGGCAGCGCGCTCGACGCGGTGGTCACGACGATCCGCGTGCTCGAGGAAGACCCGCATTTCAACGCCGGCAAGGGCGCGGTGTTCAACGCTGACGGGCACCACGAACTCGATGCCTCGCTCATGGAAGGCCACACCCAGCGCGCAGGTGCCGTCGCGGGCGTAACGACGGTGCGCAGCCCGATCAACCTCGCGCGCGCCGTGATGGAGCGATCGCAGCACGTGATGTTGGCCGGCGCCGGCGCGGAGAAGTTCGCCGACACGCTGCCGGACATCGAACGCGTGCCCAACACGTGGCTCGATACCGACAACCGTCGCAAGCAGCTCGACGACGCGCGTGCCAAAGAGAAGGCGAACAAGCAGGCGGGCATCGATTTCCCAGGCACGTATTTCGGCACCGTCGGCGCGGTCGCGCTCGACGCGCAGGGCCACATCGCCGCGGGCACGAGCACCGGCGGCATGACGAACAAGCGTTTCGGTCGCGTGGGCGATTCGCCGATCATCGGCGCGGGCACGTGGGCCGATGCACGCTGCGGCGTGTCGGGAACCGGTTGGGGCGAGTTCTACATTCGCGCCGCAGTCGCGCACGACATCTGCGCGCGCGTGGCCTACAAGGGCGACACGCTTGCGGTCGCGGCCGAAGAAGTGGTCGACAAGATCGTCCCGGCGATGGGCGGCGACGGCGGCGCGATCGCCCTCGATGCGCAGGGCAACATCGCGATGCCGTTCAACACCTCGGGCATGTATCGCGCGTGGATCAAGCCCGATGGCTCGCGCGGGACTGCGATCTACCGCGACGAAGCGAAGAAGGACTGACGCTCAGGCGATGTTCGCCTGCGCGTATTGCGCCTTCGTCCATTCCTTCATGCGCGAAGCGAGGTCCTCGGGCGAGACGTCTTCCTTGTGCGTGCCCAGGGTCCACTTGTGGCCGAAGGGATCGACCACCGTGCCCATGCGGTCGCCCCAGAACTGATCGGCGACGGGCTTGTCGACGGATGCGCCGGCCTTGACCGCCTGGTCGAAGGCCGCGTCGCAGTCGGGCCCGTAGATGACGAAGCTGGTCGTCGCGCCGCCGCGGGCCTTCGGGCCGAGCGCGCCCATGTCCGGCCATTCATCGCAGAGCATCAGGTTGGTGTCGCCGATGCGGACCTCGGCGTGGCCGACCCGCTCGGCGCCGTCGGGGCCGGGAACGGGCAGGCGGTAGAGTTCCTTCGCGCCGAAGGCGGCGGTGTAGAAGTCGATGGCGGCGGCCGCGTCGTCGACGATGAGGTAGGCATTCACGGTGTGGTAGCCCTCGGGAATGGGGCTGACGGCCATGGCGGGGCCTCCGGTGCTGGATGCGGGCACCGTGCGCCGCCCCCCGTTATGCGTCGGTGACCGGGACGATTCGCGGTCGCCGCGGCCGGGGCGACGTGGCAGAATCCCGGCTTCTTGCGGTTCGCCGCGTCCGAAGATCGCCATGGCCGACCATTTCGGGCATTTGCCCCGCGCTCCGGGAAGGATCCTGAAGGCGGCGATGTGGTCGATGCAGGGCCTGCGGGCGGCGTGGCTCCACGAGTCGTCGTTCCGGCTCGAGGTCTACCTCTTCGCCGTCCTCGGCCCGCTCGGACTGTGGCTCGGTCAGTCGGGCGTCGAGCGCGCGCTGCTGGTCGGCAGCGGGTTGCTGGTGATGGGCGTGGAATTGTTGAACTCGTCCATCGAGGCGGTGATCGAACGGTACGGCCCGGAGTTCCATGAGCTGGCCGGGCGCGCGAAGGACATGGGTTCGGCGGCGGTGTTCGTGCTGATGCTCAATTTCCTGTTGGTGTGGGGCCTGATCCTGGGCCCGCGGTACTTCTGAAGTCGCTGGTCACGCAGTAAACGAATACGTAGAGGAATCCGATGTTCGATTGGTTGGCCGACCCACAGGCCTGGCTCACCTTGTTCACCCTGAGTGCGATCGAGATCGTGCTCGGCATCGACAATCTCGTGTTCATTTCGATCGCGGTCAGCAAGCTGCCGCACGAGAAGCGTGAGAAGGCGCGCAAGTTCGGCATCGCGGTGGCGTGCATCACGCGCATCCTGTTGCTGCTCACCCTGGCGTGGCTCGCCGGGCTGACGGCCGACCTGTTCTCGCTGTTCGGCCAGGGCATCTCGATGCGCGACCTGGTGCTGATCCTGGGCGGCGTGTTCCTGGTGGTGAAGGGCGTGATGGAAATCCGCGACCTCGTCGCCGGCGAGAACGAGTCGGAGGACATCCACACCAAGCCGCTGGCGTCGTTCGGCATGGTGATCGCGCAGATCGCCATCATCGACATCGTCTTCTCGCTCGACTCGGTCATCGCCGCGGTCGGCATGGCCAACCACACCACGATCATGGTCGGCGCGATCCTGCTCGCCGTCGCCGTGATGCTGCTGGCGGCCACGCCGCTGGGTCACTTCATCGAGCGCCACCCCACGATCAAGATGCTGGCGCTGGCCTTCATCGTGCTGGTGGGTGCCTACCTGGTGCTGGATGGCTTCGAGATGCACATCCCGAAGGGCTACCTCTACGGTGCGATGGGCTTCTCGGCCATGGTCGAAGGCCTGAACCTCTGGGCCCGGCGCCGCGCCGCACGGCGCAGTCTGGCGCCCTGACCGCCTCCGCGCGCCCCACGGGGCGCGTCTTGATTGCGGCGCAACACCGCCGGTGATGGAATGCCGCGTCCCCTCACGCGGAGCTTCCCTCATGCGATCCGAGTCACTGCGCCCCACGTCGAACGTTTCGATGGGCCTGCGCGCCCTCCTGCTCGTGTTCGTGCTGACCCTGCTCTCGGGCTGCGGGTACAACCAGATCCAGGCCAAGGACGAGGCGACCAAGGCCGCCTGGTCGGAAGTGCTGAACCAGTACAAGCGCCGCGCCGACCTCATCCCCAACCTCGTGAACACGGTGAAGGGCTATGCCGCGCAGGAGAAGGAAGTCCTCATCCGCGTGACCGAGGCGCGCGCGAAGGTCGGCCAGATGAACGTCAACGCCGAGGACGCGGCGTCGCTGGCGGCGTTCCAGAAAGCGCAGGGCGACCTGTCGCAGGCGCTCTCGCGGCTGATGGTGGTGACGGAGAACTATCCGAACCTCAAGTCCGACCAGTCGTTCCGCGATCTGCAGGCGCAGCTGGAAGGCACCGAAAACCGCATCACGGTCGCGCGCGGGCGTTTCATCACCGCCGTGCAGGATTACAACACCTACATCCGCCAGTTCCCGCAGAACTTCACGGCGAAGATGTTCGGCCACAAGGAAAAGCCGAACTTCACGGTCGAGAACGAAGCCCAGATTTCCAATGCACCGAGCGTCGACTTCGGCGCCACCGCGCCGGCGCCTGCGTCGACGCGTTGAAACGGACATCGTGATGCGTCGTTTCCTCGCCACGCTGCTGGCGTGCATGCTGTTCGCGTGCGCGCCGGCTTTCGCGCAGCAACTCGCGGCGATTCCGGCGCTCGACAGCCCGGTCATCGACACGACCAACACGCTCGCGCCGGCGCAGGTCGCCGCGCTCGATGCGCAGGCGCGCGCGCTGCAAAAGCGCAAGGGATCGCAACTGCAGATCCTGATGGTGCCCACGACGCAGCCCGAAACGATCGAGCAATACACCGTGCGCGCATTCGAGCAGTTCAAGCTGGGGCGCAAGGGCGTGGACGATGGCGTGCTGATCGTCGTGGCGAAGGACGACCGGCGCGTGCGCATCGAACCGGGCTACGGGCTGGAAGGCGCCATCCCCGATGCGATCGCCAACCGCGTGATCCAGGAATACCTCGTGCCCAAATTCCGCGCCAACGACTACGGCGGCGGGCTGGTGGATGCGACCGCGGCGCTGGTGAAGGTGATCGACGGCGAACCCTTGCCCGCGCCGATGGCGGACAACGCGCCGGCGCGCGATGGCGGCGGCGGGAACTGGTTGTTCGCGTTGTTCGCGGCGTTCATCGCCGCGCAGGTCGCGCGCGGCATCTTCTCGTTCCTGCCGGCGGGCATCCGCGGGCTCGTCAGCGGCGGGGTGTCGGGCGGGATCGCGTGGTTGATCGCCGCAAGCCTGTTCGCGGGCGGTCTCGGCGCAGTCATCGGATTGTTTATTGGCCTCGCTGGCAACGGGCCCGGCGGCCGCTTCGCGCGCCACGGCGGCTGGGGCGGCATGCCCGGCGGATGGGGCGGGGGTGGCGGCGGCGGTGGTGGCTGGTCGGGCGGCGGCGGCATGAGCGGAGGCGGCGGCGCCTCGGGGAGTTGGTGACCATGCGCCTGTTCCGACACCTCTTCGCGCCCTCTGCCCAGGCCTGGCTGCCCGAGGCGGCGATGGCGCGCATCACGCAGGCCATCGACAACGGCGAGCTGCGGCATTCCGGCGAAATCTGCTTCGCGGTCGAACCGGCGCTGCACTGGCGCCACGTATTGCGCGGCACCCACGCGCGTGAACGCGCCGAGCAAGCCTTCTCGAAGCTGCGCGTCTGGGACACCGAGGCCAACACCGGCGTCCTGCTCTACGTCCTGCTGGCCGACCACCGACTGGAAATCGTGGCCGACCGCGGGCTGCGCGGCGTGGATCCGGCGGCCTGGCGCGCGGTCTGCGAGACGATCGAAACGGGGCTGCGCTCCGACGATCCGGGCAGCGCGATCGTGCGCGGCATCGAGGCGATCTCCACGCTGCTGGCCGAACACGCGCCGCGCGTGGACGGACGCGAGGATCGCGACGAACTCCCCAACAAACCGCGCTTCCTCTAACGCCCGATGTTGCACAATTGGGCGACGCCCGCCGACGGATTCCCGCCTTGCCCCACTTGACGTACCTGCTCCAGGCCGACCCGATCGCGTTCTCCGTCGGCCCGCTCAAGATCCATTGGTACGGCCTGATGTACCTGCTCGGTTTCGCCGTCGCCTGGTGGCTCGGCAACCGGCGCGTGCGTGCCGGGCGCCTGCCGGGCGTGGATGCGCAGGGCTTCGGCGACCTGATGTTCTACGCGATGATCGGCGTCGTGCTCGGCGGCCGCCTCGGCTACATCCTGTTCTACGACCTCAACACCTACATCGCGCATCCGCTGCAGATGCTGAAGGTGTGGGAAGGCGGCATGAGTTTCCACGGCGGCCTGATCGGCGTGGTCGCGGCCGTGTGGTGGTGGTCGCGCAAGCATGCGCTGCACGTCGTGGACACGCTGGAATTCGTCGCGCCGCTGGTGCCGCCGGGGCTCGGCTTCGGGCGCCTGGGCAACTTCATCAACGGCGAGTTGTGGGGCAAGCAGACCGACGCCGGCTGGGGCGTGGTGTTTCCCTCGTCGCTGGACACGGAGCTCCGTACGATGGCGCCCGATGCGTTGCGCAAGCTGTTCGAAACCGGCGCGCTCGATCGCTTCGCGCGCCACCCTTCGCAGCTGTACCAAGCCTTCCTCGAAGGGCTCGTGCTGTTCACCGTGCTGTGGGTGTATTCGCGCAAGCCGCGGCCGCGCTATGCGGTGGCGGGCTTGTTCGTGCTGCTCTACGGCGTGTTCCGTTTCCTCGTCGAATTCGTGCGCGTGCCCGATGCGCAGCTCGAATACCTCGCCTTCGGTTGGGTCACGATGGGCCAGGTGCTGAGCCTGCCGCTGATCGTCCTCGGCCTGGTGTGGTTGTGGATGTCGCGCCGCGCGCCGACATTGCAGCCGCGCGTCGCCTGATTTTCCGGAGCATCCGATGCGCCAGTACCTCGACCTGATGCGCGAAATCCTCGAGCACGGCACGCCCAAGGGCGATCGCACGGGCACGGGCACGCTGAGCGTGTTCGGGCGGATGATGCGGTTCGACCTGCGCGAAGGCTTCCCGCTCGTCACCACCAAGAAGCTGCACCTGAAGTCGGTGGTCCACGAGCTGCTGTGGTTCCTGCAGGGCGACACCAACGTGGGCTATCTGCAGGAACGCGGCGTCACGATCTGGGACGAATGGGCGACGCAGGACGGCAGCCTCGGCCCGCTGTACGGCGCGCAGTGGCGCAGCTGGCCCACGCGCGATGGCGGCACGATCGACCAGATCACCGCGTTGATCGAAGGCATCCGGAAGAAACCGAACTCGCGCCGCCACATCGTCAGCGCCTGGAACGTCGAATACCTGCCCGACGAGTCGCGCAGCCCGCAGGACAACGTGCGCGACGGCCGCATGGCGCTCGCGGCGTGCCACACGCTGTTCCAGTTCTACGTGGCCGATGGCCGCCTGTCGTGCATGTTGATGGCGCGCAGCCAGGACTTCCTGCTCGGCACGCCCTTCAACATCGCCAGCTATGCGTTGCTCGTGCACATGGTCGCGCAGCAGTGCGATCTGGAGGTCGGCGAGTTCGTCTGGGTCGGCGGCGACGTTCATCTCTACAACAACCACCTCGAACAAGCCCGCCTGCAACTCACGCGCGAGCCGCGTCCGTTGCCGAAGCTGGCGATCCTGCGGAAACCGGACTCGATCTTCGACTACCGATTCGAGGATTTCGAGATCCGCGACTACACCCCGCACGCGGCGATCAAGGCCCCGATCGCGGTGTGAAGCGTCGCTGCCCGAAAGGGAGCCTTTGACCCGTCATCCGGCGGGCGTATGCTCGCCAGCGCCAGGGTTCAGGGCTCGCGCATGCGCATTCTGGTTGCAGACGATCACCCCATCATCTGCGTCGCGCTCGGCGAAATGTTGCGCGTGGCGTTTCCCTCGACACTCGAGGGCGTCGACACCGTGGTCGACAGCGACGCATTGCTCGCGCATCTGGCCAGCGACGCGGCGTGCGACCTGATCGTGCTCGATTTGTTCATGCCGGGCGCCGTCGGCAGCATTCCGCTGCTCGAACGCGTCGTGGCCCTGCGGCCCGGCCTGCGCGTGGTGACCTACAGCGGCGCC
Source organism: Noviluteimonas gilva (assembly GCF_009740395.1). Classification (GTDB taxonomy): domain Bacteria; phylum Pseudomonadota; class Gammaproteobacteria; order Xanthomonadales; family Xanthomonadaceae; genus Noviluteimonas; species Noviluteimonas gilva. The sequence goes on from NZ_WOXT01000001.1 coordinate 1,349,640, forward strand.
AACCAGCCGATGCTCGCGCAGCAAGCCTTATCCGCGGGCGCGAAGGCCTTCGTGTCGAAGGCGAGCGGGCCCGAGATCGCACTGCAGGCGGTGCGTGCTGTGCTCGCGGGACAGGTGTTCATCGACCCGCGCATCGACCTGGACGCCGCACGCAAGCATCCCTGGCACACGCTGACGCCGGGCGAACGTGGCGTCATCGTCGCGCTGGCCAGCGGGCATCACCTGCACGGCATCGCGCTCGACAGCGACCGCAGCTACAAGACCGTCACCGCGCACAAGTACAACGCGCTGCGCAAACTGCAGCTGGATTCGAAGACCGACCTGAAGCACTACCTCTCGCAGATCGGCCTGGGTTATCTGCTCGGTTCGTATTGAGGCGCGGTGGCGTCGAGCTGCGCTTCGACCAGGTCGAGCGCGGCCGCGGTGGCCGCGTTGCTCCACTCCTCGCATCCGGCTTCGCCGCGCGCGCAGGCCGCGGCCACGTCGTTCTCGCCGAGCATCATCGCCGCGCCCTTGATGCGATGGAGCAACGCGCGCAACTGCATGAGGTTGCCACTGCGCAAACAGGCGCGTGCCGCGCGCAGGTCTTCGCGTGAGGTGCTGACGAACAGCTCCCATTGCGCGGGATTGCGTGCGCTCGCGGTCGGCGCCGGCGCGCGCGTGCGCAACAAGGTGCGCAACAAGGCATCGAGCATCGCGAGCGGAATCGGCATCGGCAGGCACGCGCGCATGCCGGTTTGCATCGACAGCGGCGTATCGAGCGAAGCGTCGTTGCTGTAACCGACGATCGGGCACGCATCGATGCCGCGCGCGATCGCAAGATCGTTCATGCGCGCGGCGAGCGCGAAGCCATCGGTGCCCGGCATGCGGCATGCGGCGACGACGAGATCGAAATGACCGACGTCGAGCAATGCGAGCGCCTGTTCCGCATCGTCCGCGCACAACGGCGCATGGCCGAGCGTTGCGAGTTGTTCGGCGACCACGAGGCGATTCAGTGGATGCGCGTCGACGACGAGGATGCGATGCGGCATGCGAACTCCGGTGCATGAAATGCGAGCCCAGCATCGTGGCGGATTTGCGTCCGTGCAAGGCAGCCGATTCGTGCATCGGGGAAAACCTCAGGGAATTCGGGGAAGTTTCCCAATAGCTGTTTCCACCTAAACGCGCGTAGTTTGGAACTGTCGTCACCTCTGGGACGAATTGGCAGGGAGACAGGGCAATGAACGGGCTTGCGGATTTCGAAAAAGGCGCCAGTGCGATGGCGATGAACGATGGTTTGGTCCACGTCGTGGACGAAGAACTCTCGGTGCGGGAGACGTTGCGCCGCATGCTGGAGGCCGATGGATTCGCGGTGCGCTGCCATGCGAGCGCAGGCGAATTCCTCGCCGCCTGGCCGTCGGCGCCGGGGTGCGTGTTGCTCGATGTGCGCATGCCGGGGCCTGCGGCGTTCGACCTGCAACTGGCGCTGGCGTATCGCAACGATGCGTTGCCGGTCGTCTTCATGGGGGCGTACGGCGACCTGCCGATGAGCGTGCTTGCGCTCAAGCGCGGCACCGTGCATTTCGTCGCCGAACCGATCCAGCGCGAGGCGCTGCTCGCCGCGGTGGGCAAGGCGGTGGAACGCAGCCACGCGCAGCGGGAACTCGACACGCGTCGTCGTGCGATGCGGGAGCGCTTCACCACGCTCACCGCGCGCGAGCGGGCGGTGTTCGAACAGGTCACCGCGGGGCGGCTCAACAAGCAGATCGCCGCGACGCTGTGCACCTGCGAGCGCACGGTCAAGGCGCATCGCGCCAACATGATGCAGAAGCTGCAGGCGCATTCGGTCGCCGAACTGGTGCGCATCGCGATCCACATCGAAGCGGACGCAGACGTCGCCGCCTGATCGCGCGCCGTTTTCGTTTCGCCGGGGTGATGCAATGCCGCACATGTCGGTTGTTCCGCATCCCGCGCCGCTGGCACGCTGGGTCCGCGCGCAATGCCGCGCGCGCTTCTTCGAGCGGCCATGCATCGAATCGTCATCGCCGACGACCACCCCATCGTCTTTCGCGCCTTGCGTGACGCGTTGCCGAGCAACGGATTCCGCATCGTCGCCGAGTGCACCGACGCCACGGCCGCACTTGCGGCGGTGCGCGCGCACACGATCGCCACGCATCCGGTCACATTGATCCTGGACCTGCATCTGCCCGGCGGCGGCATCGCCGTGCTGAAGCGCCTGCGCGCGCAGCTGGTGCCGGCGCGCGTGCTCGTGCTCTCGGGTGAACCGGAACGCACGGGCGGCCTGCGTGCCTTGCGTGCGGGCGCCGACGGCTATGTGCCGAAGTCCGATCCGCTGGCCGACGTCGCGCTGGCCATCGATCTGGTCGCGCGCGGCAAACGCTTCTTCCGCCCCGTGGTCACGGCCGGCACCAGCCATGGCGCGCAGGACGACGACGCACTGCTCGGGAGCCTGAGCGATCGCGAGTACGGCGTGCTGAAGGGCCTGGCCGAAGGGCGCACCAACGGCGAAATCGCCTTCGATCTCGCGCTGACGCCCAAGAGCGTCAGCGCATGCCGCAACAAGCTGATGCGCAAGCTCGGCCTCGACAACCTGCCGGCGCTGATGGCCTTCGCGCGCATGAACCACGTCACGCACGACTAGGGCGTGCACGATCAGCGCACGGTTGCCTCCGGTGCGACCAGGCCCGCGAGCGCCGCCGCCAGTTGGTCCACCTGGAAGGGTTTTGCGAGATACGCATCCATGCCGGCCGCGATGCAGCGCTCGCGTTCGCCCTGCATCGCATTCGCGGTGAGCGCGAGGATCGGAAGGCGCACGCGGCCCCGCGCTGCTTCGTCTGCGCGGATACGCGCAACGAGGCCATAACCATCCAGGTTCGGCATGTGGCAATCGGTGATCAAGGCCGCGTAGCGCGCGGAGGCCTCCGCATCGCGCAGCACGGCCCAGGCCGCTTCTCCGTCGTCGGCCATGTCGCACGCCCATCCGAGTTTCGCGAGCTGCCCGGCGATCACTTCGCGATTCACCGGATGGTCTTCCGCCAACAGCGCGCGCAGGCCGCGCGGCGGCAGGACGGCCGTGGCGACCGGCGCGCACTTCACGGGCATCACCGCCGCCACGAGCGGCAAGGTCACCGTGAAGCGGCTGCCTGCGCCGAGCGCGCTTTCGCACACGACGTGGCCTCCCATGAGTTCCGCGAGCCGCTTCACGATGCTCAGGCCCAGGCCCGTGCCGCCGAACCGGCGCGTCGTCGCGGCGTCGGCCTGCTCGAAGGGTTCGAACAATTGCGCCAACGCTTCGGCCGTCATGCCGATGCCGGTATCGCGCACGCTCAGCTGCAGCGCGCTGCTGTCCACGCGCGCGTGTACGTCGACGCATCCATCGGCGGTGAACTTGACCGCGTTGCCCGCAAGGTTGAGCAGGATCTGCCGCAGCCGCACGGGATCGCCGATGACCGCCGGCGGCACATCGCGGCCAATATTCACGCCTATGCGCACGTTTCGCCGCTTCGCCTGCGGGGCGAGCGACGCGCACACCTCGTCGATGAGCGGGCGCAGGGCCACGGGCACGTGTTCGAGTTCCAGCTTGCCGGCCTCGATCTTCGAGAAGTCGAGGATGTCGTCGAGGATGGTCAGCAGCGCGACCGACGATGCACGGCAACTGTCGAGCAGGTGCTGTTGCGCGGGCGCGAGCGCGGTGTCGCCCAGTAAGTCGATCATCCCCAGCACGCCGTTCATCGGCGTGCGGATCTCGTGGCTCATCATCGCCAGGAAGCGGCTCTTCGCCGCCGCCGCCGCGCGCGCTTCTTCCACGGCCTGCGCGAGTTGTTGCTGCACGCGCCGTTCCTCGGTGAGGTCGATCGCGATGCCGACGATGCCGATCGCGCGCCCGCGCGCATCGAACACGGCTTTCTTGCGTGCGCGCACGTCGCGCAATTCGCCGTCGATGCGCATGCGTTCGTCGAACGTGCGCGCCTCGCCGGTCGCGAGCAACTGCCGGTCCTGCGCGACGAACCGATCGTGCAGGCGCTTGCCGAACAGGTCCCGGTCGTTGCGGCCCGCGATGCTGTCCACGTCCCATTGGAAGGTCGCCGCGAACGCACGGTTTACGCGCCGATAGCGCAGCGTGGTGTCCTTGAAGTACAGGATGTCGGGCACGGCATCGAGGATGGATTGCAGCGTGCGCTCGTTCGCGTTGTGCCGCCGCCGCCGACGCAGGTCGGCCACCGACAACACCGCCAGCGCCCCCATGCCGAGGATCATGAACGCGCGCTCGTGCCAGTGCTGCGAGACGAACCAGAGCGCGGTGCCCATCGCACAGATGAGCAGCGGCGTGGCGATGCCTGCGTCGAGCTGGCGGCGGAGACGATGGCGCAGGGTCGGCATGGGCCGAGCATAGGCGCGGTGCAAGGGCGCGCGCGGCGACAAAAGTCCACGCGCGAAGTCTCGCGCTGCATTGCGCCGGATTCCGCCGCGTGTTGCCCTTTGGGCCAATGTCGCGCGCGGGCGGTGTCGAGAAGAATCGTTCACCAGTCTCGACAGGAATCACGGCATGGAACGGTTGCGCACGCGAATTGCAGGCCTGCTGCTGTGCTTGATGCCCTTCGCTGCCAGTGCGGCGGCGCCCGGTGGCGCGTGGGATTGGGCCGTCGCACCGTATGTGTGGGGCGCGAGCATCGGCACCGACATCCACACGACGACACCGCCGACGGATGCAAGCGCGGATACGGCGTTCCCCGATGTCGTCGACATCCTCGACGGCGTGTTCGAGGTCCGAGGCGAAGGGCAGGGCGATGCGTTCGGCGTGTTCGCCGACTTCACCTACTTCGGGCTCGCCGATGAAACGCAGCGCCGTTTCCAGCGCACCGAGTCCGACATCGACATGCGGCTGATCGATGTCGCCGCGGTGTGGAGCCCGGGGCAGACGCGGTTCGTCGGCCTGGAAACCTTCGCCGGTGCGCGCGTGATCGACCTGGATTTCACGCTGCAGTTCCTGCCCGACAATCCGTCGTTCGCGCCGCGAGCGATCGACCGGGGCGAAACCTTCTACGACTTCATGCTCGGCGCGCGCTACACGTGGGCCTTCTCGGAGCGCTGGTCGCTCACCCTGCGCGGCGACGGCTCGTGGGGCGATACCGAGGGCACCTGGAACGCGAGCGTGCTCGGCCAGTACCACACGCGCAACGGCAGTTGGGCGTTCGGTTATCGCTATCTCGACGTCGATCTGGAGAGCAGGGGCGACAAGCTGAGCGTGTCGCTCGACGGCCCCGTGATCGGTTATGCCTTCCGCTTCTGAGGAGTTCCCATGCGTTCGTTCGTGAAAGTGTTCGCCCTTGCGTTGCTCGCCCTCGCCACCCTTCCGGCATGGGCGCAGAAGCCTTCCGCGTATCCCGCCAAGGGCCAGTCGGCCGAACTCAAGGCGCAGGACGATGCCGCCTGCGCCGCGTGGGCCAAGCAGGACACGGGCATCGACCCCGCCGCGACGGCGTCCACCACGACCGCCAGCACCGGCCCGCAGGGCGAACGCGCCCGGGGCGCCGTGCGCGGCGCCGCGGCCGGCGCGGTGATCGGCGAAGTCGCCAACGGCGATTCGTCCGATGGTGCGGCGATCGGCGCGACGGCGGGCGTGGTCGCGGGCGGTCGTGCCGCGCGCCGCAACCAGGCCGCGCGCACGCAACAGGCGCAACAAGCGCAGGCCAACGCACAGGCCACGTACTGGAACTCGTGGGGCGCTTGCATGGCAGGCAAGGGCTACTCCGTTCGCTGACCGGGTGTCCCTCGACAAACCGACCCGATCGGGCGATACCATCGGGCCACACCTCGCCGATGCCCAGGGCGAAGGAGGCCGGATGCACATGCCGCGCGCAGGTTGGATCGCAGTGCTGTTGGCGTCGTCGTTGGTCGCACCCGACCTGTTCGCACAGCAAGCGCCCGCACAGGCGCCCGTCGCGACCTCGGCCATGCCTGCGAAAGCCTCGTGCGGCACGCGCGAGCCCGGCGACACGCGGCCGCGCATCGGCCTGGCCCTCGGTGGCGGTGGCGCGCGCGGCGTCGCGCACATCAGCGTGCTGAAGGAACTCGAAGCGCTGCACATCCCCGTCGACTGCATCGCCGGCACCAGCATGGGCGCGCTGGTCGGCGGGTTGTACGCATCGGGCCGGTCGACGGACGAGATGGAGAAATTGATCCTCTCCACCGACTGGAAGCAATTGTTCAACGACAGCGTTCCGCGCGAAGAACGTTCCTATCGCCGCAAACACGACGATCGCGACGGCCTGGCCACCGTCGGCGTCGGCATCAGCGGCGGGCGCGTGCGCGTGTCCCCGGGTTTGTTGCAGGGCGAGCGCATCCTGTCGATGTTCGAACGCGAAACCCTCGGCGTCAGCGAGATCGACGACTTCGACAAGCTCCCGATTCCCTTCCGCGCCGTCGGCACGGATCTCAATACCGGTCAGTCCGTCGTGCTCGGCTCGGGCAGCCTGCCGATGGCGATGCGCGCGAGCATGTCGCTGCCGGGCATCTTCCAGCCGATGCAGATCAACGGCACGGTGCTGATCGACGGCGGCGTCGCCAACCAGGTGCCGATCGACGTCGTGCGCGCGATGGGCGCGGACATCGTCATCGCCGTGGACGTCGGCACGCCGTTGGAAACGCTGGATCGCAACGCCAGCCTGCTGCAGGTGGTCTCGCAGATGAGCGGCATGCTCACCGTCGGCAACACGCAGCGCATGCTCGCCACGCTGGACGATCGCGACGTGCTGATCGTGCCGAAGCTCGGCTCGGACGTGAAAACCGGCGACTTCGAAAAGGCGGCGCGCGCGCTGGAGATCGGCAACGACGCCGCGGAGGAGGCGCGCCCGCGCCTTGCGCACCTGTCCGTGGCGCCCGATGCCTACGCCGCATGGAAGCAAGGCCGCCCGGTCGTGGCGACATCGCCGCCGGTGATCGCCTTCGTCAAGCTCGACAACGAGACGCCGTACTCCGACGAGTTCCTGCTCTCGCAACTCGACATCGACGTGGGCAAGCCGCTCGACACGCAGCGCATGGAAGACCAGCTGATCCGCGTCTACAGCCTGGGCACGCTGGCGAGCATCACTTACGACGTCGTGCGCGAAGACGGCCAGACCGGCTTGCGCGTGCATGCACGCGAGAAGGCGCAGGGGCCGAACTACGTCCAGCTCGGCTTCACGCTGAGCAGCGATTTCCAGGGCACGTTCGAAACCTCGCTGCGCGCGGCGATCCTGGTCACACCGCTGTCGGAGAACGGTGCGGAAGGCCGCGTCACGGCGACCGTGGGCACCGAGCCTTCGCTCATGGGCGAGTACTACCGTCCCTTCGGTGCGACCAACCGTTGGATGACATACACGCGCGTTGGCTACTTCAATCCCAACTATCACATCTTCGACGACAGCGGCCACGACATCGCCGAGTACGACGTGCGTTCCATGCTCGCCGACTTCCAGTTCGGGCGCGAGTTCGGCAACTACGGCGCCGCCGGCATCGGTTACCTGCGCGCGGTGGGCAAGGCGAAGGTGGAAACGGGCGATCCGCAACTGCCGCGATTCAATTTCGATACCGGCCGCGCGTACGCGTTCGTCAGCGTGGATCGCTCGGACAGCCTGTACTTCCCGACCAAGGGCTACTGGGGGAACCTGTCGTATACGGTCGCGCGCGAAGGCCTGGGCAGCGACACCAATTACGACACCATCGACTTCGACATCATCGCGGCCAAGCCGTTCGAGAAGAACGCGATGCAATTCGGCGCGTCGTACCACGCCACCGTCGATGGGGTCTTGCCGATCCAGGATCGCTATCGCCTGGGTGGACGCGGCAAGCTCGTGGGATTCCGCACCAACGAGCTGACGGGCCAGAACTACGCACTCGTGTTCGTCGGATACACCTACCGGTTGGCGGAGGTCTTCGGGCGTTCGGCGCTGGTCGGCGGCACGATCGAATACGGCAACGCGTGGGAAAACCGCTCGGACATGGCCTGGGACGACGGCATCCTCAACGCGAGCGCGTACCTGGGTTTCGATTCGTGGTTCGGGCCGATGCTCTTCGGTTACGGCTGGCGCGAAGGCGGGGACGGTGTGCTGTTCCTGGAGATCGGCAAGACGTTCTGACGGCATACTGCGCGGCATGACGCTCTCGCTCATCGCCGCCCTCGACCGCCACCGCGCCATCGGCAAGGGCAACGCCCTGCCGTGGCACCTGCCCGCGGACCTCAAGCGCTTCAAGGCGCTCACGCTCGGCAAGCCCGTGCTGATGGGGCGCAAGACGGCCGAGTCGATCGGGCGCGCATTGCCGGGCCGACGCAACCTCGTGCTCACGCGCAGCGGGCGCGTGCCGTTCGACGGCATGGAAGCGGTGGCGTCGATCGAAGCGGCGATCGCGATGGCCGACGAGGTGTGCGTGATCGGCGGCGGCGAGGTGTATGCGCTTGCGCTACCGATTGCGACGCATTTGCACCTGACGCATGTCGACACGGTGGTCGAAAACGCGGATGCGTTTTTCCCGGCGTTCGATCCGGACGATTGGCGCGTGGTGTCGCGCGAAGGCCATGCGATCGACGACAAGCATGCGCTTGCGTTCGAGTTCGTCGACTACGAGCGCGCCTGATCGGTCTTGCGATCGTCCTTGTGATAGGGCGGACGCGCATTCGGCGGTGAGGCGGGCACGTCGCGGCCGGCGACCTGCACCACGCGCAATTCGTCGGTATCCAGTTGCAACGCGGTGAGCTTGCCGCCCCACACCGCGCCGGTGTCGATCGCGTGCACGCCGTGGCCGAGGAACAGGCCCAGCGTCGACCAATGGCCACACACGATCTTCAGGTCGCGCTGCGCGCGGCCCGGCACTTCGTACCAGGGATACAGGCCCGGTTGCTGCGAACCCGGCGCGCCCTTTTCCTCGAACGCGATGCGGCCGCGCGGCGAGCAATAACGCAGGCGCGTGAACACGTTGATGATCGCGCGATCGCGTTCCATGCCGGTCAGGCGCGGCGACCACGCGGGGCGGTCGCCGTACATGTTCTTGAGCAGCTTGCGGAAATCGTTGCCGCGCAGTTTCTGCTCGATTTCGCTGGCGTGCTTCTGCGCCAGTTGCGTCGTCCACTTCGGCGCCAGGCCCGCGTGCACCATCATCCAGCCGATGTCACGGTCGGCGTGCACCAGCGGTTGCAGGCGCAGCCAGTCGAGCAGCTCGCGCGCATCGTCGGCGAACAACACGCGCTGCAGGTCGGCGTTGACCTTGCGCTGTTCGTCCGGGCGTCGCTCTCCGATCGCGAGTAGCGACAGGTCGTGGTTGCCGAGCACGACGACGCTTTGCGCGCGCAGCGAATGCACCAGGCGCAGCGTTTCCAGCGATTGCCCGCCGCGGTTGACCAAATCGCCGCAGAACCACAGTCGATCGGCCGCGGGGTCGAACTTGATGCGCTCGAGCAAGCGCTGCAGCGAGTCGTAGCACCCCTGCAGATCGCCGATGGCCCAGGTCGTCATTCGCGTCGCATCCGTGCGTCGCCGTCAGTGCAGCGTGCGCGGAATGGTGAGCGTGAACGCCGGGATGGGCGCCGCGAAGCGCGTCCCGTCGTCGGCGAGCATGTCGTAGCTGCCGCGCATCGTGCCCAGGCTCGTTTCCAGTACCGCGCCGGAGGTGTATTCGAAGTCTTCGCCGGGGCGCAGCCAGGGCTGTTCGCCGACGACGCCTTCGCCCGTCACTTCCTCGATCTTGCCGTTGGCGTCGGTGATCACCCAATGGCGGCCGAGCAGGCGCGCGGGGACCTTGCCGCGATTGCGGATGTGGATGGTGTACGCGAAAACAAAGCGGCCTTCGTCGGGTGCGGATTCCTCGTCGAGGAATCGGGTGGCGACATCGATGTCGAAGGCGTAATCGGTGGTGCTCGTCATGCCGACAGTGTAGCCCGAGCGTCCGTGAATGTTAGGCGGCCGGCAGGTTCGCCAGCCTGATGAAGCCCGCCACGTCCACCTGTTCGGCGCGTGCATCGGGGCGTATACCCGCCGCTTCGATCATCGCCGAATCGGCCACGCCATTCAGTGCGTTGCGCAAGGTCTTGCGGCGCTGGCCGAAGGCCGCGCGCACGACGTGTTCGAAGCGCTTGCGATCGTTCACCGCGATCTGGTCGCGCGGCAGCGGCACCATGCGCACGACCGCCGAATCGACCTTCGGCGGCGGGCGGAACGCACCCGGCGGCACCTTGAACAGCGGCGTGACGCGGCAGTAGGCCTGCAGCATCACGCTCAGGCGGCCGTAGACCTTGTTGCCCGGCCCGGAGGCCATGCGGTCGACCACTTCCTTCTGCAGCATGAAGTGCATGTCGCGGATCACGTCGGCGTGCTCGAGCGCGTGGAAGAGGATCGGCGAGGACAGGTTGTAGGGCAGGTTGCCGACCAGTCGAATCTGCGAATCGCCGGCGAGCGCCGTGAAATCCACCGACAGCACGTCGGCGTGCACGATCGTGAGTTCGCCGTGCGGCTTCGCCGCTTCGGTCAGCGGCGCGATCAGGTCGCGATCGAATTCGATGACGGTGAGCGCGCCGTGGCGATCGAGCAACGGGAAGGTGATCGCGCCCTGGCCCGGGCCGATTTCGACGAGGCGATCGCCGGGTTTCGGATCCACCGCCTGCACGATCTTCGAGATGATCCCTTTCTCGTGCAGGAAGTGCTGCCCGAGGTGCTTCTTCGCTTCGCGCTGGAAGGTCGGCTTGTCGGTCATGCGGTTTCCTTCGCGCGCGCCAGGCGCGCGCAGGTCTCGACGGCGGCGAACAGGCTCGACGGATCGGCGATGCCGCGTCCCGCGAGATCCAGTGCCGTACCGTGGTCCACCGCAACGCGCGGATAGGGCAGGCCGAGGGTGAGGTTGACCGCTTGCTCGAAGCCGCTGAACTTCAGCACCGGCAATCCCTGGTCGTGGTACATCGCAAGCACGGCGTCGTAGTCGCGCAGTTTCGCGGGCAGGAATGCGGTGTCGGCGGGCAGCGGGCCGTCGAGCACCATGCCTTGTTGGCGCAATGCGTGGAGCACCGGCGCGATCGTGTCGATTTCCTCGCGACCCAGGTGACCGTCTTCGCCCGCATGCGGGTTCAGGCCGAGCACGGCGATGCGCGGGTGCGCGATGCCGAAGTCCAGGCGCATCGCGCGATGCAGGATGCGCAGCGTGCGTTCCAGGCCATCGCGCGTGATCGCATCGGGCACCGCGCGCAGCGGCAGGTGCGTGGTGGCGAGCGCGACGCGCACGGTTGGATTGGCGAGCATCATCACCACATCGCAACCGGCTTGCCGTGCGAGCAGCTCGGTCGTGCCGGTGTAGGCGATGCCGCCTGCGTTGATCGTGGCCTTGTGCACCGGGCCGGTGACCAGGCCGTCGAACGTGCCGTCGAGGCAATGCTGCGCGCCGACGTGCAGCGCTTCGATCACCGCCTGCGCGTTGCGCGGATCGGCGTGGCCGAATGCGACGGGCGCGACATTGGGCATCGGGTGGACGACGACATCGCCCGGTTGTTCGGCGCGCGCGCCCGGGGCGAGCACGCGCAAGGGAAGGCCGAGGGCATCGGCGGCCGCCTGCAAGGTGGCCGGATCGGCGAAAACCGCGAGCGTGCAATCCGTCCGCGGCGTCTGCGCGAGGCGCGCGCAGAGCTCGGGGCCGATGCCGGCCGGCTCGCCCGGCACCAGCGCCAGCCGCGGCAGCGTCACGTCAGCCGCCGTTGGCGGGCGGCGGCGTCGGCACCTGGGCGGGCGTCGCTTCGGCAGGCGCGGCACCCGGGGCCGGCGGCTGCGCCGGCTGGTCGCCGGTGGCGGCGGGCGCCAGGCGCAGTTCGACGAACGCTTCGCCGCGCATCTCGCGCAGGAAGCGGTTGTATTCGTCCTCGAGCTTGCGGCGACCGATCGCTTCGCGCATCTGCGTGCGCTGGCTCTGGTTGGTGCTGCCCTGGCGCGTGCCGACGCGCTGCACGATGTGGAAACCGGCATCGGTGCGGAACGGCTTGGACACGCCGCCATCGGCGAGCGCGGCGATCTGGCTGCCGAAGGTCGGACCGAAGCGATCGGACGGGAACCAGCCGAGGTCGCCGCCCTGTGCCTTGGTCAGGTCGTCTTCCGAATCGCTCTTGGCGAGCCCTTCGAAATCCGCGCCGCCGGCCAGGCGCGCGGACAAGGTTTCGATCTTCTGGCGCGCGGCGGATTCGGGATGCGAATCGTCGATGCGCGCGAGGATGTGGCGCGCGTGGAATTCGGTGACGGGCGTGCCTTCGCCGGTGGCGTCGCGCTGCTCGACCAGCTTCACCAGCTGGAAGCCGCTCGGGCCACGGATCGGGCCGATGACCTGGCCGACCTGCATCGAACGAATCACGTTGGCGAAGGTCGGCGGGATTTCATCCAGCCCGCGCCAGCCCAGGTCGCCGCCTTCCAGCGCGTTGGGCGCGTCGGAGTAGCGCACCGAAGCCGCGGCGAAATCCATCTCGCCCTTGTCGATCAGCGCCTTGACGCCTTCGATCTTCTTCTGGCCCGTCGCGATCTGCTCGGCCGTCGCGCCGTCGGGCAGCGCCACCAGCAGGTTGGCGAGGTGGTACTGCGTGTTGTTGGCCTGCGCGGCGACGGCGGCGTCGACTTCCGCTTCGCTGATCGACACGCGGCCCTGCGCGAAGCTCTGGCGCAGCTGCTGGATCATGATTTCGTCGCGGATCGAGCGGCGGAATTCTTCCCACGTCTGCGACTGCGTGACCTGCGCGCGCAGCTGGTCGACCGTGATGTTGTTGCCTTCGGCGATGCGGCCGAGGGCGCCGTCGATGTCCTGGTCGCTGACCTTGATGCCCGAATCGGCGGCACGCTTGGTCTGCAACTTGTTGAGGATCAGGCGCTCGAGGACCTGGCGCTCGAGCACGTCCTGCGGCGGCAACTGGTCCGGGCGGTCGGTGTACTGGCCCTTGATGTTGGCCACCGCGTGGTCGAGCTCGCTCTTGAGCACGACGTCTTCCTCGACGACCGCGACCGGCCGATCGATCGGCACCAGCGACTGCGCATACGCGAAAGGCGCCAGCGCAAGCGCGACGGCGAAGACACCGGCCAGACGACGGCCGGCGGAAAGAAACGTTTGGGTCATGGCGTGGGATCCGGGTCGTCAGGGGGCTGGCCAACGGCGGTTTCCGGCGGCACCAGGTACAGATCGCCGCGATTGTAGCCAAGGATGGCCCTGCGCAGCGTCTTGCGGGTGTCCTGGCCGGCCGAGCCGAGGCCTTTGAGTTCGATCTCCAGCAGGATGCCGCGGCTGAGATCGCCTTCGCGATTGTGCACGTACCGCCGCCCCACAAGCCGAACGGCGATGCAACAGCTGTCCCACTGGACGCCGAGGATCTGCTCCAGCGGCTTGCTGTCGGCGATGGAGTAGTAATGCCGGCCGACCACGCTCCAGGTGGGGTTGATCGGGTACAGGAAGGAGAAGTCGGCCTGTTCGGAGACGTCGCGGCGGAAGCGGTAGGCCAGGTTGACGATGCCGTCGTCGGGCAGCATGTAGCGGCCGCGCACGCTCAGCAGGTCCTTCTCGCGTTCCTTCGGGTTCCACTGGTAGGAAGCGCCGAGGTTCCAGCGGTCGCTCGGCGCCCAGCCCACGTCCGCGACCCAGGCCGAGCGGCCCTGTTCGATCGGGCGTTCCCGGGGCAGCACGACGCGCGAGTCGTCGAAATACCGGATCTGGCCGATGCTCGCCGACAAACGCTCCTTGCCGTCGGCTTCGCGCAGCAGGCGCGTGGTGAGGGCGAGCGTCAGCTGGTTCGCATCCGCCTGCCGGTCCGCGCCGGAGTAGCGGTTGTCGCGGAACAGCTGGCCCCAGCTGAAGGTGAGCGCGCCGGTGTCGAAGACCGGCAGGTCGTCCTGGTTGCGATACGGCGCGTTGAGATAGAACAGGCGCGGCTCGAGCGTGTGCAGGTACGGGCGCCCGTCGATGGTGGTCGCGCGGTCGAAGTACAGGCCCGTGTCGATGCTGCCGATCGGCACGCTGCGCGTGGGCGAACGCGCCACGCGCGTGGCGGCGGCGTAGTCGCGGTCGACCTGGTAGGCGGTGTAGCGCCACGCGAGCGTCGGCTTGAAGAACCAGCTCGCGCCTTCCAGCGGCAGCGAGATGTAGGGTTTGACGTCCAGGCGCGAGCCACCGCCCGAACCGAACTGGCGCGGCACGCCCGGCCGCGCCGGCTGCGAAACGAAGGCCGCATCCTTCTGGAAGCGCACCGCGGAGGCTTCCACGCCGATGTCGAAGATCGTGTCGCGCCACTGGTAGGTCGCGTAGGCGCGCGGCACGCGGTCGAAGGGCAGGCTGGATTCGCTCAGCGTGTAGTCGGCGAGCTGGTAGGTGTCGGCCATCAGGCCCGCGGTCCAGTTGCGCCCGCGGCCGTAGATGCCCACGTCGCTGTGCGCGTTGTACACCGCGATGCCCTGGATCGAGTTGTTGAAATCCTCGAAATAGCGCGGATCGCTGATGTGCATGATGTTGGCGCGCGTTTGCCAGTTGCGCGACAGGTTGCGGTAGCCGTTGACCGCGAAATACCCGCGCGAGCCGAAGCCCGGCTCGTCCTCGCGCAGCTTGTCGTTGGGCATGTAGGCGCCGGAGATCGTCGCCATGCCGGTTTCGTGCAGGTAGCGGAACTCGGCGCCGAGCATCGACCCGCGGTCGGTCATGATCCGCGGGTACAGCGTCATGTCGTAGTTCGGCGCCAGGTTGATGTAGATCGGCTGCTTGTAGTCCAGGCCGTTGCGGTCGGAATTGGACAGCGACGGGAACAGCAGGCCCGTGCGGCGGCGATCGTCGATCGGGAACATGAACCACGGCACGTACAACACCGGCACCCTGCCCACGCGCAGGATCGCGTGGTGCGCGGTGGCGAAGCCTTCCTCGGAATCCACGTCGATGCGGTCGGCGCGCAATTCCCAGTGGCGGTCGTTGGGATCGCAGGTCGAATACGTGGAGTCGTGCAGCACCGCCTGCTGGCCGTGCATGTCGATCTCCGACGACTCGCCGTTGCCGCGGCGCGAGACCAGCTGGTACTTCAGGTCCTGGATCTTGTGTTCGTCGAGCGCCTGGTTGCCTTCGGCGTGTTCCGCCGTCAGGCGCATCGAGGCGTCCTGGTAGCGGATGTTGCCCTCGGCGATGTAGCGCTGCGTGTCGCTGTCGTATTGCAGGCGGTCTGCGCCCAGGAACTGGTCGCCGCGGCGCAGCGCGACGTTGCCTTCGAACTCCGGCGCGACATCCGTGCCCGACAGCGTGTCGCCTTCGATGTCCGTCGGCTGGGCGGCGCGGTTGCCGATGTTGATGCCGGTGGCGGGCACGTCGTCGAACGGCGCGATCGCGTCGCGCACCGGGCACAGCGAGAAATCGAGCGGCATGTCCTCCGTCGACTGCGCCCAGGCCTGCGCGGAGAGCGACAAACCGATGCACAGGGCGAGGGTGGACGGACGGAGGCTGGGTCGCACGGACATCCCGGTCGTTGCGTTGAGTCGGCGGGCAGGATGCCGCATGGCCCCGGAACGGGCAATGCACGCATCCCTCCGCGCCATCGCAGCGTATCTGTTCGTGCAGGCCGAAAAAGCCTCCGCACCGTTTCACTTCCCCTGAACACCCCGCGAGCGCGCAGCCGCCACACTCTGCGCGAGCCTCGCCTGTACCGATGAGGAATTCCATGGACAAGACCGCCCCGAACACCCATCCGACCGCTCGGAGCGATGCGCAGTGGCGCGAGCAGCTCACGCCGGAGCAGTACGCGGTGTGCCGCTGCGCGGGGACCGAGCGCGCCTTCACGGGCAAGTACTGGGACCACAAGGCAGACGGCGTCTATACGTGCGTGGCCTGCGGCACGCCCTTGTTCCTTTCCGAAGCCAAGTACGACTCCGGCAGTGGCTGGCCGAGTTATTTCGAGCCCGTCTCGCCGAGCGCGGTGACCGAACACGTCGACGATGGCCACGGCATGCGCCGCGTCGAAGTCCGCTGCGCGAGTTGCGAATCGCACCTGGGCCACGTCTTCCCCGACGGCCCGCCACCCACCGGCCTGCGCTACTGCATCAATTCGGCCGCGCTGGATTTCCACCCCGTGTCCGAGGTCGGCGGGGGCTAAGCCGGCTGGAGCCCCGACAGCGCCGCCACGTGCGCGACGCTGCATTCGGCGAGCGCCTGCAGGTCGTATCCGCCTTCGAGCATCGAGAGCATCCGGCCGCCCGCGTGGCGGCCGGCGATCGTCGCGAGTTGGTTGGTGAGCCAGGCGTAATCGTCCGCCTGCAGTTGCAACTGCGCGAGCGGGTCGCGCCAGTGCCCGTCGAAGCCGGCGGAGACGATCACCAACTGCGGGCGGAAATCTTCGAGCGCGGGCAGCAGGCGATCGCGCCACGCCGCGCGGAAGCGATCGCTGCCCGACCCCGGCGGCAACGGTGCATTGAAGATGTTCCCGTCGCCGCGCTCCTCGAGGTAACCCGTGTCGGGATACAGCGGCGACTGATGCGAACTCAGGTACAGCACGCGCGTGTCGTGTTCGAAGATCGCCTGCGTGCCGTTGCCGTGGTGCACGTCGAAATCGATGATCGCCACGCGTTCGAGCTTGCCGTGTTCGATCGCGTGCGCGGCGGCGACGGCCGCGCTGTTGAACAGGCAGAAGCCCATCGCCACGTCGCCGGTCGCGTGGTGGCCCGGCGGACGCACCGCGCAGAACGCGCGCTTGGCATCGCCGTGCAACACCGCCTCCGTCGCAGCCACGGCGGCGCCGGCCGCGCGCAACGCGGCTTCGGCGGACGCGGGCGACAGCACGGTGTCGGGATCCAGGTGCACGCGCGAGGTCGGCTGCGTGTCGAGCACGGTCGACAACAATTCGGGTGTATGCACGCGCAGCAATTGGCCGCGCGTGGCGCGCGGTGCCTCATGCCAGTCGAGCGTGGGAAATGCGGCGTGCAGCGCGTCGAGCACGGCGCGCAGGCGTTCGGGGCGTTCGGCATGGCCCGGGCCGGTGTCGTGCGCCAGGCACGCCGGGTGGGTCCACGCCTGCATCACTTGCGGCGCTCGTGTTTCCAGAGGACTTCGCCGTGGCCCGAATCGCGCGCGAGCACGCGCGCAATCACGAACAACAGGTCGGACAAGCGATTGAGGTAACGGATCGCCTCGGGGCGCACGGCGTCGTGGCGCGCGAGCGTCACCGTTTCGCGTTCGGCGCGACGCACGATGGTGCGTGCGAGATGGCAACGCGCCGCGGCTTCGCCACCGCCGGGCAGGATGAAATCCTTCAGCGGCGGCAGCGGATCGTTGAAGGCGTCGAGGTGTTTTTCGAGCGCATCGACGTCGCTTTCCTGGATCGCCGCATGCCCCGGGATGCACAGCTCGCCGCCGAGGTCGAACAACTGGTGCTGGATCGTCGTGAGCAGCGTGGCGATGGCCTCGCCCTGCGGCGCCGGCAGGGGCGATGCGAGCAACAGGCCGATCGCGGAGTTGGCTTCATCGACGGTGCCGTAGGCCGCAACGCGCGCCGAATCCTTCGCAACGCGCGTGCCGTCGCCGAGACCGGTCGTGCCGTCGTCGCCGGTCTTCGTGTAGATCTTGCTGAGGCGATTGCCCATTGAACTGACGTACTCGCTACGAGCCGTCGCGGGCGGTCAAACCGTCTGCGCGTGCAGCGCTGGCACGTGGCGGCGCAACAGCGCGAACCCGCCGAACAGCAGCGCCGAATAGAACAGCGTGCCGAGCACCGTCCACTGGAAGAACGGTAGTGCCTGCACGTAGCAGGGGAGGATCCCCGTCGTGCACGCGGGGTAGCCCGGCACCATCTGCGCCGTCAGCCACACGCCGAAGTTGCTGACCAGGAAGAACAGCACCGAGCCGGCCAGCGAATAGCCGAGCACGCGCGCGCCGGTCACCTTGCCCCGCAATCCGAAGCCCATCAGCGTGGTGAGCACGATGCAGGCGTAGACGATCCAGAAGCTCGGCGTGGAGAAGTAGTCGGCGTAGGAGCCGCCCATCTTCTGCGCGAGCACCAGGTCGGAGACGAACATGCCGGCCAGCGGCACGAGGATGGCCCACTTGCGCGCGGCGAAATAGGCGCCGCCGAACAGCGCGATGGCCTCGACCGGCGAGAAATTCGGCGGATGCGGCAACAGGCGCGTCAGCGCGGCGATCAGGATCAGGCCGGCCAGGGCGATGGGACCGGGCGCGATGGCGGCGGAAGTCGAAGGCTCGCGATTCATGCGTGACGGGCGATGGAGCGGATGGACCGTTAGCATACTCCACCCGACTCCACGGACCGGTCACGCCCCATGCCCAGCACCCGTTTCGATGTGGCCATCGTCGGCGGCGGGCTGGTGGGCGCGAGCCTTGCCATCGCGCTGGACCGCATCGGCCGCAGCGTCGCGCTGGTGGAAGCCGCGCCGGCGGGCGCGCCGCCGGCCGTGTTCGACGAGCGAAACCTGAGCTTCGCCGAAGCGACGGTCCACGGCCTGCGCGCGCTGGGCGTGCTGCAACACCTGCGCGCGCCCGCGGGTGCGATCCGCCGCATCCACGTCAGCCGCGTCGGCGACTTCGGTCGCGTCGTGCTCGATGCCGCCGAACACGGGCGCGAAACCTTCGGCCAGGTCGTGGTCGCCCGCGATTTCGGTCTGGCGCTCGAAGCGCGCTTGAACGAATGCACGCACGTGACGCGCTTCCGGCCGATGCGTTTCGAAGGCACGTCGATGGGCGAAGGCGTGCGCGTGTTGCACCTGCGCGATGGCGACGGCAACGCGAGCGAGATCGAAGCGCAACTGCTCGTCGGCGCCGACGGCACGCGCAGCGGCGTGCGCGAAGCGTTGCACATCGGCGCGGAGGAACACGATTTCCAACAGACCTTGTTCGTCGCGCGCGTGCGCGCCGAACAGGCGCCGGATGGCACCGCCTACGAACGATTCGGTCCGAATGGACCGACCGCCCTGTTGCCGCGCGGCGATGGGCATTTCGGTGTCGTGCACGGCGTGCCGCGCGAGGAAGCCGACGTCGTCGCTGCGTTGAACGAAGCCGCGTGGCTCGAACGCCTGCAATCCGCGTTCGGCTGGCGCGTCGGACGCTTGTTGTCGAGCGGCGCGCGCAGCGCGTATCCGATCGTGCAGGTCGTCGCGAAGGCGCTGATCGCGCAGCGCGCCGTCATCGTCGGCAATGCCGCGCAAACACTGCATCCGATCGGCGCGCAGGGCTTCAACCTGGGCTTGCGCGATGCGTTGACGCTCGCCGAATTGATCGAAGCCGGCGGCGATCCCGGCGATGCCGGGTTGCTCGCCGAACATGCGCGGCGTCGCGCGGACGATCGCGAACGCACGCTGGAATTCTCCGGCGGCCTCGCGCGCCTCACGGCGAACGAAGGCGAAGCGACGCGCCCCTTGCGCAGCCTTGGGTTCGGCGCCGTGCAGCATCTGCCGGCCTTGCGCGCGCAACTGGTCGGCGGTGCGCTTGGTTATCGCGGCGACGTCCCGCGGCTGTGCCGGGGCGAAGCATGAGCCGTCGCGGGCGTCTCGATGCGGTGATCGTCGGCGGTGGCGTCGTCGGTTGCGCGGCCGCGCTCGCGTTGGCGAAGCAGGGGCTGGACGTCGCCTTGCTCGAAGCGCACGTGCCCGCCGCGTGGTCGCCCGCCAAACGCGACCTGCGTGTCTACGCCTTCGCACCCGACAACGCAGCGCTGCTCGACCGCATCGGTGTGTGGCGCGGCGTGTGTGCAGGCCGGCTGCAGCCGTATCGTCGAATGCGCGTGTGGGATGCGGCGGGCGGCGGCGAGTTCGCGTTCGATGCGGACACGCTCGCGCGCGCCGAACTGGGCTGGATCGTCGAACACAATCTGCTCGTCGATCGCTTGTGGAACGCGTTGCCGGGCGCCGGCGTGCGCGTGCTTGCGCCTGCGCGCGCCGAAGCGATCGAACCGCACGACGAAGGCGTGCGCGTGCGCCTGGACGATGGCGTGACGCTCGATGCGCGCGTGCTGCTCGCCGCCGACGGCGCCGACTCCGCCGTGCGCGCGATGGCCGGTTTCGAAACCGATCTCCACGATTACGCACAGAAGGGCGTCGTCGCTTACGTCGCGAGCGAACGCCCGCACGAAGACACCGCGTGGCAACGCTTCCTGTCGACGGGGCCGCTCGCATTGCTGCCGTGCACGCGCGGCGAACACGGCGAACACCTGAGTTCGATCGTCTGGACGTTGCCCAACGCGGAAGCCGAACGCATGCTCGCGCTCGACGCCGACGCCTTCGGCATCGAGCTGACGAACGCCTTCGAACACCGCCTCGGGGCGCTCACGCTGCATTCGAATCGCGCTGCGTTCCCGCTTCGCCGCCAACTGGCGAACGACTACGCGAAGGGGCGCGTGCTGTTGCTGGGCGACGCCGCGCACGTCGTGCATCCGCTCGCCGGGCAAGGCGTGAATCTCGGCCTGCGCGACGTGGCCGCGTTGGCGCAGTTGATCGAAGACGCGAACGCGAAGCGCACCGACTGGACCGCGCCGCATCGCATCGCGCGCTGGGCGCGTGCGCGCCGCAGCGAGAACGTGACGAATGCGCACGCCTTCAGCGCGATCAACGCCCTGTTCTCGAACGACGACATGGCGAGCACGTTGTTGCGCGGGCCCTTGCTCGGACTGGCGGGAAAGATGCCGCCGCTCGCGCATGCCCTGTGGCGACACGCGGCCGGCGTCTGACGCACACAAAAACGCCGGCGTATCGCCGGCGTTTCCGTCCTCCGCTACCGCATGCTCGCGTGGAGCATGCGCCTACTGCAACCAGCCTTTCATTTCTTCCCTGGACAGGCGTCCGTTGTGGTTGCCATCGACCACCTGGAACTCGCGCATCAGGTCGGCGTTGCCGCTGGCGCGCACTTCCGAACGACTCACGTTGCCGTCGCCATTCTTGTCGAGCGCGCTCCAGTCGACCTTGTAGTTCGATGAGACCGAATCGGGCGCATGTTCGCGCACGGTGGGCGGCGGCGCATCCGGCGGTGGCGGCGCGTCCGGCGGCGGTGGCGGCATGGGCGCGTCGGGCGGCGGCGGAGGCGGCGGCATCGGGGCTTCCGGTGCGCCGGGCGGTGGCGGCATCGGCGGCGCGGGCGGCATCGGCGGTTGGTCGGTCGGCGGCACCGGCGGAACGGGCGGCGCCGGAGGCGTGGGCTCCGTCGGTGGCGTCGGCAGCGTCGGCGGTGGCGGCGGGGTCGGCGTCTCCGGATAGGTTTGTGCGAACGCCGGCGCGATCGCGAGCGCGGCGAGCAATCCAAGAATCAACGGCGTCTTCCGAATCATTGCGGGGCACTCCCTGCGTTGGACTCGGCGACCGTAGGAGTGCGCGGATCAAACGCCCGTCAATTCACGCGACCGCCGATCGCGTTCGTTCAGGTGCTGCCGCGCGCCATCGCGAAGACCGTGATCTCTTCGCGGTCGTGGTAGAGCTGCTTGGCGCGGATGCGCATCGGGCGCTGACTCTGCTGTTCGAACAACGCCAGGCAGTCGCGCGTTTCATCCCAGCGCTTCTTCATCGGCAGTTTCAGGTTGAACACCGCGTGCCTGCACCAGCCTTCGCGAAACCACTGCGCCATGCGCGCGGCGACGCGCTTGGGCGACTCGACCATGTCGCACACCATCCAGTCGAGCGGCTTGGGCGGTTGCCATTGGAAGCCGTCCGCGCGCAGGTGCTCGACCAAACCGGTGTCGAGGACGTGTTGGCGCAAAGGGCCGTTGTCGATCGCGGTGACGCGCAGGCCGTGGCGCGTGAGCACCCACGTCCAACCGCCCGGCGCCGCACCGAGATCGGCCGCGCGCATGCCTTGCTGCAACCAGCGCGCGCGTTCGTCGGGTTCGAGCAACACGAGGAAGGCTTCGTCGAGCTTCGAGGCCGAGCGCGATGGCGCGTCCGGCAGCGTGCGCAAACGCGGAATTCCCAGCGGCCAGGGCGAGGCATCGCGTGGATGGCCGCTCGCGAGCAGGACGTGATCGTTGGCGAGGAAGCACACATGCAAGCGCGGCAGCGCGGCATCGGGCTGCATCGTCAGCAGCTTTGCCTTGCGCAGCGCCGGGCGCAACGCATTGCCGAAACTGCGCGCAAGACCGGCCAGTTGCCGCGCCTCGTCGGAATCGGGATGTTCGACGATCAGATCGCCGAAGGCCGCGCGTTCGAACAGCGCAGCCACGATCGGCGTGATGCGGTCCTTCGCATCCAGCCCGCGCAAGTCGGCGAGCAGGCGCAGCTTCTGCCGCGCGAAGATGATGTCGCGCAAGGGCAGGGCCTGCGCGAGCGCGTGGCCCTGCGTGGTGAAGAACTGCACGAAGCCGGTATTGCGTTCTGCGCGCGCCCATCCGGCATCGCCGGCGTGCGCCGCGCGTTCGCCGAGTTCGGCGGCCAGTTCCGGTTCGAAACCGGGGCGGCAATAACAGAGCAGACCGTTGGCGCGTTCGACTTCCACGCTCAGTAGAACGCGCCGCCGGCCGCGCCGTAGCGACGCAGCACGTCGCACGCCGCGTCGCGATGCAGGTCGCGCGTGACGGCGATGCCGCGGCGTTCGAGTTCGCCGACCCAGTCGGCCGGCAACGGACCTTCGTCGAATTCGGTCAGGCGCATGACGTCTTCCGAACGCGCGCCGATGAGCAGCGCATCGATGCCCGCCCAGAACGTCGCGCCGTAGCACTGGCAACACGGCTGCGCGGAGGTCGCGAGCACGATCGGGCCCGCGCCTTCGCCCGGCGCGGATTCGTTGAGGCGCATGCGCTGCATGCGTTGCTGCGCGAGCATGTACGCCATGATTTCGGCGTGCGCGACCGAGCACGCGTGCGGCTCCACGCGATTCACGCCGACCGCGATGATGCGATCGTCGGGGCCGAAGACGGCCGCGCCGAACGGACCACCGGTTTTCGCATCGACGTTGCGCGCGGACAGATCGATCGCCAGCGCGACCTTGTCGGCGTCGCTGGCGTAGACGTGCGAAGTGTCGACCGCCTCGTGCACCCAGGCCGGCAGCGTGAGATGAACCTGTGCGTAGAGCATCAGCGCACCGACGAGGCCGGTGCGGGATCGATGACCGGATCCACCGCGTCGCGCTTGGCCAGGCACTTGTCCTGCACGCAACGGCACTGCGTGCCGATGCACTGCGGCTTCGCGCTGCAATCGGCGTCGACGGTGCAAGTGTTGTCCACCATGCGCTGCGGCGGCAACGGGCCGCCGGTGCGCCGCGGCATGGACACCGGGGGCGGCGACGCGGTCGATGCCGCAGCCGGTGGCTGCTGTTGCGAGGCATCCTGTGCCGCGGGCGCCGCGCACGCCGCGAGCACGAGGCACGTTGCGATCAGGAGCGTCCGCGCCAGGTTCATGCCTTGGTCGTCCAGGTGTCGCGCAGCGTGACGCTGCGATTGAAGACCGGCGCGTCGCTGCGATGGTCGCGGCGATCGGCCACGAAATAACCGATGCGTTCGAACTGGTAATGCTGTTCCGGCGCGGCGAGCGCGGCCGCCGGTTCGACGTACGCGCGCACGATGGTGCGCGAATCGGGATTCAGATGATCGCGATAGGTCTTGCCGTCGGTGTCGTCGTCCGGATCGGGCACGTTGAACAGGCGGTCGTACAGGCGCACTTCCGCGGGCACCGCGTGCTGCGCGCTCACCCAATGGATCGTGCCCTTCACCTTGCGATCGGCGCCGACCATGCCGGGGCGCGATTCGGGATCGAGCCAGCCGCGCAGTTCCACCACGTTGCCGTCGGCATCCTTGATCACTTCATCCACGCGCGCGATGCCCGCGCCGCGCAGTCGGATATCGCCGCCGGGCACCAGGCGCTTCCACCCCTTCGGCGGGACTTCGGCGAAGTCGTCCTGTTCGATCCACAGTTCGCGCGAGAACGGAATATCGCGTTCGCCCTGCGTTTCGTCCTTCGGGTGGTTGGAGAAGCGCAGCGTTTCGGTGTGGCCTTCGGGCAGGTTCGTCAACACGAACTTCAACGGCGCGAGCACCGCCATGCGGCGCGGCGCGTGCGCGTCGAGATCTTCGCGCAGCGTGTTCTCGAGCACCGAGAAATCGATCATCGAGTTCTGCTTCGACAAGCCCAGGCGCGAAACGAACAACTTCAGCGCCGACGGCGTGTAACCGCGACGGCGGATGCCCTGCAGGCTCGGCATGCGCGGATCGTCCCAGCTCTCGACCAGGCCGTCCTGCACCAACGCCATCAGCTTGCGCTTGCTCATCACCGTGTAATTGATGTTGAGGCGCGAGAACTCGATCTGGCGCGGCTTGCTCGCTTCGAAGGGCAGGCCCTTGCCGGTGAGCGGCGCGACGAGTTCGGGGTGGTGCGCGAGGTCGACCTTGTCCACGCACCAGTCGTACAGCGGGCGGTGGTCTTCGAACTCGAGCGTGCACAGCGAATGCGTGATGCCTTCCACCGCGTCGCTCAGCGAGTGCGCGTAGTCGTACATCGGGTAGATCGGCCAGTCGTTGCCGGTCTGGTGGTGTTCGGCGTGCTTGATGCGGTACAGCGCCGGGTCGCGCAGGTTGATGTTGCCCGCGGCCATGTCGATCTTCGCGCGCAGCGTGCGCGCGCCGTCGGGGAACTCGCCGGCGCGCATGCGGCGGAACAGGTCGAGGTTTTCTTCGATACTGCGGTCGCGATACGGGGAGTTGCGGCCCGGCTCGGTCAGCGAGCCGCGGTATTCGCGCACCTGTTCAGCGGTGAGGTCGCACACGAAGGCATCGCCTTGCGCGATCAGTTTTTCGGCGGCCAGGTACAACACCTCGAAGTAGTCCGAGGCGTGGCGCAGGTCGTGCCAGTCGTAGCCCAGCCAGCGCACGTCGTCCTTGATGGCTTCGACGTAGACCGGGTCTTCCTTCACCGGGTTGGTGTCGTCCAGGCGCAGGTTGCACCAGCCGCCGAATTCGGCGGCGATGCCGAAGTCGGTCCAGATGGCGCGCGCATGCCCGATGTGCAGGAACCCGTTGGGTTCCGGCGGGAAGCGGGTCTTGATCGACCCGTGACGACCGGAGGACAGGTCCTCGCGGACGATCTGCCGGATGAAGTCGGTGGGGCGCGGGGCGTCGGCGCCTTCGGCGGCCGGGGGGGCGGGGGCTGTGGACACGTTGGGTTCTGGGGGCCGGCCGGGCGAGCCCGGCGTAATGTGATGGTTGGCGAGTTTAGCCGACGGCCTGTCCGGGCATTGGTTTACGTTAGATGGCATGAAAGTTGCGACACAGTTCTCGAACCGGGAGTGACCGCGTATGCGGGTCGTGTACGAAGCAGCGCACGTGATCGACGCTCACCTGGTGCGCCACGCACTGGAAGCGGCGGGCTTGCCGGTGTTCGTGCGCGGCGAGGCCCTGCTTGGCGGCCTCGGGGAATTGGGGATCTTCGGATTGGTGCAGGTCTGCGTGCCCGAGGCCACCTGGCCCGAGGCGCGCGCCGTGGTCGAAGCGCTCGCCCTGGCCGTCGCGCCCGTCGAGGCGCCGGAGGCACCCCCACTCTCGCCAGGATTGCTCACCTGAGCGCGCGGCCGGCCATCGGGGGGAGGTCGGCCCAGTCAAACGCCTTCGGCGAAGGGCGCGCCGCGCTGTTGTGCGCCTACGCGTGGGTCCTGGCTTGGGGTTGCGTGACCTTCGCGAGCGATGCGGCGGCCGTCGCCCATCGACCGGTCGTCACGCGCGTGGTCGAAGGCGACAGCGTGCGCGTGCCGGCGTCGGAGCAGGCGGTGCGCATTCCGTTGCGCCTGAGCCGCGACGGCGGCGACATCGACCGACTGTGGGTGCAGCGCACGATGGTCGACGAGATCTGGCTCGAACATCGCGCACCGGGGCACGCCACGTGGCGTTCGCCCGTGCAGTCGTTCTTCCGACCGGAAGATGACGGTCCCTCGTTCCCCACCGGCTTCGTGTTCAAGCTGCCGGAGGGCGTGGAAGACGTCGACCTGATGGTCCGCACGCACGCGCCCGTGCAACTGCGGCCGACCTCGCAGACCGGCGCGACCGTCGCCGACATGCAGCAGCGCGGCGGCGCGCTCGCCGGCGCTAACTACGCCAGCCTGGCCGTGCTCGCGTTCATGGCCCTGTCGCTGTTCGCCGCAGTGCGCGACCGCATCTACCTCGCGTTGCTGGCCCTGTCGGCGAGCGCGTTGGCGTGGTTCGTCGCGTCCAATGGACATCTGTATGCGTGGCCCGGCGTGCGCTGGTTCGCGTTGTGGGGCGCGCAGGGCGTGTGGGCGCTGGAACTGTTGCATTGCGCGGCCGCCCTCTGGCTCGCGCAACGCTATGCGGAACTCGAAATCGCGGCGCGCAAGCTCGATCGCGCGGGCGATGTCTTGCGTTACATCGCCCTCGGGCTGGCCGCGCTCGCGCTGGTGCGCCTGGACGTGTTGGCGAGTTCGATGGCCTGGGCCGCCGCGCTCGTCGGTGGCGCGACGCTCGCCTTCATCATCGCAACCGCGGTCGTCGCGGTGCGCCATCGCATCTGGAACAGCCTGTCGGTGCTGACGATCGTGCTGGTGGTCGCGGGCGCCTTCACCTTGCGCGCGTTCACGCCCTTCGGGATCCACGGCTTCTGGGTGCGTTACGGACCGCAACTGGCGATCACCGTGTGCGTGTTGCTGGTGGCGGTGGGCATGATCGGGCGGATCGCGCACGTGCGCGATGAACGCGATCGCGAACGCCTGGCGCGCGGTGACAGCGAACGCCGCCTGGAACGCGAGGCCGCGCGCGTCGACCTCGTGCAACAACTGCAGCGCCGCCTGCGCGAACTGCCCGCGGGCGATCTGGAATGGGCCGCGTTCCGCAGCGTGTTCGAACGCCTGCTGCCGCTGTTGCGCCTGGAATCGGCGGCGCTGGTCGCCTACGGCTTCCACGGTTTCGACCTGCTGCTCGCCGAACCGATTTCGAGCAAGCCGCATTACACCGACCTGCTCGCCACGCGCATGGGCATGATGAAAGGCTTGGCGCGCACGCAGGCGCCGGTGCAATTGCAACTCGGGAACGGGGAGGCGTTGCATCTGCTGCATGCCGTCGTGCCGCTGCCGATCCGCGCGCCGGCGTGGGGCGTGTTGCTCCTGCAGCGTGGCGATGGATCGAGTTTCACCGACGAAGAACTCGCGCTGGCCAGCGACTTCGGTCGCCTGGCCGTGCAACACGCCGACGAAGCGGCGGCGGCGTTGAGCCTGCGCCGTTCGGCCGAACTCGATGCGCTGACCGGCACGTTCAATCGCCGCACGATCGATCTGTGGTTGTCGCGCTCGTTCTCCGAAGCGCACCGCGAAGACCAGTTGTTGTCGGTGTTGTTCGTCGACATCGACCACTTCAAGGCGATCAACGACAACCACGGCCACGCAGCGGGCGACGCCGTGCTGCGCCAGGTGTCCGACGTGTTGCGCAAGGAGTTGCAGCCGACCGACGTGCTGGGCCGCTACGGTGGCGAGGAGTTCGTCATCGTGCTGCCCGGCCGCAACGGCGACGACGCGCGCCAACTCGGCGAACGCATCCGCTCGGCGATCGAGCTGGTGCGGCTGGAATACGAGGGCAAGCCGATCCGCATCACCGTCAGCGTCGGCGTGGCCACGCGCCTGCCGCGCGAAAACGAACCGGCGGCGGCCGTCGCGCGCGCCGACCAGGCGCTGTATGCGGCCAAGCGCGGCGGACGCAATCGGGTGAATGTGGCGCCGGCGGTGTTCACTTAAGGGCGGCGACAAGGGAACAAGGGAACCGGGAACCGGGAACCGGAGAAGCCTTACCATTCGGTTCCCGGTTCCCGGTTCCCTTTTTTGACCTCCCCATGCTCACCCTCGTCATCGGCAACAAGAACTACTCGTCCTGGTCGCTTCGCCCCTTCCTCGTGCTGCGCACCTTCGGTGTGCAATTCGACGAAGTGCGCATCCTGCTCGACACGCCGCACTTCCAGCAGGACGTCGCCAAATGGGCGCCCAACCTGCGCGTGCCCGCGTTGCATGACGACGGCCTGATGATCTGGGATTCGCTGGCGATCTGCGAATACGTCAACGAGCGTTACCTCGACGGCCGCGGATGGCCGAGCGACGTGGCGGCGCGCGCGCAGGCGCGTTCGGCCGCGGCGGAAATGCATTCGGGCTTCATGGCGCTGCGCAAGCAGTGCCCGATGAACATGCGTCGCACGCCGGACAACTATCGCTGGGATGAAGCCGGCCAGCGCGACATCGAGCGCATCCAGGCGCTGTGGCGCGAGTTGAAGGACGCGCACGGGCAGGGTGGGCCGTTCCTGTGCGGCGAGTTCTCGATCGTCGATGCGATGTTCGCGCCGGTGGTTTCGCGCTTCCTTTCCTATGGCGTGCCGATGGACGACAACGCGCAGGCCTTCGCCGACGCGATCCAGTCGCTGCCCGCGTGGCAGGAATGGCGCGACGCGGGTTTTGCCGAAGTCGAGTATCTCGAAGACACCGAGAAGTTCCGTGCATAAGAGCCACCGCGCGTGAGCAACGCCGCCGCACGCGGGCCGCTCGCGACGATGCTGTTCGGCGCGGTGCTGATCAGCACCTCGGCGGTGTTCGTGCGATGGGTCGAGATGGGGCCGACGGCGTCGGCGTTCTGGCGCATGGCGCTGGCCACCGCGATGTTGTTGCCCGTGCTCGCGATCGCCGTGCGGCGTGGCGTTTCCACATTCACGCCGACGCCGCGCGTGCTCGGCCTGGTCGCCATCGCGGCGGTGTTCTTCGCCCTGGATTTGTGGATGTGGCACCGAAGCATCCTGTATGTCGGCGTGGGCATGGCCACCTTGCTCGGCAACTTCCAGGTGTTCGCGCTCGCGACGTACGGCGCGTTGATGCTCGGCGAGCACGGCGGCTGGCGCTTGTGGGCCGGCTTGTCGTTGGCCATCGTAGGCCTTGCGCTGATGCTCGTGCCCGGTTGGGCGGATTTCGACGAACACTTCCATGTTGGTGTGTGGTTCGGGCTCGGCACCGCCGCGGCGTATGCGGGATTCCTGATCGCCTTCCGCAAGGCGCAGGCCACGCGCGGCGGCGCGACCAACGAATCCCTGTTGTGGTGGATGTGCCTGTGCACGGCGGCGCTGTTGTTGCCGATGACGCTCGCCGGCGGCGAAGCCTTGCCGCCGAGCAGCGGTTCCGACTGGGGCTGGTTGCTCGCCTATGCGTTCATCGCGCAGGTGTGCGGTTGGCTGGTGATCGGCAAGGCGATGCCGAAATTGTCGGCGGGCGTGCTGGGCTTGTGCCTGTTGCTGCAGCCCCTGATGGCCTACGTGTGGGATGCGTTGTTCTTCGGCACGCGCCTGGATGCCGCGGGCCTGGTGGGGCTCGGCTTGTCGCTCGCGGGGATTTTCCTCGGGCTCACGCGCGGCGCGCGCACGGCGCAGGCGTAGGCGCTACTCGCGCGCGATCGAACACACGTAGACGACTTCGCACGCGCCGCTGCCGCTGTCTTCGCGCGTGAGCGAACTGCGCCAGTGCCAACCATCGGGCGCATCGGCTTCGACGAGCCAGCCGTCGATGCGCACGTTGTCGCCTGGGCGGATCTTCGACAGTTCGCGTGCGGCGCTCTCGTCGGCGGGAATCATGTGCATGTTCGCGCTGGAGCGCACGATCTCGCGCACGGGAATCGGCGGCTCGCCGCGCCAGCGATAGTGGTACCAGCGATTCGACTGATCGATGGACAGTTGCGACAACACCGTGTCATCGCGCATGCGGCCCCAGCCGAGCGCGAGGTCGGTGGGCGAGAGATCCGCTTCGCGACCGAGGCTGTAATCCTCGCGCGACAGCACGCGCGCATCGACGCTGAAACCGGCGAGCGGCTGCAAGCGCGCCGGCTTCAATCGGATGTCGTTGAACCCCTCCGGCACCGGGCTTTGCAACGGCGCTTCGCCCGCGAGTACGCGCGGCGGCGGCGGACAGGTGAAGGAAGCGCCGGACACTGCCGCGGGCGCTTCCGGCGTGCGTTGCCACCACCACCACGCGATGGCAACGATGACTGCGACGACGGCCCATTTTCTTGGACTCATGCAAGCCTGCCTTTCGAACCGTTTCCTTTCGCGACCACCGCGCGTTTCGCCGACGGCAGCACGAGATCCGCCGTCGGCGTGAACAATTCGGGCGGCAAGGTGCGGAAGATTTCCGCCAGGCGTTCGAGGAACGCGCTCATCGCCGAACTCTTTCGCCACACCATCGCGATCCTGCGGCTCGGGTGCGAGTCGCGGAAGGGGATGAGGTGGATGTCCTTCGAGCGTGCGACCGGCGGCTTCACCGCGAGCGTCGGCAGCAAGGTCACGCCGACATTCGCCGCGACCATCTGCCGCAGGGTTTCCAGGCTGGTCGCCTGGAAGTCGCGCATTTCGCCCGCGCCGGCGAGTTGGCAGACATCGAGGGCCTGGTCGCGCAGGCAATGGCCGTCTTCGAGCAGCAGCAGGCGCTCGTCGGCGAGATCGGCGAGCGCGAGATGGCTGCGCCTTGCGAGCGGGTGCGATTCCGGCACCGCGAGCAGGAAGGGTTCTTCGAACAAGAACTCCACGTGCAACTGATCGTCGTGGATCGGCAATGCGAGCAGGCCCGCATCGAGCCTGCCGTCGCGCAGGCGCGAAAGGATGACGTCGCTTTTTTCTTCGACGAGCAGCAATTCGAGTTTCGGGAATCGCGCGCGGATGCGCGGCACGACGTGCGGCAGCAGGTAAGGCCCGAGTGTCGGGAACAGGCCCAGGCGCACGGTGCCGGCTTCCGGATCGCGGCTGCGGCGCGCGGCTTCGCGCATCTGTTCGACCTCGGCCACGATGCGGCGCGCGCGATCGGCGATGTCGCGCCCGGCGGGCGTGAGCATCACCTTGCGCGGCGCGCGCTCGACGAGCGAGACACCGAGTTCTTCCTCCAGCTTGCGGATCTGCGTGGACAGCGTGGGCTGGCTGACGAAGCTGGCTTCGGCCGCGCGGCCGAAGTGCTTGTGGTCGGCGAGGGCCACCAGATAGCGCAGGTCGCGGAGGTTCATGAACGATAGCCTACACCTATCGTCAACATCCAAACAATCGACTTGCCGTATCGGACGACGAACGGCAGACTGCCTGTCTTCGCCGGGGGAATGCACCTGGCGGCCCCCAATACTTTCCACCTCTCCCTGTGCGAATAGGAGCACTGCTGCATGCTGACCGTCGGCGACAAGTTCCCCCAGTTCAACCTCAAGGCCACCGTCTCGAACGACCTCAACAACGCGTTCGTGGACATCACCAACGACACGTACAAGGGCAAGTGGCTGGTCGTGTTCTTCTACCCGAAGGACTTCACCTTCGTGTGCCCGACCGAAATCACCGGCTTCGCCAAGCTCGACCAGGCCTTCAAGGATCGTGACGCGCAGCTGCTCACCGGTTCGACCGACAGCGAGTTCGTGCACCACGCCTGGCGCACGCACCACAAGGACCTCAACAGCCTGCCGTTCCCGATGCTGGCCGACATCAAGCGCGAGCTCACCTCGGCGCTGGGCATCCTGGGTTCCGACGGCGTGGCGCAGCGCGCGACCTTCATCGTCGACCCGAACGGCGAAATCCAGTTCGTCTACGTGACCGCCGGTTCCGTCGGCCGCAACCCGGAAGAAGTGCTGCGCGTGCTCGACGCGCTGCAGACCGACGAGCTGTGCCCGTGCAACTGGAAGCAGGGCGAAGACACGCTCAAGGTCGCCTGAGCGACACCCTTCGCCCCGCGCGCGCCGTGCCCCCTCGCGGCGTCTCCCCTCCCCCGAAACGCGCGGGGCATTCGTGGCCGGGCATCCCCCGGCCACGTTCTTATCGGAGCTCGGAATGAACCTGCAGGAATTGCGCAACACGATCCCGGATTACGCCAAGGATCTGAAACTCAACCTCGACTCGGTGCTGAGCGAAACCGGCGCCGCGGGCCTGGACGCCAAGCGCATCCGCGTGATCGCCCTGGCCTGTGCGATCGCCTCGCGCCATCGCCCGTTGGTCGACGCCATCGAAGCCTTCGCCGCCGAGCAGCTCTCGCCGGAGGAATTGAACGGCGCGCGTTCGGCCGCCGCGATCATGGCGATGAACAACATCTACTACCGCGCCACGCACCTGATCCACAACGACGAGTACGGCACCATGCGCGCGGGCCTGCGCATGAACATCATGGCGAACCCGGGCGTCGACAAGATGACCTTCGAACTCGCCTCGCTCGCCGTGTCGGCCATCAATGGCTGCGGCGCGTGCCTGGATTCGCATGAGCGCACGCTGCGCATGCACGACATCAGCGCGCAGGGCGTGCAGAGCGCGTTGAAGATCGCGGCCGTGGTGCATGCGGTTGCGGTGACGCTGGAGCAGTCCGAGGCGTGATCTTCGGCCCGTATCCGGGTCTCCTCGGAGCTTTCCGCTTTCATGTGTGAAGGCTCTTCGACGCAGAGCGCGTCATTCCTCCGCCTGTAGAGCGAACGGATTTGTAACGTCCGTTCGTCGCCGATCAACGGCGACAAGCCCAGACCGGAGAGCCCCCAATGACACGCACCATGTTGCGCGACGCAGTCGCTCGCGCCTTGTTCGCAGGCGCGACGTTCGCCATCGCCCTGCCGCTCCACGCGCAGGATGCCACCCCCGCGGACGGATCCACTGAAGCCGCTTCCACCACCGCCACCCTGCAGACGGTCACCGTCACCGGTTCGCGCATCGCGCGGACAGTGGATGTCGAAACCGCGCAGCCGGTGCAGGTCATCACGCGCGAAGAGATGCAGCGGACAGGCCTGCAATCGGTCGCCGACATCCTGCAGCAGTCCACCGCCGTCGGCTCGCCGGCGATCAGCCGGGCCGATGCGCTTTCGAGCGGCGAGGCGGTCGGCGGTTCCTACATCGACATTCGCAACCTCGGAACGCAACGAACGCTGATCCTCATCGATGGCCAGCGCCTGGGCGTGGCAACGAACGGCTACTCCGACATTTCGCAGGTTCCGACAGCAGTCGTCGAACGCATCGAAGTCCTGAAGGACGGCGCCTCGTCGATCTACGGTTCGGATGCCATCGCCGGCGTGGTCAACATCATCACGCGCAAGCGCTTCAACGGCGCGGAAGCCAATGTGTACTTCGGCGAATACGACGTCGGCGACGGGCGCAAGCAGTCTTACGACGCCATCTTCGGCCTGACCAACGACCGTGGCTGGATCACCGCCGGCGTCGCGCACGCCCTGGAGGATCCGGTATGGGCCAAGGATCGTGAATTCACAGCCGGTGGCACCAGGAGCGCGGTGTCGCACACGGGCGTGCTGCGCGTCGACCCGAACAATCCAGGTTCCTGGCTCACCTATGCCGGCGGCGACCCGAGGGACATGGGGAGCTACCGGCCTTACACGACGGCCGACTACGCGACGCCCAACGACCAGATGACGTTGGCGACCGGCCTGGAACGCACGTCGGTGTTCGCCAATGCCGGCGTGGACATCAACGAAAACCTGACGCTCGTCGTCGATGCCCTCTACAACCACCGCGATTCGATGCAGCAAATCGCAGGTTACCCGTGGCGTTCCTCCGGGACCAACCTGCTCTCGGGCGACAGCTACTACAACCCGACCGGCCAGGACGTGCATTACTTCCGCCGTACGTGGGAAGTGCCGCGTGTGACCGAGAACAAGTCCACGACGCAGCGCATCGGCGCGAAGCTCGAAGGCCGGTTCGACATGCGCGATCTTCCATGGTCCTTCGACACCGGCTTCTACCAGAATACGTACCGCTCGGAGAAAGACGGCACGGGCAACCTGTTGATCCCGGCCGTGCAGAAGGCGACGGGTGCGTCGTGGTTCAATCCGGCGACCAACCGCGTCGAGTGCGGCAGCGCCGCCAATCCCATCGACTACGGTTCGAACTACGGCGCGGGCCAATGCATTCCCTGGAATCCGCTCGCGCCGCACGGCAGCGGCGTCGCCGGTTCGCTCGCCGATCCCGCGTTGCAGTCGTATCTGATGCCCGTCGGGCATGACGTCGGCGAGACCGAGACGACCTCGATGTTCCTCAATGCCGCAGGCGTGCTCGCAGAGTTGCCTGCCGGCGACCTCGGCCTCGCCGTGGGTTACGAACACCGTCGCGAACGCGGCTGGTTCTCGCCCGACGCGCTGCGCCAGACGGGCCTGTCGACCGACCTGGGTTCCGGCAACAGTGGTGGCGAGTACCACCTCGATGAGATGTACTTCGAAGCGAACGTCCCGCTGCTGGCCGACAAGCCCTTCGCGCAGACGCTCTCGCTCAACCTCGCCTCACGATATTCGAACTACAGCAACTTCGGTTCGACGATCAACAGCAAGGTCGGTTTCGAATGGCGCCCGATCACCGACCTGCTGGTCCGCGGCACCTGGGGCGAAGGCTTCCGTGCGCCGACGATCGATGATCTGTACGGGCCGAACAACCAGAGCTTCGTGTTCTACACCGATCCGTGCGATTCGCGCTTCGGCTCCGCGCGCGACAGTGCCGCGTGCGCAGCCGCCGTACCGCCGGGCTATGAGCAGATCGCGCAAGGCGGCGTGCCGGCAACCGGCCCGAACGCGCAATCGAACGAGCCCTTCCTGTCGGGCTCCAACCCGAACCTGCAGCCCGAGCAGTCGCGCAACACGACGGTCGGCACGGTGTTCAGCCCGAGCCAGGTCGAAGGCCTCAACGTGAGCCTGGATTGGTGGAAGGTGCGCGTCGACGACGCGATCATGGCCGACACTGCGACGGCGATCCTCAACGACTGCTACGTTCGCAACGTCGCAAGCAGTTGCGCACGTTTCACCCGCGATCCGCTGACGGGCGAAGTCACGAGCCTCACCTACACCGTCGACAACGTCGCGTACTTCGAAACCGCGGGCTACGATCTCGGCGTGACCTATCGCTTCCCCACGCGATCCTGGGGCACGGTGGGCTTTGCGTGGGATGCGACTTATGTCGACTACTACGAGGCGAAATCGAGCACCGATGCGTCGGTGGCGACGCAATACACCGGCTGGGCCGGCTACTTCCGCCTGCGTTCGAACCTCAGCGCGGACTGGAGCCTGGGCAACTACGGCTTCCGCTGGACGGCGCGTTACTACTCCGCGATGTACGAGGACTGCGATCCGACAAGCCGTTTCTGCAGCGATCCTACCTTCGCTGCGCCGTACACCAATGGTGCGATCTCCCCCCGCCACCGCGTCGGCTCCAATACCTTCAACGACGTGCAGTTCCGCTATTCGACGCCCTGGCAATCGACCGTGTCGCTCGGCGTGAACAACGTCTTCGACAAGGTAGGCCCCACCATGTACACCCAGCCGAACAGTAGCTTCAATTACTACGGCGGCTTCGACATCGGGCGGTTCCTGTACGTGCAGTACCAACAAAAGTTCTGATCGCTCACGCGTCGTGTAATTCGAAGCGGCCTACGGGCCGCTTCGTCTTTCCGGTGTCGAAACGTCGATTCGCTTTGCACGCAGGTTTCAGTGCGATGCGGCGGATTGCGCCGATTGCCGTGAAGGCTCTCCAACGCGCCAACTCACTCGTGTCACATCGAACGAGGAGTAAGCGATGCAAGGTCCAGCACGACACATCGGCGTCGTCCTCCTGCTGCTCGTGCCCGGGCTCGCGACCGGCGATGCACAAGCCAAAATGATGAGCGGGCCGGGTTGGCAATGTCACGCAGTGGGGATCGGGGTCGGGGGTGGTGACATCAATTGGGGTTGGCATTGCATATCCGATGGCGGGGGCGGTGGCGCAAGCTCCGGTGGGCCTCCCGGTGGAGGCGGAGGCGGCGGGGGTGGCGCAAACAATGGCGCCCAGCCTCCCGCTACAGCCAAGGAACAGGAAACCGACGACAGGATCGATGCTTCTTCCTGTGGCGAGACTGCCGGCAACCCGGTCGTGCTCTACACAGGCAACAAGGTGGAGCCGGAACTGGACTTCGCGGCTGGCGGCGAAATGGGGCTTTACCTGCGCCGAACTTACAACCGCATGTGGAGCGGCGTGGGCTTGTTCGGCAAGCACTGGCTGAGCACCTTCGATTATTCGCTCGCATTCTCCAGCGGCATGGCGTGGGCGCAGCGGCCGGATGGAAGGCGCATCAAGTTCGTTGCAGCCTCGGCAAATCGGTGGAATGCGGAAAGCGGGCCTGCGGCTTTCCAGATCACCAAGCATGCCGACGGCAGCTACACGCTGCACAACGACGAGCGCGGCACGGAGATCTACAACGCGGATGGTTACATCACGCAGCGTGTCAACGAGCAGGGCGTGAAGTGGACCTTCGCGTACAGCGGAAAGTACCTCCAGCGTGTCACGCATTCCTCCGGTCGAAGCGTGCAGTTGGCCTGGACGAACGGCCAGTTGACGCAAGTCACCGACCCTGCCGGCAACGTCTACAAATATTCGTACGCAGCCGACATCTTCGGTGCCGGCCGGGGCCGTCTTGCCACCACAACGTTGCCGGGAAGCCCGACCACGACGGTGACGTATCACTACGAGGACGATCGTCATGCAGGTGCGCTCACGGGCAAATCGCTGAACGGCGTTCGCTACTCGACGTTCGCCTACGACGGCGAGGGCAGGGCAGCATCCACGGAACACGCGGGTGGCGTTGCGCGCCACACCTTCGCCTACGCAGTCGAAGGCACTGAAACGGTCCCGACGCCGCCACCGCCGCCGCCACCGGGTGGCTTCTTCAGTGATGAAGAACGGGGTGGGTTCTGCACGCACAAGATGTGCACGCTGCCCCGCTCTGGCAGCGGTCCATCCACGCAAGTGCGGCCGACCCGCTTTCGCGTGACGGAAACCAACCCACTTGGGCTGAAGACCACGCACCTTTACGAAGACGGAAAGAAAGTCTCCGTCACCGGTCAGGCGTCCGTGAGCTGCGCCGCGCGATATCGCGAGCTCACGTACGACGCCAACGGCTTCCAGGACATCGTCAGCGATTTCACCGATCGCCTCACGGACTTCGATCATGACGCCGAAGGCCGCCTCCTCAAGACGATCGAGGCAGTGGGAACGCCTGTCGCTCGAACGACGCAGATGGAATGGCATGACGCCAGTAATCGCCTCCTGCGCGTCACGGTGCTTGGCGATCACGAAACGCGCTACACATGGCACGCCAACGGACGGGTCGCGTCGGAAGCGATCACCAACTTGTCGGAGAACGGAGTCCGGGGGCTGACGCGCACGACGACCCATCGATACACGCACCACGGCAATGGCCTGCTTGCGACCCACGAAGTCGACGGGCCGCTTCCGAATGACACGATCACATCGACCTACGATGCGACAGGCGACTTGCTGCGCGTCGAAAATGATCTCGGTCACGTTACGCGCTATGCGCAATTCAACGGGCTCGGCCAGCCCGGTCGCATCACGAGCCCGGCGGGCGCAGTGCATGAGTACGTCTACGACGCACGGGGGCGTGTTGTCGTCGAGCGCACCTATCCGAACGGCGCGCTGGTTGAAACGCGCTACGTGTACGGCGAGAACGGCCTGCCCGATACGATCCACACCGCTGACGGCAACACCGTCATGTACCACTACGACGCTGCGCGCCGCCTGATCCAGGAAGACCGCACCGACCCAGACGGCACCTTCGCGGTGCGTCGCATCACCTACAACGCGCTGTCGCAGCCGACCCGAATCGAAGTCGGGCGGGACTGATATGCGTGCGTCGATCTCTTCAGATTCGAGGACCCGAACCCAATGCGCATCCCGATACTCGTCGCATCCACGGCGGCGCTCTTGGCCGCGACGCCAGCCCTAGCGAACAATCCCGCCCTGCCGCCGCTCGAGGGCGCCGACGCAGGGCTGGCCACGCTGTCGACGTCCGAGCATCTGGCCGGACTCGTCAAGCGCATCTATCCCGTCGCCGACGGCACCGTCTATTTCCGGCTCGTCGGCGCGTGCAAGACCGTCACGTACTTCCACTTCTCGACCACCTCGCAGGCCGGCCGGAACTGGTACGCGATGCTGCTGAGTGCATCGGCGACCGCGCGCCCGGTGCGCATCTCTCTGCCGCAGCCTTGCAGCGACGCGGAACACCAGGCGGTCCAATACGTGTTCCAGGATCCATGACGATCGTCGCGGGGCTGGCCGCAACGCTCGCCGTCACTCAGGTGGCCACCTATCAATACGACGAACTCGGACGGCTGATCGCCGAACGCAGCGGCGTGGAGGGCAAGCTCGTTGCCGGTAGGTCATATGACGTTGAGGGCCGCCTTGTCGAAGTCGTCGACGGCAATGGACACAAGACGCGGCTGACGTACGATGCGTTGGGGCGCGTCGCGACGTCGACCGATGCCATGGGCGGCGTTACGCGGCTGACCTATGACGCAGGCGATCGGACGACGGCTGTCGTCGATCCGCGCGGCTTGTCCACGACGTATCGCTACAACGGGCTCGGCGATCTGCTGGAACTGCGCAGCCCGGATACCGGAACGACGACGCATGCCTACAGCGCAGGCGGGCTTCTAACTCGAACAGTGCGCAACGATGCGAGCGCCATCGACTATGCGTACGACGCGTTGGGTCGCGTGGTTGCGGTTACTGGCGGATCGGACCAAAGGACGTTCGCCTACGACACGTGCGGCGCAGGCTTCCTGTGCGAAGCGACGACGCTCAATGGCGGCGCTGTCCAGGCATCCACGCGGTTCACGTATCGCGCCGACGGCGTCGTACGCACTCGCACGGACACGGCGCAGGGCGTTGCCGACACGACCAAGCACCATTTCGATGCCTTGGGTAGGGTGACAAAACTCGAGTATCCAAGTGGTTCGTCGATCACCTACGCGTATGACATGGGCCGGCTGAGCAAGCTGACGGCAACGCACGGCGGACAGACGCAAACCGTCATCGAGGACATCCGCTACCGCCCGTTCGGCGGACCGGAATCGTGGACCTACGGCAATGGCCTGAAACGCCGCTACAACATCGACGACAACCGGCGCCTGTTCGGCGTAAGTGCCGTGGACGATGCCAATGGCAAAGTCGCGCAAAGCCTGACTTACGGATTCGAAGCGGCCGATCGCATCAATGCAATCACCAACGCCGCCGGAGAGCCGGGAAAGCAAACCTTCCTCTACGACGCGCAGGGCCGGCTCACGCAGGATGTGATCGTCGGGACGGGAGGGGCAAGAACCTCAACCCACGACGCCAACGGCAACCGCACCTCGCACACCTGGGGCGGCGCCGTCGCGCAACACGCGATCGATCCCTATAGCAACCGCCTTCTGGCGATCGGTGGGACGGCGAACCCAGCGCGACATCACACCTACGTCTACGACAAGCGCGGGAACCGGATCAGCGATACGACCGTGGGCGTCACGACGCAACTGCAGTACGACGCATTCGACAGGCTGCGCAACCTAACGCGCCCAACGGACGTGGAAGTGTGCGAATCGTACGGCGCGTGCAAGGCGCTGCCGGCGGGTTCGACGCAGCACACGGTCAACGCACTCGACCAGCGCGTCGCAAAGTCGGATGCCGCAGGTTCGAAGCGATTCGTTTATGGCAACCAGACGAAACTGTTGGCGGAACACGGCCCCGGTGGTTGGACCGATTACCTCTGGTTCGGCGGCGAATTGGTCGGCCTGCTAACACCAAGCGCAGGAAGCATCGTCGCCTGGTATGACGACCTGCCGATCACCGTGGGGCATCCCGGCGTCAAGTTCGTGCACAGCGATCACCTCGGGCGCCCGGAAGTGGTGACGAGTGGAACCCAAGTGCAGGTGTGGCGTGCGAAGAACTTCGCGTTCGACCGGCATGTCGCGCTCGACCTGATCGGCGGTCTGAACATCGGATTTCCGGGGCAGTACTACGACGCGGAAAGTGACCTGTGGTCGAACGGGTTCCGTGATCTGGATTTGAAGGCAGGGCGCTATTTGCAATCTGATCCATTGGGGTTAATTGCCGGAATCAACATGTATGCCTATGTCGGCGGGAATCCAATCAAATACATTGACCCCAGCGGGTTGGGGCCGGTTTCGTTTGGTGTCTGCACTGCTGCCAATATTCTTAAGCAAGGGTACGACTTGTGGGAGGCGTCGCAGTCGCCTCCGGCTGTCCAGAGGCTGACAGAAGAGATATATGAGGTCGGAAGGCAGCTGAAGGAGTGCCCTGTTGAAGACAACGATCGCTACCTCGAACTCCAGTCAAAGTTAGACGGCTTGGGGCAACAGCTTCTCACTGAGACCTCCAAGCACGCTGGGTCGAATGTGGGTACGTCCTGGCAGCAAGGTATGGATGCAGCGATTTGGGAGTCTGCCTGTCTGCTCGCATTGTTGCCGGTGCTGCCATGACTCTGAAAAACGTTACACGACTTCCCCAAAAACTGGCCTACTTGATGTGGGGCATTGCTTGCCTTGCAGCCGGTCTCCTGATGGATGGACACCAGGTGCTTAAGCCATTTCAGGAGCAAACGTTAGCGGTTCAGTTAGGCGCATGGCTTGGGCTATTCGCGTTCGCCATTGCTGCAATCTTTAGCTGCTTTCTCGTTGTGGTTTCGCTGAGAACCAAGTCCATTCAGTGGCCCATGGAGCTGCTGCCATGGCCAGCGAAATCTAACTCGACTTCCATTTTGGCATTTCGAGCGTCTTGCAGCGTGTGTGCCCTCGCGTTTCTAGCATTTTGCGCCCTGTTTCTGACCATCCTTTCGAATTAGCACTATGTCGGTCCGAAGCCAACAAACAAGCTTGACCAGTCAGCGCCCATGTCGTGATCACTTGCATGACGCTTACCTTGCCGGTGCACTTGCCCATGAACGCAACTAAGCCATCTTGGACTCGTAGTGCCTACTTGGTGACCGCGGGACTTGCCTTCTGCTTCGCCGTCATCGTGTGCATTGATTATTCGCAGACGCGTGAGTCGTATTTGGCCGTTGGATTCAATGACGGTCAAATTGATCAGAGAGTGCAAATCATGCAGAAAATCAGGCGCTCTATGCAGGTAGATAGCTGCAAGGACCACGCCCAAGCAAAAAAGCTCACGCAGTTCGTCTCCGTTAAAGCGCGCGCGATACACGCCTACGTTGAAGTTGACGGGGGCGCGCGCTCTTGCGAGTGGGAATAGGTCGATAAACGGAGCATGACAAGTGCCGTCAGAATGCCATCTCACGTATGCGTAATCGCGAGCGCTGGTCAGGTTGTGGCGCCGACGCCATGAATAGATATGCTCGCGAAGAGAATGTAGTGAGGAGCACCAAAGGAAGTCGCGTTTGTTTCTGGGTGGTGGTGTCGTCGCTCTTTGTGTCCGGCGTAATTCTGAAGCTTGAGCCTCTGGCCCATCGTTGATGAACGTGGGCGTCATCCTGGCTTTGTGTGTGTTCACGATAGGAGCTTGCTACTCCACCTACCTCGGCATCGGATCGTTTGTCTCAGGGCAATTTCCGGCACCGCACGCCAAGGTGTCCGTGGATTGCAAGGTCGTACGCGGAATCAAGGCAACCGTTTGTAGTTTGAGCAAGACGCTGGCGGGAATCTGCATGGCCATCTTCACAACCATGATCGCCTTGGTGTCGTTTGTCCGTTGACACGCCGAACGTGCGGAGAAGGGGTCGGCCGCTGGGGCGGGGCCACTTTCCTGTTTGCCTGAATGGCGTATCGCTCCATGCGGCAACGCATGGAGCAGACGTGAGTCACGTTCACTAGGACTTTCGTCATGGGTCCATTCGGGGACCCCCACGTACTCTCGGCGGCTTCGTCCCTGGAGCCATCATCGATGACCTTGCTTCGCCGCAGTCTCCTCGCCACCGCGCTGGTCGCCTCGCTCGGCATCGCGCATGCCGCCGACAACACGGGCGTGCCGCAAGGCCCGTTGCCGCGCACCGTCGTGCCGACGCTGGTCTCGCTGGAACTCAAGCTCGACCCGAAGCAGGCCAACTTCTCCGGCACCACGCGCATCGAAGCGCAGGTCAGCGAAGCCACTGATGCGTTCTGGATGCACGGCCGCGACCTGAAGATCTCGAAGGCCGAAGCCATCGTCGGCAAGAAGCGCATCGCGCTGACCGCGACGCCGGCCGATGTCTCCGGCGTGCTGAAGATGCAGGCCGCCGAAAAGATCCCGGCGGGCAAGGCGATCATCGAGATCGCGTACGAAGCACCGTTCGGCGAGTTGCAGGGCGCGTATCGCGTGAAGCCCGACGGCAACGATTACATCGTGACGCAGATGGAACCGATCGGCGCGCGCAACACCTTCCCGTCGTTCGACGAGCCGGCGTTCAAGCAGCCCTGGGACATCACGCTGATCGTTCCGGAAAACGACGCCGCCGTCGCCAACAGTGCGGAAGCGAAGACGGAAAAATTGCCGGGTGGCTGGAAGAAGGTCACGTTCAACCGCACCGAAGCGTTGCCGAGTTATCTCGTCGCCTTCGCGGTCGGTCCGTGGGACGTGCCCGCCGGCCCGGACATCGGCCCGAACGGCACGCGCACCACGCCGATCAAGTTGCGTGGCGTCGCGGCGAAGGGGCAGGGCGGCCGCATGCAGTACTCGCTGGCCAACACGCCGGAAATCGTGAAGGCGCTGGAGACCTACTTCGGCACGCCGTATCCCTTCGACAAGCTCGATAACGTCGCCGCACCCGACTTCTGGGCCGGCGCAATGGAGAACGCGGGCCTGATCGTGTATCGCGACAGCCTGATGTTCCCCGACGAGAAGTCCTCGGTGTCGCAGCGCCAGTCGTTCTGGGGCGTGAGCGCGCACGAACTCGCGCACCAGTGGTTCGGCGACCTCGTCACCATGCGCTGGTGGGACGACCTGTGGCTCAACGAAGCCTTCGCCACCTGGATGGGCAACAAGATCCACGGCCAGCTGCGCCCCGAGGCGCACACCGACCGCGGCCTGCTCGAAGGCGCGATCGGCGCGATGGGCGCCGACAGCCTGTCCAGCACGCGTCGCATCCACGAGCCGATCAACGATTTCACGCAGATCCAGTCGGCCTTCGACGGCATCACGTACCAGAAGGGCGGCGCGGTGCTCGGCATGTTCGAGCGCTACATCGGCGAGGACCAGTTCCGCACCGGCATCCGCAATTACCTGCACGACCACGCACGCGGCAACGCGACCAGCGCCGACCTGATCGCCGCGGTGGCGAAGCAGAGCAACGATCCGGTCGCCGTCGACGCGGCGTTCAAGAGCTTCATCGACCAGCCGGGCGTGCCGTTCGTCAAGGTCGCCGTCGAATGCGGCGCGGGCAAGCCGGCGCTGATCGTCACGCAGCAGCGTTACCTGCCGCTCGGTTCCTCGGCCAGCGCGAACCAGACGTGGGGCATCCCGCTCAGCGTGCGCTATGCGGACAACGGCACGATCCGCGAGCAGAA
This sequence comes from Noviluteimonas gilva, assembly GCF_009740395.1. Taxonomy (GTDB): domain Bacteria; phylum Pseudomonadota; class Gammaproteobacteria; order Xanthomonadales; family Xanthomonadaceae; genus Noviluteimonas; species Noviluteimonas gilva. The sequence goes on from NZ_WOXT01000001.1 coordinate 1,392,850, forward strand.
GGGCATCGTCACCGGCCAGTCGGCGCGCGTCGAACTGAAGGACGCCGCTTCCTGCCCGCAGTGGGTGATGCCCAACGCGCACGGCGCCGGCTACTACCGCTTCGCGCTGGAGCCGAAGTATCAGAAGTCGCTGTCGGATGCGTTCGCCAAGCTCGATGAGCGCGAACAGCGCGTCTACGCCGACTCGGTCACTTCGGCCTACGGCGCCGGCCATCTGTCGCCGAAGGAAATGCTGGCCGCGCTGCCGCAGTTCACCACCGCGCAGGTGCGCCAGACCGTCACCGCCGGCATGGGCTCGATCGGTTGGATGGATGAGCAGTTGCTCACCAGCGACGCCGAGCGCGTTGCGTTCCGTGCGAAGGCGGCGGAAATCTATCGCCCGCGCCTGACGATGCTGGGCCTGTCGCCGAAGGACGGCGAAGCCGACGACGATCGCCTGCTGCGCGCATCGCTCGTGAACTTCTTCGTCGACACGCTGAAGGACCCGCAGGTCCGCGAAGCGATGGGCAAGCAGGGCCGCGCGGTCCTCGGCCTGGGCGGCGATGGCCAGTTGCACGCCGACGCCGTGCCGAAGGACCTGCGCGGGGTCGCGCTGGAAGTCGCCGTGCAGGAAGGCGGCAGCGAAGCCTTCGACGCCGCCGAGAAGCACTTCCGCGCCAGCCAGGATCCGACGATCCGTTCGCAGCTGCTTTCCGCGATGGGCTCGACCCAAGATGCGAAGCTGACCGAACGTGCCCGCGCGCTGGTGTTCGAAAAGGGTCTGCTCCGCCGCAACGAGATCTTCCCGATCGTCGGCGGCCAGACTTCGGACGAGAAGACCCGTCCGGCGCTGCGCCAGTGGGTGGATTCGCACTTCAGCGAACTCGAAGCGCGCCTGGCGCCCGCGGGTGCGGCGCTGGTCGGCCTGTACTCGGCCGGCATGTGCAGCGAGTCGGAGGCGGCGGATGTCGAGTCGCGCTTCGCCGATCGCATGAAGTCGATCGAAGGCGGCCCGCTGGAGCTCAAGCAGACGGCGGAATCCATCCGCCTGTGCTCGGCGCAGAAGTCGGCCCGCAAGGGCATGCCGCTGGCCTTCGTCACGGAGAAGGCGAAGAAGTAAGCGAAGGCACGCGCGGCCGGGGGCGCATCGCGGGTAGGATGCGCCCCATGGCCGACTCTTCCCCCGTTCGCGTCGACGACCTGCTCAAGGTCGCGCGCGCGAAGGTCGAACATGCCGACGCCGAATGGCTCCTCGCCTTCGTGCTCGGCAAGTCGCGAAGCTGGTTGTACGCACGCGGCGACGATCCCGTCGCCGACGATGTCGCGCAGCGTTATGCCGCGTTGCTCGCGCGCCGCGTCGCCGGCGAACCGCTCGCCTATCTCACCGGTCGCAAGGGCTTCTGGCGTTTCGAACTCCAGGTCACGCCCGATACGCTCGTTCCGCGCCCGGAAACCGAACTCCTCGTCGAACTCGCGCTCGCGCATCTTTCGCGCGAAGACGTCATTCGCGTGGCCGATCTCGGCACGGGCAGCGGCGCCATCGCGCTCGCGATCGCGTACGAACGTCCGCGCGCGGAGATCATCGCCGTCGACGACAGCGCCGCCGCGCTCGAAGTCGCGCAATCCAACGCACGCGCGCTGCGCCTGACCAACGTCGAGTTCCGCCACGGACATTGGTGCGAACCGTTGGGCGAGGGCTTGTTCGACGCCATCGCGAGCAACCCGCCGTATATCGCACTCGGCGACCTGCACCTGGATGCGTTGCGTTACGAACCGGCGTCGGCCTTGTCGTCCGGCCACGATGGGCTCGATGCGATCCGCGACATCGTGCGCACTGCGCCCGCGCACCTCAAACCCGGTGGTGCGTTGCTCATCGAACACGGCCGCGACCAGGGCGCCGCGGTGCGCGCGTTGTTCACCGACGCCGGATTGATCGACATCGACACGGGCCTGGACATGGAACGCCGCGAACGCGTGACCTCGGGCATCAAGCCGGGCGGACCGTCGCTGGGATAGACTTTGCAGCCTCGATCGAAATGTCCCACGCGGCGGAGGCCGGTCCATGTTGCGCGAACTCTATCCCGACCTCCCCGCATACGACACCGGCACGCTGAAGCTCGACGCGCGCCACACGATGTACTACGAACAATGCGGCAATCCCGACGGCAAGCCCGTCGTGATGTTGCACGGCGGTCCGGGCGGCGGTTGCAGCGAGAAGATGCGCCGTTTCCATGATCCGAAGAAGTATCGAATCATCCTGTTCGACCAGCGCGGCAGCGGGCGTTCGACGCCGCACGCGGACCTCGTCGACAACACGACGTGGCACCTGGTCGCCGACATCGAAACCCTGCGCGAGAAGCTCGGCATCGAGCGCTGGCAGGTCTTCGGTGGTTCGTGGGGCTCGACGCTCGCGTTGGCGTACGCCGAGAAGCATCCAGAACGCGTGACCGAACTCGTGTTGCGCGGCATCTTCATGCTGCGCCGCTGGGAACTGGAGTGGTTCTACCAGGAAGGCGCGTCGCGCTTGTTCCCCGATGTGTGGGAGCACTACCTCGCGCCGATTCCGATGGTCGAACGCCACGACATGATGAGCGCCTATCACCGGCGCCTGACGAGCGAAGACGAAAACACGCGCCTGACCGCCGCGCGCGCGTGGAGCGTGTGGGAAGGCGCGACGAGTTTCCTGCGCATGGACCCGGACTTCATCAGCGGCCACGACGAAGCGGAGTTCGCACTCGCCTTCGCGCGCATCGAGAACCATTACTTCGTCAACGGCGGCTTCTTCGAAGTCGAAGACCAGTTGCTGCGGGACGTGCATCGCATCGCGTCGATCCCCGGCGTGATCGTGCACGGGCGTTACGACGTGGTGTGCCCGATGGCGAATGCGTGGGAACTCAAGCGTGCGTGGCCGGCCGCGGAGCTGGTGATCACGCCGACGTCGGGCCATTCGGCGTTCGAGCCCGAGAACACCGATGCGCTGGTGCGCGCGACGGACAAGTTCGCCTAGCTCCCTCCCCTGCGAAGGCAGGGGAGGGCCGGGGTGGGGTTCACTCGGGTCGCAGTGACCCATCCGGATTGCGTTCCAGCATCCACAACCCCGCCCACAACTTCAGATCGAGCTCAAAGCCTTCGGCACGTTTCTGCATCAGCCACGCAGCCGCGCTCGCACGCGGCACCGCGTGCACGATGATGTCTTCCCCATCCACGCCACCGCCTTCGCCCGTGCGCACCAAACCTTCGGCGCGCACGAACGCGATGCGCTCGTTGCTCATGCCGGCCGACGTCGGGCCGACCAGCAGCACTTCGACATGCGAAGGGCGCCAGCCGGTTTCCTCTTCGAGCTCGCGCGTCGCCGCCATTTCGAGCGTGTCCTCGCCCGATTGATCGCCGACCAGGCCCGCGGGCATTTCGATCGTCTTCGCGCCCAGCGGCACGCGGTATTGCTCGACGAACAACACTTCATCGTCGGGCGTGGCCGCGACGATGATCACCGCCATGCCGTCGCCATGCGTGCGTTCGCACGATTCCCAATGGCCGCGCTTGACCAGGCGGAGCCACTGGCCTTCGCAGAGGGTCGTCTTTTCGTCGTTCGCGGGGCGTGGGTCCATGCCCCGATGCTATCCCGCGACGGTGACCGCCGTCTGCACGTTCGAGATTTCCTGCAGGCGACGCCGCGTGAGCGGGCCGAAGCGCAGGGATTCGCACAGGCCGATCAACGCCGCGCTGTCCGGTTTGCCGCGGTGGAAGCCATCCTGCGACAGCGGCGCATCGAGCGCGATCGTCGTCAGCTGGCGCCAGAGCAGCGCCTGTTCCTTGTTCGCGCGCAGTTTCATCGCGACTTGCGCCGCGCCGCGAATGCGCAGGTACGTCACTTCGTCCACGCGCGCGAGCAGCGCATCGAGCGTGCCGAAATGCGCGAGCAGGAGCGCCGCGGTCTTCGGGCCCACGCCGGGCACGCCGGGAATGTTGTCCACCGAATCGCCGGTGAGCGCGAGGTAATCGGCGATCTGGTGCGCTTCGACACCGTGGCGGTCTTTCACGCCCGCCATCGTCCAGCGCACGTTCTTCGCGTAGTCCCATTGCTCGTCGAGGCCGGCGAGCAATTGCGAGAGATCCTTGTCGGCGGACACGATCACCGCGCGATGGCCGTTGGCGCGCCCGACGTGCACCGCGGTGCCGATCAGGTCGTCCGCTTCGTAATCCGAATGCGCGAGCGTGGCGAGGCCAAGTGCGCGGCACAGCGCCTTGCAGTGCACGAACTGGCGCTTGAGTTCTTCCGGCGCCGATTCGCGATTGGCCTTGTAGGCCGGGTAGAGCGTGTTGCGGAAGCAACTGTCGAGCGCTTCGTCGAAGGCGATCGCGATGTGGCGCGGGCGCTCGCGCTCGAGCAGCTCCAGCAGGAAGCGCGCGAAGCCGTGCACGGCGTTGGTCGGCCAGCCGTCGGCGTCGTGGAATTCGTTCGGCATCGAATGCCACGCGCGGAACACGTACATGCTCGCGTCGACAAGATAGAGCGGCGGCTGGATCGCGGCCGGTGCGTTCATGCGGGACTCCAGTCGGTGAGCAGCGCCTGCGGATCGGGGCGGTCGCGCTCGGGTGCGTCGAGTTTCGGCGTGCCGATGTGGATGAAGCCGGCGACGTGTTCGTCTTCGGCCAGGCCAAATGCCTGCGTGATGACCGGATCGTAAGCCGGCCATCCGGTCAGCCACTGCGCGCCGAAGCCGCACGCCTGCGCGGCCTGCAACAGCGCAAAGCACACGCACGAGGCGGCGCTGAAGCGTTCGGAGGCGGGGATCTTCTCGTCGGGCCCCTGCTTGGCGACGACCACGAGCACCAGCGGCGCATGCGCGAAGCGATTGCGATCCTTTTCGATCGCCCCTTCGCCGGCCTGCGGATCGCGTTCGAGCGCGCGCGCGACGAGGCGTTCGCCCAGCGCGTGGCGCGCATCGCCCGCGATGCGGATGAAGCGGAAGGGCACGCGCTTGCCGTGGTCGGGCACGCGCACCGCGGCGGCGAGGATCCGCGCAAACGTGGCCGGATCGGGGCCTGGTTCGCCCAATTGCTTGGCCGGCACCGACCGTCGCGCGTTCAGGAAATGCAGTTCGTCGGACGGATTGGGGTCAACTGGGGACATGGGTCACAGAACCGGAATTTCGAAGGTGAGTTGACACAACGCGACACTATGCTGCCCCTCAGTGTCGCATTTGGTCACATGGTGTCGCGGTCAGGGAGCACGGACATGTCGGGGCAGGCGATGGATCTTGAGACCAGGGAGCGGGCCAACCCCACGGACGTGCTGGAGGAGATGAAGCGCCTCGCCGTCGAGCAGCTCGGTGGCGTGCCCAGCGCATTGTACGCGCCGGTGGCCGAGGCCCTGGATGACGCCGCGCGCCGCGCAGGCCTGATCCAGATCCGCCGCGGCGACCACATCGCGCTGCTGAACCTGCGCCAGCGCAACGCCGGCAACGTGATGCGCTATCGCCAGCTGATCGCGCAAGGCTTCGAAGATTTCCGCGCGCTGCCCAACCGCATGCGCAACGGCCAGCCGCTCGGCCTGGTCGAAGACCGTCACCTCGGCTTCCACTACGCGGGCCAGAAGCTCGCCGAATCCATCGGCCAGCGCTTCGTGCGCCAGCTCGACATGCTCGACCAGCGGCTGGAATCGCTGGCGAACGAACTCGGCGCCAACTCCTCGTCCAATCCGATCGGCGCCACCCGCCTGGCCGGTGCGTTCCTGGCGACCTTCCACGACGCCGACCTGCCGGAAACGCTGCGCCCGCTGCTGTTCCGCCAATACGAACACGAACTCTCGCGCGTGCTCGGCGACCTCTACGGCCGCATCAACACGATGCTCGCGGCCGCCGGCTATGGCCTGAAGCAGCCCGTTGCACCGAACACCGCGCAAGCGGCCGAAGGCACCGACGCCGCATACGCCGTCCCGCACGCCCAATCCCATTCCCGCGATGTCGATGCGATGGAACGCTTCGGAGACCTGCGCGCCATGTTGCATGCCTGGAGAGACGGAACCGCCCCCGTTCGCACGGGCGCGATCGATCGCGCGCCGTCGACCGGTGGCCCGCGCCGCGAGCTGCGCTCGGCGGAAGTCATCAGCGTCACCTCGCTGCTGCAGCGCGACGGACCGGAGCCCTATGCCCGCGCGCTCGCCGGTGCCGGTTCGCTGGCCGACGCGATCCGCGAGCAACTGTCCGAAGGCGCGCGTCGCCTCGGCCTGGACCCCGAGCAGACGCAGATCGGCGCGCACGAAAACGATGCGATCGACCTCGTCGGCCTGCTGTTCGAATCGCTGTTCCAGACCCACGCGATGCTCGACCGCGCGCGCCGCGTGTATGCGCGCCTGGTGCTGCCGTACGTGAAGGTCGCGCTCAGCGACGACGGGCTGTTCCTGCGCCGCGACCATCCCGCGCGCCGCCTGTTCGACACGATCACCGAAGCCTGCGAAGGCAACGACGGCGCCACGCCGCAGGATCGCGAACTGCTCGAACGCGCCGCCGGCATCGCACAGCGCATCGTCGCCGACTACAACGAAGACCTCGAGATCTTCGCGCTGGCCAGCGCGGAACTCGAAGCGTTGCTCGAACAGCAGCGCAAGCGCGTGGACATGATCGAAAAGCGCGCCGCCGAAGCCGTGCACGGCAAGGAACGCCTGCTACAGGCGCGCCTGCAGGCCGGCGCGGCGCTCAACCAGCGCCTGCGCACGCCGCTGACCGAAGCGGTCGCCGAATTCCTCGTCGAACACTGGCAGCACCATCTGTTGCAGACGCTGCTGCGCGAAGGCCGCGAATCGCCGAAGCACGCCGACGTGCTCGCGCTCGCCGATGCGCTCATCGTCGTCGACGGCCTCGCTGCGCAGGCGCGCGGCGGCGTGGTGGCCGATCGCCTGATCGCGTTGCAGCCGGCGATCGTCGAATGCCTGGTGGCCTGCGGCCACGACGAGCACGGCGCGACCGATTGGCTCGCCGGCGTCGTGCGCGCACTCTCGCAGCCCGATTTGCCGCGCATGGTGCGCAACCTCCCGCCGCCGGTCGTCGCCGACGACGATTCGGAGCAGGGCGCGCTGCGCGTGGTCGGTGGCCATGCCGGCCTGGACTTCGATCCGGACGTCGCCCAGCGCATGCGGCTGCTCGCCCCGGGCGAATGGCTGCGCCTGCTCGACCAGCAGGGCGAACACGTGGCCGCGAAGGTCGCATGGATCAGTCCGCTGAGCGGGCGCCTGTTGCTCGTGAACCGTCGCGGCGCGCGCGTGCTCGTCGCTTCGGCCGAGCAGCTCGCCGCGCTGGTGGCCGAAGGCCGCCTGGTGGCGGGCACCGAGCAAGCCCCCTTCGACGAGGCCATGCGCCAGATGCGCGCCCGCCTCAACCGGGCCGTCGGGCAGAACTGATCCGCGCAAGGCCGGTGCGTCGCGCTAGGATGCAGCGGCGCACCTGATATGCGAGGCGGATCGATGGCGGTCGAAGTGGGAGTCGCGCGGGAAACCGCACCCGGCGAACGGCGCGTCGCGCTGACGCCCGAAACCTGCAAGAAGCTCGTGAAGGCCGGCGCGGCGGTGCGCATCGAGCGCGGCGCAGGCGCGTCGGCGGGATTCACCGATGCCGATTACACCGAAGCCGGCGCGCGTGTCGTCGATGACGGCCATCTCGCGCTCGGCGGCGCCGATGTCGTGTTGTGCGTGCAGTCGCCCGACGCGGTGCGGCTTTCGCAATTGAAGGAAGGCGCGGTGCTCATCGGCGTGCTGCAACCGCAGGCCGATGCCTCGCGCGGCGCGGAGATCCAGGCGCGCAAGTTGCTGGCCTTCCCGCTCGAACGCTTGCCGCGCACCACGCGTGCGCAGGCGATGGACGTGCTGAGTTCGCAGGCGGGCATGGCCGGTTACAAGGCCGTGCTGATCGCCGCGCAACTCACGCCGCGCTTCTTCCCGATGCTGACGACCGCCGCGGGCACGATCCGGCCTTCGCGCGTGCTGATCGTCGGCGCCGGTGTCGCGGGTTTGCAGGCGGTCGCCACCGCCAAGCGCCTCGGCGCGCAGGTCGAAGGCTTCGACGTGCGGCCCGAAACGCGCGAACAGATCGAATCGCTCGGCGGCAAGTTCCTCGACCTCGGCGTGAGCGCGGCGGGCGAAGGCGGCTACGCGCGCCAGCTCACCGACGACGAGCGCGCCGAACAACAGCGTCGTCTGGGCGAGCACCTGAAGAACATCGATGTCGTCGTTTGCACGGCGGCGGTGCCGGGCCGCCCCGCGCCGAAGATCGTGACGGCGGCGATGGTCGCCGGCATGCGCCCGGGCAGCGTGATCGTCGATCTCGCCGCGGAAACCGGCGGCAATTGCGAACTCACGCAACCGGGCGAAACGATCGACAGCAACGGCGTGGTCATCGCCGGCCCGCTGAACCTGGCGAGCATGGGCGCGCTGCATGCGAGCGAGATGTTCGCGCGCAACGCGTTCAACTTCGTGTCGCTGCTGTTGAAAGACGGCGCGCTTGCGTTCGACTGGGACGACGAGTTGCTCGCGAAGACGGTTTGGCCGGAGCGCACGATTCCTCCGGCGTAAGTCGCGCAACGTCCCTTCGCGAAGAAGACACGCCGCGTTTTGCGGCGTCATGTCGCTAAGCATGATCGCGCGATGCGCGATCGAAACATTGCAGCATCATTCTCCGAGCAGGTTTACGCGCGTCTCGCGCGTGGCGAGCTGCGAGGGCGGATGCTCGAGCACGCGCGGACACCCGCGGTCCTGAGAATACTCGGATTTCCCTCGCTCCCGTTGGCAATGACGCCTGGTGTCCTCTCCAAGATCGCAAGCGGAAAGAACGGGGGCCGCGCACCACTCACGTTGCGTCAGATCGCAACACTTCCTGAGCTGCTCGACGAAGCAGCGGCGGTTTTTCTCCAGGAGGATGGAAGTTCGGTCATCGTGCTGAGCACTGAATGCGACAGCGACGACAAACCCATCGTGATCTGCGTTCGGCCCGATGTGCGCGACGGCGTTCGCTTCGTCAATCTGATCGCGACCGCTTTCGGGAAGGACAACGCAGAATCGTGGGCGGCGAGGCATATGCACGCCTTGCGATACGCCGGAGAAAAAACAAACCCCCGGTTGCCGCTGCCAGGCCTGATCTACCATCAGACGGGTGCGCGCGAAACCGAGGGCTCGAGGCGAAAGATACTGGGGCCCGAGGACCTGCGCAAGTTCAAGGCGGCGGCGCGCGTCGCACTTCCTCTGCGAAACATCCCTCAGACGCGCTAATCCTTCGGCGGGTGCGCGTCGAGCCAGGCCTTGCGTTGCTCCGGCGTCATGTCGTGCCACTTGTCCTTGAGGGCGCGCCGCTCGTCCTGCGGCATCGAGCGCATGCGTTCGAACAGCTCGCGCGCCTGGTCGCGTTGGTCGGGGGTGAGGTGATCCCAGCGGCGCATGCCCTTGTGCGCGGCGGCGCGTTGTTCGGGGGTCATCGTTGTCCAGCGGCGTGCGTGGTCGAGCATGCGCTTACGCTGGTCGGCGTCGGCGTTGTTCCAGCGGTCGCGGATGGGCGCGATCAGCACGTCGCGCTCGGCGGGCGACAACTGTTCCCACTTCGCCGGCGCGGGCGTGGCCGGCGCGGGGCGCTGCTGCGCGAGCGCAGGTGCCGCGAGCAGCAGCAACAGGAGGGTGAGCCAAAGTCGGCGGCGGATCATCGGACTACTCCATGGCCATCAGGGCGGCGTCGTCGGACGCCAGCCACACGTAGAGATCGGGGTTTTCTTCGAGCGTCGCGGCGATGACGGTGTCGTCTGAGCCCGTGTGCGTCGAAACGGGTTGCGTTGTAACGATCGCCGGTGCGTTCGTCGTCGGTGGCAGCGAACGCAGCTGCATCCCGATCACGAGCGCGCCGACCGTCGCCGCGGCCGCGAGCGGCACGGCGAGGCGCCATTTCGATGCGGGCGCCTGCGCGCCTTCGCCCCGCAGCGCGGCGCGGCGACGTTGCTGCAGCTGTGCGCGCACGCGTGGCGAGAGATGGTCGAGTGCGTCGGTGTGCAACGCGCGGAGCGCGTCGTCGTGCTTGTCGTGTTCGCCGATGTTCATGCGAATTCCTCCAGTTGCGCCTGCAAGGCTTCGCGGGCGCGGAACAGATGCGTTTTCACCGACCCTTCGCTGCAGCCCATCACGCGCGCGGTGGTCGCGACGTCGAGCTCTTCGATCACGCGCAGGGTGAAGGCTTCGCGCTGTCGGGTGGGCAATGCGCGCACCGCCTGTGCGATGCGTGCGTAGGCTTCCCGGTTGTCGTGCTTGCGGGAAGGATCGGAGTCGGGATCGAGCGTCGGGCTGAGTTCCGTCCAGTCGATCGGGTCGTCGTCGTTGTGCGTGGACTGCGGGCGCAGCCAGCGCAGGCGAAAGCTGCGACGCCGCTGCGCATCGACGATGCGGCTGCGCAGGACGCTCCAGAACAGCGGCGTCCATTCCTCCGGCGGCTTGTCGGCATAGCCGAGCATCTTGAGCATCGCGTCCTGCACCACATCGAGCGCGTCGTCGCGATGGCGCAGGCCCATCTCGGCGAAACGGAACGCGCGCGCCGAGATGCCATCCAGGAAGGCATCGAGCGTGCGCGGCGCCTGCGCGGTGCGCGCGGGGGCGTCGACTGCCGTGAAGGCGGTCATCGGATCGTCGGGGGCATCGGTCACTCGAAGGAACATAGCAGCCGGTCGGTGGTGGGAATCCCAACGGCAGCCCGCCCGTGGGTCAGGGGGCGCGTCCCGCACCGCCTGCGAGGATGGGGAACGCGGGTGCGGTCGGGGCGTTGACCGGGCGCGCGCCGGGTTCACCTGTCGTTATGATGGTCCCGACACGACGATGGGGCAGAAGCATGGCGGCGGACGGGTTCGTGGTGCTCTACATCTTCATGCTGGCCGCCATCGCGGGCCACGTGATCATTTCCCGGGTCCCGGTGATCCTGCATACACCGCTGATGTCGGGTTCCAACTTCATCCACGGCATCGTGCTCATCGGTGCGATGGTGGTCCTCGGCCATGCCGACACCACGCTGGAGAAGGCGATCGGCTTCGTCGCGGTGCTGCTCGGCGCGGGCAACGCGGCCGGCGGGTACGTGGTGACCGAGCGGATGCTCGAGTTGTTCAAGTCCAGCAAGAAGCCGGAGGCCAAGCCGTGACGGTGTCCTGGCTGACGCTCGTCGTCGCGACGAGCTACCTCGTCGCCGCCACGCTGTTCCTCCTGGGCCTGCAACGCATGTCCTCGCCGGTGACCGCGCGCAGCGGCATCCAGTGGGCAGGCGTGGGCATGGTGCTCGCGACGGTCGCGACGTTCCTGCTGCCGGGCCTGCACAACATGGCGCTGATCGTGATCGCGCTCGTGCTCGGCACGGTGGTGGCGTGGGTGTGGGGCAAGAAGGTCGCGATCACCGACATGCCGCAGATGGTCGCGTTGTTCAACGGCATGGGGGGTGGGTCGGCGGCGGCGATCGGTGCGGTGGAGTTGTTGAGGCTCGATGCGCCTGCGAACGGGATGGTTGCGCGATCCGTCGAAGCCGGTGCGCTACACGTCGCACTCGCTGTCGTCGGTGCGTTGATCGGCGCAGTGTCGCTGACCGGTTCGGTCATCGCCTGGGCGAAGCTCGACGGGCGGATGGACAAGCGCTACACCTTTCCGGGCCAGCAAGCCTTCAACGCCCTCGTGTTCGTTGTCACGGTCGCGTTGGGCGCATACGCGGTCTACGCGTTGATGTGGCATGGCCACGTGGGCACGCCGATCATCGTGGCGTTCTTCGCCGCGGCGCTATTGCTCGGCATCCTGATGACGCTCCCCATCGGCGGCGCCGACATGCCCGTCGTCATCTCGCTCTACAACGCATTCACCGGCCTGGCCGTCGCCTTCGAAGGCTACGTCCTCGGCAACATGGCGTTGATCATCGCCGGCACCATGGTCGGCGCGGCCGGTATGTTGCTCACGCGCCTGATGGCCAAGGCGATGAACCGCAAGATCACCAACGTGCTGTTCTCCAACTTCGGCCCGGGCGGCGAGGCGCAGGAGATCTCCGGCACGCAGAAGCCGATCGAAGCGGGCGATGTCGCCGCGATGATGGCCTACGCCGAACGCGTGGTGATCGTGCCCGGTTACGGCATGGCCGTCGCGCAGGCGCAGCACAAGATCTGGGAACTCACGCAGCGCCTCATCGCGCGCGGGGTGAAGGTGAAGTTCGCCATCCATCCCGTCGCGGGCCGCATGCCCGGCCACATGAACGTGTTGCTCGCCGAAGCCGGCGTGCCCTACGACCTCATCGCCGACATGGACGACATCAACCCGGAATTCCCGAACACCGATGTCTCACTCGTCATCGGCGCGAACGACGTCGTCAATCCCGTCGCGAAGACCGACCCGGCCTCGCCGATCTACGGCATGCCGATCCTCGACGTGAACATGAGCAAGCAAACCGTCGTGATCAAGCGCGGCAAGGGCACGGGCTTCGCGGGCATCGAGAACGCGCTGTTCTACGCCGACAACACGCGCATGCTCTACGGCGATGGCGCCGAAATGGCGAGCGCGCTGGTCAGCGAACTCAAGGCGCTCGACGGCGGCGGTCACTGATCATCGGCGGGACAACGCACTGCGTGCGATGAACGCACAGGCGATGCCGATGATCACGTGCACGACCACGCTCGCGACCATCCAGGCCGGGCGCGTCGGCGCGGGCCCGGCCGCGGACAGGGGCACGATCACGAAATTCATCGCCACGTACAGGAACACGCCGTACGCCACGCCCCAGCGCCAGGGGTGCCGGATGAGCGTCGGCGAACGCGAGGCGACCAGCGCATAGGCGAGCACCATGCACGCGGCGATGAAGTAATGCGCGAGGACGCCGATCCCCGCGGTGCGCACGCCGCCATCGAAACTCGCATCCCCGTACACGCCGGCAGCGATCGACTGGAAGATGCGGATCGGCGGCACCTTCGCCGCGACCGCCCACCACGTGCAGGCGAAGATCAGATCAAAAGTCCCCACCGCGAACCCGCCCAACAGCAGTCGGGCGAGTCGGGGGCGCGGCGGGGAAAACCGAGCGGCGGCGTGCGCGGCGTTCATTGCGTGCAGATCGTCCCGGTGATTTCGGTGGTGACCACCGCGCCCGTCGTGCCGAACACGAACAGGTTGCCGGTGGCGCCCGCATAACGCCCCGTGCCCGACACCACTTCGTGGTGCGCGAGGACCTGGCCTTTTCCGGTGAGGCCGGCTTCGATCATGTTGAGCGTGCCGTCGCGCAACTCGTAGCGGAACGTTCCGGCGTAGGGCGACCATTCCGGGGAACCGGAGGCGGGCGTGCCGCCACTGTTGGCGCGGAAATGCGTGGTGCCGCGGAACCCGTGGTTGCCGTCGACCTCGCCGAGGAAACACGAGGGCTCACCGGCGTCGCATCCGGTGGTCACGCGGATCTCCGTCATGTCGGCGTGGATGTCCTTGCACTTGTCGTCCGCGAAGGCCGTGGGTGCGATGGCGAGCGTGCACAGCGCCACCGCGAAGCGGATTGCATGCGTCATGGCTGTTCTCTCCCAATCCGGCGAACCGATCGCCGGTGGACGCATGCTTGGTCTTGCGCATCACTCCCCGCGAGCACCGCCTGCACGGTGCGCGAGGGAGCCAAATCAGCGTGCGTGCGCGCGGGCGATCGTGGCGCAACCCATCCCGATCCCGGCATAAGCGGCCAGGCACGCGATGGTCCACGACAGCGGCGCGCTGCCGCCGCTCACGGTCGCCGCGGAGAAATACGGCACGATCACTTCGAACAGCAATCCATACATCGCCATGCCGTACACGCTGCCCGCGATCCACGCGTGTGCGTGCAGGCGAGGCCAGCGCGCCGTCAGGCGCATGTAGCCGGCGACCATCGCCGCGACCGCCGCGCAATACAGCAAGACGCCCGCGATCGCCGCATCGACGCCACCGGCATGCGCCGCATGCGAGCCGACGACCCACGAGGCGATGCCTTGCCCGATGCGCACCGGCGTCACGCCGCCGTAGAAGAACCAGTACAGCGACGCGAAGGCCAGGTCGGCCAGCGCGAACGCACTGCCGCCGAGGGCGACCGATGCCCAGGCCGGCCAGACGCGGTGGGCTCCGGAAAGGGCCGGGGAGTGGGACCAGGCGGGGCGAACGTGCATGGCTGACCTCGGGCAGGCAGGATTGGCCTCATCAAACGCCCGTGGATTGGCACTGGCAAGGGCCAATCGACCGGGCCGGAATGGGGCCATTCCCTCCGGAGGTCGGCCATGCACCTGCAACTCGACGGACGCGGTCCCCTGCATGCGCAGCTCACCCGCGCGCTGAAATCGGCGCTCGCCGGCGGCCGCCTGGGGCAGGGCAGCCGCTTGCCGCCGACCCGTGCGCTGGCCCGCGACCTCGGCCTGTCGCGCAACACGGTGCTGACCGCCTACGAACAACTGCGCGCCGAAGGATTCATGGCCGCGCGTGTCGGATCGGGGAGCTTCGTCGCCGCGCCCTTGATGTCCGAAGCGGCGAACGACGCGCCCTCGGCGATCGCGCCGCCGCAAACCGCGTATGCACGCCGCGCGCGCAACGCCGATATCCAACGTCTGCTGCGCAACAAGCCACGCGCGTCGGTGCGCTTCTCCTTCCAGTACGGCCTGCCGCTGGTGAATCCCGCGCTGACCACCGCATGGGCGCGCGAACTCGCGCACGCCGCCGCCTACACCCCACCCGACTATCCCGATCCGCAAGGCCTGCCCGCATTGCGCGAAGCGATCTGCGATTACCTCGCGCGCCGCCGCGGTGTGCAGGCGTTGCCGGAAGACGTGCTTGTCGTCGGCGGCACGCAGCAGGCGGTGTCGCTTGCCGCGCGCATCCTGCTCGATGCCGGCGACATGGCGGTCGTCGAAGAACCGCAGTACTTCGCCTTGCGCAAGGTGCTGCAGATCCACGGCGCGCGCCTGCACGGCGCGGATGTCGATGAAGATGGCCTGCGTCCGGATCGTTTGCCGGTCGATTCACCGCGCATGATCTGCGTCACGCCGTCGCATCAATTTCCCGGTGGATCGGTGTTGTCGTTGTCGCGGCGCCTGGAGTTGTTGCAGTACGCGCGCATGCACGACAGCTGGATCTTCGAAGACGATTACGACGGCGAGTTCCGCTACGACACGCAACCGCTCGCGGCGCTGCGTTCGCTCGATCGCGATGGGCGCGTGTTGTACGTGGGCACGTTCTCGAAGACCTTGTTCCCGTCCTTGCGCCTGGGTTATCTGGTGATGCCGCCTGCGCTGCGCGACGACCTGGTCACCGCGAAGTGGGCGCAGGATTTCGGCAGCTCGGCGATCGAGCAGGCGGCGCTCGCGCGCTTCATGGCCGGCGGTGGATTCGAGCGTCATCTGCGTCGCAGCGCACGCACCTTGCAGGAGCGCCGCACGATGCTGCTCGATGGCTTGCGCGAGATCGGAAAAGGTCGGCTCGAGATCGCCGATTCGCACGCAGGCATGCATCTGGTCGTGTGGCTGAAGGACAAGCCCGACGCGGCGCTCGATGCCATGCTCGCGCACGGCGAATCGATCGGCCTGGGCCTGTACACGATTCGCCCGCACTATCTGCGGCGCCCGCATCGCGCGGGGCTGCTCATGGGGTATTGCGGCCTGTCGCCCGCGCAGATCCGCGAAGCGATGCCCTTGTTCGAACAGGTGCTGGACCGCGCTTACGCGTAAGCGTCAGCGCGAGGCGATCGCCGCGACGAATACGCCGACCGCGATCCACGCCCAATCGGCGGGCGTGTTCGCAAGGTGCGTGAGCGACCACGCGAGCGAGGGCCCGAGCTTGGTGATCGTTTCGCCCAGCCCGAGCCCGAGCATCCCCGACAGGTGCGCGGCGACGATGCCCCACTGCGCGAGCACGACCGCCAGCAGCGTCGCGGCGACGCCGATGGCCATCCGGGTCCATCCGCTCGGCGTGCGGCCCAGGCGCAGGAGCCACGCGGCGTCGAGCGCGGCGAGGACCGCCATCCAACCGGCTTGCGAGGAGGTGACCATGGAAGCGGCGACCCAGGCTGCCGCGATGCCCGTGCTGCCGATCAGGGCGAGCGCGGCCCCCATCCAGGGCGAATGTCCGATTTCCTGCGACGCCATCTGGCTCCCCTGCGTGATCGCACAGCATACCGGGCGCGCGGGGCCTTAGAATGCACGGCCTTGCGGCGCGCGCCGCACGCCCCCACGTTCCCCGCATGTATTCCCGTAGCAGCGAACCCGTCCGCTTCGAGCGCGATTGCGCCGTCGTCCTCGTCCCGCAGGGCGAAGAAGTCACGTTGCCCGCGGGCAGCATCGGCTACATCACGCAGGCGCTCGGCGGCAGCTACACCGTGTTCGTCGAGGGCAATCTGTTCCGCGTGGCGGGCAAGGATGCCGACGCGATCGGCAAGGAACCGCCGGAGCCGCTGGAACTCGCGGCCGGCGCCTCCGACGACGAAGTCGAGAAGCTGGTTTGGAAGCAATTGCGCACGTGCTTCGATCCCGAGATTCCGATCAACGTCGTCGACCTCGGGCTGGTCTACGAAGCGACGGTCAAGCCGCGCGACGACGGCACACGTGAAGTCGCGATCCGCATGACGCTCACCGCGCCCGCATGCGGCATGGGCGACATCCTGGTCGACGATGTGCGCAGCAAGCTGGAAATGATTCCGACGGTGACCGAAGCGGATGTCGAACTCGTGTTCGATCCGCCGTGGAACCGGATGATGATGTCGGAGGCTGCGCGCCTCGAGACGGGGATGCTTTAACGCGCGTCGTACGCGCGCGTCAGATCTCTTCGAACTTGTTCGCCGCCACGTTCTTGCGCACCTTGTGGATATCCCACACGCGCCCGTTCATCGCGATGTAGACGCCCGGCGGCAAGCACTGCACCGCACCCACTGCGGTGCCCACGTTGAACTCCGCATCCGAGCCGCGGAAACGCGCGGGGCTCAGCGCGCCCGTCAGCACGATGGTGCGATCGGTCAGCGATTCCAGGACCTGCGCGGTTTCCACCATCGTGTCGGTGCCGTGCGTGACCAGCACGTGCTTCGCCGGTTGCGCGGCGATGGTCGCGCGGATCAGCTCGCGGTCTTCCTGCGAGATGTGCAGCGAATCCTTGCGGATGATCGGAATCACCGTGAACTGGAAGGCGACCCCGAGCTCGCGCAGGATGCCGCCGATCTGCGGTTCGCCGATCTGGTAGTCCGACTTGTCGTCGAAGTAGATCTTGTCGATCGTGCCGCCGGTGGTGACGATGCAGAGCTGGTCCATGGGCGGCGATTATAAGTGCCTAGCGCCGCCCACCGAAGCGCGCCAGCAGGCCGGGCAGCGTGGCGCCCGCGAAGACCACGAGCGCGAGCACGATTTCGATCAGCGCCAGTTCCCGGTTGGCCGGCTGCGACCAGGCGATCATCACGCCGTGCGAAAACCACCCCAGCGCGAACAGGCCCGCCCAGAACGCGGGCTTCTGCCCGCCCTTCCAGTTGAACGCCGCCAACAACAGCGGCGGACCGGCGAACCACGCCACCGCGTGCCAGCCTTCGTGCAGGAACCAGAACACGAACAGGGCCACCAGGCCGAACAGGCCCGCGAGCAACACACGCGTCGAAACGCTCATCCCAGTTTCCTTGCAAGTTCCGCCACGCGGCGCCCGAGTGCGCGCGCGAGTTGCGCTTCTTCATCGCTCGGGCGCGGATCGTCCTGCATGCCGGCATGGTGGCTCGCGCCGTAGGGCGTGCCACCGGTGCGCGTGGAATTCAGGCCCGGCTCGGTATACGGCAAACCGGTGATCACGCAACCGTGGTGCAGCAAGGGCAGCATCATCGAGAGCAGCGTGGCTTCCTGTCCGCCGTGCAAAGTGGCGGTCGAGGTGAACACCGCGGCGGGCTTGCCGACCAGCGTGCCGCTCGCCCATTCGGCGCCCAGGCCGTCGATGAAGTGCTTCAGCGGCGCGGCCATGATCCCGAAACGCGTCGGGCTGCCGAGGATCAGGCCCGCGCATTGCTCGAGGTCGCGACGATCGACATAAGGCGCGCCTTCGTCCGGCACCGGCGGCGCGGCGACTTCGGTCACCGGCGCCACGGGCGGCACGCAACGCAGCCGCGCGGTCATGCCGTCGACTTCCTCGATCCCGCGCGCGATCTGCCGCGCAAGCCGCGCGACAGAGCCACCACGGCTGTAGAACAGCACCAGCACTTCGGGCATCGGACCACCTCCGTTGCGCAGGATAGCCGAGCGGTGGGGTAGGCTTCCGCCGATGGAGCCCCTGGACTCGATCAATCGCTGGACCGGCTACCTGCGCGACCGCCATCGCCTGGGGACGTTCTTCCGTTACCTGTGGCAACGGTTCATGGGCGACAACCTGTTCCAGGCCGCGGGCGCGCTGTCGTACACGACGGTCTTCGCGCTGGTGCCCCTGTTCGTCGTGGGCTTCGGCGTGTTGTCGGCGTTCCCGGTGTTCGACCTGTGGCGCGATCGCCTGGTCGATTACATCTTCTCCAACTTCGTTCCCAGCTCGGCGCGCGCGGTGGAAGCCTACCTGCGCCAGTTCTCCGCGAATGCAGGCCAGCTCACCGCCGCGGGCATCGTGGCCCTGGTCGTCTCCTTGCTGATCACGTTGAACAGCGTCGAGGTGACGTTCAACCGGATCTGGCGCGTGCCGACGGCGCGGCCGAAATTCGCGCGCTTCCTGGTGTACTGGACGGTGTTCACGCTCGGCGCGCTGGTGGCGGCGACGAGCCTGGCGTTGTCGTCGCGCTTCTTCGCGATGGCGATGTTCGAAACCGAAGCGGGCCGTTGGCTGGAGCAGGTGCTCGTGCGCGCCACGCCCTTCGTCATCGAATTGCTGGCCTTCGCCACGGTCTTCAAGGTCGTTCCGCATCGCACCGTGTTGTGGCGGCATGCGTTCGCCGGTGCGTTCCTCGCGGCGGTGCTGTTCGAAGGCGTGAAGCTGTGGCTCGGTGTGTTCATCGGCAACTTCAGCAGCTACGGGAAGGTGTACGGAACCCTGGCGTTCCTGCCGATCTTCCTGGTGTGGATCTATCTGGGATGGACGTCGATCCTGCTGGGCGCATCGTTCGCCGCGTCGATGTCGTCGTTCCGCTACCAGCCGGCGTCGATGCGCCTGCCCGTCGGCTACGAGATGTACGGCTTGTTGCGCATGCTCGGCCGCTTCCACGAAGCGCGCGCGCACGGCAAGGGCCTGCATAGCCAGGACATCCAGGTGCTCGAACCGGTGCTCACCGATTCGATGGTGCAGGAGATGCTCGGGCAGTTGAGCCAGATCGGCCTGCTCAGCCGCGCCGAAAGCGGCGAATGGTTGCTCGCGCGCGACCTCGACGATCTGACGCTCGGCGAACTCTACGAAGCCTGCCAACTCCGCATTCCCGTCGCCGAGGCGCACGTGCCCATGCGCGACGACCCCCTCGGCCAGCGCGCGTACCATACGCTCGACGAGCTGCGGCTCCCGCTGCGCGACCTGTTGAAGAAGAAGGTGTCCTCGATTTATGACTCGCACGAATAAGTTCGCATCGCTCGCCGTGGCGATCGCGATGCTCGCGGCCTGCAAGCAGCCCGCCGCGCCCACGACCGACACCGCGAAGCCCGCGACCGCCGCTGCGGCATCGACCGCTGCTGCAGCGTCGACCGCCGCGGCGCCGGCGTCCGCGCAAGTCCGCGCGACGAAGGACGTGCCGACGTTGACGATCGCCACCGTCGACGGAAAACAGTTCGATCTGGCCGCGCATCGCGGCAAGTGGGTCGTCGTGAATTTCTGGGCGACGTGGTGCGGCCCGTGCCTGAAGGAAATGCCGGCGCTGTCCGCGCTCGACACGATGCGCGAACACATCGACGTCGTCGGCCTGGCGTACGAAGACACGACGCCGGCCGAAATGCAGGCATTCCTGAAGAAGCACCCGGTGTCGTATCCCATCGCGATCGTCGACGTGTACGACCCGCCGAAGGATTTCGAAACGCCCGCCGGTTTGCCGATGACCTATCTCATCGGGCCCGACGGCAAGGTCGCCAAGCGCTTCGTCGGACCGGTGGAGCCGCACGACATCGAAGCGGCGATCGCCGCCAACGGCGGTCCGCAACCGCCGAAGGGTGCGTGAGATGACCGCCGCGCGCTTCTTCATCGAAGGGCGCGTGCAGGGCGTGTTCTTCCGCGCGTCGACGCGGCAACAGGCGGAAGCACTCGGTCTGCGCGGCTACGCGCGCAATTTGCAGGATGGCCGCGTCGAAGTGCTCGCGGTCGGCGACGTGCAGGCGATCGAACGCCTGGAACACTGGTTGAAGCAGGGGCCGCCGGCGGCGCACGTCGAACGGATCGAACGCATCGCGGCGGACGACGGCGAAGCGGGCCCCGACTTCGAAACGGCCTGACGCTCAGACGTCGAGCGACTTGATCGGCGCGACGACGGTATAGCGTTCTTTTTTCGGCTTGGTCGCCAGCGCCTCCATGTTCAGCGCCGGCTCGGGCAGTTTCGTGTCGGGCAATCGATCGAGCAGATCGCGGATCAAGGTGAGCCGCCCGAGGCGTTGGTCGTTGAAATCGACCAGGGTCCAGGGCGCGTGCTTCGTGTGCGTCGCGCGCAGCATGTCTTCGCGCGCCTTGGTGTACTGGTCGTAGCGCGTCCGCGCTTCGAGGTCGATCGGCGACAGCTTCCAGCGTTTAAGCGGGTCGGCGGCGCGTTCGGTGAAGCGCTCTTCCTGCCGCGCCTGGTCGCAGGACAGCCAGTACTTGAAGAGCAGGATGCCGTCGTCGACCAGGAGCTTTTCGAACGCGGGCGCTTGTTCGAGGAACGCATTGACTTGCGCGGGTTTGGCGAAGCCCATCACGCGTTCGACGCCGGCGCGGTTGTACCAGCTGCGATCGAACAGGATGATCTCGCCGGCACTCGGCAGATGCGGCACGTAACGCTGGAAGTACCACGCGCCCTGTTCGGCTTCGCTCGGCTTGCCGAGCGCGACCACGCGGCACTGGCGCGGGTTCATGTGTTCGCGGATCGCGTCGATCGCGCCGCCCTTGCCGGCGGTGTCGCGGCCTTCGAACAACACGACGATGCGTCGATGGGTTTCGCGCGCCCATCGGGCCATCGCGACGAGCTCGACCTGCATCGGCTCCAGCGCCGCCTTGTAATCCTTCTTCTTGATCTCTTTCACTTGGCCGCCTTTCGGCGACGCGGCGACGGCTGGTTGGTGAGGCCGCGCGCGATTTCGAGCAACGCACCCTGTTGCCGCGTGGACATCGCGCGATACGCCGCGAGCAGATCGTGTTCGCCCTGCGTGCGCGAAGGATCCAGCGTGCTCGCCAATTCCGCGAGCAACGCGCCGGCGGGAACGCCGAGCAAGCGGGCGAGCGCATCGAGTTGATCCTTGCCCGGCATCTTCTCGCCGCGCAGCCAGGCCGAGACGGTGTCGACGCCCGCGCGCGGAATCGCGGTGGCAAGGTCGGTGACGCTCATGCCGCGCGCTTTGGCGAGCAACCGCAGGGTCGTGGCGAGCGGCATCGTGTTCACTCCTTGAGGCGGGGACGCAAGGTGGCGAGATTGCACGGGCGCGTGCGCGCATCGAGTTGCGCACGCAGGATCTTTTCCCACGCCGTGCGGCACGCGGAGGTCGAGCCGGGCAGCGCGAACAGGAAGGTCCCGTTCGCCATGCCCGCGAACGCGCGCGATTGCAGCGACGACGTACCGATCTCGTCGATGCTCACCGCGCGGAACATTTCGCCGAATCCGGGCATCTGCTTGTCGAGCAGGGGCAGCAGGGCTTCGGGCGTCGAGTCGCGGCCGGTGAATCCGGTGCCGCCGGTGACGAGGATGCCGTCGATGGTGTCGTCGGCGATCCACTTCGAAACGATGGCGCGCAGCTTGTATCTGTCGTCGGGCAGCAACGCGCGATCGGCGCAGCGATGGCCCGCCTCGGTCAGCGCCTGCACGAGATAATCGCCCGACGTGTCGTTGTCCGGCGTGCGCGAGTCGGAGACCGTCAGCACGCTCAGGGCCAGGGGGACGAAGTCGGCGGCGGGCTTCATACGTTCAATGAATACCACTGCGTGGCGTCTTCATGCCACCCGGCCGCGCGATACAGGGCGCGTGCGGGGGCGTTGTCGGTCATCGTTTCCAGCATCAGGCCCGCGGCGCCCTGTTCGCGTGCGAAGGCCGCGGCGGCATCGAGCAGCGCACGCGCCACGCCGAAACGGCGCGCGCCTTCGGCGACGAACAGATCGTTGAGCAACCACGTGCGAGCGGTGCGCACGGAGGAAAAGATCGGGTACAGCTGCGTGAAGCCGACGACTTCACCGTCGCGCTGTGCGAGCAGCACGACGGATTCGCCGAGCGTCATGCGCTCGTGCAAATAATCACGTGCGCGCTGCACATCACTGGGCTGCGAATAGAACTGGCGATACGCATCGAACAGCGGCGCGACCGCATCGAGATCGTCGAGCGTGGCGCGGCGGAGCAGGGTGTCGGTCGGCATCATCCGTTGTCCGTGAGGCGCGCGAGTTCGTCGGCCTGGTGTTCGCTTTGCAGGCGTTCCACCAGCGGATCCAGATAGCCTTCGAGCACGTGCGGGAGGTCGTAGAGCGTCAGGCCTTCCACGCGATGGTCGGTGATGCGGCCCTGCGGGAAGTTGTAGGTGCGAATGCGTTGGCTGCGATCACCGCTGCCGACCTGCAGCTTGCGGTCCTGCGCCTGCGCGGCTTCGCGGCGCGCGATGTCCGCTTCGACGAGCATCGCCTTCAGCCGTTTCATCGCCTTGTCGCGGTTGGCGTGCTGCGAGCGTTCGGTCTGCGATTCAACGACGATGCCGCTGGGCATGTGGGTGATGCGGATCGCCGACTCGGTCTTGTTGACGTGCTGGCCGCCGGCGCCGGAGGAGCGGAACGTGTCGATGCGCAGGTCGGCGGGATTCACTTCGATCGGCACGCCGGGCGCTTCTTCGGCGATGATCGCGACCGTCGCGGCCGAGGTGTGGATGCGCCCCTGCGATTCGGTTTCCGGCACGCGTTGCACACGGTGCGTGCCCGATTCGAACTTCAGCTTGGAATACGCGCCGCGACCTTCGATGCGCGCGACGATTTCGCGGAAGCCGCCGTGTTCGCCGGGGTTGGCCGATTCGACTTCGACGCGCCAACCCTGGCGTTCTGCGAAGCGCGCATACATGCGATACAGATCGCCGGCGAAGATCGCGGCTTCGTCGCCGCCGGTGCCCGCGCGCACTTCGAGATAGAGATTGCCTTCGTCGCGCGCGTCCTTGGGGACGAGTTGTGCGAGGAGTTCGGTGTCGAGTTTCTCCAGGCGTTCGCTGGCGGCGGCGATTTCCTCTTCGGCCAGTTCGCGCAGTTCGGGATCGCTGCGCATCGCTTCGGCGTTCGCGAGGTCGCGGCGCGCCTGGCCTTCGGCGGCGAGTGCGGTCGCGACGGGTTCGAGCTGCGAGAACTCGCGCGAGAGATCGCGGAAGCGCTCGGCATCGGAAATCGTGCCGGGATCGGAGAGCAGGCGTTCGACTTCCTCGCGTCGTTCGATGAGGGCTTCGAGTTTGCGGCGCAGGCTGGGGATCATGTGTCGGCGTCGCCGCCGTCGACACCGCCGTTATCGACGTGCGCTTCGCTTTCCGGCAGCGCGGGGAACAACTTGTCGGCGGCGCGCGCGAGTTCGGCGTCGCCGCTCAGCGCGGCTTCGCGCAACGCGGCGGTCGGTGCGTGCAGCAGGCGATTGACGAGCGTGTGCGCGAGCAGGTCGAGCACTTCCTGCGGATCGCGACCGGCGGCGAGTTGCGCGCGCGCCTTGTCGAGCGCTTCGGCGCGCGAGCGCTCGCCGTGCGCGCGCAGGCGCTTGAGCGGCGCATGGCGCGTGCTGGCCTGCAGCGTTTCGACATAGCGGGCGGTTTGCAGGTCGACGATGGCCTCGGCTTCGCGCGCGGCTTCGCGGCGGCTGCGGCGATTGTCTTCGATCGCGCGTTCGAGGTCGTCGACGGTGTAAAGGAAGACGTCGTCGAGCGTGGCGACGGTGGGGTCGATGTCGCGCGGCACGGCGAGGTCGAGCAGCAGCATCGGGCGATGCTTGCGCTGCGCGAGTGCGGCGGCGACCTGCGCGCGCGTGACGATGGCATCGCGGCTCGCGGTGGCCGACAGCACGATGTCGGCTTCCGACAGATGCCGCTCGATTTCGCTCAGCGGCAGCGCGACGCCGCCGTGGCGCGTGGCGAGTTCCTGCGCATGCGCGAGGGTGCGGTTCGCGACGAGCAGGCGCTTGGCCTTGCCTTCGACCAGATGGCGCGCGGCGAGCTCGATGGTTTCGCCGGCGCCGATCAGCAGCACGGTCGAATCCGACAGCCGCGCGAAGGATTCCTGCGCGAGCCGCACGGCCGCCGACGCGACGGACACCGGATTGGCGCCGATGCGCGTATCGGTGCGCGCGCGCTTGGCGGTCGTGAAGGCGTGCTGGAACAGCCGGTCCAGGTGCGATCCGAGCGTGCCGGCGGCGCGCGCGCTGGCCCAGGCGTCCTTCACCTGGCCGAGGATCTGCGGTTCGCCGAGGACGAGCGAGTCGAGCCCGGTCGCCACGCGGAACAAATGGCGAACTGCGTCCGCGTCCTGGTGTCTGTACAGATAGGCGTGCAGGTCGCCGGCATCGGGATGGGCGGCGAGCCAATCGGCCAGCGCGTCGCCCTGGTCGTCGGCCAGTGCGTACAACTCGGTGCGGTTGCAGGTCGAGAGCAGCGCGACCTCGCGGACCGCCGGCATCGCGCGCAGTTCCGCGAGCGCGCGCGGCATCGCATCGGCGCCGAACGCAACGCGTTCGCGCAACCCGACGGGTGCCGTTTGGTGGTTGATGCCGAGGACTATCAAGCTCATTGAGGACGGGCTCATGAGGTCGTTCGGTCGCGTGCGTTAAGCTCCCGATGGCCGCACATTCTACCGGGGGCGCGCCCCTCGGGACGCCCCCTTTTCCCGGAACACGCCATGCCGCAAATCCGCACGCCGTTCACCTTGACGCTGTTGTTGGCCGCGGGGCTGGCGGGCGGATGCACCGCCGCGGCGCCACGCGACACGCCAGCGGAAGGCACGCCCGTGAAGGCCGCCGAATCGCCGATCGAAGGGACGATGGCCGGCGAGTTCGCCCTGCAGGCCGGGCAGCTCGACGAGGCGGCGCGCTGGTACCTCGACGCGGCGCGGGCCACGGACGACGCCGGCCTGGCCGAACGCGCCACGCGCATCGCGCTGCTGGCCAACAACGACAAGCAAGCGGCCGAAGGCCTGGCGCTCTGGAAACAACGCGCGCCGGGCTCGCTGGCGGCGCATGCCGCGGAAGCCACGCTCGCCCTGCGCCGCAACGACGCGCGCCTGGCCAAGCAGGAACTGCGCGTGCTGCTCACCGACAAGGGCGACATCGGCT
This sequence comes from Noviluteimonas gilva, assembly GCF_009740395.1. Taxonomy (GTDB): domain Bacteria; phylum Pseudomonadota; class Gammaproteobacteria; order Xanthomonadales; family Xanthomonadaceae; genus Noviluteimonas; species Noviluteimonas gilva. Next base: position 1,418,226 of record NZ_WOXT01000001.1, read on the forward strand.
GGCGCCACGCGCTGGCCGCGCTCGGTTCGGGCGGCAGGGATCCGAAGCTCGCCGGCAAGCTGCTCGCCGAATTCGTCGACGAGAAGATCATCCCGGACAAGCTGCAGGCGTGGCTCGCCTTCGGCGGGCTGGCGATGCGCCTGGAACAACCCGCGCTCGCCGAACAGATCATCGACCAGGTGGTCACGCAGTTCCCGAACGAGCCGCGCGTCGCGCTGCTGCGCGCCAGCCAGTTGCGCGAAGCGGGCAAGACGGTCGAGGCGCGGCAGGTGCTTTCGGGCATCGCGCAAACGGCGTATGCCGACGAAGAAATGCGCATGTCCATCGCCGCCGAATACGACGCGATGGGCGATTCGGTGGAGGCCGCCGGCGTGCTCGCGCGCGGCCCGCAGGACGATCGCACGTACGGATTGCGCGCCGCGTTGCTCGCGCGCGCCAAGGACGATGCGTCGCTCGGCAAGCTTTACGACGAGTTGAAGAAGGAATCGGCGAAGCCCGATCCCGATCGTCGCCTGTTGCTCGGCCAGGTCGCGGAAATGCTCGAACGCTATCCCGAAGCGCTCGAGTGGTATCGCAGCGTGCCGGGCGGCGAAGCGCGTTGGACGGCGCGCTTGCGCGAAGCCAACGTGCTGCACGAACTCAAGCGCGCGCCCGAAGCGTATACGGCGTTGCGCGGCCTGCAGGGCGATGCGACCGTCGACGAAGGCACGCGCCGCGATGCGTATCTGCTCGAAGCCGAATTGCGCGGAAAAGACGAGCAAGTCGCCGAGGAACTCGACGTGTATGCGCGTGGCCTGGCCGCGTATCCGGACGATCCGGCGATCCTCTATTCGCGCGCGTTGACCTGGGAACGCCGCGACGACATCCCGCGCGCAGAAGCCGATTTCCGCCGCATCCTCGTCGCCGAACCCGACAACGTCACCGCGCTCAACGCGTTGGGTTACACGCTCGCCGATCGCACCACGCGCTTCGCCGAAGCGCTCGAACTGATCGATCGCGCACGCGCGGCTGAGCCCGACAGCGCCGCGATCATCGACAGTTACGGCTGGGTGCTTTATCGCCTCGGTCGCAAGGAAGAAGCGCTGGTCGAATTGCGTCGCGCGTTCTCGATGCAGAAGGATCCAGAAATCGCTTCGCACCTGGGTGAAGTGTTGTGGATGCTCGGAAACAAGGATGAAGCGCGGCGTTATTTCGACGAAGCGAAGCGGCTGGATCCGGAAAATCGCTCGCTCAAGCGCGCGCTGGAGACGACGGGAGCATGAGGATGCGCGTGGCTTTGATCGCGATGATCGCCATCGCGTTGTCGGCGTGCGCCGGGCGCGCGCCGCGCGAAACGCTGCCTGCCATCGCAGGCTCGCCCGATGCGCATCAAGATGCGCGCGTCGCGGCGATCGGCGCGTTGCCTGGCTGGTCGATGTCGGGGCGCGTGGCGGTGTCGAACGGCAAGGACGGCGGCAGCGGCCGCATCGAGTGGAAGCAGACGGGCGAGCGTTTCGACGTCGCGCTCAGCGCGCCGGTCACGCGCCAGAGTTGGCGCGTCACGGGCGGCGAAGGCGAAGCGATGCTCGAAGGTTTGTCCGGCGGTCCGCGCAGCGGGCCCGATGCGGGCGAACTCGTGTTCGAGGCCACGCGCTGGCGGATTCCCGTCGATGCGTTGTCCGACTGGATGATGGCGACGACGCATTTCAACGGACGCACCCATTACGGCGCCGACGGCCGTGTGGATCGCATCGATGAGAACGGATGGGTCGTGACCTATGCCGACTGGGCCGCGGTCGAGGCGGGCGGGATGGAATTGCCCGGCCGCATCGAAGCCACCCAGGGCGACGCGCGGGTGCGCCTGGTGGTCGATCGCTGGTCGCTCGGGGCGCAAACGCAGTGATTTCGGCCGATCCCGGCTGGTCCGAGTGGCCGGCCCCGGCGAAGCTCAACCTGTTCCTTCACATCACCGGCCGGCGGCCGGATGGTTACCACACGCTACAGACGGTCTTCCGTCTCCTGGGCTGGGGAGACACGGTGCGGCTGCGGGTTCGCGAGGATGGCGGGGTTCGCCGGATCGGTGCGTCCGTGGCGGGCGTTGCGGAAGCGGACGACCTCATGGTGCGCGCCGCAAAACTATTGCAATCGGAGTCGAAAACGCCTCTTGGCGCCGACATCGCCGTCGAAAAGCGCATTCCTGCGGGTGGCGGATTCGGTGGTGGATCCTCCGATGCGGCGACGGTCCTGGTCGCGCTCGACCGGCTGTGGGGGACGCAATTGGGCGTCGATCGGCTCGCCGAGCTGGGCCTCACGCTCGGCGCCGATGTCCCGGTTTTCGTCCGCGGCGACAACGCGTGGGCCGAAGGGGTGGGCGAAATCCTCACGCCGATCGACCTTCCGCCGGCCTGGTACGTGCTCGCCGACCCCGGTGTGCACGTGCCGACGGCCGCCCTGTTCCAAGCCCCTGAATTGACGCGCGATTCCCCGCCCGCGACAATGCGCGACTTCGTTTCGGAAGCGGTGCTCGACAACGCGTTCGAGCCGGTGCTGCGCCGCCGCGAACGGGCCGTCGAGGCCACGTTCGCCGCATTGGCGCAGATCGGCACGCCACGCCTGACGGGCACGGGCAGCGGTTGTTTCGTCGAATTCGCAGATCGCGGATCCGCCGAAAAAGCACTCGCCCTCGTGCATCGGGATGCGCCGTCGTTGCGGGCCTGGCTGGCCGCAGGCGTGCGGTCGTCGCCGTTGCGCGAAGCCATCGTTCGAAGCTGAAGGGGCGTCGCCAAGTGGCCTAAGGCACCGGGTTTTGATCCCGGCACTCGCAGGTTCGAATCCTGCCGCCCCTGCCACCCATCGCCGTCCCCACCGCAACGGTCAGAGCGCAGCGGAGCCCTCATGCAAGACGATCGCAATCTGCTGGTCTTTTCCGGCAACGCCAACCGCCCGCTCGCCGAGGCGGTGTGCAAGGAGCTCGGCGTGCGCATGGGCAAGGCGCTCGTGAGCAAGTTTTCCGACGGCGAAGTGCAGGTCGAGATCGAGGAAAACGTGCGCCGGCAGGAGGCGTTCGTCATCCAGCCGACGAGCGCGCCGAGTGCGGAAAACCTGGTGGAACTGCTGGTGCTGATCGACGCGCTCAAGCGCGCATCGGTGTCCAGCGTGACTGCCGTCGTGCCGTACTTCGGTTACGCGCGACAGGATCGTCGTCCGCGTTCGGCCCGCGTGCCGATCACGGCGAAAGTGGCGGCGAAGATGTTCAGTTCGGTGGGCGCCGATCGCGTGTTGACGATCGACCTGCACGCCGACCAGATCCAGGGCTTCTTCGATCTGCCGGTGGACAATGTGTATGCGTCGCCGTTGCTGCTCGCCGACATCTGGCGCGCGCACGGCACGGACAACCTGATCGTGGTGTCGCCGGACGTCGGCGGCGTGGTGCGTGCGCGAGCGATCGCCAAGCGCCTCGACGACGCGGACCTGGCGATCATCGACAAGCGCCGTCCGCGCGCCAACGTGGCCACGGTGATGAACATCATCGGCGACGTGAGCGGCAAGATCTGCGTGCTCGTCGACGACATCGTGGACACCGCGGGCACCTTGTGCGCGGCGGCCGCGGCGCTGAAGGCGCAGGGCGCGACCAAGGTGGTCGCGTACTGCACGCACCCCGTGCTTTCGGGCGCGGCGATCGACAACTTGAACAAATCGCAGCTCGACGAGCTGGTGGTGACCGACACCATCCCGCTCAGCCCCGCTGCCAGGGCCTGTGGCCGGATCCGCCAGCTCAGCGTCGCCGAGCTGCTCGCGGAAACCATCCGCCGCATCGCCTTCGGAGAATCCGTCAGTTCGCTTTACGTGGACTGACATCCCTGGCTCCACCTGGTCGCGGGTGGGGCTTTCATCGCAACAAAGTGAGTTGAACATCATGGCAACCGAACACAAGATCACGGCCGCTGGCCGCAAGGACGAAGGCAAGGGTGCGAGCCGCCGCCTCCGTCGTGCTGCGCAGATCCCGGCCATCGTCTACGGCGGCACCGCTGCCCCGCAGAGCATCCAGCTGGAACACGAGAAAATCTGGCTCGCCAGCCAGAACGAGTGGTTCTACTCGTCGATCCTGACGCTCGACCTCGACGGCAAGACCCAGAAGGTCCTGCTGCGCGACATGCAGCGTCATCCGTACAAGCAGATCATCATGCACATGGACTTCCAGCGCGTTGATGAGAACCAGGCCATCCGCGTCGCGGTGCCGCTGCACTTCCTCAACGAAGAGAAGTCGCCGGCCGGCAAGGCTGCCGACGTCGTCGTCACGCACGAACTCAACGAAGTCGAAATCAGCTGCTTGCCGAAGGACCTGCCGGAGTTCATCGAGATCGACCTGTCGTCGCTCTCCGTCGGCGACATCGTCCACCTCTCCGAGATCAAGCTGCCCAATGGCGTCGAGATCCCCGAGCTGAAGCTCGGCAAGGAACACGACGTGGCGGTGGTCATCGCCAAGCACGGCAAGGAAGAAGTGGAAGAGCCGACCGAAGCGCCGGTCGCCGCCGAAGTGCCGGCTGCGAAGGTCGCGAAGAAGGACGAAGAGAAGAAGTAAGCCGTCGTCGTCGCGCTGGTGCGAACCAGCGCGACCCCCATCCAAAAAAAGGCAGGCGTTGGCCACCACGACGGGCGGGGGAAAC
>NZ_WOXT01000002.1 GCF_009740395.1 Noviluteimonas gilva
GCTATCCCGGACTATTAGAACACTAACGCGGGGGTGGTGGCGGTGGTGCGACCCCGCGCGACCCGATGCGAAAGCATGGCTGGCTTGCGCCTCATCGTCGGGCTGGGAAACCCCGGTCCCGAACACACCCGGACCCGGCACAACGCCGGGTTCTGGTTTGTGGACGGGCTCGCCGATCGTTTGGGCGCGCGCTTCGGCCTGGAATCGAAGTTGTTCGGCGAAACCGCCAAGGTCGACATCGGCGGGCGCCAGGTCTGGCTGCTCAAGCCGTCGACCTTCATGAACCTCAGCGGCAAGTCGGTCACCGCCGCCTTGCGCTACTGGAAGATCGAGCCGGAAGAAGCGCTGCTGGCGCATGACGAGCTCGACCTGCCGCCCGGCGTCGCGCGCCTGAAGTTCGATGGCGGCCACGGCGGCCAGAACGGCCTGCGCGACACCATGCGACTGCTGGGCCACGGCATGTTCCACCGCCTGCGCATCGGCATCGGCCATCCCGGCCACAAGGACAAAGTCACCCCGTGGGTGCTGGGCAAGCCCGGCCGCGACGACGAGGCCGCCATCCTGCGCGCCCTCGACGATGCGGCCGACGTGCTGCCGCTCGCCGTCGCGGGGGACATCAACGAGGCGACCAAACGCCTCAACACCGGTCCAGCCAACCGCTGACCGGCACGGAGACACCATGGGCATCAAATGCGGAATCGTCGGCCTGCCGAATGTCGGCAAGTCGACCCTGTTCAACGCGCTGACGAAGGCGGGCATCGCCGCGGCGAACTTCCCCTTCTGCACGATCGAACCCAACGTCGGCATCGTGCCGGTGCCCGATCCGCGCCTCAACGCGCTGTCGGACATCGTCAAGCCGCAGAAGGTGATCCCGACCGCCGTCGAGTTCGTCGACATCGCCGGCCTGGTGGCTGGTGCGGCCAGCGGCGAAGGCCTGGGCAACAAGTTCCTGGCCCACATCCGCGAGGTCGACGCGATCACCCACGTGGTGCGCTGCTTCGAGCACGGGGACATCGTCCACGTGACGGGCAAGGTCGACCCGATCTCCGACATCGAAACCATCGACACCGAGCTGGCGCTGGCGGACCTGGATTCGGTCGAGAAGGCCCTGCAGCGCGCCGAGCGCTCGGCCCGGACCGGCGACAAGGACGCCAAGGTGCGCGCCGAGGTCCTCGGCCGCGTGCGCGCCGGGCTGGATGCCGGCACGCCGGCCCGCGCGCTGGGCCTGTCCGACGAGGACAAGGCGCAGGTGCGCGACCTGTTCCTGCTGACCCTCAAGCCCGTGATGTACGTGGCGAACGTGCTGGAAGACGGGTTCGAGAACAACCCGCACCTGGACGCCGTCCGTGCCCGCGCGGTGGGCGAGGGCGCCGAGGTGGTGCCGGTGTCGGCCGCCATCGAGGAGGAGCTGAGCCAGCTGGACGATGAGGACCGCGATACGTTCCTGCAGGACCTGGGCCTCGACGAGCCGGGCCTGAACCGCGTCATTCGCGCCGCCTACAAGCTGCTGGGGCTGCAGACCTACTTCACCGCAGGCGTGAAGGAAGTCCGCGCGTGGACGGTTCGGGCCGGTTCGACCGCGCCGCAAGCGGCCGCGGTGATCCACACGGATTTCGAAAAAGGCTTCATTCGCGCCGAAACCATCGCCTTCGACGACTACATCAAGTATCGCGGCGAGTCGGGCGCCCGTGATGCCGGCCGCCTCCGCCTGGAGGGCAAGGAGTACCGGGTCCAGGAAGGCGACGTGCTGCATTTCCGCTTCAATGTCTGAGGGGCTGGCGGATTTCTGGAGATTGTTGTCAACCAAGCGTTGACTTCGTCCAGCCGCCAAGCCAAAATTTCGGGCTCTTTTGGAGGGATACCCAAGCGGCCAACGGGGGCAGACTGTAAATCTGCTGGCTTACGCCTTCGGTGGTTCGAATCCACCTCCCTCCACCAGATTGAAAAACCAGCGGCCTTACCAGCCGATGGCGCAGTACCCAAGCAGGTCTTTTTTCCGGCGCGGGAGTAGTTCAACGGTAGAACCTCAGCCTTCCAAGCTGATGGTGCGGGTTCGATTCCCGTCTCCCGCTCCATTGAACGCCGCGACGCAAGACCCGCTGCAAAACATGCTCACGTAGCTCAGTCGGTAGAGCACCTCCTTGGTAAGGAGGAGGTCGAAGGTTCGATTCCTTTCGTGAGCACCACCGTTGCAAAAGCAGTTCCAGAAAAACGTTCGCCCACCGATTTCCACCGAGACAGAGCCATGGCCAAGGGTAAGTTCGAGCGCACCAAGCCCCACGTGAACGTGGGCACGATCGGTCACGTTGACCACGGCAAGACGACGCTGACGGCGGCGCTGACGAAGGTGGGCGCGGAACGTTTCGGCGGCGAGTTCAAGGCATACGACGCGATCGACGCGGCGCCGGAAGAGAAGGCGCGCGGCATCACGATCTCGACGGCGCACGTGGAATACGAATCGGCCAACCGCCATTACGCGCACGTCGATTGCCCCGGGCATGCCGACTACGTCAAGAACATGATCACCGGTGCGGCGCAGATGGACGGCGCGATCCTGGTGTGCTCGGCCGCTGACGGCCCGATGCCGCAGACGCGCGAACACATCCTGCTCTCGCGCCAGGTCGGCGTGCCGTACATCGTCGTGTTCCTGAACAAGGCCGACATGGTGGACGACGCCGAGCTGCTCGAGCTGGTCGAGATGGAAGTGCGCGAGCTGCTGACCAAGTACGAATTCCCCGGCGACGACACCCCGATCATCAAGGGTTCGGCGCGCCTGGCGCTGGAAGGCGACCAGTCGGAAATCGGCGTGCCGGCGATCCTGAAGCTGGTCGAGGCGCTGGACACGTTCATCCCGGAACCGGAGCGCGCGATCGACAAGCCGTTCCTGATGCCGGTGGAAGACGTGTTCTCGATCTCGGGCCGCGGCACCGTGGTGACCGGCCGCATCGAGCGCGGCATCATCAAGGTCGGTGACGAAATCGAAATCGTCGGCATCCGCCCGACGCAGAAGACGACGGTCACGGGCGTTGAGATGTTCCGCAAGCTGCTCGACCAGGGCCAGGCGGGCGACAACGCCGGCCTGCTGCTGCGCGGCACCAAGCGTGACGACGTGGAGCGCGGCCAGGTGCTGGCCAAGCCCGGTTCGATCACGCCGCACACGACGTTCGAAGCCGAGGTGTACGTGCTGTCGAAGGACGAAGGCGGCCGCCACACGCCGTTCTTCAAGGGCTACCGCCCGCAGTTCTACTTCCGCACGACCGACATCACGGGCGCCGTGACCCTGCCGGAAGGCGTGGAAATGGTCATGCCGGGCGACAACATCAAGATGGTGGTGGAGCTGATCAACCCGGTCGCGATGGACGATGGCCTGCGCTTCGCGATCCGCGAAGGCGGCCGTACGGTCGGCGCCGGCGTGGTGGCGAAGATCCTCAAGTAAGCATCGGTCGGGCTGGCGCGGAACACCGCGCCGCCCGGACGGTCGAAAGGGCGTGGCGGCGCGAGCCGCCGTTGCCTTTTTCGGAACAGGCGCTTTTACAGCAGTTTCAACACATGTACGCCAGTAGCTCAATTGGCAGAGCAGCGGTCTCCAAAACCGCAGGTTGGGGGTTCGAGTCCCTCCTGGCGTGCCACTTCAGGCGCACCGTGGCACGCGTCGGCGAGAACGGATGAACAGCAAGGTCGAACAACCGAAGGCCGCTTCTGCGGGCGACGTCGTCAAGTACGCACTGGCAATCTTGCTGGTGGCGGCGGGCGTCTTCGCCTTCTACTGGTACCCCGAGTCGCAGTTCCGCTGGCTCGCGGTGATCGGTGGGCTGGCCGCGGGGTTCGTGGTTTTCATGACGACGGTCAAGGGCGCGCAGACGCGCGAGTTCTTCTCCGAGTCGCGCTTCGAACTGCGCAAGGTCGTTTGGCCGACGCGACAGGAAGCGGGTCGCGCGACGGTGATGATCATCATCGCCGTCACCGTGATCAGCCTGATCCTCGCCGCGTTCGACTGGGTCATCCAGTTGGGCGTCAAGGCCCTGTTGGGCAACTGATTCAGAGGATCGAATGGAAGACAACGTCGACAAGCGCTGGTACGTGGTCCACGCCTATTCCGGCTTCGAGAAGTCGGTGGCGCAGGCCCTGCGTGACCGCATCGTGCGCACCGAAATGCAGGATCGCTTCGGCGACGTGCTCGTCCCCACCGAAGAAGTGGTGGAGATGCGCTCGGGCCAGAAGCGCCGTTCGGAGCGCAAGTTCTTCCCGGGCTACGTGCTCGTGCAGATCGCCACGCACGACGAAGGCGGCATTCCGCGCATGGACAGCGAAAGCTGGCACCTGGTGAAGGAAACGCCGAAGGTGATGGGCTTCATCGGCGGCACCGCCGATCGTCCGCTGCCGATCCGCGACGAGGAAGCTGCGGCCATCCTCGACCGCGTGCAGGAAGGCGTGGAGAAGCCGAAGCCGAAGGTGTTGTTCGAAGCGGGCGAGATGGTGCGCGTCACCGACGGCCCGTTCAACGACTTCAACGGCGTCGTGGAAGAAGTGAATTACGAGAAGAGCCGCCTGCGCGTCGCAGTGCTGATCTTCGGCCGTTCCACTCCGGTGGAACTGGAATTCGGTCAGGTCGAGAAGGCCTGACCCAAAGGACCGGGCGAGTGGTTCGCCCGGCCGGTAAGCGAGGAGCCGACAAGGCGCTTGCACTCGCAGGAGCAAAGCAATGGCAAAGAAGGTCGTTGGTTACATCAAGCTGCAGGTCAAGGCCGGCCAGGCCAACCCGTCGCCGCCCGTGGGTCCCGCCCTCGGCCAGCGTGGCCTGAACATCATGGAATTCTGCAAGGCGTTCAATGCCGCCACGCAGAAGCTGGAACCGGGTCTCCCGATTCCGGTGGTCATCACCGCGTACTCGGACCGCACCTTCACCTTCATCACGAAGACGCCGCCGGCGTCGATCCTGTTGAAGAAGGCTGCGGGCATCCAGTCCGGTTCGAAGCGCCCGAACACCGAGAAGGTGGGCAAGGTCACGCGCAAGCAGGTCGAGGAAATCGCGAAGGCGAAGGAACCCGACCTGACGGCTGCCGACCTGGAAGCCGCGGTGCGCACGATTGCGGGCTCGGCCCGTTCCATGGGTCTGGTGGTGGAGGGCTAAGTCATGGCGATGAACAAGCGACAGAAAGCAATCAAGGCGGCCGTCGAGCCGGGCAAGGCTTACGCGATCGACGAAGCCCTGAAGATCCTCCAGAACGGCACGAAGGCGAAGTTCGTCGAAGCGATCGACGTCGCCGTCCGCCTGGGCGTGGACGCGAAGAAGTCCGACCAGCAGGTGCGCGGTTCGACCGTGCTGCCGGCCGGTACCGGCAAGTCGGTGCGCGTGGCGGTGTTCGCCCCGGCCGGCGCCAAGGCTGACGAAGCGCGCGCCGCTGGCGCCGAAGCCGTCGGCATGGACGACCTCGCCGAAGCGATGCAGAACGGCGACCTGAACTACGACGTCGTCATCGCGACGCCGGATGCGATGCGCGTGGTCGGCAAGCTCGGCCAGGTGCTCGGTCCGCGCGGCCTGATGCCGAACCCGAAGGTCGGCACCGTTTCGCCGAACCCGGCCGAAGCCGTCAAGAACGCGAAGGCCGGCCAGGTGCGTTACCGCACCGACAAGGCCGGCATCATCCACTGCACGATCGGCAAGGCTTCGTTCGAAGCCGAAGCGCTGAAGGGCAACCTCACCGCGCTGCTGCTCGACCTGATCAAGGCCAAGCCGTCGACGGCCAAGGGCCAGTACCTGCAGAAGATCTCGCTGAGCTCGACGATGGGCCCGGGCGTGATCGTCGACCAGTCGACGCTGACCCTGAAGTAATCGTTACAACGCGTTCGCTTCGGCGGGCGCGTGCAACAAGTTTTGAGGGCATCGCGCCGCAAGGCGCGACGCCGTCAAAGACCGCAGGTGCGGTCCGCGCAATGCGAAGACGGGCAGGAAGCTCGGTACGGCATGGAGTCGTCTTCGTGAAAGGCGGGAACGCGTAATCCATTCGCAAGGATGGGCCTGCGTAGATGGTGCCGCCCCCTCTGGAAGTTTTCTGGAAGGGCCACCACCGGGATGCTCGCGCATCCCCGGCGCCAATGGACGGCGTCGCTCGAGGACCGCAAGCGGCAGGAGCCGTGCGCGGAGTTCAATTGGAGGAGTGTCAATGGCTCTCAATCTGTCCCAGAAGCAGGAAGTTGTCGCCGAGCTGGCAGAAGTGGCGTCGAAGGCGCACTCCCTGGTCGCAGCCGAATACGCAGGCATCACGGTCTCCCAGATGACCGCGATGCGCAAGAAGGCTCGCGAATCCGGTGTGTACTTGAAGGTTGTCAAGAACACGCTGGCGTCGCGCGCCGTCGTCGGTACCGAGTTCGAGGTCGTCAAGGACGCCCTGACCGGTCCGCTGCTGTATGCGTTCTCGACCGAGGAACCCGGCGCTGCCGGTCGCCTCATCAAGGAGTTCGCCAAGGGCAACGACAAGCTCAAGGCTCGCGTGGTTTCGGTGGAAGGCAAGTTGCTGCCCGCCGCGCACGTCGATGTCCTGGCTTCGCTGCCGACTCGTGAGCAGGCGCTTGCCATGCTCGCCCGCGTGCTCGCCGAGCCCGCCAGCATGTTCGCCCGCGCCGTCAAGGCCGTGGCCGACAAGCAGGGTGGTGGCGAAGCGTCCGCGGAAGCCCCGGCTGCCGAAACTGCCTGATTTCAGTCTTAACCCTTTAAATATCCAGAGGTAATCACCATGTCCCTTTCCAACGAGCAGATCGTTGACGCCATCGCCGCGAAGTCGCTGATGGAAGTGATGGATCTCGTCAAGGCCATCGAAGAGAAGTTCGGCGTTTCCGCTGCTGCCCCGGTCATGGCTTCGGCCGGCCCCGCCGCCGCTGCTGCCCCGGTCGAAGAGCAGACCGAATTCACCGTCGTCCTGAAGGCCGTCGGCGAGAAGAAGGTCGAAGTCATCAAGGCCGTCCGCGCCATCACCGGCCTGGGCCTGAAGGAAGCGAAGGACCTCGTCGAAGGCGCCCCGCAGAACGTCAAGGAAGCGGTGTCGAAGGACGAGTCCGAGAAGTTCAAGAAGGAACTCGAGGCCGCTGGCGCGACCGTCGAAGTCAAGTAATCGCAATTGCGTCGCCGGTGACATTGGCGACCACCCAAGGCTGGGGACGAAAGTCCCCGGCCTTTGGCCGTTCCTGACGGCCGCGTCGTAAACGCTTCAGCGTCGTGTGGCTTGAGCTGAAACGTGCTTCACCCATCACCGAGTTGACAGTTGGAAGTAGCGGGAGAAGGCGTGCTGGTGCCGGCAATACCAGCGACTCCCAACTGGCAATTTGACGTTCCCCCCGGCCGCCTGCGCGCGGCCGACATCGAGAGGCGGTAGCCCACCATGACCACTGCGTCCAATTATTCCTTCACCGAGAAGAAGCGCATCCGCAAGGACTTCGGCAAGCGCCGTTCGATCCTCGAAGTGCCCTTCCTCCTGGCGATCCAGGTCGATTCCTACCGCGAGTTCCTCCAGGAACACGCCGAAATGAACGCGCGCGACGACAAGGGCCTGCATGCGGCCCTCAAGTCCGTGTTCCCGATCAGCTCCTACAGCGGCAACGCCGCGCTCGAATACGTCGGCTACCGCCTCGGCGACCCGGCGTTCGACGAGCGCGAATGCCGCAACCGTGGCCTGTCGTACGGCGCGCCGCTGCGCGTCACCGTGCGCCTGGTGATCTACGACCGCGAGTCGTCCACCAAGGCCATCAAGTACGTGAAGGAGCAGGAGGTCTACATGGGCGAAATCCCGCTCATGACCGACAACGGCACCTTCATCGTCAACGGCACCGAGCGCGTCATCGTCTCGCAGCTGCATCGCTCGCCGGGCGTGTTCTTCGACCACGACCGTGGCAAGACGCACAGCTCGGGCAAGCTGCTGTACTCCGCGCGCATCATTCCTTACCGCGGCTCGTGGCTCGACTTCGAGTTCGATCCCAAGGACGCGCTGTTCACCCGCATCGACCGCCGCCGCAAGCTGCCGGTCTCCGTGCTGCTGCGCGCGCTCGGCTACAACAACGAAGAAATGCTCCGCGCGTTCTTCGAGATCAACACCTTCCACATCGAACCCGAAGGCGTGCAGCTGGAGCTCGTCGCCGAGCGCCTGCGTGGCGAAACGCTGGACTTCGACCTGGCCGATGGCGATCGCGTGATCGTCGAAGCCGGCAAGCGCATCACCGCGCGCCACGTCAAGCAGCTCGAACAGTCCGGCATCGCCGCGCTGGCCGTGCCGGACCTCTATGTCGTCGGCCGCATCCTCGCGCACGACGTCGTCGATCCGAAGACGGGCGAACTGCTCGCCGTCGCGAACGACGAGATCAACGAAGACCACCTGGCGAAGTTCCGCAAGTCGGGCATCGAATCGGTCGGCACGATCTGGGTCAACGACCTCGATCGCGGTCCGTATCTGTCGAACACCCTGCGCATCGACGGCACCAAGACCAAGCTCGAAGCGCTGGTCGAGATCTACCGCATGATGCGTCCGGGCGAGCCGCCGACCAAGGACGCCGCCGAGAACCTGTTCCACAACCTGTTCTTCACCTTCGAGCGTTACGACGTCTCGGCGGTGGGCCGCATGAAGTTCAACCGCCGCATCGGCCGCAAGGAAGTGCTCGGCCCGTCGGTGCTGTTCGATCGCAAGTACTTCGGCGACTACAAGAACGGCAAGGATGAAGAAGCGCAGCGTTTGATCGCCGCGCAGGGCGATACGTCCGACATCCTCGACGTCATCCGCGTGCTGACGGAAATCCGCAACGGCCGTGGCGTGGTGGACGACATCGACCACCTGGGCAACCGTCGCGTGCGTTCGGTCGGCGAAATGGCCGAGAACGTGTTCCGCGTGGGCCTGGTGCGCGTCGAGCGCGCCGTCAAGGAACGCCTGTCGATGGCCGAGTCCGAAGGCCTGACGCCGCAGGAATTGATCAACGCCAAGCCGGTGGCCGCCGCGATCAAGGAGTTCTTCGGCTCCTCGCAGCTGTCGCAGTTCATGGACCAGAACAACCCGCTGTCGGAAGTGACGCACAAGCGTCGCGTTTCCGCGCTGGGCCCGGGTGGCCTGACGCGCGAACGCGCCGGCTTCGAAGTGCGCGACGTGCATCCGACGCATTACGGCCGCGTGTGCACCATCGAAACGCCTGAAGGCCCGAACATCGGCCTGATCAACTCGCTCGCCGTGTTCGCGCGCACCAACCGCTACGGCTTCCTCGAGACGCCGTACCGCAAGGTCGTGGACGGTCGCGTCACCGACGACGTCGAGTTCCTCTCGGCGATCGAAGAGAACGAGTACGTCATCGCGCAGGCCAACGCGCCGCAGGACGACAAGGGCACGATCACCGCCCAGTTCGTCGCGTGCCGTTACCAGGGTGAATCGCTGCTCAAGCCGCCGAGCGAGATCCACTTCATGGACGTCTCGCCGATGCAGACCGTGTCGGTCGCGGCCGCACTCGTGCCGTTCCTCGAGCACGACGACGCCAACCGCGCGCTCATGGGCGCGAACATGCAGCGCCAGGCCGTGCCGACGCTGAAGTCGCAGAAGCCGCTGGTGGGTACGGGCATCGAACGCGCCGTGGCGCGCGACTCGGGCGTGACGGTGAACGCACGTCGCGGTGGTTTGATCGCGCAGATCGACGCCGGCCGCATCGTGGTCAAGGTCAACGAGAACGAGATCTCCGGCGAAACCGATGCCGGCGTCGACATCTACACGCTGATCAAGTACACGCGCTCCAACCAGAACACCTGCATCAACCAGACCCCGCTCGTGAACGTGGGCGACCGCGTGGCCCGCGGCGACGTGCTGGCCGACGGTCCTTCGACCGACATCGGCGAGCTCGCGCTCGGCCAGAACATGCTGGTCGCGTTCATGCCGTGGAACGGCTACAACTTCGAAGACTCCATCCTGCTCTCCGAGCGCGTGGTGGAAGAGGATCGTTACACCACGATCCACATCGAAGAGCTGACCTGCGTCGCGCGCGACACCAAGCTGGGTCCGGAAGAAATCTCGGCCGACATCCCGAACGTTTCGGAGCAGGCGCTCAACCGCCTCGACGAATCGGGCGTGGTGTACATCGGCGCCGAAGTGCGCGCCGGCGACATCATGGTCGGCAAGGTCACGCCGAAGGGCGAATCGCAGCTGACGCCGGAAGAGAAGCTCCTCCGCGCGATCTTCGGCGAGAAGGCGTCCGACGTTAAGGACAGCTCGCTGCGCGTGCCCCCGGGCATGGACGGCACCGTCATCGACGTGCAGGTCTTCACCCGCGACGGCATCGAGAAGGACAAGCGCGCCCGCCAGATCGAGGAATCGGAAGTCCGTCGCGTCAAGAAGGACTTCGACGACCAGTTCCGCATCCTCGAAGGTGCGATCTACGCGCGCCTGCGCACGCAGCTGATCGGCAAGGTCGCCAACGGCGGTCCGAACCTGAAGAAGGGCGACGCGATCAACGATGCGTACCTGGACGGCCTGAAGAAGACCGAGTGGTTCCAGCTGCGCATGAAGGACGACGACGCCAACGACGCCATCGAACGCGCTTCCAAGCAGATCGATGCGCACGAGAAGGAATTCGAGCGCCGCTTCGCCGACAAGCGCGGCAAGATCACGCAGGGCGACGACCTCGCCCCCGGCGTGCTCAAGATGGTGAAGGTGTTCCTCGCGGTGAAGCGCCGCATCCAGCCGGGCGACAAGATGGCCGGCCGACACGGCAACAAGGGTGTCGTGTCGACGATCGTGCCGGTCGAAGACATGCCGTACATGACGGATGGTTCGTCGGTCGACATCGTGCTGAACCCGCTGGGCGTGCCGAGCCGAATGAACATCGGCCAGATCCTCGAGACGCACCTGGGCTGGGCCGCCAAGGGCCTGGGCCAGAAGATCGATCGCATGCTCAAGGCGCAGGCGGCGGTTGCCGACCTTCGCAAGTTCCTCGATCAGATCTACAACCACGACGAAGCGATGAACGGACAGCGCGTCGACCTGACGCAGTTCACCGATGAGGAACTGCTGCGCCTGGCCAACAACCTGGTCGACGGCGTGCCGATGGCGACGCCGGTGTTCGACGGCGCGGCCGAGAGCGAGATCAAGAAAATGCTCGAACTCGCCGACCTGCCGTTGAGCGGCCAGACCACGCTGCACGACGGTCGCACGGGCGAAGCGTTCGAACGCCCGGTCACCGTGGGCTACATGCACATGCTGAAGCTGAACCACCTGGTCGACGACAAGATGCACGCGCGTTCGACCGGTCCGTACTCGCTCGTTACCCAGCAGCCGCTGGGCGGCAAGGCGCAGTTCGGTGGCCAGCGCTTCGGCGAAATGGAAGTGTGGGCACTCGAAGCCTACGGCGCGGCCTACACCCTGCAGGAAATGCTGACGGTGAAGTCCGACGACGTGCAGGGCCGCAACCAGATGTACAAGAACATCGTCGACGGCGAACACGAGATGGTCGCGGGGATGCCGGAGTCCTTCAACGTGTTGGTGAAGGAAATCCGATCGCTCGCGATCAACATGGAACTCGAAGAGCATTAAGCCGCCGCCGCCGACCAGGAGACACCCATGAAAGACTTGCTCAATCTGTTCAACCAGCAGCGGCCGACCCTCGACTTCGACGCGATCAAGATCGCGTTGGCGTCGCCGGACCTCATCCGCTCGTGGTCCTACGGCGAAGTGAAGAAGCCGGAGACCATCAACTACCGCACGTTCAAGCCGGAACGCGATGGCCTGTTCTGCGCCGCGATCTTCGGTCCGATCAAGGACTACGAGTGCCTGTGCGGCAAGTACAAGCGCATGAAGCACCGTGGCGTGGTCTGCGAAAAGTGCGGCACGGAAGTGACGCTTGCGAAGGTGCGCCGTGAGCGCATGGGTCACATCGACCTCGCTTCGCCGGTCGCGCACATCTGGTTCCTGAAGTCGCTTCCCTCGCGCATCGGTTTGATGCTCGACATGACGCTGCGCGACATCGAACGCATCCTGTACTTCGAAGCCTATGTCGTGACCGAGCCGGGCCTGACCCCGCTCGAGCGCGGCAACCTGCTGACCGAAGAACAGTTCATGACGGCGCGCCAGGAACACGGCGACGACTTCGACGCCGCGATGGGCGCCGAGGCCGTGTACGAACTGCTGCGCACGATCGACCTGCAGTCGGAAATGCTCCGCCTGAAGGAAGAGATCGCCGCGACCAACTCCGAGACCAAGCTCAAGCGCCTCACCAAGCGCATCAAGCTGATCGAGGCGTTCCTCGACTCCGGCAACCGCCCGGAGTGGATGGTCATGACCGTGCTGCCGGTGCTTCCGCCGGACCTGCGTCCGCTGGTGCCGCTGGACGGTGGCCGCTTCGCGACGTCGGATCTCAACGATCTGTATCGCCGCGTCATCAACCGCAACAACCGCCTCAAGCGCCTGCTCGAGCTCAATGCGCCGGACATCATCGTGCGCAACGAGAAGCGCATGCTGCAGGAATCGGTCGATGCGCTGATGGACAACGGCCGTCGTGGCCGTGCGATCACCGGTACCAACAAGCGCCCGCTCAAGTCGCTCGCCGACATGATCAAGGGCAAGCAGGGTCGCTTCCGCCAGAACCTGCTCGGCAAGCGCGTCGACTACTCGGGCCGTTCGGTCATCGTGGTCGGCCCGACGCTGCGCCTGCACGAGTGCGGCCTGCCGAAGAAGATGGCGCTCGAGCTGTTCAAGCCCTTCATCTTCGCCAAGCTGCAGCGCCGTGGTCTCGCCACGACGATCAAGGCCGCCAAGAAGCTCGTCGAGCGTGAAGAAGCGGAAGTCTGGGACATCCTCGAGGAGGTCATCCGCGAGCACCCGGTGCTGCTCAACCGCGCCCCGACGCTCCATCGCCTCGGCATCCAGGCGTTCGAGCCGGTGCTGATCGAAGGCAAGGCGATCCAGCTGCATCCGCTGGTCTGCACCGCGTTCAACGCCGACTTCGACGGCGACCAGATGGCCGTGCACGTCCCGCTGTCGCTGGAAGCGCAGCTGGAAGCGCGCGCGCTGATGATGGCGTCGAACAACATCCTGTCGCCGGCGAACGGCGAGCCGATCATCGTGCCGTCGCAGGACGTCGTGCTCGGCCTGTACTACATGTCGCGCGCCCTGGAGAACAAGAAGGGCGAGGGCATGGCGTTCGCGAACGTCGCCGAGGTCAAGCGCGCGTACGACAACCGCGTCGTCGAGCTGCACGCCAAGGTCAAGGTGCGCATCACGCAGACGGTCATCGCCGAAGACGGCACGCGCTCCAAGCAGACGTCGATCATCGACACGACGGTCGGCCGCTCGCTCCTGCAGGAAATCCTGCCGGAAGGCTTGCCGTACGCGCTGGCGAACGTCGAACTGACGAAGAAGAACATCTCGCGCCTGATCAACTCGTGCTACCGCATGCTTGGTCTGAAGGACACGGTCGTGTTCGCCGACAAGCTGATGTACACCGGCTTCGCGTACGCCACGCGCGCCGGCGTGTCGATCGGCATCGACGACATGATCATCCCGAACGAGAAGAAGGGCATCCTCGACGAGGCCGAGACCGAAGTGCTGGAAATCCAGCAGCAGTACCAGTCGGGCCTGGTCACCTCGGGTGAGCGCTACAACAAGGTCGTCGACATCTGGTCGCGCACCAACGAACGCGTCGCGAAGGCGATGATGGATGCGATCGGCACCGACTCGGTGGTCAACGCCAAGGGCGAGACCGTGCCGCAGAAGTCGATGAACTCGATCTACATCATGGCCGACTCGGGTGCGCGTGGTTCGCAGGCCCAGATCCGCCAGCTCGCCGGCATGCGTGGCCTGATGGCCAAGCCGGACGGCTCGATCATCGAGACGCCGATCACCGCGAACTTCCGCGAAGGCCTCAACGTCCTCCAGTACTTCATCTCGACCCACGGTGCCCGTAAGGGTCTCGCGGATACCGCGCTGAAGACGGCGAACTCGGGTTACCTCACGCGTCGACTCGTCGACGTCGCGCAGGACGTGGTCATCACCGAAACCGATTGCGGCACCTACGACGGCCTCACCATGACGCCGATCGTCGAAGGCGGCGACGTCGTCGAACCGCTGCGCGACCGCGTGCTGGGCCGCATCGTGGCCGAGGACGTGTTCCTGCCCGGCAACGACGAAGATCCGTTCGTCACGCGCAACACGCTGCTGGACGAAGCGTGGGTGCAGAGCATCGAAGACGCCGGCGTGCAGTCCATCAAGGTGCGTTCGACGATCACGTGCACCAGCCCGTTCGGCGTGTGCTCGCACTGCTACGGTCGCGACCTCGGTCGTGGCCACCTGGTCAACCACGGCGAAGCGGTCGGCGTCGTCGCCGCGCAGTCGATCGGCGAACCGGGTACGCAGCTGACCATGCGTACGTTCCACATCGGTGGTGCGGCTTCGCGTGCGGCGGCGATCGACAACGTGACGGTCAAGACGACCGGTACGGTGAAGTTCAACAACCTCAAGCACGTCGACCACGCTTCGGGCCACCTGGTCGCGGTCTCTCGTTCGGGCGAACTGTCCGTGCTCGACGGCCACGGCCGCGAGCGCGAGCGTTACAAGCTGCCCTACGGTGCGACGATCCAGGTCAAGGACGGCGCGTCGGTGAAGGCCGGCCAGACCGTCGCGAACTGGGATCCGCATAACCACCCGATCGTGTCGGAAGTGGCGGGCGTCATGCGCCTGATCGACTTCATCGACGGCGTCACCGTCATCGAGAAGACCGACGAACTGACCGGCCTGGCTTCGCGCGAGATCACCGATCCGAAGCGTCGCGGTACGCAGGCGAAGGACCTGCGCCCGATCGTCCGCATCGTCGACAAGAACGGCAAGGACCTGTCCATCCCGGGGACCGACCTGCCGGCGCAGTACCTGCTGCCGCCGCGCTCGATCGTGAACCTGCAGGACGGTGCAACCGTTGGCGTGGGCGACGTCGTCGCGAAGATCCCGCAGGAAGCCTCGAAGACGCGCGACATCACCGGTGGTCTGCCGCGCGTGGCCGACCTGTTCGAAGCGCGCAAGCCGAAGGACCCGGCGATCCTCGCCGAGGTCTCGGGCATCGTCAGCTTCGGCAAGGACACCAAGGGCAAGCAGCGCCTGGTGATCAAGCAGGCCGACGGCAGCGAGCACGAAGAGCTGATCCCGAAGTACCGCCAGATCATCGTGTTCGAAGGCGAACACGTGGAGAAGGGCGAGACGGTCGTGGACGGCGAACCGAGCCCGCAGGACATCCTGCGCCTGCTCGGCGTGGAGCCGCTGGCGGTCTACCTGACCAAGGAAATCCAGGACGTCTATCGCCTGCAGGGCGTGAAGATCAACGACAAGCACATCGAGGTGATCGTTCGCCAGATGCTGCGCAAGGTCGAAGTGCTCGATGCCGGTGACACCAAGTACCTGCACGGCGAGCAGATCGAGCGCCAGCGCATGGTCGAGACGAACGCCGCGGCCGTGTCGAAGAACCTGATCCCCGCGAAGTTCGACCCGGTGCTGCTCGGCATCACCAAGGCGTCGCTGGCGACCGAGTCGTTCATCTCCGCGGCCTCCTTCCAGGAGACCACCCGCGTGCTCACCGAGGCGGCCGTCCGCGGCACGCGCGACGGGCTGCGCGGCCTCAAGGAGAACGTCATCGTGGGCCGCCTGATTCCGGCGGGCACGGGCCTGGCCTACCACACCGCACGCCGCCGCAACGCCTCGGGCCTGACCGAAGCCGAGCTGGAAGCGCTGTCGGGCACGATGGTGGAGCAGGCGCCGGCGCCGGTCGTCGAAGCGGCCGAAACCGAGGCCGGCGAGGACTCCAGCACCAGCTAAGCCAACACCAGCGACGGCCCGACGGCCGTCCCAGACCACGAAATGAGGCGCAGGGAGCGCCTCGTCTTCGGCCCAGGATGGGCGGGAACATCGAAGGCCGGGCGGCCCCGAGGCGGGTCGCCCATTGCCTCCGCAAAGTCGGCTCGCGTTGACGGTTTTCGTCGGCGCGGGCTATACTTTTCCGTCTATGCAGGCCCGACGTGGCCTGCATCGTTATTCACGCAGGACCTCGGTCCAAAAACAGAGTCCCGAAATGGCAACGATCAACCAGCTGGTGCGTAAGGCGCGCAGCCCGGAAACCTACAAGAGCACTTCGCCCGCGCTGGCGAACTGCCCGCAGCGCCGTGGCGTCTGCACCCGCGTTTACACGACCACCCCGAAGAAGCCGAACTCGGCGCTTCGCAAGGTCGCGAAGGTGCGTCTCACCAACGGTTACGAAGTCATCTCGTACATCGGCGGCGAAGGCCACAACCTGCAGGAACACTCGGTCGTGCTGATCCGCGGCGGCCGCGTCAAGGACCTGCCGGGCGTGCGTTATCACACCGTGCGCGGCTCGCTCGACGCCGCCGGCGTCGCCAAGCGTCGCCAGGGTCGTTCCAAGTACGGCGCCAAGCGCCCGAAGTCCTGATTTAGGGGTCATCGAACATGTCGCGTAAAGGTTCTACTCCGCAGCGCACCGTCCTCGCCGATCCGAAACACGGCAGCGAGACGATCGCGCGTTTCATCAACATGGTCATGCAGAGCGGCAAGAAGTCGGTCGCAGAAAAGATCGTGTACGGCGCCATGGACGTCATCGGCGAAAAGAACGCCAATGCGCTCGAGCTCGTCGAAAAGGCGCTCGGCAACGTTTCGCCTTCGGTCGAAGTGAAGTCGCGTCGCGTCGGCGGCGCCACGTACCAGGTGCCGGTCGAAGTGCGCTCGTCGCGCCGCATGGCGCTTGCCATGCGCTGGCTGATCGAATCCGCGCGCAAGCGTGGCGAGAACAGCATGCCGCGCAAGCTCGCTGGTGAGTTGCTCGACGCCTCGGAAAACCGTGGCGGCGCGATCAAGAAGCGCGAAGAAACGCACCGCATGGCGGATGCGAACAAGGCGTTCGCGCACTACCGCTGGTAAGTCACGCGGGCCCCTGAGCGGGCCCGTTAGCGGCCGGCACTGCCGCCGCACTCGCCCGAGCCGCCGCAAGGCGGCTTCGGCCTTCCGGACATTCGTCCGATCCGAACATTGAGAGACAGCCGTGGCTCGCACCACTCCCATCGAGCGTTACCGCAATTTCGGCATCATGGCCCACATCGATGCCGGCAAGACCACGACGACCGAACGCATCCTGTTCTACACCGGCGTCAACCACAAGATCGGCGAAGTGCACGAAGGTGCCGCGACGATGGACTGGATGGAGCAGGAGCAGGAGCGCGGCATCACCATCACGTCGGCGGCGACGACGGCGTTCTGGAAGGGCATGGACATGTCCCTGCCGGAATACCGCTTCAACATCATCGACACCCCCGGGCACGTCGACTTCACGATCGAAGTCGAGCGTTCCTTGCGCGTGCTCGACGGCGCCGTGTTCGTGCTTTGCGCGGTCGGCGGCGTGCAGCCGCAGTCGGAAACCGTGTGGCGCCAGGCCAACAAGTACAACGTGCCGCGCCTTGCGTTCGTCAACAAGATGGACCGCACCGGTGCCAACTTCTCGAAGGTCGTCGAACAGCTGAAGTCGCGCCTGGGTGCCTACCCGGTGCCGCTGCAGGTGCCGATCGGCGCCGAGGAAGGCTTCGAAGGCGTGATCGATCTCATCAAGATGAAGTCGATCGTGTGGGACATGGAATCGAAGGGCACGAAGTTCGAGTACGCCGACATCCCGGCGAACCTGCTCGACGAGTGCACGACCGCGCGCGCGTTCATGGTCGAGGCCGCCGCCGAGGCGTCCGAAGAGCTGATGGACAAGTACCTCAACGACGGTGAGCTGTCGGAAGAAGAGATCATCTTCGGTATCCGCGAGCGCACGTTGAAGTGCGAAATCATCCCGGCGCTGTGCGGCACCGCGTTCAAGAACAAGGGCGTCCAGGCGATGCTCGACGCGGTCATCCGCTTCCTGCCGTCGCCGTCGGATCGTCCGCCGGTGGCCGGCATCGACGAGAACGAAAAGGAAGACAGCCGCAAGGCGTTGGATTCCGAGCCGTTCTCCGCGCTCGCCTTCAAGATCATGACCGACCCGTTCGTGGGTTCGCTCACGTTCTTCCGCGTCTACTCGGGCACGCTCAACTCCGGCGACCAGGTCTACAACCCGGTCAAGTCGAAGAAGGAGCGCGTGGGCCGCATCCTGCAGATGCACGCCAACAACCGCGACGAGATCAAGGAAGTGCGCGCGGGCGACATCGCCGCGGCCGTCGGCCTGAAGGACGTCACCACCGGCGACACGCTGTGCGCGCAGGACAAGGTGATCACGCTCGAGCGCATGATCTTCCCGGAGCCCGTCATCTCGATGGCGGTCGAGCCGAAGACCAAGTCCGACCAGGAAAAGATGGGCCTCGCGCTCGGTCGCCTTGCGCAGGAAGATCCCTCGTTCCGCGTGCGCACGGATGAAGAATCCGGCCAGACGATCATCTCGGGCATGGGCGAGCTCCACCTGGAAATCCTGGTGGACCGCATGAAGCGCGAGTTCAACGTCGAAGCCAACGTCGGCAAGCCGCAGGTCGCGTATCGCGAAACGATCCGCAAGGCCGTCAAGTCCGAAGGCAAGTTCGTGCGCCAGTCGGGCGGCAAGGGCCAGTTCGGCCACGTGTGGCTCGAGATCTCGCCGAACGAGCAGGGCAAGGGTTACGAGTTCGAGAACGGCATCGTCGGCGGCGTGATTCCGAAGGAATACATCCCGGCGGTCGACAAGGGCATCCAGGAAGCGGTTGCGAACGGCCTCATGGCCGGCTTCCCGATCGTGGACGTCAAGGTCAAGCTGATCGACGGCTCGTACCACGAAGTCGACTCGTCCGAAATGGCGTTCAAGATCGCCGGCTCGATGGGCTTCAAGGAAGGCTTCCACAAGGCTTCGCCGGTGCTGCTCGAGCCGATGATGAAGGTCGAGATCGTCACGCCCGAGGATTACCTCGGCGACGTGATGGGCGACGTCAGCCGTCGCCGCGGCATCCTGCAGGGCCAGGACGACAGCCCGTCGGGCAAGATCATCAACGCGATGATCCCGCTGGGCGAAATGTTCGGCTACGCGACCTCGCTGCGTTCGATGTCGCAGGGCCGCGCGACCTTCACGATGGAATTCGACCACTACGCCGAAGCGCCGAACAACATCGCCGAAGCCGTGATCAAGAAGTCCTGATCGTCCAAGCACTCGTCAAGCAAACAACACAAATCATTTTCTGAGGTAAAGCAATCATGGCCAAGGGTAAGTTCGAGCGCACCAAGCCCCACGTGAACGTGGGCACGATCGGTCACGTTGACCACGGCAAGACGACGCTGACGGCGGCGCTGACGAAGGTGGGCGCGGAACGTTTCGGCGGCGAGTTCAAGGCATACGACGCGATCGACGCGGCGCCGGAAGAGAAGGCGCGCGGCATCACGATCTCGACGGCGCACGTGGAATACGAATCGGCCAACCGCCATTACGCGCACGTCGATTGCCCCGGGCATGCCGACTACGTCAAGAACATGATCACCGGTGCGGCGCAGATGGACGGCGCGATCCTGGTGTGCTCGGCCGCTGACGGCCCGATGCCGCAGACGCGCGAACACATCCTGCTCTCGCGCCAGGTCGGCGTGCCGTACATCGTCGTGTTCCTGAACAAGGCCGACATGGTGGACGACGCCGAGCTGCTCGAGCTGGTCGAGATGGAAGTGCGCGAGCTGCTGACCAAGTACGAATTCCCCGGCGACGACACCCCGATCATCAAGGGTTCGGCGCGCCTGGCGCTGGAAGGCGACCAGTCGGAAATCGGCGTGCCGGCGATCCTGAAGCTGGTCGAGGCGCTGGACACGTTCATCCCGGAACCGGAGCGCGCGATCGACAAGCCGTTCCTGATGCCGGTGGAAGACGTGTTCTCGATCTCGGGCCGCGGCACCGTGGTGACCGGCCGCATCGAGCGCGGCATCATCAAGGTCGGTGACGAAATCGAAATCGTCGGCATCCGCCCGACGCAGAAGACGACGGTCACGGGCGTTGAGATGTTCCGCAAGCTGCTCGACCAGGGCCAGGCGGGCGACAACGCCGGCCTGCTGCTGCGCGGCACCAAGCGTGACGACGTGGAGCGCGGCCAGGTGCTGGCCAAGCCCGGTTCGATCACGCCGCACACGACGTTCGAAGCCGAGGTGTACGTGCTGTCGAAGGACGAAGGCGGCCGCCACACGCCGTTCTTCAAGGGCTACCGCCCGCAGTTCTACTTCCGCACGACCGACATCACGGGCGCCGTGACCCTGCCGGAAGGCGTGGAAATGGTCATGCCGGGCGACAACATCAAGATGGTGGTCGAGCTGATCAACCCGGTCGCGATGGACGATGGCCTGCGCTTCGCGATCCGCGAAGGCGGCCGTACGGTCGGCGCCGGCGTGGTGGCGAAGATCCTCAAGTAATAAGTCTGTGATTTTCGGGGGGAATGGGTTGCCATCCCCCCGGGATACCCACTAGAATGCAAGACCCTCGCGACCAACCTTAATTGGATGGCGCAGGGACCAGCGAACTGAGGGGCAGGATGCACCTCGTTTTCGCCAGACAGGGATATGTCGCGCGGTGGTGCTCCGCCCGTTCCGAAGTTCTTCGGGACACACATGGCGGGGCCGCTTGCGCGTTCACGACTCCGTCTGGGCGGACCGGGAAACCGGCCCGCCCTTGATTTTGCAAGGCAGCACGCTCCACCGCTCCAAGAACCCCGGGGCCGGCACACCAGAGGCCGACCCTCCGCTCTTTCCAGAGGAACACCCGTCATGGCGGACCAGAAGATCCGGATTCGGCTGAAGGCTTTCGATCATCGTTTGATCGACCGCTCGGCCAGCGAGATCGTCGAGACGGCCAAGCGGACCGGCGCGCAAGTGCGCGGCCCGATCCCGCTGCCGACCAAGCTCGAGCGTTTTACGATTCTTACGTCGCCGCACGCCGACAAGGATGCGCGTGACCAGTACGAAACCCGCACGCACAAGCGCGTGCTCGATATCGTCGACCCGAACGACAAGACCGTGGACGCGCTGATGAAGCTCGAACTCGCGGCTGGCGTCGACGTGCAAATCAAGCTGACCTGAGGCCTGCCACCATGACCGCGAAGAAGTATTCGTTGGGCATCGTCGGCCGCAAGGCCGGCATGAGCCGCGTGTTTACCGAAGATGGCAAGTCCATCCCGGTGACCCTGATCGAAGCCACCCCCAACCGCATCACCCAGGTGAAGACGGTCGAGACCGACGGCTACAGCGCCGTGCAGGTCACCGTCGGCGTCAAGCGCGCCGCCCTGGTGAACAAGCCGGCCGCCGGCCACCTCGCGAAGGCGAAGGTGGAATCCGGTCGCGGCCTGTGGGAACTGCGCGTGGCCGACGACAAGATCTCCGACTTCCAGGTGGGCGGCGAAATTCGCGCCGACATCTTCGAAGTCGGCCAGGCCGTCGACGTCCAGGGCATCACCAAGGGCAAGGGCTTCCAGGGCACGATCAAGCGCTGGAACTTCACCATGGGCGACGCGACGCACGGTAACTCGCTGTCGCACCGCTCGCCGGGTTCGATCGGCCAGCGCCAGACGCCGGGCCGCGTGTTCCCGGGCAAGAAGATGTCGGGCCACATGGGTGCCGAACAGCAGACCACGCAGAACCTCAAGGTCGTCAAGGTCGACGCCGAACGCGGCTTGATCGCCGTGCGCGGTGCCGTTCCGGGCGCGCCGGGTGGCGACGTGATCGTGCGTCCGACGAGCAAGGGAGTCTGACGATGGAACTGTCCATCAATAACAGCAAGAACACGTTGTCCGTTTCGGACGCCGTGTTCGGCCGCGAGTTCTCCGAAGACCTGGTCCACCAGGTCGTCGTCGCCTACCGCAACGCGGGCCGCGCCGGCACCAAGGCGCAGAAGACGCGTTCGGAAGTCAACGGCACCACGAAGAAGTCGAAGAAGCAGAAGGGCGGCGGTGCGCGTCATGGCGCGCTGACGGCTCCGATCTTCGTCGGCGGCGGCGTGACGTTCGCGGCCAAGCCGCGCAGCTTCGCGCAGAAGGTCAACCGCAAGATGTATCGCGCAGCCATTGCCGCGATCCTCTCCGAGCTCAATCGCCAGGGCCGCATCACGGTCGTCGAATCGTTCGATCTCGACGGCGTGAAGACCAAGGGCCTGATTGCGAAGCTCAAGGATCTTTCGGTGGGCCGTCGCCCGCTGATCGTCACCGAGGACGCGTCGGAATCGCTGTACCTGTCCGCGCGCAACCTGCCGTACGTCGAAGTGCGTGACGTGCAGGGCCTCGACCCGGTTGCCCTCGTCGGCGCCGATTCGGTCGTGGTTACGGCCGACGCGGTCAAGAAGATCGAGGAGTGGCTGGCATGAGCGCGATCACCAACGTGTACGAAGTAATCCGCGCGCCGCGCGTGTCCGAAAAGACCGCCCGCCTGCAGGAAGTGTCGAATCAGTACGTCTTTGAAATCGCGAAGACCGCGACCAAGGCTGATGTCAAAGCCGCGGTCGAGCAGATCTTCGCCGTCAAGGTCGAAGCGGTGAACGTGGTGAACGTGAAGGGCAAGAACAAGTCCTTCAAGTTTCGCCAGGGTAAGCGCGGCGACTGGCGCAAGGCGTACGTCAAGCTGGCCGAAGGCCAGTCGATCGACGTGATGATGGCCAAGGCCTGAGGACAGACCCATGGCATTGATGACTTTCAAGCCCACCTCGCCCGGTCGCCGTTCGGCGGTCCGTGTCGTGACGCCGGACCTCCACAAGGGGGCGCCGTTCGCCGCGCTGGTCGAGAAGAAGAGCAAGACCGGCGGCCGTAACCACCACGGCCGTATCACCACCCGCCACATCGGCGGCGGTCACAAGCAGAACTACCGCATCATCGACTTCAAGCGCGACAAGGAAGGCATTCCGGCGCGCGTGGAGCGGATCGAATACGATCCCAACCGCACCGCGCACATCGCGCTGCTGTGCTACGTCGATGGCGAGCGTCGCTACATCATCGCCCCCAAGGGCCTGAAGAGCGGCGACCAGGTGATCGCGGGCCGCGACGCCCCGATCAAGGTCGGCAACACGCTGCCCCTGCGCAACATCCCCGTCGGCTCCACGGTGCATTGCATCGAGATGAAGCCCGGCAAGGGTGCGCAGCTCGCCCGCGCCGCCGGCGCCGGCGTGCAGCTGATCGCCCGCGAATCCGGTTACGCCACCCTGCGTCTTCGCTCCGGCGAAATGCGCAAGGTGCCGGCCGAGTGCCGCGCGACGATCGGCGAAGTCGGCAACGTCGAGCACAACCTCGAGAAGCTGGGCAAGGCAGGCGCGAAGCGCTGGCGCGGCGTCAAGCCGACCGTCCGCGGCGCCGCCATGAACCCGGTCGACCACCCGCACGGTGGTGGCGAGGCGAAGGCTGGCCAGGGCAACCCGCATCCGGTCACCCCGTGGGGTGTTCCGACCAAGGGTTACAAGACGCGCAAGAACAAGCGCACCACGCAATTCATCGTGCGCGATCGCAGGGGTTAATCGGCCATGGCACGTTCACTGAAGAAGGGTCCGTTCGTCGACCACCACCTGATGAAGAAGGTGGAGACCGCGGGCAACAACAAGAAGCCGATCAAGACCTGGTCGCGTCGTTCGATGGTCATGCCGGAAATGGTCGGCTTCACCATCGCCGTGCACAACGGCAAGAACCACATCCCGGTCCTGGTCAACGAAAACATGGTTGGCCACAAGCTTGGCGAATTCGCACTGACCCGGACGTTCAAGGGTCATGGCGGCGACAAGAAGAGTGGGAAGTAAGGAGATGACCATGGAAGCGAAAGCCATCCTGCGCTCTGCGCGCATCTCCGCCCAGAAGGCCCGCCTGGTCGCCGACCAGGTGCGTGGTCTCTCGGCCGAGCGCGCCGTCAACCTCTTGAAGTTCTCCGACAAGAAGGCCGCCGCCATGATCCGCAAGGTCGTGGAATCGGCGATCGCCAACGCGGAAAACAACCAGGGCGCCGACGTCGACGACCTGCGCGTCAAGACCATCATGGTTGACGAGGGCCCCACGCTGAAGCGCTTCATGGCGCGTGCGAAGGGCCGCGGCACCCGGATCCTCAAGCGCACCAGCCACATCACTGTGGTTGTCGGTGCCGGCAAGTAAGGCGGAGAAAAGACGATGGGTCATAAAGTTCATCCGACCGGTATCCGCCTGGGCATCGCCAAGGACTGGAATTCCAAGTGGTACGCCGGCAAGAAGCATTACGCCGACTACCTGATCGCCGACCTCAAGGTCCGCGACATGCTGCGCAAGAAGCTTGCGCAGGCCGGTATTTCGAAAATCCTGATCGAGCGTCCGGCGCAGAACGCGCGCGTGACGATCCACACCGCCCGCCCGGGCGTGGTGATCGGCAAGCGTGGCGAGGACATCGAGAAGCTGCGTAAGGAAGTCAGCGACCTGATGGGCGTTCCGGCGCACATCAACGTCACCGAAGTCCGCAAGCCGGAACTCGATGCGCAGCTGGTCGCCGAATCGATCGCGCAGCAGCTCGAGCGCCGCATCATGTTCCGCCGTGCGATGAAGCGCGCGGTCGGCAACGCGATGCGCCTCGGCGCGCTGGGCATCAAGGTCAACGTGGCCGGCCGCCTCAACGGTGCGGAAATCGCCCGTTCGGAGTGGTACCGCGAAGGTCGCGTGCCGCTGCACACGCTGCGCGCCGACATCGACTACGGCTTCGCCGAGGCGAAGACGACCTACGGGATCATCGGTATCAAGGTGTGGGTCTACAAGGGTGAAGTGTTCGACTTCAGCCAGGTTGGCCAGGAAAAGCAGGACGACACGCCGCGTGCGGAACGTGGTGAGCGCGGCGATCGCGCCGACCGCCCGCGTGGTCCGCGTCGTGAGCGCGAGGCGAGGGATTAATCATGTTGCAACCCAAGCGAACCAAATATCGCAAGATGCACAAGGGCCGTAACGACAGCCTGAGCTGGAGCGGCAACGCCGTTTCGTTCGGCGAGTTCGGCCTGAAGTCGACGGCTTTCGGCCAGCTCACCGCGCGCCAGATCGAAGCGGCCCGCCGCTCGATCAGCCGTTACGTGAAGCGCGGCGGCAAGATGTGGATCCGTGTGTACCCCGACAAGCCGATCACCAAGAAGCCCATCGAAGTTCGAATGGGTTCGGGTAAGGGCAACGTCGAGTACTGGGTCGCGCAGATCCAGCCCGGCCGCATGATTTACGAGATCGAAGGCGTCAGCGAAGAAGTCGCACGCGAGGCGTTCCGCCTGGCCGCGGCCAAGCTGTCGGTCACCACCACTTTCGTTACCCGGACGGTGCGCTGATGGAACTCAAGGACCTGCGTCAGAAAAACGCCGGCGAACTGAAGGCCCACCTCGTGGACCTGCAGAAGGAGCAGTTCGCGCTCCGCATGCAGAAGGCCACGGGCCAGCTGCCCCCGGCCAAGACCCATGAAGCCCGCCGTGTTCGCCGCGAAATCGCGCGCGTGAACATGCTGCTGGGCAGCGTGGCCAGCAAGTGAAGGACTCGACGATGAACGAGACAACCAAGAAGCTGCACACGGTCGATGGCCGCGTCGTCAGCAACAAGATGGACAAGACCATCACCGTGCTCGTCGAGCGCCAGGTCAAGCACGCGCTGTACGGTAAGTACATTCGCCGCTCGACCAAGCTGCACGCGCATGACGCCGACAACGCCTGCAAGGAAGGCGATGTCGTGCGCATCGCCGAATGCGCGCCGATGTCGAAGACCAAGAACTGGCGTGTCGTCGAAATTCTGACGCGCGCAGCCGAGTAAGGAAGGAGAGACAGCCATGATCCAGATGCAGAGCTATCTCGACGCCGCCGACAACTCGGGCGCGAAGGAACTGATGTGCATCAAGGTGCTTGGTGGTTCCAAGCGCCGTTATGCCCACATCGGCGACATCATCAAGGTGACCGTCAAGGACGCGATCCCGCGCGGCAAGGTCAAGAAGGGCGACGTCTACGACGCCGTCGTGGTCCGTACCCGCAAGGGTGTGCGCCGCGCCGACGGTTCGCTGATCCGCTTCGACGGCAACGCCGCCGTGCTGCTCAACAACAAGCATGAGCCGATCGGCACGCGCATCTTCGGGCCCGTGACCCGCGAGCTGCGTTCCGAGAAGTTCATGAAGATCGTCTCGCTCGCGCCCGAAGTGCTCTGAGCGAAGGAACCCATATGAACCGTATCCGCAAGGGCGACCAAGTGGTCGTCATCTCCGGCAAGGACAAGGGCAAGCGTGGCGACGTCGTGCGCGTGGCTGGCGACAAGGTCGTCGTGTCCAACATCAATGTCGTCAAGCGCCACACCAAGCCGAACCCGCAGCTCGGCCAGGCCGGCGGCGTGATCGAGCGCGAAGCGCCGATCCATATTTCGAACGTCATGCTGTTCAACCCTGCCTCCGGCAAGGGCGAGCGCATCGGCTTCAAGGTCCTGGAGGATGGACGCAAATTGCGTGTGTTCCGCTCCAGTGGTGAATCGATCGACGGCTGATAGGCCGTCCGAGGAAATGTCATGACCCGGCTTGAAAAGATTTACAAGGACGAAGTGGTGCCGAAGCTGATGAAGCAGTTCGGCTACACCAATCCGATGCAGGTGCCGAAGCTTTCCAAGGTCACGCTCAACATGGGCGTGGGCGAGGCGGCGGCGAACAAGAAGATCCTCGAGAACGCGGTGGCCGACATGGCCAAGATCTCCGGCCAGAAGCCGTTGGTCACCAAGTCGCGCATCTCGGTGGCGTCGTTCAAGATCCGCGACGGCTGGCCGATCGGCTGCAAGGTCACCTTGCGCCGCGCCCGCATGTTCGAGTTCCTCGATCGCCTGATCAACATCTCGCTGCCGCGCGTCCGCGACTTCCGCGGCGTGTCGGGTCGTTCGTTCGACGGCCGCGGCAACTTCAACATGGGCGTCAAGGAACAGATCATCTTCCCGGAGATCGATTTCGACCAGGTCGACGCCATGCGCGGCATGGACATCGCGATCACCACCACGGCGAAGACCGATGCCGAGGCCAAGGCCTTGCTCGAAGCCTTCCGCTTCCCGTTCCGCAACTAAGGGCACGACATCATGGCAAAGACCTCGATGGTCAACCGCGACGTCAAGCGCGCCAAGCTCGCGAAGCAGCATGGCGCGAAGCGTGCTGCGCTGAAGAAGATCATCTCCAGCACGACCGCGTCGTACGAAGAAAAGATGGAAGCCGTGGTCAAGCTGCAGAAGCTGCCGCGCGATTCCTCGGAAAGCCGTCAGCGCACGCGTTGCGCGATCACCGGCCGTCCGCGTGGCGTCTACCAGAAGTTCGGCCTGGGGCGGAACATGCTCCGCAAGGCGACGATGAACGGTGACGTCCCGGGCCTCCGCAAGGCGTCCTGGTAACAAGTTCCAAGTAGAAGTATTCGCATCCCGCGGATATCGGTGCACTCAAAGGTAATATTTCAATGAGCATGACTGATCCCATCGCCGACATGCTGATCCGCATCAAGAATGCGGCCGCCGTCGGCAAGCCGGCTGTTTCGATGCCGTCGTCCAAGATCAAGGTCGCGATCGCGAAGGTCCTCGAGGAAGAGGGTTACATCGCGTCGTCGCGCGTGACCAAGGATGGCGCCAAGTCGGTCCTCGAAATCGCGCTGAAGTACTACGAAGGCAAGCCGGTCATCGAGCGCCTCCAGCGCGTCTCGAAGTCCAGCCTCCGCCAGTACCGCGGCAAGGACGCGCTGCCCAAGGTCCTCGGTGGCCTCGGCGTGGCCATCATCTCCACCTCGAAGGGCATCATGACCGACTCGCAGGCACGCCAGCAGGGCGTCGGCGGCGAAGTCCTGTGCGTCGTGGCTTAAGGGAGTAACGACTATGTCGCGCGTCGCCAAGCAACCGATTGCCCTGGCCAAGGGCGTCGAAATGAACATCCAGGCCGAGAACGTGAGCGTCAAGGGCCCGAAGGGCACCCTGTCGATCGCCAAGCCGGCCGGCGTCGAAGTCAAGATCGAAGACGGCAATGCGCTGCTCTCGGTCAACGACCCGGCGCTCCTC
The DNA here is from genome assembly GCF_009740395.1 of Noviluteimonas gilva. Lineage (GTDB taxonomy): Bacteria > Pseudomonadota > Gammaproteobacteria > Xanthomonadales > Xanthomonadaceae > Noviluteimonas > Noviluteimonas gilva. The sequence continues at coordinate 27,971 of NZ_WOXT01000002.1, forward strand.
CCGATGGCCGGTACGCTCCGCGCCATCCTCGCGAACATGGTGCAAGGCGTCAGCCAGGGCTTCGAGCGCAAGCTCGAGCTGGTCGGCGTCGGTTACCGTGCCGCGATGCAGGGCTCGGACCTGAACCTCTCGCTGGGTTTTTCCCACCCGGTGCTGTTCAAGGCCCCCGAAGGCATCACCATCGCCACGCCGACGCAGACGGAAATCGTCGTGTCCGGCGCCGACAAGCAGCGCGTCGGCGAAGTGGCGGCGAAGATCCGCGGTTTCCGTCCGCCGGAACCGTACAAGGGCAAGGGCGTCAAGTACGCCGGCGAGAACATCATCCGCAAGGAAGCCAAGAAGGCCTAAGCGGCTTTCAGCTTTCGGAGACATACGCATGAACAAGAAACCCGCCCGCCTGCGCCGCGCCAAGTCGACCCGCGCGCACATCCGCGAACTCGGCGTGCCGCGCCTGTCGGTGCTGCGCACCGGCCAGCATCTGTACGCCCAGCTCTTCACCGCCGACGGCTCCAAGGTCCTGGCTTCGGCCTCGACCGTGCAGTCCGACGTGCGCGAAGGCCTGAAGAACGGCAAGAACGCCGACGCCGCCGCCAAGGTCGGTCGCGCGATCGCCGAGAAGGCCAAGGCTGCCGGCGTCGAGAAGGTCGCGTTCGACCGCTCGGGCTACCGCTACCACGGCCGCATCAAGGCGCTCGCCGATGCTGCCCGCGAAGGCGGCCTGCAGTTCTGAGGTCTCAGGCAACTTTTCAACCGTCGATACGGTCGGTATCGGACGCGAACGGGAGTTCTCCCGTTCGTGGTGCACCCGCGACACACCAACAACTCTAAGCGGCCACAAGCCGTAAATTCCTTAACTACCGAGACAAGACAATGGCAGAACAACGTGAATCGCGAGGCCGCGATCGCAATCGCGACCGCGAAGAAGTCGATGACGGAATGATCGAAAAGCTGATCGCGGTCAACCGCGTCAGCAAGACCGTCAAGGGCGGTCGCCAGTTCACCTTCACCGCGCTGACGGTGGTGGGCGACGGCAACGGCAAGGTCGGCTTCGGTTACGGCAAGGCGCGCGAAGTGCCGGTCGCGATCCAGAAGTCGATGGAATACGCCCGCAAGAGCTTCATCAACGTGGACCTCAACAACGGCACGCTTTGGCACGCCGTCAAGTCGCGCCACGGCGCTGCGAACGTCTTCATGCAGCCCGCCTCCGAAGGTACCGGCGTCATCGCCGGCGGCGCGATGCGCGCCGTGCTCGAAGCGGTCGGCGTCAAGAACGTGCTGGCGAAGGCCGTCGGTTCGCGCAATCCGATCAACCTCGTTCGCGCAACGCTGCGCGGCCTGGGTGAGACGAGCTCGCCGAACAAGATCGCGTCCAAGCGCGGCAAGAAGGTGGAGGACTTGAACCATGGCTAAGTCGCCCGCAAACACTGGCGGCACCGTCAAGGTTCGCCTCGTCAAGGGCCTCCGCGGCACGCAGGCGCGTCATCGCCTGTCGGTGCGCGCCCTCGGCCTCAACAAGCTCAACGATGTGCGCGAGCTGAAGGACAGCCCGCAGGTGCGTGGCCTGATCACGCAGCTGCACTACCTCGTTCGCGTAGAGGAATAAGCACATGCGCATGAATACCCTCAAGCCCGCCGACGGCGCCCGCCAGGAACGCACTCGCGTCGGTCGCGGCATCGGCTCCGGCCTCGGCAAGACCGCGGGTCGCGGCCACAAGGGCTCGTTCGCCCGTAGCGGCAAGGGCAAGATCAAGGCCGGCTTCGAAGGCGGCCAGATGCCCATGCAGCGTCGCCTGCCGAAGATCGGCTTCCGTTCGAAGCTGCTCAAGGACACGGCCGAAGTGCTGCTGTACCAGCTGGACAAGCTGGACGCCGGCACGATCGACATCGCCGCGCTGCGCGCCGCGAAGCTCATTCCGCAGGCCGCCCGCAAGGTGAAGGTCGTGAAGAAGGGCGACGTGACCAAGAAGTTCGTGCTCCAGGGCCTGATGGCCACGGCTGGTGCGAAGGCCGCGATCGAAGCGGCCGGCGGCCAGGTCGGGGAGTAAGCGACGCATGGCGCGAGGCGCAGCGGCGAATCTCGGTGGCGGGCTCGGTAAATTCACCGAGCTCCGTCAGCGCCTGTTGTTCGTTCTGGGCGCGTTGATCGTCTATCGCATCGGTTGCTACATCCCGGTGCCGGGCGTCAACCCGCAGGCGATGATCCAGCTCATGGAGTCGCAGAAGGGCACGATCGTGGACATGTTCAACATGTTCTCGGGTGGTGCGCTCCAGCACTTCAGCCTGTTCGCGTTGAACGTGGTGCCTTACATCTCGGCGTCGATCGTCGTCCAGCTGATGACGCAGATCCTGCCCAGCTGGAAGGCGATGTCGAAGGAAGGCGAGTCCGGTCGCCGCAAGATCACGCAGTACTCGCGTCTCGGCGCGGTGTTCCTCGCCGTCGTGCAGGCCGGTTCGATCGCGTGGGCGTTGCAGCACCAGGTGTCTTCCGGCGGCATGCCGGTGGTCTACAACCCGGGCCCCGGGTTCGTGATGACCGCGGTGGTTTCGCTGACCGCAGGCACGATGTTCCTGATGTGGCTGGGTGAGCAGGTGACCGAGCGCGGCATCGGCAACGGTGTGTCGCTGATCATCTTCGCCGGTATCGTCTCCGGCCTGCCGGGCGCGGTGCTCACCACGTTCGAACAGGCACGCAACGGCGACATCTCCGCGTTGCAGGTGATGTCCATCGCGCTCATCGTGCTGGCCTTCACGTTCCTCGTCGTGTTCGTCGAGCGCGGGCAGCGCCGGGTCACGGTCAATTACGCGCGCCGCCAGGGTGGCGGTCGCAACGCGTACATGAACCAGACTTCGTTCCTGCCGCTCAAGCTCAACATGTCGGGCGTGATCCCGCCGATCTTCGCGTCGAGCCTGATCATGTTCCCGGCCACGGCGTCGACCTGGTTCGGCCAGGCGGGGCAGGCCAACTGGATGCAGCGCGCCGCGCAGGCGCTGGCGCCGGGTGAGCCGCTGCACATGATCCTGTTCGCTGCGCTGATCATCGGCTTCGCGTTCTTCTACACGGCGCTGGTGTTCAACTCGCAGGAAACGGCCGACAACCTCAAGAAGTCGGGCGCGCTGATTCCGGGCATCCGTCCGGGCAAGGCGACCGCGGACTACATCGATGGCGTGCTGACCCGTTTGACGGGCGCCGGCGCGGCCTACCTGGTGCTGGTCTGCTTGCTTCCGGAAGTGATGCGCACGAAAATCGGCGCCTCCTTCTACTTCGGCGGCACCTCGCTGCTGATCGTGGTCGTGGTGGTGATGGACTTCATGGCGCAGGTCCAGGCGCACCTGACGTCCCATCAGTACGAAAGCCTGCTGAAGAAGGCGAACCTCAAGGGTTCGCGCGGCCTCACCGGCCGCTGATCGAAACGACGTGGAACCGGCCTGGCCGGTTCCGCACCCGACCCGGGTTTCGCCCGGGTCGACAAGGGCGACTCGCGCGGCGGTCTCGTGCGCGGGTGGATCCGGACCAGACCGCGCGCCGGAGTAGCGCGCGGGGCAAGGGCAGGGCGGGGTTCGCCGTCATGTCCGGGCAGTCCGGAATCCGTCGCCGGAGCATGGGCACACTCCCCATGCCGGGTTCAGGGCCTTCGGGCTCGGGACTTCCAAGTTCCACGAGACCACGCTAAACTTTCATGTTCCCTTGCCGGGTCGAACACGTCCGGCGGCCATCAGTTTTGGAGATCGCGTTATGGCGCGTATTGCGGGCGTCAACCTGCCTGCCCAGAAGCACGTCTGGGTCGGGTTGCAAAGCATTTACGGCATCGGCCGTACCCGTTCGAAGAAGGTCTGCACCGCTGCGGGCGTTGCTTCGAACACCAAGATCCGCGACCTGTCCGAGCCGGACGTCGAGCGCCTGCGCTCCGAGGTCGGCAAGTACGTGGTCGAAGGCGACCTGCGTCGTGAAGTCGGCATGGCCATCAAGCGTTTGATGGACCTGGCGTGCTATCGCGGCCTGCGTCACCGCCGTGGTCTCCCGCTGCGCGGCCAGCGCACCCGGACCAATGCACGCACCCGCAAGGGTCCGCGCAAGGCCATCAAGAAGTAAGGAACCCACACCATGGCCAAGCCGGCAGCTGCCGCAAAAACGAAGAAGAAGATCAAGCGCGTCGTCACCGACGGCGTTGCGCACGTCCACGCTTCGTTCAACAACACCATCGTCACGATCACCGACCGCCAGGGCAACGCGCTCTCGTGGGCGACTTCGGGCGGCGCGGGTTTCCGCGGTTCGCGCAAGTCGACGCCGTTCGCCGCCCAGGTCGCCGCCGAAAAGGCCGGCCGTGCTGCGCTCGACTACGGCGTGAAGTCGCTGGAAGTTCGCATCAAGGGCCCGGGTCCGGGACGTGAGAGTGCCGTTCGTTCGTTGAACAACGTCGGCTACAAGATCACCAACATCATCGACGTGACGCCCATCCCGCACAACGGGTGCCGTCCGCCGAAAAAGCGCCGCGTCTGAGGAGCTGAAGAAAAATGGCTCGTTATATTGGTCCCACCTGTAAGCTCGCCCGTCGCGAAGGCGCCGATCTCGGCCTCAAGTCGCCGGCACGCGCGCTCGATTCCAAGTGCAAGCTGGAGCAAAAGCCCGGCCAGCACGGCGCCACCGCCCGCAAGGGCAAGCTGTCCGACTATGCGACCCAGCTGCGCGAAAAGCAGAAGGTCAAGCGCATCTACGGCCTGCTGGAGCGTCAGTTCCGCAACTACTACAAGAAGGCGTCCACCAAGAAGGGCAACACGGGTGAAAACCTGCTGCAGCTCCTCGAGACGCGCCTGGACAACGTCGTTTATCGCATGGGCTTCGCCGTCACCCGCCCGGCCGCGCGCCAGCTGGTGTCGCACCGTGGCGTCACGGTCAACGGCAAGCCGGTGAACCTGCCGTCGTACGCCGTCAAGGCCGGCGACGCGATCGCGCTCTCCGAGCGCGCGCAGAAGCAGCTTCGCGTGCAGGAATCGGTCACCGTCGCGCAGCAGATGGATCTGTCGCCGGCTTGGGTCGAAGTCGACGCGAAGAAGTTCGCCGGCGTGTTCAAGGCCGTGCCGGACCGCGCCGAATTGCCTGCAGACATCAACGAAGCGCTGATCGTCGAGTTGTATTCGAAGTAACGGTTCACGCTGCATCAGGCATGCGATCAGACGTGGTCGCGTGCCGCCCTATTGGAGACGTTACAACATGACGGTTACCGCAAACCAAGTCTTGCGCCCCCGCGGTCCGCAGATCGAGCGGATCGCCGAAAACCGCGCCAAGGTCGTGATCGAGCCGCTGGAGCGCGGTTACGGCCACACGCTCGGCAACGCGCTGCGTCGCGTGCTGCTGTCTTCGATCCCCGGCTTCGCGATTACGGAAGTCGAGATCGACGGCGTGCTGCATGAGTACACCACGGTCGAAGGCCTGCAGGAAGACGTGCTCGAGGTGTTGTTGAACCTCAAGGACGTCGCGATCCGCATGCACACCGGCGATTCGTCCACGCTCAACCTTGCCAAGCAGGGTCCGGGCGTCGTCACCGCCGGCGACATCAAGACCGATCACAACGTCGAGATCCTGAATCCGGCGCACGTGATCGCGCACCTCACCAAGGACACGGCGCTCAACATGCGCCTGAAGATCGAGCGTGGGTTCGGCTACCAGCCGGCCGCCGCCCGTCGTCGTCCGGACGAAGAGACCCGCGCGATCGGTCGCCTGATGCTGGACGCGTCGTTCTCGCCGGTCCGCCGCGTTGCGTACGCCGTTGAAGCGGCGCGCGTCGAGCAGCGCACCGACCTGGACAAGCTGGTCCTCGACATCGAAACCAACGGCACGATCGACGCCGAGGAAGCCGTGCGCACCGCCGCCGACATCCTCAGCGACCAGCTGTCGGTGTTCGGCGATTTCACCCACCGCGACCGCGGTGCGGCGAAGCCGCAGGCGAGCGGCGTGGATCCGGTGCTGTTGCGCCCGATCGACGACCTCGAGCTGACGGTGCGTTCGGCCAACTGCCTCAAGGCCGAGAGCATCTACTACATCGGCGACCTGATCCAGAAGACGGAAGTCGAGCTGCTCAAGACCCCGAACCTCGGCAAGAAGTCGCTGACCGAGATCAAGGAAGTCCTCGCGCAGCGCGGCCTTTCGCTCGGCATGAAGCTCGAAAACTGGCCGCCGGCCGGCATCGCCTCGCACGGGATGATGGGCTAAGCAGCATCGATGCCTGCGCGGTTTTTCCGCGCAGGCATTTGTCGTAAACAGCAACACCCGACGCGGTCATAACCGCGCGGCGCGCCGCCCACGGAGGGTCGGCCAGGGCCAGCGTAGCCCGAGCGTCAACGCCAGGATGGCGACAGCGAAAGCCAACGACTCAAGATTCCAAAGGAAACCAACCCATGCGCCACAAGAAAGCCGGACGCAAGTTCAGCCGCACCAGTGCCCATCGCGATGCGATGTTCAGCAACATGGCGGCCTCGCTGTTCAAGCACGAATTGATCCGTACCACGCTGCCGAAGGCGAAAGAACTTCGCCGCGTCGCGGAGCCGCTCATCACGCTCTCGAAGATCGACGGCGTCGCCAACCGCCGCCTTGCGTTCTCGCGCCTGCGCGACAAGGAAGCGGTCGGTAATTTGTTCACCATCCTCGGTCCGCGCTACGCCTCCCGTCCGGGCGGCTACCTGCGCATCCTCAAGTGCGGCTTCCGCGCCGGCGACAACGCGCCGATGGCGTATGTCGAACTGGTCGACCGCCCCGAGGCGGCCACCGAGTAATCGGTTGCTACAACGCGATACCAGGAACCCCGGCCTCGCGCCGGGGTTTCTTTTTTGGCGAACGCAGGACGCGGGCCACTTCCCATCCGGCGCAAGCTCAGCCACGCTTGCGCGCATGAACGACAAAGCCGCCGCCTCCGCCTTCCGCATTCGCTTCCTGATCGGGTTCGTCGCCTGCGCGGCGCTGATCGGGTTCGCGCTGTTCTCGCAGCAACACTGGCATCTCAACCCGTGCCCGCTGTGCATCTTCCAGCGCATTGCGTTCGCGGTGTTGGGGCTCGCATTCCTGATCGGCGGCCTCATCGCGCCGCGCGGCACCACCGGGCGACGCGTCCTCGGCGTCATCGCACTGATCCCCGCACTCGCGGGCATCGGCATCGCAGGCCGTCATGTGTGGCTGACGCACCTTCCGCCGGATCAGGTGCCTGCCTGCGGCCCGCCGCTGGAATTCATGATGGACGCCAGCCCCTTCGCCGACGTCGTCCGCCAGGTGCTCACCGGTTCGGGCGAATGCGCCAAGGTCGACTGGCAGTTCCTCGGCCTGTCGATGCCGGCGTGGGCGCTGCTCTGGTTCGTGCTGCTGACGGGCCTGATTGCGATGAGCGCATTCCGCCGCCGCTGAACGGTGCGTTCCGCCGGTTGCGGGCGACCCGCCGCCGGCCCATGATGCGACGACGCACTGCAACATTTCGGCGTCGTCCATGGCAAATCCCGATCGCTCGCTGCATCCCGTGAACCTTCCCGCCGACTGGGCGCCGGACAGCTGGCGCGCGCGTCCGGCGACGCAGATGCCGGTATATCCGGATGCAGCCGCGTTGCAGGAAGCGCTGCGCGAACTGCGCGCGCTTCCGCCGCTCGTCACCTCGTGGGAAATCATCGCGCTCAAGCAGCACCTGGCCGACGCGCAGGAAGGCAAGCGCTTCCTGCTGCAGGGCGGCGACTGCGCGGAGAGTTTCTCCGAGTGCAATTCCGATGTGATCTCCAATCGCCTGAAGGTGTTGCTGCAGATGAGCCTCGTGCTCGTGCACGGCCTGCGCCTTCCGGTCGTGCGTGTCGGTCGCTTCGCAGGGCAGTACGCCAAGCCGCGCTCGACCGACGATGAAACCCGCGAAGGCGTGACGCTTCCGAGCTACCGCGGCGACATCGTCAACGCCCCTGGCTTCACCGCCGCCGAGCGCGTGCCCGATCCGCGTCGCATGATCAAGGCGCACGCGCGTTCGGCGATGACGATGAATTTCGTGCGCGCGCTGATCGATGGCGGCTTCGCCGACCTCCACCATCCCGAGTATTGGGACCTGCGGTGGGTGGGCCACTCGCCGCTCGCCGACGAATACCACCGCATGGTGGCGAGCATCGGCGACGCCGTGCGCTTCATGGAAACGCTGTCCGGTTCGCAGGTGCACAACCTCAACCGCGTCGACTTCTACACCGCGCACGAAGCGTTGCTGCTGCCGTACGAAGAAGCGCAGACGCGCCAGGTGCCGCGCCAGTGGGGCTGGTTCAACCTCAGCACGCATTTCCCGTGGATCGGCATGCGCACGGCTGCGCTGGATGGCGCGCACGTCGAATATTTCCGCGGCATTCGCAATCCGATCGCGGTGAAGGTCGGGCCGAGCGCGACGCCCGATGCGTTGATGAAACTGATCGACGTGCTCAATCCGGAAGACGAACCCGGCCGCCTGACGCTCGTGCATCGCATGGGCGCCACGCAGATCGGCAGCAAGTTGCCGGCGCTGCTGGATGTCGTGCGCCGGGAAGGCCGCCGCGTCCTGTGGGTCTGCGATCCGATGCACGGCAACACCGAAAGCACGGCCAACGGTTACAAGACGCGCCGCTTCGGAAACATCCGCAACGAGTTGGAGCAGGCGTTCGAATTGCATGCCGTCGCCGGCACGCGCCTGGGCGGTGTGCACCTGGAATTGACCGGCGAAGACGTCACCGAATGCCTCGGCGGCGCGCGCGAGCTCACCGAAAGCGATCTGGTTCGCGCGTATCGCTCGACCGTCGATCCGCGCCTGAATTACGAACAGGCGCTGGAAACCGCGATGCTGATCGTGCGCAAGCAAGCGCAATTGATGCAGCCGGTGCAGGCGTGAGGCGTGCGTTGATCGCCATCGCCGCGGCGACGTTCGCGGCGAGTGCCCTCGCGGCCAATCCGACACTTCAAACGCAGGACAGCGGCGTCACCGTGCGCCTGCGCGGGATCTCCGCGGTCGACGCGAACGTCGCATGGGCGAGCGGACGCGAAGGCACCGTGCTGCGCACCATCGACGGTGGCGAACACTGGACCAACGTGTCGGTGCCCGACGCGAAGGCGCTCGACTTCCGCGATGTCGAAGGCTTCGACGCGAACACCGCCGTCGTGCTGAGCATCGGGCCGGGCGAGGTGTCGCGCGTGTATCGCACCGAAGACGGCGGCAAGTCGTGGAAGCTCGCGTTGAAGAACGACGACGAGCGCGCGTTCTTCGATTGCATGGTGTTCGAGGGTCAGAACGGCTGGATGCTGGGCGATCCGGTCGACGGGCGGTATCAGATTCGCGAAACCACTGATGGTGGACGCACGTGGGCGTTGCAGGCGAACGGCCCCGAAGCGTTGAAAGACGAAGCCGCGTTCGCGGCGAGCGGGACCTGCATCGCGCGCGGCACGAAGGGCCAGTTGTACATCGCCGGCGGTGGCGCGGCTTCGCGTCTCCAGGCGAGGAGCGCAGACGCTTGGGTCGCACACGCAACCGACATGCCCAATCGCATTCCCGCGGCCGGCATCTTCTCGATCAGCAACGCGGTCGGACCGCGCTCGCTGCTCGTCGGCGGCGACTTCGAGCACGAAACACAAGGCAGCGCTGCGTTCCTCGACCAGGGCGCAGATGGCCCGGCGGTGAAGATGTTGCCGCCGCCGCCCGGCTATCGCTCGGGCGCGGCGTGTTTCTCCGGATCACTGTGCATCGCGGTCGGCCCGACGGGTGTCGAGGCGATCGACGCGCCGCCAGGCGGCGCGCAGGCCACGTGGCGGCCCCTGTCGAAGACCGGCTACGACGCGATCGATCGCGCCGGCATGACCGCGTGGGCGAGCGGCGACAAGGGCCGCATCGTCCGCATCACTTTTTCGTCGAAGCTGCAGCCGGCATCGTCGCCGTCGACCCCGTAGCCGGTTCGGCCGTCGTCCACACGGGCATCGCGCTCGCCTTCGAAGACGGCAACGCCGTCTTGCCAAGGGTCACCGTCGGCGCGAACGTCGGCGCGCGCCGCAGCTTGCTGCGCTGCTCGTACGCATAGCCGACCGACAACAACTTCGCTTCGCTCCACGCCGGCCCGATGAACACCACGCCGATCGGCAAGCCGTGGCTTTCGCCCATCGGCACCGTCAGGCTCGGATAACCCGCGACCGCCGCGGCGCCGTACCCCGCGCCGACGAAGTGATCGCCGAGCACCAGGTCGGTCGGCCACGCGGGCGACATCGCCGGCGCGATCAACACGTCGACGCTCGCGTCCTTCATCGCCGCATCGATGCCTGCGGGACCGGCGAGGCGACGCGCCTCCGCCCTCGCTTCGAGGTACGCCGGATCGCCGAGCGGCCCCTTCGCATTGGCCTTCTCGAAGATCTCCTGGCCGAAGTAGGGCATCTCTTCATTCGCGTGCTGCTTGTTGAATTCCATCAACTGCACGAGCGTTTTCGGCGCCACGTCGTGCTTCTGCAAATAGTTCTCCAGGCCCGCCTTGAATTCGAACAACAACACTTCGAATTCCGGTTTGTCCCACTCGCCCTTCGTCTTGATGTCGGCATCGACGACTTGCGCGCCCGCGGACTTCAACGTGGCGACCACGCGTTCCATCGCCGCATCGACATCCGGATGGAAGCCCATTTCGTTGCGCAGGATGCCCACGCGCAAGCCTTGCAGCGCATTCGCGTCCAGGCGCTTCTCGTAATCGAACACGGCCTTGCCGACGCTGTTGGCCGTCGCCGCGTCGCCGTCATCGCGACCGACCATCGCCGACAGCATCGCCGCCGCATCCGACACCGTGCGCGTCATCGGCCCTGCGGTGTCCTGGCTGCTGGAAATCGGAATGATGCCGTCGCGGCTCACCAGGCCCACGGTCGGCTTCAAACCGACGAGGCCCGCAACCGACGACGGGCAGATGATGCTGCCATCGGTTTCGGTCCCGACGCCGACGGTCGCGAGGTTCGCCGCGATCGCGGTGCCCGTACCCGCACTGGAGCCGCAAGGATTGCGATCGAGCGCATAGGGGTTTTTCGTCTGTCCACCGCGGCCGCTCCAGCCCGAGGTCGCGCGCGTCGAACGGAAGTTGGCCCACTCGCTGAGGTTGGTCTTGCCGAGGATCACCGCGCCCGCGGCGCGCAGGCGCTGCACGAGGAACGCATCGCGCGCCGGCTTGTTGTCGGCCAGTGCGAGCGAGCCACCCGAGTTCACCATCGGCACCGCGTCGATGTTGTCCTTCAGCAACACGGGAATGCCGTGCATCGGCCCGCGCACGTTGCCGGCCTTGCGTTCTGCATCGAGCGCGTCGGCTTCGGCGAGCGCCTTGGGATTGAGTTCGATGACCGAATTGAGCGTCGGGCCCGCCTTGTCGATCGCCGCGATGCGATCCAGGTACGCCTGCGTCAGTGCGTGGCTCGTCAGGTCGCCCTTCGCCATGCGTTGCTGCAGTCCGGTGATGTCGGCTTCGTCGAAGGCGAAGGCGGGCACCGTCGAGGCAACGGGTGCATCGGGTTTCGCAGGCGTGGGCGCGGCCGCCTTCTGGGCCGGATCACGCGGCTGGCAGCCCGTGGCCGCGAGTAGGGCGAGGGCAAGCAAGGCAAGGCGCATGGCAAGTTCCCCTAAGCGGCGATTGCCGCGAACGCGGAGCATCGCGCGGCGGGCGGGGGGCCGCAACTCGGGGGGTGGTCGGCCTTCCGGCCTCAAGGGCGAACTGCGCGCCGGGTCACACGTTCTGAAGTGGCATGACGATAAAAAAGGCAGCCGGCGGAGGCTGCCTCAGGCGGCGTTGTTGGCGTCAGTTGATGCCAAAGTCGTGTTCGCGCATCGCTTCTCTCCTTCGTGTTGAGGTGAGATCGAAGCTATTTCCAAGCACCACCTTCGTCAATCGCATTCTTCTGCTTCAAGACGTTTCACCCGCGCGAAGTGGTGAATCTCTTACTTCCGGCGTTTCACCAAGTCGCGCGCCAACACCCAAACCACGATGACGTTGATCGCAAGCACCGCAACCGAAATCCAACCCGGATGCCGGATCAGCGCATAGATATCGAACGGCAGGTAGATGGCCGCGGCGAGGCAGCCGAGCAACGAGGCCCACGCTTTGTCACGCCACAGGCCCCACGCTTCGATCAGGTGCAGCACACCGTACGCAGCCACCGCCAAGGCGGCGAGATGGACGGAGTGTGGGTTGATCGCACTGGCGAGCCACGCCATTGCGCCGTGGTCGGTGTCGAGCTGGAAGCGCGAGATCAGTTCATGCACCCATCGCTTCAGCGGAATGGGGCCGATCAGTTCCAGGCCGCTCGCGGCAGACAGCGCGAGCAAGCCCTTGATCGCTTCGATCACCGCGATCGCCCGCAGGCCCGGATGGGCCCGCGGGTCTTGCACGTAATGGGTCGTGCGCTCCGCGTCCACGCGTTGCGCCGATTCGCGCATCACGCAGCGCGCGAGGCGCGCTTGCGGTCGGTTTCGGTGCGGGACTTCTTGCGAAGGCGGATCGCCTTCGGCGTGATCTCGACGAGTTCGTCGTCGTCGATGAATTCCAGCGCCTGCTCCAGCGAGAACTTGATCGCCGGGATCAGGCCTTCATCGTCGTCCTTGCCGGACGCGCGGAAGTTGGTGAGCTGCTTGCCGCGCAGCGCATTGACGGTCAGGTCGTTGTCCTTGGAATGGATACCGACGATCTGGCCTTCATAGATCTCCTCGCCCGGCTCGATGAAGAGGCGGCCGCGTTCCTGCATCGCCATCTGCGCGTACGCAGGCGACGGGCCGGTGCCGTTGGAGATCAGCACGCCGTTCTGGCGCTGGCCGATCTGGCCTTCCGCCTTCGGGCCGTAATGGTCGAAGACGTGGAAGAGCATGCCGGTGCCGGCGGTGATCGTGCGGAACTCGGTCTGGAAACCGATCAGCCCGCGCGCGGGGATCAGGTAATCCAGGCGCACGCGGCCCTTGCCGTCGGGTTCCATGTTCTGCAGCAGCGCCTTGCGCTCGCCGAGGCGGCCCATCACGCCGCCCTGGAATTGTTCTTCCATGTCGACGACGAGCGATTCGAACGGCTCGGACACCACGCCGTCGATGGTCTTGATGATCACTTCCGGGCGCGAAACCGCGAGCTCGTAGCCTTCGCGACGCATGTTCTCGATCAGGATCGACAAATGCAGTTCGCCGCGGCCGCTGACCTTGAACTTGTCGGCGTCGCTGGTGTCTTCGACCTTCAGCGCGACGTTGTGCTGCGTCTCGCGCGTGAGGCGGTCGCGCAGCTGGCGCGAGGTGAGGAACTTGCCGCCGCTGCGATCCTTGACGCCCGCGAACGGCGAGTCGTTGACCTGGAAGGTCATCGAGATCGTCGGTTCGTCGACGGTGAGCACCGGCAGTTGTTCGACGGCCGTCGGGTCGCACAGCGTGTCGGAGATGCCGAGACCTTCGATGCCGGAGAACGCGATGATGTCGCCGGCCTGCGCTTCGGGCACTTCCACGCGCTCCAGGCCCATGAAGCCGAGCACCTGCACGACCTTGCCGTTGCGCGTCTTGCCTTCGCGATCCATGACGGTGACCGTCTGGTTCGTCTTGACCTTGCCGCGCTGGATGCGGCCCACGCCGATGATGCCGACGTAGTTGTTGTAGTCCAGCGAGGTCACGCGCATCTGGAACGGGCCGTCCGGATCGACCGGCGGCGCGGGCACGTGTTCGCAGATCGTTTCGAACAGCGCGGTCATGTCGCCGTCGCGCACGCTCTCGTCCATGCCGGCGTAGCCCTGCAGGCCCGAGGCGTAGACGGTGGTGAAGTCGAGCTGGTCGTCGGTGGCGCCGAGGCGGTCGAACAGGTCGAAGGTCTGGTCGAGCACCCAGCTGGCGCGCGCGCCGGGGCGGTCGACCTTGTTGACCACGACGATCGGCTTGAAGCCCATCGCGAACGCCTTCTGCGTCACGAAGCGCGTCTGCGGCATCGGGCCGTCCATCGCGTCGACGAGGATGAGCACCGAGTCGACCATCGACAGCACGCGCTCCACTTCGCCGCCGAAGTCGGCGTGCCCGGGCGTGTCGACGATGTTGATGCGCCACACCTCGCCCGTCTTCGGGTTGGTCCAGCGGATCGCGGTGTTCTTCGAGAGGATCGTGATGCCACGTTCCTTTTCGAGGTCGTTGCTGTCCATCACGCGGTCCGGGACCACGGCGCGCTCGTTGAGGGTGCCGGACTGCTTGAGCAGCTGGTCGACGAGGGTGGTCTTGCCATGGTCGACGTGGGCGACGATGGCGATGTTGCGGAGGCGTTCGACGGAAACGGACATGATGAATGCGCGCCGGTGGAGGCGCGAGGGCGCTTGAGAGAGCCGGCGAGTATACCCGTAGGCGGGGGCGAAACACTGACTGGAGTATCCTCGGCGGCTTTCCCGCAGGAGCCCCCGCATGTCCCTGATCGCCGTCTTCGAAACCGCCCGTGGCCCCATCCGCATCGAATTGGCCCCCGACAAGGCCCCGCTGACGGTGGCCAACTTCGTGAACCTCGCCAAGCGGGGCTTCTACGACGGGCTCGACTTCCACCGCGTCATCGCCGATTTCATGGTCCAGGGCGGCTGCCCCGAGGGCTCCGGCCGTGGCGGCCCGGGCTACCGCTTCGAGGACGAGACCAGCAATGGCCTGCGCCACGACCGCGGCGTGCTCTCGATGGCCAATGCCGGCCCGAACACCAACGGCAGCCAGTTCTTCATCACCCACGTCCCGACCCCCTGGCTCGACGGCAAGCACACCGTCTTCGGCAAGGTGATCGAGGGCATGGACGTGGTCGACGCCGTGAAGCAGGGCGACAAGATCGAGCGCGTGCGCATCGAGGGCGACGCCGACGCCGTGCTGGCCGCCAAGGCCGACCGCGTGGCGGAGTGGAACAAGATCCTCGCCGCGTAACCCGCTTCAGCCTTCCCAGCGCAAGGTGTCGAACATCCTCGACACCTTCGCGCCATCGCGCGGGAAGTAGTACTCGCGCGGTGCGATGAAGATCGCCAGTGCCAGGCCCTTGTCGTGTTCGAACATCGCGACCAGGCCCTGGTACTGCAATCCTTCCGAAGTCTGCAGGTCGACATCGAACCGCAGTCCCGCGTGCCCGCCGAAGGTGGCCGGCCGCAAGTTCGAAGGCGAGACGCCGACGAACCCCGCGTTGAGCAAACCGTCGGCGACGAGGTCGCGCAGTTCATCCTCGCGCATGCCCTTGTGGTAGTACGGCGCATCCGGCCGGCGCTTGCTTTCGCGCTGCCCGAGGAAGATGTAGTCGCCGTCCTTCACCGTGTGGATCAGGTAGAGCAGGTTCAGCAGCTCGCCGTCGATCGTCCACAGTTGCGAGCGATTGGACGTCGCGCGCGTCCACTCCATTTCGCTGTTCAGCACGAGCTTGCCGGCGCGCACTTGCCCCGGTTGCACGAGTCGGCTGGTTCCGCCGGAGGCGCAGGCGGCAAGCAGCAACGCGATACCGCACGCCACGATGGCGTTGCGGACGAGGAACCATCGACGCATCAGTTCGTGCCTCCGAGTTTGTCGAGCGCGCGCTGCACGAAGGCGCGATCGTCCGCCTTCGGTGCATTCTGCAAATACGTCTGCAAGGCCACGCGCGCTTCGGCGCCGCGGCCCTGTTCTGCGAGTGCGTAACCGTGTTCGCGCCATGCGCCGGGCGGCGCGCCGGGCAGGGCGATCGCGCGCGCATAGAGTTCGGCGGCCTTCTTGTCGTCGCCGGGATCGTCGTGGCGTCGATACGCTTCGCCGAGATAGAACGTCAGCATGCCCTTGTCTTCCTGCGGGGAATCGTCGAGCAACTCCTGGATCACCAATTGCGAGCTCGCATAACGGCGCTGCGCAAGTTCGGCGACCAGCCAGTTCTCGAGGAACGGGCGCGTCGCTTCGCGGTACTGCGCCTTGTTGCGCGTGCTCGGCGGATTCGGCACTGCAGCAGCTGCGGCACGCACGTCGGCGAGGCGTTCTTCGGTCGCCGGGTGCGAGGCGAACACCGTGCTGCGGCTGATGTACTTCAGCGTATTTTCTTCGCGCAACATGCGGCCCCACACGTCGGCGCCGGCGCGCGGATCCCAGCCCTGCGCGACGACGGCTTCGAAACCGAGCTTGTCGGCTTCGCGTTCCATGTCGCGGCTGAACTTGAAGATCGCGGCGTAGATGCCCAGCGAGCCGAGCATCGCGGTGTTTGGGAATCCCGCGCCGTAGGCGAGTACCTGGAACGCGCTGAGGAACGCACTGGTGTCCTTCATGCGCCGCCATTGCCGCAGCGTGTGTTGCGCGCGGAAGTGGCCGACTTCGTGGCCGAGCACGAAGGCGAGTTCGGCTTCGTCGCGCATGCGCAGCAACGCGCCCGTCCACACGATCATCGTGCCGTTGGGCGCCATGCTCGCGTTGAAGGCGGGCACGTTCATGATGTAGACGCGCAGGTCGTCGCAATAGCCGGCCGACGCGCGGCACGCGACGTCCTTGACGTAGGCATTGAGCGCCGGATCGCGCACGCGCATCGGCGAACGCTGGAGTTCTTCCTCCGCCTTCTCCATCGCGTACCAGAGTTCGTCCTCGTCCGTGCCCGCCACCGGGCGCGAGCCGGGTTGGTTCGCGCGCATCGGTTGCTGCGTGGCGCAGCCGGCGAGCGCCGTGAACAGGGCGGCCGCGAGGCACACCTTCGCGACCTGGCGCCTCATCGCTTGATCCCCTTGAGCAGGTCGCCCGCGGTTTCCTGTGCGCCGGCCTCGTCGCGCAGGTCGCCGGCCTGGTCGACCAGCAGGTTGTGCCAGACCACCTGGCCGGTGCGCAGGTCGACCAGCGAAGCCAGGCCCAGTTGCTGGCCGCCGCCGATGTCGCCGCCGAGCAGGAGGAAGCCGATCACGCGCATCGCGGCGCGCCCGCCGCTGGTGTAGCTGTCGCGGACGTAGGTGAACAAGGCGTAGTCCGCGCCCGTGGCTTCGCGAAGCGTCGCCACGCCGGGGCCGAGGGTCCAGTCGAACTTGTCGTGCTTGTTGCGCAGCGCGCCGGGGCGACCGTAGTTCAGGATGCTGATCGAGACGGCCTGGTTCAGCAGGTAGAGCTGCCGCATGTGGTTTTCCGGGCCGGCGTCCTTGGGCAGGTAGAAGTCGGGCTTCAGCGTGAAGCCGACCGCCTCCAGGCGCTGGCGCGCGGCGTCGGGGAAGTTCTTGCGCGCCGCTTCGGTCCACGCCTTGCGCGGTTCGGCCATGCCGCCCGCGCCGACGGCGTACAGCTCGATGTCCGGTTCGATCAGGACCACGGTGGTGCCCGACATGACCACGGGTTTCCCGGCGTCGTCCTCGACCTGCCGCACCTGCGTCGACATGCAGCCCGGCAGGGCGGCAAGGATCAGCAGGAGCAGGAGGAAAACGATGGAAAACCCGCGCCCGGCGGGCCGGCGCACTGCGGCCGACAGCATCCCCTGTGCTAGCATTTCCGGCTTCCTTCCGGCTGTTTCTGGCAGCCGTTTTGGCGAAACATCCCCAGAACGTCTTTCCCCACGTCTCGACGAGGTTCTTGCGATGCCTGAGCTCGCCCGGCGCATAGGTCGCGCCAAGCCTAGCGCAATCATGGTGGTGGCCGAAAAGGCCAAGCGACTGAAGTCCGAAGGCCGCGACATCATCAGCTTTTCGATCGGCGTACCGAATTTCCTCCCGGGCGATCACGTCTATGCCGCCGCTCGTGAAGCGTTGGCGAAGGACACCGGCCAGTACGGAAGCAATCGCGGCAGCGATGCGCTCCTGGATGCATTCATCGCTCACATCGCGCAGATCGGCCTGAACGGTTACGAACGCGCGAACGTCGCGACGGGCATCGGCGCCAAGCATGTGATCTTCAACCTTTGCGAGGCCCTCCTCGACGAAGGCGACACCATCTGCTTCGCGGTGCCTTACTGGACCAGCTACGTCGACATCGCGGAGATCGTGAACGCGAAGATCGAACTGCTTCCGTGCCCGGCGTCGCAGGACTACAAGATGACCCCGGCCCAGCTCGACGCCGCGCTGGCGAAGAAGCCGAAGGTCTTCCTGTTCAACAACCCGTCCAACCCGACGGGCATGGTGTATTCGAAGGACGAGATCACGGCGCTGGCCGACGTCATCGCCAAGTACCCCGACACGTGGGTGATCACCGACGACATCTACAACCGCATGGTGTTCGACGGCCTGGGCTACCACAACTTCGTGCACGCGCGCCCCGAGCTGCGCGATCGCGTGATCTTCCTGGACTCGTTGTCGAAGACTTACGGCATGCCCGGTTGGCGCGTCGGTTTCCTCGCCGGTCCGGAGAGCGTCGCCAAGGCGATCGCGACGATGAACTCCAACCACATCACCAACATCCCGGAAGTCGTCACCGCCGCGGCCATCGCCGCGTTGAGCGGCCCGCAGACGATTCCGGAACAGAAGAACGCCGAATTCGCGGCCAAGCGCGACCAGGTGCTGGCGATGCTCGCCACGCTGCCCGGTGTCGTGTGCCCGCGTCCGCAGGGTGCGTTCTACGTGTTCCCCGACATCAGCGTCGCCTTCGGCAAGACGCATGGTCCGACGGGGCAGAAGATCGCCAACGACGTCGACTTCTGCAACGCGCTGCTCGATGCCAAGGGCGTGGCCTGCGTGCCGGGCTCGGCCTTCGGCGAGCCGCGCGCGCTGCGCATCAGCTACACCTGCCCGACGCCGCAACTCGCGCCGGGCCTGCAACGCTTCAAGGAATTCTTTGAAGAGTTGAAGTAACGCATTTTGTCGTTCCCACACGCACCGTCCCCACAGATTTTCGGAGCCACCGCACCATGAAGAAGCCCGTCCGTGTTGCCGTCACCGGCGCCGCCGGCCAGATCGGCTACGCCCTGCTGTTCCGCATCGCCTCCGGCGAAATGCTCGGGAAGGACCAGCCGGTCATCCTGCAGATGCTGGAACTGCCGCTCGACAAGGCGCAGGCCGCACTCAAGGGCGTGATGATGGAGCTCGAGGACTGCGCGTTCCCGCTGCTCGCCGGCATGGTCGGCACGGACGATCCGCGCGTGGCGTTCAAGGACGCCGATGTCGCGTTGCTCGTCGGCGCGCGTCCGCGCGGCCCGGGCATGGAGCGCAAGGACCTGCTGCTCGAGAACGCGAAGATCTTCACCGAACAGGGCAAGGCGCTGAACGACGTCGCCTCGCGCAACGTCAAGGTGCTCGTGGTCGGCAACCCGGCCAACACCAACGCCTACATCGCGATGAAGTCCGCGCCGGACCTGCCGGCGAAGAACTTCACCGCCATGCTGCGCCTGGACCACAACCGCGCGCTGTCGCAGCTCGCGATCAAGGCCGGCGTGCAGGTCGCGGACATCGACAGGCTCATCGTGTGGGGCAACCACTCGCCGACGATGTATCCGGACTACCGCTTCGCCACCGTCGCCAACGCCTCGTTGAAGGACAAGATCAACGACGCCGACTGGAACGCGAACGACTTCATCCCGAAGGTCGGCAAGCGCGGCGCCGCCATCATCGAAGCGCGCGGTCTTTCGTCGGCCGCTTCGGCCGCCAATGCCGCGATCGACCACGTGCGCGACTGGCTGCTCGGCAGCAACGGCAAGTGGGTGACGATGGGCATTCCGTCCGATGGCAGCTACGGCATTCCGAAGGACGTCCTGTACGGCTTCCCGGTGACCACGCAGGGCGGCGAATACACGATGATCCGCGACCTGCCGATCGACGACTTCAGCCGCGAGCGCATGGACAAGACGCTCGCCGAGCTCGAGGAAGAGCGCGCCGGCGTGGCGCACCTGCTGTGATTCATTCGAGGCGACCGCAAGGTCGCCTCGTCAATTGTGGATGCATGACATGACGCAGAACTCCGCTGGCGCACGTTTTCGAAGCGCCGTCCGCGACGAGAGCCCGCTGCAGGTGATGGGCGCCATCACCGCGTACGCCGGCCTGATGGCCAAGCGCACGGGATACAAGGCGCTGTACCTCTCCGGTGGTGGCGTCGCCGCGAATTCGCTCGGCGTGCCCGACCTCGGCATCAGCACGATGGAAGACGTGCTGGTCGATGCGCGGCGCATCGTCGATGCCACGCAACTGCCGTTGCTGGTCGACATCGACACCGGTTGGGGCGGCGCGTTCAACATCGCGCGCACGATCCGTTCCTTCATCAACGTCGGCGTCGCCGCCGTGCACATGGAAGACCAGGTCGGGCAGAAGCGTTGCGGCCATCGCCCCGGCAAGGAAGTGGTGACGAAGGACGAAATGGTCGATCGCGTGAAAGCCGCGGTGGACGCGCGCACCGACGAATCCTTCGTGATCATGGCGCGCACCGATGCGGCCGCGGTCGAAGGCGTGGATTCGGCGATCGATCGCGCCTGCGCCTACGTCGAAGCCGGCGCGGACATGATCTTCCCCGAAGCGATGAACACGCTCGAGGACTACAAGCGCTTCAAGGCCGCGGTGAAGGTGCCGATCCTGGCCAACCTCACCGAGTTCGGGTCCACGCCGTTTTTCACCACCGACGAGCTGCGCGGCGCGAACGTCGACATTGCCCTGTATTGCTGCGGCGCGTACCGCGCGATGAACAAGGCCGCGTTGAATTTCTACGAAACCGTGCGCCGCGAGGGCACGCAGAAGAACATCATCGACACGCTGCAGACCCGCGCGCAGCTGTACGACTTCCTCGGCTACCACGCGTACGAAGACAAGCTCGACGCGTTGTTCTCGCAGGGCAAATGAGCGACTCCGTGCCGCGTACGGGCTTCGACTGGGATCGCGTCACCGCGCTCTCGGCCCTGATCGTGAGCTTCGTGGCGGTCGGCGTCGCGGCCTACACCGCGCAACTCCAGCGCCAGCAGGTGCGCGCGCAAGTGTGGCCGCGCCTGGTGTTCTACAACGCGGGCTCGCTCGCCGAGTTCCACGTCGCGAACAAGGGCAACGGCCCGGCGATCGTGCGCAGCGTGCGCGTGCTCGTCGACGGCAAGCCGGCGACGAACTGGAACCAGGTCTATCGCCAGCTCGGCCTTCCCGCCGATGCGGACCTGCCCTACAGCACGGTCAACGGCGCCGTGCTCGCGCCGGGCGACGACTTCATGTACCACCGGCCGCTGGACAAGGCGCAGTTCGCCGTATTGCGCGACCTCGGCCAGAAGCGCTGGAGTTTGCAGGCCTGCTATTGCTCGGCGCTGGACGAGTGCTGGATCGCGCAGGCGCATCCGCGCACGGCTGCAGACGTCTCGCGCGAAGTCTCGTCCTGCCCGACACCCGACCCCGCGCGCGAATTCGAAAACTGATCGCGCGCCCCGAATCGATCGAAGACGCAACGAAAGGAAACGCCATGAGCGAACAAGTGCTCCCCAAGGCCAAGAAATCCGTCGCGCTGAGCGGCACGGCCGCCGGCAACACCGCCCTTTGCACGGTCGGCCGCAGCGGCAACGACCTGCATTACCGCGGCTACGACATCAAGGACCTCGCGACGAAGTCGACCTTCGAGGAAGTCGCCCACCTGCTGGTGCACGGCGCGTTGCCGACCGCTTCGCAGCTGAAGGCCTACAAGACCAAGCTCTCGCGCCTGCGTGGCCTGCCGGCCATCGTGCAGGAAGCGCTGGAGCTCGTGCCCGCCAACGCGCACCCGATGGACGTCATGCGCACGGGTTGCTCGGTGCTCGGCACCGTGCTGCCGGAACGCGACGGCCATCCGGCGTCGGAAGCGCGCGACATCGCCGACAAGCTGATCGCCTGCTTCGGTTCGATGCTGCTGTACTGGTGGCACTTCACGCGCAACGGTCGCCGCATCGACGTGGAGACCGACGACGACAACGTCGCCGCGCACTTCCTGCACCTGCTGCACGGCGAGCCGCCTTCGAAGCTGCATGCCGATGCGCTCGACAAGTCGCTGATCCTCTACGCCGAGCATGAGTTCAACGCCTCGACCTTCACCGCGCGCGTGATCGCCGGCACCGGTTCGGACATGTTCTCGTGCATCACCGGCGCGATCGGCGCGCTGCGCGGCCCGAAGCACGGCGGCGCGAACGAAGTGGCGATGGACATCATCTCGCGCTACTCGACCGCCGACGAAGCGGAAGCCGACATCCGCGCGCGCGTGGAGCGCAAGGAAATCGTCATCGGCTTCGGCCATCCGGTCTACACCGTGGGCGACCCGCGCAACCCGATCATCAAGGAACTCTCGCGCAAGTTGTGCGCGGAGGGCGGCAACCAGGTGTTGTTCGACGTCAGCGAGCGCATCGAAACGCTGATGTGGGACATGAAGAAGATGTTCCCGAACCTGGATTGGTACAGCGCGTCGGCCTATCACATGATGGGCATTCCGACGCCGATGTTCACGCCCTTGTTCGTCGTCGCGCGCACGACCGGTTGGTCGGCGCACGTGATCGAACAACGCGAGGACGGCAAGATCATCCGCCCGAGCGCGAACTACGTCGGCCCGGACGATCGCGACTACGTGCCGATCGAAAAGCGCTAATGCGAGAGCACAGCACCTCCCCTCCAGGGGAGGTCAAAAAGAAACCCGCCAAGCGGCGGGTTTCTTTTTGGGTGGGGTAAGCGCGACGAACTTGTTCTTACGCCAGCCCCTGCGTCTGCAACGCCCGACTGACCCCGGGCTCCTTGCGCATGCGCTCGAAGTACGCGTCCAGGTTGTGCAAACCCGACAGATCGACGTTCATCGCCTTCGCCCAGCGCAGCACGACGAACAGATACGGATCGACGATCGAACGCTCGCCCGTCACCCAATCCTTTCCTTCCAGTTGCGCATCGAGCCGCTCGTACAAGGGACGCAGGCTCTTGCGCGCCTGGTCCTGCGCCTTCTCGATCAGCGCCGGATCCTCGAGGTAATCGGCGCCACCGAAGAACGCCTTGAAATGCGGATGCACGTCGGAGTTGACCAGCGACAACCACTGGTTGACGACCGCGCGCGATTGCGGCGAACCATCGCCGCCGAGCCTGGAATCGGGAAACGAGTCGGCGATGAAGTTGAGGATCGCCACGTTCTGCAGCAACACCGTGCCGTCCTTCAATTCCAGCGCGGGCACCGCGCCTGCGGGATTGATCGCGAGATATTCGGGTTGCTTGCGTTCTTCGCGCGTCACCAGCCGTGCTTCGAACGGCTGGCCGACCCATTCCAGCGCGATGTGGTCGGACAACGCGCAGGTGCCGGGCGTGTAGTAGAGCTTCATGGGCGACTCCATCGATCCAGAGTCGCCATCTTCGTCAGCGGTGCGTCAAGCGACAATCACGCTGGAGGAAACAATGTAGTTCACCCGTGGCGCGGCTTGAGCGTCTGCACGCGATAGAACGTGTGATCGCCGATCCGCGCGACCTGGAACGCGTTGCTCCATGCCGGCGTCGCGATCGCATGCGCGGCGAAGTGGCTCGCGCCCGGCACGACTTCCTGGCGCTGCCCGTACGGCAATGCCCAGTTGCGTTCGGCTTCGAGCGCCACGCTCACGGCGTTCGACCACGCTTCGCCACCACGCAGGCGCGTGTCGGCGGGGACGATCGTCGGTGCGAACTGCTTCTTCGCGGTGACCACCGAACACAGGTTGTCGCCCCACAGCCCGCTGTCGCGGCGGCGCAGGGCCACCTCGGCGACGGCTTGCTGCCCGAGGGCGGATTGGTCGCGCGCCTCGAGGTACACGGTGGTACTCAGGCAGAGCGAATCTGCGGCCGGCTGCGGCAACACGTGCGACAGCCAGAGGATCCAGGCCAGCTTCATTGCGTCGGACTCCTTGCTCCGTTGCGACGCCGGCCCGAAAGGACCCGGCGACATGGCGTACTGGGGAGGGCGGCGGCTCTAACGGCTGCCTTTGCCCGATCGCGGCCCTTGGAAGGCGGGCCGCGAGGGTGCCCCGCATCGACTGGCGGGGCGTGAAAGTGTGCGCACGTTAACGATCGGGTGCCTAACCAACCCTGAACCGCTTTCGTAAGTTACGGATTTGCTTGTCTTTTTAATGTGAATGCGCTAGGTCACATCGTCACGATGGGCTTGAAGCCGCCCCAGAACATGCGCTTGCCGTCGAACGGCAACTTCTTCGGATCGGCGAACTCGGCCAGACGCGGATCCTTCATGACCTTGGCGTTGATCCGGTCCCGCTGGGCTTTCGACTTGTAGATGATCCAGGAGAACACCACGAGCTCGCCGGGCTTGCGCTTCACCGCCTGCGGGAAGCTGGTGAGCTTGCCGGGCTTGACGTCGTCCTCGACGGTTTCCATGTACTCGAGCGCGCCGTATTCCTTCCAGATCTTGCCCCCCTTGCGGGCCATCTTCCGGTAATCGGCGAGCTTGCTTTCGGGAACGGCCAGGACATAGCCATCGACGTACATGGGGCGGCACTCCGCGGTCGGGACAGGCCGCGAAGCCTACGACCCACCCCGTTAAAGCTGCGCCGCGAGCGCCGTGCCCTGGGCGATGGCCCGCTTGGCGTCGAGTTCGGCGGCGACATCGGCACCGCCGATGACATGCACGCCCGCCGCGGTGCCCGACAAGGCATCGAACAAGGTGCGACGCGGTTCCTGCCCCGCGCAGACCACGACGTGATCGACCGGCAGCAAGCGTTCTTCACCGTCGATGCGAATGCGCAGGCCGTCATCGTCGACGCCGAGGTATTCGACGCCGCCGAGCATGTGCACGCCTTTGGACTTCAACGTCGCGCGATGGATCCAGCCCGTCGTCTTGCCCAGGCGCGCGCCGGGGCGGCCGGGCGTGCGTTGCAGCAGCCACACTTCGCGCGCCGGCGGTTCGGGATGCGCGGGTGCGAGCCCGCCGCGCGTTTCGAACGTCGGATCGATGCCCCATTCGTGCATCCAGCGTTGCGGATCCAGCGATGGCGACGGCCCTTCGTGCACGAGGAATTCCGCGACGTCGAAGCCGATGCCGCCCGCGCCGATCAACGCGACACGCTTGCCGCATTTGACGCGACCTTCGATCACGTCCGCGTAGCCGACGACCTTCGCATGGTCCGCGCCCGGGAACGACACTTCGCGCGGGGTGACGCCGGTGGCGACGACGATGGCGTCGTAGTCCTTCAACGTGTCGCGTTCGACATGCGTTCGAAGATGCAAGCGCACGCCGGTTTCTTCGATGCGATTGCGGAAGTAGCGCAGCGTTTCCTCGAACTCTTCCTTGCCGGGAATGCGGCGCGAGAGGTTGAACTGCCCGCCGATCGCGTCGCTGCCTTCGAACAGATCGACGGTGTGGCCGCGCGCGGCCGCTTCGGTCGCGCACGCCAGGCCCGCGGGTCCGGCGCCGACGACGGCGATGCGGCGCGGTGTCGTTGCGCGCGACGGCACCATTTCGGTTTCCGCGCACGCGCGCGGATTCACCAGACAACTCGCGCGCTTGTTTTCGAACACGTGGTCCAGGCACGCCTGGTTGCAGGCGATGCAGGTGTTGATCGCATGCGCGCGTCCGGCCCGCGCCTTGTTCGGCCATTGCGGATCGGCGAGCAGCGGGCGCGCCATCGACACCATGTCGGCGCCGCCCGCGGCGAGCACCGCTTCGGCGACGTCGGGCATGTTGATGCGATTGGTGGTGACCAGCGGCAAGCGCACGTGCGGACGCAGCTTCGCGGTGACGCCCGCGAACGCAGCGCGCGGCACGGACGTGGCGATCGTGGGAATGCGCGCTTCGTGCCAGCCGATGCCGGTGTTGAGGATCGTCGCGCCTGCGGCTTCGATCGCCTGCGCTTGGTGCACGATCTCGTTCCAGTCGCCGCCGCCGTCGACCAGATCGAGCATCGACAGGCGATAGACGAGGATGAAGTCGGGGCCGCAGGCTTCGCGCACGCGGCGAACGATCTCGACGGCGAAGCGCATGCGTTGCGTCGCGTCGCCGCCCCAGCGGTCGTTGCGCTTGTTGGTGCGCGCGACCGTGAACTGGTTGATGAGATACCCCTCCGATCCCATCAGCTCGACGCCGTCGTAACCGGCTTCGCGCGCGAACACCGCTGCGCGTGCATACGAGGCGATCTGGCGTTCGACACCGCGCGCCGACAACGCGCGCGGCGTGAAGGGATTGATCGGCGCCTTCAGTTTCGAAGGCGCGACCGACAAGGGGTGGTACGCGTAACGCCCCGCGTGCAGCAATTGCAGGCAGATGTGCGCACCGTGCGCGTGCACGGCCTGCGTGACCTGGCGATGCGGACGCACTTCGTGGCGCCACGACAACTTGCCCGCGAACGGCTTCAGCCAACCCACCAGGTTCGGCGCGAAGCCGCCGGTGACGATCAGCCCCGCGCCGCCGGCGGCGCGCTCGGCGAAGTAGGCCGCGAGCTTCGGGAAATCACGCGCGCGATCCTCCAGGCCCGTGTGCATCGAGCCCATGAGGATGCGGTTGCGCAGCGTCGCGAAGCCCAGGTCGAGTGGGCGGAACAAATGCGGATACGGGGTGGCGTCGCTGTCGGAGGAGACTTCGGAGGGCAGGGCGGACATGCGCATACGCCGGCGTACGGGATGGCGCACCTTGCCCGGATTCGCGCCGCCGCACAATCACTCGAAGGCGAAAGCGTCCAGGGCCAGCGTCCCGAGCTCGTGCGATTGGTGCAGGTGTCGCATCGTGGGCGCCTCGCCCGCGGCACCGAGCGCGACGAACAGGGGCATCAGGTGTTCGACCGTCGGGTGCGCGCGCTTCGCGTTCGGCGCGCGGGTCTGCCAGTCGGCGAGGGCGTCGAGATCGTGCGAGCCCAGGCGTTCGCGCATCCAGTCGGCGAAGTCGGCGGCCCACGGCGCCAGCGATGCGTCGGGGTGGCGCCAGTCCAGGTCGCCGAGGTTGTGCACGAAACCGCCGGAGCCGATGACGAGCACGCCGTCGTTGCGCAACTCGCCCAACGCGCGGCCGAGCGCGACGTGCGCCCGCGCATCGCCGCGCGGATCCACCGAAAGCGAAACGACCGGGATGTCGGCCTCCGGATACATGCGCAGCAGCGGCACCCACACGCCGTGATCGAGGCCGTGTTCGGGTGCGATGCGCGCGGGGATGCCGGCGGCGTCGATCGTCCGCGCGATCTCGTGCGCGAGCGCCGGCAGGCCGGGCGCGGGGTAGCGCAATTCGTACAGCGCCGGCGGAAAGCCGCCGAAGTCGTGGATGGTGTGCGGCAGCGCGGCTGCACCGACATGCGTGGGCGCGCCGGTGAAGTGCGCCGAAGCGACGACGATCGCGCGCGGCGTCGGCAGTTGCTTGCCCAGGCCGTCGAGGAAGCGGCCGGCAGCGGAATCCTGCACGGCGAGCATCGGCGAGCCGTGGGAAAGAAAGAGGGTGGGAAGTGGCTTGTCCATGCCGTCAAGATGCGCGTGGCGCCGCCTCCAACCAAGCCGTTCGGCCACGTTGGTGCGTTGCATGCGTGCAACGCGCGCAGCGCCTGAACCGTCATCCGACCGATGGTCGGGCCGTGA
Source organism: Noviluteimonas gilva (assembly GCF_009740395.1). GTDB lineage: Bacteria > Pseudomonadota > Gammaproteobacteria > Xanthomonadales > Xanthomonadaceae > Noviluteimonas > Noviluteimonas gilva. The sequence continues at coordinate 55,323 of NZ_WOXT01000002.1, forward strand.
AACGCGCCGACGTCTGGCAAAATGCGCGGCTTCCCTCCGCCGACCGCCTACGCATGAGCCACTTCGACGTCCGTTCCGCCGTTCGCCCGAATCCCGACCAGCCGATGGTCGACATCGCCGACTACGTCGTCGACTACAAGCTCGACTCACAGGAGGCGTACGACACCGCGCGCCACATGCTGCTCGACTCGCTCGCCTGCGCGATGCTCGCGATGAAGTTCGAGGGCTGCGTGAAGCACCTCGGGCCGATCGTGCCGGGCGCGACGCTCCCCGGCGGCGCCGTCGTGCCGGGCACCGGCTACGAGCTCGATCCGGTCCAGGCCGCCTTCAACATCGGCACGCTGGTGCGCTGGCTCGACTTCAACGACACCTGGCTCGCCGCCGAATGGGGCCATCCGTCGGACAATCTGGGCGCCATCCTCGCCGTGGCCGACTGGCTGAACCGCAAGGCCCTGCGTGAGGATTCGGGCAAGACGATCACCGTGCGCGACGTGCTGGGCTGGGCGATCAAGGCCCACGAGATCCAGGGCGTCTACGCGCTGCAGAACTCCTTCAACCGCGTCGGCCTGGACCACGTGATCCTCGTGCGCCTGGCCTCGACCGCCGTGGCCACCGCGATGCTGGGCGGCACGAAGGACGAAATCATCACGGCCGTCTCCCATTCGTGGATCGACAACGGCGTGCTGCGCACCTACCGCCACGCGCCGAACACCGGCCCGCGCAAGAGCTGGGCCGCGGGCGATGCCTGCCGCCGCGCCGTCACGCACGCGCTGAATGCGGTGGACAAGAAGGTCGTGGGCTATCCGAGCGCGCTGAGCGCGAAGACCTGGGGCTTCTACGACGTCGCCTTCAAGGGCAAGCCGTTCGAGTTCGAGCGTCCCTTCGGCAGCTACGTGATGGAGAACGTGCTGTTCAAGATCTCGTTCCCGGCCGAATTCCACGCGCAGACCGCGGTGGAATGCGCCATGCAGCTGCATCCGCAGGTGCGGGGCCGCATCGATGACATCGACCGCATCGAGATGGAAACGCAGGAAGCCGGCGTCCGGATCATCGACAAGACCGGCCCGCTGGCCAATTACGCCGACCGCGACCACTGCCTGCAGTACATGGTCGCCGTCCCGCTGATCTTCGGCCGCCTGACCGCGGACGACTACAACGACGACATCGCTTCCGACCCGCGCATCGACGCGTTGCGCGCCAAGATGGTGGTGAAGGAGAACCCGCAGTTCACCAAGGACTACTTCGACCCGGACAAGCGCTACATCGGCAATTCGGTCCAGGTGTTCTTCAAGGACGGCACGAGCACGGAGAAGGTGTCGATCGATTTTCCGATCGGCCACCGGAAACGTCGTGCAGAAGGCATCCCCGTGTTGATGGCAAAGTTCCAGGCCGCCATCCGGGCCCACCTCCCGGCGGCGTCGGCCGACCGCCTGATGGCACTGGCGGGCAAGCCGGCGGAACTGGAAGCCATGTCCATCTCGGACTTCCTGAACCTTTACCGGGTGTAAGATTTGCCCGCCCCGCGAGGGTTGGCACCTCCCAACTGTTATGCTAGCGTTAACAAGGCCTTCATGCGCCCCGAATTAAGTTGGCCTGGATGCCGTGCGGATCGCGGCCGTCTGAAATTGAAAATGCGATTGGTTTCTTTACCCTGATCAAGGAGCTGAACATGAACAAGAAACTCCTCTGCGCCGCGCTGCTTTGCGGGCTTGGCGTCGCGCAGGCGGCCGCCGCGCAGACCTTCGACGACCGTTGGTACGTCGCTGGTTCCACTGGCGTGAACTTCCAGGACACGGACCGTGATACCGAAGATTCCATCTTCGGCACCCTCGGCTTCGGCAAGTTCCTGAACCCGAATTGGTCGGTCGACTTCGAACTGAACTACCAGAACCCGGACAAGCAGTCGAATCCGAACCTCTGGTGGAGCCAGTACGGCGCCTCGGCCGACGCTCGCTACCATTTCCGCAGCGCTGACGCGAAGTGGTGGCCCTACGTCCGCATGGGCCTGGGCTGGCAGCGTCATGAGGAAGAGTTCGTCCGTGACCCGGCCTTCGGTACGCCGGACGGCGGCTTCCCGGCCCAGCATTCGGACAACAACGCCGCGCTGAACCTCGGCGCCGGCCTGCAGTTCGATTTCGGCCGCGTCGACCTCCGCACGGAGCTCGGTACGCGCGTCGACTTCGACGACGTCCAGGCCCGTCCGGCCCAGGACCAGGAAGACTACTTCACCGACATCCTCGCTTCGGTCGGCCTGACCGTGGCCCTCGGTCCGGAGCCGGCGGCGCCGGTTGCCCCGGCCCCGGCGGCCCCGTCGTGCGCCGATGCGGACGATGACGGCGACGGCGTCAACAACTGCGACGACAAGTGCCCCGGTTCGCAGGCTGGCCAGACCATCGGTCCGGACGGCTGCCCGGTGCCGGTCACGATCGACCTGAAGGGCGTCAACTTCGACTTCGACAAGTCGACGCTGCGTCCGGACGCGGTCGCGATCCTCGGCGAAGCCACCGAAATCCTGAAGCGTTACCCCGAGCTGAAGGTTGAAGTCGCCGGTCACACCGACTCCGTCGGTTCCGACGAATACAACCAGAAGCTGTCGGAGCGTCGCGCCAAGGCCGTGTACGAGTACCTGACCAGCAACGGCGTCGACGCCGCTCGCCTGATCGGTCCGGTTGGTTACGGCGAGAGCCGCCCGATCGCGCCGAACACGAACGACGACGGTTCGGACAATCCGGAAGGCCGTGCGCGCAACCGCCGCACCGAGCTGAACGTCCAGAACTAAGTTCGACTCGACGTTTCACGCAACACGAAGAAGCCCGGCTAACGCCGGGCTTCTTTTTTTTCTACGCGGATCACACGCGATCGACGGTGATCCGGTTGTTAGCCAACGGCAGGGTGCCTACACTCCAACGGAACTCGGGAGATTGGCCATGCGATACGCACTCGTTGCACTCGGACTGTTGGCGATGTCGGGCATGGCCCACGCGCAAGCCAACTGCAGCCTGGCCACCGCGCCCCGCGCGCTGCCGATCCAACCGACCGTGCTGCCCGCACTTTCGCCTGAACTCGCCGTTCCCAGCCATCAACTCGGCGCGCCGACCGGCGTCCTCGCGCAGGCGTTCGACGAGTCGCAGACCGTCGACAACGTCCTGTTCCGCCTCAAGCTCGAAGGTTGCCGCAGCATCGCCAACGCCGCGCCTGCCGCGTCGCCGGCCAACGGCGTGATCGATCCGTCGACCTACAAGCCGCAGACGCAGTTCGACAACACGCCGTGGCGGTTCGACATGAACCAGAACGGCAAGCGCATGACGGCCGAAGAATTCGACCAGTGGATGAAGGCGCGCGGCGTGCGCGTCGCGAAGGGCGGCGGCGCGGCGGCTGCTGCGCCGGCACCTGCTTCCTCGACGGCGGCGCCCGCTACCACCACGACACCCACGGCGCCGAACGCCACGCCCGAAGGCGCACCGCCCGGCACGCAGGCGCCCGCGACGACCTCGCCGCCCGCGACGCCGACGAAGCCCTGATCCACAGCGGCTGACACCCCGCTGGCCAACCCCGCGACACCACGACACGGACTCGCACGCGCGCTTTCCAAGCGCGGCGTGTGTTCGCGCACGCAAGCCGCCGAGTGGATCCGTGCCGGCCGCGTCAGCGTCGACGGGCGCATCGTGCGTGATCCGGAGTTCCCGACGATCGCCGGCCGCCATCGCATCGCACTCGACGGCCGTTCCCTCGACGACGCACCCGAACGCCGCGTCATCCTGCTCAACAAACCGCGCGGCCTGGTGACCACGGCGCGCGACGAGCGCGGCCGCGACACGGTCTACCGGTGTTTCGACGGGGCAGGGTTGCCGTGGCTCGCGCCTGTCGGCCGGCTCGACAAGGCGAGCGAAGGGCTGCTGTTGTTCACCAATGATCCCGCGTGGGCGGCGCGCGTCACGGATCCCGAAACAGGACCGGACAAGCGCTACCACGTGCAGATCGATGCGCTTCCCGACGACGCATTGCTCGCTGCACTCAATGCCGGCATCGACGACGAAGGCGAAACACTGCGCGCGAAAACCGCGACGATCCTGCGCACGGGCGAACGCACCGCGTGGCTGGAGATCGTGCTCGACGAAGGGCGCAACCGGCAGATCCGCCGGATGTTGTCGGTGTTGGGGATCGACGTGTTGCGGCTGGTGCGCGTGGCGATCGGGCCGTTGGAGCTTGGTGATCTTGCGAAGGGGGTTTGGCGGGAACTGAATTCCGACGAGATCGGATCGCTCGCGTAACCCCACCCCGGCCCTCCCCTGCAAGCAGGGGAGGGGGCAGTTCGATCAGGCTTTGATGACGCCGAGTTCGACACCGATGCGCTTGAACGCATCGATCGCACGATCCAGGTGTTCGCGCGTGTGTGCCGCGCTCATCTGCGTGCGGATGCGCGCCTGGCCCTTCGGCACCACCGGGAAGAAGAAGCCGATCGCGTAGATGCCTTCCTCGAGCAACCGCGCCGCGAACTTCTGCGCCAGCGGTGCGTCGTACAACATCACCGGTGCGATCGGATGCACGCCCGGCTTGATGTCGAAACCGGCCTTGGTCATCGCTTCGCGGAAATGGCGCGTGTTCTCCGCCAGCTTCTCGCGCAAATCGCCCGCCGACGACAGCATCTCGAACGCCTTGATCCCCGCGGCCACCACATGCGGCGGCAGCGAATTCGAGAACAGATACGGACGCGAGCGCTGGCGCAGCAGTTCGATCACTTCGCGCTTCGCGGTCGTGAAACCGCCGAGCGCGCCGCCCATCGCCTTGCCGAGCGTGCCGGTGAAGATGTCGATCTTGTCCATCACGCCCTTGACCTCGGCCGAGCCGCGGCCCGTCTTGCCGAGGAAACCGGTCGCGTGGCATTCGTCGATGTGCACGAGCGCACCGTACTTCTGCGCGAGCGCCGTGATTTCATCGAGCGGCGCGATAAAGCCGTCCATCGAGAACACGCCGTCGGAGGTGATCATGATCGTGCGCGCGCCGTCGGCCTTCGCCTGCTGGAGCTGCTTTTCCAGGTCGGCCATGTCGCTGTTGGCGTAGCGGTAACGCTTGGCCTTGCACAGGCGCACGCCGTCGATGATCGAAGCGTGGTTGAGCGCGTCGGAAATGATCGCGTCGTTCTCGTCCAGCAGGGGTTCGAACAAGCCACCGTTCGCGTCGAAGCATGCGGCGTAGAGGATCGTGTCTTCGGTACCGAAGAAATCCGCGATCGTCTTTTCGAGCTGCTTGTGCAGGTCCTGCGTGCCGCAGATGAAACGCACGCTGGCCATGCCGAAGCCGTGCGTGTCGAGCGCCTGCTTGGCCGCCGCGATCACGTCGGGATGGTCGGCCAGCCCGAGGTAGTTGTTTGCGCAGAAGTTCAGCACCGTGCGGCCGTCGGCCAGCGTGATTTCCGCCGACTGCGGGCTGGTGATGATGCGCTCGGACTTGAACAGGCCGGCGTCGCGGATCTCGTCGAGGGTGTCGGCGTAGCGCTTGGTCAGGGTCATGGTCAATTCCAGCTCAGCACGACCTTGCCGGCCTTGCCCGATTCCATCAGTTCGAACCCTTCCTGGAACGAATCGATCGGCAACTGGTGCGTGAGCACCTTGCCGAGCGGGAAGCCGCCGAGCACGAGCTGCGTCATCTTGTACCAGGTCTCGTACATGCGACGGCCGTAGATGCCGTGCAGCACCAAGCCCTTGAAGATGATCTTGTCCCAGTCGGCACCCGCGCCCTTGGGCATGATGCCGAGCATCGCGATCTTGCCGCCGTGGTACATGCAATCGAGCATGTCGTTGAACGCGCGCGGATTGCCGCTCATTTCCAGGCCCACGTCGAAGCCTTCCATGTGCAGGTCGGCCATCACGTCCTTCAGGCTCGTGTTCGACACGTTGACCACGCGCGTGGCGCCCATGTCGGCGGCGAGCTTGAGGCGATAGTCGTTGACGTCGGTGACCACCACGTTGCGCGCGCCGATGTGCTTGCAGATGCCCGCGGCGATGATGCCGATCGGGCCCGCGCCGGTGATCAGCACGTCTTCGCCGACGACATCGAACTCCAGCGCGCAATGCGCGGCGTTGCCGTAGGGATCGAAGAACGCGGCGAGCTCGCCCGGGATCTGGTCGGGGATCGGCCACAGGTTGCTGGCCGGCATCACGATGAACTCGGCGAACGCGCCGTCGCGGTTGACGCCGATGCCGACGGTGTTCGGGCACAGGTGCTGGCGGCCGGCGCGACAGTTGCGGCAATGGCCGCACACGATGTGGCCTTCGGCCGACACGCGCTGGCCGATCTTGTAACCGGTGACGCCGGGGCCGAGGTCGACGATGCGGCCGACGAACTCATGGCCGATCACCAGGCCCGGCTTGATCGTGCGCTGGCTCCACTCGTCCCACAGGTAGATGTGCAGGTCGGTGCCGCAGATCGCCGTCTTCTCCAGGCGGATCAGCACCTCGTTCGGGCCCGGGGTCGGCACCGGCACCTGTTCCATCCAGATGCCCTTGCCCGCCTCGCGCTTCACCAGCGCCTTCATCATCGTCATGTCGTGCCCGAAACCGTACGGAAGAAGGCCGGAATTATAGGCCGCCGGACGGCCGCTTATACTCGCGGGCCGTTCACCCACCCAGGATCGCCTGCCCGATGCGTCGTCGCTTGCTCGCACCCCTGCTGCTCTGCGCAGCCACCGCCCAGGCCGACGAAGGCATGTGGATGCCCTCGCAACTGCCCGACATCGCCACGCAGCTCAAGGCTGCCGGCTACAAGGGCGACCCCAGGCAACTGGCCGACCTCACCCGCGCGCCGATGAACGCGGTGGTGAAGGTGGGCGGCGCCACCGGCGCCTTCGTTTCGAAGGACGGGCTGGTGCTGACCAACCACCACGTCGCCTTCGGCGTGATCCAGTACAACTCCAAGGCCGACCGCGACCTGATCCACGACGGCTTCGTCGCGGCCGACCGCGCCGGCGAACTGCCGGCCAACCCCGACTTCCGCGTGTTGGTGACCACCGGCTTCGACCGCATCACCGACCGCATCCTCAACGATGCGCGCGGCAAACAGGGCCGTGCGTATTTCGACGCCATCGACGCCGCCACCAAGGCCGTCGTCGCCGATTGCGAACGCGAAGCCGGCACGCGCTGCAGCGTCGCGAACATGGATTACGGCAGCGACTTCTACCTGATCCGCCAGCTCGAACTGCGCGACGTTCGCCTGGTCTACGCACCGCCCGAATCCATCGGCAACTACGGCGACGAGATCGACAACTTCATGTGGCCGCGCCACACCGGCGACTTCACGCTGCTGCGCGCCTATGTGGGCAAGGACGGCAAGCCGGCCGACTTCGCGCCGGACAACGTGCCGTACGCGCCGCCCGCGCACCTGCAGATTTCCACGCGCAACGTGCAGCAGGGCGACTTCGCGATGCTCGCCGGCTACCCGGGCGTGACCTATCGCCATCGCATGGCCTCGGAGTTCAAGAACCAGATCGAATGGCAACTGCCGTCGCGCGTGGCGCTGTTCGACGGGATCATCGATACGGTCGAAGGCGCCGCGAAGGGCGACAAGGCCGCGCAGGTCGCGTACGCCTCGCAAGTGCAGTCGATGAAGAACAACCTCAAGCGCGCGCAGGGCGAACTCGACGGCCTGCGTCGCAGCGACGCGGTGCGCATCCGCAACACCGAAGAAGCCGCGCTGCTCGCGTGGCTGGACAAGCAGCCCGACGGCGCCGCCACGCGCAAGGACATCGACGCCGCGCAGGCGCTGCTGTCCGGTGCGATGACCACGCGCGACCGCGATCAGCTCGTTTCCTCGATCCGCGGTTCGACGCAATTATTGAAAGCCGCGCTCACCGTGCAGCGCCGCGCGATCGAACGTACCAAGCCCGATGCGCAGCGCGAGTCCGGCTACCAGGAACGCGACGAAGCCTTGATCGTCGGTTCGTTCAAGCAGGTGCAGCGCCGCTACGACCCGAAGGTGGAGAAGGCGATCCTCGCGCACCTGCTCGCGCAGTACCGCGCGTTGCCGACTGCGCAGCACCTGCCGGAAATCGACGCGGTGTTCGGCACGACCGAGGCCGATGCGACGGCGAAGCTCGACGCGCTCTACGCCGGCACGAAGCTCGGCGATGAGACCGTGCGTCTTGCGACCTTGCAGGATGCGAACGTCGCCGCCAGCACCGACCCGATGCTCGTCGCCGCGAAGACGCTGTTGCCGGCGTACCTGCGCCTGGAAGAAGAGAGCAAGCAGCGCGACGGCGACCTGCTGCGCCTGCGTCCGGCCTACATGCGCGCGCTGAATGCGTACAGCAAGTCGCAGGGTCGCGCGGTGTATCCGGACGCGAACTCCACGCTGCGCGTCAGCTACGGCAAGATCACGCCGATGTCGCCGCGCGATGGCATCGACTATCGCCCGCTGACCACCGTGCAGGGCATCGTCGAGAAGCACACGGGGCAGGCGCCGTTCGATGCACCCAAGCCCTTGCTCGATGCGATCGCGAAGGGCGATTTCGGCACGACCGCCGATCCGGTGCTGAAGACGCAGACGGTCGACCTGATGACCAACCTCGACACCACGGGCGGCAATTCCGGGTCCCCGGTGCTGGACGCGGACGGAAAGCTCATCGGCCTGAACTTCGACAGCAACTGGGAAGCGGTGAGCGCGAGCTGGTATTACGACCCGCGCTTCAAGCGCGCGATCCACGTGGACATGCGCTATTTGCGCTGGCTGCTGGCGAAGGTCTATCCCGCGCCGCATTTGCTGCAGGAAATGCACCTCCCGGCCGAGTAAGGCATCCGGGAACTTTCCACTGGAGCGCGCCCCCGCGGCGCCTCCAGTCTTCTCGCCGCGGGCCATCCGGCTCACGACGAGGAAGCGCTCATGCGCAAGCTACGAATCGCAGCAGCCCTCGGCCTGCTGCTTCCGCTCGCGGCGCAGGCCGCGGGCCAGACGACCTGCGCGAAGATCACTGAAGCGCAGGTCGCCCGGTTGTTCGACACCTGGAACACGACGGCGATGACGGGCACGCCCGCACAACTGGCCGCGTTGTACACCGACAACGCCGTGTTGCTGCCGGCGGTCTCGAACAAGCCGCGTTACACGAAAGCCGAGCGCATCGCGTTCTTCTCGAAGTTCGACCAGAAGCGCGCCGTCGGCCGCGTCGACGAACACCATGTGCAAATCGGCTGCAACGCCGTGATCGATTCGGGCGTCTACACGCTCACCCTCGCGCAGGGCACGCATGTCAAAGCGCGTTACACCTTCGTCTACGTGTACGACGGCAAGCGTTGGCTGATCGCCAACCATCACTCGTCGGCGATGCCCTCGTTCAACGAAGCCGATTGAACGAGCACGATTGAACGCGCACGGTCAAGCGTCGGGCAGCGTGTAGTCGAACGTGTAGAAATGCTGGCCGTCGACGATGTCGATGGCCATGCGCCCGCGCAATCCTTCCAGGCCGTCGGTGCCCGAGTCGGGCACCACGGCCAGGTCGAGCGCCGGCGTGCCGCGTTCCATTTCACCGAGGTGACGGAAGAAGAACGTGCCGCTGCGGCCTTCGAGCGTGGCGACGACGCGTTCGATCGCGACGTAACAGCCCGAACCCGGCGTAGCGGTCATCGCCGCCATCATGTGCACGACGCTGGTGGCGTCGAGCGGGCCCTCGAATGTCTTGTCGAAACGGAAGTGGCCGGCTTCCACGCCATCGCCCATGTCGACGGCCGGTTCGGCGCCGCGCTTCACTTCGAACGTACCTTTCGCCTGTCGCGTCATGGGGGTTGCTCCGTGGAGGGAAGCGCATGGTAGGCTGCGGTGGTCGCGGATTCCCATGCCAGCCGGCCCCGTTTTCCGACACGCAGCAGTGAAATTGGTACCACCGGGCACACCGCCCGACGATGTCGCATTCCGTCCCGCCGGCTCGCAAGGTTGTCCGCGCTCCTTCCCCAACCGGAGCGTGCGAATGAAAGTGCTGGCCTGCGATGGCATCCATGAAGACGGTCTCGCGCTGTTCCGCCTTGCCGGCTGGGACGTGGCGGTGGCCGATCCCATCAAGAATCCCGACGATCTCGCCGCGGCCCTGGCCGACGTCGACGCCTTGCTCGTGCGTTCCGCCACCCCCGTGCCCGCCGCCGCGCTCGAACATGCGCGCCGCCTGCGCGTGATCGGCCGCGCCGGCGCGGGCGTGGACACGATCGACGTCGACGCCGCCACGGCGAAAGGCATCGCCGTGATGAACGCGCCCGACGGCAACACGCTCGCCGCCGCCGAACACGCGCTGTCGCTGCTGTTCGCACTCGCGCGCCACATCCCGCGTGCCGATGCGGGCATGAAGGCCGGGCACTGGCCGAAGGCGGGCCTCACCGGATTCGAACTCGAAGGCAAGCGCCTCGGCGTCATCGGCCTGGGCCGCATCGGCGGCACGGTCGCGCGCAAGGCGCAGGGTATCGGGATGGAAGTCGCGGCCTACGATCCGTTCCTGCCAGCCTCGGCGGCGGGGAAGGGCAGCGTGCCGCTCAAGACGCTCGACGATCTTCTCGCATGGGCCGACATCGTCACGCTGCACATCCCGCGCACGAAGGAAACCACGCACCTGTTGTCGGAAGCGCGCCTGCGCGCGATGAAGCCGGGCGCGTACCTCATCAATGCCGCGCGTGGTGGCTTGGTCGACGAAGCGGCGCTGCTGCGTTTGCTCGACGAAGGCCACATCGCCGGCGCGGCGCTCGACACCTTCGCGACCGAACCGCTGCCGGCCGATTCGCCGCTGCGTCCGCATCCCAAGCTCATCCTGACGCCGCATCTGGGCGCATCGACCAGCGAAGCCCAACAGGCGGTGAGCACGATCCTCGCGCGGCAGGTGATCGACTTCGTCGCGACCGGCGCCGTCGCCGGTTGCGTCAACCTGCCGCCGCTGACCGCGGAGGCCGCGCGCGAAGTCGGCCCCTGGATGCCGCTGATGTCCGCGCTGGGCCGCCTCGCAGCGCGCCTGGTGCGCGCGCCGACGCAGTTGACCGTCACCTACGCCGGACGTACCGAAGCGCTCGACACGCGCCCGCTCACGCGCCTGCTCGTGGCCGCGCTGCTCGGCCAGCATTCGGGCCGCGTCACGCCCGTCAACGCGCTGCAGGAAGCCCATGCGCGCGGCCTGGTGGTGGCCGAAACGATCGGCGGCGACGGCGACGGTTTCGACCGCCTGCTGCGCATCCGCGTGGAAGGCGCCGACCGCGTGCGCGAGATCGAAGCGACGCTGCATCGCGGCCCGCGCGTCGTGCGGCTCGACGGCGTCGAGATCGAATTCGACCCGCAAGCCCATGTGTTGCTGCTGCGCAATGAAGACCGGCCGGGCATGATCGGCATGGTCGGTTCGCAGCTCGGCGCGGCCGGCATCAACATCGTGAACTTCGCGCTCGGCGCGGCCGGCGACGGACAGGCGCGTGCCGCGATCACCGTCGACCAGCCGCTCGACGATGCGCAACTGTCCACCCTGCGCGCCACGCCCGGCGTGCTTTCGCTGCAACAGGTCTGAGCAATGAAAATCCTCCTCGCCCGTCACGGCGAAACCGCGTGGAATGCCGAAGGCCGTTATCAAGGACAGGAAGACATTCCCTTGTCCGAGGTCGGCGAAGCGCAGGCGCGTTCGCTCGGCGAACGCCTGCGCCACGTGCACATCGATCGCGCGGTGGCGTCGCCGCTCAAGCGTGCGCTGCGCACCGCCGAACTCGCGCTGGGCGAAGACCGCGTCGCGAAACTCACGACCGACGCCGGCCTGATGGAAATCGCGCACGGCACGTGGGAAGGCCTGCTCGCCGCGGAGATCCGCGAACGCGACCCCGATCGCCTGCACGCATGGCGCCACGCACCGCACGAAGTGCTGATGCCCGAAGGCGAATCGCTGCAGCACGTCATCGATCGCGCATGGCCCGCGCTGCAACGCGCGACCGAAGGCCTGGGCGAACACGACACCCTGCTGGTCGTCGCGCACGACGCGGTCAATCGCGTGCTGTTGTGCAAGGTGATGGGCCTGCCGCTGTCGCGCCTGTGGACCTTCCGCCAGGCGCCGACCACGCTCAACCTGCTCGAAGGCGACGACGTCGATCACCTCGACATCGTGCGCATGAACGACGCGACGCATCACACCGCACTGTTCGGCGAAGCCGTGCATCGGGCGCTGTGATGTCGACGCAACGCACGCTCGCCGACTGGCTCGAGTACATCGAACGCCAGCATCCGAAATCCATCGAACTCGGCCTGGACCGCGTGCGCGAAGTCGCCGATCGCATGGAACTCGTCGCACCGGCGGAGAAATCGATCCTCGTCGCGGGGACGAACGGCAAGGGCTCGACGGTCGCGTTCCTCGAAGCGATCGCGCGCGCCTCGGGTTTGCGCGTCGGCACCTACACCTCGCCGCACTTGCTGCGTTACAACGAACGCGTGCGCATCGACGGTGCGCAAGCGGACGACGCGCATCTGGTCGATGCGTTCGAAGCCGTCGAAGCCGCGCGCGGCGACACGCCGCTGACCTACTTCGAGTACGGCACGCTCGCTGCGTTGTGGTTGTTCGATCGCGAACGCCTGGATCTGGCGATCCTCGAAGTCGGCCTCGGCGGGCGCCTGGATGCGGTGAACATCGTCGATGCGGATGTCGCGGTGATCACGACGGTCGACCTCGATCACCAGGATTGGCTCGGCGACGACCGCGAAACGATCGGCAAGGAAAAGGCCGGCATCGCGCGCGGCTGGAAGCCGCTGGTGCTGGGCGACGATGATCCGCCGTCGAGCGCGCTCGGCCACGCGTATCGCATCGGCGCTTCGGCGATCCGCGCGAATTGCGATTTCTTCTTCGAACCCAACGACGACGGGACATGGCGCTGGCGCGAGGTGAACTTCGCGCTCGACCTGCCGATGCCCGCGCTCGCCGCGCCCGTGCAGATGCGCAACGCGGCGACCGCGATCGCGGCGTTGCGGGCGCTCGATATCCCGATGACGCGCGAAGCGATCGCCGAAGGCGTCGCGGGGGCGCACCTGGCCGGTCGCCTGCAGCGCGTGATGAAGGGCGGTGTCGAGATCCTCCTGGACGTCGGCCACAACCCGCAGGCCGCGGGCGCGTTGGCGCAATGGCTCGCGTCGGCGCCGGTGACGGGCCGCACGCTCGCGGTCTACGCCGCGCTCGCGGACAAGGATTCGGCGGGGGTGGTCGCGGCATTGGCCCCGCGCATCGATGCCTGGTGGCTCGCCGGGATCGGCGACGCAGGCCCGCGCAGCACCGATGTCGATGCGTTCGCCGCGCGCCTTACGGGCACCGCGGCCGCGGACGGCGCGCGCCACGCAACGGTTTCCGAGGCGATCGCCGCCGCGCTGGCACAGGCGAAGGCGGGCGATCGGGTGCTCGTCTTCGGTTCTTTCCACACCGTGGCCGACGCAATGCGTGCCCTGGGTTCAGAAGGCGGCCAAGGGCGAAGGCTATAATTGCCGCCGGCAACATCGCCCGTCGCCGCGGTCAAAGCCCACTCGATGGAACCCGCACTGAAACAGCGCCTCGTCGGCGCGGCCGTCCTCGTCGCGCTGGCCGTGATTTTCCTTCCCATGCTGATCCAGGGCCCCGCGCCCGAAAGCGGCGTGGCCGATGTTCCGCTCGAAGCCCCGGCTGCACCGCAGGGCGAGTTCGAAACCCGCGATCTGCCCCTGGTGGCGCCCGAAGGCGCGCCGGCGGACGGCGCACTCGGAATGCAAAGCGCACCGCAGACGCCCGCGATCGCGAGCGCAACGACCGTCAGGCCCGCATCGCCGGCCACGATCGTGAGCGCGCCGCTGAAAGACGCGACGGCCACGACGACGCAACCCCTTCCTGAAGAAGCCGCGGCCCCGCAAGCGCCGGCCGCGATCTACCCCGCGCCGACCGCGGGCGGCAACTACGCCGTGAACGTGGGGAGTTTCAGCACCGCCGCCTCCGCCGACACGCTCGTTGCTTCCATGCGCACCGCCGGCCTGGCCGCGTTCCGCGAAGCGGGCAGCGTCGACGGCAAGACCGTGCAGCGCGTGCGCGTCGGTCCGTTCGCCACGCGCCCGCAGGCCGAAGACGCCCGTTTGCGCGCGGCCAAGGTCAAGGGGACCGCGACCCCGCGCGTCGTCGCACTCGATGCCGACGTCGCCGCCGCCACGCCGCCCAAGCCCGTCGCGACCGCCACCAAGCCCGTGACGAAGCCCGCCGCGCCGCGCACCGTCGCCGCCAAGCCCGCCGCTGTCGCCTCCGTGCCGGCCGCTTCCGGCACCGGGTTCGCCGTCCAGCTCGCCGCGTTCAGCAAGTCGGCCGATGCCAACGCCCTGCGCGACAAGCTCCGCGCCGCCGGATTCAGCGCTTTCACCGAAGCGGTGGCCACCGACAAGGGAACCCTCACCCGTGTTCGGGTGGGCCCGGTGTTGAATCGCGGCGAAGCGGACCAACTCAAAGCGCAGGTCAAGAGCAAAGTCGGCCTGGACGGCGTCGTCCGTCCGCATCCCTAAGCGTCAGGAATCCCCAATCCATGTGCGGCATCGTCGGAATCGTCGGAACCTCGGAAGTCGCAGCGCAGCTCTACGACGGCCTCACCGTGCTGCAACACCGCGGCCAGGACGCTGCGGGCATCGCCACCACCGATCGCCACAGGCTGCGCGTGCAGAAGGGCAACGGCCTGGTGCGCGACGTGTTCAACGCAGAATCCATGGCGCTGCTCGAAGGCCGCGTGGGCATCGCGCATTGCCGCTATCCCACCGCCGGCTCCGAAGGCGCCGACGAGTCGCAACCCTTCTACGTCAACTCGCCCTACGGCATCGCGCTGGCGCACAACGGCAACCTGGTGAACACCGACGCGCTGCGTCGCGAGGTGTTCGAACAGGATCGCCGCAACGTCAACACCGAATCGGATTCCGAAGTCCTGCTCAACGTGTTCGCGCATGAGCTCGATACGCAAAAGGCGCTCACACCCGACTCCGTGTTCCGCGCCGTCGAAGGCGTGAACCGTCGCGCGAAGGGCGGCTACGCCGTCGTCTGCGCAGTGCTCGGCCTCGGCCTGGTCGCCTTCCGCGATCCGCACGGCATTCGCCCGCTCGTGCTCGGCAAGCGTTCCTCGCCCGGCGGCGACGAGTTCTGCATCGCGTCCGAATCGGTCGCCCTCGACGTGCTCGGCTTCGAACGCGTGCGCGACGTCGCGCCCGGCGAAGCGATCGTGATCACCGCGCGCGGCGAGTTGTTCGCGCAGCAGACCGCGCCGGCGCAGCTCACGCCGTGCATCTTCGAGTACGTGTACTTCGCGCGTCCCGACTCGATGATCGACGACATCTCGGTGCACAAGGCGCGCATGCGCATGGGCGTGACGCTCGGCGAAAAGATCCTGCGCCTGCGCCCGGACCACGACATCGACGTCGTGATCCCGATCCCCGACACCTCGCGCGATTCCGCGCTCGAGATCGCCAACACGCTCAACGTGAAGTACCGCGAGGGCTTCATCAAGAACCGTTACGTCGGCCGCACCTTCATCATGCCGGGGCAGGGCGAGCGCACGAAGTCGGTGCGTCGCAAGCTCAACCCGATCCCGCTGGAATTCCGCGGCCGCAACGTGTTGCTGGTCGACGACTCCATCGTGCGCGGCACCACTTCGCGCCAGATCGTGCAGATGGCGCGCGACGCCGGCGCCAAGAAGGTGTATCTCGCCTCCGCCGCGCCGCCCGTGCGCTATCCGAACGTCTACGGCATCGACATGCCGTCGACCGACGAGCTCATCGCGCACGGCCGCACCGAAGCGGAAATCGAACAGCTCCTCGGCTGCGACTGGCTGATCTACCAGGACCTCGCGGATCTCGAAACCGCCGTCGCCGGCCCGAAGCATCCGGGCCGCAAGTTCGACAGCTCGTGCTTCAGCGGCGAGTACGTGACCGGCATCGATCCCGATTACTTCGAGCGCATCAGCAAGCTGCGTTCGGACGACGCGAAAAAGAAACGCCGCATCGCCTCCTGACGCCATGGCCTCGCTGTTCGATGCAGCGCGCGCGTGCCTCGACGCGGACACGCCCGAGGCCAAGCTCGCATTGACCGCGCAGGCCGCGGCGGATTTCGCGCAGGGCATGTTCGCGACGCTCGAAGACGAGCGCGAACCCGATCCCATCCGCATGCCCGGCCGCCCGCCGCGCCCGCACCTGGTGCATCCGCGCGCATTGCCGCGACGTGGCTTCGGAAGCAACGAAGGGCGCGCGGCGTTCATCCATGCCGTCGCGCACATCGAGTTCAACGCGATCGACCTGGCGTGGGACGCGGTGTATCGCTTCCGCAGTTTTCCGGCCGATTACTACCGCGATTGGGTCGGCGTCGCCGCCGACGAAGCCCGTCACTTCGCGATGCTGCGCAAACGCTTGCAGGACTTCGGCCACGACTACGGCGACTTCGACGCGCACAACGGCCTGTGGGAAATGGCGGAGAAGACCGCGCACGACGCACTCGCGCGCATGGCGCTCGTCCCGCGCGTGCTCGAAGCGCGCGGCCTGGATGTCACGCCCGCGATGATCGACAAACTCCGCGCGCTGGGGGACGACGCGACCGCCGACATCCTCGTCGTGATCCTGCGCGAAGAAGTGGCGCACGTCGCCGCGGGATCGCGCTGGTATCGCTGGTGTTGCGAAGTGCACGACATCGAACCGCGCGCGATGTTCCGCGACCTGCTCGCCGAATACGCGCGCCCGGTGTTGCACGGCCCGTTCAACCTGGCCGCGCGTAGGGCGGCGGGCTTCGACGACGAAGAATTGGCGTCGCTGCAGCAGCTCGACGCGGAATCCAAGCGCTGACTCAGACCAGCGCGGACAATTTCGCGCCTTCGCGATCCACGCGCAACACCGACCCCTGTTCGTACCAATCGCCCAGCACGATGCGCGTGCCGTGCGCTTCGTCGTGCACCTTGGGCCGATGCGTGTGCCCGTGGATCAGCCGCGGAATCCCGAAGCGCGCCATCGTCGCGTCGACGGTCGCCTGCGAGACATCGGTGATCGCTTCCATCAAACCGTCGCGCTTCAAACCTGATTGATGCGCCTGGCTCGCCGCGCGCGCCTGCTTCGCGAAGGCGATGCGATTGGCCAACGGCTGCGCGAGGAACTGCGCCTGCCACTTCGGATCGCGCGTCTGCGTGCGGAAGGCTTGGTACGCCTTATCGTCGGTGCACAGCGTGTCGCCGTGCATCAACACCGCGGGCGCGCCTTCGAGGACGATCACCGCCGGGTCCGGCAGGATGCGCATGCGCGCGCGCTGCCCATAGGCCTCGCCGAGCAGGAAGTCGCGGTTGCCGCGAATGAAATACGAGGGCGTGCCCGCGCGATCGAGCGCTGCAAGGCGATCGGCCACGAACGCGCCGACCTCGGACGGGTCGTCGTCGCCGACCCACGCTTCGAACAGATCGCCCAGGATGTACAGCGCGTCCGCGCCACGGGCTTCCCCTTCCACGAACTTGCCGAACAACTCGGTGATCGCGGGCCGTTCGGCGTCGAGGTGAAGGTCGGAAATGAACAAGGTCGTCATCGCGGGCATTCTAAGCGGCGCAGGCGTAAAATCGCCGGTCTTTCGCCCAGTTGCCGCGACCCATGGCCGTCCGTACCCGTTTCGCCCCGAGCCCCACCGGCTACCTCCACATCGGCGGCGCGCGCACCGCGCTGTACTGCTGGCTGGAGGCGCGCCGCCACGGCGGCGCCTTCATCCTGCGCGTGGAAGACACCGACCAGGAGCGCAGCACGCAGGCGGCCATCGACGCGATCCTCGAAGCGATGCAGTGGCTGAACCTGTCCTACGACGAAGGTCCGATCTACCAGACGCAGCGCCTGGACCGCTATCGCGAAGTCGCCGAGCAGATGGTGCGCGACGGCACGGCGTATTACGCCTACGAGACGAAGGAAGAACTCGAGGCGATGCGCGAGGCCGCGATGGCCGCCAACGAGAAGCCGCGTTACAACGGCGCGTATCGCGATGCGAACGCGGGCTTCCGCGACGTGCCCAATCGCGTCATCCGTTTCAAGAATCCCGTCGACGGCACCGTCGTGTGGGAAGACAAGGTGAAGGGCCGCATCGAGATCGCCAACAGCGAACTCGACGACCTGGTGATCTTCCGCTCCGACGGCTACCCGACGTACAACTTCGCGGTCGTGGTCGATGACATCGACATGCGGATCAGCGACGTCGTGCGGGGCGACGACCACGTCAACAACACGCCGCGGCAGATCAACATCTATCGCGCGCTCGGCAAGCCGGTGCCGCATTTCGCGCACCTGCCGATGATCCTGGACGAGCAGGGCGCCAAGCTCTCCAAGCGCACGGGCGCGGCCGACGTCATGCAATATCGCGACGCCGGCTACCTGCCGCACGCGCTGCTGAACTATCTCGCGCGACTGGGTTGGTCGCATGGCGACCAGGAGATCTTCTCGATCGCCGAACTGGTGTCGCTGTTCGACCTGAAGGACGTCAACGCGAAGGCCTCGCGCCTGGACTCGCAGAAGCTCGGCTGGCTCAACCAGCAGTACCTGAAGTCCGACGATCCGGTCGAAGTCGGCAAGCACCTGGAATGGCACCTGCGCAATGCCGGTTACGACCTCGCGCAGGGCCCGACGCCCGCCGACATCGTGATCGCGCTGCGCGACCGCGTGCAGACGTTGAAGGACATGGCCGAGCGCGCGGCCGTGTGGTTCGGTCCGTTGACGACGTACGACGACGCCGCCGTCGCCAAGCACCTCACCGCCGGTGCGCGCGCGCCGCTCGCCGATGCGCGCGATCGCCTCGCGGCATTGCAGGAATGGTCGGCCGACAGCGTGAGCCAGGCGCTACACGCGAGCGCGGAAGCGCTCGGCATCGGCATGGGCAAGGTCGCGCAGCCGATGCGCGTGGCGATCACCGGCACGCAGGTGAGCCCGGACATCTCGCACACGGTGTACCTCGCCGGGCGCGACCAGGCGCTCGCCCGCATCGACGCGGCCCTTGCAAAACTGCCTGCCGGGGACTAATTCAAGGACATGGGCCACCACGCTTCCTGCACCGACCCCAAGCACCACGTCCACGATGGCGATGCCTTCGTGCTCGAGGTCGAGCGGTCGTGCGAAGCGCGCGGGCTGAACCTCACGCCGATCCGCGCGACCGCGATGCGCCTGATCGCCGATGCGGGCCGTCCGTTGAAGGCTTACGAATTGCTGGATCGCATGAAGGCGACGCACGAAGGCGCCGCGCCGCCGACGGTGTATCGCGCGCTCGATTTCCTCGTCGAGAATGGCTTCGTGCACAAGCTCGCGTCGATCAACGCATTCGTCGGCTGCCACCATCCGGGTGGCGAAGCGCATGCGGTGCCGTTCCTGATCTGCGATGAATGCCACTCGGCGATGGAGCTGGAGGACGACAGCATCGTGTCGTCGCTCGATGCCTCCGCCCGCGCGCTGGGCTTCGCCCCGCAGGCGCAGACGCTTGAAGTGCACGGCATCTGCGCGGACTGCGCCGCGCAGCAGTAATCAGCGCGCTGTCATCAGCGCGCCGTCATCAGAAGAACGTCCGCACGCCGAACGCGAACCCGCGTCCCGCGAGCGGCGCGACGTCCTTGAGGAACGACGTGTGCGCACGCGCCGTTTCGTCCAGCAGGTTCGTGCCGTCCAGGAAGAACTCGAAGGCATTCGCGTGTTTCGTATCCACGTGCCACGCCAGGTGCGCATCGACGAGCGTGTAGCCCGGCGTCGCCGTTTCGAACGCCGCCACGCGATCCTGTCGCTGCACGCGCAAGGCATTCACCGACGCGCGCCAGCCGCCTTTTTCCCAACGCCATTCCGACCCGATGCGCGCCGGCGCGATGCGCGGCAAATCGCCGCCGTCGACGAGCGAGGCACGCACCAGGTCGCCGTAAACGCGCCAATCCCACGCACCGGTCGCGTTGTCGGCGATGTGCCAGGTCGCTTCGCCTTCGGCGCCGTTGAAGCGCGCGTCGCCCTGCGTCCACTGGCGCACGGGCAGGTCTTCTTCGATCAGCCCGGTGTCGTTGAGATAGATGAAATCGTCGTAGCGCACGTGATAGATCGACGCGGCGAGTTCCACCGGACCGGTGTGCCAATGCACGCCGAGTTCGGCGCGATTCGCGGTTTCCGCATCGAGCAACGGCTGCCCGTGTTCGACGCTCTGCGTCGCCACGTGCGTGCCGTTGGAATACAACTCTTCGGCGGTCGGCGCGCGTTGCGCGCGATCCAGGCCGAGGTCGAAGTGCAGGTCTTCGCTCGCATTGAAGCGCAGGCCCGCGGAGAAACTGGACGTGGTGAACGTGCGATCCGGCCCGATCGCCGTCGCCGCGTCCGCATCGATTTCGTTGCGGTCGCCGCGTGCGCCGAGTTCGAGACGCCACGCATCCCCGAATTCGCGATTGCCGATCCAGAACAGGCCCGCGTCGCGCCCATGCGTACTCGGCACGAAGGCTTCTTCGCCGACCGCCGAGAAATCACGCACGCCCCACTGCACGCCGAACGCGCCGTTCCATCCTGCGATCGGCTGGTGCACGAGTTCCAGGCGGCCTTCGTCGCTGGTGTTTTCGAAGCGCGTGCCGACTTCGTTGCCTTCGAGCTCGGCATGTTCGTATTCGGTGTGGCCCATCTTGAGCCGCAGGCTGGCGAAGGGGCCGATGTCGTCGATGCCCGCGCGCACTTCGGTGCGGCGCTGGTCCATGTCGATGCGCACGCCGCCTTCGTCCTGCGTGCCCGGAATGCCGTAGAGCGTGGAATACAGGCTCGCGCTTGCGCCGAAGTAACCGCGCGAACCGATCCACGAGCCACCGAGCGCGGCGCTGTCGGTGCGGATCGCCGTGCCGGCCAGGGTGCCGATCGGCGTGTCGGTGTCGCCCGTTTCGCGATGCACCGCGTCGGCGTGGATCGCGAAGTTCGCCGTGCTGCCATCCACGCGCACCATGCCCGTGCGTTCGTCGTTCACCGTGCCCGCGCGCAACTCGGCGCGGCCTTCGAGCGGTTCGTCGGTCAGCGTTTCGGGCACGCGCCCATCGACGACGTTGACCGCGCCACCGATCGCGCCGCTGCCGTAGAGCAGCGTCGCCGGGCCTTTCAGCACTTCGATCTGGTCGGCGAGGAAGGGTTCGATCGACACCGCGTGGTCGGCGCTGACGGTCGAGACGTCGCCGGAGCCCAGACCATCGCTGAGCACCTGCACGCGCGCGCCGTCGAAGCCGCGCACGATCGGCCGGCCCACGCCCGGCCCGAAATACGAGGACTGCACGCCCGGCAGCTTGCCGACCGTCTCCCCGAGCGTGCTCGCCTTCGCCTCATCGAGCCGCTCGCCGGAAAGCACCTCCACCGGCCGCGTCATCTCGTCGGCGGTGGTGGGCAGGACCGCGCCCTGGATCTCGACGGCCTTGAGCTCGGTGGTGTGGCGATCCTGGTCCGGGGCGACCGGCGGGTCCGTCGCCAAGGCGGGGAACGACAGGCTGAACAGCAGGGCGCAGGCGAGGGGATGCAGACGGGGCATGAGGATCCGAGGGAGTGAACTTCCGTTGACGAGGAATGTTATATTGTTTCAACGCAGCCTCGACGTGGCCCGAAAGTCATACCCGCCCAACATTCATCGAATGTCGCCCGCCCAACGCTCCCATCGCTTGCTCGATCGCCTCGGTGCCGCCGGTTCGCTGGTGTGCGCCGTGCATTGCGCGTTGCTGCCGATCGCGATCGCGGCGCTGCCCGCGCTGGGTCTGGCGTCGGCCAAATACGATGGTTTCGAGCGCGCGTTCGTGGCTTTCGCGACGCTGGTCGGCTGCTTCAGTGTGTTCTGGGGCTACCGCCGCCACGGCGCCGTGCGCGCGCTGGGCCTGTTGATCCCGGGCCTGGTCGCGCTTTGGTCGGGCATTCTCTTCCCGCCGCTGCATCACAACCTGGTGTTGCATGCGCTGGTGATGACCGCGGGCGGCACGCTCGTGGGCCTGGCGCACATGGCCAACCTGCGGCTGGTCCACGTCCACAACGCCAGTTGCGCCCATTGATCTGCTAGGCTTTGCGCCCTCGCGCGCAACCTGCGCGCAGATTTCGATACCGGATACCAGGAGCATCACGATGGGCAAGGGCGACCGCAAGACCGCCAAGGGCAAGCGCTACAACGCGAGCTACGGCAACGCGCGTTCCAGCGCTTCCACCAAGGCGGCGGGCACGGCCAGCGCGCCGGCGGTGAAGAAGACCGCCACCAAGACGACGGCGGCCGCCAAGGCCCCGGCGAAGAAGGTCGTGGCGAAGAAGACCGCTTCGAAGGAATAAGCGAAGCAGGGAACCGGGAAACCGGGAACCGGAAAAGCAAAAAGCCGCGCTGCGAAGCGCGGCTTTTCTTTTGCCCCGGCGGTTCCCGGTTCCCTTCCTACTTCTTCCCGGCCTTCGCCTCGATCTCGCCCCACACGCGCAGCAGGTTTCCGCCGAGGATCTTGCGGATGTCGGCTTCCGAATATCCGCGCTGCATCAACCCTTCGACGAGCACCGGATAGTCCTTCACCGACTTCAGGTCGACCGGCAACTCACCCGACACGCCATCGAAGTCAGACCCGATGCCGATGTGGTCCACGCCCACCAGCTTGACGCCGTAGTCGACCTGGTCGAGCACCGAATCCACGTGCAGCACCGGCGCCGGGTGCGCCTTGGTGAACTGCTTCTCGAAGGCGTCGATTTCGCCCGACGACTTGCCGGCCTTCTTCATCGCCGCCATCTGCGCGCGCTTGTCCGACCATTCCCGCGACTGCTTGTCCGACAGGAACACCGTGCCGAAGGACAGCTGGATCACGCCGCCTTCCTTCGCGATCGCGACCGCGAGGTCGTCGGGCAGGTTGCGGTTCCAGGTCGGCGTGAAATGGCGCAGGCCCGAGTGGCTCGCGATCACCGGGACGTCGGTGAGGCGCAGCACGTCGCGCACCGCGTCGTCGGAGACGTGCGAGACGTCGACGATGATGCCGAGGCGATTCATTTCGGCCACGACCTTCTCGCCGAACGGGCTCAGCCCGCCCCAGGTGTGGGTTTCGACGTACGACGAGTCCGCGATGCGATTGTCTTCGCCGTGGCACAGCGTGATGTAGCGGATGCCGCGGTCGAAGAAGAACTGCACCTTGCCCAGGTCATCGCCGATCGGCGCACCGTTCTCCATGCCCATCGGCAGCATCACCTTGCCGACGTTCTTCTCGACATCCTTCGGCGAAAGCAGCAGCGCGAACTTCTCCGGCGCGCGCGCGGCGAGCGAACGCACGGCGTCGATCTGCAGGTTCGCGATCGTCCACGCCTTGCCGTCCTTGTCTTCTTCGGCCGAGGTGAAGATCGACATCCACGGTGCGTCCAGGCCGCCTTCCTTCGCGCGCGGATAGTCGAACTCGCGCTTGGGCGTCAGCACGGTGAGGTCATTCCAGTCGCCGATCAGGTTCTCCGGCGCATCGATGTGGGTGTCGACGATGAGCGCGTCCTGCGCGAGCTTCCGCGCGGCGGCGGAAGGTTCGGCGGCGTGCACCACGCCGACCAGGCACAACGGAAGAAGAGCCAAAACGTAACGACGCATGCAACGCACTCCCCGGTGGAACGAAAGGTCACGCAGCGCGGACACCGCCTGCGTGGACGGAATGGACCAGATCACCGCCGAGCCAATAGCACAGCTCCGCGGGATGACGCACGTGCCAGACGACGAAGTCGGCGCGCATCCCGACGCGCAACTGGCCACGATCGTGGAAGCCGAGTGCGCGCGCACCGTGCGTCGTCGCACCGCGCAGCGCTTCTTCCGGCGTGAGGCGGAAATGCGTACAGGCCAATTGCATCGCCTGGCGCAGCGACAACAACGGCGACGTGCCCGGATTGCAATCGGTCGCCACCGCCATCGGCACGCCGTGCGCGCGGAACAGATCCAGCGGCGGCAGCTTGGTGTCGCGCAACACATGGAACGCACCGGGCAACAGCACGGCGACGGTGCCGCTCGCGGCCATCGCGCGCACGCCGGCTTCGTTGGTGTGTTCGACGTGGTCGGCAGACAAGCCTTCGAATTCCGCCGACAGCCCCGCGCCCCCCAGGTCGCTCAACTGATCGGCGTGCAACTTCACCGGAAGCCCCAGTGCGCGCGCGGTTTCGAACACGCGCCGCGTCTGCGTGGGCGTGAACGCAATGCTTTCGCAGAACGCATCGACCGCATCGACGAGCCCCTCGGCATGCAGGTCCGGCAGCCAGGCGCACAGCGCTTCGACGTAGCCGTCCGCGTTGCCCTTGAACTCCGGCGGCAGCGCATGCGCCGCCAGATACGTGGTGCGCACCGTGATGCCCAGCGTCTGCCCGAGCTTGCGCGCGACACGCAACATCCGGCGTTCGCTTTCGAAGTCGAGCCCGTAACCGGATTTGATTTCCAGCGTCGTCACGCCGTCGCGCAGCAAGGCTTGCGCGCGCGGCAGCGATTGTTCGAACAACGCGTCTTCATCGGCGTCGCGCACGGCGCGCACGGTCGAGAGGATGCCGCCGCCCGCGCGTGCGATCTCCTCGTACGTCGCCCCCTGCAACCGCATCTCGAATTCGCGCGCACGATCGCCCGCGAACACCAGGTGCGTGTGCGCATCGACCAACGCAGGCGTGACCCAACCGCTCGCCTCGATCACTTCACGTGCGAGCGTCTCGGGCGAACCCGGCAGGTCCGCGCGCGGCCCGACGTAGGCGAGCACGCCGTCCTTCCACGCAAGCGCGCCATCGGTGATCTCGCCATAGCCGGTGGGCTCGGCCAGCGTGGCTAGCGAAGACCCGATCAGCAGGCCATCGAAGGGGAGGGTGGAGGCGGACATGCGTGTGGATTGTAGGGTCACGGCCCGGGGGCGAGAATGCCGGCATGGAGACCCTGCACGCGGAACGCCTCTGGACCCCCGGCGGCTGGCGGATCGACGCCGGCTTCACCCACGACGGCGGGCGCATCGTCGAATGCACCGGCGCGCAGCCCAGCGAAGGCGCGGCGTGGGTGGTGCCCGGCATCGCGAACCTGCATTCGCACGCGTTCCAGCGCGCGATGGCGGGCCAGGCCGAGCGCCAGACCCATCCGCAGGATTCGTTCTGGACCTGGCGCGAGACGATGTACCGCTTCGCCGCGCGCTTCGGCCCCGACACGCTGCAGGCCGTCGCCGCGCAGCTCTACGTCGAAATGCTCGAAGCCGGTTACACGACGGTTTGCGAGTTCCACTACCTGCACCACTCGCCCGACGGCCGCCCGTACACCGATGCGGCCGCGATGTCGCACGCCCTGGTCGAGGCCGCGCGCGAAACCGGCATTCGCCTGACCTTGCTGCCCGTGCTGTACATGACCGGCGGTTTCGACGGTCGCGCGCTCACCGAACGCCAGAAACGCTTCGGCCACGATCTCGATGGCTTCGTGCGCCTGTTCGAAACGCTGCATGGCGAGCAGGACGAAACGCTGCGCGTCGGCATCGCGCTGCACAGCCTGCGCGCCGTGCCGCCCAATGCGATGCAAGCGGTGCTGGCGCAACTGCCCGCCGAAACGCCCGTGCACATCCACATCGCCGAGCAATTGCCCGAAGTCGTCGACTGCGTGGCGCTGCGCGGCGCGCGCCCCGTCGAATGGCTGCTCGCGAATGCGAATGTCGACCGCAACTGGACCCTCGTCCACGCCACGCACATGGACCAGGCGGAAATCGCGGGCGTCGCACGCAGCGGCGCCACGGTGGCGATCTGCCCGACGACGGAAGCCAACCTCGGCGACGGCCTGTTCCCGCTGCGCGCCTTCCTGGAAGCCGGCGGTTCGTGGGGCATCGGCTCGGATTCGCACGTGTCGGTTTCGCCGGTGGAAGAACTGCGCTGGCTCGAATACGGGCAGCGCCTGGTCACGCACCACCGCAACGTTTCGGTCGGCACGGCGACGAACAGCGCCGGGGAATCGCTGCTGCACGATGCGTTGGCGAGCGCGGAGCCATCGACGGGCCATGCGATCGGCTGCTTCTACAACGGTGCGTGTGCCGATTGGCTCGTGCTCGATCGCGACGCGCCGCAGTTCATCGGCGCCACGACCGACGATGCGATCGACCGCTGGTTGTTCGCCGGCAACGCGCCGCACATCCGCGAAGTGAGCGTCGCCGGCAAACGCGTCGTACACGAAGGCCGGCATCGCGAACGCGAGGCGATCTTCACGCGGTTCAAGGCGGCGATGCATACGTTGCTCGCATGATTCGCCAACTGTTTTCGCGGCTTTTGCAGAAGGCGGCCACGCCAGCATCGACTGTGCCTGCGCCGACAACGGCGCTCGAAAGGCGTTTGATCGAGCTCCTTGGATCGCATGACACGCGTGCAGCATTGGCGTCGATCGACGGCAGCGATTGGCTTCGAATCGACGAGCGCCTGCGCTCCCATTCGCAGTGGAGCGTGAACGAGGCGCAATCGACGGCCGAGGAAGCGATTGCATTCTGGCGGTCGACACCGGATGCCGACATCGCTTTGTTCGCCGTGGCGTGCGGATTCGATGGCTATCGCCGGCAGGCCGCGCTGCGCGCGCTGCGCGACTTTCCAAGTCCGATCACGTGGGCGACCGCGTTGATCCGTTGCGACGATTGGGTGGCGCAGGTGCGCGAGGAGGCGACGCAACTTGCACACCATCTCATTGAAGTCCGCGCGCCAGGCCTCCATGGCCATCTCGACCTGATCGTCCAGTTGCGCAAACGCGAGCGATTCACCGCGACGACGATGTCCTGGCTGGATCGCGCGCTGCGTGAACCGCGCGATGCCGATGTCCGGTGGAACACGCCTTCGCCTGCGTCTCCCCATGTGCGGCGCCTCGCCTTTGAACTGATCGAAGACAGCGACCCGCAGAACCTCGAAGCATTGTGGCTCCGCGCCGCGCGCGATCCCAATGCGGCCATCGCGTTGCGCGCCGTTGCGCGCGCAACCGGCGAAACGCGCGAACGCGTACTCGCCGCTGCAGCACGCAACCCCAATGCGGCGGTGCGTGCCGAAGTGTTGCGCGCGAAAGTGCGCGAAGGCGCGGCCGACGCCCGCGATGCCGTCACAAGCGCCTTGTTTGATCGCGCCAATGCACCGCGCACGACGGCGGCATGGATCGCGCGCAACACATTGCACATCGAGCCTCGCGACCTCTGGCGCGCAGCGGTCGACGCGGGCGCGGAGCCTGCTGCCGGTGTCGCATTGCGCGCGCTGAATTCCCAAGGCGACGCGGCGGATCTGCCACGCTTCGTTGCGGCCTTGCGATCCGGCGACGCTCGCCACCGCACGGCCGGATTGGCGGGCATCGCATCCGTCGCGCCGGAAGCGCTGGACGACTGGCTCCCCGCTGCGCTGATGGATCCGGCATCGCGGGTCGCGCGCCTCGCCGTTCGGCTGGCGAGGCGCATGGGGTGGTCGCCTTCGACCGAACTCCTCGAACGCCTGCATTCGGAGGCAACGAGCGAAATCGCGAGGACGCGGCTGCTCAGCGTCGCGCATCTGCCCGGCAAGTGGGCGCACCTTGACCTGCTTCTGGCCTGGCTGGTCGACACCAAGCCCATGGATCGCAAGTTGATCGGCCTGCACTTGCTCGACTGGCTGCGCAACGAGTCACGCAGCATGCTTCCGCTGGACGACGCGACGCGTGCGCGCCTGCTCAATCGCATGGCGCGTGCGCAGGGCCACGCCCACGGCGGAATACGCCACGACCGCATGGACTGGGATCGCATGCGCTTCGTGCTGGAGCACGCATGACCGAGCGCAAGCCTGGCCGAACACGACGCATCTTCGAACGCGCCATCATCCGCAGCGACGACTGGGTCGATGCGGCGTTCGATCGCCTCAACACGCGATTCGGTCGCAATCGTCCGCAACACATCGCCGCCTATCGCGGCTATGCCGATGCGCAAGGCGTTGAACTCCTCGGCCGCGTGCTCGCGCAGAAGCCCCTCGGCGGGCCGGGTGAGCACGACGATTGGTGGGACAACCTGCTCAACACGTATCGGCGATTCGATACCGATGAAGTGCCGCGCGTCCCGCTCGTCGCCACGTTCCGCGGGATGCGGCAGGACACGGTGACGGACCACGAGGGGTACTACGCCGCGAGCTTCGCGCCGACGGTCCCCGCAACCGACACGCTCTGGGCCGACGCGCGCATCGCGCTGCACGACGGCACGCTCGACACCGCGCAACCCGTCCTGCAAGTGCTGCCGAGCGCGCCCTTCGGCATCATCTCCGACATCGACGACACCATCCTGCAGAGCAGCATCACCGATTGGAAGATCGCCGCTCAGCTCACGTTCCTCGGCAACGCGCGCACGCGCAAGCCGCTGCTCGGTGTCGCGAAGTTGTACGCCGCGTTGCAGGCGGCGACGAACCCCTTGTTCTACGTCTCCAGCTCGCCGTGGAATCTGTACGACCTGCTCGAGGATTTCCTGGAACTCAACGCGATCCCCGCCGGCCCGATCTTCCTGCGCGACATCGGCACCGACACCGGCAAGTTCATCAAGACGCAGGGCCACGGTCACAAGCTCGAACGCGCGCGCATGCTGATCGCGCGCAATCCGCAATTGCGCTGGGTGTTGCTGGGCGATTCGGGGCAGGCGGACGCCGAGTTGTATGCGGAGGCCGCGCGCGAATTCGGCGATCGGCTTGCTGCGATCTACATTCGCGATGTCGATCCCGATGCAGACAGTCCGCTGGACGTCGGCGTGGACGGTTGGATCGAGAAGGTCGCCGGCACGAAGGTGCCGATGCTGCGCGCAAAGGACAGCGTCGCGATCGCCGAACATGCAGCGTCGATCGGATTGATCGCTCCTGCGGCGATTCCGACCATCGTCGCCGAAGTGCACAAGGACGCCGCGCGCCCCACGCTCACGCAGGCCGCGGTGGAGGAAGCCGTGGAGTCGACCCAGAAGCCGGACTGACCGACGGGCGTCCGACACGGTCGCTCGCCCGCGTTGATCCAGGTGGAGTTCGCGCTCGCGGAGGCGCCATGACCCCGATCCAATCGCGCCGACGTCTGCTTCGGCAACTCAGCGGCGTCGGCGTGCTCGCGCTGGCGTCGCCCTGGCACCAAGCGCTCGCCGCGTTGATCCCGACGCCTGAGCAGACGGCAGGCCCGTTCCGGCCCCTGCGTCCCTTGGAGAGCGATGCGGATCTCACGATGGTCAAGGGCGCGAAGGCGCACGCCGACGGCCAGATCATCCAGGTCACCGGTCGCGTGCTCGATGTCGACGGCAAGCCCATCCGGGGGGCCGCGGTCGAACTCTGGCAAGCCAACGCGCGTGGACGCTACAACCATCCGCGCGACGTCAATCCCGAACCGCTGGACCCGAACTTCCAGGGCTACGCACGCGTGCTCACCGACGACGACGGTCGCTATCGCTTCAAGACCGTCAAGCCCGGCGCGTATCCGATCAACCCGATGAATCCCAACGCGGTGCGCACGCCGCACATCCATTTCGACATCGCCGGCAAGCGCACGCACCTGGTGACGCAGATGTATTTCCCCGGCGAAAAACTCAACGCGAGCGATCGCATCTTCAGCGCAATGGGCGAAAACGGCGCCACGACGATCGCGCGTCTGCTCCCGCCGACCGGGGACATGGCATCGAGCGAGATGCACTTCGGTTGGGACATCGTGCTCGCCTGATCACGCGCCCCATTGCTTGAGGTTGAGGAACTCCCGCCGCGTCTTCGGCCCATACGTGACGAAGCGCGGATCCGGCGCGTTGCGATAGTTTTCGCGTTCGCGCGCCACCGCATCTTTCGCCAGATGCTTCGACAGCACGTCTTCCGGCACCGGATACAGCTTCAGCGCATTGCGCCCGAAGATCTTCGCGCGCACCGCCGGCGTGATCTCCGCATAGCCGTACCTGTCGCGGAACTCGGACGAAATCTGAAACGCACGGAAGGCCTGGATCTGATCCTGCGGGCTGCCGTACCAGATCGAATCGGTGCCCCACAGCACGTTGTCTTCGCCCACGTGCGCGAGCAGCTTGCCCATCGCGTGCGCGGCCATGTCGGGATCGCGCATCAGGTAACGCCAGGTGGACCCGAGCTCGGCATACACGTTGCCGCCTTTGCCGATGCCGTTGTCGCGCAGGCTGGTGATCAACGCGTCGATGCCGTCGGTGCGCTTGGGGTCGTACGCGCCTTCGCCTTCGCCGGTCACGAAACCCGAGTGATAGATCAGGAAGTTGACGTCGGGGTAGCGCTTCGCGACGCGGCCGATATCCACGCACGTGCTGTGTTCGTAGGAGCGCGGGCCGAAGGGCAGGCCTTTATGGATCGCGATGTTGCGCACGCCCAGGCGCCGCGCTTCTTCGATCATGCGCAGGCCGGGTGCGTCGTCCATGAAGAAGCCCACGCCATCGGGCCCCCACTGCGTATACGTCTTCCACGCCGCGATCTTGAAGTTCTTCGCGAGGCGTTCCATGTCCTCGACATCGCCCGGCTGGTTCGGATTCACGCGTCCGTGCAGATAGAGCCGATGCGTGCCTTCCATCTTCTCGACGAGTGCCGCCGTGGCCGTGGCTTCCTCGATCGTCAGCGGCTCGCCTTCGCGCGTGGAGGGCACGAAGCTGAGAACGGTGAGATCGGTATCGGAGTCGAGGAAGATGTCCTTGACGAATTCATCGCGCCCCACGCAACGCAGGTAAGCCAAGCCCGGTTCGTCGGCGGCCGCGCAACCTTCGGTGCTCACGAACGACAGCGGCCGTGCGTCGGGCGGCAGGTCGTGCGTCCACTTGCCCGTCGGATTCACGAAGTGGCCCTGCACGTCGAAGATGAACTCGTTGCCCGCGATCGCGCTCTCCGCCGCGGCCGGTTCCAGGGCCGCTTCGGCCGGAATCGCATACGACGCGCCGCGCTTGCAGCCGGCGAGGAATGCGGCGTTCATCGCCAGCAACGTCGACGCGGCACCGCACAGCGAGACGAGGAAATCGCGTCGTGCGATGCCGAGACGACGCGCATGAAGCGTGGCGTTGGCGAAGGCGAGGTTGCGTGCGTGGTGGTGGATCGGATCCAGCGGCACCGGCTCGAATTCGCCATTGCTGGTGCTGTCGAGCTTGATCGGCAGCCGCAGGCCTTCGGGGTCGATGCGATCGCGGGGCATGACGCCCTCCGGCACGCGGAACGTGCACCTCACGCTATGCCGGTCCGGAGGGCCCGCCATGTGCCGTTGGGCATGAAACGACGAGCGGTCATCCACGGCCGCAGGTAAGCTGCCCGCGTTCAACAGGGGGAACACACGCAATGCGATCGGACAAATCCTGGCTGGCCCACATTTCCGCCGGCCTCGGGCTCAGCGCGCTGGTGGGCGTGTTGTGCTTCCACTTTCCGCAGTTGCTCACCTCGCGCGAATTCCGCGCCGCCTACACCGAGGATTTCGCGCGCAACCTGCTGTTGATCGGGCTCATCGCGGCCTTCGTGCTGGGCACGGTGTCCATCCTGCGCAATCGCAGCCGGGGCGTGGCGCTGCTCGGCGTGGGATCGGCCGCGATCGCGGTCCTGTTGGGCGGGGCGACGGTGCATTTCAATCGCATCGAATCCACGCCGTATTCGCTCGGCCTGGATTGGTTCGTGATCTCGCTGTTCTTCTCGGCGCTGGTGTTCATTCCGATCGAACGCATGCTCGCCGTGCGGCCGATGTCGCCGCTGCGCCACGGGTGGCGCACGGACCTGGCGTATTTCTTCATGAGCCATGTGCTCGTGCAGTTCGTGCTGATCGCGGTGACCGCATCGACGTCGACGGTCGCGGCCTTCGCCGCATTTCCGGCGCTCAAGGCGGCGATCCAGTCGCTTCCGGTATGGGCGCAGTTCCTGATCGCCGTGTTCGTCGCCGATCTTGCGCAAGCCCTGCTGCATCGCGCGTACCACAACGTGCCGCGACTGTGGCGCTTCCACGCGGTGC
This sequence comes from Noviluteimonas gilva, assembly GCF_009740395.1. Taxonomy (GTDB): domain Bacteria; phylum Pseudomonadota; class Gammaproteobacteria; order Xanthomonadales; family Xanthomonadaceae; genus Noviluteimonas; species Noviluteimonas gilva. The sequence goes on from NZ_WOXT01000002.1 coordinate 87,190, forward strand.
ATCACTCCAGCCGCCGCATGGATTGGCTGGCGGGCTCGCGCATCCACGTCGTCGAAATCCTGATGACGCGCTCGGCGGTCTTGCTGCCCTTGGTCGTGCTCGGCTTCTCGGCGCAGGCGATCAATGCGTACGTCATCCTCGTCGGCGTGCAAGCGGTGCTGGCGCACGCGAACCTGCGCATCAACTTCGGCTGGCTCGAATACGTGCTGGTCACGCCGCGCTACCACCACTGGCACCACGCGCGGCAGGCCGAGTACATCGACGTGAACTACGCCATCCACCTGCCGCTGGTCGACATGCTGATGGGCACGTTCAAGCGTGCTCCGCGCGGCGAATGGCCGGCGGAGTACGGCGTGATGAAGCTGGAGACCGTGCCGGAAGGCTTCTGGGCGCAAACCCTGATGCCGCTCGGCCCCAAGCGTACGTATTCGGAGTACGTGGGGCACGACGAAGGCTGAGGATTACGTCGATGACTTCGCCCGCCGGCGCAGGCGAAGCACGCGCCGGACGATCAGCCACATCAGGAAGACCACCAGCGCGATCGGAATCAGGCCCGCGGCCGCGCGGATCAGGCCCGCGGTCACGCCCGCGAGAATGCCGCCGGAATCGCGGAGTGCATCGCCGATCGCCGAGCCGCCTTCTTCCACGCCGGTGGGGGAGAAGCGCAGCGTCAGCAGGTTCGTGTCGATGCGGCGCTTCATCTGCGCCTGCGACTGCTGCGCGAGATCCAACTGCGCCTCCACTTCGGCCATGCGCTCGGACAGGCGCAGCATCTCGTCGAGCTTGACGTTCGGCTTGTCCTGGAATTCCAGCAAGCGCTTGTGTTCGTTCTGCAGGCGCGCGCGACGCAGGTCGTTGTCGGCGACCGCTTGCGCGAGATCCTCGGCGCTGGTTGCGCGCGAGGTGATCTCGCCGCCTTGCGACGCGCTGCCGATCAACTTCTCGACGCCCTCGGGCGCGACACGGACCATGATCGATGCAAAGGGGTTGTCGCCGCCTTGCTGCTTGACGTCGAGCACCGCGCAATCGCCCACCGCCTGCGAGAAGCACGCCGACTGCACGGCCGCCACGCGCGCGTCGATGTCCTTGCCCGCCATCTGGATGCTGATGTCGGTTTCGTAGGCGAGCGACGTGCCGGCCGGTGCGCGCGGCGCCGGGTTTCCCCGGTTCGCTTGCGGCAGTGCCACCGCCGAGTCCGCCTCCGCGGCGGCGGGCGCTTGCATGTCCTGTTTCGCGCAAGCCGCCAACACAACGACGGTGAGGCACGTCCATCCGATCCGGCTGATGCTGCGCATTCGATGTTCCCCTGGGTGAGTGTGTTGCGTGTTTTTTGCCGCGATGGCGCAATCGGCCAACGGTCGGCCCGGAGGCGCGGGGTTACGACCCGTTCGCCAGGCGGGCCTGGAGGCGAGTCCATCCGAATTGCCGCGCCCAACGGATCAAGTCGGGGACGTGCGCCTTCGCCCCGGCGTCGAGGAGCGCAAGGGCGACGTCTTCGTCGAGCGCTTCGTCGAGCGGCGTGTCTCCGTCGGCTTCCTTCGCGCTCGGATCTGCGCCGTTCGCAAGCAGCCAGCGCGTCATCGCGAGATCGCCATCGCGCGCGGCGATGTGCAGCAACGTCTTGCCGTCGGCGTCGGATGCGTGGAGGTCGCAGCCTTGTTCCACCAGCCAACGCGCGATCGCGAAACCCTCCCACGCCTTCGACTCGCTGTTCTCATCGCGCAGCAGCAGCGTCACCGGGGCGCGTTTCGTTGCGCGCGCGTGCTCGTCGTCGATGCTGGCCTCGGATCGTGATTCGAAACTGAGCGAAGGGTGTGTCGCCGCGACGTTCCAGATGTGTTGCACGGAAGCAAGTTCGCCCCCTTCGATGGCGGCACGAAAGGCCGCATTCAGGAGGGCGACATCCGGGTGCTCCGCCGTTCCCAGCGCGCCGCGCGCCAGCAATGCCTTCACGACTTCCGGACGCCTGCGCGCCAGGGCGCCTTCCAGCGGCGTGGCGAAAAAATAGCCCCAGCCCACGCTTTCGCGGTCGATCGGCCCGATGGGCGCGCCCAGCGCAACGAGGCGCGCGATCGCGGCCTCGTCGTGCGTGTATTCGTTGGCGATCGCACGCATGAGGATCTGCGCGCCTTCGGGCGAATCGAACACGAACCGTTCGCGCACCAGCGCGTCGACTGTCTCCGAGGACAGATTGATCCACTTCGCCGATTCGGCGGCGTCTTCGATCGCGACTTCCAATGCCGACATGGCACGCGGCATGCCATCCCATTCGCCGACGTAGTCCTCGACGGTGTGCGATGCACGGCCCCTCCGAAACGTCACCGTCGTTGCGGACATGTCGCTGACCCGCGTCATGTAGTTCTCGCGCAGCGACCAGAAGTCCGCCGCGCGCGCCTGTTCGACCAACTGCGCAACGCGTTCGGGCGCGATGCGGTCTTCGTGCCTCCCCGCGACATCCACGTAGCCCTCGCCGACGTAGGTCACCCTGCCTTCGCCATCGACTTCGATCGCGTACCTGGGGCAAATGCCGAAACACGCCGTGCGTTCCAGGCGGATGCGCGTCGCCTTGAGCGGCACGTCGGGCATGGGGCGATGCACGCTCGGAATGTCTTCTTCCGAAATTCGCTCGAAGAAGTCTGCGGCCACCGGCGGGCCGCCGTCGTCGTTGAAGGGTGCGTAACGACCCGCCGCGATCGATCGCAACGCGGCCAAACGCTCGGGCGTGACCGGCGGGCGCCTGCGGAGCGAAAAACCGTCGAGAAGATCGACACACGTGACTTTGCCCGTGGCGTCCACGTGGACATGCACGGCGATGCCCGTGCCCTCGGGCCGCGTACCGGCTGCGTAGCGCGGGACGGGCAGGTCGAACTGTCGATGCGCGTCGACCACTTCGCGCTCGGGCGTGAACGCCCTCCGAGTCTCGGGGCTGCAGGAGGGTGGAATCGAATGCTCGGCATCGCCGGCGCGTGCCGTGGGCGCCAGCGACATGGCCGCAAGCACCGATGCCATGAGCGCGCGTCTCATTCCGGCAATCTAGAAGCGTGGCTCGCCGCCAGTTTCCACTGCCCGTCGCGCTTCACCCACGTATCGGTGAATCGAAACTCGGCGGTGAAATTCGCGCCACCCGAAGTCCCCTCGACGCGCGTGATGCCGATGACCACCGCGCTGTCGCCGTACACGCGCACGGCCTGGTCGCGGTTGCGGAACACGGTGTAGGCGGGGTCGCGTTTTTCGACTTCGGCGACGTTGGCGGCGTAGTCGGTGATGGCGCCTTTCGAGTCGACCAGCGTGAACGACGGGTCCAGGTCGCGCCGCACCGTGGCGGCGTCGCCGGTTTCCCACGCGTGCAGGAGTTCCGCTTCGACGCGGAGGATGTCTTTCTCGGCCGATTTGTCGTCGGCCATGGCGGCGCTCGCGATCACCAGGGCGAACAACGCCGCCAAACCACGTCCCGTGCCCTTCATCCGCCGACCCCTGCGCGCCCCGATGGTGGGCCGCACTCTAGCATCGGCGCGGTGCCGCGCAGGGGAGTGACCGGAAGTAGCGTCCTCGCCCCTCAGCCCGCCTGCGTGACGATCCGGATCGGCCCGCCCAGGGTGCGATGCACCGGGCACTTCTCGGCGATCTGCATCATGCGTTCGCGCGCCTTGTCGTCGAGCGCGCCTTCGATCCAGATCGTGCGCGTGAGCGTGTCGACCTTCGCGCCCGGGTCGCGCTCGCAGTTCTCGCAGTCGGTTTCGTGCACCTTCTCGTGCTTGACGCGCACGCGGATGTCGGTGACGTCGTAACGCTTCGACTTCGCGTAGGTGTGCAAGGTCATCGTCGTGCACGAGGCGAGCGCGGCGGACAGCAGGCCGTAAGGCGAGGGGCCCTTGTCGGTGCCGCCGACGGAGACCGGTTCGTCCGACACCATCGGGTGCCCGGCGACGTCGAGTGTCGTGACGAAGCTCGTGTTGTCGGAATGGGCCATGACCTCGCCTTCGGCGAGGGTCACGGGTGTGGTTGCGACGTCAGCCATGTCGAACTCCTCGCGCGCAGGGCGCGTTCAAACCATCGGCAACTTGAGCCCCTGTTCCTTCGCGCATTGCTTGGCGATGTCGTAGCCGGCGTCGGCGTGGCGCATCACGCCCGTGGCCGGGTCGTTCCACAGCACGCGCGCGATGCGCTTGTCGGCTTCGGCGGTGCCGTCGCAGACGATCACGACGCCCGAGTGCTGCGAATAACCCATGCCCACGCCGCCGCCGTGGTGCAGCGAGACCCACGTCGCACCACCGGCCACGTTGAGCATCGCGTTGAGCAAGGGCCAATCGCTGACCGCATCGCTGCCGTCCTTCATCGCTTCGGTTTCGCGATTGGGCGAGGCGACGCTGCCGCTGTCCAGGTGATCGCGGCCGATCACGATCGGCGCACTCAGTTCACCGTTGCGCACCATCTCGTTGAACGCCAGGCCGAGCTTGTGACGCAGGCCGAGACCGACCCAGCAGATGCGCGCCGGCAAGCCCTGGAAGCTGATGCGTTCCCTGGCCATGTCGAGCCAGCGGTGCAGGTGCGCGTCGTCGGGAATGAGTTCCTTCACCTTCGCGTCGGTCTTGTAAATGTCTTCCGGATCGCCGGACAGCGCGACCCAGCGGAACGGGCCGACGCCGCGGCAGAACAAGGGACGCACGTAGGCCGGCACGAAGCCCGGGAAGTCGAACGCGTTCGTGCAGCCTTCGTCCTTCGCCATCTGGCGGATGTTGTTGCCGTAGTCGAACACGGGGATGCCCATGTCTTCGAACGCGAGCATCGCTTCGACGTGCACGCGCATCGACTTCTTCGCCGCATCGCGCACGCGGCCCGGATCTTCGGTCTGCATGCGCAGCCATTGATCGACCGACCAACCGATCGGCAGATAGCCGTGCACGGGATCGTGCGCGGAGGTCTGGTCGGTCACCGCATCCGGGCGCACGCCGCGCTGCACGAGCTGCGGCAGGATTTCCGCGGCGTTGCCGAGCAGCGCGATCGACTTCGCTTCGCCGGCGGCCGTGTACTTCTCGATGCGCGCGAGCGCGTCGTCGAGGTCGGTCGCCTGTTCGTCCACGTAACGCGTGCGCAGGCGCATGTCGATGCGCGACTGCTGGCATTCGATGTTGAGCGAGCTCGCACCGGCGAGCGACGCGGCCAGCGGCTGCGCGCCGCCCATGCCGCCCAGGCCCGCGGTGAGGATCCACTTGCCGGTGAGGTCGCCGCCGTAATGCTGGCGGCCCATTTCGACGAAGGTTTCGTACGTGCCCTGCACGATGCCCTGCGAGCCGATGTAGATCCACGAGCCGGCCGTCATCTGGCCGTACATCATCAAGCCCTTCTTATCGAGCTCGTTGAAGTGTTCCCACGTCGCCCAATGCGGCACGAGGTTGGAGTTGGCGAGCAGCACGCGCGGTGCGTCGGCGTGCGTGGGGAACACGCCAACCGGTTTACCCGACTGGATCAGCAGGGTTTCGTCGTCGCGCAAGGTTTTCAGCGAGGCGAGGATGGCGTCGAAGCATTCCCAGTCGCGCGCCGCACGGCCGATGCCGCCATAGACCACCAGCTCCGCAGGGTTCTCGGCCACTTCGGGGTCGAGGTTGTTCTGCAACATGCGGAACGGCGCCTCGGACAGCCAGGACGGGCAGGACAACTGGCTGCCGCGCGGGGCGCGGATCGTGCGGCTGGAATCCTTGCGGGTCGACATCGAGCGCTCCGGCGCGTGGGGAGCCCGCGATTATCCCTCAGCCCTGCGGACAGGTCTTGCGGCCCGCGCGGAATGCGGCGACGTCGGCGTCGCTGGCGGGCCTGGGCGGGGTGCCGCCGTCGAGCAGGACGCGCCAGGTGCCGTCGCTGTCGTGGTGCCAAGTCGAGGTGAAATTGGCCAGCAAGTACTTCTGCGCGGCCTTCGGGTCGCGGGATTCGATCAGCGCCGGTCCGCTCGACAGTGCGATGTCCGATTCGCCGCCGATCACGACGACGGCGGGATACCACGTCAGGCCGATCGCCGAGCCGTCGACGATCCCCGCCCACTCCTGGATGATCGCCTCGCGGCCGCGCGTCGGGCGCGGCGTATTCGCGGCGAACACCGCACCCGGATGCACGTGCTCGGCGAAGGCCTTCGCATCGTGCGCGGCCACGCTGTCGGCGAAGGACTGCTCGCGCGCCCACACGGCGCACTCGTCCTTGCTGAAGGTCGGGTCGGGCGCGGGCGTCGCCGGCTCCTGTGCGAAGGCCGACGACGAAACCGCAAGGGCTGCAACGACGAGGGCAAGGCGCATGACCGACTCCGTGGTGGGCGAAGCGGCCAGACTGCGCCCGCATCGGGTGTACGGCCAGCGACGGAAGTCATGCGCGTGCAGTCATGAGGCCGACGCAAGGCCCGCCGTATCATCGCGCCATGGGGATCCTGTTCCGGGCCGCGCTGGCCCTGCTGCTGAGCATCGCGCTCGCCGCGTGCGCCTCCACCCCCCGACCGGGGGATGCGCCGCCGGTGCTGCTCGTCTCGATCGACGGCTTCCGCGCCGATTACCTGGATCGCGGCATCACGCCGAACCTGTCGCGCATCGCGAATGCAGGCGTCCGCGCCGACGGCATGCGTCCGTCGTATCCCTCGCTGACATTCCCGAATCACTACACGCTGGTCACCGGCTTGCGCCCGGATCGGCATGGCGTCGTGCACAACACGATGCGCGATGCGCAACTCGGTGCGTTCAAGGCGAACAACGAAGCGCAGGCGAGCGATGCGCGCTGGTGGAATGGCGCCGAACCGCTGTGGGTCACCGCGCAGAAGCAAGGGCTTGCGACGGCGACGATGTTCTGGCCCGGTTCGCAGGCGCCGATTCGCGGCGTGCGGCCGACGCATTGGCGCGCCTATGACAGCGCCGTTCCCGATGATGCGCGCGTCGACCAGGTCGTCGAGTGGCTCAGCGAACCGCGCATTCGCTTCGCGACCTTGTACTTCGAGCTGCTCGACAAGACGGGCCACGATTTCGGCCCCGATTCGCCCGAAATGCAGCGTTCGATCGCGCAGATCGACGCGTCGATCGGCCACTTGCTCGATCAATTGCAGGCGCGTGGCCTGCGCGATCGCATCAACCTCGTGATCGTTTCGGATCACGGCATGGCGGACGTGTCGCCCGGCCACGTGGTCGCGATCGAAGACATGGTCGATGCGCACGATGCGGAGGTTGTATCGACCGGACAGGTGGTCGGCTTCGCGCCGAAACGCGGGCACGCGGCGGCTGCGGAACGACAGCTCCTCGGTCGCCATGCGCATTACGAATGCTGGCGGAAATCCGAACTCCCGCAACGCTGGCACTACGGCACGCACCCGCGCGTGCCGCCGATCACGTGCCAGATGGACGAAGGGTGGGATGCGATCCTTCGCGACGCGGTGGCCAGACGGCCCGCACATCCGCGTGGTTCGCACGGCTTCGATCCGGACTTGCCTTCGATGCGCGCGTTGTTCATCGCGCAGGGCCCGGCGTTCGTGCCGGGCGTGCGCTTGCCGCTGTTCGACAACGTCGACGTGTATCCGCTGCTCGCACGCCTGATTGACGTGCCGCCCGGCGAACACGACGGCAGCGCGGACGTGTTCACGCCCGCGCTGCGGTGACACGCGTCAGCGGCGCTTGTGGCCCGCTTCGAGTTCGGCGCGCGTCAGGAAGCCATCCTTGTTGTCGTCGAGCCACGCGAAGCGATCGGCCATGCGCGGCATCTTTTCCTGCACTTCGACGCGGCCGAGCTTGCCGTCGCGGTTGAGGTCGGCTTCCTTGAAGCGTGCGTCGAACTTCGCCGCGCGCTCCGCATCGCGCTGCGGACGCACGCGGTCGTGGTACGCCGACACTTCCGAACGCACGATGTAGCCGTCGCGGTTGGTGTCGAGCACGGCGAAGGTCGGCGCGTCGTGCCTGCGCCTGTCCGCGCGTTCGGCACGCTCGGGATGTTGGGCGCGCCACGCGTCGCGTTGCGCCTGGCCGGCATCGAACTCGGTGCGGCTGATGCGGCCGTCGTTGTCGGTGTCGAGGCGTTCGAGGCCACCGTGGTGCATGCCACGGTGGGGCTGCGCGGCACCGGCGGGCGCCTGCGCGAAGGACAGTGCCGGCAGGAGCAGCAGCGCCGCGGCGAGGGCTTGGACTTTCATGGGGACTCCGTCGTCGTCGCGGCTGGGGCGCCGCGCGTGGTCCGGATAACGCCTGCCGCTCGTCGCAGTTGACGCATCGCCCGTCTCGTTCAGTCGGCGTGACAGTTTGCGAAATCGCGCGTTCAGGCTGAATTTCATGGGGTTACGCCGCTTTTTTCTCACTTCGCTGTCACCGCGCGGTTCCTAACATTCCTGCCCAACAAGCAGCCGCCGATCCCTTTTTGCATGTCCCCGACCGAGTACGAATACCTGTTCATCCTCGACGCCCTGGAACGGAAGGAACCCATCTTCCCGTTCATCGTGCAGGCGTTGTCGGAGTCGGGGCTGGTCGATGTCAGCGCCGAAGGCATCTGCCTCACGCCGGCAGGCGAGTCCCTGATGCAACAAGTCGCCGAGAAAGAAGGCGACCCCGCGCACTGAGTAAGCCGTTTTGCGCAGCGCCACCGGCGCTCAACGCGCCGCTACCGCCAGGACATTAAATCCGTTCAGCTCAAAGCGTGCGGCCGCGCACAGTTGCGGCTTCAAAGCGTGCGCCAGTGCACGGATGTACAAAGGCGTCGGACACGCTTCAGGCATTCACGCCAACGCAACGGGAGACTTGCGTAGCGCCAGCGCCTGCAGGGGGTGGGCGATGCGCACGCAGGGGTGTTCCGTATGCCGTATGAAGTCGAGGTCAACCAGTATCTGGGACTGACCGTCTGCACCTTGTGGGGCCTGGTCTGGGTGGAAGAACGCCAGACCGCGCTCGATGAAATCCTCGCCGAGATGGAAGAGGGGCGGCCGTATCGCATCCTCGTCGACATGATCGGCGCCAGTTGCGCGAACGATTCGCTCGCGACCAGCGCCGCCTTCGCGCAGCGCCTGGCCACCGAACGCAAGCTCAAGGGCTGCCGCATCGCCTATCTGTATCCCGATGGCGCGCGCATCAATCTTGCCGTCGAGCGTTTGGCCGAAGCGCGCGATTTCCGCTTCCGCCGATTCACGGCGACGACCGAAGCGCTCGACTGGTTGTTGTCGCCGCCCACGCGCATCAAGCCCGCGCCGCCCATCGAAGCGCAGACCGAGCCCGATGCGATGACGCTGCTCGCGGGATTGCGCACCGGCCGCTGGGTAGCGTGAGGCTTATCCGGCGAGCCGCACCACCGCCTGCGCCGCGCGGTCCACTTCCTCCGGCGTGTTGACGAGGCTCCCCGCGAGCCTCGCGTAAGTCACCGCATACGGGCTCGTGCTCGCGACGATCTTCTGCTCGCGCAACCGTTTGACGATGTCCTCCGGCTTCACCCCGTCGATTTCGAACGCCACCAGGCCCGCGGACAACGCGGGCGATTCCGGCGTATGCACGCGGATCTTCGGATGCCCGGCCAACTGCTGCTTGATGCGCGTGTTGAGTTCGGCGATGCGATTGGCCACGCGCGCGCGGCCCATCGCTTCGTGCATTTCGAAGGCCGCCGACATCGCCCACTGATGCTCGAACGCATGGAAGCCGCCGGGCGCGACACGCGCGGCGATGTTCGGCCCTTTCACCGGCCGTTCTTCGGCCCACGCGTTGTACGACTCCCAGTCGGTGAAGTTGGGCACCGTCGGGCGCAGGCGCGCCCAACCGTCGGCGTTCGACCACAACATGCCGGTGCCGCGTGGCGCGAACATCCATTTGTGCGTGCCCGCGGCGATGTAGTCGGGGCCCATCGTCGCGATCGTTTCGTCGACCGCGCCGATGCCGTGCACGCCGTCCAGCACCAGCAGCACGTCGGGATGCTGGTCCTTCAACGCCTTCGCCATCTCGCGGATCGGCAAACGCATGCCGGTGCTCGAATGCACCCACGTCAATCCGACCACGCGCGTCTTCGGCCCGATGCCGGCGAGCAGATTCGACACGAGACTGTCGAGCGTCGCGTCCTTCGCATCGTCGTACAACTTGATCCGTCGCTCGGTCGCGCCGCTGCGTTCGTTGGCCAGGCGGATCGATTCGTGGTGCGAGTAATGATCGTGCGTGGTCACGACGATTTCGTCGCCCGCGCGCAGCGGCAGGCCGTGGTAGATCAACGCGAGACCTTCGGTCGTCGAGCGCGTGAGCGCGACATCCTCCGCGCGCCCGCCGATGTACTTCGCGATCGCACCCTGCACCTTGAGCGGCACGTTCTTCGACTCTTCTTCGAACATGCCGGCTTCGATGACCTGGAACGGATCGCGATCCATCGCGCTGCGCCACGCTTCGATGGCATCGCGCACCGGCGCCGGATGGCTGGCGATGAAGAAACTCGCGAAGTGCGCCCACGCCGGATCGAGCGCGAACTGCGCGCGCACCGCATCCCAGGACGACAGGTCGGGCAGGGCGCGGCTGTGCGCTTCCAGCGCCGCGAGCAGCGAGCCCGCGCCCAGCGTGCCCGTGAAGGCGACGGGCGCGGCGGCGAGGAAACGGCGGCGGGTGAGGTCCATGAACGCGCTCCGGTCGCGGGATGACCTCCGGGGCAACGTTTCCTTCGTGCTGGAACGGACAATCCTCCTTTCGGTTCACTCGGGATTCGATCCACGGCCGTGCCCAGCGCCTACACTGGGCCGCAACATTCCTCGCTCCGAATTTCCATGCGCCCGTGCCGTCTTCCCGTGTTTTCCGCCGTCCTCGCCGCAGCCCTGCTTGCGGCGGCGTGCACGGCCGAGCAGGCCGGGCCGCCGAAGACGCCGAACACGCAGACCAGCGCCGACAACACGCAGGATTTCGGCGCGGTTTCCGTCGATGTCCCGCCGCCGCCGAAGAAGAAGGCGAACATCGCCAGCACGACCGAATGGCCCGAGGCGACGCTCGAGTCGGGCACCGCGTCGATCAGTTGCAGCACCGATTACGTCGGACAGGGTGACGGCAAGACGTTCACCGACCTGTCGTTCTTCGCCGTGCTCGACGCGATGCTGCCGTGCAAGGACGCCGGCCTTGTGCGCCTGCGTTATCGCGGCCGCGTCGCGGGCGACTTCACCACCCTGATCGAACGCGTCGGCAACATGGCCGCGCGCATGGACATCAAGCAGCGCATCCTCGACATCGATTCCAGCGGCGGCCAGGTCGAAGACGCGATCCGCGCCGGCGACATCATGGCCGAAGCCGGCTGGACCATCTGGGTGCGCGAGAACGCGGTGTGCCACAGCGCGTGCGTGTTGCTGCTCGCCGGTGGCGACGATCGCGTGATCTCCGGCGCGGTCGGCATCCATCGCATCATCCGCATCCAATCCGAAGCCTCTTCGCGCGCCGAGTTGAGCGCCGAGCTGCACGAAGTGCACGAGGCGATGAAGGATTACCTGCAGCGCAACGGCGCGGGCGTGGCAGTCGCAGATTTCATGATGACGGTGCCCAATCGCAGCCTGCGCCTGCTGACGCCGGAAGAACTCTCCGAGTACGGCCTCACCGGTCGCAACGCGGCGCAGGAAGACCTCGACCGCATCCGCCTGGTGCGCCGTTGCGGGTTGGACTTCGCGCGCCGCCTGGATGGCTTCTATCGCACGTACGAGCAGAAGTGCGCGACGCTCGAAACCGGCGTGGACGCGATCAACGAGTGCGGGCGCGCGCTGCGTCCGGAGTTCGGCTTCCCCGACGACAAGTGCCCGGCCGACAGCCCGCTCGCGACGCTCGATGCCAAGCCCGTGGAACCCCCTGCGGACGACGCGGAGGCGAAGGCCGCCGCGGATGTGGCCAAGAACGAGGTCGCCAAGGCCAACGTCGCCACCAAGCCTGAGGATGCGGCCGAGCGCGATGCCAAGCCCGCCAAGCACCGCGAATAAGTGCTAGCGTGTTCCCCGTTCCGGGGGGAACTGGGGAAAATCGATGGGGCGGAAGGCAACAAGGAGTGCTGGCGGACGCCTGCGCTGGATCGTGCTGGCCGGCGTGCTCGCGATCGGTGGCACCGCGTGGTTCGTGTACGCGCAGGCGCAGCGGTTCGCGGCGCGCAGCCTGTCGCATGTCTTCACCGGCGCCCGCGATACGACGATGGGCCGCGTGTGGTTCGATCCGAACGGCGACATCGTCGTCAGCGACATCCTCGTTTACCTGAGCACGCCCACCCTCGCGCCCGACGCGACATCGGCGAGCTTCGCCGGCGACACCAACACGCTGCGCTTCGAACGCATGCGCGTGCGCGCCCCCGGCGGCTGGGCGTTCTATCTGCGCAACCTGCTCGACACCAAGCTCGCCAACGCGCAGCTCCTCGAATGGCACATCGCCTTCGAAGGCTTCACCACGCGCGCCGGCTTCGACCCTTCGCTCGGCACGCTCGGGCCGATCGGCGCGATGAGCGCCTCGCCCTTCGAGGCCGAAGGCTGTTCGCGCCATGCGTTCTTCGTGCGCGAAGAACTCAGCGCGATGGGGCTGGACGCCGGTCCCGCGCAATTCGAACTGACCCTGCGCGAAGCCGACAGCCGCGTGGAAACGCGCATGGTGCTCAACACGCCCGGTGCCTCGCGCCTGCAGTACGACCGCGTGGAAACGCTGGCCGCGCCGACGAGCCTGTTGCAGATCGACAAGGCCGCGACGTCCACGGTGTCGGAACGTTGGGACATCAGCGACCAGGGCTTCGTGCGCGCGCGCAATGCGTTCTGCGCCAAGCAGGACCAGATCGACGAGCCGACATTCGTCGCGCGGCACGTGATGTCGGTGCAACGCCTGCTCGAAACGCGCGGCCTGCAGGCCGATGCGCAGACGGTCGCGGCGTATCGTGATTTCGCCACGAATGGCGGGCAGCTCGCCTTCGGCGGCACCTACGCCACGCCGCTCCACAGCAGCGAACGTGCGCAAGCGCGCCTCAACGGCAGTGCGTTGTTGCGCATGGCGGCCCGGCTCGAACACGGCAGCCAGCAGGGCGACGTGCAATTCAGCGGCACGACGCCGCGCCCGCTCGCCACCGCGGACGGCGCGACGTTCGCCGCGATGACGAAGGAAAACGGCGGCACGATGCCGTCGGTCGGCAACGTCTCGGCGCCGAAGTCCGCGATTCCGGCATCGCCCGTGGCCAGCGATGCCACCGCGCCCGCGAAGCCGCAATACGCCTCGTCCTTGCCGAGCGCCACGCCCGCGATGGCGCCGGGCGGCCGCCTGGATTGGGACGACCTGCCTGCGATGCAGGGCCACATGCTGCAGGTGTTCACCATGCACAACGCGCCGCGCACGGCGATGTTGATTTCGGTCGACGCCAACGAAGCGCACGTGCGTGCGCGCATGCCGGGTGGATTCGCGGACTACCGCATCACGCGCGAAGCATTCCTGCGGGCCACCCTGATCCAGTAATCAGGCGACGACGTCGATCGCGACGTCGCCGACGACCACGTGCGACCCCGCGCGGATCTTGCAGCTCTTTCGCAACTCCACGACGCCATCGACCTCCACGGCCCCATCGGCGACCAGGTGCTTGCCCGCACCGCCGCTGTCGACGACCCCGACGAGCTTCAGCAATTGGTGGAGTTCGACGTAATCGTGCCCGTCGAGGGCGAATTGAAGGCGTTGCATCGGGGTCCTGGAGGCAAGGAAGGCGCTGTCACGGCCAAGGGCGCACAATAGCGCCCCCCAAGAGGCCGGAGTGCCCATGTCGACCCCCGCCGGCGAAACCGCCCCGTCCCTGCGATTCGCCGATCTCGGCCTGCCTCCTGCCGTGATGGCGGCCGTGGATGCGGTCGGTTACGAATCCCCGTCGCCCATCCAGGCGGCCACCATCCCCGCGCTGCTGCAAGGCCGCGACGTGCTGGGCCAGGCCCAGACCGGCACCGGCAAGACGGCCGCCTTCGCGCTGCCGATCCTGGCGCAGGTGGACCTGACGCAGACCAAGCCGCAGGCCCTGGTGCTGGCGCCTACGCGCGAGCTGGCCATCCAGGTCGCCGAGGCCTTCCAGAAATACGCCGCCAAACTGCCGGGCTTCCACGTCCTGCCGATCTACGGCGGCCAGAGCTACGGGCCGCAGTTGTCGGCATTGCGCCGTGGCGTGCATGTCGTCGTCGGCACGCCGGGCCGCGTGATCGACCATCTGGACAAGGGCACGCTGGACCTGTCGAACCTCAAGTCGCTCGTGCTCGACGAAGCCGACGAAATGCTGCGCATGGGCTTCATCGACGATGTCGAGGCCGTGCTGAAGAAGACGCCGCCGGGCCGCCGCATCGCGCTGTTCTCCGCGACGATGCCCTCGCAGGTGCGTCGCATCGCGCAGACCTACCTGCGCGATCCGGTCGAAGTCACCATCGCGTCGAAGACCAGCACCGCGGCCAACATCCGCCAGCGTTATTGGTTCGTCGCCGGCATGCACAAGCTCGATGCGTTGACGCGCATCCTGGAAGCCGAGAAGTACGACGCGATGATCGTGTTCGCGCGCACCAAGATGGCGACCGAGGAACTCGCGGAGAAGTTGGCCGCGCGTGGCCTGGCCGCCGCCGCGATCAACGGCGACGTGGACCAGAAGATCCGCGAGCGCACGATCCAGCGCTTGAAGGACGGCGATCTCGATGTGCTCGTCGCGACCGACGTCGCCGCGCGCGGCCTGGACGTCGAGCGCATCAGCCACGTGTTGAATTACGACATTCCGTACGACACCGAAAGCTACGTGCACCGCATCGGCCGCACCGGGCGTGCGGGGCGCAGTGGTGAGGCGATCCTGTTCGTGACGCCGCGCGAGAAGGGCATGTTGCGTTCGATCGAGCGCGCCACGCGCCAGCCGATCGAAGAGATGCAGTTGCCGAGCGTCGAGGCGGTGAACGACAAGCGTGTCGCGAAGTTCCTCGATCGCATCACCGATGCGTTGAAGGTCGAGGGCAACGAGCTCGATCTGTTCCGCGATCTGATCCTGAAGTATCAGCGCGAGCACGACATTCCGGTCGGCGATATCGCGGCGGCGCTGGCGAAGATGGTGCAGGGGCGTTCGCCCTTGTTGCTCGCGCCGGAGAAGCCCAAGCCGCGCGTGGAGCGTGCGGCGTTCGAGCGTCCGGAGCGCGGTGAGCGTCCGCCGCGTCCGTCGTTCGAGCGCGGGGATCGTCCGGAGCGTGGGCCGCCGCGCGAGAAGCGCGACGTGGGTCCGCGGCAGGCGCCGTCCGAGGGCATGGAGACGTATCGGATCGAGGTCGGTCATCGCCACGGGGTGAAGCCCGGCAACATCGTCGGTGCGATCGCGAACGAGGCGGACCTGGAGAGCAAGTTCATCGGGCGGATCGACATCCACGATGATTTTTCGTTGTTGGATTTGCCGGAAGGGATGCCGCCGGAGTTGATGTCGCATCTGCAGAAGGTGCGGGTCGCGGGGCAGCCGTTGCGGTTGAGTCGTGCGGGGGATTCGCCGTTGCCGGCGCATCGTCCCGCGCCCCGACCGCATCGCAAGGGGCCGCCGCCACGTCGCTGAGTCCACCTCCCCTCCAGGGGAGGTCAAAAAGAAGCCCGCCGCATGGCGGGTTTCTTTTTGGGTGGGGTAAATCTTGAGGTTCAGTACGTAGAACCATGCGTCTTTGTTGTTTGTGCGCCGCCACCAGTTGGGCGCATCGGCACGCCGCATTGAAGGCCACATTGCTCCGCAAGAGCTCAAGCTCCGCAATGTGGCCTTCAACGCGACGTCCGCTGCGCACCACGGGTTGGGTTGCTCGACAGCACTTGTTGAATGGGTGCGTTGAGCGCTGATGGATGCGTGCCGACAGCCAGCACACCAGAGGGGCGGCGCCTTGCCCGTCGAGGACATCTCGGAGCCGAGCTCCGGTCGCGCGCTCTCCTCGATGTCCTCTCTCGGGCATCGGCGCCTTCGCGGCGATTTGATGGGTGGCGCGGTGCCCCTCTCCCTGCGGGAGAGGGGTTGGGGTGAGGGCGTTGTCTATCGCAGAGGCTTGCCGCTGGCGGCTTCAATTGCGCACATCCATCGGATGTAGTCGTCGATGGACTCGATCTTGCCGGTGATCTCGACGCCGGCCTCCCTGGCACTTCGCATCACTTCGTCAAGCACCAGGCCGAAGCCGGAATCCCACTCGGATGTTCGTTGCGAGAGCTCGACGTCGAACCGATCCGTCGGGCGCAACTTGTCCATCGGCAAGTACATTTCCGTGGCCATGTATTTCAGGAAGACGTGCACCGATTCCGGATTCAGGCCGGAATTCGCGTAGTAGCGATCAAAGATCGCGTCGAAGCCGACGCTCTCGCGCGCTTCGAGAATCTTGACGGGGTCGCCCATGAAGAATCCAAGCAGGACGGAGCGGATCGTTTTGATCATTGGCACGTCGACGACCCGTTGGGTTGCTCGATGTAGCTCTGATCGATGCGTGTCTTGAACTCCTCAATGGAGGCCTCGAGGACGCCAAAGTCGATCGCGTCAGCGAACAAGGTCACGTACGTTCTCTGCTCGGAGTCGTCCCTGAAAATTTCCATGACGAGCTCGCCGTCAACGTATGTCTCCAGGCCGATGCCATCTCTGTGGTTCACGTCGCTCGCCACGATGTAGCTGATCTGTCGCTTCGAACTCACGCTACCCCCAGCAGGTCTGTTCGGCATGCAGCATTGTTGCCCTCGGAGACTCTAGCGCAAGCCTCCGAACTCCTTTGAAATACAGGAGGGGTGCGCGCTAAAACGCCGGGCTCTCTCTCAAACCCCTCGCGCAGGGGAGAGGGGCGCCGCGCCCCCCCCATCAGATCACCGCGAAGGCGCCGATGCCCGAGAGAGGACATCGAGGAGAGCGCGCGACCGGAGCTCGGCTCCGAGATGTCCTCGACGGGCAAGGCGTCCGCCCGTCGGGTGTGCTGGCTGTAGGCGCGCATCCATCAACAAGCGGCGCACTCATTCAACAAAGCTGTCGCGAATCAATCCGCCCTGGTGCGCAGCGGACGTCGTGTTGAAGGCCACATTGCGGAGCTTGAGCTCTTGCGGAGCAATGTGGCCTTCAATGCGGCGCGCCGATGCGCCGCTCTGGTGGCGGCGCACATCAACACCTACGGATGCTTCTGCGCACCCACGTCACTCCCCACATCCACGAAATTATCCCGCGGCCGCACATCCACCAGCAGCGCGCGTGGATCGACGCCGACATGGCCAGGCTCGCTCGGCACCACCACGGTGATCGTCTGCGTCGCCTTGTCGATCCGATGCTTCTTCAGATACATCGGTTTGCCGAGGATCACCTCGCCGTTCTCCGCCTTGCGCGACGGACCAGGGAAGACGCCGATCTCCACCCATTCGTCGAGCGGCCGCTCGATTTCCGCGCCAGCGTCGTCGACCACCAACTTGCGCGCACGCAAGTCCATCGTGACTTGCCAGCGACCGTCGCTGGTTTTCGTCGCCCGCGCTTGCGACGCCGAGAGCTCCCAATACGTATTGGCTGCGAACAGATCGTGCAGCAGAGGCTGATACTGCACCGGCGTGACCGCTTTCAACTCGCGATACAAATCCAACGTAGTCGCCAACGGCACGCTACCCGGCGGATGCGCATCGCGCAGTCGGCGCAGCGCGAGATTGACCTGATCGCGGCCGATGTACTGGCTCAGCGCGTACATCGCCAACGGGCCCTTGCGATAGTTGAGGAATTGCTCGGTCGCACGCAGCAACGGTGGCGACGCGCGCGAGCGCGGTACCTGGTACTCGCGACGCATCATGTCCAGGTAGGCCTGCAACTGATCGGGGCCCAGCGTCTGCTCCACCACCTGCGTGGCCGAGAACGTGGCCATGCTTTCGATGAGCAACCCGGCGCCTTCCACGCGCGCAGGCGAGAACCGCCCGCCGCCCCACCACTGGTGTGCGACCTCGTGCGCGGTGACGGCGAACACCAGGTCGAGGTCCTCGGGCGCGCTGCCTGCGTTCAACAGCGCGAAGCCGTCGCCGTAATCGACCAGGCTGGGCTCGGAATGCGCGCCGATGTCGCGCGAGGCGTTCTCGACGATGCGCATCGTGCGGTGTGGATAAGGTCCGAACAGTTGCGGATACAGCGCGAGCGCTGCGCACGCACTGCGCGCCATAGAATGGACGATGCTGTCGTGCGTGGGGTGATGGAACACTTCGACCTCCACGCCATGGCACTGCGTGCGATTCACCGCGTAGTGGCCCGAGAAGAACTGCACGCCCTCGCGGATCGGCGCGGGGCTGGCGTACTGGAAGTAGCGGCGGCCGTGTTCGCGCCAGCTGCGACGCAACACGCCCGGTGCGATCGCAACCTGGTCGTCGGTGGTGCCGACGATCGCTTCGAACTGGACGCCGACATCGCCGGGCACCGCCTGGCGTTCCTTCACGTCTTCCAGCGCCGGCACCAGCGGGCGCGCGGGCAAGCCCTGCGTGAGGCGATCGCCGGCCTCGCGCAGTTCGCGCGCGGGTTGATAGCCGATAGTCGGCAGGATGCCGGCCGTGGTGAGCCAGGTGCCGTTGTCGACGATGCTGTCGTTCGCGCCACGATTGCCGAAGCCGCGCGGCGCGAAGCGCACGTCGTAGTCGAGTTGCATCGACTCGCCCGGGCGTAGCGGCGTGCTGAGTTTGTAGATGCGATGGCCGAGGAGGGCGTCGTCCAGCACGAGCGTCGACGGGCGATCGAAGCGCAGGCTGCGCGTGTCGATCCCGTCGTCGGTCGCCGTGGCGACGTGCACAGTGTCGATCGCGTGCGTCGTCGGATTGACCAATCGATAGCGGCCGCTGAACTCCGCGGCGCGTTTGTCCGGATGGATTTCGACGCGCATGTTCGATGTGGTCACGCGCGGTTGCGGCACGTCGGCGTAGCGCGCATAGAGACGTTCGTACGCCGCCATGTTCGCGAGACGCGCGCCTTGTGACTGATAGCGATTGAGCACGTTCGTGTTGTAGAAGACGTACGCGCCCAGGCCCAGCATCGCGAGGCCGGCCAACGCGGCGGCGATCGCCGTGGGGCGCGTGAAGCGCGCATGTGCCAGCTTCAGCCGCGCACGCACGTCCGATTCGCGTCCGCGCACCCACGCGAGCCGCGCCAGCACGGCGAGCAACAACGCCCACGCGATCCAGTAGGCCTTGAACGCGAACCACGGCGGCAGCGATGCGCCGAATCCGCGAATGTCCGAATACGACCAACCCGGACTGGCGCCGAACACCAACAGCTTGTGCTCGATGCCCAACATCGGTGCGAAGGCGATCAGTCCATAAACCACGAGCGCCGCCAGCGTGCCGAGGTGTTTGTGGTTCACCACCGTGTGCACGGTCAACGCGAGCAGCGCGAACAACAAGTAATCGGTCAACTGCAATCCAAGCAACACCTTGGCGTACACGCCAATCTCGAAATGCGAATACCCCAGCACGGCCTGGCCGAGCACGCCGACAACGATCAACACCAGCATCCACGCGATCAGCACCATCGCCAGCGCGAGGAACTTGCCGACGAAGAACACCCAGTCAGGCACCGGCGCGGCGCCGCTGATTTCGCCCATCCGCGCGTCGCGGTCGCCCCATACCAGTTCGCCGGCGTAGAAGATGGTCAGCAACGGAATGATCATCCACACGCGGTTGCCGGGGCTGGCGAGCGCGGCCGTGAGATAGGTCAACACATGCTCGGTGCGCGGCAGCAAGGGCACGCCGATCCATTCCATGCGCGCCGGCACCGCGACGCAGGCGAGGAAGGCGACGGCGCCCAGCGGCGCGAACACGGTCCAGCCTTTCGCGAGGCTGCGCAGCGATCGCGACGTGACGGCGCGCAGTTGTCGCAGTTGCGTCGCGCCGCCGAAGCGGCGTTCGGCGACCGGCGCTACGACGATCGCCGGTTGCGGCGCGACCGATGCGGCGTTCGCTTCCTGCAACGCAGCGAGTCCCTTGCGACGCCGCGCGCGGCGACCGCGTTCGGCCGGATGCGCGAGTCGAAAGCGCCGATAGGTGAACGCCAGCACCGCGCCGCCCACGGCAAACCACAGCAGGCGATTGGCGATCAGCAAGGGCTGCAAGCCGACGATCTGCGTATTCCGTTCGGTCGGCGTCAACGTGTCCGACAGGTTGCTGACGATGGCGATCATGCCGATCGGATCGAGCAATCGCGCCAGGTCCTGCTGGTGCAGCACCTGCATGACGAACGCGGCCAGGCCCATCGAGGCGAAGAACAACACCACGCTGCCGAAGTAGGCGACGATCGCGCGGCGGCTCAACGCCGCGAACGCGAATTGCACCGCGTTGGCGATGAACGCGTTCGGCAAGGCGATCATCAACCAGGCCAGCACGAAGGCGGAAGGGTGCCATTCGCCGACGATTTCCGGTTCGACGTCGGGCCAGTGCATGCCGAGCAACATGCCCGCCGGCACCGCCAGCAGGATCAGCGCGTTGAGCGCATAGGCCGCGAGGAAGCGCCCGGCGAGGTATTGAAACTTGGTGACCGGCGCGGTGTAGCTGAGTGGATGCAGGCCCGACTCGACATCGCGCGACGCAGCATCCCCCGCGATCGACGCGGCGACGAACAACCACAGCATCCCCGCGACCACGGTGGTGGAGGCGATCACCAGCGGCGAGTTGATGAACATCCACCCGTTGCGTGCGTCGTCGGCGTAGTTGCCCTGGATGATGCTCCAGGCCACGAGGAACACCGCGAGAACATACAGCCACGTGGAAACCCGGCGCGCCTGGTAAGCGAACTCGAACCGGAAGATCGTGCCGAGCTTCATGCTTCGGCGACCGGCTGCGCGCTCGCCACGTGTTGGCCGATGTGCCCGGCCATCGTGCTGAAGTACACATCCGTGAGGTCGGGCTCGGTCGCCTCGAAGCCGGCGCCCGGCGATGTCTCGTCGTACACATGCACGACGGTGCGTCCGCCCAGCAGCGTCGTCGAAATCACGCCGTGGTCGCGCTGGATCGCCGGGAGTTCATCCCGGGCCACTACGCGACGCCAGATTCGGCCGCGAATGCCTTCCATCGCCTGCATCGGCTGCGCCTCGAGCAGGATGCGGCCGCGATTGATGATCGCCATCCGCGTGCACAACTCCGAGACATCTTCGACGATGTGCGTGGAGAGAATGACCACGCTGGTTTCGCCGAGCTCGCTGAGCAGATTGAGGAAACGCACGCGCTCGGCCGGATCGAGGCCGGCGGTGGGTTC
This sequence comes from Noviluteimonas gilva, assembly GCF_009740395.1. Classification (GTDB taxonomy): domain Bacteria; phylum Pseudomonadota; class Gammaproteobacteria; order Xanthomonadales; family Xanthomonadaceae; genus Noviluteimonas; species Noviluteimonas gilva. The sequence goes on from NZ_WOXT01000002.1 coordinate 108,349, forward strand.
ATCGACGATCAACAACTTCGGGTTGCCCAGCAGTCCGACAGCGACGCCGAAGCGCTGCTTCATGCCGCCCGAGAAGCCGCCCAGCTTTTGATTGCGCACGTCCCACAGATTCACCTGGCGCAACAGCGACTCGACCACGTCACGCCGCTCACCCCGCGCAGCGATGCCTTTCAACGCCGCGAAATAATCGAGCAGCGAATGCGCGCTCGCATGCGGATACACACCGAATTCCTGCGGCAGGTATCCCAGCGTCTTGCGCACCTCTTCCTTGCGCTGCAACACGTCGAGTTCGCCGAGCATGGCGCTGCCGCTGTCGGCTTCCTGCAACGTCGCCAGGATACGCATCAGCGTCGACTTGCCAGCGCCGTTGGGGCCGAGCAATCCGTACATGCCGACGGGGATGGTCAGGCTGACCTTGTTCAGCGCCTGCACGCCGTTGGGATAGGTCTTGCAGATGTCGCGGAGGGTCAGTTGCATGGGCGGGTTGTTGGATGCGGGACCCGGCAAGCGTTGCGCGACGGGGTGAGGCGAGGGTGGGGCGAATGTGTGGGGGCCGCGAAGTGACGAACGTCACCGTGACCATTCACTGCCCTTCCACTGAATCATTCATGGATCTGTTTAGCTGGTGCGCGGAAGCATCGTCGTTGGTTGTCGTGCGCCGCCACCAGAGGGGCGCAGCGGCGCGCCGCATTGAAGGGCACATTGCTCCGCAAGAGCTCAAGCTCCGCAATGTGGCCTTCAACGCGACGTCCGCTGCGCACTCCGCTCTGAGTTGCTCGACAGCTTGGTGGTGATGGGTGCGTCGCTTGTTGATGGATGCGCGCCTACAGCCAGCACACCAGACGGGCGGACGCCTTGCCCGTCGAGGACATCTTGTAGCCGAGCTCCGGTCGCGCGTTCTCCTCGATGTCCTCTCTCGGGCATCGGCGCCTTCGCGGCGAGTTGATGGCAGAGCGGTTGCGCTGAGGTCCCGCTTTCTCTCCCAAAGGGAGAGAAGCACCGCTTCGCCCATCCGATCGCCGCGAGGAACGTCGCCTGCCAGAGGCGACGAAGTCACGACGGTGCGCGCGCCGAGGTGGGCGACGTTCCGTCCGTCTGGTGTGCTGGCTGTAGGCGCGCAGCGCGCAACCAGCGACGCACCCATTCACCAAATGCTGTCGCGAAAAGATCAGACGCTGCGCGCAGCGGTGCGTCGTGCTGGATGTCCTTTTGCGGAGCGTGGCTCGCTCTTCGTGTAGCAAAAGGACATCCAGTACGGCGTGCCGATGCGCCCATCTGGTGTCGGCGCACGCGCAACATGACGAATGGTTCTACGTACTGCACCTCGGCGTTACCCCACCCAAAAAGAAACCCGCCATGTGGCGGGCTTCTTTTTGACCTCCCCTGGAGGGGAGGTGGACTCATCCCACCGTTCTCAGGCAACCGCCATCGATTCGTTCGCGGCTTCCGCCGTCACGACGGGAGGTGGTGCTTCCTTCGGCACCTTGCGCACCGTGCGCTCCTGCGTATCGCGCGCCAGCGCAGACAAGCCGTACAGGCGCGCGATGCGTCCCCACGCGATCGCCATCACGACCAACTGCATGAGGAGGAACCCAAGCAGCAACCCACCGACCGACGCCGCACTCACGCGCGTGCGTGCCAGCCCGAGCGCGATCGCCAAACCTTCGCCGACCAGGATGGTGCCGAGATACACCACCGACACGGCCAACGGCCGACGGAAGAACAACTTCACCCCGCGCCACCATGCCTTGACGGCCGAACGACGCGACGGATCTATCGCCAACATCGCGCGGCCCGATTCGATGGTGACGTGCGCGAACAACACCAACACCGCCATCACGAGGGTGGCGATCAACGACGCGTTGTCCGCGTTGGACTGCAGGATCGCCGTCTCGCCCTGGTGTTGCGCCCACGTGCTCACCGGCGCGCTCAGGCCGAACGCGATGCCCAGCGGCACGATGGCCCAGGCCAACATGCGCGCCATGCGCCCGTACTCGCGCAGGCCGAACTGCATGAGGTTGCCGAAGCGCAAGGACTGCCCCGCGCGAATCGACGCCACCACCATGCCCGTCAACCACGGCGAGAGCAGCAGCGCGATCACCAGGCCCATCAAGCCCGCGGCATTGAGCGCGGCGCTCTGTTCCTTCACGAGCGGCTGGAACACCTCGAGGATCGTCGCCAGGTCGAACCGCTGCGCGATGTCCTTCGCGTGCACCGAGTACTCCAGACGCTCGGTGAGTGCCATCGAAATCGGCAGCACCGCCACCAGCGTCGGCAGCAACAGGCCCGCGGCCCACAGCACCAGCAGGCGCCATTGGAACGCGCGGCCCAGGCCGCCGATCAGGGCGCCGACTGCGCCCAACTTGCGATCGTTCGTGTTCATGCGGTCACCAGGAGGGCGAAGAGGGACTGGAAGAACGCGGCGATGTCCGCCGACCAGCGGCGCGCCGCCGTACCGTCGGCTTCCAGCGTGCGGCTGTCGTCGATCTTGTCCTTGTCGAGGAACACGCGGCGCTCCGGATCCAATTCGACCGACACCGCCTGGCTCTTGCTCACCAGGCGCCAGCGCGCCCAGCGTTTGTCGCCGGTGCCGGGCAGGCGCAGCGTCTGCGACGAGCCGTCGGCGAAGCGCACGAGCACGTTTTGCGGCACGACCGCACCGGCGCGACGCACGACGATCCGCGTGGCGTATTCGAACGGGCCTTCGCCCTTCTTCGCCTTCGGATGCGCCTTCTCCCACGCAGCGCGTGCGTCGTCGATGGACTTGTCGATCTCCGTCGCCTTGCGCTCGACCACCGCGCCCTTGACCTCGACCAGGCCCGGCTCCGGCAGGATCTCGTCGCTTTCGAACTCGGCGATGCGGTCGTCGACCTTGCGCACGTTGTAGACCTGCTCGGCGAACACCTTCTCGACGAGCGCGCGCTGCCCGGTGCCTTCGGCCATCGATTCCCGGAAATCGGCGATCGAGGGATGACGGAACTTCCACGCGGCGTAGTACTGCTTGAACGCGCGTTCCAGCGCCTGCTTGCCGACCTGTTGTTCGAGGTCGTGCATCACGGTGGCGGTGCGCGCGTAGACCGTGCCGTAGCTGTTGCTCGACATGCGATCCCACGAGCTGTTGCCGACCGGATCGGCCGGGTCGGACAACATCGCACCCAGGCGTTGTTGTTCGAATTCACCGAGCGCGATGTCGACGCCGATCAGCTTCGTCAACCACGTCTGCGCGGTCGCGCGGTCGTTGGCGGCGACGATCTGGCGGTGGTCCCAATATTCGTTCAGGCCTTCGTCGAGCATCGGCTCTTCGAATTCGTTCGAACCCAGGATGCCGTAGAAGTAACCGTGGCCGAATTCGTGGATGGTCACGAAGTCGAGCGCGTAGCGTTCAAGCCGGCCTTCGCGCACGTCCTTGTAGCTTTCCGAAGTGAAGAACGTCGGATATTCCATGCCGCCGGCTTCGCCCGCGTTGTACGGCGGAATGACGGCGGTGACGGTCTTGTACGGGTAGTCGCCGAGCGTCTTGGAGAAGTACGTCAGCGATTCGATCGTGGCGTCGAGGACGGGCTTTGCGTTGCTCGTGTATTCCGGGTGGTAGAGCACGCGCACTTTCACCGGGCCGTTCGCGCCGTTGTAGACGCCGTCGAGCGGCTTGGCGTAACGGTTATCGGCGGTCCACGCGAAATCGTGCACGTCGCCCTGCACGTAGCGGTGCGTCAACAGGCCCTTGTGTTCGACCGGCGTGCCCTGCAGCTCACCCGTCGCGCCGATGGTGTAGTCCTTCGGCGCGGTGATCGACACGTCGTACAGGCCGTAGTCGGCGTAGAACTCGCTGTGCAGGTGGAACTCGTGCACGTTCCACCGCGGTGCGGTGGCGCCGCGTTCGCCCGGCAGTTCGAGCACGCCGATCTTCGGGAACCACTGGCCGACGAGATGGAACGTCCCGAAGTAACCGGTGCGCGCGCTGACGCGCGGCAGCTGGTTGAAGAAGTCCATGTCGATGGTGGTCGTGCCACCCGCGGCGACGGCTTCCGGCAGATCCAGGCGCACGACGGTGCGGTCGGTCGACGGGCCGCCATCGGGATGCACGTAGGACCACGGCACGGTGGCGCCGTTCTGCGCGACCTTGGTCAGGCGCGTGTAGCCGTAGCCGCCTTCCTCGGTTTCCACTTCGCTGCGGAAGCCGAAGCGGTTGTTGCGCTTCTCGGTGTTGAACGTGCTGCCCGGGCCCTCGAACGCGTTGAGGTACAGGTGCAGGTAGACGGCTTTCACCGGGCGGTCGCTGCGATTGCGCCAGGTGAGTTGCTGCTTGCCGTCGATGGTGTGCTTCTTCGGATCGAGCGTGGCCTGGATCTTGTAGTTCGCCACGCGATCGGACAGCGTTTCCTCGCTACCGGTGCGCGGGCCACCCCACGCGTTCGGTGCGCTCGGCACGGTGACGGCGGTGGGATTGGGCGAGGCGAAGGGAATGTCGTCGACGACATTCTCGTTGACTGCAGGGGCGTCGGCGGCCGGCGCGACCGGCGCCGGTGCAACCTGCGCGGTGGCGACGAGCACGCACGCGCTCGCGAGCGCCAGGCCGACGGCCCAGCGCGGAATGCGGATCGATGGATGCATTGCGTTGGTCCTCAGCGGCCGTTGACGCTGTAACGCCCGGGCCCGAGCAGGGCCAGCGCGATCGCGGTGAACAGGAACATGCCCTGCAGTTCGAGCGCCCAACCGCCCTGGCCGTTGAGGTGGCCGATCTCGCCCATGTGCACGAGCGCGAAGGCGAACAGCATGTTGGCGGCCACGAGCAACGCACCGATGCGTGCATAGAAGCCCGCGATCAGCATCAGCGGCGCGAGCACTTCGCCGATCAGCACGCCGTAACCGAGGAAGCCCGGCAGACCGTGCGATTCGACGAGGCCGACGATGCCGCCCATGCCGCCACGCAACTTCGCGATACCGTGCAGCAGGATCAGCAGGCCGAGCACGACGCGCAGGATCAGGCGCCCGAGATCGTTCTGGGTGTTTTGGTTCATCGATTCCCCCTTGGATGGAATGTAAGCACCGGGCCCCAACGCCCCTGTCGGGCCGGCGACTGTCCGAGCATAGCCCCGAGCGCGCCTGCTGTCGCATGCAGGGGGCCGTTGGAGGATGCGGGATCGGGGTGCGCGGTTGCGGCGGAAGTGCGCGATGCGCACGAGGCGCGTTGTCGCGATCAGCGCAACGGCAGTTTCAGCGGCCGTCCGTTCCAATCCAGCAGGACGCCGTCGGGCAGGATGTCGGCGACGACGAGTGCGCCGAGACGATCGCCGACACGCAAGCGCGTGCCATCGATGATCACGAAACGCTGCGCTGCAACATCGTTCCACATGTGCATGCTCAGTTTGAGCGGCGGCAGTTGCTTGCGGTCTTCGCTGCCCAGGTCCGACACGCGTTCGGTCGTGTCGAGCGCGACCGGCGGTGGGGCGGGTGCGGGTTTGGGTTCGAGGCGCGGCGGCGGTTGGAGTGCGGGCGGCGGTGCGTCGGCGATTGCCACGTCGGCGGCCGGCGCGGGTTTCGCAGGCGCGGGCGGGGCGACGACGATCGGGCGACGCAACGCAGGCGCGGCGCGCTGCGTATCGGCAGGTGTCGCAGACGCCGGTTGCTCGACGACCGGAACATCGGCCGCCGGCACCACGCTGATCGGCGCGGGCACGCGGTCGCGCATCGCGAACCAGGCGAGCGACGCGGCAATCGCCAGGCCGCCGGCGATCCACGGCCAGCGTTGCGGCGTCGATGTCGCGACCGGCGCGGCGATCGCGGGTTCGGCGAGCAGATCGGGCACGACCGCGCGCCGGCGTTCGGCTTCGGACTTGCGCAGCGCTTCGAGGATCAGCGACATCGGCGTCAGTCCAAAGTCGTGCGAAGGCGGGGGCCGGGGTCGCGCGCGGCGAGCGCGAGCAATGTTTCCGGCCCGATGACGCCATCGGCGGCAAGGCCGCGCGATTGCTGGAAGCCGCGGACCGCGTTGCGCATCGCTTCGTCGAGCATGGCCGGTCCGGTGTAGCCGGGCAGATGTGCGTGCACCCAATCGACCGCGGGCCCGCGACCATCGGACGAGGGCGCGTCGACGAGCGTCTCCGGTCCGCGCCACAACGCGGCGTATTCACCCGTCCACGCGTTCTGCAGCGCGACGCGCTCGATGTCGAAGGTCTCGTTGCCCAAGCGGACGCGTGCGCGCACGGCATCGGCACCGAGCAACAGCGCCCAAGTCGACGAACGATTCGCGCGCAAGCGCAGCAACGCCGGTCGACCTTGCGCGAACAACTTGTCCAGGCTCGCCGTGCCGCGCAGGCAATACAGGCCGGGTTCGATCGCGGGCGGGCACGTTGCCGCAAGCGTCGCATCGGCCTTCGATTGCCACTGTGTCAGCAGCGCCTGCCACGCAGATACATCCTTCGCATCGATCGCCTGCACGCGCGCGGCGAGTGCGTCGGCCGCAAGCGTCGGCACCGGAACGGGTTTGAACGGGGACTTCGCGGGCGCGGGCTTCGCAACGACCGCCTTCGCCACCGGCGTCGCGCGCGCTTCGGCCGGCGGCGTACGTGGCCAGAAGAACCACGCGATCGCGGCGACGAGCACGAGGCTCGCCGCGGCCGCCCAGCGCATCGGATGTGCATCGCGACGCTTCGGCGCCAGCGCTTCGCGTGCGGCGCGATCGATGTCGGCGGGTTCGATCGTCAGGCTGTCGTGCGCGTAACCGCCGAGCAGCGCGCGCTCGGCGATCACGTTCACCAGGCGCGGCACGCCGCCGGAATGTTTGTGGATGCGCGCGATCGCGCCCGCCGAGTAGGGCGAATGCAAACCCCCGGCGATGCGGAACCGATGCCGCACGTAGGCGCCGGTTTCGTTCGCATCCAGCGGCATGAGGTGATAGCGCGCGGTGATGCGCTGCGCGAGCTGGCGCATGTCGCTGCGCGCGAGGATTTCGCGCAGTTCCGGCTGCCCGAGCAGGATGATCTGCAGCAGCTTCTGCGTGTCGGTTTCCAGGTTGGTCAGCAAGCGCACTTGTTCGAGTGCGTCGACCGAGAGGTTCTGCGCTTCGTCGATGATCAGCACGACGCGCAGGCCCTTGGCGTACGCATCGAGCAGGTATGCATTCAACGCATCGACCAGCGCCTTGGTGCTGCCGCGCGCGTTCGCGATGTCGAGGTGCAATTCCTCGCACAGCGTTTCGAGCAATTCGATCGCCGACAGCCGCGGATTGAGGACCAGCGCGACGCGCGTGTTCTCGGGCAGTTGTTCCATCAACAGGCGGCACAGCGTGGTCTTGCCGGTGCCCACTTCGCCCGTGAGCTGCACGAAGCCGCCACCGCCGCCCTGGCCGATCCCGAACAACAGGTGCGCGAGCGCGTCCCGGTGGCGCTCGCTGAGGAACACGAAGCGCGGGTCGGGCGTGATCGAGAACGGCGGTTCCCGCAGTGACCAGTGCTCGAGGTACATGCCGTGCAGCGTGCCAGAAACCAGGCGGGGTGTGCTATTCGGCCGCGCCCTTGGATTCGGAGGCCGCCAGGACCTCGGGGTGCGCCAACGGTTTGGAAGTCCCCATCAGCGGATGGATGAACACGGCGGCCAGGATGATGGCCACGCCCGCGTAGAAGGCCGGGGTGAGTTCTTTCTGCTCGCCGAGCAGCAGGATCGCCAGCACGATCGCGTAGACCGGTTCGAGATTGACCGCCAGTTGCTGCGCGAATGCGCTCATGTGCCGCAACGCCGCCAGCGAGAGGGCGAAGGGCAGCAGCGTGCACACCAGCGACAGCGTGAGCAGCAGGCCGAGGTCGCGCGCGCCAGGCAACGCGAAGACCTCGCCCGAGAATGCGCCGGCCGTGCCCGGGATCAGCGGCAACACCGGAATGAGCGCGGTCAGCGCGATCGTGCCGGCGCCGAGTTCGAGCGTGGTGACGGTGAGCGGATCGGCATGTTCGACCAGCCGCTTGTTCAGCGCGCCGAAGATCGCGACGAAGAACGCCGACAACGCACCGACCGCGATGCCCGCGCGCATGCCCGCTGGCACGCCGCCGACGACCAGCGCCACGCCCGGCAACACGGCGATGCCGAGGAACAGATCGCGCTTGGAGAAACGCGTGCGCGCGACCAGCGGTTCGATCATCGCGACGAACACCGTGGCGAGCGCGATGCACGTGGCGCCCACGGAGGCGTTCGACAACTTGATCGAGCCGTAGAACGTCAGCCAATGCAGCGCGACCAGCACGCCGATGCCGGCATATGCGCCGCGCAGCCGCCACGACATCGCGCGCACACCGCGCCACACGCGCGGGATCAGCAGCAGCGCGCCGACGACCAACAACATGCGCCACCACACCAGCGGCAACGCCGGCAGCGTGATCGCCTTGCCGAGGATGGCGGTGAAGCCCCAGAGCACCACGCACAGGTGGATCTGGAAGAAGGCCTTCGAGCGCGCGGCGCGCGCTTCGGGCGACAGGGCGGGGGCGTGGGGCATGCGGCTATTATGGCGACATGAGCGAGGACTTCCTCGAATACCTGCACGAGTTGTCCGAAGACTTCGGCCCCATTTCCACGCGCGCGATGTTCGGCGGACACGGGGTGTATTTCGAAGGGCGCATCATCGGCATCGTGATCGACGACGCGCTGTACCTGAAGGCCGACGATCAAACGCGGCCGGCGTTCGAAGCCGCGGGGTGCGCGCCCTTCGTCTACGAGTCCAGGGGCAAGTCGGTTCCGATGTCCTATTGGTCGCTGCCGGCCGAGGCGATGGATTCCGCGCAGGCCTTCCTGCCATGGGCGCGGCGTGCGAACGAAGCCGCGCTGCGCAAACCGATCGGCCGCAAGCGCGCCAAGAAGAAGGCGGCGAAATGATCCGGCGGCGGCATTCCGGTGTGTCGCGTGGCGCGTGCCGCTTGTTCCTGACCAATTAGGCGACCGGCGCCGACAACAACCAGTCGACGAACGTCTGCGCCGCCGGCCGAAGACGCCGGTGCGCCGGATAGACCACGTGGTAGCCCCATCGCGCCGGCATGCGTGGGCCCGGGAGTTCGACCAAGCGTCCATCGCGCAGGTATGGCACGACGACGTGTTGGCGCGCGAGCGCCGCGCCGATGCCGACGACGGCCGCCTGCAGCGCGTCGGTCGTATCGCTGAAGCTGTAATGCTCGTTGAGCGCGGCGCCGTGCACGCCGGCAAAACGGAACCAGTCGTGCCAGCCCTGGCGCGCGTGGTCGAGGATCAGCGGCACGTGGGCGATGTCGCCCGGCGTTTCGATCGCTTCGATGCCCCGCATGCGCGGCGATGCAACGGGAAACAGGGTCTCGTCCATCAGGCGATGCGACGACAAGCCCGTCCAGTTCCCGGGCCCGTGGCGGATGCCGAGGTCGGGGCCGCCGTCGTCGAAGCGCGTCAGCGCGGTCTCGGTATCGAACGCCAGCCGGATGCGCGGGTGCTTGGCCGCGAAGTCGGGCAGCCGCGGCAGCAGCCATGTATAGGCGAGCGAGTGCAGGGTGGTGATGCGGACGCGGTGTTCTTCGTCGCGGTCGCCGCGCAGCGTGCGCAGCGCGACTTCCATGTCGGCGAGCGCGCTGCCGGAGGCGTCGGCCAGGCGCCGGCCTTCGGCGGTGAGCGTCACGCCGCGCGCGTGGCGCTGGAACAGCGAGATGCCCAGGCGCGCTTCGAGCTTGCGGACGTGGTGGCTGACCGCGCTGGCCGTGAGGTTCAGCTCCTCGGCGGCGTGGGCGAAGTTCTGGTGGCGGGCGGCCGATTCGAAGGCGGAGAGGGCGGGGAGCCAATCGGGGCGCAGGACCATGGCGAGCCTCAAATCTGATTTGTGTCTGGCGCCGAAAGTATGCGCTTGTCCGGCCATTGTGAACCCGGACAATGCACCGTCTGACAAGAGCATCTTTTGAGGCTGCCCCGGATGAACTCGCTCGCGTCCTCCCCCGTTTTCGAAGCGCGCACCACGCCGTCCTGGATCACCCCCGCGGAGATCGGGCTGCTCGGTGCCGTCTGGGGTGCCTCCTTCTTGTTCATGCGCGTCGCTGCGCCGCAGTTTGGCGCCGCGGCGCTGGTCGAGGTGCGCCTCGCGCTGGGTGCGTTGGTGCTGCTGCCGTTCCTGTGGCGGGCGCGCGCGCAATTTCCGTTGCGCATCTGGCCGAAGCTCGCGCTGATCGGTGCGATCAATTCGGCAGTGCCGTTCGTGTTGTTCGCCTGGGCGGCGCAGCGTTCGCCGGCGGGCGTGGGCGCGATCTGCAACTCGATGACCGTGTTGTTCACCGCACTCGTGGGCTTTCTCTTCTTCCGCGAGAAAATCAGCTTGCGTCGCACGATTGCGTTGCTGGTCGGCTTCGCGGGCGTGGTCGTCCTGGCGAGCGGCAAGACCGAAGGCGCGAGCATCGGCTGGGCCGTCGTCGCGGGCACCGCTGCGGCAGTGTTGTACGGCTTCGGCATCAACCTCGTGCGTCGCCACGTCACCGGCTTGCCGGCGGCGGCGGTGGCCGCTTCGACGCTCGGGATGTCGACCTTGCTGGTGCTGCCCTTCGCGATCGCGCAGTGGCCGGACCATGCGATCTCCGCGAAGGCGTGGGGCGCGGCCGCGGCGCTGGGCGTGCTGTGCACCGGGTTCGCGTTCGTCTTCTACTACCGCCTCATCGCGCGCGTCGGTCCTGCACGCGCGGCGACGACGACGTACCTCGTCCCGTTGTTCGCGGTGTTGTGGGCGTGGTTGTTGCTCGGCGAAGCGGTGACCGGAACGATGCTGGCGTCCGGCGCGTTGATCCTGGGCAGCGTGGCCTTCAGCCAGAAGGCCAAGTGACCTAATTCACCGGGGGTTTGCGCAACAGCGTGATCGCGAAGCCCGCGACGATCGCCGCGCCCACCACCAGCAGCACCCACAACAACCAGCGCTTCCAATCTTCAGGCGTCGTCGGCCGCTCGAGTGCCGTCTTGCCTGCGAGTTCCGTCGGCAAGCCCAGCGTCGCCGGCATCGGTTGCCAATCCTCGCCCTTCGACGCACGCATCGCATCGACCAGGCGCGGCAACGGCGCATCGCCACGCACGGCGCGCGCGCTGCCCGCGACCAACGCGTACGGCGGCGTGCCCTGCGCGAGGAACACCACGACTTCCGGCCGATAACCGAGTTTCAACGCAGGCGGCGCCGAGGGCGTGCCGGATTCGGCAACGAGCCGCCACTGCCGATCACGCACCGGCGCACCCCCGATCGATGCGGGCGCCGACGTCGTCGCGCCATCGCGCGCCGCGACGCGGAACGCCACCCATGGCCCGGCGCGCCACGTCCATGGCGCATCGTCGTCGTCGCGACTTTCCAGCCGCCACTCGACCGCCGCGTTGCCACCGGCGATCACGTCGGCGCGCTCCACCGGGAAACGCCCCGGCGATTCGAATTCGTACGCGACCTTGCCGTGGTCGCGCGCTTCGCGCCCTTGCACGGTCTCCCACGCCCACGTGCGCTCGCTTGCGGGCATCGCGATGCGCGCGCGCACGCCGGTGAATGCGAAGGCTTCATCGCCGAGCGGCACCAGGCGCACGTACTTCGCCGCCATGCCGAGCGGAATATCGTTCTTCGCCAGGCGGCTGCCCGATTGCTGCAGGTCGAGGAATTGCAGGCGCGGATGCATCGTGCGCCACACCTGCAGGTCGTCGCTGGTTTCCACGCGGAAGGCGGCCTGCACGTCCGCACCCGGCGGAAAATCGAAGACCAGCGCTTCCACGCCATCGGGCCAGCGACTCAGGTCCAGCAGGAACGCGCGCGGCGCCGGCGCATCGGTGCCGTTGGTGAGCTGCGCTTCGAGCGACAGAATGCGACCCGTCGTATCGCGTCGCGCGATCAACGCAAGCCCGCCATCGTCCTCGCCGCGCGGCGTGCGCACGACGAACCACGGCACAGACGCAAAGCGCGGCGGCGACGCGAGCGGCGCATCCGGTCCGAACACATCCGCCGACACCGGCTTGCCCTGCGCATCGACGACGTTCACATCGCGCAACGACGGCGACGTGATCGCGCGATACACGTCCGCGTCGAGATCGACGCGATAGGCACCCGCATCCGACTCCGGCAACGCGATCGACCATTGCCGCGCGTAATCCCCGCGCACCTGCGCCACTGCGAGCACCGGCAGCAATGCGATCAGCAAGGTCCAACGCTTCATGCCGTCGCCTCCGAAGCCTGCGTGCGCGGCGGCGCCGGCGCGAAGTAACCCACGACCGTGCAGAGCAGGCCGAAGGCGATGAACGAGCCGATGCCGAGCGCGTTGCCGAGATTGTGGCGATCCACCACCACCAGCTTGAGCAGCACCACGCCCATCAACAACGCACCCGCGAGCCACAACGAACGCTGGCCGCGCTTGGAACCGAGCACCCACGCGATCACGCCGAGCACGCTCCACGTTACCGTCAGCGAGGTTTGCGCCAGGCTCGTGCCGACCAGGTCGGCGTCCCAACGCACGCCGCCCCAGTGGTGCACCGCGTGCAACACGACCGAGGTGATCCACGCGAAACCCGCGAAGGCCGTCAGCAACACGCGCATGCGCGCCAGCCACTCCGGCGCGGTGCCGTACGCACACCAGTGCCACAGCAGTGCGAGCGAGGCGAGCTGCACGACTTCCATCGGATTGAGCACCGGGATCCACGGCAATGGACTGGCGCCACCCGGCAACACGAGGGTGCAGACCCACAGGATCGCGAGTGCGAGGAACACCAGACCCGGCAACAGCGTCGCCATGTTGTCGAAGCGCTCGCGCAACGGAATCGCGAGCCACTGCCAACGCCACTGCGCGATGGTGGCCATCGCCAGCCACGGCAGCGCGAGCGCCGCAACACCCCAGCCTTGCGCGAGGTTGAGCGTGTCGACCACCCAATACAGCGTGAGCGATGCAACGAAGGGCCACACCAGCCACCACAACAACTGCGCCCACGAGGCGAGGGGGTGCTCGCCCGTGCGCAGGCAATGCAGGCTGCGGATGCCGAACACGGCATAGGCGAGCCAAGCGAGGCCGCCCATTTCGCCGAAGGGATGTTCGTGCGCGATCGTCTGCAGGATCGACATCGGGACCGCAGCGGCGATCGCCAGCAACGCCGTGCCGATCAGCGACGTCGTCGGGCGACGACGATGCGCTTCGGCTGCAAGCCAACCGGTTGCCGCGTAGGCAACGAGCAGCAGGTCGGGCTCCGAATCGTTCGGCGCGAATTCGATCACTTCCCGCGTGATCGCGCCGAGCCACCAAATCAGGCCCCACGCGTAATACAGCGCGAATTGCGGAAGTTGCTCGTCGCGGCGATACACCCACGCCGTCGCGAGCGCACCGATCGCCACGATCAGCAGGCCCATGAATTGCCCGTTGGCGATCGCCGGGCCGACCACGCCGTGATCCTGGTCGAACGCGTACAGGCACGCGCCCGCGGCAATGATGTGCAACACGAAGCCCGCCAGTTGCGGAACCAGACGCTGCTGGCGCACACCGAGCCACACCAGCGCCGCGCCTTCGAGCGCGAACACACCGGCCGTCGCACGTGCCGACAGTGCGAGCGGCACGGCCAACGTCGCAAAACCTGCTGCGAGCAACGCATACGCATCGCCGAGCACGCGATTCGCACCACGCCGGAACACGAACCACGACAAGCCCGCGTAGATCACCGCCAACGCCAGCGCATCGAACGCCAGCGGCATCCGCGCGCCGCGCATCAATCCGGCCTGCAAGGCAAAGCACACCAGCGGCGTTGCGAACACGAGCGTGCCGTCGACGAAATCGCGCCGCTCCATCGGTTGCCGCATCGCATGCACGAGCGGGATCAGCAGGTAGAACGCGAAGAACAGCAGCAGGAAGGGTTCGGTCGTGGAGAACTTGTCGGGCGAGTAATCCAGCACGCCCCACGCACCGCCGATGCCGAAGGTGAACACGAACCCCAGCAAGTTGAGCACCCGCCACGACTTCCACCACGCGATCGCGAAGATCGCGGTGTTGAGCACCGCGTAGTACGCGAACAGGGCGACGTAGTTGCCGCTACCCGTCGAGAGCCACAAGGGCGAGAGGAAACCGGCGAGCACCGCGAAGAACGCCAGCGCCTTCGCATCCTGCAATACCGCGAGCACGCCGGCGCCGAAGATGATCACGGTGCTGAGCGCGAAGGCGACACTCGCGGGCATCAGCCCGTACAACTTGAACGCGGCGAACACCACCATCAGCAGGATGCCGATCGCGCCGCCCTGCAAACTCAGCGCGAACACGCGGTTGGCTTCGCGCTTGCGCCACGCGAACACCAGCGCGGCGATCGCGGCGCCCGCGACGGCGGACAGGCGCAACTCGATCGGTGCGTTGAGCCAGCCCTGGTCGGTCGCGTACTTCAACAACGCGGCAACACCGGCGAACAACACGAGCACGCCGATCTTCACCGGCACGTTGCCTTCGGTGAACCAGCGTTTGATCTTGTCGATGCCCATGCCGACGAAGTCGGGCGTGGGTTCGGGGCGTTCGAAGATCGGTCGCGGCTTGGGCTGCGATGGCGGCGGCGGAGTCGGCGCGCCCGGCGTCGTTTCGATGGACGGCCCCTGCACGTCGAACACCGCGCGCGTGGGCGAGGGCGGCGCGGGAGTGGGGCGTGGTGGCGGGGGAGGCGGTGCCGGCGCGGGTTCGCGCGGCGCGACCGGGGCGGGCGGCGGCGCGGCCTGCGCTTGCGGCGGCGGTGCCCCGGGACGTTGCGCGAGCAGCTCGCGCAGCCATTGCAGCTCGCGTTCCAGCGCCGCCAGGCGCTTGGTCGCGTTGCCGTTGTTCGTGAGCGCGATGATGGCCAGCACGAGCGCGGCCAGACCCAACAGACTTCCCACGGACGTCCCCTTCCCCTGGATGACCCCCCGGATTCGATCAGGGTGCAGGCCGGAAGGCAAATCGGGTCAGCGGGTGCCCAGCAATTCGATGAGGGTGGTCGCCGCCGCGGGGTTGCGTTCCTTGTCGGCGTTGATGAAGAACACGAACACGTCGCGCTGCGTGGCCGGCTTCGATGCGCCCGTCAGGCGCGGCAGGTCCTCGGGGTCGCCGCCCTTCGCCCAGGTGCGCGCGCGCTCGGCCCAGGCGGCGAGTTCGGGCTGCGTGTAACCGGTCACGATCTTCGAACGCGCGCGCATCAATCGCGCGTAGACGAAATCCGCGGTGACGTCGGCGAACGACGGCCATTCGGTGGAATCGGTGAAGACCAGTGCCGCGTTCTTTTTGCGCGCAAGGTCCACGAGCGTGGCGTCCACCGATTCGGCGTCGCGCACTTCCAGCGCATGCCGCACGGGCCGACCGTCGACGCTGGCCGGCAACCCATCGACGAATCGCGCGAAATCCTCGCGATCCAGCTTCCGTTCGAATTGCCACGAGATCGCGCCGAGCTTGGCGCCCATCGTCGCGATGCCGCCGATGAACGCCTCGGCCTGCCCCAGCGTGTTCGCCAGCACCTTGGCCTGCACGATCCGCATCGGCGCCTTGGCGGTGAACACGAAGGTGTCCGGCGTTTCGTCGCGCCAACGGGCGTAGGTGTCGGGCTTCTGCGCGCTGTAATAGGTGCCGTTGATCTCGATGGCGCTCAGGCGCCGGCTCGCGTACTCGAGCTCGCGGCGCTGGACCAGACCCTCGGGAAAGAAGGTTTCGCGCCACGGGGAATAGGTCCAGCCGCCCACGCCCACGCGGATTCCGTCGATCGGGCCCGGGGCGACAAGCCCGAGGCCGGCATCCTTCGCGCGCGGGGTGGCCATGCGCATGAGGGTAGCGCGACATGACGACCGGGACATCGACGCGGCCTCCACGCTGCGGGAAACTCGGCCTTTCCGTTCGGACCACCCTTTCCCATGACCCGACTCATGACCCGCTCGACCTTGTGCCTGGCACTGGCCGCCGCATTCGCGCTGCCCACCCTGGCGCACGCGCAGGCCGCCCTCGCGCAGCCCGCCGCCACCGCGCAGACCGAAGACGCGCGCCTAGCGGGCTTCGATGCCTACGTCGACGCGGTGCGCAAGCAGTTCGAAGTGCCGGGCATCGCGGTCGCGATCGTCGAAGACGGGCGCATCGTCTACGAACGCGGCTTCGGCCCGCGCGAGATGGGCAAGCCGGCGCAGATCGACGAACACACGATGTTCGCGATCGCCTCCAACACCAAGGCCTTCACCGCCACCGCGCTGTCGATGCTGGCCGATGAAGGCAAGTTGTCGCTCGACGACCGCGTGATCGACCACCTGCCGTGGTTCCGCATGAGCGACGCGTACGTCACGCGCGAGATGCGCATCAAGGATCTGCTCGCGCACCGCAGCGGCCTGACGCTCGGCGCGGGCGACCTGCTGTATTGGCCGACGACGACGTACACGACCGAAGAAGTCGCGCGCCGTTTGAAGGACGTTCCGCTTGGCGGTTCGTTCCGCGGCCAGTATGCGTACGACAACATCCTGTTCGGCGTTGCGCAGCTGGTGATCGAAGAAGCGAGCGGCATGAAGTACGAAGACTTTTTGCGCCAGCGCATCTTTACGCCGCTGGGCATGAACGAAACGCGCTTCAACAGCGATCGCCTGAAGTCGGGCGACAACGTCGCCACCGGTTACGCGCTCGCCGATTTCAAGACGCTGGAGCCCGCGCCGCGCATGACCTGGCACAACGTGTCGGGTGCGGGCGGTATCTATTCGAGCGTCCACGATCTGAGCAAGTGGATGAACATGCACCTGGCCGGTGGCACGTACACCGATGCGAAGGGCAAGGAACACCAACTCGTCAGCAAGAAGCGCCAGCAGGGCATGTGGACGATCGTCACGCCGATTCCGGTGAACGATCCCTCCGTTCCCGAACTGCGCCCGGGCAAGCCCAACTTCCTCGGTTACGGCGAAGGCTGGCAGCTCTCCGATTACAGCGGCAACAAGCTCGTCTGGCACACCGGCGGCTGGCCGGGCATGGTTTCGCGCCTGACGCTGGTGCCCGACAAGAAGATCGGCGTGATCGTGCTGACGAGCCAGGAAGTCGGCGCCGCGTTCAACGCGGTGACGATGCAGGCGCTCGACGCGATGCTGGGCACGCCGAAGCACGATTGGCTCGACGCGTACAGCAAGGCCGTGGCGAAGTCGAAGTCGAAGGCCGACGAAGACATGCAGAAGCACGTGGCCGCGCGCGATGCGAACGCGAAGCCGTCGTTGCCGCTTGCATCGTACGCCGGCACGTATCGCGACCCGTGGTACGGCGACATCGACATCAAGAACGAAGGCGGCAAGCTGGTCATGCGTTTCACCAAGACGCCGGACATGGTCGGCGACATGGAGCCGTGGCAGCACGACACCTTCGTCGTGCGCTGGCGCCAGCGTTGGTTGAACGCCGATGCCTTCGTCAACTTCGACCTGGATGCCGACGGCAAGATCCAGGAAGTGCGCATGGATCCGATGTCGCCGCTGACCGATTTCAGCTTCGACTTCCAGGACCTGCGCCTGAAGCCGGTCGTCAAGGAATAACCGACGAGATCGCAGCGGCGGCGCGCGTGGGGACGTTGAACGAAACGCTCACGCGCGCATAACCGGCCATGCGCGAATCAAGCGCATGGCCGCGCTGCGCAAGCTGTTGCTGGCACCCCTCGTGCTGGTGCCGCTCCTGCTCGTGCTTGCCTTGGGCGCCTACGCGGCGCTGGGATTCTGGGGCGTGCCGTGGCTGGTCCGTTCGCAGGCGACGGCCTACGTGCACGACACGCTGCATCGCGAGTTGAAGCTCGGCGAAATCACGTTCAATCCGTTCAATTTCAAGCTGACCTTGCGCGACGCGATGATCGTCGAACAAGGCAAGCCGCTCGTCGGCATGCGTTATCTGTTGGCTGACTACCAGGCCGCGTCGCTGTTCAAGCGCATGCATATCCTGCGCGAGGTGACGCTCGACCGGCCGTACGCGCGCGCCATCCTGCGCGCCGATGGTTCGCTCAATCTCGCCGACCTGTTGCCGAAGACCGATCCCAACGAACCGCTGCCGAATGCGTTGATCGAAGATCTGACGATCGCCGGCGGCCGGGTCGATTTCACCGATGCCCGCACCAAGCGCGCGCCGACCAAGGCCTTCGCACCGATCGCCTTCGACCTGCAGAACTTCCGCACGACCGCCGAAGGCGGCCGCGCGCAGTTGCAGGCGCGCAGCGACGACGGTGAAGCGATCACGTGGAAAGGGCAGGTGTCGCTCGCGCCGGTGTCTTCGCGCGGCGCGTTCACGTTGCGCGGCTTGCAGTCGAAGACGATCGCGGATTTCGTCGGTGACCTGCTGCCGTTCCAGCTGACGAAAGGCCGCGTCGACCTGGGCGGCGATTACACCTTCGCGCTGCCGAAGCAGGGCGGCATGCAGCTCGATGCGCGGCTTCCGAAGATCGAGGCGCGCGAGCTTCGCCTGCGCGCGCAGGGCGTGGACAGCGATTGGGTCGTCGTTCCGTCGGCGACGGTGACCGACACGCGGTTGTCGCTCGCGCGTCGCGAGGTGTCGATCGGTGCGTTGCAGACCAACGGTGTCGAAGTCGAGGCGTGGATGGAACCGAACGGCGACATCAGCCTCGGGCGCCTGTTCACCGGACAGGTCATCGAAGCGGCGAAGGCGACGCCGGGCGAGGAATGGCGTGTGCACGTCGGGCAGGCGCGCATCGACAACGCGAAGATCGCGCTGGAAGACCGCACGGTGAAGCCGGCCGCGCGATTCGCGCTGACCTCGGTGAACGCAACCGCGGGCGATCTGAGCTTCGACATGGCGCACGCGCTGCCGATCACCGTGACCGCCACCGTCAACGGCAAGGCGCCGTTGAAACTGGACGGCGAGGTCATTCCGGATCCGTTCTCCGCGGACTTGAACGTCGAGGTCTCCGACCTGCCGATGCGCGACGTGCTCGCGTACTTGCCCGACTATCCCTCGCTCGACCTGCGTTCCGGCGACGTCGGCGCCAAGGGGCGCGTCGTACTGCGCCCCGCGGAAGCGCCGGGCCCCGAACTCGAATACGACGGCGACGCGAGCATCGCGGACTTCGATCTCGTCGACAAAGCGAACAAGCAACCGTTCCTGTCGTGGGGGCGCGTGGATGTCGGCGGCATCGATTACGCCGCGGCGCCCGATCACATCGCGATCCGGTCGATCAAGGTCCAGCGTCCCGTCGCGCGCGTGATCATCGAGCGCGACGGCACGCTCAATCTCGCGAACACACTCGGCGCCGCGACGCCGACGACGCCGCAAGCGCGCGCGACGCCTGCGAAGAACGCGTCGACGCTGCCGCCGCTGAAAGTCGGCGAGGTCCGCCTCGCCGCGGGCACGATGCAATTCGCCGACTTCTCCGTGCAACCGAACTTCCAGGCGAAGATCGAAGCCTTGCAGGGACGCATCTCGAACATCTCCACCGCGCCGCGCACCGCGAGCCAGATCGACCTCAGTGGTCACGTCATCAACCGCTACTCGCCGGTGACGATCAAGGGCTCGGCGAACCTGCTCGCCTACGACGAACGCACGCACTTGGCGATGCAGTTCCGCAACATCGAGCTGCCGATCTTCAATCCCTACTCGGGCAAGTGGGCGGGCTATGCGATCGCGAAAGGCAAGCTGACGACGGAGCTGGACTACAGGATCGACAATCGTCGCCTCGTCGCCGACCACCACGTCGTCATCGATCAACTCAAGTGGGGGCAGGCGACCGACAGCAAGGAAAAGGTGAGCTTGCCGGTGCGGCTGGCGACGTCGCTGCTCAAGGACAGCAACGGCACGATCAAGCTCGACATCCCCGTGACGGGCACGCTCGACGATCCGAAGTTCCGCCTGTGGCCGATCATCTGGCAGATCGTGAAGAACATCGTCGTCAAGATCGTTAGCGCGCCGTTCAAGTTGCTCGCGGGCTTGTTCCAGGGTGCGGAGGACGCGCAGTACGTCGACTTCGCGCCGGGCTCGCCCGCGCTGCCGGACAAGGCGAAGGGTGCGTTGCCGAAGCTGGCCGACAGCCTCGCCGAACGGCCCGAGCTGCGTCTGGACATTCCCGCCGGTCCGATCAGCGCCACGGACAAGGCGGCGCTCGACGACCAGCGTTTCCAGGCCGCTGTCGCGGAATTCCGCGCGGGCACGCGCAACGGTGAAACGCCGTATGCGGAACTCGACGACAAGGACAAGGCCGACGTGCTCGCCGACATGTACAAGCGCGATTTCGGCAAGCGCCCCGAGCCGCCGGACGCGACGGCGATGCAGGCGGGGGACGTGCCGCCTTCGTCATCGGTGCCGGTGCAGGTGGAGATCGTCCTCGACAACCCGAACCCGACGCGCCGCGAACGCAAGGCGCAGCGACGTTCGTCGGAAGTCGCATGGCTGGAATCGCAATTGCGCCCGCGTTATCGCGCCGACGCCGGCGCCGCGGATCAACTCGCGAAAGCGCGCGCTGCGGCCGTGCAGGAAGCGTTGCTCGCGAACGGGAAGGTCGATCCGGTCCGCGTGTTCCTCGACGCGACCAAGTCGACGCAGGAAGAGAAGGGCAAGGTGCGCATGGAACTGGCGCTCGAGTGAGCGCCAGTCCATCGCGCGCGATCACTCGATCGGCTTGTCGAGCATCAACTCGCTGACGAAACGCACGGGCGGCGCGCCGTACGACAACACCTGGTCGTGGTAGGCCTTCGCGTTGAACTTCGCGCCTTCCTTCGCTTCCCACGCCTTGCGCAGGTCGAAGTGTTCCTGCGCACCGACGAAGTAGGTCGGCAGTTGCGCCGAGGTCAATTGCGCGCGCACCCACTTGCCCGCCGCCTCGCGTTCCTGCTGGAAGGTCTGGCGCGTCATCAGGTCCATCGCCTGCTCGCGCGTCCAGTTGTCGACGTGCACGCCCTGGTCGAGGATCGCGTTGCCGATCGTGCGCAGGTAGAACTTCAGTTGCACGAGGCGGAAGAGCGGATCGTTATTCATGTAACCGGCGTCGGCCATCATGTCTTCGGTGTAAACGGCCCAGCCTTCGGCGAACAGGCCCGAACGCAACACGCCGCGCAGCAGATCCTTGCTCTCGGTCGAATGCGCGCCTTCCAGGTAATGGCCCGGCATCGCTTCGTGGATCGACAACAGGTGGATCATGCGGCTGTTGTATTCGCGCAGGAACGAATCGACCTGTTCCTTCGACCAGTCCTCGGGAATCGGCGAGATCGCGTAGTAGGTGTCGAGGCCCTTGTCGAGCGGGCCCGGCGAATCGCAATACGCCACCGACACGCCGCGCTGGAATTCCGGCATCAGGATGATCTTCACCGGCGCGTCGGGCACGGTGACCAGTTGCTTCTCGCGCGTGAACTTCGTCGCGTCCGCAAGCGTCTGCTTGGCGAAGTCGACGACGTCCTCGCGCTTCGGGCGATCGGCGTACGCGAGTTCGAGTGCGGCTTCGATGGCTTTCTGTTGCTGGTCGTCCGTCGGGTTGTCCGGCATTTCCGGTGCGTTCGGCTTGTCCTTCAGCACGGTGCGGGCGATGCCGTACATTTCGCCGCGCACGCGCTTGAGCTCGGATTCCGCACGTTGCTTGATGTCGGCGCGCGAGAGCGAAGACATCAGTGCGAACTTCAGCTTCTCGTCGTAGAGCTTTTCGCCGATGCGGAAGTCGCCCTTCGCGTTGGGTACGAGTGTGCCGTCGAGCCACTTCTGTTGTTCGTCGACCGCCTTGCGCAAGCCCGCGATGGCGGCGTCCAGGCGCTTGCGATCTTCGCCCTGCAATTGATCGGCAGCGGGCACGATGAACTGGTCGACGAGGCCGACGACGCCCGCGTTCTGCTTCGACACGGTTTCTGCGTGGATCTTCGGCACGCGCGCCGGGTCGAGGTTTTCACGCATCTGCGCGAACAGTGCCGGCAGCTTTTCCATGCGCGCGGTCGCCGACTTCAGGCGCTCGGGCATCGGCGCGAAATCCCGCGCCATCAGGTTGTACAGCGCGCCACCGGCGAGGCTGTTGTAGAGCTGCGGATCCCACGCCCACGATTGCAGGGTCTCGAGTGCGAAGAGGTCGCCGCGCACCTGGTTCTTCAGCAACAGCAAGTCGACCTGCATCTCGCGCGAGAGCGTCTTCTGGTCGAGCGCATCGAGTTCGGCGAGCAGCTTCTTGTTGAAGTCGACCTGCGCCTGGCGGCCGGCGGCGGAGTAGTCGTCGAGGGTCGCGTCGAAGCGGTGGTCGCCGATCTGCGATGCGCTCACCGGGTTCAGGCGCATCCACTCGTCGAGCCAGCGCTTGGAGAGTGCGTTGAACTTCGCGTCGGCCTGTTCGGTCGAGGCGGCCGTGGCCGCGGTGCCTTCGGCCGGCGCCGTGGGCGCCTGGCCCTGGCAGGCGGCAAGGGTTGCAGAGAGAAGGGCAGCAGCGAGCAGGCTGTGGCGCATCGTGAAGGGCCGGCAGGGAAGAAGGGGCCGAGCATAAAGGCCCGCGCGCCCGCGCGCATGGGCCTGCTAGGCTGGCGCCACTCATCGGGGAGACTTCCATGCGTGCATTGCTGGCCGTCGTGATGTTGCTGGGTTTGTTCGTCGCGCCGGCGCGCGCGGCGTGTCCGCCGGAGGGCAAGACGCGCGAGCAACTCGAAGCGCTCAAGGTGTTGAAGTGGACCGTGCCCGATGCGGCCGAACGGCAGGTGCTCGCCGAAGGCCTGGTCGATTGTCTCGGCGATGCGGATCCGAAGTTGCGCGATGGCATCGCGTACGAAGCGATGGCGCATTGGATGCGTGCGGGCGAGATCGATGAACTCGGGTTGCGTCCGTTGCGCGATCGCTTGTACGCGGCGTTGCAGGCGGATGATCCGGAGGGTTTCCGTCGCCCGTTCGCCGCGCTGGTGTTGTCGGAAGTCGCGCGCACCGATCGCATCAAGCCGTGGATGACGCCGGAAGAACGCGGGGCGATGGTGGAGACCGCATCGCGCTATCTCGAATCGGTGACCGACTATCGCGGCTTCGACGACAAGGAAGGCTGGCGCCACGGTGTCGCGCATGGCAGCGATTGGCTGATGCAGCTGGCGCTGAATCCGGCGCTCGATCGTGGGCAACTGGATCGGATGCTTGCGGCGATTGCGACGCAGGTGGTTCCGTCGGCGCCGCACGCGTACGTCTATGGCGAACCTGGGCGCCTCGCGCGGCCGGTGATGTTCATCGCCAAGCGCGAGTTGCACACCCCCGCCGAATGGGACGCGTGGTTCGTCGCGCTCGCGCCGAAGCTCGGCGACTCGAAGGATTACAACGACAACGGATGGTTGCTGCGCCGGCACGATCTGCTGGCGTTCCTCACCGGCTTGTACCTCGAAGCCGATCGCAGCGAGGATCCGCAACTGCAGGCGCTTGAAGCACCGGTCGTCGCGGGATTGAAAGCGGTGCCATGAATGTAGGCGACGAATCGCACGATTCGCGAGACGCGTGCGAATTGAGCGAGTGATGCGGTCTTCCGCACGATGTGTGCACCCCACACATCGTTACGGAGAGATTGATGAAACGCATCATGCTTTTGGTTGTGCTGGCGCTTGGGATGTCGCCGTTGTTTGCTGCAAAGGCGCAGCAGATGTGTTTCGAGGATCGCAAGGTCCTCGCGGTCAAGATCGGCTACGTGGCCTTGCCGATGGGCAGCGATGGCGGCAACGCCGTGTACTTCAAGCTCGACAACAACGCTTGGCGGCCGCTGAACAATACGTACAACCTCAATGACGGAGGAAAGGGCGAGGGGTTGTACAAGATGCTGATGACCGCGATGGCCGGCGGCTTCAAGATCCGCGCGTACGACCACTACTACCCGTACTGCGACGACGTCGACGAAATCGAAATCTACCGCTGACGGCGGCGCGCACATGTCCCGCATCCTTTCGATGCTGCTGGCAGCGGCGTGCCTGCTGCCAGCCCTCGACGCCGTCGCGCAACCGCTGCCCGAGCCCATCAAGCTCGTCTATCGCGCGGACTCGCGGCCGCCGGAAGACATGTTTGCCAGCGGATTCTTCGGACGAGGCAGCAACATGGACCTCCTCGCCCACACGCTGGGCGGGTCGTGCGAGGAAACCAACCTCGCACGCGCCAGCACGTGGGTCAGCATGAGTGCCGAGCACGAAACCGCGATCGGCTTCGCGACCGGGCGCCTGGAGGGCATTGAAGAGAACGGGCCAGAGCATTCGATGTGGATCTACACGATCCGTCCCGACGAGACCTACCTCGACGTGCGCAGCGTCATCCAGAGCGCCGCGTTTGCAGGCTGGTATGGGCAACAGGGCTACACAAGCGCGCAGGGGGACACCCTCGCACACCTGTTGTACTCGACCTTGCTGGGAAGCGAGCGGGAAGTGGTGGCGCATTACGTGGCGCCAGCGAACATCGTCAGTGCGCAGAATGTCTACTTCAACGAGGGTGGCTACAACCTCGTCCGGGGGACCATCGCAACCAATCCGTGTTACCGGGCGCTGGATACGCAGGCGAGCGACGTCGTTGCCGATCTGCATGCCTTCGTTCCCGCGGCGTCGATTCGCGACGACTACGACAGCGACTCGGACAGCGAAGGCTCCTGCTCGATGTCGTGCGACGGTTCCGTGGAAAGTGCCTCGTCGCGCAGTCCGTTGGCGGTGGCGCCGAGGTCGGCGCACTGCAAGGTGCGCAACGGGTTCTCGCCGATGTTGCTCGACATCATCAACGACTGAGGAAGCGCGCAAATGCAACTGGCTTCCCACGTCCGGGCGCTCCTGGTGGTCGCTCTATGCGCGTCTGCGTTACCAGCCGTCGCGCAGATCAATCCCGGCTTCGATCCCTCGACGCCGATTCGCGTCGTGTACCGCGTCGAACTGACGCCACCATTCAGCGCGTTCATTGCAGGTTTCACCGCGCGCGGCGTTGACCGAGATCTGATCTCGCTGACGTCGGGTCACCCGTGCATCAACTGGATCCCCCTGCAGGGCCCGGCGTGGGTGAGCATGACAGCGGACCGCGAGCAAGCTGTCCGGTTCGCGCGCCGATACCTCGAAAACACGCCCGGGAGCGGGCCGCATCGTCCCGTTTACCTCTACGCCATTCGTGCCGACGCGGAGTTCCTCAGCGTTCCAGGTGCGTTCTACAGCGCGATCGATGCCGGGCGCGAAGCGCGCGCCGGTTACACGCCGGAACATGCGAACGCGCTGGAGTACCTGCTTTACACGCGTCCGATCCTCGGCGAACAGGCTGTTGTTGCCACGCACGTGCGTCCACGCAACATCGCCAATGCAGCCGCGCTGTGGCTCCAGAACGGCGAGGTTTTCGAGGATGGCGTGGGAATCACCAATTCCGGCTATGTCCACGACCCATCGACAGCCGCGATCAACGTCGTGCCCGACTCAGGCTTGCCGACGCTGTTACCGCAGCTCTCGATTCTTTCGAGTGAAGTCAGGGCGACAGGCACGTGCGCGATGTCCTGCGATCGCGCGAAGTCGGCCAGCAGTTTCTCGCTGCCCGACGACACCGACTACGCAGCGCAATGCAGCCAGAGCGACGCCATCGCGCCGCTACTTCTCGACATCATCAACGACTAAGGAGATCGCGCGATGCACCCGGCTTCCCACCTTCGCGCGTTCCTGGCGCTCGTCCTGTGCGCCTCTGCGTTGCCAGTTGCCGCGCAGATCAATCCCGGCTTCGATCCATCGACGCCCATCCGACTTGTGTATCGCGTCGACTTTACGCCGCCGCACGACGCCTTCAACACGGGATTCACGCCGAGCGGCACGGTCGGCGACCTGCTTTCCCTGACATCGGGCCTGCCGTGCAACAACGCGAACCCGCAGCGCCCGGCGTTGGTTGCCATGACCACGGACCGTGAACAAGCACTCCGGTTCGCGCGCCGGTACCTCGAAGGCTTGCCGTGGAGCGGACCGGGAAGTCGCGTCTACCTTTTCTCAATTCGCGCCGATGGGAATTACATCAGCGTCCCAGGCGCCTTCTACAGCGCGATGGACGCCGGGCGCACCGCGCGCGCCGGTTACACGCCGGAACATGCGAACGCGCTCGAGTATCTGCTTTACACGCGCTCGATCCTCGGTGAGCGAGCTGTCGTTGCCCCGCGTGTGTCTTCACGCAACATCGCAAACGCGACGACGCTGTGGCTCCAGGACGGCGCGCTTCGCGAGGGCGACGCGCCCTATCCCAACCCGAGCTACCGCCACGATCCCGCGACGGCTGCGACCAACATCGTGCCCGATGCACAACTGCCGGCCCTGCTGCCTCACGACGCGATCCTGTCCAGCGAAGCAGGGGCAACGGGCACCTGCGCCCTGTCCTGCGATCGCGCCACGTCTGCAAGCAGTTTTTCGGCGCCCGACGACGAGATGGACTACACCAACGTCTGCAGCCAGAGCGATGCGATATCGCCGCTGCTGTTCGACATCATCAACGACTGAGGTTGCCCGATGCAGCTGGCTCCCATCCTTCGCGCGCTCGTGGCGCTCGTCCTGTGCACGCCTGCGTTGCCAGCCGCCGCGCAAATCAATCCGGGCTTCGACCCCGCGACGCCGATCCGTATCGTGTACCGCGTCGAGACCATGCCGCCATTGAATGCCTTCTTCGTGGGGTTCAATGCGCGCGGCATCAACGAAGACCTCCTCGCGTTGACGTCGGGTGCCTCGTGCAACAACCCGATTCCGATCCATGGCGCAGCGTGGGTGAGCACGACGGCGGACCGCGAACAAGCGGCCCGCTTCGCGCAGAGGTACCTGGAGCGCACGCCCCAAGTCGGGTCGGTGCGTCCAACCGTTTACATCTACACCATCCGCGCCGACGCGAATTACATCAGCGTGCCGGGGGCCTTCTATAGCGCCATGGGTGCCGGACGGGAGAATCGCGCCGGCTACTCGCCGGAACATGCGAACGCACTCGAATATTTGCTGTACACGCGGCCGATCCTCGGCGAACAGGCCGTCGTCGCGCCGCAGGTACAAGCAGGCAACATCGCCAACGCGACGCCGCTGTGGTTGCAGAACGGTGCGATGGTCGAGGGCTTCGCCATCTCCAATGACCGATACGTCCACGACGCGGTCACGTCTGCGACGAACGTCGTCCCCGATTGGCGCCTGCCAAGCCTGCTGCCGCCGTACGCGATCCTGTCGAGTGAAGCAGGCGCAACAGGCACCTGCGCGATGTCCTGCGATCGCGCCACCTCGGCGAGCAGTTTCTCGATCGAGGTCGAGATCGATTACGCCACGCAATGCAGCGCGAGTGACGCGATGACACCGCTGTTGTTCGACATCATCAACGACTGAGGAATCGCGCGATGCAAGTGGCTTCCATCCTTCGCCCACTCCTGATGGTCGTTCTTTGCGCGTCGGCGTTCCCCGCCACCGCGCAGATCATCGATCCGGAGTTCAATCCCTCGGAGCCCATCCGCGTCGTGTATCGCGTTCACGTGGGATCGTCCGCGAGCGCATTCGCCGGTGGATTCCGTGCGCCCCGCGGCACCAATGAAAACCTCCTTGCACTGACGTCGGGCGCCCCGTGCATCAGCACGTCTCCGGTCCCCGGGACAGCGTGGGTGAGCATGACGGCCGACCGCGGGCAAGCATTGCGCTTCGCGCAGCGACATCTCGAAAACCGGCGCTCGATGGCGCGTCAAGCCGTCTACATCTACGCCATTCGCGCCGATGCAACGTTCATCAGCGTCCCCGGCGCCTTCTACAGCGCGATCGACGCCGCGCGCGAGTGGCGCGCCGGCTACGCGCCGGTACATGCGACCGCGCTCGAATATCTGCTGTACACCCGTCCGATCCTCGGTGAACAGGCGGTCGTGTCCAGGCGGGTACTTCCCACCAGCATCATCAGCGGGACGCCGTTGTGGATCGAGGGAAATGTGCTCATGGAGGGTGTCGACATACCAAACGGGAGCTACATTGCAGCCGATACCGAGGCGTCGCGTGTCGTGCCCGATGAACTCCTTCCCAACCTGCTGCCGCCGAACGCGATTGCGTCGAGCGAAGCGGGCGCCCAAGGCAGCTGCGCGATGTCCTGCGACCGCGCCACCTCGGCAAGCAGTTTCTCAAGCGACGACGAGATCGATTACGCCGCGCAATGCAGCGTGAGCGACGCCATGTCGCCGCTGCTCTTCGACATCATCAACGACTGAAGCTCAATCCTCATCCTCGTCGAACTCCGCGAGGACATCCAGGTCGAACGCCAGCGCCTCCACCGTCTCGCGCACCTTGCGTGCCGTCGACTCGTTCGGTGCCTCGATCTCGACTTCGTGGACGTCGCCGCCGCTGTTCAAGTCGCTCAGCCCGGCCGAGCTGGAGTCGGCATCGTCCATGTGCGGCATCAGGTCCGCCACTTCCTCGACATGCTCGATGCCGTCGAGGCTTTGCAGCAGGTTGATGATCGCGCGCGCGTCGTCTTCGCTTCCGGTGACACGCAGTCGCAAGGTAGGCATCGGAGGGCTCTCGACGGTGGGGACGCCGATGAGGCTAGGGAGCCAGAAGCTAAAGGCGCGTGACGAACGCGCCTCGCTGCCAGGCTACTTCGCCGGACGCACCGGCAGGGGCACGTTGCACAAATCGATGTGGCCGGCGGGGCGCTTGTACCACTCGTCCTTCCGGTTGCGGCGCGATTCGGCGACGGTGGTGAAGGTCTTGCTGTCGGTGCGCAACAGTTCGAGTTGCGTGCGCTCGGCTTCCGGCAGCTGGCTGGCGAGTTTCACCGAGGTGATCGGCACGTATTGCTTGGGGTCTTCGTAGAAGCCGAGCGGGCCCGTGCCGCGCGGGAGCACGCTCAGCAACTCGATGCCCTGCACGACGCGTCCCACGAGCGTGATGTTGCGGTCGAGCATGCGCGGCGATTGTCCCGTCACTGCGTACAACGACGTGCCGTCGCTGCTGTCGGCGTCGACGTCACGGCCGGCACCGACCATGCCGTAGCAATGCGCGAGCCAGGCGGTATCGGACTTGGGATCGCGCGCGGCGGGGAAGCCGTTGGAGAATCCCACTTCCGGCGCCCAACCATCGCTGTCGGGCAGGCGCACGAACGGCGCGCCCGTCGCCTTGCGTTCGAACTCGGCCGGCAGCTTGGCCTTCGCCGTTCCCTTCTTGCGCTGCTTGGCGGCGTCTTCTTCCGCGTCGCCCCATTGCGCGACGTAGTTGTCCTGCGAACGAATGACGAACAGGCCGTCCCAGTAACCTTCCTTCGCGAGCGTGCGGATGTTGGCGACGTGCTCGGGCGCGAAGTCAGGCGCGAGTTCGATGATCACGCGGCCGGCGGGCAACCGCATGTAGAGCGTGCGATCCGGATCGAGCTTGCGCCAGTCGGTTTTCGGCGATGCATCGAGGATCTCCTGCATCGACGGCACCTTGGGTTTCTCGTCGGCGGCGAGCGCGGAGACGGACGCGAGTGCGACGGACAATGCGAGGGCCAGCGAGCTGACGTGCGACGGCATGCGGAACTCCGGCGAAAGGGTGTTCGCCGGAGTCTGAAGCTACTGCTGCAGTTCCCGCAACACGACCGAGGGCGGCACGTCGACCACGCGCCGCGTCGCGACCAGGCCCGTGACCAGTGCTGCGATCATCCCGATGCCGCCGCCAGCCGCGGCCAGCGCCCAATTGGCTTCCCACGGCAGGCCGAAGACGCGCTCGGAAATCACGCCCGCGAGGACCGAGGCCGCGATCGCCGCCACGAGCCCCGACAACAACCCGATCGCCGCGAACTCCGAGGTCTGCGCGAACCGCAACTGCCTGCGGCTCCCACCGAGCACGCGCATCACGCCGCCTTCGAGCAGGCGCTCGTCCTGGCTGGCGCTGATCGCGGCGAGCAACACGAGGATGCCGGCCGCCAGCGAGAACCAGAACACGACCTGCACGACCACCGACACCTGGTCGGCCGTATCGCGCACTTGCGCGAGCGTGGCTTCGACATCGATGACGGTCAGGTTCGGGAAGCGTTCGACGAGTTGCGCGGTGAAGCGCGGCTGCGTCTTCGGCACGCTGACCGCGGTGATCCAACTCGCCGGGTAACCATCGAGCGCACCCGGGGACACGAGCACGAAGAAATTCGGGCGGAAGCTGTCCCAGCTGACTTCGCGGAAGCTGGTGATCGTCGCGGTCAGAGGACGGCCCGCAATGTCGAAGGTGATGCGGTCGCCCAGTTTCCAATCGAGCGAATCGGCGAACTTCTGCTCGACCGACAACTCCGGCGACGCCGGGACGCGATTGCCCCAGAACTTGCCGGCCGACAGGCGATTGTCGTCGCGCAATTCGCTGCCGAAAGACAGGTTGAACTCGCGCTCGGCGCGGCGTTGCATGCGTGGACTGTCGGGGTAGTCCTTCGCGCTCACGGCCTTGCCGTTTCGATCGAGCAGGCGTGCGCGCACCATCGGATACAGCGTCGGTGCGCCGAGCCCGTTCGACGTGACAAATTCGCGCACCGGCGCGAGTTGATCCTGCTGCACGTTGATGATGAAACGGTTCGGCGCGTTTTCGGCGAGCGAAAGTTGCCAGCGATCGAGCAGATCGGTGCGTACGAACGTCAGCAGCAACAACGCCATCAACCCGAGGCCGAGTGCCGAGACTTGCGCGACCGCCGTGCCCGCGCGGCGTCCAACGTTCGCCAGTCCATAACGCAGGCTGCCGCGCAGACGTGTGCGCACCTTTCGCACGACGAGGATCAGCGCCCAGGCCATGACCGCGAGCACGAGCAAGGTGCCCGCGACGCCGCCGAGCATCGCGGTGGCGAGCGTCGGCGATTCGGCCTTCCACCACAGCAAGGCGGCGAGGCCGGCGAACGCGGCGACGCCGACGATCCATGCGCTCGGTTCGGTCGGATCCAGGTCGCGGCGCAACACGCGCAGCGCAGGAACGCGCCGCAACGCGAGCACGGGTGGCGCGCCGAATGCGATCAACACGACGAGGCCGACCGCGTAACCCTGCAACGCCGGCAACCAGCCCGCCGGCGGAATGGAAATCGCGAGCACGCGTGCGAGCCATTCACCGATCGCCCATTGCAGCGCGAACGCGATCGCGACGCCCACCGTGCATGCGATCAATCCAAGCCACGTCAATTCGCCCAGATGCACGGCCACCAGGGTGCGCTGCTGCGCACCGAGGCAGCGCATGACCGCGCTGCCGTCGAGATGCCGCGCACTATGCCGACGCGCGGCCATCGCGACCGCGATCGACGCGAGGATGACCGAGACCAACGCCGCCAGCCCGAGGAACCGCCCCGCGCGATCGAGCGCCGAACGCATTTCCGGTCGCGCGTCTTCGATCGTTTCGATGCGCTGCCCGCGACCGCGCTGCGCGCGCGCCGTATCGAGGAAGCGCGCGACCGCAGGGCCTTCACCCGCGACGACCAGGCGATAGCCGACGCGGCTGCCTTCCTGCACCAGGCCTGTCTTCGGCACGTCGGCGATGTTGATCGCGACGCGCGGTGCGGTGTTGAAGTAATCGAACGCGGCGTCGGGTTCCTGCGCGATCAGCGCGACGAGCCGGAACTTCGCATCGCCGATCGCAAGCTCGTCGCCGACATTCGCATCGAGCGTCTGCGCGCCGGCGACGCCCATCCACGCCGTGCCGGGCGCCGGACCGCCGCGCGCATCGCGTTCGGGGCCGCCGATGCGATCGACCAGGCGGAAGACACCGCGCAAGGGAAACTGCGAATCCAGCGCACGCAATTCACCGAGCTGCAATTGCTCGCCGACGCGCACCATGCTGCGCATCTCGATCGTGTCGGCGTGCTGGAGTCCCGGTGCGTTCGAAGCGTTGCGCACCGCGCCCGTGATGGGCGAATCCGATCGCACGACGGCATCGCCGCCGAGTAAACGATTCGCTTCCTGCGCGAGCGCGCGGCCCGCGCGGTCCGTTACGAAACCGACCGACGTGATCGCCACCACCGCAAGCACGAGCGCGACGAAGAGGATGCGCACGTCGCCGGATGCGAAGTCGCGGCGCAATTGTCGCCATGCGAGGACGAGCGGATTCATTCGACCAGGCGCCCGCTGTCGAGGCGGATCTGGTGGCGGCAGCGCGCGGCGAGGTGTTCGTCGTGCGTCACCAGCACCAAGGTCGTGCCTGCATCGGCGTTGAGCGCGAACAGCAGATCGATGATCGCCTGGCCGGTGTGCGTGTCGAGGTTGCCCGTCGGTTCGTCCGCGAACAGCAGCGCCGGATGCGTGACGAACGCGCGCGCGAGCGCGACGCGTTGCTGTTCGCCGCCGGAGAGTTGCCGCGGGTAATGCCCGAGACGCGCGCCGAGGCCGACCTTCTCGAGGATGCGACGCGCAGGCGCCTGCGCATCGGCGTCGCCGCGCAGTTCCAGCGGGAGCATCACGTTCTCCAGCGCCGTCAGCGTCGGCAGCAACTGGAAGCTCTGGAACACGAAGCCGACTTTTTCGCCGCGCACGCGCGCTCGGCCGTCTTCGTCGAGCGTCGACAGCGACTGACCGTCGAGATGCACACTGCCGGAAGTCGGTGTATCGAGACCCGCGAGCAGCGACAGCAGCGTGCTCTTGCCGGAGCCCGAGGCACCGACGATGGCGACCGCGTCGCCGCGTTCGACCGTGAAGGCGACGTCCTCGAGGATCGTCAGCGCGCCGTCGGGCAACGCGACGGTCTTGCCGAGTCCGCGGACATCCAGGGCGATGGCAGGGGAGGCGGGGGCGTGCATGCGGCTTTCAGCGCGCAGTCCAACGGAATCGGCCATGCTGGGGCGAACCATGCGAAGGAGCGGGGGGATGTTCGAACCTTATGCGGGAGCCACCCGCGCGAATCAATGGGCCATCGGTCGCGTGCGCGGCTTCGCGCTCATTTTCGCGACGTTGGCGTTGTGCCTGGGGCTCTTCGCGCCGCTGCATGCGGCCACGCCCGCGAAGACGCCCGCAACCGCACAGCGCACCGTCCTGGTGATGGGCGATTCGCTCTCGGCCGCTTACGGTCTGGCGGCCTCGCAAGGCTGGGTGGCGTTGACCGCCGGCCGCATCGCGAAGGAAAAGCCCACGTGGCGCGTGGTGAACGCGAGCATCAGCGGCGAGACCACCGCCGGCGGCGCGGCGCGCATCGATGGCGAACTCCAGCGCGTGAAGCCGAAACTCGTGGTCATCGCGCTCGGCGGCAACGATGGACTGCGCGGCCTGCCGCTCACGCAAACCAAAGCCAACCTCGAACGCATGATCAAAGCGTCGAAGACGGCCGGCGCGCAGGTGCTGCTGGTCGGCATGCGCATCCCGCCGAACTACGGCCGCGAGTACACGCAGGGCTTCGAAGGCAACTACACGGCGCTCGCGAAGCAGTACACGCTGCCGTTCGTGCCCTTCCTCCTGGAACCGATCGCCCGCGACCGCGCGAACTTCCAGGACGACAACATCCACCCCGTCGCCAGCGCGCAGCCCAAGCTCCGCGACCACGTGTGGAAGACCCTGGGGCCCATGTTGAAGTGACCGTCGGCTCGTCACCCCCCGTGCAAGGGGGGTGATTCGCGCACAGCGCGAATCGGGGGGTTCAAGGTCGCAGCGAATCCACGCAACCCCACCCCGGCCCTCCCCTGCCTTCGCAGGGGAGGGAGAACAGCGTGACTAGTGGCACATTCACTAGATTGAATCTCGCACTAGTCTGCGCTTCAACCTAGTGGATGCCCCGCCCGCGATGGACACCCCCGACCGCGATGCCCTCGACCAAGCCCTGCGCAAGTTCCAGCGCGAGCTGAGCGCGGGCACCGTTTCGCTCGCCCTGCTGGCCGTGCTCGCCTCGGCGCCGGGGCCGATGTACGGCTACCAGATCGCCAAGACCCTCGAACGCAGCGGCGAGGGCGTACTCAGCGGCAAGCAGAGTGCGCTGTATCCGGTGCTGCGCAACCTCGAGAACGCCGGCTTCCTCGCCAGCCACGTCGAACCGTCGGTCGCCGGCCCGCCGCGCCGTTACTACGCGATTACGGCGCCCGGCCGCACCGCGCTTTCCGAATGGGCCGCCGCCTGGCGCGCGACCCGCACTTCCGTCGACTCCGTCCTCGAAGGACTCCTGCCATGAACGCGCCCTTCAACAGCGTTGCAGACTCCACCGCCCGCCTTCCGCATTCGATCCCCGAATACCTCGACCAGTTGCGTGAAGCGCTCGCCGGATCCGATCCCGCGCTCGTGCAGGACGCGTTGTACGACGCCGAGGAATACCTGCGCTCGGAACTCGCCGAAAACCCCGGCATGCCCGAGGCCGACGTGATCGCCTCGGTCGCCGGCAGTTACGGCGCGCCGCACGAAGTGGCCGACATCTATCGCGACACCGAAGTGCGCGTGCAATCCGCGCTGCGCCAGCCCAGGCCCGCGCCGCGCGAGTCGCTGCTCGGCAAGTTCTTCGGCGTGGCCGCCGATCCGCGCACCTATGGCGCGCTGTTCTATTCGGTACTCGCGCTCGCCACCGGCATCTTCTACTTCACGTGGGTGGTCGTCGGGCTGTCGCTCTCGGCCGGCCTGGCAGTGCTGATCATCGGCATTCCGGTCGCGATCCTGTTCCTCGGTTCGGTGCGCATCCTGTCGCTCGTCGAAGGCCGCATCGTGGAAACGATGCTCGGCGAACGCATGCCGCGCCGCCCGCTGTATTCGGCGCGCGGCAAGGGTTGGGTCGATCGCATCAACAACATGTTCTCCGACCCGCGCACGTGGTCGACGCTGCTTTACATGGTCGCGATGCTGCCGCTCGGCATCCTGTATTTCTCGCTGATGGTGCCTTTGCTGACCACGGCGGTGGCGTGCATCGCGGCGCCCGTGCTGATGGGGTTCGGCGCCTTCGATGGCTGGTGGCTCAACAACTACGACATCGGGCCGATCGTGCTGAACGACTTCTACGTGGGCTCGACGCTCGGTTGGTGGTCGTATCCCTTCGTGTTCGTCATCGGCGTCCTGCTGCTCTTCGGCACGCTGCACCTGGCGCGCGGCATCGGCAAGATGCACGGCCTGTTCGCCAAGCACATGCTGGTGAAGAGCGCGCAGTACGCCTGACGCTCAGAAGGGCTTGGCGAGCACCAGGAACACGATGCCGATCAGCAGGAACACCGGCACTTCGTTGAACCAGCGCAATGCGGTCGGGGAGGGCAGCGACTTGCCCTTCTCGACGCCCTTCAGCCAACGCCCGGACACCGTGAAGTGCGCGAGCATCAACACGACGAGCGCCAACTTCGCGTGCAGCCAGCCGCCGGACATGTGGAAGTAGAACCACAACACCAGTCCGAACACGAAGGCGAACCCGAACATCATGTGCCCGAAGCGATAGAGGCGCTTGCCCATGAGCACGAGGCGCTCGCGCACGGCGGGCGCGTCGCCGGCTTCGGCGATGTTCACCAGGATGCGCGGCAGGTAGAACACCCCGCCCATCCAGGCCATGACGAACACGAGGTGGGCGGTCTTGGTCCAGAAGTAGGCCATGGCGGTTAGCATCGCAGGATGGAAAAGAATTACGACCAAGCATACTTCGACCGCTGGTACCGCCGGGGCGGCATCGGCGACCGCGCCCGCCTGGCGCGCAAGGTGGCGATGGCCGTCGCGGCCGCCGAGTACCACCTCGAACGCCCGATCCGCACCGTGCTCGACATCGGCGCCGGCGAAGCCGCCTGGCGCGCGCCGCTGCTGAAACTGCGGCCGGGCCTGCGCTACCTCGCCTTCGACTCCAGCGAATACGCGGTGCATCGCTACAGCCGCAGCCGCAACCTGCACATGGCGCGCTTCGGCGATTTCGAACACCTGCGCCCGTGCGCGCCGGCCGACCTGCTGGTCTGCAGCGACGTGCTGCATTACCTGGCCACGCGCGAACTCGACCGCGGCCTGCCGGGCCTTGCGGAGTTGTGTGGCGGTGTTGCGTTCCTCGAAACCTTCGCGCGCGAAGACCACGCGGTCGGCGATGAACACGATTTCCAGGATCGGCCCGCGTCGTTCTATCGCAAGCGCTTCCACGCACTGGGCTTCGCGCAGGTGGGTTCGCACCTGTGGCTGTCGCCCGCGTTGAAGGCGCGGGCGACGGCGCTGGAGATCGGTTAGCGCTTGAAGTCGGCGGGCTTCGGCAATTCGACGGGCACGCCATCTTCGTTGCAGGTGTTCGCCGCACACAGGCGTTCGCGCAACGCGGGCGTGGCCTGCACGAGGAAGTGGAACAACACGTTCTGCTCCACGCTGCCGCGCACCGCGTCCGCGCCCGGGCCCTTCGCCCACACGCCGACGTCGTCGCCGCCGTGCGTTTCGGCGCCCATCGGAATCAACGCTTCCTGCAGATAGTCGACGGCCTGCGTATCGACATCATCGAGATCCGGGCGCGGGGCGCCGGGTTTCGGCGCGACGTAACCGGGACCATTCGCGTAGCCGAGCGTCGTGTACGGCAAGCCGAGCTTGTCGACCGCGAACTCGCTGCCCGTCGAATCCTCGCCGCTGATGCCGCGCACCTTGTCCAGGATCGGGTTGCCGCGCTTGGGATAACCGGCGAAGAACATCGTGTGCGCGTGGTCGGCGGTGACGAGGATCAGCGTATCGTCGTCGCCGGTCGCTTCGTCCGCGGCGCGCACCGCGTCGGAGAAGGCGATCGTTTCTTCCAGCGCGCGGCGCGCATTGCCGTCGTGGTGCGCGTGGTCGATGCGGCCGCCTTCGACGAGCAGCACGTAGCCCTTGGTGTTGCGCTGCAGGTGCGCGATCGCCGCGCGCGTCATGTCGGCGAGCGTCGGCTCCGACGTCTCCGGTTTTCGATCCGCGGTGAACGTCAGGTGCTGCGGTGCGAACAGCCCGAGCACGCGCGGCGCATCGCCGGCCTGCGCGAGCTGCGCCGCATTCCAGACGTAGGTGCCGTTCGGATACTTCGCCTGCCACTCGGAAACGAGATTGCGGCCGTCCTTGCGCATGCCCTTCGTCGAAGGCGCGCCCGCATCGGCCAAGGTGTTCGGCGTGAACTTCGCGCGGCCGCCGGCGAGCGCGATGTCGATGCCGTCGCCGAAATCGAAGTCGACGAATTGCGCGGCGAGATCGCGACATCCCGCCGCCGCCTTCGTCGCAGGCAAATAACTGTCGTCTTCCCAATTGCGATCGGGCCCGTGCGCGAACACCGACGCAGGCGTTGCATGCGTCAGGCGCGTGGTGGTCACCACGCCGGTCGACAGGCCGGCCGATTCGCCGAGTTCGACGATGCTGAGCAAGGTGTTGTCCGCGACCGCGCTGCAATCGCCGCGCGGATTGCCCGGTCCGATGCCGATCAGGCCCAGGCGCGTTTTCACGCCGGTCGCGATCGCGGTCATCGTGCCGGCCGAATCCGGCGTCTGGTAATCGGTGTTGTACGTGCGGCTGAGCGCGGTGTTCGGGAATTGTTCGAACGCGAGCAGCGTTTCCTCACCCGGCTGGCCCGCGCGCTGGCCCGCGAGGATGCGCGCGGCGGCGACCGTCGGCAGGCTCATGCCGTCGCCGAGGAAAATGATCACGTTGCGCGCGTGGCCCTGCATCGCGCCGTTGCCCGCTGCGCGCGCGGCGCCGGCGCGATACCACCAGGCGGCCGTTTCGCCGTCGGGATGGTGCACCTGCGGGACATCGATGGCGTGCGGCTGCGCTGCCACGGTCGCGGCGGGTTGCGTCGCGGGTGCGCTGGCACAGGCGGTGAGGAGCGCCGCGAGGGCGAGGGGCAGGACGCGCATGGGGCTTCCGACGGTGAGGGAAGGGGGATGATACGGAACGCCGGTGTTCTGCCCATGCTGTCGCGACCACGACGGCCGCTCGGCTAAGGTCGGCAGTTCGACCCGTGGTGGATGGTGCGATGGCATTGGTTGCAGGGTGGTTGCGGATTCCTTTCTGGCAGCGCGTGCTCGGCGGTTTCGTGCTCGGCGCGCTCGCGGGCTGGTTGTTGGGCCCTGCGGCCGAGACGTGGTTCCAGCCGCTGGGCGATGTCTACGTCAACCTGATCAAGATGATCGCGATCCCGCTGGTGTTGTTCGCGGTGATCAACGCGGTCGGTGCGTTGCACGGGCAGAAATCGATCGCGGCGCTCGCGGGGCGCACGTTCGCGTGGTTCGCGATCACTGCCGTGCTCGCGGTCGCCGTGGGCCTTGCGGTGGGCTGGATCGTGAAGCCGGGCGTGGGCGTCGGCACGTTGGCGATCGCGTCGGACTACTCGCCGAAGAACGTCCCCGGCCCTCTCGACGTGCTGCTCAACATCGTTCCGCAGAATCCGTTCCGCGCGCTGTCGGCGACGGCCGCGGGCAAGACCGCGGACGGCACGAGCGTCATCATTCCGAGCAACTCGACGATCCTGCAGGTGATCTTCTTCGCAGGGCTGATCGGTTTTGCGTTCGTGAAGCTCGGCGAGAAAGCCGCGAACCTGCGCACGCTAGCGCGCGAAGCCAACGACACGATGATCCAGGTCACGCGCTTCGTGCTGGAGTTCACGCCGCTGGGCACGTTCGGTTTGATCGCGGGCCTGGTCGGCGCGTACGGCTTCGAGAAGCTGCTGCCGCTGGGCAACTTCGTCATCGCGTTGTTCATCGCGTGCATCGTGCAGATCGTCGTGGTCTACGGCGCGTTGCTGCTGATCCACGGGCTCAACCCGCTGAAATTCTTCCGCGGCGCCGCGCCAGCGATGCAGGTGGGTTTCGTCGCTTCCAGCAGTTTCGCGGCGATGCCGGTTTCGCTGCGCGCGGTCGAACACAATCATGGCGTCGACAAGGATTACGCGGCCTTCGCCGTGCCGCTGGGCGCGAGCATCAAGATGGATGGATGCGGCGCGATCTATCCGGCGCTGGCCGCGGTGTTCATCGCGCAGTATTCGGGCATCGAGTTGCACGCGGGCACGTACGTCACGATCGCGTTGGCGTCGGTGCTCGGGAGCTTCGGCACGGCGGGCGTGCCCGGCACTGCAGTGATCATGGCGACGGTGGTGTTGAGTGCCGCGGGTTTGCCGTTGGAAGCGATCGGCTATCTGTACGCGATCGATCGGGTGCTCGACATGATGCGCACGATGACCAACGTCACCGGGCAGATGTTGGTGCCGGTGTTGGTCGCGAAGGAAACCGGCTTGCTGGATCGCACGATCTACGAGGCGGCGTCGAGCAACGTCGGCGTGGAGCACGCCAAGGAGCCAGCATGAGCGAGATCGTCCTGGTCGAGCGGTTTCCGGACGTCGATGATTATCTGCGCGTGCGCGCGGCGGCCGGGATGCACGCGAAGTCGCGCGAGGCCGCCGAACGCGCGTTGCCGAACACGTTGTACGGCGTGCGTTTGGAGCGCGACGGTGCGGTCGTCGGCATGGGGCGCGTGATCGGCGACAACGGGTGTTTCTTCACCGTCGTCGATATCGCGATCGTGCC
Source organism: Noviluteimonas gilva (assembly GCF_009740395.1). Lineage (GTDB taxonomy): Bacteria > Pseudomonadota > Gammaproteobacteria > Xanthomonadales > Xanthomonadaceae > Noviluteimonas > Noviluteimonas gilva. Next base: position 147,567 of record NZ_WOXT01000002.1, read on the forward strand.
CGAGTTGCAAGGGCAGGGGTTGGGCAAGCGCATCATGGCTGCGCTCGATGCCTGGCTGTTGCGCAATGTGCCGCCAAGCGCCTATGTGACTTTGGTGGCGGATGGCGATGCGAAGTATTTGTACTCCAAGTTCGGGTTCGTCGAGAGCGCGCCTGTGGCGGTGAACATGGAGTACGTGATGGAAGTTGGTGGCGTTAAGAGCCATCGGCATTTGGAGGCGTAGTAGAGCGCGCTCGGAAACCGATTGGCGCGCCGCCCGAACGTCGATAGTTCCAAATTTTTTGGGAAAAAGTTTGAAACTATCAACGCTGGGGCATCACCTTGCGGGTCGCTTCGATCACAGGCTTTCGCTCGAGCGTTCATTGGGGGCTGCAAAGCAAGCTTTGCAGGTGGCCAATCGGTGTCGCTGGCGGGCCCCACAATGATGTACGTGGTGGAAACCACGTTTTTCATCGGCCGCATCGGGCAAAAAATAGAGCGCACAGTACGGGCTCTGGTCGAGGAGCAAACGCATCGTGCCTAACGCATGGTCATCAAACCGAATGGACCGCCTGGAGGACTCCGACAAGTTCACCGCGGCGACGTTGGCGGCATCGTTGATTGCTGCGGGACATTCAAGTCCCGCGGCCACCAACACCGACATGGCAGCCACGCAAGCGGTGGAAATCTATCGCGCCGTCCTGGAGAAGCTGCAAGCGACTGGGGAGAAACCCCAGCAGTGATGTGGCAGTCCTCGCGGCGCCCGCTCTCAACGATCGGCCAGTGCGAAGCTTGCTTCGCACCCACCAACGAACGCGCGAGCGAAAGCCCCTTGATCGAAGCGACCCGCACGGTCAATGCCCCAGCGTGGTGTGTTTCAAATTTTTTCCCAAAAAATTTGGAACACACCACGTTCGGGCGACGCGCTGATTCCGTATGAGCGACGCTCTTAGCGCGACCCCGCCCGCTGCTTCGCAAGCTCGGCATCGAACTTCGCCTCAGCGCCGTCCGCGTACTCCACGCAAGTCATCGGCTTCGGATGCGGATTCGAAGCATCATTCGGCGTCCATCCACTCGCATCGGAATGCGGCGTCAGCAACACATCGCACGGGAGTTTCCGCACGACATCGAACGTGCGCTTGTACGTCTCCACGATCCGCGGAAAACGCGCGTTGCCGATCAACTTGTAGCCAGGGGCACTGAGGCTGTCGACGTAGGCGAAGCGAAGCGGTTTGCCGTTCTTCGTGTCGGTCCACGTCCAGCTCGTGCTGCCCGGCGTATGGCCCGGGGTGAAGTGGCCGGTGAGGCGCATCGCGCCGACCTCGACGACTTCCTCGTCCTGCAGATAACGATCGACCTGCGCGGGCGGAAAGGTGATGTCGTCGCCGAAATGGATGTCGTCGGTGCCGCCCTTGGCGAGCATCGCGGCGGATTCGGCGTTGGCGACGATGCGCGCGCCGGTCGCGCGCTTGAGCGCGGCCACCGGGCCGGCGTGGTCGGCGTGCGCGTGCGAAACGAGCAGCCAGCGCAACTGGCTGGGCGCGACGCCGACTTTGAACATGTTCGCCAGCAGCATGTTCGCCGCTTGCGGCATGCCGCCGTCGATCAGCAGCGCGCCGTCGGGCGTGACGACCAGGACGGCGCTGATCGACTCGGTCCCGATGTACCAGGTGTGGTCGGCCAATTGCAGCGGTGCGATCGGTTGGCGCCAGGCGTCGGGGACTTCGTACGCACCCGATTGCGGCAGGGGCTTCTCGCGGGGCGGCGCATCGGCGGCGAAGGAGGAAAGCGTCAGGAACGACAGCAAGGCGACGGCGACGCGCGTCGCGCGGAACAGGGTTTGCATGGAGGTCCGATCAGAGAATGGGGATGTCGCGCTTGCGAGCCGCAAGCCGCGCGCCGAGCAGCGCCATCGGGACAGGCAACAAAATGCCGAAGATCGCGACCCACGTCGGATGCTCCGGCACGATCATGATCATCCCGACCACGCCGAGCAGCACGAACAGGGCGACGATGATCGCCGCGGTGCGCGGCCAAGGGCGGGAGATCCGTGCCGCGACCCAACCACCGGCGAACGCACCCGCGATCCAGGCGAGCACGAGCATCGCAAGCGCGGGAACAGGGGCTGCGGCCAGGATGGGGCCGAGATTGGCGGTGTTCGTCGGGTCGAGCCCCGGCGGCGGCGGATACATCAGATGACTGGCGTATTCGATGCCGGCGATGACGACGTACATCACGGCCAGGCCGGCGACGACGCCGAGCACGCACTGCAGGATCGCCTTGCCCATCGTCGTGTCTCTCCGCGTGTTCGCATCAGCATGCGATGGCCGCGCGCGCGCCGCAAGATGTTCGTCGACTGCCCCGGAAATGCAGAAGGCCGCCTCGCGGCGGCCTTCCGGAACAATCGGTGCGACTTGGGATTACATCGCGACGCGACGGCCCTGCATGTAGCGGCCGGACCAGTAACCCGACGCCAGGCTGTCCACGCGCACGTCCTTGCCGCGGCTCGGCGCGTGCAGGAAGCGGCCTTCGCCGACGTAGATGCCGACGTGGCTCACGCGCCCGCGCTTGCCGAAGAACACCAGGTCGCCCGGCACCAGCGCGGAACGCTCGACGGCTTCGCCGGTCGTCGCCATCTGGCGGGAGACGCGGGGCAGTTCCATGCCGAGGACGCTGCGATAGACGTAGCCGACCAGGCCGCTGCAATCGAAGCCTTCGGTGGACTCGCCGCCCCAGCGATAGGGCGTGCCGAGCAGCGACATCGCCTTGCTCAGGACGCCGGAGATGCGTTCGGTGAGCTTGGGCTTCTGCTGCTGGTCGAGGACGGCGTTGGGATCGAGCTCGGCCAGGTCGCCGAAGATCGGGCGCACCTTGAGCGGCGCGGCAGCCTTGATCGGGGTGTCGAGCTGGACGGCGGATTGCGTGCCGGCGGCCACGACGTTGGCGTCCTGGGCGAAGGCGTTGGTGGCGGCCACGCAGAGCGCGGCGGCACAAAGCAAACGGATTGCGCCCGCGCGCATGCGCTGGGCGGTGGAGCGGGCGGCGGCTGGGCCTGTTGTCAGGTCTGTCGTCACGAAGCCATCACTGAATCAAGGACGGGGCCGACCTTACCGGCTGAAGACCGGGTGAAGGTTCAAAAAACGTTAGGGCGACGTGAACCCATGCAAGATTCGTGACCGGTCTGCGTATTCAGCCGACTCCCACGGCCGCTTGATTTTCTGAATGCGACTTACTGCAGAACGCGGCGGGCGCCGGCGTAGTGCTGGGCCCAGTAAGGGCCGTCGAGGTGGTCCAGGCGGACCGTGCCACCGCTGCTCGGGGCATGCACGAAGCGACCTTCGCCGACATAGATGCCCACGTGCGTCACCGTGCTGCCGCTGGAAAAGAACACCAGGTCGGCCGCGGCCAGGCGGTCGACGGCGACCTTCGGCCCGCCCGAAGAGGCGAGGTCCCGCGAGGTCCGCGGCAACTGCACCGCCGCCATGTCGCGGAAGACGTAGTTCACCAACCCGCTGCAGTCGAATCCGCTCTCCGGCGTATTGCCGCCCCAGCGATACGGCGTGCCGACCAGGCCGATGGCCCGCATCAACACGGCGTTGGCGCGTGCGGGATCCGCGGGCTCGACCACCGGCCAGGCGCGCGGCATCGCCACGCGCGCGCTCGGCGCAGGCTTGCGCACGGCGTCGCCGCCGCCGCACGAGGCTAGGAGCACGATGGACATAAGAAGAAGGAGAAGGCGCCCCCGCGCTGGCGCGGGTGCCGGGATGCCCGGATAATGCGCGACCCCGCGGGCCGTGCTGCGTTCGACATTCATCGTCGGCGAGTGTGGCCGCTTTCACGCGGCGCTAGCAAGCGCCCCCATCGAGCCTGCGCGTCGCGCAAGCCACCGGAACCCCGATGAAGATCGAAAAAGACCGCGTCGTCCGTTTCCATTACTCCGTCAACGAGCGCGCCGCCCATGAAGCGGGCGAGACGGCGATCGAAACCTCCAAGGATCGCGACCCGCTCGCCATCCTGATCGGCCACGGCAACATCATTCCGGGCCTGGAAAAGGCGATGGAAGGCCACGAGGCCGGCGAATCCTTCGGCGTCGACGTCGCCGCCGTCGATGCCTACGGCGAAGTCAAGGAAGGCCTGAGCCAGCGCGTGCCGAAGAAGCATTTCGGCAACCAGCGCCTGGCCCCCGGCATGCAGGTCGTGCTGAACACCAACTTCGGCCCGCGCGCGGTGACGATCCAGAAGGTCGGCATGAGCGTGGTCGATGTCGACCTCAACCACCCGATGGCCGGCAAGGACCTGCACTTCGACGTCGAGATCGTGGAAGTGCGCGAAGCCTCGGCCGAAGAGCTGGAGCACGGCCACGTGCACGGCGACGGCGGGCATCACCACTAAGTTCGTCGCGCCGCGGCAGAGCTTCCGGACGGCCCGCCTTGCGCGGGCCGTTCGCGTTTCCGGGGCCCCGTGACTTCCGACCTGCGGTGACTTCCGGCCCTCATCGCGCCCCGCGCCGCGTGCATTAATGCGCGCATCCCAGGGAGGGCACCATGACGGACGCACGCTTCACGCCGATCGCGACCAACGACCGCATCACCACGCTCGATGTCATCCGTGGTGTCGCGCTGTTCGGCATCCTCCTGATGAACGTCGAGTTCTTCAACCGGCCGATCAGCGAGCTCGACGTCGGTTTGCCGGCGGGCGTCACCGGCATCGACTACTGGGCCGGATGGTTCGTCCTGGTGTTCATCCGCAGCAAGTTCTGGACGATGTTCTCGCTGCTGTTCGGCATGGGCTTCGCGGTGATGCTCGGCCGCGCGCAGGCCGCGGGGCGGCCGTTCCTCGCGCCGTATGTGCGCCGCACGCTCGCGCTGGCCTTGTTCGGTTTCCTGCATTGCGTGTTCATCTGGAACGGCGACATCCTGTTCGACTACGCGATGGCGGCCGCCTTCCTGCTGATCGTCTTCCACGCAAAGCCGAAGGTGTTGTTGTGGATCGCGGTGTTCGCGCTCCTGGTCGCGGCGGCCTCGGGCGGCGCGCAAATCGCGGGCTACGAGCAGAAGGTCTGGATCGGTGGCCTGATGATCGGCGGTCCGTTGCTCGTGCTCGGCCTGCTTGCGTGGGCGATCCGCAAGTGGCCGGCGAACGGACTGCGCAACGCGGGCCTCGTGTTGTTCCTGCTGCCGTGCATGGGCTTGCTGATCGGCGGGCTGGTGACGCCGCAGACCACGCAGGCCGAACGCGATCGCGCGGCGATGACCGACGCCAAGACGCCGGCCGAACGCGCCGAGTTGAAAAAGGCGCTCGCCGAGCGCGCGAAGGCGATCAAGGAACACGACGAAAAAGTCGCGACCGAACGCCGCCTCAATTCGTCGGGAACCTACGCGGAAAACGTCGCGTTCCGCCTGGCCGAATGGCCGAAGAACGCGGTGGGCCACATTCCGTTCTCGCTGACCTTCGTGCTCGGCATGTTCCTGCTCGGCGCGTGGTTCATTCGCTCGGGCCTGATGACGCAACCGGCCGCGCACCTGGACCTGTACAAGAAGATGGCGATGTTCGGCATTCCCTTCGGCATCGGGCTGTCGATCGTCGGCGCGGCGATCGCCTCCACGCACGTGCGCGGCGTCAACGATGCCTTGTTCACCTTCGCACAGGGGTTGATGCTCATCGCGTCGCTGCCCGCCTGCCTGGGGTACGTCGCGGCGATCGTGCTGATGTTCCATTCACCGCGCCTGCGCGCGTTCGTCGCGCCCTTTGCGCAGGCCGGGCGCATGGCGCTCACGGTCTACATCACGATGTCGATCATCGGCACGCTGTTCTTCTACGGCCATGGCCTGGGGCACTACGGCATGGGCCGCGCATGGCAATTGGTCTGGTGCGTGGCGGTGTTCGCGTTGCTGCTCGTGCTGGCGAACCTGTGGCTCAACCGCTTCCGCTACGGTCCGCTGGAATGGGCGTGGCGCGGGATCACGTACCTGCGCGTGCCGTCGATGCGCTCCGAGCGCCTGGCGACCGCCTGAAACAAGACGCTCGCGCCCCGCGCATGGCATGCTGAGGGGCCTTCGAAGGCCCGCGGCAGGGATCACGCGACACGATGCAGGGGACGACTCGGGACGACATTCTCGTGGCCGGCGGCGGTGCCGTCGGCCTGGCCTGTGCGATCGCGTTGCTGGACGCGGGCCGCAGCGTCCGCGTGATCGAAGCCACGCACGTCGGCGCGGGTGCCTCGCACGGCAACTGCGGCACCATCACGCCCAGCCACGCCGGCCCGCTCGCGCAGCCGGGGATGATCCAGACCGCGCTGCGCATGATGTTGCAGCCCGATGCGCCGCTCTACATCCGTCCGCGCGTCGATCCCGTGCTCTGGCAATGGCTGTTGCGATTCGCCGCGCGCTGCAACCTGCGCGACTTCGAACACAGCGCGCGCGCGAAAGGCGCGCTGCTCAACGACTCGCGCGTGCGCCTGGCCGAATGGATCCGCGATCTCGCGCTGTCGTGCGAGTTCGTCGAATCCGGCGAGGACTATGTCTTCCGCGATGCGGCGCGCATGGCGCACGACTACACCGAGGCGCCGTTGCTGCGCGATCTCGGCGTGCAGGTCGAGGTATTCGACGGCCCCGAATACGAAGCACTGGAACCGGCGTTGAAACCCGGTGTCGCCGGCGCGATCCGTTTCGCCGGCGATGCTGCGCTGCGCCCCGATCGCTACGTGGACGAACTCGCGCGCGTGTTCCGCGAAAAGGGCGGGGAGATCGTCGAAGGCTGCGCGCTGCAATCGATCGAACGCGACGGCGATGCGTGGCGCGTGCGCACGACCACCGGCACCTATCGCGCGCGCGATGTGGTGTGCGCGCTCGGCGCCTGGACGCCGCGGCTTGCCGATGCGATCGGACTCACCGGTTTGCGCGGTGCGATGCAGCCGGGCAAGGGCTATTCGATCACCTACGATCCGCCGTCGCGCGTGCCGAAGCATCCGCTCGTGTTGCGCGAACGCCAGGTCTGCGTGACCGCATGGCCGAGCGGCTATCGCCTCGGCAGCACGATGGAATTCTCAGGCTTCGACGACACGCTCAATGCGCGGCGCCTCGCGGCACTCGAACGCGGTGCGGCCGAGTATCTGCATGAGCCCGTCGGCCCGGTCGTGCGCGAGCGTTGGTTCGGCTGGCGCCCGATGACCTGCGACGACATCCCGATCATCGGCCCGGTGCCGCGCCGCGACGGCATCTGGCTCGCCACGGGCCACGGAATGATGGGCATCGGCATGAGCACCGGCACGGGGCAACTGATCGCAGACCTGGTCACCGGCCGTACGCCGGCGATCGATCCGGCGCCCTACGCGCCGTCGCGCTTCGCCTAAACTCGGCGCCATGGACGGCATCTTCGAACTCCACCGCGGCACCGCGCCGTTGCTGGTCAGCGTTCCGCACGACGGCAGCGAGATTCCCGCCGCGCTCCAGGCGCGCATGGTCGAACGCGCGCGCAGCGCGCCCGACACCGATTGGCACGTGTCGCGGTTGTATGACGTCGCGCGCGCACTCGGTGCGTCGATCCTGCGGCCGCGTTACTCGCGCTACGTCGTCGACCTCAATCGCCCGCCCGACGACACCTCGCTGTATCCGGGCCAGAACACGACGGGCCTGTGCCCGGCCGTGCAATTCACCGGAGCGCCGGTGTATCTGGAAGGGCAGGCGCCCGACGAAGACGAAGTCGCGCAACGCGTGGACACGTACTGGCGCCCGTATCACGCAGCGCTGCAAGGCGAATTGCAGCGCCTGCGCGATGCGCACGGTCGCGTGGTGTTGTGGGAAGGCCACACGATTCGCGGCAGCGACTTGCCGTTCCTGTTCGAAGGTCGGCTGCCGGATTTGAATCTCGGAACATCGAGCGGCGCGAGTTGTTCGCCCCCATTGCAGGCGAAGCTCGAAGGCGTGCTCGCCGCGCAATCCGAATTCGACTGGGTGGCGAACGGGCGCTTCAAGGGCGGCTACATCACGCGCCATTACGCGGCGCCCGACAACGGCATCGATGCGGTGCAACTCGAAATGAGCCAGCGCCTGTACATGGACGAGGATTCGTTCGAATACGACGCGGTGAAAGCACCGCGCGCGCAGGCGGTGATCCGGCGATTGCTCGAAGCGGCGATCGGCTGAAACAAAAAGGGCGGCCCGAAGGCCGCCCTTTTTTCTTGTTGCGTTCGTACCGAATTACGGCGAGGTCGCGACCTTCGCGTTCGGACCGATGTACTTGTCCAGGAACTGCTGCATGCGGCGATAGAGCTCCGCGACGTTCTGCGGATTGGCGAACCCGTGGCCTTCGCCCGCGCCGAGCATCACTTCCGGCGGCTGGCCGATGTCCTTCAGCGCGCCGTCCATCGCACGGAACTGGTTCATGCCGACGTTGTCGTCCGCCTTGCCGTGCACCAGCATCACCGGCACCTTGATTTCCTTCGCGCGCTTGGCCGGCGACTGCTGCGACAGCGCCGCCATGTCGGTGCCGAGCGAACGCTCGTACCAGCGTTCGACTTCCTCGGACTCCGATTCCTTGCTCTTGCTGAGCAGCGGCAGGTCGTACACGCCGACGTAGCCGATCGCGCACTTGTACATGCCGGGGTTGAGGATCGGCTGCATCAGCGCCGAGTAGCCGCCGAACGACGCGCCGTACATGCAGATGCGGTCGGGATCGGCGAGCTTCTGGTCGATGGCGTACTTCACGCCGTCGGTGATGTCGTTCTGGATCATCACGCCCCACTGCTTGAAGGCCTGGTTCGTGAACTTGTCGCCACGACCGCCGGAACCGCGGTAGTTCACCTGCAGCACGCCATAGCCGCGGCTGGCGAGGAACTGCACGTCGTCGTCCCAACCCCAGGTATCGGAGGGGCCGTACGGGCCGCCATGCGGCATCACCACCAGCGGCTTCGGGCCGGGTGCAGCGCCGATGGGCGCGGTGTAGTAGCCGTAGATCTTCGCGCCGTCGCGCGTGGTGAACTCGATCGGCTTCATCTGCGCGACCTGCTTGCCTTCGAACCACGGCATGCGGGCACCGATCTGCACGATCTTGTTTCCGTTCGCACGGTCGAGCAGGTAGTAGTTGCCCGGCACGCGGTCGCTGGAGGTCCAGAACAGCACCTTCTGGTCGTCGCGCGTGAACGACAGGAAGTAGACCATCTGGCCCTTGAACTTCTGCATCAGGCCGGCATGCAACTTCGCCCATTCGCTGGTCGGGTCGAAGTACTGCACCGCCGGGCCCGGCGTGGTGAACGTCACGCCGAAGGGCACGTCCTTGCGGCCGCCGGTCATGATCGTGCCGACGTTGACGCCGTCACGGCCCACGACCTTCGTGCGCGTGCCGGCGGCCAGGTCGACCTTGTACAGCGTCGTGGCTTCCTGGTTGTCGGAGATGCGCGCATACAGCGTGTTGTTGTCTTCGGCGATGTAGCCGCCTGCGACTTCGTAACCGGCGATCGTCTTGGGAATCGGCGTCCAGGGCGAGGTCGGCGTCGGGCGGTACAGCGTCTTCGGCGTTCCGTCCTTGGCTTCGGAGTACGCCACGCGGGCGATGCCGTCGTGGTCCCAGATCAGCGAGCTGGAGACGTCGCCGTCCTTGATGCGTTCGATTTCCTGGCGCGAACCGGTGCGCGTGTCCACCTTGAACACGACGGTGTCGCCGTCTTCGCCGCATTCGGAGGGCCAGCAGTAGTACGTCACGATCGCCTTGCCCGGCTCCTTGTCGAGCGGGCCGGCCATGAATGCCCAGCCCATGTCCTTGTTGCGACCGCGCTGCGTGCCGTCGTCCGGGACGTAGGCGAACAGCGTGCGCTGCTTGTCGCCGGTGATGTTGGTCGACATCAGCTCGCCGAGGTTGCTCTTGAACTGCTCGAGCGGGAAGCGCTTGGCGCGCTGCACGGTGATCTGGTCGTCGTCGGTCCAGGTCACGTCCATCACGTGCGAGTTCTGGCCGAAGCGCAGCGTCTTGACCGTCGAGTTGTCCGACAGGCGCACGACCTGCAGGTTGGTTTCCTTGCCGTCGGGCGAGGGAATGGCGAGGGCCAGGTACTCGCCCGTGGGCGAGAGCGTGACTTCGTCGATGTCGGGGTACTTGGCGAAGTCCTCGACCGAAATCTGTTGGGCCATCGCCGGCGCGGCGACGAGGGCGAACGCGCCGAGCCAGCGCGCGAGTGTGTTCGATTGCATTGCGACTTCCTGTGCTGAGCCTCTCCCCGAGGCGTGCGCAGGTTACAGAAGCGGCAGGCCGCGCACCACGTGCCGGACGTCGTTTTTCAGGCGGAAATTGGCCCGATGCGGCGGGTTGTGCGCTTCCGGTGGCGGATCAGACTTCGAGGGTGGCGAGGTCGCCCTTGGCTTCGAGCCAGATCTTGCGATCGCCCGCACGCTTTTTCGCCAGCAGCATGTCCATGAGCGACCGCGTTTCGCCGTCGTCGTCGACCGTCAGCTGCACCAGGCGGCGCGTGTCGGGGTGGATCGTCGACTCGCGCAGCTGCTGCGGGTTCATCTCGCCCAGGCCCTTGAAGCGGGTGGTGTGCACCGCGCCCTTGAGCTTCTCGCGTTCGATGCGCTCCAGCAGCAGCCGCTTTTCCTCTTCGTCCAGCGCGTAGAACACCTGCTTGCCCACGTCGACGCGGAACAGCGGCGGCATCGCCACGAACACGTGGCCGGCCGCCACCAGCGACGGGAAATGCTTGAGGAACAACGCGGTGAGCAGGGTGGCGATGTGCAGGCCGTCGGAGTCGGCATCCGCGAGGATGATGACCTTGCCGTAGCGCAGGCCCGTGATGTCGTCCTTGCCCGGGTCGCAGCCGATGGCGACCGCGAGGTCGTGCACTTCGGTGGAGGCCAGCACGCTGCCGGACGCGACTTCCCAGGTGTTGAGGATCTTGCCGCGCAGCGGGAGGATCGCCTGGAAGTCCTTGTCGCGGGCCTGGCGCGCGCTGCCGCCCGCCGAATCGCCTTCGACCAGGAACAACTCGGTGCGCGAGAGATCCTGCGAGATGCAGTCGGCGAGCTTGCCGGGCAGGGCGGGGCCCTGCGTGACCTTCTTGCGGACGATCTGCTTTTCGGTCTTCAGGCGCGCGCTGGCGCGTTCGATCGCGAGCTGCGCGATGCGCGTGCCCATTTCGGTGTGCTGGTTCAGCCACAGCGAGAACGCATCGTGCGCGGCGCCTTCGACGAAGCCGGCGGCCTGGCGCGAGGACAGGCGTTCCTTGGTCTGCCCGCTGAACTGCGGGTCGGTCATCTTCACCGACAGCACGAACGCCACGCGATCCCACACGTCTTCCGGCGCGAGCTTCACGCCGCGCGGCAGCAGGTTGCGGAAATCGCAGAATTCACGCAGCGCATCGGTGAAGCCGGTGCGCAGGCCGTTGACGTGCGTGCCGTGCTGCGCGGTGGGAATCAGGTTGACGTAGCTTTCCTGCACGAGCTCGCCTTCGGGCACCCACGCCACGGCCCAATCGACGACTTCGGTGTCCTTCTTCAGCGAACCGACGAACAACTCGGGCGGCAGGATTTCGCGCTGGCCTTCGGCATTGAGCTCACCGCGCAGGTAATCGCGCAGGCCATCCTCGTAATGCCATTGCGCGCGTTCGCCGGTCGCTTCGTCGAACAGGCTGACCGACAAGCCGGGGCAGAGCACCGCCTTGGCGCGCAGCAAGTGCTTGAGCGAGCGCAGGTTGAACTTGTTGGTGTCGAAATACTTCGCGTCGGGCCAGAAGCGCAGGCGCGTGCCGGTGTTCTTCTTGCCGACGGTGCCGACGACTTCGAGCTTCGAAGTCCGGTCGCCATTGGCGAAGGCCATCTTGTATTCGTTGCCTTCGCGCTTGATGAAGACTTCGACCTTCTTCGACAGCGCGTTGACCACGCTCACGCCCACGCCGTGCAGGCCGCCGGAGAAGGTGTAGTTCTTGTTGTTGAACTTGCCGCCCGCGTGGAGGCGCGTGAGGATGAGTTCGACGCCGGGGATCTTCTCTTCCGGGTGGATGTCCACCGGCATGCCGCGGCCGTTGTCGGCCACCTCGGCGCTGCCGTCGGCGTAGAGCACCACTTCGATCGTGTCGGCATGGCCGGCGAGGGCCTCGTCGACCGCGTTGTCGATCACTTCCTGGGCGAGGTGGTTCGGGCGCGCCGTGTCGGTGTACATGCCGGGGCGGCGTTTGACCGGATCGAGCCCGGAGAGGACTTCGATGTCGGCGGCGTTGTAGCGGGAATTCATCGCGTGCGGGGTCGTCCGGGTCGTTCAGCGCGCAGGATAGCGTGAACGGCCCGGCGCAGGCCGGGGTCGCGGCTGGGGCCCGCTACCGGTAGACTACGGCTTTCCGGAAGCCCCCTTTTCCATGACGCCTCCAGTTTCCAGGACGCCGCTCGTGTTCGTCACCGGCGGCGTGGTGTCCTCGCTCGGCAAGGGCATCGCCGCGGCCTCGTTGGCCGCCATCCTCGAAGCGCGCGGTCTGCGCGTGACGATGATGAAGCTCGATCCCTACATCAACGTCGATCCGGGCACCATGAGCCCGTTCCAGCACGGTGAGGTGTACGTCACCGACGACGGCGCCGAAACCGACCTCGACCTCGGCCACTACGAACGCTTCATCCGCGTTCGCCTGTCGCGCCGGCACTCGGTCACCACCGGCCGCATCTACGAGAACGTGATCCGCAAGGAGCGCCGCGGCGACTACCTCGGCGGCACCGTGCAGGTCATCCCGCACATCACGGACGAAATCCGGCGCTGCATCGACGATGCCACCGCCGGCGCGGACGTGGGCCTGGTCGAAATCGGCGGCACGGTGGGCGACATCGAGTCGCTGCCCTTCCTCGAAGCGATCCGCCAGATCCGCACCGAGCGCGGCCCCGAGAACGCACAGTTCATGCACCTCACCCTGGTGCCCTTCATCGCCGCGGCCGGCGAGCTGAAGACCAAGCCGACGCAGCATTCGGTGAAGGAACTGCGCTCCATCGGTATCCAGCCCGACATCCTGCTGTGCCGCAGCGAGCAGCCGCTGCCCGACGGCGAGCGCCGCAAGATCGCGTTGTTCACCAACGTGCCGGAGAAGGCGGTCATCTCCGCCATCGACCTGGACAACATCTACAAGATCCCCATGTGGCTGCACGCGCAGGGCCTGGACAAGATCGTCGTCGAGCGCCTGGGCCTGTCGGGCAAGGCGAAGGCCGAAGCCGACCTGTCCGAATGGGAAGCCGTCGTCGATGCCGCCGAGCATCCGGTCGACGACGTCACCATCGCGGTCGTCGGCAAGTACGTCGACCACCAGGACGCATACAAGTCGCTCGCCGAAGCGCTCAAGCACGGCGGCCTGCGCCAGCGCACGCGCGTGCGCCTGAAGTGGATGGAATCCTCCGACGTCGAAAAGGACGGCGGCAAGGCGCTCGAAGGCGTGGACGGCATCCTCGTGCCCGGCGGATTCGGCGACCGTGGTTTCGAAGGCAAGGTGATGACCGCGCGTTACGCGCGCGAACACCAGGTGCCGTACTTCGGCATCTGCTACGGCATGCAGGCGGCGGTGGTCGATTACGCGCGCCACGTGCTCAACCTGCCCGACGCCAACTCCACCGAAAACGACAAGCGCAGCGAACACCCGGTGATCGGCCTGATCACCGAATGGCGCACGGCGACCGGCGATGTCGAACGCCGCAGCGAAGAAAGCGACCTCGGCGGCACCATGCGCCTGGGCCTGCAGGACCAGCGCGTCAAGCCCGGTACGCTCGCGCACAAGTTGTACGGCAAGGATGTCGTCGGCGAGCGCCATCGCCATCGTTACGAGTTCAACAATCGCTATCGCACGCAGCTGGAAGACGCCGGCCTGGTCATCAGCGCGAAGTCGATGGACGACCTGCTCGTCGAGATGGTCGAACTGCCGCAGTCCACGCACCCGTGGTTCCTGGCGTGCCAGGCGCATCCGGAATTCCTGTCCACGCCGCGCGATGGCCATCCGCTGTTCGTCGGCTTCATTCGCGCCGCACGTGAGCACAAGGCCGGCGGCCGCCTGCTGAAGGAGGCGAGCGCATGAAGCTCGCGCATTTCGAGGTCGGCCTCGACAAGCCGTTCTTCCTCATCGCCGGTCCCTGCGTCATCGAGTCGATGGAACTGCAGATGGAGACGGCCGGCAAGCTGAAGGAAATCACCAGCGAGCTCGGCATTCCCTTCATCTTCAAGTCGAGTTTCGACAAGGCCAATCGCACCTCCGGCACGAGCTTCCGCGGCCCCGGCCTGGAAGAAGGCCTCAAGGTATTGGCGGAAGTGAAGCGCCAACTCGGCGTGCCCACGCTCACCGACGTGCACGAATACACGCCGATGAATGAAGTGGCGAGCGTGGTCGACGTGCTGCAGACGCCGGCGTTCCTGTGCCGGCAGACCGATTTCATCCGCAACGTCGCCAACGCCGGCAAGCCGGTGAACATCAAGAAGGGCCAGTTCCTGTCGCCGTGGGAAATGAAGCACGTGGCGAACAAGGCGAAGGAAACCGGCAACGAGCAGATCATGGTCTGCGAGCGCGGCGCGAGCTTCGGCTACAACAACCTGGTCAGCGACATGCGTTCGCTGTCGGTGATGCGCGACACCCATTGCCCGGTGGTGTTCGACGCCACGCATTCGGTGCAGTTGCCCGGCGGCGCGGACGGCAAGAGCGGCGGCCAGCGCGAGTTCGTGCCCGTGCTCGCGCGTGCCGCGATGGCCGTGGGCATCGCCGGCATCTTCATGGAAACGCACCCCGATCCGGACAAGGCGCTCAGCGACGGTCCCAACGCGTGGCCGCTGCCGAAGATGCGCGCGCTGCTCGAGACGCTGCTCGAGATCGACCGGATCACGAAGAAGAACGGATTCCTGGAAAACACCCTGACCCAATGACCACCATTGCGAAGATCCACGCGCGCGAAATCCTCGACAGCCGCGGCAATCCCACCCTCGAAGCGGAAGTCACGCTCACCGACGGCAGCTTCGGCCGCGCGATGGTGCCCTCGGGCGCGTCGACCGGCACGAAGGAAGCCGTCGAACTGCGCGACGGCGACAAGACGCGTTACCTCGGCAAGGGCGTGAAAACCGCCGTCGCCAACGTCAACACGACGATCGCGAACGCATTGCACGGGTTCGACGGCGACCAGGAAGCGCTCGATCGCCGCCTGATCGACCTCGACGGCACCGAGAACAAGGGCCGCCTGGGCGCGAATGCGCTGCTCGGCGTGTCGATGGCGAACGCGCATGCGGTCGCCGCCTCGCACAAGATGCCGCTGTGGAAGTGGTTGTCGAACGGCAATGCGGTCGAACTGCCGGTGCCGATGATGAACATCGTCAACGGCGGCGCGCATGCCGACAACAACGTCGACCTGCAGGAATTCATGGTGCTGCCCGTCGGCTTCGATTCGTTCGCCGAATCGCTGCGCGCCGGCACCGAGATCTTCCACGCGCTCAAGTCGGTGCTGAAGGGCCGCGGCCTGAGCACGGCCGTCGGCGACGAAGGCGGGTTCGCACCCGACCTGCGTTCGAACGAAGAAGCGCTGGAAACCATCCTCGAAGCGATCGGCAAGGCCGGTTACCGCGCGGGCGAAGACGTGCTGCTCGGCCTGGACGTGGCGTCCAGCGAGTTCTTCGAGAACGGCAAGTACAACCTCACCGGCGAAGGCAAGCGCCTGACGTCGGAACAGTTCGTCGATTTCCTCGCCGGCTGGTGCGCGCAGTACCCGATCATCACGATCGAAGACGGCATGGGCGAACACGACTGGGCCGGCTGGAAGCAGCTCACGCAGCGCCTGGGCGAGAAGGTGCAGTTGGTCGGCGACGATCTGTTCGTCACCAACCCGCGCATCTTCAAGGACGGCATCGAGCAGGGCGTCGCCAACGCGATCCTGATCAAGGTCAACCAGATCGGCACGCTGACCGAAACGCTCGAAGCGATCGCGATGGCCGACCACGCGCGCTACGCGGCGATCGTCTCGCATCGTTCGGGCGAAACCGAGGACACGACGATCGCCGACATCGCGGTCGCCACCACGGCGACGCAGATCAAGACCGGTTCGCTGTGCCGTTCCGACCGCGTGGCCAAGTACAACCAGCTGCTGCGCATCGAAGAACAGCTCGGCAGCGCCGCGCGTTACGCCGGCCGCAACGCGTTCGTGTCGCTGAGGCGCTGAGGCCTTGATGCGCGTGGGCGCAACCTCACGTGTGATCGCGGCGCTGATCGTGCTGCTGGCCGCGCTGCTCGCGTGGCTGCAGTACAAGCTGTGGTTCGGGCAGGGCGGCGCAGGCCAGGTGCAGGCGCTGTCCACGCAGGTCGAACACCAGGCGCGCGACAACACGGGCCTGCGCCAGCGCAATGCCGAAGTCGCCGCGGAAGTCGAAGACCTCAAGTCGGGCGAAGCCGCGGTGGAAGAACGCGCGCGCAGCGAGCTGGGCATGATCAAGCCGGGCGAAACGTTCTATCGCGTGGTGGAACCGACGTCGGCGTCGAGCGCGCCTGCATCGCCCGCCACGACCGAAGTGCCCGAACAAGACGAGGGCGCACGGTGATCTGGGCCATCGTGCCCGCCGCCGGGCGCGGCACGCGTTACGGCGGCGCCGTCCCCAAGCAATACCTCGACATCGCCGGTGTTCCGCTGATCGCGTATTCGCTCAGCGCGGTGTTGTCGCATCCGTCGGTCGGCGGCGCGATGGTGGTGTTGTCGGAAGACGATACGTCGTGGCCGGGTTGGACGCAGATCGACGGCAAGCCTGTGCACACGTGCCTGGGCGGTGCGGAACGCTGCGATTCGGTGCTCGCGGGGTTGGCGGCATTGCCCGACGACGTGCGCCCCGATGATTTCGTCCTCGTGCACGATGCCGCGCGCCCGCACCTGCGTGCTTCCGATCTCGAACGTCTGCTCGACCTGGGCCGCGGCGATCCCGTCGGCGCGATCCTCGCCGCACCCGTGCGCGACACGCTCAAGCGTGCGGGCAACGATGGCGGCATCGATACGACCGAATCGCGCGATGGCTTGTGGCGCGCGCTGACGCCGCAGTTGTTCCGCCGCCTGCAACTCACGCGCGCGCTCGAAGCGGCGCGCAACGCGGGCCTGGTCGTCACCGACGAATCGATGGCGATGGAACGCCAGGGCCATCGGCCGTTGTTGGTCGAAGGCAGCGACGACAATTTGAAAGTCACGACGCCGGCCGATTTGCCGCTCGCCGAATTCCTCCTGCGCCTCGCGCGCGAACGCACCATGCCCGGAAACTCCCCATGAATTGCCGCATCGGCAGCGGATTCGACGTCCACGCCTTCGGCCCGGGCGATCACGTGATGCTCGGTGGCGTGCGCGTGCCGCACGATCGCGGCGTGATCGCGCATTCCGACGGCGACGTCGTGCTGCACGCGCTGTGCGACGCGATGCTCGGTGCGATGGCGCTCGGCGACATCGGCAAGCATTTCCCGCCGAGCGATCCGCGCTGGAAAGATGCGGACAGTCGCCTGTTCCTCCGCCATTGCCGTTCCTTGCTCGCCGAACATCGCTGGACGCTCGGCAATGCGGACATCACCGTGATCTGCGAGCGCCCGCGCATCGGTCCGCACGCGGGCGCGATGCGCGGATTGATCGCCGCCGACCTCGGTGTCGCGGTCGATGCGATCTCGATCAAGGCGACGACGACCGAAACGCTCGGCTTCACCGGCCGCGGGGAAGGCATCGCCGCGCAGGCGGTGTGCCTGCTCGTGCGCGAGTGAGCGTGCATGCGTTCGGCGCGCCCGTGCTGCGGGCGCGGATGCGGGCGACGCCCGAAGACTTCCGCGTCGACGAACTCGATGCCTTCGAAGCGAGCGGGGCAGGCGAACACCTGCTGCTGACGATCGAGAAGCGCGGCATGAACACCGCCTTCGCCGCCAAGCGCCTCGCGCAATGGGCGGGCATCGCGGAACTCGGCGTGAGTTACGCGGGGCTGAAGGATCGCCACGCGGTGACGACGCAGCGTTTCAGCGTGCACCTGCCGAAGAAGATCGCCCCGGATCTGGCGGCGCTGGAATCCGACGACATGCACGTGCTGCATTCGACGTGGCATTCGCGCAAGTTGCCGCGCGGCGCGCTGGCGGGCAATCGCTTCGTGCTGACCTTGCGCGATGTCGAAGGCGAACGCCACGCGATCGAAGACCGCCTGCGTGCGATCCAGGCGCGCGGCGTGCCGAACTTCTTCGGCGAACAACGCTTCGGCCGCGAAGGCGACAACGTGGCGCAGGCCCTGCAGATGTTCGCGGGGCGTCGCGTGAAACGCGATCAGCGCACGATGTTGCTGTCGGCGGCGCGTTCGTCGCTATTCAATCGCGTGCTCGAACGGCGCGTGGCGGACGACACGTGGGATCGCGCGATCGACGGCGAAGTGTGGATGCTCGATGGCTCGCGCAGCGTGTTCGGGCCGGAGCCGTTCGACGATGCGCTGGCGGCGCGCCTGGCCGCGTTCGACATTCATCCGACCGGACCGCTGTGGGGCGCGGGGGACTTGCGTTCCGCCGCTGCGGCGCGCGCGTTGGAAGAAGCCGCGCTCGACGACGCGGAATCACGCGCCGTGCGCGCGGGACTGGAAGCCTCGGGGTTGAAGCAGGAACGCCGCGGTTTGCGACTGCGACCGCAGGCGATGGCGTGGGAATGGCCGGCGCATGATGTGTTGCGGGTGATGTTCGAATTGCCGCCGGGGAGTTATGCGACGACGGTGGTTGGGCAGATGGGGGATATTCAGTAGCGCGCGCGCCCGATCTCGCAGTGCGAGACCGATCCCCCTCGATCGCGCTTTGCGCGATCGATCCCCCTTGGAAGGGGGATGGAGGTCAGCGCTTGGGGGCGAGTAGCACGAGTACTGCGCCGGTGCCGCCCTGGTTCGTCGGCGCCGATGCGAACGCCACCACTTCCGAGCGATGCCGCAGCATGCGGTCGACCAGGTTCTTCAGCGCCGGCGTCTTGCTGTCGCTGTTCAGGCCCTTGCCGTGGATCACCTTCACGCACCCGAGCCCGTGCTGCCGTGCATGCACGAGGAACTCGCGCAGCATCGCTTCGGCGTGCTTCGCATCGGTCCAGTGCAGGTCCAGCTCCTCCTGCGCCGCGAACTCGCCACGACGCAAGCGTTGCAAGGTGCGCGGCGGCACCGATTCCCGGCGATACGACAGCGCATCGCCCGCCTCCAGCGCGTCGGCGGACATCGCGCGGCGGAATTCGCTCATCGCCTCGGCCTCGTCGCGTGCGGCCATCCTCGCGGCAGGGCGGGGCCGCGGCTTCGACGGCGGCGTGGGCTCCGTGGGCAACTCGCGCACGGGGCCGATCGCGTCGCGGAACAGCGCGGCGTCGTCGACGGGTTCAGGCGGCGGCTCGGGATGTGGCTTGCGTGCCATGCCGTAAGCCTAGCGCGAGTCATCGGCTATGATGCGGACGACACCGGAAGGACAACTGCTTTGCGCGTATTGGTCAGCAACGACGATGGTGTCGACGCCCCCGGCATCCGGATCCTCGCCCAGGGGCTGCGCGATGCGGGGCATGCCGTCACCGTGGTCGCGCCCGACCGCGACCGCAGCGGCGCGAGCAATTCGCTCACCCTCGACGGGCCCGTGCGCGTGCTGAAGATGGAAGACGGACCGGCTTCAATCGAGCGCTGGAGGGTGTACGGCACGCCCACCGACTGCGTGCACGTCGCGATTACCGGCATGCTCGAACAAGAGCCCGACATCGTCGCCTCCGGCATCAACACCACGGCGAACATGGGCGACGACGTCATTTATTCCGGCACCGTCGCCGCCGCGATGGAAGGCCGCTTCCTGGGCCTGCCCGCGGTCGCGGTGTCGCTCGCCGCGCTCGACCACGACGGCAAGCATTACGAAACCGCCGCGCGCGCGGCGGTCGAGATCATCGCGCGCCTGGCGACCGATCCGCTGCCGGCCGACACGATCCTCAACGTAAACGTGCCCGACCTTCCCTGGGAAGACGTGCGCGGCTTCGAAGTCACGCGCCTGGGCAACCGCCATCGCGCCGAACCGTGCGTGCCGCAGAAGGACCCGCGCGGCCGCACGTGGTGGTGGATCGGCGCCGCCGGCCCCGAACAGGACGCCGGCCCCGGCACCGATTTCCACGCCGTGCGCACCGGCCATATCTCGATCACGCCGATCCACGTCGACCTCACGCGCTACCAGGCGCTGGAACAGGTCGCCAGTTGGGTCGGTGGCCTCGCGGCGTCGTTGCAGGAGGATCGCTCGTGACCACGCGCATTCGCCTGCAGCCCGAAGCGATCGGCATGGGCATGACCTCGCAGCGCGTGCGCGATCGCCTGATCGAACGCCTGCAGACCACCGGCATCTCCGACGACCGCGTGCTCAACGCGATCCGCGCCGTGCCGCGCCATCTGTTCGTCGACGAAGCCCTCGCCACGCGCGCGTATGAAGACACCGCGCTGCCGATCGGGCACGGGCAGACGATTTCGCAGCCGTGGGTCGTGGCGAAGATGACGCAGACCTTGCTCGAATCTCCGCGCCCCGCCGGTTCGCCGCCGATGCGCGTGCTGGAGATCGGCACGGGCTCGGGTTACCAGGCCGCGATCCTCGCCGCGCTGGGGCTGGAAGTCTTCACCGTCGAGCGCATCGGCGAATTGCTGCGCACCGCGCGCAAGCGGTTCCGTTCGCTCGGATTCAACGTGCGCAGCAAGCACGACGACGGCCGCATCGGCTGGCCGGAACTCGCACCGTTCGACGCGATCATCGTCACCGCCGCCGCGCCTGCGCTGGTCGATGCGCTCACCACGCAACTCGCGCCGAACGGCACGCTCGTGTGCCCCGTGGGCGGCAGCAGCGGACAAACGCTGATCCGCCTGCGCAAGGATGAAGCCGGCATCGTCGACGAAGCGCAGCTCGCGCCCGTCGTGTTCGTGCCGTTGTTGCCAGGGATGGTGGACTGACGCATGAAGTTGTTCGGACCGCTCTACGAACGCACGATCGCGCTCGCACGCCACAAACGCGCGTCGACGTGGCTGGTCATCCTGAGTTTCTTCGAAGCGATCATCTTCCCGATCATGCCGGAAGTGATGCTGCTGCCGATGTGCGTGGCGGCGCCGCGGCGCGGGTTCTGGTTTTCGACGCTGAGCCTGGCCGGTTCGATGGTCGGCGCGGTGGTCGGCTACTACCTCGGGCACTTCGCGTTCGCTGCGCTCAAGCCGATGTTCGCCGCGCTCGGGATGCTGCATGGCATGGAATCGGGCATCGCGCTGATCCAGGCGAAGATGATCGAATCGCCGTGGGCGGTGTTCTGGATGCTCGTGCTCGCCGGTTTCTCGCCCATTCCGATGAAGGTGTTCACCTGGTCTTCGGGCGTGGTGGGCGTGCCGATGCTGCCGTACCTGGCGAGCATGTTCGTCGGCCGCGGCAAGCGCGTTTACCTGCTCGCGCTGATCATCCGCCTCGGCGGCGAACGCGCGGAAAAAGTGCTGCACAAGTACATCGAGCCCATCGGCTGGATCGCGCTGGTGTTGCTCGCGGCATTGATCGGTGTCCTGGTGTGGAAGGCGCGCGGCGGATGAAAGCTTCGAGGCTTCGTATCGGAATGGCCATTGCCTGCGCGCTCGCGCTCGCCGCGTGCGGCAGCAGCACCGTGTATCGCGCCAACGGGCCTTCGTCGCCCGCGCCGCGCGTTTCGACGCCGAAGCCGGGCAAGACGGTCGTCGTGAACAAGGGCGACACGATGTACGGCATCGCGTTCCGCAACGGTATCGACGTCCGCGATCTCGCGTCGTGGAACGGCATCGGCGCGCCGTACACCATCTACCCGGGACAACACCTGCGCCTGTATCCGAAGGGATCGACATCGGTCGTCACGACCACGCCGTCGAAACCCGGCGCGCCGAAACCCGCGACACCCAAGCCCGTCACGCCCGCACCGCGTCCCGTGCCGCCGCCGCCCGCGGCGAGCCCGATCGCGTGGACGTGGCCGGCCAACGGCACGATCCTCAACGGCTACGTCGCCGGTGAACCGACGAAGCAGGGCATCGACATCGGCGGCAACAGCGGCGATCCCGTGCGCGCGGCGGGCGATGGCGTCGTCGTGTATTCGGGTGCGGGGCTCGTCGGTTACGGCGAGCTGATCATCGTCAAGCACAACGAAGCGTGGTTGTCGGCCTACGGCCACAACCGCAAGCGCCTGGTCAACGAAGGCCAGCTCGTGAAAGCGGGGCAGCAGATCGCGGAAATGGGCCGCACGGGCGCGGCGCGCGAGATGGTGCACTTCGAGATTCGCTACAACGGCAAACCGGTCGACCCGCAGACGTATTTGCCGAAGCGCTGAAGCGCTAAGCCGGGAACATGAATCCCGCGACCACGCGCCGCCCTTCACCGGCCAGCACGCTGTAGGTGCGCGCGGCGGCGGCGTTGTCCATCACTTCGAAGCCGATGCCCTGCGACAAACAGGCATGGAACACGGCGGCCGACGGAAACACCTGGCGCGGGCCGGTGCCCAGCACGATCAATTCGGGTTGCAGCGCGAAGACGGGCGCCAGGTCGCCGGGTTCCATCGCCTTGGCGTCGGTGACCGGCCAATCCTCGACCAGCGCTTCGGGCGCGATCACGAAGCTGGCGATGATCTCGCGCTCGTTCACGAGCGCATGGCGGCCATCGGCGCCGCGCAGGTACCAGGTGTAGTCGGGGCGTTCGAGATTCAGCTGCATGGCCGCGCGACCCGGGATCAGCCTCGGGGCAGCACGATCTGCCGCTTGTCCTTGCTCGGGCGATACAGGACGGCGGTGTGGCCGATGCGCTGCACCAGCGCGGCGCCGGCGCGCTGCGCCAGGTCGGCGATCATCGCGTCGCGGGCCTCGCGGTCTTCGGCGGCCACCTTCACCTTGATCAGCTCGTGCTGTTCGAGGGCGTTGACCACCTCGGTCACCAGGGAGTCGGTGATTCCCTTGCCCCCGACCTGCAGCATGGCGTTGAGGTCGTGCGCCTGACCACGGAGGAAACGGGTCTGCGCGCTGGTTAACTGAACTGCGGACGGCATCGGAATCGCGGGGATGAACGGGGGAGGGGCAGGGTATCATGGCCACCCGAGAGGACCCCCGCGCATGGCGACCCGCAGCAAGTCCAGCCAGCGCTGGTTGAAGGAACACTTTTCCGACCCCTTCGTGAAGAAGGCCCAGGCCGAGGGGCTGCGCTCGCGCGCGGCCTACAAGCTGGAAGAAGTGGTCGAACGCGACCGCCTGCTGAAGCCCGGCATGGTGGTGGTGGACCTCGGCGCGGCGCCCGGCGGCTGGTCGCAGTGGGTCCGCGCGGAGCTCGACCGGCTGTCGCACAACGGCACCCAGGACCCCGGCCGCGTGATCGCGCTGGACATCCTGGAGATGCCCAGCCTGGCCGGGGTGGAGTTCCTTCATGGCGATTTCAGGGAGGATGCCGTGTTATCGGCACTGGAAGCCGCCCTGGGCGGGAAGCCCGTCGACCTTGTACTGAGCGACATGGCCCCCAATAAAAGTGGCGTGGATGCGGTGGACCAACCGCGGGGCATGCACCTGGCCGAGCTGGCGATGGATTTCGCCGATGGCCATCTCAAGCCCGGCGGCACGTTCCTGATCAAGCTGTTCCAGGGCGTGGGGTTCGACGATTACGTGCGGCAGCTGCGGCGGCGATATGCCAAGGTGGCGGTCCGCAAGCCGGCGGCATCGCGCAAGCGGTCGCCGGAGGTTTACGCCCTGGCGCAGGGCAAGCTGGCCGGAAGGCCGGCGCATGGTGAATGAAGTGAACGCGACTCCGTTGTGGAGTACAGGATGAACGACTTGGCCAAGAATCTGATGTTGTGGGTGGTCGTCGCCGTCGTGCTGATGGTGGTGTTCCAGAGTTTCAGCCCGAAGATGGGGAGCGGCCAGGACGTCGTCTATTCCCAGTTCCAGGCGGATGTGGTCAACGACAAGATCAAGTCGGTCGACATCGGCGAGGACGAGAAGACGATCAAGTTCGAGCGCAAGGACAACACGAAGGGCGAAACCGTCGCCCCGCGTCGCGACGAGCGCTTGGTCGACGATCTGATCAACCACAAGGTGGAGATCAAGCAGGCGCCGCCGTCGAGCGGTATCTCGCTGGTCGGCATCCTGATCAACATCGGTCCGCTGTTGCTCTTCATCGGCATCTGGATCTACTTCATGCGGCAGATGCAGCAGGGCGGCGGCAAGGGCGCGATGTCCTTCGGCCGTTCGCGCGCCAAGCTGCTCAACGAAGACCAGACGAAGGCCACCTTCGCGGACGTCGCCGGTTGCGACGAAGCGAAGGAGGAAGTCGCCGAGCTCGTCGAGTTCCTGCGCGATCCCGGAAAGTTCCAGAAACTCGGCGGCAAGATCCCGCGCGGCGTGCTGATGGTCGGTCCTCCGGGCACCGGCAAGACGCTGCTTGCGCGCGCGATCGCCGGCGAAGCCAAGGTGCCGTTCTTCTCGATCTCCGGTTCGGACTTCGTCGAGATGTTCGTCGGCGTCGGCGCCAGCCGCGTGCGCGACATGTTCGAGCAGGCCAAGAAGCACGCGCCGTGCATCATCTTCATCGACGAAATCGACGCGGTCGGCCGCCATCGTGGCGCGGGCCTCGGCGGCGGGCACGATGAGCGCGAGCAGACGCTCAACCAGTTGCTCGTCGAGATGGACGGGTTCGAAGGCGGCGAAGGCGTGATCGTGATCGCCGCGACCAACCGTCCCGACGTGCTCGACCCGGCGCTGCTGCGCCCGGGCCGTTTCGACCGCCAGGTCACCGTCGGCCTGCCCGACGTGAAGGGCCGCGACCAGATCCTGCGCGTGCACATGCGCCGCGTTCCGCTGGCCGACGATGTCGAGGCGATGACCATCGCCCGCGGCACGCCGGGCTTCAGCGGCGCCGACCTCGCCAACCTCGTGAACGAAGCGGCGTTGTTCGCCGCGCGCGAGAACGCGAAGGACGTGCGGATGGAGCACTTCGACCGTGCGCGCGACAAGATCCTGATGGGCACCGAGCGCCGTTCGATGGCGATGAGCGAGCAGGAAAAGACGCTCACCGCGTATCACGAAGCCGGCCACGCCATCGTCGGTCGCCTGATGCCGGAACACGACCCGGTCTACAAGGTCACGATCATTCCGCGCGGTCGCGCGCTGGGCGTGACGATGTACCTGCCCGAGGGCGACAAGTATTCGTACAACCGCACCGCCATCGAATCGATGCTGTGCTCGCTGTACGGCGGTCGCGTCGCCGAAGAGTTGATCTTCGGCAACGACAAGGTCACCACCGGTGCGTCGAACGACATCGAGCGCGCGACGAAGATGGCGCGCAACATGGCGACCAAGTGGGGCCTGTCCGACGAGCTCGGTCCGATCGCCTACGGTGAAGAAGAAGACGAAGTGTTCCTGGGCCGCTCGGTCACGCAGCACAAGAACGTCTCCGACGACACCGCGCGCAAGATCGACGAAGTCGTGCACGGCATCCTCGACAAGGCCTACAACCGCACCAAGCAGATCCTGACCGAGAACCTCGACAAGCTGCACGTGATGGCGAAGACGCTGCTGGAGTACGAAACCATCGACGTGCCGCAGATCGACGCGATCATGGAAGGCCGCGAGCCGCCGCCGCCGGCGGGTTGGACGCGCAACAACAAGGGCGAAGCGCGCCCGCTGCCGCCGATCGGCGGTCCCGCGGCGCAAACCTGAACCCGGCGCGGCCGTCCCGACAGGGCGATTGCGTTGCTTGAAAGACAGGGCTCCCTCGGGGGCCCTTGTCGTTTGGGAGATCGCATGCCCGACATCGCCGCCCGCCTGCGCAACACGTTGTCGGAGTTTCGTCGCCGGCGCGTCTTCCGCGTGGCGGTGGCGTACCTCATCGTCGGCTGGTTGCTCGTGCAGGTGGCCGAGGCGACGTTCGAACCGCTGGGCCTGCCGCCGTGGTCCTCGCGCCTGCTGATCGTGTTGCTCGCGCTCGGCTTCGTGCTGGCGTGCGTGCTCGCGTGGATCTACGACGTGCAGCCGCACGGCATCGAACGCACGCCCGCGTTGCCGGAACCGATCGCGAACAACGGCGACACGCCCACGCGCCGCGCGACCGATGCGCTGCCACCGCAGCCCGCCGAGTTGCCGCCACCCGAGGCCTCCGTCGCCATCCTGCCGTTCTCCGACATGAGCGAGGCCGGCGACCAGGATTATTTCTGCGATGGCCTGGCCGAAGAGATCCTCAACGCGCTCGCGAAAGTGCGCGGCCTGCATGTCGCCTCGCGCACGGCGTCCTTCCGGTTTCGCGACGGCAGCGCGACACCCACCGACATCGGCCGCGAATTGCACGTCGCGGCGATCGTGGAAGGCAGCGTGCGCAAGGCCGGCGATCGCGTGCGCGTGACCGCGCAGCTCGTCGACGCGTCGAACGGTTACCACCTGTGGTCGGAGAACTTCGACCGCAATCTCGCGGACATCTTCGCGATCCAGGAAGAGATCGCGCGCAACGTCGTCAACGCCGTGCGACCGACCTTGCAAGCGCCCGTGGCCTTCGACCTGCAGAAGCGGGCGCCGCGCGACATGCGCGCGTACGAGTACTACCTGCGCGGTCGGCAAGCGAGCGCGCGCATGACCGAAATCACGATGAAGCAGGCGCCGTCGATGTTCCGCCACGCCATCGAACTGGACCCGGAGTACGGGCAGGCGTGGGCGGGCCTGTCCGATTCGTTGTGCGAACTGATGCTCTGGCGCATGGTGAATCCCGACAGCGGTGCGTTGGAAGAAGCCAAGAGCGCCGCGCATCGCGCGCTGGAACTGGACCCCGACCTCGCCGAAGCGCATGTCGCGAAGGGCCATTCGCTGATGATCTCCGGCGACCACGACGGTGCGACGGAAGCCTTCGAACATGCACTCAAGCTCGATCCCGAACTCTACGTCGCGTATTACTTCTACGCGCGCCATTGCTTCACGCAGGGCAACTACGCGCGCGCCGTCGACCTGTTCGTCGCCGCGCACCGCGTGCAACCGGATGAATTCCAGGCGCTCGCGCTCGCGGTCAACGCCGCGGAGGCCGGTGGGGACCATGAGCGCAAGCAGAAGCTCGCGATCGAAGGCCTGGCCTGCGCAAGCCACCAGGCGCACATCGATCCGGAGAACGCCCGCGCGCACTACATGACCGCCGGCCTGATGCAGCACCTGCGCGTCGGCGACTTCGGCCACGCCGAGATGGCGTACGCGCTGCGCATCCGCCCGAACGATTTCGACGTCCTCTACAACGGCGCCTGCTTCTTCGCCCTCGACGGCGACGGGGAGCAGTCGGTCGACCTGCTGGAACGCGCCGTGCAACACGGCGAAGGCAACCTGGAGTGGATCGAACACGACTCCGACCTGTGGCCCTTGCGCGACCACCCGCGGTTCCAGGCGATCGTGACGATGTTGCGCGAAAAGGGTTGAGCCGCTACAACCCATCCATGTTCGATATCACTCCGCAACTGGACTGCAACGGCCGCGTCGTGCGCCTCGACCGCACGCGGGTCATGGGCATCGTCAACGTCACGCCCGATTCGTTTTCCGATGGCGGCGAGCATGCGAGCACGGACGCGGCGATCGCGCATGGCGTGCGGCTGGCGGAGGAGGGCGCGGACATCCTCGATGTCGGCGGTGAATCCACGCGGCCGGGGGCCGACGAGGTTTCAATCGAAGAAGAGCTCCGCCGCGTCATCCCGGTGATCGAGGGATTGGTGCGCGCGACCTCGCTCCCGATCAGCGTCGATACCTCTAAACCAGAGGTCATGCGCGCCGCGGTCGGCGCGGGCGCGGGGATGATCAACGATGTTTTCGCGTTGCGTCGCGACGGCGCGCTCGATGCGGCCGCATCGCTCGGCGTGCCGGTGGTGTTGATGCACATGCTGGGCGAGCCGCGGTCGATGCAGGACGCACCGGTGTACGACGAAGTCGTGTCCGATGTGCACCGTTTCCTCGCCGAGCGCATCTTCGCGGCGGAGATGGCGGGGATCCCGAAATCGCGCATCGTGGTCGATCCGGGCTTCGGGTTCGGCAAGAACCGCGACCACAACCTGGCGTTGCTCGCGCGGCTGGAGACGATTGTCGAACTCGGCGTGCCGGTGCTCGCGGGCCTGTCGCGCAAGAAGACCATCGGCGACCTGACGGATCGGGCCGATCCGCACGAGCGCGTCGCCGGCTCGGTCGCGGCGCACCTGATCGCCGCGCAGCGGGGCGCGAAGTTGGTGCGCGTCCACGACGTGGCGCCGACGGTCGATGCATTGAAGGTCTGGGCGGCCGTTGCCGCGCAGCCGGCGGTGCGGGCGCGGGAAGCGAAGCCCACGATCCGGTGGCCCGACGAGGATTGAGCAGATCGAATTGCGCAACGCCCGGCGATTACGCGCCAAAAAGCCGCTGTAACCGCTTCCGACCCTTGCATGCGCAGGCGTACGCAGCCTAGTCTCGGGCATCACCCGGTTGGGGGTTGCATGTCCACGGTCGACGGATGACACACGCGCACGAGCCGACGGCTTCGGTCGAAGCCGCGCTGGCCCACGCTTCGCGATTGCTGTCGACGGATCCGGCGCTCGCCGGCCGGCAGGCGGCGGAAATCCTGCGGGTCGTCGATGGCCATCCGGTCGCGCTGCTGTTGCTCGGTGCTTCGCGCAATGCCTGCGGCGATGCCGAAGGTGCCGCGCGCATCCTCGAACCCCTGGCGCGCGAGCAACCCAAGTCGCCGGCCGTGCAACTCGAACTCGGCATCGCGCTCGGCCGTGGCGGCCGCGGCGACGATGCGGTCGCCGCGTTGCGTCGCGCGGTCGCGCTGAAGCCGGAATTGCCGCGCGCGTGGCTCGCGCTCGGCGACCACCTGTCCGCGATCGGCGATCTCGCCGGCGCCGAAGAAGCCTACGCCACGCACCTCGTGCATTCGGTGCGCGAGCCGAAGTTGATGCAGGCCGCCGCCGCGTTGCAGGCCAATCGCATTCCCGACGCCGAAGCGCTGCTGCGCGATCACCTGCGCGCCTCGCCCACCGACGCCCCGGCGCTGCGCATGCTCGCCGAGACGCAGGCACGCATGGGCCGCATCGACGAAGCCGAATCGCTGCTCGCGCGCTGCCTGGAACTCGTGCCGGGTTTCGACGCGGCGCGCCATCACTACGCGATGGTGTTGCATCGTGCGAACAAGCCGGTCGAGTCGCTCGCCGAAGTCGACGCGCTGCTCGCCAAGGATCCCGCGAACGCCGGCTACCGAAACCTGCGCGCGGTCGTCCTGTGCCGCACCGGCGATTACGACGCCGCCATTCCGGTGTACGAAGCCCTCGTGCGCGAATACCCGCACCAGGCGCGCTTGTGGCTGAGTTACGGTCACGCGTTGAAGACTGCGGGCAACACCGCGCGGGCCATCGAGGCCTATCGCGAAGCCGCGCGCCTGGAACCGCGCTTCGGCGATGCGTGGTGGAGCCTGGCCAACCTCAAGACTTTCCGCTTCACGCCCGAAGATCTCGCGACGATCCGCGCGCAACTCGCGCGCAGCGAACTCGCGCCCGACGACCGCCTGCACCTGGATTTCGCGCTCGGCAAGGCGTTGGAGGACGCGGGTGAATACGCCGCGTCCTTCGAACACTATCGTCGCGGCAACACGCAGCGCGTCGCCATCATCCCGTGGGTGCCCGCGGACAACACCGCGCGCGTGCGCAAGGCGATCGCGACGTACACGCCGGAGTTCTTCGCGCAACGCGATGGCAGCGGCAGCGATGCGCGCGACCCGATCTTCATCGTCGGCATGCCGCGCGCCGGTTCGACGCTGGTCGAACAAATCCTCTCCAGCCATCCCGATGTCGAAGGGACGATGGAGTTGCCCGACCTGTTGTCGATGACGAAGGAATTGCGTCGTCGCGGCGAAGCGGTGGGGGCGCGCCATTACCACGACGTTCTGCCCACGCTGGACCTCGACGAATTCCGCGCCATCGGCGAGGAATACCTCGAGCGCACGCGCATCCATCGCAAGGCCGGCGCGCCGTTGTTCATCGACAAGATGCCGAACAACTTCCAGCACGTCGGCCTGATCCACCTGGCCTTGCCGAACGCGCGGATCATCGACGCGCGGCGCCATCCGCTCGCCTGCGGGTTCTCGTTGTTCAAGCAACAGTTCGCGCGCGGGCAGGATTTCAGCTTCCGGCTGGAAGACATCGGCCTTTATTACCGCGATTACGTTGCGTTGATGGCGCATTTCGACGCGGTGCTGCCCGGCCGGGTGCATCGCGTGCATTACGAAACGATGGTCGAGGACACCGAGCAGGAAGTGCGTCGCCTGCTCGATTACTGCGGCCTGCCGTTCGATCCCGCGTGCCTGCGCTTCTTCGAGAACGACCGTCCGGTGCGGACGGCGAGTTCGGAACAGGTGCGCCAACCGATCTACCGCGAAGGCCTGGACCAGTGGCGTCATTACGCGCCTTGGTTGGCCCCGCTGGAGGAAGCCTTGGGGCCGGTGCTGGCGGCGTATCCGTCGGTGCCGCCGCGCCTGCTCGACTGAGTTTGTTCACAACAAAGGGAGGGAAGGGGAAAATGGGAATTTCAAACACACGTCGCGTGTCCGCGCGGCGGCCGCTTGCGAGGCACGCGCTCGCCATGGCGGTGATCATCGGTTGCCAGGCAGGTGTCGCGTTCGCGCAGGAGGCACAGCAGACCGAGCAGGCCTCGCAGCAGGCGGCAAGCCAGGCCGCCGACGCCGCAAGACAGGCGGCCGATCAGGCTGCGCAAGGTCAATCGCGCACCGCAACGCTCGAGACGGTGACCGTCACCGCGCAGAAGCGCGCGGAAGATTTGCAGAAGGTGCCGATCAGCATCCAGGCGATCAGCAGCGAAACGCTCGAGCAGCACCAGGTTTCGAACTTCCAGGATTACGTGAAGCTGCTGCCCAGCGTCACCTTCGGCACGGCCGGCGGCGGCGTGTTCTCTGGCCCGGGCTTCCTGCAGGTGTACATGCGCGGCGTGGCCAGCGGCGGCGACGGCAACCATTCCGGTTCGCAGCCCAGCGTCGGCGTTTACCTCGACGAACAGCCGATCACCACGATCACCGGCGCGCTCGACGTGCACATGTACGACATCGCGCGCGTCGAAGCGCTCGCCGGTCCGCAGGGCACGCTGTACGGCGCGAGCTCGCAGTCGGGCACGCTGCGCATCATCACGAACAAGCCGGATGCATCGGGCTTCGCGGCGAGCGCGGCGGCCGAGCTCAACGTGGTCGAGGACGGCGGCATCGGCCACGTGCTCGAAGGCATGGTCAACGTGCCGATCGCAAGCAACGCGGCGATCCGCGTCGTGGGCTGGAACCGCCACGATGCCGGCTATGTCGACAACCGGCCGGGCACGCGCGTGTTCCCGACTTCGGGGATCGTGCAGAACAACGACCTGCTCGCCGACGCCAACTACAACGAAGCCAACGCCACCGGCGCGCGCGTCGCGCTGAAGTGGGACATCACCGACGAATGGTCGGTGACGCCGATGATCATGGGCCAGCGGCAGACCGCGACGGGCAGCACCGGTTGGGATCCGAGCGTCGGCGAGTTCGAAGTCAACCACGCCTATCCCGAATCCTCGCGCGACACCTGGAACCAGGCCGCGCTGACGGTGCAGGGCAAGATCGGCAACTTCGACATCACGTACGCTTTCGGCCACCTCAACCGCAACGTCGAATCGGAAGCCGACTACAGCGACTACGGCTTCTGGTACGACACGCTGCGTGGTTACGGCGCGTACTTCTACGACGACGACGGCGCGCTGGTGAATCCTTCGCAGTACATCCAGGCGAAGGATGCCTATCGCATGACCAGCCACGAGCTGCGCGTCGCATCGCCGGCGGACAATCGCCTGCGCTTCGTCGGCGGTCTGTTCTGGCAGCAGCACAAGCACGACATCGAACAGCGCTACAGGATCGACGGCCTCGCGACCGTGCTGTCCGTCGGCGGCTGGGAAGACACGATCTGGTTGACCGAGCAGGATCGCGAAGACCAGGACGAAGCGGTGTTCGGCGAACTCACCTTCGACATCACCGATGCCTGGCACGTCACCGCCGGTGGCCGCTGGTTCCGCGCACGCAACAGCCTGAAGGGCTATTACGGGTTCGGCATCGGCTATTCGTCGGGCGGCGATCCGCCGTACGGTGAAGGCGCGTGCTTCGCGCAATACGGCGATGACCGCTCGGCGTGGATTCCGTACGAAAACGCGCCCTGCCTGGTCAACGACCGCGAAGTGCGCGAGTCCGGTTCGCTCGGCCGCCTCAACGTGACCTGGGACCTGAGCGACTCCAAGTTGCTGTACGCGACGTATTCGGAAGGTTATCGACCCGGCGGTATCAATCGTCGTGGCACGGTGCCGCCGTACGTCTCGGATTACCTGAAGAACTACGAGTTCGGCTGGAAGACGATGTGGCTGGACAAGCGCCTGGCCTGGAACGGCGCGCTGTTCCACCAGAATTGGGACGACTTCCAGTTCTCCTACCTGGGCGCGAACGGCCTGACGGAAATCCGCAATGCGGGTGCCGCGCAGATCGACGGCCTGGAAATGGAACTGCAGTGGGCGGTGACCTACAACTTCATGCTCACCGGCGGCGTGGCGTTCTACGACGCGACGTTGTCGGAGGACTACTGCGGTTACGGCGATCTCGCGGGCAACCCGATCAGCGTCTGTCCGCCGGGTTCGTTCAATCCGTCGACGGGCGAGATCAACGACATCGGCCCGCAGGCGGTGAAGGGCGATCGCTTGCCGATCACGCCGCGCTTCAAGGGCAACCTCACGGGTCGTTACTCGTGGGATGTCGGCGAGTACGAAGCCTACGCGCAGGGTGCGCTCTTCCACGTGGGCGATCGCACGCAGGATCTGCGCGATCTCGAACGCGGCGTGGTGGGCACCGATTTCAGCTTCACTCCGTACCAGCACCTGGACGCGTACACGACACTCGATGTGTCGACGGGCTTCCAGCGCGGGTCGTGGAAGCTGGACTTCTTCATCCGGAACGTGACGAACGAACTGGGTGACCTGACGCACTTCGCCGAGTGCAACATCGCGGTCTGCGGCGCACAGCCGTACACCGTGAGTACGCCGCCGAGGACGTTCGGCGTGCGTTGGTCGCGCGATTTCTAAAGTTGAATCCGGTCCCCGCCAGCCAGGCTGGCGGGGCTCCGGCTACACTCCCCCCACCACAGGGGAGCCCCGCATGACCGCCAGCACACCGCTCGTCGTCACCTTCGCCATCTACTTGCTCGCGATGGTCGCCATCGGCGTGATTGCCTGGCGTTCGACCAAGAGTTTCGACGACTACATCCTCGGCGGGCGTTCGCTGGGCAGCTACGTCACCGCGTTGTCGGCCGGCGCGTCCGACATGAGCGGTTGGTTGCTCCTCGGTTTACCGGGTGCGTTGTTCCTGGGCGGCTTGTCGGAAGGCTGGATCGCCGTCGGCCTGATCCTCGGCGCGTGGGCCAACTGGAAGTTCGTTGCAGGTCCCCTGCGCGTGTACACCGAGCGCACGAAGAACGCGCTTACGCTGCCCGATTACTTCACCCATCGCTTCGACGATCGCTCGCGGATCCTGCGCGTTCTGTCGGCGCTGGTGATCCTCGTGTTCTTCGCCGTGTATTGCGCGAGCGGCATCGTGGCCGGTGCACGCCTGTTCGAAAGCGTGTTCGGCGTGCCGTATGCGCAAGCCCTGTGGTGGGGCGCGGCGGCGACGATCCTCTACACGCTGGTCGGTGGGTTCCTCGCGGTGAGTTGGACCGACACGGTGCAAGCTTCGCTGATGATCTTCGCGCTGGTGCTCACGCCGGTGGTGGTGATCATCGGTACGGGCGGCTTCGATGAAAGCATGATGCTGATTCGCTCCATCGACCCGGCGAAGCTCGATCCCTTCAAGGGCGGCGCGCTCGGCGTCGTCGGCATCGTGTCGCTGCTGGCGTGGGGCCTTGGGTATTTCGGGCAGCCGCACATCCTGGCGCGCTTCATGGCGGCCGACGATTTGCGTTCGATCCCGAAGGCGCGCCGCATCGGCATGACGTGGATGATCCTGTGCCTGTTCGGCGCGATGGCGGTGGGTTTCTTCGGCATCGCGTACTTCGCCGCGCATCCGGGCGGCGAGGCGGTGAAGGCCAATCCCGAACGCGTGTTCATCGTGCTGTCGAACCTGCTGTTCAATCCGTGGATCGCGGGCGTGCTGTTGTCGGCGATCCTCGCGGCGATCATGAGCACGCTGTCGTGCCAGTTGCTCGTGTGTTCGAGTGCGCTGACCGAAGACTTCTACAAGGGGTTCCTGCGGCCGAAGGCCTCGCAGCGCGAGCTGGTGTGGTTCGGCCGCGCGATGGTGCTCGCGGTGTCGCTGCTGTCGATCTGGATCGCGCGCGATCCCGAATCGCGCGTGCTCGGTTTGGTGAGCTATGCGTGGGCGGGCTTCGGCGCGGCGTTCGGGCCGGTCGTGTTGTTCTCGCTGTTCTGGTCGCGCATGACGCGCAACGGCGCGCTCGCGGGCATGGTCGTCGGTGCGCTCACGGTCATCCTGTGGAAGCAGATCGCGGTGGATCAGTACGGCAGCGCGCTGTACGAAATGGTGCCGGGCTTCGCCGCCGCAGCGGTCGCGATCGTGCTCGCGAGCCTGCTCGACCGCGTGCCGGTGGAGTCGGTGCAAGCCACGCACGCGCAGGTGCATGCCGCGCTTGCCGAGAACGGCTACTGAGCGATGGAGGACCGCCGCCCGCGCGCGCTCGCCATCGCGGGGCCGACGGCATCGGGCAAGACCGCGTTCGCGCTGGAATGCGCGGCGCGGTTCGACGGCGAGATCGTCAGCGTGGATTCGGCGCTGGTCTATCGCGGCCTCGACATCGGCGCCGCCAAGCCGTCGCCTGAAGAACGCGCGCAGGTCGCGCATCACCTGATCGATGTGCGCGATCCGTGGGAGACGTATTCGGCGGCCGAGTTCGCGCGCGATGCGCGTATCGCAATCGACGACATCCTCGCGCGCGGCAAGACACCGATCCTCGCCGGCGGCACCGGCCTGTACTTCCACGCGCTGTTGCACGGCCTGGCGCCGATGCCCGATGCCGATCCGGCGTTGCGCGCGCAGATCGCGGAAGAAGCGGCGCAGCGCGGCTGGCCCGCGATGCACGCGTCGCTCGCGCAAGTCGATCCCGACGCCGCGCGCCGCATCCACGCCACCGATCCGCAACGCATCCAGCGCGCGCTGGAGGTGTATCGCGCCAGTGGACGCCCGATTTCCGAATGGCAGCGCATGCATGCGCGCCACCGCCCGCCCGTGCGCGTGTTCAAGCTCGTGCTCGCGCCGCGCGAGCGCGCGGTGCTGCACGAGCGCATCGCGCGCCGGTTCGACGCGATGCTCGACGCAGGTTTCCTCGACGAAGTCCGTCGCCTGCGCGCGCTTCCCGAACTCCAGCGCCATCCCGCGCCGCTGGACCTACCCGCGATCCGCGCCGTCGGCTATCGGCAGGCGTGGGAGTTTCTTGAAGGGCAGGGCGACGCGGCCGCATTTCGCGAGCGCGCGATCGCCGCCACGCGCCAGCTCGCGAAGCGCCAATGGACGTGGTTGCGCGGCGAGCTGGACGCCGTGTGGCGCGATCCCGCGACGGACGCAAGCGACCTGCGCCGACTCGCGCAGACGTTCCTCTCCTGACGGCTCCCATCCCCCTTCCAAGGGGGATCGAGCGCGCAAAGCGCGCTCGAGGGGGATAACGCCCCGGCAGAACCCACAACCGGGACCTCCGTCATGCGCGCCGGCACCGGCGGGCCGTGTACGATTCAGCCTGTCGCCGCCGCGGGGAGTGCGGGTCGGGCGATGCGCGGTGGCCTGCCGCGTTCGGCACACACAACAACAATTGGGGGAACACCCATGTCCAAGGGCCAATCTTTGCAGGATCCTTTCCTGAACGCGCTGCGCCGCGAACGCGTCCCGGTCTCCATCTACCTGGTCAACGGCATCAAGCTCCAGGGCACGATCGAGTCCTTCGACCAATTCGTCGTCCTGTTGCGCAA
Organism: Noviluteimonas gilva; assembly: GCF_009740395.1. Classification (GTDB taxonomy): domain Bacteria; phylum Pseudomonadota; class Gammaproteobacteria; order Xanthomonadales; family Xanthomonadaceae; genus Noviluteimonas; species Noviluteimonas gilva. The sequence goes on from NZ_WOXT01000002.1 coordinate 183,501, forward strand.
CACCGTCAGCCAGATGGTCTACAAGCACGCGATCTCCACCGTCGTGCCGGCGCGCAACGTGCGCGTGGGCCCGGGCGGCGGCTACGTGCAGGCGGCCGACGGCAGCACCGAAGAAGTCGGCACGGACGAGGAACAGTAAGCACTCCCGTGCTTTTCGCGCGGTGTGGTGTAAAACCCCTGCATGTTCGAACGTAGCAAGAAGGGCGAGACCGCCCTGCTGATCCAGCCGCATCGTGGGGGCCTCGACGATGGCGCCGTGGAAGAGTTCGCCGACCTGGCGCGCTCGGCCGGCGCCAAAGTTGCGCACCTGATGACCGCGCGCATCGATCGGCCCAATCCCGCCACGCTCATCGGCAGCGGCAAGCTCGAGGAAGTGAAGGCCGCCGCCGATGCGACCGGCGCCGACCTCGTGCTCGTCAACCATCCGCTGAGCCCCGTGCAGGAACGCAATCTCGAGAAGGCGCTGGAGCGGCGCGTCGTCGATCGCACCGGCCTGATCCTCGACATCTTCGCGCAACGCGCGCGCAGCCACGAAGGCAAGCTGCAGGTCGAACTCGCGCAGTTGCGCCACATGGCCACGCGCCTGGTGCGCGGGTGGACCCACCTGGAACGCCAGCGCGGCGGTGCGATCGGTTTGCGCGGTCCCGGCGAAACGCAGTTGGAAACCGACCGTCGACTGCTGCAGAAGCGCGTCGAACAATTGCAGCGTCGCCTGGAAAAAGTCGAAGTGCAGCGCACGCAGATGCGGCGCGCACGCGTGCGCAGCGAGCTGCCGCGCGTTGCCCTCGTGGGTTACACCAACGCAGGCAAGTCGACGCTGTTCAACGCACTCACCGGCGCCGATGCGTACGCGGCGGATCTGTTGTTCGCCACGCTCGATCCCACCGTGCGCCGCATTGCGCTGCCCGGTGGTTCGGTCGTGCTCGCCGACACCGTCGGCTTCGTGCGCGATCTGCCGCATGAACTCGTCGCTGCATTCCGTTCGACCCTCGCCGAAGCGCGCGAAGCCGATCTGCTGCTGCACGTGATCGACGCCGCCGATCCGTTGCGCGAAGAGCGCATCGCGCAAGTCGACGAGGTCCTCGAAGAAATCGGTGCGGGCGACATCCCGCAGTTGCTCGTCTACAACAAGATCGATCGCATCGATGGCGCTGAAGCGCGCCACGACCTGCCGACCGACGGCCACGATCACGTCCATCCCCAGGCCGCGCGCGAACGTGTGTGGCTCTCCGCGCGCGACCGCGATGGCCTGGACCTGCTGCGCGATGCCCTCGGCGCGCGCCTCGGATTGCGCCGCGTCTCCGGCGAAGTGCAGCTGCCCCCGGGCGCCGGGCGCCTGCGCGCGCGGCTGCACGAGCTGGGTGCGGTGCTCGCCGAGCACCACGACGAGCACGGCTGGACCCTCAGCCTGGACCTGGCCGAGGCCGACGCGGCGCGCATCGTGGCCCACGCCTACGGCGAGCCGTTACGGCCGCTCTTGCCTGAGGGCGCGTCGGCCCCAACGTAGTCCTTGCTGGTTTTGATGCCGGCCGGTTTCGGGGTCGCCCCTCCTGTTGGGGATCTCCGGTTTAGAATCGGCCGGTTCGTGCGCGCCCGATCGCGCCAGCCTCCGGCGGGGGAGTTGCCCCGCGGCCCACAGGAGCGTGCATGGCCTGGAATACCCCCGGCGGTTCGTCGAACAAGGACGGCCGCAACCCCTGGCAGCAACGGCGCGGTGGCGGCGGCGGTTTCGACCGCTACCTCGAACCCCTGCGCGGCCTCTTCGGGGGCAACGGCGGCAGCATCGGCCGCTGGATCGCCGTGCTGCTCGTCCTGTGGCTCGCCTTCAACACCTTCGTGCTGGTGACCGAACAGCAGCGCGGCGTCGTGCTGCGCTTCGGCCAGTTCGCCCGCGTGCTGCAGCCCGGCCCGCACTTCAAGTGGCCCTGGCCGATCGAACGCGTCACCAAGGTCGAGGCCACGCAGATCCGGACGTTCAACGAGACCGTGCCGGTGCTCACGCGCGACGAGAACATCGTGCGCGTGGAGATCAACGTGCAGTACAGCGTCGCCGATCCGCAGCAGTACCTGTTCAGCAGCCGCGACGCCGGTCGCGTGCTCGAACAGGCCGCGCTCAGCACCGTGCGCGAACAGGTCGGCCGCTCCACGCTCGACACCGTGCTCGGCGCGCGCAGCGCCTTGTCGGTGACGGCCAAGCAGCGCCTGCAGGCCTCGCTCGATGCGTACAAGACCGGCCTGGTCGTCTCGGAACTCAACCTGCCCAACGCGCGTCCGCCGGATGAAGTGAAGCCCGCGTTCGACGACGTCAACAGCGCGCAGCAGGAAAAGGAAAAGACGATCAGCGAATCGCTCGCGTACGCGGCGAAGGTCGTGCCCGAAGCGCGCGGCCAGGCGGCGCAGATCCGCACCGGCGCGCAGGGCTATCGCACCGCGATCATCGCGCGCGCCACCGGTGACGCCGAGCGCTTCTCGCTGCTCGTCGACCAGTACAAGGGCGCGCCCGACGTGACGCGCAAGCGCCTGTGGCTGGAAACGCTGCAGGACGTGTTCACCCGCAACCGCAAGATCGTGGGCGACGGCCGCCAGTTGCTGTATGTCCCGCTGGGTGCGCAGAACGCGCCCGCCGGTTCGGTGGCGTCCACGCCGCCGGTCGTGCCGGTCGAATCGGTGGCACCGACGTCCGAAACGCTCGGCGCCGAAGGCCGCCCGACGCGTAATCCCCGCACCGGCCGCGAGGAGGAATCGCGATGAGGTTTCAGATCTGGATCCCGCTGGCCGTCGCCGCGCTGCTGGCGTTGCTTGGTTCGGTGTTCACCGTGCGCGAAGGCGAGGGCGCGATCGTGCTGAACCTCGGCCGCGTCGTGCGCACCGATATCGGCCCTGGCCTGCATTTCAAGTGGCCGCTGGTCGAATCCAAGCTCGTCTTCGACCGCCGCCTCACCGTGTACGACTCCGACCCGGAGCGTTACCTCACCGCCGAGAAGAAGGACATCAGCGTCGACTTCTTCGCGATCGGCCGCATCGAGGATTTGCGCACGTTCTACCGCTCGACCAACGGCGACGAGCAAACCGCCGTGCTGCGTCTTGCGCCGATCATCCGCGACTCGCTGCGCAACGAAATCAACGCGCGCACGCTGTCGCAGGTGGTTTCCGGCGACCGCGCGCAGATCGTCGGGCACCAGCTCGCCGCCATCAACCGCGGTGCCGCCTCGCTTGGCGTGCGCATCGTCGACCTGCGCATCAAGCAGATCGACCTGCCCACCGACAGCGAAGTCATCGGCAACGTCTACAGCCGCATGCGCGCCCAGCGACAGCAGGTCGCCAGCCGCCTGCGCGCCGAGGGCGAGGAGCAGGCGCGCCAGATCCGCGCCAATGCCGATCGCGACCAGGTGGTGATCGTGGCCGACGCCGAGCGCGACGCGCAGAAGCTCCGCGGTGAAGGCGACGCCGAGGCCGCCCGCCTCTACGCCGTGGCCGCCAACCGCGATCCGGGCTTCTTCGCCTTCCAGCGCAGCCTGGAGGCCTATCGCGCCACCTTCCGGGATGGCTCGACGGTGATCGCGCTCGACAAGGACGACCCGTTCCTGCAGTACATGAAAGACGACCGCTGAGTCGTCTTCACAAATCCGGGGTTCCGGCGAGCCGCCGAATCCCGGATAATCCACAAAAGCCGGACGGGCCCCCAAAGCCCTCCGGCTTTTTCCGTGTCTAGACATGCCGCAAAACCAGGAGCGAAGCCGTGGGCCAGTCAGTTGTCGTACTCGGGGCCCAGTGGGGCGATGAAGGCAAGGGCAAGATCGTCGACCTGCTCACCGAGGAAATCGGCGCCGTCGTGCGCTTCCAGGGCGGCCACAACGCCGGCCACACGCTGGTCATCAACGGCAAGAAGACCGTCCTGCACCTGATTCCCTCGGGCATCCTGCGCCCCGACGCGCTGTGCCTGATCGGCAACGGCGTGGTACTGCACCCCGGCGCGCTGCGCAAGGAAATCGACGAACTCGAAGCCACCGGCGTCGACGTGCGTTCGCGCCTGAAGATCAGCCCGGCCACGCCGATCATCATGCCGTACCACATCGCGCTGGATCAGGCGCGCGAGAAGGCCGCCGGCGGCAAGGCCATCGGCACCACCGGCCGCGGCATCGGCCCTGCGTATGAAGACAAGGTCGCGCGCCGCGGTATCCGCGTGGCCGACCTGAGCTATCCGAAGGAACTCGCCGAAAAGCTGCGCGAGACGCTCGACTATCACAACTTCGTGCTGACGAATTACTTCAAGGTCGAGGCGATCGACTTCCAGAAGACGCTCGACGAAGCGCTCGCCTTCGGTCAATACATCGAACCGATGAAATCCGACGTCGCCGGCACGTGCCACGAGCTGCGCAAGCAGGGCAAGCGCGTGCTGTTCGAAGGCGCGCAGGGCTCGCTGCTGGACATCGACCACGGCACGTATCCGTACGTCACCTCGTCCAACACCACCGTCGGCGGCGCGCTTGCGGGCGCGGGTGTCGGCGCCGACGCGATCGATTACGTTCTCGGCATCGCGAAGGCCTACGCCACGCGCGTGGGCGGCGGCCCGTTCCCTACCGAACTCGACGACGACGTCGGCCAGGGCATCCGCGACCGTGGCCAGGAATACGGCGCCACCACCGGCCGCCCGCGTCGTTGCGGCTGGATGGACATCGTCGCGCTCAAGCGCGCGGTGGCGATCAACGGCATCACCGGCCTGTGCATCACCAAGCTCGACGTGCTCGACGGGATGGAGAAGCTGAAGATCTGCATCGCGTACGAATACCGCGGCAAGCGCACCGAATACGCGCCGCTCGACGCAGCGGGCTGGGAAGAATGCACGCCCGTGTATCTCGAATTCCCCGGTTGGGACGAGAACACCCACGGTGTCACCGAGTGGGAGAAGCTCCCCGCCGCCGCCCGCGCGTACCTGCGTGCGCTCGAGGAACTCGCCGGCTGCCCGCTGGCGATCGTGTCGACCGGTCCGGACCGCGACCACACGATGATCCTGCGCGATCCCTTCGCGTAAGCGTCGTCCTCACGGCCGGGCCCGCAGGCTCGGCCGATGGATCTCAAATCGGGTTATCCCTACTGGGCCGTGAAGAACGGCCTCATGGCGACATTCCCCGCGTTGCAGCGCGACCTGCGCTGCGACGTCGCGATCATCGGCGCGGGCATCACCGGCGCGCTGATCGCACGCGTGTTCGCCGCCAACGGTTACGACACCTGCATCGTCGAACACCGCGACGTGGCCTGGGGCAGCACGGCCGCGAGCACGGCGTTGCTGCAGTACGAAATCGACACCCACCTCACCGAGTTGACGAAACGCTACGGTGAAGACGACGCCGCGCTTGCGTACGGCGCATGCGTGCAAGCCGTCGACGAAGTGACGCACATCGCGCGCGAAGTGCGCGACGTGGGGTTCGCGCGCACCAAGTCGCTGTATTACGCGAGCAAAGGCCGGCACGTGCGGCACCTGCGCGAGGAACTGGAAGCACGGCGCCGCATCGGCATCGACGTGGACTGGCTCTCGGAAGCGCAGTTGCACTCCGACTACGGCATCGACGCACCGGGCGCGCTGCTGAGCGGAAACTCCGCGCGCGTGGATCCCTACCGCATGGCCTCGCGCCTGCTGCAACGACTCGCGGCCCAGGGCGTCGCGATCCACGACCGCACGTCGGTGGTCAAACTCCACCCGACTTCGCGCCGCGTAGTGCTGGAAATCGCGAACGGCACGCGCATCACCGCCGACCACGTCATCGTCGCCGCCGGCTACGCCGCGCAGCAATGGATCCCGCAACGCGTCGCGACCAACCGCAGCAGCTACGCTTTCATCAGCGATCCACTCGACGACGGCGGGCTGGGCGCCATCGCCGACACCCTCGTCTGGGAAACCGCGCGCCCCTACCTCTACATGCGCAGCACCGAGGACGGCCGCCTGCTCGTCGGCGGCGAAGACGATCGCATCGACATCCCCGCGCGCCGCGACCGCCGCGTCAATTCGAAGGCGCGCACGCTGGTGAAAAACGTGGCGAAGGCGATGCCGCAACTGCCGACGCTCGTGCCCGCGTTCGCGTGGGCCGGCACGTTCGCGGAAACGAAGGATGGGTTGCCGTTCTTCGGGCCGCATGAAGCGTTGGGGCCGCGGGTGCAGTTCGCGATGGCGTATGGGGGCAATGGCATCACGTATTCGGTGTTGGGCGGTGCGTTGCTGCGTGCGCATGTGGAGCGGCGTGCGCATCCGTTGAAGCGGTTGTTCGGGTTTGAGCGGTTGGGCTAGGCTCTTCTCGCATGGGCTCACGCAAGCGCACCCCCGAAGACTTCGTCCGCGTCCGCGGCGCACGCGAACACAACCTCAAGGACATCGACGTCGACGTGCCGCGCGACGCGCTCGTCGTGTTCTCCGGCGTCTCGGGCTCGGGCAAATCTTCGCTCGCTTTCGGCACACTCTACGCCGAGGCGCAGCGGCGTTATTTCGAGTCGGTCAATCCTTACGCGCGTCGCCTGATCGATCAGGTCGGCATTCCCGATGTCGACAGCATCGAAGGGCTGCCGCCCGCGGTCGCGTTGCAGCAACAGCGCGGCACGCCGAGCGTGCGGTCGTCGGTCGGCAGCGTAACCACGCTGTCGAGCCTCGTGCGCATGCTGTATTCGCGCGCCGGCGACTATCCGGCGAAGCAGGCGATGTTGTACGCGGAGGATTTCTCGCCCAACACCGCGCAGGGTGCGTGTCCCGAGTGCCACGGGCTCGGCAATGTGTATGCGGTGACCGAAGCGTCGATGGTCCCCGATCCCTCGCTCACCATTCGCGAGAAGGCGATCGCCGCGTGGCCGCCCGCGTGGCATGGACAGAACCTGCGCGACATCCTGGTCACGCTCGGCTACGACGTCGACATTCCGTGGCGCGATCTGCCGAAGAAGGACCGCGACTGGATCCTCTTCACCGAGGAACAACCGGTCGCGCCGGTATATCCCGGCTTCACGCCGAAGGAAACGCGCGCCGCCGTGCGCAGCAAGCAGGAGCCCGCGTACATGGGCACCTTCATGGGCGCGCGCAAGTACGTGCGGCACACCTTCGCGACCACGCAGAGTGCGACGATGAAGAAGCGCGTCGCGCGCTTCATGGTCGGAAGCGTGTGTCCGCTTTGCGAAGGAAAGCGTCTCAAGCGTGAAGCCTTGTCGGTGAAGTTCGCAGGACTCGACATCGCCGAGCTCACTGCGCTGTCGCTCGATCGCATGGCCGAGGTCCTGCGCCCCGCCGTGAAAGGCGCGGCGCGCCTGTCCGAAGAAAAGCGCATCGCGGCGCAGCGGCTCGCCGAAGATTTGGTCGATCGCATCGGCACGCTGCAGGCGCTCGGCCTGGGGTATCTCGCGATGGATCGCACCACGCCGACCTTGTCGCCCGGCGAGTTGCAACGCCTGCGGCTCGCGACGCAGATCCGTTCGCATCTGTTCGGCGTCGTGTACGTGCTCGACGAACCGTCGGCGGGCCTGCATCCGGCGGACAGCGAAGCCCTGCACAAAGCGCTCGACCAATTACGCGCGGCCGGCAACACGATCTTCGTCGTCGAACACGACCTCGACATGATGCGCCGCGCCGATTGGCTCGTGGATGTCGGCCCGGACGCGGGCCAACACGGTGGCCAGATTCTTTATAGCGGCCCACCCGAAGGCTTGGCGCACATCAAGTCCTCGCACACGCGTCGCTATCTGTTCGGCGAAGCAGTCCCCGTGCACCGCGAACGTCGCACGCCGCAGGCGTGGATCGAACTCGCGCACGTTTCGCGCAACAACCTGCATGCGCTCGATGCGCGATTCCCGTTGGGCGTGTTCACCGCGGTCACGGGCATCTCGGGCTCCGGCAAATCCAGTCTCGTCAGCCAGGCGCTGGTCGATCTGGTCGCAGCGCACCTGGGCCATGCGCCCGAAGCGGAGGAAGAAGAAAGCGAAGTGCCCACCGTCGTGCAACAGACGACGGGGCGCATCGCATCCGGCGCCGATGCCATCCGCCGCCTCGTGAACGTCGACCAGAAGCCCATCGGCCGCACGCCGCGTTCGAACCTGGCCACGTACACCGGTTTGTTCGATTACGTGCGCAAGTTGTTCGCCGCGACGAAGGCCGCGAAAGCGCGCAAGTACGACGCCGGCCAGTTCTCCTTCAACGTCGCCAAGGGTCGTTGCCCGACCTGCGAAGGCGAAGGCTTCGTCAGTGTCGAGTTGCTCTTCATGCCCAGCGTCTTCGTGCCGTGCCCCACGTGCCACGGCGCGCGCTACGACAAGAAGACGCTCGAAATCCAATGGCAGGGGAAGAACATCGCCGACGTCCTCGGGATGACGGTCGACGAAGCACTCGCGTTCTTCGCAGACGAGCCACCGCTGCAACGACCGCTGCATTTGTTGCACGACATCGGCCTGGGCTATCTGCGCCTTGGGCAACCGGCGACCGAACTCTCCGGCGGTGAAGCGCAACGCATCAAGCTCGCGACCGAACTGCAGCGCAGCCAACGCGGCGACACGTTGTACGTCCTCGACGAACCCACGACGGGCCTGCATCCGGCCGACGTCGATCGCCTCATGCGCCAATTGCATGGCCTCGTCGATGCGGGCAACACCGTCATCGTCGTCGAGCATGAGATGCGCGTCGTCGCCGATGCCGACTGGGTCGTCGACGTCGGTCCCGGGGCAGGGGAGGCGGGTGGGCGCATCGTCGCGACCGGCACGCCGGAGGCTGTCGCGAAGGCCAAACGCAGCCGAACTGCCATTTATCTTTCGCATGCGTTGGCGCCGAACAAGCACTTACGGATCAAGGCCATGTGAAACATGACTTCCGGCGGTGGGGCGCGCGCGCCTGCGCCTGCACCATCGACGGAATCCGCCCGCAGGGGGCGGGCCCCGAATCCCAAGGATCCACGCATGCGTCGCCTTCTCGTTTCCGCCATCGCGATCGCCCTGGCCGGCGCCACTCTCGACGCCGCGGCGCAAACCGCCGCGCCCCACGTCGCACCGCCCGTCACCGACGCGACCACGCAGTTGCCGCGCAACGTGCGTCCAACGCACTACACCATCGCCGTCGTGCCGCATGCCGACAAGATGAACTTCGACGGCAAGATCGCGATCTCCGTCGACGTGCTGGAACCCACCGACAAGATCGTGCTCAACGCGGTCGACATGACCTTCGCCAACGCGGTGCTCAATCCGCGCGACGGCAAGGTGCAGAAGCCGAAGGTCACGACGGATGCCGCTTCGCAGACCGCGACCTTCACCTTCGATGCGCCGCTGCCCGCCGGCCAGTACGTGTTGTCGACCGACTACACCGGCAAGATCGGCACGCAGGCCAACGGCCTGTTCGCGATCGACTACGAAAACAAGGACGGCAAGCAACGCGCGCTGTACACGCAGTTCGAAGCCTCCGATGCGCGCAAGTTCATCCCGTCCTTCGACGAACCCAACCACAAGGCGGTGTTCGACCTGACCGCCGACGTGCCGTCGAAGTACATGGCCGTCAGCAACATGCCGATCGCCGATTCGAAGGATCTGGGCAACGGCCTGAAGCGCGTGAAGTTCCAACCTTCTCCGAAGATGTCGACCTACCTGCTGTTCTTCGGCGTGGGCGACTTCGACCGTGCGACGCGCATGGAAGGCCCGATCGAAGTCGGCGTGGTCACGCAGCGCGGCGTGGCGGACCAGGCGAAGTTCGCGCTGGATTCCTCGGCCGACGTGCTGAAGGAATACAACGATTACTTCGCCACGCCGTATCCACTGCCGAAGCTCGACAACGTCGCTTCCCCGGGCCGCAGCCAGTTCTTCGGCGCGATGGAAAACTGGGGCGCGATCTACACGTTCGAATATGCGCTGCTGCTCGACCCGACGATCTCCACGCAGTCCGACAAGCAGGGCGTGTTCTCCATCGCCGCGCATGAAATCGCGCACCAGTGGTTCGGCGACCTGGTCACGATGAGTTGGTGGGACGATCTGTGGCTCAACGAAGGCTTCGCCACGTGGATGGCCGCGCGCACCACGCAGAAGCTGCATCCGGAATGGAACACCGTGCTCGGCAAGGTCGGCCAGCGTGAAGCGGCGATGGGCCTGGACTCGGTGGCGACCACGCACCCGGTCGTGCAGAAAGTCGAGACCGTCGAACAGGCCGCGCAGGCCTTCGACTCGATCACCTACCAGAAGGGCAGCGCCGTCATCGGCATGCTCGAAGGCTACGTCGGCGGCGATGCATGGCGCGACGGCGTGCGCGCGTACATGAAGACGCACGCTTACGGCAACACGAAGTCCGACGACCTCTGGAATGCGGTGCAGACCGCTTCGGGCGTGCCGATCGTCGACATCGCGCACGACTTCACCCTGCAGCCGGGCATCCCGCTGATCCGCGTGGAATCGGCGACGTGCAAGGGCGGCAAGACCACGCTGCAACTCAAGCAGGGCGAGTTCACGAAGGACCGCGCGGACAAGCAGCCGCTCACCTGGCGCGTGCCGGTGATCGCGCAGAGCGTCGGCGGGCAGCCTGCGCGCACGCTCGTGCAGGGTGGCTCGGGCACGCTGGAAGTGCCGGGTTGCGGCCCGGTCGTCGTCAACGCGGGGCAGAGCGGTTACTACCGCACGCTGTACACGCAGGCGCAGTTCGCGCAGTTGCGCGATGGTTTCGCGAAGCTCGCGCCGATCGACCAGCTCGGCATGATGAACGACGTGTGGTCGCTCGGCATGGCGGGCCTGCAGTCGCCGTCGGATTACCTGGACCTTGCGATGCGCGTGCCGGCCGATGCCGACCCGCAGATCTGGGGCGACGTCGCCGACAGCCTCGCTTCGCTCGACCGCTATTACGCGGGCGACGCGCAGCGCCAGGAGCGGTATCGCAAGTTCGCCGTCAAGACCTTGCAGCCGGTGATGGCGCGCGTGGGTTGGGAAGCGAAGCCGGGCGAGGCCGACCCGGTCGCGATCCTGCGCACCACGCTGATCGAAACGCTCGCGCAGTTGGGTGACGAGAAGACCGTCGCCGAGGCGCGCCGTCGCTTCGCCGCGTCCGAATCCGATCCGAACGCGATGCCCGCGCCGCTGCGTCGCACGATCCTCGGCGTCGTCGCGTCGCATGCCGACGCCGCGACGTGGGACAAGTTGCACGCGATGGCGAAGAGCGAAAAGACGCCGCTCGTGCGCGACCAGCTGTACACGATGCTCTCGGTCGCCGAAGACCCGGCCGTCGCGCAGCGTGCGTTGGACCTGGCGCTCACCGACGAACCGGGCGAGACCAACAGCGCGAGCATGATTTCCTACGTCGCCAAGGACCATCCGGACATGGCCTTCGACTTCGCGTTGAAGAACCAGGCGGCGGTCGGCAAGCGCGTCGACACGACCTCGCAGAGCCGCTACTACCCGGGCCTTGCGACCTCGTCGCTGGATCCGGCGATGGTCGGCAAGCTGCGTTCGTACGCCGAGAAGCACATCGCGGCCGGCTCGCGCCGCCCGACGGAAACGGCGATCGCGAACATCGAGTACCGCTTGAAGATCCGCAAGGATCGCCTGGCGCAGATCGACGCCTGGCTGGCAAAGAACGGCGGGTGAGGGGTCTGCGGGGCGTTATCCCCCTCGAGCGCGCTTTGCGCGCTCGATCCCCCTTGGAAGGGGGATGACGGCCGCAGCCTTTGCTTGGGCGATGTGTCGTCCCCCGGCCGGAGTGGCGGTCGGGTCCGCGTTCGACGATAAATAGCCAATCCGTTCTGGCGAGGTCCCACCCTCCCTGTCATGAACGCCGCGACGCTCCGCCTGCTCGTAGTCCCCGCGCTGCTGTGCGCGGGCCTGGCGTTCGCGCAGGCGCCGCAGACCGCGTCCACGCACGCGCTCGCCGCGCAGGCGCAGGCCCTGCGGGCGCAGATCAACCCGTCGACGGACACCATCACCGAAGATCGCGCCGATTTCCTCCGGCGCCAGTTGCTCGCCTCGCTCGAGCGCCGCCAGGACATGGTGCGCGCCATCGCCGACGTCGAGCGTCTGTCCGGGCAGCCGGGGCGGGTCACGCCGCCGGAAAGCCTGCTCGCGCTCGACGACCTGCGGCGCGAGATCCAGCGGCTCGACGCGGAGATCGCCAGCGGTGCACGGCGGACCGAGCTGCTGGAACAGGAACGCACGTCGATGGCCGCGCAACTCACCGAGAAGGTCGCCGCCGAGCGCACGCTCCTCGACGCGGGCGCCGACCCCGACGCCATCGCGATGGCGAAACTCGAAACGGGCCTGACCGAATCGGCCACCGCCGAAGTCGACATGATGTTGCGATTGCTGGGCGTGCAGCAGACGTTCGCGCAGGCGCAGCGCGACGCGATCGCCAGTGCGCTGACCTCGGCGGGCCGACGCCCGCTGACGGTGTCCTCGCGCGATGCCGCGGCCGTGGACGTTCGGCTGCGCGCACGCGGCGACGAGTTGCGTCGACGCATGGCGGCGGCGACGCGCGAACGCGAACGGGCGCGCGGCGAGCTCGCGCAGAAGGGCGCGACCGTCAACGCGCTGCAACTGGAGACGCTCAAGGAACGCATCGCGAATGCCGACATCGACATCGAGCTGACGCGCGAAGCACTCACCAACCTGGCGACCGAACAACTTGCGTGGCAAATGGCGGTGCGGATCTACCGCGATCACGACGAGGGCGCCATCGTCGAAGCGCGTCGCAACGGCCCGATGCTCGTCGAGCGCCTCGAACGCCGCCGCGAATTCCTCGCGTCGATGTCCGACCAGATCTTGGCTCGCAGCGGCGCGTTGTCCACCGAAATCGCGCAGGCCCCCAACGCGCCGGATGCCGCCGACAAACGCGCGCTGCGCGATGTGTTCGACCAACGCCTGCAGATGGCGCAGCACGCCCGCTTCGACGAGTCGCGCCTGATCGACCTGGTGGCGCGCATGCGCGAAGACTTCGACGCGCGCGCCAACGCCTACGGTTGGCGCGAACGCGTGAGCCTGGCGTGGGCCTTCGTGCGCGACGCGGTCTCGCGCGCGTGGAATTTCGAGTTGTTCACCGTCAACCAGACGGTCGAGGTCGACGGTCGCAAGACCGAAGTGCCGCGCGGCGTGACCGTGGGCAAGGTCGTGCAGGCGCCGTTGCTGTTGGTGATCGGCCTGTTCCTCGCGGCGAAGCTCACGTCGTGGTGGGAGCGCTGGCTGCATCGTCGACGCGGCCTGGACGAGGGCCGCGCGCGGTTGATGCGACGCTGGGCGCTCGCGTTGCTCATGGCGGCCTGCGTGCTCGCGAGCCTGGCGATCGCGGGAATTCCGCTCGCGGCCTTCGCGTTCATCGGCGGCGCGGTGGCGATCGGCATCGGGTTCGGCATGCAGACGCTGTTCAAGAACCTGATCAGCGGCGTGCTCGTGCTGGTCGAACGCCCCTTCCGCCTCGGCGACGTGATCGAAGTGGGTTCCCTGCGCGGCATGGTGGTCGACATCGACCTGCGCACGTCCGTCGTGCGCGATGCCGACGGCGCCGACACGCTGATCCCCAATTCCGTGCTGATGGAAGAGAACGTCAAGAACGTCACCTATCGCACGCGGATGCAGCGTCAGTCCCTGAGCGTGGTGCTCGATGGCGACTCGGAGCCGCGCGCGGTGGTCGAGACGATGCGCGCCGCCGCGCAACGCCACGGGCAGCTCGTCGACGATCCCGAGCCCACCGTGTTGCTCGAGGACTTCGCCGACAACGGCCTGCGTTTCACGCTGAACTACTGGGTCGAACTCGTGCCCGGCATGGACCGCCGGCGCGTGGCGAGCGACCTGCGCATGATGCTGCTGGGGGCGTTCGCGGACGCCGGCATCAAGATGGCACCACCGCCGCCGATCGTGCGTTAGAGCGTATGATCGTTGCAGGTCTCGAGGGAGGCCAGACCGGTGCCGCTCGCCAAACTCACGCGTCCGAAATTGCACCAGGTATTGCCGCGCGATCGCCTGTTCGCGCGCCTCGATGAAGCCGCACGGCCGATCGTCTGGGTCGTCGGTCCGCCCGGTGCCGGCAAGACCGCGCTGGTCGCCAGTTGGTTGCAGCAGCACAAGGTCGGTGGCGTCTGGTACCAGGTCGATGCGGGCGACCGCGATCTGTCGACCTTCTTCCACTATCTCAACCGCGCCGCGCCACCGGCGCGCAAGCGCGATGCACCGCTGCCGACGTTCACGCCCGAGCACGGCGCCGATCCGGCGGCCTTCGCGCGTTTGTATTTCCGCGCGCTGTTCGAACGTTTCAAGCCGCCGGCCGCGCTCGTCTTCGACAACTATCACGAACTTCCGGCCGGCGCGCCGCTGCACGCGTTGCTGGAAGCGATCGCGCGCGAAGCGCCCGAACGCGTCGTCATCGTCGCGACCAGCCGCGGCGAACCGCCGCCCGAATGCGCGGCCTTGCGCGCGATGGATCGCGTCGCGCTGCTCGATTGGGACGACCTGCGGCTGACCTTCGACGAAACCTGCGGCATCGCCGCGCTGCGGCAACACCTGGACGAAACCACGCTGCGTGCGGTGCACGCGCAATCCGACGGCTGGCCGGTCGGTCTCGTGCTCACCCTGGAACAAGTGAAGCGCGGCCATGCGGAGACGGGCCTCGCGCAATCGCAGGGGCGGGATGTGTTGTTCGGCTACTTCGCCGGCCAGATTCTCGATGCCCTGTCGCCGACGGTGCAGACGCAGTTGATGCGCATCGCGCTGCTGCCGCGCGCCACCGCTGCGCAGGCGGCGATGATCGCGGGCGATCCCGCCGCGGGCCATTTGCTCGATTCGCTGTATCGCAAGCGGCTGTTCGTCGAACGGCGCGGCGATGCCTACCAGTTCCACGATCTGTTCCGCGCATTCCTGCTCGAACGTCTCGAACAAACGATGTCGCCAGAAGCACTCGCCGCCGTGCGGCGCGATGCGATCGCGCTGCTCACGCAGGCCGAGCAGGTGGAAGCCGCGTTCGACATCGCGGCGACCACGCAGGACTGGCCGTCCGCCGCGCAGATCGCGCTGCGGTTCGCGCCGATGCTGCTGGAGCAGGGGCGCGTGACGACGTTGAAGAGTTGGTTCGATGTCCTGCCGCCGCAGGTGCAGGATGCTTCGCCGTGGATGGCGCTGTGGCATGGCATTGCCTTGTCGCCGTTCGCGGCGTTGCAGGCGCGTGCGCGGTTCGAAGTGGCGCACGCGCGCTTCGGCGAGGCCGAACCGATGGGCCGCATCCTCGCCATCGGCGCGATCCTCGCGACGCATTACCTCGAATTCGACCACGGCCAGGTCGAAGAATGGATCGACCTGTTGCTGCCGCAACTCGACAACGCACCTCCGTTTCCCGCCGCGGCCGCCGAGTTACGCGTCAACGCCGCACTCCTGTTCGCCCTGAGCTTCGCGCGCCCGCGCGCGGACCTGACGCAAGCCCGTGTCGCGCGCCTGCGCACGCTGTTGCAACGCGACGACATCCCCGCCAACGCGCGCGTCGATGCGGCCACGCTGATGCTCGCCTACCACCAGATCAACGGCGAGTTCGACGAAAGCGACCGCATCGTCGCGATGGCCGCGCCGTGGGTGGCCGATCCGACGCTGACGCCCAGCTATCGCGCACTGTGGCTGCTGCAACTCGCGCATTTCCGCGACAAGCAGGGCAACGATGTCGAGGCGCTCAAGATCTACGACGAGTCGCAGGCGATCGCGAACGAAAACGCGCTGATGCTGCCGCCGCTGCGCATCTTCGCGCACCTCGGGCGCGCGATCGCCGCGCTGTGCGCAGGCGATGCGGACACCGCCGAAGCCGAACGCGTGCGCGCGGAAGCGTACTGGACCTTCGCGCGCAAACTCGATCGCGCGCTGGATGGTGCGATCCGCACCTGGATCGCGATCCTGCGGCACGAATACGAAGCGGCACGCAAGACCGCGCGCGAAGTGGTCGCCGGCATGGACGACTTCGGACCGGTGTGGCTGCGCTTCGGCAGTCGCCTGTTGTTGGCCATCGCGGAAGTGGAAGCCGATGGGGACGCCGACGTCGCGCCGATCCTCGATGAGGCCCGCGCGTTGCTGACGGACACCTGTTTGCAGCACCACGTGCATGGCATCGAAGCGGTCGAGGCGTGGATCCAGTTGCGTCGCGCGGGCCCGGAAGCGGCACGCCCCTGGATCGAACGCAGCGTCGCCGGCCTCAACGCGCACCACGGCCAGTTCATGCTGCGCATGCATCCCTCGTTGTTGTCGGAGGTCTACGGCGCCGCGCTGCAACTGGGCATCTCCGAAGGCGATGCGCGGCGCGCGATCCGCGAGTTCTCGCTGCGCGCGCCGCACGCCGATCCACCGCGCTGGCCCTGGCGATTCGAAGTGCGCACGCTCGGCCGGTTCGAAGTGTTGCGCGAAGGCCAGCCGCTCGCGTTTTCGCGCAAGGTGCCGAAGAAGACGCTCGCGTTGCTCAAGGCGATCATCGCGCTCGGCGGGCGCAGCGTGTCGGAGCAGCGTTTGCTCGACGCGCTGTGGCCGGACGAGGAGGGCGATGCCGGCGCGCGTGCGCTCGATGCGACGGTGTTGCGGTTGCGCACGCTGCTCGGCGATCCGGCAGCGATCGTGCAGCGCGGGGGGCGGGTGTCGCTTGATGCCGAGCGCGTGTGGGTCGACGTGTTCGCGTTCGACCGCGCGTTGGCGGCGGCCGACGAAGCCGCGCATCGCCACGACATCGACGCCGAAGCGCAACCCTTGCAGCGCGCGCTCGAACTCTACAGTGGCGCGTTCCTCGTCGAAGACGAAGGCGAGCCCTGGCCCGTCGCCGCGCGCGAACGCCTGCGCGGCCGCTTCATCCACGCGCTCGCGCGCCAGGCCGAACGCCGCGAAGCGGCGGGCGACGACACGGCCGCCATCGCGCTGTACATGCGCGGCATCGACGCCGACCCGGCGATCGAATCCTTCTACCAGGGCCTGATGCGCTGCTACGACCGCAGCGGCCGTCGCAGCGAAGCGATCGCGGCCTACCAGCGCCTGCGGCAGATCCTTTCGATCACGCTGGGCCTGCAACCCTCGGCCAGCAGCGAGCGGCTTTACCAGGCCGTGAAGGGCTGAGCGGCGCGGCCGTTCCCTGATCCGTAGGCAATAAATCGGCGGCCCTGATCGACCCTGCTCCGTGTTCCCCACGGAGTACTGCGTTGACCGCCCCCATCCGCTCTTTCGTCGTCCGCATCTACCGCCGCCATGGGCGCGTGGGGATCGATGGCGTGGTCGAGGACGTGAAGACCGGCCGATCCAAGCCGTTCCACTCCATCGCCGAGCTGTGGGACGCGCTGCGCGGTGCCCGACGCTCCCCTGGGCGCAAGGACGCGCCGCTTCCCACTCCCCCCGCCGATTGATTCCCCCGGACTCCGCCATGCGCCGTTTCGTTCGTTCGCCCGTCGTTCGCCTGTTGCCGGCTGCCCTGGCCGTCGTCCTTCTCGCCGCGTGCTCGCGCGCGGCCGTGCCCACGGAAGAAGATCCGCGCCCGGTGCGCACGCTGCGCGTGGGCGCGGCGGGCAATCACTCCGATGCGCTGTACTCCGGCGAGATTCGCGCGCGTAGAGAAGCCGCGCTCGGTTTCATGGTCGGCGGCCGCATCCAGTCGCGCGCGGTCGAAGTCGGCGACACGGTCGACAAGGGCGAAGTGTTGTTCCGCCTGGATCCGACCGACGCGGCGTTGAATGCGAACGCCTCGCGCAGCCAGGTCGCTTCGGCGCGCAGCCAGTACGAGCAGGCGAAGAATGACTACGCGCGCTTCTCGCAACTCTCGGCGATGCAGTACGTCTCGCGCTCGGAGCTCGACAAGGCGCGCATGAACCTGCAGACCGCGCAGGAAGCGCTGCGCGCCGCGCAGGCCAACAACGGCGTCGTCGCGAACCAGGCGAACTACACGACGCTGCGTTCGACCTCTCGCGGCGTGGTCACCAGCATCGAAGCAGAGTCGGGACAGGTCGTTTCCGCCGGCCAGGTCGTTGCGCGCGTCGCCGAAGACGGCGAACGCGAAATCATCGTCAGCATTCCCGAATCGCGCGTGGACGAGCTGCGCACCGCGCGCGCACTCACCATCGAACTCTGGGCCGATCCGCAACATCGCTACACCGGCCGCCTGCGCGAACTCGCGCCCGACGCCGACGCGGTCACCCGCACCTACAGCGCGAAGATCACCGTCGTCGGCGCCGACGCTGCAGTGCGCCTGGGCATGACGGCGAAACTGCACGTCGCGCTGCCGACCAAGGGCACGCTGCGCCGCCTGCCGCTCACCGCGATCTACGACCCGAACGGCAAACCGCACGTGTGGATCGTCGATCCGAAGACCGCGCGCGTGGCCTTGCGTCCCGTGTCGCTCTCGCATGCCGAGGATGACGGCGTGCTCGTCAGCCGCGGGCTGCGCGATGGCGAGATCGTCGTCACCGCCGGCGTGAACCTGCTGCATGCGGGCCAGAAGGTCCGGATGGATGTCGCCTCGTGAAGGATTTCAACCTTTCGCGGTGGGCGATCGCCCACCCGCAGTTCGTGCTGTTCCTGATGCTGTTGTTCGCCGCCGGCGGCATCTTCGCGTGGCGCCACCTCGGGCAGATGGAAGACCCGAACTTCACCGTCAAGGCGATGGTCGTGCAGGCGAAGTGGCCGGGCGCGGGCGCCGATGCGATGGCGCAGCAGGTCACCGACCGCGTCGAACGCAAGCTGCAGGAAGTGGCCGAAGTCGATTACCTGAGCAGCTTCTCCAAGCCGGGCTTCATGCAGATCACCGTCGCGTTGCGCGATGAGCTGCCGGCGTCGAAGGTGCCCGACGTCTGGTACCAGGTGCGCAAGAAACTCAACGACATCCAGCACGAATTCCCCGAAGGCGTGCAGGGGCCAATGTTCAACGACGAGTTCGGCGACACGTTCGGCAATCTGTACGCGTTCACCAGCGACGGGTTCTCGTACGCGGAGCTGCGCAAGTTCGTCGACCAGGCGCGCGATGAATTCCTGCGCGTGCCCGACGTGAGCAAGGTGCAGTACATCGGCGTGCAGGACGAGAAGATCTTCGTGGAGACTTCTTCGGCGAAGCTCGCGTCGATCGGATTGAATCCGCAGATCGTCGAAGACACGCTGCGGGCGACCAACGCGATGGTGCCGGCCGGCGTCGTGCAAGCCGGCCGCCAGCGTGTTGCGCTGAAGATCACCGGCGAGTTCGATTCGGTCGAGGCCATCGAAGACATCGGCCTGGATGCGAACGGGCACACGGTGCGCCTGGGCGACATCGCGCGCGTCTATCGCGGCTACACCGATCCGGTCGAAACCAAGATGCACTTCGACGGCAAGGACGCCATTGGGCTTGCGATTGCGATGCGCGAAGGCGGCGACGTGATCCGCATGGGCCACGACCTGGAAGCGGCGGTCGCGCGCGTGCAGGCGGCGCTGCCGGTTGGTGTCGAAATCCATGCGGTCTCCAACCAACCGAAGGTCGTGAAGGAGTCCGTCCACGAGTTCACCAAGAGCCTGGCCGAAGCCATCCTCATCGTGCTCGCCGTGAGCTTCCTGTCGCTGGGTTGGCGCACGGGCATCGTGGTCGCGTTGTCGATTCCGCTGGTGCTGGCGATGACCTTCCTGGCGATGTACTTCCTCGGCATCGACCTGCAGCGCATCTCGCTCGGCGCGTTGATCATCGCGCTCGGCTTGCTCGTGGACGACGCGATCATCGCGGTGGAGATGATGGCGCTGAAACTCGAACAAGGTTGGGATCGCGTGCGCGCGGCGAGCTTCGCCTACACCGCGACCGCGTTCCCGATGCTCACCGGCACCCTGATCACCGCTGCGGGCTTCCTGCCCGTCGGCATGGCGAAATCCAGCGCGGGCGAATACACGATCTCGCTGTTCCAGGTCGTGGGCATCGCGCTGATTCTGTCGTGGGTGGTGGCGGTGGTGTTCACTCCGTACCTGGGCTACAAGCTGCTGCCCGAACGCAAGGCGAAGGACGGCCACGCGCACGACATCGACACCACGCGCGGCTTCTACGGGATATTCCGCCGCGTGCTCGAAGCTTGTCTGCGTCGTCGCGGTCTCGTGCTGGGTTGGACGGTGGCGATGTTCCTCGGCGCGATGGCCTTGTTCCAGACCGTGCCGCAGCAGTTTTTCCCCGCGTCGAGCCGACCGGAGTTGATGGTCGACCTGTGGTTGCCGGAAGCGGCGAGCATCAAGGCGACCGACGAAGCGGTTTCGCGCCTCGAAAAAGCCTTGCGCGACGACCCCGATGTCGAAGCGGTCACCGGTTACATTGGTGCGGGCAGCCCGCGCTTCTATCTGCCGCTCGACGTGCAATTGCCGAACACCAACTTCGGCCAGGTCATGGTGATGACGAAGGGCGAGGAGGCGCGCGAGCGCGTGCTTGCGCGCATCGAAGCGCAGTTCCGCACGGGGTATTCGAACGTGCGCGGCCGCGTGTCGCGCCTGGAGAATGGCCCGCCGGTCGGTTATCCGATCAAGCTGCGCGTCTCGGGCCCCGATCCTGAGAAGCTGCCCGCGATCGTCGCCAAGGTGCAGGACGTGTTGCGCAAGGATCCCGCGATCCGCGACGTCAACTCCGATCTCGGCGAACGCCTGCAGACCGTGCGATTGATCGTCGACCAGGACAAGGCGCGCGCGCTCGGCGTGTCGTCGAAGCAGATCGCCGACACCACGCAGAACTCCCTGTCGGGCCATGCCACGACGCAGTTCCGCGAAGGCGACCGCCTCATCGACGTCGTCACGCGTTTGGAAGGCGCCGAACGCACCGACCTGTCGAACATCAAGGACGCGAAGCTCTACACGCGTGATGGCAAGTACGTCGCGCTCTCGCAGGTCGCGCGCATCGAGCTCGGCAGCGAAACGAGCATCCTGTGGCGTCGCAATCGCATTCCGACTGTCACCGTGCGTGCCGACGTCGCCGGCGCCGAAGCGCCCGATGTCACCGCGCGCACGTGGCCGGCGGTGAAAGCCATCGCCGATACGCTGCCGCTCGGCTATCGCATCGAAGTCGGTGGTGCGGCGGAATCCAGCGAAGACAGCCAGAAGTCGATCGCTGCCGTCGTGCCGCTGGCGGTCGCGGTGATCCTCGTGTTGCTGATGATGCAGTTGCAGGACATGAAGAAGACTGCGCTGGTGGTGGCGACCGCGCCGCTCGGGATGATCGGTGTCGCGTTGATCCTGGCGGTGTTCCGCGTGCCGTTCGGGTTCGTGGCCTTGCTCGGCACGATCGCGCTCGCCGGCATGATCATGCGCAACTCGGTGATCCTCATCGACCAGATCGACCAGGACCTCGCGCAGGGCATCGCGCCCTGGGATGCGATCGTCGGTTCGACCCTGCGCCGCTTCCGCCCGATCGTGTTGACGGCGATGGCTGCCATCCTCGCGATGATCCCGCTGACGCGATCGACCTTCTGGGGCCCGATGGCGTGGGCGATCATGGGGGGCTTGTCGGTCGCGACGCTGCTGACGCTGATCGTGTTGCCGACGATGTATGCGTGGGCGTATCGGGTGCGCCGGGAATTGCCAGCCCTGCCTCCAATTCCCGGAGAACCAGAGCCTGCATGACCAAAGCTTTTAAAGCTGGCGGAGAATAATAAGGTTTGCCGTACAAGCTTAACTAATCTATTGCAGTTAATAAGGTTGTTCTTGTATCCTTAATAAGAAGCCGTGTCTTTATAAGGATCCGGGATGCGCCGCGACCAAATCGCAGTCGACCGACAGGCCAACCTCGTGCCCGCTTCGGGCACCCCGAATGCCTTGGCTCTGGTCGCTCCTCCCACCCCGAGGCAGCTTTCGGTCGAGGCCGTGCAGGGCGCCGCATTGGGGGACGCCTACGCAGCCCTCGGCCGCTTGCAAGGGGCGGTGGCACATATCCCGAACGTCGAAATGGTGACGCGCACTTTGGCCAGGCGCGAAGCCGTCAAGAGCTCGCAGATCGAAGGGACGCGTTCCAATCTTTCGGAGCTGTTGACCTACGAAGCGACGCGTGGCGAGCGGGGCTTGCCACCCGACGTCAAAGTCACCGAACGCTATGTTCTCGCGCTCCAGCACGGGCTCGAACGGATTCGCGAAGGTGGGCGCGCCGCGCTCGACCTGCGATTGATCGACGCGCTGCACGCGCTGCTGATGCAAGACGAAACGACACGGCTGCCGGTCGGGGCCTACCGCACCGAGCAGGTCTGGATCGGCACCTCGTCGAGGATCGAGGACGCCGCATTCGTGCCCGCTCCGCCAGCGGACGTGCCGCGATGCATGGAGGAATTCGAGGGCGCGATCCTGCAGTACGCACCGCGCGAGGACGAGCAGGGCGAACTCACGCTTCTGGCGCAGATGGCGATCGCACACGCGCAGTTCGAAACGATTCATCCCTATCAGGATGGCAACGGCCGTACGGGTCGCTTGCTCTTCCCGTTGCTGCTTGCTGCCGAAGGCTATCCGCCGCTTTATCTGTCGGGTGCGTTGCTGCGAGCAAAGACGGAGTACTACGAAGCGCTCGCGAGCGTGCAATTACGCGGGCAGTGGGCGCCGTGGCTGCGTCTGTTGAGCCGGGCGATCGTGGAATCGTGCAACGAATCGGTTTCCATTGCGCAGGATCTCGCTGCGATGGCGGAGCGTTGGGAAAAATCGCTTGAGCGATATCGTGCGCATTCGGCCACGCGCCGACTGCCCCGTTTTCTTCTTGGACATCCGGTGCTTTCGGTGCAACAAGCGGTCGAAGGCTTGGGCGTATCGCAACCGGCCGCGAACGCTGCGCTCAACAACCTGCACGCGGCAGGCATCGTCCAGTTGGTCAACGAACGTCGATGGGGACGCGTGTTCCAGGCGACTGAAATACTCGAACGTCTGGACCAGCCACCAAGTTAGCGGTCGTTGAACGTGGATGACGTCGTTACAACCGTTCGGTGGGCTCCAGCCCGCCGACTTCCACCGCCGCACACATCCGCATGCGCGAATTCACGTGCATCTCCCACCGCCAGAAGGCCCAGCCCAGCAAGGAGAACACCGCCGCACCGAGGGCCAGATGCACCGCATGCTGGCTCAACAACGGCGACAGGATGCCCGCGATCACCGCGTTCGACACCAGGCCGGTGAAAGCCTGCAACGACGACGCGCTGCCGCGCTGCCGTGGATACATGTCGAGAATGGCGAGCGTGACGATCGGAAACACCAGTGCGATGCCGAAGGAGTTCAGCATCATCGGCAACACCGCCCACGGCACCGTGGGCACGTCGACGAACAGGTTGTAGGCGATGTTGAGCGCCGCGGCCACGCCGCAAAACGCAAATCCCATGCGCACCTGCGTGGTGCCGTCGATCTTCCCGGCGATGCGGCCCGAGGTGAACGCGCCGAGCATCATGCCGCCGATCATCGGCACGAAGAACCACGCGAAGCTGCGCTCGTCCAGGCGCAGCAGATCGAGCACGAAGGCCGGCGCCGATGCGATGTACAGGAACAACGCGCCGAAGTTGAACGTGCCGGCCGCCGCCAATCGTTGGAAGCGCGGGTTGAGGAAGATCGCGACGTAATTGCGCATCAAGGGCTTCGCGCGCAAGGGCAGGCGCGCGGGTTGCGGATGCGTTTCGGGCAACGCCACGAGCGTTGCGAACCACAGCAGGATCGAGAAGACGACCAGGAACCAGAAGATCACCGGCCACGCCGACCAGCCGAGGATCCAGCCGCCGATCACCGGCGCGATCGCGGGCGCGATGCCGAAGATCATCGACACCTGGCTCATCAAACGTTGCGCGTCGTCGCCGTGCAGCACGTCGCGGATCACCGCGCGCCCGACGATCAGGCCGACGCCCGCGCTCAAGCCTTGCAACGCGCGGAACCACAGCAAAGTCGTCAGGTCATGCGACAGCGCGCAACCGGCGGAGGCCAGCGCGAAGACGAACAGGCCGGCGAGGATCACGCGCCTGCGGCCGATCGCATCGGACAGCGGCCCGTGCACGAGGCTCATGAGCGCGTAGGCGATCAGGTAGACGGAGATCGTCTGCTGCATCGCGACCTTGTCGGCCGCGAGCTGCGCGCCCATCTGCGGAAACGCGGGGAAGATCGTGTCGATCGAGAACGGGCCGAACATCGCCAGCCCGCCCAACAGGACGGCCAGGCGTCGCGTGGAGATCGCCTTCCCTGGCGCTGCATCCACGATCAGCGTTCCTCTTCTTCCTCGTGCTGCTCGTCGCGCACGGCGACATCGAGCGTGCACGACTGACCGCCGGCCGCGGCGGTGCAGGCGCACTTGCCGTCGTCGAGCAGTTGGCGTGCGCGACCCTGCGACTTGCCTTGTTTCGCCCAGTCGCGCGCCTGCTTGTTGGCGGCGTCGCACGCGGACTTCTCGTCGGCGCCCTGGGCGCTGAACGACTTGCGGGCGTCCTGCGCGTGCGCGGTGGGCGCTGCGAGCAGGAGCGCGGAGATTGCGAGGGAGACGGCGGTCAGGCGCATTGGGGACACCCCGGGTGATCACGGAAACGCTGGCGATCCAGCGCCGCGCATTCTACGAACCGACCGTACTCCGCGACATGAACGCCGTCACGCGCCAGTCCCGGCGCGGGTTCCACGGCGTCCCGGGTCAGGCGCCGTCGCGGTAAGTGGCGCGCAGCAACTCGTGGAAGTGGTGCACCGCGTTCTCGCGCAACGGGTTCAGTCGGCCCGCCACATAGGAACCCGACGACAGCCCGCGTTGGACGTCTTCGCAGATGGTCAGGTCTTCGACCTGCACTTCATCGCTGAAGCTCAGGTCGGCGGCGCGACGCGCCTGGCCGGCGGGACTGTCGTCCATCGCGTAGTAGAAATCGAACTCCACGCGGCAACGATCGATGCCCAGCGGCACCACGCGGTTGGTCTGCAGGCGGCCGGGGACGATGTTGAGCATCGTGTTCGGCCACATCCAGTAATACAGCGCGTCGCCGTTGCCATAGAGCTCGTCGCCACTTTCCAGCGGGCTCCACTGGAACGAGTACCAGCGCGCGGTCTGCGTGACGTAGCTGCGGTAGTCGAGCAACTTGTTCAACCCGGGGTGCACGTGCGGGACGTGGTAACCCTCCAGGTAATTGTCGATGTAGACCTTCCAGTTGCAGCCGACTTCATACGCGACGCGATGATGGTGGCCGTACTGTTCGAGCCCGCGATCCTCGCCGATGCGCGCATCGATGCCTTCGACGAACGCATCGAAGTCGGGCGCACGCTCCGGATCGACGCACGCGAACACCAGGCCTTGCCACACGCGCACCGCGAGCTGCGGCAACTTCACGTCGCTCACGTTGAAGTCGGGTGCATCGCCCATTTCCGGCGCCGAACGCAGCGTGCCGTCGAGCGTGTACGTCCAGCCGTGGTAGCGGCAACGCAAGGCCTTCGCACCCAAACCGTCGCACTGCGCGAGCGGGCCGGCGCGATGGCGGCACACGTTGTGGAAGACGCGAATGACCGTATCCGCACCGCGCACGGCAATCACGGGCAAGCCCGCGAAGTTGCCGATCGCGTGGTCGCCCGCGTTGCGCAACTGGCACACGTGCGCGATCAACTGCCAGCCACGATCGAAGATCAGCGCGCGGTCCACCGCGCCGTACGCCGGGTCGGCGTAGAAACGTGCGGGCAGGGCGGTGGCGTGGTCGAGGGGCTGCGGGGCGAGGTCTGCGGGCGGCGCCGGGACCTGGGTGCGGGGGGAGGTCTCGTTCATCCACCGAGGATACGCCTGCGGATGGGGTGGGTCACGTCGCTTCGACCCTGTTCTCGTTAGGGTTGGCGCGAATTGCGACGTTCATGCAACGGGGTACGCCATGCGGGATTTCGGCCCCCAGCGCGAATCCATGGTCCGGCGGCAGATCGCCGCGCGCGGCATCCACGACGCGGCCTTGTTGGACGCGATGCGCCATGTGCCGCGCGAGCGCTTCGTCGATGCGTCCCTCCAGGACTACGCCTACGAGGACGGGCCGCTGCCCATCGCGGCGGGGCAGACGATTTCGCAGCCTTACATCGTCGCGCGCATGATCGAAATTGCGCGCATTGCGCACGGCGCGCGCGTGCTCGAAATCGGCGCCGGCTCCGGTTATGCAGCCGCGGTGATGGCGCAGATCGCCGCGCGTGTTTACACGATCGAACGCCACGGCCAATTGAGCGATCTCGCGCGCGGCCGCTTCGACGATCTGCATTACGCCAACATCGAAGTGCGCACCGGCGATGGCACGTGCGGCTGGGCGGAGGCCGCGCCCTTCGACGCGATCATCGCGGCGGCCGGCGGACCCGACGTGCCGGACGCCTTGAAGCAGCAACTGGCGATCGGCGGGCGCCTGGTCATGCCGGTCGGACGCTCGTTGCATCACCAGCGCCTCGTGCGCGTGACGCGCGTGGACGCTGTTCGATTCGAAACCCGGGAGTTCGACGACGTCGCCTTCGTGCCCCTGATCGGCACCTACGGCTGGGCGGAGGAGGGCGCGCGCCCGATGCCGTCCCCGAGCCCCGATCCGTTCGGCCCGTGACGGCGCCTATCGCGACCCGACAGCCGCTTTGCTAGCCTGCCGTCCTCGCGCCCGCCGGCGCACGCCCCAGGAATGCCCCGTGAAGCCACGCCACCTCCTGCTCGCCCTCGCCGTGACCGCGAGTGTGTTCACGATCGCCGGCTGCAAGAAGCCCGCCGAAACCGAGCCCGCGCCCACCGGCGTCGCACCGGCGCCCAAGGGCGAGACGGCCGACCAGTTCGTCGCGCGCGTGAACGCGGAAATCAAGAAGGGCTATCCGGAACTCGCGTCTGCGCAGTGGCTGTCCTCGACCTACATCAACAGCGACAGCGAACTGGTGTCGGCGAAGGCCGAAGAACGCAACCTCACGCAGTTGCGCGGGTGGATCGAACAATCGCGCAAGTACGAAGGCCAGCAACTTTCGCCGGACACCGCGCGCGCGATCCAGTTGCTCAAGCTGCAGGCCGACATGCCGCCGCCGAAGGATCCGGCGCAACTCGAAGCGCTGACCAAACTCGCGAGCAAGTTGGAAGGCATGTACGGCAAGGGCACGTACTGCAGCGGCACGGGCACGGCGAAGAAGTGCCGCCAACTCGGCGAACTCGAAGACGTGCTGCGCACGAGCCGCGATTACGACGAACAACTCGACGCCTGGCAGGGCTGGCACACCATCGCGCAGCCGATGCGGCCGGACTACGTCAAGTTCGTCGAGCTGTCGAACATCGGCGCGCGCGACATGGGCTTCGCCGACACGGGTGAACTCTGGCGCTCGGGTTACGACATGACGCCCGCGCAATTCGCCGCGGACACCGATCGTCTGTGGGGTCAGGTCAAGCCGCTCTACGACCAACTGCACTGCTACGCGCGCACGCAACTCGAAGCGAAATACGGCGACCGCGGCGAAGTGGCCGGCGGCATGCTGCCCGCGCACCTGATGGGCAACATGTGGCAGCAGGACTGGAGCAACCTGTGGGACATCCTGCAGCCGTATCCGAATGGCGACGATCTCAACATCACCGGAAAGCTGCAGGACCTGGCGACGCAGGATTTCAACCTCGCGCTCGCGCAGCATGATGGTTCACCGACAGCCGACGATCTCGCCGACATGCGCGTCATCGGCCAGCTCGCCACCGCGAAGCACATGACCGAGCGCGCGGAAGATTTCTACGCTTCGCTCGGCATGCCCAAGCTGCCGGCGACGTACTGGGAGAAGTCGCAGTTCATCAAGCCGCGCGATCGCGACGTGGTGTGCCATGCGAGTGCGTGGCCGATGGACATGGCCGACGATGTGCGCACCAAGATGTGCATCAAGCCGAACGAGGAAGATTTCACGACGATCTACCACGAGCTCGGGCACGTGTATTACTACACGGCGTACAAGCATCTGCCGCCGTTGTTCCAGAACGGCGCGCACGATGGGTTCCACGAGGCGATCGGCGACACGATCGTGTTGGCGATGACGCCGCAGTATCTCCATTCGATCGGGTTGGTCGGTGAGCAGCAGCAGAGCGATCAGTCGTTGATCAATGCGCAGATGCGCATGGCGTTGGCGAAGGTGTCGTTCCTGCCGTTCGGGCTGATGATCGATCGTTGGCGTTGGGGGGTGTTCGATGGGTCGATCAAGCCGGATCAGTACAACAAGGCGTGGTGGGATCTGAAGGCGAAGTACCAGGGTGTCGCGCCGGCGTCGGCGCGCGGTGAGGAGTTCTTCGACGCAGGTGCGAAGTACCACGTGCCGGGCAATACGCCGTACACGCGTTATTTCCTGTCGCACGTGTTGCAGTTCCAGTTCTACAAGGCGTTGTGCGATGAGGCCGGGTACAAGGGTCCGCTGCACGGGTGCAGCTTCTACGGGAACAAGGCGGCGGGTGAGAAGTTCAGCCGGATGTTGTCCCGCGGTGCGAGCCAGCCGTGGCAGGCGACGTTGAAGGAGATGACGGGCAGCGACAAGATGGACGCGACGCCTGTGCTTGAGTACTTCGCGCCGTTGCAGGATTGGTTGAAGAAGCAGAACGAAGGGAAGACTTGTGGGTGGAATGCGACGCCGGCTGCTAAGGGCTGAGGGTACGCACCACCTCCCCTCCAGGGGAGGTCAAAAAGAAGCCCGCCGCATGGCGGGTTTCTTTTTGGGTGGGGTAAAGCTTGAGGTGCAGTACGCAGAACCATCGTGGTGGTTGTTTGCGCGCCGCCACCAGACCGGCGCATCGGCACGCCGCATTGAAGGCCACATTGCTCCGCAAGAGCTCAAGCTCCGCAATGTGGCCTTCAACGCGACGACCGCTGCGCACCACGAGTGGTTGGGTGCGCGACAGCCCTTGGTGAATGTTTGCGCCGTGGTGTGATCGATTCGCGCCGACTGCCAGCACACCCGATGGACGGAACCTCGCCCACCTCGGCGCGCGCACCGTCGTGCTTCGTCGCCTCTGGCAGGCGAGGTTCCTCGCAGCGATCTGACGGGCGAAGCGGTGCCGCTCTCCCTGCGGGAGAGCGGTTGGGAGAGGGCCTATCGCAAGCCGCTGAGGTGTTGGCGAAGACCTTCAGCGCTTGTCGGAGGACCTTTCAAACGCATCGACAGAACGTTCCGGCTTTGTCCTCGCTGCCGGCGGAATTTCACCTCCCGACACCTTCGTGCCATCCGGTGCGAGGGAAACGAATCGAGGGAGGTTTCCATGCAAGATGCAGCGCGTCCGCAGCGTCCGCTTGCGGTTTACGTTCTTCCGGAGAGATCGCATCTCGAGCTCGTCGAGTTGCGCGAGTACATGCGCGTCATGGGGCGGCTAGCAGAGCCTGGCACGTCTGCCGCGAGCGGATACGACAAGTCGTTGCGCCCACATTCGTTCGCGTGGGTGTTCAAGCGCGTCGAACGCAGCATCGGACGCGTTCTCAAAACGGTCTACTGGTCCGCTGAAATCCAGGAGCGCGCTCTGAAGTAGCGCCCTCACCCAACCGCTCTCCCATAGGGAGAGCGGCGCCGCTTCGCCCATCAGATCGCTGCGAGGAACATCGCCTGCCAGAGGCGACGAAGTCACGACGGTGCGCGCGCCGAGGTGGGCGAGGTTCCGTCCATCGGGTGTGCTGGCAGTCGGCGCGAATCGATCAGCGTCGACGCACTCACTCATCAAGGGCTGTCGCGAAACAAACAGCCCTGGTGCGCAGCGGTCGTCGCGTTGAAGGTCACATTGCGGAGCGTGAGCTCTTGCGTAGCAATGTGGCCTTCAATGCGGCGTGCCGATGCGCCGGTCTGGTGGTGGCGCACAAACTACAAAGACGATGGGTCTGCGTACTGCACCTCAAGCTTTACCCCACCCAAAAAGAAACCCGCCATGTGGCGGGCTTCTTTTTGACCTCCCCTGGAGGGGAGGTGGGACGTCAAACCGTCGGATCCACCAGCGACTTGGATTCAACGTCGACCAACCCACGACGCGCCAACCACTCCCAAGCCTCCGTCGCATCCTGCTCGACGTAAGCCCGCGCAGACCCCAGGCGGAACGTATACCCCCACGCATCCATATCAGCGAACACACGCGCGGCCCCGACACCGGGAATCGCATCACCCAACAAGGACTGCAGCACGCAGACCGCGTCTTCCTCCGCGACCGAATCCGTGGCATCGGTATGCACCGCCGACCGCTTCTCCGGCGGCAACACGATTAAATGCGCCGCCTCATGCAACAACGAATGCACCGGCGTATCAGCGCGCGCGTACACCGTCGCACCGACGAGCCCGGCCTCGGGCTCGCCCCAGTAACTCCCGGGAATGGGCGCACCATCATCGACGTGCACCAACTGCAACCCGTACGCACCGAGCAACGCGGCGACATGGCCGTGATCGATGTCCGACAGCGTCAACACGGACACGCGTCAGCCCACCGCGGCGCGCTCCTCCGGCAACGCCACCGAGATGTCCAGCACGTCGTGCTCGCCGTCCTTGACCACGTCGACCTTCACAGCTTCCGCGTCGACGTTGACGTACTTGCGGATCACCTCGAGCAACTCGCGACGGAGGAGAGGCAAGTAATCGGGCCCGCCGTGGGCACTGCGTTCCTGCGCGATGATGATGCGCAGACGGTCCTTCGCAACGGCGGCGGTGTTCTTCTTGGGCTTGAGGAAATCGAAGATCGACATGGCTCAGCCCCCGAAGAGCTTGGTGAAGAATCCCTTCTTCTCGGGCAGCGTGAAGCGCATGGGACGTTCCTGTCCCATCAGGCGCGCGACCGCGTCGTCGTAGGCCTGGCCGGCGTTGGATTCCATGTCCAGGATCACCGGCTCGCCCTTGTTCGACGCGTTGAGCACGTCGCCGGATTCGGGGATCACGCCGATCGTCTTGAGGCCGAGCACTTCCTCGACGTCGGTGATCGACAACATCTCGCCGGTTTCCACGCGCGAAGGGCTGTAGCGCGTCAGCAGCAGGTGTTCCTTCACGCGCTCGCCGTTCTCGGCCTTGCGCGTCTTGGAAGCGAGCAGGCCGAGGATGCGGTCGGAGTCGCGCACCGAGGAGACTTCCGGGTTCACCACGACGATCGCCTGGTCGGCGAAGTACATCGCGAGGAACGCGCCCTTCTCGATGCCGGCCGGCGAATCGCACACGATGTAGTCGAAACCGTCTTCGGCCAGATCGTTGAGCACCTTCTCGACGCCTTCCTTCGCGAGCGCGTCCTTGTCGCGCGTCTGCGAGGCGGCCAGCACGTGGAGCGTGTCGAAACGCTTGTCCTTGATCAGCGCCTGCTTCAGCGAAGCCTCGCCGTGGATCACGTTGACGAAGTCGTACACCACGCGGCGCTCGCAACCCATGATCAGGTCGAGGTTGCGCAGGCCGACGTCGAAGTCGATGACGGCGACCTTCTTGCCCTGGCGTGCCAGGCCGCAAGCGATGCTTGCGCTGGTCGTGGTCTTGCCCACGCCGCCCTTGCCGGAAGTGACTACGATGATTTCGGCCAAGTGATGTTCCTCTCGAATGCGTTCTTGTTGTTGTTCAGTCCAGCGCCGCGATGCGGAGCTGCCCCTGGTCGAGCCATACCTGCACCGCCTTGCCGCGCAGGTCCTTCGGAATGTCTTCCAGCACCTTGTAGTGACCGGCCACCGCCACGAGCTCGGCATGGAATTCGCGGCAGAAGATCCGCGCCTTCTCGTTGCCCTGCGCGCCGGCGAGCGCGCGACCACGCAATGCACCGTAGATGTGGATGGAGCCGTCCGCGATCACTTCCGCGCCCGCACCGACGGTGGTCACCACGGTGAGGTCGCAATTTTCCGCGTACACCTGCTGGCCACTGCGCACGGGCGTGACCTGCATCATGCCCGGAGCGGCGCCGGGTTGCGACGTCGGCGGCGCGGGCGCCGGTTCGGCGGCGGGTGCGGTCTTGGATGCCGCGCGCGGCGCGGGCGCCGGTTCGGCCGGTGCGTCGCCGGTGCGTTCGTACTGCGCGCGGAACTTGGACAGCAGCGGGAGGTTCAGCGCGGCGGCGAGTTCTTCGATCTCGCGCGTGCCGTAGGCCAGGGCGACCGGCAGCACGCCGGCTTCGCGCAGGCCGTCGACCAGCTTGCGCGCGGTGTCGACGTCGGGCGTCTTCGACAAGCCACCGAAATCCAGGATCACCGCGGCGCGCGCGAACAGCTTGGGCGCGCGCTGCACGCGGTCGCGCATTTCGGCGGCAAGTTGCGCGACGTCGAGGGTGCGCACGCGCAGGTTGGCGATGCCGACCTGGCCGATCTTGAGTTCGCCTGCCTGTTCGTAATCGATGGCCGTGCTCACGCGCAGGTTCCGGTCGGGCGGTGCGCGAGCGTGAGCGACTGCACGCGCGGCATCGGCATCCAGGGCGCGGCGGGCAGGGTGTCGCCGTAGGTTTCGCGCACCCAGGCGTAGCTGCACAGGTCCTTCATCAGCATCGCGGCGCGGTGGCCGTTGTGCATGACGTTCTGGCCGACTTCACGGAAGCCGAAGCTGCCGTGGAAGAGCAGGGCGTGGTCGGTGCCCGGCTCGAGCAGCACCTCGCAGCACAACTGCGGATGGCGAAGCTCGGCATAGCTCTGGACGTCGGCGTACAACGCGCGGCCCACGCCGCCGCCGCGACGGCGCGAAGCCACCACGATGCGGTCGATGTAGAAGAACGCAGGCGTGCGCGCCCGGAACCAGGCGAAGTTGTCGCTCTCGTGCGCCGTGTCGGACCCAAAACCCACGAGGAAGCCGGCGATCGTCCCGTCGCGCTCGGCGACGCGGAAGTATTCGGCGGAATCGAAGAAGCTGCGGAGCTTGGCCGCGTCGAGCGGCAGGATCGCGGGGCCGGCGGCGTTGTTGAGGGCAAGGACGGAATCCAGCTCGTGCTCACGCACGTCGCGGACAACAATCGACATTGACGGCTCCGGTCTTTCTCAAGGTCTTGCGGGCGGGTGGGACGCGCTGTCCCCGGCGCTGGCGCGGATTATCGCACGCGATCCGGGGGGTGGGGCATGACTTTCGGCCTCCCGCACCTGCCGCCCCGGAGGGCTAGGATTGGGCATGTTCGCCCGTTTCGGCCATGACCGCCTCCTGCGCTACGCAGGCCTCTTCACGTGGGCCGTCGTCAGCCTGCCCCTCGTGTATTCCTGGCTCGTGCCCTTGCTCGGCGACGGCGCGGAGGAACAACTCGCGCTGCGCCCCATGCCGTGGCAGGGGTGGGTCTCGTACTTCGCCTTCGGGGTGAGCTATGCATGGCTCACGCGCGGGCTGGGCGTGCGGCGGCGCACGGTCGGGGATTTCGCGCTGTTGCTGATTCTCACGCTCGCCGCGGTGGGCGTGAGCTACTGGAACGAGAGCGGCCTGGGCAGCGTGTTGCTGATGGTCGCCGCGTGCGTGCTGCCGTGGTTGTTGCCGCTCCCGCTGGGCGTGGCGTGGCTGGTCCTGAGCCAGCTCGCGGTGGTGCCGGTGTTCGTGCACGGGCTCAACTTCCCCTTGCTCGAAGCGTTGATGCAATCGGTGCTGTATGCGGGCTTCTCGGGCTTCGTGTTCGTCACCAGCCTGGTCGCGCGGCAGCAGGCGCAGGCGCGCGAAGAACAACGACGGCTGAATTCCGAATTGCGCGCGACACGCGCGCTGCTCGCCGAAAGCGCGCGCGTCAACGAACGCACGCGCATCTCGCGCGAATTGCACGACCTGCTCGGCCACCACCTCACCGCGCTCAGCCTCAACCTGGAAGTGGCGGGCCATCTGTCCGACGGGCGGGTGAAGGAACACGTGCAGCAGGCGCACACGCTCGCGCGCCTGTTGCTGACCGACGTGCGCGAAGCGGTGAGCCAGTTGCGCGAGGGTGGGGCGATCGACATCGCCGCGGCCCTGCGGCCCCTGGCGGAGAACGTCCCGTCGCTCGCGATCCACATGGATATCGAAGAGCCGCTGACGCTCGACGATCCCGAGCGCGCGCATGTCTTGCTGCGCTGCACGCAGGAAATCATCACGAATGCGGTGCGCCATGCGGGCGCGCGCAACCTGTGGATCGACGCGCGCCGGGTCGACGGCGGCATCGCCATCGAGGCGCGCGACGACGGCACGGGCACCGAAGCGCTGATCCCCGGCAACGGCCTGCGCGGCATGCGCGAGCGGCTGGCGCAGCACGGCGGGGATCTGCAGGTCGAATCGACCCCCGGCGCCGGCTTCCGCCTGCGCCTGGCCTTGCCCGCCACCATGCTCGGCGTGCCGCTCGGCAACATTGCGGCCGCTTCAGGGTCCAACCCCTCGCAAACCCCGCCCACGCCGGGCGAGACCACCCCCGAAGGAGCCACCGCGTCATGAACACCGCCACCATCCGCATCTGCCTGGTCGACGACCAGACCCTCGTGCGGCAGGGCATCCGTTCGCTGCTGGCCCTCGCCCCGGGGATGGAGGTCGTCGCCGAGGCCGGCGATGGCCGCCAGGCCGTCGAGTTGATCCCCCAGATCCAGCCGGACGTCGTCCTCATGGACATGCGCATGCCCGTGATGTCGGGCCTGGAAGCCCTGCAGGCCCTGGGCCGCGCCAACACCCTGCCGCCGACGATCATCCTCACGACGTTCGACGACGACCAACTCGTGCTCGCGGGCCTGAAGGCGGGTGCCAAGGGCTACCTGCTCAAGGACGTGACGCTCGAACAGCTGGTCGGCGCGATCCAGACCGTCGCGGCGGGCGGCTCGCTGGTCCAACCGGCCGTGACGCAACGG
This sequence comes from Noviluteimonas gilva, assembly GCF_009740395.1. Lineage (GTDB taxonomy): Bacteria > Pseudomonadota > Gammaproteobacteria > Xanthomonadales > Xanthomonadaceae > Noviluteimonas > Noviluteimonas gilva. Next base: position 218,078 of record NZ_WOXT01000002.1, read on the forward strand.
CTGCTGTCGGGCCTGGAGCACATGCGCAACGATTTCGTGAGCCTCGACCGTCCGGACCCCCTGACGGATCGCGAAACGGAAATCCTGCGCCTGATGGCAAGCGGCTTTTCCAACAAGGAGATCGCCAACTCGCTGGGCGTGGCCGAGGGCACCATCAAGAACCACGTGTCCAACATCCTGTCCAAGCTCGGCGTGCGTGATCGCACCCGTGCGGTGCTGAAGGCGTTCGAACTGCAATTGGTGTGACCGACGGCCGGGCTGTGACATAAGCCCGGAAATGAAGGGCCGCTTGCGGCCCATCATTCCGGTGGCTCGCAAGCACGGCCGCTCACCTGCTAGCATCGCCGGTCTGTGCGGGCCGCCCGGCGGCGGCCCGGTCTGGAGACCCCCGAATGACCCGTTTGATCGAGATCCTGATTTCCCTGGCGATCGTCGCCGTGCTCTTCGTCGTCGTCGGCATCGCGCTGCCGTCTTCGCGCCACGTGTCCGAAAGCATCGAGACGAATCGCAAGATGGTCATCGTGCGCGACACGCTCACCAGCCCGCGTCGTTTCAAGGAATGGAACACCCTGGCGCTGCGCGACCCGCGCATGGACTGGAAGTTCTTCGGTCCCGATACCGGCGTGGGCGCCGGCTTCGAATACAACTCGACGAACAAGATGGTCGGCACGGGCAAGTGGACGCTCGTCAAGAACGAGCCCAACCGCATCGAATACGACATCGTCGATCGCAACCGCGGCACCGACAAGAAAACCGTCTTCATGCTCAAGCCGACGGGCCGCAACAACCGCAACGTCGAAATCACGCAGACCTACGACGTCGATTACGGCTTCGACCTGTTCGGCCGCTACTCGGGCCTGTACATCCGCTCGGTCGGCGACGACATCAAGCTGGGCCTGGGCAAGCTGACCAACATGCTGGCCGGCGTGCCGAACTACGACTACAACGCCGACTTCGGCCGCAAGAGCCCGGTCGACCTGCCGAAGGTCGTCGAACTCCCGGCGGAGAACCTGCTGTTCGCGCCGGCCACGGTCGAACGCGACCCCGACAAGATCCAGCAGGCGATGAACGCCAACCTGCAGTGGATCCGCAAGGTGATGGACGCCAACGGCCTGGAAGCCGCCGGCCCGGTGCGCGTGATCACCACCGAATTCGCCGCCGACGCCTACTCCTTCGACACCGCGATCCCGGTGCGCAAGAAGGGCGAGACGGGCGAACCGTCGGAAATCCCGGCGCCGAAGCTCGAGCAGCAGGTGCAGTTCGTGCGCACCACGCCCGCGCGCTTCGCCACCGCCGGCTTCACCGGCCACATGATCAACCTCGCCAAGGTGCGCGACTCGCTGCGCGCCTGGACGATGACCCGCGGTTACGAAACCACCGGCCGTCCGTTCGAATCGTGGACCAACGGCGTGGACCCGGGCTTCACCGACGAAGGCCACTACCAGCTGTTCTGGCAGCTGAAGTAAGCCGATCGACATCGATGCTTGAAGACGAACGCCGCGCTCGCGGCGTTCGTCGTTTTGGAGGAACGCATGCGCACGGGCGAACGCACGATCACCATCCGCCTGGCGGGTTTCGCCGGCGGCCTGTTCGCCGCCTGCGCGGTGGCGCTGTCCGCGTATGCGATGCATGCAACGCTCGAGCCGCACGCGCGCGAACAAGTGATCATCGCGGCGACATTCGCCTTCGGCCACGGCATCGCGCTCGCGGCCCTCGCGCGCCATGGTGCGCATTGGCTCGGTGCGGTTTCGTTGATGGCGTTGCTCGCGGGCGTGCTGTTGTTCTCCGGCAGCCTCGTCGGCGCCGCGGTCGCGCACGGGCCCACGACATTCGCGCCGCTGGGCGGCATGATCACGATCGCCGGCTGGTTGTTGTTCGCCGCGCATTGCCTGCGACGCTGAAGGAGACACGATGGCGCGACGCACCCGGGGATTCGACACCGACGCGGCCTGGTCGCACCTGACCAAGCGCGACCGCAAGCTCGGCAAGTGGATGGAAAAGCTCGGCCCCATCGAAGCCGACCCGCGCTGGCGCAAACCCTTCGATCCGGTCGACGCGCTCGCGCGCGCCATCCTCTACCAACAGCTGAGCGGCAAGGCCGCGGCGACGATCGTCGGCCGCGTGGAAGCCGCGATCGCCAGCGATCGTTTCCATTGCGACACGCTCGCGCGCATCGACGATGTCGCGTTGCGCGCATGCGGCGTGTCGGGCAACAAATCGCTTGCGCTGCGTGATCTTGCGTTGCGCGAGGAACGCGGCGAAATCCCCACGCTGAAGCAGATGTCCACGATGGACGAAGACGCGATCATCGCCGCGCTCGTCCCGATCCGCGGCATCGGCCGCTGGACGGTGGAGATGATGTTGATGTTCCGACTCGGCCGGCCCGACGTGTTGCCCATCGACGATCTCGGCATCCGCAAGGGCGCGCAGGCGATCGACAAACTCGACGAGATGCCGGCGCCGAAAGTCCTGCAGGCGCGCGGCGAGAAGTGGGGGCCGTATCGCACCTACGCGAGCCTGTATCTCTGGCGCATCGCGGACCTGGCGAATGCACCGAAGGCGAAGGATGCGAAACCGGTGAAGCGCTCGCAGGGGTGAGGTGCGAGCGCCTCGCTGCGCATCAGCGCACGCAGGCCGCAAGGAAGGGGGTGTCGGTGGCCCACGCGTCTTCCCGCGTCGGGTCATCGGGCACGATCAACCCGTTCCAGTACTCACCGACGACGCGCGAGAGCCAGTGCGTCCCGTTGATCCAGCCCAGACGCTCGAGCGCAACGCCCGAAGGCGGTGCGCCCAGCGGCTTGTAGGTGTTGAGCAACGTGACGAACTCGTTCTGCGTTGGCAGACGCCAATTGGGGGTGCCGTTCACGACGAGGCGTTCGCAGGCAGCCTTCGAGTTCTTCCACGTCAGAAGCACGTACGACTTCATCTTGGGGCTGGCGGGAACAGGCCAACCGTAGATTCCCCCGGCACTCGCCTCCTCGGGTATCAGCGGGCGCGCGAACATCAATCCGCCCGCAGGCGCAACCGTGGCGCGCCCAGGCACGTCGCCCATCCGCACGATGCGTTCCTTCCGCACCCAATCCCATTGCTGGTTGCTGCCGCCGGTGCAATTCCACCGCCCGGTGTTCGGCCCGTAGCGCCAGTTGGCGTACAGCACGTCCAGACATTGCCAATGGTTCGTGGCCCGGTACGACTGGATGCGATTGCCGTCGATGCGCCAGAGCTGGTTCCACTCCGGTGCCGACTTCTTCGCGTACTTGATGACGTTGGTCTGCCAGCCTTCGACATCGAGCACGCGCCCGCCGAGGTAATTACGGATGTACATCATCCCCATCGCGCCGTAGGCACCCGGCGCGCGCTCGACGTACCAAAGTTGCGCGGGTGAGTTGTCGGGCGCGCGCATCGCCACGCCGGTGGCGACGTGCGCCTGTCCGTGCAGGTGCGAAGCATTGCCTTCGGCGGTGAGTACGCGGCCGTCGAGTTTCGAACGGATGACGTAGAAGTGGTCGGGCTCGTAAGCCGCGGCCGGTGTTGCGACCAGCAACGCGAGCGTTGCAAGCAGGGTGCGCAGCGACATGGCAGGCTCTCCGATGAAAGGTTCGAAGAGCCTTGCGCACCCCTTGCATGCGCGATAGGGCGATTGCTCCGCGTTTTTCTCGGAAGACTCGCGCGCTCTGAAAACTTACGCGTGCGTCGGCCGCGCAGGCGACTCGATCGGCGTGCGCGTACCGAAGCGGCGCTTGAATTGCAGCGCGGGGCGTTCGATGAGGAACCAGCTCGCCGCGGCGAGTGCGAGCGCAAGCACGCTCGCCCACAACACGTTGTGCAGCGGCGGGCCCGGCGAAAACGTCTGCACGATCTGCGCCGCCGGCCATCCGTAGAGATACAGGCCGTACGACAGATCGTGGTGTGCGAGCCGCGGCGGCACCGGCGCGAAGGCGAGCCACAACGTGCCATACGCGATCAACGCGAAGTAGGGCGCCGCGAACCACGGCGAGCCGCGCAGCAACGCCGCAACGATCAGCAAGGCCACGATCGGCATCCACGACAGGCGGATGTGCGCCCGCCACAACCACGCCGCCGTGCCGGTGACGAAGAACGCGACGCACCACAAGTCGTTCAGCAGCCAATCCGGCAGCGGTGCGCGCCACAACGCGAAGCCGACGATCCCGGCCAGCACCAGCAGCCACGGCACCAGGTAGCGCTTCGCCGTCAGCACGCCGACCAACGATGCGCCGAGCAGCAACAGGTACAGGCGCCCTTCGACCGGCAGCGTCCAGAGCGATCCGTTGACGGCCGTTTGCGGCAGCGTGTCGAACACACCGGGCAAGTGGAATTCGGCGCGCCACAGGGTCGCGTTCGACCACAGGTAGCGCCATGTTTCGGCGGACCAGTAATGCTCCGAGTGCGTCATCCACGGCCCGAGCACGAACACCGTGAGCGCCACGCACACGACAAGCGCCGGCAGGATGCGCAGCGCGCGCGAAGCGAGATAGCCGCGCACGGTGTTGCGCTGCAGGCTCGCGGCGATGAGGAAGCCGCTGATCACGAAGAACATGTCCACCGCGATCGCGCCGGCGAACTTCACCTGCGTCGCGCGCGCGAACAGATCGCCGCCCGGCGTGCCCGTGATCGCCCACGCATGGCCGTAGATCACGAGCCAGGCGGCGATCAGGCGCAGGAGGTTGAAGTGGTTCGGGCCGGAGGTCCAAGCGGACGCCAGCGTGCGTTCACCCGCCACGCCAACACCAATGCCACGGTTCGTAGACGATGCCGTGCGGGTTGTCGCGCGGATAACTCAGCACGAATCCATGCCCTTCGGCGTTGTCCTGCAACCACGCGAATGCACGCGTCTTCTCGAACGACTCTTCGGCCGGCGGCTCATCCGGCGTGCCGATGTCGAGCGCGCGCCCACCGTGGTGTTCGCTGAAACCGGGCGCGGCGTTGACGGTGAGGATCTCTTCGACCGTCTGCCCGCGCGCGAGCTTCCGCTCGAAGATCCCGAGTTGGTAATCGTGCGAGCGATAGCCGCTGATCGATTCGAGTACGACGTCGTCGCGCAGGGCTTCGGCCTGCAGGTGCAACCATGCGCGCGCGGCACCGGGCCGCAGCCACATCGGGCGGCGGAAGCGGTCGAAGCCGGCGAAGTCGAGGCGATCGGGTTCGGCGACGAGCGACAAGCCCGTGCGGTCCGCGTAGTCGTCTTCGGCGATGCCGAGTTGGTCGAGGTGTTCGTGCAGGCGGGCGAGGGGAAGGTCGTACACCCGCTCCAGGCCCCAACGCTGGTGCGCCGAGAACGAATCCAATACGTCGAGCGCCTCGCCGATCCCGTCCTCGCGCTGCAACGACGGCACCAGCGGCATCAGGCCTTCGGGCAACTCAGCGGCGAGATAGCGGCCGTCGCGCTTGCGGCGCAGCACGCGCACTGCGCGCGACAGCACGCGCGCATCGTGGTTGCTGCGCGCACGCAACAAACCGCCGGGCCACAATTCGATGTCGGGCGTGTTGAGCAACACCTTGGGCATGCGTCGCATGCGCCAAGGGTACCCGACGCCTCAGCGCGTGCGCCAACCCCACGCCGCCAGGCCGCCCGCGACGACGAAGGCGACCCACGAGATCGCGACCGGAATCGCCTGCCCGGCGATCTCCACCGGCGCACCGACCAACGCGCGCCAGGCCTGCGCCAATGCGACGACGGTGAACACCAGGGCCGAAGCTGTGACATATCCGCGATGCGACGTCGTCATGGCCTGTCTCCCTACAAGGGTTTCTTGAGATAGAGCTGCACGGGCTTGAACGGATGCGATTGCACGACACTCACCAATTCCCAGCCCTGCAGGCCGAGTTGCACCAGCTTTTCCTGCACCACGTCGCGCTTGAGGCCCATGAAGCCGGGCTTCACTTCGACGACCTGGTAGTTCCAGCGGTCATACGCCATCGTTGTCGTCCTCTTCCTTCGTCGGCGGCGGCGCCGGCAGGCGCCCGGCCTTGCGCAGCGCGTCGCGCAGCACGTATTCGATCTGCGCGTTGAGCGAGCGGATCTCGTCGTCGGCCCACCGCTGCGCGGCGTTCAACACGTCCGCGTTGATGCGCAGCGGATAGGCCTTCTTTTCAGCCATCAGTACAGCGTGCCCGCGTTGACGATCGGCTGCGTGGCGCGTTCGCCGCACAACACCACCAGCAAGTTGCTGACCATCTGCGCCTTGCGCTCTTCATCCAGGTGCACGACGCCGTTCTTCTGCAGCTCGGCCAGCGCCATTTCGACCATGCCCACCGCGCCGGCGACGATGCGCGTGCGCGCGGCGATGATCGCGTTGGCCTGCTGGCGCTGCAGCATCGCCTGCGCGATTTCCGGTGCGTAGGCCAGGTGGCTGATGCGCGCGTTGAGCACCTGAACGCCGGCATCGGCGAGGCGCTCGGACAGCTCCTTTTCCAGATGCTGCGAGATCTCCGCGGCATGGCTGCGCAGGGCGAACTGGCCTTCCTCGTGCTGGTCGTAGGGATAGCTGGTGGCCATCGCACGCAGCGCCGATTCGGACTGGATGTGCACGAAGCTCTCGTAGTCGTCGACGTTGTAGACCGCTTCGGCGCTGTCCACGACCTGCCACACGATCACCGCCGCGATCTCGATCGGGCTGCCGTCGAGCTCGTTGACCTTGAGCTTGCCGCTTTCGAAGTTGCGCACGCGCTGGCTCACCTTCTTCTTGCTGAAGAAGGGGTTGTTCCAGCGCAGGCCGTTTTCCTTGACCGTGCCCACGTACTTGCCGAACAGGCTCAGCACCGCGGCCTGGTTGGGCTCGACCATGTACAGGCCGAACAGGCAGAAGAAGGCGACCAGGTTGACCAGCAGGCCACCGACGATCCACAGCGGGGCATGCATGCGGATTCCGTTGAAAATCAGGTAACCGCCGACCAGCAGCACCGCCAGCAGCATGAGCAACATGGGGATGCCGGCCGCGGAACGGATGGGGTTCTCTTTCATCGAAGGCCTCGCCTGCCCCGGAATTGGGGCGCGGTGATGTGATATCACTCTGATATCAGTCACGCAAGCGGTGGGCGACGAATGGCGGCCTTCAGCGGGTCGCCGGAAGCCAGACCAGCGGCGCCGGGCTGAACTCGCCGGTTGCGATCAGGCCCTTGCCGTCGGGCAACCACGCGATCGCCTCGGCCTGGTGCAGCCACGGCAACGCCTGCGCGTTGGGCGCGCGCGCGACGGCGGTCGACCAGGGTTCGCCGGCAGCGCGCTTGTAGAGCAGCAGGCGGTCGTAGGTCAGCACCGCAAGGGTGAGGCCATCGGGCGAGAGATCGGCGCCGGTAACCTGGCGGCCGAGTGCGACACGCCGTGCATCGGATCCATCGCTGCCTGCTTCGGCAGGCGCTTCGGCGAGCGTGCCGATCCGGCGCGCGATGACCACGCCCCGCGCCCGACGCAGCGGAACGGAGAACAACTGCGCCGGTTTGCGCTTCTTCGAAATCAGCAACACTTCGCCGGCTTTCGCATCCACCGCGACGGCCTCGCAATCGCGCGGACCATCGGGCCAGCGGAACGCGATCGACCAGGCGGGCGACAACGCACCGCCATCGACCAGCGGATCGGGCTCGGGCACCACGTGCAACTGCATCGTGCGACGCAAGCCGCCGTTGTCGCCGGTGTCGGCGATCAGCAGCCAGTGGCGGCCCTGCCACTGGAACGCGTCGAGGTCTTCCCAATCGGTGTTGCGCACGCCGGCCACGCGCACGCTCGCGATGCGCGAGCCGCGCCGCGAGATCGCATGCAGCATCGCGCCGTTGCCGCCGTCCTGGAGCAACCACAGCGTGTCGCGATGACGCGTGGACGCGGCGAGCCCGCTGGTTTCGTCGATCGTGCCGTCGAGGATCACGCCGGCCAGCCGCGGCTGCGGTTGGTCGCCACCGCACGCGGCGAGCAGCGCGCAGCAGGCGAGGGCGGTCAGGGCACGGGACAGGCGCATGGGCGCGCAGGATGGCATGGCCGGCGCGGGTACACTACGCGCCCCAAGTCATTCGACCCCGGCCCGATGCCCACGATCGGTACGCCCCTCTCGCCGCACGCCACGCGCGTGCTCCTGCTCGGCTCCGGCGAACTGGGCAAGGAAGTGGCGCTGGAACTGCAACGCTTCGGCGTGGAAGTGATCGCCGCCGACCGCTATGCCGACGCACCGGCGATGCAGGTCGCGCACCGCAGCCACGTACTCGACATGCTCGACGGCGCCGCCGTGCGCGCGCTGATCGAACGCGAGCGCCCGCACATCGTCGTGCCCGAAATCGAAGCGATCAGCACGCCCACGCTGATCGAGATCGAAACCGAAGCGAAAGGCAGCCTGCGCGTGATCCCCACCGCGCGCGCCGCGCGCCTGACGATGGATCGCGAAGGCATCCGTCGCCTCGCCGCCGAAACGCTCGGCCTGCCGACGTCGCCGTATCGCTTCGTCGACACGCTCGCCGACTATCGCGACGCCGTGCAAGCCGTCGGCCTGCCGTGCGTGGTCAAGCCCGTGATGTCGTCTTCCGGCAAAGGCCAGAGTCTGGTGCGCACGCAAGCGGACATCGACGCGGCGTGGGACTACGCGCAGACCGGTGGTCGCGCCGGCGCGGGCCGCGTCATCGTCGAAGGCTTCGTGGACTTCGATTACGAAATCACGCTGCTCACCGTGCGCCACGCCGGCGGCACGAGTTTCTGCGATCCCATCGGGCACCTGCAGCGCGACGGCGACTATCGCGAAAGCTGGCAGCCGCAACCGATGTCGCCCAAGGCGCTCGAGCGCTCGCAGCAAATCGCGAAAGCCGTGACCGACGATCTCGGCGGCTGGGGCGTGTTCGGCGTCGAGCTCTTCATCCGGGGCGACGAGGTGTGGTTCTCCGAAGTCTCGCCGCGCCCACACGACACCGGCCTGGTGACGCTGTTGTCGCAGGACCTGCCGCAGTTCGCGCTGCATGCGCGCGCGATCCTCGGCCTGCCGATTCCGGTGATCCGCCAGCTCGGCCCCACGGCTTCGTGCGCGATGCTCGCGCAAGGCCACGGCGTGCCGGTCTTCGACAACGTCGAAGGCGCCCTGCGCGAACCCGACACCGCGCTGCGCCTGTTCGGCAAACCCCGCGTGGAAGGGCACCGCCGCGTCGGCGTGACGCTCGCGCGCGGCACCGACATCGACGACGCCCGCGCCCGTGCGCGCGACGCCGCCGCCGCCATCACGATCCGTCTGGAACCCTGACGCGATGAATGCATCCGAAGGCTACGTCGTCTACTTCTTCCCGCAAGCGCTCGAAGCCCTCGGCGATGCGATCAAACCCTACCTGCGCGAAGGACCTGGCGGCGAACACGTGCTCTGCCACGAAATCGACACCGCGGGCGCCCTGCTCGAAATGACGATCGAAGCGGAAGCCAACGACGGCCGCACCGTCGCACTCGAATTGATGGTCCCGCAGTCGATGGTGAAGATGGTCGTCTCCGCGCACAGCGAAGCGAGCTTCGGTTTCTCGCCGCGCGTCGCGCCCGCGTTGATGGCGTCACTGCCGCCGGTTGCCGCGAAAGCACCGCCGGCCACCGCGCCGACGCAAGCCGTGCCGCAAACAGGCGAAGCGCCGAAGGCCGAAGCGACGAACTTGCCGCCCGAAGGCTGATCGTCGAGCGCATCGCTTCGCCCATCCGATCGCCGCGAGGAACCTCGCCTGCCAGAGGCGACGAAGTCACGACGGTGCGCGCGCCGAGGTGGGCGAGGTTCCGTCCGTCTGGTGTGCTGGCAGTAGGCGCGGCCCCATCAAACTCCGACGCCCCATTCAAAAGCGGAAGTCGCGCATCAAAACGTGGGGTGCGCAGTGGTCGTCGCGTTGGAGGTCACATTGCGGAGCGTGAGCTCTTGCGTAGCAATGTGGCCTCCAATGCGGCGCACCGCTGCGCCCGTCCGAAGGCGCGCTAGTGGTCGCGCTACACCAACGCCTGCCAAGCACGCCCATCGAACGCTTCCAAAGGCCGGAAGCGCCGCTTGTAATCCATCTTGTCGTGCCCTTCGATCCAGTACCCGAGATAAAGGTGCGCGCGATTGTCGCGTTGCGCCCACGCGATCTGGCGCAACAAGGACAACGTGCCCAGCCCGCGTTCGGCGAACTCCGGATCGAAGAACGTATAGACCGCCGACAACGCGTTCTCGACGACATCGGTGATCGCGACGGACAACAACCGCCCCGGCCCCTTGCCCTCGACGCTGCGCTCGCGCAATTCCATGAAACGCCCGTGCGACCAACTGCCGATCAGGAACTGATCGAACTCGATGCCGCCGTGCTCGTCCATCCCGCCACCGCGATGCCGCGCACGCAGGTAGCGCTGATACAACGCCAATTGCTCTTCGGTGCGCTCCGCCGGCACGATGCGCGCTTCGATGTCCACGTTGCGCGCCAGGCAACGCCGCTGGCTGCGGTTGGGCGTGAATTGCGCGACGGGAATGCGCACCGCGACACACGCGCGGCATCCCTGGCAATGCGGCCGATACACGATGTCGCCGGAACGGCGGAAGCCCCAGCCCAGCGCGAGCGGATACAGATTGGGCATGCGCGGATCGCGCGGATCGAGGACCAGATCGCGCGCGATGCGCGAAGGCCAGTAACCGCACGCGTGGTCCCCGGTGTGGAAGACGCGGAGCTCGTCCTGGTCCGGGGTGTTGTTGGCGCCCATGGGCCGAGCATAACGCCAACGAATGCGAAGATTTTGTCGCGCCTTCGTCACGCGCGGCGGTGACGTCCGCGTCAGAACGTCAGACGGCCCGACATCACCAGACCGGCGATCAGCCCGCCGAAACCGCCGAGCGCACCGAAGGCCAGGCCGATGCGGCATTTCCAGCGCTCGCGGCGGCGCGCCCTGGCGGCGGCGACGGGATCCTGCGCGGCTTCCAGCGCGTGACGGCGCGCCATCGCGCGCGGCTGCACGACCGCCGACTGCCAGAACACCGTGCCCATGAACACCAGCGTCGCCAGCACCGGCAGGATCCAGCCGGTCGTCGAGTGCGCGATGAACAGGATGCCGATCATGAACCCGACCGACGCGCCGGCGTTGATGACGGCCGATCGCGTCAGCGCTTGCCGTTCTTCGGCGTCGATCGCCTTGCGCAACTGGCGGCGCAGGTCGAATCCGATGCTCGCGAACACGATCACCAGCGCGATGCCGATGCTCGCGGCCGCGCCGAGGACGATCTGCAGCAAGGTCTTCGCACCGACCGCGCCCGCACCCGCGCCGAGGAGGCCCGCGGCCGCCGCCGGCGGGCTGGCCACGACGAGCGCGCTGGTCACGACGGCCGCGAAACTCGCCGCCGGCGCGGAGCCCTGCGCGAATTCACCGAAGCGCGCGAGCAGGTCCGCGCGCACCATCTGCCGTGCGCGCGACAAACGTTTACGCACCGCCGCATCCGAAATGCCGAGCAAGCGCGCAACCTGCTGCGAACTCTGGCCTTCGCGATAGAACAGCAGCAGCGTCTCGCGGCTTTCTTCGGGCAGCGCAGAGATCAGCTCGCCGGCCGCGCGCGTGCGTTCTTCGTCGATCAGGGCTTCGGGCGGCGAGGGCGCGGGATCGGCCGCAGCCGCGATGGCGGCTTCCATGTCATCGACCGGATACGGCCCGCGCACCTTCGCGCGCAGATGATCGCGCGCCAGGTTGCGCGTGATCTGCCGCAGCCACGGCAGGAAACTGTCGGCGTTCTGCAGGCGGCGCAGGTGTTGCCACGCATTGAGAAACGCGTCCTGCGCGATGTCCTCGCTGCTCGGCACGTCGCGCACGATCGCCAGCGCGATCGCGGTGATCGTGTTCTGGCACGCGACGACGATGCGCCCGTAGGCATCGCGGTCGCCGGCGCGCGCGGCGGGAAGTTCGAGGCGGATCAGCTGGTCGACGTGGGTGTCCATGCGTATCCAGACGTCGCGGCGCGCCCGATGTGACTCAACGGACCGCGAGGACCCGCAGGACCCGCCAGGTCGCTTCGTCGCGGCGCACCAGCAGCGTGCGGACCTGCGTCGTCGGCGCGCCGGCGTCGGCGCCGGTGACCGCCAGCTCGACGGTGCCCGTCCCCGATCCGTCGGTGCGGTAATCGCGCACGTCGATGATCGTCGACTTCGTGCCGGTCGTGTCCCTGCAGTCGAAGCGCGTTTTTCCCGCGGGCAGCGTGGCCAGCACGTCGGGAACGACGGGGACGCCATCGATGCGCAGGCAGGCCACCGCGGGTGCGGCCGTGTTGAGTTCGACACCGCCGAGCATCAAGGCCAGCGCAGGCGGTGTTTCGACCGGATACGCACCGGGCACCGGATCGGCAGGCGCGGTTTGTGCTGCCGCAGGCGCGGCAGCGACGGGCGCCGCGGCCACCGGCGCCTTCGCGACCGGCGTGTTCGTGCCCGCGCGATGCGCCGCCGTCCACGCAAGCCCGACCGCCACCACGATTGCGATCAGCAATCCGATCTTGTAGCGAAACGCGCGCTTGGTCGGCGTGGCCGCGGGACGCAATTCATAGGATCCGGTGATCGTCGATTCGGGCAGGAAGCTGTCGCTGCCGCCGCGCGTGGAATCGAGCAGGCCGGCTTCGCGCAGGATCTGCCGCGCGCGCGGCTGGTCTTCCGACTTCACCACCCACACCGCGGGCAAGGGACCGCCCGCCTCGTCGTCCTTGTACGTGCGCCGCCCGCTCCACGCGCTCTTGTACGAGCGCCCGTGCGTGATGCGCACTTCGATGCCTTCGTCGGTGAGCATCTTCGCGATGCCTTCGACGTTCGCAAGGCGTGGACTGGAAAACACCTGCCGCATGTCAGTCCTTCGCTTCGTTGATCACGCGGATCAGGCCTTCCTGCGCCGTGCTCGCCACCAGCTTGCCGCCGAGGTCGAACACCTGGCCGCGTGCAAGGCCGCGCCCGTCCTGCGCACTCGGGCTGTCGATCGAATACAGCAGCCATTCGTCCGCGCGGAACGGACGGTGGAACCACAGCGCGTGATCCAGCGAGGCCATCAACACGTTGGGTTGGTAATAACTGATCCCGTGCGGGAACGTCGCCGTGCCGAGCAGATGGAAGTCGGAGGCATACGCGAGCAACGCACGATGCAATTCCGGCGCATCGCCCACGCGCTGGCTCAACTTGAACCAGACCTGCTGGAAGGGCGGGCGCTTGGGCGGATTCAATTCGTCACGCGGATACACGTGGCGGAATTCGAACGGCCCCTGGCGCGACAACCAGCGCTGCACCTTCGACGGCAAGCGCGCGAGTTGTTCGGGCGAAGGGTCGGGCGTCGGCGCGATGTCGTCGGGCTTGGGCACTTCGGGCATCGACAGTTGATGCTGCGCCTGGCCGTCTTCGGCGCGCTGGAACGATGCGGCGAGGAAGAAGATCGGCTGCCCATGCTGGACCGCGGTGACGCGGCGGACGGAGAAGCTGCCGCCATCGCGCGTGCGGTCGACGAGATAGACGATCGGTGCATCGATGTCGCCGGCGCGCAGGAAATACGCATGCAGCGAATGCGCGCTGCGCGGTTCCTGCACCGCATCCATCGTCGCCTGCGCCGCAGACAGCGCCTGCCCGAGCACCTGGCCGCCGAACACATACTTGGTGCCGATGTCGCGGCTCTGGCCGCGGAACAGGTTGTCCTCGAGGCGTTCGAGGGACAGCAGTTCGATCAGTTCGGAGACTTGTGCGGTCATGGCCGCAGTATAGACGGGCGCCCTGACGTCAAGGCTCGAAACGCCTCAGGCGGACCTCGCGCAGCACACGATCCCAGGGGAACAACGGGCCGGGGTCGAGCTTGCGATGCACGGTCTTCGTCGGATCGTCTTCGGCCGCCACGGTCGTGGTGTCGAGATGCTCGTGCCCCGCGATGAACTTCAGCGCCGGGTAGTCCTGCGCCAGGACATGCAGCAGCGCGATCAACGCCACGATCTGCGCTTCGGTGTAAGGCTCGTCCATCGCCTGGTGGTTCGCATCGAGCCAGCGCGGATAACGCCCGGTGTTCACCAGTTCGACGCCGATCGAACGCGGGTTGTAGCCGCGCGTGTGGTTGGCCACGCGCTCGGGCGACACCCACAGGTGCACCGTGCCGTCGCGATCGATGTAGTAGTGCCCGCTGTTGCCCTGGCCCGAATCGGCATAGAGCACGCGCTCGCCGAATTCGCGGGCGGTCGCCAGGTCCGGCAGCTCCGTGCAATGGATGACCACCAGGTCGATCTGCGCACGCGGGCGCGCGTCGAGCCGGGCTTCGTAGGGCAGCGGTGTGGTTTCGACCGGGAGCTCCGGCGGAGGCATGGGCACCATGGCCACGATGCTAGCATCGCAACGTTTCCCCCCCGTACGTCGAACATGCCCGCCATTCCGCCCCCCGATTCCGCGCTCGGCCGCCTCATGGCGACGCTGCCGCGTGCCGGCCGCGTGGAATGGATCGGCCTGCGGCCCAAGCGCGACGTCGAGATGGCGTCCACGCAGGCGGTCGAAGCGCAGACCGGCAAGGGCCTGGTCGGCGACCGTTACACCGGCGGCAGCGGCAAGCGCGGTGTCACGCTCATCCAGGCCGAACACCTGCCGGCGATCGCGGCCCTGTCGGGCCATGCATCGGTTCCGCCCGCATTGCTCCGCCGCAACGTCGTCGTCTCCGGCATTCCGCTGATCGCGTTGAAGGGGCGGCGCTTCCGCATCGGCGATGTCGTGCTCGAAGGCACCGACAGCTGCGATCCGTGCTCGCGCATGGAAGAAGCCCTGGGCCCCGGTGGATTCAACGCGATGCGCCACATGGGCGGCCTATGCGCGCGCATCGTGGAAGGCGGGACATTCCGCGTCGGCGACTCGGTGTCGGCGATCGAAGACAAGGACGGTTGATGCGCGGTCATTGCATTCTGTCGCACGGGTTCGAAAGCGGACCCGATGCCACCAAGGTCACGGCGCTCGCCGACGTGGCCGAACGTTACGGCTGGACGCACGAGCGGCCGGACTTCACCGACCTGGATGCCAAGCGCGAAGTCAGCGATCTCGGCGATGTCGCCGCGCGCGTGCAGCGTTTGCTGCGCATCGCCAGCGAAGCCGCGGCGAACGGGCCGATCGTGCTCGCAGGTTCGAGTCTCGGCGCGTGGGTGTCGGGCCACGTGTCCCTGCATGTGCCGGTCGCCGGTCTGTTCCTGATGGCGCCGCCGATCAACTTGCACGAAGCGCATCCCTTCGATGCCGCGGGCGTGCCGACGTCGATCATCCACGGCTGGGACGACGAACTCATTCCCGCCTCCGATGTCATCGCGTGGGCGCAGTCGCGTCGCGCCGCGCTCCTGATGGTCGACGACAGCCACCGCCTCTCCGCGCACGTGCAGGCCAGCGCCGACGCGTTCGCGGCCCTGCTTGCGAAGCTCTGACATGAAGTTCTTCGCCAGCTGCGGCAAGGGCCTCGAATATCTGTTGGCCGACGAGATGCTCGCGCTGGGTTGCACGCGCGCGACGGCGACGATGGCCGGCGTGAATGTCGAAGGCGAATTGATCGACGCGCAGCGCGCGGTGTTGTGGTCGCGCCTGGCCAGTCGCGTGTTGTGGCCGATCACCGAATTCGATTGCGCGGACGAACACGCGTTGTACGCGGGTGTCTCCGCCGTCGATTGGGAAGCGCACCTCGGCCCGGGTCATACGCTTGCCGTCGACGCGCACGTGTCGGGTGAAGCGCTGACGCATGCGCGCTATGCGGCGCAACGGGTGAAGGACGGCGTCGTCGACGTCCTGCGCGCAAAAACCGGCGCGCGGCCCGATGTCGACATCGAATCGCCCGATGTCCGCTTGAACCTCGTCGTGCGCAAGAACCGCGCGATCGTGTCGATCGATCTCGGCGGCGGCCCGTTGCATCGCCGCGGCTGGCGGCGCGCGCAGGGCGAAGCACCGTTGAAGGAAAACCTCGCGGCCGCGGTGCTGATGCGCGGCCAATGGCCGGCGCTGTATCGCGACGGCGCGTCGCTGCTCGATCCGATGTGCGGCAGCGGCACGCTGCTGATCGAAGGCGCGTTGATGGCGGGTGATGTCGCGCCGGGCCTGCAGCGTCATGGTGCCGCGTTGCCGACGCGCTGGCGTGGCTTCGACAACGCAGCGTGGCAATCGCTCGTGGAAGATGCGCAGCGTCGCCGCGATATCGGTCTGCTCGCGCTGCGCCCCGCGTTCTTCGGCAGCGATGCCGACGCACGCATCCTCGAAGCCGCGCGCGGCAACGCGCAGGCCGCGGGTGTCGGCCACGTGCTCGACCTGCGCCCGACGCCCATCGAAACGCTCACGCGCGCGACCGATTTCGGCCCGCGAGGTCTCGTCGTCTGCAACCCGCCGTACGACGCGCGCCTGGCCGCCGATCCCGCGCTGTATCGCGCGCTCGGCGATGCGCTGCGCCGCAATGCGCCGGAATGGCGCGCGAGCCTGCTGTGCGGCGACGACGACCTCGCGCGCGCCACCGGCCTGCGCGCGAACAAGCGCTACCAGGTGTTCAACGGCGCAATCGAATGCACGTTGATCGTGTGCGACCCGATCGCCCCGCCGCAGCGCGCCGTCGATGCGCCGCCGCCGACCTTGTCGGAAGGCGCGCAGATGGTCGCCAACCGCCTGCGAAAGAATCTGAAGAAGTTGAAGACCTGGCGCGAGAAAGAAGGCGTCGACAACTTCCGCGCCTACGATGCGGACCTGCCCGAATACGCCGCCGCGATCGATGTCTACACCGACGCCGATTCGCGCGAACAATGGCTGCACGTGCAGGAGTACGCGGCGCCCGCGGAAATTCCGGAAGCCACGACGCGCAAGCGGCTCAACGAACTCCTGGCTGCGGCGCGCGACGTGTTCGGCATCCCGAAGGAACGCATCGCGCTCAAGACGCGCAGCATCGGCAAGGGCGGAAGCAAGTACGGCCGTTTCGATCGTCGCGGCGAATATCTCGTCGTGCGCGAAGGCGACGCGCGCCTGCGCGTGAACCTGTTCGATTACCTCGACACCGGCGTGTTCCTCGACCATCGCCCGCTGCGCCTGCAGTTCGCGAAAGACGCACGCAACAAACGCTTCCTCAACCTGTTCTGCTACACGGGCGCTGCGACCGTGCAGGCCGCGCAGGGCGGGGCAGCGAGCACGACCAGCGTCGACCTCAGCGGCACCTACCTGCAATGGTTGTCCGACAACCTCAACGAGAACGGGATCGGCGGCGGCCGTCACCGCCTCGTACAGGCCGACGCGATCCAATGGTTGCTCGCCGACCGCGGGGACTACGACCTGATTTTCTGCGACCCGCCGACGTTCTCCAATTCCGCGCGCGCAAACGACTTCGACGTGCAACGCGAACACGTGCGCATGCTCCGCGCCGCGCTCATGCGCCTGGCGCAGGGCGGTTCGCTGTACTTCTCCAACAATTTCCGCCGCTTCAAGCTCGACGAAGCGGCCTTGTCGGACATCGCGTCGATCGAAGACGTCACGGCCTCGACGATCCCGCCGGACTTCGCGCGCGACGCCCGCATCCACCGCTGCTGGCGCCTGCGGCGCCTGGGCATGGACGCACGCTGATGACATCCCCATCAAGAGCCGCACGCGCGGGCTGGTGGGCGCTGTTCGGACAGTGGTTGCGCAATCCACTGCAGACCGCGTCGATCGTGCCGTCGGGCCGCGACCTCGCGCAGGCGATGGTCGACGAATTGCCGGCCGACACGCGTCGCGCGATCGAGCTGGGCGGCGGCACGGGATCGGTCACGCGCGCATTGCTGGCGCACGGCTTGCGCGGCGACGACCTGCTGGTCATCGAGCTCAGCGAATCGCTCCACGCGCATCTGCGCAAACGCTTCCCCGCGGTGCGCGTCGCGCTGGGCGATGCGAGCGACCTCCCCGCGATCGCCGCGCACTGCGGATTCCTCGCCGGTGGCCAAGCAGATGCGATCGTCTCGAGCCTCGGGTTGCTCGCGATGCCGGAAGACCTGCAAGGCCGCATCATGGCCGCGGCCTTCGCGTGCCTGCGCCCGGGCGGCCGTTTCATCCAGTTCACGTATGGCCCGCAGGCACCGGTGTCGGAATCGGTGCAGCAGGCATTGCGATTGAAGGTGCGTCGCGGCGGCTTCGTGCTCCGCAACGTGCCGCCGGCGACGGTGTACGTTTACGAACGGCGTTGAGCGCGGGCTCGTCCATTTTCGTCAATCGAGTCTCGAAGCATGTTGCGTTCCTACTATCAGTACCTCAATCAACTTGCGCTCTGGAGCCAGCGTCTGAGCATGGACGGGGATTCCAGTCTCTTGCGCGTTTGCTTGATCGCGTCCGCGGCGCAGTACTTGAACCTGCTGGCCCTCGTCATGGTTTGGCAGGCCTTGACGCCGAATCGACTGCTGTTGACCCTTCCGGTCTTCATGGGCGCGATAGTTTTATTGGTTGCAGTCAATGCCTATTTTCTCAGCCGTTACGTCGCTGGACGTGGCGATTCCAGCGAGGCGCGGGGAAGGCCGTCGATCCTCGTTCCAATGTATCTGGGCGGAACGTTACTCACCTTCATTGGGGCTGGCGTTCTATTGGCATCGCGAAATTCGTGAGCGCGTCTGCACGAATCAACGAGGCATCCTCAAATGGCATCGATCCGAAGAGAAGTCCTGGTTGAAGCCCGCCCGCAACACGCCTGGGCCGCGGCGCGCGATGTCGGCAACATCCACACCCGCCTGGTCCCCGGCTTCGTCACCGACTGTCGGCTCGAAGGCGATGTCAGGATCGTGACATTCGGCAACGGGCTGGTCGTTCGCGAGCCGATCCTGGACATCAACGACGACGACCGCCGCGTCGCATGGGCCGCGGAGGGCGGGCAATTCAAGCACTACAACGCGTCGGTGCAAGTTTTCGACGAAGGCGCGGAGCGCACGCGGATCGTCTGGATCGCCGACCTGTTGCCGAACGAACTGGCGCCGACGGTTGGCGATATGATTGAGCAAGGGCTCGCCGTCATGAAGCAAACACTTGAGCGAAGTGCAGGCTGACGTCTTACTCCAGGGGGAAGCCATGCAGTCGGCGACGACACCGCGCAAGATCGTCCTGCACTCGATACACGGCTATCGGCCCGAGCTCGAGGTATTGGTCGCGGGCTGGATGCGGGAGGGGGTCAAGTACGTTGGCGTCGTGGGTTTGGATGCCTCGCGTATCGAGGATGCGATCGACGATATATGCACCGGTGATGGCGCCGATCCCTACTTCATGGTGACGGCTTGGCATGACGGCGACGAGACGCTCGCGGATGCGGTGTTTCTTGCAGAACAGTTGTCGGACGAGTTCGAGGGACCTGCAACCGTGGTCGAGTTCTGAGTCGTCTACCCAAGCGGGTGATTGACGAGGCTCCGCCGCACCAGCATCAGTGATCGATGAGCCGTCTCGACAAGCCGCAATGGCACGGCGCGCAGTTGAACGAGATGCAGGGGCCATCGTCGCTGGGCATGGCCGTCAGCGGTGGCGCCGTCGCGTTCAGTGCGTCGATCATCAACCCGAATGTCTACGTCGGGTTCTGGACGTCGCTGGCGTTCCAGGTGCACGTGGGCTTCCAGTTCCTCTCGGTCGCCTTCGGCATCGTGTTCTTCCTCTGCCGGCTTCGGAACAACGATGTGATCTCGCTGATCGATCAGGCCCGCCGCGAGGGCCTTCCCGCGGCGGACCTGGACCGACTGGAAACGCAGTCGCGACGCTTCTCCGACATCAGCCGCTACACGATCTACGCGCAGATCCTGTTGCTTTGCGTCGGCGCTGTTTCGTTCCTCTGGCTGATGTTGTTGCACTTCCATCGCGCGTTGTATCCGTAACGCGCGCGCCGGATCACGGCGTGGCGCCGGGG
Organism: Noviluteimonas gilva; assembly: GCF_009740395.1. Lineage (GTDB taxonomy): Bacteria > Pseudomonadota > Gammaproteobacteria > Xanthomonadales > Xanthomonadaceae > Noviluteimonas > Noviluteimonas gilva. The sequence continues at coordinate 237,891 of NZ_WOXT01000002.1, forward strand.
TTCAACAAGCGTTCCGCTTCGGCTGCCAGATCCGGCGCGCGCGCCTCCAGGAGGGCGAGCGAAATTCGCAAGCTGGCCGGGGTGAGGCGGACGAGGATCGCGTCGTTCACCCGGCCCTTCCGGCACCAGAGCTCCGCGAGCGACTGTCCGCAGGAGTCGGCAATCATCTCGTCGGTCGCGGGATCGCACGCGACCTGCGCAAGCGCCGCTTCCACGTCCTCTCCGTCGTACGCGCCCAGGTCCATCGCCGCGTCGTCGCGGTCGCCCACCTCGGCGCTCTGATCAAGCAGGACGTCGATGAGCCCCTCGGGCTGGCTGATCAATTTCCGGCGCATCGTCCTTTCCGCCTTCGCAACGTCGCTCGATTAGACCCGAGAACCCTGCGTTCCATCCACGGCACTGGCATCGCCCAGCGCCGGGCGCCATCGTTTGGGCTTCGCAAATCGGAGGTCCCCATGTCCACCACGACCCAGTCCCAGGCCCGCGTCGCCCGCAAGCTGCGCGGCCAGCCGACGTCCGACGGCGCTGGCGTGAAGCTCACGCGCGTCATCGGCACGCCTCAGCTCGACATGCTCGACCCGTTCCTGATGCTCGATGAGTTCGGCACCGACAAGGCCGAGGATTACCTCGCCGGTTTCCCGGAGCATCCGCATCGCGGGTTCGAGACGGTGACCTACATGCTCGACGGCCGCATGCGCCACAAGGACAACCACGGCAACGAAGGTTTGCTGGTGCCGGGCAGCGTGCAGTGGATGACCGCCGGCCGCGGCCTGGTGCACAGCGAAATGCCCGAACAGCAGGAGGGCCGCATGCGCGGTTTCCAGTTGTGGGTGAACCTGCCCAAGGCCAACAAGATGGACGCGCCGCAGTACCAGGAGTTCGCGCCCGATCGCATTCCGGTGGCGACGCCTGCGCCGGGCGTGTCGGTGAAGGTGATCGCCGGTAGCGTCGGCGACGTGCGCGGCCCGATCGTGCAGCCCGCGACGTCGCCGGTTTACCTCGACATCGAACTCGCGCCGTCGACCACGTGGTCGTACACCTTGCCCGAAGGCCACAACGCGTTCGCGTACATGTTCGAAGGCGATGCGTCGATCGGCGAAGGCGAGGATGCGCGTGCGTTGGTGACGCAGGAACTCGCGGTGCTCGGCGGCGGCGAAACGATGGTCGCGACGTCGGGCGGGCAGGGCGCGCGCTTCATCCTCGTCGCCGGCCGCCCGTTGCGCGAGCCGGTGGCGCGTTACGGCCCGTTCGTGATGAACACGAAGGAAGAAATCATGCAGGCGTTCGTGGACTTCCAGGAAGGCAAGTTCTAAGCGCTCCACCTCCCCTTCCAGGGGAGGTCAAAAGCAGCCAGCCGCAGGCCGGCTGCTTTTGGGTGGGGAGTGACGCCGCGGTTCAGCATCCCTCCCTAGACTTGCCGCCACACCCTCGCAAAAGGAGTTGCCCATGCTTCGCACGACCCTCGCCGCGCTCGTCGCGGCCTGCGCCCTGACCGCCTGCGCCAGCAATGCGTCGGGCAACGGCGGTACGTCTTCGCAGGAGAGCACGATGCGTTCGATCACCGCCGGTGCGTCCGAAAAGTTGTCGCAGACCGAAACCGTTCGACTGCCCGATGGTTCGACGCTGCAATACGTGTCGGTCCCGCAGGATTCGCGTTGCCCGCCGAACGCGCGCTGCATCCGCGCCGGCGATGCCGACATCGAGTTCGTGTTCGCCATCAGCGGCGGCCCGCAGGCGACGGTGAAGGCGAACCTGCCCGAAGCGCCGTCGAAGAACATGGGCGCCTGGCGCCTGACCGTCGAAGACCTCGAATTCACCGAAAAGCCGGTTGTCACGATTCGCGTGGACGCCGCGCAGTAGGATTCAAACAAACAGGTAATGCCATGACCACGATCGTTGCTCCCCGCGTCCATGATCTCGGCGGTTTCGAAGTGCGCCGTGCCGTGCCTTCGATCCAGGCGCGCAGCGTGGGGCCGTTCGTCTTCGTCGACCACATGGGCCCGGCCTTGTTCGAGCCGGGGCGCGGGATCGATGTGCGGCCGCATCCGCACATCGGCCTGGCGACGGTGACGTTCCTGTGGGCGGGCACGATCACGCATCGCGACACCTTGGGCAGCGTGCAGGACATTCGTCCGGGCGACGTCAACTGGATGACGGCCGGGCGCGGCATCGCGCATTCGGAGCGCACGCCCCTCGGGACGCGTGAAGCGCCGCATCCCGTGCACGGGATGCAGACGTGGGTGGCGTTGCCGAAGTCGCACGAGGAAGCCGAGCCCGCGTTCTTCCACCACGCAGCCGATGCGTTGCCGTTGATCGCGCAGCCGGGCGTCACGTTGCGCGTGATCGCGGGGCGTGCGTTCGGTGAGGAGTCGCCGGTGTCGGTGTTCACCGATACGTTCAACGTCGCGGTGGACATGGCGCCGGATGCGGAGTTCGACGTGGACGCGCGCGCGGTGGAGCGTGCGTTGTACATCCTCGAAGGGAAGGTGCAACTCGACGGCGCCGACATTCCCGAGCAGCATCTCGTTGTTTTGGATCGCGGCGTTCGCCACAAGGTGCGTGCGCTGGGCAGCGTCAAGGCGATGTTGCTGGGCGGCGAACCCCTGGATGCGCCGCGCCACATGTGGTGGAACTTCGTGTCGTCGTCGAAGGACCGCATCGAGCAGGCGAAGCAGGATTGGCTGGACGACAAGTACGGGAAGATCGAGGGCGAAACGGAGTTCATTCCGCTGCCTGATCGGTGAGGCGTCAGCACGTACGCAGAAGCATTCGTCGTTGTTGAGGTTCGCCGCCACCAGAGCGGCGCATCGGCACGCCGCGTTGAAGGCCACATTGCTCCGCAAGAGCTCACGCTCCGCAATGTGGCCTTCAACGCAGCGACCGCTGCGCATCTGGGCTGAATGATTCGCGACAGCCCTTGATGAGTGTTTGCGTTGCGGTGTGGGCCATTCGCGCCTACTGCCAGCACACCCGACGGACGGAACCTCGCCCACCTCGGCGCGCGCACCGTCGTGACTTCGTCGCCTCTGGCAGGCGATGTTCCTCGCGGCGACCGGATGGGCGAAGCGGGGCGGACCTTGTTCACCATTCGCGCTGAAGGCCGACCCTCTCCCCAACCCCTCTCCCGCAGGGAGAGGGGCTCCGCTTCGCCCATCAAATCGCTGCGAAGGCACCTTGCCCGAGAGAGGACATCGCGCTATCGAGGACATGCACCCACGTATGCCGCGATGTCCTCGACGGGCGAGGTGCCGCCCGTCGGGTGGACTGGCAGTCGGCGCGAATCAATCAGCGCACAACACAAACATTCATCAAGTGCTGTCGCGAAACGATCAGACGTTACGCGCAGCGGTGCGTCGTGCTGGATGTCCTTTTGCGGAGCGTGGCTCGCTCTTCGTGTAGCAAAAGGACATCCAGTGCGGCGTGCCGATGCGCCCCTCTGGTGGAGGCGCACGTCAAAAACCATCGATGCTTCTGCGTAACCTCGGCGCTCATCGAAGCGCCATGTACTCCTCGGTGGCGTACTCATACAAGAACTCGTCGTTCGAAAACCCGCCCCCGTCCTTGCCCGCGCTGAGCGCCTTGATGTGCTCGGCGTATGCGGGTGTCTTCTTGAACTGCGCGAACTTGGCCTTGCGGAGCGCCGTGTATTCCTTCGCGTCGAGATCCTTGCGATCGACGATCTTGCCCGCGTCGACGCTCAACACGGTGTATCGCTCGTAGGTCGATCCGTATCCCATGTGGACGTAGTTGACGATCTTCCCGCCGGGAATGATCAGCGCGCCGCTGTACCACGTCGCGGGAACTTCGGTTTGCCCCGCGAAGACCTCCGGAAGCACTTCGGCGGCGACGGCGTCGTCGTCTTCGCCCGCGTCCTTCGCCTTGCGCAGGACGGTGATGCTGGTCAGGACGAAGGCATCGCCACGCACCTCGAACGTCGCGATGTAGCCGCGCCAGTTCGACGTCCACTGCTCGTCGGCTTTCGGAATCTTGATCGCACCGGACTTGATGAGCGGCGAGAGCGGATTGGTTTCAAGCTCGACGCGCTTGCCGTCCAGCACGATGTAATCCGGTTCCTGGGCGGTGGCCCAGGCCGGTCGCGATACAACGCAGACGAGCGCTACCAAAAGCGCAACACACCATGATTTCACCAACGCCCCCCGGGTCCACGCGGACCGCCGTCGATTGCCGGCATTTATAACGCAGATCGCGCGATGTTCGCGCGTCGCGCCGCGTTTAGACGCGCATCCCCCGCGCGCCCAGGTGCTGCGCCATCTGCACCGGCTCCGGCATGCGCTCGGTCGCCGTGAATCGCATCACCAGGTCCGCGGCCGACGCCATCGCCACGCGATGCCCGGGCGACACGATGATGGGCGCGACGTCGGGCTTGCTGCGCAACACCCACCCGATCTGCTCACCATAATCGCGCAACGGCGTGTACGCCCCGCGCACCTGGTGCAGGTCCGCCGCGGTGCCGAGCAACAACTTGTTCCCGATCCCGATCGTCGGCAACCCGGAGACCACGCCGAAATGCGATGCGATCCCGAAGCGCTGCGGATGCGCCACGCCATCGCCGTCGAACAACACCAGGTCCGGTGCCTGCGGCAACATGTCGAGCACGCGCAGCAGCGCCGGCATCACCTGGAACGACAGGAACCCGGGCACGTATTTCGTCGACGCCGACACATGCGCGACCTGCGCATCGATCAGGTCCAACGATTCCGCATCGACCAGGACCGCGACCGCGCGCGTGCGTGCGCCCTCGTCCTCCATCGCCACCGCGAACCCCGCGACCGCCCGCAACGGCGACCGGAACCCGTCGCGCAACAACACCCGTCGCGCCATCAGGTCCTGCATGGCGCGCGCCTGCGCGACGCTGCCGTCCCAGGGGTCGAGTGGGTTGGGGTCGAGATTCGCCATGCGTCAGAGCATACGGGTCGGTGTGAAGGCGCCGGCCAAGCGGCCGTCACACCAGACGGGCCCAGGACAGGCCGAGGAAGACCGCAAGGACGATCAGCGTCGTCAGGCCCACGATGTTGCCCGTGCCGCTGCCCGGGATCATGACGGCCCGTTCGGGCCGCGCCGGGTCGTAATACACATCGACCTCGCTGCCCTTGCGCAGTCCGTGCATCAGGTCCAGGGCTTCGGCGAACGGCAGGTCCGACATCGTCCGGTAGCTCAGTCGGCGGCCCTTGTAAGTGCGGCCGTTGACGCTGTACGTGTAGTGCGCATGCACCGAATGCTCGTCGTCGGTCGCCGACTCGCTGCTGCTGCTCACCTGCCAGATGCGTTCCAGCGTGCCGGTGGTCCGCGTCCAGCGCAGCGAATCGAACCCCAATCGGATGTGCCACGCCTCGCGTGCCGCAAGCGCGAGCAAGCCCAGGATGATGCACGGCATCCATGCGTTCACGACGTCCCCCTTGCGCCGATCAAGCCGCCCGCTGCAATGCGGTCAGCAACCCACGCGCAGCCTGCACCCGCGCGGCGGCATCGGGCAAGTCCAGCTTCAGGCGCAGCTTGTCGGGGCCGTCCATCGCATAGTGCTGCGGCTGCTTCTGGATCATCTGGATGACCGTCAGCGGATCCACGTCGGGCTTGGCTTCGAACTGCAGGCGCCCGCCCGCCGGTCCGAGGTCGATCTTGCGGATGCCGATGCGCGTGGCGTGCAGCTTGAGTTCGGCGATGGCGAACAGATGCTTGGTCGCGTCCGGCAACAGGCCGAAGCGATCGATCATCTCGACCTGCAGGTCCCGCAACTCGTCCGCCGAACGCGCACTGCTGATGCGCTTGTACAACGTCAGGCGCTCGTGCACGTCGGGGAGGTAATCCTCGGGGATCAGCGCCGGCACGTTGAGCACGACTTCGGCGCCGCGATGTTCGAACGTCGGGTCTTCGTCCGGCAACTTGCCCTGCTTGATCGAACGCACCGCGCGTTCGAGCAACTCGGTGTACAGGCTGAAGCCGACTTCCGCCATCTGGCCGCTCTGGTCTTCGCCGAGCAATTCGCCCGCGCCGCGAATCTCGAGATCGTGCGTGGCGAGCGTGAAGCCCGCGCCCAGTTCGTCCATCGACGCGATGGCCTCCAGACGCTTGCGCGCATCGGCGGTGATGCTTCGGTTGTCGGGCGCGACGAGGTAGGCGTATGCGCGGTGATGCGATCGACCCACGCGTCCGCGTAACTGGTGCATCTGCGCCAGGCCGAGCTTGTCGGCGCGATTCATGATGATCGTGTTCGCGTTCGGAATGTCGATGCCAGACTCGATGATCGTCGTGCACAGCAACACGTTGAAGCGCTGCTTGTGGAAGTCGAACATCACGCGTTCGAGTTCGCGTTCGGGCATCTGGCCGTGCGCGATGCCGATGCGCGCCTCGGGCACGAGTTCCTGCAGGTCGCGCTGCATGCGGCCGATCGTTTCGACGTCGTTGTGCAGGAAGTACACCTGGCCGCCGCGCGCAAGTTCGCGCTGGTGCGCTTCACGCAGCAAGGCGCCATCCCACGGCGTGACGAAGGTCTGCACCGCGAGGCGATGCGCGGGCGGCGTGGCGATGATCGACAGATCGCGCAGGCCCGCCATCGCCATGTTGAGTGTGCGCGGGATCGGCGTGGCGGTGAGCGTGAGCAGGTGGACGTTCGCGCGCAGCGCCTTCAACGCTTCCTTCTGGCGCACGCCGAAGCGCTGTTCTTCATCGACGATCACCAGGCCGAGGTCCTTGAAGCGCACATCGTTCTGCAACAGGCGATGCGTGCCGACGATGACGTCGATCTTGCCTTCGGCGAGCTTCTCCAACTCGGCCTTGATTTCCTTCGTGCTCTTGAAGCGCGAGAGCACTTCGACCTTCAGCGGCCAATCGGCGAATCGGTCGCGGAAGTTGCGGTAGTGCTGTTCGGCGAGCAGCGTCGTCGGCACCAGTACGGCGACCTGCTTGCCCGCGGTGGCGGCCACGAACGCGGCGCGCACCGCGACTTCGGTCTTGCCGAAGCCCACGTCGCCGCAGACCACGCGGTCCATCGGTTGCGAAGACGCGAGGTCGCGGATCACCGCTTCGATCGCCGCGTGCTGGTCGGGCGTTTCTTCGAACGGGAACGTCGCCGCGAAGGGCTCGTACAACGCGCGATCGGTATCGAGCGCGATGCCCGCGCGCGCCTGGCGCTTGGCCTGGATTTCGAGCAGTTCGGCGGCGACGTCGCGCACCTTTTCGGCGGCCTTGCGCTTGGCCTTGGTCCACTGCTCGCCGCCGAGGTTGTGCAGCGGCGCGGTTTCCGGCGAGGCGCCGGAGTAACGCGAGATGCGATCGAGCTGCGCAACCGGCACATACAGGCGGTCGCCCTTCGCGTATTCGATTTCGAGGTATTCGGCGGGCGTGCCGCCGGCTTCGAGCGTGACCAGGCCGCGGTATCGCCCGACACCGTGGTCTTCGTGCACGATCGGCGCGCCTTCGCTGAGCTCGCCCAGGTCGCGGATGATCTGCTCGGGTTCTCGACCCGCGCGCTTGCGACGACGCGGTTGCGAAGCACGTTCGGGGAAGAGCTGGCGTTCGGTGAGCAGCGCGATCGGCGTGCCGCCGACGAGCTCGCCATCGAGTGCGAAACCATCTTCCAGCGGCGCGACCGCGATGGCGAAGCGCTCACGGCCCGCGAGGAACGCATGCCAATCGGCGATGACCTCGGGCTTCATGCCCGCCGCGTGCAACACATCGAGCAAGGCTTCGCGACGACCGGCGGAATCGGCGGCGATGAGAACGCGGCCGGGATAGGTCGACAGGAAGGATTGCAGCGCGCCGGCACCGGCCTCGCGCGCGGCGATCGGCAAATCGGGCGCGGGTTGGTCGCCGAGCGTTTGCGCTTTCGCCGCCTTCGCATCTTCACCGCCGACGACCTCGATGCGCGGGCGCGCGTTGAGCGTTTCGCGCAACTGGTCGGGCGTCAGATACAGGTCGGTCGGCGGGAGGAGCGGGCGTTCGATGTCGTGGCGGCGCTGTTCGTAGCGCTCGGCGGTCTGCGTCCAGAACGCATCCGCGCACGCGAGCGCGCCGTCGGTGACGACGGGCAGCATGCGATCGCCGAGGTAATCGAACAGCGTCGCGGTGCTGCCTTCGTTGCGCGTGGTTTCGAAGAACAGCGGCAGGTAGTACTCGATGCCCGCGGGTGCGAGGCCGCCCTTCAGATCCTGGAACAGCGCACTGCGGCGCGTGTCGATGTCGAATCGCTCGCGCAGCGCATCCATCGCGCGCTTGCGCGATTCATCGTCGAGCGGCACTTCGCGGCCGGGCAGCAGCTGCACGGCGTCGACCTTGTCGAGCGACCGCTGCGATTCGGGATCGAACGCGCGGATCGAATCGATCTGGTCGTCGAACAGCTCCACGCGATACGGCTCGTGCGCGCCCATCGGATACACATCGAGCAAACCGCCGCGCACGGCGAAGTCGCCGGGATCGAACACTTGCGGCACGTTGCGATAGCCGGCGCTTTCCAGGCGGCGTTTTTCCGCATCCAGGTCGAGCGTCTGGCCCACGCGCACGTCGAAGGTATTGCCGACCACGTAGCGCATCGGCGCGACGCGCTGCAGCAGCGTCTGCACCGGCACGACGACGATGCCGCGCTTGAGCGTCGGCAGGCGCAGCAATGCGGACAAACGCTGCGACACGATGTCGGCGTGCGGGCTGAATTGATCGTAGGCCAGCGTTTCCCAATCGGGGAAGGGCAGCACGGGCAGCGCGGTGTCTTCACCGAGCAACGTGCGCAGATCGGATTCGAGTTGGTGCGCGCCGTGGTTGTCCTTCGCGATGGCGAGGACCGGGCCGTCGTGCGCGCGCGCCGCGCGTGCGATGTGGAAGGCGAGCGCGGACGCGGACGCGGGTGCGCGCCACCACGCGCGCGACTGGCCGGCGCGGGGGAGGGGTGGGGCGCTGCGGGGGTCGTGCGTGTTGTCGTTCATGCGCTCGCAAATAGCCGGCACCGCCGGGCGCGCGATGCGCCCAGCGGAGGAAGCGCAATTCTAACGGAAGGCCCTGTCAGGGCCGCGCTTCGAGCACGAGGTTGAACGGGGTTTCGGTCGCACGGCGGAAGCGCGTGAAGCCGCCGTCGCGCATCACTTCGCCCAGGCGTGCCTCGCCGGCCTGTGCGCCCAGCGCTGGTCCGTTGCGTGCCAGCGAGACCGGGACGCAGATTTGCGACGACGCGCCGTAGTACACGCGACCGACGGGGTTGAGGTTGCCTTGCACGCTGTCGGTCGCCCATGGTTCGACCAGGAGCACGTGGCCGTCGTCCTTGAGCGCCTCGCGCGCATGTTTCGCCGCGCCGACGGGATCGCCCATGTCGTGCAGGCAATCGAAGAAGCAGACCAGGTCGAAGTCCGCGTCGCGGTATCCCGTCGCGTCGGCGGCTTCGAAACTTGCATTGCCCACGCCCATCTCCTTCGCGCGTTGTCGCGCGACGTCGATCGAGGGCGCGTGGTAGTCGATGCCGACGAATTGCGAGTTGGGGAATGCCTTCGCCATCAGCGTGGTGCTCGCGCCGTGGCCGCAGCCGACATCGGCGACGCGCGCGCCGCGTTCGAGTTTCTCCTTCACGCCGTCGAGCGCGGGAATCCATTCGGTCAGCAAATGCGCGTGGTAACCGGCGCGGAAGAAGCGCTCGACGCCGCTGAACAGGCACTTGTGGTGCTCGCCCCACTCCAGGCCCTTGCCCGTGCGGAAGTTGTCCATCGTCCGATCGAGCATGTGGAAGCTGTCCTCGACGAGCGAATACGCGCCGGGAAGGTCCACCGGTCCGTTCGGATCGGCCAGGCACAGGGCCTGTTCGTCGTTGAGGCGAAAGCGGCCGGTGCCGGCGTCGTAATCGACGTAGCCGCCCGCGGCCTGGTTGCCGAGCCATTCGCGCACGTAACGCTCGTATGTGCCGGTGCGTTGCGCGAGTTCGGTGGGGGTCAGCGCTTCCTTGGCGAGCGCCTTGTAGAAACCCAGCTGGTCGCCGACCAGCATGAGCGTGGAAGAAATGGCGGCGCCCAGGTCGCCAACCGCCTTGCCGAGGAAATCATTGAGACGCTGTTCGTTGATGGCCATGCAGGGAATCCGATCGTTCCCGTCCTTGGGAAACGCGACGCAGCCCGCCGCAGGCTCCCCGAGGAAGCCCAACGAAGGACGATCGGAACAACGGCCTATGCCGCTTTCGGTTCGTCGTGCGTATGCGTGCCACGCGCGGGCTGCAGCTCGAGCACCACGCGGACCAAACCCGGCTGCTGCGTCGGCTCGCGACGGAATCCCAGCGACGTCGCGAGCGCGAGCATCGGCTGGTTGTGTTCGAGCACGTCGCCCCACAGGCGCTCCAGGCGCCGGCCTTTCGCCCAACGCACCAGGCGGCGCATCAGGTGACGGCCCAGGCCCAGGCCCGCGATGTAGTGGCTGACGAGGATCGCGAATTCGGCTTCACGGCCCGAATCGGTGATCGCCGCGCGCGCCACGGCGCCGACGAGCGCTTCACCCGGTGGCAACGGCTCGGCGGCGACGAGCGCGAATTCGCGCTTGGCGTCGGGCCGCGAGAGCTTGTCCGCCATCTCCGGCGTCAGCTCGCGCACCGCGTGCAGGAAGCGTTGCCGGATTTCGTCGGGCTCGAGCAGGGCGAAGCCCTGCCGCAACGGATCGGCGTCGGCCGGCCGGATCGGACGGATGAGGACCTCACGCCCATTGCTGAGCCGGATCTGTTCGTGCCACGGGGGAAGTCGGTTGCGGGCCGCCATTCAGCGACAATGCCAGAGCGGAAGTGAAGCCCAGCTCTAGACGCGTGTTAAGCGGGCCACGAACACCGGGTTTAACGCGGGCAATTGTTATCCTTGCGCGCTCTCCCATTCATGTATCGGAACACCATGGCCGGCAGCGGCGACTCTACCCGCGCGATTCTCTTCGCCCTCGGCGCCAATTTCGCCATCGCCTGTGCCAAGGGCTTTGCGGCGTACATGACCAATTCCAGCGCGATGATCGCCGAGACGGTCCACTCGCTCGCCGACTGCGGCAACCAGCTGCTGCTGTTGCTGGGCCTGAAGCAGGCCAAGAAGCCGCCGACGCCCGACTATCCGCTCGGCTACGGCAAGGCCATCTATTTCTGGTCCTTCCTGGTCGCGCTGATGCTTTTCTCGGTCGGCGGCATGTTCAGCCTCTACGAAGGCATCCACAAATTGCACAACCCCGAACCGCTCGAGCAGTGGTGGTGGGCGGTCGGCGTGCTGATCTTCGGCATCATCGCCGAGAGCGTGTCGATGCGTGCGTGCATGCAGGAAGTCAACAAGGCGCGCGGCGATCGTTCGCTGTGGCGCTGGTTCCGCGAAAGCCGCCAGGCCGAATTGGTGGTGATCTTCGGCGAGGACCTGGCGGCCCTGTTCGGCCTGGTGTTCGCGCTGTTCGCCGTCGTGCTCGCCGTGATCACGGGCAACCCGATGTGGGATGCGATCGGCACGGTCGCGATCGGTGCGTTGCTGATCATCGTGGCGGTGTTCGTCGCCGTCGAAGTCAAGGCGATGCTGATCGGCCAGAGCGTTGACGTCAACGTCCAGGCCGGCATTCGCACCTTCCTGGAATCGCGCCCGGAGATCTCGCGCGTGCTGAGCCTGATCACGCTGCAGCTCGGCAACGAGATGATGGTGTCGGTGCACGCGGAAATGCACGAGACGCAGACGTCGCGCGCGCTGATCGACGGCATCAACGGGATCGAGAAGGAACTCAAGGCGCGCTACCCGCAGGTGCGCTGGAGTTTCTTCGAACCCGAACTGCCGGGCGGCGGCAAGGCCGACCAGGATTACGGGCCGGTCACGGTTTCCTGAGTGTCACGCGGGCGCGCGCAGCCACTCCATGTGCGCGTTGCCCCCGGCCGGTTCCTGCAACGCGTTTCGCAGCGCATTGAGCGTGTGCCGGAACTGCCTGTCGAATTGATACGGGGCATTGAGGATCAACAAGCCGCTGCCGTTCATGCGCAGCGGTGAGTCGTCGGGGCGCACCAGCAACTCGACGACGAGCGCCGACTTCGCCTCCATCGTCGCGGCGCGCCGATAGAACGGCGGCAGCGAACGCCGCAACTTGATCGGATACCACAGCGCGAACATCCCCTGCGGCCAACGCTGCAGGCCATCGCGCAGGGCCGCGATCGCCAGGTCGAATTCTTCCAGCTGCGCTTCGTACGGCGGATCGATCAGCACCAGGCCGCGCGCGAACCGCGTCTGCCCCGAACGCGGCGGCAACAGGGCTTTCATCGCCGCATAGCCGTCGGTGCGTTGGTGCACGACCACGCGCGGGTCGTCGCGGAACTCGATGTTGAGGATCGACGCTTCGTCGGGCTGCAATTCGCAGCAGGCGATGCGGTCCTGTTCGCGCAGGGCATGCGCGAGCAGCCACGGGGAACCGGGATAGGCCTTCGGGCCATGCGCGGCGCGGCAGGCTTCGATGGCGGCCAGGTAACGCGCGATGTGCGTATCGCCCGTGGCGCGGAGTTTGGCGACGCCACCCTCGGCCTCGCCGGTGCGCTTGGCGGCCACTGCGTCGAGGGAGTACAGGCCGCGCCCGGCGTGGGTGTCGAGCGCGAAGCAAGCCGCAGGCTTGGCGCGCAGGGCGTCGCACAGCGCGAGCAGGGCGACGTGCTTGAGCACGTCGGCGTGGTTGCCGGCATGGAAGGCGTGGCGATAGTTCATGGTGCGCAGGATACGCGGTGGGCGGCTATGCTCCGCGCATGCGCCTGCTGCTTGTGGAAGACGAGACCGCCATCGCCGACACCGTGGCCTACGCCCTGCGCGAGGACGGCTTCGACGTGCACCACTGCCTGACCGCCGGCGACGCCCTGCGCGCGTCGGGGGAAGGGCGCTTCGACCTGGCCATCCTCGATGTCGGCCTGCCGGACCTCGGCGGTTTCGCGCTGTGCCGCGAACTGCGGCGCACCGGCGATTTGCCCGTGATCTTCCTCACCGCGCATGCGGCCGAAGCCGAGCGCGTGCTGGGCTTCGAACTGGGCGCAGACGATTACGTGACCAAACCCTTCTCGCCGCGCGAACTGGTGGCGCGCGTGCGGGCGGTGCTGCGGCGTGTCGCCTCGCATGCCGAGCCGGCGCCGGGCAACGGCTTCGGGCACGACGCCGAGGGCCACCGCATCCGCTGGCGCGGGCGGTGGCTGGATCTCACGCGTTACGAATACGGCCTGCTCGCCGCCTTGTTGCAGCGCCCCGGCGCCGTGCTCACGCGCGCGCAGTTGATGGACCGTGTGTGGGGTGACGCGCTGGAAAGCGGCGATCGCACCGTGGACACGCACGTCAAGACGCTGCGCGCGAAGCTGCACGCATTCGACCCTTCCTGCGATCCGATCCGCACGCACCGCGGCATCGGGTATTCGATCGACACCTGACGCCGCATGCGCATCGGGCTGCGCGTATTCCTCGGGTACTTCGCGATCGTCGCGCTCGCGGCGCTGCTGCTCGCGCGCGTGTTCGTCGCCGAAGTGAAGCCCGGCGTGCGGCAGGCGATGGAGGACACGCTCGCGGAGACGGCCAACGTGCTCGCGGAGATCGCGACCGATGATTTCCTCGCAGGCCACATCGCCGATGGCCGCTTCGCGCAGCGCGTCAAGAACGTGCAATCGCGCGACCCGGGCGCGCAGATCTGGGGCTTCCAGAAGCGCGCGGTGACCACGCGCATCTATGTCACGGACGCACGCGGCATCGTGGTCTTCGACAGTGCGGGGCGCGATGTCGGAAAGAATTACGCGCGCTGGAACGACGTGTATCTCACGCTGCGCGGGCAATACGGCGCGCGTTCGACGCGCAGCGATCCCAACGATCCGAATTCCACCGTCATGCACGTCGCCGCGCCGCTGCGCGATGCGAGCGGGCGCATCGTCGGCGTCCTCACCGTCGCCAAGCCGAACCAGACGCTCGCGCCGTTCATCGCGCGCAGCCAAGCGAAAGTGATGAAGTGGGGCTGGCTGTTGATGGGCGTCGCGTTGTTGATCGGCTTGACGACAGCGTGGTGGTTCGCGCGCCAGCTCGGTGCGCTGCAGCGTTATGCGCATGCGGTGACCGCGGGCGAGCGCGCGACGCCGCCCAAGGCCGCCGGCGAATTCGGCGATCTCGGCCAAGCGTTGGAAACGATGCGCACGCGGCTGGAAGGCAAGCAATACGTCGAGCAATACGTGCATACGCTGACGCACGAGATGAAGAGCCCGCTGGCTGCGATTCGTGGCAGCGCGGAATTGCTCGAAGGGCCGATGGCGGAAGCCGATCGTGCGCGTTTCGCAGCTGCGATTCGCGCGCAAAGCGAGCGGCTTGCGCAGATGATCGACAAGTTGCTGGCGCTGGCAGCGGTGGAGCACCAGCAGGCGCTGGAAGTGCACGACCGCCTGGATTTGAATGCCGTCGTCGTCGATGCCATCGCGCATTGCGCGAAAGGCGACGTCGAGATCTGCCACAACGGTGGCGAGTGTTACGTAGAAGGCGACCCGTTCCTGCTGCGCCAGGCGATCGTCAACCTGTTCGACAACGCCGTGTCGTTTTCACCGAAGGGCCGTCATGTCGACGTCGATGTCTCTCCCGACGACGAGGGCCGGTGCCAGGTCCGCGTGATCGATGCCGGCCCCGGCATTCCGGATTACGCGATGCCGCGGGTCTTCGAACGCTTCTATTCGCTGCCGCGCCCGGAAGGCGGCAGCCGCAGCAGTGGCCTGGGATTGTGCTTCGTGGCCGAGGTCGCCGCGTTGCATGGCGGCCGCGCGACGCTTGAAAACTTCCACCTCGGCGGCGCCATCGCCACGCTCGAACTGCCCGAAGCCTGACTTCACCGTCGCCACACACACCCGCCATCGGCGCCGCACGCGCCGGCGCGAGGCTGCGCGCATCCCAAGGCCAGGAAAGGACCTGCCATGCGCTTCGCCTTCAAAGCGGTCGTCGTTTTCTTCCTCACGCTCGGCTTGCTCATCCCGTTGCTGCTGATCCGCGGCACTATCCAGGAACGCGAGGTCTACCGCGCCGAGGCGGTCGCCAACGTCGCGGCCACCAGTGCCGGCAAACAGGCCGTGTTGGGGCCGGTGCTCGTCGTGCCTTACACCGAACTCGTCGAACAGGATGAGGTCACGCCGCAGGGCGTGCGCAAAGTCCTGAAGGAACAGGCGGGCAAGTGGACCTTCTTCCCCGATACGCTCGTCGTCGACGGCACCATGAAGCCCGACACGCGCAAGCGCGGGCTGTATCGCGTGCCGGTGTATGAGCTCGACATGCACGCGGTGGCGGCGATCCGTGCGCAGATTCCGGTGGATGGCGCGCGGCCTCGTCGCATCGGGCGCCCGTTCCTCAGCGTGGGTGCCTCGGATGTGCGCGGGTTCGTCGGCACGCCTACGTTGAAGGTCGGCGGCAGGGCGCTGCCGCTGACGGCCGGGTTCGGAAGCCAGCCGATCGGCGGCGTGCATGCGCGAATGGATGCACCGCAGGCGGGGCAGGCGATCGCATTGGACGTGACGTTCGACGCAGTGATCGGCGGCACTGAAGCGCTCGCGCTGGTGCCGATCGCGCGGGACAACCGGTTCGCGCTGAAGTCGACGTGGCCCGATCCGATCTTCGGCGGCAGCTTCCTGCCGCGCACGCGCACGGTGGATGCCAAGGGCTTTCGCGCGCAGTGGGAGATCTCGTCGCTGGCGACCAGCGCGCAGACGCGATTCCTCGAAACCAAGGATCCAACCAGCCTGCTGCAACTGGCGCCGATGCGCGGGTCGGATGCGTCGGTGTCTGGCGTCGATGCGGTGGGCGTGACGCTGTTCGACGCGGTCGATAGTTACACGCTGGCCGATCGCGCGACGAAGTACGGGATCCTGTTCGTGTTGCTGACCTTCGTCGGCTTTTTCATGTTCGAGTTGATCAAGCAGTTGCCGATCCACCCGATCCAGTACGGCCTGGTGGGCCTGGCGCTGGCGATCTTCTTCCTGCTGCTCGTGAGCCTGAGCGAGCACATCCCGTTCGGATCGGCGTACCTGGTGTCGGCCGCGGCGTGCATCGGGTTGCTCGGGTTCTATCTGAGCGCGGTGTTGCAAAGCGTGCTGCGCGGCGTGGGCTTTGCCGCGATGCTGGCGCTGTTGTACGCGGCGCTGTACGGCGTGCTCGTGTCGGAAGACAACGCGCTGGTGCTGGGTGCCGGCCTGTTGTTCGTCGTGCTGGCGACGATCATGGTGGTGACGCGCAAGGTGGATTGGTACGCGTTGCAGCGATGAGTTCTTTCCCCCTCCCCTGCGAAGGCAGGGGAGGGCCGGGGAGGGGTTGCGTGATTGGCCGCGCAACTAGAACAACGTCACACCCGGCACGCACCACAACGACAGCGATGCAATCCCGGTTCCAATCGCAGTCGCCGCCAACACATCGCTCGGATAGTGCAAACCAAGCACCACGCGCGACACCGCAACGGTGGAAGCGAACGGCACCAACACCCACGCCAACACCGGGTAATACGCCAGCGCAACGAGCGTGAACGCCACTGCGTGCAGGGTATGGCCCGACGGAAAACTGAACTCGTCGAGCGGTGCGACCCACGCGTGGATGCGCGCATCGGAGGCGAAGGGGCGCGGGCGTTTGGTCCAACGCTTCAGGAACGCATAGAGGCCGACGGCGATGCTGCCGGTCACCGCGAGATGCGCGGCGGCAAGCAAACCAGCGCGGCCATCGACGATCACCATCGCGGCCATCAACGCATACCAGGCCGCGCCGTCGCCGAGTCGGCTGACGAAAGCGAACAACGCGCGCACACCGCGGTGTTCGCACCAATGATTGGCCTTGAGGCACCAGGCCGAGTCAATCCGGGGCAAGCTGGGCATCGGCGATCCTCCTGCGTGCGGCGAGCATCTGGAGCAGGGCGTCGAATTCGGCGGCGACCTGGTCAGGGTGCAGGTGTTCGATGGCGGCGCGCGCGGCGACGCGCATGCGGCGCAATCCGATGTCGTCTTCGGCCAGGCGCACGGCGGCAGCAATGAACGCGGCCGCGTCGCCATCGGGGACGCGCAGGCCGTGTTCACCGTGGCGCAGGTGTTCGCGCGCGGCGCCGTAGTCGAAGGCGATCGGCGGCACGCCGCTGGCCATCGCTTCGAGCGTGACGTTGCCGAATGTTTCGCTGCGGCTCGGAAACAGGAACACGTCGCCGCTCGCGAAGTGGCGCGCGAGATCTTCGCCGCGTTGCAGGCCGGCGAACACGATGTCGGGATTCGCTTCAGAAAGCGGGGTGCGCAGCGGGCCGTCGCCGACGAACACCATGCGCGATTCCGGACGCACGCGCTGGAGTGCGCGGAACGCGGTGATTGCCAGCGAGAGGTTCTTTTCCGCCGCGATGCGGCCGACGTGGATCGCGACGAGCGTGCCGTCGCCCGCGCCCCACGATTCACGCAATCGTGCATCGCGTTTCGCGGGATGAAAGAGTGCGCCGTCGACCGCGCGCGCCAGGCGCAGCGGATTGGCGAAGCGACGTTCGGCGAGGTAGTCCTGCAACTCGCGCGTGGCGACGAGTGTTGCGTCGCCGGCGTTGTGGAAGCGGCGCATCCAGCGCAGCGCGATGGGTTCGAGAAATCCGAAGCCGTAATCGCGCATGTAGTGATCGAAGCGCGTATGCAAACCCGTTGCGACCGGCACGCCGAGTCGACGCGCGACGCGGCGCGCGGCCCAACCGAGCGGGCCTTCGGTGGCGATGTAGACGGCATCCGGCCGCCGCGCACCCCAGCGGCGCGCGAGCGACCGCAATGCGGGCGCACCGAAACGCAAACCGGGATAACGCGGCAGCGGGAACCCCCTGACGAGGAGGGTGTCGTCGACGACGGCGGCGTCGCCCGGTTGGCGCGGGCGCACGAGGTCGATCGCATGGCCGCGCGCGCGCAGGCCCAGCGCCAACCCTTCGACGGTCAGCGCGACGCCGTTGATTTCCGGCGGCCAGGTTTCGGTGACGATGGCGTAGCGCATGGGGCGCAGGCTCGCTGCGCGCGATGACGGGGCGGTTGCTTCGGGATGACAGTTGCGTGCTGAAGTCGAAGCCACCCCACCCCGGCCCTCCCCTGCGGTCGTAGGGGAGGGGCGCATTCGAACCGTTCGTCGGGGAGGCGCTTGACGCCGGGCGGGTGTTCGTACTGTACTAATCACCACAGTACAGCTAGGACACCTCGATGCCCCGCACCCAGGCCTTGATGCTGCAGATCGCCACCGGCGATCCCCGGCCGATCAGCAAGCAGATCGTCGACGCCGTGCGCATGAAGATCGCGACCGCGGAGCTCTCCCCCGGCGACCAGCTGCCCAGCGTGCGCGGTCTGGCGCAGCAGCTGACCGTCAATCCGAACACGGTGGCCAAGGCTTACGCCGAACTCACCGCCGAAGGCTGGGTGGAATCGCGGCAGGGTCTGGGCTTGTACGTCGCTCCGCCGCGCCAGCGCCTGAGCGATGCCGAACGCAGCCGCCGCCTGGATGAAGCGATCCAGCGCTTCCTGCACGAAGTGATCCAGCTCGACTTCGCGCCTGACGAGGTGCAGGCGCGCCTTGTCCACGAATTTCTCGCGCTTGCGCCCCGCAAGTCCGCCTGACCGATCTTCGAGTTGAGAACGAACGACATGATCCAGAACGACTACGTCATCGAAACCAGTGGGCTGAGCAAGCGCTACGGGCGCAAGCTCGCGCTCGATCACCTGGACCTGCGCGTGCCGCGCGGCCGCATCCACGCCGTGGTCGGCGCGAACGGCGCGGGCAAGTCCACGCTCTTCCGCATCCTGCTGGGTTTTCTGCCGCCGACGGCGGGCACCGCGCGCATCCTCGGTCGTGATTCGCAACAGCTCACGCCCGACGATCGCGGCCGCATCGGCTTCGTCAACGAAGAACACACGCTGCCCGGTTGGATGCGCATCGCCGCGGTGATCGAGATGCATCGCCGCCAATATCGTCGGTGGAACGAAGCGGCGTTCCAGAATGTGCTCGGCCACTATCACGTGCTGCCGGAACAGAAGGTCTCGCAGCTCTCGCGCGGCGAACGCGCGGGCTTCAACCTCGCGCTCGCCCTTGCGCAGGGCCCGGAATTGCTGGTGCTCGACGAGCCGACGCTCGGTTTGGACGTCGTGGCCAAGCGCGCCTTCCTCGAATCGCTGATGTACAGCAACGCCACCGACGAATGCACGGTGATCTATTGCTCGCACCAGATGGAGGAGATCGAGCGCGTCGCCGACAACCTGATCATCCTCGAGCGCGGGCGGTTGATGCACATGTCGGCGCCCGATGATTTCTGCGCGCGCGTGACGCACTGGGTGGCCGACATTCCGTTCAAGGGGCCGGACCCGATGTCCGTGCCGGGCCTGCTGCAACTGCAGCGGCTGGATGGCTTGCATCACTACCTGGTACTCGACCAGGACGAGGACTTCGCCGAGTTCCTGCGCGCCAGCGGTGCGCGCTCGGTGCAAAGCATGCCCGTGAGCCTGGACCGCGCCGTCAACGGCTTCCTCGCCAAGAACCACGCCGCGCCGACGCAAGCGCACGCCTGAGCCTCCGGACACCAATGCCATGATCGATCTTCTGAAAGCCGAACTGCTCCGCTTCCGCTGGTGGGCCGCCGGGTGCGTCGCCATCCAACTCGTCGTGCTGGGCTTCCTCACGCGCGTGGTGGATCTCGCGCAACAACCGGACATGGCCTACCAGGTCTTCGCCATCGCGTACGGCGCGCTGGGTCTGTTGCTGGGCCTGTACCAGATGGGCGGATATCGCCGTCCGAACACGTGGCTCAATCTGCTGCATCGTCCGCTCGCGCCGTGGAAGATCGCACTCGCGCTCACGGGTGCCGGTGCGTTGCTGCTTGCGATCGGCATCCTGTTGCCGGCGCTCGTCGTCGCAGGCTGGCAGGAATGGATGACGCCGCGCGTCGTCGACACGCGCCACATCCTGTTGATCGTCTCTGCGTGGTTGATCGCGACCTGCGCGTATCTCGCCGGCTGCTTCGTGATGCTGTCCGATCGGCGCGTGGGTTTTTGCGCCGGCGTCTTCCTCGCGTTGTTCGCCGCCACCGAAGCGACCGGCCTCGGCGCGTTGTTGCTTCAAGGCCTGGCCCTGGCGTGGTTGGCCGCGATGGTGTTCGTCGCGTTCAAGCCCGATCTCAGCGCGGCGCCGCGCGGCGTGGTGCGCACGGTGATCGTCGGCGCGCCCTTGCAGGTCGCGATGTGGATCGCGCTCGTGCTCGTGGGCTTCGGCGTGGAGTTCGTGTGGATCGCGCAGGGCTCGCATCCCAACAACGTCGAAGTGCCGAAGGCGGGTGGCGAGAAGGAACTGGAGAATGCCGAAGGCAAGGACGTGTTCCGCCTCGGCCTTGCGAACAGCAACAATCCCGAAGCCCCGCTGTGGCGCGAGCAGGCGCGCATCTCGGAGATCTTCGAAGTCGGCCCGAGCCTGCGCACCGTGCCCGCGCGCGGACAACTGATGAATTTGGCGCCGATGGAATTCGACGATACCGAACGCCGCATCCGCTGGGTCTTCAGCCACGACACGATGCGTTTCGAAGGCTACAGCCTGGTCGATCGGCGTCCGGTCGGTGCGCTCGGCGTCGCCGGCGATGCGTCGTTCCCCGCGCCCGTGATGCCGGGTCCGAAGAACGTGCTGTTCGATCGTTCGACGGTCTATCAATACGATCAGGATGCGCGCCTCGTGTTGCCGCGAGCGCGCTTGCCGCAGGGCGAACGCCTGGCGGGATTCGGCGAAGCGGGCGACGACGTCGCGCTGCTCAGCGATCGCGCGCTGTACTTCTACGATGCGCGCGAGCTGGAAAACGACGACGGCGTGCTCGCACCGCGCCAACGCGTGCCGTTGCCCGCAGCGGCCGGCGACCTGCAGCGCGTGGATGCGATGGAACTGCTCGACGGGTGGCTGATCTCCTTCGCCTTCGTGCGCTCGTCGTACAACGCGGAAGGAGCGCTGCCGTTCCAGGAGATCGTGCGCGTGGACGACCGCGGCCGCGTGCAGTCCGTCGCGCGTCGCGATGTCGATCGCGATTACTTCGATACGTGGCGTTACCAGAACTGGTTCCCGTCGCCCGTGGTGTATGCGGTGCAGAAGGCAGCGAAGAACGCCTTCGCCGACGGCATGGCGCCGCTGCCCAAGCAGGCCGCGCCGATTCCGAGGTCGATGCAGGTGCTTGCGGGCTTGCTGATGCTCGTTTCGCTGCTCGGCGCGGTGTGGCGCACGCGACAGACGGCGCTGTCGACACCTGCGCGCATCGCGTGGATCGTCATCTGCGGCCTGGTGAGCCTGCCTGCGTTGATGGCGTTGTGGTTGCTGTATCCGAAGCGCGAGACGGTGGACGACGTCGCGATCGCCGCGCAGCCCGCCATCGCCTGAATCCGGAGAACAACATGATGATCAGGTTCCCGAAGGGGTTCGGGCAGGCGCTGCTCGCCCTTGCGATGCTGCTGAGTGGCGCAGCGATGGCGCAGGACGCGCTCGACGTGCGCGCGCTGCAGGCCGCGGTCGCCGCCGAACGTGCGCAGCCGCGTGCGCCGCAACCGCCGCGTATCGCGTTCCTCGCATCGTCGAGCCTCGATGGCGGGTGGTTGTCGCCCGATGGTCGTCGCGTTGCATGGCTGCGCGACGAAGGACGCAATCGCGCACTGTGGGTGGCGTCGACGGCAGGCGGTGCGCCGGTGCGCACGTTGGGGAATACCGATGCGCGGGACCTTGCGTGGTCCCGCGACGGGCGTTGGTTGTTCCTGCAATCCGAGCGCCAGGTGTTCGCGCTCGCGATGGCGGGGCAGGGGGGCTCGGGCGCGATCGCGAAACTCGGCGGTCGTTGGCCGCGTACATCGCTCGGTGCCGATCCCGTCATGCCGTCGGCAATCCTCGTCCTCGAAAGTCCGCCGATCGTCTCGCGCCTGCCCAAGCGTTGGCGCGTGTTCCGCATCGACGCGAGCGGCAAGGAAACGCTGATTCGTGAGGACGCGCGGCAGATCGTCGATGTCGCGTTCGACGCGCGCGGGCGTCTGGCGTTCTTCACGCGCGTGGCCGACGCGCATTACACGGTGTTCCGCGTGCGGGGCGCGACGGTGAAGCCCGCGCTGCAGTGCGTCGATCTCGAACGTTGCGCATTGCTCTCCGCATCGCCTGATGGCCGAACGGCCACGTTGCTCACGGATGTCGGTTCCAACTTCCGCCGCCTCGCGCGCCTGGAGGCCGACGACACGCTGACGACCTTGCACATCGATCCGCGCGGAATGGCGGACCTGCAGGACGTCGCGATCGATCCGCGCACGCAGCAACCGATCATCGCCGGCTATCGCACGATGGTGGCGGCGAACTACGGGCTCACGTCCGACGCGCAGCGCCACGTCGCACGCATCGAAGACCGCTGGCCGCAACGCAACCTGCGCATCGATGTCGGCGCCACGCGCTGGCTGGTGCACGAGCGCGCCCCGACGATCAAGGGCGAGCGCCTGCATGTCTACGATCCCGCGACCGGTACGTTCCGCGATCTTCTGACCGATGCGGGCACGCTGTGGCGCGGCAAACCCGCGCCCGCGCTCGCCGAAAGCGCGCTGTCGCGCAAGATTCCTTTCGCGTACCGCGCGTCCGATGGCATGCCGATCCACGGCTACGTGTTGGTGCCGCATGGCATCGATCCCGCGCGCGCGCCGCTCATCGCGCACGTGCATGGCGGGCCGTTCGCGCGCTTCGGGCCCGAGTTCTCCAGCGTTTCGCAGATGCTCGCCAATCGCGGCTACGTCGTGTTCGAGCCGAACTTCCGCGGCTCGACCGGCTTCGGGCGCGCCTACATGCGGGCCGGCAAGGGCGACTTCGGCAACGGGCGCGTGCAGCAGGACATCGTCGACGGCGTGCGCTTCCTCGCCTCGCAAGGCATCGGCGATGCGTCGCGCGCCGGCATCGTGGGTGCGTCGTTCGGTGGTTACTCCGCGTTGTTGGGCGTGACGTTCCAGCCGGAGTTGTTCCGCGTGGGCGTGGCCGCCGTGCCGCCGGCAGACCTGGGATGGGTGCTGCGTTGGTATTCGCGCACGGTCGACCAGATGGCGCCGGGGATTCCGATGTCGACGAGCATGCGTCTGCTCGACATGGATCCCGCCGACCCGAAGGTCGCCGCGCGCCTGCGCGCGCAATCGCCCATCGCGCATGCGTCCGCGTTGTCGCGACCGGTGCTGTTGCTCGCCGGCGGCGACGACGAACGCGTGCCGATCCGCAGCGTGCTGCATTACGCCGCCGCGCTCCAGGCGCACGGCAAGGACGTGAGCCTGCTGGTGGATGCGGACGCGCGCCACTCGGTCTCCGACCCGCGGACCAAGGAGGCTTATCTCTATGTCATCGAACGCATGCTGCATCGCCGATTGGGCGGCGCGGCGCCCGCGGCGCCGGATGCGGGATTGCGCGCGACACTCGCGAAGGACATGCGCCTGAAAGGCACCGACTTCCGCGACTGATCAGTCCGTGCCGATGCGCAGCGTGATGCCCAGGTCGGCGGCATCCTTCGGTTCGCCGCTGATGTCTTCGCGCAGCAACGGGCGCTGGTCCACCCAGCGCTTGTCGAGCGTGATCAGCAGATTGTCGCCGTTGGCGACGGCTTCCACGCGCGGGATCTCGTCGGCTTCGTGCGAGCGATGCAGCAACACCGCGAGGCGAAGCAGGGCCGCGCCCTTCTTCGTGCGCGCGAGCAGGCGATCGGGGATCTGGTCGAACGCCGACTTCGGAATGCCGCGCCGATGCGTCCGCACCAGTGATGCGAGCACGCGCTGTTCCTGTTGCGAGAAGCCGGCGATGTCGGAGTGTTCGAGCACGTAGGCGCCGTGCACGTGGTACTGGCTGTGCGCGATCGCCAGGCCCAACTCGTGCAACTCGGCCGCGCGGCACAGCATCGCGCGGGCTTCCTGCGGCAGGTTCCACTCGGGCGCGACCTGGTCGAACAGGCTCATCGCGGTCTTCCGCACGCGCGCCGCCTGCGCAGGATCGATGCCGTAACGCTGCATCAGCGCCGCGACCGACGCATCGCGCGGATCGTCCGCACCACCGCGACCGAGCATGTCGAACAGCACGCCTTCGCGCAGCGCCGCCTTGCTGACCGCCATGCGTTCGAGGCCGAGCACGGTGAAGGCCGCTTCGAGCACGAGCAGGCCGCCGGCAATGATCGGCTTGCGTTCGTTCGACAGGCCCGGCAGATCGATCTGGTCGATCGTTTCGGCTTGCAGCAAACGATCGCGCACCTGCGGCAGCGCTTGCGCCGTGACCGCGCCCTTGGTGAGTTTCATCGCCGCGCAGATTTCGCCGATCGCCTTGTTGGTGCCCGACGAACCGAGCGCTTCCTGCCAACCCAACGCACGGTAGGTGTTGGAGAATTGCTGGAATTCGGCGGCGACTTCGGTCAGCGCCTTGTTCCAGCGCTTGCGCGAAAGCTTGCCGTCGGGGAAGAACCGGCGCGTGCTGGCGACGCAACCGGCCTGCAGGCTTTCGCGTTCGATCGCTTCCAGCCCGCTGCCGATGATGCATTCGGTGGAACCGCCGCCGATGTCGATCACCAGGCGCAACTCGCCGGGATTCGGCGGCTGCGCGTTCGCGACACCGAGATAGACCAGGCGCGCTTCTTCGCGGCCGGAGACGACTTCGATCGCATGGCCGAGCGCGGTTTCCGCCGGCAACAGGAACACCTGCGGCATCGCAAGTTGGCGCACGGTGTTCGTTGCGATCACGCGCACGCGTTGCGGCGGGATGTCGCGCAGACGTTGGCCGAACTTCTCCAGGCTCGCGAGCGCGCGGCGCAACACGACCGGATCCAGGCCGCCCTTCGAATCCAGGCCTTCGGCGAGCCGCACCATGTCGCGAATGCGATCCACCACGCGCAACTGGCCGAGCACGTAACGCGCCACGACCATGTGGAAACTGTTGGAGCCCAGGTCCACCGCGGCCAGCAGGTCGCCGTCCTGCAACGGCAATGCGGTGGCGCGCGGGCGGGCGAGGATTTCGTTCACGTGCAGATTTTCGCCAGCAACCAGCCCTGTGCGGAATGTGGCATCTCGTCGCCGACCGGGCGCACGCGTTCATAACGACCGTCGGCATCCAGCGCCCAGGCATTGACGTTGTCGGCCAGGTAATTGACGAGCGCTTCTTCGCGCACGCGTTCGGCGAGGTCCGGCGCGAGTACCGGGAAGCCGGTTTCGATGCGGCGCAGCAGATTGCGTTCGAGCCAGTCGGCGCTGGAGCAGAACAGTTCCGGATCGCCGTCGTTGGCGAACCAGTACACGCGATGGTGTTCGAGGAAGCGCCCGACGATCGAACGCACGCGGATGTTTTCCGATACGCCCGGAACACCCGGACGCAGCGCGCAGGCGCCGCGCACGATCAGGTCGATGTCCACGCCCGCCTGCGAAGCGACATACAGCGCGCGGATGACCTGCGGCTCGTTGAGCGCGTTCATCTTGGCGACGATGCGCGCGGGCTTGCCGGCGCGCGCGTGGCGCGTTTCGCGATCGATGCGTTGCAGCACGCCCGCGTGCAGCGTGAACGGCGATTGCAGCAGGCGCTTGAGCTTGACCGCCGGCGCAAGACCCGACAGCTGGCGGAAGATCAGGTCGACATCGTTGCCCATGTCCGGATCGGCGGTGATCAAACCGAAGTCGGTGTAAGCGCGCGCGGTGCCCGAGTGATAGTTGCCCGTGCCCAGGTGCACGTAGCGGCGCAGCTTGCGGCCTTCGCGACGCACGATGAGCAGCATCTTGGCGTGCGTCTTGTAACCGACCACGCCGTAGACCACCTGCACGCCGGCGTCCTGCAGGCGATCGGCCAGGCCCAGGTTGGCTTCCTCGTCGAAGCGCGCGCGCAACTCGACGACGACCGTGACGTCCTTGCCGTTGCGCGCGGCCTGCACCAACTGGTCGACGATCGGCGAATCCTTGCCCGCGCGATACAACGTCTGCTTGATCGCGAGCACGTTGGGATCTTCGGCGGCCTGCTTGATCAACTCGAGCACGGGGCCGAAGGAATCGAACGGATGGTGCAGCAGCACGTCGCCTTCGGCCACGCGTTCGAACATCGCATCCATGTCGCGCAGGTTGCGCGGCTGGAAGGAGTTGTATTTCAGGTCGGGGCGCTGCACCAGGTCGTAGACCTGGATGACGCGATTGAGGTTGACCGGGCCATTGATGCGATAGACCGCGTTCTCCGGCAGGTCGAAGTTCACCAGCAGCGTGCGCACGATTTCGTTCGGGCACTGCTCGGCGATCTCCAGGCGCATCGCGCGCAGGTAACCGCGGCCGACGAGTTCGTCGCGCAAGGCCAGCGCGAGGTTTTCGACTTCTTCCTCGTCGACGATCAATTCGGAGTTGCGCGTGACGCGGAACTGGTACGCGCCCTTCACCTGCATGCCCGGGAAGAGCTCGTCGACGAACCCCGACAACACCGCGGAGAGGAACACGAAATCCGTCGGGCCGCCGGAGACTTCCGGCGGAATCTGGATGATGCGCGGCAACGAGCGCGGCGCGCGCACGATCGCCAGGTGTCCCGCGCGGCCGAACGCGTCCTTGCCTTTCAGCACGACGACGATGTTCAGCGACTTGTTGAGGATCTTCGGGAACGGATGCGCGGGGTCGAGACCGAGTGGCGAGAGCACCGGCAGGATTTCGTCGCGGAAGTAATCGCGCAGCCAACGCGTTTGCCTGGCGCTCCACGCATCGCGCGGCAGGATGCGCACGCCGACGTCGTTGAGTTGCGGGCGCAGTTCTTCGTTCCAGCAACGGTATTGCGCGTCGACCAGGTCCTGCGCGCGCGCGTGGATTTCCTTCAGCACCGTCGCCGGCGCCATGCCGTCGGGGCCGGGCGGCACGCCGAAGTCCTGCGCGTGGCGCACGGTGGCCGCGCGGATCTCGAAGAACTCGTCGAGGTTGGTGCAGGAGATGCACAGATAGCGCAGCCGTTCGAGTAGCGGCACCTGCGGATCGCGCGCCTGGGCGAGGACGCGGAAATTGAAGTCGAGCTGCGAGAGCTCGCGATTGAAGTACATCGCGGGGTCGCGGAGCGGGTCGACGTCCTGGGGCGTGTCGAGGGCGGCGTTCATGGCTTGGGCAGCGGGGCGTCCAGCGATTCTGCCTCAGCCGGGGCAGGGAAGAGGTCGTGGTCGTCGCGCGGCAGGACGCGATCGGCGGGAAAGTGGCCCGCGAAGGTGCTGCCCTGGCCGACTTCGCTGTCGATCGACAGCCGCGCGCCATGCAGGTTGAGGACGTGTTTGACGATGGCCAGGCCCAGCCCGGTGCCGCCGCTTTCGCGCGAGCGGCTGGTCGATACGCGATAAAAGCGCTCGGTGATGCGCGGCAGGTGCGCGGCGGGGATGCCGTAGCCGGTGTCGTTCACCGCGAGCACGGCGCCGTCGCCTTCGGGCGCGAAGCGCACGGTGATCGTGCCCTCGGCCGGCGTGTAGCGCACCGCGTTGCTGACGAGGTTGGAGAAGGCGCTGTGCAGTTCCTTGGTCGAACCGCGCAGGTCGAGCGGCGCGCCGGCTGCGAGTGTTCGATCGTCGATGACGATGCGATGGCGACCCTGGCTCAACGCTTCGGCTTCGCGACGCAACGTGGCGAGCATCGATGCCATCGACACCGGATCATCGACGACGCCTTCCTGCGCTTCCAGTCGCGAAAGCGTCAGCAGGTCTTCGACCAGCTGCGTCATGCGCTGCGATTGGCGTTGCATCTCGGCGAGCATCGGCGCCCATTCGGGCTGGTCGGCCGGATCGAGCAGGTCGAGGTAACCGTGCACGACGGTGAGCGGCGTGCGCAGTTCGTGCGAGACGTTGGCGACGAAGTCGCGGCGCATGTGTTCCAGGCGCATCAGCTTGGTGACATCGCGCGCGACGAGCAGCCACAACTCTTCGGAATACGGGATCAGGCGCAGGCTCAGGCGCGTGGTCGCATCGACGGGCGAGGGCGTGTCCTGCAGCGGTTCGGCGTTGCGACCGGCGGCGAGCCAGCGCGAGAGCGACATCGAATGCAGGCGCTCGCCGAGCGGCGCGCCCGTGTCGCGCGGATAGCGCAGGCCGAGCAGCGTCGTCGCCGCGGGGTTGAACCATTGCACGCGCTGGCTGTTGCGTTCGATCACGACGACGGCGTCGGGCAAGGCCATCGCGGCGGCGCGATACGCGCGCAGCATCGCGACCAGGCGGCGCTTGCGCGCGCGCACGTCGGATTGGCTGCGATGCAGGAGGCGGTCGAGTTCGTTCCACACGCCGTCGCCTTCGGGCGGCGGCACGCGGCCACCGGCGGACAGGCGCGCAAGCACGCCATGCAGGCGCGCGTAATGCCAAGCGACGATGCCGAGTGCGGCGAGCGTCACCACCGGCCAGGGATAGCCGACGATCAGCCCGACGACCACCGCGCCACCCAGGATGGCGGCGAGCTGGCCGAGCGTGCGGGTCCAGGTCTGTCGTGCGCGCGGTGGCATGCCCGCCAGTCTAGACCGCGGCGGAGAAGCGGTAGCCTGCGCCGCGCACGGTCTGGACCATCGGGTCGAGCTGGTGCGGTTCCAGCGTCTTGCGCAGGCGGCGGATGTGGACGTCGACGGTGCGTTCCTCGACGTACACGCTGCCGCCCCACACGTGGTCGAGCAGTTGCGAGCGGGTGTACACGCGCTCGGGGTGGGTCATGAAGAAGTGCAGCAGGCGGTATTCCGTCGGGCCGATCTGCACCGGGGCGTCTTCGGCGAACACACGATGCGCGGCGCCGTCGATGCGCAATCCGCCGACCTTGACGCTGCCGTCTTCGTCGTCTTCGCGCGAGCGGCGCATGACGGCGCGGATGCGCGCCAGCAATTCGCGCGCCGAGAAGGGTTTGACGACGTAATCGTCGACGCCCGCTTCCAGGCCGCCGACGCGGTCGTTCTCTTCGCCGCGCGCGGTGAGCATGATGATCGGCACCTCGCGCGTGAGGTGTTCCTTGCGCCAGCGCCGGGCGAGTTCCAGGCCGCTGGTGCCGGGGAGCATCCAGTCGAGCAGGATCAGGTCGGGGACCTTGTCGGCGATGGCCGACTGGGCTTCGCGGGCGTCACCGGCATGGACCGGTTCGAACTCGGCCTTGCGCAGGGCGAAGGCCACCATGTCGCGGATGGCCGGTTCGTCGTCGACGATGAGGATGCGTTTGAGCATGGTGGTTGGCGTCGGGGGCCCATGGAGCCCGCGTCGTGCGGGCATGGTGCCAGTAGACGACGGTTTTGTGACCGTGGGGTGACATGGTCACCGAGGTCCCTGGCGACCTGAGGGTCCCCACCCTTGCCCTCCCCCGCGGGGGAGGGAATTCAGTGCGCGCTTCGCGCGCTAGTTTCTATCGACCTTGTCGTCCTTCACGCCCTGGCGGTGCAGCTCGAGCACGGTCGGGGTGATCTGCGCGATGCGGGCGTCGATGCGGGCGCGGGCGTAATAGTCCAGGTCGCTGCGCTTCTTGAGATTTTCCAACTGGACCAGAGCCCGCTCCGGCCGGCCGTTCAGGTACTCGGCCTCGGCATGGGCTTCGCCGGCGCGGATGGGGTCGCCGGCCAGGTCGCTCGCCCGGGCGAAGGTCTCCTGGTAGACCGGGTCGTCGGACGAGGTCGATGCCAGGCCACGCAGGATCGCCTGCGCCTTCTTGCCCGACGCCGCGTCGCCGCGTTCGCCCAGGACCTGCGCGTAGGTCAGCACCACCGCGCGATTGCGCGGCATGCGGTCGACCAGGCGCTGGAAGCGCGCGTCGGATTCGGCCTTCTTGCCGGCGCGGGCTTCGGCTTCGCCCATCGCCAACTGGATCCACGTGTCGTTGGGGTGCTTCTTCAACACCTCGTCGAGATCGGAGATCGCGGCCGAGGGTTGATTGCCCTGCAGGCGCGCGAGCGCGAGGCCGTACTGCTGCGCGTCGTCCAGCGGCGCCTTCAGGCGCATCTGTTCGTATTCGCGCACGGCTTCGGCGGGCGTGTTGGCGCTCAGCACGCGCATGCGTTCCTTCGCCCAGGCGAACTGGCCCGTGCCCGCGGCGGCGAGCGAGGCTTCGGGCAGGCGGATGTTGCCGGGCAGCATCGGGTTGGCGGTGGTGGGCGCGGCGAAGTTGTTCGTCGCCTTCATCGTCGCGGCGCGTTCTTTCGCTTCGCTGATGCGCGTGACGGTGATCGGGTGCGTCTGCAGGTAATCGGGCGTGCGTTCGCGCGAACCGCCCTGGTTGGCGCGCACCCAGCCTTGCAGCGTGGTGAAGAATTCGGCCATCGCCTTGGGGTCGTAACCGCTGCGCGAGAGCGTCGACATGCCGACGCGGTCGGCTTCGGCTTCGTTGTCGCGCGTGTAGTCGATCTGGCGCTGGTACATCAGCGCCTGGCCGGCGGAGAGCGCGGCCATCGACGCATCGTCGCTGGAGTTGCCGCCCGCCTGCTGCGCGACGAGGATCGCGCCGAGCATCGCGAGCAGGATCGGCACGCTGTCGCGCTGCGCGCGTTCGACGCCGCGCAGCACGTGGTCCTGCGTGACGTGCGCGATTTCGTGCGCGAGCACGCTGGCCACCTGGTCTTCGCGCGTGGCGGCGAGCACCAGGCCGGCATTGGTGCCGACGTAGCCGCCCAGCGTGGCGAAGGCGTTGATCTGCCGGTCCTTCATCAGGAAGAAGGTGAAGGACTGGCGCGGCTTGTCGCTGTTGGCGGCCAGCTTGTGGCCGACCGACTGCAGCCAATCCTCGAGAAGCGGATCGTCGAGGATGTAGCCGTAGTGGCGCAGCTGGCTGAGCGTCATCGCGCCGTATTCGGCCTGCTGCGACGGGCCGAGCACTTCGCCCGCCGAGGAGCCGATGTCGGGCAGGCGCGACTTGTTGTTGTTGTTTTGCGCCAGCAAGGGCGCGGCCAGGGCGAGGGTGGCCAGCGCGGCGAGGGCGAGCGGGGCCAGGCGTCGGAGGGATCGAAGGGTGGTTTGCACGCAGGCTTCCTCGCACGGGGCCGGTGAACCACCGGTTAATTCATCTAAGCACGCTTGGAACCAGAACCGCGTACGCAGTGTTCCCCCGAAGGGGTGGAAATGCACGGCCGAGCGTCCCATATTCCCGACCATCGCAAAGCGCCACAAGTTTCCGGAGCCGCCATGACCCACCCGATCATCACCATCTACAGCACCGCGATCTGCCCGTACTGCGTCGCCGCCAAGAACTTCCTGAAGAGCAAGGGCCTGGCGTGGAACGAGGTCCGCATCGACACCGCGCCGGGCGAGCGCGACAAGATGGTGGCGCTTACGCGCCGCACCTCGGTGCCGCAGATCTTCGTCGGCGACACGCACGTGGGCGGCTACGACGACCTGATGGCGCTGCATCGCGCGGGCAAGTTCGAACCCTTGGTCGCGGCCGCATGAGCGGCGGCGACGAGGCTGATCGCGTCCGGGAGTTCACCGACTTCCGCAAGCGGATGAACGAACGCATCCTGGCCGAGCCCAACCAGGTCGTCCGCCGCTTCTTCGCGCTCGACACGCAGACCTACCAGGCCGGCGCGCTCGACGTGAAAACCAAGGAACTGCTCGGCCTGACCGCCTCGCTGGTCCTGCGTTGCGACGACTGCATCAGCTACCACGTGGCGCAATGCCGCGAGGCGGGCGTGAACCGCGACGAGATGTTCGAAGCCTTCTCGGTCGGGCTGGTGGTCGGCGGCTCGATCGTGATCCCGCACCTGCGCCGCGCGGTGGATTTCCTCGACAAGCTCGAATCCGGCGAAGGCGCCGCGACGTCCCCGCACGACCACGGCTGACCCTACGCCGCCGGACGGTTGACCACCCCGGTCTGGCATAATTGCGGGCTCCCACACCCGACGGCACGCGCCCGCGTGCCGTCCGCACGTCCGGATGCCTTCAATGACGCAGACCCCCGCCCAGCACACGATCACCGTCCTTCGCGGCGATGGCATCGGCCCCGAGATCATGGACGCCGCGCTGTTCGTCCTCGACACGATGGACCTCGGCCTGCAGTACGAGTACGCCGACGCGGGCCTGGCGGCGCTGGAAAAGGTCGGCGAGCTGCTGCCCGCCGCGACGATGGATTCGATCCGCAAGAACCGCATCGCGCTCAAGAGCCCGCTGACCACGCCGGTCGGCGAAGGCTTCAGCTCGATCAACGTCGAGCTGCGCAAGCGCTTCGACCTCTACGCCAACGTGCGTCCGGCCAAGAGCTTCCCGAACACCAAGTCGCGCTTCCCCTCGGGCGTGGACCTGATCACCGTGCGCGAGAACACCGAAGGCGCGTACATCGGCGAAGGCCAGATGTTGTCGGAAGACGGCGAGACCGCCGTGCTCACGCAGAAGGTGACGCGCCGCGGTTCGGAGCGCATTGCGCGCTACGCGTTCGAACTCGCGCGCCGCACCGGCCGCAAGAAGGTCACGGTGGTGCACAAGGCGAACATCCTGAAGTCCACCTCGGGCCTGTTCCTCAAGACCGCGCGCGCCGTGGCGGCCGAATATCCCGACATCCAGTGCAACGAGATGATCGTGGACAACTGCTGCATGCAGCTGGTGATGAAGCCCGAGCAGTTCGACATCATCGTGACCACCAACCTGTTCGGCGACATCATCTCCGACCTGTGCGCCGGCCTCGTCGGCGGCCTCGGCCTCGCGCCGGGCGCGAACATCGGCACCGACGCGGCGATCTTCGAAGCGGTGCACGGCTCGGCGCCGGACATCGCGGGCAAGGGCGTCGCCAATCCGTGCGCGCTGCTGCTCGCGGCGGCGCAGATGCTCGACCACCTCGGCATGATCGACAAGGCCGAGAAGCTGCGCGCGGCGATCATCGCCACGCTGGAAGCGAAGGATTCGCTGACGCCGGATCTGGGCGGCGAGGGCAACACGATGTCGTTCGCCAAGGCGATCGCCAAGCGCGTCTGATACCTCCCCTCCAGGGGAGGTCAAAAAGAAACCCGCCATCGGCGGGTTTCTTTTTGGGTGGGGTCAAGCCACCGCGAACGCTTGTGCGCGTCAGTCGCGCAGCTTCGCCAACAGGCGCAAGAACTCGATGTACAGCCACACCAGCGTGAGCACCAGGCCGAACGCGGCGTACCACTCCATGTACTTCGGCGCGTTGGCTTCGACGCCCGATTCGATGAAGTCGAAGTCGAGCACCAGGTTCAGCGCGGCGACCACGACGACGAACAGGCTGAAGCCGATGCCGATCACGCCCGATTCGTGGATGTACGGGATGTCGGTGCCGAACAGGCGCAGCACGATCGTGGCCAGGTAGATCAGCGCGATGCCACCGGTGGCCGCGACGACACCGAGCTTGAAGTTTTCCGTCGCGCGGATCAGGCCCGAGCGGTACGCCATCAGCAGCGCGAACAGCGTGCCCGCCGTCAGCAGCACCGCCTGCATCACGATGCCCGGGTAGCGCATTTCGAAGAACGCGGAGATCGCGCCGAGGAACAGGCCTTCGAACAGCGCATACAACGGTGCGGTGACCGGCGCCCAGGTCTGCTTGAAGATCGTCGCCAAGGCGAAGACCAGCCCGCCGACCGCACCGCCGATCAGGAAGATCGGATAGTTCGGCGAAATGCCGGCCGCGGTGGGTGCGACGCTGTTCCAGGCGTAGGCGCCGGTGATGACCGCCAGCACGAGCAGGAGGGCGGTCTTGTTGACCGTTCCGTTCAGCGTCATCGACTCGCCATCGCGCGTGACGACCGCGCCACTGCCGATATCGAGGAACGTGGATTCCTTGAGCGCCGGGTTTCCGGTGCGAAGCATGCGTTTCTCCCCTTGTGTGAACGTTTCGCCGAGCATAGCGTGGAAGGCCCGCGTTGACAGGCGGGGGCGGCGGTTCCCAGAATCCCGCGTCCCGGCACGCCGGGAACCGGAAAAACACCGGGGTATAGCGCAGTCTGGTAGCGCGCCTGCTTTGGGAGCAGGATGTCGGGGGTTCGAATCCCTCTACCCCGACCAACTCGAAGCGCCCGTAGCTCAACTGGATAGAGCACCGGCCTTCTAAGCCGGCGGTTGCAGGTTCGATTCCTGCCGGGCGCGCCAAATTGCGCAGCAATTTGGCGCGCGAACTTTGCGGAGCAAAGTTCGTGCTACCGCTTGCAGGCCAAATACCCGCGCTGTCGCGCGCCCCTTTTACTAAAAGGGGCTGCTTCGAAACCTTGACGTCTACGAGGACTGAAGGGTCGAGAACTGCGTTCGCAGTGGGCTGAATTCACCCGGCGGCTTGCATCCCCACGCCGACTCCTGAAGAATAGCCGGCCGCTCGCAGGTGATCGCAAGCGCTGTGGTGGCTGTAGCTCAGTTGGTTAGAGTACTGGATTGTGATTCCAGATGTCGGGGGTTCGAGTCCCCTCAGCCACCCCATTCCGTTTCGCAGCCCGCACGTTTACAATGCGCGCCGCACGGGCCGTTAGCTCAGTTGGTAGAGCAGTTGACTCTTAATCAATAGGTCCAAGGTTCGAATCCTTGACGGCCCACCAATAAAACAGGCATCTGGAGCCATCCAGGTGCCTTTTTTATTGCCCGCGCTCCTCGGTCCTGATATCGGCCTGAGTACGTTCGTCAGCCTCGATCCCAGGTATTACTACTTCCATTCGGAAACGGCGCGACTGCAGTGGTCGCATCCCACCGGGGCGATCCTCACGCTCTGCGCGATCTTCATCGCCGAGTGATCGACCGGTTTTACGACAAACGTCCGATCGTCTGAGCGGTGCCGACTCCCGTTACTTCACGCGTGCGGACGATCCCACGCGGACTTCAATCGCCGACTCGGTCTGCGTGCCATCGGCATGCGTCACGGTGACGATGTAGCTGCCGGTCGGCACGGCGCGCACCGAGTACTTGCCGTCCTTTTCGATCTTGAGTTCGCGGTGGAAACCGGTGACGGCGCCCTGGATGTTCACGACATCGCCGGCGACCGCGGTGCCCGTGATGCTGCCCGAGGAACTCTGGGCTTGGGCCAGGGAAACTGCTCCGAACAACATCACCGCCAGCGTGGCGGCCAGGCGCTTGCTCGACATGCACGATCTCTCCGCTTGGGATGCGTCGAGCGTAGAGGCAGGCCGATGTCCGGAAACTGTGCCGGAGGTCACCCGTGACCATTGCTCACCGAGACACGCGACACGGATCAGACCGCTGGTATCGGTAGCTTGCGTAAGACCTTGGACCGCCCCCGCGTTCGAGCCCGGAGTCCACCGATGCGCCGGCCCCTGCTGATCCTGTCCCTGGTTTTCCTCGCGGCCCTGTTTTCCGGCTGCACCGACGGCCGCCGCTTCTCGCCGGAGGCCTGGCGACAGGAGGATCAATTCCAGCGCCATGCCTTCACGGGCGACCTGCTCGGGCGTCGCCTGCTGATCGGCAAGGGCTGGCGCGAAGTCCATCAGATGCTCGGCCCGGGCCGCACGTTCGGCCGGGATGTGTCGACGTGGAACGTCGGGCTGGACAAGGAAACGGGCACGCCGATCGTGCTGGAGGTCGACTTCAGGGATGGAATCGCCACGCACGCGACCGTCCATCGCGAATGACGGCGCGCGCGCCATGGCGCGGGGCGGTCCCCGCCGGGCACAATGCGCCCGCGCGAAAGTGGCGGAACTGGTAGACGCACTGGATTTAGGTTCCAGCGCCGCAAGGCGTGCGGGTTCGAGTCCCGCCTTTCGCATGCCGCATGCGGGCTGCCGGGTGGCGGCCCGGGCCGCTTTCGGCCAAACTACCCCGTTCCGCCCGCCGCGCTCCCGCGCCGGGCCTGCCACTCATCATGAAGAGCTCCCAGCAATGCAAGTCTCGGTCGAAACCCTCGGCAACCTCGAACGCCGCATGACCTTCCGCCTGCCGGCGGAGCGAATCGACACCCAGGTCGGTGGCCGCCTGAAAGAAATGGCGCGCACCGCGCGCATCAAGGGCTTCCGCCCGGGCAAGGTGCCGACCAAGGTCATCGAGCAGCGCTATGGCGACCAGGTCCGCCAGGAAATCCTCGACGGCATGCTGCGCGAAAGCTTCGACGGCGCCATCCGCGAGAACGAACTCCGCCTCGCCGGTGCCCCGCGCATCGAGCCGAGCACGGACGCCGCGGGCGAGGGCGAGCTGGCCTTCGTCGCCACGTTCGAAATCGTTCCGGACTTCGGCGACCTCGATGTCGCCAACCTCGAAGTCGTGCGCCACACCTCCGACGTCGAAGACGCCGACATCGATCGCATGATCGACAACCTCCGCATGCAGCGCCAGGGCTGGAACCGCGTCGAACGCGCAGCGAAGGAAAACGATCTGGTGACGATGGAGAACTTCTCCGAAGTCGACGGCACGCGCCGTCCGCCGGAAGGCGCCGAGAAGGGCAGCACCGTCGTCGGTTCCGGCGCGATGCTCAAGGAAATCGAAGCCGCGGTCGTCGGCATGTCGCCGGGCGAAGAGAAGACCGTGCAGGTCGACTTCCCGGCCGATTGGCGCATCCCCGAGTTCGCCGGCAAGACCGTGTCGATCACCGCCAAGGTGCTCGAAGTCTCCGAGCCGGTGCTGCCGGAAGTCGATGCGGCCTTCATCCGCAGCTTCGGCGTGAAGTCGGGCGAGCCCGAGCAGTTCCGCGCCGAAATCCGCAGCAACCTGGCGCGCGAGCTCAAGGGCGCGCTGATGCAGCGCCTGCGCAAGGAAGTCGGTGAGCAGCTCGCCGCCAAGTACGCGTC
Organism: Noviluteimonas gilva; assembly: GCF_009740395.1. GTDB lineage: Bacteria > Pseudomonadota > Gammaproteobacteria > Xanthomonadales > Xanthomonadaceae > Noviluteimonas > Noviluteimonas gilva. The sequence continues at coordinate 274,493 of NZ_WOXT01000002.1, forward strand.
GGTCGAAATGCCGCCGCGCCTGGTCGAGAACGAAGCCCGCGCGCTGGCCAACGGCATGGCCGAGCAGGCCCGCCGCCAGGGCCAGCAGGTCGCCGTCGACCAGACCCAGTTCATGGAACCGGCGCGCAAACGCGTGCTGGTCGCGCTGCTGGTCGGCGAGATCGCCCGCCGCAACGAACTCCGCCTGGACCAGCGCCGTCTGAACGAGACGATGCGCCTGATCGCCTCCACGTATGAAGATCCGGAACAGGTCATTGAGTTGTATCGCAACGACCCCCAGCTCATGGCTGGCCTGCAGAGCCGCGTGATGGAAGAACAGGTGATCGATTGGATCGCCGAACGCGCGACGCATACGGAGCAGGCGCTATCCTTCCAGGACGCCATCCGCCAGTAACGGTTGGCCCCGCCAACGAGAACCGAAAATCCATGAGCCTCGAAACGAAAGCCCTGAACCTCGTGCCGATGGTGGTCGAACAGACCAGCCGTGGCGAGCGCGCGTACGACATCTATTCGCGGTTGCTCAAGGAGCGGGTGATCTTCCTCGTGGGCGGCATCGACGACCACGTCGCCAACGTGATCGTCGCGCAGATGCTCTTCCTCGAGGCCGAAAACCCCGAGAAGGACATCAGCCTGTACATCAACTCGCCGGGCGGCATCGTCACGGCGGGCATGGCGATCTACGACACCATGCAGTACATCAAGCCGGACGTGAGCACGATCTGCGTCGGGCAGGCCGCCTCGATGGGCGCGCTGCTTCTGGCCTCGGGTGCCAAGGGCAAGCGGTACGCGCTGCCGAACTCCCGCGTGATGATCCACCAGCCGCTGGGCGGCTTCCAGGGCCAGGCCACGGACATCGACATCCATGCCCGCGAAATCCTGACCCTCCGCCAGCGCCTGAACGAGATCCTGTCCCGCCACACGGGCCAAGCCCTCGAGACCATCGCCCGGGACACCGAGCGCGACAACTTCAAGAGCGCCGAAGCCGCGCGTGAATACGGACTGGTCGACTCGGTCCTCGAGCGCCGGCCCGAAGATTCGATCCAGGCGGCCTGAGCGTCATCAGCCTCCTGATCGTGGAACCAAATCACTGCCTCCGCGGCTCGGTGGACAACCGGGCCCCGGATGCTATTCTCGGGTCGCATTCGTGTGGCCGAAGCAGGTGTGGGGAATGAGCGAAGACCGTCAAGGCCGATCCGGCGACAGCAACAAGATCCTGTATTGCTCGTTCTGCGGGAAAAGCCAGCATGAGGTCCGCAAGCTGATTGCGGGCCCGAGCGTGTTCATCTGCGACGAATGCGTCGAGCTCTGCAACGACATCATCCGCGAGGAACTCGAGGAGAAGGCGCAGTCGGCGCGTAGCCACCTGCCCAAGCCCCGCGAGATCCTCGACGTGCTGGACCAGTACGTCATCGGCCAGTCGCGCGCCAAGAAGACGCTGGCCGTGGCCGTGTACAACCACTACAAGCGCATCGAAAGCCGGCAGAAGAACGACGACGTCGAACTGGCGAAGTCGAACATCCTGCTGGTCGGTCCGACCGGTTCGGGCAAGACGCTGCTGGCCGAAACGCTGGCGCGCCTGCTCAACGTGCCGTTCACCATCGCCGATGCCACGACGCTGACCGAAGCCGGCTATGTCGGCGAGGACGTCGAGAACATCATCCAGAAGCTCCTGCAGAAGTGCGACTACGACGTCGAGAAGGCGCAGCAGGGCATCGTGTACATCGACGAGATCGACAAGATCTCGCGCAAGAGCGAAAACCCGTCGATCACGCGCGACGTGTCGGGCGAGGGCGTGCAGCAGGCGCTGCTGAAGCTCATCGAAGGCACCGTGGCCAGCGTGCCGCCGCAGGGCGGCCGGAAGCACCCGCAGCAGGAATTCCTGCAGGTCGACACGCGCAACATCCTCTTCGTCGTGGGCGGCGCGTTCGCCGGCCTGGACAAGATCATCCAGCAGCGTTCGACGGAAGCCGGCGGCATCGGCTTCGGCGCGAAGGTCAAGAGCGCCGAGCGCAAGACCGACGTGGGCAAGATCCTGTCGGAAGTCGAGCCCGAAGACCTGATCAAGTTCGGCCTGATCCCCGAGTTCGTCGGCCGACTGCCGGTGGTCGCCACGCTCGAGGAACTCGACGAGCCGGCGCTGGTGAAGATCCTCACCGAACCGAAGAACGCGATCAGCAAGCAGTTCCGCAAGCTCTTCGAAATGGAAGGCGTGGAACTGGAAATCCGTCCCGACGCGCTCAACGCGATCGCCCGCAAGGCGCTCAAGCGCAAGACCGGCGCGCGTGGCCTGCGCACGATCGTGGAATCGGTGCTGCTCGACACGATGTACGAGCTGCCCTCGCTGGAGAACGTCAGCAAGGTGGTGGTCGACGAGTCGGTCATCGAGCACAAGTCCGAGCCCTACCTGATCTACCAGACGCCGCCCGCCACGCCCAAGGCCGCAGGCGCCGAATGAGACCCCGGACCGGCGTGGAACCCGCCGGTCCTTCCCACCGCCGCATGAGTTCGCCCGCCCTTCTGGTGGGCGCCGCGGCCGCTTGTCCGCAACCGTGCGTGAACCGGTTCGGACAGGATCACGAAAGCGCCCACCGGCGCTTGCATCCCCGTCTTTTGCGCCCCATAACCGAGGCTACGGCGCGCGGTGTGCGCCGCCTTGACTCGCTCCCCGGTAACGTCCGGGGACGGTCGCGCCAAATTTCGCCAAAAGCGTTTTTCGACCCCTGAAATTCCTGCCGGAGATCCCATGACCCAGACCGCCGAAACCTTCGACCTGCCGGTGCTGCCGCTGCGCGATGTCGTGGTGTTTCCGCACATGGTCATTCCCCTGTTCGTCGGTCGCGACAAATCCATCCGCGCCCTCGACCAGGCGATGGAAACCGACAAGCGCATCCTCCTCGTCGCGCAGAAGTCCGCCGACACCGATGCGCCGGGTGCGAAGGACCTGCACGAGATCGGCACGCTGGCGCAGGTGCTGCAATTGCTGAAGCTGCCCGACGGCACGATCAAGGTGCTGGTCGAAGGCCTGTCGCGTGCGCGCGTCACCGACGTCGAAGAAGTGGACGGTGCGCTGAAGGGCACCGGCGCCGTGGTCGATTCCGAATCGGCGCGTGAAACGCGCGAAGTGGAAGCGATCGCGCGCTCGCTGATGTCGTTGTTCGAACAGTACGTCAAGACCAATCGCAAGCTGCCGCCGGAACTGCTGCAAACCCTCAGCGGCATCGACGATCCCAGCCGCCTGGGCGACACGATCGCCGCGCACCTGGGCGTGCGCATGTCCGACAAGCAGAAACTGCTCGAAGCGCTGGACATCGGCGGCCGCCTGGAATTGCTCGTCGGCCTGGTCGAAGGCGAGATCGACGTGCAGCAGCTCGAAAAGCGCATCCGCGGCCGCGTGAAGTCGCAGATGGAAAAGAGCCAGCGCGAGTACTACCTCAACGAACAGATGAAGGCGATCCAGAAGGAACTGGGCGAGATCGACGAAGCGCCCAACGACCTGGACGAACTCGCGCGCAAGATCGCCGAAGCGGGCATGCCCAAGCCGGTCGAAGCCAAGGCGCGCGCCGAACTGGGCAAGCTCAAGCAGATGTCGCCGATGTCGGCCGAAGCCGCGGTCGTGCGCAATTACCTGGATTGGCTGCTCGGCGTGCCGTGGAAGAAGAAGACCAAGGTGCGCAAGGACCTCAAGGTCGCGCAGGAAGTGCTCGACGCCGACCACTACGGCCTGGAGCGCGTGAAAGAACGCATCCTGGAATACCTCGCGGTGCAGGCGCGCGTGCAGAAGTTGCGCGGCCCGATCCTGTGCCTGGTCGGCCCGCCCGGCGTGGGCAAGACCTCGCTCGGCCAGTCGATCGCGAAGGCGACCAACCGCAAGTTCGTGCGCATGTCGCTCGGCGGCGTGCGCGACGAAGCGGAAATCCGCGGCCACCGCCGCACGTACGTCGGTTCGATGCCGGGCCGCATCGTGCAGAACCTCAACAAGGTCGGCAGCAAGAACCCGCTGTTCGTGCTCGACGAAATCGACAAGATGTCGATGGACTTCCGCGGCGATCCCTCGTCGGCGTTGCTCGAAGTGCTCGATCCCGAACAGAACAGCGCGTTCAACGACCACTACCTGGAAGTCGACCTCGACCTGTCGGAAGTGATGTTCGTCGCCACGTCGAACTCGCTCAACATTCCGGGTCCGTTGCTCGATCGCATGGAAGTGATCCGCATCCCCGGCTACACCGAGGAAGAGAAGCTCAACATCGCGCTGCGTTACCTGGTGACCAAGCAGCTCAAGGCCAACGGCCTGAAGGACGATGAGCTGAAGATTTCCGAGAACGCGATCCGCGACATCGTGCGCTACTACACGCGCGAGTCGGGCGTGCGCAACCTCGAACGCGAAGTGGCGAAGATCGCGCGCAAGGTGGTCAAGGAAATCGCGCTCGCCGGCCCGAAGAAGAAGGCGAGCACGGTCACGGTCACGTCGAAGAACCTCGACAAGTACCTCGGCGTGCGCCGCTTCGATTACGGCCGCGCGGAGCAGGAAAACGAGATCGGCCTGGTCACGGGCCTGGCGTGGACGGAAGTCGGCGGCGATTTGCTGCAGATCGAATCCACGCTCGTGCCGGGCAAGGGCCAGCTGATCCTCACCGGCCAGCTCGGCGACGTGATGAAGGAATCGGCGTCGGCCGCGTTGTCGGTCGTGCGTGCGCGCACCGACAAGTTCGGCATCGACCTCGACTTCCTCACCAGGTACGACGTCCATCTGCACGTGCCCGAAGGCGCGACGCCGAAGGACGGGCCGAGCGCCGGCATCGCCATGGCGACCGCGCTGGTGTCGACGCTGACGAAGATCCCGGTCAAGGCGGATGTCGCGATGACCGGCGAAATCACCCTGCGCGGCAAGGTGCTGGGCATCGGCGGCCTGAAGGAAAAGCTGCTTGCCGCGATGCGCGGCGGCATCCGCACCGTGATCATCCCCGAGGAGAACCGCAAGGACCTCACGGACATCCCGAAGGCGGTGACCTCGGGCATGAAGATCGTGCCGGTGAAGTGGATCGACGAAGTGCTCGACCTCGCCCTGGAACGGCCGCTGTCGCCCAATGTCCCGGGCACCACGGCCGGCGCGAAGGGTGAGGTGGTGCCGCCCGCGGCGCCGCCGGCGGCGCAGCACGACATCACGCACTGAAAGGCGACCACTGGCCCCGGGTCCTGAACACGGGCTCACCAATCGGCCATTGACAATCGCCCCATCCCGGAAACCGCGCAGTTGCGCGGTTTTCCGGTTGATGGGGACCATCGCCCGCTGGTATAACGACTGCGTACGCCGCCAATGCGTGAAGCGCATTGCGGCTCGTCGACCGGGGAACGCCAGCCAGGATGCGCCCGCGCAACCCGCGCGCGCATCGGCCTGCCCCGGTCCCCATCCGCGGTTTCCATCCGGGAGTTCCCAAGCATGAACAAAGCCGAATTGATCGATGCCGTCGCCGAAGGCGCAGAACTGACGAAGGCCGATGCCGGCCGCGCGGTCGATGCCGTCATCGCTGCGATCACCAAGGCCCTGAAGAAGGGCGACACCGTCACCGTCGTGGGCTTCGGCACGTTCGCGGTGCGCAAGCGCGCCGCTCGCGAAGGCCGCAATCCGCGCACGGGCGAAACGATCAAGGTCGCCGCGTCGATGAACCCCGCGTTCAAGGCCGGCAAGGCGCTGAAGGACGCGGTCAACTGAGTTCGATCGCGGTTGCGGGAATATTGCGGGACGGGTGCTTAGCTCAGCGGTAGAGCGTCTCCTTTACACGGAGAGGGTCGGGGGTTCGATCCCCTCAGCACCCACCACCCGATTCCGAATTTGCAATGAAGTTTCATCGAAGTGTTGCAAGCGCGAACTCTGCTCTTGTATGATTTCGGGCTCAGCGGAGTGGTAGTTCAGTCGGTTAGAATGCTGGCCTGTCACGCCGGAGGTCGCGGGTTCGAGTCCCGTCCACTCCGCCATTAGATCCAGACCAAAGCGCCCGAAAGGGCGCTTTTGTTTTGGGCCTTGCGCGCATTTCGGGGGCGGGCCGCCGAACGCGCGCCGAAGCGGCTAAACTGCCCGGCTTCCGTCTCCGCCACCACCGCCAAATGCTGCAGAAACTCCGCGAGAAAACCTCCGGCTGGATCGCTTCGGTCATCCTCGGCCTGCTCACGATTCCCTTCGCCTTCTTCGGCGTCGAGCAATACATGCAGCAGCAGAACGAAGACTGGGTCGCGAAGGTGGAAGCCCCGCCGACGTGGTGGGAAGGCGCGCCGAAATTCTGGCCCGTCTCCTATCTGTGGACGAAGGAAGAAATCAGCTCGCGCGACTGGCGCCAGCAGCTCGAGCGCGCGCGCAACGAGCAGCGTCAGCAGCTGGGCGACAACTACGACCCGCAGGTGTTCGACACGGTCGAGAACAAGCGCGCGATCCTCGAGGAACTGATCGACCAGCGCGTGCTGAAGATGGCTTCCGGCCGCGCCGGCGTCGCGGTGAGCGATGCGCAGGTCACCAAGGCGATCTTCGAGATGCCGGTGTTCCAGGTCGACGGCAAGTTCAACAAGGAGCGCTACCAGATGGCGCTCGCCTCGCAGAACCTCACGGCGAAGGGCTTCGAGAACGAAGTGCGCGAGGGCCTGGCGGTCGAAACCCTGCCGCGCGGCCTCAACGATTCGGCGTTCGTCACCAATTCGGAAATGGATCGCCTGCTCAAGCTGCTTGCCGAAGAGCGCAGCGTGTCGTGGGTGCAGTTGCCGGCGCCGGCGCCGGACAACGGCCCCGTGTCGGGCAAGGAGATCGATGCGTTCTGGGCGGCGCACCGCAACCAGTTCCGAGCGCCGGAACAGGTGACGATCGAATACGTCGACATCGACGCCAACGCACTCACCGTGCCGGCGGCCGACGAAGCGACGCTGCGCGCGCGCTTCGAAAAAGAAAAGGCGGGCCTGGGCAGCGGCGGTGAACGCCTCGTCTCGCACATCCTCGTCGCCGTGCCGGCCGATGCCGATCCCGCCGCGCAGCAGGCCGCCGAAGCGAAGGCCAAGAAGCTTGCCGCCGAAGCGAAGGCGCCCGGTGCGGACTTCGCGGCGCTCGCGACCGCCAACTCGGACGACGGCCTGTCGAAGAGCAAGGGCGGCGACCTGGGTTGGGTGGCGAAGGGCGTGATGGAGAAGCCGTTCGAAGACGCCGTGTTCGCGATGCAGGGCGGCCAGATCGAAGGCCCCGTGCGCACGCAGTTCGGCTGGCACGTCCTGCAGGTGCGCGAGATCAAGGGCGCGACGGAAGCGAACTTCGACGAAGTGCGCGCGCGCCTTGCGACCGAGCAGGCCGACGCCGATCGCGAACGCATCTTCAACGACACCACCACCAAGATGGTGGACCTGGTCAACAAGAATCCCACCGCGCTCGATCCGGCCGCGAAGGCCGCGGGCCTGACGGTGCAGACGCTCGGCCCGTTCCCGCGTGGCGGTGGTCCCGGCATCGCCGGCAACCGTGCCGTGCAGCGCGCCGCGTTCGCCGATTCTGCGATCCAGGACGGCCTGGTGAGCGACATGATCGAAGTCGGCACCGACCACGTGGTCATGTTGCGCGTCACGCAGCACACGCCGGCGCGCGAATTGCCGGCGGCGCAGGTGCGCAACCAGATCGTCGCGGCGATCCGCGCCGAGCGCACGCAGAAGGCCGCGCAAGCGGTCGCCGACGGCATGGTCGCCCAGCTCAAGGCCGGCAAGCCGTTCGAAGCCGTTGCCGCCGAACGCGGCCTGGCGCCGACGTCGATGCCGAACGTGCCGCGCGGCGCGCCGTTCCCGGATCGCGAAGCGTCGCAGGCGTACTTCTCCGTGCCGGCACCGGCGGCGGGCAAGGTTTCGCCGGGCAGCGTGCGCCTGGCCGACGGCAGCCACGTCGTGTTCGCGGTCGACAAGGTCGTCGCCGGCGATCCCGCCAAGGCGACGGCCGAAGAACGCGCGCTGCTGCAGCGCCAGCTCTCGCAGTCCGGCGGCGCCGACGATGCGAAGGCGTTCGTCTCGACGATGCGCAAGGCGATGACGGTGCACGTCGAAGAAACGCGCCTGTAAGGGCGGCCAACGTTGCAACGAAAAAAGCCCGGCATCGCCGGGCTTTTTTGTTCGCGTCGATCAGCGCGACGTCACGTGTCGAGCCCGGTCATCCCGAGGATGTTGTAGCCCGCATCGACGTACGTCACTTCGCCCGTCACGCCCGCGGCGAGATCCGAACACAGGAACGCGGCGACGTTGCCGACGTCCTCGATCGACACGCTGCGACGCAACGGCGCATACGCTTCGACGTGGCCGAGCATCTTGCGGAAGTTGGCGATGCCCGCGGCGGCGAGCGTCTTGATCGGGCCGGCGGAAATCGCGTTGACGCGCGTGCCTTCCGGGCCGAGGTTGAGCGCGAGGTAGCGCACCGTCGCTTCCAGGCTGGCCTTCGCCACGCCCATGACGTTGTAGTTCGCCAGCGCGCGTTCGGCGCCGAGGTAGCTCAGCGTGACGATGGCGCCGTTGCGGTTGGCCATCATCGGGCGCGCGGCCTTGGCCATCGCGGCGAGCGAGAACGCGGAGATCTCGTGCGCGATGTTCCAGTTCTCGCGCGTGAGGCCGTCGAGGAATTCGCCATCGATCGCTTCGCGCGGCGCATAGGCGATCGCGTGCACGAGGATGTCGAACGAATCCCAGTGCTTGCCCAGCGCGTCGAAGCACGCCTGGATCTGCGCATCGTCGGCGACGTCCAGCGGAATGACGATGTCGCTGCCGAACTCTTTCGCCGCGTCTTCCACGCGCGACTTGAGTTTTTCGTTCTGGTAGGTGAAAGCGAGCTGCGCGCCTTCACGATGCATCGCCTCGGCGATGCCGCTGGCGATGGAGCGCTGGCTCGCGACGCCGGTGATCAGCGCGCGTTTGCCCTGCAGGAAACCCATGGAACCTCCGATGTTGCGGCGCGCCGGCGGGGCGGCGGGGGCGACAAGTGTGCCTGCGCCGCGCCTCAGGGGCCAGCCGCAGTCGCGGCCGATGCGTCTTCCGCATCGATCCGCAGCACCATGCCCGGGCGTATCTTCGCGCCCTTGTCGAGCTTGTTCAGGGCGATGAGTTCGCCGGTCCGCACGCCATACCGATGGGCGATGACCGACAGGGATTCGCCGCGCGCGACCGTGTGGGAACGCTTCGGCGAGACGGTCGCCAACACTTCACCGACGACGGGGGAGGGCGTCGCTGCCGCCTCGGCTTTCGCGGGTGTGTCCATCGCGACGCGCACACCGTCGTCCATCGGCACCGGCGCGAGCACGCGCAGGGCGACATCCTTGCGCGGCACGACGCGGCCGCCTTCGAACGCGGGATTGAAGCGGCGCAACTGTGCCGCATCGAGCCCGCGCGCACGCGCGAACGCGTCGAGCGTCCTGATGTTGGCGGGCAGCACCTGCGCATCGAGATGCGCGACCGGGCGGTCGAGCGAACGCATCCATTCTTCGCGATCGTCGGCCTGTTCGAGCAGGCACGACAGCGCGCGCAACTTCTGCACGTACGCGTGCGTGATCGGCGAAAGGCCGGGCAGCGTTTCGGGCTTCGCGTTGCGCGCGTTCTGCCCCGCGCGGCGCAGCGAACCGAGCACGCGATATTCGCCCGCGTTGTACGCCATCACCGCCAGGCGCCAGTCGCCGGCGAACATGCCGTGCAAGGTCTTGAGATAACGCACCGCGGCGCGCGTGGAATCCACGGGCGACAGGCGGCCGTCGTACCCGGCGCGCATCGGGACGTCGTGGTTGCGCGCGGTGGTCTGGATGAATTGCCACAGGCCGGCGGGACCGCTCGGGCTGCGCGCGCCGGCCTTGTAGCCGCTTTCGACGAAGGGAATGAGCGCGTATTCGGTCGGCAGATGCGCTTCGCGCACGGCGTCGACGACGTAGCCGAACAAAGGCAGCACGTCGTCGTTCGCGCTCGCCATGCGGCGCGGCGCGTTGGCGAAGTGCTGCTTCCAGCGCGCGCTGCCGCCGGACGGGCAACTCGGATCGGCGAGGCCTTCGCGGAAACTGGTGTAGATGTCGCGGCCGCTGCGGGCGTTGCGCGGCGCGAGCACGTCTTCGACCGGCGCCTGCTCGGCGCGCGGGGGTGTCAGTGGAATCTCCTGCGAAGCCGCCGATGCGACCGGCGCCACGAGCACGAGGCTCGCGGCAAGGCCGAACGCCAGGCGGCGGCGCAACCTCATGCGCGGAACCCGTCTTTCCAGCGCCTCAATTCGGCGAATGCGTCCACGCGATCCATCAGCGGGCGACCGACGTGCTTGGACACCGCGCCACGCACCTCGGGGATGTCGATGCGCAGGAACGGATTGCAGGTGCGCTCGTCGTCCAGCGTGGTCGGCACCGTCGGCTGGCCGGCCAGGCGCATGCGCTGCGCTTCGGTGCTGCGATCCTGGAGCAGGGCGTTCGCCGGATCGACCGTCAGCGCGAACGCTGCGTTCGCGACGGTGTACTCGTGCCCGCAGCACACCCGGGTCGAACCGGGCAGGGCGGCAAGGCGATCCAGCGAGTCCAACATCTGCATCGGGGTTCCCTCGAACAGGCGGCCGCAGCCGAGGCTGAAGAGGGTGTCCCCGCAAAACAAGACTTGATGGCCGTGGAATGCGATGTGGCTCACGGTGTGGCCCGGAATCTCATGGACCTCGAAGACCCAGTCCGCGATCCGGGCCGTGTCCCCGGCGCCGACGCGCTCGGTGGCGGTCGTGATCCGGTCGTCGCGCGGGCCGATCACCGGCAGGTGGGGCATTTCGGCGAGTAGCGAGGGCACGCCGCCGATGTGGTCGTGGTGGTGGTGCGTCAGCAGGATGCCGCGCAGCGACAGGCCTTCGCCAACGGCGCGCAGGACTGGGGCCGCGTCGCCGGGGTCGACCACCAAGGCGCTCCCGTCGTCTTCGACGAGCGCCCAGATGTAGTTGTCCTCGAACGCCGGCAGCGGTCGCAATCGCATCGATGGCCTCTCCACGCGGAAGGGGCATCCCGCAGAATAGGGACCATGCCGCTCCCCGGAACCGCCCGTCAACCTGAACAAGCCCCGCTCGCGGGCGCGTGGTTCGCCAGCGTTGCCGGTCGCGCCATCCTGGACAGCGAGGACGACATCGTCCGCCAGGCCGCGGCCGAGCGCCCCGGCCAGCCCTGGCTGCGCCTGATGCCGGTCGAAGGGCTCGAGCCCGTCGGCGAGCGCGAACTCCCGTTCCACATCGCCGATGGGGCGTTCCACGGCCCCGTGCGCTGCGCGTTGCCGCTGCCGTTCGTCTCCGAGTCGATCGGCACCGCCGTGGTCCAGCACGTCGCCGATGGCGCGGTGTTGCCGGCGGCGCTGCTCGAGGAAATCGCGCGCGTGCTCGTGCCCGGCGGCCGGTTATGGCTGCTGACGCTCAATCCGCTGGCTCCTTACCGCATGCGTTGGCTGCGGCAGGGGCCGTCGGCTTCCGAACCCGTCCGCTGGCGTCGCCGCCTGCGCACCGCCGGCCTCGAGCCCGAGGCGGTGTCGCAAGGCGTGGGACCGAGGTGGAATTCCATTCCCAACGCGTCCCTGCAACAGGGCGCAGGCATGCGCGCGGCCTTCCTGCTGCGCGCGGAGAAACGTGTGGTCCCCTTGATTCCGATCCGCAACCGTCCGCTCGTGCGTTTCAACAACGGCGTGCCCGCCGCATGACGTCCAAGCAGGTGGAAGTGCATACCGACGGCGCGTGCCTCGGCAACCCCGGTCCCGGTGGATACGCAGCGCTGCTGCGTTACAAGGGCGTCGAACGCGAAGTCGTCGGCGGCGAAGCGCACACGACCAACAACCGCATGGAACTGATGGCCGCCATCTCCGGCCTGGAATCGCTCAGCGAGCCGTGCACGATCGTGCTGTTCACCGACTCGCAATACGTGCGCCAGGGTATCTGCGCCTGGATGCCGAACTGGGTGCGCAGGAACTGGAAGACAGCGGCAGGCGATCCGGTCAAGAATCGTGACCTGTGGGAGCGCCTGCATGCCGCCACGCAACGCCACACGATCGACTGGCGTTGGGTGAAGGGGCACAGCGGCGATCCGGACAACGAGCGCGTCGACCAACTCGCGCGCGACCAGGCAGTGAAGTTCAAGGGGATGGCGACGCAATGAGGCAGGTGGTGCTCGATACCGAAACCACGGGCTTGTCCTGGGACAAGGGCAACCGCGTGGTGGAAATCGGTTGCGTCGAACTGGTGGAGCGCCGCCCGACCGGCCGCACCTTCCAGCGTTACCTCAAACCCGATTGCGTGTTCGAACCCGGCGCACAGGAAGTCACCGGCCTGACGCTCGAATTCCTGTCCGACAAGCCGAAGTTCGAAGAAGTCGTCGAGGAATTCCTCGCCTTCATCGACGGCGCGGAGCTGGTGATCCACAACGCCGCCTTCGACCTGGGGTTCCTCGACTACGAACTCGGGCGCATCGGCGCGCACCTGGGTCGCGTGCGCGATCGCTGCAACGTCGAGGACTCGCTCGAACTCGCGCGGCAGCGGTTCCCCGGCCAGCGCAATTCGCTCGACGCGTTGTGCCGCCGCCTCGGCGTCGACAACTCGCACCGCCATCTGCACGGCGCGCTGCTCGACGCCCAGTTGCTCGCCGAGGCCTACCTCGCGCTCACCTCGGGCCAGGGCGAGATCGGCTTCGCCGCCGCCGAGGATCCGGCGCGCGCGGTGGTCGCGCAGTTCGCCGCCACCGGCGGCCCGCGTCCGCGCATCACGGCGACCGCCGAAGACCTGGCCGCGCACGACGCGCGGCTGGCGGTGCTTCGAAAGAAGGCCGGGCGCGCGGTGTGGGATGTGTTGTTGGAAGAAGAGGCGCCGGCCGTGCTCGTCCCGGCGTAGCGTCGGGTGGAGTAGCCCCTTTTAGTAAAAGGGGCGCGCGACAGCGGGGGATATTGGCATGCAACACCGGGGCCCGAAGTTTGCGAAGCAAACTTTGGGGGTACTGATTCGCAAAGCGAATCAGTGCCGACGCACCAACACCACGGTCACGTTGTCCGACCCACCACCATCCAGCGCCGCCGCCACCAGCGTGTCGACGCATTCCTGCGCGCTGCAATCGTCGTGCCCGAGCACGTCGGCGATGTTGCCGTCCTCGACTTCCTCGGTCAGCCCGTCGCTGCACAACAGCAGCTGCATGCCCGGGCGCAGTTCGCCGGTCATGGTTTCCACGTTGAGCTGGCTCGGATCGGTCACGCCCAGCGCCTGCGTCACCACGTTGCGGTGCGGATGGCTGCGGGCCTGCTCGGCGGAGATCGCGCCCTGCGCGATCAGCTCCTGCACATAGGAATGATCCTGCGACAACTGCGCCAGGTGACCCTCGCGCCAGATGTACACGCGGCTGTCGCCGACCCACGCCACTTCGAAGCGATTGCCGGACACGCGCGCGGCGACGACCGTCGTGCCCATGGGCAGCGCATCGTTGCGCCGGCGCGAGGCGCGGATGATTTCTTCGTCGGCGATGCGGATCGCCTGCGCGAGCGGCGTGCCGTCGCGCACTTCGCGCACGATGGTCTCGCGCGCGAGCGCACTGGCGACTTCGCCGTATTCGTGGCCGCCCATTCCGTCGGCAACGAGCCACAACCCCAGCTCGCTATCGCCGTAGTAGGTGTCCTCGTTCAATTCCCGACGCAGGCCGACGTGGGTCAGGTGTCCGAATTCGATCATGTTGGATGACGAGGCGTGGGGACCCGCAAGGGGGCTTGCAGGCATCAACGGCATGATCGTTGCGATCCGGCCGTGCATGACGCGCGAACCTCAGGATTCGCGGAGGCCGTCACGTTGTCCGTACGCCACCCCCCGGAGCAGGGCGCGATCAGGGCGCGTCGCCGCTGCGGTAGTCCTGGTACGACTTCTCCTCGACGTAGGCAGAGCCCAGCGCCAGGTTGATGTCCTTCTTGATCCGCGCGCGTTCGTCGTTCTCGAAATACACGCTGCGCGCCAAGCGCACAAACTCCTCGTCGAAGGCACGCTCCTTCTCCTTCACCCGGATGTCATCTTCGATGACCCAAAGGCGTTCGTTCACGGCCTTGAGATCGGCGCGCAGCTTGGCGACATCGCCGCCCGCGGCGGGGTGCGCCATCCAGGTCTTCTCGAGCGCGGAGAGTTCGTTGCGGACGTTCGCCAGTTTGGCGGGGTCGGTCATGCGCTCGGACTTGATCTGCAGGATCGCGATCTTGTCGAGCAGCTCGCCGTAGGAGACCGGGACCAGGAGTTCGGACATGGGCGCGCCGCGATGAGGGAATGGGGGCGCACAGTCTACCCGCGCTTGTCCCGCGCGACGCACGCCCGTATCATGCACGCCCCGCAGTCCGGCGGCATTCCAGATGCCTCGGCACGCCCGCTTTCAGGAGAGGTGGCAGAGCGGTTGAATGTACCTGACTCGAAATCAGGCGTGCGTTTATAGCGCACCGAGGGTTCGAATCCCTCCCTCTCCGCCATACAAGAAAAACGCCCCTGAACGGGGCGTTTTTTTTGCCTGCGCGAAAGCCGGGGGTGGAAACCGCAGCGACGCGCTAGTACCGCCCGGCCCGACGATCCGCGCAGAAGCGATCGAACGCCTGCACCGCATCGTCGACCGTGATCAGATCCATCACGCCTTCGCGCTCGATCTTCGTACCCCAGGGCAGCTCGTCGGCCGGCTTGCCGAGGAACTTGCGCGCCGCATCGTCGTAACGATCGACGCAGTACCGCAGATCCGAATACGGCCCGCTGCGACGTGGATTGCTCGGTGCGTGCAGCCCAAGCACCTTCGTGCCCATCGCGTTGGCGATGTGCGTCGGCCCCGAATCGGGCGAGACCACCAGGTCTGCGCGCGCGAGCAACGCCGGCAACTGTTTCAACGTGTCCTTGCCGACCAGGTCCAGCGCCGGCGATTGCATTGACGCGAGGATCGCATCGGCCACCGATCGCTCGAGTGCGCTGCGCCCGCCGCACAACACGACGCGCCACCCTTTCGATGCCGCGTGATCGGCGAGTGCCGCGTAACGCTCGGCGCGCCAATTGCGCAGCACGTGGCTCGAACACGGCGAGACGACCAGCGTCGGCGTTCCATCTTCGGGCCATTGCGCACGGGCCCATGCGTGTGCCGATTCGGGCACGGGCATGTTCCAGACCACTTCGTTCTGCACGATGCCCAGCGGCTCGCAGAAACTGCCGATCGCATCGAGCACGTGGATGCCGGGGCGATCGGCGATGCGTTCGTTGACGAACAAGCCGTGCAGGTCCTTCGAGCGCGAAGCGTCGTAACCGATGCGACGGTCGGCCGGGATGCACGCCGACAACAGATTGGCGCGGAAGGCCACCTGCATCAGCATCAACGCGTCGAACTTCCGCTTGGCCAGCGCGCGCCGCAAGGCCAGCATCCCGCCGATCCCGCTGCGCTTGTCGTAGACGAGGAACTCCACGCCCGGCAGGCCTTCGAGCAACTTGAACTCGCCGGTGCCGATCACCCAGGTGATCGTCGTCTCCGGCCAGGCCTGCCGCAGCGTGCGCACCAGCGGAACGACATGCGTGACGTCGCCCAGCGCCGAAAGGCGGAGCAGGCAGAGCGAGCGGGGCGGGGGCGACGTTGCAGGCACGTTGCTTGCTAGACTCGTTTGGACATGGCCGCTTTCGACGCCAATGAAAGCCTGACGCCGTTCCGCGAAGGGATGGGGTATGGGGCGATTCTGTTCGACCGCACATACCTGCGGCAAGCAGGCGTGGATCACGCCGTGCCCGAATGGTTCGATCCGCAGCACTGGGGCAGCCACGCGCAACCGGTGTCGTCGGGTGGGCGCGGGGCGGCCTGGTTCGTCGACGGGCCCTTCGGCGGCGCGGTGTTGCGCCATTACCTGCGCGGGGGCCTCGCCGCGCGCATCAGCCGCGATCGGCACCTGTGGCGCGGCAACGACCGCGTGCGCAGCTTCGCCGAGTACCGCCTGCTGCGTGAATTGCGCAAGCGCAAGTTGCCGGTGCCCGCGCCGATCGCCGCGTATTACGTGCGCAAGGGCCACCGCTATCGCGCCGCGATCCTGCTCGAACGCATCGAACACGTGCATTCCCTCGGCCATCGCGCCAACACCCCGGGCGATACCGCACCCTGGGAAGCGGCCGGCCGCCTGATCGCGCGCTTCCACCGCGCCGGCCTCGACCACGCCGACCTCAACGCCCACAATCTGCTCTTCGACGATGCAGGCAACGGTTGGATGATCGATCTGGACCGCTGCGCGCTCCGCATCCCGGCCACCAAGTGGCGCGAACGCAACCTGACGCGCCTGAAGCGCTCGCTGCTCAAGTTGCGCGGCGACCGCGGCAACGACGATGTCGAGCGCGACTTCAAACGCCTGCGCGAGGCCTACGAAGCGCAATGGAACAAGGGCTACTGAAATGACCGCCGCCACATGGTCCCTGCGCCTGCAGGGCGTGGGCAACGCCTTCGCCACCGAACTGGGCTCGGCGATGGCCACGATCGAACGCGACGGCGCGCCGTGGCTGTCGATCGACTGCGGCAGTGACGGTCTGACGCATTACCTCGCGCACTACGGCGCATCGCCGCGCGCGGTGTTCATCACGCACGTACACCTGGATCATGTCGGCGGGTTCGAACGCCTGTTCGGCGCGAGCTTCTGGGACGAGGCCCTGCGCGGCCGCGTCG
The DNA here is from genome assembly GCF_009740395.1 of Noviluteimonas gilva. Taxonomy (GTDB): domain Bacteria; phylum Pseudomonadota; class Gammaproteobacteria; order Xanthomonadales; family Xanthomonadaceae; genus Noviluteimonas; species Noviluteimonas gilva. Next base: position 291,151 of record NZ_WOXT01000002.1, read on the forward strand.
CGCTGTACGTGCCTGCGCCGCTCGTGCCGCTGCTGCAACAACGCGTCGCCTCGTATCCGAACGTGCTCGCCGAAGGCGGCGCCAATTTCTGGGACGCGTTCCATCTCGTGCCCGTCGGCGATCACTTCTGGCACGACGGCGTGCGGATGGAAGTCTTCCCCACGCGCCACCACTGGCCCGACACCAGTTTCGGCCTGCGCCTGCGCGGCAGCATGGTGTGGACGGGCGATACGCGGCCGATTCCCGAACAACTCGCGAAGTTCGCCGACGCCGGTGAGCTCGTACTCCACGACTGCGCACTGCACGGCAATCCTTCGCACAGCGGCATCGAGGATCTGGAACGCGAATATCCGGCCGAGCTCCTCGCGCGTTGCTGCCTGTATCACTACGCCAGCGAAGTCGACGGTGCGCATCTGGAAATCCGCGGGCATCGCATCGCGCGCGCCGGCGAAGTGATCCGGCTCGCACCGACCACGGCCCAGATGGCGCCGCTGCGATGAGCGCGCCGTTGCCCGTCGAAACCGTGCGCGCGCTGCCGCAGCCGCGCGACGCACTCGGTCGCCCGTTGCGCGACCTGCGTTTGTCGGTGATCGACGCGTGCAACTTCCGTTGCCCATATTGCATGCCGGCCGATCGCATTCCCGACGACCACGGGCTCGACGCGGCGTCGCGCCTGTCGTTCGACGAAATCGAAACGCTGGTGCGCGGCTTCGTGCGCCTGGGCGTGCGCAAGCTACGATTGACCGGGGGCGAGCCGCTGTTGCGCAAGGGGTTGCCCGATCTGGTGGAGCGGCTTGCGCGCATCGATGGGCTCGACGATCTGGCGCTCACGACCAACGGCAGCCTGCTCGCCGCGCATGCGCAAGCCTTGCGCGACGCCGGCCTGCATCGCATCACGGTGAGCCTGGATGCGCTGTCGCCGGAGATGTTTTCGGCGATGTCCGGCGGTCGTGGCCACATCGACGCGGTGCTTGCCGGCATCGCCGCCGCACAGGCCGCGGGCTTCGCGCCGATCAAACTCAATTGCGTCGTGCAGCGCGGCGTCAACGAAGGCGAAGTGTTGCCGCTCGCGGCATTCGCGCGCGAACACGGCCACGTGCTTCGCTTCATCGAATACATGGACGTGGGCACGTGCAATGGCTGGCGTCGCGAGAACGTCGTGCCTTCGGCCGAATTGCGCGATCGTCTGCATGCGCGCTGGCCGCTGCGCGCGCTGGACCCGAACTATCGCGGCGAAGTCGCGGCCCGCTATGCGTACCACGACGGCGCCGGCGAAGTCGGCTTCGTCAGCTCCGTCACCGTGCCGTTCTGCGGCGATTGCCATCGTGCGCGCGTATCGGCGGACGGCACGCTGTACACCTGCCTGTTCGCCGCCGACGGCCAACCCTTGCGCGCGCTCGTGCGGCAGGGCGAGGACGTCGTGGTGGACGCGCTCGCGCAAGCGTGGACGCGCCGCGCGGACCGCTACAGCGAGATCCGCGGTGCGGCGACGGCGTCGCGGCGCCATGTCGAGATGTACCTGGTGGGCGGCTGACATGGCGACGCGCAAGACCTCCCTGACGCATGTGTCCGCCGCGGGCCGGCCGACGATGGTCGACGTGGCGGACAAACCGATCACCGCGCGCACGGCGAGCGCCGAATGCCGCGTGAAATTCCCTGCCGACGTCGCGCGCCAACTGCGCGCGAGCGGCCTGCGCAGCAAGAAGGGCGCGATCGTCGACACCGCGATCATCGCCGGCACGATGGCGGTGAAAAAAACCTGGGACCTGATCCCGTTCTGCCATCCCTTGCCGATCGATGGCTGCACGTTTGCGATCGACTGGTCGCACGTCAGCGAACTCACGATCGTCTGCACGGTGCGCACCACGCATCGCACGGGCGTGGAAATGGAAGCGATGACCGGCGCGACCGTCGCCGCGCTCACGGTCTACGACATGTGCAAGGCGCTGTCGCACGCGATCGTGATCGGCCCGGCGAAGCTGGTCGGCAAGCGTGGCGGCAAGCGCGATGTCGGAGACGTCGGATGAGCGCGCGCGTGACGGTGCTGTATTTCGCCTCGCTGCGCGACGTGGCGGAGATCGACCACGAAACCTTCGAGACCAGCGCGCCGGATCTGCGCGTGCTGTATCTCGAACTGCGCGCGCGCTACGGCTTCCCCTTGTCGGTGGATCGTTTGCGCGTGGCGGTCGACGGCGAATTCGCGCGCTGGGAAGACGCACCGCGCGACGGCAGCGAGATCGCGTTCATCCCGCCGGTGTCCGGTGGCTGAAATGAACCGCTTCGCGTTGTCCGAAACACCGTTCGATGTGGCCGCATTGCGCGCGCAATTGCTCGACGCGCGCGTGGGCGGGTACGCGAGCTTCGAAGGCTGGGTCCGCGACCACAACGCCGGGCGCGAAGTCACCGGCCTGCGCTACGAGGCGTACGTGACGCTGGCGGAGGTCGAAGGTGAACGCGTGCTTGCGGAGGCCTGCGAACGCTTCGCGATCCTCGACGCGCGCTGCGTCCACCGCACGGGCGATCTGGCCATCGGTGAACTCGCCGTCTGGGTGGGCGTGGCCGCCGCGCACCGCGATGCCGCCTTCGCCGCCTGCCGCTGGATCATCGACGAGGTGAAGCAGCGCGTCCCCATCTGGAAGCACGAGCGATACGCGCAGGGCGATGCGGATTGGCTGCATCCGGCCCCAAAAGGCGATGACCCCGCCGACTGACCTCGGCACCCGCATCGACCGATACCGTTGCTGCCTTCCGGCCCTGGCGGGATTTTCGATCTAGCGTCGCGAGGGGCCGACGGGGCCACCATAGAACTGTTTCAGCACAACGGCCCGCCGGGCGGGCCGTTGCCTGGAATGTGGCGGAGAGAGCGGGATTCGAACCCGCGAAGCGGGGTTTAGCCGCTTACACACTTTCCAGGCGTGCTCCTTCAACCGCTCGGACACCTCTCCGCTGGAACCCGGAGGACGGCTTGTGACCGACGTTCGGGTCGCGAATTCTAGCCCCCGCCCCCCGATGGGACAAGCGCGGGTCGTCGCGTGGCATCATTCACGCATGTCCTATCTCGTCCTTGCGCGGAAGTGGCGGCCCCGGCGGTTTGCGGAGCTCGTCGGTCAGGAACATGTCGTGCGGGCGCTTACCAATGCGCTCGATTCCGGGCGGGTGCATCACGCCTTCCTGTTCACCGGCACGCGCGGGGTGGGCAAGACCACGATCGCGCGCATCTTCGCCAAGTCGCTGAATTGCGAGCGCGGCACGTCCGCCGAGCCGTGCGGTGAGTGCAACGCGTGCCGCGACATCGACGCGGGGCGCTTCGTCGACCTGCTCGAGATCGACGCGGCCAGCAACACCGGCGTGGACGACGTCCGCGAGTTGATCGACAACGCGCAGTACATGCCCAGCCGCGGTCGGGTGAAGGTCTACCTGATCGACGAAGTCCACATGCTGTCGAAGTCGGCCTTCAACGCGCTGCTCAAGACGCTCGAAGAGCCGCCGGGCCACGTGAAGTTCCTGCTGGCCACCACCGATCCGCAGAAGCTCCCCGTCACCGTCCTCTCGCGCTGCCTGCAGTTCAACCTCAAGCGGCTGGACGAGGCGCAGATCGGCGGCCAGATCACGAAGATCCTGGAAGCCGAAGGCATTCCCGCGCAGTCCGGCGCGATCCGCCAGCTCGCGCGCGCCGCCGACGGCAGCCTGCGCGACGGTCTGTCGCTGCTCGACCAGGCCATCGCCTACACGGGGAGCCAGCTCGACGACGCGGCCGTCGCCGCGATGCTCGGCACGGTCGATCGCACGCAGATCGCCGGCCTGCTCGACGCACTCGCCGACGCCGAAGGCGCGCGCATGCTCGACATCGTCGGCACGCTCGCCGACTTCTCGCCCGATTGGAACGGCGTGCTCGACGCGCTCGCCGATGCGCTGCATCGCGTGCAGGTGCGCCAGCTCGTGCCGGGTGCGGAGATCGATGAAGACAGCGTGCCGGTCGATGTCCTCGCGGCGAAGCTGCGGCCCGAACTCGTGCAACTCTGGTACCAGATGGCGTTGAACGGGCGCCGCGACCTGGCGCTCGCGCCGAGCCCGCGCGCCGGATTTGAGATGACGGTGTTGCGGATGTTGGCATTTCGGCCGGGGGCGTCGACTGGGGAACCGGGAACCGGGAACCGGGAACCGGGCGGAGCGCGTGGCCCGAAAGCCGCTCGCGAGGCGCTCGGAATGCAATCGGCGAGCGCGCCGAAACCGATCGCCCAGCCTTCGACACCGACACCCCTTCCGACGCCAGCTCCGGCTCGCGAAACGCAACACGCATCGGATTCCACGCCTCCCGGTTCCCCGTTCCCGGTTCCCGGCGCCACGATTCTCGACGCCCACACCTGGCCCGACCTCGCCGCCAACCTCGGCCTCGGTGGCCCCGCGAAGGAACTCGCGGCGCACGCCGGTTTCATCGCATACGAAGACGGTGTGCTGCGTCTTTCGCTTTCGCCGAACGACGATCACCTGAAGGCCGATGGCCTGGTCAAACGCCTGTCCGATGCGCTCGCGCGCACGCTCGGCGCGCCGCCGCAGATTCGTTTCGAAACCGAGTCCGCGCGGGGCGAAACGCTGCACCAGCGCACCGCGCGCGAACGCGATGCGCGCCAGGTCGCTGCCGAGGAAGCCTTCCTCGGCGACCCCGACGTGCAGCGCCTGATGCAGCGCCACGGCGCCAGCGTCGTACCCGATTCCATTCGCCCCTTCGACGACGCCTGACCGCGCCGTCGCCCCACACGAGAGACCGCCCCCATGAAGGGAAACATCGCCCAGCTCATGCAACAAGCGCAGAAGATGCAGGAAAACATGCAGCGCGCGCAGGAAGAACTCGCCCGGCTCGAAGTCACCGGCCAGTCCGGTGGCGGCATGGTGAGCGTGACGATCAGCGGCCGCATGGAATGCCGCAAGGTCCGCATCGATCCGTCGGTGCTGTCCGATCCGGAGATGGCCGAAGACCTGATCGCCGCCGCGTTCAACGACGCGGTGAACAAGGTCAACGAAGAATCGCAGTCGCGCATGTCCGCGGCCACCGCCGGCATGCCGCTTCCGCCCGGCATGAAGATGCCGTTCTGATCGTCGCCGCTTCGTGGCACTGATCGACCAACTCATCGAAGCGCTGCGCGTGCTGCCGGGCGTCGGCCCGAAGTCGGCGCAGCGCATGGCCTACCACGTGCTGGAGCGCGAACGCGTCGGCGGCAAGCGCCTGGCCGAGGTGCTCGCGCAGGCCGTGCGGGACATCCGCCACTGCGCGCGTTGCCGCGACTTCACCGAGACCGAAATCTGCGCGATCTGCGCGAGCGCCTCGCGCGACGCGCACTTGCTGTGCGCGGTCGAGTCGCCGGCCGATCGCCTCGCGATCGAGCAGGCGACCGGTTACCGCGGCCTCTACTTCATCCTGCAGGGCAAGCTGAGTCCGCTCGACGGCATCGGCCCGCGCGAACTCGGCCTGGACCAACTCGACAACCGCATGGGCGAGGGTGAGATACAGGAACTGATCATCGCCACCAACCCGACGGTAGAAGGCGAAGCCACCGCGCATTACCTGGCGCAACTCGCGCGCCGGCACAACGTGCGGCCGAGCCGGCTCGCGCACGGCGTTCCGTTGGGTGGCGAGCTGGAATACGTGGACCGCGGCACGCTGTCGCATGCCTTCGGGACGCGGAGCGAAATGCTTTGAAGGAGCAGGACATGACCGACGAAGACACCATCTTCCATCGCATCGCGCGCCGCGAGATTCCGGCGGACATCGTGTACGAAGACGACGAGGTCTTCGCGTTCCGCGACATCGCGCCCCAAGCGCCGGTGCACGTGTTGTTCGTGCCCAAGGAATCGGTGCGGACGCTGGATGCGATGAAGCCCTCGCAGGCGCAGATCGTCGGCAAGCTCGCTTACGCGGCCGCGGAGTACGCGCGGAAAGAAGGCTTCGCCGAAGACGGCTATCGCGTGGTGATCAACTGCAACGGCCACGGCGGGCAGACGGTGTTCCAGCTGCACCTGCATTTGCTGGCAGGTGCGCAGTTGGGGCGGTTCGGGACGCCGAAGTAACTGCAGGGTTATTCCTCTTCGGAAGGACGCCTCGCCACGTGACGTGGTGTGGTTCCCCTGTCGCGCCGCGGACGCGGCATCCTGCCCACCGAGGCGCGAACGCGCGGCCATCCATGGCCGCGCTCTGGTGAACCACACCACGCCACGCGTCGAGGCTCACCTGACTTGATAGGTCGTCCCTTCGCCGGACCCTCTCCCCAACCCCTCGCGGTGGAGAGGGGCTTTGCCTCTCCACCGAAGAGGAAGAAAACGAAACTGCGGTGAGCCTCGACGCGTGGCGCGATGTGGTTTCCCAGAGCACGGCCATGGATGGCCGTGCGCTCGCCCGTCGGTGGGCAGGATGCCGCTCCCGTCGGGCGACAGGGGAACCACATCGCGTCACGTGGCGAGGCGTCGTCCCGAAGTCAACGCTCTTTGCGAGCGCTCAAAAAATCACCAGTAACCCCACCACGGCCAAGGCGCCGGATACGTCAGCACGTCGACGCGTTCGCGGATCGGCCACAGGTACACGACGTCCGCGGCGACGCGCGGGAAGCGGTAGTCGAAGCCGCCGATCTTGCGCGTGTCGTAGGCCTCGATGCGGCCGGTGAAGGTGATCTCGCGATTGGGCTCGAACACCGCCGGATCGTAGAACCCGCTGCGGCACGCGATGAAACGCCCGTCGTCGGTGTCGGAGTTGTAGTGCGGACGCGCGCTGGCATCCAGCGGCGTGGCCAGCACTTCGAAGCAGGTGCTGTTGTCGCGCGGCAAGGTCTGCACGATGCGGCCGCCCCAGCGCACGACCGAACCGGTCTCGTTCGCCGCGGCCGCGTCGCGCGGCGTGACGGGCAGGTACTCACCCTGCAGGGGCGTGGGCTGTGTCGCGCAGGCGGCGAGCAACACACTCGCCATGGCCAGCGCCGCAATTCGGAACGATGTCATGGCAGGTCTCCCAGGGGGCGCCGGTTCAGGCGTCTGATGATGCATACGATACGCGCAGGCGGCGTTACGGGCGGTGCGTGCGCAGGTCGCGGAGCAGGGCGTTCAGCGATTCGACGGGTTGCCCGGGACGCATCCCATACCGCCACCGGCTGAATCGCACGCCCAGGGCGCGCAGGGCCTCGTCGCCCCCGGCGCGCGCGCGGTGGACCCGCTCGGCCCAGTCGAGCGCGGGCTCGTGCGGGGCGCGGGCCAGGCCCAGCTTCCCGTAGCAGCGGCCGAGGCGGTGCCAGGCGCGCAGCAGGGGATCGCGCTCCCGCGCATCGCGGCTGAGGAGCCACACCGTCGCGGCCAGGCACGACAGCGCGACCAGCGAGAACAGCATCAACAGCATCTCCGTGTCGATGTCGCCCAGGCCGATCGGACGGAACAGGGCCCGTTGCCGATCGGCGTTGAAGCCGAGCACGAAGTCGTTCCACCCGTTCAACATCCAGTCGCCGACATCCCACATCGGTTGCAGCGAGGCGAGCAGGTCGCCGGTGGCCGCGCGATCGGCGATGGTGTCGAACACGCGCTCGGGCGCCACCGCGGCGGTGGGATCCACGCGCACCCAACCGCGGCCGTCGGACCACACTTCGGCCCAGGCGTGCGCGTCGGAGCGGCGCACGATCCAGTACTCGCCGACCGGGTTGAACTCCGCGCCCGCGTATCCGCCCACCACGCGCGCCGGAATCCCCGCCGCGCGCATCAACACGACGAACGACGAACTGAACTGCTCGCAATACCCGCGCTTGTCGACGAACAGGAACTGATCGACCGCGTTGCGCCCCGCGAGCGACGACGCCAGCGTGTAACCGAAGTCGCGACGGATCCAGTCGAGCGCGCGCCGAACGATCGCGGCATCGTTGCTCCCGGCGTCCTGCCGCCATTGCCGTGCGAGGGCCACGGTGCGCGGATTGAAGCCTTCCGGCAATTGCAGATTGCGCGCGCGGAGGAACGGCGACAGCGTCGCATCGCCGAAGCGCGCGACCTTGCCCGAGCGCATGCGCCAGCGCGTCACCGAATCCAGCGGGCGCGACACGCGCAGGGCGCGGTCTTCGCCGAAGTACGCATTCGACGGCGCCGACAGCGGCACGTCGAGCGCGATGAGTTGCCGGCGGTCGGTCGGCTCCATCGACAACTCGTAATCCCATTGCGCGCTTGCGTCGGCGACGGGCGCGGCCGGATACGCCGTGGCCCAGCGTCCGCGCGACCACGTGCGGCCATCGAATTCGCTGAACACCGGGCCGCGGAAATACATCGCGGTCAGCGGCGGCGTGCGCCCGAAGAAACGCACGCGCGCGGCGGGCGTGTCGTCGAACATCAGGTCTTCCCACCGGCCCGGCGACATGCTGTCGGCCAGGCCCGGGCGCGACATCGCGCGATCGGGCACGCCCCACATCGGCGTGGCCAGGCGCGGGAACAGCCAGAACGCCGCCAATGCGATCGGCAAACCGAGCGCGATCATGCGGCCGGTGCTCGCCAGGCGTTTCCACCACGGCGTTTCGTCGAACAGTTCGCCCGATTCCAGGTCCGACAGGCGCTGCATCGCGATCAGCGCGCACACCACGGCGATCAACCCCAGCGCCAGCGACAACGGGCCCTGGTCGAGGAGGAAGGTCGCGAACGGCGCGAACAATGCGAAGCCGAGCAAGCTGCGCGCGTCGCGCACGCTGTCGGTTTCAGCGGGTTTCACCGCGAGCATCGCGGCGAGGATCGCGCAGCCGGTATCGCGACCGAAGTTGACGCCCATCGTCGCGAACACCGCGCCGGCCAGGCCGAGCGCAAGCAACACGCGCAACCACGCCGGCAACGGGCGCCGCCACGCGCCGAGCGCAACGGCGAAGCCGGCTACCGCAATGCCGGTCGCGAGTTTCGGATCCAGCCGCAACAGCAAGGGCACGACGCACGCGGCGCCGGCGATCAGCACCATCGCGCGGGAACGCGGATCCAGGCGAATGCGCGCGGAAGCGGGCGCGGCGCTCACGCGTGCCCCGGCAGCAAGGCGAGTGCGCGCAGGCACGCATGGCGATGCGCGGGCCCGTGCGCGGGACCGATCGGCGCATGCCCCGGCACCACGAGGCGATAACGGCGCGCGTCGCGTTCGGCTTCATCGACCCAGCGCGCGAGGCGACGGATGCGCGCTTCGGTGTCCAGGCCGGTCAGCGCTCGCCAGTCGAGCACGATGTCGGCCGACTGCGGGCGTTCGTATTCGCGCACCAACAGGTTGCCGTGGCGCGCGGTGGGTTTCCAGGCGATCGTGCGCGGCGGATCGCCGCGACGATAAGCGCGCAGATGGTGCACGTCGTCGCCGAGCGGATGCAGGCGCGCGGCCGCGGCTTCGCCGGCGCCTTCGGGCAGCGGCGGGCCGTCGGCTTCGGGATGCGGATACACGAGCAAGGGTTGCTCCGGCCAGATCCACGACCACGCGCGCACGATGCCGAGCGGGCGCGTGGTCGAGACGCGCAGGCGCGGCACGTCGAACCAGCCGCGCTTGGTCGTCGGCAACGCGATTTCCGCATCGCCGGCGCCCTCGTTCAACGACAACTTGCCTGCACCGCCTTCGCAATCCACGCGCATGCCGCGACGTGCGCGGCCGCGGCGATCGGCGCGCGCGTGGATGCGCACGAGGATCGTCGCGCCGGCGGGTACCGGATCACCGCCCACCGCGACGAAGCGCAGCCCGCTCAACTGCAGGTGCGCGCTGAGCATGCTCGTCAGCGCCGCGCCCGCGAGCAGCAGCATCAACAGCAGCGCCGGATTGTTGTTGTAGTTGAGCGCGCCCAGGCCCATCGCCACGAGCGCGGCGGAAAAGAACAGGCCGAAGCGCGTGGGCAGCACGTAGATGCGGCCGCGATGCAGTTCGATCGGAACCGCTTCCGGCGCGCGAGGGCGCGCGAACTTCTCGATCCATGCGCGCAGCGCGTGCAGCCAACCGCGCATGGTCAGTCGACGGGGACCGCGTGCAGGATCGCGCGCGCCAGCGATGCACCGTCGCCGGCATCGGCGTCCGCCACCAGGCGATGCGAGGCGACCGGCGCGAACAGGGCCTGCACGTCTTCGGGCACGACGTGTTCGCGACCGAGCAACAACGCATACGCACGCGCGGCCCGCAGCAAGGCCAGGCCCGCGCGCGGCGATAGCCCCACGCGCACGCCCGGATGACGGCGGCTGCGCGCCAACAACGCCTGCACATAGGAGACGAGCGGATCGCCCGCATGCACATCGCTCGCGGCGGTGCGCAACGCAAGCACATCGGCGTTGCCGAGGATCGGTTTGGCCTGCGCGATCAATTCGCGGCGGTCGGTGCCCGCGAGCAGCGCGCGTTCGGCCTCTTCGCCGGGATAGCCGAGCGTCAGGCGCAGCAGGAAGCGATCGAGCTGCGAATCCGGCAACGGATACGTGCCCGCCAGATCCACCGGGTTCTGCGTGGCGATCACGAAGAACGGCGAGGGCAGGGCGTGCGTGCGCCCATCGACCGTCACCTGGTGTTCGGCCATCGCTTCGAGGAGTGCGCTCTGCGTGCGCGGCGGCGCGCGGTTGATTTCGTCGGCGAGCAGCACGTGCGCGAAGATCGGTCCGGGATGGAAATCGAACCTGCGCGATTGCGCGTCGAACACCGACACACCGAGGATGTCGGCCGGCAGCAGGTCGGAGGTGAACTGCACGCGCTGGAACCCGAGGCCCAGCGTGGCCGCCATCGCATGGGCCAGCGTGGTCTTGCCCAGGCCGGGCAGGTCCTCGATCAGCAGATGGCCGTCGGACAACAGCGCCACGAAGGCCAGCCGGACTTCCTGCACCTTGCCCAGCACCAGCGTGTTGACCTGGTCCTGGCCATCCCCGAGGGCCTGGCGGAGCGCATCGGGTAGCATCTTCGCGGCCGGGAGTGCGGACATATGCTTCCTGCTGGGTTGGGCGCGTGTGCGATGAGTGTACGAGTTCGAGTCTAACGAGGCCGGGGTCGATGCGGAACGAACAAGACGCACGACGCGCACGAAGCGCGTTCCTGTGGACATGGGCTGCGGTGGCGGCGATCAAGCTGTTGGTCGCCGTGCGCCTGCCCCCGTTCGTGGACGAAGCCTTCTACTGGCAGGAGGGCCGCCATCTCGCGCTCGCGTATTCCGACGTGCCGGGCCTGACGGCCTGGCTCGCGCGCCTCGGGACCAGCATCGCGGGGACGAACGTCTTCGGCCTGCGCTGGCCGTTCCTGTTGCTCGGCATGGCCTTGCCGTGGATGGTCGTGCGCATCTCGCGACAGGCCTATGCGCCGCAGGAAGGCGACCGCACGGGCGAAGTCTTCGCGTGGCAGGCCGGCTTGCTCGCGGTGCTGCTGCCTTTGGGCGGCTCGCTCGGCTTGCTCGCGGTGCCCGACGTGCCGCTCGCGTTCGCGACGCTGTTGTGCGTGGATGCCGGCGTGCGCTTGTTGCGCAAGGTCGAACCCGCCGGCGCGCTCGAACTCGCCGCGGGCCTGGCGATCGGTGCGTTGAGCCACTATCGCTTCGCGGCGGTGATCGGCGTGGGCATGATCGCATTCCTGGTGATCCCGCGCGGGCGCCACGTGTTGAAGGACGTGCGCACCTGGGTCGCGCTCGCGATCGGCGCGATCGCGTGGACGCCGCTGATCGTGTGGAATCTCGACAACGCCGATGCGGGCCTGCGCTTCCAGCTCGTCGATCGCCATCCGTGGGATTTTCATTTCGACGGCGCGTGGTTCTTCGTCGTGCAGGCGCTGCTCGCAACGCCGCTGTTGTTCGCCGCGATGGCGCACGCCGCGGTGCGCGGCTGGCACGGGCAGGGCGCGGACGATCGCAACCATGCGAAGTATTTCGCGCTGATCGGCGGCGGCACCGTCGTCGCGTTCTGCTTGCTCGGGTTCTTCGCCGACAACGAGCGCATCAGTTTCCACTGGACGCTCGCGGGCCTGTACGCGCTGTTGCCGCTCGTGCCCGCGACGCTCGCGCAATGGCCGCGCGGATGGCGGCGTGCGACGTGGATCCTCGCGCTTGCGGGCCTGGTGGCGATCCTCGGGTATTACGTCGTCGTCTCCAGTCCCGCCGCGCGAGCGCGCTTCGCGGCGGCGAAGTGGTATCCGGCCAATTTCGCGGGCTGGGATGCGCTGGCCGACGCCGTGCGCGACGAACGCGCGAAGATGCCACCCGACGCGCGCATCGTCGCCGACAACTTCAAGATCGGCAGCGAACTGGGCTTCGCGCTCGATGATCCGAACATCGCGGTGCTACCGCATGGCCTCAACACGCGGCACGGTCGCGCGCCGCAGCTGGATGTGTGGAAGTTGCTCGCGCACGATCGCGCGGCGCTCGGCGAACGCCCGTTGTTGCTCGTGGTCGGTGCGTCGGAAGTGCGGTATCGCGAGTTGCTGCAGCACTACCACGCGCTGTGCGACCTGATGGGCCCGCTGCCGCCACCGCGCGTGGTGAACATCGACCACGGGCGCCAGCGGTTCGTCCTGTTCCGCATGCCCGCCAAGCGCGCGAGCGGCGAATGCACGGCGCCGGCGATGGCCTACATCGATTCGCCGCGGGCGAAGGCACGCGTGTCGCGCGATTTCGAAGTCGCCGGTTGGGCGTTCAAGGACGGCGTGGGCATCGCGCGCGTGGAAGTCACGCTGGACGGCGAAGTCATTGGCCTGGCCGACTACGGCCAGCAGCACGTCGGCATCCGCGGTTACTGGCGCGAATCCAACGACCCGCAACATCCCTATGTCGCGTGGACCGCGCGCGTGCGCGCCGGCTCGGTGTCGCCGGGCGTGCATTGGCTCGGGCTGCGCCTGACGGGACACGATGGCAGCGTCGAACAGTGGTCCGAACAACCGCTGCGCATCGTCGACTGAAAAATCAGGGCAACGGGTAGCCCGCCGCGCGCAACATGCGCGCGGTCGCGATCATCGGCAGGCCGATCAATGCGGTCGGATCCTGGGTTTCGATCGCGTCGAACAGGGCGATGCCGAAGCCTTCGGACTTGAAGCTGCCCGCGCAATCGAAGGGTTGCTCGGCATCGACGTAGCGTTCGACTTCTTCGCGCGACAGCGGCCGGAAGCGCACGCGCGTGGCATCGACCGAATCGAACGCGACTTCGCCGCGCCGCACGCTCACCGCGGTGCGGAACATCACGGCGCGCGCGGACATCGACAGCAGTTGCTCGATGGCCGCCTCGCGGTGGCCGGACTTGCCGAGCGGCGTGCCGTCGAGGTCGGCGACCTGGTCCGAGCCGATCACCCACGCGTCGGGATGCGCCGCCGAAACGGCTTGGGCCTTGGCGCGCGCCAGGCGCAGGGCCAGCGCCGCCGGCGTTTCGCCCGGGGCCGGGGTCTCGTCGACCTCGGGCCGCACGACGTCGAAGGGCAGGCGCAGGCGGCCGAGCAGCTCGCGCCGGTAGGGCGAGGTGGAGGCGAGGATCAGCTTCATTCAGGCCAGCGGCGCGCGGGCGCGTTCGATCAGCGCGAGCTGGGTCTCGATGCGGCCGCGGGCGGCGTCGATCGACGCGCGCACGGTCTGCAGTTCCTCCAGCGAGGCCGTCTGGCCGTGCTGCTGGAGCCACAGCCGCTGGCGGAGCATTTCGCGCAGGGCGACCTGGACCGGGTTGTCCTCGTCGCCCGCCACCGCCTCGATTTCGGCCCGCGCGATGCGCAGCCGCGCTTCCAGGGCGTCGGCGGAGTCCAGCAGCGCGGCCACGGCCCGCTGGCGGCCCCGGCCGGCCTGGCGCCGCATCAGGACAATGAACAGGGCCACGAGGACCCCCGCGGCGATGAGGATCAGGAGGGTGGTGGTCACGCGGGCTTCCGTGGAAAATCTTCACGCAGTCTGCCGTCCGATTCCCTGCCTTATCAAGCAGTTCGAAGTCGGCTGGTTTGACACCGATGGGGTGCGTGCCTAACAATTCCCGGCTTATGTCCGCCGAATCGCCTAACCATTTGGCCGGTCACCCGCGAGGGCTCCCGGAACAACTGGATGCCTGGCGCATGGTCGCCGCGCAACGCACCTTCGAAGGCGCGCTGCCGCTGGCCGGCATGCAGCGGTTGAAGGGCGCACTCGCGGACACCGAAGGCAGCGCACGCGTCGAGGTCGAATTCGGCCAGGACATGTTGCGCATCCCCTTCGTCGAGTTGCGGATCGACGCAAAGCTCCCGCTGGAATGCCAGCGCAGCCTGCAGAAATTCGCACTGCCGGTGACGATCGTGCAACGGCTCGGTCTGATCCGCGACGAAGAAGGGGAGAATGCATTGCCGGAAGGCTACGAGGCGCTGTTGATCGGCGACGACGGCCTGCTGCGGCTCGCGGAACTGGTGGAGGACGAACTCATCCTCGCCGTCCCCGTGGTTCCCGTGGCGCCCGGTACCGAAGCGGTCGAGCGCGACTGGACCGCAACGGAAGAAGAAATGCAGCGTGCCAGCCCGTTCGCAGGGTTGTCCGCGCTGAAGGACAAACCGAAGGGCTGATCGCAGCCTTTCGACAATTCAAAAAGCTTTCATCGGAGCAAGACCATGGCTGTCCAGAAGTCCCGTGTTTCCCCGTCCAAGAAGGGCATGCGCCGTTCGCACGACGCCTTGACGGCCAAGCAGCTGTCGACCGACCCGACCACGGGTGAGACGCACCTGCGCCACCACGTGACTGCCGACGGTTACTACCGTGGCAAGAAGGTCGTGCCGTCGAAGAGCCGCGTCGTCGAAGAATGACGTTCGCGTCGCCGGCGCTCCAATGCGCCGGCGCACCCAGGCCAACCCCACTCAGGGCAGGGGCATGACCCAGCAAGTGTTCGCGCGCATCGCCGGTACCGGTAGCTATTTGCCGGAAAAGGTCCTCACCAACGACGATCTCGCAAAGCTCGTCGATACCAGCGATGAGTGGATCCAGGCGCGTACGGGTATCCGCGAGCGCCACGTGGCCGCCGAAGGCGAAACCACGGGCGATCTCGCGTACCACGCCGCCGTCCGCGCGCTCGAAGCCGCGGGCGTGCAGGCCTCCGAACTCGACCTGATCGTCCTGGGCACCACGACGCCGGACCTCGTGTTCCCGTCGACCGCGTGTCTGGTGCAACACCGCCTCGGCGCACTCGGTTGCCCCGCGTTCGACGTCAACGCCGCGTGCTCGGGCTTCGTCTACGCGCTGACGGTCGCCGACAAGTTCATCCGTTCCGGTGCGGCGAAGACCGCGCTCGTGATCGGTTCGGAAACCCTGACCCGCATGGTCGACTGGACGGATCGCACCACGTGCGTGCTGTTCGGCGACGGCGCGGGCGCCGTCGTGCTCAAGGCCGACAGCGACACGGGCATCCTCAGCACGCACATGCACGCCGACGGCAGCCGCAAGGAATTGCTGTGGAGCCCGGTCGGCGTCTCGGTCGGCTTCAAGGCCCAGGAAAACGGTGGCGTGCGCATCCAGATGAGCGGCAACGATGTGTTCAAGCACGCCGTGAAAGCGCTCGATTCGGTCGTCGAAGAAGCGCTCGAGGCCAACGGCCTGGATCGCCACGACATCGACTGGCTGATCCCGCACCAGGCCAACCTGCGCATCATCGAAGCCACGGCCAAGCGCCTGGACATGCCGATGGAGCGCGTGGTCGTCACGATCGACAAGCACGGCAATACCTCGTCGGGTTCGGTGCCGCTGGCGCTGGACGAAGCGGTGCGCTCGGGCAAGGTGCAGCGCGGGCAACTGGTGCTGCTGGAAGCCTTCGGCGGCGGCTTCACGTGGGGCTCGGCGCTGCTTCGTTACTGATCGTTCGCGCCGCATTCGCGGCGACGTACTCCGCAGTACACGAATGACGGCCCGCTCCCTACATACGTCGTCGTACAGACGCCTTGCGGCGAACGCACTTATCATGCCGCCCTCTTTGCATCGGGTGATCGCGTGACCAACCCCCAACTCGCCTTCGTGTTTCCCGGACAGGGCTCGCAATCGGTCGGCATGCTTGCCGAACTGGCGGCGGGCGACGCGCACGTGCGCGCGGCGTTCGACGAAGCCTCCGAAGGCGCGGGCGCGGATCTGTGGTCGCTTTCGCAGCAGGGCCCGGAAGACCAACTCAACAAGACCGAATTCACGCAGCCCGCGCTGCTCGCCGCCGGCGTCGCCGCGTGGCGCGCATGGCTGGCGCGCGGTGGCGCGCAGCCGGCGTTGTTCGCGGGCCACAGCCTCGGCGAATACGCCGCGCTCGTTGCGGCCGGTGCGCTCTCGTTGCATGACGGCGCGAAGCTCGTCCGTCTGCGCGGTCAACTCATGCAGGACGCCGCGCCCGCCGGCACCGGCGCGATGGCCGCCGTGCTCGGCGCCGAAGACGCGCTCGTGCTCGAAGTCTGCAAGGAAGCCTCGGGCGACGACATCGTCGTGCCCGCCAACTTCAATTCGCCGGGCCAGATCGTCATCGGCGGTCACGCCGGCGCGGTGGATCGCGCGCTCGAACTGCTCGCCGCACGCGGCGTGCGCAAAGCGGTGAAGCTCGCCGTCAGCGTGCCGTCGCACACGCCGCTGATGCGCGAAGCCGCCAACCGTTTGTCCGAAGCGATGAACGCGCTCGCATGGTCGGCGCCCGATCGCCCGGTCGTGCAGAACGTCGATGCCGAAGTGCATGAAGGCGTGCAGTCCATCCGCGATGCGCTCGTGCGCCAGCTCTACCTGCCTGTGCAGTGGACCGGTTGCGTGCAGGCGCTCACCGCGCGCGGGACCACGCGCATCGCCGAATGCGGCCCGGGCAAGGTACTGACGGGTTTGGTCAAACGCATCGACAAGTCGCTCGACGCGCGTGCGATCGGCACGCCCGCGGAGATGGATTCCGCGCTCACCGAATGGAGCCAGGCATGAGCGAACACGTATTGAAGGGTGAAGTCGCATTGGTGACCGGCGCCAGCCGCGGCATCGGTGCGGCGATCGCCGACGAACTCGCCGCGCTCGGCGCGACCGTCATCGGCACCGCGACCAGCGACAGCGGCGCGGCCGCCATCGGCGAACGCCTCGCAGGCAAGGGCGGCCACGGCCGCATGTTGAACGTCACCGACGGCGCGTCGGTCGATGCGCTGATCGATGCGATCGGCAAGGAATTCGGCGGCGTCTCCATCCTCGTCAACAATGCCGGCATCACGCGCGACAACCTGCTGATGCGCATGAAGGACGAAGACTGGCAGGCGATCCTCGACACCAACCTGACGAGCGTCTACCGCACCTCCAAGGCCGTCATGCGCGGCATGATGAAGGCGCGCAAGGGCCGCATCATCAACATCGCCTCGGTCATCGGCGTCACCGGCAACGCAGGGCAGGCGAACTACGCCGCCGCGAAGGCCGGCATCATCGCCTTCAGCAAATCGCTCGCGAAGGAAATCGGCAGCCGCGGCATCACGGTCAACGTGGTCGCCCCGGGCTTCATCGCCACCGACATGACGGCCGGCCTGCCCGAAGACGCCAAGGCCGCGCTCGTCGGCCAGATCGCGCTGGGCCGCCTCGGCGAACCGGCGGACATCGCCCGCGCCGTGGCCTTCCTGGCCGGCCCGTCGGCGGCCTACATCACCGGCGAGACCCTGCACGTCAACGGCGGCATGTACATGCCCTGACGGCCGGGCTTCTCGGTCACCCCAATACACCCGAAATACACCCCACCGGCTTGCCGGGCGCGGCCTCCACGCGCCGCCCCCCGGCTTCCACTACACTACCCGCCTGAACAGACTCCCTGGAGGAGCACGATCCATGAGCAGCATCGAAGAACGCGTCAAGAAGATCGTCATCGAACAGCTTGGCGTCAAGGAAGAAGAAGTGACCAACAGCGCTTCGTTCGTCGACGACCTCGGCGCCGACTCGCTCGACACCGTCGAACTGGTGATGGCGCTCGAAGAAGAATTCGAGTGCGAGATCCCGGACGAAGAGGCCGAGAAGATCACCTCGGTGCAGCAGGCCATCGATTACATCAAGGCGCACGTCAAGGCCTGACACCTGGCCTGACGTCGCAGCCACGGGGCCGCTTTCGCGGCCCTGTGTGTTTCTGCGATTGCATTCGCCGCCGTACGTGACCATCTGAGTCCGGCGGGTCCAAGAGTTGAGGAGCTATCTATGCGTCGCGTCGTCGTAACGGGTATGGGCATCGTCTCGCCGCTGGGCAATGACCTGGCAAGCACGTGGGACGGCATCGTCAACGGGCGTTCGGGCATCGGCCCGGTGACGCATTTCGATGCATCCGGCCTGACCACGCGCATCGCAGGCGAAGTGCGCGACCTCGACGTCAGCCGCTGGGTGGGGCCGAAAGACCTCAAGAAGATGGATGTGTTCATCCATTACGGCGTCGCCGCTTCGATGATGGCGTTGGAAGACGCTGCGCTGACCATCGACGATTCCAACGCAGAGCGCATCGGCGCGCTCATCGGTTCCGGCATCGGCGGCCTGCTCGGCATCGAAGAACAGACCATCAAGGCGCACGAAGGCGGCCCGCGCAAGATCTCGCCGTTCTACGTGCCCAGCACGATCATCAACATGGTTCCCGGCCAGGTGTCGCTGCTCACCGGCGCCAAGGGCCCCAATTTCTCCGCGGTCTCCGCGTGCGCCACGTCGAACCATTCGATCGGCATGGCCATGCGTTTGATCCAGCACGGCGACGCCGACGTGATGTTCGCCGGTGGCGCCGAACGCGGCTCCACGCCGACGTCGATGGGCGGCTTCTGCTCGATGAAGGCGATGTCCACGCGCAACGACGACCCGCTGCGCGCTTCGCGCCCGTGGGACAAGGACCGCGACGGCTTCGTGCTCGGCGACGGCGCGGGCATCCTCATCCTCGAGGAATACGAACACGCGAAGGCGCGCGGCGCGCGCATCTACTGCGAGCTCGCCGGTTTCGGCGCCAGCTCCGACGCCTTCCACATGACCGCGCCGAGCGAAGACGGCGACGGCCCCGCGCGTTGCATGGCCGCGGCCTTCAGGGACGCGAAGATCAACCCCGACCAGGTCGAATACCTCAACGCGCACGGCACCTCCACGCCGCTGGGCGACGTGGCCGAAACGCTCGCGATCAAGCGCGCGCTCGGCGACCACGCGTACAAGACGATGGTCAGCTCCACCAAGTCGATGACCGGCCACCTGCTCGGCGCCGCCGGCGGTGCCGAAGCGGTGTTCTCGGTGATGGCGCTGCACGACGGCATCATTCCGCCGACGATCAACCTCGACAATCCCGGCGAAGGATGCGACCTGGATTACGTGCCCAACGTGGCCCGCGAGAAGAAGATCGACATCGCGGTGTCGAACGGCTTCGGCTTCGGCGGCACGAACGGCACGCTGGTGTTCCGTCGCATCTGACGCAGGAGACGGGCACGTGCTCGTCACGCACCAACTCGACCCCACGCTCGACCTGCTGGCACTCCACCGGCAGGCGCCTGCGCGCTATCCGGTGTTGCTCGAATCCAGCGCGCACGGCACCGCGCAGGGGCGATGGGACATGCTGTTCGTCGATGGCGGGCAAACGCTGCGGCTGGATCGCGACGGTGTCGTGCGCGACCAGGACGACCGCACGATCGACGGTGATTTTCTTTCCGCGCTCGACGCTGCGTGGCGCGATGCACGCGTAGCGCGCGACGAACCGCGCTGGCCGTTCCGCGGCGGTTGGGTGGTGTTCCTCGCCTACGAACTGGCTGGCGAAGTCGAACCGGTGTTGCGATTGCCGCAGGCGCAAGGCGGCGTTCCCGTCGCGTATGCGATGCGCAGTCCTGCTGCCGTGCTGCGCGACCACGCGACAGGTGAAGTGTTCGCGGTCGCGGAAGTCGCGCAACGCGAATGGATCGACACGCTCCTCGCCGATGCGCGCGCTGCGGCCACGTTGCCGCCGCTGCCGGAATGGCGCGCGCCCGCTTCGGTCATCGAGGACGAACCCGAACGCTTCACGCAAGGCGTCGAACGCGTCATCGAACATCTCGCCGCGGGCGATGTGTTCCAGGTGAATCTCTCGCGCGGTTGGCGCGCGCGTTTCGATGCGCCGTTGCCGCCCGCCGAATTGCATGCGCGCTTGCGCACGGCGAATCCCGCGCCGTTCGCCGGCCTGTTCGCAGGACCGGATTGGGCGATCGTCAGTTCGTCGCCCGAGCGCCTGGTTTCCATTCGTGGCGATGCGGTGGAGACGCGCCCGATCGCCGGCACGCGCCCGCGCTTGCCCGGCGACGATGAAGCCGCGCGCATCCGCGAATTGGTCGGCCATCCGAAGGAACGCGCCGAACACGTGATGCTCATCGACCTGGAACGCAACGACCTCGGCCGCGTTTGCACGCCGGGCAGCGTCGAAGTCGATGAGCTGATGACCGTCGAAAGCTACGCGCACGTGCACCACATCGTGAGCAACGTGCGCGGGCGTTTGCGCGACGACGCCACGCCCGGCGACGTGATCCGCGCGGTCTTCCCCGGCGGCACGATCACCGGTTGTCCGAAAGTGCGCTGCATGCAGATCATCGCCGCGCTGGAGGGGCAGGGGCGCGGCGCGTACACCGGCGCGTTCGGCTGGTTGAACCGCGACGGCGACCTCGACCTCAACATCCTCATCCGCAGCGCGGAACTCGAAGGCGACACGCTGCGCTTCCGCACGGGCGCGGGCATCGTCATCGACTCGGTGCCGCAGCGCGAACTCGACGAAACGCGCGCGAAGGCACGCGGCTTGCTGCGCGCGCTGGGCGCGGGCGAATGAGCGGTCGCTCGTTCATCGGCGAGACGCGCATCGAGGCCTTGCCGGGCGACGCGCGCGGATTCGCGTATGGCGACGGCCTGTTCGAAACGATGCGCGTGCACCAGGGCGTGGTGCCGTGGTGGGCGGCGCATCGTGCGCGCCTGGAAGCGGGCGCCGCGCGTTTGCGCTTGTCCCTGCCGACGGCGACAACGATCGAGGGCGTGCTCGCCGAATTGTTCGACGATCAGGGCGACGGTGTCGCAAAGCTGATCGTCACGCGCGGCGGTGGCGGTCGCGGCTACGCGCCAGCGCTCGACGCACCGCCCGTCTGGCGGCTCTCGCGCCATCCGTTTCCCCAAGCCCCGCGCGCCGGCGGCCTCGTGTTGCGCTGGTGCGAGACCCGACTCGCCGTGCAACCCGCGCTCGCCGGCCTGAAGCATTGCAATCGCCTCGAACAGGTCCTCGCCCGCGGCGAGTGGAACGACCCCACGATCGAAGAAGGCCTGATGCGCAGCACCGACGGCGACGTGGTGTGCGCGACGGCCGCGAACCTGTTCGTCCTTCACGGCACTCGCTGGTCGACGCCGCGCATCGACCGATGCGGGGTGGCCGGCACGTGCCGTGCGTGGCTCCTGTCGCAAACCGGCGCGGCGGAAGTCCGCATGGCGCCGGCGGAGGTCGAAACCGCCGACGCAGTCCTGCTCTGCAACGCGGTGCGGGGTATCCTGCCCGTGGCCCGGCTTGGCGAGCGCGTGTTCGCGCCGCATCCGGCCGTGGCGGAACTCGCGCAGCGCCTGGCGCATGCGCATCCGGGCTTCGCCGCAGGACCTTTGCTTTGACCACGGAGGTGGCGTGACACGCAGTCGACGCAGCCGGCGCCAGCCCGGCCCACGCCGCAGTCGCGGCATTTCCAAACTCTTCGTGCTCGTCGTGCTGCTCGCATTGGCGGGCGCGGCGTTCTGGGCATACCAGCGCTACACCGGCTTCGCCGATGCACCGATGGCGGGCATCGAGCAGGGCGAAACGCTCGTCGTGGAGCCCGGCGACTCGCTGGCCAAGGTGGTCGGGCGCTTGCGTGCCTCGGGCGTGGACGTCGGCCATCGCGTCGAATGGCAGTCGCTCGCGCGCGAACTCGGCGCGGCCAACAAGCTCCAGGTGGGCGAATACAAACTCGAACCGGGCATGTCGCCGCGCGACGTGCTCAAGGCCCTGCGCGACGGCAAGGTGATCAGCCGCGGCTTCATGATCGTGCCCGGCTGGACGATGCGCGACCTGCGCGCCGCGCTCGCACGCAACACCGCGCTCCAGCACGAAACCGGCGACATGACCGACGCCGCACTGATGGCGAAGCTCGGTCACGCGGGCCAGCATCCGGAAGGGCGCTTCCTGCCGGAGACCTACCAGTTCGTCCGCGGCGACAGCGACCTCGACGTCCTGCGTCGCGCGCACGAAGCGATGGCGCGTGCGCTCGATGAAGCGTGGGAAGCGCGCGCGAAGGACACCGTGCTGAAGTCGCCCGACGAAGCGCTGATCCTGGCCTCGATCGTGGAAAAGGAAACCGGCGTCGCCGACGAGCGTCCGCAAATCGCGGGCGTCTTCGCGCGGCGCCTGAAGCTGGGCATGCGCCTGGAAACCGACCCGACCGTCATCTACGGCATGGGCAGCGCGTACGCCGGCAACATCCGCAAGGCGGACCTGCAGGCCGTCACGCCCTACAACACCTACAAGATCACGGGCCTGCCGCCGACGCCGATCGCGATGCCCGGCATCGACGCCTTGCGCGCGGCCACCAATCCCGCGGGCGGTGATGCGCTGTACTTCATGGCCGTGGGCGACGGCAGCGGGCGCCACGTGTTCAGCAGGAACTACGCCGAACACCAGGCTGCGTGGCGCGCGTACATGGCGCGCTATCGCGCAAAGAATCGGACGCAATGAACGGCCTGGTGACGCAGCCACGCCTGATCACGCTCGAAGGTGGCGAGGGCGCCGGCAAGTCCACGGTGCTCAACGCGCTGCGCGATGCGTTGATGGCGACGGGTGCCGAAGTCGTGTGCACGCGCGAACCCGGCGGCACGCCGCTGGCCGAGCGCATCCGCGAATTGCTGCTCGATCCCTCGCACGAGCCGGCGTCGGCGGAAACCGAACTGTTGCTGATGTTCGCCGCGCGCGCGCAACACGTTCGCGAAACGCTGCTGCCTGCACTGCAACGCAACGCGTGGGTGTTGTCGGATCGCTTCACCGGTTCCAGCTTCGCCTACCAGGGCGGTGGACGCGGGCTGGATCCTGCGTTGATCGCCGAACTCGAACGCCGCTTCGTCGTCGTACGCCCGGGGCTGACGCTGTTGCTCGACCTCGGCGTGCAGCAGGGCCGCGAACGCACGCGCGGGCGCGACCTCGTGCCCGACCGCATCGAACGCGAGCGCGATGAATTCTTCGAACGCGTGCGTGCCGCCTATCTCGCGCGCGCCGGCGCCGAACCCGAACGCATGCGCGTGATCGATGCCTCGGCGTCCGCCGAAGATGTCGCGTTGCGCGCCACCACGCTGCTGCAGCACTACATCGAGCACGGCCTGTGACACCGCTCGCGCCCTGGCAGCAACGCGTTTACGAACACCTGCTTTCGGTGCACGAAGCCGGCCGGCTCGGGCATGGCGTGTTGTTCGTCGGTCCGGCGGGCATCGGCAAGCGCGCGGTCGTCGAACGGCTGGCGCAGCGCGTGTTGTGCCGGCAACCGCCCGCATCGGGACTGCCGTGCGGGACGTGCAAGAGCTGCCAGTTGTTCGCGGCGGGCACGCATCCGGATTACCGGTTCGTCAGTTTCCTTCCGAATACGGAAGGCACGAAGCTGCGCACCGAGATCGTCATCCAGCAAATCCGCGAACTCTCCGAACGCCTGGCGCTCACGCCGCAGTTCGACGGCGCGCAGGTCGCGCTGATCACGCCGGCCGACGCGATCAACCACGCCGGCGCCAACGCGCTGCTCAAGACGCTCGAAGAACCGCAGCCGGGCCGCTATCTCTGGTTGCTCAGCGCGCATCCCTCGCGCCTGCCCGCGACGATTCGCAGCCGCACGCATCGCGTCGAATTCCACCTGCCGCTGCGCGCCGAGGCGCTGGCCTGGCTGGTCTCGCAGGGTCACAAGCCCGCGGCCGCCGAGGAAGCGCTCGATGCCGCGCGCGGGCATCCGGGTTTGGCGGACGAATGGCTGCGGAACGACGGGCTCGCGTTGCGTCGCCAGGTCGCGGCCGATCTCGACAAACTCGCACAGGGCACCGCCGGCGCGCTCGCCACGGCGCAGGCGTGGGTGGCCGATGAACACGCCGGATTGCGTCTTCGTCATGCAGCGGACCTCGCTTTGCAACGGGCTTCGAGCTTGACCGATCCGGGTCGAACCCGCAGTCTGGCCGCGTGGTTCGACGCAGCGAACGCAACCCGCGATCTGTTGCGCACCACGGTTCGCGCGGATTTGGCGGTCACGGAATTGTTGTTGGCCTGGCGCGGCGATGCGCCGGCGCCGGTCGCACGAGGGGGCAGGGGATGAGCGCAGTGGCAGGGGCAGGCGGGGCACGGCAGGGCATCCTGTCGCTCGCCATCAAGGACAAATCGGCGCTGTACAACGCGTACATGCCGTACCTGAAATCCGGCGGCATCTTCGTGCCGACGCCCAAGCGTTATTTCCTCGGCGACGAGGTCTTCCTGCTTTTGACATTGCTCGAAGAAAAGGATCGCCTGCCGGTCGCCGGCAAGGTCGTCTGGGTCACGCCCCCGGGCGCGCAGGGCAATCGCGCCGCCGGTATCGGCGTGCAGTTCGCCGACAGCGCCGAGGGCGAAGCGGTGCGCCACAAGATCGAAACGATTTTGGCGGGTACGCTGACGGCGGATAAGCCTACGCACACGATGTAGGGCGCGGGGGGGTTATCCCCCTCGAGCGCGCTTTGCGCGCTCGATCCCCCTTGGAAGGGGGATGAGGGCCGCGCTTGGATCAGCGCAGCGCCGGGGAATCCCACCCCACGCGCGGCGCAAAGCGCGCACCGTACTTCGCTTCCAGCGCCTTCAACTTCGCAACCAGCACATCTGCACCCACCGCACGAATGTGCTGGATCGGGCCGCCGCGGAACGGTGCGAAGCCGGTGCCGAAGATCACGCCCGCATCGAGCAGGTCGCCGTCGGCGACGACGCCATCGTGCAGGGCCGCGACCGACTCGTTGAGCATCGGCAGGATCAGGCGATCTTCCAGGTCGTCGGGCGCCTTGAAGTCCTTCGGCAATTCCGGCTTGCGCGGCTTGCCGTCTTCCCACGTGTAGAAACCCTGGCCGTCTTTCTTGCCGCGCTTGCCCGATTCGAGCTTGTTCTCCAGGCCCGCGGGAATCGGCAAGCCGAGGAACGGGGCAAGTTCACGCCCGACGCTCGCCGCGACATCCAGCCCCACCGTGTCGACCAATTCGATCGGCCCCATCGGCATGCCGAACTTCACCGCCGCCTTGTCGATCGCCGGGCCGGGGATGCCGTCGGCGTACGCCGCCATCGCTTCGAGCATGTACGGGAACAACACGCGATTGACGAGGAAGCCCGGCGTGCCCGCAACGGGCACCGGCAGCTTGTCGATCGCGCGGCAGAACGCGGCGAGGCGACGTTCGGTGTCTTCGGCCATCGCGTCGTGGCGGATGATTTCCACCAGCGGCATCAGCGCCACCGGGTTGAAGTAGTGCAGGCCCGCGAACCGCGCCGGCTGCGCGAGGCCTTCGCGCAATTCCGTCAGCGGAATCGACGAGGTGTTCGTCGTCAGCAGCGCATCGGGTTTCAGGTGCGGCGCGACTTCCGCGTACAACGCGCGCTTCGCATCCGGGCGTTCGATGATCGCTTCGATCACCAGGTCCGCGTTCTGCACGCCTTCGCCCATCAGATCGCCACGCAAGCGCGCGGCCACCGCCGGACGCTTGGCTTCATCCTTCACGCGCTTGGCGAACAAGTCCTGCGCACGCGTCAGCGCGGCGTCGATGAAGCGCTGCTCGCGATCGGCGAGTGTGACTTCGAAACCCTTGTACGCCGACCACGCCGCGATATCGCCGCCCATCACGCCCGCGCCGACGACGTGCACGCGCGCGATGCCGTGATCCTTTCCGCCCAGCCCCTTGAGACGTTCCTGCAGGAAGAACACGCGCGTGAGATTGCGCGCGGTCGGAGTGGAAGCAAGCTTCATCACCGACTTGCGTTCGGCGGACAGCAGCGATTGCACGCCGCCACTGGCGCGACGCCAGGTTTCGATCAACGCGTACGGCGCGGGGTAATGATCCTTGCGCGCCTTGCGTGCGACCTGCTTGGCGAGCATCGGCGCGAGCGCCTGACGCGCGGGCCACGTGTTCGTCAGCCACGCGAGCGCGCGCTGCTTGAACGGACGCGCGGTGCCCTTGCGCGCGAGTTCGATCGCAGCGTCGGTGAGCATCGCCGGTTCGACGACCTTGTCGACGAGACCGATCGCCTTCGCCTGCTTGGCCGACAGCGCGCGGCCGGTGAGCATCATGTCGAACGCCGCCGGCGCTCCCACAAGCCGCGGCAAGCGCACGCTGCCGCCCCAGCCCGGATAGATGCCGAGTTTCACTTCGGGCAGGCCCATGCGGGTGGAGGCATCGTTGGAGGCCACGCGATACCGGCAGGCAAGCGCCAGTTCGGTGCCGCCGCCCATGCAGTGGCCGTGGATCGCGGCGACCGTGGGGCAGCGCAGTTCCGCCAGCCGCTGGAACACCTGCTGGCCGCGACGCAGCGCATCACCGACCGTGCCCTTCGCGTCGAACGCCGCGAATTCGCGGATGTCGGCACCGGCGATGAAGCCCGCGGCCTTGGCCGAGCGCACCACCAGGCCCTTGGGCGGGTCCAGCGCGAGCCGCTCCAAGATGCCGTCGAGTTCGAGCAGCACGTCCTGCGCCAGCGTATTCACGCTTTCGCCGGCGCGGTCGAAGCTGAGCACGACGATGCCGTCGGCGGCGGATTCGACACGCCAGTGCTGGAAGCGCAAACCATCGAGACCAGCGAGCATGCGGCCACCATCCGACGAGGTACGGGAGAGGGTCTATGATCCCGGCGACGTTTGGATGCCGTCAATGCCGTCCCCATTAGAGTCGGGTCGACCTCGATTCGGCGGGCAGCGCCATTGAACTTTCCTGCCGCCGACTTGTCCCAACGCCCGGCCTCGGCCGAGCTGAGCATTCAGGAGTCCCCGGCGCGGCCATGGCCACCGAACACGAATCACAGGAACTGGACCAGGCGCTCGTCGCCCGGGTGCAGCGCGGAGACAGCGTCGCCTTCGACCTGCTGGTGCGGAAGTACCAGCACCGGGTGCAGGCGTTGATCGCGCGTTACATCCACGACTGGAGCGAAGTGCAGGACGTCGCACAGGACACGTTCATCCGCGCGTATCGCGCGATCGGGAACTTCCGGGGCGATGCGCAGTTCTACACCTGGCTCCACAGGATTGCAGTCAACACGGCGAAGAACCACCTTGTCGCACACAACCGCCGCCCGCCGACCGACGACATCGACGTCACCGACGCCGAGCAGTTCGATTCCGGCATCCGGTTGCGCGACACCGACACCCCGGAGCGCGAGCTGATGCGGCAGGAGATCGAAAAAACGGTGATGCGTGCGGTGGAGCGCCTGCCCACCGAGTTGCGTGAAGCCATCACCCTGCGGGAAGTGGATGGATTGAGTTACGAAGACATCGCCGAACGGATGCAATGCCCGATCGGCACGGTGCGCTCGCGGATCTTCCGCGCGCGCGAGGCCATCGACGCGGAACTGCGCCCCGTGCTCGACACCGAACCGAAACGCGAGCGTGCCACCCGATGAACACCACGACCCCAAACAATCATTTCGATTCCGATCGCGAAGCGCTGAGCGCGTTGTTCGACGGCGAGCTCGTCGGCGACGTCGCACGTTTCGCGCTCAAGCGCCTGGACCACGACCAGAACTGGCGCGCCACCTGCGACCGCTGGCAACGCATCGGCGATGCGCTGCGCGCGCAGAGTGCGTCCTTGCCCTTGTCCTTCCCCGAGCGCGTGCGCGATGCACTGCGCGATGAAGTGGCCGTCGCCGCGGTGCCTGCGCGTCGCGCGGCCGGTGGTGGTCGCATTCGTTGGGGCAGCGTCGGCATGGCGGCGTCCGCCGCGGTCGTCGCGTTCTTCCTCGCACGCATGCCGATGGGTGCCGATGGCGCGCACGATGCAGCGCCGGCGCAAGTGGCCGCGCAGGCACCGCAACACGCACCCGCGCAGCCGTCGGTGCCCGATCCGGGGTTGCAGCAGGCCTCCGCCGCGGTGGCGATCGCCGCTGCCGCGCGTCCGCTGTCCGAGCGCGTCGCGCAGCGTTCGCGCAATGTCGAACGCGGCCGCGCCGCGACCGATCGCGTGGTGAGCACCGCCGTCAGCGCGCGTGCGGTTCCGTCGCAGGCGGCTTCGCAGATCACCGGAGAAGCGCCGCAACCCGCGGTCGCGATCAATACGAATTTGTTGGCGGATGTTCCCGAAGTGCCGGCGAGCGCGGCGTTGCAGCACAGCGTGCTGCAGTCCGCGGAACTCCAGTCCGACGCCGCGCGTCCGTGGCCGCGTGCGGTGCTGCCGCAACTCAATGGCGGCGGCACGTTGTCGGCCGATTACGCGACGCGCCCGTCGTTCTATCCCTTCTCGCCCGGCCCGGTGCTGGAGCCGGCGAACGACGACACCGCGCCCGCGACGACGCCCGAACCCTGACGGCGCGTCGCACATCCCCTTTCGCTCACAAGACAGTCGAGGCCCCGGTCCCGATGCACAGCCTGCTCCGTAGCACTCCCGTCCGCACCGCATTCCTGGTCGCGATCACCGCGACCGCCACGACCGCCGTCGTCCTGTCGACCGACATCGCCGCGCAGACCACGACGCCTGCGCCCGTATCCGCGCAGGCGCCGCAGATGGTCACGGGGCTGCCGGACTTCACGCATCTCGTCGACCAGGTCGGTCCCGCGGTCGTCAATGTCGAAGCCGACATCGGTGGTGGCCCGAGCGACCAGCCGGCGATGGACGACGACGAGGAGATGCCGGAATTCTTCAAGCGCTTCTTCGGCCCCGGCGGCATGCCGATGCCGCAGATGCCGCCCGGTGGTGGCGGCCGCGATCGCGGCGTGTCGATGGGCACCGGCTTCATCATCTCCAGCGACGGTTACGTGCTGACCAACCATCACGTCGTCGATGGCGCGGACGAAGTGACCGTGCGGCTTTCCGATCGTCGCGAATACAAGGCCAAGGTCGTCGGCAGCGACGAACAGTCCGACGTCGCGTTGCTCAAGATCGCCGCCACCAACCTGCCGTCGCTGCGCGTGGGCGACTCGCGCTCGCTGCGTCCGGGGCAGTGGGTCGTCGCGATCGGTTCGCCATTCGGCCTCGACCATTCGGTCACCGCCGGCATCGTCAGCGCGGTCGGCCGCTCCAATCCCTACGCCAACCAGCAGTACGTGCCCTTCATCCAGACCGACGTCGCGATCAACCGCGGCAACTCCGGCGGTCCGTTGCTCGACACGCGCGGCCAGGTGGTCGGCATCAATTCGCAGATCTTCAGCAACTCCGGCGGCTACATGGGCGTGAGCTTCGCGATCCCCATCGACGTTGCGATGAACGCGGTCGACCAGCTGAAGTCGAAGGGGCGCGTGAGCCGCGGCCTGCTCGGCATCGGCCTGGAAGGCATCGACACCGACCAGGCCCGCGCACTCGGCCTGCCCGACACGCGCGGCGCGCTCGTGCGTGAAGTGCAGCCCGGCAGCGGCGCGGCGAAGGCCGGCGTGCAACGCCTCGACGTGATCCGCGCATTCAACGGCACCCCGATCGAAGACGCCTCGTCGCTGCCGCCGCTGGTGGGCGCGTTGCCGCCGGGTGCGAAGACGACGCTCACGATCATGCGCGAAGGCAAGGCGCGCGACGTCACCGTGGTCCTCGGCGAACTCGCCGCGGCCGAGCCGCGCTCGATCCCGACCTCCGCCACGCCGGTGCCGACCTACCGCAATCCGCTGGGCATCGTCGGTGAAGACGTCGACGGCGCCGCGCGCCGCCGCCTGGGCCTGGAGAACAACGAAGGCGTGATGATCGCGCGCATCGAAGGCCTGGCCGCGCGTCGGGCCGGGTTGCAGCAGGGCGACATCATCCTGGCGGTCGGCCGCAATTCCGTCGGGTCGGTCGCGCAGCTGGATCGCGAGCTGTCCGCCTTGCGGGCCGGAGACACCGCGATGCTGCTGGTGCAGCGCGGCGGGACCAGCCGCTACATCGCCGTCTCGCCCCGTCCGGCGGCGGAAACGCAGTAAATCCGCTCCGGCGCATCGAGCCGCGCGCCCGCGAACGCTCCCGGCACCGGAGCGGCCGCGGGCGCCATGCCGCTGTAAATGCGACAATGGCGCGCTTTTTTCCCGGCCCAGGCTCGATGCAGCACATTCGCAACTTTTCCATCATTGCCCACGTCGACCACGGCAAGTCGACGCTGGCCGATCGCATCATCCAGCTCTGCGGCGGGCTCGAAGCCCGCGAGATGGAGGCGCAGGTCCTCGACTCGAACCCCATCGAGCGCGAGCGCGGCATCACCATCAAGGCGCAGTCGGTCTCGCTGCCTTACACGGCGAAGGACGGCGTCACCTACCAGCTGAACTTCATCGACACGCCCGGCCACGTCGACTTCTCCTATGAAGTCTCGCGTTCGCTGGCCGCGTGCGAAGGCGCGCTGCTCGTCGTGGACGCCGCGCAGGGCGTGGAAGCGCAGTCCGTCGCCAACTGCTACACGGCGGTGGAGCAGGGCCTCGAAGTCGTGCCCGTGCTCAACAAGATCGACCTGCCGACGGCCGACGTCGACCGCGTCAAGAAGGAAATCGAAGCCGTCATCGGCATCGATGCCGAAGACGCGGTGGCCATCAGCGCGAAGACCGGCCTGAACGTCGTCGACGTGCTCGAAGCGATCGTGCAGCGCATCCCGCCGCCGAAGCCGCGCGACACCGACAAGCTGCAGGCGCTGATCATCGACTCGTGGTTCGACAACTACCTCGGCGTCGTGAGCCTCGTGCGCGTGATGCAGGGCGAACTCGTGCCCGGCACCAAGATGCTGGTGATGTCGACCGGCCGCACGCACCAGGTCGAAGGCGTCGGCGTGTTCACCCCCAAGCGCAAGCCGCTGAAAAAGCTCGGCGCGGGCGAGGTGGGCTGGATCACCGCATCGATCAAGGACGTGCACGGCGCGCCGGTGGGCGACACGCTCACGCTCGCGTCGGATCCTGCGTCCAAGCCGCTGCCCGGTTTCCAGGAAATGCAGCCGCGCGTGTTCGCCGGCCTGTTCCCGGTGGATGCCGAGGATTACCCGGCGCTGCGCGAAGCGCTGGAAAAACTGCGCCTCAACGACGCCGCGCTGCGCTTCGAACCCGAAAGCTCCGAAGCGATGGGCTTCGGTTTCCGCTGCGGCTTCCTCGGCATGCTGCACCTGGAAATCGTGCAGGAACGCCTGGAGCGCGAATACGACCTCAACCTGATCACCACCGCGCCCACGGTGATCTACGAAGTGCTCAAGACCGACGGCACCGTGATGCCGCTCGACAACCCGGCCAAGCTCCCGCCGACCAACCACATCGAAGAAATCCGCGAACCGATCATCCGCGCCAACGTGCTCACGCCGCCGGATTACGTCGGCAACGTGATCACCCTGTGCGAAGAAAAGCGCGGCTCGCAGGTCGGCATCACGTACCTGGGCAGCCAGGTGCAGATCAGCTACGAGCTGCCGATGGCCGAAGTGGTGCTGGACTTCTTCGATCGCCTGAAGTCGGTCTCGCGCGGCTATGCCTCGCTGGATTACCACTTCGTGCGCTTCCAGGCCGGCCCCTTCGTTCGCGTGGATACGTTGATCAACGGGGACAAGGTGGACGCGCTGTCGATCATCACGCACCGCGCGCACGCCGATCGCCGCGGCCGCGACCTGACCGAGAAGATGCGCGAACTGATTCCGCGCCAGATGTTCGACGTGGCGATCCAGGCCGCGGTCGGCTCGCAGATCATCGCGCGCAGCACGGTCAAGGCGCTGCGCAAGAACGTGTTGGCCAAGTGTTACGGCGGCGACGCCACCCGCAAGAAGAAGCTCCTCGAGAAACAGAAAGAGGGCAAGAAGCGGATGAAACAGGTCGGACGCGTCGAGATCCCACAGGAAGCTTTCCTCGCCGTCCTGCAGGTCGATAACAAGTAAGCTTGCCCCCGGCACGGACCGGCACAAGGAGCTGGCATGGTGTGGTTCGAAACGATCCTGGTGGTGTTGACCCTGCTCACCGGGATCATCTGGCTGGGGGACAAGCTGTTCTTCGCCAAGGCCCGCAAGGAGGCCGCCGGCCTGCTCGACGAGAAGGAGCCGTTGCTCGTCGACTACTCGCGCGCGTTCTTCCCGGTGCTGGCCATCGTGCTGGGCCTGCGCAGCTTCGTCGCCGAGCCCTTCCGCATCCCGTCCAGCTCGATGATGCCCTCGCTGCTGATCGGCGACTTCATCCTGGTCAACAAGTTCGCCTACGGCCTGCGCCTGCCGATCAACAACAAGAAGTTCGTCGCCATCGGCGAGCCCAAGCGCGGCGACGTCGTGGTCTTCCGCCC
Organism: Noviluteimonas gilva; assembly: GCF_009740395.1. Classification (GTDB taxonomy): domain Bacteria; phylum Pseudomonadota; class Gammaproteobacteria; order Xanthomonadales; family Xanthomonadaceae; genus Noviluteimonas; species Noviluteimonas gilva. The sequence continues at coordinate 323,433 of NZ_WOXT01000002.1, forward strand.
GCCGCACCACCCCGACCAGGACTGGATCAAGCGCGTCATCGGCTTGCCGGGCGACACCATCGCCTACCGCGACAATACCGTGTTCGTGAACGGCGTCGCGCTGAAGTACCAGCAGATCGGCCAATATGACGGCAAGGGGCAGGGCGCGGACATGACCGGCGCGGACTTGCGGCAGGAAGACCTGCCCAATCGTCCGCACCCCGTCCTGGAACGCGAAGACTCTCCGTTCTCCATCCAGGGGGAAGGGGAATGGGTGGTACCGCCCGGGCACTATTTCGTCATGGGCGACAATCGTGATAATAGCGAGGACAGCCGTTTCTGGGCCGTGCACTTCCTGCCGGAGGAAAACCTCCGCGGCAAGGCATTCCTGATCTGGTTCAACTGGGACAAACAGGCGGGCGGCGTGGATTTCTCGAGGATCGGCTCGAACATCCCGTAACCATTCCGGCACATCGATCGACCCGAGGGGAAGGGGACAACATGAGGCGCAACCAGAGCGGCATCACGCTGTTGGGATTCATCCTGATCCTCGCGGTCGTCGGCATCGGCGTCTACGTGGGGATGAAGGTGATCCCGATGTACTCGGAGTTCTACGCGGTCAAGAAGTCGCTCGACGGGCTCGCGCTCGAGCCGGGCATCAACAACGCGCCGCCGGACCGCATCAAGAGCCTGTTCTTCCGCCGCCTCTACGTGAACTACTCGGACAACGTGAAGCCCGAGAACGTCTCGATCGAGCGCGCCGACGGTGGCTGGCACATGACGGTGTCGTACGAAGTGCGCCGCCCGGTCATCGCCAACCTCGACGTCATCGGCAACTTCGTCGCCGAAAAGGACCTGACCCACGGTGGTCCGGCCGACTGACGCCCTCCGCCTGCCCGGATACGACTTCGTCGATCCGGGCTTGCTGGCGCAGGCGCTCACGCACCGCAGCGCCGCGCCGCTGCACAACGAGCGGCTCGAGTTCCTCGGCGATGCGCTCGTCAACCTGTTCATCGCCGAAGCGCTCTACAAGCGCTGGCCGCGTGCCGACGAAGGCACGCTGACACGCGCGCGCGCCGAGCTCGTTCGCGAATCCTCGCTCGCGCAAATCGCCCGCACGCTCGATCTCGGCGCACACCTGGTGCTCGGCCCCGGCGAAATGAAGTCCGGTGGGCATCGCCGCGATTCGATCCTGGCCGATGCGGTCGAAGCGATCGTCGGCGCCATCCATCTCGATGCAGGGTTCGATGCGTGCCGCGCGGCGGTGTTGCCGTGGTTCGAATCGGCCATCGAGGCGCTGCCGCCGCCGAACAAGATCGGCAAGGACGCGAAGACGCGCCTGCAGGAATGGCTCCAGGGGCGCGGCAAACCGCTGCCCGTGTATCGCCTGGTGTCCGAAAGCGGCGACGAACACGCGAAGGTTTTCCGCGTCGCCTGCACGCTCGCCGATCCGGTCGTCGAATGCGAAGGCGAAGCGACCTCGCGCCGCGCGGCGGAACAACTCGCCGCCGATTGCGTGCTGCAACAAATCGAACCGTAAGCGCGGCTAACGCGGTTTCGACAAGCGGCCCAGTTCCGCCAGCATTTCCCAGGACTTCAATCCACGCGCGCCCAGGTGATGCGAGAGCACTTCGCGCATCGCGCGACGCAGGCTCGCAAGGTCATCGCCCTCGGGTTGCGCATCTTCGGCCAGCGCCAACAACGCGCGTCCCGTCGCGGCGGTGTCGCGATCGCTTTGCCCGCGGTCGTGGCGAACGCGGCGTGCACCCTGTTCGGGATCGAGGCGATAGCGTGCGGCGGGATCGATCGGCACGCCGTCGGTGTCGGCGTCGAGCACGAGTCCGAATCCGAGCGCTTCGAGCAGATCGCGTTCGAAGCGACGCAGCGTCCACGCGAGCGGAACATCGCTGCCCAGGTACACGCGCACTTGGCCGTAGGCGTCGAACAATTCGGGAAGCGCATCGCCACGCGGTGCGAGGCGCAACACCAGTTCGTTGACATAGAACGAAGCGAGCGCAGCATCGCCCTGCAACACGGGCGCGGCGTCGAGCGCTTCGGCGCTGCGCAACTGCGCGAGTTCACCGCGCAGCACCGCATCCAGGCGAATGTGTTGCATCGGTTGCAGCGCCGCGCGCAGCACGTGGCGCTTGGGGCCTTGCACGCCGCGCGCGATCAGCCCGAGGCGGCCCTGTTGTTCGGCGAGGACTTCGACGAGCAGGCTCGTCTCGCGCCACGGGCGCGCGTGCAGCACGTACGCGGCTTCACCCGTGATGCGCACGTGTCAGTCGTGGTATCCGAGCGTACGCAGCGCGGCTTCGTCGTCCGACCACCCTTCGCGCACGCGCACCCAGGTCTCCAGGAACACCTTGCCGTCGAACAGGCGCTCCATCTGCTCGCGCGCTCGCGTGCCGATCTCGCGCAGGCGCTCGCCCTTGTTGCCGATCACGATGGCCTTCTGCCCATCGCGTTCGACCCAGATCACGGCGTTGATGCGCCACATGCGGCCGTCGAGTTCGAACTTCTCGATCTCCACCGTCGTCGCGTACGGCAACTCGGCGCCGAGCTGGCGCATGAGTTGTTCGCGCACCAGTTCGCCGGCGAGGAAGCGCTGGCTCTTGTCGGTGATTTCGTCTTCGCCGTAGAGCGCGGCCTGTTCGGGCACGAGCTTGAGCAGATCGTCGACCAGCGGCTCCAGGCCCTTCTTCTTCAGCGCGGAAATCGGATGGACCGCCGCGAACTCGCGCTCTTGCGCGACCTTCGCGAGGAAGGGCAGCAGCGTGGTCTTGTCCTTGATGCGGTCGACCTGGTTGACGGCGAGCACGACGGGCACGCCGGCTTCCTTCAACGCCTCGTAGGCGAGGGTGTCTTCATCGTCCCAACGCCCTGCTTCGATGACGAGCAGAGCCGCGTCCACGCCTTCGAGCGCACCGCGCGCGGCGCGGTTCATCCAGCGGTTCATCGCGCGCTTCTGCTCGCGATGCAGGCCGGGGGTGTCGACAAGCAGCAATTGGCCGTGCGGGAAGGTCGCGATGCCGAGCAGCCGGTGGCGCGTGGTCTGCGGGCGATTGGAGGTGATGCTGATCTTGAAGCCGACCAGCGCGTTGACCAGGGTCGACTTGCCCACGTTCGGGCGGCCGATGACGGCCACGTGCCCGGCGCGAAAGGGTTGGGTATCCATGGGCGCAATTGTAGACCCCTGCGGCCTTCATCCCCCTTCCAAGGGGGATCGAGCGCGCACAGCGCGCTCGAGGGGGATAGGCCCACACGATTGCCGCTATCCTCCCGCCCCAATGACGCGCGCGCTCTTCCTCGTCTTCCTGCTGGCCTTCACAGGCCACGCGCACGCGCGCACGCTCGACGCCGACATCGCGAAGATCACGCTGCCGATCGCCACGCTCGAAGGCGTCCACGTCCAACTGGATTGGCCCGCGAACGCGCCCGAGGGCAAGCTGCGGCTGCAGACCACGCGGCTGCAGTCGCCGAGCCTCGGCATCGATGCACGCCACCTGGCGTGGACCTGCCCGCTGCGACGCATCGATGCCCACGGCTGGGGCTGCGAAGGCGAACTGCGCGCAGGCAAGCAGGTGTTCCGCCTGGGCATCGCGTTCGAAGAAGCGGGCCTGTCCGGCGCGCTGAAGCAAGGCCGCGGCACGATGGCGGTTCAACGCGGCACCGCGACGCCCGACCTCACCCGCATCGATCTGACGCGCGTCCCGATCGCCTGGGCGCAGAGCCTGCTGTCGAAGAGCTGGGCCAGCGCGCGCCTGCAAGGCGGCACGCTGGACGGACGCATCGATGTCGCCGCGCCGTCGAAAGGCCCGCTGCGCATCGCGGGTCAACTTCAGGCGGCGAAGGTCAAACTCGAAACCACCGACGCGACCATCGCCGCCGACAACCTCGGCGGCACGTTCGACTTCGATTACCGCATCGACGACGCACCGCGCCCGTCGCTGCTTACGCTCGACGGCACGCTGCGCGGCGGCGAAGTGCTCGCGGGCGGGACCTACATCGCGTTGCCGACATCGCCCGTGCGCCTGTCGATCACCGGCGAACAACGCGAAGGCGCGGGTTGGTCGCTGCCGTCGATCGCATGGACCGACGGCGACACGCTCACCGTGCGCGGCCGCGCGGCATTCACCGACGATGGCACGCTGCGTTTGCTCGACGTGCAGATCCACAGCGGCGACCTCGCGCCCGTGCGCGACCGTTATCTGTCCGGCCCGCTCGGTACCGCGGGTCTGTCCGATCTCAAGCTCGCAGGCGCGCTCGATGCGCAGGTGAACATCGAAGGCGACGCGCTGCAATCCTTCAGCGTCGTGCCGCACGACGTCGACATCGAAGATGGCGAGGCGCATCGCTTCGCGTTCATCGATCTCGACGGCGACCTGCGTTACTCGCGCACGACGCCCGTGCAGAGCACGCTCACCTGGCGCGAAGGCTCGCTGTACGAATTGCCGTTCGCGCAGGCGCGCCTGTCGATGCGCAGCGGCGATGGTGCGATCACGCTCACCGACGCGGTGCCCGTGCCGTTCCTCGGCGGCACGCTGCGCTTCGAGAACATGACGCTGCGCCCGGCGTCGGGCGAGCAGGGCGCCGATGCGGTGTTCGGGCTCGGCGTCGAACACCTGGAACTCGGCAAACTTGCGACGACCTTCGGTTGGCCCGCCTTCCGCGGCGAACTCACCGGCCGCCTGCCGCGCGCGCATTACGCGAACGAGCGCCTGGATTTCGAAGGCGGCCTGTCGCTGGCGATCTTCGACGGGCGCGTGGATGTCTCGTCCCTGTCGATGGAGCGCCCCTTCGGCGTGGCGCCCACGCTCGCGGCGGACCTGGCGATCGAAGACCTCGACCTCCTCGCGCTGACGGAAGTGTTCGACTTCGGCAGCATCAGCGGGCGGCTGGATGGGCGCATCGACGCCTTGCGCCTGGTCGACTGGACCGTCACGGCCTTCGATGCGGACCTGCACACCGATCCGACCCACGGGACCCGCCAGCGCATCAGCCAGCGCGCCGTGCAGAGCATTTCGAGCGTCGGCGACAGCTCCATCGTCTCCAGCCTGCAGGGGCAGTTGATCGGGCTGTTCGACGACTTCGGTTACAAGCGCATCGGCATCGGGTGCCAGCTGGCCAACGAGGTCTGCCGCATGCGCGGGATCGGTTCAGCCGGCGACGGATTTACTATCGTGCAAGGCGCGGGCATCCCGCGCCTGACGGTCGTCGGCATCCACGACAACGTGGATTGGCCTACGCTGGTGGAGCGCCTCGGCGCAGTCGCCGGCGGCGAGGTGACACCCGAGGTCCGCTGATGGACGATGCCACCCAACCTGACCCTGCCGCTCCAAGGAGTTTCCGAATGTCCGCCACGCGCAATGCCCGCAGAAAGTTTGCGCCGACCGCAGCGAGTTTCGCCGCCATGGCGCTGCTCAGCGCCTGCGTCACCATCAACGTCTATTTCCCCGCGGCGGAAGCGAAGGAAGCGGCGAAGGAATTCGTCGAAAAGGTCATCGGCGACGAGCTGCCCAACGGCGCGAAGCCCGAGGACGCCAAGCCCGAACAGAAGACCCCGAACGGCGGCGGCATGGCCAGCCTGCTGCAGCGCATCGATCCGCTGAGCCTGATTGGCATCGGCAGCGCTTACGCGCAGGCGCAGCCCGACATCACGATCAAGACGCCGGCGATCCAGGCGATCCAGTCGCGCATGGCCTCGCGCTTCGATTCCACGCTGCGCAAGGGCTTCGACCTGGGCGCGCTGGGCTTCAGCAAGGACGGCCTGGTCGTGTTGCGCGATCCGGGTTCGCTCGAGCTGAAGGATCGCGTGGGCATGCAGAAGGCCGTGGCCGACGACAACCGCGACCGCGAAGCGGTCTACAAGGAAATCGCGGTCGCCAACGGCCACGCCGACTGGGAAAAGAACATCCGCAGCGTCTTCGCCAAGCAGTGGGTCGACAGCGCCCGCGGCGGCTGGTGGTACCAGGACGCCGGCGGCAGCTGGAAGCAGAAGTAAGTTCCTCTCCCTCCCCTGCGCAGGCAGGGGAGGGCCGGGGAGGGGTTGCTTAGTAGCACTTCGATAGTCGGGCGATAATCTGCGGCCCAGTCCCCCGCAGTCCCCAACTTGGCCCGCCTCGACCAAACCCCGTTCGAAATCCAGATCACCGACGTCAGCCACGACGGCCGCGGCGTCGCCCGCCGGCCCGATCCGAAGGTCCCCGGCGCAGGCAAGGCGATCTTCGTCGCAGGGGCCCTGCCCGGCGAGACCGTGATCGCGCAGCAGACCGCGCGGCACCGCAGCTTCGATGAAGCGAAAACCCTCGACGTCCTTGTCGCCTCGCCCGATCGCGTGCCCGCGCGCTGCCCGCACTTCGGTGTCTGCGGCGGCTGCGCGTTGCAGCACCTCGACGAAGCCAAGCAGATCCACGTCAAGCAACGCGTGCTGCTCGACAACCTCGAACGCATCGGCCACGTCACGCCCGAATCCGTGCTGCCGCCGCTGGTCGATGCCGCGTGGGGCTACCGTCGCAAGGGCCGCTTCTCCGTGCGCCGCGTGGAGAAGAAAGACAAGACGCTCGTGGGGTTCCGCGAACAGGATCCGCGCTTCGTCGCCGACCTGCGCGAATGCCACACGGTGATCCCGCAGATCGGCATGAAGATCGCCGCGCTCTCCGCGCTCGTCGATGGCATGGACGGTCGTCGCGACATTCCGCAGATCGAATTCATCGCGGGCGACGACACCATCGCCCTCGTGTTCCGACATCTGCAGCCGTTGTCGCCGCGCGACACGCAGGCACTCGAAGATTTCGCGAAGGCGCACGATTTCGCGATCTTCCTGCAGCCCGGCGGCATCGATTCGGTGCATGCGTTGTGGCCGCACCAGCCGAAGCTGTCCTTCACGCTGCCGGCCTGGGACATCGAACTGCAATTCCGACCGCTCGACTTTATCCAGGTCAACGCGGGCCTGAACCAGCACATGATCGCCAGCGCGCTTTCGCTGCTCGACGTGCAGCCGGGCGATCGCGTGCTCGACCTGTTCTGCGGGCTCGGCAATTTCACGCTGCCGCTGGCGCGCACCGCGGGCGAAGTGGTGGGCGTGGAAGGCGATGCCGGCCTCATCCGTCGCGCGCGCGAGAACGCAACGCACAACCAGCTGGCGAACGTGGACTTCCACGCCGCCGACCTCGCGCAGGACCTGGCCTCGCACGCTTGGATGCGCGCGGGCTTCGACCGGCTGTTGCTCGACCCGCCGCGCTCCGGCGCCGATGTCGTACTGAAACAACTTTCCCTCGACGGCCTCAAGCGCATCGTCTACGTGAGCTGCCATCCGGGCTCGCTGGCGCGCGACGCCGGCTACCTGGTGAACGAGCGCGGCTGGAAGCTGCAGGCGGCCGGCGTGATGGACATGTTCCCGCACACGGCGCACGTGGAAAGCATCGCGATGTTCGAACCGCGCTGATCCGGCTTTAAAACAGCACTATCATCGACCGAATCTTCAAGGAGTCCCCCAGATGCTCGTGATCGGCGTCGCCGGCACCGAACTCACCGCGCAGGAACGCGACTGGCTGCAGCACGACGCCTGCGCCGGCGTGATCCTGTTCACCCGCAACTTCGCTTCGCGCGCGCAGGTCGCCGAGTTGTCGCAGGCCATCCGCGAAGCCGCGCCGCGCCCGCAGTTGATCTGCGTCGACCAGGAAGGCGGCCGCGTGCAGCGCTTCCGCGACGGTTACAGCGCGCTGCCCTCGCTCGAACAGTTCGGCAAGCTCTACGGCAGCCAACCCGACCGCGCGATCGAACTGGCGAAGGAACATGCATGGGTGATGGCGAGCGAAGTGCGCGCCAGCGGCGTGGACCTGAGCTTCGCACCGGTCGTCGATCTCGGCCGCGGCAATCGCGCCATCGGCGATCGCGCGTTCTCCGCCGATCCGCAGATCGTCGCCGAGTTCACGCGCGCCTATGTCGAAGGCATGCACGCCGCGGACATGGCCGCCACGCTCAAGCATTTCCCGGGGCATGGCTCGGTGCTGGAAGACACGCACTTCGACGATGCCGTCGACAACCGCACGCTGGATGAAATCGGCGCGCTGGACCTGATCCCCTTCATCGCCGGCATCGACGCCGGTGCCGATGCGGTGATGATGGCGCACGTGGTGTATCCGAAGGTCGCGCCGGAACCGGCGGGCTATTCGAAGCTGTGGATCGAGGACATCCTGCGCAAGCAGATGGGCTTCAAGGGCGTGGTGTTCTCCGACGACATCGGCATGGCCGCGGCGTTCTCCGCCGGCGGTGTGAAGTCGCGCATCGATGCGCACCTGGATGCCGGTTGCGATGTCGTGCTCGTGTGCCATCCGGAACTGGTGACCGAATCGCTCGCCGCCGTCGAAGGCCGCAAGCTCAACACGATGGCGCTCGCCGGTCTGATCGGCCGCGGCCCGCTCGCGTGGGAAGGCCTGCTGGCTGACGCGCGCTACACCGATGCGCACGCGCGCTTCGGCGGCGACCTCGCATGAACGAGGGCACGCTGGCGCAAGCGCTGAAGCATTCGGTGGTCGTCCACGATCGGCAGGCGATCGAAGAGTCGATCGCCCGCATGTCCGTGCGCATCCGCAACGACTTCGCGGGCAGCGTGCCGGTGTATCTGACGGTGATGCACGGCGGGTTGCCGTTCGCGGCGCAGCTTGCGCTGGAACTCGGTGCGCGCGGGCTGGATCTCGAATTCGACTACCTGCATGCCACGCGCTATCGCGGCGCGCAGTCCGGCGGCAGCCTGCACTGGAAGCATCGCCCCGCGACGCCGTTGCGTGGCCGTCGCGTGTTGCTGGTCGACGACATCGTCGATGAAGGCCACACGCTGTCGGAAGTGCGCGCCTGGTGCCGCAGCGAAGGCGCCCTCGACGTGCGCATCGCCGCGCTCGCGGTGAAGGCGCACAACCGTTGCGTGCCGGGTTTGACGGCCGATTACTCGGGCCTGGTCGTGCCGGATCGTTACGTCTACGGCTACGGCATGGACTACCACGAACAGGGCCGCAACCTGCCGGCCATTTACGCGCTCGAATGAGCATCGCTGGAGGGAGCATGCACCACGCCGACCTCGCGCTCGCCGTCATCGGCGGCACCGGTGTGTACCGGATCGCCGAACTGGAAGACGTCGAAAGCCACCTGCCCGAAACGCGATACGGATTCCCCTCGGGGCCGGTGCGCGTGGGTCGCATCGGCGGCAAGCGCATCGCCTTCCTCGCGCGCCACGGCGAAGAACACGGCGTGCCGCCGCACAAGATCAACTACCGCGCCAACCTGGTTGCGTTGCAGATGGTCGGCGCGACGCGCGTGCTCGCGCTCAACACGGTCGGCGGGATCACCGAGCGTTACGGCCCGACGGTGCTCGCGTGCCCGGACCAGCTGATCGACTACACCTGGGGCCGTATCTCGACGCTGTCCGAGGAGCCGGGTACCGACGTGTTGCACGTCGACTTCGGCGATCCCTACACGACGGCGCTGCGCGCACACATCCTTGATGCAGCGCAGCGTGCCGGCGTCGCCCTGGTCGCCGGCGGCTGCTATGGCGCGACCCAGGGCCCGCGCCTGGAAACGAAAGCCGAGATCGCCCGCTTGCGCCGCGATGGCTGCGACCTCGTCGGCATGACCGGCATGCCGGAAGCCGGCCTCGCGCGCGAGCTCGGTCTGGAGTACGCGTGCCTGGGCATCGTCGCGAACTGGGCCGCCGGATGCGGCGATGCAGCAGAGATCACGATGGCCGAAGTGCTGGCCAACGTTGAAACCGCTTCCAGTGGCATTCCCCCCCTGTTGAGGGCGCTGTTGGGCGGTTTGACGGGCTGAACGGCTGTTGCCATCCGTTCACACTCATGCATACTCGCGCCGTGCGCGGAGGCCCCCGCACCAGCGCACGCAACCGCATCCAGACGAGGTCAGACAGGTTATGCAGTACGGCACCGTGAAGTGGTTCAACGACGCAAAGGGTTTCGGGTTCATTGCCCCGGAAGACGGCAGCGCCGATGTGTTCGTGCATTACTCGGCGATCAACAGCAAGGGCTTCCGCAGCCTCCAGGAAGGGCAGCGTGTGAGCTACGACGTCGTCCAGGGCCCGAAGGGTGCCCAGGCCGCCGGCGTGGTGCCCGTCGCCTGAGTCTCGAGCGCATTGCGTCGCTCGGAAAGCCCCGCGCATAGCGGGGCTTTTTTATTGGGGTATCGTCGTTCGGTGACCTCCGACAACCAACCGCCGGAATTCGCCCCGCGTGATCTTTGGCGCGACGACATCGTGCTGCGCGAGGCCGTTGCGCGCGAAGGCGCAGAGGGTTTCGCCGATCGTATCTCCACGTATGCACGCCTTGCCGGCGACACGCTGTACGCATTGTCCTTCGACGCGCACCGCGATCGCCCGCGCCTGCGCACGCACGATCGCTTCGGCACGCGCATCGACCGCGTCGACTTCCATCCGAACTACCACGCGCTCATGCAGGCGGCGATCGAGCACGGCGTCGCCGGCCTTTCGTGGCGCGAACCGGTGCCCGGCGCGCACGTCGCGCGCGCGGCGCTGAGTTATCTGCACCATCAGGTCGAGCCCGGCACGAGCTGCCCGCTGACGATGACGCATGCGGCGCTGCCCGCGCTGCGTCGCGCACCGGCGCTGGCCGAATGGGCGCAGAAGGCGGCCGCGCCGCACTACGATCCGCGCGACGTGCCGATCGCCGACAAGCACGGCGTCACGCTGGGCATGGGCATGACGGAGAAGCAGGGCGGCTCCGACGTGCGCGCGAACACCACGCACGCGCAAGCGCTCGAAGGCGACGAATACGCGCTCACCGGCCACAAGTGGTTCTTCTCCGCGCCGATGTCCGACGGCTTCCTCGTGCTCGCGCAGGCGCCGGGGGGTTTGACGTGCTTCCTGCTGCCGCGCCGCCTCGCGGACGGGTCGAAGAACGCCTTCACCCTCATGCGTTTGAAGGACAAGCTCGGCGACTGGTCCAACGCCTCGTCGGAAGTCGAATTCCAGAGCGCGCGCGCAACACGCGTCGGCGACGAAGGGCGGGGCATCGCCACGATCCTCGACATGGTGATGCTCACGCGCCTGGACTGCATGCTGGGTTCGGCGGCGGAAATGCGCATGGCGCTCGCGCAGGCCTTGCACCACGCGCGGCATCGCATGGCGTTCGGGAAACTGCTCGCCGACCAACCGTTGATGCGCAACGTCCTCGCGGACCTGGCGATCGAATCCGAAGCCGCGCTCGCGCTGTCGATGCGCGTCGCGCGCGCGGTGGATGCCGCCGAAGGCGATCCGCGCGAAGCCGCGTTCGCGCGCATCGCCACGGCGATCGGCAAGTACTGGATCTGCAAGCGCGCGCCGGCCTTCGTCAACGAAGCGCAGGAGTGCCTCGGCGGCAACGGCTACGTCGAGGAATCGCTGCTGCCGCGCCTGTATCGGCAGGCGCCGCTCAATTCGATCTGGGAAGGCAGCGGCAACATCCAGTGCCTCGACGTGTTGCGCGCGCTGCATCGCGAACCCGAAACCGGAGAAGCGTTCTTCGCCGAACTCGGCGAAGGCCTGCATCCCGCGCTCGATGCGGCCATCGCGCGCCTGCGCACGATGCTGCGCGCGCCCGAAGAAGCCAGTGCGCGGCTGCTGGTCGAACATATGGCGCTCGCGCTGCAGGCCTCGATCCTGTTGCGTACGAACGCAGCCATCGCGCCTTTGTTCTGCGAAAGCCGCCTCGATGCCAAGCACGGCCTCGCGTTCGGGACGTTGCCCGTCGACGACGCCGCGTTCGAATCGATCCTGTCGCGCGCGCTCTGATCAGCCGCCGAAGAACCCACGCTCGCGCGCGTCTTCCAGTTGCGGCGCCAACCACGTCCACAGTGCCGGGCAACCGGCTTCGATCGGCGGACCGACCTTGCGGATCACGCGCTCGTAGCTGATCCCGTTCTCGACCCAGCTGCCACCGCCGTTGGCGAGATTCAGCAACACCGGCATCGCGCGATCGGCCGCATGCGCGAAACGCGCCTCGGGCGTTTCGCCGTCTTCGAACTCTTCCCACAACGCGAGGAAACGCGCGCCGTGCGCGTTCGGCAGCATCCCGAAGATGCGCTCGACCGCCACGCGTTCGGCAGCCTTGCGTTCGGCCAGGCCGGTGTCGTCGTAGACGATGGTGTCGCCCGTGTCGATCTCGCCGATGTCGTGCACCAACAGCATCTGCATCACGCGATGCACGTCGACGCCCGGATCGGCGAACTCCGCCATCGCACCGGCGAGCATCGCGATCTGCCAGCTGTGTTCGGCCGAGTTCTCGTAACGATCGAGCCCGATGGGCCGGGACTTGCGCGTGACGCCCTTGAGGCGATCGAGTTCGAGGATGAAGTCGACGACGTGCTGCATGCGGTCAATCCAGGAATTGCAGTCGCGCGAGATCCGCGTAGAGCCCGCCTTGCGCGAGCAGTTCGGCGTGCGTGCCCTCGGCCACGATGCGGCCGTGGTCCATCACGACGATGCGGTCGGCTTTCAGCACGGTGGCCAGGCGATGCGCGATCACCAGCGTCGTGCGACCCTGCATGAGGTTTTCCAGCGCGTGCTGCACGGCGCGTTCGCTCTGCGCATCGAGCGCGGAGGTCGCTTCGTCGAGCAACAGCACGGGCGCGTCCTTGAGAAGCGCGCGCGCGATGGCGATGCGTTGCTGCTGCCCGCCGGACAGGCGCGCCCCGCGTTCGCCGAGTTCGCTTGCGTACTTCTGGGGCAGGGCGTCGATGAAGTCGTGCGCCTCGGCCGAACGTGCGGCCTGCTCGACATCGGCGTCGGTGGCTTCCAGACGGCCGTAGCGGATGTTGTCGCGGGCGGTCGTCGCGAAGATCGTCGGCGCCTGCGGGACCAGGGCGATCGATTCGCGCAGGCGCGCGGGGTCGAGTTGGCGAAGGTCGATGTCGTCGATCGCGATGCTGCCGCGCTGCGGATCGTGGAAGCGCAGCAGCAGCGCGAACACCGTGCTCTTGCCCGCGCCGGAAGGACCGACGAGCGCGACCGTTTCGCCGGGGCGCACGTGCAGCGAGAAGCCTTCGAGCGCAGGCGCATCCGCACGCGAGGGATAGTGGAAGACGACATCGTTCAAACGAATGTCGCCGCGCAGGGGCAGCGGCATCGGCGTCGGATTCGCGGGCGCGACCAGCAGCGCGCGTTCCATCAGCAGATCGTTGATGCGGCCCATGCCACCGGCCGCGCGCTGCACGTCGTTCCAGACTTCGGCCAGCGCACCGACCGAACCGCCGCCCAGCATCGCGTACAGCACGAACTGCCCCAGCGTGCCCGCGCTCATGCGCCCCGACACGACATCGTGCGCGCCCGACCACAGCACGATGATGATCGCGCCGAAGAACGCGGTGATCGCGACCGCCGTGACGATCGCCTGCATCCCGATGCGGCGGCGCGCGGTGGCGACGGCGCGCGCGACGGCGTCGAAGAAGCGCCCGCGCTCATACGGTTCGCGCGCATGCGATTGCACCGTGCGCACGTTGCCGAGCACTTCGCTGGCGAGCGCATTCGCATCGGCCACGCGGTCCTGGCTCTGGCGCGACATCTTCTGCAGGCGCCGGCTGCCGATCACGATGGGCGCGACGAACAGCGGGATGCCGATCATCGTGTAGGTCGCCAGCCGCGGGCTGGTGACGAACATCATCGCAATGCTGCCCAGCACCATCAGGAAGCTGCGCAGCGCAACGGAAATGCTGGAGCCCACGAGACTGCGCAGCAATTCGGTATCGGCGGACAAACGCGAAACCAGTTCGCCGCTGCGCGTGGCTTCGAAGAACGCCGGATCCAGCCCGAGCAGATGGCTGTACAGGCGTTGCCGCAGGTCGGCGACCACGCGTTCGCCCAGCAGCGAGACGAAGTAGAAGCGCGCCGCCGTCGCGAGTGCGAGCGCGGCGGTCACCGCGAACAGCCACGCGAAGGTCGCGTCGATGTTGCTCGCGCTGCGGAAGCCGTCGTCGATCATCCCGCGCACGGCGACGGGCAAGGCGAGTGTCGCCGCGGACGAGGCGCACAAGGCCAGCAACCACGCGAGGAACAACCCGCGCTGGCGCTGCACGAAGGGCCACAGGCCGCGCAGGCTGACGACCTTGCCCTTCGCCTGCGCGGTTTTCTCGATGTCTGCCGATGCGTCTGCCATCAGCCATTGTCCCCGATGCGCGCGCGGTTGCGCGTGGCGTCGCGCAATTGGACGGCCAGCGCGTCCACGCGATCGGCCGGCAGGCGCACGCGCAGGTGCAGGCCGTCGGCGTCGAAGGCTTCGGACAGGCGCTGCGCGCCGTGTGCCGCAAGCGCGGCGTGCACCGGGCCGGTGTCGTCGAAGCCGGCGCGGATGTCGAGTTCGCGCCAATCCACCAGCGGCAGGCGCGATGCGGTGCGCAGGCATTCGGCCGCGGCCCCGCCGTAGGCGCGCACCAGGCCGCCGGCACCGAGGTTCACCCCGCCGTACCAGCGCGTGACCACGACCATGACGCGATCGAAGCCCTGTCCGTCGATCGCCGCGAGGATCGGCCGCCCCGCGGTCCCCGCCGGTTCGCCGTCGTCGCTGGATCGATAGTCGCCGCCGATGCGCCAGGCCCAGCAGTGGTGCGTCGCGGGTGTTCGCGCGATCTCGCCGAGGAAGGCGAGCGCATCGGCCGGCGATTCGACCGGCGCGGCCTGCGCGAGGAAGCGACTGTGCTTGACCTCGATGGCGTGCGAGGCGGGCGCGGCGAGCGTGTCGCTCATTCGCCGAGCGCGCGCAGGTCCTCGGGCAGGGGCTGGCCCGGGTAGCGCGCGCGGAAGGCGTGCAGGCTTTCGCGCGCCTGGTCGAGTTTTCCGTCGCGCACCAGTTCGCGGATGCGCAGCAGCCACGCGTCGCGCACGGCCGGATCGTTGGCGGTGGCGGGCGGAACGACTTCTTCGTCGGACTCGGCGAAGGCGGGTTCTTCGGCGCGCGCGGCCTTCGCGGCGGCGTCGGCTTCGTTCGCCTGGCGACGGCGTTCGAGGGAAGCATCGGCGGCGCGCTGGAATTGGTCTCGCGTGGGTGCTGCGGGTGCGGGTGCCGCGGCGGGCGCAGCCATCGGCGGCGCGGTGATCGTGCGCGCCTTGGGCAGCTTCGCGAGCTGTTCGGCGGAGAACACCGTCGTACTTTCGACCGAGGTCACGTCGATCGGATTGATGGCGCCCGGCGCGACCGGATGCACCGCCTCGTCCAGCACGATGGGCGCGGCTTCGAAGGGCTGCGGTTTCGGTTCGACCTTCGCGCGCGCGGCCGCACGCGACGTCGAACGCGGTTGCGTGACGACTGGTTCCGGCGGCGGCGCGGGCATGTTCAACGGGCGACGCGGCACCACGCGCGCCGACATCGACGGCGGCGGTGGCGGCTGATATTCGACCGCTTCCTCTTCCGGCGCCTGCGCGGCGACCGGCTCGGGCGGCGGCGCATCGGGCATCTCGCGCAGATTCCACGCGATGCCGCATGCGATGGCGAGCGACGCGGCGAAACCGACCGTCGTCACCCACGTCTGCGGCTTGCGCTTGCGCAGCGTGGTCACGCGCGCAGGCGCGACGTCCTCGACAGGCGCCGACGCCGCGGCGTGCGCCATCGCGAGGATGCGCGCGTCCAGCGACGGCGAGGGCTCGCCGCCCTGCGGACCGATCTTCGCAAGGCGCTGCGCGAGCGCGCGCTCTTCCGGGGTCAGTGCGTTGTCGTCGCGCGTGTTCATGACGCTTCCGCTTCCCGATCCGTGCCCGGCTTCTCGCCGCCCAATCCGGCGCGCAACTTGTCCATCGCGTAACGCAATCGCGACTTCACCGTTTCGCGCCCGACGCCCGTGATCGTGCCGATCTCCTCCAGCGTGAGTTCCTGTTCGAGGCGCAACAGCACCACCTCGCGTTGTTCCGGCGGCAGCGCGTCGAGGGCGAGCTGCAGGCGCCGGCGTTGTTCGAATTCCGACAACTGCCGCTCCGGCGTGTCGGGATCGGGAATGCGGGCCGCGCGCTCGTCGGCATCCTCCGGCGCGGGCGGGCGGTACTTCGCGGCCCGCCAATGATCGCCCAACCGGTTGTGTGCGATGCGATACAGCCAGGTGCCGAAGGGCGCATCGGGCGTCCAGCCGGCGCGGGCGGCGATCACCTTCTGCCAGACGTCCTGGAAAAACTCGTCCGCCAGGGACGGATCGCGCAAGTGGCGGAGGAAATAGCGGTACAGGCGGGTGCGATGGCGGCCGTACAGCTGCTCGAACGCGGCGCCGTCGCCGGACACCCAATCGAGCATCAGCTGTTCGTCGCTGGCCTGCACCCCGTCGTCCATGGCGCGCAGCGTACGGGCTGGCGACGGGGCGGGGAAGCGGCCGTCGTGGGCGAGGGCGGCGGTCACGGTGAATGAAAACGAGCGAGGCGGCCGTGCGGGGTTCCGGGAAGCGCCCCCATTTCCGTTCATCCGGTTCATGGAACCTCGCAACACCCGCGCCGCGACCGGCCGCGCGCCATGGCACGAAGTCTGTATGCTCACGCCCATGTCTGGGGGGACGACATAAACGTGCGCAGCCCGGAGTTGGCTGGAGCGGCAGGGGCCGCGGCATCGTCCGCAGGGCCGGCGCTTGTGCGCGCGGTCCGCGACGTGTTGCCGGCCGATGGCCGCATCGTGATCTGCTGGCGGGACGCCGGCGGCGACGCCTATTCGGCGGACGACGCGGTTCCGGCGGCCCTGGTGGCGCGTGCCCTGTCGATGCTGGGCACCAAGGGCCGCGCCCGCGACGCCGAGATCCTCGACCACTGGACCACCGAGCAGGGCACCGAGATCGTGCTCGCCGCGCAGAATTCGTCCGGGGTCGTGTCGCCGATGCGCGACGTCTGGCAGGCCATGGCCCGCCGCACCATCGCCGCGTCGCTGGAAGCCTGGCAAGCGCGCAACCGCATCGCGACGCTCGAAAAGAGCGAGCGCCTCCAGCAGGCCCTGTACGAGATCGCCGACCTGGCCGGGTCGAGCCTCGAGATGCACGAGATGCTCCGCCGCATCCACGCCGTCGTCGGCTCGCTGATGTACGCGGAGAACTGCTTCATCGTGTTGTACGACGAAGTGCGGCAGACGCTGCGCTTCCTCTACTTCGCCGACCGGCACGATCCCTACATCGCCGATCCCTCGCACGAGATCCCGGTCGCCGAAGTCCCGACCAGCCTGACGATGGCGCTGCTGCGCCACGGCGAGCCGCTGCTCGGCCCGTCGGCGGCGCTGCGCGCGAAGCTGCAGATTCCCTCCGATCCCGTGCACGGCCCCGATTCGGAAGACTGGCTCGGCGTGCCGATGCGCCGCGAAGGCACCGTGTGCGGCGCGATCGTCGTGCAGTCCTACGAACATCGCGCCAGCTACAGCCACGAAGACCGCGCGCTCCTCAGCTACGTCGCGCAACACATCCTCACCGCGCTCGATCGCCGCCAGGCGCGCAGCGAACTCGAACGCCGCGTCGAAGAACGCACGCACGCCCTGCAGGAAGCCAACCGCGTGCTGCAGGCGGAGATCGTCGAGCGCCAGCGCGCCGAACGCCTGCAACGCGCGCTGTTCCGCATCGCCGAGTTGTCGATCACCTCCGAAAGCCTGGAGCGCTTCTACGCCGAAGTGCACGACGTCGTCGGCGAGCTGCTCTATGCGCGCAACTTCTACATCGCGCTGCTGGCCGGCGAGGGCGACGAACTCGAATTCCCGTACTCCATCGACGAACGCGATCCCAATCGCCCGCGCCGCAAATTCGGCATGGGCATGACCGAATACGTCATCCGCACCGGCCGCGCCGTGCTCGCCGATCGCAACGCGATCGAAGCGCTCGATCGCGAAGGCAAGGTCAAGACGATGGGCACGCTTTCGCACAACTGGCTGGGCGTGCCGTTGTTCCGCGATGAATCGGTCGTCGGCGTGATCGCGGTGCAGAGTTATTCGCCGGCCGTGGCGTTCACGCCGCGCGACCAGGAGCTGCTGACGTTCGTCGCGCACCACATCGGCGCGGGCCTGCAACGCAAGCAGGCGCAGGAAAACCTCAAGGCCGCGCATTCCGAACTCGAAGGCCGCGTGGAAGAACGCACGCGCGAACTCGCCGCGGCGAACGCCGAGCTGATGGCGCAGATCGGCGAGCGCATGCATGCCGAGCGCCGCCTCACGCATCAAGCGCAGCACGACACGCTGACCGGCCTGCCCAATCGCGCGCAGTTGCTCGAACGCCTGAGCCACGCGATCCAGCGGGCCCGCAGCGGTGCCGACGAAGGGCGCACGTTCGCGGTGCTGTTCCTCGACCTGGATCGCTTCAAGCTGGTCAACGATTCAGTCGGCCACGCGGTGGGCGATGAATTGCTGATCGAAGCGGGACGTCGCATCGTGGCCGCCGTGCGCGCGGGCGATACCGTCGCGCGCCTGGGTGGCGACGAATTCGCGATCCTCGTCGAACAGATCGACGGGCAGGACATGGCCGAAGAACTCGCCGGCCGCGTGCTCGGCGCGCTCGGTGCGCCGGTGTGGATCGCAGGGCGCGAACTGTTTCCGACCGCTTCGATCGGTATCGCGCTGTGGATCCCGCGCTATCGCAGCGGCGAAGACATGCTGCGCGACGCCGACGCCGCGATGTATCGCGCCAAGGGCGCCGGCCGCGATCGCAGCGCGGTCTTCGACGAAGCGATGCGCGACGAAGCCACGCGCATCCTCGACCTGGAAGCCGACCTGCGCCGCGCGATCAACGCCGACGCGTTCGAACCGCATTACCAACCGATCGTGCGCATCACCGACGGCACCGTGCTCGGCCACGAAGCGCTGCTGCGTTGGCGCCACGAGAAGCGCGGCGTGCTCTCACCGGCCGAATTCATCGGCGTGGGCGAAGACAGCGGGCTGATCGAACAGGTCGACTGGTTGTTGTACGCGCGCGTGATCCAGGACATGGCCAGCTGGAACAACAGCGGCTACGTGTCCGTGAATGTTTCGCCGCGCCATTTCCGTTCGCCGGATTTCGCCGAACGCCTGCTCGGGTTGCTGGAAGGATCGAACGTCGATCCGGCGCGCCTGCGCATCGAAATCACCGAGGTCGCGCTGTTCGACGACGCACCGCGCGCACTTCGCACGTTGAGCGACCTGCGCCGCCACGGCGTGCTCGCCTTGCTCGACGACTTCGGCACCGGCTTCTCGGCGCTGTCGTACCTGCACCACTTCCCGATCGAATGCCTGAAGATCGATCGCAGCTTCATCGCCGGCCTGTCGACCGCGCAGCCGGAAAGCTTCGCGGTGATCCGCGCGATCCTCGCGCTGGCGGGCACGCTCAACATCGACACGATCGCCGAAGGCATCGAAACCGAAGCGCAGCGCGATGCGTTGATCGGGCTGGGGTGCGAAAGCGGGCAGGGCTACTTGTTCGCGAGGCCCGCGGCGCGTTCGAGCTGATCAGACGTCCCGCACGACCAGCAAGCGTTCTTCCGTCATGTCCCTGATCGCACTCCGTACGCCTTCGCGGCCGAGACCGGAGTGCTTCACGCCGCCGTAGGGCATGTTGTCCACGCGGAAGCTCGGGACATCGCCGACGATCACACCGCCCGTTTCGATGCGATCCCACGCGCGCATCGCATGCGCGATCGAGCCGGTGAACACGCCGGCCTGTAGGCCGAAGTCACTCTCGTTGACCAGGTCGATGGCGTCGTCGAAATCGTCGAACGGTTCGATCAACGCGACCGGGCCGAAGGCTTCCTGGCGATACAGGTCGCTGTCGTGGGGCACTTTTTCCAGCAATGCGGCAGGGAGTTGGTTGCCTTTGCGCTTGCCACGCACGAGTGCCTTCGCACCACCGGCGATCGCCGCATCCATCCAGGCGTCCACGCGCTTGGCTGCAGCCTCGTCGACCATCGGGCCGATGAAGACTTTCTCGTCCTTCGGATCGCCCATGCGGAGTTTGGCGACGGCGTCCGCGAACGCTTTCCTGAATTTCGCGTGCTGCGCGCGATGCACGAAGATGCGCTGCACGCTGATGCAGCTCTGGCCGGATTGGTAGTACGCGCCGAAGATCATGCGTTCGACGACGGCGTCGAGCGATTGGCCGGGGTCTTCGTCGACGATGCACGCCGCGTTGCCGCCCAATTCCAGCGTCACTTTCTTGCGGCCGGCGCGCGCCTTGAGATCCCAGCCGACGAGGCCGCCGGTGAAGCTCAAGAGCGCGATGCGCTCGTCTTCCACCAACAGCGACGCATCTTCGTTCGAGCACGGCAGGATGGAGAACGCGCCGCGCGGCAAGTCGGTTTCGGCGAGCACTTCACCGATGATCAGCGCGCCGACGGGCGTCTTCGCCGCGGGCTTCAACACGAAGGGACAACCCGCGGCCAACGCCGGCGCCACTTTGTGCGCGACCAGGTTGAGCGGGAAGTTGAACGGCGTGATGAACGCGCACGCACCGATCGGCACGCGCTTGACCATGCCGCGATAACCGCGCGTGCGTGGCGAGATTTGCAGTTCGAGCACTTCGCCGTCGATGCGCGTCGCTTCACCCGCCGCGATGCGGAAGGTATCGATCAAGCGCGTGACTTCTCCGCGCGCATCGCGGATCGGCTTGCCGGCTTCGATGCACAGCGCGAGCGCGAGTTCTTCCTGGCGTTCGGTGAACCGGCGCACGCAATGTTCCAGGACGTCGCGGCGTTTGTCCGGCGGGAACTCGGCGACCGCGCGGCGCGCCTTGTGCGCGGCGACGATCGCCTTGCGCACGAGCGCGGCATCGGCGAATCCCACGCGCGTGGCGCGCTTGCCGGTGAACTTGTCGAGCACGTCGAGTTCCGACGCGCCCGGGATCGGCGCATTGGCGAGATAGCAGGGGTAGCTCTTCGACAATCCGTGCTTCGCCATGTGCGTCTCCTTCGTGCCTTCAGTCTTCCGGATCGATCACCCGCAACGGCAAGGTCCCGTCGCCCAGGCGGGCGCGCACGCGCTGCCCGGCCTGCACATCCTGCACGCTGCGGATGACGTGGCCGTCGTCGCGCTGGAGGATCGCGTAACCGCGCGCCACGGTGGCCAGCGGACTCACGGCTTCCAGCGAACGCGCCAGCCCGCGCAGGTGCACCTGGTCGTGGCGCAGGCGGCGCGTCATCGCGGCAAGCGGGCGTGGGCGCAAGGCTTCCAGGCGTTGGTGGAGCAGGGTGATGCGGCGTTTGGGCGCCATCGTGCGCAACACCGCGTCGGCGTGGCGCATGCGCGAATGCCAACGTTCCAGCTGCTTGCGGAATGCATGGTCGAGGCGCCGCTGCGCTTCGGCCTGGCGACGCAGCAACAAATCCAGGCGCGCGCGCGGCCGCAGCGCATGCAATTTCAGGGCGGCGCGGTCGGCGCGCTGCGCGTCGCGACGCAGGTGATGCGCCATCAGGCGCGTCGCGCGGCGTTGCAAACCCTGCAGGCGCAGCGCGAGATCGTGGCGATTGGGCGCCAGCAATTCGGCGGCGACCGACGGCGTCGGCGCGCGCACGTCGGCGACGAAATCGCTGAGGCTGAAGTCGGTCTCGTGCCCGATCGCGGAGACCACCGGCACGGGGGATTGCGCGATGGCGCGCACGAGGCGTTCGTCGTTGAAGGCCCACAGGTCTTCGAGCGAGCCGCCGCCGCGCGCGAGCAGGATCGCGTCGTAGCGTTCCGTCCGATACGCGCGCTGCAGCATCGCGACGATCTGCGCCGGCGCCGCCTCCCCCTGCACGGGGACGGGCAGCACGTCGACGTGCATCAGGGGAAAGCGCCGCGCGAGCACGCTGAGCACGTCGCGCACCGCGGCGCCCGACGGCGAGGTCACCACCGCGAGCCGCCGCACGAACGCCGGCAGGGGTCGCTTGCGCTCGGTCTCGAACAGGCCCTCGGCGGTCAGCTTCTGTTTCAGTTCTTCGAACGCGCGCCGCAACGCGCCTTCGCCGGCTTCCTCCAGCGAATCCAGGATCAGCTGGTAGTCGCCGCGCGCCTCGTACAGCGTCAGGCGGCCGCGCGCGAGCACGTGCAGGCCTTCGCGCGGGACGAAGTTCAGCCACTGGCTCTTGGGCTTGAACAGCGCGCAGCGCACCTGGGCGCGGGCGTCCTTCAGCGTGAAATACAGGTGCCCCGACCCGGGCCGCGAGAGGTTGCCCAACTCGCCCTCGACCAGGACCGACGGGAAGCTGCCTTCCAGCAGGTCGCGCGCCAGCGTGTTGAGCTGGCTGGGCGAGAGGATGCGGCGGGCGTCGTCGCGGGACATAGGGCGGCGGAGGACGGCGGGACACGGTAGCGCAGGCGGGCCCGCGTGTCTGCCACGGTAGAATGCGCGCATGTCGATCGATACCCGCACGCCCGCCGCCAACGACCATCTGCCGTGCCACGCCACGCGCTTCGGCCCCGCGCCACGCCGGCAGACGCGGCAGGTCCACGTGGGCGGCGTCGCGGTCGGCGGCAACGCGCCGGTCGTCGTGCAGTCGATGACCAACACCGACACCGCGGATGTGGCGTCGACCACGAAGCAGGTCGCCGAACTCTGGCGTGCCGGTTCCGAACTCGTCCGCGTCACCGTCAACACGCCCGAAGCGGCGGCCGCCGTGCCGCGCATCGTCGAGAAGCTCGAGATGATGGGCGTGCACGTGCCGATCATCGGCGACTTCCACTACAACGGGCACCAGTTGCTCGCCGGTGAGCCGGCCTGCGCGCGCGCGCTCGCCAAGTACCGCATCAATCCGGGCAACGTCGGCTTCGGCAAGAAGAAGGACGTGCAGTTCGCGCAGTTGATCGAGTTCGCGATCGCCAACGGCAAGCCCGTGCGCATCGGCGCGAACTGGGGCTCGCTCGACCAGGCGCTCGCCACGCAGTTGATGGACGAAAACCACCTGCGCGCCGAACCGTGGGATGCCGGGCGCGTGTTGCGCGAAGCATTGATTCGCTCCGCGCTCGATTCGGCGCATCGTGCGGTCGAACTCGGCCTGCCCGCCGATCGCATCGTGCTCAGCGCGAAGGTCAGCGGCGTGCAGGAATTGATCGCGGTGTATCGCGAACTCGCCACGCGCGGGGATTTCGCGTTGCACCTGGGGCTCACCGAAGCCGGCATCGGCAGCAAGGGCATCATCGCGAGCAGCGCGGCGCTCGCGGTCCTGATGCAGGAAGGCATCGGCGACACGATCCGCATCTCGCTCACGCCCGAGCCCGGTGCGTCGCGTACGCAGGAAGTGATCGTCGCGCAGGAATTGCTGCAGACGCTCGGCCTGCGCGCGTTCACGCCGATGGTCACCGCGTGCCCCGGTTGCGGGCGCACGACGTCGGAGTTCTTCCAGGAGCTGGCGAAGACCGTGCAGGAACACGTACGCGACAAGATGCCGACGTGGAAGGTCAGCCACCCCGGTGCGGAGAACCTGACGCTCGCCGTGATGGGTTGCGTGGTGAACGGGCCGGGCGAATCGCGCCACGCCAACATCGGCATCTCGCTGCCGGGCACCGGCGAGGCGCCGTCCGCGCCGGTGTTCATCGATGGCGAGAAGGCCAGGACGCTGCGCGGGGACAACATCGCGCAGGAGTTCGTCGCGATGATCGACGACTACGTCGAGCGCAAGTTCGGCGCCAAGTAGTCCACCCCCCTCCCAAGGGGGGTCAATCGCGCAAAGCGCGATTGGGGGGGATCCCCCCGCGACGCGAGTAAGCCGCAAGCGCAGCCTCGCGCGCGACCGCCAAATCGACGATCGGCACCGGGTAATCCTTCGTCCCCAACTCCGGCACCCACCGCCGCACATACGCGCCGTCTGGATCGAAACGCCTGGCCTGCAACAACGGATTGAAGATGCGGAAGTAGGGCGCGGCATCGGCGCCCGTGCCCGCAACCCATTGCCATCCCAACGTGTTGTTCGCGAGATCCGCATCGACCAGCGTGTCCCAGAACCAGCGCGCACCTTCGATCCAATGCGTGCGCATGTGCTTGGTCAGCAGGCTCGCGACGAGCATGCGCACGCGGTTGTGCATCCAGCCGGTTTGCCAGAGTTGGCGCATGCCGGCGTCGACGATCGGAATACCGGTGCGGCCGGATTTCCACGCGTTGAGTTGCGCGTCGTCGATGGGCGCCCACTCGAACGCGTCGAAGCGCGGATCGAGGTTGTGGTCCGTCGTGCGTGGAAAATGATGCAGCAGGTGGTGCGCGAACTCGCGCCAGAACAATTGCCGCAGGTACGCGATGCGCGCTTCTTTCGGTGCATCGCATTGCGCGATCGTCGCGTAGACGCGCTGGATCGAGACTTCACCGAAATGCAGGTGCGGCGACAACGATGAGGTGCCGTCGATGGCGGGCAGGTCGCGCGCTTCCGGATAGTCGGCGACCTTCGAGACGAATGCCTGCAACGCCGCACGCGCACCGTCTTCGCCCGGCGTCCAGTGCGTCCAGAACGGACGGTCCCACGTGGGTGTCGGCGACGGGAGCAACGCATCGATCGATTCGCCGTCGATCGTCACCGGCGGCAACCGCGCAGGCGCATCGAAAGTGCGCGGCGTTCGCATCACCGCCGCCGCGGCTTTCCAGAACGGCGTGAACACCTTGTACGGATCGCCCGCCTTGGTCGCGACGTCCCACGGTTCGATCAGCAACGCGCCGTTGTGGCTTTGCGCGAACAGTCCCGATTGCCGCAGGGTCCACTTCAACGCGGTGTCGCGTTGTTCGATCGCCGGTTCGTAACGTCGGGTCCAGAACACCGCTTCGGCTTGCGTGTCGCGTGCGAGGCGTTCGAGCGCGGCCTGCGTCGGGCCGCGCACGCAGACCAGGCGGGAACCGCGCGCCCGCAACGACGCATCGAGCGCCGCAAGCGATCGACGCCGCCACGCGTCCGATGCCGCGCCCGGCGTCCAATCGCCTTCTTCCTCCGGCGCATGCACGTACACGGGAACCGGCGCATAGCCCTGCGCGATCGCCGCCTGCAACGCGGGCTGGTCGTCGAGGCGGAGATCGTCGCGGAACCAGACGAGAGCATGGGGCATGCGCGCAGTATCGCCAATGCGCGTGGATGGCGGCGTCACCGCGCGTCGAAGGCGTATCGCACCTGCAGGCGGAAGGAGAGCATCGGATCGCTGTCGGCCGAACCATCGGGCGTACGCAACACCGTGAGCGGCACGTACAACACTTCGATCGCGGCGCCCCAGCCCTTGGTCAACGTGCGACCGACGCCGAATGCGAGATAGCCGACATCGTCCGTCGCCGTCAGCCGCGAGTAGTCGCGAAAACCGAAGGTGAGCGCGTCGACGTGCACTTCGTTTTCCATGCGCACCAGGCCGCCACTCAGGTGCCAGGTCCACGGGCCGTGTGCCAGCGCGGCGGTCGTTTCGAGCCCGTAGTAATTCAGCTGGAGCGTGTCGCTCGACGGCGCCTCGCAACCGTAGGGATTCAGGTCGAAGTCCTGCACGCCCGCGAGGGCCGCCGGGCAGGTGACATCGCCGATCACCGCGCCGTGCTGGCCGAACGCGCGCACCGACACGATCACCCCGTTCGCATCCACCACGCGCCTTGCGATGGCGGCGGCCCACAGATCGCGCGTCTTCGCGCCGCCGATTTCGACCGGCGGTGTCCACGCAAGCTCGGCGACGAACCCGCCGGGCAGCCCGATCCATCCGCGCACGCGCCCGAACACGGGCGACTTGTTGAGATCTTCGTTCTTCAGTCCGTTGAAACCGACCATCGTCTTGCGCGCAGGCAGATGCGGCACCTCCCCGAGTTCGACCGCCGCCTGCCAATGGCCGGGCGCGAGCGCAGGCGAGGGGCCGAAGGCCGCCATCAGCGTGGAGGCGGTCCTGTAGTGCATCGCCCAGGCTTCGGGGCGATCACCGTCGAGGACTTCGTCTTCGCGTATCACTTCCTGTGCCATCCCCGGCAGCGACACCAGGGCCAGCAGGCCAGCGATTGCGGAGGACAGCGTGCGCGAGGACATGCGCACGAATACCGGCGGGCAGGCGCGCCGGTTCAACCCGGCGTGGCGGCGGAGCGTTCCGGACGCGTCGCGCGTCCGGGCGCGGGGTTACTCCCAGTCGTGTCCGCCGGGCGTCGGCGCCAGCGCAGGCGCGCCGAACGAAGCCTGGATGCGCATCACCAGGTCGTCGGTGATCGCTTCGGCGATGCGGGCTTCCCAATCGCGGAGCTGGCGTTCGTCGGCGTGGTTCGCGCGCCGCATTTCTTCCAGCACCGTTTCGAGCGTCTTGATGTTCATGTGTGTTCCCCCTGAGAAGCGCGCCCTCCTCGGGCGTGCCAAGGATGAGCCACGAATTCGTGAATGCGGGGTGAGGTCCGGCGCGCCTGTCCTCCCGGCGGCGCAAGGGAGCGACGGGCGGCGACGCGGCTTTTGCTACCGTGGCAAAAAAGCCCGGGAAATCCGCATGCGTTTCAGCCGACACGCGCTCCTGTCCACCATCGCCCTGTTCGCCACCGCTTGCGCAACGCAACAAAATTCCGCGCCGATTTCGCCCGCGACGACGCCCGAGGACGCCAACCTCGTCGACATCCGCTCCCTCGTCCCCGACATCGATCTCGACATCCGTTACGCCGGCGCGAACAACTTCACCGGCGCGCCGGTCGATGGCTACGAGGCGCCGAAGTGTTTCCTGCTGCGCCCCGTCGCCGAAGCGCTCGCGCGCGTCGAACGCACGCTGCGCGACGACCACATGCGCCTGCGCCTGTACGACTGCTACCGCCCCGTGCGTGCCGTGCAGAATTTCGTCGCGTGGGCGCACGCGCCGGAAGACGGCCGCACGAAGGCCGCGTACTACCCGTCCTTCGACAAACGCGCGTTGCTCGGCGATTACATCTCGCCGACCTCGGGCCACAGCCGCGGCGCGACCGTCGACCTGGATCTGATGGAATGCGACGACACGGGCGTGGCGTGCACGCCGCTGGACATGGGCACGCACTTCGATTTCTTCGACACGCTGGCGAACACCGATTCGAAGAAAGCCACAGACGCGCAGCGCGCGAACCGCCACCGCCTGCGCGATGCGATGGAGGCGCAGGGGTTTCGCAACTATCCGATGGAGTGGTGGCACTTCACCTTGAAGCCCGAGCCGTCCCCGCGCGTGGCGTTCGACATTCCGGTGCGTTAATCCAGGTAGGACGCCGCGATCTTCTTCGCCAGTTCGTAGGGCTCGGGTTCGTTGCGATTGGTGAGCACGACGACGGTGAGATGGCGCTGCGGATAACGCACGATCACGTTGCGGAAGCCGACGGTTTCACCGGAATGCCACAAGGTCTCGCCGGTGATGCGCCAGCCGAAGCCGTACTCGATCGTCGGGTCGTCGGTTTTCGTCGCGGGCGTGAAGGCCTGTTTCCAGACCGACTGCGGCAGCAGGCGATCGTCGTACAGCGCCGCATCCCAGCGCGCCAGATCGTCGATCGAGGAATAGATGCCGCCGTCGCCGAGCACGGCGCTGGTCGTGCTCTGATCCGTGCGCGTCCACTTGCCGTTTTCTTCCGTGTAACCGTAGGCGCGATTGGCGACGGTCGAGATGCCGTTTTCGTAAGCGACGGTGTGCTTCATCCCCAGCGGTTCGAAGATGCGCGTGCGCAGGAAATCCGCGTAGCGCTGGCCCGATGCGCGCTCGACGATCAACGCAAGCAGCGCATAACCGCTGTTGCTGTAACGATAGCTCGTGCCCGGAACGAAGTAATGTTTCGGCGCCTTTTCCAGCAACTGCAACACGCCGATGTCGTGGATCTGCGCGGTGTCCTTCGGATCCATCAGGTCTTCGTAATCGATCAGGCCCGAGGTGTGCGTGAGCAGGTGGCGGATCGTGATCGCATCGTCTTCCGGCGGAAGCGTGGGCAGGAAGCGCTTGATCGGATCGTCGATCGACAGCTTGCCGTCCTGCGCGAGCAACAGGATCGCGGCGCTGTTGAATTGCTTGCTGATCGATGCGAGGCGGAAGTTGGTCTTCGGCGTGATCGGCGTCTTCGCTTCGAGATCGGCGAAGCCGTAGCTGCGGCGTTCGATGGCTTTACCGTCGCGAACGACGAGCACCGAGGCACCCGGTCCATTGCCGGCGTAGTCGTGCATCAGCGCGTCGAGTGGGTCGGTCATCGCGGGATCGCTCTTGGCGGTGCAGCCCGCCAGCAGGACGGCGGCTCCCAGCAACAGGCATTGCACGATGGCGCGGTGCGGCATGGCGTGGCCCCCCTCGGACCGCCGGAGTGTACGGCGACTTCTTCCCCGCTTCACACAAGCGCCATCGGCGGCTCACGGCGGGGGACGAGGCTGGCCCCACTTTCCATCGCAGGGAGCACCGTCATGGCAGAAGACTTCCGTAGCGTCGGCAACCGCTGGAGCCTGGCGATCTGGACCGGCGCGGCCGCCCTGCTGGCCGTGCCCGCGGTCGCGATGCGCTTCACCCAGGAGGTGAACTGGACCGCGCGCGACTTCATCACCTTCGGCTGCATGCTGGCCGCCGCGTGCGGCGCGTACGAGTTGTTCGCGCGCAGGAGCGCCAGCCTGGCCTATCGCGCAGGCGCCGCTGCAGCCGTTGGTACCGCATTCTTCCTGGTGTGGGCGAACCTGGCCGTCGGCGTGATCGGCGACGAACGCAACCCGGCGAACCTGATGTACGTCGGTGTGTTGCTGGTCGCGATCATCGGCGCGATCGTCGTGCGCTTCCGCGCGCAGGGCATGGCGCGCGTGATGGTCGCCACGGCCGTCGCGCAGGCCGTGGTCGGTGCGATCGCGATCTTCGGACGACTCGACGTGCCGGTGATGATGCTGGCGATCACGACGATGTATGTCGTGCTGTGGATGGGGGCGTCGGTGTTGTTCGGGAAGGCGGCGCGCTAATTCGATTCACGCTGCGCCAAGTCCTTCGCCAGTCGCACCGCGTCGATGCGCCCTTCGTAGTAATGCGGGAACACCCCCTGCACGCGATACCCCTGGTGGCGGTAGAACGCGATCGCGCCGGGATTGTCGGATCGGCATTCGACGTCGATGCGTTCGATGCCGGCCACGCGCGCCGCGTCTTCCAGCCAGGTGAGCAACCGCGCGCCAAGGCCGCGTCGACGTTGCGTGGCCTGCACGCCGAGCAGCGTCAGGTGCGCCGTGGTGTCGCCGTATTCCATGATCGCGAAGCCATGCAGTCCGCCGTTCGCGTGGACGAGCGCCACGTTGCTCGTGCGGCTGCGGATGGCGGCGAGGATGCGCGCGGGCGTGTAGCGCCAGCGCAGGCCGTGTTCGATCGCATCGCGCGACAGCGTCGCGATGGCTTGCGCATCGTCCGGCGTTGCGAGACGGATGGTGGGGAGGCCCAGCACGGGGCCAGTGTATGCCCGCCGATTGCGACGATTCCAGCGCTATAGGCAGCGCCGGCTGGCGACATCGGGGGATGCGTCGCGCACCTGCGCGCGCCCACGCGCCTTCTACTGCCGCATTCATCGCGCGTAGTGGAGTCGGTATGCGGAAGCGGGCAGTCGGGGGCAGGGAATGAACGGGAAGACGCTGGCAGTTGCGCTCGCGCTTTCCGCGGCGGGTGCCGTCGACGCGAACGCACAGACGTACATCCGGACCGATACCACCACATACGAGGACAACCTCGACAAGTGGGTCATCGGCCAGCCCATGGCCTCGGTGAACGTCGACACGGGCCTGGTGGAATCGGAGACGAAATACGACCCGATCACTGCGTTGCCGACGGACGTGTACGCGTTCGGCAAGTTGAAACAGAGGCTCACGTACAACGCCGACGGAACGGTCGCGACGGTGTCCGACGCCAAGGATTCGGCGAGCTTCAATACGACGACCACATTCGGCAACTGGAAGCGGGGCATTCCGCAAACGATCACGCATCCGGATGGCGCGTCGACGTCCGCGGTCGTCGACGACCTGGGGCAGATCCTTTCGGCGACGGACGAAACGGGCGCGAAGACCTGCTACGCCTACGACGCCATGGGTCGTGTGCGGAAAATCACCTATCCATCGGAAACCATATCGGGCGTCTGCGATGCGTCGGCCTGGGCCGAAACGATCGTCAGCTTCAGTGCCGGCAACCCCGCGATCTACGGCATGCCAGCTGGAGCCTGGTGGCAAACCACGGTCAACGGCAACGCTCGCAAGATCACGGTCTACGACGGCCTGTTGCGCCCGGTCGTCGAGGAGACACTCGATCTCGCCGAACCGGCGACCAGGAAAGTCGTGACGTTCCGTCGCTTCGATGCCGCCGGCCAGACGGTGTTCCAGTCGTATCCACTGAACGCCCCGGGGACGCTCTCCTTCGCAGATCCCTCCCTGAAGGGAACCTCGAGCACGTTCGACGCGCTGGGCCGGCCAACGCGTGTCGAACAGCACGCCGAGCCCGAATTCGGTGGCGTGGTGGCCACGACGATGGCGTATCTCGCTGGCTTCCAGACGCGCGTGACCAACCCGCGAGGACAGGCGTCGACAACGGCTTTCAAGACGTACGCCGAGCCAACGACCGATTGGCCCGTCAGCATCGTGCAGCCCGCCGGGTCGTATACGGACATCACCCGGGATGTGTTCGGCAAGCCGACATCGATCAGGCGTCGTGACGCCGGCAACCTCGTCTCGGCGACCCGCACGTATGGATACACGCAAGCGCAGGAACTGTGCCGGCTCCACGAGCCGGAAACCGGGTCGACCTACATGGGGTACGACGCCGCGGGCCTGCTCGCGTGGTCGGCCTCGGGATATGCGCCGGGATCGACCTGCGTGAGCGACGCGGCCGTTGCCGCACGCCGCTCCGACCACGCCTACGACAACCGCAATCGCATCACGTCGCTCACCTTCGCTGACGGTTTGGGCAACACCTCCTACGCGTACACGGCCGACGGCTTGCCGGCAGCGCAGTCCGTCGACAACGGATCGGGCGCGGTCGTCACGACCACCTACGGTTACAACAAGCGCCGTCTGTTGACGAGCGAACGACTGTCGTGGGCCAGCATCAACTGGATGCTGGGATACGGCTACGACGCCCACGCGAACGTGGCAAGCCAGTCCTACCCGCCCAACGTCGTGATCGACTACGCACCGGATGCGCTGGGCCGCCCGACCCGGGCGGGCACGTATGCCACGAACGTCACGTACCACCCCAACGGGACGGTCGATTCCTTCACCTACGGCAACGGCGTGCAGCACAAGGCGCACCAGAACGCGCGCCTGTTGCCGGAGCGCAGCCGTGATTTCCGTGGCACCGCGGGGATCCTCGACGACAGCTACGACTACGACCAGAACGGCAATGTCGTAGCGATCAGTGATGGTGCGACGGCCGGCGCGACCGACCGGAACATGGTCTACGACCAGCAGGATCGGCTGACGCGCATGACCTCGCCGATGTTGGGCGGCACCGGGGCCATCGATTACGGCTATGACGTCCTGGACAACATCGTCTCGGTCAGTGCGCCCAACCGCAGCCAACGTTACTGCTACGAGGACGGCACCAATCGCCTGACGACCCTGCGCGCGGGCGCAACCGCGCAGTGCAGCAACGGCACCGCCGCAATGGTGGCCTTCGCGTACGACCTGCAGGGCAACCTGAAGACGAAGAACAACGTCCACTTCCAGTTCGGCCTCGACAATCGCTTGCGCTCGACGACCGGCGGCGTCGCATCGAGTTACATCTACGACGCGATTGGCCGGCGCGTGCGGGATTACACGACGGGCAGCCGGTACAGCCTGTACACGCAGGGCGGCCTGTTGGCCTACACCTCGGATGTGCGGAAGCAGGAGTCCGCGCACTACGTGTACCTGGGCGACAAACTGATCGCGACCCGAACGGTGCCCACCGGGTCGACGAACGCCACGGTCAGGTATCAACACACGGACGCATTGGGAACGCCGGTGGCGGTGACGGATGCGAACGGCACCGTGATCGAGCGGAGTCACTACGAACCGTACGGCAAGGTCCTGAACCATGCGGCACGGGACGGCGTTGGGTTTACCGGTCACGTCGAGGACAAGGCGACCGGGCTGACGTATATGCAGCAGCGGTATTACGACTCGACGTGCGGAT
This sequence comes from Noviluteimonas gilva, assembly GCF_009740395.1. Classification (GTDB taxonomy): domain Bacteria; phylum Pseudomonadota; class Gammaproteobacteria; order Xanthomonadales; family Xanthomonadaceae; genus Noviluteimonas; species Noviluteimonas gilva. Next base: position 355,379 of record NZ_WOXT01000002.1, read on the forward strand.
GTTTTCTGAGCGTCGATCCCGTAACCGCGTACGGCAACGGCGACATGCGGTTCTTCAATCGCTACGCCTATGCATTCAACAATCCCTACGGGCTGACCGATCCGGACGGGCGCAGTCCGAAACTGATAAGACCCCTCATCAAAGCGTTGAAGAACGGCGGGGACGTTCGAAGCGCGTTGAAGGAGACAGGGACGGAGATGGTCGATTCGCTCGTGACCATTCTTGATGGATCATCATCGCCGGTGGAGAAAGCCGCAGCGGTGTTCGACTTTATTTCCCCGGTTTCCAGTGGAGAAGTAACCAAGGCGCGTACGTTGCTGAAGAACCAGCTTCAAGGGGCGATCGGCGAGGCTGATGTTGCGAAGAGGTTGGGTGCTGAGGTGGCGGGGCGGGGTGTGGCGATCAAAGGCAGCGACGGTCGGCTCACAATCGTGGACATCATGAGAAAGGACGGGACGGCTGTTGAGGTTAAGACTGGAGGTGCACATTTGTCGCGCGGACAAGCAGGATTGGCACAGGATGCGGCTACCGGATCGTATGTAATGCCGGTCGGAAACAACGCTAAGGCGGCCGGCCTAACTCCAAGCGAACCGATTGTTGCCAAGTTCCTAGAGGAGCGTCTCTGACGATGGATCGAAAACTTCTCAATAAGATTGACGCCGCCTGCGACGAAGCTCTCTCTCAGTATGGTTTCAAGTCGCCTCGTCGCGGCAATCCTCTAATCCGGCTGGATGAAGACGCGTTCGGTTGGATCGGACTCAATCGCCTCAACATGGGGCACGCTCTGCAGCTCAACCCCTTCATCGGTGTGCATTTCGTTTCGATAATGAAGTTGTGGGACCAGTTGAACGACAATCCGAAGAAGTGGCCTTACAAGGTCGGACAAATGGCGACGGTAGCCTTGCATCTAGGCGAGCTGGCGCCGGATGTCGAGGTGTTTGTTTTCGACGACAGACGTCCCATCGAACCCGAAGCCGAAAGGATGGCGCGGACGATTGTCCAGTATGGCGTGCCATGGATGCGTGCGCATGCCCGTATCGATGCGATTTTGCCACTGCTCCGCGAAAGAGAAGGCATGCTCGGGGGGTTTCCGCAACGAATCGCAGTCGCACTTTTCCTGCAAGGGAAAAATGAAGAGGCGACCGCATACCTAGACTGCAAGCTTCAGGAGTATTCGGCGATGACGAAATGGCCCGAGATCGTCGAATCCTGGTCCACGTTCGCCGAGAAACTCAAGGCCTTGATGGTTGCGGACAGGCAGTTAGATGGCGAGTCGTCATGATTGGCAGGCAAATCAACTTTTACCTCACGGCTGATGATCAGGATCAGCTGTTGGCAGCCATTCGCCGCGAAATCGGTTGCGCGCTCATCATTTGAAATTCTCTCTCTCCATTTCATGTCAAAGCTGCTAATCAGGCAGGACAGCGATTGGGCCGTTGCATATCTTTGCGAGCCTTCTAAATCGGACGCGCGTATACGTCAGCCCGGTGGCCTCCCAACTGCCTGTGACTCAGGGGGCAATCTTTGGCAAAGCTTCGAAAGTTTGAGCAGCGACAGACACCACAGGTATGAGAGGAATGAGTAGAAAGAAGGTGATCCAAGCCACGGTGTCGAATGATTTCAACGCCCTCAAGGTTGTGATGGCCAATAATCCGGAGAAAGGACAGGGGCGCGTCGATTGATCCTCAAGGAAACAAGGTTCCATCGAATAGCCCTGATGCACATTGGCCGATCAACAAATGAACCCTATCGAATTCCTGAAGACAGTCTACGTCGGCGATCGAGGATGCAAGTCCGTGTTGATCGATGGCTGGAACGCTGAGGTCAAGGTGCAGGTAACTTGTATTTCCCGGGTCAGATCTGCCTCGTGGGACTACTACTCCGCCGAAGACTTGCAAGACGGTTTCATCGTGTTCACAGGCGTGCAAAGCATTACACTCTCGCCGAGTGGTGTAATTCCTAATGACTCCATAAACGAAGTTCGCGCAGAGTCAATTTCAGATGATCAATTCTTGATCGTCATGAGTGTGGATGCAGTTGATGCTGCTGGCGCCCGGACAGAGGTGGAGATCCGGATCATGGCGGCGTCGATGGTTTTGGAAGATGCCAATATACCTGGCCTAAGAATTACTCAGTAAAGGGATTCGGCGTGGTGTCGCGCAACGCGCGCGACGATTCCAACGCGATTCGCAGCGTCGGCCAAGCCTGGTTGGCGACGCATCGCGCACCTTCGCGCGTGCGCACACTTTCTACTGACGCATTCATCGCTGATCGCGGAGCGGCTATGCGGAACTGGGGAGTGGCGGCGTTCGCCGCGATGGGTGTGTGCGCATCGGGCGCCGTGCATGGCCTGGCGAAGGAAGTCACGCCGCAGATGGAGTACGGCAAGACGATCAAGGATTACCAGTCCGTCTCGGCCGCCGGCGATAGCCCCTTCGGCGAATCGATCAACCCGATCACGGGCGAGCTGAGCTTCTCCCAGGCCGACATCGTGCTGGAAGGCACCGGGCCGGCGATCGTGCTCACGCGCACGACCAAGACGCAACAGCAGGACAAGAGTTACGACTCGCCGGTCTTCGGCGATTGGGATCTGTCGATTCCGCGCATCGAAACGATGCTGCGCGACGATCCGAAGACGCAGAAACCGGCGGGCGAGAACTGGCGCGTGGGCATCGCCAACACGCAGCAGCGGTGCACGCGGTTCGACGCACCGAACCTCGCGATGGATGAATGGTGGCACGGCTACGACTTCGTCACCGAAGACGGTGCGCGACAGTTGCTGCTCAAGCGTGCTGTCGAGAACACCGCGCCGAAGCCGACGATGCGTGACGCCGCCGGCGCGCCGATGGTGTTCCCCGCGCTGACGTTGTCCCACTGGCAGATCGGCTGTTTGCCCAACACCGCGAACGGCGAAGCCGGCGAGGCCTACCTTGCCGTCTCGCCCGACGGCACGAAGTATTCCCTGGATTACCTCGTGCAGGCCGACACGTCTGCGGTCATCGAAGACGATCCAGACGCCAATCGCATCCATCGTAAATTCGCAACGATGTTCGCAACGCGCATCGAAGATCGCTTCGGCAATTGGGTGCGGTACCACTACACCGGCAAGCAATTGACGCAGATCACGGCGAAGGATGGTCGCTCGGTGCGCCTGACGTGGGGAACCGAGTATCCCGTCGTGACGGCGATCACCGTGATGCCCGGCACCGCCTCCGAACGCACCTGGCGGTATTCGTATTCCTTCGCCGTCATGGGCGGCACGAACATCATCACCTCGGCCAAGCTGACCGGCGTGCAATTGCCGGACAACTCGCGCTGGACGTATGCGGGCTGGGTGGCCGATCTGGATCCGCCGTCGCACCAGCAGCAAACCAATTGCGACATCCGCAATGGCGGCCAGCTTTCGCTTTCGCAAGGCGATCGCACCGCGACCGTGACTGCGCCGTCGGGTGCCATCGGGACCTTCGTGCGCTCAGCAGCGTGGCGCGGGCGAAGCTACGTGTCGAGCACCTGCTACCGCGACCCGGTGACCAACCACTCGCAGGAAACCAACCCGCCGCTGTTCGGCGCTTGGGTGCTGACGCAACGCACGGTGAGCGGCCCTGGCCTTCCCACCCGGACTTGGACGTACGCGCACTCTCAAGCGCAGTCCAGCGCACTACGCGATGCATGCGCTGCTGTCGGGACGTGCGCGGAGGAAGCGTTCGTCGACATGAGCGACCCCGACGGGCATCGGACGCGGCTGGTGTATTCCACCCGCTGGGGCATCAGCGAAGGCAGGCAACTGCGCTCGGAGGTGTACCAGGCCGAATCGACGCTGATGCGCACGACCACCTACACCTACGCACCACATGACCAGGGCCCCTGGCCGGCACGCATCGGTTTGACGCGGATGACGCAGCGCACCGCGATCGACAAGCTGGAGCGCTTGTCGCCCGTGGTGACGACGACGATCGTGCAGCAGGGCAGGACCTTCACCTCGTCGGTGGAAGCGTTCGATGTCTTCGGGCGGTCGACGCGGGTGGTGCGGCGGAGTGCGCCGGCGCCTTGATCGAGGTGCGAGTCCAAACGAAGAAGATGGTGGATGCGAAGGTTCGGTAGAGTGACGAGGCTTGGACCCCCCGTGACCTGGAGCGACGCATGAACTGGATGGCATGCATCAGGCCGTTGCTGCTGATCGGAATCGCAACGTGGTCGCTTTCTCCCGCGCGGGCTCCTGCGGCGGTCCCCGACGCCGTGGCTGCGCCACCGGCATCGCCGCAGCTTGAGGCGAATCGCCTGATCGACGGTCTGGAGCGCCAACGCCCGCTCTTTCTCTTCGACATGCACGGCAACGCCAACGAAGACCTCCAGCGCCTGATGCAGCTCCGATTCGGCGCCACCGCGGCGACCGAAGCCGCGATCGATCGCATGCAGAACGCCTCTCGCCAAGAGGAGCTCGTCAACGCGCTCTATCACGTCATGGGTTACGTGAAGGATCCCGCCGCGATCCCGTGGCTCGAGAAGAAGCTCGCGTCGCAGCAGCGCGAACGGGTGTACGAACACCTGCTTCCGCTTTGGCAGTACGGGTTCAGCAACAGCTACGGCGTGGGCGATTGGCCGTGGTTGACGGGGCAGGACCGTTGGATCGCGTTCTTCATCGCCGCGCACGCGCGGGAGCGATCCGTCGAGCGCCGCCGCGCGCTGCTGGACATCCTCGAGGGATTCGATCGCCCGGCGGCCCAGCAGTTCTTCAGCGATTACCGCACCTCCGTGCGCGATCCGGGGGAACGCCTGCTCGTCGAAACGTATCTGCACGATCGCGGCGTCGCCGTGGACGACGCGCGCATCGCCGAAGCGATCAAAGCGCTCCAGGGGGACCGGGACAACCGGGATTTGCTGCTGGGGACGGGGTATGCGCTCCGGCACGCGGCCTACATCCCGTACCTGATCCGCACCTTCGACGTGGAAAGCCAGCGCACGCCGGATCGATACGAAAGCCGCGAGCTGCTGCGACGGATCACGTTGCTCGACAACCTGCACACCGCGCGCGATTGGCGCACGTGGTATGCGCAACATGGCGATCAGACGCGCGCACAGTGGGTCGCGGCCGCGTCCGCGGAATTGCGAGCGCGGTTGGCGCGAGATCCCGTCGCGGCGAAGGCGTGGTTCGAAGATCGCGTGTACGTCTGGGACGACATCGCGTTCCTCGACGTCGTGCGAACCGAACTGGTGCTACGCCCCGACTTCCATGATCTCATCGCGACATGGATCAACCTGACCTATCACACCGGGAATCGGAGTCTGCTCGCGCCACTGGCGAAGGCGATCGCCCAGAGCCCGACGTTGAGCGCGCGGTCGCGAGAGATGCTCGGTGAACGCGGCTACTTACCGCGTGAGGAGGAGCGGTCGTGGGAGCGCGAAGTCGGTCTCGACAACTACAGGCTCTGAAGCAGGGCGTCTACCGCGGCGGCTTCGCCACGCATTTCTTTTCCGCATCGCTGTAGATCTGGCCCTTCGGACACCCAAGCAATTCGTCGACCTGCTTCGGCGCAAGGCACCGCTGCGATCCCTCGTCGCACACCTTCTTCCCCAGGCACATCGGCTTCGGCGCGGGCATGCACGTGCCCTTGCCCGGATTGCCCTCGCAACGCTCCACCCCGTTGCACCACGAGCCGTCCTGGCATTCCTGGTCGTTGAAGCAACTCTGCGCGTGCGCGTTGCTCATCAGCGACAGCGCGAGGAGCAGGGCGAGACTGGCGATCGGTCGGAGGTCCATGCCTGGGACAACGCGATCGGAAAAGAAAAAGGGCCTGCATCGCTGCAGGCCCTTCGCACATCTGGAATAAGTGGTGGAGCGGAGGAGGATCGAACTCCCGACCTTCGCATTGCGAACGCGACGCTCTCCCAGCTGAGCTACCGCCCCACGAAGTCGCGCAGTATACGGAGGCGCCGCGGGACTGCCAAGTCGGTTGCGGCGATCCGCATCGCCGCGTAAGCGCTCGCAGCCCCGTTCAGTTGCCGGCCGCGGCCAGCAGCGGTTTGAGGCGCGCTTCGAGTTGCTGGCGGCGCCAGCCGGACAGGGCGCCGGGCCAGTCGTGGCCATCGAGCAGCGCTTCCAGCCAGCGGCGCGAGGCGAGGACGCCGTCGGGCAGGCCGAGTTCTTTCGCGACTTCCGCCGTCGTGTCCTGCAGTTTGCGCAGGGCGACCTTGTCGCGTTCTTCGCTGCGCGGCGGCGGGGCGTCGGCTTCGTCGGGGAGCGGGGTGGTCAGCGCGGTCCAGATGGCGTCGACCAGGCTGCGCGGGGATTTCGGGATCGCATCGAGCTGGCGCTTGAGGCCGTCGCGATCGATCGGCGGCGTGCGCGCGAGCGTGGTCGCCAGTTCGTTGTCGAGGATCCAGCTGCGCGGGCGGTCGCTTGTGCGCGCGTAGGCGTCGCGCCAGCGGAGCAGGCGCAACAGGCGGCGTTGGCCCGCGATGTCGAGGAATTGCGCGGCGCGCATCGACAGGTGCGGCCAGCGCTCGCCGGCTTCGTCGGCGCCTTGCGCCAGCCGTGCGCTGTCTTCGTCGAGCCACGCGCGACGGCCGAGCGCGTCCAGTTTCTCGGCGAGCCCGCGATACAGGGCGTCGAGATACACCACGTCATCGGCGGCGTATTTCAGTTGCGCGTCGCTGAGCGGGCGGCGCAGCCAGTCGGAGCGTTGTTCGCCTTTCTCCAGCGCGACGCCGAGCATGTGCTGCACGAGGCGTTGATATCCCATGCCCGCGCCGACGCCCGCGAGCCCGGCGGCGATCTGCGTGTCGAACAAGGGCGTCGGCGCCACGCCGCACGCGCGCTTGAACGCGACGATGTCTTCCGATGCGCTGTGCATCACCTTGAGCACGCCCGGATCGGCGAGCATCGGCGCGAGCGCTTCGCACATGCCGTCCTTCAGCGTGTCGACCAGGAGGATCTGCTGCGCGCCGTCGGCATCGTCGAACGCGATCTGCACGAGCGCCAGCTGCGGCCAGTAGGTGCGTTCGCGGATGAACTCGGTATCCAGGCCTACGCGGGCGGGGCGGTGCGCCAGGCGCGCCGCGAGGTCGGTGGGGTCGGTGATCCAGTAATGCACGAGGCTTCTTGCGAACAGGGCAGGGCGCCAGACTAACCGGGCGCCCGCGCCCAAGTCACGGTTGTTGCCCCGGAGACCGGCGATGGCCCACCATCGTCGCGTCACGGCCCCACGGACGTTCATGACGCCTCCACGGACCCGCTCGCTCCCCCTGCTTGCCTTCGCGTGCGCGCTCGCGCTCGCCGCCTGCGATGGCAAGCGCGCGGACCAGGCTGCAACCCCCGATTCCGAACGCAATCCGTTGGTGACGATCACCGGCGAGGAAGCGGTCGTCGTTCCCGCGTGGCAACCGCCGCCGGTGATGATCGCCACGGGCGAAGAGCCCGCGGTGCTCGCCGAAGCGAAGCAGGCGCTGGAGGAAGACCGCCTCTTCGGTGGTCCGCGCGATGCGGTGCCGTTGTTGCTCGAATTGAGCGCGCGCGCGCCCGACGATGCCGACGTCAAGCGCACGCATGCGCGCGCGATCGCGCTATTGATCGCGCAGGGCGATGCCGCGCTCGGCCGCATGGACGCCGATCCCAATGGCCTGGTGCATGCGCACGAAGTCGGCGAAGTCGGGCGGACGGCCGCGCCGGAGGATCCGTCGATGCGCGAGTATCTGTCGCGCATCGATCGCGCCGATCAATCGGTCCAGCTCGATCATCGTGGCGAGCGCGAATTGCAATCGGGTCGGTTGGGTGAAGCGCCGGGCGATCGCGGCGCGCTGGATTATTTCCGCGAAGCGCTGGAGCGTCGCCCCGGCGATGCGCGCGCGGCGCAAGGCATCGCCGCGGTCGAAAGCGCCCTGATCCGCCGCGCGGAAGAACGCGCCGCGCAGAACGATTTCGACGGCGCGGAGCAGTGGTTGAAGTTCGCCGATCGCGTGCGTCCCACCATGACGACCGCGGAGGACGCGCGGGCGCGCATCGCGACGCAGCGCCGCGCCAGCGTCGATGCGATGCGCGACAAGGGCATGGCCGTGCTCATGCGCGAGAACGGCTTGCCCGAAGCGCGCCGCACCTTGTCCGACATGTTGCGCATCGCGCCGCCGGGCGATCCGGCCGCGGCCGAGTTGCGCACGCGCATCGACCAGGTCGCGCATTACGGCCTGTTCCGACCGGGGCAGGTGTTCACCGACGCATTGCGCAGCGGCGCGCGCGGGCCGCAGATGGTGGTGGTGCCGCACGGCGGTTTCAGCATGGGCGCGCGTGAGGGCGAAAACGATGCGTCCTCGTCCGAGCGTCCGCTGCATTACGTGCGCTTCGACCGCGGCTTCGCGATGGCGCGCACCGAAACCACGGTCGGCGAATTCCGCCGTTTCGTGCAGGCCACCAATTACAAACCACGCGCGGTGCGGCGCGGGCATTCCACCGTGTACGACGAACGCAGCGGCACGCTCGCGCGGCGCAGCGGCGTGGACTGGCGCCACGATTACGTCGGCCAGCTCGCGACCGACGCGATGCCGGTGCTGCACGTCAGCGCGCGCGATGCCGAGGCCTATGCGCATTGGCTGTCGCAACAGACCGGCGAGCGCTATGCGCTGCCGAGCGAGGCGCAGTTCGAATACGCCGAGCGCGCGGGCAGCCAGGGGAGCCTGGCTTGGAGCAGCCCGATCCCGCCGAGGTTCGCAGGCAACGTCACCGGAATGGGCGATCGGTCCCCGACCGGCCGCCGCTGGCGCAACGCCTTCATCGGCTATGCCGACGGCTACTGGGGCCCGGCGCCGGCGGGCATCTATCCGGGGAATGCATTCGGCCTTCACGACCTGAGCGGCAACGTCAGCGAGTGGGTCGCCGACTGCTGGCACGACGGGTACCGGCGCGCCCCCGCTGACGGGCAGGCCTGGGTGAACCCCGGGTGCCGCCAGCGCGTGATTCGCGGCGGATCGTGGGTGAGCGCACCGGCACAGGTGCGATCGGCCTGGCGCCTGTCGACGGATGGCGACACCACCAATGCGCGGCTCGGCTTTCGCCTCGTGCGGGAGTTGTAGCGCGCGTCCACTTTCAAGGAGCGGCGATGAACAGTCCCTACGGCAACCAGGCGCAAGGACGGCGCGGAATGGGATTCGGCGGGATTCGCTGGTGGGTGTTGCTGTTGTTCGCCGGTTATGCGGCGTACTACTGGTTCTCCAATCGCGTCGACGATCCGTTGACCGGCGAGAAGGTGCTGATCGACCAGAGCATCACGCCCGACGACGAAAAGGCGCTCGGCCTGCAGGCGTGGAACGAATTGCAGCAGACCGAGCAGATCGTGCCGAAGAGCGATCCGAACGCGGCCGCGGTCACGGAGATCGCGCGGCGGTTGATCGTGAAGATTCCGGAAGTCTCCGATGCGCTCGCCGCCGAACACGGCATGCAGGCGCCGCATATCGAGAAGACCTTCGATTGGGATGTGAACCTGATCCAGTCCGACCAGGTCAACGCGTTCTGCCTGCCGGGCGGGAAGATGGCGGTGTACACGGGGCTGATCCCGGTCGCGCAGAACAACGACGCGATGGCGGTGGTGATGGGCCACGAAATCACGCATGCGTTGCTGCGCCACGGTGCGCAGCGCATGTCGGAACAGAAGCTCGCGCAGATGGGCCAGATGGCCGGCGCGATGAGCGGCATGGACGCGCAGCAGATGCAGGCGGTGATGGCCGTGTACGGCTACGGCCGCGCGCTGCCGTACGCGCGCAAGCAGGAAACGCAGGCCGACGAGATGGGATTGATGCTCGCCGCGGCGGCGTGCTTCAACCCGGAAGAAGCGATCCCGCTGTGGCAGCGCATGGAACAGGCGAGCGGCGGACAGGCGCCGCCGGAATTCTCGAGCACGCATCCGAACCCGGGCACGCGCATCCAAAACCTGCAGGCCTTGATGCCGAAGGCGATGGAGTATCGGAAGAAGTTCTGCGAGACGGCGCGCTGAAGATTTCATCCCCCTTCCAAGGGGGATCAATCGCGCAAAGCGCGATTGAGGGGGATCAAGGACGCGCAGAGATCACGCAACCCCACCCCAGCCCTCCCCTGCCAGCAGGGGAGGGAGCAAATCAGAAGCTCATGAAGAGGCCGCCGTTCACCGGAATGTTCGCGCCCGTGATGAAGCCCGCTTCGTCATTCGTCAAAAACTCCACCGTGCGCGCGATCTCGCTCGGCTTGCCCAGTCGACCGACCGGCACGCCTTCGACGATCTTCGTGCGCACGTCTTCCGGCACCGCCATGACCATCGCGGTTTCGCAGTAACCCGGCGAGACGCTGTTGACGGTGACGCCCTTGCGCGCGACTTCGCGTGCCAGCGCCATCGTGAAGCCGTGCATGCCGGCCTTCGCAGCGGAATAGTTGGTCTGGCCGAACTGGCCGGTCTGGCCGTTCACCGAGCTGATGTTGACCACGCGACCGAAACCGCGCGTCGTCATGCTGTCGACCACGTGGCGGCACATGTTGAACACGCCGTCGAGGTTGATGTTCAGCACGGCATCCCAGTCGGTGCGCTCCATCTTGCGCAGCGTGCCGTCGCGCGTGATGCCCGCGGCGTTGACGAGGATGTCGATCGGGCCGCGTTCGGCTTCGACCTTGCGGACGAGTGCACCGCACGCGTCGAAGTCGCCGACGTTGCCGGATTCGAAATGCACGTCGAGGCCGTCGACGTCCTGGCGGAATTGCGCGATGCGCTCCTCACGCGCGCCGAGGTCGGCGGCGATGACGGTGCGGCCCGCACGGGCGAGGGTCTTGCAGATCTCGGTTCCGAGACCACCGATGCCGCCGGTCACGACGGCCACGCGCTTGCTCATGGGATTCCTGATTGGTGCAGTGCAACAGCCGGCAGCGTGCCAGCGGCTGGAGAGGCCGTCAACGCACGCCGGTCACAGTCGCGGCGTGCGGGTCCGAGGATCAGGCCTTCGACTTGTCCTTTTCGTCCTTCTCGTCCCGGGCCGGCGCGGCGCGGGGCGCGGCCGGGCGGCCCATCCCGCCGACCAGGCCGTTCTGGAAGTCCTTCCACATCTCCAGGTTCTTCTCGGTCAGCTGGTTGAGCATCGTCCAGGGCGCCTGGCCGATCAGCCCGCTCATCTGCTGGCGGAACTGTTGCTGCTGCTCGAGGAACATCTGCATCGAGCGCTCGAGGTAGTTCCCCATGAAGCCCTGCAGCGAATCCCCGTAGAACCGGATGATCTGGCTGAGCAACTGGGTGGAGAGGATCGGTTCTCCCTCCTGCTCGTGCTCGGAAATGATCTGGAGGAGCACGCAGCGCGTGAGGTCTTCGCCGGTCTTGGCGTCGCGCACCTCGAATTCCTCGCCCTCGACGATGAGCTGGCGCACATCTTCGATGGTGATGTAACTGGAGATCCGCGTGTCGTAGAGACGGCGGTTGGGATATTTCTTGATGACGCGGACTGGCATGTGCGGTCGACCCCCGAAGACGGCGTGCCCGAGCATGGCGCACCGCAACAGGGGATTGCAACAGGACTGTCAAGACCCTCAGGTCATGAACGTGAATTCGTCGGTTCGGGGCGATTCAATTTCGCCCCGCGCCCGGTCATCTGCCGCGATTCACCAGCCCATGTACTGGCCGCCGTTCGCCGAAAGGTTGGCGCCCGTGATCCAGCCGGCCTCGTCAGGAAGGAAGAACGCGACTGCGTAGGCGATCTCGTCGGGCTCGCCCAGGCGCCCGGTGGGGATCTGCGCGACGATCTTGTTGCGCACTTCCTCGGGCACGGCCATCACCATGTCGGTGCCGATGTAGCCCGGCGAAACCGTGTTGACGGTGATCCCGAACTTCGCGTTCTCCTGCGCCAGCGAGATGGTGAAGCCGTGCATGCCGGCTTTGGCCGCGGCGTAGTTCGCCTGGCCGTACTGGCCTTTCTGCCCGTTGATCGACGCGATCTGGATGATGCGGCCCCACTTGCGCGCGCGCATGCCCTCGATCACCGGGCGCGTGACGTTGAAGCAGGAGTCCAGGTTCGTGCCGATGACTTCGCGCCATTGGAGCGTGCTCATCTTGTGGAACGTGGTGTCGCGCGTGATGCCCGCGTTGTTGACGAGGATCTCGACGGGGCCGAGTTGCGACTCGACGGCGCGGACCATCGCTTCGGCGTCTTCGTCGCTGGAGACATCGCCCGGCGCGAGCGCGACGTCGATCCCCTCCGCACGCAACTGCGCCTGCCAGGCGCGCGCTTTTTCCTCGTTGCGGTAGTTCGTCGCCACCCGATGCCCCGTCAGCGCCAGCCGCCGGCAGATCGCCGTGCCGATGCCGCCGGTGCCGCCCGTCACCAAAGCCACCCTGGATGTCATGCGCCTCTCCCTGGTCTGTCGCGTGGATTAAAGCCGGTCGGTCCAGTCTAGGACGCGATTGCGACACCTGTGTTGTGCAACGCAACGGATTCCGACGGAATGCAAGCTGGCGAGAAGGCTTCACGCGCCGCGGCGAGTGTTCCGGCGAGATCGGTGCACGATTCCAACGCCGCCGGATCCTGGCCCAGGGCGCGCCAGGCAAAGCGCAGGGCGGGCAGGGGGTTGGCGTCGTCGATCGGCACCGCGTCCGTCGACTTCGACAGCTTGCGCCCCTGCGCGTCAACGATGAGTGGCAGGTGCGCGTAACTCGGCGTTGGCAGGCCGAGCGCGCGTTGCAGGAGGATCTGGCGCGGGGTGGAGTCGAGCAGGTCGGCGCCGCGCACGACATCGGTGATCGCCTGCGCCGCATCGTCGACGACCACGGCGAGCTGGTAGGCCCAGAAGCCGTCGGCGCGCCGCAGCACGACATCGCCGACTTCGGTCCCCACGTCCTGCGCCACGCGGCCCTGGATGGCGTCGTCGAAGGCGACGCTCTCGCCGCAGGGGATGCGGAGCCGCACCGCCGGTGCGCGGCCGGCCTGCGGCCCGGAGACGCAGGCGTGATGCAGGCCGCCGGTGGCGGCGAGGTCGCTGCGACTGCACCAGCATTCGAATGCGGCGCCGCTGCCCAGCAGGCGATCGAGCGCTTCGCGATAAGCGGTGTCGCGCGAACTCTGGCGCAGGATCGGGCCGTCGGACACCAGCCCGAAGGCTTCCAGCGTGCGCAATTGGCGCTCGATCGCGCCCGGTTGCTCGCGCGGCGGATCGAGATCTTCCACGCGCACCCACCATTCGGCGCCATCGTGACGGGCCAGCAACCAGCTGCCGAAGGCCGCAAGCAGCGAGCCCGGATGCAGGTCGCCCGTGGGCGAGGGCGCGAAGCGTCCGCGTCGGGCGGGACGCAGGCGGGGTTGGGTCGGGTCGGTTCGCATCGACATTCGGCTTGAATTTAAACAAACATCGCCACACTTCCCCTATACGGCCGCTACTCCCCCGACGGCCCGGATGCGACGACCATGTTCAAGCGCCTCGTGTTGTTCCTCGCCACCAACCTGGCCGTCCTCGCGCTGCTGAGCGTGGTGATGGCGATTTTCGGCGTCAATCCGCAGTCCGCGACCGGGTTGATCCTCTTCGCCGCGGTGTTCGGTTTCGGCGGCTCGATCATCTCGCTGCTGATCTCCAAGTGGATGGCCAAGCGCGCGACCGGCGCGCACGTCATCGAACAACCGCGCAACGAAACCGAACGCTGGCTGTTCGAAACCGTGCAGCGCCAGGCCAAGGCCGCCGGCATCGGCATGCCGGAAGTGGCGGTCTACGACGCGCCGGAAATCAACGCCTTCGCCACCGGCGCCAATCGCAACAAGGCGCTGGTCGCCGTGTCGACGGGCTTGCTGCGCGCAATGGATCGCGATGAAGCCGAAGCCGTGCTGGGCCATGAAGTCAGCCACGTCGCCAACGGCGACATGGTGACGATGGCGTTGCTGCAGGGCGTGCTGAACACCTTCGTGATCGTGCTCTCGCGCGTGGTGGGCCGCGTCATCGACGGCTTCATCAGCGGCAATCGCGAAGGCGGTGGCGGTGGCATCGGCTACTTCGTCATCGTGTTCGTGCTCGACCTGGTGTTCGGCCTGTTCGCGAGCATGATCGCGATGTGGTTCTCGCGTCACCGCGAGTTCCGCGCCGACGCGGGCGGCGCCACGCTCGCCGGCCGCGACAAGATGGTCGCCGCGCTGCAGCGTCTCTCGCTGACCTACGGCGAAAGCACGCTGCCCAAGCAGGTCGCGGCATTCGGCATCAGCGGTGGCGTCGGTCATGGCCTGCGTCGCCTGTTGATGACGCATCCGCCGCTGGAAGAGCGCATCGAAGCGCTGCGCAACTGGCAGCCGGCGGCGAATACGGTGCGACAGAACGTCGTGAGCTGACGTCGGCGGGAATTGGGAATAGGGAATGGGGAATAGTTGAGTCGACGCGACTTGATGGGGCGCGAATCTACTATTCCCCATTCCCTGTTTCCCATTCCCAGCGGTTACTGGAAGTCGTAATCCATGTCGGGGCCCGCTGCCGCGAGGAAGTGCCCCTGCACGTAATCCACGCCGCTCGAGAACAGGAACGTCATCGACCCCGCGTCCTGCACGAATTCGGCGATCGTCTTCGCGCCTTGCTCCGACGCGCGCGCGCTGAATTCCTTGATCTTCGCCTGGTTGTCCGGGTTCTGCGCCAGTTCCTGGATGAAGGCGCGGTCGATCTTCACCAGCGCCGGTTCGAAGTGCTGCATCAGCTGGAAGGAGTTGAGGCCGGTGCCGAACTGCTCCAGCCCCACGCGGCAACCGAACTGCTTCACCGTCGTGCGGAAGGCCTGCGCCTGCTTGAGGTGCGTGAACACCTTCGACTCCGGCAACTGGAACACCAGCTTCTCGCCCGGCACCTTGTGCGCCGCGAGTTGTTCGCCGATGAATTTCGCCAGCGTGTCGTCGGCCAGCGAGGCCTGCGTGATCTTGACCAGCAGCGTGGTGTCCTTGCGCTGGCGCGCACGCTCGGCGACGACCTGGATCGCGCGACCGGCGACCCAGCGGTCGATTTCCCACAGCAAGCCGTGTTCTTCGGCGACCGGCAGGAACATCTGCGGCGCCACGAGTTCGCCTTCGGACCCACCACGCAAGCGCAGCAGCGCTTCGTAGGTTTCGCCCGGTTCGCCGTGCAGGCTGATGACGGGCTGGTAGTGCAGCACGAAGCCGTCGCCGTCCACCGCTGCGCGGATGCGCTCGACCCACGCGCGCACGCGCTCTTCTTCGGCGCGGTCCACGGCACCCGGATCGAACAGCTCCACGCGATTGCCGCCCACGCCCACCGACGACTGCACGCCCTGGCTCGCCTTGGCGAGCACCTGCGTGACCGAAGCGATCTTCTCGCCGATCTGCACGCCGCCGATGCTCACCGTCGCCGACAGCGAACGGTCGCCGACTTCGAACACGTGGCCTTCGAACGCCGCGCGCAAGCGCTCGGCGAGTGCGACGGTGGCGACGTGTTCGCTATTCTTCGACAGCACCGCGAATTGGTGTTCGCCGAAACGCGCGGCGACATCCTCGGGCGCCAGCGCACTGCGCAGGCGGCCGGCAAGGCCGGCGATGAGATCGTCCGCCGCATCCAGGCCGATTTCCTGCAGCAGCTTCACGAAGTGGTCCGGCTCGATCAGCAGCAGGCCGTGGTGCGCGCCGCTCTGCGCCGTGCCGCCGACGGCCGACTCGAGTTGTTGCAGGAAGGTCTGGCGGTTGAGCAGGCCGGTGACCTGGTCGCGCTGGCGCAATTCCTCGACTTCGCGCGCCAGCTCCGGATCGGATTCCTGGCGGCGGAACACGATCTGGATGCACGCCTCGCCTTCGTAGAAGGCCGAGGTGAATTCCATGGTGGCGGGGAAGCGGTTGCCTTCCTGGTCGAGCGCTTCGAGTTCGTAACGCGGCGGCGGCGCGTCGCCTTTCGACAGGCCCTTGAGCAGCGTCTTGAAGTTGGCGACGTGGCTGGGCGCGACGAGGTCGAGCAGCGACATGCCTTCGATGTCCTCGAAGGAATCGAAGCCGAACATTTCCAGGTAAGCCTGGTTCGCGCGGATGTGCATGCCTTCGTGCACGTAGGCGATGGGCTCGCGCGAGGAATCGATGAGGGCGTCGCAGCGGCGTTCGGTCTCGCGGACCTGCGCTTCGAGCAGGCGCTGCGCGCGACGGGCCTCGAGGTCTTCCCACTCGGCGCGCACGGTGGCGAGCACGTGCGGCGTGCGGCCGCGCAGGATGAGCCCGCGGACGCCGCGTTCGCTGGCCTGCAGCAGGATGTTGTCGTCGACGGTGTCGACCACCATCAGCAGCGGGATGTCCTTGCCGCTGGCGTCGATGGCCTGCATCGCGGCGGCCATCGTGGGCTGCTTGGCATCCTTGGCCGCGATCACGATGTCGAGCGCGCCGCCGACGAGGGCGGGCAACGCTTCCTCGTTCTCGGGGCGCGACACGCGCACGGCGATGCCGGCGTTTCGCAGGCCGCTGACAATGGCTTCCGCCGCCTCGACACTGTCGTCGACGATCAGCAATCGCAGCACGCTGTCCTGTTTGGCTCGCATCCGGGTCTCTCTGGGTCGGGCGGTCGACCGGGGAGTGGAAAACGGTTCCGGCGACGGACGGTTGACCTTATGGCACGAATGGCCGGTCGAGGTCCATGCGCCGGACGCTTAGACGAGGGGTCTCTTTCCAGGATCGCCGGGGAGTTCACGAACCAGGCGCGGCACCAGATACCCCGACAGCCGGGCGGCGAGTGCGCGATGCAGGGCGATGGCCCGCGTGTCGTCGACTTCGAAATGGGCCGTGCCCTGCACGCGATCGAGCTGGTGCAGGTAGTACGGGAGCACGCCGGCCCGGTGGCCGCGTTCGCTCAGCGCCGCGAGCGCATCGACCGAGTCGTTCACCCCGCGCAACAGGACCGCCTGGTTGAGCAGCATCGCCCCGGCGTCGCGCAGGCGGGCGAGGGCGGCATCGACGGCGCCGTCGAACTCGTTCGCGTGGTTGGCGTGCACGACCACGGTCACCGGCCACGGCAGCGCGTGAAGCCAGGCGACCAGGCCATCGTCGACGCGGTCGGGCAACACGATCGGCAGGCGCGTATGGATCCGCAGCCGCTTCAGGTGCGGGATGCGGGCCAGCGCGTCGGTGAGTTCGGTCAGCTTCGGCGTCGCCAGCGACAGCGGATCGCCGCCGCTGAGCAGCACTTCGTCGATGGTCGGGTCATCCGCGATGCGCGCGATCGCCTGCGCCCATCCGCCCGCCGCGGCGGTGTCGCCCGCGTAGTCGAAGTGGCGGCGGAAGCAGTAGCGGCAGTGGACCGCGCAACTGCCGGTGGCCACGAGCAGCGCCCGGCCTCGGTATTTCTGCAGCACGCCATGCGCCGTGCGCGCGGCGGTGTCGCCCACCGCGTCGATGCCGAAGCCCGGCACGATCCGGTCCTCTTCATCCAGTGGCAGCACCTGGCGCAGCAGCGGATCGGCCGCATCGCCGTGGCGCATGCGCGCGACGAAGGCGCGCGGCACGCGCAGCGGGAATTGCGCGGCGGCGGCATCCGAAATGCGCGCGGCGTGCGCATCCAGGCCGAGCAGCGCGAGCAATTGGCGCGGATCGCGCACGGCGTCGCGCCACTGGTGGCGCCAGTCCGGCGCGGCCAGGGGCGGGAGGGGAAGGGGTTCGGCTATCATGGCGAGCTGCGCATTCTAGCCGGCCCCGCCGCGGGCTCGCCGGACCTTACAAGCACAACGTTTAACAGGAGCGACACCGTGGCCAGCCTCGGCATGAACGACGTCAAGACCGGACAGAAGATCCTGGTCAACAACGACCCCTGCGTCATCATCGATACCGAATACGTCAAGCCGGGCAAGGGTCAGGCGTTCACGCGCGTGAAGTACCGCAGCATCAAGTCCGGCCGCGTCGTCGAAATGACGATGAAGGCCACCGACAACGTGGAACAGGCCGACGTGGTCGACACCGACATGCAGTTCCTCTACGCCGACGGCGAATACTGGCACTTCATGAACCCCGAGTCCTTCGAGCAGGTGCAGGCCGACAAGAACGGCATGGGCGGCGCGGACAAGTGGCTCAAGGGCGAGGAAGAGTGCGTGGTCACGCTCTTCAACGGCACGCCGATCATGGTGCAGCCGCCGAACTTCGTCGAACTGAAGATCACCGAAACCGATCCGGGCGTCCGCGGCGACACCTCGGGCGGCGGCGGCAAGCCGGCCACGCTGGAAACCGGCGCGGTCGTGCGCGTGCCGCTGTTCGTCGGCCAGGAAGAAATCATCAAGGTCGACACGCGCTCGGGCGAATACGTCAGCCGCGTGAAGTGATGGATTCCTCCGCTTACATCCAGCTCGCGATCTGGCTTGTCGGCGTCCTCGTCGCCGGCGGCGCGGTGCTGTGGCTCTGGAACACGACGCTGCCGCGCGTGTTCCCCGGTCGCGTGCGCGGTTTGCGTTACGGCGAAGCGCTGCGGCTGATGTTGTTGGCGTGGTTGCTGTTCGGCGCCGGCGCCTTCGGGCTCACCTTCGCCCTCGGCGCGGGCCTCTGGTAAGGATGGCGCCGGAAGCCTGCGATCTGTTGATCGAAGCCGGCCACGTCGTGCCGGTGGAACCGCACGGCGTCGTGCTGGCCGATTACGCCGTCGCCGTGCGCGACGGCGCGATCGTCGCGGTGCTGCCGATCGCCGATGCGCGCGCGCGATTCACCGCCGCGCAAACGGTCTCGCGCCCCGACGGCGTGCTGATCCCGGGCCTGGTCAACGCGCACGTCCACAATCCGATGACGTTGCTGCGCGGCGTCGCCGACGATCTGCCGCTGATGCAATGGCTGCAGGGCCACATCTGGCCGATCGAAGCCGCGGTCGTCGCGCCCGACTTCATCGCCGACGGCGTGACGCTCGCCATCGCCGAAATGCTCCGCGGCGGCACGACGTGCTGCAACGAAAACTATTTCTTCCCCGACGTGCAGGCCGCGACGTACCGCAAGCACGGTTTCCGCGCGCGCGTCGGGCTGCCGGTCATCGATTTCCCCACCGCGTGGGCGCGCACGTCCGACGAATATTTCGATCGCGCGGGCGAAGTGCACGACCAGTGGCGCAACGATCCGCTCGTCGCCACCGCGTTCGCACCGCACGCGCCGTACACCGTGTCCGATGCGAATTTCGAACGCATCCGCATGCTCGCCGACCAGCTCGACGTGCCGGTGCATTGCCACGTGCACGAAACCGCACATGAAGTCGCCGAAGCACGCAAGACGCTGGGCCAGTCGCAGATCGCGCGCCTGGATCGCCTCGGTCTGGTCAACGACCGCCTGATCGCGGTGCACATGACGCAACTGACCGACGCCGAGATCGCGCTGTGCGCCGAACGCGGCGTGAGCGTCGCGCATTGCCCCGAATCCAACCTCAAGCTCGCGTCGGGCTTCTGCCCGATCGCGAAGCTCGCGGCCGCGGGCGTGAACCTCGCCATCGGCACCGACGGCGCGGCCAGCAACAACGACCTCGACATGTTCGGCGAGATGCGCACCGCTGCATTGCTGGCGAAAGCCGTCGGCGACGACGCCTCTGCGTTCGATGCATTCTCCGCGTTGCGCGCGGCGACGCTCGGTGGCGCGAAGGCGCTGGGCTTCGAGGACGCGATCGGTTCGATCGAAGCGGGCAAGCAGGCGGACCTGGTGTGCGTCGACATGGCCGCGCTCGAAACGCAGCCGCTGCACCACGTCGTCTCGCAACTGGTCTACGCCTGCGGGCGGCAGCAGGTGAGCGACGTGTGGATCGCCGGCCATCGCAAGCTGGAGAACCGCATTCTCATCGACATGGACGTGGACGCAATCGTGGCCAACGCGCGCCAGTGGCGCGACCGCATCGCCGCGGTCCGCACGGCGTAATCCGCTCCCGAGGCTCCGATGACGCAAGCGCAACCGAACGAAGAAAACTTCCGCCAGGCCGAGCTCGATCGCTTCAACGAACTCGCGCATCGCTGGTGGGATCCCGATGGTCCGCAAAAGGCGCTGCACGCGCTGAATCCCGCGCGCCTGGGCTACATCACCGATCGTGTGTCGCTGCAAGGCGCGCGCGTGCTGGACGTGGGTTGCGGCGGCGGATTGCTCAGCGAATCGATGGCCGCGGCCGGCGCCGACGTCACCGCGATCGATCTCGCGCCGGACCTGTTGAAGATCGCGCGCCTGCATGGTTTGGAATCCGGCGTGAAGGTCGACTATCGACAGGTGCCCGCCGAAGGGCTCGCGGAAGAACTGCCCGCGACGTTCGACGTCATCGCCTGCATGGAAATGCTCGAACACGTGCCGTCGCCGCCGTCGGTGCTCGCCGCGTGCGCGGCGATGCTCAAGCCCGGTGGCCGCATGTTTCTCTCGACGCTCAATCGCACGCCGGCGGCGTTCGCGCTGGCGATCGTCGGCGCCGAATACATCGCGCGCATCCTGCCCAAGGGCACGCATCAGTATCGCGACTTCATCAAGCCCTCCGAACTCGCGGCGTGGTTGCGCGAAGCCGGCCTCGAACTCGAAGACGTCAGCGGCCTGGTGTACGAACCCTGGCGCAACGCCGCGCGCATCGGGCGCCGCACGGACGTGAACTACCTCGCCTGCGCGCGCAAGCCTGGATGATCGAAATGTCGTTTCCGAAAGCGGTGCTGTTCGACCTCGACGGCACCTTGCTCGACAGCGCGCCCGACATGCTAGCCACCGTGGATGCGATGCGCGCCGCGCGGGGTCGTGGTCCGATGGAGATGACGCGCTTGCGTCCGGTCGTTTCGAAGGGCGCGCGTGCGATGACCGCGGCGGCGTTCCCGGATATTCCGGCGGACGAGCGCAATGCGTGGATCCCGGAATTCCTCGAAACCTACGAGCGCGTGCTCGGCCATCACGGCGAATTGTTCGAAGGCGTCGACGCGATGCTGCGCGCGCTGGAAGACGCCGGATGCCGTTGGGGCATCGTCACCAACAAACCCGAATACCTCGCGCGCGCGCTGATGCCGATGCTCGGCTGGGAAACGCGCTGCGCCGTGCTGATCGGCGGCGACACGCTGCCCGAACGCAAACCGCATCCGTTGCCGCTGCTGCATGCGGCGGAAGTGATGGGTGTCGACGTGGCCGATGTCGTGTATGTCGGCGACGACGAGCGCGACATCCAGGCGGCGCGCGCGGCCGGGATGCGATCGGTCGTCGCGTTGTGGGGCTATCGCCTGGACGAAGACGATCCGATCGCGTGGCAAGGCGACACGATGGTCGACCTGCCCTCCGAACTCTGCGCGCCGGAACGCTGGCCGTGAGCGCGGTGCGCGACCCGGCGGTCGACACGACGCTGGCGAAATGGCGCGAACGCTGGCCGGAGTGGCCGTTCGCCGAACTCTTCGTTGCGCCGCTGCATCGCGAACGCGCGGTCGCGTGGTTCGCGTTGCGCGACGAACTGACGCACGCGGCGTGGTTCGGCAGCGATCCGATTCCCGGCGAAGCGAAACTCGCGTGGTGGGCCGAAGAACTGCACGGCTGGGCGAAGGGCGTGCGTCGTCATCCGCTCGGCATCGTATTGCAGCGCGAACCGGCCGCGTGGCCGGTGCTTGCGGCGGCCTTGCCGTCGTTGCGCGCGAGCCGCGAACGTCCGGCGAACATCGACGATGCATTCGCCGCGCTCGAACCCTTCGCGCAAGCCGTGTCGACGATCGCGGCGACCTTGTTCGGCCATGGCGATTCCGCGCCGGCGCGCAGCGTCGTCGCGAGCCTGCTCGCCGAGCGCGCACTCGCCGGTGGCGATGCGGCCGCGCCGCTGCAATCGATCGCGCAAGCGGGGCAAGGTGCCGAACCCGGCGTCGCCTCCCGCCTGTGGGCGCGCACCTTGCTCGACCAGTGGCCCCTGCCTTACGGCGGCCGCGTGCCCGGGCGCCTGCATGCCGGGTTGGTGCGGGAACGCCTGCGCCGCTACGCCGACGGCGGCGCGCCCGAGCGCCCGCTGCCCGCCTGGCGCGCCCTGCTGACTTCGTGGCAAGGGGCGCGGCGCTAAACGCTCCGTTGCGCTTGTGTCATCACGAATCGCGTCGACCGCTGGGTAGAATGCGCCCCTCATGACCGCCTCCCGCCCCCCCGCGCAACTCCCCGACGTCGCGTTCGAAGCGGCGGCGCTGGCGCGTCCGCTCGACTGGGTGGGCATGGATCGCATCGCGATCCCGGTGCGCATCCACGACACCGACGGCCAGTCGGTGCAGGTCGCTGCCGATGTCGACGTCGCCGTCGACCTGCGCGACGGCCAGGCACGCGGCATCCACATGTCGCGGCTGTATCTGCAACTGCAGCAGGCCTTCGCGAGCGAAGCGATCACGCCCGGCGGTTTGCGCCGCGTGTTGCAGGGCTTCATCGAATCGCAGAAGGGCGCCTCCACGCGTGCGCGCCTGCACATTCGCTACGAACATTTGCTGCAGCGTCGTGCGCTTGCGAGCGACAACGTCGGCTGGAAGCGTTACCCGGTGACGATCGAAGCCGAACTCGCGGACGGGCACCTGCATCTCGCGCTCGGGTTCGCGGTCGAATACTCGAGCACGTGCCCGGCGTCCGCGGCGCTGTCGCGCCAGGTCAACGCCGAGCGCTTCGCCAGCGATTTCGCTGCCGCGCGGCCGATCTCGGCGCAGGTCGTGAGCGATTGGCTCGCCTCCGAACGGGGCCTGGCGGCCACGCCGCATGCGCAACGCAGCCGCGCCGACGTGCGCGTGGTGTTGCGTCCGGCGTTCGATGAATTGCCGTTGCTGGATCTGGTCGACGCTGTCGAAGCCTCGCTCGGCACGCCCGTGCAGACGGCCGTCAAGCGCGAAGACGAACAGGCCTTCGCCGAACTCAACGCCGCCAACCTGATGTTCTGTGAAGACGCCGCGCGTCGTGTCGCCGGTGCGCTGTCGCGCGATGAGCGCATCGATCGCTATGAAGTGCGCGTGGCGCACTTCGAAAGCCTGCATCCCCACGACGCAGTAGCAAGGGTCAGCGGCTCCGGCCCTTGATCCCCCTTCCAGGGGGATCAATCGCGCAAAGCGCGATTGAGGGGGTCAAACCCGAGCAAACTCCAACCGCTGCCCATTCGGCCCGCCGACCAACTGGCTGCCGTCCCACGCCAGCACGCCGTTGACCCACGTCGCGCCGATGCGCGAATGGAACGTGCGGCCTTCGAACGGCGACCACCCGCACTTCGACAGCACATCCTCGCGTCGCACCGTGAGCGGCGCGTCGTCGATCAACACCAGGTCGGCCATGTAGCCTTCGCGCAGGTATCCGCGCTGCGCGACGTCGAACAATTGCGCCGGCGCATGCGACACCTTCTGCACGACCTGCGCATTCGTCAGCCGGCCTTCGTGCACCAGCTCCAGCGCGGCGAGCAACGCGTATTGCACGAGCGGCAGACCGCTCGGCGCGCCGGTGTAGGGACGCATCTTCTCTTCCAGCGTGTGCGGCGCGTGATCCGTGGCGAGCACATCGATCACGTCATCGCCGATCGCGGCGATCAGTGCCTCGCGATCGCTCGCTTCCTTGATCGAAGGATTGCATTTGATCAGGTGCCCGAGCGTCGCGTAGTCGGCGCGATCGAAGCGCAGGAAATGGATGCACGTCTCGGCCGTGATCTGCTTGCGCGAACCATCGGCGCGAATGAGCGGGCCGCGTTCGAACAATTCCAGCTCGTCGGCCGTGGAGATGTGCAGCACGTGCAGCCGCGAGCCGTTGCGACGGGCGAGTTCGAGCGCGAGCAGCGTCGACTTCTTGCACGCCTGGCGCGAACGGATGTCGGCGTGGAATTCGGCGGGGATGTCGTCGCCGTACTTCGCCTTGTACTTCGCCAGTTCGGCGTCGATCATCGGCGTGTCTTCGCAATGCGTGATGATCGGCGTGGGCGCGTCGCGGAAGATCGCGTCGAGCGTCTCGGGGTTGTCGACCAGCATGTTGCCGGTCGAGGCGCCCATGAACACCTTGATGCCGGGGGCGCGCAGCGGGTCGAGCGCGCGGATCGCTTCGATGTTGTCGTTGCTCGCGCCCATGTAGAAGCCGAAGTTGGCGCGGGCGCGACCGGTGGCGCGCTTGTATTTGTCTTCCAGCGCCGCGCTGTCGAGCGTGGGCGGGTTGGTGTTGGGCATGTCCATGAAGCTGGTGAGCCCGCCGGCGACGGCCGCGGCCGACTCGGTCGCCATGTCCGCCTTGTATTCCATGCCCGGTTCGCGGAAGTGCACCTGGTCGTCGATCATGCCCGGCAACAGGCGGCGGCCGGCGGCGTCGACGACATGGTCGCCCTCGCGCGCGGACAGCCCCGTGCCGATTTGCGCAATCCGGCCATTCTCGATGCGCAGGTCGCCTTCGAACTCGCGGCCTTCGTTCACCAGGCGGGCGTTGACGATCAGCGTGGGCTTCGACGTCTCGGGCATGTCATGTCCTTGGGTGATGCGATGGGGCGGGGCGACGCATTCAGATGCATGCGCGGGTGGCGTTCATTTTGACGCGGCGGGTGGCACGGGATCGTGTCCGCCGGGGTGGAAGGGGTGGCAACGCGCGATGCGACGCGCCGCGAGCCAACTTCCGCGCACGGCGCCGAAACGCGCGATGGCCAGCATCGCGTATTCCGAACACGTCGGCGCGAAACGGCAGCGCGGACCCAGCAATGGGCTGATCCAGCGCTTGTACAGGCGCAGGGCCCCGATGAGCAGTCGATCGATCACGGATGCGGAAATGTGGGCTCTCACCAAGTCTTTCGCGGGTTGCCGCCCTTGACGGGGCAGGGTATAACAGCGCGCTTTCCCGCCTCAAGGGAACGAGGACGTAGACGCTCGTGGCAGCGAAGAAACCAGCGAAGAAGGCCGCAAAGGCCGCGAAGAAGGTCGCCAAGCCGGCGGCGAAGAAGATTGTGGCGAAGAAGCCCGTCGCCAAGTCCGCAGCCAAGAAGCCCGCCCCGGCGAAGAAACCGGTCGCGAAGAAGGCTGCGCCTGCGAAGAAGCCCGTTGCCAAGAAGGCCGCTCCGGCGAAGAAGGCGCCGGCCAAGGCCGTCAAGCCAGTCGCCAAGCCCGTTGCGAAGAAGGTCGTCGCTCCCGCCAAGCCGGTCGCCAAGTCCGCGCCCGCCAAGGCCGCGCCGCCTGCCAAGCCCGTCGCAAAGCAGCCCGAAGTGCGCGTCGCCGCGGTCAAGAAGCCCGCCGCGAAGCCCGCCACCAAGAGCGCGCCGGTCACGCCCGCACCCAAGCCCGAAGCGAAGGCGCCCGCAGCGCCGGCCGCAACGAAGACCGCGAAGCCCGCGCTCGCCACGTCGCCGAAGCCTGCATCGTCGGCGGCGCCCGCCGTCACGTCGCGCCCACGCCCGGAGGGGAAAGTGGCGGTTGCCGTGGCCGCGAAACCGGCCGCACCAGCACCGCGGGGCAAGGTGAAAGTCGTCGAATACAAGACCGATGAAGGCACGGGTCGCCCGATCGTTCCGCAGGGCTACAAGCCTGCGGCGGACGAGGAGTACATGAGCACGTTGCAGGTGGAATATTTCCGCCAGCGTTTGCTCGGCTGGCGCGCCGACCTCGTCGAGGAATCCAAGCAGACCATCGAAAACCTCAAGGACGAAGTGCGCGACGTCGGCGACGAAGCCGAACGTGCGACGCGCGAGACCGAGAACTCGCTGGAACTGCGCACCCGCGACCGTTACCGCAAGTTGATCGGCAAGATCGACAGCACGCTCAAGCGCCTGGATGCCGGCGAGTACGGCTACAGCGTGGATTCGGGCGAAGAAATCGGCCTGGACCGCCTCGAAGCGCGCCTGACCGCCGAACGCACGATCGACGAGCAGGAACGCTGGGAACACCTGCAAAAGCAGATGGGCGATTGATCCACCTCCCCTTCCAGGGGAGGTCAAAAAGAAACCCGCCAATCGGCGGGTTTCTTTTTGGGTGGGGTAGAGCAACGACGAAAGTCACTGCAAATCCTTCAAATTCAATCGCCGCAACTTCGGCGCCAGCTTCGCCGTCACCCCGACGATCGAAATCGTCATGCACCCACCGAAGATCACGCTCGGCACCAGCCCGAGGAACTTCGCCGCGAGCCCCGATTCGAACGCACCGAGCTCGTTCGACGAGCCGATGAAGATGCCGTTGATCGCCGACACGCGTCCGCGCATGGCGTCGGGCGTGGCGAGCTGCAGGATCGTGGAGCGCAGCACGACCGACACGCCATCGCACAGGCCGGACGCGAACAGCAACGCCACCGACAGCCACAGGTGCTGTGAAAGCGCAAAACCGATGATGCACAGCCCGAAGCCCGCGACCGCGAGCAGCAAGACACGCCCCGCATGCTTCTCCAGCGGCTTGCGCGCCATCCACAGGCCGACGAGCACCGCACCCGCGGCCGGAGCACCGCGCAGGATGCCGAGCGCCTCGGGGCCCGCGTGCAGCACGTCCTTGATGAAGGCCGGCAGCAGCGCGACCGCGCCGCCGAACAACACCGCGAACATGTCCAGCGCAAGCGCCCCGAGCAGGATCTGGTGGCCGAAGACGAAGCGCAGTCCTTCGCCGATGCTCGCGAAGATCGGCGCGCGTTCGGCCGGGATGTGCGGTTCGGTCATGCGCATCGTGCCGATCGCCGCGGATGCCGCGATCGCGAACACCGCCGCGATGCCATAGGCCGCCGTCTTCCCGGCCCACGCGACCATCACGCCACCGAATGCGGGACCCAGCACGAGCCCGAGCTGGAACACCACGCTGCCGAGCCCCGCGCCGCGCGCGTATTGCTCGCGCGGCAACACGCGCGCGAACAAGGTGTTGTAGATCGGCGTGAGGAACGAGCGCACGGTGCCCGTGAGCGCGATCGCCGCGTAGATCAGCCACGTGCCGGACACCGCGATCCAGCCGGCGGCGATCGCCGTGAGGATCAGCGCCGTGATCGCCAGGCCCGCGCACGCGATCGCACCGAGCAGGCGCCGCCGCACGTGATCGACCAGATACCCGGCGAAGGGCGCGACGCAGAAATACGGAATGACTTCCGCCAGCCCCACCAGGCCGAGCGCCAATGGATCGCGCGTGATCTCGTAGATGTGCCAACCGACGGTCACCGCGACCATCTGGTAGGACAGCATCGCGAGGATGCGGTAGCTGAGGAGCTCGAGGAACGCGCGATTGCGCAGCGGCGAGTCTGCGGCGGTCAGCGCACTCACGCGGCGGCCTGCGCGCGCTCGCGGATGAAGGCGAGCAGCGCGGCGTGGCCGTTGCTGCGGGTCGGCGACAGATGCTTCGCCAGGCCGATGTCGGCGACGTAATCCGGCGGCGTCGACAGGATTTCCTGCGCCGAGCGCCCCGAGTACACGCGCAATGCGAGGAAACACAGCCCCGCGACGATCGCCGAATCGCTGGTGGCCACGAAGTCGAGCCGCTGCGCATCGCCTTCGCCGACGATCCACACCATCGACTGGCACCCGAGCAGGCGATGGTCTTCGGTCTTGAACGCGTCGGGGAAGGGCGGCAGCTTGCGGCCGAGGTCGATCAGGTACTGGTAACGCTCCGACCAGTCGCCGAAGAACGCGAACTCCTCCGCGATCGTCGCCTGGGCGTCGGCGGCGGTGGGCTCCAGCGGAAACACGCGGTGGTCAGCCACGACGTTCATGCACGTTTCCACCGTACGCCCTGGGGCGTGTCTTCCAGGAGAATGCCGTCGTCGGCCAGTTGCCTGCGGATGGCGTCGGCGCGGGCGAAGTCCTTCGCCGCCTTCGCCGCGATGCGTTCGTCGATCAGGCCCTGGATGCGCGCGTCGTCGTCGTTCGACGTCACGCCTTCGATCCACTCCGACGGCGCGCGCTGCAACAAGCCCAGCGCCAGGCCCGCACCGAGCAGCGCCGACTTCGCCTCGCGACGCGCATCCGCGCCTTCGGCCTTGCGGGCTTCACCGGCGAGGCGTGCGATTTCCGCCAGCGCCTGCGGCGTGTTGAGGTCGTCGTCGAGCATGTCTTCGATCGATTGCGGAATCACCGGCGTCGCTTCGACATCACTCAGGTCGCGCAAGGTGCCGTACAAGCGATCGAGCGTGCGGATCGATTGATCGACGAGCGCGGGCGTCCAATCCAGCGGCTGCCGGTAATGCGCGGACAGCAGCGCATAACGCAGCGCTTCGGAACGACCGGGATAGCGCTCGAGCAACGTGTGGATGCGCTCGACGTTGCCGAGCGACTTCGACATCTTCGATCCGCCGAACACGAGCATGCCGTTGTGCAGCCAGAACCGCGCGAAGGGCTTGCCGCCGTGCGCGCATTCGCTCTGCGCGACTTCGTTCTCGTGGTGCGGGAACTGCAGGTCGACGCCGCCGGCGTGGATGTCGATGGTGTCGCCCAGGTGCGCTTCGGCCATCGCTGAGCATTCGATGTGCCAACCCGGTCGGCCGCGACCCCACGGCGATTCCCAGCCGGGGAGATCGTCGGTCGAAGGTTTCCACAGCACGAAGTCGCCGGGATCCTGCTTGTAGGGCGCCACGTCGACGCGCGCGCCGGCCAGCATGTCTTCGGGCGATTGGCGCGAAAGCTTGCCGTAATCGGGATAGCTGCCGACCGAGAACAGCACGTGGCCTTCGGCGGCGTACGCATTCCCGCGCTCGATCAGGCGCTCGATCATCGCGATGATCTGCGGGATGTGCTCGGTCGCCTTCGGCTGCAACGACTGCGGTTCAACGCCGAGCGCGGCCATCTCTTCGAGGTACACCGCGGTAAAACGCTCGGTGATGTCGGAAATCGGCACGCCGGCCTCGCGCGCGGCCGCGTTGATCTTGTCGTCGACGTCGGTGATGTTGCGCGCGTAACGCAGCGCGCCGTAGCGGCGGCGGAGCAGGGCGGCGAGCACGTCGAACACCACGGGCCCGCGCGCGTTGCCGATGTGGACGTAGTTGTAGACCGTCGGGCCGCACAGATACATCGTGGGGCCGGCGACGGGGTCGAGGGGCGCGAACGGCTCGACCCGGCGCGTCAGGGTGTTATGGAGGCGGAGGGCCATGGGGCGCCAAATGGGGGGAGTAGCTGTGGGATCGGAGCATTCTAGCCGTCGGGAAAGCCTCGATTCAGGCCCGAGCCGTCGTCCGGCCTTTACACTGAATGCGTGCGCCTTCTTTCGCCCCTGCTGAGCACCGCGGCCCTCGCCATCGCCCTGGCCGGGACGCCCGCGCTTGCGCAGGACCCGGGAACCACCGTCCTGCAGAACGAAAACGTGCGGATGGACTTCGCCCAGGTGATGCGGGTGCAGCCGATCTACCAGGTGCTCCGCGCCACGCGCATGGAACCGCGCTGCGCCGACGAGGCCGCGGCCGATGAGAAGGGCCTGGCGAAGATCGTGGGCGCCGTGAAGGGCGCGGTCTCGCGCAAGCCCGATCCGGCCGAATCGCAGGCCAACTGCGAAATGATCCCGGTGCTCCGCGAATTCCGCCGCCCCATCGCCTACGACGTCGACTACGTCTATCGCGGCACCAAGTACCGCTCGCGCCTGCCCTACGACCCGGGCAACCGCCTGCGCGTGCGTGTGAGCGTCGTCCCGTATATCCCGCCGCGGAAGCCCTGAAGCGTTGCATCGGCCGCCCGCCGATGCGACCATGCGCGCCCGATGCAGACCTTCCGCGCCGACGCCGACGTACTCACCTCCGCCTACATGGCGGCGGGCATGACCTCGCGCGCGCGCCGACCGCTCCCCCACATTTTCGCTGGGTAGCGCGCCGCGTCGTATCGGATCCGCCAGAAACCCAGCCCTTGTCGCTGGGTTTTTTCGTTCATGGCCCAGCGATTTCCTTCCCCACAGGACGCTCCATGAAACAGGTTCCGCTGCAGCACTTCCTCAACACCCAGGATTGGACGCGCGCCGAGCTCGACGCCGTGCTCGCGCTCGCCGCGCAGTACAAGGCGCAGCCGCTGGGTCCGCGCGCGCTGGAAGGAAAGTCCATCGCGCTGGTCTTCTTCAACTCGTCGCTGCGCACGCGCACGAGCTTCGAGATCGGTGCCTTCCAACTCGGCGGCCATGCGGTGGTGCTGCAGCCGGGCAAGGATGCGTGGCCGATCGAATTCGACCTCGGCACCGTGATGGACGGCGAAGCGGAAGAGCACATCGCCGAAGTGGCGCGCGTGCTCTCGCGTTATGTCGATCTCATCGGCGTGCGCGCTTTCCCCAAGTTCGTCGACTGGTCGACCGATCGCGAAGACCGCGTGCTGAAGGGCTTCGCGAAGTATTCCTCGGTGCCGGTGATCAACATGGAGACGATCACCCATCCGTGCCAGGAACTCGCGCACATCCTTGCGTTGCAGGAACACTTCGGCACGCGCGATCTGCGCGGCAAGAAGTACGTGCTCACCTGGACCTACCACCCCAAGCCGCTCAACACGGCCGTCGCGAATTCCGCGCTCACCATCGCCACGCGCATGGGCATGGACGTGACGCTGCTGTGCCCGACGCCCGAGTACGTGCTCGACGAACGCTACATGGGCTGGGCCGAGCAGAACGTCGCCGAAAGCGGCGGCTCGCTGCAGGTGAGCCACGACATCGAAAGCGCGTATCGCGGCGCCGACGTGGTGTACGCCAAGAGCTGGGGCGCGTTGCCGTACTTCGGCAACTGGGCGCCCGAGAAGCCCATTCGCGACGCGCACAAGCACTTCATCGTCGACGAAGCCAAGATGGCGCTGACCAACGACGGCGTGTTCTCGCACTGCCTGCCGCTGCGCCGCAACGTGAAGGCCACCGACGCGGTGATGGATTCCCCGCGTTGCATCGCGATCGATGAAGCCGAGAACCGCCTGCACGTGCAGAAGGCCGTGATGGCATCGCTCATCGGCCAGCGTCGCTGATTCCTGCCGTAAGTCGAACACTTTTTTCGGAACTCTCCCCCATGGCATCCAAAGACATCGTCCTCGCCTTTTCCGGCGGCCTCGACACCTCCTTCTGCGTTCCCTACCTGCAGGAACGCGGGTGGAACGTCCACACCGTGTTCGCCGACACCGGCGGCGTCGACGCCGAAGAACGCGCGACCATCGAAGCGCGCGCCGCCGAACTCGGGGTGGCCTCGCACGTCACCGTCGATGGCGGTCCCGCGATCTGGGACGGTTTCGTCAAGCCCTTCGTCATGGCGGGCGAGGGCTACCAGGGCCAGTACCCGCTGCTGGTGTCGGATCGCTATTTGATCGTCGACGCGACGCTCGCACGCGCGCATGCGCTCGGCACGCGCGCCGTCGCGCACGGCTGCACGGGCATGGGCAACGACCAGGTGCGTTTCGACCTGGCGGTGAAGGCCAGCGGCGATTACACGATCGTCGCGCCGATCCGCGAAATCCAGAAGGAGCACACGCAGACGCGTGCGTACGAGCAGGCGTATCTCGAAGAACGCGGCTTCGGCGTGCGCGCCAAGCAGAAGGCCTACACGATCAACGAGAACCTGCTCGGCGTGACGCTGTCGGGCGGCGAGATCGACAAGTGGGAAGCGCCGGGCGACGGCGCGCGTGGTTGGTGCGCGCCGCGCGAACAGTGGCCGAACGACGCGCTGCGCACGACGATCGCGTTCGTCCAGGGCGAAGCGGTGTCCATCGACGGCAAGCAGATGCCGGGTGCGCAGTTGCTCGCGAAGCTCAACGCACTGTTCGCGCCTTACGGCGTGGGCCGCGGCATGTATACCGGCGATACGACGATCGGGCTCAAGGGCCGCATCGTGTATGAAGCGCCGGGCCTGACGGCGCTGCTCGTCGCGCATCGCGCGCTCGAAGAAGCCGTGCTCACCAAGCAGCAGAACCGCTTCAAGCCCGACGTCGCGCGCAAGTGGGTGGAGATCGTCTACGAAGGTTTCTATCACGATCCCTTGAAGACCGATCTCGAAGCGTTCCTCACCTCCAGCCAGCGCATGGTCAACGGCGAAGTCGTGCTCGAAACGCGCGGTGCGCGCGTGGATGCCGTCGCCGTGCGTTCGCCGCACCTGCTCAACGCGAAGGGCGCGACCTACGCGCAATCGGCCGATTGGGGCGTGGAGGAAGCCGAAGGCTTCATCCGCCTGTTCGGCATGAGCAGCACGTTGTGGGCACAGATCAACGAAAAGGATCGCTGACGTGCTCGAACGGGTTCTGAGCCATCTCGAAGCGCTCGTGTCCTTCGACACGCGCAATCCGCCGCGCCACATCACGACCGGCGGCATCTTCGACTATCTGCGCACGCAGTTGCCGGACTTCCGCTGCACCGTGACCGATCACGGTGAAGGCGCGGTGTCGCTGCTCGCGGTGCGCGGCACGCCGCGTCGCGTGTTCAACGTGCACCTGGACACCGTGCCCAACGCCGCCGGTTGGACGCGCCCTCCGCATCGCATGTGGGTCGCGAACGGCCGCGTGATCGGTTTGGGGGCGTGCGACATCAAGGGCGCAGCCGCCGGTTTGGTCGCGGCCGCCAATGCGACGAAGGGCGACGCTGCGTTCCTCTTCAGTAGCGACGAAGAAGCCAACGATGCGCGTTGCATCGAAGCCTTCCTCGCGAGCGACCACGGCTTCGCCGAAGCCATCGTCGCGGAACCGACGCATTGCGAAGCGGTGCTCGCGCATCGCGGCATCAGCTCGGTGCTGTTGCGTTTCCAGGGCCAGGCGGGGCATGCCTCCGGCGCGGATGCGATGCACGCCAGCGCGCTGCACCACGCGATGCGTTGGGGCAATCGCGCGTTGGACTATGTCGAATCGCAATCGCACCAGCGTTTCGGCGGGTTGACCGGCCTGCGCTTCAACGTCGGTCGCGTCGAAGGCGGCATCAAGGCGAATGTGATCGCGCCGAGCGCGGAAGTGCGTTTCGGCTTCCGTCCGTTGCCGTCGATGGCGTTCGAGCAGTTGCACGATGCCTTCGGCCGTCTCGCCGAACCGGGCGCGCTCGCGCGTTACGAAGAGACCTTCCGCGGCCCGTCCTTGCCCGCGGGCGATGTCGCGGTCGCCGAAGCGCGCCGCCTCGAGGCACGCGACCTCGCCGACGAACTCGGCCTGCCCATCGGCAACGCGGTGGACTTCTGGACCGAAGCTTCGCTGTTCTCACGCGCGGGCCTGACCACCTTCGTCTACGGACCGGGCGACATCGCGCAGGCGCACAGCGTCGACGAATGGGTCGCGGTCGACCAACTGCAGCGTTACACCGACTCCATCGTGCGCATCCTCCAGGCATGAACATCATGCACATCCACGACCCGCAGACCCGCCAGACCATCGTCCGACTGCTTTCGAGCATGGCCGGCGCGAAGGAGATCTCGCAGTACCTCAAGCGCTTCTCGCAACTGGACGCGGCGCGCTTCGCCGTCGTCAAGGTGGGCGGTGCGGTGCTGCGCGACGATCTCGAAGCGCTGACGTCCTCGCTCGCGTTCCTGCAGGACGTCGGCCTCACGCCGATCGTGCTGCACGGCGCGGGCCCGCAGCTCGATGCGGAACTCGCGGCCGCCGGCATCGAAAAGCGCACGGTGAATGGCCTGCGCGTGACCTCGCCCGAAGCACTCGCGATCGTGCGCCGCGTGTTCCATGCGCAGAACCTCAAGCTCGTCGAGGCGCTGCAGGCGCAGGACGCGCGTGCGACGTCGATCGTGAGCGGCGTGTTCGAAGCCGACTACCTCGATCGCGATGCGCTCGGTCTTGTGGGCGAAGTGAAGCGCGTCGAACTCGCGCCGATCCAGGCGAGCTTGCAGGCCGGTTCGATTCCGGTGATCGCGAGCCTGGGCGAAACCGCCGGCGGGCAGATCCTCAACATCAACGCCGACTTCGCCGCCAACGAACTCGTGCAGAAGCTGCAGCCATACAAGATCGTGTTCCTCACCGGCACCGGCGGCCTGCTCGACGATGCGGGCAACGTCATCGATTCGATCAACCTGTCGACCGAATACGACCATTTGATCGCGCAGCCGTGGATCCATGGCGGCATGAAGGTGAAGATCGAACAGATCAAAGCGCTGCTCGATACCTTGCCGCTGTCCTCGTCGATCTCGATCACGCGGCCGTCGGAACTGGCGAAAGAGCTGTTCACGCACACCGGCTCCGGCACGCTGGTGCGGCGTGGTGAACGCGTGCTTTCGGCCACGCGCTGGGAAGAACTCGATCTCCCACGCCTGCGCACGCTCATCGAATCGGCGTTCGGCCGCAAGCTGCTGCCGGAGTATTTCGAGCGCACGCAGTTGCATCGCGCCTACGTGAGCGAGAACTACCGCGTCGCGGTGATCCTCACGCAGGAGGACGAAGGCGTGTATCTCGACAAGTTCGCCGTGCTCGACGAAGCGCAGGGCGAAGGACTCGGCCGCGCGGTGTGGAATGTCATGCGCGAGGAGAATCCGCGCCTGTTCTGGCGCTCGCGGCGCGGCAATCCGGTGAATGCCTTCTATTTCGCCGAGAGCGACGGGTGCGTGAAGCAGCCGCGCTGGGATGTGTACTGGTACGGCATCGATGCGCTCGACGCCATCGCGCGTTGCGTCGATCATTGCGCGGCACGACTCGCCACCCTGGAGGATGCGGCATGACGACCGCCGATTGGACGACGCCGCCGACGCTGCGCGGCCGCCATGTGTCGCTGGAAGCGCTGACGCCCGCGCACGCCGATGGGCTGCGCGACGCCGTGGAAGACGGGCGGCTATACGAGCTCTGGTACACGAACGTACCCGAGGCGAAGGACGTCGATGCTTACATCGAAGGCGCGCTGGCCAAGCAGGCGAAGGGCGACCAGCTCGCCTTCGTCGTGCGCGACGGGGCGGGCAAGGTCGTGGGAACGACGCGCTACTACGAGCTCGCGCCGGAAGTGCCGCGGCTGCAGATCGGCTACACGTGGTACGCCGCCAGCGTGCAGCGCACGGGCCTGAACACCGAAGCCAAGTTGCTGCTGCTCGGGCATGCCTTCGAAACCTTGCGCTGTGCGTCGGTCGGATTGCAGACGAGTTGGTTCAATCTCGCTTCGCGCACCGCCATCGCACGCCTGGGCGCGAAGGAAGAGGGCATCACGCGCAATCACGTGCGCCATCGCGACGGCACGCTGCGCGACACGGTCAACTTCTCGATCATCGACGCCGAGTGGGCGGCGGTGAAGCAGAACCTGGTCGGCCGCCTGGGGCGTTACGCATGAGCGGCAAGACGACCATTGGGATCGTGGGCGCGCGCGGGCACGTCGGCACGGAATTGATCAAGTTGATTTGCGGGCATCCGCGCTTCGATCTTGCGTATGTGTCGTCGCGCGAGCGCGCAGGGCGCCTGGTGTCCGAGTTCGAGCCGTCCTACCGCGGTGAGCTGCGCTACAGCGCGCCTGCGAACGAAGACTTGCCGACGCTGGGTGCGGATGCTGTGGTGCTTGCGTTGCCGAACGGGAAGGCCGCGGCGTGCGTGGCGGCCTTCGATTTCGCGAACGTCGATCCCGTGATCGTCGATCTGTCCGCCGATTTCCGCTTCGATCCGGCCTGGTATTACGGCCTGCCGGAACTCACGCGCGTGTGGCATCCGGGCAAGCGCCGCATCAGCAATCCCGGTTGCTACGCGACCGCGATGCAGCTTGCGATCGCCCCGATGCGGGAATTCATCAACGGTCCCGTGCAGTGCTTCGGCGTCTCGGGTTACTCGGGCGCGGGCACGACGCCGTCGGACAAGAACAACCCCGACAAGCTGCGCGACAACCTGATGCCGTACGCATTGACCGGCCACGTGCACGAGCGAGAAGTCAGCACGCAGCTGCGCCATCCGGTGGAATTCATGCCGCACGTCGCGCCGCATTTCCGCGGTTTGACGATCACGGCCAACCTGCACCTGCGCACCGCGTTCGATCGCGAAGCGGTGTTGGCGCGTTATCGCGATGCGTATGCCGGCGAACCGCTCGTGCGCGTGTTCGACGATGCGCCCTGGGTGAGCAACATCGCCGGCAGACAACACGTCGAACTCGGCGGCTTCACGCTGTCCGAAGACGGTCATCGCCTCGTGGTCGTCGCCACCGAAGACAACCTGCTCAAGGGCGCGGCGACGCAGGCGCTGCAGAACCTCAACCTGGCGTTCGGTTTCGACGAGTTCGCCGGCATTCCCCTCGATACGCACGCGGAGGCCGCATGAGCGACCTGTTGTGGCAGAAGCCGGGCGTCCAGGTCGACGCGCAGATCCAGGCCTTCCTCGCGGGCGACGATGTGTTGCTCGATCGCGAATTCTTCCTGCAGGACATCGCCGCGAGCCGCGCGCATGCGCAGGGATTGGCGAAGATCGACATGCTGACGACGGAGGAACTCGCGGGATTGGAACGCGAGTTGACGGTGTTGGCCGAGGACTTCAAGAGCGGGACCTTCGTGCTCGACGAGCGATTCGAAGACGGTCACTCCGCGATCGAAGCGCGTCTCACCGAACGTCTTGGCGACGCGGGTCGTCGTATCCACGCAGGTCGCAGTCGCAACGACCAGGTGTTGGTCGCCACGCGTTTGTGGCTCAAGGACAAGCTCGCTACCGTGCAGGCGCTGTGCCGCGAGGTGGCGGGCATCGCGCTGGATCGCGCACAAGCGGAAAGCGCATTGCCGATGCCGGGGTATACGCATCTGCAGCGCGCCGTCGTGTCGTCGGCGGGCATGTGGTGGGCGGGTTGGGCGGAGGCGTTCATCGACAACGCACAGCGCGCCGCGGATACGCGCGCATGGGTCGATGCCAATCCGCTCGGCACGGCTGCCGGTTACGGCGTGAATCTGCCGCTGGATCGCGCGCATACGACGCAGGCGCTCGGTTTCGCGCGCATGCAGGTTTCGCCGCTTTACGCGCAGCTCTCGCGTGGCAAGTTCGAACTCGCGGCGCTCGAAGCTCTGGGCAGCGCCATGCTCGACCTGCGGCGCCTGGCCTGGGACCTCAGCGTGTTCACGACCGCCGAGTACGGCTTCGTTCGCCTGCCGGCGCAGTACACGACGGGCAGTTCGATCATGCCGAACAAGCGCAACCCAGACGTCGTCGAGTTGATGCGCGGCACGTATGCGAGCGTTGCCGCCGCACGGAGCGAGATCGAACACTTGCTGTCGTTGCCCGGCGGTTATCACCGCGATCTGCAGATCACGAAGGGCGCGTTGTTCCATGGTTTCGGCAAGGGGCTCGCCGCGCTGGCCTTGTTGCCGGATCTGTTGCGCAACCTCGACTGGAACGTCGAGCGCATGCGCGATGCGCTCGAACCTTCGATGTACGCGACCGACCTCGCGGTCGATCTCGCGCGACAGGGCGTGCCGTTCCGCGATGCCTACAAGCAGGCCGCCGACCCGGCGAAGTGGGCCGAAGGCGATCCGGCGGCGAGTTTGTCCGCGCGGGTGTCGCCCGGCGCGGCCGGTGACATGAAGCTCGACGAATTGCGCAAGCGCCTGGGTTAGCGCTTCGCGCGCACCTGCGTCATCCGCGTCAACCACAAGGCCCATGCGAGCGCGGTGAGCATCATGAGGACCGCCGCGTAGACCGACCCGAACTCCCAGCCGTAAGCCGCGATGCATACGGCGCACATCGCGACGAGCGTGGTCCAGCCGATCGCGCGCAGGAACTTGCGCTCGCCCAGCGAGGGATCGCGTGCGCGCAACGCGCGGAAGTGCTTCGGCAAACCGAGGCTCAACGTGGCCCAGGCCACGAGCCCGAGCAGGGTTCCCAGAATCAGGCTCATGCGAACGCCTCCTCGACACGCATCGGTGCGGTGCGTGCCGCGCGGCGCGCCATCCATGCATAGGAGATCGCGAACACGATGCAGGTCAGGTCGACGGCGGCCAGCGCGAGGTCGCCGGTGCGCAGGGTCGACCACAGCGCGCTGTTCGGCGTGGTCACTGCGTTGACGATCGGGACGAGCGTAAAGGCCGCTGCGGTGGCGGCGAACAGATCACGCCAGCCACGATCATTGCGATCCGCCCACGCGCCCCAGACGGTCGCGCCAAACCACGCCAGGCAGAACACGAGGATTTCCGCCGACGCGCGGTCCGCCAGCGACCACGGCAACAACCGATTGGCGAGCAGCATCGCAGTGGCGGCGAACGGGAAACCCGCGACCACGCCGACATTCAACGCACGCACGAGGCCGTAGCCCGACACCGCGCCCGCCTCGCGCACGCGCTTCTCGCGCTTGCGCACCCACACCTGCATCCCGCTGGCGATCATTACGCAACCCGCAAGGCCGAGCACGAAGTACAACCAGCGCACGAGCGATCCACCGAACTGCACCATGTGCAGCCCGCCGAGGAACTCGTAGGTGTGATAACCGGCCGCCGGAGGTTTGGTCACGTGCAGCAGGCGACCGTCCGCGGCGTCGTAGGTCGCCTGGTGGAAGTTCCATGCGACGTGGCGCGAGTGGTCGCCGCCCAACGCGATCGTCGCGCTCGCATCGTGCGGATGATGGATGCTCGCCCAGGTGATCGGCGTGCCGAGTTCCGCGCGGGCGCGGTCGAGCAGGGCGTCGGTCGAAGTCATCTTGCCGAGCGGCTTGCCGACTTCTTCGCGCTCGTAGAAGTCGCCGGCTTCGGTGTACAGCTTGTTGATGTCGCCGCCGTAGCCCGCGTTCACGCCTGCGAACATGTAGCTGGTCGCGAAGATGATCACGCCCGTGTACGAAATCAGCAGGTGGAACGGCAGGCCGAGGACGCCGGTGAGGTTGTGCGCGTCGAGCCACGCGCGCTGCTTGCCCGCCGCAGGCCGGAACGTGAAGAAGTCCTTGAAGATGCGCTTGTGGATCAGGATGCCCGCGATGATCGCGGCGAACGCCAGCATGCCGGCGAGCCCGACGATGTACATGCCGAGGTTGCCGGCGTGCAGGTTGTAGTGAAGCTCGAAGAAGAAGTCGCCCCCCGCGGTCGAAGGCAGTACTTCACCGGTGACGGGGTCGAGCGCGACGCGCGTTTCCGTGCCGTCGTCCATGAAGGTGTAGGCCTGCAGCGCGGGATCGCGATCGCCCACGAGCAAGTACCAGGAGTGCGCGTCGGGCGCTTTCTTCTGCAGGTGTTCGACGGCCTTGTCGAACGACGGCGTTTGCGGCAATGCGCGTCCGTGCAGCGATGGCTGCATCCAGTAATCGAGTTCCTTGTCGAAGCACGCGATCGTGCCGCCGGCGAAGATCACGAACAGCAGCCAGCCCACCAGCAGGCCGGACCAGGTGTGCAGCCAGGACAAGGCTTGCGTCGCGTTGTGCTTCATGGGCGTGCCGCCATGTCGGGGAAGGCGACGGCCACGCCGTACAACAGCGCGCCGCCGACGAGGAGGACCGCCCACACGCGCCAGGCCTTCGGCGCCATGAACGCGTAGATCGCAACGCCGCACCAGACGACGAACGCAAGCAAGGTCGCGGCAATCACGCGATCGGCGCGCGCGAAGGGCAGGGCGAGCGTGAGGAATGCCGTGGCGGCATGCGCGAACGCATAGCCGCCGACCAGCGCTGCCAGCACGCGGCTGGCGAGCGAGAGTCGTCGCTGTGTGCGTGCGGCGATCACTGGAAGCGGTACGCGACGGTGAGCGAGACGTTGCGCGGTGCGGCCCAGAACGCCTGGTTCCAATACAGGCTCGGGTAGTACTTTTCGTCCGTCACGTTGTCGAGATTGAGCGTCGCGGTCCAACGATCGGCGAACTCGTAACGCGCCATCAGCCCGAGCAGCGCGTACGCATCCTGTTCGACGCGAACGGGCGCGCCATCGGGAAGCACGTCGTCCACGTGGATCTGGCTCTGCCAGCGCAGCGTGCCGCCGAACGACAGGCCTGCGACCTGCGGGATCTCGACCGTCGTGGCCACGCGGAACGTATCGCGCGGGACGTAATCGCGCGTGTTCTGCCCGTCTTCATCGACGAGCTGCATGTGCGTGATGCCGCCCGAGAGGGTCCAGGTGTCGGTGATGCGGCCGGCCATGTCGAATTCGATGCCGCGCGATTCGGCGTTGGTGCCCTGGTAGTAAGAGTCGAAGGTGCCGGGGTAGTAGCCGGCGAACTCGGCCAGGTTGTCCTGCCGCGCGCGGAAGACGGCGATCGATGCGTTGATCGCGTTGTCCTTCCATGCGCCCTTCAGGCCGACTTCCGCATTGCTGCCGGTGAGCGCGCCGACGAATTGATGGTTTTCGTCGAGCTCGGACTGTGGATTGAAGATTTCGCCGTAGCTGCCGTACAGCGAGTAGTTGGGCGCGAGGTCGATGACCAGGCCCGCGAACGGCGTCGTCTTGGTTTCATCGGACGAATTGGAAACGCCGTAGCTGTCGCCGATCGATTGCGCGTGCGTGCGCGATGCGCCGGTGATCAGCTTGACGCTGTCGGAGAGATTCCAGCGCACCGTGGCGTAGAGGCTTTCGCGTTCGAGGTCGAAATCCGAACCGGCGGACGGTGCATCCCACACGGGCTTGGGATAGTAGCCGTCGAACAGTTCGAGCGGCGGCAGATCCGGGCCGACATCGTCGCTGTAGCGCGAGACCTCGCGGACGTTGCCGCGTGCCCAGTTTCCGCCGACGACCACGTCGTGCGAGCGGCCGAGCAACGTCAGCGGTCCACTTGCGTAGATGTCGGCGTAATGCGCGCGGTACGTGGAATCGTAAGCGGACGGAAACGGGGACAGGCCCAGGCCCGTCGCGCGATCCGGCGTGCCGGAGACGTAGAACAACTCGGTGTTCTCTTCGGTCTCCTGGTAATTGACGGTGGCCTTGGCTTGCCATTGCCCGGCGAAGTCGTGCTGCAGTTCTGCGAAGGCGTACGTGGTGTCGGTGTCCCAGTGCGACCAATCGGCGGCGGTGCTGGTGGAGACGTCGTAGTCGGTCGGCGTGCCGTCGCTGTAGAACAGCGGAAGCGCGCCCCACAGCACGCCTTCGGGGCGATTGCGTTGGTGGGACGCGCCGACGGCGAGCGTCGTCGCTTCCCCGAGGTCGGCTTCGAGGATGCCGTAGTAGACCTGCTTGTCGCGCGAGTAACGATCGAGGTAGTTGTCGCCCTGTTCGAACGCCGCGACCGCGCGACCGCGCACCGCGCCTTCGTTCGCCAAACCGCCGCTGACGTCGACATCCAGTCGCGTGTTGTTCCAGCTGCCGACGGTCAATGCGGCATCGG
The DNA here is from genome assembly GCF_009740395.1 of Noviluteimonas gilva. Classification (GTDB taxonomy): domain Bacteria; phylum Pseudomonadota; class Gammaproteobacteria; order Xanthomonadales; family Xanthomonadaceae; genus Noviluteimonas; species Noviluteimonas gilva. The sequence continues at coordinate 396,288 of NZ_WOXT01000002.1, forward strand.
CCTGCAGATCGGGCGTGGGGCGTTTGCGGATGAAGTTGATCGTCGCCGACGGATTGCCGGTGGAGGACATCAGGCCGTTCGCACCGCGCAGCACTTCGATGCGATCGTAGATCGCAAGATCGATATCGCCGTTCACCAGGCCATACGGCATGGGCAAGCCGATGCAGTCGGTCTGGAAGTTCGTGATGTCGAAGCCGCGCGCGGTGAAGTAGGCGCGGTCGGTTTCGACTTGTTCGACCTGGATGCCGGTGGCGAGCCCGAGGGCCTGGTTCACGCTGGTCAATCCGAATGCATCGAGCGTCGCGCGATCGATGACGCTCACCGACTGCGGGGTTTCGCGCAGCGTGAGGTTCATGCGCGTCGCCGTGGACGACTGGCTGTCGCGTGCATCGCCCACGACGGTGACGCGGTCTAGTTCGCGCGCATCGGCGGGCGCGGTGTCGTCCGCGGCGAACGCGGGGGCCGCAAGTGCGGCAAGGATGGACAAGCACAGCGGGTGCAGCGGCGAGGGGGCCATGGAGGGACGTTCTTCTTGTGGTTGGAGTGGGGATCAGCGCCAGGCGTGGTGCTGGCAACAGCAGTCGGTGTTGTGCGGGGCGTCGAGTTCGATGCCTTCGGTGCGCGCGATGCGCAGCGCGATCGACATCCCGAGCGAAGAAATGGCGCTGCGATCGGCGGCGAGCGCCGTGCCCGCGTCGGCGTGCGACCGCGTGGTGCGCAGCGACAGCACGGTGGCGCTCCAGCGTTCGGCGTGGAGGCGGCGTTCGAGGCGATGGCCGCGCGCGGCATGCCACGCGCGGTCGGCGCGCGTGCGCAGTCCCGCGATCAGCGCATCCCAGGCGAGGAAGTCGCTGTCGGGGAGGAGATAGAGGCGCCAGCAGGGGCGTTCGCGGGCGTCGACGAAGTGGATCGCCTCGCAGGGGCCTTCACGCTCGACGTCGCAGGCCACCTCGGACCGCGCGGCCTGCGCCCATCCGGCCAGCGCGCCGCCGGGCTGGACCCGCGACAGGCACAGCACCGGCCCCAGCGACGCGAGCTGCGCCGGGGTGGGCAGGGCCTGCGGCGCGGTGGGAAGCGCCTGCGATGTCCGTGCATGCCAAAGCATCCACTTGCCTGAGTTTGGGTTTCAGGCAAATGATAGTGATTCGTATTTGCGCGTCAAGCGGTTGAAGCGGAAGGAAACAGCCGAGTCATTCCTTCGAAAGGACGACGTTGCCCAGATCCACCGCGAAGACCCCTTCGCCCAGGTGCACCTGCCGGGTCATGGGCTGATATCCGGCACAAGCGATCACGACCTCGTAGTCGCGGACCTTCCCATCGATCGGGAAGGACTCCTGGAAGTGCCCGCCTTTCAGCCGGCGCGTGTAATCGCCTTCGTCCGGCGTGCCCTTGAATTGCGGCAGCGACAGGCGGCATTCGCTCTGCCCGGGCGGCGGCACCAGCAGCGCGCCGCGCAGGGTGACGTAGCCACTGTTCGAACACGCGGCGACGAGTACCGCCGACAACACGACCATCGATCCCCGGAATCGCATGACCCAAGCCTCCATTGCGTGGCCCGCCAGCAATACGCCGCGAAGGGCAGGGCGTGCAAGAGGGAGGGGCGATTGGATGCGCGCGAATCGACGCCCGGCTGGTTTTCGGCTCACGAGCCCATCACGCTCCACGAATGTGCGCCCGACGAACCTGCCCGACCGCCACCACCGGAGGCGATCCCGCCGCCAAGGGAGACACCTCGATGGTCCGTGCCATTGTTTCGCTCTTCCTTGCGCTCGCGTGCGTTTGCGCAATCCCGCAGGCACGGGCGGTCGACCCGCCGCAAGACCCGCCAACGCTGCAGGACATCGAAGCGCGCGTGCGCCGCCTCGAAACCCTGCTCGGCGAGACGACCCAACAAACACCCGCCGACCTGGCCTCGCTGGACCAGCGCCTGCGCGTGCTGGAGCAAAAACTCGCGGCGCAACCGGCCATCGTGGCCGCAACGCCACCGCCGCCCGCGAAGGAGGTCGAGCCCGTGGAATCGCCGAGCTTCACCTTCGACGACAAGGGGCTTGCGTGGAAGTCGTCGATCGGCGGCGGCTCCGAACTGCGCCTGCGCGGCTTGTTCCAGTACGACGGCCGCCAATGGTTCGACGACGGCGACGTGCAGGACGACACCTTCCTCCTGCGCCGCGCCGAACCGACGATCGAAGGCAACTTCGGCGAATTGCTCGCGTATCGCTTCACCGGCCAATTCGCGGGCGATTCGGCGAGCACGGTGGATGCGTATCTCGACGTGCGCCTGGATCCGCGCGCCACCGTGCGCCTGGGCAAGACGAAGGTCCCGCTCGGCCTGGAACGCCTGCAATCGAGCGCGACCACCAGCCAGGTCGAGAACGGCCTGCCATCGGAACTCGCGCCCGGCCGCGACATCGGCGTGCAGTTGCAGGGCAAGTTCGACGGGCCCGGCTTGTCGTATGCACTGGGCGTCTACAACGGTACGGTCGATGGTCGCGATGGCGCGTCGACCAATCCCGACGGCGATTTCGAAGTCGCCGCACGCGTGTTCTTCGAGCCGTGGAAGGGCGGGGACACCGCGTTGTCCGGCCTCGGCTTCGGCCTCGCGGCCACGCACGGCGACAAGACCGGCAGCGGCAACGATTTCCTCCCGCGCTATCGCACGCCGGGGCAGGTGACGTTCTTCAGCTATCGCAACGATGTCGCCGCCGCCGGCACACACGATCGCTGGTCGCCGCAGATGTACTGGTACGTCGGCCGGTTCGGCGTGCTGGGCGAATACATCGCCTCGCGCCAGGAGGTCGCGCGCAACGGCGTTGGCGATGCGATCGACAACCGCGCGTGGCAGATCAGCACCAGCTTCGCGGTCACCGGCGAACCCGTGGGCTACCAGGGCATCACGAAGCCCGACAACCCCTTCGCGCTGGGCGAAAGCGGGTGGGGCGCCCTCGAACTCACCGCGCGCTACGGCGAACTCGACATCGACGACCGCGCCTTCCCCGTCTTCGCCAATCCGGCAAGCGCCGCGGATGGCGCACGCAGCTGGGGCGTCGGCTTCAACTGGTATCTCAACGCGCACTTCAAGCTGGTCGCCGATTACCTGCATACGACCTTCGACGCCGCGCCCGACGGCATCCGCCGCGACGCCGAACACATCCTGCTAACCCGCGCGCAGTTCTCCTTCTGAGGCCCCCCGCATCATGAAGACCTTCCTCGCGACCTTCGCCCTCATCCTGCTCGCCGGTGTCGCATCGGCGAAATCCACGCTGCTCAACGTTTCCTACGACCCCACGCGCGAGCTCTACGAAGAGGTGAACACCGCCTTCGCCGCGGAGTGGAAGAAGAAGACGGGCGAAGACCTCAACCTGCGCACCTCGCACGGCGGATCGGGCAAGCAGGCGCGCGCGGTGATCGACGGTCTTGGCGCCGATGTCGTCACGCTCGCACTCGCCGCCGACATCGACGCCATCGCGGAGAAAGCGAAGCTGCTGCCTGCGAACTGGCAAACGCGCCTTCCGCACAACAGCGCGCCCTACACCTCGACGATCGTGTTCCTCGTGCGCAAGGGCAATCCGAAGGCGATCAAGAGCTGGAACGATCTCGCGCGCCCGGGCGTTGCGGTGATCACGCCGAATCCGAAGACCTCCGGCGGCGCGCGCTGGAATTACCTCGCGGCTTGGGCGTGGGCATCGCGCGAGTATCGCGATGGTCCGAAGGTGCTCGACTACATGGGCAAGTTGTTCCGCAACGTGCCCGTCCTCGACACCGGCGCGCGCGGCGCGACGACCACCTTCGTCGAACGCGGCATCGGCGACGTGCTGATCGCGTGGGAAAACGAAGCCTTGCTCGTGCAGAACGATGCGCAGACGCGCGGCAAGTTCGACATCGTCGTGCCGTCGGTCAGCATCAAGGCCGAACCGCCGGTCGCGTGGCTCGACACCAACATCGACAAACACGGCACGCGCCAACAGGCGGAAGCCTACCTGCGCTTCCTCTACACGCCGCAGGGACAGCAGATCGTCGCAAGGCATTTCTATCGCCCGGCGCAAACCGCAGGCGTATCGCCGACCGCACTCGCGCGCTTCCCGAAGGTGCCGATGGTGACGATCGACAGCGCATTCGGTGGCTGGAAGAAGGCGCAGCAGGCGCACTTCGCCGACGGCGGTTTCTTCGACCGCATCTATCGACCGGGACGCTGATCGATGTCGACCGTCGCCACGCGCCTGGTGCAGCGGATGCGCCATCCGTTGCCGGGCTTCGGCCTGAGCCTCGGGCTGGGCATGGCGTGGCTCGGATTGATCGTGCTGCTGCCGCTGGCCGCGCTCGTGGTGCGCTCGGCGGGCTTGGGCAGCGAAGGCTGGATGCGCGTGCTCGAAGATCCGCGCGTGCGCGCATCGCTCGTGTTGAGTTTCAGTGCGTCGGCCGTCGCCGCGGTGATCGCGTCGCTCGCCGGCGCGCTCGTCGCGTGGGTGATCGTGCGCTATCGATTCCCGGGTCGACGGTTGATGGACGCACTCGTCGACTTGCCATTCGCATTGCCGACGGCCGTCGCCGGCATCGCGCTGACGGCGATCTATTCGGCGAACGGGTGGGTCGGGCGTTTCGTCGAACCGCACGGTTGGAAGATCGCCTACGCACCGGCGGGCATCGTGATCGCGCTGGTGTTCATCGGATTGCCGTTCGCGGTGCGCACCTTGCAACCCGTGCTCGAAACCCTCGGCCGCGACCAGGAAGAAGCGGCCGCGTCGCTCGGTGCGAGCCGCTTCACCACGTTCCGCCGCGTCGTGCTGCCCGAACTTGCGCCCGCGCTGCTCACCGGTTTCTCGCTCGCCTTCGCGCGCGCGCTCGGCGAATACGGCTCGGTGATCTTCATCGCGGGCAACCTGCCGTTCAAGACGGAGATCGCGCCGCTGCTGATCACGATCCGCCTGGAAGAATACGACTACGACGGCGCGGTCGCGATCGCAGCGCTGTTGTTGGCGGCGTCCTTCGTCTGCCTGATCGCGATCAACACGCTGATCCCCGCCCTGTTCGCGAGGAAGCGTGATGTTTGAACGGGGCGCGCCGATCGATCCGCTGCAACCGCCGCGCTGGCTGCGATGGGGACTCACCGTGCTCGCCGTGCTGATCATGGCCTTGCTGCTGGTGATGCCGCTTGCGATGGTGCTGGGCGCGGCGTTCCAGGAAGGCGTAAAGGTATGGTTCGCCGCGCTGACAGAGCCGGATGCACGTTCGGCGCTCGAACTCACGCTCATCACCGCGGCGGTCGTCATCCCGCTCAACGCGTTCTTCGGCCTGGCGACCGCGTGGGCCGTCACGCGCTTCGAATTCCGCGGCAAGCGTGTCCTGCTGGCGTTGCTCGACCTGCCGTTCGCCGTGTCGCCGGTGGTGGCGGGCCTGTGCCTGGTGCTGCTGTTCGGGCGCGAAGGTTGGTTCGCCCCGGTCATCGATCGCTTCGGCCTGCAGATCCTGTTCGCGCGACCGGCCATCATCCTCGCGACGATGTTCATCACCTTTCCCTTCGTCGCGCGCGAACTGATTCCGCTGATGGAGCAACAAGGCTCCGAAGAAGAACTCGCGGCGCGCTCGCTCGGCGCGGGCCCGTGGCAGATGTTTCGACGCATCACCTTGCCGAACATCAAGTGGGCGCTGTTGTACGGCGTGTTGTTGTGCGGCGCGCGTGCGATGGGCGAGTTCGGCGCGGTGTCGGTGGTTTCCGGCCATATCCGCGGCCTGACCAACACGCTGCCGCTGCACATCGAAATCCTCTACAACGAGTTCAACGCGACCGCGGCCTTCGCGGTCGCCTCGCTGCTTGCAGGGCTCGCACTGGTGACGCTGGTCGTGCGTTTCTGGCTGGAAGCGCGCCACGGCGACGCGCTCGCGCGCGCACATCGGAGACACTGAGCCCGCATGGACCTGCACCTGCAAGGCATCGCCAAGCATTACCCCGGGGTCGCGGCGCTGGATGCCGTCGACCTCGACATCGCGTCGGGCGAACTGGTCGCGCTGCTCGGCCCGTCGGGCTCGGGCAAGACGACGTTGCTGCGCGTGATCGCAGGCCTGTTGCATCCCGATGCGGGGCGGCTGCACTTCGGCGAAACGGATGCGACATCGATGCGCTTGCGACAGCGCAACGTCGGCTTCGTGTTCCAGCAATACGCGCTGTTCCGTCACATGACCGTGGCGGAGAACATCGCCTTCGGCCTGCGCAGTCGGCCGCGTTCGCAACGTCCCTCACGTGCGGAGATCGCCAAGCGCGTCGATGAGTTGCTGGCGCTGATCCAGTTGCCGGAATTGGGCGCGCGCTACCCGGATCAGCTTTCGGGCGGACAGAAGCAACGCGTCGCGCTTGCGCGTGCGCTCGCGATCAAGCCCAGCGTGCTGCTGCTCGATGAGCCTTTCGGCGCGCTCGATGCGAAGGTCCGCGTGGAGCTGCGTCGCTGGTTGCGGCGCCTGCACGAACGCACCGGGCAGACGACGCTGTTCGTCACGCACGACCAGGAAGAGGCGCTCGAACTCGCCGATCGCGTCGTCGTCATGCGCGAAGGCCGCATCGAACAAGTCGCGTCCGTCGACGAAATCCACCGCGCGCCCGCATCGCCCTTCGTCTTCGAATTCATCGGTCGCGCGAATCGCCTCGAAGGTGAGGTGCGCGATGGACGCTTCCAAATGGCGGGCCATCCGCTCGCATTGCCGATGGAAGGCGACTACGCCGGCCCCGCGATCCTGATGACGCGGCCGCACGACCTGGCGATCGTCAAGGAAGGCGACGGCTTCGCGGCGAAGGTCGTCGACCTGTTCCGCCGCGCCGACCGCATCACCGCCGAACTCGAATGCGCCGGCCAACCGCGCACGATCGAACTCGATCTGCCCGATACGCAGGATGCCCAGGTGCCGCGCGTGGGGGATGTCGTGCGCGTCCTTCCGGTGCGCGCGTCGGTCTATCCGAACGACGGAGCCGCTTAGGGCGTCTTGGAGAGGTTGGTGACTTCGATGACGTCGAGCGCCAGCCACTCGAGCGCTTCGGCGCGCGTATCGAACTTGCGCGAGGGGATGTGCCGGATCTCGCACGCCAGTTCCGCCGGAAAGGCGAAGACGCTCGAAACGCCGACGAGTGCGACGCGTGCGGTCGGAATCGCCAGGTGCGTGATCGTGCGCGCGATGAAGTCGGCGCGGTTCGCCTTGTCTTCCTCGACGGGCGTGGCGTGCGTGAAGTCGACCAGGAGGCGATCGGCCTCCGCCGCACGCATGGCGCCGGCCGCGCGTTCGACGGCCTCGGCGCGCTCGAAGTAGCCGACGACGCCGGTATAACGCACCTCGATGGTGCGCGCGTCCAGAGATTGAAGCGAATAGGGCATGGAATCCTTTCCGTGCTGGCTCAGGGAGTGCGGCTGGAACGCTTGGTGCGAACGTCGGAGGACGCCGCGGCCAACGCTTCGTGCCGATCGAGATCCACCGTCTGCAACAACTCGCGATAGGCGTGTTCGGACATGCCGACCGGCGAATACACCGCGTACATCGGGGTGTCGTGCGCGCCCGTTGCTTCCGGGTCGCCGGAACACCAACGACGCCCGTACAGCAGCGCCGAACCATTCGGCAGGTCGCGCCAGAATTGTTCCGGCGGCGCATCGAGTTCCTGCTGCATGCCATGCAGCGGGCCGCCGACGAAGGTCACGAGGATGCGGGAATTCAAATGGGGCATGACGCACGCACGAATGACGACAGTGATGGGCGATTCTGCCGTAACCGTTTCCGGAAGAACATCGGTCGGCCGCAACGCATTCAGCGACGTCGCGGCAATGCGGACGGCGCGTGAAGAACCGATCCTCGGGGCCGCGTGGGGAGCATGAACATCCCTGTAATCCAAACGAGAAAGCCGGGCGCGCACGCCCGGCTTCATCGATGCCAGGGTTACTGGCGGGTGGCTTGCCGCGCCGCGGCGCCGACCGCTTTCGCCTTCTCGTTCATCACGGCCTTCTGCGCGTCGTCCGAGGACTTCCAGGTTTCATAGTCCTCGTCCATCTGCGCGCGTTCCTCGGCGCTGAACATCTCGCGCGCCATCTTGAACATCGTCTTCTCTTCTTCCTTGGCGTGGTGGTCGACGAATTCGCCGAACACCTTGACGCGCCCCGCGAACTCCGGCGTACCCGGTTGCGCCTGGTGCACTTCGGGAATGACGGAATTCTCGACGGCGTGATGCTCGGCGTAGGCCTCGGCAAGCGTCTGCAGTCCTTCGCGATCGGCGCGTTCCTTGAACGCCGGATAGAACACCTGTTCTTCCCACTTCGCGTGCGGGATGAGGTTGTCCTCGATCTGTTCGAGCAATTCCGCGCGGCTCTTCACTGCGCGGTCGGTGGTGTCCTTGACTTGCTCGAACAACGCACGGAGCTTGTCGTGTTCGTCCTTCAACGTCTTCAGGATGTCGCGTGCCATCAGGTGTCCTCCGGTTGACTGCACCCGGCGATGCTGGACTCGTCGCGGTGCAAGTGACGTCAATGAAATGGACGCACGAAGCTGACTGATTCAGCCAACGAGCCTCATGTCGATGTCACTTGCATCGGCGTAGTTGTGGTGAGTCCACGCATCGAGGTGTTTTCCATGGCCCGTCGCAAGTCGCAGTCGCCCACGCCCGCTTCCCCTCGTATTGCCGAGCAAATGGCCGATGTCGACGCGACGTCGGCGGCGATGCCGTTCAACGCGAACAAGCCGCTCGAATACGGCTACGACAATGCGCATGCGCCGCAGGAAGGCGAGGGCGTGGAGCCCCCAAGCGAGGCTGTCGGCGCAAGCACACTGAGCGAAGTGAATGCGTCGGACAAGCTCGGTACACGCGCCACGAGCGGTGAGCCGGTGGCGGTCGGCCCGCTCGATCCTGTGCGCACCGATGCCAGCGCGCAGCGAATGACGACCAACCAGGGCGTCCCCGTTTCCGACAACCAGCATTCGCTCAAGGCCGGGCTCCGCGGCCCTGCGCTGTTGAAGGATTTCGTCCTCCGCGAAAAGATCACGCACTTCGACCACGAGCGCATCCCCGAACGCATCGTCCATGCGCGCGGCAGCGGTGCGCACGGTTTCTTCGAATGCTACGCACCGCTGACCGATCTCACGCGCGCCGCACCGTTCCAGGCGAAAGGGAAGGTCACGCCCGTGTTCGTGCGCTTCTCCACGGTGCAGGGCGAGCGCGGGTCGAAGGACACCGCGCGCGACGTGCGCGGCTTCGCGGTGAAGTTCTACACCGACGAAGGCAACTGGGACCTGGTGGGCAACAACATCCCCGTGTTCTTCATCCAGGACGCGATGAAGTTCCCGGACCTGGTGCATGCAGTGAAGCCCGAGCCGCACAACGCGATGCCGCAGGCCGCTTCGGCGCACGACACGTTCTGGGATTTCGTGTCGCTCATGCCCGAAAGCACGCACATGCTGATGTGGGTGATGTCGGATCGCGGCATCCCGCGCTCGTATCGCATGATGCAGGGCTTCGGCGTGCACACCTTCCGCCTGGTCAATGCGCAGGGCGAAGCGCGGCTGTGCAAGTTCCACTGGACGCCGAAGCTGGGCACGCACGCGCTCGCCTGGGAGGAAGCGGTCAAGATTTCGGGCGCGGACCCGGATTACCATCGCCGCGATCTGTGGGAAGCCATCGAAGCCGGTGCGTATCCGGAGTACGAACTCGGCGTGCAGGTCTTCACCGAAGACGATGCGGCGCGCTACTCGTTCGACATCCTCGACGCGACCAAGCTCGTGCCGGAGGAGCTGGTGCCCGTGCAGCCGATCGGCCGCATGGTGCTCAATCGCAATCCCGACAACTTCTTCGCCGAGACCGAGCAGGTGGCGTTCTGCACCGCGCACGTGGTGCCGGGCATCGACTTCACGAACGATCCGCTGCTCGCCGGCCGCATCCATTCCTACGTGGATACGCAGATCTCGCGCCTGGGTGGACCCAACTTCCACGAGATTCCGATCAATGCACCCATCGCGCCGGTGCACAACAACCAGCGCGACGGCATGCATCGACAGGCGATCCATCGCGGTCGTGTCTCGTACGAACCGAACAGCCTTGGCGGCGGTTGTCCGTTCCAGGCAGGTGCCGCGGGCTTCGTTTCCTTCCCCGAACCTGTGAAGCAGGATGAATTGCGCGGTCATCCCGAAAAGTTCGCCGAGCACTACAACCAGGCGAAGTTGTTCTTCGACAGCCAGACGCCGGAAGAACAGGCGCACATCGTCGGCGCGTTCCGCTTCGAATTGAGCAAGGTCACGGTGCCGGCCGTTCGTGCGCGCATGCTCGCCGGATTGGTGAATGTTTCGCGCGACCTGGCCGCGAAAGTCGCGGACGGCATCGGCATGGAACTGCCGGATGCACTGCCGCGCGCCATCGCGCGCGTCCCCAAGGCCGAAGTGAAATCTTCGCCGGCGCTTTCGATGACGGCGAGGCCGGGTGAACCCGGCGTGCGCTCGCGCAAGTTCGCGATCCTCGTCGCCGATGGCGTCAACGGGAAGACGGTGGAAGCCGTGCAGCGCGCATTGCTCGATGCCGGCGCGGTCCCGCGCCTGATGGGCGTGCGCATCGGCCCGTGCACCACGCAGGCGGGCGATACGCTCGATGCCGACGTGTCGCTGGAAAACGAGCCCGGCGTGCTGTTCGACGGCATGATCGTGCCCGACGGCGACGATCGCATGGGCGAGTTGCGCAAGGACGCGCGCACGCTCGATTACCTCAAGGAGCAGTATCGACACTGCAAGGCACTGCTGGTCTTCGGCGACGGCGGTACATTGTTGGAGTCGGCGGGGATTCCGGCCACGCTGCCCAATGGCGACGAGGATCCCGGCCTGGTCGTCGGCAACGATGCGCGCGGCGCGATCCGTTCCTACATCGAAGTCGCGGGCCGCAGGCACTGGGAACGGGAAACCGATCCGCCCAGGGTTTGATCCGGGAATGTCTCGATTTGGTCGACGCCGCCACAACCGGCTGTTTGACACGGCCCATCTCCTGCAATCGTATTCAATGCTGAAACGCACGAGTCACGTTCAACTGAACAGGCGAGGACCGTTTTCAGGGGAGTAACTTCCGGCGCTTGTCTCCGGCAGACGCAGGGCGTCGCAAGGCCATGCACCTCTCGCTGTATGTCTCCGCCTGCGGCACGCGCCTGACCGCTTCGCTCACGGGCCCTGTGAGCTACGCCGACCGCCGACGCGCACTGGATGTCGTTTGCCAGCGCGGCAAGGCGGAGGGCATCGATCGCTATCTGATCGACTTCACCCTCGCGTGGCACAGCCTGGGCACGCCGGAAGAGAAGGCGTCGTTCTTCCATGCGCTGCGCGATCGACGCGAGTTCGAAGGCGCGCGCATCGCCTACCTCAATTGTCCCGAAGGCAACATCGTCGAATTGCGCGAGGCGGCGGCGCAGGTGGGATTCACGGCGGGCATCTTCGGCGATCGCAGTGCGGCGATCGATTGGCTGCAACGCGACGCGCAAATCGTCCCTGCGCGTCCGCTCGCGTTCGGCCGCGGGGCGCACCTGCGCTGAGGCACGAGAAGCCTTCGGGCGAGCCGGCCGAATGCATCCTGTCCTCGCACCGGCTTTCGCGTGGACGTGGCACGCAATGCTCAACGATTGGCGCCGAATGCCAAGCGCCCTTGGCACCCCGTCCCTAGCCTAGCCTTCGTTGAAAAAAAGGATGAGGCCGATGCAAGAGATGTTTGCCAGGAACGACGTCGCCGGCGTGGATATTGCGTACGTCGCGGAAGGTCATCCCCGTCATCCAGCGATCGTGCTGGTCATGGGGATGGCGGCGCAACTGATTCATTGGCCACGGCCGTTCGTCGACGCGCTGCTGGCCCACGATTTTTACGTCGTTCGCATGGACAACCGGGATGCAGGTCGTTCGACGCATCTGCACAGCCTTCCAGCGCCCGACTTCGCCGCAATCGCCGGCGGCAATCCGGCATCGGCGCCTTACTCGCTTGTCGACATGGCAAGCGATGTCATTGCGGTGCTCGACGCTCTCGGCGTCGCGCGGGCGCACGTGGCAGGCGCTTCGCTCGGTGGCGCCATTGCCCAGACCGCAGCGATCGCTTATCCGGAGCGCGTTGCTTCACTCACCTCGATCATGTCCACGACGGGCGACACGGCTGTCGGTCAGGCGCATCCGAGCACCTTGGCCGCGGTGTTCAGCGGAAAGCCGATCAGCACCAAGGAGGCGTATGTGGATCGCATGGTGCGCGCGTACGAGATCAGCGGCGCGGGCACCTTTGCCAAGGACGCGTCCGAAATTCGGCGCGTTGCGAACCTTGCCTATGATCGCGGACACGACGACGCCGCAATGGCGAGGCAAGCCGCGGCGGCAATGGCCGCCGGTGACCGAACGACGCAACTTCGCCAGTTAGGAATTCCCACGCAGGTCGTTCATGGGCTTGCCGACACGGTCTGCGATCCGAGCGGCGGCATCGCGACGGCGACGGCGATCCCCGGCTCATGCTTGACGCTCGTCGAGGGCATGGGTCACAGCCTGCCGGACATTCTCTGCTCCCACTTCGCGGACCTGGTGGCGCGCGTGGCGCATCGCGCAATGCGACCTTCCGAATGGAAACCGCAGGATGCGCCGCGCTTGGTCGAACGCCTCTGTGTCGATCGCTGAAAGCAGCCTGGCCGCCTGCGCCCTAGGCCAAGCCGCCCGCTGCATGGGCAAGGCGCCATTCCCGCGGAGACGAGCCGGTCCAACGTCGAAATGCGCGGCTGAACGAGGTTTGCTCCGCGTAACCCAGGCGCGTCGCGACTTCGATCAACTGCAGGGAGTGATCGTGCAGAAGCCTTGCAGACTCCTCGCGGCGGAAGTCCTCGACGATGGCGTGGTATGTCCGATCCGTTTCCGCAAGCCTGCGTTGCAGCGTGCGTTCCGAGACGCCCAACAAACGCGCGAGTCGGGCAGGAGAAGCGCTGCCATCGGCCAACGCGCCACGAAGTCGCATGCGAACGGCCTGTTCAAGTGACGCCTCCTCGTCCTGCCGGACCAACGAAAGCGCGTGCGCCATTTGTCGGAGCGTTGCATGAAGAAACGCATCCGCTTTCTCGCATGGGGCATTCCAGGCATCGGCGCCGATGCGCAATTCCGCGCGCGGGTAATCCATGACAAGGGCGGAGCCATAGATCCGCTGGCGAACGGCCTCGTCGGAGGAGGCCGTGGCCGGGAGACCCACGAAGCGGCACTTGAAGCGTTCTCCACCCAGTTGGCGAAGGCGCGTGACCACGCATGCCAGCGTGAATTCCGCCGCCTCGGGTTCCAGCGCTTCTCGACCGACGACGCGAACGAGTCGCTCGCCGCGTTCCAGGTTCTCCACAAGGAGCGAGACGTCGCTGGCCACCATCGAAAAATGCAGGCGGGCCGACTCGACACTCCCACCCACGGTTTCGGCGCTGCCAACCAGATAGTCGAGCGCACCGAACGCGCCGAATGGGATGGCATCGGCCAGCGCGCTTGGAAGGCCGGCCCGGCGGTAGAGCTGCTGGGCGCGGGTCCACATCCGCGTGTACGCATCGGGCGGAACGACGGCATCGGGATCGGTCGGGAGTGGCCCGACGGCCGCCCGAACCTGATCGGCATCCACACCCAGCGATGAAAGTGCGTCCAGTTGAAGACGCAGCGTGAGGGCGGGGAGGAACGCGCGGACAGCTGGCATCGGGTGCACGAAGAATGGCGTTGGATGGCAAGTCCGCGAGGACGTGCATGCCTACGCTGCCCCCGTGCCCGACGCACGTCAACCCATCCCTCGCGAGAGCTTCCATGTCCCTCCATCCCATCTTCCTGGCTGTCGTCCTGATGGCCGCCGTCGCCGGATGCCGCACCGTCGATCCCATCGAACCGGCCCCAATCGGCCTGACAACGGCGACGCCGGCGCATCGCATCGATATCGCGCAAGCGCAATGGAGCGTGCCCGAGAGCGCGAAGATCACGGCGGGAGAACGCGCTTATCTGCAGACGCTGCTGCAAACCGAGTTGCAGGGTGCGTTGGCGAACGCGCCGCGCGACATCACCGTGGAGTCCAACATCACGCGCATCGATCCCGTTTCCGCGGGCTTGAACATCGCCTCTGCGCTGGTGCTGTTCCTGCCGTTCGACAAGGGCGGCGCAAGCGTTGAATTCGTCTGCCGAGACGCACGCACCGGCGCCACGCTCTCCAAGTTCACATCCAACATCAATCCCTCCATGGCCCACATGCGCGCCCGCTTTCGCCGCCTGGGTCCCGCCGAGATCGCCCTCCGCCAAGCGGCAGCCGAATTCGCGGCGCAGGTCGAGAAGTCGGTGCAATGAAGGGCGCTGAATTGTCAGTGCTTGCTGCGGCACTGCCTGCTTCTCGCCCATAGCGGACGGAGCCCGATCACGTTGTTGCGACCGTGGGTTTGGGAGGCTGCGTGCGCTCGCAGTGCGCATGTCCCTCGCAGGGAGCACCTCCATGACAGGACCCTCGCCCATCACCGGCGAAGTGTCGAACCACAAGGTCGCCGCTTCATTCCCCTCGCAGCGCTCCGCGCAGCAAGCCGCCGCGGGCGTTGCTTCCACGTTGTCGCTGGGCGCGGCGCAGGTGCAACTCATCAGGCCGGGCGATCCGCATCCGGGCCGAAAGCTCGAACCGGAAAGCGCCGGCATCTGGCGCACGATCGTCGTCGCCCACGTGCGATTGGGGATCGTCGGCGCCATCGTCGGTGCCATCGCATTCTTCACGATGAATGCGATGGGCATTCGATTCATCGTCAACTCCCCGGTCGCGGCGTTCCTGGTGCTCGTCTTCTTCGGTTTGATCGGAGGCCTGCTTCTCGGCGGCTTGGTGTCGCTGCGTCCGGACCACGACCGCATGGTCGAAGCCACGCGCGAGGCGATGGAAGAAGGCCAGACGACGGTCGTCGTGCATGCGTTCTCGGCCGAACAACGCGCGCAAGCCGCAGAGCTTCTGCGCGCATCCGGTGGAGACGTGACGTCGACGCTGTGACAGTGCGTCCGAAAGACGCGCATGTCTGCGAAAGGTTGCGGAACGAAAAAGGCCCGCACTTGGCGGGCCTTTCGAATGCGGCTTGAAAATTGGTCGGGGAGACAGGATTCGAACCTGCGACCTCTACGTCCCGAACGTAGCGCTCTACCAGACTGAGCTACACCCCGACAGCCGAGCCGCGAATTCTAGCGGGACGCCCGAGCCCGAGGCAAGCCTCGGATGCTGTGGATGCGGGTGGGGCAGGGGTATCGCGCCCAGCCGCTAGACTATGCGGCTTGCGGCCGGCCACGGCGGATTGCCCGGCGCCGGCGCCCTTGAACCCCTGGAGCCTGCATTGAGCACGCCGATCAAGCCCCGCACGCCATCGGGCGTCATGGAACTGCTCCCGCGCGACCAGATCGCCTTCCAGCGCATGCTGGACACGATCCGCCGCACCTTCGAGCAGTTCGGCTTCCTGCCGGTGGAAACCCCGGTGATGGAACTGTCCGACGTCCTGCTGACCAAATCCGGCGGCGACACCGAGCGCCAGGTCTATTTCGTGCAATCCACCGGCGCGCTCGACAACGCGGCCAAGGACGGGCGGCCGGAGCTGGCGCTGCGTTTCGACCTCACGGTCCCGCTGGCCCGTTACGTCGCCGAACATGAACACGACCTCGCGTTCCCCTTCCGCCGGTACCAGATGCAGCGCGTCTACCGCGGCGAGCGTGCCCAGAGCGGGCGCTATCGCGAGTTCTACCAGTGCGACATCGATGTGATCGGCAAGGATTCGCTGTCGCCGCGTTTCGACGCGGAGATCCCGGCGGTCATCGCATCGGTGTTCGAACACCTGGCGATCGGCGACTTCACCATCCACTTCAACCATCGCAAGTTGCTGCGCGGCTATTTCGAAGGTTTGGGCATCGGCGATGGCGAGCAACAGACGGCGGTGCTTCGCGAACTCGACAAGCTCGACAAGCGCGGGCCCGATGCGGTGCGCGCGACGCTGCTGGGTGAGGGTTACGGACTGTCGCAGGACGTGGTCGATGCGCTGATGTCGTTCTCGCAGGTGCGTTCGAACGGACACGTGGATGCGCTGGTGAAGCTCGATGATTTCCCCCAGGGCACCGCGTTGTTCGAAGAAGGCCGCGCGGAGCTGCGCGCGATCCTCGCGCAATTGCAGGCACTCGGCGTGCCGGAACATCGTT
Source organism: Noviluteimonas gilva (assembly GCF_009740395.1). GTDB lineage: Bacteria > Pseudomonadota > Gammaproteobacteria > Xanthomonadales > Xanthomonadaceae > Noviluteimonas > Noviluteimonas gilva. Next base: position 412,452 of record NZ_WOXT01000002.1, read on the forward strand.
ACGCGTTGAACCTGTCGATCGCGCGCGGCCTGGATTACTACACCGGCATCGTCTACGAAACCTTCCTCGATGCGCATCCGCAGATCGGTTCGATCTGCTCGGGCGGCCGTTACGACAATCTCGCGAGCCACTACACCAAGTCGAAGTTGCCGGGCGTCGGCATTTCGATCGGGCTGACGCGCCTGTTCTATCAGCTGCAGAAGGCCGGGCTGGTGTCGACGGCCGCGAGTTCCGTCGACGTGCTCGTCTCGCTGATGGACGATGCGCTGTTGCCCGACGCACTCGCGCTTTCGCAGCGCCTGCGTGCGGCGGGCATGAATGTCGAAACGCAACTGGAGCCGCGCAAGCTGGCCAAGCAATTGCAATACGCCGATCGCGCCGGCATCCGCTTCGTCGCCATTCGCGGCGAGGATGAAATCTCGCGCGGCGTTGTGGCCGTCAAGGACATGCGCAGCGGCGATCAGTTCGAACTCACCGAAGCCGACCTGCCGGCGAAGTTGCATCAGGAGACCGTGCGATGAGACCCGTTCGCCTCGATGGGCGCTCGCTGACGCAGCGCATGTTGGTGGAAGTCGCGCACGGCGCGATCGTGGAGCTCGATGCCGGTTCGTTGAAAGCCGTCGCGCGTGCGGCGGAATTCCTCGCCGAACAGGTCGCGCGCGAAGAACCGATCTATGGCGTCTCCACTGGCTTCGGCAGCAACGCCGACAAGTTGCTCGGCGCGCGTCCGTTGCGCGATGCGAAGTCGGGGCGTTCGCTGCATGTCGAACTGCAGGACAACCTGATCGTCACGCACGCGGTGTGCGTCGGCGATCCGTTCTCGCCGGAAGTCGTGCGCGCGATGATGTGCATCCGCATCAACACGCTGCTGCGCGGGCATTCGGGCATTCGCGTCGAAACGCTGCAGGCGATGGCCGCGATGCTCAATGCGGGCGTCGTGCCGGTCGTGCCGCAGCTTGGTTCTGTCGGCGCTTCGGGCGATCTTGCGCCGCTGTCGCACCTGGCCATCGTGTTGATCGGTGGCGGCGAAGCATTCGTCGACGGCGAACGCGTGTCGGGTGGCGAAGCCTTGCGACGCAAGGGCCTGCACCCGGTGTCGCTGTCGTACAAGGAAGGGCTCGCGCTCAACAACGGTACGGCGCAGATGCTCGCGTGCGGTTCGCTCGCGTTGCAGCGCCTGGAAGAATTGCTGGACACGGCCGACATCGCCGCGGCGATGACGATCGACGCCTTCGCCGGACGCCTGGGTGCGTTCGCCGAAGAAGTGCATGCGCTGCGCCCGCATCCGGGCCAGGTGCATGCGGCTGAACATCTGCGTCAATTGCTCGACGGTTCGACGCTCGCCGACATCCCGTATCACCTCGTGCCGAAGTTCCGCGCATGGACGCCGAACGCGTGGGACGACGATGCCTCGCGCGACCTGTCCTTCGACATCGGTTGGGATTGGGTGCCGTTCTCGGCGCGCCACGGCCGCGAGAAGTTCTACAAGCGCTTCCGCCCGTTCCGCGGCGGCAAGAAGCACCAGCCGCAGGACAGTTATTCGCTGCGCTGCGTTCCACAGGTGCACGGTGCCGTGCGCGATGCGATGGAGCAGGCCCGGCGCGTGTTCGACGTCGAGCTCAACTCGGTCACCGACAACCCGCTCGTGTTCCCCGATGCGCAGGCGCAGCACGTGGAAGAGCAGGTGATTTCCGCCGGTCACTTCCACGGCATGCCGCTCGCGCTGGCGATGAGCTACGTCAAGGCCGCGATCCCGGTGCTCGCGTCGATCAGCGAGCGCCGCCTCAACAAGCTCGTCGATCCGGCGACCAACGACGGCCTGCCGGCCTTCCTGATCGGTAACGAAGACGGCACCGAATCGGGCCTGATGATCGTGCAGTACACCGCCGCGGCGATCGTCAACGATCTCGCCAGCCGCGCGATGCCGGCCTCCGTGTATTCGATCCCGACCAGCGCGAACGCCGAAGACCACGTCTCGATGGGCGCGAACGAAGCGCGCCACGTGCTCGCGATGGTCGCCGATCTCGGCAAGGTGCTGGGCCTGGAACTGATGACCGCCGCGCAGGCGCTCGACTTGCGTCGCGACATGATCAACGCCGCGCGTTCGCTCGCCGATCGCGCGGATGCCGAAGCGTTCGCGACCAAGGTGCACGGCGGGCCGTTGAAGGACGACGCGGATCGCGCGCGCTTCCTCGCCGAAGTCGATGGCCTGCGCGCAGAGCTCGCCGACGCCGCCGACTTCCGTCCGGGTCGCGCGGTGGAAGCAGCGCATGCCGCGATTCGCATGCGCATCGCGGCGATGGATCGCGACCGCGCGCTCGACGGCGACGTGGCGATGGCGGTGCGGTTGGTGACGGAGAACGTCGTGCTCGATGCCGCACGTGCGGCGTTGAACGACTAAGCCGCGCCTTCGAACGCGATCAGCATCCGGCCGAGGCGGTCGCGTTCTTCTTCGTCGATCGGCGAGTCGGCGTCGTCGAGGATGCCTTTGACGAGGTAGTAGTCCGTCTCGTTGCGGAGTGCGCCGCGTTTGAGAATGGCCTTGTAACGAGCGGCGTAGCGGCGACGGAGTTCGGTGAGCGTCAGGACGCCGGCGTTCCGAAGGTGCGCGTCGATTTCGCGGATGCCTTCGAGTGGTATGTCGCACACGCCCTCGAGGATGTCATTGACCCCTTGTCGCGCGCCGGCGAGCGCTTGCGTCAGTCCGAATCGCGCGCGTATTCGGGGGCCCACGTGCGCGGGATGTGACTCGCTGGCCGGGTCGACTTTCCAGACCTCCGTCGACCACAGGTTGATGAACGCGGAGAGCTCCGCGTACTCGCGTTCCTTGTCCTCGGCAGGGCGACGTGGCATGGAAACATCATGGCATGATCGCGCCATGCGCCCGATCCCCTTTGCCCTGCTGCTGTGCCTCGCGTGCGTGCCGATGACCGCTCGCCCTGGCGACGAGGGGCAACGCTTCCTGGTCTTCGGCGACCCGCAGCCCAAGTCGGCCACGGACGTGGATTACTTCTTGCGCGACATCGTCGAGCCGGCGCGACCCGTCGCCAAGGGCAGTGTCGCGACGATCGTCCTCGGCGATATCTCCAACGACGACCCGGCGTTGTATCCGGGGGTGAAGTCGGCGACGAAGCGGCTCGGCATCCCCGTTTTCTTCGCGCCCGGCAACCACGACATGGATGCCGGTGCCGAATCGGATGTCGCGTCGCTGGTCAGCTTTCGCAAGGCCTTCGGCGCGGATACGTATTTGCGCAAGTTCGATTCAGCGAACGTCATCGTGCTCGACGATGTGATCGCGCGACCGGGTCAGTCGCCGGGTTACGTCGGCGGCTTGCGCGAGGATCAGTTCAAGCAGATCGAAGGGTGGCTGCGCGATCTGCCGCGCGACAAGCTCCTCATCCTGGCCGCGCACATTCCGTTCTTCGACAACTCGGAAGTGGAAGGTTGGGAGAACTTCCGCTCCGCCGATCGCAAGCGCCTGTTCGCATTGCTGCAGCCCTTCCCGCACGTGTTGTTGCTGAGTGCGCATACGCACAACCAGCAGCATTACTTCCATGGCGCGAAGGACGGGTGGCAGGGCGCACAACCGCTGCACGAGTACAACGTGGGCGCCGCGTGCGGGGCGTTCTGGTCGGGTGTGGCCGATGCGCAGGGCATTCCCGATGCGACGATGAGCGACGGCACGCCGAATGGATTTGCGACGCTCGATGTGAAGCGCGACGGCAGCTACGCGCTCGCCTGGCATCCGGCGCGCGATCCGGCCGACACGCAAATCGCGCTGCACGCGCCGAAAGTGTTGCGTCGTGGCGCGTGGCCCGCGTGGGGCGTGTACGCGAACGTGTACATGGGCCATGCCGGCACGCGCGTGGAGTATCGCGTCGACGACGGCGACTGGATGCCGATGCGGCGCGTGGCGCAGCCCGATCCGCGGCTCGTGGAAGAGAACGTGCGCGACGACGCGGCGGAGACCTTGCGCGGGTTCGATCGTTCGCCCGAGGCGGAACCGTCGACGCACATTTGGCGGGGTGCGTTGCCGACGAAGCTCGATGCCGGCGCGCACACGGTCGAAGTGCGGGCGTTCGATACGTGGCGCGGGGAGACGCGCGCGAAGACGACGTATCGATTGTCGGAGCCTTGAACTCCCTCCCCTGCGGGCAGGGGAGGGCTGGGGTAGGGTTGTGTCAGTTCGCTGCGATCTTCAACCCCCCGATTCGCGCGAAGCGCGAATCACCCCCCCTTACACGGGGGGTAGGGCGATGTCGGCGAACGATTCGACGCGCTCGTGCCCATGCGTCGCTTCACCCGTGCGCGCCCGCGGATAATCCTCGCGCCGATCCAGCAACACCGTGCGCATCCCGGCATCACGCGCCGCGTCGAGTTCTTCGACGATATCCGACAGGAAGACGATGTCCCCGGCATTCCCGCCGTACTCTGCGGCGATGCGTCGATAGCTGTCCGCATCGCGCTTGTGCCCGACTGCAGTGTCGAACCAACCGCTGAACATCTCCGTCAGATCGCCCGCATCCGTGTGGCCGAACAACAACTTTTGCGCGGGCACCGAGCCGGACGAATACACCGCCAACGGAAGCCCCGCATCGCGCCATGCACGCAACGCGGGCGCGACATCCGGATACAGCGGCGCGGTGAAATCCGCATTGCGATAGCCGGCTTCCCACACCATGCCTTGCAGCGCCTTGAGCGCGGTGTGCTTGCGGTCTTCGTCGATCCAGCCCTGCAGCGTCTCGACGATCATGTCGTCGGTGCAGACGCCGCCGTTTTCCATCGCGACCTGGTCGAGCCAGTGCCGCACGTCCGGTTCATTGCCATGCTCGCGCACGAAACCCGGCAACGCACGACGCGCATACGGGAACAACACGTCGCGCACGAAAGAGATGCTGCTGGTGGTGCCTTCGATGTCGGTCAGGATGCGCGTTGCCATCACTCGCGCGCCTGCCCGACTTCGTAACGCGGGAAGCGTGTTGCGATATCGGCGCCGGTGAAATGGCCGACCCAACCATCGGGCTCGGTGAAGAAGCGGATCGCGACGAAGCGCGGCTCCGGCCCCATGTCGAACCAATGCGTCATGCCATCGGGCACGGCGACGAGATCGCCGGCCTCGCACAACAACTCGTAGACACGGCCGTCGGCGTGCAGCGTGAACAGGCCCGAGCCATCGACGAAGAAGCGCACTTCGTCTTCCTTGTGGAAGTGTTCGTCTAGGAACTTCTTCCGCATCTCGTCGCGATTGGGGTTGTCGGGCGTGATGCTCACGACGTCGACCGTGCGGAAGCCGTGCGCTTCCACGAGGCGATCGATGTCGCGCTTGTACGCGGCCATGACCACTTCGGGCGAATCGCCGGCCTTCACCGGTTGCACCGCTTCCCAGCGTTCGAACGCGACCTTGATCGGCTTGAGTTCGCGCGAGATGTCTTCCAGCGTGCGTGCGACGACGACGGGCTGGTCGGGATGCTCTTCCTCGAAGATGCGCAGGCGGCTCATCGTTGCAATTTCCTCAGTTCCAGTTCGCAGCCGATCAGGAATTCGAACGCCTCCAGGTGGCGGCGCGCTTCGGCCATGTCGGTGCCCCACGCGTAGAGCCCGTGTCCGTCGATGAGGTAGCCCCACATCGGGCGGCGGTCGAGCAGGGCGTCGACCTGCGCGGCGAGCGTGTGCATGTCCTGCGAGTTCGGCAGCACGGGCACGACGATCTCCGCTTCGTGCGTGTCGTTGCCGCTGAAGGCCTTCAGCAACTCGTAGCCATCCAGCCGCATGTGGCCGGCGCCGGCGAACAGGCGCGAGGCGATCGTCTGGTTCTGCGAATGCGTGTGCAGGATGCAGCCGACTTCGGGGAAGCGCTTGTACAGCTGCGTGTGCAGCAGCGTTTCGGCGGACGACTTGCGGTCGGTGGCGACGGGCTGGCCTTCGAGGTCGACGACCATGATGTCGTCTTCGGTCAGCCGGCCCTTGTCGCGGCCGGAGACGGTGATCGCGGCGTGCTGCGCATCGATGCGGCGCGAGAAGTTGCTGCTGGTCGCCGGTGTCCACCCGCGCGCGGCGAGCTCGGTGACGTTGGCGACGATCTCGCCGGCCGCGCGACGCAGCGCTTCGCGGTCGAAGGGGAGGGGAGCGTTCATGGGCGGGGAGTTTACCCGCTGCGTGTTCAGGCGCCGCAAACGTCCCTGCTGGCGGTGCTCGATCCGCAAAAGGAAACGGCGCGGTTGCCCGCGCCGTTTCGTGTGTCGCTTGTCGCAGGCCTTACGGGCCCGGCTCCGGGCCTTCGTGGAAGACCGGCGCGGCCGGGAGCACCGGTGCGGCGTCGTCCACCGGCTCGTTGCCCGGCTTCATGTGGCTCTTGCGATAGCCGTAGATGAAGTAGAAGAACAGGCCGATGCCCGCCCAGATCGGGAAGACGAGCTTGGCGTCGCGCGGCAGGTACCAGAACAGCACCATGCAGCCGATGACCGACATCGGCGCGATGATCCACACCAGCGGCGTGCGGAACGGACGATGGCGCGTCGGATCGCTGCGACGGAGCATCATGACCGCGAGCGAGACGACCAGGAACGCGAACAGCGTGCCCGAGTTCGAGATGTCCGCGAGCTTGCCGACCGGCAGGAACGCAGCGGCGATCATCACGCCCAGGCCCGTCATCATCGTCACCACGTGCGGGGTGTTGAAGCGCGGGTGCACCTTGCTCAGGATCGGCGGCAGCAGGCCGTCGCGCGACATCGTGAAGAAGATGCGCGTCTGACCGTAGATCATCATCAGGATGACCGAGGGCAGGGCGATGAACGCGGCCAGGCCGAGCAGGTTGCCGACCATCGGGTGGCCGATCATGCGCAGCACGTGCGCCAGCGCTTCGCTCGAGCACACCAGCGGCAGGTTTTCACCGGCAGCCAGTTCCTTGCATCGTGCGGCCAGTTCCATCGAACCCGGCGACAGCGGCGAACCATCGGCCGCGAACACCGGCTGCGCGCCGTACGAACCGATCGCGCCGGCCGCCACCAGCAGGTAGAAGATGGTGCAGACGATCAACGAAGCGATCAGGCCGATCGGGATGTTGCGCTGCGGATTCTTGGTTTCCTCGGCCGCGGTGGAGACCGCGTCGAAGCCGACGTACGCGAAGAAGATCGACGCCGCCGCACCCACGATGCCGGCGTTGCCGAGCGGGGCGAAGGGATGGAAGTTGGCGTCCTTCATCACCGGGATCGCCAGGATGATGAACGCGGTGAGCGCGAGCACCTTCACCGTCACCAGGAAGGCGTTGACCACCGCGCTTTCCTTGGTGCCGCGGATCAGCAACACGGTGACCAGCAGGCCGATGAAGACCGCCGGCAGGTTGATGACGCCGCCCGCATAGGGACCGGTCGCCAGTGCGGCCGGTACCTCGATATGCAGGAACGAATTTTTCAGCAGGCCCACCAGGTACCCTGACCATCCGACCGAGACCGCGCTCGCCGCGACGGCGTATTCGAGGATGAGGGCCCAGCCCACGAGCCAGGCGACGAATTCGCCGAGCACCGCGTAGGAGTAGGTGTATGCCGAACCGGACACGGGCACCATCGCCGCGAGTTCGGCGTAGCACAGCGCCGCGACCGCGCAGACGAAGCCTGCGATCACGAACGACAACATCATGCCGGGGCCGGCCTTCTGCGCGGCTTCGGCGGTCAGCACGAAGATGCCGGTGCCGATGATTGCGCCGATGCCGAGCATCGTCAGCTGGAAGGCGCCGAGCTGGCGCTTGAGCGCCTTCTTCTCGGCCGTCTTCAGGATTAAATCCAGAGGCTTGACACGCCAGAACAGCATTTGGTTCTCCCCGGAGAGCGATTAGATGACCCCACGGGTGCCGCGATGGCTGGCGTGGGCCGCCGGCGAACATACCCCGCGGCGGCGCGGTGGCACAAGTAACGTTCGGGGGCGGTGATAATCGGCCCCTTCCCCGCACGAAACCGCCCCATGTCCATGGACCCGAACGCCGCCGATGCGGCGCGCCGAGCGTTGGCCGACTATCGCCGACGTTGGCTGGCTGAATCCGCGACCGTCGACCGCTTCCTCGATCTGCTGGACGACGCCGAGGATCCCTTTCGCCGCGAACGCCTGGCCGGCCATTTCACCGCTTCGGCCTGGCTGGTCGACCGTGCGGGCGAGCGCGTGCTGCTCACGCACCATCGCAAGCTCGATCGCTGGTTGCAGCTGGGCGGCCACGCCGACGGCGAGTGCGATTTCGCGCGCGTGGCGTTGACGGAAGCGGAAGAGGAGTCGGGGCTGACGGCGTTGACCGTCGAGGCGGAGATCTTCGACCTCGACGCGCACGAGATTCCGGAACACAAGGGCGTCCCGGCACACATCCACTACGACGTGCGCTTCATCGTGCGCGCGGGAGAGAACGAAGCATTCGTCGTCAGCGACGAATCGCACGCGCTGGCGTGGCGCGCGATTGCGACGTTGCCGCACGACGAATCGATGGATTCGTCGGTGCGGCGGATGGCGGAGAAGTGGTTGTCGCGCTGAGCTTGTTACTCGGCGCGACCGCCGAATTCGCCGGTGGTCGTGTTGACCCACACCTTCTCGCCGGTGCCGATGTATTCCGGGACCATGATTTCGATGCCCGTCGTCAGCTTCGCCGGCTTCGGGCGCTTGGTCGCCGTGCCGCCCTTGAGTTCCGGCGGCGTTTCGATCACTTCCATCGCCACGCTCTGCGGCAACTGGATCGCCACCGGCGCGTCGTCGATCAGCTGCACGTAGATGCCGGTGAGGTCATCGACGATGTAACCGGCCGCGTCGCCGATCGCATCGGCGTCGAGCGTGTACGGCGTGTAGTCCTCGTCGTCGAGGAACACGAACGCTTCGCCGTCCTTGTACGAGTACGTCGCCTGGCGGCGGCTCATGTCGACTTCGCGCAGATCGTCGTCGCCATCGAAGCTCGCGTCGAGCTTGTTCGCGCCGGGGATGCTGTACATGACGAAGCGGAAGCGCACGTTGCCGCCGCGACCCTGCGGCGAGCTGCGTTCGATGTCGCGGATCTGGTACACGCCGCCGTTGTATTCGACGACGTTGCCTTTCTTGATGTCGTAAGCCTTCATGGGATCACTTCGGTGCGAGGCGCGTGGCGCCGTCCAGGCGAATGGTTTCGCCGTTGAGGTAGGTGTTGCCGAGGATGTACGCGACGAGGTCCGCGAATTCTTCGGGCTTGCCCAGGCGTGAGGGGAACGGAATGGACGCTGCGAGCGCCTGCTGCACGTTCTCCGGCATGCCATCGACCATCGGCGTCCAGAACACGCCCGGGGCGATGGTCATCACGCGGATGCCGAAGCGGGCGAGTTCGCGCGCCATCGGCAGCGTCATCCCGACCACGCCGCCCTTCGACGCCGAATACGCGGCCTGCCCGATCTGGCCTTCGTAAGCGGCGACGGACGCGGTGTTGATGATCACGCCGCGCTCGCCGTCGGTGCCGGCGTCGTTGTGCTGCATCAGGTTGGCGGCCGCCTTGGCGACGTTGAAGCTGCCGACGAGGTTGACCATCACGGTCGTCGAGAACTGCGACAGCGGCATCGGCGCTTCCTTGCCGAGCACGCGACCTGCGCCGAGGATGCCGGCGCAGTTGATCGCGACGTTCAGGCCACCGAGGAAGTCCTTCGCCGCCGCGACGTTCGCGACCACGCCCGCTTCGTCGCTCACGTCGGTCTTGAAGAATTTCGCATTGGCGGCGCCGAGTTGTTCGACGGCGGCCGCGCCCTTCTCGTCGTTGACGTCGAACAGCGCGACCTTCGCGCCGTTGGTGACCAGGTGCTGCGCAACGGCGAAGCCCAGGCCGGAGACGCCGCCGGTGACGATGGCGCGGGTGGATGACAGTTGCATGGGGGATCCCTGCGGGCGGTAAAGAAGCGGGATTTTAGCCTATGGGGCGGTCGCGGCCGGTTGGCGGGCGACGGCCCCGTCCTTCATCACGAACACCGGCCGCCGCAGGGCGCCGATGTCCTGCGACGGGTCGCCGGTGAAGGCCGCCAGGTCGGCGCGCAGGCCGGTGCGGATCGCGCCGAACTTCGCGTCCTGGCGCAGCACTTTCGCGGCGACGGTGGTGCAGGCCTGCAGGGCTTCGAGCGGCGTCATGCCCAGGCGCACCAGCCATTCGGGTTCGCGGAAGTTGTCGCCGTGGCGGAACACGCCGACGTCGCTGCCGCAGGCGATCGTCGTGCCGGCCTTGCGCGCGCGGGCGAAGGCGGCGGCGACGTCGCGCATGTCCTGCGTCGGTTGCGATTGGCCGGGGACGTAATGTTCGAAGTATTCGCCGTAGGCTTCGGCGGCCGTCAGCGTCGGCAACCATGCGACGTTGCGTTCGCGCATGCGGCGGAAGGTGGCTTCGGAAACGGTGTAACCGTGTTCGATCGTGTCGGCGCCCGCGTCGACGGCCATGCGCACGGCCTTGTCGGTCATCGCGTGCACGGCGACGGGGCGGCCCGAGAGGTGCGCGGCGTCGACCATCGCCTTCAATTCTTCCGACGAGAACGTCGGTTGCGTGCTGCCGTCGGCGCCGATGCCGAAGTCGGCGTAGAGCTTGATCCAGTCCGCGCCGTGTCCGGCCTGGTCGCGCACGGCGGCGATGCCCGCGTCGACGCCGCTGACTTCCTGCGCGCCACGCGGCAGTGAGAGATCGTCGCGGAAGCCGCGCGGGCCGGGGCCGTAGCTCGCGGTCGCGACGATCGCCTTGGTCGCGACGAACAGACGCGGGCCATCGATCAATCCGCTTTCGATCGCTTGCTTGATCGCGACGTCGTCGTAGTTCGCGCCTTCGGTGCCGAGATCGCGCAGCGTCGTCCAACCCGCCTGCAGCGTGTCGTGCGCGTGACGCGCCGCGCGCAGGACGCGCTCCGCCTCCGATTCCTTCAGGACCTGGTCGTTCCAGAGCGTCTCGTTGTACGGATGCAGGAAGACGTGCGAATGCAGGTCGATCAGCCCCGGCACCAGCGTCGCGCCGGGCAGGGCGATGCGTTGCGCATCGGCGGGTGCATCGACGGTGTTCACATTGCCGACAGCGACGATCGCGCCATCGCGCACCAACACGACCCACCCGGCGTGCGAGGCGCCTTCGCCGGTCCACACGCGCTCGGGCTGAAGCAGATACGTTGGCTTCGGCGCATCGGCGGCGAAGGTCTGCAAGGACAACAACGCCAGCAACACACCGAGCAAACGCCGCATGGTCAGAGCTCCAGCAAGTAGAACGTGTTGCAACCGCCGTGGCCGGTGTTGCCCATCGGCTTGGCGATGCGCTTGAAGCCGGTGCGTTCGTACAGGCGCATCGCCGCGTCCATGCCGCCGAGTGTTTCGAGATAGCAGCGTTTGAAGCCGAACGCGCGTGCGGCATCGAGCGACAACTGCATCACTTGCGCGCCCGCACCCAGGCCGCGCAACGAGGACAGGAAATACATCTTGCGCAATTCGCAGGTGTCCGCATCGCCGCCTTCCAGCGGCGCGACACCGCCGCCGCCTTCCACGATGCCGTCGCGTTCGACGACCCAGTACGCACTGCGCGGCTGCGCGTAGCTGCGGCTCATCCAGTCGACTTCGGGATCGTTGATCGCGAACCCGGCGCCGCTTGCGCCGAACTCGGGCATCACGGTGCGAATGATTTCCGCCATGCGCGCATCGTCGCGCGCTTGAATGGGTCGTACGGACAACTCAGGCATGGGCTCTCGTGGGGGCATGGCGCGCGATGCGCAGGGCGAGCTCTTCCGGCGTCAGGCCGGGAGCGAAGAGGAAGCCCTGGCCGATCTTCACGCCAAGGCGGATGAGGAATTGACGCTGCGCATCGCTCTCGATGCCTTCGGCGACCAGGCCCAGGCCCAGGCTTTGCGCGATCCCGGCGACGGCCTGGCAGATCGCGACGTCGGAGGTGTTGTGCGGCACGCCTTCGAGGAATTGCTGGCTGAGTTTCAAACCGTGGATCGGTAGGCGGCGCAAATAGTTGAGCGCGCTGTAGCCTTCGCCGAAATCATCGATGCTCAGCAACACGCCGAGCATGCGCAGGCCCGCGAAGGTCGTCAGCGTGTCGGGCGCATCTTCGATCAACACGCGCTCGGTGAATTCCAGTTCCAGCGCATCGCCCGGCAGGCCGGCGCTCGCAAGCGCTTCGGCAACCGTTTCGGCGAGATCTTCGGCCAGGAACTGGCGATAGGAAACATTCACCGCGACGCGTTCGATCGGCAGGCCTTCGTCACGCCAACGCCGCATTTGCTGGCAGGCCTCGCGCAACACCCAGCCGCCGATGCGCACGATGTCGCCGGTGTTCTCCGCATGGCCGATGAAATGATCCGGCCGCATTTCGCCCAGCGTGTCGTTGCGCCAGCGGATCAGTGCTTCGGCGCCGACGATGCGGCCCGTCAACAGTTCGACCTGCGGCTGGTAGACCAACTTGAACTCGCGATTGTCGACCGCGCGCCGCAGGTGCGTTTCCATCTGCAGGCGCTGTTGCTGCTGATCGGCGAGCGCCTGACTGAAATCCTGCCAGCCGTTGCGCGCGCGGCGCTTGCTGTCGTACATCGCGACGTCGGCGTTCTGGATCAGCAATTGCGGGCGATCGCCGTGTTCGGGCGCGCGCGCGATGCCGATGCTCGCGGTGATCGTGAATTCTTCGCCGGCCATGCGGAAGGCGTCGCCGAAGGCCTCGAGGATCGCGGCCGCGAGACGTTGCGGACGTTCGGGATCGTCGCCGGTCAGGCACACGACGAGGAATTCATCGCCGCCGAACCGCGCGATCAGGCCTTCGGTCGCCACGGCGCGCTGGATGCGGCGCGCGGCGCTCGCGATCACCTGGTCGCCGGCTGCGTGGCCGAGCACATCGTTGACGACCTTGAAGCGATCCAGGTCGATGTAGAGCACCGCGACGTCGGAATGCGAGGGATCCGACAGGCGCGCTTCGAGTTCCTCCAACACCGCATCGCGGTTGAGCAACATCGTCAGCGGGTCGGTGCGCGCCTGCACGCGCAGGGTTTCTTCGGCCTGCTTGGTTTCGGTGATGTCCTGGAACGTGCCGGTCAGGCGCGTGCCCGTGGGATCGGCGGCTTCGGATTCGCCGATGATGCGGATCCACAACGTGTGGCCATCGGCGCGGATGCCCTGCAGGTCCATCTCGAAGCCTTCGCCGTGCTCGACCGCACGCGTGAGCGCATCGTGGAAGCGCTTGCGTTCGGTTTCGCGCAGGCACGCCTGCAACTCGCTGATGCTCGCCGACGTGCGCGCCAGGCCGAGCATGCGCTGCGCTTCGCCGGTGAGATAAACGTGCTCGCTGTTGGCGTCCCATTCCCAACCGCCGACGTGCGCCAGGTCCTGCACGCGATCGAACAGCGTGATGTCGCGCTTGAACGCAGTGACATCGGAGAACAGCGACAACACCTGTTGCGGGTGATCCTGCCCCGGCGCGAATTGCGGCACCGAGGTGATCGACAGCCAGATCAGCCGTCGCGTGGCGAGATTGAGGAAGCCGAGCACCGTGCTCGGCGAAATCGTACCCGTGCGCAGAGCGCGGAAGGACGGCAGTTCCTGGTCGTCGAGTTCCTTGCCGTGTTCGTCGAAGATGCGCCAGTGGTCGAGCGCGAGTTCTTCCACGAGGCTCGCGCCCTTGGGAATGCGCAGGATGCGCATCGCCGCGGGGTTGGCGTACGCGACGCGGCCATCGGCTTTGCGAACCAGGATGCCCTTGTCGATCACTTCCATCAGCTCGCGATAGCGGACTTCCGCTTCGTGTCGCTTGCTGAGGTCGCGCGCGACCGCAACGATGCGCGTCTCGCCGCCATCGTCGAACCCGGCCGAGTGCACTTCGACGGGGAAGCGCGTGCCGTCGGCGCGCATGTTCGTCACTTCGACGACGTAGGTGCCGCCGCGATTGAGGACTTCCCACACCGGCGCGAGATGGTCGCGCGGCAGGTCGGGATTGAGGATGTCGATGTTCTTGCCGACGATTTCGCCGCGCGGCCGGTTGTACGCCGCGATGCCCGCCTTGTTGAGGTCGAGCACGGTGCCTTCCCAGTCGAGGATGCTGACCGGGTCGGGCACCGCGTCGAACAACGCGCGGAACCGATTGCGTTCCACCTCGAGCGCCGCGTTCGCGGCCTGCAGCGCAGCCTCCGCTTCGGCGAGCTTCCGGCGGAGCGCGCTGTCGTTCACGCCGCCGCCCGCGCCTGGGTGACCTTGCTGCTGCTCGCGCGCCCCAGCAGGGCGGCGAGCCATCGGCCGGTGTCGACCAGTTGGTCCAGGTCGATGCCGGTCTGCATGCCCATGCCGTGCAGCATGTACACGACGTCTTCGCTCGCGACGTTGCCGGACGCGCCCTTCGCGTAGGGGCAGCCGCCCGTGCCCGACACGGACGAATCGGCCACGCGCACGCCTTCTTCCAGGCATGCGAGCAGGTTGGGCAGCGCCTGGCCGTAGGTATCGTGGAAGTGCACGGCGAGCGCGTGCATGGGCACTTCCTGCGCGACGGCGCGCAACATCGCGCGTGCCTTCGCCGGCGTGCCGACGCCGATCGTGTCGCCGAGCGAGATCTCGTAGCAGCCGAGCGCATGCATGCGCTTGGCGACGCGCACGACGTCTTCGACCGGCACTTCGCCCTGGTACGGACAACCGAGCACGGTGGACACGTAGCCGCGCACGCGCACGCCGTCGCGGTTCGCGCGTTCGAGCACGGGGCGGAAGCGTTCGATCGATTCGTCGATCGTCGCGTTGATGTTCTTCTGGTTGAAGGCTTCCGACGCGGCGGTGAAGACCGCGACTTCATCGGCGCCGACGGCGCGCGCGCGGTCGTAGCCCTGTTCGTTCGGCACCAGCACCGGATAGCGCACGCCGTGCTTGCGCGTGATGCCGGTGAAGACTTCGGCGGCGTCGGCGAGTTGCGGCACCCACTTCGGGCTGACGAAGCTGGTGGCTTCGATCGTCGAGAGGCCGGACGCCGTCAGGCGATCGATCAGTTCGATCTTCGCCGGCGTGGGGACCAGCGTCTTTTCGTTCTGCAGCCCGTCGCGCGGGCCGACTTCGACGATGCGGACGAAATCTGCGGACATCACTCGGTTTCCAGCGTCACGAGGACGGCGTCGGCGTCGACGAAATCGCCGGCCACCGCGCGTACTTCACCGATGCGCCCGTCGCGCGGCGCCTTGAGGCTCAGTTCCATCTTCATCGCTTCGATCACGAGGACCTCGTCGCCTGCGCGGACCTGATCGCCCGCGCGGGCCTTCACGACCACAACGCGGCCGGGCATGGGCGCGAGGACACGGTTGCCGCCGTCGCCGGCCACGCCGGCATCCCGACGATACACCTCGACCGGCTCCAGGCGCAGGCGGCGCAGGCCGTCGTGGGCCACGGTGCGCTGGGCGTCGAGGTCGATCGTGAAACGACGGCCTTCGCCATCGATGCGAGCGCTCAAATCGTCGCCGTCCAGGCGGGCGCCGGCGACGACGTGGGTCGTGCCGTCGTGTTCGATGCGGTAGTCGCCGCCGCTGCCGTGCGCGGCGAGCACCAGGCGCTCGCCGCGGTGCAGGAAGGCCAGGTCACGCTTGCTCGCATGCCCGAGGCGCCAGCCATCGGCGATGGCCCAGGGCGAGGTCGGATCGCTCGATGCGGCGGCGGCGCCGCGCGCGGCGGCTTCCTGCGCGAGCAACTGCGCGGTTGCAGCGGCGAGCAGCAGGCCGCGGTCGACTTCCGTCGGCGGCATGAATTCATCGAGATGGCGATCCAGGTACGCGGTGTCGATCGTGCCGCCGACGATGGCGGGGTGGCGAACCAGGCGTTCGAGGAACTCGATGTTCGACTTCGGCCCGCCGATCTCGCACTGCGCGAGCGCATCGCGCAGGCGGGCGAGGGCGGACGCGCGATCGGCGTCGTGCACGATGAGCTTGGCGATCATCGGGTCGTAGAAGATCGTCACCGTGTCGCCGGCGACCACGCCCGAATCGATGCGCACATGTGCATCCGGTTGCGGGAGTCGCAGGCGTTCGAGCTTGCCCGAGCCGGGCAGGAAGCCGGCTTCCGGGTCTTCGGCGTACAGGCGCACTTCGATCGCGTGGCCGTCCTGGCGAATTTGTTCCTGCGTGAGCGGCAGGGCATCGCCCGCGGCGACGCGCAGCTGCCATTCGACGAGATCCAGGCCCGTGACGAGTTCGGTGACCGGATGTTCGACCTGGAGACGCGTGTTGATCTCCATGAAGTAGAAGCCGGTCGGCTTGCCGTCTTCGTCGGATTCCACGATGAATTCGCAGGTGCCGGCGTTGACGTAGTCGATCGCGCGCGCGGCCGCCACGGCGGCATCGCCCATCTGCTTGCGCAGTTCGGGCGTGAGCAGGATCGACGGGGATTCTTCGAGCACCTTTTGATAGCGGCGCTGCGCCGAACACTCGCGTTCGTTGAGGTGCAGCGTACTGCCGTGCGTATCGGCGAACACCTGGATTTCGATGTGGCGCGGGCGCGTGACGTAGCGTTCGAGCAGCACGCGGTCGCGGCCGAAGGCGTTGCGCGCTTCGCGTTGGCAGGATTCGAGCGCGGGCAGGAATTCATCGAGCACGCGCACGATGCGCATGCCCTTGCCGCCGCCGCCGTGCGCGGCCTTGATCATCAGTGGGAAGCCGATGCGCGCCGCTTCGCGCGCGAGCAGGTCGGGCGATTGGTCGACGCCGGTGTAGCCGGGAACGACGGGGACGTTCGCGGCCTGCATCAATTCCTTCGCGCCGGCCTTGCTGCCCATCTTGCGCATCGACGCCGCGCGCGGGCCGATGAACACCAGGCCCGCGGCTTCGACCGCGTCGGCGAAGTCGGCGTTCTCGCTGAGGAAGCCGTAGCCGGGGTGGATCGCCTGCGCGCCGGATTTCTTCGCGACTTCGAGGATCGCGTCGCCGCGCAGGTAGCTGTCCTGCGGGCGCGAGCCGCCGATCGGATACGCGGCGTCGGCCAGGCGCACGTGCTGCGCATCGGCGTCGGCCTCGGAGAACACCGCGACGGTGCGGATGCCGAGGCGACGGCAGGTGCGGATCACGCGGCAGGCGATTTCGCCGCGGTTGGCGATGAGGACCGTATCGAACATCAGGTTTCCGTCCAGGCGGGTTTGCGCTTGCCGAGGAAGGCCGACAGACCCTCCTGGCCTTCGGGCGAAACGCGGAGCGCGGCGATGAGCGCCGCGTTCTGTGCATCGATGGTGTAGGCGTCGTGCGTGTTTGCAATGCGACGTACGAGGAACTTCGCGGTCGATGCGGCCACGGGGCCGGCCTGCATCAGGAGGCTCACCTGCTGCGCGACGGCGGCGTCGAGCGCGGCTTCATCGGGGACGACCTGGTGCACCAGGCCGATGCGATGCGCTTCGTTCGCGTCGAACCGTTCGGCGGTGGCGAACCAGCGCCGCGCCTGGCGCGCGCCGATCGCGGCGATCACGTAGGGCGAGATCACCGCGGGCAGTAGCCCCAGGCGCGCTTCGGTGAGGCCGAAGGTGGCATTGGCCGAGGCAATGGCGATGTCGCAGCAGGCGACCAGGCCCACGCCGCCGCCGAAGGCTGCGCCGTGGACGCGGGCGATGGTCGGCTTCGGGAGTTCGTCGAGCGTGCGCATCAGGCGCGCGAGCTTCAGCGAGTCGTCGCGGTTGGCCGCCTCGCTGGCCGTGGCCATGTCGCGCATCCAGTTCAGGTCGGCGCCCGCCGAGAACGAGGCGCCGTCGCCTTCGAGCACGAGCACGCGGACGCCGGGGTCGCTGCCGACCTCCTCCAGCGTGGCCGTGAGATCGGCGATCAGGGCGGCGTCGAACGCGTTGTGCAGCTGCGGCCGGGCCAGGCGCAGGCGGGCGAGGGCGCCCTCGCGGAGCAACTGCAGGCTGTCGCGCATCGGGCCGTCCGTCAGGGAAAGGAGCCGAATGATAAGCCGGCCCGCCGCAGTGGTATTCTTGAGAACAATTCCTATTTGCCCCGGACACCCCCCAACGTGAGGCTGACCGACCTGCCGCGCCGCATCGCCGCCGCCGTCGAACGCGTCGAAGACCACGCGCCGAACGACGCCATCGCGCGCCGACTGCGCGAACTCGGCTTCGTGGCCGGCGAATTGGTGGAAGTGGTGGCCTCCGGTCCGCTCGGTGCCGAACCCTTGCTGGTCCAGGTGGGTTTCACGCGCTTCGCGCTGCGTCGCGCCGAAGCGCACCGCATCGTGGTGCGTCGCGACGAGGCCGCCGCATGAGTGCCGCGCACGCCGTTCCGTTGCGCGTCGCGCTCGTCGGCAACCCCAATTGCGGGAAGACGGCGCTGTTCAACCTGCTGACCGGCAGCCGGCAGAAGGTGGCGAACTACGCCGGCGTGACCGTCGAGCGCAAGGAAGGCCGCTTCCACGCGCCCTCGGGCCGCTCGTACGCGCTGCTCGATTTGCCCGGCGCCTACAGCCTGCATGCCGCTAGCCTGGACGAAGCGATCACGCGCGATCTGTGCCGCGGCTTCTATCCCGGTGAACCGGCGCCCGACGTCATCGTCTGCGTCGTCGACGCCACCAACCTGCGCCTGCATTTGCGCTTCGCGCTCGAAGTGCGCGCGCTCGGCCGGCCGATGGTGCTCGCGGTCAATATGATGGATGCGGCCAAGCGCCGCGGCATCGAAGTGGATCTGGCCAAGCTCGAACGCGAGATCGGCGTGCCCGTCGTCCCGACGATCGCCGTGCGTCGCAACGGCGCGCAGGCGCTGGTGTCCATGCTCGATTCGATGTCGGCCAACGCGCAGCCGCCTGTTTCGACGGCCGCCGATGTCGATCCGGATGCGTTACATGCCGAAACGCGCCGCCTGCTGTCGCTCGCGGTGACGATGCCGCGCCGCACGGCGGAGATCGATGACGCGCTCGATCGCTGGCTGCTGCATCCGATCCTCGGGATCGTCGCGTTCGCCGTGGTGATGTTCCTGATCTTCCAGGCTGTGTATTCCTGGGCGACGCCCTTGATGGACGGCATCGACGCCGGCACGGCCTGGCTCGCGGGTTGGGCGGAGGCCACGTTGCCGGAAGGTCCGCTCAACAGCCTGATTTCGAAGGGCATCATCGCAGGCGTCGGCGGCGTGATCGTGTTCCTGCCGCAGATCCTGATCCTGTTCCTCTTCATCCTCGCGCTCGAGGAATCGGGCTATCTGCCGCGCGCGGCGTTCCTGCTCGATCGCTTGATGTCGAAGGCCGGCCTCTCCGGGCGTTCGTTCATTCCGCTGCTGTCGTCGTTCGCCTGCGCGATCCCCGGGATCATGGCGACGCGCTCGATCCAGGATCCGCGCGATCGCCTGGCAACGATCATCGTCGCGCCGCTGATGACGTGTTCGGCGCGCTTGCCGGTGTATGCGCTGCTGATCGGCGCGTTCATTCCCGCGCGCAAGATCGGGTGGTTCAACCAGCAGGGCCTGGTGTTGTTCGCGCTGTATGTCGCGGGCATCCTCAGCGCGCTCGCCGTGGCGTGGGTCATGAAGAAGTGGCGTCGCGACAAGAGCGAGCATGCGCTGATGCTGGAACTGCCGTCGTACCGCATGCCGCATCCGCGCGATCTCGCGCTCGGCCTGTGGGAGCGCGCGGCGATCTTCCTCAAGCGCGTGGGCGGCATCATCCTGGCGATGACGGTGCTGCTGTGGGTGCTGCTGTATTTCCCGCACGGCGGCACGGACGTCACCAACAGTTTCGCGGGGCACATCGGTCGCGCGATGCAGACCGTGTTCGCGCCGATCGGCTTCAACTGGCAGATATGCATCGCGCTGATCCCGGGTTTGGCGGCGCGCGAAGTCGCGGTGTCGTCGCTGGCGACGGTGTATGCGCTGCAGGCGGCGGACGATGCCGCGGCGTCGGCGGCGTTGTCGCCGATCATCGCGAGCGGCTGGTCGCTCGCGACCGCGTTGTCGCTGCTCGTCTGGTACATCTACGCGCCGCAGTGCTTGTCGACGCTGGCGACGATCAAGCGCGAAACCGGATCGTGGAAGCAGATGGCGATCAGCGCCGGGTATCTGTTCGCCCTGGCGTACCTCGCGTCGCTGGTGACGTACCAGGTCGCGGTTGCGATGGGAGGCGGGTGATGCACGCGGGGATCGTCGCGCAGTACGTCGTCGTGGGTGTCGTGGTCGTCGCGAGCGGCGCGTTCGTTCTGAATTCGCGTTGGCCCGCGGGCGTGCGCAAATTGCGCATCGCGTGCGCGGTGCCGCTGGTGCGCGAGACGCGGCCGCAGTGGATGCGCAAGCTGGGTGTGTGGATTGCGCCCGCGGTGCGCAACGCCGCCGCGTGTGGCGACGGCGGTTGCGACGGGTGTTCGTCGCACTAGGTTTCGGGCGTTGCGGGGGGAATGCGTCGCCACGGCTCGAACACGTGGATGTAGACGGCGGCACACGCCATCGCTGCAACGGCACCCACGACGGCGATGCCAGCCAGCAGGAGTGGCTCCGGTCGCGGTTCGAATACAGGCGTGGAGGCGATGGACATCGCCGCGCCCAATGCCGCGACGTCGAGATGGAGCCACCGTTGACGCCACATCGGACGCAACGCGCCCGCAATTGCGCCGGTGGCGAGGGCCGCGAGGCCTCCGTACAAGTGCGCGACGATCAGCGAAAACATGAAGCCGATCGGGATGACGACCCATTCGCCCGCATAGATCGCATACAGAACGACGAAGACCCACGCGCCGACCACCGGCCCGATCAGGCCGAACAGGATGGCGCCCTTGAACATGCGCACCGGCGTCGAATCCATGCGTCCCCCTTCGCTGGAGGACACAGTCTAGCGCCGCCGATCAGTGCCTGCGCTTGCCCTTCGCGCCCGTCGCTTCGATCATCTCGACGACGACCGAAAACGTGCGCTTCTCATCGGGCTGCAGTGCACCCACGCCGACGACCTGGCGCGCGACCTCCTCGCCACGGTCGTTCTTGATCGACAACACCATCGAATACTCGAACACGGTGTCGCCGTCGGGAGGCGAGATCGTGCCTTCGATCTGCAACGGCTGGATCGCCGTCTTCGCGCGTGCGAGCGCGGCCTCGTCGTAACGCAGGTGGCCCCGGCAGGCGGGGCACACGCTGGCGCTTTCGAGGATCGTCGCCTTGCAGTGGGGACAGGTGCGCGTGGCACCTGCCGTTCCAGGGCGCGCGGCACTCATGCTCAGGCGTCGTCGCCCTTGCGGCCGGTCTTCTCGTCCCAACCGAATTCGACCGAGCCGCGCATGCGCGAACCCGCCGCGACGGTGAACGAGGCGGCCTTCAGATCGCCGTTGAGCACGCCGCTTTCGAGCAGTTCGACGCGCTGCGCCATTTCGACGTTGCCGTCCAACTCGCCCGCGATGATGATCTTCTGCGCCTTGACGCCACCGGTGAGCTTGGCGCCCTTCTCGATGGTCAGGTCGCCTTCGACGTTGACGTCGCCCTTGAACTGGCCGGCGATGCGCACGTGGCCGGTGCCGTGGATCTTGCCTTCGATGGTGAGGTCGGCGGCGATCACCGATTCGCTGATCTGGCGCGCGGCCGGACGCGGCGCTGCAGGCGTCGGCGACGGAGCGGGCGCGGCGGCGGCAGGCGTCGGCACCGACGTGACTTCAGGCTGGAAGCGCGCCGGCTCCGACGTCGGCGGCGGGTTGCCGGTGGCGGGCTTGGCGGGCGCCTGATCTTTCCAAAGGGCCATGGGCTGGAGTCCTGCTGCTTTGAGGGAACCCGGAGGCTAGCACTCGTCACGCGCCGATGACGCTGCCTCTTGGGGAGCGATCTTCAGGCGCGGGACAGGTAACTTTTTTGCGTCGCGCATTCATCGGTGCGCGCGATCACATTCGCGCGCCGAACGTGCGACGCACGACTCACATGCGGAAAATGCCGAACCGCCCCTTTTCGATCGGCGCATTGAGCGCCGCGGCGAGCCCGAGGCCCAGCACGCGACGCGTATCGGCCGGATCGATGATGCCGTCGTCCCACAAGCGCGCGCTCGCGTAATACGGATTGCCCTGCGACTCGTACTGGTCGCGGATCGGCGCCTTGAAGGCTTCTTCCTCGTCGGCCGACCAGGACTTGCCCGACGCTTCGATGCCGTCGCGCTTCACCGTCGACAACACGGAGGCTGCCTGCTCGCCGCCCATCACGCTGATGCGCGCATTCGGCCACATCCACAGGAAGCGACCGCCGTACGCGCGGCCGCACATCGCGTAATTGCCCGCACCGAAGCTGCCGCCGATCACCACGGTGAACTTCGGCACGTGCGAGCACGCCACCGCCGTCACCATCTTCGCGCCGTCCTTCGCGATGCCCGCGTTCTCGTACTTGCGGCCGACCATGAAGCCGGTGATGTTCTGCAGGAACACCAGCGGGATGTCGCGCTGGTTGCACAACTCGATGAAGTGCGCGCCCTTGAGCGCGCTCTCGGAAAACAGGATGCCGTTGTTGGCGATGATGCCGACCGGATAACCGTGGATGTGCGCGAAGCCGCATACCAGCGTCTTGCCGTAGCGCGCCTTGAACTCCTGGAATTCGCTGCCGTCGACGATGCGCGCGATCACCTCGCGGATGTCGAACGGGCGGCGCGTGTCCTTCGGCACGATGCCGTAGAGCTCCTCGCTCGCGAACAGGGGCTCGCGCGAAGGCTGCGTCGCCACCTGCACGGTCTTGCTGCGGTTGAGGTGCGCGACGAGGTTGCGCGCGATCTGCAGCGCATCGCGATCATCTTCGGCGAAGTGGTCGGCCACGCCGGAGACCGACGTGTGTACGTCCGCGCCGCCGAGCGATTCGGCATCGACGACTTCGCCCGTCGCCGCCTTCACCAGCGGCGGGCCGCCGAGGAAGATCGTGCCTTGCTCGCGCACGATGATCGATTCGTCGCACATCGCCGGCACGTACGCGCCGCCCGCGGTGCACGAGCCCATGACGACGGCGATCTGCGGGATGTTTTCCGCGCTCAGCCGCGCCTGGTTGTAGAAGATCCGGCCGAAGTGTTCCTTGTCGGGGAAGACTTCATCCTGCAACGGCAGGAACGCGCCGCCGGAGTCGACGAGGTACACGCACGGCAGGTTGTTTTCGCGCGCCACTTCCTGCGCGCGCAGGTGCTTCTTGACCGTCATCGGGAAGTAGGTGCCGCCCTTGACCGTCGCGTCGTTGGCGACGATCACGATTTCCTGGCCGTGCACGCGGCCGATGCCGGCGACGATGCCCGCGGCGGGCGCCGCGCCGTCGTACATGCCTTCGGCGGCGAGCGGTGCGATTTCGAGGAAGGGCGAGCCCGGGTCGAGCAGGGCGGTGATGCGATCGCGCACCAGCAGCTTGCCGCGCTCGGTGTGCTTGTCGCGCGCCTTGGCGCCACCGCCTTCCGACACGCGCTGCAAGCGTGCGTCGAGTTCTTCCACGAGTGCGCGGTGATAGGCCGCGTTGTCCTGGAAATCCTGCGAGCGGGGGTCGAGGCTGGAGACGAGTGCGGGCATGTCGCTTCGCTTGGAGTGCAATGCCGTGAAGGATAACCGGCCGTGCCTCGCCTTCGCCGGATTCGGGCCGCCCAAAAAGAAACCCGCCTTTCGGCGGGTTTCGGGTCTTGCTCGAAAAATCGAAGAATTACTTCTTCACTTCTTCGTTGGCTTCGGTCGCGGCGGCTTCGGCCGAACCGGCGACGTCCTTGGCGGCTTCGGCCGTCGACGCGGCGGCGTCGGTGGCGGCAGCGGCGGCGGTGTCGGTGGCTTCGGTCACGGCAGCGCCGGTCTCGGCAGCGGCTTCACCGGTGGCGGCGGCAGCGGCGTCGACGCCTTCGGCGGCGGCGGTGCCAGCAGCGTCGGCGGCGGCGGCAGCCTGGTCGCCAGCGGCGGCGGCGGCGTCGGCAGCCTGGGCGGCTTCAGCCTGGGCGGTCGGGGTTTCGTTCTTGCAGGCCGCGAGAGCGAGGACGCCGGCGGCGAGGAGGACATAGAGCTTCGTGTTCATGGAATCTCTCCTGGAGGAGTTGTCTGAAGGATGCTAACGGGTCAGGCAACGCCAGTGCGCGTGGCAGTCCGGTCGCGTTTCGGCCGGCTTCATTCGTTCACTGACTACGACTGCTGGTCTAACAAGAAAAAGCCGCCGGCGAACCGGCGGCCTTCGCATTGTAACCACAATTCAGCCCCGTGAAGGCCAGCGTGAATGCGGGGTACGACTGGCGATCCCGATTACTTCTTGGCGGGGGTCGTGGCGTCGTTGTTGGTCTTGGCATCGGCCGAGGCAGCGGCTTCTTCAGCCGAGTCCTGCGCCTGTTCGGCGGCGTCGGCCGCGTTCTCGGCGGCGTCGGCAGCGTCGTCGGCGCCGGTCGCGGTCGGGTTGGTCGCAGCAGCGTCGGCCTGCGTGGCAGCGGCGTCGGCGGCGGCAGCGGCCGTGTCGGCAGCGGCCTGGGCCGAGTCGGCGGCAGCGGCGTCGCCCGTGGCGGCGGCGTTGTCGGCGGCCTGCTGGGCTTCGCCCGCAGCCTGACCGGCTTCGGCGGCGGAGTCGGCAGCCTGTTCCTTGTTCGTGCACGCGGCCAGGGCGAGACCCAGGGCCATGGCGAGCAGAGCCTTATTGATGGTGGACATGTGTTTCTTCCTCGTCGTTAGGATGGGCAACGCGCTTTGCGCGCCAATATCAATCTCAACCGGCGGTTGTCGCGTGTCAAGTGTCTTGGCCGGAAACTTTCAGCTTCGTCGTTCTACTCTTCACGCAAGTTCGACGGCTTCACGCAATTTCAACAGCGATGGCCGTCGCTTCACCACCGCCGATGCACAGAGCGGCAACGCCACGCTTGCCACCACGCGCTTTCAACGCATGCAACAAGGTGACGATGAGGCGGGCACCGCTGGCACCGATCGGATGACCGAGTGCAACCGCGCCGCCGTTGACGTTGAGCTTTTCGTGCGGGATGCCGAGCTCGCGCATCGGCGCCATCGCCACGCACGCGAACGCTTCATTGACTTCGAACAGGTCCACCTCCTCGGCCTTCCAGCCCGCCTTCCCAAGCACGTTCGCAATCGCAGTCACCGGCGCGGTGGTGAACCACTCCGGCGCTTGCGAATGCGTAGCGTGCGCGACGATGCGTGCGAGCGGCGTGAGGCCGCGTTTAACGGCTTCTTCAGATGACATCAGCACGGTCGCGGCGGCGCCGTCGTTGATGGAGGAGGAGCTTGCGGCGGTGATCGTGCCGTCTTTCTTGAACGCAGGTTTAAGCGTGGGGATTTTCGCGGCGTCGATCTTGCCCGGGCCTTCGTCCGTATCGATCGTGACATCGCCCTTGCGGCCGGCGACGACGACGGGAACGATTTCCGCCTTGAACGCGCCCGACTGCACGGCGCCCTGCGCGCGACGCACGCTCTCGGCCGCGTACGCATCCTGCTCTTCGCGGGTGAAGTTGTATTTGCCGACGCACATCTCGCCGAACACGCCCATCGCCTGGCCGTCGTAAGGATTGACGAGGCCGTCGGTCTGCATGTGGTCGAGCATCGTGACCGCACCGAACTTCGTACCGGTGCGCGAACCGTTGAGCAGGTGCGGCGCGTTGGTCATCGACTCCATGCCGCCGGCGACGACGACATTCGCCGAACCGGCCTTGATCAGGTCGTGCGCAAGCATCACGGCTTTCATGCCCGAGCCGCACACCTTGTTGATGGTCATGGCGCCGGCGGCGGTCGGGATGTTCGCGCCGATGGCGGCCTGTCGTGCGGGCGCCTGGCCGAGGCCGGCGGGCAGCACGCAGCCCATGATCACGTCGTCGACCTGGTCGGGCGCGACGCCCGCGTGGTCGAGCGCGCCCGAGATCGCGGCGGCGCCGAGGGTCGTGGTGGGAACGCCGGTGAACTGGCCCAGGAGGGCGCCGATGGCGGTGCGCTTGGCACCGACGATGACGATGTCGGACATGGTGGGGATTCTCGGGAGGGCAGGCCGGCAAGGTGGTGCCGGGTCGGTCCCGATTCTAGGTCCGTTTGTTGCAGTGCCGCAAACCTCACGGTCTGCGGTCAGAACTTCCCGTCGAACAACTCCCGCCCAATCAACATCCTGCGGATTTCGTTGGTGCCCGCGCCGATGGCGTACAGCTTGGCATCGCGCAGGATCCGCCCGGTCGCGAACTCGTTGATGTAGCCGTTGCCGCCCAGGGCCTGGATGGCCTCGAGGGAGACCTGCACCGCGGCTTCGGTGGCGTGCAGCAGGCACGCGGCCGAATCGATGCGCGACTTGTGCCCCGCGTCGAAATCGCGACCCACTTGGTAAGCGAACGCGCGCGAGGACTGCAGCGCCGTGTACATGTCCGCGATCTTCGCCTGCATGATCCCGAACGTGCCGATCGCTTCGCCGAACTGCTTGCGCTCGCGCACGTAGGGCAAGGCGATGTCCATCGCGGCCTGCATCAAACCGATCGGGCCACCGGTGAGCACGAGGCGCTCGGTGTTCAGGCCCGACATCAACACCTTGACGCCCTTGTTCACTTCACCGAGGACGTTGTCCTTCGGAATCTCGCAGTTCTCGAACACCAGCTCGCACGTGTTGGAACCGCGCATGCCCAGCTTGTCGAGCTTCTGCGCCGTGCTGAATCCCTTCATGCCCTTTTCGACGAGGAAGGCCGTCATGCACGCGCTGCCCGCATCCTTGCCCGCGGTGCGCATGTAGACGATCAGCACGTCGGCTTCGGGGCCGTTGGTGATCCACATCTTGTTGCCGTTGGCGACCCAGACATCGCCGCGCAATTCGGCCTTGCACGCCATCGAACCGACGACGTCGGAACCGGCACCCGGCTCGCTCATCGCGAGCGCGCCTTTCCATTCGCCGCTGCACAGCTTCGGCAAATACTTCTCGCGCTGCGCCTGCGTGCCGTTGGCGTAGAGGTTGCTCACGCACAGGTTCGAATGCGCGCCGTACGACAGACCGACCGAACCCGATGCGCGCGAGATCTCTTCCATCGCGACCAGGTGCGCCAGGTAGCCCATGTCGCTGCCGCCGAGTTCGCCCGGCACGGTCATGCCGAGCAGGCCCATCTCGCCGAGCTTCAGCCACAGATCCTGCGGGAAGACATTTTCTTCGTCGATCTTCGCCGCGCGCGGCGCGATTTCGGCGTCTGCGAAGCGGCGGACCGCGTCGCGCAGTGCATCGATGTCTTCACCCAGCGGAAAAGCGCGCATTACCGACCTCGTCTTAGTTCTGGTGGAACAGCCCCTTTAGTAAAGGGGCGCCGCGACAGCGGCGGGATTTGGCCTGCAAGCCCCGGGGCCCAAAGTTTGCCGAAGCAAACTTTGGGGGGCGTTGATTCCGCAGGAATCAATGCCCGCGGATGCGGCCCTGGAAGCGCGGCTGCGCGCGGCCCAGCGGCAGCTTGAGCTTGCCGATCGCGCTGATGCGCTCTTCGGCGAGGCGGTCGGCGGCCTTGTAGGTCGGGATGCCGTCGCGGTCGGAGATTTCATAGATGCGCGCGAGGTTGTGGTAGATCGTGCGCATCATGCGCATCGCGCGTTCGCGGTTGTAACCGTCGATCTCGAGCGACACGTTCATGACGCCGCCCGCGTTCACCGCGTAGTCCGGCGCGTAGACGATGCCGCGCTTCTCGACTTCATCGCCGATCTGCGTGTTCGCCAGCTGGTTGTTGGCGGCGCCGCAGATGACCTTGGCCTTCAGGCGGGGCAGCGTCTGCTCGTTGACCGTCGCGCCCAGCGCGCACGGCGAGTAGACGTCGGCCGGCACGTCGTAGATCTCGTCCAGGCCCACGGCTTCGGCGCCGTATTCGCTGACGGCCTTGTCGACGAGCGCCTTGTTGATGTCGGTGACGAAGATCTTCGCGCCGCGTTCCTTCAGCAGCTTCACGAACTCCATGCCCACGTGGCCGAGGCCCTGCACGGCGTAGGAGTACTTGCCGACTTCTTCGTCGCCGTACTTCTTGTTGAGCGTGGCCATCAGGCCCTGCAGCGTGCCGTAGGCGGTGAACGGCGAGGGGTCGCCCGAACCACCGTGCACCTGGTGCACGCCGGTGACGTACTCGGTCTCGCGGTACACGAATTCCATGTCGTTGACGTCGATGCCGACGTCTTCGGCCGTGATGTAACGGCCGCCGAGCGATTCGACGAACTGGCCGAAGGCGCGGAACAGCGCTTCGGACTTGTCCTTCGCCGGGTCGCCGATGATGACGGCCTTGCCGCCGCCGATGTTCAGGCCCGCCACCGCGTTCTTGTACGTCATGCCGCGCGAGAGGCGCAGCACGTCGTTGAGCGCGTCGGCCTCGGTCTTGTACGGCCACATGCGCGTGCCGCCCAGCGCGGGGCCGAGCACGGTGTTGTGGATGGCGATGATGGCCTTCAGGCCCGCATCCTTGTTGTGGCAGAACACGACCTGTTCGTGGCCGTAGGTGTCGAGGGTTTCGAAAATCATCGGGAGCTCCGGTCGTGCGCCGCCTGCATGCGCGTGATACGCGTCACAGGGACACCGACAAGTCGAGGTAAGTCGTTGAGAATCCTGGAGACTGCGGGCGAGGAGCGCGGCGTGGCGCCCTCCGCAGGCGGCGCAGTCTACTCCAATCGCCCGGATCGGTCCCGTGTCGGCACCGCTACACTCGTCTTCACGACTTCATTCTCATAACCCCCGGGATCGACCGATGGAACCGCAGTCCCTGCAGGCTTGGCAAACCGCCGAGCGCCTGCTGAACGCGCAACAGACCGCACAGGCGCGCGAGGCCTACGCGGCCCTCGCCGAAGATCCCGAGATGGCGCCCATGGCGCACCTTCGACTGTCCCTCATCAATGGACGCGAAGGCCGGCTGCGCGACGCCACTCATCACGCCCTGAAAGCCTGGGAAGCCCGGCAGTCCGACGCCGACCTGCTCGACATGATCGCCAAGCGCCTGTACGCCGTGGGCGAGATGGAATTGGCCGCGAGCGTTGCGACCTACGACAGCGTATTGACCGCCGGCACCCCGACGATCCACGCCGACCTCGGCAAGCTGATGTCGTTCGCGTACCTGCCGAAGCAAGCCCTGCAATTGGCGCAACGCGCGCTCGAACTCGGGATGGAGACCGCGCCGATCCACCACCTGATCGGCACGTCGCTGCAGCAGACCGGCGACCTGGACGGCGCCGAAGGCGAATTCGAAGCCGCGCTCGCCGCGCACCCGGATTACGCGCACGCCGCGTGGGCGCTCGCCACGCTGCGCAACTGGACGCACGCGAACAACCATGTCGAACGCCTGCGCGCCGACGTGGCCCGCGTCGGCGAAGCACACGCCGAATCCGCGCTGTTCCACTACGCGTTGTTCAAGGAACTCGACGACCTCGGCGAGTACGCGCAAGCGTGGCCCATGCTCGAAACCGCACTGCGCCTGCGCCGCGCGACGATGCGCTACGACAACGCCGATACGCAGGCTTTGTTCGCGTATCTCGGAACGCTCGATGCGGGCACGTCGACGTTCGAACCACGCGAAGGCGACCCCACGCCGATCTTCATCGTCGGCATGCCGCGCTCGGGGCAGACCTTGCTTGAACAAAGCCTCGGCGCGCATTCGCAAGTCGCCGCCGGCGGTGAGTTGCGCGAGTTCACGCAACAACTGCGCTGGATGGTCGATCGACAAGGCCCGCCGCAACCCGACGTGTGGTTGGCGAAGGGCGCGGCGAACATCGACTTCGCCGAACTTGGTCGTCGCTACCTCGACCATGTGCGCTGGCACACGCAGGACAAGCCGTACTTCACCGATGCGCTGCCGGTGAATGCACTCAACGTCGGCTTCATCGCCCGCGCGCTCCCGCACGCGAAGTTCCTGCACGTCACGCGCGACCCGATGGACACGTGTTTCTCGAGCCTGAAAGAACACTTCCCCGGTTTCTACGGCCACACCTACGACCAGGGCGAGATGGCCGAGTACTACAAGGGCTATCGCCAGTTGATGGCGCATTGGCGTCGTCTGTATCCGGATCGCATCCACGATGTGCGGTACGGCGAGTTGACGATCGACCCGCGTCGCGTGGCGGAAGACGTGCTCGAATTCCTGAGCTTGCCGTGGGAAGACGGGGTGGTGCAGGAAGCGCCGCGTGCGAAGGGGAAGGGGGCTTGGCGGAATTATGAGGGGCAGTTGGCGCCGTTGAAGAAGGCGTTGGGGTCTTATGGGTATTCGGCTCGCGATTGAGGGCTCGATCCCCCTCAATCGCGCTTTGCGCGATTGATCCCCCTTGGAAGGGGGATGAACGCACTGCTCCCTCCCCTGCTTGCAGGGGAGGGCTGGGGAGGGGTTACGCTTTTTCGAGCGCGCGCTTCAGCGCCTTCAACCGCATCGTGATCTCTTCCGCATCGATCACGCCATACCCAAACACCACCGCCGGCGCCGCCAACGGCGCCATCGCATATTCGGCGATCGACTGCGCGCCGGGCGTGTGCTCGCGCATCAACTGGAAGAACCGATGCGCGTTGTCCGGATCGCGTAACCGCGCCGCCGTATGCATGCCGGCCTCCGAAGGAATCGGATCGAGCCACTTGTCCATCGACTCCAATCCCGCGAACAACGCCGCACGCCGCTCCGCATAAATCCCGCGCATCTTCCGCACGTGCCTCGCCATGTGCCCATCGCGAATGAACTGCGCCAGCACCGTCTGCGTGATCGCATCGCTGTGCGAATCCACGCACGTTTTCACCTGCGCGAGCGGCGCACGCGCCCACGGCGGCGCGACGATGAAGCCTTTGCGCAGCGCCGGGAACAAACTCTTCGAAAACGTGCCGACGTAGAACACGATCCCGTCGCGATCCAGTGTCTGCAACGCATCCAGCGGCCGACCCCCGAACCGAAACTCGCCGTCGTAGTCGTCTTCGATGATCACCGCGTTGCGTGACCGCGCGTAATCCAGCAACGCCATCCGCCGCCGCAACGACAGCGCCGCCCCCGTCGGCGATTGATGCGACGGCGTGACCATCACGATGTCGACATCGTTGTCGCCCAGGCATTCGACGCAAAGCCCTTCATCATCGACACGCATCGGCACCAACTCCGCGCCGACCGCCGCGAATGCCGCACGCAGCGACGGATAACCCGGATTCTCCACGGCCACGCGCGTCTTGCCGGGCGTGACCAACAAGCGCGCCAACAGGTCGAACGCCTGCTGCGCCCCCGACGTCACGATCACGTCGTCCGCCGTGCAAGCCACCGCACGCGCGAACGCCACGTGCTGCGCGATCGCCGTGCGCAGCACCGGCAAGCCTTCGGACGGCGCATACCGAAACGGTTGCTTGGCGAACGCCTGCAGCGCCTGCGCCGTCAACCGCCGCCACAATGCATGTGGGAAATGCCGGTGATCGCCGACACCCAACCTAAAGCTGCACTCCGGCAATTCGCGCGCCGCCATCTGTGGCATGAAGGGCGTGCGCCAGAACGGCGCTAGCCGTGCATCTTCGACAGGCACCGGCGCATCGGGCTTGCGCATCGCGCGGCCGCGCACATCGGCGACCACCGCCTTCGCGCCACGCCGCGGCATCACATAACCCTCGGCGACCAACAAGTCGTACGCACCGACCACCGTGTTACGCGCGATGCCGAGCTCAGCCGAAAGCGTGCGCGACGAGGGCAGGGCCGCTCCGGCCGCCAGGCGCCCGTCGAGGATCGCCGCCCGCAACTGCTGGTGGAGCGAACCGGCGAGATGACCGGCCGACCCCGTCAAATCGGGGGCGAAGGGGAGAACTGGTTCCATGAACTCTCTCCGAACTGGCCCGGACGCTGGGCCAGATTAGCGCGACCCTGCATCCATGGACACCCCATCGGAGGACCCGATGCTCGACCTCTACTACGCCAAGTCGCCCAACGGCATGAAGCTCGTGTTGTTCATGGAAGAACTCGCCGAACTCGGCGGACAGATGCCCGCGCATCGCTTCCATCTCGTGCGCCTCTCGCGCGGCGAACAACACAAACCCGACTTCCTCGCGATCTCCCCGAACAACAAGATCCCCGCGATCGTCGACAACGCCCCCGCCGACGGCGGCGCACCGCTGCCGATCTTCGAATCGGCCGTGATCCTGGAATACCTCGCCGACAAGACCGGCGCCTTCCTCGCACGCGACCAACGCACACGCATCGAAACGATGCAGTGGGTCGTGTGGCAAGTCGCCGGCCTGGGCCCGATGGCCGGCCAATCCGGCTGGTTCCGCACGCACGCACACCAACGCGATGCGTTTGCGATGGAGCGCTACACGAAGGAAACCGCGCGCCTGTACGGCGTCCTCGACCGACGCCTCAATGGCCGCGAATTCATCGCCGGCAACGCGTATTCGATCGCCGACATCGCCTGCTACCCGTGGATCGTCTCGCACAAGGGCCACGGACAAAACCTCGACGACTTCCCCAACGTCAAACGCTGGTTCGAAGCCCTGAGCGCACGCCCCGCGACGCACCGCGCCTTCGCCGATTACGTCGACGTCTACGCCAATCCCAAGTTCTCGCTGATCGACGAGGCCCTCGCATGAGCACCGCCTGGATCTGCACCACCTGCGCCACGCAGTACGCACCGAGCGACACCCCGCCCACGCATTGCCCCGTGTGCGAAGACGACCGCCAGTACGTCGCGTGGGAAGGCCAGCAGTGGACGACGCTCGAAACCCTGCAACGCGAACGCACGCTCCGCATCGGAGACGACGACGGCCTGCTCGGCATCGACATGCCCGGCTACGCCATCCCGCAACGCGCACTGCACCTGCGCACCGACGGCGGCAACATCCTGTGGGAGTCGTTGGGCCTGGTCACCGATGAAGCGGTGAACGCACTGAAGGCGAACGGCGGCGTGGACTGCATCGTCATCTCGCACCCGCACTTCTACTCGTCGATGGTCGAATGGAGCGAAGCCCTCGGCGGCGTCGGCATCCTGCTGCACGCAGCGGATCGCGAATGGGTGCGCCGCCCGTCGAACGCGATCCAATTCTGGAAAGGCGACACGCTCGCGTTGTCGAACGACGTCACCCTGATCAACGTCGCTGCCCACTTCCCCGGCAGCACCGCGTTGCATTGGAAGAACGGCCCGCGCGGCGAAACCCTGTTCCCCGGCGACAGCCCGCACGTCACGCAGGACCGCAAACAAGTCAGCTTCATGCACAGCGTGCCGAACTTCACCCCGATGAAACCTTCTTCCGTCCGACGCATGCGCGCGCTGCTCGCGCCCTACGACTACAAAGACGTCTATGGCTTCTCCCGCGGCCGCAACATCCTCGGCAACGGACGCGAAGCGGTGGAAGCCTCGTTCGACCGCTTCTTCCAACTGGTGGCGGCATGAACGCCTTCCTCCATGACGCCCTCCGCGGCGCGCTCCCCTCGCGCGCCGTCGCGACCGCCGACCTCCCCTGGGTGCCCGCAACCGAACCCGGCAAATGGGCGAAGCCCCTGCAATTCCTGGGCGACCGCGGCTTCGTCGAACTCCTGCGCATGTCCCCCGGCACCGTGATGCCGCTGCACCGCCACACCGGCGAAGTGCACGTCCACCAACTCACCGGCCACCGGCAACTATGCAGCGGCGAAATCCTCGGCCCCGGCGACTACGTGCACGAACCGGCGGGCAACGTCGACTGGTGGAAAGTCGTCGGCGACGACGACATGGTCGCGTTCGTCGTCGTCACCGGCGAAGTCGAATTCATCGGCCCCGGCGGCGAAGTGCGTGCAGTCGCGAACGCCTGCACGCAACGCGCCGAGTACATCCGCTACTGCGAAGAACAGGGCATCCGCCCCCGCGACCTCGACGCCTAGTCTCCCTCCCCTGCAAAAGCAGGGGAGGGCCGGGGAGGGGTGCCCTTGGCGCGCCACATTGCATACTCGTCGCATGCCAAATCCCCTCATCGCCCGCGACCGCTGGACCACCGACGACTTCGCGTCGCTCTCCTGGCACGACACGACGATTCACGCCTTCAAGCTCGTCGACCAGAACCCCGAACTCGGCACCTCGGACCTCGAACTCGACATCGACGTCCTGCTCGAATGGCGCAAGCGCGACGACGGCACGTTCGACTTCGTGGTCGCTCCTGCGACCCTGCGCTTCCACCAAGTCTTCGGCCTGCGCTTCTCGATCGATTTCGTGGCCGTCTCCGGCGCAGTCACGGGCTTCCAGATCGAAGGCATCGAACGAGCACGCGTCCCCGATGCCCCGGCGAGTGACGAGTCCTCGCACTGGCGGCTGCCGATCATCTGGCCGAGCGGCGTCCTCGAGTTTCAATCGCCCGGGTTCACCCAGTGGCTGACCGGGGCACCCGTGGTGAGCCAAAGCCAATCCCTGCCGCGGTAGTGGAGTACGCTCTCCCCACGACCCTGGGGAGGGGACCGATGCGCACCTTCGCACTCGTCTTGTCGTTGAGCCTACTCACCGCCTGCGCGTCGCAACCCGACGCCCCCGCGCCCGACACCCCCACCGCAGCCGAAGCCCGCGACGACAGACTCGACATCGCCGAGCAAATCTTCCGCTCGCTCCTCGGCAAGAACGAAGCCACGGACCTGGCGAACGACAAGCCGGCCGTCCTTTGCCTCGATGGCAAACACTCGCCGAACGACGCCTTCATGGCACGCTTCAAAGACGTCGCCCCGCGCGTGCATCGATGCGCCGACGGCAAGACCGGAATGCTCAAAGGCACCCGCATGCCCGAATTCCAACTACGCAAGACGAACGAACCGGCACTCCAGTTCGTCGTCAGCGACATCGACATCAAATCGCCCACGCACGCCACCGCGAGAGCCGAGTACTACGAAGCCGCCCTGAGCGCAGGCGGCTGGACCTTCGAACTCGACAAGACCGCCGCAGGCTGGGTCGTCACCAGCCGAAAGATGGACTGGATTTCCTGAGGGAACTGCCTCACGCCGGACCCTCTCCCCAACCCCTCTCCAGAGGGGCTAACGCCGTCGCCCCACGAAAACGATCGGCTTCCTGCAAAGCTCGCTTTGCAGCCCCCAATGAACGCGCGGGCGAAAGCCCACGATCGAAGCGACCCGCAAGGTGATGCCCCAGCGTGGTGTGTTTCGAACTTTTTTCCCAAAAAAGTTCGGAACACACCACGTTCGGGCGGCGCGCCAATCGGCCCCAGGCGGGCGGTCCCGAAAGAGGGGAGGCCTTTAACGCCCCCAGCGCTACAATGCGGAATTAGCCAGAACCGTACTGAGCGCGCCCCCATGAGCACCCCCGCCACCGAAGTCGCCACGTCCCCCCAGACCGAAACGAGCCCGCTCCGCTTCGTCACCGCAGCGAGCCTGTTCGACGGCCACGACGCCGCGATCAACATCATGCGGCGCCTCATCCAGGGCCAGGGCGCGGAAGTGATCCACCTCGGCCACAACCGCTCGGTGGAAGACGTAGTCCGCGCAGCCCTCCAGGAAGACGCAGACGCCATCGCGCTCTCCTCCTACCAAGGCGGCCACGTCGAATACTTCAAGTACATGGTGGACATGCTCCGCGAACGCGGCGCGAGCCACATCCGCGTCTTCGGCGGCGGCGGCGGCACGATCACCCCCGAAGAAATCCGCGAACTGCAGGACTACGGCGTCGAGCGCATCTACCACCCCAACGACGGCATGCACATGGGCCTGGTGGCGATGATCGAAGACGTCGTGCGCCGCGCGCGCGCTGCGCGCGGGGAATTGGGAACAGGGAATGGGGAATGGTCAGTCGGTCCCGCGATCGATGACGAGATCTCCATCGGCCGCGTGCTGAGCGCGCTCGAAGACCAGGAGTTCACCGAATCCGAACTGGTGAAGCTGCGCAAACAGTGGTCGCAGAGCGCCCATTCCCCATTCCCTATTCCCCATTCCCCTTCCACCCCCGTCATCGGCATCACCGGCACCGGCGGTGCCGGCAAATCCTCGGTGACCGACGAACTCCTCAACCGCTTCCTCGCCTCCTTCCCCGAAATGCGCATCGCCGTGATCTCGGTGGATCCCACGCGCCGCCGCACCGGTGGCGCGCTGCTGGGCGACCGCATCCGCATGAACTCGCTGCGCAGCAAGCGCGTCTTCATGCGCTCGATGGCCACCCGCCGCCAACACATGGCGACGAACGTCGTGCTGAAGGACTGCATCGCCTTCCTCAAGTCCCTCGGCTACGACATGGTGATCGTCGAAACCGCGGGCATCGGCCAGAGCGATTCGGAGATCGTCGACCTCGTCGACTTCCCGATGTACGTCATGACCAGCGACTTCGGCGCACCGAGCCAGCTGGAAAAGATCGACATGCTCGACTACGCCGAGCTGATCGTGCTCAACAAGTTCGACAAGCGCGGCGCCGAAGACGCACTTCGCGACGTACGCAAACAATGGAAGCGCAACCGCGTCGCTTTCACGACGAAAGACGAAGACCTCCCCGTCTACCCGACCATCGCCAGCCAGTTCAACGACCCCGGCATCAGCTGGATGTTCGCGAACCTCACGCGCCTGCTGCGCGAAAAGCTGGGCCTGCCGGACGACAAGTGGACCCCGCACATCGACACCACGCTGAAGGAACCGCGCGCCACCGTGCTGATCCCCGGCGCCCGCGTGCGTTACCTGGCCGAAATCGCCGAACAGGGCAGGGGCATCAACAGCCGCATCGAATCGCAGAGCGAAATCGCGGATCGCGCGCAGGCGTACTGGCAATCGCTGCATGCGCTTGAAGACAAAGCGTTGCCGAACGCCTTGGACCTCTTCGCGACCGACGCTCTTCTCCCTCTCCCTCCGGGAGAGGGCCGGGGTGAGGGTCCGCACGGAGTCGACGCCTCCATGCTGACGCTCCGCCAGCGCTACCAAGACGCCATCCAGTCCCTCGACAGCGACGCGCTGAAACTCCTGCGCACTTGGCCCGCCCGCCTGAAGTCCATCACCGACGACTTCAACGAATACAAAGTCCGCGACAAGGTGATCCGCGTCGACAACTACCGCGAATCCCTCTCGCACCAGAAGATCCCGAAGATCGCCGCCCCCACCTACAAGAGCTGGGGCGAACTCCTCACCTTCCTGCAGAAAGAAAACCTGCCGGGCGACTACCCCTACACCGGCGGCGTGTACCCCTACCGCCGCACGGGCGAAGACCCGATCCGCATGTTCGCCGGCGAAGGCACGCCCGAACGCACCAATCGCCGATTCCATTACCTCAGCGTCGGCCAGCCCGCCGCGCGCCTGTCCACCGCGTTCGACTCGGTCACGCTGTACGGCGAAGACCCCGCCGTGCGCCCGGACATCTACGGCAAGATCGGCAACTCCGGCGTCAACATCGCCACGCTCGACGACATGAAGAAGCTGTACTCCGGCTTCGACCTGTGCGCGCCGACGACCTCCGTCTCGATGACGATCAACGGCCCCGCGCCGATCATCCTCGCGATGTTCATGAACACCGCGATCGACCAGCAAGTCGAGAAGTACCTGCGCGAAGAACAAACGCGCTGGGACGAAGCGCACGACCGCATCGAGAAAATGTTCGAAGGCCGCAAGCGCCCCGAATACAGCGGCATGCTGCCCGAGACGAACGACGGCCTGGGCCTCGGCCTGCTGGGCGTGACCGGCGACCAGGTGATCGACGCCGACACCTACGCACGCATCAAGGAACACACCCTCAAGACCGTGCGCGGCACCGTGCAGGCCGACATCCTGAAAGAAGACCAGGCGCAGAACACCTGCATCTTCAGCACCGAGTTCGCCCTGCGCATGATGGGCGACATCCAGCAGTACTTCGTCGACAAGCAAGTCCGCAACTTCTACTCGGTGTCGATCTCCGGTTACCACATCGCCGAAGCCGGCGCGAACCCGATCTCCCAGCTCGCCTTCACCCTGAGCAACGGCTTCACGATCGTCGAGTACTACCTGGCCCGCGGCATGAAGATCGACGACTTCGCGCCCAACCTGTCGTTCTTCTTCAGCAACGGCATGGACCCCGAATACACCGTGATCGGCCGCGTCGCCCGCCGCATCTGGGCGAGAGCGATGCGCGAACGCTACGGCGCCGGCCCGCGCAGCCAGATGATGAAGTACCACATCCAGACGAGCGGCCGCTCACTGCACGCGCAGGAGATCCAGTTCAACGACATCCGCACCACGCTGCAGGCGCTGTACGCGTTGTTCGACAACTGCAACAGCCTGCACACGAACGCCTACGACGAAGCGATCACCACGCCGACCGAAGAAAGCGTGCGTCGCGCCGTGGCGATCCAGATGATCATCAACAAGGAACTGGGCCTCAACTTCAACGAGAACCCCTGGCAGGGCAGCTTCATCGTCGACAAGCTGACCGACATCGTGGAAGAAGCGGTCTACAAGGAATTTGAAGCGATCAGTGAGCGCGGTGGTGTGCTGGGTGCGATGGACACGATGTACCAGCGCGGGAAGATCCAGGAAGAGTCGTTGTATTACGAGCACAAGAAGCATGATGGTTCGCTGCCTCTCATCGGCGTCAACACGTTCCTGCCGAAGGATCACGGTGGGGACATCGTCACGGAGATCGAGTTGATTCGGTCTACGGAAGGGGAGAAGGGGCAGCAGATCGAGAATGTCGCCAACTACCAGGCGCTGCGGAATGGCGACACGGGGCTGGGGTTTCTGCAGAAGACTGCGCGGGATCGCCAAAACGTCTTTGCTTCGCTGATGGAGGCGGTGAAGACGCACAGCCTTGGGCAGATCAGCCACGCCTTGTACGACGTTGGTGGCGAATACCGCCGCAACATGTAACGCGCTTCGCTCCCTCCCCTGCGAATGCAGGGGAGGGCTGGGGTGGGGTTGCATCAGCTACGTCGGTAACTCGATCCCGAACTGTTCGAACGCTTCCCGCAAGTAAGGACGTGTGTACTTGATCTCGGGATCAGTGCCCTCGGGGTCTGCGCTGTGGTCGTACTCGCCTTCGTCGAAGGCGACAAAGACATCCCAGGCGAAGGTGCCGTCCGCCAGGTCGAAATCCGACCAGGCGAACAAGCTGTTCATGGCCTTGTCGGCCCAGTAGAAATCCATCCGCCCGGCCAGATACTCACGCGCCACGTGCAATGCAAAGGTGTCGTAGAAGTCGTCGCGCATGAGCGAGAGCTCAACCAACGTCGCGTCGATATCTTCGTCCATCAATGGATTCGGCCGCGGGATGTCGCCTTGAAAGAGCGCCATGAGTTCCGCCACGAAAGCGTGGAGGGCGAGAGCATCGCGGACATCGTGCATCTCAATGCGCCTCAAACCTGTCGGGCGGATCGGCCCGCTCAAGCCGGCATCTTGCGTGCGCCCGGGCTGCCGCGCCACCCTAGGCTGATGCGACAGCCACCTCCCGCGGGAAACCGAATGCCCATCTTACGCATCGCGTTGTTGACCTTGTCGCTGGCGACCGCAGCCTGCTCGCAGTCGAACACGCCCCAGACCGCGGAAGACCCCAGCGCCCACCTCACGATGGAAGACATCTCGCCCACCATCAAGTTCGTCGCACCGAGCACTTGGGCGAATGGCAAGACCTGGCGCTTCACCGAACGCGACAAGCAAGGCAACGTCGTCCGCACGAGCGTCCTGCGCATCACCGACAAGCGCGCGACCTCCTGCATGGCAGGCGAATGGCGGCGACTGGAAGTGATCGAGGGCGATGCCAAATTTCCCGCACCTGCGTGGGGAGAGTTGGGAGGCAAGCCGACGGTCATGCTCTCGCCTGAAGCGTGCGACAACTATTACGTTTACGTCGGTGCCTTCATTGGCGACGCGTTCGAAGGGCATGCCGAGTGGCTGGGCCTGGGGCGCGCGGACGACTTCGGTGCGGTCCGCGGCGAGCCGGTGTCGTCGGCGACCAAGTAATCGGAGAGGCGTGCTCGCAGATTGCGCGCACGCAGAGGCCGGACCATCATGCGGCCATGACCCAGACAGACCCGCGCAAACGCTTCTTCAACGAAGAAGGCGGCATGCTTCCGCCGTTCGTCGACCCCGCATGGCGCGGGTGCCTGATCGATCGCGATCGGTACGCCGCCACGAACATGCCCGAGATGTTCTTCGAGGCGATCCTTGCGGTAGCCGCACCCTCCGAATTGCGCTTCGCGCGCTACACGCCGGACCACCCCGTGGAGACGCTGCCGGCCAACTGGACCGCATTCCGCGACCACGTATTCGTCCGCGAGAATTGGTCGCTGGAATTCGTCATGTTCGACGCTTCGGAGCAATGGGCCATCCTGGCGGACCCGGACGTCACCGTCTTCGGTGCAGCCCCTGAACTAGCCGACCGCATCGACGCGTACTTGGCGAAGAAGGGAACGAGCCTGGTGAAGATGACCGACGATGAATATGGACCGCTCGATCCTGCGACGCAGCCGGGCTCGGGAACGCGGAGCCGAGCGGGATGACGTCGCGCGAGGCCGTGGCCTGCAAGGTCGCGTAGATCAGGTCGGTGATCGCGACCGCGCGCGGCGCGGTATCCGGATTCGACAAAGTGCGCGGCTCGGCGGCCACGTGCGCCGGCGCTTGCGCGACGAAGTACCCCGACCGCGGACGCGCACGCACCAGCCCGCGGGCTTCCAACAGGTAATAGGCTTCGAAAACCGTCGCCGGACTCACGTGGCGGCTGGCGGTGAGCTGGCGCACCGAGGGCAGTCGATCACCCGAGCGCAACGAGCCGTTGGCGATGGACGCGGCGATATCGGCGGCCAGCGCCGCATACAGGGTGATGCCCTCTGATCCGGTCGAATCCGCGCCGTCTGAGTCTGTCGGGGCGCCGGGCGCCTGCCTATCCTTCCGGGCCATGAAAACCCTCGTGATCGTCGCGTTCCTGGCCGTGATCCTCTACAACCTCGGCGCGGGCCTCTATTACATGCTCGTCGACGATTCCAGCAGCAAGCGAACCGTCAACGCCTTGACCAAGCGGATCGCATTGTCCGTCATGTTGATCCTCGGCGTCGTGCTCGCGAGCGCGATGGGGTGGATCGACCTCCATGGCGTCAATCCGGGCTGAGCCAAAAGAAGGCAATCCGAAGTAGCATCTCCCCTGCCCAAGGGGAGGCGCGCATCGCATGTCCAGTCTGAAACCCGTCGCGCATCGGCGAACGGATGCGCTCGCACAAACGCATTGGGCCGCGGTCGAGCGCCTGCTTGCCGAGCATTATCGAAACGCCGGATATACGGTCGATCATTGCGGCACGGGCGCCAACGGTTCGAAGTTCGATGGCGGCATCGACCTGAAGCTGCGTCGCGACGACGCGTACATCGTCGTCCAGTGCAAACACTGGAACGCATTGAAAGTGCCGCACAACGACGTGCACCAGTTACTCGGGATCATGGTCAATGAAGGCGCCACGGGCGCCATCCTGGTCACGAGCGGCGAGTTCTCGCGCGCTGCGATCGAAGCGGCAACGCGGCATGGCCATGTACAGCTCATCGACGGCGACGACCTGCGCGAGATGCTCGGGCCACTGCCTGGCCCGCCGGCATCGGTGGATTCCGGATCGAACTCGCGATTGACGTACGTCGTGCTCACCCTCTTTGCACTCGCGACGCTCGCAATGGTGTCCTTCATGGTGCTGGCGCAGTTCCACCGGTTGGTGGACCGCGCCGCGCAGCCGCTGCCGACGGGTGAACCGATCATGCTTCAGCCGCAAGTCGTACCGAATGCGGGCGACGGCGACGTATTGGACACGTCGCCGATCCCGATGGAGCAGCCCGACCATCTGGAGCCAACGCCGGAGGAAATCCGCGAGTCGCAACGAAAGGCCGACGAAGCGATCACGGTCATCAAGGCCACTCCCGAGATTTAGCCAGGTGAGTAGCCTGCTGTGCGTTGCCGATGACCGATCCACTTCATCGTTGGCCACTTCCCGCGCGCAACCCTCGAACGGACGAACGCCCGATAGTGAATGTCATCCAGAGGCCTGCGCCTGCGGTGGCGAGATCGATTGCAGTAGCAGCAAGCAGCGACGATGTTGTCGCGGCGATTCGTCCCGCCGTCCTGCTTCGCTTGCATGTGTTCGGCGGTCGCTCGACATTGGCTGCGCTGCTTCCGCGTCAGTTGC
This sequence comes from Noviluteimonas gilva, assembly GCF_009740395.1. Classification (GTDB taxonomy): domain Bacteria; phylum Pseudomonadota; class Gammaproteobacteria; order Xanthomonadales; family Xanthomonadaceae; genus Noviluteimonas; species Noviluteimonas gilva. The sequence continues at coordinate 454,313 of NZ_WOXT01000002.1, forward strand.
GGCCAGGCCAACGCAAACGCTCGCTCATCATCTAACCAGATCGGGCAAGCGCAGTAGTGGCAGCGCCCCTTCTGGGCGTTGAATGCGCGGAGGCGATTGTTTTGTATGGATTTGCTCATTGTCGGTTCTCAAGTTGGTCGGAGAATCCGGCTGCCCTGAAAAGGGACGATCCGGAAACCCGACGGCTAGAACCGACCGGGCGAAACACCCGAGGCGAGAGCCTATGGGGCGAGCACGTTATACATCAGGTTGCGGCGCACAATCGACTAACGAGCGAGCGCTTCGCTCCTCGAAAACGATCGGCTTCCTGCAAAGCTTGCTTTGCAGCCCCGAAGGAATGCCCGGGCGAAAGACCACGATCGACGCGACCCGAATGGTGATGCCCCAGCGTTGATAGTTTCAAATTTTCTCCCAAAAAATTTGGAACTATCAACGTTCGGGCGACGCGCCAATAGGTTTAAGGCGCGCTTTACCCCTCCCCCAAAAGGAGAGGGGCTTCAAGCGAACTCGTTCAGCTCTTGAAGAACTCGAGCAGATCCTTGTTGATCACATCCGCATGCGTAGTCGCCATCCCGTGCGGGAATCCCTTGTAAACCTTCAGCGTGCTGTTCTTCAGCAACTTGCTCGAAAGCGGCGCCGAATCGGCGAACGGCACGATCTGATCGTCGTCGCCGTGCATCACCAGCGAAGGAATGCTGATGTTCTTCAGGTCCTCGGTGAAATCCGTTTCCGAGAACGCCTTGATGCACTCGTAGTGCGCGTTGACCGCACCCATCATCCCCTGGCGCCACCAATTCGCGCGGACCGACTCGATGATCGGCGTGCCCGCGCGATTGAACCCATAGAAGGGAATCGGCACGTTCCAGTACAACTCCGCGCGATTGGCCGCCAGGTCCTTGCGGAACCCGTCGAACACCTCGATCGGCGTGCCGCCCGGATTCTTGTCGGACTTGACCATGATCGGCGGCACCGCGCCGAGGATGGCGACCTTGGCGACACGCTCCTTGCCGTGCCTGGCCACGTAATGCACCGCTTCACCGCCGCCGGTGGAATGGCCGACGTGGATGGCGTCGCGCAGATCGAGCTTTTCCGCGAGCGCGGCGACGTCCGCGGCATACGTGTCCATCTCGTGGCCACCGGAGGTTTGCGACGAGCGGCCGTGCCCGCGGCGGTCGTGCGCGATGACGCGGTAACCCTGCATCAGGAAGAACTGCATCTGCGTGTCCCAGTCGTCGCCCGACAGGGGCCAGCCGTGGTGGAAGACGATGGGTTGGCCCTTGCCCCAGTCCTTGTAGAAGATCTGGGTGCCGTCTTGCGTGGTGATGTAGGACATATGCGTTTCCTTGGGGGGAGGTCGCGTGGGGCGACACCGATAACGTAATCCTCCGGGGTGAACGCTGGTAGGCATTGCGCGTGATGCAATGCGTTGCGCGTGGCGCATCAATGAAACGGATGAGTGAAACGCGCCGCGTCAGGCGACGCGCAGGTGTTGATGTGCGCGGATGCGCGCGAGTTTTTCCGGATTGCGTTGCACGTAGACGCGCTGGATGTGTTCGCCGTCGCTGACGAAGGATTGGGCGGACTCCAGTTCGCCGTCGAGGTAACGCAGCACGCCGATGGTGCCGTTGATCTCCACCAGTTCGATGCGCAGATGGTTTTCTTCGCGGCGCAAGGTGGGCGCGAACAGGAGTTGCGCGATGCGCTCGCCGCCGACCATCGGCTTCGGGAAACTGTTGACGAAGCCGCCGCCGTCGCCGACCAGCACCGCCGATTCGGACATCATCGATTTCAGGCCGGTGAAGTCGCCACGCGCGAGGGCGTCGGCGAAGCGACGCATCAGGCTCTGGTGCGCTTGTTCGGTCACGAGATAACGCGTGCGGTCTTCGGCCAGTTGCCGCTTCGCGCGATGGACGATCTGCCGCGTGGCGGCTTCGGTCTTGCCCAGCGTCTTCGCGATGTCCGCGTAATCGGCTTCGAAGACTTCATGCAGCAGGAACGCGGCGCGCGCGTCGGGTGCGAGGCGTTCGAGCACCGTGAGGAATGCGATCGACAGGTCGTTGGAGATCTCGTTGACCTGTTCCGGCGTTGCAGGGCCGTCGGTGAGGACGGGTTCGGGCAGCCAGATGCCGACGTATTGTTCGCGTTGCGCGTGCGCCGAGCGCAGGCGATCGATCGCGCGGCGCGTCGTGGTCGCGATCAGCCAGGCTTCGGGGTTGTCGATCGCGGTCTTGTCCGCCTCGTGCCAGCGGAGCCAGACGTCCTGCACCACATCCTCGGCTTCGGCGGAGGAACCCAGCATGCGATAGGCCGCGCCGATCAGGCGCGGCCGTAGCGATCCGAAGAGGTCGGTGGCGTCTTCCATATCGATTCGACGATTTGGAAAGACGCATTGTGACATCCACTGCGCCCGCGGGGCGCGCCGGTCACTCCACCGGAATGAGTGCCGGCTTGTCGATGTCCTTCACCAGGGTCACGACGAACTTCGCGGGCTTGTTTTGGCTGGCGTTGCGCCCGACGGTGTGGATGTCGTTCGTGCCTTCGTGGAAGGTCTGGCCGGGGCCGAGCGGAACCTCGGGCTTGCCTTCCACGCCCAGCACGATGTTGCCTTCGAGCACGTAGACGAAGGCGTGGGCATCGTGGCGGTGCTTATGTTCGACGGCGCCCGGCGGATACTCCACGAGCAGCATCAACGCTTCCTTGCCGGGGAATTCGGGCAACGGCTGAGTCATCAGCGGCGTGACCTTGGGCTCGGGCGGCGGCGTGTTGCCGGCCGATTGCGAAGCGCTCACAAAGCCGATCGCCAACCCGGCGACCAGCAGCAGGGAGACGAGGGTGCGAGTAGGCATGGCGACTCCTCCGATCAGGACAGGTTGGCGCGCGTCAAACCGTAGGCCTTGTCCATCGAGCCGGGCACCGACGCGAAGCCGACGCTGACGCGATTCCAGGCATTGATGGCCATGACGCAGAACGTGAGGTCGGACAACTCTTTCTCCGACAACTCTTCGCGCACCGCGTTGAACGTCGCCTGCGGCACGCCGTGCGGTGGCAGCGTGGTGAGTGCTTCAGTCCATTCCAGCGCCGCGCGCTCGCGCGGGGAGAACAGCGTGGATTCGCGCCACACCGCGATGTGGTACAGCCGCAGCGGCCGCTCGCCGTGGATCGTGGCTTCCTTGCTGTGCATGTCGACGCAGAACGCGCAGCCGTTGATCTGCGAGGCGCGGATATTGATGAGGTCGATGATCGTCGTTTCGATCGTGCCCTTGTGGGTGAGCAGGCTGAACTCGACGAACTTCTTGACCAGTTCGGGCGAGGTGGCGTTGTAATCGATGCGCTGGGTCATGGGAGCAAGTTCCGTGGGGCGAATGTTGAGACGCAATCTAGGCTCGCTGCCGCGCCTGCGGTAGCCGTTCGTCCGGACACGGGCTGTTGCGCACGGCGCACCAATCGCCTGTCACAGGCGCGTGCGCCCAATCGTCTTCAAGGCATGGACCAGCCTCCCTCGGCGCGCGTGTGGTCGGAATTCCTGACCTTGCTCGCGCAACTGCCGCCGACCACGCGCGTGGTGTTCCTGCTGCACGCGGTGTTCGATGCGAGCGATACGGAAGTCGAACGCCTGACCGGCGTGCAGAAGGACGCGTGCGAACAGCACCTGGCGGAGGCGCGACGCATCGTGCGTGCATTCGTGCGCGCGGAAACCGATCCGAAGGACCAGCCTCAAGAAGGTAAGACCACATGAGCCCCTTGTTGCAGTCGCGCGACCCCGCGCACGACCTCCTCACCCACAGTCTGTCCACGAGTTACGCCGGCGTCGTGGCCTTCCTCGCGGTGGCCACCGAAGGCAGCTTCGCGCGCGCAGCCGACCGGCTCGGCATCGGCCGCTCGGCAGTGAGCCGCAGCGTGCAGAAACTGGAAGGACAGCTGGGCGCGCGCTTGTTCTCGCGTACCACGCGTTCGACGTCGCTGACCGCGGAAGGCGAGCGCTTCTACGACGGCTGCCGGCCCGGCGTCGAACGCATCCTGCTGGCGATGGAAGAAATGCGCGAACTGCGCGAGGGCGCGCCGCGCGGGCAACTACGTGTGTCGGCAACTTGCGGCTTCGGTCGCAAGGTCGTCGCGCCGTTGCTGTCGCGGTTTCGCGCGCTGTATCCGGAGGTCGAGGTGGAACTCGTGCTGGATGAGCGGCCGTTCGATCTGGTGAACGATCGCATCGACGTCGCGTTTCGCGAAGGCTCGCTCGAAGACAGCCAGGTCATCGCCAAGCAACTGATTCCGATGCAGATGGTGGTGTGCGCGTCGTCGGAGTACGCCGCGCGCCACGGCTTGCCCGAGTCGATCGACGATCTCGCGCAACATCCCTGCATCAACCAGCGCGCGGCCAGCGGTCGGCTGCAGCCGTGGTGGTTCAAGGCCGATGGCAAGTCGACGTCGGCGACGCCGCACGGTGGACTCACCTTCAACGACGCCGAGCTCACGCTGGAGGCTGTGTTGCGCGGGGACGGCCTTGCGCAGTTGCCGGCCTACCAGGCGTGCGATGCCCTGCACGACGGTCGATTGGTGAGCTGCATGCGCCAGTACGCGCCCGACGACCGCGGCCATTACCTCTGCTACCTCAGCCGCGAACAGTTGCCCAAGCGCGTGCGCGCGTTCATCGATTTCATGACGACGGAGATCCGCCGGATCGACCTCGACACCATGCCGCGCGATTGGTGCGCGGAAAGCAACACGCTGGCGCCGACGGCAGGGCTACTCGCCAGCGCCAACGATTCCTAGCATCGACTTCACGAATCCCAGGAGTGCGCACATGAAGATCCTCGTCATCGGTGGAACCGGCCGCATCGGCAGCAAGGTGGTGCAGCGCCTGCGCGACCAGGGACACGACGTCACCGCCGCGGCGCCGCAGACGGGCGTCGACATCCTCACGGGCGACGGCCTCGATGCTGCGATGCAGGACACCAATGTCGTCGTCGACCTGTCCAATTCCCCGGCATTCGATGAAGCCTCGGCGACGGCGTTCTTCGAGACGGCCGGGAAGAACATCGTGGCCGCGGAGAAGCGCGCAGGAGTCGCGCATCACGTCGCGTTGTCGGTCGTCGGCACCAACACGCGCGCGAATGGCTACTTCCGTGCGAAGGACGCGCAGGAAGCGCTGATCCGCGAATCGGGCATCCCGTACACCATCGTGCACTCCACGCAGTTCTTCGATTTCCTGCCGGGCATCATCCAGTCGGCGACGGAAGGCAACACGGTGCGATTGCCCTCGGCGCTGGTGCAGCCGATCGCGGCGGACGACGTCGCCGATGCGGTGGGGCGCGCGGCATTGCAGACGCCGGCGAATGCGAGCCTCGACATCGCCGGCCCGGAACGTGCACCGCTGTCAGAGCTGGCGCATCGCTTCATGGAACGCGTGAAGGATTCGCGCGACGTGATCGCCGATCCGCACGCGCTGTATTTCGGCGGCGAGGTGTCGGACGCAACGCTCGTGCCTGCGGGGCAGGCGTGGCAGGGCGCGCTCGATTTCGATCGGTGGTTCGCGCAGTCGGACTATGGCCGTAAGCCATCGGCCAACGCATGACCCCGCTCACGCCCCCGTCGACGCAGTTGCTGGACAAGTTCTTCGGCGACGAAGCGCAAGCGCTGTACACCGGTCGCGTCGTCGTGACCGGTGGCGAGGCGGCGCATGGGCGTGCCTCGGGGGTCGTGCGGACCGGTGACGGGACGCTGCTTGCGCAACTGCGCCTGCCGACCGAATTGGGCGGGCCGGGCGGCGGCAGCAATCCCGAAGAACTGCTGGCCGCGGGTTACGCGGCGTGCTTCCACGGCGTCATGAGCTTGCTTGCCACGCGTTGCGGCGTGGTGGTGCACGACGCGAGCGTGGAAGCATCGGTGACATTCGCGCGCGACCCGATCGACGGCCTGTTCCTGTTGTCGGCGGAGTTGCACGCGCATTTGCCGGGTGTCGAACGCGGCCTCGCCGCGGAGCTCGTGCGGCAGGCCGAACGCTTCTGCCCGTACGCCAAGATGTTCCGCCAGGGCATCGAACACATCGTGGTCCTGGCACCTGAAACCTAGGTTGCTGCCATGGCATTGCATTACGAGAAGATCCGCCCCACCAATCGCGTGCTCGCCTGGATCGAGGACCGCATTCCGCTGCTGTCCTTCACCGCCGCGCACACGACCGACTACTACGCACCGAAGAACCTCAACGTCTGGTACTACTTCGGCGTGCTGGCGGGCGTGGTCCTGGTGAACCAGTTGGTGACGGGCATCTTCCTGACGATGCACTACACCCCGTCGGCGGCCGGTGCGTTCGACTCGGTCGAGCACATCATGCGCGACGTGGAGTGGGGCTGGCTGATCCGCTACATGCACTCAACGGGCGCGTCGCTGTTCTTCATCGTGGTTTACCTGCACATGTTCCGCGGGTTGCTGTACGGCTCGTACAAGAAGCCGCGCGAGTTGGTGTGGATACTCGGGATGCTGGTGTACCTGGTGTTGATGGCCGAAGCCTTCGTCGGCTACGTGCTGCCCTGGGGCCAGATGTCGTTCTGGGGTGCGAAGGTGATCATCTCGCTGTTCGGTGCCATTCCCGTCGTGGGCCAGGGCCTGACCGAATGGATCATGGGCGACTACCTGCCGGGCGATGCCACGCTCAACCGGTTCTTCGCGCTGCACGTGATCGCATTGCCGCTGGTGTTGTTGTTGCTGGTCGTGTTGCACGTGCTGGCGTTGCACGAGGTCGGATCGAACAACCCCGACGGCGTGGAAATCGAAGACACGCCCGGGGCGAACGGCAGGCCGCTGGACGGCATCCCGTTCCACCCGTACTACTCGTTCGAGGATCTGCTGGTCACCAGCGTGTTCCTGATCATCGCCGCGTTCGTGGTCTTCTTCGCGCCGACCTTCGGCGGCTGGTTCCTGGAGCACGACAACTTCGTCGAAGCCAACAAGCTGGTCACGCCCGAACACATCAAGCCGGTGTGGTACTTCACCCCGTTCTACGCGATGTTGCGCGTGGTGCCGCACAAGTTGCTCGGCGTGGTCACGATGTTCGCCGCAATCGGCGCGCTGTTCCTGATGCCGTGGCTGGATCGCGGCAAGGTGAAGTCGATCCGGTATCGCGGGCTCGGGTACAAAGTGGCGCTCGGGATGTTCGCGGTTGCGTTCGTGTTGCTCGGCGCGATCGGCGCGGGCGCGGCGACGCCGGCGATCGCGGCCGTGCTGGGGCAGGGCGTCAACGTCGCAGCCGTCGAAAACGGGCTTGGTCGCGTGCTGGTGGCCGCGTATTTCGGCTTCTTCGGTTTCCTTTGGGTGTACACCGCGTTCGGCATCGAGCGGACCAGGCCGGTCCCGACGCGCGTGGGATCGCCGCACACCTGATCGGGAGCTGATGCCATGTTGATCGATCGTTCCTACTCGCTGCCCGAGTTCCTGATGTGGACGCGGCGCAGTATCTACGTGCTGATCGTGGTCGCGACGGTGCCGGTGCTGTTGTACGAAGTGGCGGGGCTGCATTACCTGCAGATTCCCTTCGCCATCGTGTTCCTGCTCGGCACCACGGTGGCCTTGTCGGCCGGGTTCAAGAACCTGCAGACCTACGGGCGCATGCAGGATGCACAGATGCTGTGGGCTTCGATCGCCAGCGCCAGCCGCACCTTCGGCGCGAGTTGCCGCGACCTGGTGCCCGATACGTTCGCGGCCAAGACCCTCATCAACCGGCACATGGCGTGGCTGGCGGCGCTGCGCCACGAACTCCGTAAGCACAAGCCGTGGGAGCAGCACGACAAGGCGAATTTCATCGAATGGAAGAAGTACTACACCGTGCCTGAGCATGCGCAGACGCTGACGTTCGAACTCTCGCGCTTCGTTGCGCCGGAAGAGGCCGCGCTGGTGCTCGAGTCGCGCAATCCGGCATGGCAAGTGCTCGCGATGCAGACTGCGGACGCGAAGCGGATGTTGGACGCCGGCGCGATTCCTGCCAACGCGTTCGCCGAGGTGCAACGTGCGACGCGCGAACTCGGCGAGCTGCAGGGCAAGGTCGAGCGCATCAAGAATTACCCGTATCCGCGGCAGTTCGCGTTCATCCATTCCTTGTTCGTCAAGATCCTGTGCGTGTTGCTGCCCTTCGGGATGATCGGCGAACTTGCGCGCGTCGGCAGCGGTCTCGGCGGCTGGGCCGGTGCGTACATGGTTTGGTTGGCGATTCCGCTGAGCCTGATCATTTCGTGGATGTATGTGTCCCTCGACGAGGTGGGGGCGAGCACCGAGAACCCCTTCGAGGGCGGCGCCAACGACGTGCCGATCACGAAGATTTGCGAGGAGGTCGAATTGGACCTGCGGGAGATGCTGGGGGAAATCCAGTTGCCCGCGCCGTCGCGCCTGGAGAGCGGGATCGCGATGTAACGCAGGCGCGTGCTACAACGGCACCGCCATGCAGACCCCGCACCCTCTCGGCGTAATGGGCCACTCGATTCGCCAGCAGGCGACGGCCGACATCGCCCTGGCGCAGCTGCGGCCGACGATCCCCGAGCACGCCATCCATCGTCACCAGCACGGCGACATGCATCTGGTGTTGGTCCTCGCCGGCCCGTACGCGAGCGATGCGCGCGGCATGCCGGCGGTGTGCGTGGAGCCGGCGCTGATCCTCAATCCGCCGGGCACGGAGCATCGCGATCGCTTCAAATCGCTCGACGGGTTGTTCCTGACGCTGACGATGCCGCTCGATGCGTGGCGACGGTTTTCCGACGGCATCGAAACACCCGAGGGCCCGGTGCGGCTGGATCGCCGCGCGCTCGGTCGCGCGCTGCGCCTGATGCCGGAGTTGTGGCAGTGGGATGCGGCATCGCCGCTGGCGGTCGAGTCGATCGTCGGCGAGCTGCTCATGGATCGACCGGCCGAACGCGCGAGCGAGCGTGCCGATGCGGTGCTCGATCGCGTCGTCGAACGGCTGGATGATGCGCTCGGCGATCCGCCTTCGATTCGCGAACTCGCCGCACTCGTGCACCTGCACCCGGTGTATCTCGCGCGCATGTTCCGGCGGCGGTTCGGGCAGTCGCCGAGCGACTGGATTCGGCAGCGTCGCTTGCATCGTGCGTTGTCGGCGATCGCGCGCGGACGCGCGGTGGCCGATGCGGCCTCCGCGTTGGGGTTCGTCGACCAGAGCCATCTGCACCGGTGTTTCGTCGCCGAGTTCGGCATGACGCCGGGCGCGTTTCGGCGCCTGGCGTTGGGGCGGAGCGAGGTTGCGCGGATACAAGATCGGCTGCTGCGGCGGTGCTAGCCTGCGGTCTTCCTCGAGGGAGATCGTCGATGTCGCGTTGGTGCCTGGTGGCGATGTGCATGGGGTTCCCGTTGGCCGCGCAGGCGCAGGACGCGTTCGCGCCCGCGACAAGCGCAGTGGAAAACGGCGATTTCAAGGCGATCACGAGCGTGCTCGTGGCGCAGGACGGCAAGATCGTCTACGAACACTATTTCGACGAAGGCGGCGCGGAGGCGCGGCGCAATACGCGCTCGGCGACGAAGACCGTCGCGGGCATCCTCGCGGGGCTGGCGATCGAAGACGGCAAGATCAGCGGCAAGGATGCGCGCGTGTTCGACCTGCTGCCGCCCGCGCGTCGCCAGCACATGCAGAATCCCGATCCGCGCAAGGAAGCGATCACCGTCGAAGACCTGCTGACGATGTCGGCGCTGGTCGAATGCGACGACGAGAACCAGTTTTCGCGCGGCAACGAAGAGCGCATGTACCTGGTCGAGGATTGGGTGCAGTTCTGGGCGGACTTGCCGGTGCAGGGTTTCCCCGCCTGGATTTCGAAGCCCAAGGATTCGCCGCATGGGCGCAGCTTCCGTTATTGCACCGCGGGCGTGACGGCGCTGGGCGAAGTGGTACAGACCGCCGTCGGCGAACCCTTGCAGGACTACGCGCAACGGCGTTTGTTCGGACCGCTGGGAATCGAAAAGCCGGAATGGCAGTTCGCGCCGCTGGGCTTGGCGCAGGCCGGCGGTGGGCTCGGGTTCCGCACGCGCGATCTGTGGAAGCTCGGGCAGGTGTATCTCGACGGCGGACGCGCGAACGGCAAGCAGGTCGTCCCGGCGGCATGGGTGCAGGCGTCGTTGTCGGCGCAGGCTGCCGCGCGCGAGGAAGCCGACTACGGTTACCTGTGGTGGCTGATGAAGGTGCCGGTCGGCAAGGAAGTCCGCACGTATCCCGCGATGGCGGGCATGGGCGGCAATACCGTGTTCCTCGTGCCCGACAAGCGCGCGGTCGTCGTGATCACGACGACGAACTACAACGAACGCCAGCCGCACCTGCTCACGTTCAAGCTGTTCACGGAGAAGCTGTTGCCGGCGATGAAGTAGGGCGGTCACATTCGCCGCTGGCGGGCGTCCCTGTCATCGAACTCCCACAGGAAACGCCCGTCATGCCCTGGCTCCGCTGGTTGCTCGCCGCTTTCGCCATAGCCTCCCCGGTGATTTTCCTCGCGCACATGCTGCGCGATCGCCCGCTGCATTACGCCATCAGCGAGGCGCTGGTCTGGGGCGGGATCACTGCGTGGGTCTACGTGGTCGGCCGCATCTACAACGCGCGCCGCGGACGGAAGTGCGCGCTGTGCGAGGAGCCTTCGCGCGGCGGGGAGTAGGATCGCGGCGCCCACGAGGAGGAGCGCCATGGCCACCCGCAAGCGTACGACCCGGACTGTTGCTTCGCGCAAGCATGAAGTGCGCGCCGAATTGACCAACGTGGAGTTGGTGAAAGCGAAATCGGCGCTGCGGCTGGAGGTCTTCGTGCGCCGCGAGAAACTCGGCGAACTCGAAGTCGGCCGCGGTTCGATCTACTGGCGCGGCGCGAACCGACACTTGCGCAAGCGCATCGATTGGACGCGGTTCGCGGAGATGATGGATGGGCTTGCGTATGGCGGGCGGTGAGCGATCCTGGCGCGTTCACCTTACGATTTGAACTCAACCGCGCATTGACGTAGCGTGCCCTTCGGGCGTAGGGGACGTCCGTTGGGGAAATGCGTGGAAGATCCAGCTGATCTGAAGTTCTCGGTGCGGCCCGATGTGAGGCCGCAGCGCAAGTCATCGAGTCGATCGACTTTCCATTGGTGGTTGCTGTTGGCGCTTGGCGCACTTGTCTTCCTGCTCGTACGCGGGATGCTCGCGCGCGGCGCGGAGACGGCAGGGCATTCGGAGGACGCGTCGCTGGTGACGCAGCTTGCGCCCTCCAGCGAGGCGCTCGTCGACGAGATTCGCGTTGATCCAACACCGACGGTCTACAAGTGCGTCGGAAAGGGCGGCGCCGTTTCCTTCCAGAGTTTTCCTTGCGCCGCGGACGAGTCGACGCGCGCTGCATACGACGCACAGCCCGATACGCAACGCGACATCGAGATCGCCCAGGCGAAGCGGGACGTTGCGGTGCGGCGAGCCAAGGTGATGTCGCGTATCGCGGGTACGGACAGGCCGACCTACACCGTCGCGTCTTCGTCGAACTTCGATGCAGACCGTGCACGATGCGAAGCTGCGAAGGCGCATCGGGAAGACACGTTGCGCAGGGTCGGGCTCCGGCGGACCTACGACCTACTGCAGCGGCTCGACGAGATGGTGCGCGAGGCCTGCAAGGGCCAGTAACGCACGCGTTATCCCGTCACATTCCTGGCCCGTTCGGGCAAATCTCCTACCCAGTCAACTTTGTTCGACCTGCACCCGCTTGCCCCAAAGGACGAATGACGTGGGCGCGTTTGGCGCGCACCTTCCCGTCACACCTGATGGAAGGCAATCGCCATGCAAGATTTCGATACCCGCCCCGATTTCGTCTGCGCCAGCGACAACGCGCTCAAGAGCCTGCGGGCGGTGTTCCTGCTCACGGGGCGCTCGGCCGACGAGGCTCTGCACGCGGCGGCGTCGGTGGTCGCGACGCTGCTCGATCACGGTGGCGCTGGTTGGATCGAGCGCTTGATCGAATCGCAGACCTCGACGCAATTGCGCGAGATGGCGCGATTCGCGGCGCGCGACCTGGAGGCGCGCGAAGTGGATGCACGCACGCGCGCGCAGACCTTGCTGGTGTGCCTGGCGCGGCAGGCGCTGGCGGCGGACGTGTTCGACGCCGTCGCCGCGCGGGCGAATTGAGGCGCGTTGTCGTGTGTGCCGTCGATGCGGTCGATGTCGCGCAGGTGTGTTGGGCGTTGCGCCGGGGACACTCAGCGCGCGTGGGGCGCGTGGTGCTGCGGCCCGACCTCCTGCGCGACATCATTTGGCTGCGCGACCCGGCGGGCGAAGTGGAGATCGCCGCGACCGCGATCGATGAAGCCGGGTGCCTGGCGGCGTTGCAGGGCGCGGTGCGGTATTGCGTCGACGGGCCCTGCGGGGAAGGCGAGTCGTTGCGGCCTTCCGTGCGATTCCGTTAACGCGCCGCGCGTTCGCGCCATTCGGTGCGCACGTAACGCATGTTGCGGCGTTCGACCCAACCGTCCTTCGTTTTCTCGCGCGTCACGACGCGATAGCCGTCCTTCCCATCGGGCCGGTAGCTGCTTTCGAGTTCGATGACGCTGCCGTCGGGGGAGACGTGCCGCTCGGGGATCGTCGCGCCATCGGCGGTCTGCACGAAGTACCCCTCGCTCACCGCGCCGGTGCTGGTGAAGTAGTGGTAACGCACGCGCTTGTTCGCATCGTCCCAGCTGAAGACCGTCTGTCCTTCGTAAACCGGGTCGGAGCCTTCCACGACGTGCCAGTTGCCGACCAGCTTGCCGCCGTACAGCGATTCGAAACACTGCACGTCGGCCTGCTTGCCGTCTGGGAAGTCCGCGCGCCAGCAATGGCCGACGAGGAAGGCGATGGGTTCGAAATGCGGGTCGAGCGTCGCTTCGGACGCACGCGCGCCGAAAACGGTGAGCGCGGCGGTCAGCAACAGGGCGGTGCGCATGGCGGTCGGCTCCCGGCGTTCGGATGACGGGAGCTTACGCCTGGCGGCCGCTCACTTCAGGGAGTGCAGCCCGATCATGTTGCCCTCGGTGTCCAGCCCCAGTGCGATGAAGCCGTACTCGCCGATGGAGAACTTCTCCTTGTGGATCCGGCCGCCCTGTTCGGTCAGGCGCCTGGCTTCCACGGCGCAGTCCTCGCACATGAAGTAGACGATCGTGCCCATGCCGCCGGACGGGGCGCCGGCCATGTAGACGAGGGCGCCGGCCGCGCCTTGGCCTTCGGGTTCCATCGGAAATGCCCACATCTGCACTTCGTCGCCGGTGCCCAGGTGTTCGAGCGTGGTCTGGAAGACGCCTTCGTAGAAGGCTTTGGCGCGTGGAAGATCCTGCACGTAGATTTCGAACCAGCCGACCGGATTGGCCATGGCGTTGCCTTTGGATTGGGGGAAGGAAGTCAGTCGAAGATTTCGCTCAGCCAGCTCTTCTTGTGCTTGTAGTAGGGCTTGCCGTGATGTTGGTGATGCTGCTGGTGTTGCTGGGGATGCGGCGAATACGCCGGCTGCGCGGCCTGGGGTTGCGGCGCGGGTGCGGCGGCGCTTCCGGCACGTTCGAGGAGCTTGTCGAGCTCGCCGCGATCCAGCCACACGCCGCGGCACGTCGGGCAGTAGTCGATTTCGATGCCCTGGCGATCGGTCATCAGGAGGGTGGCGTCGGGGCAATGGGGACAGCGCATGCGGAACACCTGTTTCGGGGGAGCACCGACGTTAGCCGGTTCGCGGCCGGAAGTTGTCAGGGTTTTGGAAAGGCTCGCGTAGGATGTATGCGGGGATTGGTGCAGGAATATTCGGATGCGGACGTTCGGAATCTGGTTGGCGGGCTTGATGGCCCTGGGGACCTTCGTTGGCGGCGCGCGCGCGGAGGCGGCGACGTCCATTGCGGCCCGCGAGCAGGTCGAGGCGGCCGCGGCGACGGCGTATCGCGACGCGCTCGCGCGTTTCGATGCCGCGCAGGCCGCCGCGCCCGACGATGTCGCGCTCGCGATCGAGCGATGCACTTTCAGCGACGGGTACACCGACGTGGAGTACGGCACGTACGTCGAGTCGGCACAGGCGGATGCCGCTGCTTGCCAGGCGCAGCTCGACAAGCGTTTCCCCAACGCGCCGGAAGTCGTGTTGTTCAAGCTCGATCGCGTGTATGGCGAGAAAGACGCCGTGCAGGGCATGGAGCGATGGCTCCCCGCGTCGGAGCAATGGCCGCCCAAGTTGCGCGCGCGCCTGTACGCGAACCTTGCGAACCTGGATGCCGACAAGGCGGACGACTACGCATTGAAGGCCCTGCGCCTCGACGAGGACGCCGCCATCGTCCCGACGCGCCTGGCACGGGCGTGGCTGCACGCCGGCCAGCCGGACAAGGCCGCCGCGGCGATCGAGGAGATGAAAGACGCCGACTTCGAGCCCTATCGCGAATTGCGCTTCGACATCGCCCTGGCGCGCAAGGACTGGCCCGCGGCGGTCGCGACGCTCGACGTCAGCGATACTTCGCAGCTCTATCCGAACCTCAAGCGTTTCGGCCAACTCGCCGTCGCGGCCCCTTCGACCTTGCTGTCGGGCCAGATGCCGGTGTTGTTGTTCGCCGTGATCGCGATGGGCCTGGGCCTGGCCGCGCTGCCGCTGTTGCTGCTCGTTCCCGTGCATTACCGCGGCGTCGCGCGTCGCCTGCAACACCGGATATCGCAGGCGCCGCTCCCGCGCGTCACGCTGTGGCACGCGTGGTACGGCGCGGCGATCGCGCTCGCGGTGCCCACGGTGCTGATGGTCTTCGTCGCGCCGCAAATGCTCGACGGCGGCGGCGCGCGCATGGGGCCGGCCTTGTTGACGCTGATGCTGTGGACGATGTGCGTGTCGCTGCTGTTGATGCTGCCGGTGCTCGGCGTGTTCGGACGACGCGGCTTGCTCGGCGATCGCGCCATGTGGCGCGCGACATGGAAGCGGATCCTCGCGTACTGGGCCGTGCTGCTCGTGATCGTGTTCGCGCTCAACGCGCTGTTTGCGGTGACCGGCGTGGACACTTCGACCGAGCAGACGAAGATGGTCGCCGCGCTCGCCGAACAGGCGAAGGGCACCTCCGGCGTGATGCTGACGCTGTGCATCGTTGCGTTGCTCGGACCGATCTTCGAGGAGCTGGTGTTTCGCGGCCTATTGCTCAATGGCATGGCGCGGCACCTGGACTTCCGCTGGGCGAATGGCATCCAGGCGTTCCTGTTTGCTTGCATGCACACCGATCCGCCGCGCTTCGTGTTTTATTTCGCGATGGGGTTGTTCGGCGGTTGGCTCGTGCGCCGCACCGGATCGATCGCTCCGGCGATCGCGCTGCATGCGATCAACAATGCATGGGCGATCGGGTTGCTGATCGCGGTGACCTGACGTCAGCCGGCGCTCGCGTTGAAGATCATGCGCGTGCCGGCATCGTCTCCGAGCACCGGTTGCAGGCGGATCTCGACGCGTTCGCCGTCGCGTTCCCAATGCAGGCTTACGGCATCGCGGCGGGTATCGTCGGCCACCACGCGGTAACCGCGTTGCGCCATCGCACCGCGATAGAACGCCGCGGTGGCATGCATCGCATCGGGCACGTACCAACTGCTGCCGAAGGTGTGCGTGGTCAATCGGCGACTGGACGCGGGCACGGGAAAGTCGGCTTGTGCGCGCACCGCGGTGCGGTGCGGCACGACGGTGGCGCCAACCGAAAACGACTGCGCAATTGCGGGCGCGCAGACGGCGCTCGCGATCAACACTCCGACGATACAACGACGAACGAACATGCGACGCTCCATGACGGCGTGCAGGATCGTGATTTGCGACGTCGATGCGTGCGGCCCAGGTCACAGTCCGCCGAATGTCATGCCGTCGCTGCGGGTGAATGATTCAGCGCCGGCACACGTTGCGTCCACGTGACGGCACGGCGCCTGTGACGCGCGGTGGCGGATGGCTGTAGAGCTTGATCCGACGCACGTTGGCCTGGCGAAGACACGCGGCGGGCGAGGATCGCCGCATGCGCCGGTTCGTGCAGTCGTTTTCCGAAGAGAGTCTCCCGCGCGGCGTGCCTGCCGCGCTGGTCGCAGCGCTTGCCGCGTGCCCGGATCGCTTCAACATCGCGGTGCGCAAACCCGCAGCGGTGATCCTTGATCGCGGTGAGGGCCTCGTCGTCGAAGATTTCGACTGGGGCCTGATCCCGAGTTGGTCGAAGTTGCCCGAGACGAAATACACGACGGTGACCGCGCGCCTGGACCGCGCACCGCGCAGCCGGATCTTCAAGCGCCCGTGGGAGCAGCGACGCTGCGTCGTGCCCTTGAATGGCTATTACAAGTGGGATCGCAGCGTTTCGCCGCCGCAGCCGTACTTCATCCAGTCGCAGGCGGGGCAGGTGTTGTTCGCGGCAGGCTTGTGGGATCACTGGCACCGCGAGGAGCCGCACGTGTTTTCGTTCTCGGTACTGACCGCGGGCAATGCGGCGATTCCGGCGCCGTTGGTGCCGGATGGGCCGGTGTTCGTGGAATCGGCGAAGATCGCCGACTGGATCGAAGGGCCGTGGTTCCCGCAACGTTTCCTTGCGCGCATGCCGCAGCCTGCGCTCGAGGCGTATCCGGTGTCGCGCCGCATCCGCTCACGCGACGAAGACGACTACACCCTCCTGGATCCCGTGGATCCGCAGGAGGATGCAGTCGCCACCGTGGGCTTCGGCGATGTCGCCGACGATGAAGACGACGCGTGAGCGTCAGTACTGCTGCAGGCCCAGCACCGACTGCAACACGCTGGTCAGGATGACCGCGATGTTGTCATTACCGTCGTTGCTGTCGTACATGTCGCGATCGCCGTAGTAGGTGCCGTAGCGATAGTCGTTGCCGTACGAATCCTGATAACCGCGACGGAAGCCTTCTCGGAAGTAGTAGTTGTACTCGCTGCGGTCGACGTAATAGCCGTTGTAGCCGTAGCTCGCATCCTGGTAGGCGTAGTTGTTGCGCCAGTCGCTGCGCCAGTTGTCGCGGCGGTCGGCGATGCCGGCGCGCACGCCCATTTCATAGCCCTGGCGGACGGCCTGTCGCAGCATGTCGGCCTGGTAACGGTTGGCGTCGTAGTAGCGGCCATCGCGGGCGTAGCGATACGACACCGGCGCGTAGAAGTACGGATCGCGCGAATAGCTCGGCGCCGACCAACGCTGCTGCTGCGCGAGCTGCTGCTGCCAGTACCAGCGCTGGTACGCGTACTGCTGCGCACGACGCTGCGCCTGCAGCGCCGCGATGCGGTTCTGCTCGGCGACGCGGCGCGAGGCCATGTAGTTGCGATAGTCCAGTTCACGCTGGCGCTGCAGCTGGATCATGCGCTGGCGCTGGGCTTCGGTGACGCGGCGCTGTTGATCGGCCGCGCGATGCGCCTGTCGGCGATCGGCGTCGCGCTGGAGATCCGCACGACGCTGCGCGTCGCGACGGGCGTCGGCCTGGCGACGTTGCGCCTCGTTGCGGGCTTCGGCGTGGCGGCGTGCTTCGGCCTGGCGGCGCGCGTCGTTCTGACGGTGCGCATCGGCCTGGCGGCGCTCGGCATCGCGACGTACGTCGGCCTGGCGACGCTCCGCATCGCGATGCTGCGCCTGCTGGCGCTGCGCGGCTTCACGACGCTGCTGCGACTGCTGGCGTTCCTGCGCCTGGCGATGCTCCGCCTGTTCGCGCTGGCGTTCCATGCGGCGCTCCGACTGCTCGCGCTGCTGCGACTGGCGGCGCTCGTTGTCGGCGCGATGCTGCGCTTCCTGGTGCGGGCGCTGCGGGGCCTGCGCCTGCTTCTTCGCCGGCGCCTGCGCCTGCTTCTTCGCCTTCTCGTTGTCCTGTTGGTGTTTGTCGTTCTGGCGCGCCGACGCATCGGGCGCAACGAGGCCGCCGGCAAGGACGAGGCCGATGGCACCTGCGAGAATCGCACTGCGATGGAAACGCATGACGCACCTATGGGGTTGGTGGACCTGCGTGCAGTTAGCGGCCGTGGCACTGAATCGATTCTGAGAATTCGCGTGAAGCCCCTGACGCGTTCAGCCGTTGTAGAGTCGTGTCGACGTGACCTTCGCGTGAATCGAGGACCCCCTGCAGGATGGACCACGGCCTGACGCTCATCTCCACGCTCGCGACCGCCTTCGGCGCGGCGTTGATCCTCGGCTTCATCGCCGCGCGCCTGCGCTTGCCGGCGCTGGTGGGCTATCTGTTGGCGGGCGTCCTGATCGGGCCCTTCACGCCCGGGTTCGTCGCCGACACGGGCCTGGCCGCCGAACTCGCCGAGATCGGCGTGATGCTGCTGATGTTCGGCGTCGGCCTGCACTTCTCGCTGCAGGACCTGCTCGACGTGCGCAAGGTCGCGCTGCCCGGCGCGGTGCTGCAGATCGCGGCGGCGACGGGGCTCGGCGCGCTCGTCGCGCATTATCAGTTCGGCTGGACCTGGCCCGAGGCGATCGTGTTCGGCCTGGCCCTGTCGGTCGCCAGCACGGTCGTGTTGCTGCGCGCGCTCGAGGCGCGCGGCGTGCTGGATTCGATGAACGGCCGCATCGCGGTGGGCTGGCTCGTCGTCGAAGACCTGGCGATGGTGTTGGTCCTCGTGCTGCTGCCGCCGATCGCCGGCGCACTGGGCGGCACGGCGGCCGAGGGCGACGGCAACATCTGGCTCGCACTCGGTACGACCTTGTTGAAAGTCGGTGCGTTCCTCGTCGTGATGCTGGTCTTCGGCCGCAAGTTCCTGCCGCGCGTGTTGTGGTGGGTGGCGCAGACCGGATCGCGCGAATTGTTCACGCTGGCGGTGGTGGCGTGCGCGGTGGGCATCGCGTTCGGTGCGGCGGAACTGTTCGGCGTGTCCTTCGCGCTGGGCGCGTTCTTCGCGGGCATGGTGCTGCGCGAATCGGAGTTCTCCCACCGCGCGGCCGAGGAGTCGCTGCCGCTGCGCGATGCGTTCGCGGTGTTGTTCTTCGTCTCGGTCGGCATGTTGTTCGACCCGATGGTGGTCGTGCAGGAACCGCTACGCGTGGTGGAAGTCGTGGCGATCATCGTGATCGGCAAGACGATCGTCGCCGCCGCGCTGGTGTTGCTGCTGCGCTATCCGCTCAACACCGCACTGACGGTCTCCGCCAGCCTGGCGCAGATCGGCGAGTTCTCCTTCATCCTCGCGGGCCTCGGTGTCTCGCTCGGCCTGCTGCCCACGGAAGGCAACAGCCTGATCCTCGCCGGCGCGATCATTTCGATCGCACTCAATCCGCTGCTGTTCGCCGCGGTCGAACCCTTGCAGCGCTGGATCCGCGAACGCTCCGCGCTCGCGCGAAGCCTGGAACAACCGGCCGACCCGATGGCCGCGCTGCCGACGTCCACCGACGCGAAGTACCTCTCCGGCCACGCGGTCCTCGTCGGCTATGGCCGCGTGGGCAAGCGCATCGTGCAGCAGCTGACCGCCAACGACATTCCGGTCGTCGTCGCCGAGCAGAACCGCGAGCGCGTGGAGCAACTCCGGGAACAGGGTTACGCGGCGGTGTCGGGCGATGCCGCCGAAGCGACGACCCTGGTGCAGGCGCACATCACCGGTGCGCGCTGGTTGATCGTCGCCACGCCCGATACGTTCAGCGTGCGGCAGATGGCGGAAGTCGCGCGCACCCTCAATCCGAATATCGACATCATCGTGCGCAGCCATAACGAGGAAGAGGCGGGCCTGCTGGCGCGCGACCAGGCCGGCACGGTGTTCCTCGGCGAGGTCGAACTGGCGGATGGCATGAGCGATTACGTGATCGAGCGGGCGAAGGGCCAGGGCAGTACCTGAACCGCTCGCCGCACGGCATGACCGGAACGCACGCGGTCGGTCGTTGATCCACAGGTCCCGGTTTTCCTTCGTACCTTTCCCGCGCCCGCACATGACCATGCCCTACGACGATCTCCTCTCGCGCGCCCACGCGCACGCCCTCGACTATCTCAACGCCTTGCCCGAACGTCGCGTCGGTTCCACCGCCACGCGCGACGAACTGATGGCCGCTTTGCGCACGCCGCTCTCCGGCCCCGGCGAAGCCCCCGAAGCCGTCCTCGACCTCCTCGCATCGCAGGCCCCCCGCGGCGCGGTGGCCTGCAATTCGCCGCGGTATTTCGGCTTCGTGATCGGGGGCGCGACGCCGGTGTCGCTCGCGGCCGATTGGCTCGTCTCCACGTGGGACCAGAACGCGGGCATCTACGTGATCTCGCCGCTGGTGGCGGTCGTCGAAGAAGTCGCGGGCGATTGGTTGCTCGACTTGTTCGATCTGCCGCGCGATTCCGGCGTCGGTTTCGTCACCGGTTGCCAGATGGCGAACCTGACGTGCCTCGCGGCCGCACGCCACGGCGTGTTGCGGCGCGTGGGCTGGGATGTCGAGATAGATGGCTTGCAGGGCGCGCCGCGCATCAACGTCGTCGCGTCCGCCGAATCGCACATCACCATCGATGTCGCGCTGCGTTATCTCGGCCTGGGCACCAAGTGCATCCAGCGCGTCGAATCCGATGCACAGGGCCGCATGAAGCCCGACGCGTTGCGCGCCAAGCTCGCGACGCTCGAAGGCCCGACCATCGTTTGCGCGCAGGCCGGCAACGTGAACACCGGCGCGTTCGATCCCTTGCGTGAAATCGGCGAGGCCTGCAATGCGCATGGTGCGTGGTTGCACATCGATGGCGCGTTCGGTTTGTGGGCGCGCGCGAGCGCCAGTTCGGAGCGGCGCGCGTTGATCGATGGCGTCGAACTCGCCGATTCGTGGGCGACCGACGCGCACAAATGGCTCAACGTGCCCTACGACTGCGGCGTGGCGTTGGTGAAGTCGCGCGAAGACCATCGCGCGGCGATGACCACGGCGGCGGCGTATCTGATCCAGACGCAGGGCGTGGAGCGCGATGCCGTCGACTGGGTGCCGGATTTCTCGCGCCGTGCGCGCGGCGTACCGACTTACGCGAACCTGCGTGCGCTCGGCCGCGACGGCATCGCGGACCTCGTCGATGGCCTGTGCGCGCGGGCGCGGCAGATGGCGCAGGGCCTTGCGGCGGAGCAGGGCGTTGCGATCCTGGCCGACGTCGTCCTCAACCAGGTGCTGGTGCGCTTCGGCGACGACGACGAACTCACGCGTCGCGTCGTCACCGGCGTGCAGCAGGAAGGCACCTGCTGGTTGAGTGGGACCAATTGGCAGGGAAAGGCCGCCATGCGGATCTCGGTGTCCAACTGGGCCACGAGCGAAGAAGACGCCGCCCGCAGCGTCGCCGCCATCCTCGGGGTCTGGCGCCAGGTCAGGGGCTGAAAAAAATTTCGGGACGCGTGTCGATCCGCGTCCCGCCCGTTCGTCGAATGGGGTGAAACGGGCGCAATGCCCGCTTTCCTTCCCACCCCAAAGGAGTTCCACGATGCGTTTCTTTTCCACCGTCCGCGTGCAGGAAAACAATGGCCAGGTCCCGAGCGAGCGCCTGATGGCCGAGATGGGCAAGCTCATCGAGGAGTTCATGGCCAAGGGCGTGCTGCTCGACACCGCCGGCCTTCGTCCGACGTCCGAAGGCGTTCGCCTGCGCAACAACCACGGCAAGCTCAGCCGCACCGACGGCCCGTTCACCGAGTCGCGCGAAGTGATCGGCGGCTACGCCATCCTCAAGGCCGACTCGCTGGCCGAAGCCATCAAGCTGACCGAGCGCTTCCTCGAAGTGCACGGCGACGAATGGAACGTCGAGTGCGAGGTGCGCCAGATCGAAGACATGGACGCCGATTGCGGGAACAAGGCCGTCGCGGCTTAAAACTTCCCGCCGGCTTCAAAACTTGCCACTAAAAGTGATGCTGTAGATCGGGCCGATCGTCCGGTTGCGCATCTCGTGGAAATCGATGGGGCCCGTACGGCGGTCGACGTACACCGTGCGGTCCCACATCGACATCGCATCGCCCAGGTTGCTCGCCTGCAGGCGGATCGTCATGCCGAGGATGTTCTTGCGCTCGACGAACAGGTTGCCCCAGATCGGACCTTCCCACTGGCGGCCGACTTCGGTCAGGCGATAGTCGAGCTCGTAGTACGAATAGTCGATCGCGCCGCCCCAGGCCCAGTTGGTGTTGGGAATGTCGTGTCGCAGCGCGATGGAGGCCAGCTCGGCGAGGTTGTTGCTGATCGGACGGTCTTCGAACGTCAGCGGATCCTGCACGCTGCTGTGTTCCATCTGCCAGGTCACGTCGAACTTCGCGCCCTTCCAGCCGAGCGGATCCATGTTGATCGTGCCCTTCCACTCGAAGCCGTACACCGTCGCCTCTTCGAGGTTGCCGGGGCTTTCGCCATCCAGGCCGATGGGAATCGTGTCGACGATGTCGTCGATGCGCTGGCCGTAGGCGCGTAGCGTCGTGGTGCCCCACGCGCCGAGCTTGCGGTTGGCTTCGACCGACAACTCCCATGTCTGCGGCGGCACGAGATCCGGATTGCCGGCGTTGGCCTGGTCGTTGGTGAGGTTCACCGACGCGATGAAGTCGTAGAAGTTGAGCTGGCCCACGCGGCGTTCGAGCTTGAAGTTGTAGTCGGTGTTCTCCGACTGCTTCCACGCGAAGGAAACCAAACCCTTCGGCCGGCGGAACGTGCGCGTCAGGCCGCCTGCACCGACCTGTTCTAGGCGCGAGTACTCGCCGCCGAGGTTCACCTGCATCTGCAGCTCCGGCGTGAGTTCGCGGCCGTAGCTGGTCATCAGCTCATAGCGATCTTCCTGCACCGTGGCCGTGCCGTTGGGCAGCGGCACGAGCACGAAATCTTCGTCGCCGGTGGACAAGGCCAGCGTCGAAGCACTCTCGAGTTTGTTGAACGCGTATTCGCCCGACACCTGCAGGTCGCCGCCGAAACCTTTCCAGCGGTATTCGCTGCGCGCGATGCGCTCGGTCTCGTTGCCGATGCGGCGGAAGCGCGCGCCGTCGGTGGGCGTGACGTCGTCGAGATAATCGTCGAACACCGTGTCGACCAGCGGATCGTGCGTGTAGCGATCCAGGCCGATCAACTTCAGGCGCCCCGGGCCGAGCTTGAACTCGTAGTCGCCGCCCAGTTCCCAGTTGTAGCCGCCTTCGTCTTCGAGCACGGTGCGGAAGCGATCGGGCACGGTGGGATCGCCGACGCGGATGCCTTCTTCGACGTAATCGAAGATCAGGCGCTGATAACGACCGTTGAAGTTGCCCTTGCCACCGTTTTCGGTCGTCCAGGCCAGCTGCGTGCTGAGCGTGGGGGCGTCGCTTTCGCCGGTCCATTCGTCGTTGCGGTTTTCGCGCACGGTGCCGTCGGCGTTGTAGATCACCGTCGGCCCGCCCGCGCCGCTGTGGTTGGCGTTGTTGGTGAAGCCGACCGTCCAGTCCATGCGTCCGGCCGCGCCGCTGACCGAGACGTTGCCGCGCGTGATCTGCGGATTGGTGAAATCGCGGCGCACGTCGGGGCGCCATTCCCACTGGCCGCTGATGCCGGCGGCCTTGGTGACCACGTTGGCGACCTGGCCCGACAGGCCCGGGATGTCGAGCGTCGCGCCGTCGACGATCTCGATGCGCACGACATTGCCCGAAGGAATGCGGCCCAACTGGCTGAGCACGTCGTTCGATTTCGCCGAAATGCGCTGCCCGTTGATCAGCACGTTGCCGGTCGCCTGGCCCAGGCCGCGTTCGACCACCTGCGTGCGGATGACGAAGCCGGGCACCTGTTCCAGCATGTCCAGCGCGTTGTTGGGCGCGAAGCGGGTGAAGTCGTCGGGCGTGTAGGTGCGCGCGGGGTTTTCGACGGTGGCCTTCTCGGGCGGCGGCGCGGCGGCCTCCTGCGCGAGTGCGTTGGCGATGGACAGCGGCAACAGGGCCGCACTCAACACAGCGCCATGCAGGCGATTCGAACGACGCATCTGACAACCCCCGGAAGTTGCGAAAGAATGCAAAGCCCGAGGGCACGGCGCACCGTGCCATCGGTCCCGGAGATGGATGTTGCGTTGTGAGGTTTGGTTTAAGCGATATGCGCGACCGTGCCATTGGTCATGGCAGATGTCGTCATGGAACGCGTCGTCAGTTCGTGCGCTTCTGCATGTCCTCGAGCCAGGCCTTGCCGCGGCGCTCCATTTCTTCCGGCGTCACTTCTTCCTTGTGCGTGCCGAGCATCCACTTGTGGCCGAAGGGATCGACCACCGTGCCCATGCGATCGCCCCAGAACTGGTCTTCAGGGGGCTGCACGACCGTGGCGCCGGCCTTCACGGCCTTGTCGATCGCCGCGTCGGCGTCCTTGACGTAGATCAGCATGCCGCCGGTGGCGCCACCGCGCGACTTGGGCGACAGCGCGCCCCATTCGGGGAATTCGTCGGAGAGCATGAAGCGCGAGCCGTCGATGTCCATTTCGGCGTGCGCGACCTTGTCGCCCATCGGCAGGCGATAGGTTTCCTTCGCGCCGAACGCGTTCTTGTAGAAGTCCATCGCCTTGTTCGCGTCGTCGACCACGACCGACGGCGTCAGCGTGTGATAGCCGGAAGGCATGTACGAAACGGCCATTGCTGGGCTCCATGGGTGGGGGAGGCGTGAATTTGCACGGGCGGTCGTTACGCGGCGATCACGGGCGCGTTGCATTCATGGGCCCGCGGGTATTCTTTCGTGCGTTGCGATGCGGAGGAGTGGTGCATGGCCACCGGGTGGGCGGGCGACAACGCCGTCAACGACCAGATCGACGCGACCGTCAAGGACGGCGTCCAGCGCGTGCGCGATCGCATGCCGAAGGGACCCTCGCTCGAACACTGCGAAGAATGCGGCGCGCGGATTCCCGAAGCCCGGCGTGAAGCCGTGCCCGGCGTGCACCTGTGCGTGTCGTGCCAGGAAGCGGCGGATCTCGAGGAACAGGCCTTCAGCGGCTACAACCGGCGCGGAAGCAAGGACAGTCAACTGCGCTGAAGGAAAGGGGAAGGGGATGGCCAGGGAGGCGCACAAACGCAGGGGCATCAAGCGGACGCTGTTCGTGTGCGTGCTCGTGGTGCTCGCACTCGTCGCCTGGACGAAGCTTTCACCGTGGCCTTCGGCGTTGGCGATTCGCGCGGTGTTCGACATGGGCGGCGCGAAGATGGCGCGCAAGCTCGAAAAACACGTGCCGCCCGCGGGCGTCAACGAAATGCGCGACGTCAATTACGACGGCCGCGATGCCGATGCGAAGCTCGACCTCTTCGTCCCCGCCGGCAAGCCGCCGCGCACGACCATCGTGTGGATCCATGGCGGTGGTTTCGTCGCGGGTCGCAAGTCGGAAGTCGCCAACTACGCGCGCATCCTCGCGTCGAAGGGTTACGGCGTGGCGAGCATCGAATACGCGCGCGCGCCCGGGGCGCATTACCCCGTGCCGGTGGAGCAGGCCAATCGCGCGCTCGCATGGTTGTCGACCAATGCGCCGCGCTACGGAATCGGGCGCGATCGCTTCGTGCTCGCCGGCGATTCGGCGGGTGCGCAGATCGCGGCGCAACTGGCCAATGTCGCCACGAGTCGGGACTACGCGCGCGATCTCGGTATCCAGCCTGCGGTCGAGGCCGCGCGCATCGTCGGCGTGATCCTGTTCTGCGGTCCCTACGATGCGGCGCTGACGCGCACCTCGCGCGACGGCAAACCGTCGTGGTTCATGCGCTCGGTGATGTGGGCCTACATGGGGCGCAAGGATTTCTGGAAGGATCCGCGCGTGGCGACGTTCTCCGTCGCGCGTTACGTGACGAAGGATTTCCCGCCCGCCTTCATTTCCGTCGGCAACGACGATCCGCTGCAGGCGCACTCCTACCTGCTCGCCGATGCATTGCGCGCGCAAGGCGTGCACGTGGATGCGTTGTTCTGGCCGGAAGACCACGCGCCGGGTTTGCCGCACGAGTATCAATTCGACCTGGATACCGCCGAGGGGCGCGAGGCGCTCAAGCGCCAGGAACAGTTTCTTTCGAGCCTGCGCTGAGCAGGGCATCGAGGCGGTCGAGCAATTCGCACTGCGATGCGAGCAACTTGACGCGCGCCTGATCGAAGGTGAACCACGCGGCGCGATCCACTTCCGGGAAGCGTTGCAGGCGGCCGCTGCGCGGTGGCCACTCGCATTCGAACTCGTTGCTGCGCAGGTGTGCGACATCGAAGTCGCCTTCCACGGCGAACGCGTGGACGAGCTTGCCGCCGCGTTGCCTGATCTGTCCGAGGGGGCGCAGGGCGCCTTGCAACGGCGAGCCGAGTTCTTCGGCGAACTCGCGTAGCGCGGTGGCTTCGTGCGATTCGCCGGGCTCGCCGCCGCCCTTGGGAATCGTCCAGGCACCGTCATCGCGATTGCGAAAGAACGGGCCGCCGGGATGCGTGAGCAGCACGCGCACGGCGTCTGCATCGCGACGCCACAACAGGATGCCGCAGCTGGTATCGGGCATCGCGCCGCTCAGGCGGCCACGGAAATCGCCGTGCCGATCCTGCGTTCCTTGTAGAGCAGGCGCACTTCGAGCAGGTTGCGCACGCGCAGCAGCAACTCTTCGGGATCGAAAGGCTTGCGCAGGAAATCCTTCGCGCCGTAGCGCAACGCCTGCGTGCGATGGCCCGATTCGGCGGTGAGCGCGAGCACCGGCAGATAGCCGTCGCGTTCGCACGGCTTGAGCGCTTCCATCACTTCGAAGCCGTCCATGCCGGGCATCAGCACGTCGAGCAGGATGGCGTCGAAATCCTGTTCGCGATGCAGGTCGAGCACGGCGTGTGGATCGGTGGTGCAGGTCACGCATGTGTAGCCGGCACTGGTCAACACCTGCTCCAGCGTGCGCAACGCATCGAAGTCGTCGTCGACGACCAGCACGCGGGCGGAAAGGATGTCGGCGGCGCTGATCATGGACGGGTCCGGGAGAGGTCTCGCGTGGCGCCGACCATCGAACCTCGACAGTGAAATCCCGATGAAGCGGCCGTACGGAGGCACTGTGAAAGTGTGTCGTCGAACGTGAAACCAAATTCACGGATGGGTTCGATAACATCGATCCTGATATGAAAAGTCGCGATCTCGACTTCGACTATCTGTTCCTGCTGGAAGCGTTGGAGCGCGGCGTGGTTCCCGCCGACGAGCACGTGCAGACGCTGTTGGGAATGGGCCTGGTCGAACGCACCCCCGATGGGTTGACGCTGAGCATGGAGGCCCGCGTCAAGCTCGCCAACCTGCGCTCTTTGCTGCGGGAGCATCCGCTTCCCTACGGTTAGCGAGCCGACGCTGGGAACGCTGTCCGTTACGGCCGCTTGCGCGCGTTGAGTCAGGCGTCAGGGGTTCGCGCAGGATGGGAGAACACACATGAAACGTCCGGTCGCCTGGCTCCTTGCCGGGCTGTTGTCGTTGCTCGCGCTTCCCGCGGTCGCGCAGGAGCGCGCGTGGTCGGAAGGCCCCGTCACCAACGTCAGCGCCATCAAGATCGTCGATGGGCAGTTCGAGAACTACATGGAGTACCTGAGCAAGAACTGGAAGGTCGTGATGGAGGAGGCGAAGAAGGCGGGCTACGTCCTCGATTACCACGTCTATGGCGCGCAGGCGCACAACCCGCAGGAAGCGGACGTGTACCTGGTCGTGACCTATCCGAACATGGCCATGCTCGATGGCATGGACGCGAAGATGCAGCCGATCCAGGAGAAGGTGACCAAGATGAACGTGCGGCAGGCCGACGAAGCCTCCGGCAAGCGCACAGTGATGCGCACGTTGATGGGCGAAGAATTACTGCGTGAGATCAATCTGAAATGACGCTCTGCTCCCTCCCCTGCAAATGCAGGGGAGGGCCGGGGAGGGGTTACGCCTTTCGCTTCGCCACTTTTTTCGCAGCCTTCTTCGCCCCGATCTCCACCCACGTCGGCGCGTGATCGCTCGCGCCCTTCAAGTCCCGCACCCAGCGATCCACGCCGGCGGCTTTCAATCGCGGCGCGAGGTCATCGCTCAACAGCAGATGATCGATCCGCAACCCCGCGTTGCGCGGCCAGTGGTTCCGGAAGTAATCCCAGAACGTGAAGATCTTCTCCTCCGGATGCAGCGTGCGCAGCGCATCGGTCCAACCTTGCGCAAGCAGCGCTTCGTAGCGCTCGCGAGTCTCCGGTTGCAGCAGCGCATCCTTGCGCCAGTGCGTCGGATCGTAGATGTCCAGCGCGTCGGTGGGCACCACGTTGTAATCGCCCGCCAGGACCACGGGATGCTTGCTGTCGAACAAGGTTTGCGCGTGTTCGATGAAGCGATCGAACCACTGCAACTTGTAATCGAACTTCGGGCCCGGCCGCGGATTGCCATTGGGCAGATACAGGCAACCGACGATGACGCCGTGCGCGGCCGCTTCGAGATAGCGGCTCTGCGTGTCGTCGCGCATGCCGGGCAGGCCGCGGCGGCTCTCGATGGGATCGCCGCCGCGCGCGAGGATGGCCACGCCGTTCCAGGACGGTTGGCCCATCCACAGCGCGCCGTAGCCCGCGTCGCGGATGGCCTCGATCGGAAAGCCCGCGTCGGCGGCCTTCAGTTCCTGCAGGCACGCGATGTCCGGCGCTTCCTTCTCCAGCCACTGCAGCAAGTGCGGCAAGCGCGAGCGGATGCCGTTGACATTGAACGTCGCGATGCGAAGGGATGCGTCCTTGCCTGCCGCCATCAGGAACTCGGTTGTGGAGGCGCGGAGCCGCGCGGTGCGGCGAAGGGTTCCAGATCGAATGTCGCGGGATCGTGGTGGACGACTTCCAGGCCCGTCGCGGTGCGCGTGGGCGTCGGTTCGGCCGTCTCGCCGGCGCGCTTGCGCACGATCTTCTCCACGTACGGGTCGCGCGCCAGCGGGGTGATCGGATCGGCGGGGAGGTGTGCGGCGCGGCCCGCAAGGCGTTCGAACTCGCCCGGGTCCTTCGCGCAATTCATGATCACGTCCGGATGCTTGTAGTGCATCAGGCGCAAGCGTTGCTGCGAGTGCGCGTATTGCGCGCGATCCACGGCGGTGAACTTCTCGTAGAACTGCATCCCGAAGCGGCCATGCGGATCGACGCCCATCTCGCGTGCATCCATGTACGCATCGCCGCAATGCAGGTGCCAGCCGTTCTCCGCGCTGATCGCCACGCCCGCGTGGCCGGGCGTGTGGCCCTGCAGCGGCAGCAACACGATCACATCCGGCGGCAAGCCGGTGAGATCGCGCACGCACGGCATGCCTTTCCACGGCACGTCCGACAGCGCGTCGTACTGGATCCAGCGCGGCCGCGTATTCCATTGCATCGGCCGATAGCGTTGCTTGGCGCCCCAGTTGGCCTGCGCGGCCGCGTATTCGACCTCCTTCGCGAACAGATGCACGCGGGCATGCGGGAAATCGTCGAGGCCGCCGGCCTGGTCGAAATCCAGGTGCGTGAGCACGATGTCGCGCACGTCGTCGGCGCGGAAGCCCATGCCTTCGATCTGGCGCACCGCCGTCATTTCCGGGCGCAGGTCCGGCGCGAGCAATCGGCGCGCGGCCGGTGCGAGACGGCGCTCGGGATCCATGACATCGCCCATGCCCAGCCCCGTGTCGACGAGCAACAGGCCATCGCCGGTTTCGATCACCAGGCAGTGGCTCACGCATCGCCCGCGTGTCATCACGCCACGCGTGGTGCCGTCGATGAGTCGCCCACCGAAGGGGCGCGTGCTGATGCAGTTGAGCCGATGGATGCGCATGGGGGCTCGCGCGAATGTGGGGGGCGGAGTTGGAGACAGGCTGTGGATCGAACGCGAAGTTCGCTGCAGTGCGGCCGTCGTCGTGCATGAGGGCGTTGCATGCTCTGCAATACGTCGCGTGCGTGAACTGAGCCGCGCAAAGCGACGGCACGGATGTTGCGGTGCACGAGATTTCGCGGAAAAAAGCCGGAAAAAAAGGCCTCGAAAGTTATCAGCGTGTTAAGCGAATGCAGATTAATGCGCTGTCCTCGTCACTCGTCTGAACCGAAACCAACATGAATGCGCTGATCGTGTTTGGATGAGTGATGAAGGGGTGAAACGACATCCGTGACGTGTAGAGTCCATCCACGCCATCACGAGACGTCGACATACACAACGACGCTCCAGCGTGATCGCCGCGTACCGACACTTCCGTCTTTGACTTGATCGACTAGCTGCTTATTGGGCGCAATTGTCGATCCGCCAACGAAAGGGGCTCAGACCTTGAACAACACGAATCTCGTGCACGAAGTGCGCGAGGCAGGAATGCCTCGTCGCGAATTTCTCCGCAACTCGCTCGTCCTCGCCGTACCGCTCGTCATCGGCGGTGTGTCGATGCCGGCCTTCGCACTCACCACGCCTCCGACGCGTGCGCGTGGCACTGCCGTTCGTGACGTGAAGAACTATGGTGCCGTGGGTAACGGCAGCCACGACGATACGGCCGGCATCCAGGCCGCGATCAACGCGCTGCCCTCCACCGGCGGCACGGTCACCATCCCGGCCGGCACGTACATGATCGACACGTCGAAGAAGATCAACCTGCGCAGCAAGATGCACCTGAAGATGGCTGCCGGCGCGATCCTCAAGGCGAAGACCTCGTCGCTGTCGCGTCATTACCTCATCCACGTCAACGGCGACTCGGACGTCGAAATCTCCGGCGGCCAGCTCGTCGGCGACCGCGACACGCACCGTTACGGTTCGGGTACGCACGAATGGGGCCACGGCATCTCGATCGGCGGCGGCTCCACGCGCGTCACGATCCGCGACCTGCGCGTGTCCAAGTGCACCGGCGATGGCGTCTGCATCGGCGGCAACGCGAACGATGTCGTCATCGCCAACATCGTCTCGACCAACAACCGTCGCCAGGGCCTGTCGATCACCAACTGCGCGAACATCAAGGTCTACGACTCGGAGTTCAGCTACTCCAAGGGCACCTCGCCCGAGTGCGGCATCGACATCGAGCCGGACGAAGGTGGTTCGGCGCGTTCGATCCTCATCCAGAACTGCCGCCTGAACAACAACGCCAAGTACGGCTTCAACATCTGGAAGCGCACCTCGGGCGTCACCGTCACCGGGTGCACGATGGAACGCAACGGCAGCCTGGGCATGGGCACCAATGGCGTGAGCTCGCTGAAGGTCACCAACTGCACGATCCGCCTGAACTCGGCGACGGGCATCGTCTACAACACCGGCACCTCCGGCGTGACCCACAGCAACAACCTGTCGTACCAGAACTACACGCGACTGGGCGCCCGGACCCGCACGCCGTTCACCATGACCGGCTGGTCCAGCAAGATCGAGCGCGACATCCTGTGGAAGAGCTCGTCCACGCGGACGATCGGCACCAACAAGTACCAGTAAACCGGTACCGAACACCCGGCGTTAGAACCGGGTTTCTGAAGCGGCGCCCTCCGGGGCGCCGTTTTTTTTGGGATTCCTCCTGATTTCCGGGCCCGAGCCGTGTTAAGGTTCGCCCCGCTCGCGCACGGCCGTAGCGTTTTCCCGGCCCCCGGGTCCCTTTTTGGCGGACCCACTCCGTACCTCTTTCGTTGCGCGACACGCGCCGGCTGCCTGCCGGAGCGCACAAACTGACTCGACAGCGCGGTATCAGGGAAAGCTTCGAGTGCACGCCGCCATTGCGCGGCGTGCTTCACATCGGAGCTTTACATGACGTTCGAAACCCTCGGGCTTTCGCCCGCGCTGCTGCGCGCGCTCGCCGACAACGGTTACACCACCCCCACGCCGATCCAGGCCGAAGCGATTCCGCTCGTCCTCTCCGGGCAGGACGTGCTCGGTGGCGCCCAGACCGGCACCGGCAAGACCGCCGCGTTCGGCCTGCCGCTGCTGCAGCGCCTCTCGGAAGGCAAGCCCGCCACCACCATCGGTCCGCGCAAGCCGCGCGCGCTGATCCTCGTCCCCACGCGCGAACTCGCGGTGCAGGTCGGCGACAGCATCAAGACCTACGGCCGCCACCTGCGCCTCAACGTGACCACGCTGTACGGTGGCGCCGGCATGCAGCCGCAGATCGACGCGTTCCGTCGCGGCGTCGACATCCTCGTCGCGTGCCCGGGCCGCCTGCTCGACCACCTGGAGCGCGGCACCGCCAAGCTCGACGCCGTCGAACTGCTGGTCCTGGACGAAGCCGACCGCATGCTCGACATGGGCTTCCTGCCGGCGATCAAGCGCGTGCTCGCGCGCGTGCCGTCGACCCGCCAGACGCTGCTGTTCTCGGCCACGTTCGAGTCCAACATCAAGCAGCTGGCGCTGGAGTTCATGAAGTCGCCGCAGCAGGTGCAGGTGGCCGCGCAGAACACGATCGCCGAAACGATCGTGCACCGCGCCCATCCGGTCGACGGCGCGCGCAAGCGCGACCTGCTGATCGACATCCTCGCCAAGCGCCACACCGAGCAGGTGCTCGTATTCGGCAAGACCAAGCACGGTTGCAACCGCCTGGCCGAACAGCTCGTGCAGGCCGGTTTGTCCGCGGTCGCGATCCACGGCAACAAGAGCCAGGCGGCGCGCCAGCGTGCGCTCAACGAGTTCAAGTCGGGCAAGGCCCGCGTGCTGGTGGCCACCGACGTCGCCGCGCGCGGCCTGGACATCCCGAACCTGCCGCTGGTGATCAACCACGACCTGCCGATGGTCGCCGAAGACTACGTGCACCGCATCGGCCGCACGGGCCGCAACGGCGCGACGGGCGAAGCGCTTTCGCTGGTCTCGCCGGATGAAGGCGGCCTGCTGCGCCAGATCCAGCGCATGTTGAAGGCGGAGATCCAGATGGATGCGGTGAAAGGCTTCGAGCCGAGCCGTCCGATCCGCCTGGACGCCACGCCGTTCAACAACGGCAAGCCGACGCAGCGTCCGCAGCGCGGGCATCGCCCGCACGGCAAGCCGGCCACCGCGCAACCGCGTCACGCGCATGCCGGTCCGAAGCAGCATCGCAGCGCGGCTGGAAAGCCGAGCGGCGGTCGTCGCGATTCGCGCGCGTGATAGCGCGGTAATCGCAGACAAGGAAAACGCCAGCCTCGCGGCTGGCGTTTTTTTTTGCCCCGTGGGAGGGCCTTGCTGCGCTATTGCGCGGAGCGCGCGAAGGGGGCGGGCTTCGCCAATCCCTTCTGCATCGCTTCGCCGATCAACACGTCGAGGTCCTTCTCGGCCTTCTTGGCGAGCTTTTCCTGCTGCTTGCCCAGTTCGCCCATCTGCTTGCCCAGGGCGTCCATCGGCTTGGCGGCTTCTTCCATCTGCGCGCCGATGCGTTCCATCGGTTCCTGGTTGCGCTCGAGCTTCTGCGATTCGCGCTCCAGGATCTTGCCCTGTGCGTCCATCTGATCGCCGAGCGCATCCATCTCGTCGCCCAGCTTGTCCATTTCGCGACCGAGCGCGTCCTGCTCGGCGTCGGTATCGGCCTTGCGTTGCTTCATCGCGAGCAACTGCTGGCGGCCGGCGAGTTCGCCTTGCTGTTGGCCGAGCGCGCCCATGCGTTCCTGCGCTTCCTGCATGGCGGGCGAGGGGACGTGCGTCTTCGACAGCGTTTCCATCTGCGCGCCGAGCGCTTCCATCTTCTTGCCGTGCACTTCCATCTGGTCGCCGAGCGCGGACATGCGGTTGCCCAGCGCGTCGCTGTCCTTCCACGCGGCCTGCGCGCGGGCCACGAGCGACGGATCGTCGATCACGAACGCCTTGCCGTCGCGGCGGAACCAGATGAAATCGCGCTGCAGGCTGCGCCTGGCGAGATCGATGTCGTCCATGTCGTCGGTGGAACCGGACATCGAGTAACCGTCGCGACCCTTGCGCACCAGCGCCCATGCGTTGTCGTCGTGACCATAGCGATGGACCTGCGCGAACGGCCCCGGCTCCGACGGTGCGGCGACGGGCGCGGCTGCATCGGCGGGTGCGGCGGTTGCCGCGGGCGACGGCGCGGCCGCAGGCGCTGCTTCCGCGGCCGGCGCGATCGACGGCGCAGCAGCAGCGGAAGGCGCGGCAGCGATCGCAGGCGCCGCCGGTGCAGCGGCGGGCGTTTCGGCGGCGACCGGCGCGACGTCCGACGCCTTTCCGATCTGCGCCTGCGCATAGAACGCGATGCACGCCGCGGCAATGCCGATCACGGGAAGCGCGATCCGCCCCGCGGGCAGGCGATGGCGCGGTTGCGGGCGAAGCAATTGCTGGATGCGGGACATCAGGTGGCCTCCGTGGGCGGCATGCGCGAGATGGGGAAGGGCGGGACGCGTGGCGTGCAGATCCGACAGCGTGGCGAGTGCGACCGCGAGGCGGCGCCCATCGCCGATGACATCGGCGGCGATCGCATCGGCGACGAGTTCGCGTTCGACGCGAATGCGATGCGACAACCACCAGGTGACGGGATGGAAGAACAGCAGCGCTTCGGCCGCACGCTGCAGCAGGTTCACGAGATAGTCGTGGCGGCGGACGTGCGCGAGTTCGTGCGCCAGCAGCGCTTCGACGAGTTCCGACGGCATGCGCAACGCCACCGACATCGGCAGCAACACGACCGGGCGCCAGAAACCGGCGACGACGGGCGAATCGAGCGATTCGACCAGGCGCAGCGCAACACCGCGCATGCGAAAGCGCGTGGCGAGCGCATCGAGCGTCGACTGCCAGCGCGCCTGCAGCGGCGGCTGCGGCGACAGGCGCATGCGTTGCACCCACGCCACGCCGAACAGCGTGCGCAGGCAGAACACGCTCGCGCCCGCGGCCCACAGCGCGACGATCATCGGCTGCATCGTGGCCAGGCGCGCTTGCCAATCCAGCGGCGCGTCGTCTCCGGCGATGTTGCGCACCGTGCCGTCGGCGACCCAGGCCTGGAACGCGAGCGTGTCGGGCGCCGAATCGAGCAACGAACGCAGCACGCTGATGATGGGGAGCAACGCGCAGGCGAGCAGGGCAAGGCAGGTGATCGCGTAGCGCACCTGCGGCTTCGAATGGCGCGTGACGCGCAACAACAACGCGGCGAGCGCGCCGATCAACGCCCCTTGCCAGGTGAAATCGACGAGGGCCTCGCCGATCGCGGGAATCAGTTGGTCGATGAAGTCACGCATCGTGCGTCCCCTCGTTGGTGGCGTCGAGCAACTTGCGGATCTCGTCGCGCTCGGCGTCCGAGACGTGCGCGTTGAGCGCCGCCAGCACCAGCCCCTTGCCGGAACCGGCGAACGCCTTCTGGATGAAATCGGTGAGCAGGTGCGTCTGCAGCGCGTCCTGCGCCTGCGCCGCGGCATAGATGTGCGAGCGCTGCGTTTCGTCGCGCACCAGCAGGCCCTTGCCGTGCATGACCTGCGCCAGGCGCAGCACGTTGGCGTAGGTGACGGTCGGCTTGTCTTCCTGCATCGCCTGGTGGACGTCCTTCACGGTCGAAGGACCGATGCGCCAGAGCGTGTTGAGCAGGTCGAGTTCGGCGGCGGTGGGCTTGCGGTCGGTCATCGGTATGGCGCTGTGCGTTGGAGCGATAGTGGGCACGCTACGCCGACTAGACCGAGTTGTCTAGACCATTTTGTCTATGAAGGAAGTCATGGGCCGGATCGGACTAGGCGGCGTCCGCGGTGTCCTGAATTCCCAGCGCTTTCAATGCGTTGCCGAGGGTTTGCCCGCTGTCGGCATCGAGCTTGAGCGTGGCGATGGCATCGGCGCGCGTCGTGCCGGAGGTGAGGATCGCCAGCGGCAGGCCGGCCTCGCGGGCACGCACGGCGAACCGATAGCCCGAATACACCATCAGCGAAGAACCGACGACGAGCATCGCATCGCTCGCCTGCAACGCCGCCTGCGCATCGAACACGCGATCGCGCGGCACGTCTCGCCGAAGAACACGACATCCGGTTTCAGCAGGCCTTCGCACGCATCGCAGTGCGGTGCGACGAAGGTCGTCGTGTCGATCGCGTCGAGGTCCGCGTCGCCATCGGGCGCGATCGCGGCGTCGACGGCCTGCGTCCATTCGGGATTGCGCGCGATCAGTTGTTGTTGCACGTCATCGCGCGAAGACAACGCGCCGCACGCCAGACAACGCACCGCATCGATGCGTCCGTGCAGATCGATGACATCGCGGCTGCCTGCGCGTTGATGCAAGCCATCGACGTTCTGCGTCACGAGGCGTTCGACGCGTCCGTCGTGTTCGAGCGCGGCCAGCGCGCGATGCGCGGCGTTCGGCCGCGCGTGCGCGACCATCGGCCAACCGGCATGACTGCGTGCCCAATAGCGGGCGCGCGTGGCGGGTTCATGCAGGAAGGCCTGGTAGGTGACCGGCGGTTTGCGCTTCCAGTCGCCGTTGCGATCGCGATAGTCGGGGATGCCCGATGCGGTGCTGCATCCGGCGCCCGTCAGCACGAACACGCGTCGATGCGCATGCAACCAGTCGGCGAGGGCGTGTGCTTCGGAAGTCATGTCTGTCCTGTTCGAAGGGATTGTCGCGCGCGCGACGTGAGCATGGCCGCCACGGCCGCTGCGGCATGATCGCCACGCCTCCCGCCCGCGAGCCGCCGAATGCGCAAGCGCCGTCCCTCCCTGTTGCGCTCGCGCGATGCCGCCGACAGCGGCAAGGTGGGGATGGTCGAGCTGTTTTTCGACCTCGTCTTCGTTTTTGCGGTCACCCAGCTTTCGCACACGCTGGTGGCCGACCTCTCGCTGAGTGGGCTGCTGCAGGTCGGCATGCTGCTGCTTGGCGTGTGGTGGGTGTGGATCGACACCTCGTGGGTGACCAACTGGCTGGATCCCGAACGCATCCCGGTGCGATTGGCGCTGCTGTTGTTGATGCTCGCCGGCATCGGCTTGTCGATCGCGATCCCGAAGGCCTTCGATTCGCGCGGGTTGTTGTTCGCGCTGTCGTACACCGCGTTGCAGGTCGGGCGCACGTTGTTCTTCCTGTGGGCCGTGCGTCGCGAACCGGTGCACATGCGGCGCAACTTCCAACGCATCCTGGTGTGGACCGTCGTGTTTTCCACGTTCTGGATCGCGGGCGCGATGACGACGCACGACGCACGCATGGTGTGGTGGGCGATCGCGCTGCTGATCGAATCGCTCGCGCCGATTTCGTATTTCTGGGTGCCGGGCCTCGGCAAATCGTCGATCGAGGATTGGGATGTCGAAGGCGCGCACCTGGCCGAACGCTGCGCCTTGTTCATCATCATCGCGCTCGGCGAATCCCTGCTCGTCACCGGCATGACCTTCGCCGCGCGCGAATGGGGTCGTGCGACGTCGATGGGGTTCGTCAACGCCGTGCTGGGCACGATCCTGATGTGGTGGATCTACTTCGACACCGGCGCCAAGCGCGCGACCAAACGCATCGAACGCGCGGACGATCCGGGTCGCGAAGCACGCTCGGCCTACACCTACGTGCACGTGCTGATCGTCGGCGGCATCATCGCGTGCGCCGTCGCGGACGAGCTGGTGATCGCGCATCCGCATCACGGGCAGAGGCTGGAACTGGCGATCATCCTCGGCGGACCGATCCTCTACCTGGTCGGCAACGCGACGTTCAAATGGATCACGAACGACCGCCGCGCGCCGCCCTTGTCGCACCTGGTCGGCCTGGGGCTGCTCGGTCTGCTGGCCTGGCCGACGTTTACGCACGTCCTCACGCCGCTGCACGTGGCGCTGCTGGCCAACGGTGCGTTGCTGGTGGTCGCGATCTGGGAATCGTTGGCGGTGCGCAAGGTCGCCGAAGCCCTGCTCGGCGACGAATGAGGCCCTGCAACCGGGCCGGCGCGCGCAGTATCCGTTGGTGGAACCCGTCCGGATCGCCCCGATGCTGCGTCTTGTCCTCGCGCTGTGCCTGCTTTGCCTGTCGTCCTTCGCCATGGCCGGCGACGGACAACCCAACACTTATCGGGTGGCGATCGACAACAAAGCCTGGCGCGCGCATGTCGTCGCCGATGTCTGGCAGGAAAGCGACGTGCTCTCGATGTTCAACATCATGTCGGCCGACGGCTTGCCGAACGGGCAGGCGGACCTGGTCGAAAACATGCGCGTCACCGATGCGAGCGGGGCGCCCGTCGCGCTGAAGAGCCTGGGCAGCGGCGATTTCGAAGTGCAGGGCAAGCGCCGGTTGCACCTGGACTACACGGTGAAGCTCGAGCACGACACCCATCCCTGGCCCGCGGGCATGGAGGAGGTCAGCTATCGCACCGACGAAGGCCTGATGGTCACGGGTGCGGCGCTGTTCTTCGCCGACGGCGACGTGGCCTTCGCCGATCCGATCCGCGTGACGTTCGACTTGCCGAAAGGGTGGCGTGCGAACACGCCCTGGACGGAAGTCGACGCGCGCACGTTCGATGTCGCTTCGCGCCGCGAACTCACCAGCAATGCCCTGTTCCTCGGCACCGCGGATGCGAGCACGTTCGAAGCCGGCGGCGTGCAACTCACGCTCGTGCTCGGCAAGCGCTACCTGCCTGCGAAGCCGCGTTTCGAACGCCTGTTGCGCACGCAGCTCCAGAGCTATTTCGATCTGTTCGGCGGCGCGCCGCGCTCAAAGCGGTACCTGATCGTCATCAACGAGGACGCGAGCGGCGATGGCGGCGCGTTCGCGAGCAGCTTCAGCCAGTTCATCCAGGGCGATGCCGACGCGCGCAACGAGGTGATCTGGGGCTATGTCATGGCGCACGAGCTGCTGCACTTCTGGAACGGGCTGACGATCGTGCCGACCGATTGGCACGAGGAGTGGTTCAAGGAAGGCGCGACCGATTACCTGACCATCGCCACGCTCGCGAAGAACGGGCTGATCGACGCGCCGCTGTTGTTCAAGCGCCTGGAGAACGTGCCGCGCCGCGCACTGATCGCCCGCCATGCGCAGGGACTGTCGATGACCGTGCGCGAGGCGGGCAAGGACAAGCAGCCCAATCGCCAGTTGGTCTACGGCGGCGGGAGCCTGGCGGCCCTGGCGCTCGACGTGGAGTTGCGCAAACGCAGCGCGGATCGGGTCGGTTTGCCGGATCTGTTGCGCGAAATGCGCCGCCAGTTCGGCCAGGCGGGTCAAACCTACGATCTGGACGACATCGTGCGCATTGCGGGCGAGTTGACCGATTCGGACTTCCGTCCCTTCCTCGCCCAGGCGGTCGAGAGCACCGGCGATTTCGACATTCGCCCCGCGTTTTCAGCACTCGGGCTGCGGATGGACAGCTTCGTCGAAGAGATGTACGTCAGCCGCGAACCCGGCGCCGGGCAGGCCGAACGCATGCGGTTCGATGCGATTTTCGTGCCGGAGGGGCCCCAAGGTACGAAATAGTGGGGGGAGGGGGATTACAAATGGGCGCGGATTCCGGCAGGATGCGCGCCGGCCGCTTACCTTGTGTCCGCCGATGCGCTTTCGTGTGTTGTCGATCCTGGTCGTTGCGTCCCTTGCCTTCGGTTGCGCTCACGAGCGCGGCTGGACCGGCAAAGGCGCCACGCCCTTCGACACCGCGCAAGCCGATTGCGATTCGAAGACCCGCGACCTCGATGTCGGTAAACCGCGCGAGGATGCGTTCGACGATTGCATGGCCGGACATGGGTGGAAGCGGCCATGACCCGCGGGGGACAACGCGAACATCACGACAGATCCCGTATTCCTGCAAGATTAACCCTCGGGCGAAGTGCCCGGACGAGGAGGACTCCATGCGTAACGAAACGAAGACCAAGCTCGCCCTGGCCTGTGGCGCGCTGATCGCCGTGGCCCTGGTTGGCTGCAAGAAGAACGAAGAAGCCGCTCCGGCCGCTTCGGCCACCGTCGCTGCCCCGGCCACCATGGCCGCCCCGGCTGCGCCGATGACCCCGGCCATGCCGTCGACCGCCATGCCGGCCGCTTCGATGACGGCCCCGGCCGCGTCGACCGCCGTTGCTCCGGCCGCCGCTTCGACGGCTGCTGCCCCGGCCAACTGATCGGCCCAGGCAACAAGCGACACGAGGACGGCGGCCGAAAGGCCGCCGTCTTTTTTTGTGCTTCCATGTCGATCCGCGCCACCCCCGTTCGTCGTCCTTGTCGTCACCCCCAACCACAAGGAGTTTCCCCATGCGCGTCATGGTCATCGTCAAAGCCACGCCCGGTTCCGAAGCCGGCGCCCTGCCCACCGAAGAATTGCTGCGCGAGATGACCGCGTACAACGAGGCGCTGGTCAAGGCCGGCATCCTCCTCGCCGGTGATGGCCTCAAGCCTTCGAAGGACGGCGCGCGCGTCCGCTTCTCCGGCAAGCAGCGCACCGTCACCGACGGCCCGTTCGCCGAAGCCAAGGAGCTCGTCGCCGGGTTCTGGGTCTGGCAGGTGCGTTCGATGGAAGAAGCCATCGAGTGGGTCAAGCGCTGCCCCAATCCGATGCCGAACGAAGATTCGGACATCGAGATCCGCCCGCTGTTCGAAGCCGAAGACTTCGGCGACGTGATGCCGCAGGAATTGCGCGATCGCGAGAAGCAGTTGTTCGAAGAG
This sequence comes from Noviluteimonas gilva, assembly GCF_009740395.1. Classification (GTDB taxonomy): domain Bacteria; phylum Pseudomonadota; class Gammaproteobacteria; order Xanthomonadales; family Xanthomonadaceae; genus Noviluteimonas; species Noviluteimonas gilva. The sequence goes on from NZ_WOXT01000002.1 coordinate 494,540, forward strand.
GCCGCCGCGCGCAACGCGTCGCGCCAGTAATCCACGCAGGACATGGAACCCGCGCATGCAACTCGATGCCCGCCGCCGATGGTTCGCGCTGATGGTGCTGTGCCTGGGCGTGCTGATGATCGTGCTCGACTCGACGATCGTGAACGTCGCGCTTCCGTCGATCAAACAGGACCTGCAGTTCAACGACGCCTCGCTGGTGTGGGTCGTCAATGCGTACCTGCTGACCTTCGGCGGGTTCCTGCTACTGGGTGGGCGATTGGGCGATCTGTACGGGCATCGGCGCTTGTTCCTCGCGGGCATCGTGGCCTTCACCCTGGCCTCGTTGTGGTGCGGGTTGTCGTCCTCGCAGACCGAACTGGTGATCGCGCGCGCCGTGCAGGGTTTCGGCGGCGCGGTGGTCACCTCGGTCGCGCTGTCGCTGATCATGATGTTGTTCCATGAACCGGCCGATCGCGCGAAGGCGATGGGCGTCTACGGCTTCGTGTGCGCCGGCGGCGGCAGCGTCGGCGTGTTGCTCGGCGGCCTGCTCACCAGCGCGCTCGACTGGCACTGGATCTTCCTGGTCAACATTCCGATCGGCGCGATCGTGTTCTTCCTCTGCCTGCGCCTGTTGCCGGGCGGCAGCGGGCATGCGGCCGGCGGCAAGCTCGATGTCGCGGGCGCGGTGACCGTCACCGTCGGCATGATGCTCGCGGTGTACGCGATCGTCGGCGGCAACGAAGCCGGATGGACGTCGCCGACGACGCTCGGCCTGCTTGCCGCAGCGATCGTGTTGCTCGGTGTGTTCCTCGTCATCGAAGCGCGCGTGCGCGAACCGCTCATGCCGCTGTCGATGTTCAAGCTGCGCAACGTCGCCACGGCGAACGTCGTCGGCGTGTTGTGGGCCGCGGCGATGTTCGCGTGGTTCTTCCTCTCCGCGCTCTACATGCAGCTCGTGCTCGGCTACGGGCCGATGCAGGTGGGCCTGGCGTTCCTGCCGGCGAACCTGATCATGGCCGCGTTCTCGCTCGGGCTGTCGGCGAAGATCGTCATGCGCTTCGGCATTCGCGGGCCGCTCGCGGTCGGCTTGCTGCTCGCTGCCGCGGGGCTTGCGTGTTTCGCGGCCGCGCCGGTCGCGGGCGACTTCACCACGCACGTGCTGCCGGGGATGGTGTTGCTCGGCATCGGCGCGGGGCTTGCGTTCAATCCGGTGCTGCTCGCGGCGATGAGCGATGTGTCGCCGGCCGATTCGGGCCTGGCCTCCGGGCTGGTCAACACGTCCTTCATGATGGGCGGCGCCCTGGGGCTCGCCGTGCTCGCGAGCCTGGCCTCGGCACGCACCGCGTCGCTGCAGGCGGCGGGCGCCGATGCGGTGACCGCCCTCAACGGCGGATACCACGTGGCCTTCGTCATCGGCGCGGCGTGCGCGGCCTCCGCGGCCCTCATCGGTTGGGTCGTGATCCGAGTTCGGACGCCCGTCACGGATTCACACGGGGCAGGGCTGCCGGCAGGGGATCAAGCAGCCGTTGAGTGACGAACGGTCGTCACAGGACTGATCAGTGGAGCCGCGATCTCTTCCATTCGGGACGATGCCGCAGGCTTAATACGCCCACTAGCTCGCCTCTAAGGGGAAGGCAGCGTGGGGGAGATCCTTCAAGCACGTCGACGCGTTTTCGCGCCGCGCCAAACTGCGGCCGGGTTCACGCTCATCGAACTGATGGTCACGATCGTGGTGGCAGGCATCCTGCTGGCCGTGGCCGTTCCGCAGTTCGAGAGCACGATCAACTCGAACCGCCTCGCCGGTGGGGCCAATGAGCTGCTGACGTCGCTGCAGACCGCGCGCATGGAAGCCATGCGCTTCAACCACCGCACCACGCTGTGCCTGAGCCGCAACCCGACGTCGACGACGCCGACCTGCGCCCCGGCCAACGCCAGCGATGCGACGGGGTTCATCACCTACATCGACATCAACGGCAACGACCTCTACAACACCGGCACCGACACGCTGGTGCGCCAGAGCACGCTGCCGCCGAACGTGCGGATCCTGCCGAGCGCCAGCCTGGCCACGGCCAACGGCAGCCAGGTGACCTTCCGCGCCGACGGTTTCGCCCGCAGCCCGCCCAACAACGACATGGCCACCGGCCGCATCGACGTGTGCCTGCCGGTCGGTCGCCCGGCGGAGAACGTCCGCCGCATCGAGATCGGTGTCGGCAGCCGCATGTCCGTCACCCGCGTCGACACCGATGGCGTTTGCGCCGCTCCCGGGAATCCCTGATGAACCAGATCGCCTCCAATCGCCGCCCGCCCTCGCGCCGCACGCAACGCGGCGTCGGCCTGGTGGAAGTCCTGATCGCCGTCGTCGTGCTCGCCTTCGGCCTGCTCGGCATCGCCGCGATGCAACTCACCGCGCTGCGCAACAGCCAGAGCGCGCTGGAACGCAGCCAGGCGGTCGCGCAGACCTACGCGATCCTGGATGCGATGCGCGCCAACGACGACCTTGCGGTGCAGGGTCGCTACAACATCCCGGAAACGTGCGCCGTGCCGGATGCAGGCGACATCGTCGCCAACGATCTGCACCACTGGATGGAAACGATGCAGCGCGTCGACGTCCTTGGTCCGCGCGCGTGCGGAACGATCACGTGCGGTGCGCGCGAATGCAAGATCAAGGTGTCGTGGGACGACACGCGCGCCGGTGGCAGCGACAAAGAATTCGTTGAGACGACGACGCAGCTGTGAGGACCGACATGCCCATTCGCAACCGACACATCCGCGCACCGCGCGCCGTCCTCGGCTTCACCCTCGTGGAGCTGATGATCTCGCTCGTGCTGGGCATGATCGTCACCGCCGCGGCGCTGGCGATGTTCCTCGCCAACAAGCAGGTCTACAGCACCAGCGAACACCTCGGCCGCATCCAGGAAAACGTGCGCACCTCCTATGAGGTGATGTCGCGCGAAATGCGCGAGTCGGCCGGCAACGTGTGCGAAGCCAACGTCGACACGGTCAACGTGCTGCGCACGAACTCCAACTGGTGGACGAACTTCGACAACCGCATCCGCGGCTTCGACGGCGCGACCCCGTTCCCCGGCGATTCGTTCGGCACCACGGCCCCCGCGCGCATCGCGGGCACCGATGCCGTCGAACTCAAGGCCGGCCTGGCCGACAGCGTCGGCGTCGTGACGCACACCACCGGCCAGTTCACGGTCAACACCGTCAACCACGGTTTCCGCACCGGCGACATCGCGCTGGTCTGCGATTTCAAGCAGGCGACCGTGTTCCAGGTCACTGCGGCCTCCAACGGCACGAGCAACGTCCTGCAGGCGGCCTACGCCGGTACGTTCGTCCCCGGCAACTGCACGACGGGCATGGGGTTCCCGCTCTCGTGCTCGATGACGGGCACGGTTTACATGTACCCCGCGCTCTCGCAGATCGCGCACGTGCGCATGTCGCGCTGGTACATCGGCGCGAACGCACGCGGCGGTCGCTCGCTCTACCAATCCACCATCGTCAACGTCAACGGCGCGCCGAGCCCGCAGTTCCAGGAAATCGCCGACGGCGTGCAGGACATGGAACTGAGCTACCTGCTCGCCGGCGGCAACGACTACGTCCCGGCGGCGTCGGTGTCGGCGGCCCAGTGGGCGCAGGGCAACGTGATCGCCGTGCGCATCGTGCTGGTCGTCGAAGTCGACCAGGACGGCACGACCCACGAACCCATCACCCGACGGCTCGAACACACCGTCACCTTGCGGAACCGACTGACATGAACCGCATTCCTTCGATCCCATCCCGCAACGGCGAGCGCGGCATCGCGCTGGTCGTGGTGCTCATCCTGCTGCTGGTGATGTCGATGCTGGCGCTCGTCAGCCTGCGTTCGACGCTGATGGAAGAGCGCATGAGCGCCAACATGGCCGACCGCAGCGCGAGCTTCCAGGCGGCGGAGGCCGCGTTGCGCCAGGGCGAACAGTTCGCATCGGGCAAGCCCCCGGTGCCCGGCAGCGGTTGCCTCAACGGCTTGTGCGCCATTCCGGCGCCGACCGATGCACCGCGCTGGAAGACGGCGGCCAACTGGAACACGGCCAAAGTGGTCGACATCGACATGGGCACGCACTCGGTCGGCGCGAAGTACATCGTCGAGTTGATCGCGGTCAACGTCGAGGCGAAAGGGCAGTGCCTGGATAACCAGGACCCGAACGCAACATGCACCGGCACCGAAAGCCGATATCGCATCACCGCGTTGAGCGAGGCCGCAGGTCGCTCGTCGGTGATGCTCCAGACCAATTACGCAGTGCCCTGAACGGAGTCATGGCCATGGTTGCCCAGACCGTCAAACATTCCCGCCCGAAGAACGCGCGCCTGACCGCGCTGGTCTTCGCCTTCTGCACGACGATGATCGCGCTGCCCAGCGTGGCGGTCACGATCCCGGACGTGCCGCTGCAATCGGGCACCGCGTATCCGCCGGCGAACGTGCGCTTCATCCTCGACGACTCCGGTTCGATGGCATGGGACTTCATGCCCGGCGCCAGCAGCTCGAGCGAAGTGCCGACGACCACGCCGGTCAACGTGGGACTGACCGCGTACACGCGCAACACGCTGTACTACAACCCAAGCATCAACTACCAGGCGTGGATCAAGGCCGACGACACCCGATACACGGGCGGTACGTCGTATGCCAGCGCGTATTCCGACGACAGCCAGCTGAGCAGCGCGACCAACCTCGGCTCGGCCACCCGCACGTTCTACGCGCCGAAGGATGGCGCGACGAACATGGGCGCGACGAGTTCGTACTACCGCTACCAGATCACCCCGGCCGGCGGCGACATCGTGCGCGCCGAATACAACACGGTCGTGTCGGGCACCAACTCCGGTTCCTCGACGCTGGCGACGACGACGACGGGCAACAACACCACCGCGATCGCGATGACGGTGCCCGCCAACGCCTCGCAGCTCACGGTCACCTCGTCGGGCGGCTCGTTCGGCACCAACGGCAGCCAGTCCAACGGCAGCGGCAACGGTGCGCAGATGTACGTGCGCTTCAACGGCACGCCGTCGACGACCGTCTACGACTGCCGTTCGATCAACGGCACCAGCAACAGCGAATCGTGCGTCATCAACGACCCGACGCCGGGCACCTGGTACGTCATCTTCAACGCCGCCTCCGGCTTCAAGAACGTCGCCTTCTCCTGGAACGCCACCTACAGCAACCGCTGCGGCGGCGGCGGTACCAACGGCTCCAACGACTGGGTGAACTGCACCTCGTCCACGCCGCAGTACCGCGATTCCACCAACGCGCTCGTGCAGCGTTCGCTGTCGAACGAACTGGTCAACTACGCGACCTGGTACTCCTACCACCGCACCCGCATCAAGGTGGCCAAGGCCGGCGCGAGCGAAGCCTTCAGCCGCCTGGCCGGCAGCTCGCTGCGCGTGGGTTACGACTCGATCTGGAACCGCAGCCCGCTCAACATCCCGGTCGGCACCAACAACGGTGTGTTCAGCGGTACCAACCGCAATGCATGGTTCACCACGCTGCACGCCGCCGACGCGAACAACGGCACGCCGCTGAAGGGCGCGCTGCAACGCGCGGGCGAATACTTCTCCGATGCCTCCGCCACCGGCCCGTGGGGCCCGGAGACGGGCGCCAACCAGCTCAGCTGCCGCCAGAACTTCGCCATCCTCACCACCGACGGCTACTGGAACGACAACAGCGGCTACAACAATCCGGTCGGCGACGCCGACGGCACCGCGGGCCCGAGCATCACCGGCCCGAACTCGCAGACCTACAGCTACGCCATCGCCAGTCCGTACCGCGACAACTTCTCGGGCGGCACGAGCACGCGCGGCAACACGCTCGCCGACGTGGCGATGTACTACTGGAAGCGCGACCTCATGAGCGCGCTCACCAACAACGTGCCGACCTCCAACGCCGACCAGGCCTTCTGGCAGCACATGGTCACCATGGGCGTGTCGATCGGCCTGCAGGGCAACCTCAACCCCGCCGTGGATCTTCCTTCGATCACCAACGGCACCAAGCGTTGGGGCGACCCGACCGACACCGAAGACGCCGACCGCATCGACGACCTGTGGCACGCCTCGGTCAACGGCCACGGCAACTTCGTGACGGCGAAGAACCCGAGCGAGTTCGCGCAGGCGATGGTCGACGCGCTGGCCACCGTGGCCGCGCGCCTGGGTTCGGCATCGAACGTGACCGCCAACTCCACCTCGTTCACCACCGATTCGCGCATCTACCAGGCGACCTACGTCTCCGGTAAGTGGATCGGCGAAATGAGCGCGTGGGATGCGTCGAGCTCGGGCCTGTCGGCCGTGCCGGCATGGAAATCCTCCGCCCAGATCGCTTACGCCGGGCGCAAGGTGTTCACCTGGAACGGCACCGGCGGCCAGACCTTCCCGACGACCACGCAGACCACCGCGCTCGCGCGCACCACCGGCATCGCGCCGGTGACCGGCGCCAACAACGTCAACTACATCAAGGGCGACTGGTCGCAGGAACGCCGCATGGGCGGCACGCAGCGCAACCGCGACTCGCTGCTCGGCGACATCGTCAACTCCTCGCCGATGTATTCCGGCGACACCAAGACGCTCTTCGTCGGTGCCAACGACGGCATGCTGCACGCATTCAACGCCCTGACCGGCGCCGAGTTGTTCGCCTTCGTGCCCGGCGGCCTCAACTTCGCCGACCTGGCCACGCTCAGCGATCCGCAGTACTCGCACAAGTACTTCGTCGATGGTCCGGTCATGGTCTCCAGCTTCAAGCAGACCCCCGGCAAGAACTACCTGGTCGGCGCGCTCGGCCGCGGCGGCAAGGGCCTGTTCGGCCTGGACGTGACGACGCCCTCGAGCTTCGCCGCAGGCAACGTGCTGTGGGAGCTGCGCGACGATGGCGGCGACATGGGCATGGTGATCGGCGAAGGGCAGATCATCACGCTGAACGATGCGACCAATACCAAGGCGGTGATGATCGGCAACGGCCTCAACAGCACCAATGGTCATTCGGTGCTGTTCATCGTCAATGTCGCCACGGGTGCGGTGATCAAGAAGATCGATACCGGCTCGGGTGGCGACAACGCGCTGTTCGACCCGCGCGCCCGCGACATCGACGGCAACGGCACCACCGATTACATCTACGCCGGCGACAAGAACGGCAACCTGTGGAAGTTCGACTTCACCGGTGCGACGGCGGGCAGCTGGGCCCTCGCGAACGGCGGCCAGCCGCTGTATCGCACGCGCACCGGGCAGCCGATCACCGCGGGTATCGCCGTCGGTCGCGATCCCGCGGACGGTCGCCAGTGGGTGTTCTTCGGCACGGGCAGCTACCTCACGATCGGCGACGTCAGCGACAACACCGTGCAGACCCTGTACGGCGTGATCGACGAAGGCGCCACGGTCATCCAGTCGCAGTTGCAGGCACGCACGATCGCCGGCACCACGACGGTGAACGGGCGCATCTACCGCGCGCTGGAACAAACCGCGCCGTTGCCCTCCGGCAAGAAGGGCTGGTACCTGGACTGGAACAACCCGACCGCGGGCGAACGCATCGTGGTCCGTCCGCAGCTGAAGGGTGCGTCCGTCGTCACCTCGACGATGATTCCGCCGACGGCCTCCACGTGCGAAGCCGGCGGCTCGGGCTTCATCAACTCGGTGGACGCCTTCACCGGCACCGCGCTGGCCGAACCGTTCTTCGACATGAACAAGGACGGCGCCTTCACCAACCTGGACACGATCACCATCAACACCCCGAACGGGCCGGTGCAGGTGGGCGTGGGTTCGATGAGCACGGGCGCGAGCCCGACCAAGGTCGTCTTCGTCGGCGATCGCATCTTCTTCGGCAAGACCGACGGCTCGGTGGATTCGGCCAAGGTCCAGCCGGGTGGTGGCGATCCCCGTCGCGTGATGTGGCGCGAAATCCTCAAGGACTGATGACCCATGAAACGTAAGGCGCTCGGCTTCACCCTGCTGGAACTGATGATCACCGTCGGCATCGTCGCGGCCCTCGCGGCGATGGCCGTGGCGGGCTACGGCTTCGCCACGATGAAGACGCGCCGCGCCGCCGCGCAGGGCTGCCTCACCGAGGCCGCCGGCGCGCTGGAGCGTTACTACACCACGGCCATGACCTACCAGGGCGGCGGCTGGCCGGATTGCTCGGCGGACGTGCGCCAGCACTATGCGATCGAGTTCGATACCGGGTCGCCCGCCGCGACGAGCTTCACGCTGCGCGCGCGGCCGTTGGGCGCCCAGCAGAAGGACAAGTGCGGCACGATGACGCTCACCAACCGCAACGTGCGCACCCCGACGACATCGGGCTGCTGGTAGAACCGGCTGCGTTCAACGCAATCGCCGGTTGCGTGACCGGGGCGGCGGTGGTGTCATCGCCGCCCATGGATGTTTCGAACGACCACACCGCGCGCGACGTGCAGGGCCACGTCCGCCGCACCATCGACGCGGTTTGGCGCATCGAGTCGACCCGGCTGATCGCGGGCCTGGCGCGCATGGTGCGCGACGTCGGCCTGGCCGAGGAACTCGCGCAGGACGCCTTCCTCGCCGCGATCGAACACTGGACCACCAGCGGCGTGCCCGACAAACCGGGCGCGTGGCTGATGGCCACCGCCAAGCGTCGCGCGATCGATCGCATGCGCCAGCACCAGCTGCACGCGCGCAAGCAGACCACCATCGATCACGACGACGACTGGCAGCCCGCGCTGCTTGCCGCGGATCCGGAAACCGCGGCCGACGACGTGATCGGCGACGACGTGCTGCGCCTGGTGTTCACCGCGTGCCATCCGGTGTTGTCCAGCGACGCGCAGGTCGCGCTCACGCTGCGCCTGCTCGGCGGTTTGACGACGGAAGAAATCGCGCGCGCCTGCCTCGTGCCCGAGCCGACGGTCGCGCAACGCATCGTGCGCGCCAAGCGCACGCTGAGCGAGGCGAACGTCCCGTTCGAAACACCGGGTCGCGACGAATTGCCCGAGCGCCTGGCCGCCGTCCTCGGCGTGGTGTACCTGATTTTCAACGAAGGCTACGCCGCCACCAGCGGCACCGACTGGATGCGCCCGGCGCTGTGCGACGAAGCCTTGCGCCTGGGCCGCATCCTCGTCGCGCTCGCGCCGCTGGAACCGGAAGTGCACGGCCTGCTCGCGCTGATGGAATTGCAGGCCTCGCGAATCGGCGCGCGCACGAAACCCGATGGAACGCCGATCCTGTTGCTCGACCAGGACCGCACGCGTTGGGATCACCTGTACATCCAGCGTGGATTGGCCTCGTTGCGCCACGCCGAACGCCTTGGCGGCGCCGAAGGTCCGTACGCGCTGCAAGCCGCGCTCGCCGCATGCCACGCGCGCGCGCCCACCGCGCAGGACACCGACTGGCCACGCATCGCCGGCTTGTACGACGTGCTCGCCGCGCGCATGGGCTCGCCCGTGGTCGAACTCAATCGCGCGGTCGCCGTCGCGATGGCTTACGGGCCGCAGGCGGGACTGGACGTGGTCGATGCGATCGTCGATGCGCGCGAGTTGCGCGATTACCACCTGCTGCCCAGCGTGCGCGGCGATTTGCTGCAGAAGCTCGGCCGCGTCGACGAAGCGCGCGCCGAGTTCGAACGCGCCGCGGATCTCGCGCGCAACGAGCGCGAGGCCGAATTGCTGCGTCGTCGCGCGGCCGCCACGACGCCCTGACGCTGCGTCCATCGCGCACGCGCGAGCATCGCGCCATGCCCATCGACCGCCGCGATCCCGCGGGCCGCACGCAAAGCCGCGGCCGCTGTCATCTCTACGTCCTGCCGGTCGTGGTGGAGGATCTGCTGAAGCTCGGCTTCTCGCGCGATCCGCTCGCGCGCCTGCAGCAGTTGCACCCGCGTTGGTATGAACAGTTCGACCTGGACCGCGCGTTCACCGTCGAAACCGAGAGCGTGCCCGACGCACGGCGCCTTGAGCTGCGCTTCCGCCGCGACCTCGACGCGTACAACGCGCCCCGACCGCTGACGATGCGCGAGGACGCCGGCGGCGCGCGCGAGTGGTATCGCGGCGCGTACGACGTCCTCGAAGCCGCATCGCGCGATCTCGAAGGCGAGGGCTACACCCGCCATGCGCCGCTGCGCCCGTGGTTGCAGGCAGCGCTTCAAGCGCGCGCGGAGCTGTTGTTCGACTGGACCAGCGCGCTGGGTGTCGAGGATCTTGAAACGCCGCGTCCCGGCGGTTTCGGCGCCACCAGCGCGCAAACCGCCGTCCGCGACGCACTCGGCGCCTTCGACGCGCTCGACATCGACCTGGCGCCATGGTTGCCCGAAGTGGTGCTGCGCTGGCATCGTGCATCACGATGAGCGACGCCTTTGCCCTGTTGCCGTTCCCGCTGCCGCCCGACCAGGCGGCGGCGATCGCGCAGGCCTACGCCACGCCGCCGCGTGCGTACCACGACCTGCACCACGTCGGCGAAGTGCTGCGGCATTACGACGAAGTGGCGCGTGGCCCCGGTTGGGTGCATCCGCGCGAGGTCGCGTTCGCGGTGGTGTACCACGACGCGATCTACGTCGCGGGCGCGAAGGACAACGAAGCGCGTTCGGCGACGGTTGCACGCGAGGATCTCGCGCGATGGCCGATGGACCGGCTCGACATCGATCGCATCGCGCACCTGATCGAACTCACCGCACGGCACGGCACCCTGTCGCCCGGCGATGTGCCGGACGAAGACACGCGCCTGTTCCTGGATTGCGACATGGCGATCCTGGGCGCGGCGCCGGCGGTGTTCGACGCCTACGACCGCGGGATCACGGCGGAATATCGCGGCGTGGTGCCGGGCTGGATGTTCGCGATCAATCGCAAGCGCTTCCTGAAGGGTTTGCTCGCGCGCGAACGCATCTACCTGAGCGACTTCTTCCACGCGCGGCTCGACGCCAGCGCCCGCAACAACCTGCGTCGCGCGATCACCACCAAGCGCTAGGGCGGGGCGGTGGCGTCGGCGAGGCGTTTCAACTCCGCGAGACGCTGCGCATCGTCGGCGAAGGTCGGCGGGAGGTAGGATGCGGCGCCCGCGTGCATCCAGGCGAGTTGGCGGCGCGCGGATTGCGCGATGCGCGGATCGGCGTCGGCTGCGCGCTTGCGGAGCGATGCGATGCGCAGTTCGCGCACCGTGGTCGCATGCGATGGCGGCGGTTGTTCGCGGCCTTCGACGAAGCGCGCGCCGAAGCGCGTGCGCCATTCGTCGAAGCGCTTGCGTTGGCGCGCTTCTTCGTCGCGCAGGCGGGCTTCCAGCTTGCGCAGGCGCTGCACGTCGGCGGACGCGGCGAGGGCGGCGGCTTGCGCGCGGAGCGGTGCGGTGTCGCGCAGGCCGTCGAGGTCGCGCACGCAGGCATCGAGCTCACGCCAACGATCGAGAGGATCGGGTGTCGCTTCCTGCGCGCACGTTCGCATGCGCGCGTCGATCAATGTCTCGTCGCGCGGAATTCGCTGCGCACGCATCGCCTGCAGATCCATCCACGCGATCGCTTGGACGAAGCCATCCGACGCGGGCCAACCATGCGGACCATCGAACACGCGCAAGCGATGCGGTGTGCCTGCGAGCGCGTCGTCCAGTGCACGCATCTCCTGGAAATTGAAGTCCGTGGTGCCCGCGAAGCCGAAGAAGGGCGGGGCGCCCTGCAACGCCGGCAATTCCGGCGGTCGTGCACCGCCGCTGCCGATCAGGCCCGCGATGCGATCGCGCAACACCGGCTGCACGACCCACAGCGTCTTCGCCGTGCCCGACATGCCCGCGAGATACACGCGCTTGGGATCGTGTGGAACGCGCGCACTCTCGCGCAGCAAGGCATCGAGCGCGCGCAGAGTGATGCCCTCCTGCGTATCGCTGCGACTCTGCCAGGACGACATCACGGCCCACCCGCGCGCACGCGCACCGTCGAGGACGAGATCGCGCGCCATCGCGCCGCGTCCGCGCGGATCGAGCACGATCAGCAGCGGGGTGCGCGCAGACGCACCGTCGGGCAGATAGAGCGCGTATTGCTGCCCGGGATCGGCTTGCGTGGCGATCTTGTCGTCGAGCCGCTCGGCAGCCCGCGACGCACCCATCGCCGCCAACAATCCGCACAACACCAGGGCGCCGAGCCTGCGCATGGAACGAGGATACGCCCGCTTCTGCGCGCTTCACGCGGCCCCGACGGCCGCTCCCCGACCCTGCATCCCCAGCACACAGGGGACCCCACCGCATGACCCGTCGACTCCGCCGCAGGATGCGCGTCATCGCCGCACGCGCCACGATTTGCGCCGTGCTGGTCGCGGCATTGGGCGCCACCGGGTTCCGCACCGCCTCCGAAGTCGAGAGCGCCGACGCGCAACAGGCCGGGCTGTTCCAGCACTGAGTCCTGCATCCCCCGCTTATGACTACAGGCAGGGTGCCCCCGCGGCCCGCGGTGTGGCATCGTCGCGCGATCCTTTTCGCTCCCCGAGCCCGCGCATGTCCCTCCGCGTCGCCCTGCTGCCCTGCGCCCTGATCGCCGCCCTCGCGTCCCCGGCCTACGCCGCCGAGACCGCGCCCGCGAAGCAACCCGAACTGACCCACCTCACGCTGCAGACCGGCGTGCCGCGCACGCCCGAGCAGGAAGCGGTGGTGTTCGAACTGGCCGACCTGAAGTTCAAGGTCGATCCCGCGCGCAAGCACCTGGATGGCGATGCGACGCTGACCTTCCGCGCGACCAAGCCGGTCAATGCGCTGGTCGTCGACTTCGATCGCAACTACAAGATCGCGTCGGTCGAAGTCGACGGCACGAAAGTCGCCGATTGGAAGAACCCCGAAGGCCGCATGACGATCCCGCTCGCCAAGCCCCTGGCGACCGGCGACAAGGCCGTGTTGCGCATCGTGTACGACGGCTTCCCGCACGTGGCCGAGCGCGCACCGTGGGACGGTGGTTTCGTGTGGGCCAAGGCGCCGACCGGCGAGCCGTGGATCGCGAGCGCGATCCAGGGCAACGGGTGCGATCTGTTCTGGCCGTGCATCGATCATCCGATGGCCGAGCCCGAAGTGGTCGACCAGTACGTCACCGTTCCCGCGCCGCTGGTGTCGGCGGGCAACGGCGTGCTCGTCGGCATGGACGAGAAGGACGGCTGGCGCACCTACCACTGGCGCACGAAGAACCCCGACACGTACGCGATCTCGTTGAACATCGGGCCGTACGAACTGCTGTCGGCCGACTACAAGTCGCGCTACGGCAACACGATCCCGCTGCGCTTCTGGCACCTGAAGGGCAACGAGGCGAAGGCCAAGGGCCTGTTCGCCGAGTTCGCGCCGATGCTCGACTTCTTCGAGGAAGTCATCGGGCCGTATCCCTTCGCCGATGAAAAGATGGGCGTGGTCGAAACCCCGCACCTGGGCATGGAACACCAGACCATCAACGCCTACGGCAACGAGTACAAGAAGTCCGAATACGGTTACGACTGGCTGCTCGAACACGAGTTCGCGCACGAGTGGTTCGGCAACCAGCTGACCAACAAGGATTGGGACGACATGTGGCTGCACGAAGGCTACGGCACGTACATGCAACCGCTGTACATGCAATGGCTGCGCGGCGACATGGAGTACAAGGCCAACCTGATGAAGCAGCGCGCGACGCTGGCCAACAAGCATCCGATCGTCGCCGGCCGCCCGATGCTCGAAGCCGACGTGTACAGCGACGAGAAGGGCCCCGGTCACGACATCTACTACAAGGCCTCGCTGGTCCTCGATACATTCCGCCATCTGATCGGCGACAAGCAGTTCTTCGACGTCACGCGCCAGGCCGTGTACGGCCGCACCGATCCGCGCCCCGGCAACTTCAAGCCGCTGTACGCGAACACGCCCGATTACATCGCGGCGGTGAAGAAGGTGACGGGCAAGGACTACCAGTGGTTCTTCGACGTCTACCTCTATCAGCCCGCGCTGCCGGAACTGGTGGCCGCGCGCGAAGGCGACACGCTGAAGCTGGAATGGAAGACCGGCGGCAAGCCGTTCCCGATGCCGGTCGAAGTGCGCGTCGGCGATCAGGTGCAGACGGTTGCGATGGCGAACGGGCAGGGCAGCCTGCCGATCAAGGCCGACGAGAGCTTCACGCTCGATCCGAATTCGAAGGTGCTGCGCCAGTTGCCGCACATCGATGCCTTCCAGCAGGACAAGAGCGATCGCGAGAAGGCCGAGGCGCGCAAGAAAGCCGCGGCCGGCTGAACGCGCTGAACGGAACAACGCCGGCGCGTCTTACGAGATGAGACGCGCCGGGCGAAAATGCGCGTCATGCATGCAGCGCATTTTGCAGGCGACCTGTTCAGCCAGGGCCCGCGCACCCTCATCGACGACGCCGAAGGCGGGTGCTGGTATCACCCGGACTTCATCGATCACGCGCGGGCGTCGGCGTGGTTCGAACAACTTCGCGACTCGGTCGACTGGCGCCACCAACAGCGCCCGATGTACGACCGCATCGTCGACGTGCCGCGACTCACCAGCGGATATGCGCTCGATGGCACCGACGTCCTTCCCGATGCACTCGCCGCCGCGCACGCCGCGGTGCGCGAACGCACGGGCGTTCCTTTCACGCACGTCGGGCTCAACTTCTATCGCGACGGCAACGACAGCGTCGCCCCGCACAACGACAAACTCGCGACGCTGATCCCCGGTCATCCGATCGTGCTGCTGTCCCTCGGCGATCCGCGCCGCATGGAAATTCGCGCGAAGCAACCGCCGCACAACGTCGTGCGCATCGACCTGGAACCCGGCAGCCTGCTGTCGATGAGCCACGCCATGCAATCGGCGTACGACCACGGCATCCCGAAGACGAAGCACGCCGTCGGCCCGCGCATCAGCCTGGCCTTCCGCGTGCGTCCGCCCAAGGACAACGCGTGACCCTGTAAGCTCGGCGGCAATCGAAAAAGCGCGGAAGTGGGCATGACCTGGGTCGGGATCCTGATACTGATCGTTTGCATCTGGCTGGCCTTCAAGGTGGTCGGCGTCCTGTTCAAGATCCTGCTGTGGGGTGCGGTGCTGGTGGGGTTGTGGTGGGTGGCGGCGCCGTTCCTCGGATTGCCGCGGCCGTTCTGACGCCGTCTTTCGCATGCGCGGGCACAATGCCGCGATGCAAAGCCTGAAATTCGACAATCGCTTCCTCGCCGAGCTTCGCGGCGACCCGCAGGAAGGCCCCGGCATCCGCGAGGTCGAAGCCGCCTGGTCGCGCGTGAAACCCACGCCCGTCGCCGCGCCGCGCCTGGTCGCGTATTCGCGCGAGATGGCGCAGACCCTGGGGCTGAGCGACGCCGACGTGCGCTCGCCCGAATTCGCGCAGGTCTTCGGCGGCAACACGCTGCTGCCGGGCATGGATCCCTTCGCCGCGAATTACGGCGGCCACCAGTTCGGTCATTGGGCCGGCCAACTCGGCGACGGCCGCGCGATCACGCTCGGCGAAATCCTCGACGCGCAAGGCAAACGCTGGGAACTGCAACTCAAGGGCGCGGGACCGACGCCGTACTCTCGTAGCGCCGATGGCCGCGCGGTGCTGCGCTCGTCGATCCGTGAATTCCTGTGCAGTGAAGCGATCCACCACCTCGGCGTGCCGACTACGCGCGCGCTGAGCCTGGTCGCCACCGGGGAGTCCGTCGTGCGCGACATGCTGTACGACGGCAACCCGAAGGAAGAACCCGGCGCCATCGTCTGCCGCGTCTCGCCGTCGTTCATCCGCTTCGGCAATTTCGAGTTGCCGTACACGCGCGAGGACTTCGAAGGCCTGCAAAGCCTCACCGACTTCTGCATCGCGCGCGACTTCCCCGAACTGCGGGGTCAAGGCACGACGCTGTACGGCGATTGGTTCGCGACCGTCGCCGAACGCACTGCGGTGCTGATGGCGCACTGGATGCGCGTGGGCTTCGTGCATGGCGTGATGAACACCGACAACCTGTCGATCCTCGGCCTGACGATCGACTACGGCCCCTACGGTTGGATCGACGACTTCGATCCGGACTGGACCCCCAACACCACCGACGCCGGCGGCCGTCGCTATCGCTTCAGCTGGCAGCCGAAGATCGCGTACTGGAACCTGACGATGCTCGCGCATGCGATCTCGCCGCTGTTCGGCGAAGACGTGGCGCCCTTGAACGAAGGCCTGCAACGCTTCATGGATGCGTACGTCGCCGCCGATCGCGCGAACGTCGCCGGCAAGCTCGGCCTGCGCGAGGCGCGCGACAGCGACATCGAACAACACCAGATGTTGCAGGACCTGCTGCGCGTGGGCGAACTGGACATGACGCTGTTCTATCGCGCGTTGTCGCGCTTCGACCCGGACGCCGACATCGAAGCGCAGCTGGACGGCCCCGGCGATGTGTTCGCCCACGCGTATTACGACCCGACGCATCGCGAGGAAGTGCTGCCCGGCTTCTGGGACTGGTTCAACCTCTACGCGCCGCGCTTGAAGGAAGACGGCAGGCCGGAGGAGGAGCGCCGCGCGAGCATGGATGCCGTCAATCCGAAGTATGTGTTGCGCAATTACCTCGCGCAGGAAGCGATCGACCTGGCCGAACAGGGCGACGACAGCCGGGTCGTGGAATTGCTCGACGTGATGCGCAAACCCTACGACGAGCAGCCCCAGTACGAGCGCTTTGCGCGCAAGCGGCCGGAATGGGCGAAGACCAAGGTGGGCTGTTCGATGCTGAGCTGCAGCTCCTGAGGGGCCGACCCTCTACAATGGGCGGATGCCCCTGATTGCCCTCCAGAACGTCGACTACAGCGTCGGCGGCCCGCTGCTGCTCGACCACGTCGACCTGTCCATCGAACCCAACGAGCGCATCGCGCTCATCGGCCGCAACGGCGCGGGCAAGTCCACGCTGCTGAAGCTGCTCTCCGGCGACCTCAAGCCTGACGACGGCGAGGTTCGCATCGAAGGCGGGCGCCGCGTGGCGCGCCTGGAACAGGAAGTGCCCGGCGATGCGGTCGGCACCGTGTTCGACGTCGTCGCCGCTGGCCTGGGCGAGGCGGGCGCCTTGCTGGCCGAATTCCACCATGTCGCGCACGCCGAAGTCGTCGATGCGAACGCGCTGGCGAAGATCCAGGCGCGCGTGGAAGCGGCGCATGCATGGTCGCTCGACCAGAAGGTCGAAGAAACGCTCACGCGCCTGGGGCTGGATGGCGATGCGCAATTCGCGCGCCTGTCGGGTGGCATGAAGCGTCGCGTGCTCCTCGCGCGCGCGCTCGTGTCCGCCCCCGACCTGCTGCTGCTCGACGAGCCGACCAACCATCTGGACATCGAGTCGATCGACTGGCTCGAACAATTCCTCAAGTCCTGGAACGGCGCGCTGGTCTTCGTCACGCACGATCGCCGCTTCCTGCGCGCGCTGGCCACGCGGATCGTGGAAATCGACCGCGGCAACGTGACGAGCTGGCCGGGCGACTTCGACAACTACCAGCGCCGTCGCGAGGAACGCGCAAACGCCGAAGCGCAGGAAAGTGCGCGCTTCGACAAGTTGCTGGCGCAGGAAGAAACCTGGATCCGCCAGGGCATCAAGGCGCGCCGCACGCGCGATGAAGGGCGCGTGCGCCGGCTGGAAGCGATGCGCAACGAACGCGCCGCGCGTCGCGAGCAGATGGGTCGAGTGAAGATGGAAGTCGCGCAGGGCGAGTCGTCCGGCAAGAAGGTCATCGAAGCGCGCGACGTGAATTTCGACTACGACGATCGCGCGCTCGTGCGCGATTTCTCGACGACGATCCTGCGCGGCGACCGCGTCGGCCTCATCGGGCCGAACGGCAGCGGCAAGACCACGCTGCTCAAGCTGCTGCTCGGCGAACTGGTGCCGCAATCGGGCACGGTCAAGCCGGGCACGGGGCTGGAAGTCGCGTACTTCGACCAGCAGCGTGCGTCGCTGCGCGAGGACTGGAGCGCGATGGAGAACGTCTCAGGCGGCCAGGATTTCGTCGAGATCGGCGGCCGGCGCAAGCATGTGCTCGGCTACCTGCAGGATTTCCTGTTCACGCCCGAGCGCGCGCGCGCGCCGATCACGCGGCTGTCGGGTGGCGAGCGCAATCGCCTGCTGCTCGCGCGTTTGTTCGCGCAACCCTCGAACCTGTTGGTCATGGACGAACCGACCAACGACCTCGATGTCGAAACGCTCGAATTGCTGGAAGAACTGCTCGCCGAGTACCCGGGCACCTTGCTGCTCGTGAGCCACGACCGCGACTTCCTCGATCATGTCGTGACCTCGACGCTGGTGATGGAAGGGGACGGGCGTGTGGGGGAGTTCGTCGGCGGATATACCGATTGGGTGCGCCAGCGTCGGGAGAACGTGGCGGCTGTGCACCCGATCAAGAGCACCCCTTCCCAGCCCTCCCCTGTCAAAACAGGGGAGGGGGTCAAGCGCCGGATGTCCTTCAAGGAGCAGAAGGAACTCGAGCAACTGCCGGCGCGCATCGAGCAACTCGAAGCGCAGGTCGCGCAACTGACCGACGTGATGCACGACCCCGCGTTCTACCAACGCGACAGCGCGGCGATCGTCGCGCACAACGCCAAGCTCGCCGAAGCGCAGGCGCAGTTGGATGTGGCCTACGGCCGGTGGATGGAACTCGACGCGGGTTGAGGCTTACTCCGACGCCTGTGCGTCGATCTCGTCGAACACCGATTCGGGCAGCGCGATGAACGACCAGAACGGCACGTCGCGTTCGGACCATTCCTGCGCGGTCTGCTCGAGGATCTCCAGCAGCGTGTCGAACTCGTCGCCTTCGGCCTGTTGCAGGGCGCCGCCGTTTTCGAACAGCAGCGCGATGCCCGCGTTCGGCAACCACGACAGATCGCGCAGGCTGTCGGCCAACGCATCCCAGTTGTTCCCGAAGGTGCGCGGGAAATCGAGCGCGGTGGCGATGCGCAGCAGGATCTGGTGCTTCTCGCCGCCTTCCAGGTCCACGCGGCGGACCTGCAGGCCGGCATCGCGCCCGGCGACGCCGAGCGTGTCGAGGTCTTCGGTCGTCACGAAGTAAACGCCCGCGTTGTCGGCATCGGCCAGGCCGAGTTCCCAACCCGACTCACTCATTGCGCGCTTCCTGCTACGTCGAAGGACCGGAACGAATCGTAATGATCGTCGGTGTAATACCACGTCGACGGTGGCTGGCCGCCGGTGACGATGCGGCGCGCGCCGCGATGATCCAGGCCCGGCGTGTCGACGGTGTACTCGTGGTAATAGCCGCGCGGCATGTCGGGCAGGTGGCGTTCGCGATTCTGGAACACGCTGCCGTCCTGCGGATGCGGATAGGGCCCGCCGCGTTGGATCAGCGCGACGGTCTGGCGCGCTTCGGCAGGCAGGAACGCGGGCAGGGCAGGCGCATCGTTGCGCGCAAGCTCGACAGCACCGCCGCCGCCGGCTGCCGCAGGTGCGCTCGCCGAAGGCGGTGCTTCACCCGGTGCCGGCGAATTGACGGTGCGCGGCCAGAACAGCCACAGCGCGAACAGCAGCGCGGCGGCCACCCAGACCCACGGATTGCGCAGATGTCGTCGCATGGTTCCTGCCGTGAAGGCGTCCTTCGCCGTCGGATCGGAAGATACTCCTTCCATGCCGCTCACGCGCAACCTGTTCTTCGCCCTGGCGCCCGATCCGTCGTTGCGCGGCGTGCTCGCGGCGCAAGCGCAACGCCTGCACGACGCATGGGGCGGCCGCATGACGGCGCCGGCGAAATTGCACATGACGGTGCTGTTCCTCGACGCGTTGCCCGCGCCGATCGAAACCACGCTCATCGACGCGGCATGCGCGGCGGGCGCAACGATCGCGCAACGGGAATTCGACCTGGTCGTGGATCGCGCGGGACGCTTCGAACGCCGCGTCGGCTGGCTCGGCTGTTCGCAGGTGCCGCCGGCGTTGAAGACCTTGCACGAATCGCTCGTCGACGCCTGCTTCGCCACCGGCGCCCCCGTGCGTCGCGAAAACCACTACACGCCGCACGTCACCGCGTTGCGCGACCCGACACACCCCGAGCCGCACGCGATCGACCCATTGCAATGGCGCGTGCGGCACTTCGAATTGATGGCGAGCGCCGAAGGCGCATACGAGGTGCTCGGCACCTGGCCGTTGCAGCCGGCCTGAGGGCGTGGCAAAAGGGCGCCATGACCACCGATCCGCGCATCGACGCCTACATCGCCAGGCAAGCCGACTTCGCACGGCCGATCCTCGAACACGTGCGCGCCGTGGTCCACGAAGCGTGTCCGCAGGTCGAGGAAACCATCAAGTGGTCGATGCCGACGTTCGTATACGGCGGCGGCATCCTCTGCGGCATGGCGGCGTTCAAGCAACACGCCTCGTTCGGCTACTGGAAGCACGCGCTCGTCGTGGGCGAAGGCGAACCGCGCGATGGCATGGGCAGCTACGGCAAGCTGACTTCGCTCAAGGAACTGCCGCCGAAGAAGACGCTGATCGCGCACATCCGCAAGGCGATGCAGTTGAACCTCGAAAAAGCGCCGCCCACGCGCAAGGCGTCCGCGCCGAAGCCGCCGCCGGAAGTGCCGACCGACCTGGCCGCCGCGTTGAAGAAGAACGCCAAGGCGCGCAAGCACTACGAAGCGTTCCCGCCGGGCGCGCAACGCGAGTACGTCGAATGGATCACGGACGCCAAGCGCGAGGAAACGCGCGCGAGTCGGCTCGCGCAGGCGGTCGAGTGGATTGCGGAAGGCAAGCGTCGCAACTGGAAGTACGAGAACTGCCGATGACCACGAAGATCATCGCCGCAACACTCCTCTGCGCATGCGCGCTGTTTGCGCGCGACGCATCGGCGCAGCGCTGCCCGGGCGCCTTCCTCTCCGCGGACAGCGACTGGCGCGCGCAGACCTTCGACGGTGCGCAGATCCCGTGGACCACTGGCGACTGGCCGGACGCGAAGGTGTTCACGCCGATCGAGGCGCTGTATGTGCGCAAGGGCAAGGTCTACGCGACGACGTGGAAGGGCGAAGCGCTTCCCGCACGGGCGAAGGTCGTTGGCGATGAGATCCGCATTTCGCCGCCGTATATCGCCTGGTTCCCGGGCGTCGACAGTCCGATCATGCGGCAGGCGAAACGCGTGGTCCCTTACAGCGAGCCGCAGGTCCGCCACGTCCTCTCGGTGGCCAACGCGTGCGCGAAGCCACCGGCGATCGACGTGGTCATTACCCTGGCCGATGGCCGCAACGAACGCGTAACGCTTGCGAAGATGCCGAAAACGTCCGCGGTATTCGACGATTCGATCGACTGACACGGAGCACGATGAACTTCGTATCGACGAACGTCTGGATGCGCCGGGTGTTGCTGGTGGGCAGCGCGCTCGTGCTCGCCACGTATCTGTTGGCCTCCGGCTGGGTGCTGCTGTCCGTGAGACAGGAGGCGTTGACCGGGGCCGCGTATCAGTGGCGCCCGTCGGTCATTGCGACCAGCGCGATCCTCCTGCTGGTGTCGTCGGTGCTGGCGATGGCGCTGCTCGGCACGTGGAAGGAACGGCCGCGTGCGGCGAAGTGGCTCGTGGGCTGCCTGGTTGCATTCGCGATCGCGGAGATGCTGGAGACCGTCTTCCTGCATCGGACGTACGGCCCGATACGCCCCGGTGAAGTGAGCGCCTACGTTTACGCGCCGCTCCTGTTGATCTGGGCGGCGCTGTGCTGGAGATATCTCGTCGGGCGACGGTAAGGCCGTCGCGTCGAGCGACTACTCCTTCAGGAACCGCCCGCATCCGCGATACGCCGTGCCGCCGACATCGAGCATCGCATCGACCGGATACGTCGCGTCGCTCATGCCATCGCTGCACGGCTTGCGCTCCAGCACCACGCGCACCTTCGTGCCATCGGCCGCCGCGCCCGCGAACCCCATCAGGCCCGACAGTTGCTGCGCTTTCGCGACTTCGATCTTGCGCTCGCCGTAATCGAGTTCGGCGTGCAGCGCCGGCGCTTCACCGGGACCGACTTCCAGCAGCCAGCCTGGCTCGTTGCCGATCGCGCGGAACGCAACACCGCGCTTCTTCGCTGCATCCCACGGTGAGCCGGCTTGCGGCGGCGCGTCCTGCTGCACGCATTGCACTTTCGCGCCGCCCTGGCGCGTGAGCGTGCCTTCGGGGCCCTTCGTCCAGAACTCGTTGCCGAGGTGATCGGCGTAGCGCGCGCCCGACGCGGATTGCGCCAGCGGCAGCGACAGCGCGCCGCTCGGCAGCGCGAGGTCCACGCGTTCGCCCGGGATGTCGAACACGGCGTCGAAGGTCATGTCGTCGCAGGTCCACGTCGATCGCGTCGTCTGCGCGGGCGGCTGCGGTGCATCGCCACTGCTGGCGCGCACCAGGCGGAACTCGACTTTCTTCGGGTCGCCCGGCGTCACCGCGACGCGTTCCGGCGTGTGGAACAGCAGTTCGCCATCGACGCCGCGCAAGGTCGCGCTCAGGCCGTACTGGCCGTTCGGGCGGATCTTCGCCGGGTCGTATTGCAGCGAGAAATCATAGGGAGGCCCCGCGACGTCTTCGAGCGTCGTCGTGGCGATCACCGCATTGGGCGTGTCGGCGAGTTGGTTGTCGATCAACTGCACCGTGAAGTCGGCGCCGGGCGCGATCTTGATGCGTTCGGCGAACCACGCGCTTCCGTGGATGAAGTTCGATTCGGTCGGGATGGGCGCATCGGCCGTGGGTGCGGCCGGCGTCTTCTCCGGGCAGCCGGCCAGCACCATCGCCAACGATGCGGCCAACACGTAACGCAGGACGTTCATTGCGGGGCTCCTTGGCGAGTCAGGGGGGAATCGTACGCCTAACCCCCTCGAGCGCGCTGTGCGCGCTCGATCCCCCTTGAAGGGGGATGTCATCAAGGGGCGGCGTCCACGCGCATCACCGGATAGAGGTCGAAGCGCTCGTCCCACGACGAATGCCGCTTGGCGAAGAACGCCAGGCGCGCATCGGGGTCCTTCGCGAACGCTTCGTCCTTGAGCGCGGCGTCGAACTCGGCGCGCACCTTCGGATCCTTCAGCATCGTCTCGGCGACTTCCTCGGCGACGTACGCTTCCATGTATTCCTTCTGCTCGAAGGCGTTGTTGAACTCGCCCCACGCCGCCAATGCATCCGGCGCCTGCGGTTCCAGCAGCGCCATCACCAGGCGCGCCTTCGGCTGATCGATCGGCACGAACAACGCGCCCTTGCCGACATCGCGCGACTCGGGCTTCCACGCACCCTCCAGCGTCAAACGCTGGTGGCCTTCGACCGAATTGCCGGCGAACTTCGTGCTCGTCGCGCGGAAGGTTTGCACCGCGAGCTTGTCCTGCGCGTCGATCGGACGGAACTGCACGCCATGCAGCTTCAGCTTCTCGCCGACCCACGCCGCATGCCCCGCCGGCACGATGTAACCGGCGCGCGGTGCGTCGACGACGCGGCCCGGCACGATCTCGTCGCGCAACGGGAGCTTCCACATCTGCGGTTTGGTTTCGTCGTAACGCGTCATCAACGCACCCGACACCGCCGAGGGCGTGCGCGTGTACGCATAGCCGCGGAAATCGACCATGCGCACCTTGTCGCTCGTCGTGTAATCCAGCGGCACCGGCGTGCCCGCCAGATCGGCGGCATCGGCGGCCTTCGCGATGCGCATCCATTCGGCGCCGTTGTCCGCGACGTGCTGCATCACCGAGAGCACGATGTCGTGCGTGGTCTTGACGCGATGCGGATACGGGCGCCACGAATGCGTTTCGACCAGCATCCCGAAGCGATTGCGCAACTGGAAATAGCCGGTGGAAAACCGCGGCGGCGACACGCTGTCGATGAAGCCGGAGGTCGGGTCGTCGTACTGCACGAAGGACGGGTAGAAGGCGACCGGCAGCGCGCCCTGCTTCTCGATGTCGGCGATCACGCCATCGCGGAAGGCGCGGCCCGCGGCTTGCAGCGCGACATCGCCGGCGTGCACCGGTTCGACCTGCACGGCGACGTCCTGTTCGAACTTCGCGCCATCGGTGACGTGCAGGTCGATGTAGGCGATCGGATCCCACGCATCGACCAGGCGCAGCATCGCCTGCATTTCCGGCGCGTCGGCTTTCACGTAGTCGCGGTTGAGGTTGTAGTTCTGGCCCGTGGTGCGCCAGCCCATCTGCTCGGGGCCGCGCTGGTTCGGGCGGTTCCAGGCGCCGAAGCGCTCATGGCCGTCGATGTTGAACACCGGGACGAAGACCAGCACCTGCTTGTCGAGCACGCCCTTGGCGGCGTCGCCGTCGAGCACCTGGCGCAGCGCCTGGAAGCCCGCGTCCTTGCCGTCGATCTCGCCGGCGTGGATGCCGCCCTGCACCAGCAGCACGGGCAGGCCTTTCGCGCGCGCGGCTTCGGGCGTCAGCGCGCCGGTGCGCGTGGCGATCAGCGCGAGCATCGGGCGGCCTTCGGGCGTGGTGCCGAACTGCGTGCAGCGCACCGCGTCGGGATACGCCTTCTCGAAGGCGTGGCACAGCGCGATGGTTTCGGCGAACCGCCCCGTGCGCACGAAGCCGGAGCGTTCGGATTCGGTCACCAGGTCCGCGCGCGGGTTCGCCGCGAAGGCAGGGCCGAGGCAGGCGAGGGCAACGGCGGTGGCGAGCAGCGTGCGGATCGGCGTCATGGGCGTCGGTCGATGGAGGGGGAAGGGGAAGCGCCCGATGGTAGTCGACCGATATGATGTGCGCCTCTGCCAGAGGGAACGCCCATGGACGTCCTGTACTACTCGCCCGGCGCCGCCAGCATGGTCGTGCATTGGCTGTTGATCGAACTCGATGCGCCGCATGCGCTGCACCTGATCGACACCTCCGCCGGCGCGCAACGTTCGCCCGAATACCTCCGGCTCAATCCGAACGGCGTGGTGCCCACGCTCGTGATGGACGGCGTGCCGCGCTTCGAAGCCGCCGCGCTGCTGATGACGCTGGCCGATCGCGATCCGCAGCACCGCTTCGCGCCCGCGCACGACGATCCGCTGCGCGCCGACTATCACCAGTGGATGTTCCACCTGGCCAACGCGGTGCAGCCCCTGTTCCGCCAGTGGTGGTATCCGCACGAGCCCGCCGGCGAGGCGAACGCGGACAACGTGCGCGCATCCATCGCGCCGCGCATCGCGGCCGCGTGGGATCGCCTGGACGCACGCATCGCCGAACATGGCCCGTACCTGCTCGGCGATCGTTTGACCGCCGCGGACTTCTACCTCGCGATGCTGATGCGCTGGTCGCGCAACATGCCGCGCCCGGCGACCGACTGGCCGCACCTGCGCGCCTTCGCCGACCGCATGCGCGCGCGTCCGTCCTTCGGCACGCTGTACGAGCGCGAAGGCCTGTCGGAATGGGCGCTGGCGCCCGCGACGGCGGCGGTCTGACGCATGGGCGCCCCGCAGACCCTGATCCTGATCGCGATCACCGTGGTGGTGTCGTGGCTCGCGTTCTCGCGACCGCGGCTGCTCGATCGGTTGACGTTGTGGCCGCCGGCGATCGACCGCAAGCACGAGTACGACCGGCTGGTGACGCACGGCTTCGTGCACGCCGACTGGATGCACCTGTTCTTCAACATGTTCACGCTGTATTTCTTCGGGCCGCTCGCCGAGCGGTTCTACGCCAATGCGGTCGGGCCGCTGGCGTATCCGGTGTTCTATCTCGCGGCGATCGTGGTCGCGATCCTGCCGACCTACATGCGCCATCGCCGCGATGCGAGCTATCGCAGCCTGGGCGCATCGGGCGCGGTGTCGGCGGTGTTGTTCACCTACATCCTGTTCAACCCGTGGGGGATGATCGGGATCATGTTCATCCCGTGCCCGGCGATCCTGTTCGGCGTGGTGTACCTGGCGTACTCGGCGTGGGCCGACGCGCGCGGCGCACACGGCAACGTCAACCACAGCGCCCATTTCTGGGGCGCGGCGTTCGGCATCGTCGTCGCGCTGATGGTGGAGCCGCGCTTGTCCGGGATCTTCATCGACCGCCTGCTCGCGCCGCTGGGTTGATCGAACACGCGCGTCGACCGATCACTCCGACTGAATCTCCTTCGTGGTATCCGGGCGACTGGATTGCACGAGGAGGTGTCATGGCGACCCGGAAACCTGCGAAGAAGACTGCGAAAAAAGGCGCGAAGAAGGCCGTCAAGAAAGCGGGCGCGAAGAAGGCCGTGAAGAAGGCGGTCAAGAAGGCCGCCGCGAAGAAGGCCGTGCGGAAGTCTGCAGCCAAAAAGGCCGTCAGGAAGACCGCGGCGAAGAAGGCCGTTAAAAAGACCGCGGCGAAGAAGGCCGTCAGGAAGACCGCGGCGAAGAAGGCCGTCAAGAAGACCGCCGCGAAGAAGGCAGTGAAGCGCACCACCGTCCGCAAGGGCGCCGCTTCTAAAAAAACCGCGGTGAAGAAGGCTGCTGCGAAAAAGGTCGCGGTGAAGAAAGTCGCGGTGAAGAAAGTCGCGGCGAAAAAGACCGCCACCCGGAAGCCCGCGGTGAACAAGCCGGTCGCGAAGAAAGCCGCGCCGAAGAAGCTCACCCGGCAGGTCGCAGCGACACCGGTCGCACCGACGCCGCCGCCGCCGAAGCCCCGGGCGCCGCGCAAGCCCAAGGCGACCTTCGCTTCGACCATCACCCCGGAACAGGCGCTGGAAAACACCCGCCGCCTGCTCGCCGAAAAGCAGCAGCACGATCGCGAGACACCGGCGTGGCAGTCGATCGGCCACGAAGGCGGCCATGCGGTGACGCACGACGGCTTCCAGTCCGACCAGGCGCGCGACCGCGCCGTGGGCCGCGCGCAGGAAGAGACGGGCTCGGCGAGCATCGCCGGCAGCAGCGCCTCGGTCGATCGCCACAACCAGGGCAAGCGCGATTCCCGCGAGTGATGGCAACATCTGCCGCATGAGCAACGATCCGCGCGACATCGCCGCCCGCATCCGCCATGAAGCGGATGCGGGGGCGCGTTCCGAAGGGCGGTTCGTCGTCGTCGATGACGGCGTCGAAGCCGAGCTGGTCTACCGCCGCGACGACGCGGGGCAGATCACCATCCTCCACACCGGCGTGCCGACGGCGATCGGCGGGCGCGGGATCGCGGGCGCGCTGGTGCGCACGGCGCTCGACTGGGCGAAGGCCGAGGGCATGAAGGTGCACCTGGCGTGCAGCTATTCGAAGGCCTGGGTCGAGAAACACCCCGAGTACGCTGCGATCACCCGGCTCTGACAAGCACGTAAACTGGCGGGATGCGCCTAAACAAGTTCATCAGCGACACCGGCGCCTGCTCGCGCCGCGAAGCCGACCGCCTCATCGCCGAGGGCCGCGTCCAGGTCAACGGCATCCGCGCCCGCGTCGGCGCCGAAGTGGGCGACCAGGACACCGTCCTCGTCGACGGCCAACCGGTCGTCGCCCGCGCCGCGCCCGCGCCCGGCAAGCGGCGCCACGTCTACATCGCGCTCAACAAGCCCACCGGCATCACCTGCACGACCGAGACCGGGGTCAACGACAACATCATCGATTTCATCGGGCACCAGGAGCGGATTTTCCCGATCGGGCGGCTCGACAAGGACTCCGAAGGCCTGATCCTGCTGACCTCCAACGGCGACATCGTCAACGAGATCCTGCGCGCCGAAAACAAGCTGGAGAAGGAATACCTGGTCGCGATCAACCACCCGGTGACCGACGAATTCCTGCGCGGCATGGCCCGCGGGGTGCCGCTGCACGGGGAAACCACGCTGCCCTGCAAGACCGGCAAGCTCGGCCGCTTCGGGTTCCGCATCGTGCTGGTGCAGGGGCTCAACCGGCAGATCCGCCTGATGGCGGCGCACTTCGGCCACCGCGTGAAGCAGCTGATGCGTGTGAGGATCGGCACGGTGAAGCTGGGCCATCTGAAGGTCGGCCAGTGGCGAAACCTGACGGAGAAGGAACTTCAGGCCCTCTTGCCGAATCGGACGGAGTGGTGAGGTTGGTCGCCCAACGAGCGAGACGTTCGTCGGGACACCTGAACTTCGTCCACCCGCATTCACACTTCGGCGTGAAAGTAGGGTAAGGTGCGCCCACTGTTTCAAGCGGGATCACGGTACATCGTGGCCCGATGCGGTAGATCAAGGCGTCAGCCCGCGGTCCGCTACATCGTTCGCTCATTACCCCTTGCTGGACAGTCTCGGTGTGCAAAGTGCGCACCGTGCACCAACCATCTGTTTTTCAAGGAGTAGTTTATGTCCGATCGTCAGACCGGTACCGTCAAGTGGTTCAACGACGCCAAGGGCTTCGGCTTCATCACGCCGGAATCCGGCCCGGACCTCTTCGTGCACTTCCGTTCCATCCAGGGCACCGGCTTCAAGTCGTTGCAGGAAGGCCAGCGCGTGTCGTTCAAGGTTGTGCAGGGCCAGAAGGGCCTGCAGGCCGACGAAGTCCAGGCCGTCTAAGGTCCACGACTTGCGGTATGCCCGGTGCGGAAACGCACCGGTCGCACCTTCGAAAACCCGGCCTCGTGCCGGGTTTTCTTTTGCCCGAAGAAAATTTTTCGCGCCCACACGTCGGATGCGAACGCATCGGGTGTATTCAGGCGTCACGGCGCTGGCGATAATTTGCATCGCGACCCTCGAGCCAATGGATTGCCTCAAATGACGCGCGTTCCGCTGTTCGTTCTCCTCCTTGCCATGGTCACGCTGGCGGCCTGCCGCCGCGAAGCGCCGACACCCGCGGCCAACGCGCCGTCCGGCGCCGCCACCACCGCCGCGCCCGCCAGCGCCGCCACCGCGCCCGCGCCGCTCAAGGACGTAGTGGAAACCACGCCGCGCTACGTCATCGGGATCACGTATCCGAAGGAAGCCGCGCCGTATCCGGGCCTGGTCACCGCGTTGATGGCGTATGCGGCGGACGCGCGCAAGGATCTGATCGGCGCCGTCGAAGCGCTCGGCAACGACACGCCGACCGCGCCGTACGAGTTGAGCCTGTCCTACACCACGCTCGTGGATTCGCCGAACCTCGTCGCGATCGCCGCCGACGGCAGCCTCTACACCGGTGGCGCGCATGGTTCGCCGCTGATTGCCCGCTTCGTGTGGTTGCCGAAGCAAAACGCGATGCTCACCTCCGACAAACTCGTGCCCGACGCGAAGGGCTGGCAGGCGATTTCCGATTTCGTGCGCGAGCAGTTGCACACCGCGCTGTCGCAACGCATCGATGCCGACGACGTGCCCGCCGAAGAACGCGCCGACATGCTGAAGAACGCCGGCGAAATGATCGACGACGGCACCCAGCCCAAAGCGGACGCGTTCTCCGAATTCGAACCGCGCGTCGGCGCCGACGGCAGGATCGGTGCGCTGCGCTTCGTCTTCCCGCCCTACCAGGTGGGGCCGTACGCCGACGGCACGCAGACCGTCGACGTACCCGCCGAAGTACTGCTGCCGCACGTGGCGCCCGCGTACCGGAGTTTGTTCCGCGGCGGCTGAGCCGGCGCGGAGGCAGACCGCCGTGTCGCCGCATCCGTTCCGCCGGCGCGTCGAAGGCTTGTTCGAGGACGCGGGCCTGTATTTCGACGACGCGCGCGCCGGTGGCGCCGCGCCCTGCGATCCGCGCGTGCACGACGCGCGCTTCTTCCGCCGCATCCTCGCGCAGGGCTCGCTCGGGCTCGGCGAGTCGTACATGGAGGGGTGGTGGGACGTCGCCGATCTCGACGGCATGCTGTACCGCCTGTTGTCCAACGACATCGACCAACGCGTGCGCGGCGTCGGCGAAGTGTGGGATGCCTTGCGCGCGCGCCTGATGAACCTGCAGAGCGAGACGCGCAGCTTCGAAGTCGGCGAGCGGCATTACGACCTCGGCAACGACCTGTATCGCGCGATGCTCGGCAAGCGCATGGTCTACAGCTGCGCGTACTGGCGCGAAGCGCACGATCTGGATGCCGCGCAGGAAGCCAAGCTCGACCTGGTGTGCCGCAAGCTCGGCCTGCGCCCGGGCATGCGCGTGCTCGACATCGGCTGCGGGTGGGGCGAGGCGCTGAAGTTCGCCGCGGAGCGTTACGGCATCCGCGGCGTCGGTGTCACCGTGTCGCGCGAACAGGCCGACTACGCGCGCTCGCTGTGCACGGGCCTGCCGATCGAGATCCGCCTGCAGGATTACCGCGAAATCGACGAAGGCTTCGACCGGGTGTTTTCGCTCGGCATGTTCGAACACGTCGGCGTGCGCAACTACGAGACTTACTTCGACGTCGCGCGCCGATGCCTGTCGGCCGATGCGCCGGACGGCGGGTTGTTCCTGCTGCATACGATCGGCAGCGCAACCTCGGTCGACCACACCGATCCGTGGATCGAACGCTACATCTTCCCCAACTCGATGCTGCCGTCGGCCAAGCAGATTTCCACGGCGATCGAAGGGCGCTTCGTGTGCGAGGACTGGCACAACTTCGGCGCCGATTACGACCGCACGCTGCAGGCGTGGCGCGCGAACGTGGAGGCTGCGTGGGATCGGCTGCCGGCGCGCTACGACCAGCGCTTCCGGCGGATGTGGCGGTTCTATCTCGCCGGATCGATGGCCGGCTTCCGCACGCGCCACCTCCAGCTCTGGCAGTTGGTGCTGTCGCCGCGCGGCGTGCCCGGCGGGTACATCGCCCCACGGTAGGCGTCGCATGGCCTGAGACGGCCAGGTGGGAAGGTTCGCCCCATGCCCGTTCAGCCCGCCCTCGCGCCCGAGGCGGATAATCCGTCGGCCATGTCGGCGCGTTCCCCCGTCCTCGATCTCTTCCATCCCGCCGTCGCCGGCTGGTTCACGCGCGCCTTTCCGGCGCCCACCGAAGCGCAGGTCCAGGCCTGGCCGTCGATCGAAGGCGGGCGCCACACGCTCGTCGCCGCGCCGACCGGATCGGGCAAGACGCTCACCGCCTTCATGGCCGCCATCGATGCACTGGTCCGCCAGGGTTTGTCGCCCGATGGGCTGCCGGAAGCCACGCAGGTCGTCTACGTCTCGCCGCTCAAGGCGCTGTCCAACGACACCCATCTCAACCTCGACGCGCCGCTCGAAGGCATCCGCGCCGAACTCGAACGCATGGGCCTGCCCGACGTCGCGATCCGCACCGCGGTGCGCACGGGCGACACGACGCAGAGCGAGCGCGCGCGCATGCGCAAGACGCCGCCGCACATCCTGGTCACCACGCCCGAATCGCTGTACGTGCTGCTGGGTTCGGATTCCGGCCGCGCGATGCTGTCGACCGCGCGTACCGTCATCGTCGACGAAATCCATGCCGTCGCCGCGAGCAAGCGCGGCAGCCATCTGTCGATGTCGCTCGAACGCCTGGATGCCCTGTGCGGCCGCCGCCTCACACGCGTGGGTCTCTCGGCGACGCAGAAGCCGATCGAGGAAGTCGCGCGTTTCCTTGTCGGCGCCGGGCACGTCGAACACGGCGTGGCCGACTGCGACATCGTCGACATCGGTTACGCGCGCGAACGCGACCTCGCGCTCGAAGTCCCACCCACGCCGCTGCAGGCGGTGATGTCGAACGAACAATGGGATCAGGTTTACAAGCGCATCGCGCAACTGGTCGAGCAACACAAGACGACGCTGGTCTTCGTCAACACGCGCCGCATGGCCGAACGCGCCGCGCGCCATCTCGGGGATCTGCTGGGCAAGGAACACGTCGCCGCGCACCACGGTTCGCTTGCGAAGGAATTGCGCCTGGCCGCGGAGCAACGCCTGAAAACCGGGCAGCTGAAGGTGCTCGTGGCGACCGCGTCGCTGGAACTGGGCATCGACATCGGCGATGTCGACCTCGTGGTGCAACTCGGTTCACCGCGTGCGATCGCCGCTTTCCTGCAACGCGTGGGCCGTTCGGGCCACTTCGTGGGCGGCGTGCCGAAGGGCCGCCTGTTCCCGCAATCGCGCGACGACCTGGCCGAATGCGGGGCCTTGCTCGACTGCGTGCGTCGCGGCGAACTCGACGCGCTCCGCATGCCCAGGGCGCCCTTCGATGTCCTCGCGCAACAACTCGTCGCCGAAGTCTGTGCGCAGGAATGGGACGAGGACGCCTTGTTCGCGCTGGTGCGCAACGCCTGGCCGTATGCGCAACTGCCGCGCAAGGCCTTCGACGACATCATCGAAATGCTCGTCGAAGGCTTCACCACGCGCCGCGGCCATCGTGCGAGCTATCTGCACCGCGACGCCGTCCACAAGCGCCTGCGCGGTCGCGCGGGCGGGAAACAGAGCGCGGTGATGTCCGGCGGCACGATCCCCGATACGGGCGATTACGCCGTGCTGCTCGAACCGCAGGCGATCAACATCGGCACGGTCAACGAAGACTTCGCGATCGAAAGCCTCGCCGGCGACATCTTCCAGCTCGGCAACACGAGCTACCGCATCCTGCGCGTCGAATCCGGCCGCCTGCGCGTCGAGGATGCGCAGGGCATGCCGCCGAGCATCCCGTTCTGGCTGGGTGAAGCGCCGGGCCGCACCGACGAACTCTCGGCCGGCGTCTCGCGCCTGCGCACGGCATTGGCCGCGCGCGTGGAAGCGAGCGAAGACCCGATGGGCTTCCTCACGGGCGAAGTGGGAATGGACGAAACCGCCGCGCGCCAACTCGCCGATTACTTCGCACGGCAGATCGCCGCGCTCGGCACCATGCCGACGCAGCAGCGCATCGTGCTGGAGCGGTTCTTCGACGAATCCGGCGGCACGCAACTGATCCTGCATTCGCCCTCCGGGTCGCGCGTGAACCGCGCGTGGGGCCTGGCGCTGCGCAAGCGCTTCTGCCGCAAGTTCAACTTCGAACTGCAGGCGGCGGCGACCGAAGATGCGATCGTGCTGTCGCTCTCGACCAGCCACAGCTTCCCGCTGATCGAAGTGGCCTCCTACCTGCATCCGAATTCGGCGCTCGACATCCTCGTGCAGGCGCTGCTCGACGCGCCGCTGTTCGGCGTGCGCTGGCGCTGGAATGCGACGACGGGCCTCGCGCTGCCGCGCTTCGTCGGCGGCAAGAAGGTCGCGCCGCAATTGCAACGCATGAAGTCCGAAGATCTCCTCGCGACCGTGTTCCCCGATCAAGTCGCCTGCGCGGAGAACCTGGTCGGCGAACGCGAAGTGCCCGACCACCCGCTCGTCGCGCAGACACTCGACGACTGCCTGCACGATGCGATGGATGCCGAAGGCTGGCTCGCGGTGTTGCGCGGCATGGGCTCGGGCGAGATCGAAGTGATCGCGCGCGATCTCACCGCGCCGTCGCCCTTCGCGGCTGAAGCCCTCAACGCGCGGCCTTACGCGTTCCTCGACGACGCGCCGCTGGAAGAGCGCCGCACGCAGGCCGTCATGGCGCGCCGTTATGCGGAAGACGACGCGCCGGGCGACCTCGCGCGCTTGGATGCCGACGCGATCGACGAAGTGCGCGCGCAGGCCTGGCCCGACGCGCGCAACGCCGACGAAATGCACGAGGCCCTCATGGGTATCGGCACCGTCACCGATGCCGATGCGAGCGCGAACGGCTGGCTGCCCTTGCTGCAATCGCTGGCCAAGGACCTGCGCGCGACGCACGTGGCCGTGGGCGAGGGCCAATGGTGGGCGGCCGAGCGTGTGCCGCAACTGCTGGCGCTGCATCCGGATGCGACGTTCGCGCCGAAGGTCACTACGCCGGATATCTACGTTCGCGAGTGGCCGCGCGAGGAGGCCGCGATTGCACTGGTGCGGGCGCGCCTGACAGGCGTGGGACCGATCACCGCAGGCGCGCTCGCCACCACGTTGGCCTTGCCGCGCAGCGACGTCGACCTCGCGCTCGCGTCGCTCGAAACCGAAGGCTTCGCCATGCGCGGCCGTTTCAGTTCCGGCGAGCAGGCGACGCACGAGGACGAGTGGTGCGAACGCCATCTGCTCGCGCGCATCCATCGCTACACCATCGGCCGGCTGCGTCGCGAAATCGAACCGGTCGAGCCGCGCGATTACATGCGCTTTTTGTTCGACTGGCAGCGCGTCGCGCCATCGGCGCGCGTGAGCGGGCCGGAAGCGCTCGCGGGCGTGGTCGCGCAATTGGAAGGCTTCGAAGCGCCCGCCGCCGCGTGGGAATCCGATTTGTTGCCCGCGCGCGTCAACGATTACTCGATCGCGTGGCTCGACGATTTGTGCACCGCCGGCCGCACGACCTGGGCCCGCCTGCGCAATGCACCGTCCGATGCGCAGGGCGGCCGCACCGCCCCGGTGCGCGCGACGCCCATCGTGTTGCTGCCGCGTAAACAACTGGCGACGTGGTCGCAGGTCGCCGCACAACGCAACGATGAAGAGCCCGCGCTTTCGTCGCGCGCGGAGAAGGTCGCCGACTATCTGCGCGAAAACGGTGCGTCGTTCTTCGACGAGCTCACGACCGGCGCGCACTTGTTGCGCACGGAGTTGGAAGACGCGCTCGCCGAACTCGTCGCGCGCGGCCGCGTGCACTGCGACAGCTTCGCGGGTCTGCGAGCGCTGCTCGTTCCGCAATCGAAGCGGCCGCATGCCTTCGGTGCGCGTCGCGGGCGGCGTGCATCATTGTTCGGCATCGAAGACGCGGGCCGCTGGACGCTGACGCGCAAACCGACGCAGCCGCAGGCCGTCGAACCCGAAATCATCGAGCACATCGCACGCACCTTGCTGCGCCGCTATGGCGTCGTGTGCTGGCGCCTGCTCGAACGCGAGGCCGCCTGGCTGCCGCCGTGGCGCGAGTTGCTGCGCGTGTATCACCGGCTCGAAGCCCGCGGCGAAATCCGCGGCGGCCGCTTCATCGCGGGCCTGTCGGGCGAACAGTTCGCGCTGCCCGAAGCGATCGGCGCGCTGCGCGCGGTGCGCAAGCGCCCGCATGACGGGGCGCTCGTGAGCCTGTCCGCACTCGATCCATTGAACCTCGTCGGCACGATCCTCGCCGGCGACAAAGTGCCGCGCCAGCTCGGGACGCGCGTGCTGTATCGCGACGGCATCGCGGTCGCGACCTGGATCGCAGGCAAGCTGGCGTTCCACGTCGAGACCACGCTCGACGAGCAGCGCACCTGGCGTCGCGCGCTGCTGCGCGAGCCCGAACCCACGTTGCATCCCGCATAGCGAGGAACGCCCATGGCGCAGATGTCCTGGACCACCCGATGGGAATCCTGGCGCGAGCTGATGGGGCGATCGGGCACGCCGCAACGCCGGCGCGTCGAAGCGTTCCTGCAAACGCATCCGGCGTTGTTGTACTGGGGCGATTCGTGGTTCAGCACGCCGCTGTATCTCAACCTCGCGCGCCAGAGCCTGTTGCGGATCACCGGCATGGCGATGGTCGTCGGCAAGCCGGGCGCGACGGCGTCGGACCTGTTCGCGCCCAACGAAGTCGACCGCATGATCGATCGCATCAACGGATCGCCGTTCGATGTGTTGTGTTTGAGCGCGGGCGGGAACGATCAGCTCTCCGAGCGCCTGGCGCAGTCGTTCCGCGCGTGGCAACCGCCGCGGCAGCAACCGAAGATCACGGGGCAGGCTGCCTTCGACCTGCTGATGCAGGCCGGTGGATTCGCGCCGGTGTTGGCGAGTTACACGCGCGTGCTCGATGCGGTGCGTCGCAAGGTGCTGCCGCGACGGCCCGCATTCCGCGTCGTCGGCCACACCTACGCGCCACTGCAGCGCATCGGCGCGCCGGCGGATCTCACCGTCGAAAACATCGGGCTCATCGCCTGGATCAAGGACGACATCGGCCCGTGGCTGTGGAAGCCGATGCAGCACGTGCTGATCGACAAGGCGGAAGGAAAGGCGTTCGCCGACCTGCTGTTGTTCGAAGGTTTCCGCGACGGCGTGCTGGAACCGCTGACGCAGACCTTCCCCGGCCTGTTCACCTACGCGGACTTCGAAGCCTTCCTCCCCGCGCGGCAGCCGGCGTTCTGGTACGACGAGATCCACCCGACCGAAGACGGCTTCGCGCAATTGGCCTCGCCGTTCAACAACGCGGTGCGTTCCGCGCTGCCGCCGGTGAAGTGGGGCGCGGTTGCGTGATTACGCAGCGGGGCTGATTCGCACCGGCATCTCTTTGTACAGCGGCGTCCTGCTCCCCGCGGAATAGACACTCGCCGCGATCAACCCGCTCGCTTCCGGGTAATACGCCGCGCAGCAACCCGGCGGGATGCCCCATGCGCGCGCGGTGAATCCTTCGACGCGTCGTTCGTGGCCATCGTCGACCAGGCATTCGATATCCACGCGGTCGCCATCGCGTAATCCGCGCCTGGCAAGATCCCCGGCGTTGAGGAACACCACGCGCCGGTCGCCTTCGACGCCGCGATAGCGATCGTCGCTGCTGTAGACCGTGGTGTTGAACTGGTCGTGCGCGCGCATCGTCATCAGCGTCAGCGCCGCTTCGCCGTGCGCAAGGCGCGCCTGTTGCATCGGGGTGTCGTCGTGCAGCGCGTGCGCCATGAAGCGTGCCTTGCTGTTCGCGGTATTCCATTGCCGATTCGAGGCGGCGTTCGGCAGCATGAAGCGGCCGTCCTGCAGCAGGCGATCGTTGTAACGTTCGAAGCCTTCGGTCACGCCGCGCTGGCAGCGTTCGATGCGATCGCGGATCGCCGCATAGTCGTCGGCGAATTCGCGCCACGGCACGCTCGGCGCGGCGCCGATCGCCTGCGCGAGTTCGGCGACGATCGCCGGTTCGCTGCGCTGCAGTTCGCTGATCGGCGCCTGCACGCCGCGCGAGGCGCGCACGGTGGCCGACGAATCCTCGGTGGAAATGCACTGCTCGCCGCCGGGGCGCAGGTCGCGGTCGGTGCGGCCCAGTGTCGGCAGCAGCAGGCCGATTGCGCCCGGATGGCAGTGCGTGCGATTGAGCTTGGTCGCGATGTGCAGCGTGAAGCGGCAACGTTCGAGCGCGGCCAGCACGCGCGGTGCATCGGGCGCGGCGACGCCGAAGTTGCCGCCGAGCGAGAGCAGGGCGCGCACGTTGCCGTCGAACAGGCCGTCGATCACGCCGGCCGCGTCGCGTCCTGCATCGCGGCACAGGCGCACGCCGGGGAAGGTGTGTTCGATGTTGTCGAGCCACGCGTCGGTGACCTGCGAGGTCGCGCCCATCGTGCGATCGCCCTGCACGTTGGAATGCCCGCGCACCGGCATCGCGCCGGCGCCGGTGCGGCCGATGTTGCCGCGCAACAGCAACAGGTTCACGACCTGCTGGATCGTCGCGACCGCATCGGGGTGATGGGTCAGGCCCATGCACCACGTGATCATCGTGGACTTGGCGCGCGCGTAATGCGCCGCGATCTCGCGCATCTGCGCTTCGTCCAGGCCGGAGCGCGCAACGAGCGTCGCCCAGTCGCACGCATCGAGGTCCGCGATCAACGCATCGAACCCTTCGGTGTGTTGCGCGATGAACGCCTGGTCGAACACCGTGCCCGGCGCCGCGCGCTCCGTTTCCAGCAGCGCCTTCATCACGCCCTTGAGCGCCGCGAAATCGCCGCCGATGGTGACCTGGTAGATCGCGTCGGCCACCGCGATGCCGGTGTCGCGCGCCAGTTCTGCGACGTTCTTCGGATCGGAGAAATGCGTGAACCCACGTTCGCGCAGTGGATTGACGACGAGGATCGTGGCGCCGCGCTTCTTCGCCTCGTACAACGCCGCCATCATGCGCGGATGGTTGCTGGCCGGGTTCTGGCCGATGACGATGAACAACTCGGCGTTCTCGAAATCCTCGAGCGTGCAGGTGCCCTTGCCGGTGCCGAGGCTCTGCTTCAGCGCGAGACTCGAGGGCTCGTGGCAGAAGTTCGAGGAATCGGGCAGGTGCGGACTGCCGTAACCGCGCGCGGCGAGTTGCCAGAGGAACGCCGCTTCGTTGCTGCTGCGCCCCGACGCGTAGAACGCGACCGATTGCGGCGGCAGGGCATGCAGTTCGCGCGCGGCGACGGCGTAGGCCTCGTCCCAATCGATCGCGCGATAGGTGCCGACGGTCGCGTCGTACAACACCGGCGTGGTGAGCCGTCCCTGGAACTCCAGGTCGAAATCGCCCAGCGCCCGCAATTGCGCGGGCGTCTTGCCGTCGAAGAATTCCGCCCCGACCGACTTGCGGGTCATCTCCCACGCAATCGCCTTCTGGCCCTGCTCGCAACTGTCGACGAGCGGATGGCCCACCTTGTCGGGGAAGGCGCAGCCCGGGCAGTCGAACCCGCCCACCTTGTTGGCGGTGAAGAACGAGCCGATCAGCTTCAGCGGGATGCCCTGGCGCGACCAGGCGCGCACGGTGCCGCGCAGTGCGCCGCGGCCGCCGGCGGGGGAGGGTTTGCGGGGAGTGGTCATGACAGCCGGTTTAACCTCACCCGAGCTCTGCTGCAAGGGAAGGATGCGTGTCCTCCATCAGCGGCAGTATTCGTAACCCTGAAAGCGCGAACCGCCCCGTGAACGTTCCTTTCACCCGGCTGTTACGCATGAGTACGCACATTGCGCCCCATCCCCCGCGTAACCCAGGTCCAGCCCCAATGGTCATCCACCTCCATGCCGCCCCCCGCGACATCGACGAAGTCACCTCTGCGCGCGCCCGAGCCCTCGGCGAACTCGCGACGGGTTTCTATCCCGACATGACCTGGCAGAAGGTCGAACCGCAGATGGCGAGCGACTGGACCCGCGTGCGCGGCGACTCGCAACTGGGCTGGAACGAAGTGCGCGAAGAAGCGCATTCGGCCTGGCAGGTCGCGAAGTTGAGCAAGGATGGTTGCTGCTGCGACGACAAGCCGGTGCGCGTGCAGTCCGCCGCCTGATCGACCCACCTCGGTGATGCAAAAGGAAAGGGCCGCAATGCGGCCCTTTCGCTTGTCCACGATCCAATCGAGGGATCAACCGCCCGCGGCGGCCTTCTCCTGCGGCTTGGCTTCGGCGGGGTGCTTGGAATCGTCGGCCGAGCCATCCAGGCCACGACGCTTCAGCAGCGGACCGATCTCCGGCTTGCGACCGGCGAAATCCTGGAACAACTGCAGCGCATCCTTGCTGCCGCCGCGCGAGAGCAGCGTGTCGCGGAAATGATCGCCGTTGGTGCGCGTCAGGCCGCCGTGCTGCTTGATCCATTCCACCGTGTCGGCATCGAGCACTTCCGACCAGATGTAGGCGTAGTAGCCGGCCGAGTAGCCGCCCATGATGTGGCTGAAGTACGGCGTCTTGTAACGCGGCGGCACCGGCGCGAAATCCACGCCGTTTCGCTTGAGCGCGTCGGCTTCGAAGGCCATGACGTTCGCGGCCGCCGGCACTTGCTCCGGCGTGATCTGGTGCCAGGCCTGGTCGAGCAACGCCGCGCCGAGGTATTCGGTCGTGGTGAAGCCCTGGTTGAACTTGCTGGCGGCCAGCACCTTGTCGAGCAGTTCCTTCGGCATCGGCTTGCCGGTCTGGTAGTGCTTGGCGTAGTTCGGCAGCACCGTCGGCCAGTCGGCCCACATCTCGTTGACCTGCGAGGGGTATTCGACGAAGTCGCGCGGCACGCTGGTGCCGGTGAAGTAGGGGTACTTCACGTTCGAGAACATGCCGTGCAGCGCGTGGCCGAACTCGTGGAAGGTGGTCGTCACTTCATCCCACGTCAGCAGCGTCGGCTGGCCTTCCGGTGCCTTGGTGATGTTGAGGTGGTTGGCGACGACCGGCTTGAAGCCGGTGAGGTCGGACTGGTCGACGTAGGAATTCATCCACGCGCCGCCCTGCTTGGAGTCGCGCGCGAAGGGATCGAACAGGAAGATCGCGAGCTGCTTGCCGTCCTTGTCGAACACGTCGAACACGCGCACGTCCGGCTCGTACACCGGCAGGTCCTTGCGTTCCTTGAACGACAGGCCGTAGAGCTGGTTGGCCGCGTAGAAAACGCCGTTGCGCAGCACGTTGTCGAGTTCCAGGTAGGGCTTGAGTTCGTTCTCGTCGAACGCGAACTTGTCCTTGCGCACCTTCTCCGAATAGAAGGACCAATCCCACGGCTCGAGCTTGAAGGTCGGCTGGCCCTTGGCGGCCTGTTCGCGGTCGATCATCGCCTGCAGGTCGGCCGCTTCGCGGCGCGCGTTGGCCACCGCCGGCGGAGCGAGCTTGCCGAGCATGTCGTTGACGGCCTGCGGGGTCTTCGCGGTTTCGTCTTCGAGCACGAAGGCGGCCCAGTTCGGATAGCCGAGCAGCTGCGCCTTCTGCGCGCGCAGCTTGACGACCTTCGCGATGATCGCGGTGGTGTCGAACTCGCCGCCGTTGCCGCGCGCCATCGACGCGCGATACAGCTTCTCGCGCAGCGCGCGATTGGTCAGCTGTGCCGCCGGCGGCTGGCCGGTGGTGTTGAGGATGGTCAGAACGTACTTGCCATCGAGCTTGCGCGACTTGGCGACGTCGGCCGCCGCGTCGATCTGCGCATCGGACAGGCCGTCGAGTTCGGCGCGCGTGTCGACGACCACCGCGGCGGCGTTGCGGCCCGCGATCAGCTTGGTGTCGAACTGCGTGCCCAGGGCGGCGAGCTGACCGTTGATGTCCTTGAGCTTGGTCTTGTCCGCTTCGCTCAGCTTGGCGCCGGCGCGGACGAAGTCGGTGTAGTAACGCTCGACCAGGCGCGTCTGCTGCGCGTCCAGGCCCAGCGAGGCGCGGCGGTCGTACAGCGACTGGATGCGCGCGAACAGCTTGGGGTTCAGGCGGATGGCGTCGCGGTGCGCGGAAAAGATGGGCGCGTAATGTTCGTCGATCTTCTCGCGCGCTTCGTTCTTGTCGGCGCCGAGCAGGTTGTAGAAGACGGTGGCGGCGCGCGTGAGCGTGCGGCCGTTCTTCTCCATCGCCAGGATGGTGTTGTCGAAGGTCGGCTCGGCCGTGTCGCTGGCGATGCGGTCGATTTCGGCGAGCTCGTCCTTCATGCCCTGGTCGAAGGCCGGACCGAAGTCGGTGTCCTTGATCTTCGCGAAGTCGGGGTAGTGCAGGGGCAGCGTGCTGTCGGCGAAGAACGGGTTGGAAGCGGGGTTCTGCACGGCGGATCCTTGGGTCTGCGCGGCCGCGGCGGGCGCATACGTCAAAGCAGGCGTGCCTGCGGCGAGGGCGAGCGCCAGGGCGCAGGCGAGCGGGTGCTTCATGGGTGGGTTCTCGTCGGACGGAACCCGCGAATTTACCCGAGCCGGGTGAAGGCTACCCATGACGAAAGCCATGTCCGGTGAATGCGGCCGTTTCGGCCTCACAAGGCGTCGGTTCACGGGGGCCAGACCGCCCCGTCGCAACAATGCGGCCTTCCCCCAAACTCTCGGAGCTCCCATGACGACCGTGACCTCGGTGATGACCGCCAACCCCGCGTCCGCCACGCCCGAGACGCCCCTGCGCGACATCGCCCGCCTGATGATCGAGAACGACTGCGGGCAGATTCCCGTCGTCGACACCAAGGGCATGCCGGTGGGCGTGGTCACCGACCGCGACATCGCCGTGCGCATCGTGGCCGAAGGCCGCGACACCATGAACGCGACCGCCTCCGATGCGATGAGCGCCCCGGTGCAGAGCGTGCGCGAAGACAGCACCCTCAAGGATGCGACCGCACTGATGGAAGCCTCCAAGATCCGTCGCGTGCCCGTGGTCGATGCGCAGGGCAAGCTCACCGGCATCGTGTCGCTGGCCGACATCGCGCTCGCCGGCAAGGACGGGCAGACCGCCAAGGTCGTCAAGGAAGTCTCCGAGCCCGGCAGCAAGCACTGAGCTAGACTCCGGGGCGACCCAACGTCGCCCCGGATCGCACACCCATGACCACTGCTTTCGACTTCAGCGCGCAGGACATCGACGGCCAATCGCGTTCGCTCGCCGACTACCGCGGCAAGGTGTTGCTGATCGTCAACGTCGCGTCCAGGTGCGGGTTCACGCCGCAATACACGGGGCTGGAAAAACTCTGGAAGGACTACGCCGATCGCGGGCTCGTGGTCCTGGGTTTTCCGTGCGACCAGTTCGGCAACCAGGAACCCGGCGACGAAGCGGAGATCAAGAATTTCTGCTCGCTCACCTATGACGTCGACTTCCCGTTGTTCGCGAAGATCGACGTCAACGGCGCCCAGGCCCATCCCCTCTACAAGTGGTTGAAGGAAGAGAAGGGCGGGTTCCTGGGCATCGACGCCATCAAATGGAACTTCACGAAATTCCTCGTCGGCCGCGACGGCAAGGTGCGCAAGCGTTACGCACCGACCGACACGCCCGAATCGCTCGCGAAGGACATCGAAGCCGCGCTCGCCTGACGCCGCTTCACGCCGAACAAGGGACGCAGCACCGGCACGCGGCGAATCACCGCGTGGAGCAGCGCGCAACCGGCGACGGTGCCGATCAACACCAGCGCCGGTTCGACGACCGGCCCGACGTGCATCGGCACCAGCACGAAAGCGATCGCGATGATCAGGCTCTGGTGCAGCACGTACCACGGGTACACGGCTTCGTTCGCCCACGGCAGCCACGCGAACGGGCGGTCCAGGTACGTGCGGCCGTAACCGAGGATCGCGCACAGCATCCACCAGATGTACAGGTTGCGCAGGATCCAGATGCCGGCCTGCAGCGACTCTGAGACTTCTTCGGGCAGCACGAACACGCACGCGGCATAGAACGCGAACAACGTAATCGCGCTGATCAGTGCGCGGCGACGCAGGCGCGCGAGTTCGGCCCACACGGCTTCATTCGTGCCGAGCCACCAACCGTAGAGGAACATCGTGAAGTACACGCTGTGGCGGAACCAGTCGTGCACCAGATCACCGGTGTCTTCGAAATGCGGTTGCAGCAGCAGGGTGAATGTCGCGAGCGGGATCGCGGGAACGATCAATAACCAGAGGCCGCGCAACTTCGCGAGCGGATTCGGCAGGCGGCGCAACAGCGGCAGGAGCAGCGCGAACGCGACCGTGTAAGTCCACAGATACGCCAGGTACCAAAGGTGGTTCCAGGTGAAGCCGTGTTCCCAGCCGGCGAAGGCGCCTTCGGGCCAGGTCGTGTGACCGTAATAACGGACGAGAAAGGCGAAGAACCCCCGCTCCACCAGCCCGTTCGACACGCCTTCGACATACGGTTGGATCGGCACGACGACCCACATGCCGAACACCAGCGGCAGCAGCAGGCGCCAGCTCCGCATCGCGATGAAGCGGCCGATGCGGGTGTCGCGCAACAGGAAGTGCACCGACAACCCCGAGATCAGGAAGATCAGGTCCATGCGCCAGCGGTTGACCGCGAGCATGGGCAACTGGATCGCCTCGGTCGTGTAGGTCGACTTGATGTGCCAGCCCCAGTCCTCGCCGCCGACGTAGAGCATCGCCCAGTGGTAGAGGATGAGCATGCCGAAAGCGATGGCGCGCAGGGCATCGATGTCGTGGCGTCGGGAGCTGGGCATGGCGGTGGTCCACGGGTGGGGATGGCCCACGCTCGCCCCGCGAGTGCGGCAATGACAGCGCCAAGTGATTGATTCGCCGGTCCCGGGGACGAATCGCGGGATCGAGGGACGAACCGGTTCCGCCCATGCGCGTCCCTCCGCCACAATGCGCGGGATGTCGACCGACACGCTGCCGATGACCCCCACCGCGTGGGATCGCTTCCGCCCCTGGCGCCGCACCTTCGAGGTCGGCTTCTGGGTGGTGATGTATTGCGTGAACGCGACCGCCAACAGCGCGGTGACCTGGATCGACATCCAGCGTGCGCACCTCGACTTCCAGGCCTGGGAACCGGCGGTGTGGGAATGGTCGAGCGCGATCGTCTGCCTGGCGCTGGTGCCGGCCGTCGCCTGGTACACGCGCTGGAACCCGGTGCGCTTCGACACGTGGCGTCGCGCGCTGCCGCTGCATGTCCTCGGCAGCGTGGCCTGGTCGATCGTCCACGTCGCGGGGATGGTCGCGATCCGCAAGGCGGTGTACGCGGCGCAGGGCGACACCTATGACTTCGGTCCCGTGCTGCGCGAATGGGGCTATGAATACCTGAAGGACGTGCGCAGCTACGCCTCGCTGGTGGCGACGATGGAAGCGTGGCGCTGGTTCCTGCGCCGCTGGCAGGGCGAGGCGAGCCTGCTGTCGCAACCCGACGACGCGCCGGCGGCCGTGCTCGCCGAACGCCCGGAGCGCTTCCTCGTCCGCAAGCTCGGCAAGGAATTCCTGATCGCCGCCAACGATGTCGAAGCGCTGCAGGCCTCCGGCAACTACGTGAACCTGCGCGTGCGCGGCCACGAGTACCCGTTGCGCAGCACGATGGCGACGATCGAACAACAACTCGATCCCGCGCGCTTCGTGCGCGTGCATCGCAGCCACATGGTGAACCTGGACTGCATCGCGCAGATCGAACCGCTCGATACGGGCGATGCGCGCGTCGTACTGCGCGACGGCACCGTCGTTCCGTGCAGCCGACGTTATCGCGACGCGCTGCGCCCGGCGAACGCCTAGGCGCGTCAAAACCGGTAACGCTCCGGCGATTTGCCGCCGACAAGAACAAGGGAAGACGCAGTAGCCGATCTTCCCGACGCACAGGCGGCGTTTCGCCTTTCGCGTCGCGGCGCGAACGCGCGAGATGGCG
This sequence comes from Noviluteimonas gilva, assembly GCF_009740395.1. Lineage (GTDB taxonomy): Bacteria > Pseudomonadota > Gammaproteobacteria > Xanthomonadales > Xanthomonadaceae > Noviluteimonas > Noviluteimonas gilva. The sequence goes on from NZ_WOXT01000002.1 coordinate 538,839, forward strand.
CCATGACGCCCGAATGCCATCTCCTGCGCGACGAACTGCTGGCCTATGCCCGCGCGATGCTCGACCGTTTCGGCGGCTTCCAACCTTTCGGCGGTTACGCCGTCGCACCCGATCGCGTGACCCACGTCGGATTCGCGCCGGCGATGCTCGCCGCTGCGCCCTGCGACCGCACGCTGGCGCGCGAACTGGCGGAAATCGATGCGTCGGCGGTGGCGCACGCGCTGGTGTTCGACATCCACCTGCACGTGCCGCATGACGGCATGGCGTCCGCGATTCGCCTGCACCTGTCGCACGTCGAAGGGCGGTGCATGGATCTGTTCATTCCGTATCGCGCCCGCAAGGCCATGCCGACGCTCTACGGGTCGTCCTTCGTGCTGAAAGGCACGTCCATCGGATTCCCGAGGAGGTGACGCGATAACGAAGCGATCACTTCTCGACGAACGCGCGCTCGAACACGTATTGCCCCGGCACGCCGATGCGCGGCGCGGCGGTGAAGCCGCGGCCGTCGAGCAGCGCACGGAAGTCGGCGAGCATCTGCGGGCTGCCGCAGACCATCGCGCGGTCGTGCACGGCGTCGAGCGGGGGCAGGCCCAGGTGGTCCATCATCCGGCCGCTGTCCATCAACTCGGTGAGGCGTCCGCACTGGTCGTTGCCGCCGACCGCGAACGCTTCGCGCGACACCGCCGGGTAATACAGCAGTTGCTGGCGGATCTGCTCGCCGAGGAATTCGTGGTTCGGCAATTCGTTGCCGATGTAATCGCGATAGGCGAGGTCCGCGGCGTTGCGCACGCCGTGGCAAAGGATCACGCGTTCGAAGCGTTCGTACGTCGCCGGGTCCTTGATCACCGCCAGCCACGGCGCGAAGCCCGTGCCCGTGCCGAGCAAGTACAGATTGCGGCCCGGATGCAGGTCGTGGATCAGCAGCGTGCCCGTGGGCTTGCGGCCGATCAGCACGCTGTCGCCGGGGCGGATGTGTTGCAGGCGCGAGGTCAGCGGGCCGTCGGCCACCTTGATGCTGAAGAACTCCAGTTGCTCTTCCCAATTCGCGCTGGCGATCGAATACGCGCGCATCAACGGGCGCGTCGACCCGTCGGGCTGTTCCACCGGCAAACCAATCATGACGAACTGGCCGTTCTCGAACCGAAAGCCGTCGTCGCGCGTGGTGGTGAAGCTGAAATACGCGTCCGTCCAGTGACGGACATCGAGCACGGTTTCGGTGCCGAAGGGGGAGGACATTGCGTGCGGGGGAGGGTGGAACGTGGGGGTTGAATTCTAAGGGAATGGGGAATGGGGAATGGGGAATGGTTGAAACGGGGCGATTTGAGGCGATTGCGACCTGCGGCGATGGCGACCTGCGGCGAATCAACTATTCCCTATTCCCTATTCCCTATTCCCGCTTCACCGCGTCCCGCGCTCCTCCTTCGGCCGCGCCCGGTGATCGCGCCGGAACGCACTCCAGATCAGCAGCAGCCCCAGCACGGTGCCGATCAGGAACAGCACCAGCGCCAATGCCGGGTAACCGAACAGGCGCGCCCCCGCCGTGTCCACGCGCATCAGCATCGCCGAGGCCAGGATCAGCGCGGCGGTGATCACGCCCGCGGTGATGCGGTTGGCGATCTTCTGCAGGTTCTCCATCAGCTGCGAGTCGTCGAGCCCGCCCAGTTGCACGGTCAACCGGTTTTCCGCCAGCAGCGAAAGGATGTCGGAAATCTTGCGCGGCGATTCGCGCAACAGCGATTGCACCTCGAGCACTTCGCCGGCGATGTTGGCCGGCGAGAAGGACTGCCGCATCCGCTCGCGCATCACGTGCTGGATGTGGTCCTCGGTAATTTTCTTGACGTCCAGGTGCGGCTCGAGCGCGAAGGCCACCTGTTCGAGATTCAGCAGCGTCTTGCCCAGCAGGCTCAGCTCCGGCGGCGTGCGCAGGTTGCAGGCCGTGGAAATGCGCACCAATTCGATGACCAGGCGACCTTCGGACATCGACTGCGAGCCCGCGTGCGCGGCGTAACGCGCGACGAGTTGGCCGATCTCGCGCTGGAAGCGCTCGTGTTCGAAGTCTTCCAGCCGCGTGCCCATCGCGATCGCTTCGGCCGCGACTTCCTCGCCGCGCCCATCGACCGCGCCGAACAACAGCTTGAGCAATCGCTCGCGCTGCTTGGGCGGCACGTGCGCGATCATGCCGAGATCGAACAGGCCCAGCCGTCCGTCGTCGGTCACCAACATGTTGCCGGCGTGCGGATCGGCGTGGATCTCGCCATGCACGAACATCTGGTCCAGATAGCCTTTCATGAGCGCCTTGCCGAGCAGGCCCATGTCCTGCTCGGTGCGCCGCACGCCGGAGATCGCGGTCACCTTGACGCCGCGCACCAGGTCCATCGTCAGCACGCGCGTCGAGCACAGGTCGCGCACCGGTTGCGGGCAGAACAACTCCGGATAGTCCTGGAAGTGTTCGGAGAAGCGCTCGAGGTTTTCGGCTTCGACGCGGTAATCCAGTTCGGCGAACAGCGTCTTGCGGAATTCGTGCACCCAATCGGCGAAGCGCAGCCGGCGCCCGATGTCGGTGATGCGATCGGCCTTGCCGGCAAACGAAGCGATCGTGTCGAGATCCATGCGGACCTGTTCGGCGACGAACGGGCGTTGCACCTTCACCGCGACCTCGCGCCCGTCGCGCAACACCGCGCGATGCACCTGCGCGAGCGACGCGCTGCCGATCGGCACTTCGTCGACGGAGTCGAACACCTTGTTCATGCGCGCGCCGATCTCGGTTTCGAACACCGCGCGCACGATCTCGAACGGCACCGGCGAGACTTCGTCCTGCATGCGCTGCAAGGCCGTGATGTAGGCCGGTGGCACCATGTCGGGTCGCGTGGAGAGCGCCTGGCCGATCTTGATGAAGGTCGGGCCGAGCGCTTCGAGATCGTCGACGAATTGCTCGGCGTCGACCTCGACGTGCTCCGGCGGCTCCATGCCGGTGGTCGCGCTGTCGAGGTCGATGCCGGTGAAGACACCGGCGCCGCGGTACTTCAGCAGGAACGCGATGATCTGCGCGCTGCGGGCGATGCTGACGGGCGTGTTTCCATTCATGTCCGCAAGCCTAGTCGCGGGCGCGTCAAAGGCCTTTCACCGCGCGCCGGGGCGCCGCGCGGCTAGCATTCGGGCATGCGCACGCTGTGGACCATCGGGCATTCGATCCGCGACTGGGAAACGTTCGTCGGGATGTTGGACGCGGCGGGGATTCGCGCGCTGGTCGACGTCCGGCGATTCGCCGGTTCGCGCCGGCATCCGCAGTTTTCCGGCGAGACGATGGCGCAAGCGCTACCGCAAGCGGGCATCGACTATGTGCCGATGGTCGACTTGGGCGGACGTCGGACGCCGTCGAAGGATTCGCCGAACACGCGGTGGCGCAACGCGAGTTTCCGTGCGTATGCCGATTACATGGCGACGCCGGGCTATCGAGATGCGCGTGCCGCGCTTGGGTCACTCGCGCGTGCGACACCCACCGCGGTGATGTGCGCCGAGGCGATGTGGTGGCAGTGCCATCGTGGGTTGATCTCGGATGACTTCAAGGCCGACGGGTGGGAAGTCGTGCACCTGGTGTCGCCGGGCCGCAGCGAGGTGCATCCGTACACGGGGGCTGCGTTGATCGCTGACGGGCGGCTGACGTATGCCGAGCCTTCGACGGGGTCGTTGTTCTGAGGCGCATCAACCATTGCGTGCAGGCGATTCCTGCCGGTAGATGCGCTCCTCGATCTCCGCGACGATGGCGTCTTCCTCCAGGTCGAACTCGATGTAACCACTGTGTTCGGTGAACACGACTACGCGCGCTGCCGCGGGACGAAAAACTGCAAACGCAAACGGAAGCCGAACAACGATGCCGCCTGGATCGCGCACCTCGACAAACGCTGATGTCGAGAAGTCGTGGGCTGACAGCCCCTTGGACAGGATCTGTTCGACCGGTCGTCCCAGTCGCTCCGAAAGCTCGGGCGCCCAATCCTGAAGGACCTCGCGCGAAGGCCTGATGGGTGTCATGGAGATCCCTTGGGTCGCTTCTGCCGAACTGCCTGCCACGCGCCAAATGCGGCCAGTACGTTGGCGGCGACGACAATCCAGAACCCGCCTTTCACACCGTGCCAGAGCCCGACGCTGGCGAAGTAGAGGCACGCGCCCGCCAACACGGACGACAGAAAACCTGCGACTGGTGCGCGGTACAGGAGGATGGCGCTTGCGAAGCCCATGATCACGAACGCAAACCACAGACTCTTGACCAGCGGTCCGACCGCCCACAGGGCTTGAAATTCCGGCGTGTCCGGCAAGAAGTGCAGCACAAGATCAAAAGCCACCAGCGCGTGCATGACGGCAGCAAAAACCATCAGCAGCGCTGCGTAACGGCTGGACATCGGCGACTTGGACTTCATGGCGGCCTCTCCCGGATCAATGGAACTGCGCGAATGCTTTCTCGATCGCCGGCGCGGGTGCGGCGGGTTCAAGTCCATGCGCGTTCGGCAAGTCCGCCCACAGCTTTGCCCACGCCGGGTTGTTGCGAACACCGATCATCATGTCGACGCGCGTTTCGTCGCCCATTTCGCGCTTGAACGTAAAGTAGAGACGATTGATGCAGCGCGGCCCGTCGGGCGGCGCGCACGCGAACTTGACGGACAGCGCGTGGAAATCCGCGTCCCATTCGTACAGCGCGAGCTTGCCGACTTTGTTGAAGTAGCGCCGGAGGTTGGTAATGTCGTTCATGGCGCCCGGCGGGTCGTCCAGGAATGGGTCGGCGACGGTCGACGGCGCAGGAGGACCGCCAACCGCACCGGGACGGGTCGTCAACCGGTCGACCTTCGCCTGGTCGTTCTCGGCGACCGCGGACACCAACGCCGCCACGGTGGCGGTGGCGGTGTCGTAATCCACCGTGCTGCCCATCGATGCACCGTCGCATGCAGCGGCGATGCAGGCGATTACGGCTGCGGCGGCGAACGAAGCGGTGCGTCCTGCCATGAGCGGCTCCCCTGCCTGCTATCGGCGCACTTTAGTGGAAGCGAGGAAGCCGCGAATCAATGCGCGGACACCCAAGACCATCGCCACTGCCGTCGAGGGATATAGCCAACCGCCCAGGATGGCGACTGCGATGGTGTCGTTGTCGAATCGCATCAGGGGTCAGCTACCAGCAAATCCTCACGGAGGACTTGGTCGATCACGCCGTGTGCAACGAGCGTCGAGCCTTCGTGCAACGTAAAGGCGAACCCCTTCCTGAGCCGAGCAATCTGTAGTTCCGGTGCAAGAAGCCAAAGCTCCGCTCGCCCGGTTTCGCCGGGCTGCAACGCGCCATCGAGGAACTCGACGTGCGCGTCGTTGTAGTGAAGCAGCCCAAAGTGATTGTTGGGTCGCCATCCACTCCACCTGCCTCGTTGAAGGCTTGGGAGGAGCGTAATGTCGGCAAGCAGATCGGGGGCACGGGGCGGGCGCATGGCGCCAAGCTTACGGGTTCATCCAGCAACAGTTGCAACGACCACGCCAACGTTGCGCGCTGAAGCGCCAACGCACTTGATCTGGATCAAGGAGCATCGCTTCCGGGGGGCGTACGGTGATCCCACCTCCTCACTGAGGCGCGATCATGCTCAAGGACCTGTTCTTTCCGGTGACTGGCGCCAGCACCGACGATGCGACCCTTGCGATCGCCGAACGGATCGCGGAAGCCTACCGCGCCAGGCTCATCATTTCCGTACCCGTTGCGGTGCCGACGGCCCTTGCCGCGCCCTGGGGTTTCGCGCCCGGTCCGGTGCTCGCGGAGGTCCTCGAGGAAGTGGAGATCCACGCGACGAAGCGGGCGGAAGACCTTCGTCGTCGCATGGCGAAGTCGGGGGTCGATTGGGACGTGCGCGTGGATCGCACGCGCCTGTTCGATCCTCCCGAGGCGTTGACCCTCCAGGCGCGTTACGCCGATCTGTCCGTCATCGCGCAACCGCGCGGCGACGATGCATCGATCGCGCACGCGTTCTTCAATGCCTTCCTGTTCGAATCCGGTCGCCCCGTGATGGTGGTTCCGCCCAACTTCGCATCCCGCCGCTTCGACAAGCTGCTGCTGGCGTGGAAGCCCACGCGCGAGGCCACGCGCGCGATCCACGATGCGCTCTCGCTCTTCGCACCCAGCGACGTCGAAGTCCTGGTGGTCGATCCGGAAATCGGCGACCTGGGCCACGGCGACGAGCCGGGCGCCGACATCGCCGCCCATCTGGCGGAGCGTGGGTTGAACGTCAACGTGACGCGTCGCGCTTCAGGCACCATGAGCGTCGCCACCACGCTGCGGCTGCACGCCGCCGAGAGCGGGGCGGACCTCCTGGTCGCGGGTGGCTACGGTCATACGCGCCTGCGGGAATGGGTGCTGGGCGGCACCACCCGCGACTTGCTCGAATCGCTGGAACGTCCGGTGTTGTTCTCGCGCTGAGGCAATTGCCGGCGTTTACTCCCGCGCGATCTTCTCGCGCATCGGCATCCGCCCAGGCCAACCACCGGCCAGCGCGCGATACAACGCCACGACACTCACCGCGCTGCGCGTCCGCGCATCGGCGAACGCATCCTGCGCCTGCAACTGTGCGCGTTCGGCGTCGAGCACTTCGAACAGATCCACCGCACCGGCTTCGTAACGCACGCGCGCCAGTCGCGCGGCGTTCGCACTGTCCAGCGCCGCTTGTTCGCGATGCCCATCTTCCACGCGCGCACGGTTCTGGCGAATCAGCGCGTTCTCGGTGTCTTCCAACGCAAGCAACACCGTCTGGCGATAGCGCGCGAGTTCGCCTTCGGCGTTGGCATCCGCCGCGGCGATGCGGGCGCGCACGCGGCCGACGTCGAGGAAGGACCAGTCGATGCCGAGCGCGACGACGCGCGTTTCGCTGTCGCGTTCGAACAGGTTGCCGGCATCGATTGCCTGGCTGCCGATCAGGCCGCCGAGCGTGAAGCGCGGGAACAGGTCGGCGGTCGCCACGCCGATGCGCGCGGTCGACGCATGCAGGCGTTCTTCCGCGGCGGCGACGTCGGGACGACGCCGAACGATTTCGCCCGGCGTGCCGGCGTCGATCTGTTCGGGCAAGGCGGGCAGGGGGGCGGGTTGATCGAGTTGCGCGATCAACGCTTCCGGCACGCGGCCGGTGAGCACCGCGATGCGGTGTTCGGCGAACGCGACCTGCGCTTCGAGTTGGGGAACGATCGCGAGCGTGCTTTCCAACTGCGCGCGCGCACGCGAGGTGTCGAACTCGGTGCCGCGGCCGGCATCCATGCGCGCCTGCACGATGCGCAGCGTGCCTTGCTGGTTCTCCGCGTTATCGCGCGCCACGCGCAGGCGTTCCTGCAGGCCGCGCAGTTCGAAGTAGCTGCGCGCGACGTCGCCGACGATCGCGACCTGCATCGCCGCCAGGTCGTTGGCGCTGGCTTCAACGCCCGCGCGATTGGCTTCGACGTTGCGGCGCACGCGGCCCCACAGATCGAGTTCCCATCCGGCGACGACACCGACGTCGTACGAATCCACGTCGTCGCGCCCTTCGCGCGACACGCCCGGCGCCTGGTCCGCGCTGAGGCGCGAACGGCTCGCGTTGCCCTGCGCGGTGATCGTCGGGATCTGGTCGAACCTGGCGTTCCGCAACAGCGCATTCGACTGGTCGTATCGCGACAAGGCGATGCGCAGGTCGTGGTTCGCCGAGAGGGCTTCTTCGACGAGCGCGGTGAGTTGCGCGTCGCCGAAGCGTTCCCAGAAGGCGTCGTCGGCGGGGGCCGCAACGGCGGTCGCGTCGGTGCGCGCGAACGTCGCCGGTTCGACCGCGGTCGGCCGCACATAGTCGGGGCCGACCGCACACGCCGCGAGCAAGGCCGTGGACAGCACGGTCATTGCGAGGCGAGCACTCACCATGGGAGGGTCTCCTCGAAGAACACGAAACCGCCGTTCGGACCATCGGCATCGAGCAGGGCCATGCGGACGCTGGTGCGTGCGCCGTCGGCGACTTCGAGATCGCCGCCGGCGTTCATGTCGGTCTTCACCGAGCCCGGATGCACCGCGTTGACTTTGATTGCGGTGTCCTTCAACTCGTGTGCGAGCTGCACGGTCCACGCGTTCACCGCACTCTTGGAAACGTTGTACGCGGGCAGCTTGATGTCGTAGATCGGCGAGGCAGGATCGTTGTTCGCGCCGACCGAGCCGAGGATGCTCGAGACATTGACGATGCGCGCGGCGGGCGCCTGCTTCAGCAGGGGCAGGAAGGCCTGGGTCGTGGCGACCACGCCGAACACATTGGTGTCGAAGGTTTCGCGCCAGGTGGCGAGCGACTGTTCCGACGGCTTGCGCTGCGCATCGTCGCGCAGCACGCCGGCGTTGTTGACCAGGATGTCGAGGCGGCCGTGCTTGCGCGCGACCTCTTCCGCAGCCTGCGCGATGCTGTCGTCGTTGGCGACGTCGATGGCGATCGCTTCGACCTGCAGCCCTTCGGCTTGCAGCTTCAATGCGGCGGCGACGGCCTTCTCGCGGTCGCGGCCACCGAGCAGCACGTGGATGCCGGCGTTGGCGAGCTGGCGCGCGGTTTCGAAGCCGATCCCGCGCGTCGCGCCGGTGATCAGTGCGACCTTGTCGTTGTTGCGGGCAGTGGGGGCAATGGCGGTCATGTGCATTCTCCTTGGGAGATCGAATCAGGCTTGCGTCGTCGCGAGTGCGGCGGCGGGTTCGGGCTTGGGCGCCACGAGCTTGCGCAGCGCGACGTAGAAGACCGGAGTGAGGAACAGGCCGAACAGCGTCACGCCGAGCATCCCGGCGAACACCGTGATGCCGGTGACCGAGCGCACTTCCGCGCCCGCGCCGTGCGAGAGCACCAGCGGCACCGTGCCGGCGATGAAGGCGATCGAGGTCATGACGATCGGGCGCAGGCGGAGGCGGCACGCTTCCAGTGCGGCTTCGACGATGCCCTTGCCCTGCATTTCCAGTTCGCGGGCGAACTCGACGATCAGGATCGCGTTCTTGCACGCCAGGCCCATGAGCACGACCAGGCCGACCTGCACGAACACGTTGTTGTCGCCACCGGTGAGCTTCACGCCGACCAGCGCGGACAGCAGCGTCATCGGCACGATCAGGATCACGGCCAGCGGCAGCGTCCAGCTTTCGTACAACGCGGCGAGCACGAGGAAGGCGAGCAGCACGGCGAGCGGGAACACGACGAGCGCTGCATTGCCCTGCGTGGCCTGCTGGTAGCTCAGGTCGCTCCAGTCGAAGCCCATGCCGTTCGGCAACACCTGGCCGGCGATTTCGGTGACCTTCTCCATCGCTTCGCCGGACGACATCTTGGTCGGGTCGTAGCCGCCGAGCAGGTCGGCCGCCGGATAACCGTTGAAGCGCAGCACCGGGTCGGGGCCGTAGGACTGCTTGATCGTGACCATCGAACCGATCGGCACCATCTCGCCGTTGACGTTGCGCGTGCGCAGCTTGGCGATGTCTTCGACATTGTCGCGGAACGGACCGTCGGCTTGCGCGACGACCTGCCAGGTGCGGCCGAACATGTTGAAGTCGTTGACGTACGCCGAACCCAGGTAGGTCTGCAGCGTGTCGAACAACTCCGTCAGCGGCACGCCCTGCGCCTTGGCCTTCACGCGATCGACTTCCGCGTCGAGCTGCGGCACGTTGGCCTGGTAGCTCGTGATCGGATAGCCCATGCCCGGCGTCTGCGCGGCGGTGCCTTGCACGGCCTGCACCGCGTTCTGCAGCGCACCGTAGCCGAGGTTGGCGCGGTCTTCGACGAACAGCGAGTAACCCTGGCCGTTGCCCAGGCCGAGGATCGGCGGCGGCATCAGCGAGAAGGCGAAGCCTTCCTGGATGCCGGAGAGCTTGGCATTGAGCTGGTCGTTGATTTCCTTCGCGGAAAGATGACGCTCGTTGAACGGCTTGAGCGGGAAGAACACCACGCCGCTGTTCGGGGTGTTGGTGAACTGCAGCGGGTTCAGGCCCGGGAACGCGACTTCGTGCCCGACGCCATCGATGCTCTTCGCCGCTTCGGCGATCTTCTTCAGCGCCGCATCGGTGCGTTCGATGGAGGACCCTTCCGGCATCTTCACGCCCGCGATCAGGTACAGCTTGTCCTGCGTCGGAATGAAGCCGCTGGGCACCCACTGGAACACGAACGCGGTGGCGACCAGCAGCACGGCATACACGCCGAACACGCGGCCACGACGGCCGAGCAGGCGGCCCACGCCGGTCTGGTAACGCTCGGAGTTCTTGTGGAAGAAGCGGTTGAACGGACGGAAGATCCAGCCGAACGCACGCTCGATGCCGCGCGAGAGCACGTCCTTCTTTGCGCCGTGCGGGCGCAGCAGCTTGGCGGCCAGCGCTGGCGAGAGCGTCAGCGAGTTGATCGCCGAAATCACGGTGGAGATGGCGATAGTGACGGCGAACTGCTTGTAGAACTGACCGGTCACGCCCGACAGGAACGCCATCGGCACGAACACCGCGCACAACACCAGCGCGATCGCGATGATCGGGCCGGAGACTTCCTTCATCGCCAGGTGCGCGGCCTCCAGCGGCGTTGCGCCTTCTTCGATGTGGCGTTCGACGTTTTCCACCACCACGATCGCGTCATCGACCACGATGCCGATCGCGAGCACCAATCCGAACAAGGTCAGCGTGTTGATCGAGAACCCGAGCAGGTGCAACGCGCCGAACGTACCGACGATCGAGACCGGCACGGCGATCAGGGGGATGATCGAAGCGCGCCAGGTCTGCAGGAACAGGATCACGACCAGCACGACGAGCAAGGTTGCTTCCAACAGCGTGCTGACGACGGCCTTGATCGAGTCGCGCACGAAGATCGTGGTGTCGTAGACGGTGCGGTATTCCACGCCCGGCGGGAAACGCGTCTGCAGCTGGTCCATCTTCGCGACCACCTGGTCGCGGATCGCCAGCGCGTTGGCGCCCGGCGCCTGGAACACGCCGATGGCGGCGGCGTTCTGGCCGTCCAGGCGCGAGCGCAGCGTGTAGTCGCCCGCGGCGAGTTCGACGCGCGCCACGTCGCCCAGGCGCACGAGTTCGCCGTCATCGCCCGACTTCAGCACGACGTCCTTGAACTCTTCGACCGAACGCAGGCGACCCTGCGCGTTGATCGGCGTGAGGAAGTCGCTGCCGTTGGGCATCGGTTCGGCGCCGAGCTGGCCGGCGGACACCTGGATGTTCTGTTCGCGAACGGCGCGCAGCACGTCGCCGGCGGTCATGCCGCGTGCGGCGATCTTGTCGGGGTCGAGCCAGATGCGCATGGCGTAATCGCCGCCGCCGAACTGGTGCGCTTCGCCGACGCCCGGGATCTTCGCGAGTTCATCCTTGACGTGCAGGCGCATGAAATTGCGCAGGTACAGCGTGTCGTACTTGCCGTCGGTGGAGACCAGGTGCACGACCATCAGGAACGTGGGCGATTGCTTCTGCGTCGTCACGCCCTGGCGCCGCACGTCTTCCGGCAAACGCGCGAGCGCTTGCGCGACGCGGTTCTGCACTTTCACCGCCGCGTCGTCGGCATCGGTGCCGGGCTTGAACGTGATGGTCATCTGCAGCACGCCGTCGGAGCCGGCGACGGACTTGAAATACATCATGTCCTCGACGCCGTTGATCGCTTCTTCCAGTGGCGTGGCCACGGTTTCGGCGATCACCTTCGGGTTCGCACCCGGATACACGGTGCGCACCACCACCGATGGCGGCACGACTTCGGGGTATTCGCTGATGGGCAGCAGCGGGATGGCGATCAGGCCCGCGGCGAAGATCACGATCGACAACACGGCGGCGAAGATCGGCCGGTCGATGAAGAATTTGGAGAAGTCCATGGCAACCTCAGCAGGAGCTGGGAATGGGGAACGGGGAATAGGGAATAGTTGGTCTGCTGCGGCTGCCGGAGCAGCCACACTTCAAGCTTCTGGTGTCGGGGAAAGGGAGGAACGGGGAACAACAATTCCCGATTCCCCATTTCCCATTCCCGATTCCTTCGCTACTTCATCGCGACTTTTTCACCCGCAGGCTCCGCACCCATCACGATCGCCTTCGGCGAGACCGGCATGCCGGGCATGAAGACCTTCTGCACGCCGTGGACGATGACCTTGTCGGTCGGCGCAAGACCGGACTGCACCACGCGCAGTCCGTCGATCATCGCGCCGGGCACGATGTCCTTGCGGGCGGCGGTGTTGTTCGGGGCGAGCACGTAGACGTACTTGCGGTCCTGGTCGGTGAGCACGGCCTTGTCGTCGACGAGCAGCGCCTTGAACTTGCCGCTGCCCTTCAACTGCACGCGGGCGAACAGGCCGGGCGTGAACACGCGATCGGGATTGGCGACCACGGCGCGCGCACGGATCGTGCCGGTCTTCGCATCGACCTGGTTGTCGATGAAGTCGACGGCGCCGTCGTGCGGATAGCCTTCTTCATTCGCAAGGCCGATGCGCACGGGGTTGCGCACGCCGTCGCGTTCGCCCTTGCGGGCAAGTTCTGCGTAACGCAGGAACGCCTGCTCGTCGCTTTCGAAGTAGATGTACATCGGGTCTTGCGAGACCAAGGTGGTCAGCAACGTCGAATCGGTTTGCGCGAGGTTGCCTTCGGTGACGAGCGCGCGGCCGGCGCGGCCGTCGATCGGCGAACGCACTTCGGTGAACTGCAAGTCCAGGCGCGATGCGGCGACCGCGGCTTCGGCGGCGCGCACGCCGGCGTTGCCCTGCGAGGAGGCGGCCTTGCGGATCTCGAACTCTTCGCGCGAGATCGCCTTGGCTTCGATCAGCGACTGCGCGCGCTTGTCCTGCATCTGCGCCAGCGACTGTTCGGCCTTCGCCTTCTCGAGGTTGGCGAGCGCCTGGTCGAGCGCGGCGCGATACGGACGCGGATCGATCACGAACAACAGGTCGCCTTTCTTGACGTCCTGGCCTTCGTGGTACGCCACTTGCTGCACGTAACCGCTCACGCGGGGGCGCAGGTCGACGGTTTCCACCGCCGCGACGCGGCCGGTGAATTCATCCCATTGCGCGACTTCCTTTGTCACAACGGTGGCGACGCTCACTTCCGGCGGCGGCGGGGCCGCAGGCGCGGCTTCGCTGGTGCAGGCGGACAGGGCGATCGGCAGGAGGGCTGCGAGCGCCAGCGTGCCGAGCACCACGCGGTTGACGACAGGCAATCGGTTATCGGCGGGTCGGCGGGTCATGAGCGTCTTCCTTGGAGGAGAGGGGAGAGGTGGCGTCGTTGTGCTTGTTCGATGGCGAGAGCGCGCCGAGCAGGCGGCGCGCATCCTCGTGGCAGCGTGCGGCGAGCGCCGCATCGTCGCCATCCGATCCTTGTGATTGCGTCTTGCACGGGCCCTTGCAGTGCACGATCGGGTCGGTGGCCGCGTGGTCGATGCGATCGAGCAGGGCGATCGCGCGGCGGCCGACGCCGAGGGCTTCGGGCCATTGATCGCAGGCGTGCCGGGCGTTGGCGTCGGTTTTCAGCGGCCAGTCGAGCGCAAGCAACTGCACGCGCACGCCGCGCGGGCGGGCTTCTTCGTGCAGCACGCGCGCGAGCATGCGCAACGCGGCGGCACCGACCGAGCGATGACCGTAACCTGCCCACGGGTTGTCGCCGCCGGGGCCGTCGACGATCACCCAACCGCCCGCACGGCCGCCTTTCGCCAACAGCGGCAGCAGGTGGCGCGCGAGCGCGAGGTGAGCGACGACGTTCTGGTCGATCGATTCGCGCAATTCGGTCGCCGAGCCGTCGAGCAAGCGGCCGCGTTCGCGTTCGCTGCACAGCGCGACGACGACGCCGTGGATCGGACGGTCGAGTTCGCGCAGCGTGTGTTCGAGCGCCGCGGCGTCGTGTTCGTCGCCCAGGGGGGCGTCGATGAAGGAAAGGTCGGCGTGCGCATGCAGTCCCTGCAGTGCGCGCAACCCGTCAGTGTCGGGGGAGACGGCGATGACGGGCCGGCCGGCGTCGAGCGCGGCGCGGACCACGCCGCGCCCGATGGCGCCGGTCGCGCCGAGAACCAGGAGGGCGGCCGATGGGCCGCCCGCATTATTGCGAGAGATGGACTTCATTGCCCCGCTCCCGGGATAGTTTCTCCCGAATGTGGGACGAAAGCGCGGATCAGGTCGTGGCGTTGCACGGCGCCGGCCACGGCCAGGCCCAGGACGAGCAGCGGCATGCCGACGAGGAAGGCAACCACCACGACCATCAGCCAGGCCGGGCCGGCGCCGTGTCCGACGGCTTCACCGATCGCAAAGAATCCAAGCACCACCAGCACGATCAGGCCGATCGGCAGGAGGGGCAGGAGGGCGAGGCGGGCGCGTTGCTGGGTGGACATGGCCAGGGGGTTCGGCGGGGATGGCGCAAAAGGTACGCCCCGGATCGGCACTTGATTAGCTGGCAAAACGGGGAATAATTGTCCCGGCCCCGGTCCAATGTTCCTCCCCCCACGGTGACCTCGGCCCACAGGAGCCACGCATGGCCCGCGATCTCAACGACACCCTGATCTTCGTCAAGGTGGTCGAGCACGGCAGTTTCATTTCCGCGGCGCGTGCGTTGCGGCTTCCCAAGACCACGGTCAGCCGCAAGGTGCAGGACCTGGAAACGCGCCTGGGCGCGCAGTTGCTCCATCGCACCACGCGCAAGCTCGGGCTGACCGAAGCGGGCAATGTGTATTACGAACATTGCCAGCGCATTGCGCGCGAACTCGACGAAGCCGAAAGCGCGGTGGGCCAGTTGCAGGGCGGGCCGCGCGGTTGGCTGCGCATCACCACGCCCTATTCGATGGGCATCGAATGGATCGCGCCGCTGCTCAGCGAATTCCACCAGCGCAATCCCGAAGTGCGCGTGGAGATGGTGCTCAACAACGAACCGCTCGACATCATCGACAAGGAAATCGATGTCGCGCTGCGCGTGGGCAATCTCCCGGATTCCAATCTCATCGCGCGTCGACTGGCCACGCTTCGCACGCAGGTGTACGCGAGCCAGCGCTATCTCGAAAAACACGGCGAACCGCTGCATCCCGACGACCTGCAGCACCACCGCACGCTCGCGATGAACAAGCAGCGCAAGAACGGTGCCGGCTTCAGCTGGCCGCTGCACGACGGCACCAAGAGCACCGAGTTCCGCATCGATCCGGTGTTCGTCGCCAACGATCCGGCGGGCCTGCGCGGCGCGCTGATCACGGGCGAGGGCATGATGCTCGGGACCGACATCATGATGCGGCCGTATGTCGAAGCCGGTTACATCCGTCGCGTGCTGCCCGCATGGAACGGCCCGGAGTACGAAATGAACGCGGTGTTCCCGCGCGGGCGCGTGCAGTCGCCGAAGGTGCGTGCGTTCGTCGATTTCCTCGTCGAGCGCCTCGACTTCGACGCGGGCGTGATGCAGGGCGTGTGCCCCGGATCGAGCTGCACGGAAGTGGGCAAGAAGCCTGAGTTGGTCGCCAACGCGTATCGCCTGGCGTTGCGCAAGGTGGCGGACGAAACGCCCGCGGCGCAGGCCACGGAAGCCGAAGAGACCGTCGAGGCCTAAAGGATGCGCACGTCGGCGATCCAGCGCGATCGCCGGCGTGCCAGCCGCGCCTGAACCGTTTCGCCTTCGACGTCGCTGTCGCTGCGGTCGAAACGCACGGGATCCACGTCTTCGAACGTGTTGATGTTCACCACCGCGTAATCGCGGCCGTCGATGCGGCACGTCGATGCGACGACCACGCCGCACCCCGTGCATACATGGAAATCCGCCGTGCGCGTGCCGAAGGCGTAGCGTTCGACGCGCGCTGGATCGGCGATGCGCAACACGAGCGCGGCGTCGGGATGCGATGTCCACGTCGCGCCGTGCTTGCGGCAGAACGTGCAGCCGCAAGCGCGCGCGGGAATGCGTTGGACGTCCGCCGGCCAATACAGCGAGAGCCGCACATTCCCGCAGTGGCAACCGCCCTGGATCATGTGCCCGGCGGCGTCAGGCGCAGCAACTTGCCGTTGGCTGCGTCGGTCAGCACGTAGACGTTGCCGTCGTTGCCCACGCGCACGTCGCGAATGCGCGCGCCCTCGTCCTGCAACAGGCGTTCTTCGCCGACGATCGCGTTGCCCTTGAGCGAAAGCCGGATCAGGTTGGATTCGGCGAGCGAGCCCAGGAACAGGCTGTCGTTCCATGCGCTGCCCGGGCGCCCGGTGAAGAACGCCATGCCGCTCAGGCCCGGCGACTTCGCCCAGTAGTGATGCGGCTGTTCCATGCCCGGCGCGGAGGAGCCGACCGATTCGGCGATCTTGTAACCCGGATAGTCGATGCCCCAGGTAATGATCGGCCAGCCGTAATTCTTGCCGGCCTGCGGAATGTTGATTTCGTCGCCGCCGCGCGGGCCGTGCTCGCTTTCCCACAGGGTGCCGGTGCGCGGATCGAGCGCGAGGCCCTGCATGTTGCGATGGCCGTAGCTCCAGATTTCCGGGCGCGCATCCTTGCGGCCGACGAAGGGGTTGTCGCGCGGCACGCTGCCGTCGAGGTTCAGGCGCACAAGCTTGCCCTGCAGCATGTTCAGTTGCTGGGACTTCATCCGATCCTGTCGCTCGCCCTGGCTGATGAACACATGCCCGTGTCCGTCGAACACGATGCGCGAACCGAAATGCGCGCCGCCGGTGAGCTTGGGTTGCTGGCGATAGATCACGCGCACGTCGTGCAACGCGGTGTCGACGAGCGTCGCCGTCGCGACCGCGGTGCCGGCCGTGCCGTCGTCAGCGGGTTCGGCGAAGCTGAGGTAGATCTTTTTCGAGGTCGCGAAATCCGGTGCGAGCACGACATCGAGCAGGCCGCCCTGGCCCTCGGCGTACACGGCCGGCACGTTCGCGATCGGCTCGCCGAGCGTGCCGTCGGCGGCCACGCGGCGTAGGCGACCGGGGCGTTCGGTGACGAGGAAGGCGCCATCGGGCAGCAGCGCGACGGACCAGGGGTGTTCCAGACCCTTCGCGATCGTTTCGACACGCATGCTCCTGGACGGCGTCGCCGCGCTCGCCGGTGCCGTGGCCGTTCCACCACTGGCCGTCGCCGTCGCGGAGGATTGCTGCGAGCTGCATCCGAAACTCGCCAGTGAACCCACCACCGCGAGCACCATCATCGCCTTGCGTGCCATGCCGACCTCCGGGGGAAAGAGCGCGGGCTAACGGTACCCCGCCGCTTGCAGTTCGAACAGTTCCGCGTAGCGCCCGCCCTGTGCGAGCAGTTCGCCGTGGGTGCCGCTGGCCTCCAGGCGCCCTTCGTTGAGCACGAGGATGCGGTCGGCCATGCGCACGCTGGAGAAGCGATGCGAGATCAGCACCGCCGTGCGCCCGTGCGAGAGTTCCTTGAAGCGCTGGAAGACTTCGAATTCGCTGCGCGCATCGAGCGCGGCGGTGGGTTCGTCGAGGATCATCACCTGCGCGTTGCGCATGTACGCGCGTGCGATCGCGATCTTCTGCCATTGCCCGCCGGAGAGGTCCACGCCGGTGCGGAAACGCCGGCCGATGACCTGGTCGTAACCGTTCGGCAAACCGGCGACCACTTCGTCCGCGAACGCGCGCCGCGCCGCTTCTTCGATGCGCGTGCGGTCGTCCATCGCGTCGATCTGGCCGACGCCGATGTTCTCCGCCGCCGTGAGGTGGTAGCGCACGAAGTCCTGGAAGATCACGCCGATGTTCGCGCGCAGGTCGTCGAGGTCGTAGTCGCGCAGGTCGCGGCCATCGAGCAGGATGCGGCCTTCGTCGGGGTCGTACAGGCGCGCGAGCAGTTTGACGAGCGTGGTCTTGCCCGCGCCGTTTTCGCCGACGAGCGCGAGCACTTCGTCGGCGCGCAGTTCGAAATCCAGGCCGCGCAGCGCCCAACGCTCGGCTTCGGGATAGCGGAAGCCGACGCCTTCGAACACGAAGCCGCGCACGATCGGCCGCGGGATCGCGATGGCGCCGGGCCTGGAACGAATCTCCGGCTGGATCTCGAAGAACGAATACAGATCGTCGAGATACAACGCTTGCCCCGCGACTTGCGAAAAGCCGACGAGCAAGCCTTCAAGCAACTGGCGCAGTCGGCGGAAGCTACCCGCGAGGAAGGTCAGATCACCGATGCTGAAATCGCCGCGGACCGTGCGCCATGCGATGTAGCCATAGGCGAGGTAGTAGCCGAAGGTCCCGAACGCGGCGAGCAACGTGCCCCACAAAGCGCGCCGGCGCGCGAGGCTGCGGTTTGCGATCAGGAACTGCGCCGACAACGCGCGATACCGCGCGATGAAGTAGCGGTGCAGGTTGAAGATCTTCACTTCCTTGGCGGTCTCGACGCTCGCGCCCATCTGGCGGAGGTATTCGAGTTGCCGGCGTTCCGGCGTCCACTGGAAGTTGAGCTTGTAGTTGAGCGCGTTGAAGTGCGACTCGCCGACGAACGCGGGAATCAACGCGACACCGAGCAACACGATCAGCCACGGCGCGAACACGACCAGGCCCGCGATGAAGCTCGCCACCGTCACCGCGTCCTGCACTTGCCCGAACAACTGGCTCAACAGGTTCATGCGGCCCATCGTCTGGCGGCGCGCGCGGTCGAGGCGATCCTGGAGTTCGGGATCCTCGAAGTCCTCCAGGTCCAGCGTCGCGGCGTGTTCCATCAGGCGCACGCTGGTGGCGTTGGTGAACATCTCCGACAGGACCGAGTCGGCGTAACTCACCAGGCGACCGAGCAAATCGGACGCGATGGCCAGCCCGAACTCCAACGCCAACAACGTGAGCAGATGATCGAGCGTGCCGCTGTGCCACGCGATCTGCAGCGATTCGTAGGCGACGCCTTGTCCGACCAGGCGCACCGCTTCGTCGATGATCAGCTTGCCGACGTAGAGCGTGGCGATCGGCAGCAGCGCGCGTATCAGGCGCAGGCCGAGGCTGGTGATCGTCAGCGCGCGCGAGGTCGCCCAGATTTCGCGCAGGAAGGGCGGCAGGTTGCGCAGGGCGCCGACGCGCTCCCGAAGCGTGGGGTTGTCCGATGGGCGGGCAGGCTGAGCCATTCCGGCCAGTGTCGCGGGCGGCGGGTGATGGCGGAAAAAAGAAAGGGGCGCGGTTTCCGCCGCGCCCCGAGTGACGAAGCCGGGAAGGGGGGACCCGGCTGCGTACTGGCTATGACCGCTTACTCGAAGACAAGTTCCGCATCGCCCGAGAAGGTTTCGATCCGGATCGTGCTGCTCCCCGTACCGTAGCGATGTTCGAAGCTCGCGCCCGGGCCGTACTTCGGGCGTTCGATCTTCGCGCCGGGCGCGGTGAGGTCGCCGCTGAAGGTTTCGCCGGAGACCTGGGCCGAGGTGTTTTTCGGCAGGATCAGGTGCAGGTCGCCGCTCACCGACTCGGACTTGAACTCGCCGCCGTTCTGCAGGCCGGCGCGGACCTTCACGTCGCCGGAGACCGTCGAGGCCGAGATGTGGCGCAGCAGCTTGCCGCCACTGTCGGCTTCGATGTTGCCCGAGACGGTTTCGACCGACATCTCGCCGTCGAGCTTGCCGCGCAGGTTGAGATCGCCGCTGACCGACGAGGCGCTGACGTCGCGCGAGTTCAGGGTCAGCGTGAGATCGCCGCTGACGCTTTCGATGTTCGCTTCGCGCGGCGCACCGGCGACGACGACATCGCCGCTCACGCTGTCGATCTGCAGCGATGCGCCCGCGGTGCCGACCACGTCGACCGTGGCGGAGACCGAATCGATCTCCAGCTCGGCGAGCACCGGCACGTTGAGGATCAGGTCCGTCGGCTCGGTGTTGTCGTTGCTGCGCCAACCGCTGCGGCCGCGCGGATATTCCACGCGCACCACGAGGTCGCTTTCGTCGCCTTCGATCACGAGCTTCTCCACGCCCTTGCCGAGGCTGCCGCCGATGTGGACTTCCTTCTTGTCCCACGTGCGGACCTGGATGCGGCCCTTGAGATTCTCGATCTCGATGTGGCCCCGCGCGTCGAGCGGACGGGTTTCGTTGATCGGCGTGGCGGCCCACGCCGACGGTGCGGCCACGCAGGCTGCCATGAGGGTGAGAGCGATCAGTGAGCGTGTCATCGGGGTGTCTCCAGGAAAATTGTTCAAGTGCCTTGATGCGAAATGCGTGCGGTCAGCTGGCGAGCGAAGTGCGCGCCAGGCGCTGGGTGATTTCCAGGCGCCGCGTGTAGGTGCGTTGCAGGCGATCGAGCAGGAAGCGCGCTTCCGGATCGCGCGCGAGCGCGGTGCGGATCTGCGCGGCGCTGCGGTCGAGCACCTTGAGTTCGGGGGCGCCCCTGGCCGGCGTCGGCGTGTAGGCGTCGATCTCCTTCAGCGCCGCCTGGTATTCGAGCGTCATGGCTTCGGCTTCGCGGGCAATGATGCGGGTGGTCTGCGCATCGTTGGCGGCCGGCGCGGCAGGCGTCGCGACCGGGCTGGTCTGCCATGCGATGCCGATGGCCAGCGCGAGCGTGGCCGCCGCGGCGAGCGGTGCGAGCGGACGCCAGGCCTTGCGAACCGGCGCCGGCGCGACCTGCGGCGTCGCGGCGATGCGCGCGGCGATCGACGGCCACAGGTCGGTTGCGGGCGCGACGTCCTTGCGCAGTGCGCGCAATTCCCATCGCAGCGCGTCGGGGAGGTGACCGTCTTCTTTGTCGATGTCATGCGTCATGGGAACCTCCGAGGCGCGTGCGCAGCAATCCGCGCGCGCGATGCAACTGGGCTTTCGAACTGCCGACCGCCATGCCGAGTTCGGCGGCGATCTCTTCGTGCTTCCAACCTTCCACATCGTGCAGCACCAACACGGCGCGCGCCCGCGGGGGCAGGGTGGCCACGGCGCGCTCCAGGTCCATCGTGAGCGCGGTGCCATGGCCCGCCGAATCGGGCGTGCCGAGCATGTCGAGCGCGTCCTCGTCGTCGCTGGCCTGCGGCCGGCTGCGGCGGGCGCGCAACTCCATCAGGGCGGTGTTCACGGCCAGGCGATGGAGCCACGTCGTGAACGCGCTTTCGAACCGATACCCCGGCAGCGCCTGCCAGCACCGCACGAAGGCTTCCTGCGTGAGGTCTTCCGCGCGGCCGGCATGGCCGCCCACCAGGCGCAGGATCACGCCGTGGACCCGCGTGTTATGGCGCCGATAGATCGCCTCGAAGGCGGTCGCGTCGCCGCGACCCGCCGCACGCACCAACGCGCCATCCACGTCCTCGCCGGTGTCGGCGGACGGGGGTGCTGCTGGGGCTTGGGGTGTCCATGCGGTCACGGCGGAGGTCAGCATACTCACTCCGATGCACGGTCCGGCCCCAAGGTTTAGAGCCGCTTGAGAGGCCCGGCCGGGCTAGAATCCCGCCTTTCGCACGCCCCCCGGTTTCCCGTGACCCACGCAGCTGCTTCGTCCCGCCCCGCAGGCCCCGTCGCCATCCGCCAGGAAGACCTCATCCAGTCGGTCGCCGACGCCCTGCAGTACATCTCGTACTACCACCCCGTCGATTACATCAAGAATCTCGCGGCCGCCTACGAGCGCGAGGAAAGCGTGGCCGCGAAGGACGCGATCGCGCAGATCCTGATCAATTCGCGCATGTGCGCCGAGGGCCACCGCCCGATCTGCCAGGACACGGGCATCGTCACGGTCTTCCTGACCATCGGCATGGACGTGCGCTGGGACGACGCGACCATGGGCGTGGAGGAGATGGTCCACGAAGGCGTGCGCCGCGCCTACAACCATCCCGACAACAAGCTGCGCGCCAGCGTGCTCGCCGATCCGGCGGGCAAGCGCACCAACACGAAGGACAACACGCCGGGCGTGGTCAACGTCCGCGTGGTGCCGGGCAATACGGTCGAGGTGATCGTCGCGGCCAAGGGCGGCGGCTCGGAAGCCAAGTCGAAGTTCGCGATGCTCAACCCGTCGGACTCCATCGTCGACTGGGTGCTGAAGACCGTCCCGACGATGGGCGCCGGCTGGTGCCCGCCGGGCATGCTCGGCATCGGCATCGGCGGCACCGCGGAGAAGGCGATGCTGCTGGCTAAGGAAGCGCTGATGGAGCCGATCGACATCGTCGACCTCCAGGCGCGCGGCCCGTCCAACCGCGCCGAAGAATTGCGCCTGGAGCTCTACGAGAAGGTCAACGCGCTCGGCATCGGCGCGCAGGGCCTCGGTGGCCTGACCACCGTGCTCGACATCAAGGTCAAGGATTACCCCACGCACGCGGCGAACCTGCCGATCGCGCTGATCCCCAACTGCGCCGCCACGCGCCACGCGCACTTCGTGCTCGACGGCAGCGGCCCGGTGATGCTGGATCCGCCTTCGCTCGAAGATTGGCCGACGCTCACCTACGACGCCTCCAAGGGGCGTCGTGTCGATCTCGACACGCTGACGAAGGACGACCTCGCCACGTGGCAACCGGGCGAAGTGCTGTTGCTCAACGGCAAGCTGCTCACCGGTCGCGACGCCGCGCACAAGCGCATCGTCGAAATGTTGAATCGCGGCGAGACGCTGCCGGTCGATCTGCGCGGCCGTTTCATCTACTACGTCGGCCCGGTCGATCCGGTGCGCGACGAAGTCGTCGGCCCCGCCGGCCCGACCACCGCCACGCGCATGGACAAGTTCACCGAACAGGTCCTCGCGCAGACCGGCCTGCTCGGCATGGTCGGCAAGGCCGAACGCGGCCCGGTCGCGATCGACGCCATCCGCAAGCACGGCTCGGCGTACCTCATGGCGGTCGGCGGCGCGGCCTACCTGGTGTCGAAGGCGATCAAGGGGGCGAAGGTCGTCGCCTTCGACGACCTCGGCATGGAAGCGATCTACGAATTCACCGTGCAGGACATGCCGGTCACGGTGGCGGTGGATTCCAAGGGCACGTCGGTGCACCAGACGGGTCCGAAGGAATGGCAGGCGCGCATCGGGAAGATCCCGGTGGTCGTCGCGTGATCGCCCCGATCCTGGTCGAACACGACGCGCAAGGCCACGCTTTCAAGGTGCGATTCGAACAGCACCACGGCTACCTGCGCGCCTACGTGCACGAAGGCCGCGACTCGCTGGAAGTCTCCACCGCGATGTGGCACCTGCTCGGGCAACACTGCCGCACGCACGGCGCCACGCGCCTGCTGGTGGTCGAAGACCTCGACGGCA
The DNA here is from genome assembly GCF_009740395.1 of Noviluteimonas gilva. Classification (GTDB taxonomy): domain Bacteria; phylum Pseudomonadota; class Gammaproteobacteria; order Xanthomonadales; family Xanthomonadaceae; genus Noviluteimonas; species Noviluteimonas gilva. Next base: position 561,900 of record NZ_WOXT01000002.1, read on the forward strand.
CGGTGCCGCTGGAGCAGATCGACGATGTCATCGCCGCGATGGCCGACGCTGGTTTCGCCGCGATCCGCACCGCGTTCGTCGAATTGCAGGACGACCTGCAGGGCAGCGAACACGGTTCGATCCTCGCCAGCGAGCGGGGCGTGAATGTCTACGTGACCAACGACGAATTCGTCGCGCGCCACTGGCTGATGTACGGCGAGTGATCCCGCGCCTTGCGACGCCTATTCGGGCGTCGCGGGGGCCTTGTCGTCGAGCAGGTTGACGTCTTCGGTCTTGCGCTGCGCTTCGGCCAGTTGCTCGTCGATTTCCTTGTCCTTCGACGTATCCACGTGCATGGCGTGTTCCGTCGTCGGGGTCGAGGAATGCACCGCGGGTGCCGGCGTGCCGGCGCGACGCACGCCGCCCTTGTCGAGCGCCGACTTCACCGCGCGCATCGCTTCGCTTCGCACGCGCGGCACGCTGTTTTCGCGCTGGTCGACCCAGCCGAGGAACTGCGCCTTCAATTGATCGTGCAGGTATTCGACGATCAGCGCGTTGGGTTTCGGATCTTCGAGCACGCCGCCGATGCCACGCAGCCGGTCGAGCCCGAGCTTGAGCGCATCGCCCACCGACGCACTCGGATCCAGCGGCACGATGAAGTCGAAACGACGCTTCGGATTCTCGGTGTAATTGAGCACGACCGAACGGAACACCAGCGCGTTCGGCAACGCGACCTGGTTGCCGTCGAGCGTCATCAGCAACGTGGTGCGCGAGGTCAGCGCGACGACCTTGCCTTCATGCACGCGATCCACGACGACGTGGTCGCCCGGCGCGAACGGCCGGCGCAGGCTGAGCAGGATGCCGGCGATGTAGTTCTCGGCGATGTCCTTGAACGCAAAGCCCAGCACCAGGCCGATTACACCCGCCGAACCGAGCACCGCACCGACCAGCGAAGACGCACCCAGCAGATCGAGCGCGACGAGGATGCCGATCAACGTGATCACGCCCTGCACGGTGCGGCGGAGCAGGGCTTCCATGTAGGGGTTGTTGCTGTGCACGCGCGCCATCCAGCGCATGCGGCGCGAAAGCGAGCGCCCGATCCACGCGGCCAACAGCACGATGGCCAGCGCGATGACGAGCAGCGGGATCGCGGCGACCAAACGCACGAGTTTTTCGGCGACCGCCTGCGTGGCCACTTCGAAACGATCGGACAACTTCGTGCTCAGTTCGATGCGATTTTCCACGCGCGCCACGCCCGTGGTCTGCGCGGCGATGGCGCCCGCCATTTCGATGTCTTCCTTGCTCACCGCTTCGCCGTGCAGCATCGCGACGCGATTGATCACGCTGGCTTCGACATCGGCCAACTGCGGTTGCGAGGCAAGCCGTGCTTCCACGCGCTTGCTCAGCGCGCGGTCCATGGCATCGACGGCGGTGGGCGCCGAACTCGAAGCCGCGGGCAGCGCCGCGGCGGGCGCGGCCGCGTGGCAGGCGAAGGACAGCAGGAGCAGCAAGGGCGCGAGGCGCGCGGCGATCGAAGAGGTCATTCGTACCGTCGTGGCGTCAGTGGGACGCGCCCAGTCTACAACTGCGAGCGGATCGGCAGGATCACGCGTTCGATGAACTTCTCCTTCAGCGGCCGGTTTTCCCACATTTCGTAGGTGTAGCCCTTCGACTGCTTGAGGTCCTGTTCGAAGATCTGCGTCATGCGATCGGCGAAGCGGGCGTCGTAGACGTTGAGGCTCGCCTCGTCGTTGAGGCGGAAGCTGCGCAGGTCGAAGTTGGTCGAACCCACCGACGTCATCACCTTGTCCACGATCAGCATCTTGTTGTGGAACATGGTCGGCTGGTATTCGCTGATCGAAATGCCGGCCTTGATCATCGGGCCCCAATCCATGCGCGAGGCATGGCGTGCGGCATCCGAATCGGTCTTCTCGCCCGGCACGATCACGCGCACCTGCACGCCGCGCTTGCGCGCCGCGAGCAAGGCGTTGGTGATCAATTCGTCGGGGATGAAGTACGCCGCTTCCAAGTCGATGGTGTGCTCGGCCGCGGCGATCGCCATCAGGTACATCAGATGCATGCTCTCGCTGCCGCCGCTGGGCGAGCTGATGAACATGTGCGCATCCATGCCGTCGGCGCTTTCCAGCGACGGGAAGTTCTCCGGCCCGTTGAGCACCTCGCCCGTGGTCTTGATCCAGTTGTCGTTGAACGCCGCCTGGAACTGCGCGACCACGGGCCCTTCGACGCGGAAGTGGATGTCGCGCCAATGATCGGCATCCTGCGCGTTGCCGCGCCACGGATCGCCGATGCCCACGCCGCCGGTGAACGCCACGCGCCCGTCGATGATCAGCAGCTTGCGGTGCGTGCGGTTGTTCATGCGCGAGAGGTTGTACCAATGCAGCGGTCGATAGCGCACGACATGCACGCCCGCGGCTTTCATCTCGTCCAGCAGCGCGTCTTCCATGTTGTAGCTGCCGGCCCAGTCGATGGTGACGTGGACGGCCACGCCGGCCTTCGCGCGCTCGCTCAGCGCAGCGGCGAACTCGCGGCCGATTTCGCCTTCCCAGTAGATGTAGGTTTCGAAGCTGATCGTGTGCTTCGCGCTGCGAATGCCCTGGAGCATCGCGGGGAAGATCTCGTCGCCGTTCTGCAGATCCTGGATCACGTTGTGCGAAACGATCGCCGGGCCGAGCAGCACGCCCATTTCGCGACGGAACTGCGGGTCGGCCGCCGCGTAACGGTGTTCGACCTTGCGTTCGATCTGTTTTTCCGGCTTGACGAAGTTCAGGCCGAGGATGACGGCCAGGAAAGTCACGAGCACGGTGACGATGATGACGGCCAGCATGCGGGTCTTGCTCCAGCGCATCGCGCGCCCCGGGTCCTTGGGAAACGCGACGTTAAAGAAGCGGCCGCACGCGAGGCGTGAATGCGTGCGCTAGAAGAACCACGCGAACGCGAACACCCCGATCATCGCGAACGCCAGGCCCAGCTTCAGCACGATCGCCAGCACGATGCCCAGCCACGTGCCGAACCCGACCTTCGCGGCCTGGCGGATTTCCCTGCCCTTGATCAGCTCGCCGATCAGCGCGCCCAGGAACGGACCGATGAACAACCCCAGCGGCGGCATGATGAAAAGCCCCGCGAACGTGCCCAGCACCGCGCCCCAGATCGCGTACTTGCTCGCGCCCACGCGCCGGGCGCCATGGGCGGTGGCCCAGAAGTCGACGACGAAGGACACCGCGGTCATCAGCCCGAGGACCGTGAGCGTGACCCAACCGATCTCCCGGAACCCGTCGGCCCAGGCCGCGAGGATCATGCCCGCGAACACGAAAGGCAGGCCCGGCAGGGCAGGCAACACGACGCCCATCAAGCCGATCAGGACGAGCAGGACGGCGAGGGCGTAGAGCAACGCGTGGTGGGTCATGAGGGTTCTCGGTGGCTTCCGCCGGACGGTTGATTCTGGGGGTTCGAGGGGGTGTTCAGGTGCGTTGATTTTTGTCGAACGCGGGCGTACGGTGCGGCCGCTGCGTTTCGCCGGACCCCGGCGAGCCACCGACCGCCGAGGGAGCACCCCGTATGTCGAACCGCGAAACCGGAACCGTGAAATGGTTCAACGATGCGAAAGGCTTCGGCTTCATCAGCCGGGAAAATGGCGACGATGTGTTCGTGCATTTCCGCGCGATCCAGTCGCAGGGTTTCAAGAGCCTCAAGGAAGGGCAGCAGGTGACTTTCATCGTCGTGCAGGGCCAGAAGGGCCTGCAGGCGGACGAAGTGCAGACGACCTAGAAATTGAAAAGGGGTCGTTGGGGGGCTCGGCCCCCCTACAACCCCGGTGAAATGCAGAAAGCCCGGCTGGTGCCGGGCTTTTTGTTTCTTCAGTTCTGCGACGGCGTGTTCTCGGCGAAATATTCATGGCTGTCGGCGTTGTCCACCGCCGCGGCCGGATCGGAAATCGCCAGGCTCTTCGCGCCCGCCTGTCCGTACACGTGGTCGTCGGTGCCGGCGGTGACGTTGAAGTGGCTCATCTCATGCACGAGCGTGCCGGCCTTCGAATCGGTGCCCGTCAACGGTGCGGTCCAGAACGCGCGGCACACGAAGATTTCGTACGGGCGGGTCGGATACACGTACGCGTAGTAGTTCTGGTTGCAGCCGCAGTTGATCTTGACCTGGCCGGCGCTCTGGTCCATCGCAGCGTCGATCGAGGTGAAGTGCGACTTGACCGTGTTGTAGCGGCTCGAGGTATACGCGCCGAACCACGTCGTGTAACGCGGGCCGCTGGTGCCGGCGTTGAGGTAGCCCTTCGCGTTTTCGGTGTAGGTGCGCGCGCTGTTGACGGCGCTGCCCGCGGTGCTGATCTGCGAAGTCGTGCAACCGACGTAGCTCACGCCGTTGACGACGGTGCCGCCACCCGACGGCGGCTTCTTCGCACCGTTGCCGCCGGCCTTGCCGAACAATTGGTCGCGGCCATCCACCCACAAGCGCAGCGGGGCCGAGCGCGCGATCATCGGCGCGCCGGTGGCCTGGCGCAGCATCTGGCCGTTCGACAAGGACGCGTGTTGCAGCGGCGAGGCGAAGGTCACCGTGTACTGGCCCGATTGCGCGAGATCGTACGCGGCGGAGAGATCCACCTTCGCGATGTAGGTCTGGCCCGGGCGGAGGATCGCGAAGTCCGCGGCGCTCGGCAGCGGGCGCTTGATCAGCGGGCCTTCGTATTGCACCGGCTTGCCGTCGCGGCTCACCTGGAACAGGCGGGCTTCGAGGAAATCCGACGGGAGCTGCCACTTCGGCACGCGCACCGTGTTGCGGCTCGTGTTCGTGATGCGCACTTCGACGGCGCCGAGGAAGTCGCTGGCCTTGCCGGTGGCGGCGACCATGCTGACTTGCAACGGATTGCTGCGTGCCGAAGGCGGCGCCGCGGTGGTGACTGCGGCGATCGAGCCGGCGAGGAGGGCGGATGCGACGACGGTCTGGCTGACGGTCAGTTTCATGCGAGTGGAACCCCCGAAAGTGGTTGGAAGCGCGATGTCCGCTCTGCGGCGGACGACCGACCATAGGCCCGGGCGCGTCCGCCCGCATTCTGCGCTGCAGCAGCCCTGCTGCCCGCGGCATATGCGCGAAGCCCGCGTGATGACGGCGCAAAAAAGAGGCCGCCCGGGGGCGGCCTCGAAACAGGACGATGCTTCAGGGGCTTGGCAAGGATCAGTTGACCCAGGCGCGCCCGTTGTAGACGCGCACGTAGGAGCCTTCACGGATCCCGCCGACATCGGCCTGGTTGAGCGTTACCGTGTTGCCGTTGTCCATGCGCACATAGACGTTGTAGCTCTGTGCCTTGTTCATGTTCTTCTGGATCGCCGAGCCGGCGACCGCGCCGCCGACCGCACCGGCGACCGTCGCGGCGTTCTGCTTGCCATCGCTCGAATTCTTCGCCAGCTCATGGCCCGCGACCGCGCCGACCACGCCACCCAGGACCGCGCCCGTGGTGCCGCTGGTCTGCTGCCCGCCGATCGCATCGATGCGCGTGACGGTGCCGCAGTCGTAACAGCTCTGCGCAGGCGGCGGCGTGTTGTAACCGGACGATCCGTTGTAAGACGGCGACGTCGATGCGCAGCCCGCGAGCGCGAGGGTGGCGACGGCTACGGTAAGCATGTGCATCTTCATGCGACTCTCCTGTCGGTGTTTGTCCGGCACCGATGCTGTGAGTCGCGCGGTGAACGAGGCATCAAGCGCGCGCGGTTTGCCGCGCGCGCATCAGCGGATGTTCAGTTGCGAAAACTTCAGGCTTCGCCTTATCCGCGGAAATCCTGGTGGCAGGCCTTGCATGCACCGCCGATGGTTTCCAGCGTCTTGCCCAACGCGGGGCAGGTGAGCGGCGGATTCGCACGCGCGGCATCCAGCGCTGCACGGAAGCCACTGGCGGCCTTGGTGAAGCGTGCATCGTCGCGCAGCTTGGGGAATGCCGGCTCGATGTCGTCGGCCGTCGTGCGCAACGCCGCGAAGTGCGGCAGCGTGTCGGTCGCGTTGCAGCGGTTGGCTTCGAGGTTGTTCTTCAGTTGCACCGCGTGCCACTGCTGCACGTGCATCAGCGCATCGGGGAAGGGATCCTGCCGCGCCTGCCAGGTCCGCACGGCCATCACGGTGAGGATGGAACCCATCACCAGGCCGACAAGGAAGAGGAAGAAGTAACGCGCCCCGGTGCCTGCCATGTCCGTGCTCCTGCGTGGATGGTGGCGCGAGGGTAGCAGAGGGCCGGGGCGGCGGGCGTCGTTCGCTAGAATGCGCGGTATGCGACAGGACTTGCGGGATCGTTTCGCCGGGATCGACCGGCTCTATGGGCGTGGCGCGGTGGAACGCCTCGACACACGCCGCGTGGCCGTCATCGGCCTGGGCGGCGTGGGCGCGTGGGCGGCCGAAGCGCTCGCGCGTTCGGGCGTTGGCCATCTCACGCTCGTCGACGCCGACGATCTTTGCGTGTCGAACACCAACCGCCAGCTCCCCGCGCTCACCGGCAACTACGGACGCAACAAGGCCGACGTGATGGCAGAACGCGTGCGCGCGATCCATCCGCAGATCGATGTCGACCCCGTGCAGCAGTTCCTGACGCCGACCAACCTGGACACGCTGCTCGACCGCAACTTCGACCTCGTGCTCGATGCCTGCGACAGCTTCCGCACGAAGGTCACTTCGATCGCGTGGTGCCGCCGTCGCAAGCTCCCGATGGTGACGGTCGGTTCCGCCGGCGGCCGCACCGATCCGACGCAAGTGCGCGTGCGCGATCTCTCGCGCACCGAACACGATGCGATGTTGTCGCTGATCCGCAAGAAGCTGCGCGGCGAGTTCAATTTCCCGCGCAGCAAGGATCGCTACTTCGGCATCTCGGCGGTGTACTCGCTGGAAAACGTGCGCTATCCGCAAGCCGATGGCAGCGTGTGCGGCACGCGGCCGCAGATGGATGCCGACGCAGCGTTGAAGTTGGATTGCGGCGCAGGCCTGGGCGCGGCGACGCATGTCACCGGCGCGTTCGCGTTCGCGGCGGTCGGCAAGGCGATGGACGTGTTGTTGAAGGCGAAAGCTGCGAAGGCCTGACTTGGCACCCCTTCGGAAGGACGCCTCAGTTTGTTTGCCGTCCCCTTCGGTGAGCCCATCCGGTCGCCGCGAGGAACATCGCCTGCCAGAGGCGACGAAGTCACGACGGTGCGCGCGCCGAGGTGGGCGAGGTTCCGTCCGTCTGGTGTGCTGGCAGTTGGCGCGGCCCCATCAAAAAGCGACGAGTCCACTCAAAAGCGGATGTCGCGCAACCGTACGTGTGGTGCGCAGGGGTCGTCGCGTTGGAGGTCACATTGCGGAGCGTGAGCTCTTGCGGAGTAATGTGGCCTCCAATGCGGCGTGCCGCTGCGCCCGACTGGTGGCGCCGCAAACAAAGTGTCATGCCAACCCAAACAGCCGTTCGGCATTGTTCGTCGTCGCCTGCGCAATCACCGCCGGCTCCACGCCTCGCAGTTCCGCGATCGTTTCCATCACCCGCACGATGCGCGCCGGTTCGTTGCGCTGCCCGCGATGCGTGCTGTCGGGTTGATCCGGTGCGTCGGTTTCCAGCAGCAGCGTTTCGAGCGGCACCGTCGCCGCCACGCGCCGGATGCGGTTCGCGCGCTCGTAGGTCACCGGCCCGCCGATGCCGATGAGAAACCCGAGGTCGGCGAGTTGCCGCGCTTGCTCTTCGCTGCCCGCGTAACTGTGGATCACGCCGCGCAGCTTGCCGACGCGCTTGATCGCGGCGATCACCGCATCCACCGCGCGCCGCGCATGCACGACGAGCGGAAGATCGTATTCGCGCGCCAGTTGCAGTTGGCCGTCGAAATAGGTGGCCTGCACGTCGCGATCGAGGTCCTCGACCCAATAGTCCAGGCCGCATTCGCCGATGGCGACGGGACGTTCGCGCTCGATCCACTCACGCAGCTCGCGCAAATGCGCCTCGCGATGCGCCGCGATCAGCAACGGATGCAAGCCGTAGGCCGGGAACAAGCCGTCGTCGAGCGCACACGCATCCCGCAAACCCGGCCACGTCTTCGCTTCGATGGCCGGAACGATCTGCCGCGTGACGCCGACTTCGCGCGCCCGCGCGACGACAGCGTCGCGATCGGCGTCGAATTCCGGAACGTCGAGATGACAGTGCGTGTCGACCAGCGCGTGCATCAGCGGCGCGGGGCGTCGATGACGTCGGACTCCTTGACGTCGGGTTGCTTGCGCTTGCGGATGCCGGCCAACAGCAACGTGCCGAGGCCGAGCAGGATCTCGTCGGCGAAGGGAATCAGGTCGGGAATCGCCGTATCGAGCACGAACAGCGCCGCCGAAATGAGGAACAGGCGCGGGAAACTCAACTTCGAGAGAAACCCGAGCACCTTGTCGGTAAGCAGATTGGGCATGGCGAGTGCGGTCCTGAATGGTGCGTTCATTCAACGCTAGCACGCGTCATGCAGCGAGCGTGCCGTGCTTCACGATTCGGTTAAGAAGTCGTCAAATTCGAGGGTGGCCGTTCAGGAAGGAAGTGTTGGAATCCGCTCCGACGCCGGCGCTCGTGCCGCCGAAGCAAGTACGAAGGCCCAGGAGGCCACTCTCATGTTGAAGAACAACACGCTCGCCATTGCCCTTGCCGCGCTGCTCGTGGGTGGTGTTGCCACCGCGGCCTTCATGAACAACCGTGGCAAGGCCGACGTCGCCGCCGACGTCCAGCCTTCGCCGTCGCTCGCCGCCGATCCGGCCGCCGTCGCGGGCGACCAGCCCCTCGACGAAGCCGGCATTCCGGCCAGCGGCAAGGTCGAATACGCCGACGTGGTCAACGTCGAGCCGATCAAAAAGTCGGAAAAGCTGTACGCGCAGGTCATCGGCACCGAGCCGATCAAGGAAACCAGCACCACCTCCACGCCGCACGAGGTCTGCCAGGACGTCGTCGTGCAGGAGCGCGCCCCGGAACGCGACGGCAACGTCGGCGGCACGGTCGCCGGTGCGGTGATCGGCGGCCTGCTGGGCAACCAGGTCGGCAGCGGCAACGGCAAGAAGGCCGCGACCGTCGCCGGCGCGGTGGCCGGTGGCTTCGCCGGTCGCGAGATCGACAAGCGCCACGTGGGCGGCAAGGTCGTCGACAAGACCGAGCGCCAGTGCCACACCGAGACCTCGACCTCGCAGTCGTCCAAGACGGTCGCCTGGAACGTGACCTACCGCAATCCGGACGGCACCACCGGCACGATGCGCACCGGCGAGAAGCCCGGCAGCCGCATTTCGCTGGGGAGCGAGTCCCGGACGGTCGGTTACGACGTGACCTACCGCTATGACGGCGAGGAAAAGACCGTGCGCATGGACGACAAGCCGGGCCAGCGCCTGCCCGTGATCGACGGCCAGGTCGTGACGCAGACCGCGTCGGTCGGCGGCAGCGACGACAACGGCTAACCCCCGGCCAGACAAGCGGAAACCGTTACCAGACGGGGCCGGAGCGATCCGGCCCCGTTTTTTTTACCTACAATGCCGGGCTTCCGTCCGCATCAAAGCCCCCCATGGCCCTGCATCCCTACGATCTGTACGACGTCCGCTCCCTGCTCAGCGAAGAGGAGCGCGCCGTCCAGGATACGGTCGCGCGCTTCACCGACGAACGCGTCATCCCGATCATCGGCGATGCCTTCGACGAGGGCCGCTTCCCGCGCGAATTGGTGAGTGAGATCGCGGAGCTGGGCCTGCTCGGCTCCTCGCTGCCGGAGCAGTACGGCGGCCACGGCCTCAACGCCGTCAGCTACGGCCTGATCTGCCAGGAACTCGAACGCGGCGACAGCGGCATCCGCAGCTTCGTCAGCGTGCAGTCCTCGCTGTGCATGTATCCGATCTTCGCCTACGGCTCGGAAGAACAGCGCATGCGCTGGCTGCCCGACATGGCCGCGGGCAAGGTGATCGGCTGCTTCGGCCTGACCGAACCGCAGGGTGGCTCCGACCCGGCCAACATGAAGACCAACGCGCGCCGCGACGGCGACGACTGGGTCCTCAATGGTTCGAAGATGTGGATCACCAACGGCAACCTCGCCGACATCGCCATCGTGTGGGCGCAGACCGACGACGGCATCCAGGGCTTCATCGTCGAAAAGGGCATGACCGGTTTCGCCGCGCAGGAGATCAAGCACAAGATGTCGCTGCGCGCTTCGGTGACCAGCGCGCTGTTCTTCGACAACGTGCGCGTGCCGGAAGCCAATCGCCTGCCGAACGTGAAGGGCCTGAAGGGTCCGCTCGGCTGCCTGACGCAGGCGCGCTACGGCATCACGTGGGGCCCGATCGGCGCCGCCATCGCGTGCCTGGACGAAGTCCTGCACTACACCAAGGAACGCATGCTGTTCGGCCGCCCCGTCGCGGCCACGCAGAGCGCGCAGATCAAGATGGCCGAGATGGCCCGCCGCATCACGCTGGCGCAGATGCTCGTGCTGCAGTTGGGCCGATTGAAGGACGCCGGCAAGATGCAGCCCTCGCAGGTGTCGCTGGCGAAGTGGAACAACTGCCGCATCGCCATCGACATCGCGCGCGAATGCCGCGACCTGCTCGGCGGCGCGGGCATCACCACCGAACACGCGGCGATCCGCCACGCGCTCAACCTCGAGTCGGTCATCACCTACGAAGGCACGGAGACCGTGCACCAGTTGGTGATCGGCCGCGAACTCACGGGCATCAGCGCGTTCTGACGCCCGTGTCGCGCCTGGACACCCAAATCGAAACGCAACGCCTGCTGCTGCGCGTGCAACGCGCGGAAGACTTCGAGTATTTCGCGGAGTTGCAGCAGGACGAAGAAGCGTGCCGCTTCATCGGCGGCACCGCGCCGCGCGCTGCGGCCTGGCGCAAGTTCCTGCAGATGCCCGGTGCGTGGGCGGTGCAGGGCTTCGGCATGTTCGCGGTGATCGAGAAATCCTCGGGCCAATGGGTCGGCAACATCGGCCCGTGGCATCCCGAAGGCTGGCCGGGCACCGAAGTGGGTTGGGCGCTGCGTCGCGCGGCCTGGGGCAAGGGCTATGCGTTTGAAGCGGCGGTCGCATCGATCGACTGGGCCTTCGACACGCTGGGCTGGACCGAAGTGATCCATTCGATCGACCTGGACAACGTCGGCTCGCAAGAGCTCGCAAAGCGCCTGGGTTCGCGCAATCGCGGGCGCGGTCAGTTGCCGGCGCCGTTCGAAGACGTGGTGATCGACATCTGGGCGCAGTCGCGCGAGGAATGGCGGGCACGCAAGCGCTGATGGGCACCGTCACCGTCCATGGCTTCTCGCCTTCGGGCAACTGCCACAAGGTGCGGTTGCTGCTCGAACAACTCGGCCGCCCGTATCGCTGGGTCGAAACGCGCAGCGACATCGGCGCAACGCACACGCCTGAATTCCTCGCGCTGAATCCCAACGCCAAGGTCCCCGTGCTCGTGCGCGAAGACGGCGCGGTGCTGACCGAATCCAACGCGATGCTGTGCTGGCTCGCCGACGGCACGCCGTTCCTGCCGTCCGATGCGTGGGAACGCGCGCAGGCGCTGCGCTGGATGTTCTTCGAGCAGTACAGCCACGAACCCTACGTCGCCGTCGCACGCTTCATCTGCGGATGGACGCCGATCGACTCTCCGCGCCGCGCGGAGCTGCCGCGCCTGCGCGAACGCGCGCACGACGCATTGCGCGTGATGGAACGCCACCTGGCCGAACACGGGTGGTTCACCGGCGCGCAGTACGGCGTCGCCGACATCGCGTTGTTCGCGTACACGGCGGTGGCGGACGAAGGCGGCGTGGCGCTGGAGGACTATCCGATGGTGCGCGGCTGGCTCAATCGCGTGCGCGCCACCGACGGGTTCGTCGCGCTGCCGGAAAACGATGCCGAAGTGCGCGAGCGCTTGGCGGCCACCTCGTGAAGCTGCACCGATTCCTGCTCGCCCTCGTGCTGTGCTGCCTGGCACTGCCCGTGTTCGCCAACGACTATCGCTTCGCGCCCGCGCCCACGTGGGTGAAGGATGCGCCGTTGCCCGACGCCGGCGACGCGCAACCCACGCGCGAGGGCACGCGCTACCTGCTGCTGGACGACCAGATCGACGTGCGCGGCCCCGAGCGCGTCACGTATCGTCGCGTCGCCACGCGGTTGGATAACGCGCGCGCGCTGTCCGACGGCGGCCAACTCGAAATCTGGTACCAACCCGAATACCAGCGCGTGGAAATCCACGCCATCCATGTCCGGCGCGGCGGCCAGGTCACCGACCGACGCGAATCGGCGCGCATCGAAGTGCTGCGCCGCGAGGAAGACCTCGACTCGGCGATGTACGACGGCGAACACACGCTGAGCATCACCTTGCCCGACCTGCGCGTGGGCGACATCGTCGACTACAGCTACAGCGTGGTGGGCGCCAATCCGGTGTTCCGCGGCGGGTACCACGGCACGTTCACCGCGCGCTTCGGCGCCGCGCTCGCGTATCGCCGCGTGCGTGCGCTGTATTCGCCGGCGCGCCCGTTGCATGTGCGCGCGCCGGGCGATTTCACGCGACAGGACGGGGCGATCGGCGACGCACGCTTCGTCGAATTCGCCGCGCGCCGCCTGCCGCGCACGCGCACCGAGCCCGACACGCCGTCGAGCTTCGATCCCTACGGCGACATCGAACTCTCCACGGCGAAGACGTGGTCCGACGTCGTGCAGTGGGCCGTGCCGATGTATCTCCCGCGCTTGCGAGACCGCGCGCTCGCCGCCGACCTCGTGCAACGCCTGCGCCTGCACGACGCCGACAAGCGCGCGGCGATGTTGCGCGCGATCGCCTTCGTCGAAGGCGAGATCCGCTACACCGCGCTGGACATGGGCAAGAATTCGCACGAGCCGAACCTGCCCGAAACCGTGGTCGCGCGCCGTTTCGGCGACTGCAAGGACAAGGCCGTGCTGTTGTCCGCGCTGCTGCACGAAGCGGGCATCCAGGCCGAGCCGGTCCTCGTCGATACCGAAGGCCGCGAATCCCTGGCCAGCCGACAGCCAAGCGCCGTTGCCTTCGACCATGTCGTCGTGCGCGCGCACCTGGACAACAAGCCGGTTTGGATCGACCCGACGCGCGATCCCGAAACCGGCGCGCTCGAAGATCGTTCGCCGCTTCCGTATCGCCTCGGCCTGCCGCTGTGCGCGACGTGCGATCGCCTCGTCGACATTCCGCAGCCGCCGCCGCGCGCGCCGCTGGTGGATGTCGGGCAGCGCGTGGACCTCGCGACGACGGACGACGGCTTCCGCGCCGATTTCACGATCGTCACCGACTATCGCAACGAGAAGGCCGACGGCATCCGCGGCACCTTCGCCGATGGCGAGGACGAACTCGGCGAGCGTTACGTCAGCTACATGCGCAAGTATTACGACGACCTGCAGGCCACGCGCACGCCGACCTTGCACGAAAGCGGCGCGGGCGCGGCGCGCGGGCGATCGAGCGTTACGTGATGCGCTGGCCCGCGGACGACAACAACTTCGACATCGTGTTGTTCCAGTTGCTCGACTGGATGCCGGCCTTCGAACTCGACAAGCGCACCACGCCGCTTGCTCTCACCGGCCCGACGTATGCGCGACAGACGGTGCGCACGCGGCTTTCAGGCGGCTGGGACATCGATCCGGAGCAGGTCACCATCGCCAACCCGTACTTCAGTTTCCATCGCGTGGTGCGCGTGGTGGGAGACAAGCTGGAAATCGTGGGCGAATGGCGTCGCCTGGCCGACCAGGTGCCGGCGCGCGATTACGCGAAAGTCCGCGCCGACGCCCGCCGCGCGCGCGAGTTGATGGAATACAGCGTGTCCATCGGCGACGACGCCGATGAGATCGCACGCGAGGCCGACGCGAAATCGGTCAACGAGTGGCGCCTGATCGCCGCCGTCCTCGCCGGCCTGATGTTGTTCTTCGCAGGCCTGGCCTACGTGCAGGAAACCCAGTTGCGCCGCTTGCGCACCGCCAGCGCCGCACCCCCGAATCGCTCCCGAGACAGTGCCCCATGACCGCCGCCAAGCCGATCCCCGCCCGCATGAAGGGCCTCAACCGCGCCGAGATCTGCGACGTCAACTTCCAGGAGTTCGTGCGCGATTGGAACGGGCAGCGCGATGTCGCGCCCGCGCCGAACGAAGCGATCCTCGACGGCAGCGCGCTCGATGCGAAGGGCTTCCGCGAACTGTTCGAATCGCAGCTGATCTCGCGTCATCTCGATCTGATGGCGCGCGTGCTGCGCGTGCAGAACAAGGTCTTCTACACGATCGGTTCCAGCGGCCACGAAGGCAACGCGATGGTCGCGCGCCTGACGCGCCACACCGATCCTGCGTTCCTGCATTACCGCTCGGGCGGTTTCATGGCCGAGCGCTTCCGCAAGTTGCCGGGCATGGATCCGATCATGGATTCGGCGCTGTCGTTCGCGGCCAGCAAGGACGATCCGGCGAGTGGCGGGCGCCACAAGGTGTGGGGCAGCAAGCCGTTGTGGGTGTTGCCGCAGACCTCGACCATCGCCTCGCATCTGCCGAAGGCGTTGGGCACGGCGCTTGCGATCGAGCAGGGCCCGCGCATCGGCCATGAATTGCCGATCCCGAACGACAGCATCGCGATCTGCTCCTTCGGCGATGCCTCGAGCAACCACGCCACTGCGCAGACCGCCTTCAACGCCGCTGCGTGGACCGCGTACCAGAAGCTGCCCGCGCCCGTGCTGTTCGTGTGCGAAGACAACGGCATCGGCATTTCGGTGAAGACGCCGAGTGGTTGGGTCGCGCAGAACTTCCGCCATCGCCAGGACCTCGATTACTTCTACGCCGATGGCCTGGATCTCGCCGAAGGCTACGGCCAGGTGCAAGCCGCGGTCGAACATTGCCGTCGCACGCGCCGCCCGACGTTCCTGCACCTGCGCACGACGCGCATCATGGGCCACGCCGGCACCGACTTCGAAATCGAATGGCGTTCGATCGAAGAGCTGTGCGCGGTGGAAGCGACCGATCCGCTGCTGCGTTCTGCGGCGATCGCGCTGGAATCGGGCCTGATGTCGAAAGACGAAATCCTCGCGCTCTACGAAGACACGCGGAAGAAGTGCTTCGCTGCGGCGCACGACGCCGACAGCCGCCCGCGCCTGACCGAACTGGCCGACGTGATGAAGCCGCTCGCGCCGTACACGCCGGATGCGGTGCGCAAGGAAGCTGCGCGCACGCCGGAAGCCGCGCGTCGCGAACAGGCCTTCGGTGGTGAAGGCAAGCTGCCGGAGAAGCAACCCGCGCGCCATCTCGCCATCCAGATCAACAACGCGTTGCACGATCTGTTCGCGAAGTATCCGCAGGCGCTGTTGTTCGGCGAAGACGTCGCGCTCAAGGGCGGCGTGTATACCGTGACCAAGGGCCTGCAGAAGGCGTTCTCCGGCAAGCGCGTGTTCAACACGCTGCTCGACGAGACGATCATCCTCGGCCTGGCGCAGGGTTACGCGAACATGGGGATGCTGCCGTTCCCCGAAATCCAGTACCTGGCCTACTTCCACAACGCGTGCGACCAGATTCGCGGCGAAGCGGCGAGCCTGCAGTTCTTCAGCAACGGCCAGTACCGCAACCCGATGGTGATGCGCATCGCCTCGCTCGGTTATCAGCGCGGTTTCGGCGGGCATTTCCACAACGACAACTCGATCACCGCGCTGCGCGACATCCCGGGCCTGGTCGTCGGTTGCCCGTCGCGCGGCGACGATGCCGCGACGATGCTGCGCACGATGGCGGCGCTCGCGCAGGTCGACGGGCGCGTGTGCGCGTTCCTCGAACCGATCGCGCTGTACATGGCCAAGGATCTGTACGAACCCGGTGATGGTGGCTGGTTGACCGAATACCCGGCGCCGAACGAAACCATGGAACTCGGCGAAGGCCGCGTCTACGGCGACGGCGACGACCTGGTGATCTTCACCTTCGGCAATGGCGTGCCGATGTCGCTGCGTGCGGCGAAGCAGATCCAGGCCAAGCACGGGTGGAAGACGCGCGTGGTCGACCTGCGCTGGCTGGTGCCCCTCAACGAAACCTACATCCGTGCGCAGGCGAAGAACGCCAAGCGCATGATCATCGTCGACGAAGGCCGCCACAGCGCAGGCGTGGGCGAGGGCGTGGTCACCGCGATCGTCGAAGGCGGTTACGGCGCGCGGCCGTTCCAGCGCGTCGTGGGCGCGGATACGTTCACCCCGCTCGCGGGTGCGGCGTTCCTGGTGATTCCGTCGGACGAGGACATCGTCGCGGCGGCGGATCGTTTGGCGGGCGTTTGACGTCGCCGCGCGAGCAGTTTCTGACGGCTGTGTGGTTCATGCTGCTCGTCTTCTCGCTGCTGCGCAGCTGGGGTCGCGCGTATGGCGCGTATCGACGCAGCGGTGATCGACGCCTCGGCGTCAGCTACGCGATCGGCATGACGCTGACGTTGTGCATCGCGGCGAGCCTGGTGGCGTTCGGCGTGACGGGTCCGATGGCGCACAAGGTGCAGACCGCATTCGTGCATGTGGCCGTCGTCGCCTTCGCGATTCCGTACCTCGCTGCCGTCGCGTTCCACCAGTGGTTTGTCGCGCGCAATCGCGCCCCGTGGTTCGCCACGAGTGGTCGCGACCTGTGGGCTGATTAGCGTTCCCTAACGCGACAACCCCGCGAGCAACGCGCGTTCGCGCAACACCACGCCGTTGCTCATCACCGGCACGTCCGGGCGTTCGACCGGCAACACGGCGAGCGCCACCCAGCCGTCGCCATTGCGCGCCGTGCTGACGATCTGGCCCAGCGGCACCGCGCCGACATCGACGTTGGCGCCGGCCTCCGGTTCGCTCGGGCATTCGAACAGCGTGAGCCCGCGTTTGACCTGGCCGAGGAAATGCGTGCGCGCGACGATCTCCTGTCCCGGATAGCAGCCCTTTTTCACGCTGAAGGCATGCAGGCGATCGAGCGAGAGCATTTGCGGCGTCCACTGTTCGGCTTGCGAAGGCGGCAGGCGCGGGAACCCCAGGCGCAGGTCGGATGCGCGCCAACGCGATTCCGCGTCGTCGTCGCGCGGCGCGTCGATCGCCGGTCCGATGCGCAGCGTGCGCTTGAGTCCGAATCCGCCGAAGTCGAGTTCGATCCCGTCCGCCGGGTTGCCGGCAAAACTGGCACCCGCGGCCTTGTCGGGCCCTTCGAAGGTGCCGCTCGCGTGAAGATCGTTGCGCACCGTCACCTGCAACTGGCGACGGAGCACGAAACGCTGCAGTTGCGCGGACAGGGCATCGGCATCGGCGTCGGGCACGATGAGCCACGCCGCGTCCTGGGCCACGCGGACCAGGGCGAACAGGGCGATGACGCGGCCTTTCGGGGTCAGCCACCCGTTCCATTGCCATCGCCCGACGGGCGCGGCCTCCACGTCGTTCATGCACTGCGATTGCGCGAAAGCGATGGCATCGCGCCCTTCGAGTGCGATCACGCGGTGGCCGGGAAGGGCAAATGCCGGGGCGGGCTGGGGCGCTAGGTTGTGGGACATCCGGGCGAGACTTAAACTTCGGGGGTTGTGACGCCGCGAATCATAGGTCAATCCGAACCTGCCACCGACGCCGGAACGCTGCCCGATGGTGCAGCGACGCCGCGCGAAGGCACGCAGGTTGTCCCGACCGACGACACGCACGCCCCCGTTTCGCCTCCCGTCGAGATCGGCGGGCGCAAGGGACCGGATCCGGTTCGCTATGGCGATTGGGAAAAGAATGGCCGCTGCATCGATTTCTGACGCCGCGGCGCTGACCATCACGTAAGGAAGGACGCACGTATGGCGACCCAACGCCCCCTGTCACCGCATCTGCAGGTGTATCGCTGGCAGATCACGATGACGATGTCGATCCTGCACCGCGCCACCGGCGTCGGGTTGACCGTGGGTGCATTCGCCCTCGCATGGTTCCTGGTGATGCTGGCGATGGGCCCGGAATCGGGCGCGCGCGCGATGGCGTGCGTGGGATCGCCGATCGGCCTGTTCTTCACCTTCGCCTTCTCGCTGTGCCTGGTCTACCACCTGTTCAACGGCCTGCGACACCTGCTGTGGGATACGGGCCATGGCTACGACATTCCGACGGTCTACAAGACCGGTTGGACCGTCTTCGCGCTGACGGTGGTCGTGACCGCCGCGCTGTGGTTCTTCGCACTGGGAGTCGCCTGAGCCATGAACGACCTGCGTACTCCGCTCGCACGCGCCCGCGGCCTGGGCTCCGGCAAGACCGGCACGGGGCACTTCTGGGTGCAGCGCGTCACCGCCGTCGCGCTCGCGCTGCTCATTGCGTGGCTGGTGTGGGTGCTGTTCTCGATCGCGGGCGGTGATTCGACGCACGCCATCGACGTGCTGCGCCGCCCCTGGAACGCGATCCTGATGGGCGCCTTCCTCGTCGCGATGTTCTGGCACGCCAAACTCGGCATGCAGGTGATCATCGAAGACTACGTCCACACACGCTTCTGGGAAGTCACCCTCCAGTTGCTGAATCTCTTTGCTTGCACCCTCGGCGCGATCGCGTCGCTGTTCGCGATCGTCCGCATCGCGCTGATGGCCTGAGAAAATGACCGCCTACAAGATCCAGGAACACAAGTACGACATGATCGTCGTCGGCGCCGGTGGCGCCGGGCTGCGCGCCACCTTCGGCCTCGCGCAGAAGGGCCTGAAGACCGCGTGCCTGACGAAGGTCTTCCCGACGCGTTCGCACACCGTCGCCGCGCAGGGCGGCATCTCCGCCGCGCTCGGCAACATGGGCGAAGACGACTGGCGCTTCCACTTCTACGACACCATCAAGGGGTCGGACTGGCTGGGCGACCAGGACGCGATCGAATACATGTGCCGCGAGGCCATTCCCGCGATCATCGAACTCGAACACCAGGGCGTGCCGTTCTCGCGCACCGAAGACGGCCGCATCTACCAGCGCCCCTTCGGCGGCATGACCACGCATTACGGCAAGGGCATCGCGCAGCGCACGTGCGCGGCCGCCGACCGCACCGGCCACGCGATCCTGCACACGCTGTACCAGCAGTCGCTCGCGCACAAGGCGCAGTTCTTCATCGAATACTTCGCGCTCGACCTGATCATGGACGAGGAGGGCGCCTGCAAGGGCGTGCTCGCGCTCGACATGGCCGAAGGCACGTTGCACCTGTTCCGCGCGCACGGCGTGGTGCTCGCCACCGGCGGCTACGGCCGAGCGTATTTCTCGGCGACCTCCGCGCACACCTGCACGGGCGACGGCGGCGGCATGGCGCTGCGCGCCGGCCTGGGCATGCAGGACATGGAGTTCGTGCAGTTCCATCCCACCGGCATCTACGGCGCGGGCTGCCTGATCACCGAAGGCGTGCGCGGCGAAGGCGGCATCCTGCGCAACAGCAACGGCGAGCGCTTCATGGAGCGCTATGCGCCGAACGCGAAGGACCTCGCCTCGCGCGACGTCGTCTCGCGTTCGATGACCATCGAAATTCGCGAAGGCCGCGGCGTGGGCCCGCACAAGGACCACATCAACCTCGACCTGACGCACCTGGACCCGAAGGACATCCACGAAAAACTGCCCGGCATCGCCGAGAGCGCGAAGATCTTCGCGGGCGTGGACGTCGAGAAGGAACCGATCCCCGTCATCCCGACCGTCCACTACAACATGGGCGGCATTCCGACCAACTACCACGGCGAAGTCGTGCAACTGCGCGACGGCAATCCCGACGCGGTGGTGCAGGGCCTTTACGCGATCGGCGAAGCGGCCTGCGTTTCGGTGCACGGCGCGAACCGCCTTGGTTCCAACTCGCTGCTCGACCTGGTGGTGTTCGGCCGCGCGGTCGCGAACCGTTGCGCGGAGACGATCCAGTCCGGCGCGCCGCACAAGGATCTGAAGTCGTCGGCGTGCGATCAGTCGCTCGCCAACTTCGATCGCCTGCGCAACGCCAAGGGTTCGATGCCGACGGCGGAAATCCGCAACAACATGCAGCGCGCGATGCAGGCCGACGCCGCGGTGTTCCGCACCGGCGAAACGCTGGCCGAAGGCGTGGCGAAGGTGCGTGAGATCCACGCCTCGTTCGCCGACGTGCGCGTCAGCGACCGTTCGCTGGTCTGGAACTCCGACCTGATCGAAACCCTGGAACTGCAGAACCTGCTGGGCCAGGCGCTCACGACGATCGTGTCGGCGGAAAACCGCACCGAATCCCGCGGCGCGCATGCGCGCGAGGATTTCCCGGAGCGCGACGACGCCAACTGGCACAAGCACACCGTGTGCTGGGCCGACGATGCGGGCAACACGCGCATCGACTACCGCCCGGTGCACATGTACACGCTCAGCGACGATGTCGAAGTCGTGCCGCCCAAGCCGCGCGTCTACTGACCGGGGAACGAGAAACCATGGCTGAATTCACGCTCCCGAAGAACTCGAAGATCGGCAAGGGCCGTCACTTCCCTGCGCCTGCCGGTGCGAAGCAAGTGCGCACCTTCAAGGTCTATCGCTGGAACCCGGACGACGGCAAGAACCCGAGTGTCGACACGTACGACGTCGACCTCGCGACCTGCGGCCCGATGGTTCTCGACGCGCTGATCAAGATCAAGAACGAGATCGACCCGACGCTGACCTTCCGCCGCTCCTGCCGCGAAGGCATCTGCGGTTCGTGCGCGATGAACATCGACGGCACGAACACGCTGGCGTGCACGCGCGCGATCTCCGACTGCACGAAGGCCGAAGTGCCGATCTACCCGCTGCCGCACATGGCGGTGGTGAAGGATCTGGTGCCGGACATGACGCACTTCTACGCGCAGTACGCGTCGATCAAGCCGTGGATTCGCACGCAGACGCCGGCGCCGGATCGCGAACGCCTGCAGTCGAAGGAAGACCGCGCGCTGCTCGACGGCCTGTACGAATGCATCCTGTGCGCGTGCTGCTCGACGAGCTGCCCGAGCTACTGGTGGAACGGCGATCGTTACCTCGGCCCCGCGATCCTCCTGCAGGCGTATCGCTGGATCGTCGACTCGCGCGACGAAGACACCGGCGCGCGCCTGGACGACCTCGAAGACCCGTTCAAGCTCTATCGCTGCCACACGATCATGAACTGCGCGCGGACCTGCCCGAAGGGCCTGAATCCGGCGAAGGCGATCGGTGAGATCAAGAAGTTGATGCTGGCAAGGCGCGGTTGATCCCGTGGCCGGCGCGGAGATGCTCAAGCCCGCGTTCGTCCTGGTCGGCCTGACGGCCGTCGTTTTTGTTCGCATGTACTGGTTGCGCCTGGCCGAGATCGGGCGGGCGCGCATCGATGCGCAAGCGGTGGCCACCTCGTCGGAGATGGCGCGCCTGCTGACCGACACGCGCGCGTCCGACAACTTCCGCAACCTGTTCGAACTTCCGGTGTTGTTCTACGCCGCGGTGTTCGTTGCGATGCTCACGAACCTGGTCACGCCGATTTCGATCGGGTTGGCGTGGACTTTCGTCGTCCTGCGCGTGCTGCACAGCGCGGTGCATTGCACCTACAACCGCGTGATGCACCGGTTCCTCCTGTACGTCGCCGGCGCGCTGGTGCTGTTCACGTGGTGGGCCTATCTCGCGATGGAGGCCTGGTGAACGACGAAGCCGAGCTGCGCAAGCTCAAATGGCGCTGCCGCCGCGGCATGCGCGAGCTGGATCAATTGCTCGAGCGTTGGCTCGATACGTCGTGGCGACAATCCAGCGAAGCCGATCGCGCCACGTTCCTGCGCCTGCTCGACAGCGAAGACGATCGCTTGTGGAAGTGGTTCCTCGGGCATGAAACCGCCCCCGACGCAGACTTGCAGGCCCTCGTCGAACGCATCCGCAACCTGCCGCACGCTTAGGCTTCAGAGCGCGCGCCCGTCGTAGTGGTGCACGGGAATCGCGGATAGATCCACGTTATCCAGCACGCGCAGGTTCACCGCCGCGACCGGATTGCCCTTCGGATCATTGGCCTCGCCGAACACGTGGATGCCGCAGTTGTCGCAGAAGCGATGCTGGATGTGGTGCTTGTTGAACGTGTAGGTCGCCAGGTCGGCTTCCGGCGTGCGCAGCACGAGCTTGTCGCGCGGCACGAACCACAACAGCGACGCGCGCTTGCCGCACATCGAGCAATTGCAGGCGAGCCCGCTGTCGATGTCCCCTTCGACATCGAAGGCGACCTGGCCGCATTGGCAGCTACCGGAATATTGCATCGTGCGCGCTCCTGGGGGAATGCGTCGGATGCTGCGGCGATCCCCCGGTCGATTCAAGTGCCACTGCACCGCCCATCCCCCTTCCAAGGGGGATCAATCGCGCAAAGCGCGATTGAGGGGGATCAGACTCGCCGCGACCCACACCGCCAAGCCCATGCCGATCATCTGCGCAATGACGAACGCCGGCACGTCGACCGGCCGGATGCCTGCGAAGCTTTGCGTGAGCGAGCGCGCCAGCGTCACCGCCGGATTCGCGAACGACGTGCTGCCGGTGAACCAGTACGCCGCGAAAATGTAACCACCGACGAGCGCCGGCACAGCGGCAGGCCGATGCGCTGCGCCGAGCAGGATCGTCAGCAACAGCCCGAACGTCGCGACGCCTTCGCTCAACCATTGCCCCATGCCCGCGCGCGCATGCGTGCCGGGTTGCAGCAACGCCTGGTCGAACATCGCGTGCGCGAGGACGACACCAAGGATCGCCGCGATGACCTGCACCGCGATGTAGGCGAGCGTCGTGCGCGTGTCGAGCGCGCCGCGCAAGCGCATCGCCAGCGTCACCGCCGGGTTGAAATGCGCGCCGGAGATCGGCCCGAAGAGCACGATGAGCACGTAGAGGATCGCGCCCGTCGCGCTGGCGTTGGCGAGCAACGCGATGCCATCGTTCCCCTGCGACAGCGCCACGCCCATGATCCCGGACCCGACGACGGTCGCCAGCAACAGCGCAGTGCCGAGCGCTTCGGCCAGCAACGCGCGATGCAGGCGACTCACAGCGAGGCCAGCAATGTGCGCACGCGTTCGGCGATGTCGTCGCGCACGACGCGATACGCCTCGTCGTCCATGTGCCTGGGGTCGGCCAACGCCCAATCCTCGCGGCGCTTGGCAGGCACCCACGGACAGGCATCGCCGCAGCCCATGGTCACCACCGCATCGAATTCCCCTTCGATGTCGTCCAGCGATTTCGAACGATGCGTGGTGAGGTCGTAGCCGACTTCCGACATGAAGCGCACGGCCTTGGGATTCACGACGCCGGATGGACGCGAGCCCGCACTCTCCGCGACAACATCGGCGCCGCCCAACATGTGGGCGAACGCCTCGGCCATCTGGCTGCGATTGGAATTCTCGACGCAGACGAAAAGCACGCGTTTCATCAGCAGCACGCGGCTTCAGGCGAGCAGCACGACGTGCCCTTGTCGACCTTCGGTTTCATGGCCGAAACCTTGGGCGTGCAAGCCGCGCCATCGGTCGCGCAGGCCGCTTCGCCCGCGTAATACGTGGTCGCATCGCCGAAGGTATGGAAGGTTTCCCAGCGCGTGCCTTGCGGGTCTTCCGTCCACAACTTGTCCGACTGCGCATAGCAACACACGGTCGCGTCTTCCGGCACCACCGTGCCGCCGGCGGCATCCAGTCGAATGCCCAGGGCGGACAGCTCGGCGGTGGAATCCACCTGCAAGCCGAGGTGGTCGATGCCGGGCGCGCGGCCGGTGTTGGAGATGGCGAAATTGATGCGCGGATCTTCGAGCATCCATTTCGCGTAGTCGTCCTTGCGGACCGAAGGCGGCGCCGCGAACAACTGCGTGTAGAAGCGGATGCTGCCGTCGAGGTCGGCGACGTTGAGGTGCACGTGGAAGCGATTCACTTCGAAGCTCCTTTTTTGCGCGGCTTGCACGGGGAGGCCACCGGATCGCACGCGCCGGAGCCGGCGCAGCAGTTCTCGGTGAGGTAGGCGATCAGGGCGTTCATGCGTTCGTAGTTCGCGCGCACGCGAATGACGCGGCCCTCGCGTTGGTCGAGCACGAGCCCGGCCGAGCGCAGGACGTTGAGATGCGCGGAGAGCGTGGCGGGCGGCAGGTCGAGGGATTCGCGCAACTCGCCCACCGGCAGGCCGTCGGGACCGGCTTCCACGAGGCGGCGGAAGGCGCGCAGGCGGGATTCGTGGCCAAGCGCGGCCAGGCAGGCAAGGGAGGAGGGCATTTCCATAATTCCAATATTATGGAAATGAAGGGCGGCGTCAACAGGGGCGCGCTATTGCGAGTGGCCCGGCCACTCCGGGACCATTGCCGCATGGACATCCGCCCCGCCGAACCCGAAGACGCCGCGGCCATCGCCGCGATCTACAACCATTACGTCGCCACGACATGCATCACCTTCGAAACCGACGCGGTGTCGGTGATCGACATGGCCGAACGCATCGCCGAAACGCGCGCGACGAATCTGCCGTGGTTGCTCGCGCAAGCCAATGGCCAGGTGCTCGGCTACGCATATGCGTCGAAGTGGAAAGGCCGCTGCGCGTATCGGCATTCCGTCGAATCGACCGTGTATCTCGACGCCGCGAGAACAGGCCAGGGCATCGGCAAGCCCTTGTACGCGGCGCTGATCGACGCGTTGCGCACGCGTTCGATGCACGCCGTCATCGGCGGCATCGCGTTGCCGAACGATGCGAGCATCGCGCTGCACGAAAGGATGGGCTTCGAGAAGGTGGCCCATTTCAAGCAAGTGGGCTTCAAGCAGGACCGCTGGATCGACGTGGGCTACTGGCAACTGCTGCTGCAGTGACGCAGCGCGCGAGATCGTTGGCTCCTTGCCGCGCAGGGGCTTTTGCCGAAATGGTGCTTTAACCATTTTCTCATCGGCCCCACCGTAGGGTTCCCTGTTTCCACCTACCCGGGAGGTTTTCCATGGTCCCCAAGATCCAGCCCTGCCTGTGGTTCGACAAGAACGGTGAGGAAGCCGCGCGTTTCTACGCCGCCACCTTCCCCGACACGAAGATCGACAACGTCGCGCGCGCGCCGGGCGACTACCCGTCGGGCAAAGCCGGCGACGCCCTCGTGATCAACATGACCATCTTCAAGATGCCTTTCATGCTGTTGAACGGCGGGCCGCAGTTCAAGTTCGACGAAGCGGTGAGTTTCCAGGTCGCCACCGAGGACCAGGAAGAAACCGATCGCTACTGGAACGCCATCGTGAACAACGGTGGGCAGGAGAGCGAGTGCGGTTGGTGCAAGGACAAGTTCGGCCTGTCGTGGCAAATCACGCCGCGGCGCCTGACCGAGTTGATGAACGAAGGTGGCGAGACGGCGAAGCGAGCGTTCGGCGCGATGATGGAAATGCGCAAGATCGACATCGCGGCGCTCGATCGCGCGGTGGAAGGCGTGAAGGCCTGACGGCCGTTGCCTGAATCGTTCATGGGTCATCTCACGCATTGAGATGAAAAGTGTCCACGCTTGCGCGCGTGGACACCCTGACCAAGCTCGGCATCCTTGCAGACGCGGCCAAATACGACGCGTCGTGCGCGTCGTCCGGCGCGGGCAAGCGTGATTCGTCGAAGACCGGCGGCATCGGCAGCACCGAGGGCATGGGCATCTGCCACTCCTACACGCCCGATGGTCGCTGCGTGTCGCTGCTGAAGATCCTGCTCACCAACTTCTGCATCTTCGATTGCGCCTATTGCGTCAACCGCGTGTCGAGCAACGTGCGGCGCGCGCGCTTCACCACCGACGAAGTCGTGCGGCTCACGCTGGACTTCTACAAGCGCAACTACATCGAAGGCCTGTTCCTCTCCAGCGGCATCATTCGCGACAGCGACTACACGATGGAGCGCCTCGTCGAAGTCGCCCGTTGCCTGCGCGAAGACCATCGCTTCGCCGGTTACATCCATCTCAAGACGATTCCCGATGCGTCGCCCGATCTGCTCGCCGCGGCGGGCCGCTACGCCGACCGCTTGAGCATCAACGTGGAACTTCCCACCGAGAAGGGCCTGTCGATGCTCGCGCCGGAAAAAAGCCTGCCGCGCATCCGCAGCGCGATGGGCGACCTGCGCTGGCGCATCGAAGAGGGGAAGGAGGCGCGCAAGCTGGCGAAAGTGCACAAGCCGCCGAAGTTCGCGCCCGCCGGCCAGAGTACGCAAATGATCGTGGGCGCCGATGGGGCGGACGATCGCGCGATCCTGCTCGCCAGCGACAACCTCTACGGCAACTATCGCCTGCGCCGCGTTTACTACTCCGGCTTCAGCCCGATTCCGGATGCATCCTCCAAGCTCCCGCTGCAAGCGCCGCCGCTGCAACGCGAGCATCGCCTGTACCAGGCCGATTGGCTGCTCCGGTTCTACGGATTCGGCGTCGACGAAATCGCGCCCGCCAACGCGGCCTCGACGATGCTCGACCTGGACATCGATCCGAAACTCGCCTGGGCGCTGCGCAACCCCGAACGCTTCCCGGTGGACCTCAACACCGCGCCGAGGGAAATGCTGTTGCGCGTGCCGGGGCTGGGCACGCGCAACGTCGCACGCATCGTGCAATCGCGGCGCCATGGTCGCCTCCGTGTCGGCGATCTGGCGCGCCTGCGCGCGCCGATGTCGAAAGTGCTGCCGTTCGTGACGCTGCTCGATCACCACCCGCATCGGAAGCTCGATGACCCCGACGCGTTGCGCGCGCACCTCGCACCCAAGCCGCGCCAGGCCGACCTCTTCGCCGCATGAGCGAGCGCTGGACCGCGACGGTGGATTCTCCGTGGGATTTCGACGCCTGGCGCGAACAGGCGCGCGCCGCGTTGCGCGCGAACATCGCGCCGGACGCGATCGACTGGCACGGCGATGCGCAAGGCGCGTTGCTCGCAGGTCGCGCCATCACGTCCGCGCCGCCGGTGCGCGCCTTGCAGATGATGCCGCGCGATTTCTTCGAACTCGCCGCCCGCGTGGCATGTCATCGCGACACGGACGCGCACGCGTTGCTGTACCGCATGGCCTGGCGAATCGCCAACGGCGAGCGACACCTGTGCACGCTCGCCACCGACATCGATATGCACCGCGCGCTGCGCCTGGACCAGGCCGTGCGTCGCGACCTGCACAAGATGAAGGCATTCGTGCGCTTCCGCGCGGTGCCAGGGGTGGAGGGCGCCTTCATCGCGTGGTTCGAACCGGACCATCGCATCGTCGATCGCGTCTCGGGTTTCTTCGCACGGCGCTTCGCCGGCATGCGCTGGTCGATCCTCACCCCATATCGCAGCGTGCACTGGAATGGCGAAGCGCTCGCGTTCGCACCGGGCGCACTGCGCAGCGACGCACCCGACGACGACGCGCAGGAATCGCTGTGGCGCACGTACTACGCGCACATCTTCAACCCCGCGCGCCTCAACCCGCGCATGATGCGCCAGGAGATGCCGCAGAAGTACTGGAAGCACCTTCCCGAAGCGCACGTGTTGCCGGTCTTGCTGCGCGAAGCCGGCGCCCGCGTCGAAGCGATGGCGGACCGCGAACCGCAACCACCGCGGCGCCGCATCCCCGAGCAAGCGCCTGCGATCGAGATGCCTGCGAGCGATCTCGAAACCTTGCGCGCCCGCGCCCGCGATTGCCGCGCATGCCCCTTGTGGGAACCGGCGACGCAGACCGTGTTCGGCGAAGGCCCGCACGATGCGCGCATCGTCCTCGTAGGGGAACAACCGGGCGACGAGGAAGACCTGAGCGGTCGCCCCTTCGTCGGTCCCGCGGGTCGCCTGCTGCAACGCGCGCTGGACGAGATCGGCATCCCGCGCCAGACGCTTTACCTGACCAACGCGGTGAAGCACTTCCGCTTCGAACGCCGCGGCAAGCATCGCTTGCACAAGGCGCCCGAGCCAGGACACGCGCGTGCGTGTCGCCAGTGGTTGGTGCAGGAAATCGGTTTGCTCAAGCCCGACGTCATCGTGTGCCTGGGCGCGACCGCGGCGCACAGCGTGCTGGGTCGCGATTTTCGATTGATGCAGCAGCGGGGCCGATGGGAGCGTCTGTCGAACGGTGCGAGCGCGTTCGCGACGGTGCACCCGGCGTGGGTGTTGCGCCAGCCCGAAGGCGATCGTGAAGCCGCCTATCGGGGATTCGTCGAAGACTTGCGCCTGTTGGCCGCGCCTGCCCCCGGATAACGACGGTGGCAACTCCTGCCGAGTCCGTGAGGAACCGGCGTCGTCGACCGGAATTGCCACTACACTCCGGCAATGAACGCATCCCGGTACCCCAACGCGTCGCTCCGGCAGAAGCTCTTCGTCGCCGGCATTCCCGAAGCGGAGCAAACCCTGGACGCGTTGATGTCCAGGATGCCCGACCTCGACTCGCCGCTGCTGCAGGGCCTGTCCGTCGACATGATGGCCGAGCTGTTGCTGTATCTGATCTCCAAGGGCGTCGTCACGCTGCCCAAGGCGAGCGACAAGGCGCTGCTCGACCTGCCGTGGGGCTCGCACGTCTGCCAGTTCTACGACAGCAAGCAGGATCAGCTCGACATGCTCGTGCCGTACTTCAAGCAGGGGCTCGAACGAAACGAAGCCTGCGCATGGTTGGTCGGCGACCTGACGATCGACGAAGCGCGTCATGCGCTCAGCGTCGCCGTGCCGGATCTGGCGGACTACATCGCCAGGGGGCAGATGCAGATCGTGCACTACAGCGAGTTCTACACCGACCCCAACGGCACGGTGAAGGCGCCCGAGCAGTTGAGCTACCAGTTCGCCGCGATGGGATCGAGCGCCAAGGCGGAAGGCTATGCGGGCCTTCGCGCGTCCGGCAGCGTGAGTTGGGTGAAGGATCCCGAAAGCATGTCGCGCTTCATGGCGTACGAAACGCGCGTGAACGTCGCGATCCAGAACGCGCGCATCATGGCCGTCTGCACGTATCCGGCCAAGGCCGCCGCGTTGTGCGGATGCCGCGAACTCATTCACAACCACGGCAACATCTTCGTCAAGCGTGGCGAGTGGGTGCACGACAAGTCGAAGGATGCGGAAAGGATCGAGGCCGTCTTCGCCTCGCTCGCCAGCGCCTGAACCGATCTTCACGCCTTCACCGCGCGACCCGCCCGGCGTCGTTACGCTGCGGCGGTTGATCACGCGACAGGAGGGCCGACATGACTTCGGATTCCAAGACGCCGCTGGACCATGTGCACGACACGCTGCTGCAGCTCAAGGAGATGCGGCATTACTCCAAGAACAACGTCGAGCTGCTGACGACGCAGTGGCTGTTGTTCGACGGTGAGCTTTCCAAGCTCAAGCGCGCCGCGAGCTTCGAAGACCTCATGACGCGGCAGGGCGAGTTCTACGACGCGGTGGAAACCGCCATCGCCGACCTGGAAGCGCTGTCGGTCGAACTGCAGCCCGCGCCCGAGGATGACGCCGCAAAAGCGTAGTTGAGAGGCCAGTACCTCAGGGCGGCGGGAACTTCGCGAACATCTGCGGGATGACCTTCGCGATCGCCGCGTCGATGCCTTGCGGCGATTCCGGCACGTCGCCCGAGGCGGTCGCGCGCCAGATCGGTTGTTTGGTCTTGGCATCGAACATGTCGATGGCCAGCGCGCCCACCATCTTCGAATGCGGACGCGACGAACCGGTGCTCGTGCCGATCCCGCCGCCGCTGTTGCCGCCCCAACTGCCGAGCCCGAAGCCGAACGACGTCCCGCTATAGCTGACTTCCTCGCGCGCATCCCAGCGACCCAACAGTGCGACGTCGCCATCGGCCGCGCGTTGCCAACCCTTCGACGCCAGTTGCGCATCGATCGCACGCACGAGCTTGTCGCGCACCAGCGGCGACTGCGTCTGCGGCTCTTCGACCCAGGAGTAAGTGCGGTAGCGCGAGAAATCGACGCCGGGCGCCTGGTCGGTCTGCACGACCGGCGCGCTGCTGGCACACGCAGCGAGCAGCAATAACGCGAGGAACGTGGGCGCGTACACGGGAAGCCTGGTGTTCATGGCGATCTCCTCCGACGACGCTCGGCGTGTTCATCTCACCACCGGTGGCGCCGGGAATCCATTGGCCGTTGGGCCCGCTTCGGTCCGTTCAGCACAGCATTGATCGGAGACGCGCGATGGCGACTTATCCCCTCGATCGCACCGCGTATCTCCTCGTCGATCCGTACAACGATTTCCTCTCCGAAGGCGGCAAGGTTTATCCCTTCATCGAAGCGATCGCGACGGAAGTCGGCTTGCTCGACAACCTGCGCAAGCTCGATCGCGCCCTCCGCGCGCATGGCGTAGCGGTGTTCATCGTGCCGCATCGTCGTTGGGAGCCGGGCGATTACGAAGACTGGAGATTCCCGAGCCCGACGCATCGCAAGATCATGGCGCGCCACAACTTCGCGCGCGGCGAGTGGGGCGGCGAATGGCATCCCGAATTCGCGCCGAAGCCCGGCGACACGGTCGTTCAGGAACACTGGGGCGCCAGCGGCTTCGCCAACACCGACCTCGACCTGCGCCTGAAACAGAAAGGCATCACGCACGTCATCATCGCGGGGTTGCTGGCGAACACCTGCATCGAGGCGACCGGGCGCTACGCGACGGAGCTGGGCTATCACGTGACCCTGGTGCGCGATGCAACCGCGGCGATGCAACACGACATGATGCATGCCGCGCATGAACTCAACGGGCCGACGTACGCACACGCGATCGTGACCACCGGCGAGCTGATCGCAAGCCTGTAGAGCCGTCGACGCGCGAAGAGCTTTCTTCGGCGCGATTCGAAAAAAGGCAGGCCCAATACACCTGCCGCGGGTCATGCCGGATGTCTGGCGCTGGCTGCGCGGCATCGTGCGCTCGATCAACGCCTTCACCTGGGAGACGGCTCATGCCGAAGAACACCACCCAACTGCGACGCCTGTGGAAAGCCTTCGAATGCGAAGAGCGCGAGATGGTGCTGATCCCGTTCGGCCCGGACAGGATCCGCGTCGCGCCACCGACCACGCAGGCCTTCGAAGCGCTCGCCGCGGTCATGCACCACCACGGCTATCACGTGCGCACACAGGACACCGACAGCTACAACTGCCGCACCATCACCGGCGGCACCGGCAAGAGCCTGCACAGCTACGGCATCGCGCTCGACGTCAACTGGGAAACCAATCCCTTCCTCAACCATGCCGGCACGCGGCTGGTGCGCTTCTCCGACAAGGACACGCAGGCGCGTCGTGCGCTCGACGTGCGCGCCGGTGTCGCCGATACCGACATGACGAAGGCGATGATCGAAGACGCGCTCCGGATCCGCACGCGCGATGGCACGAGGGTGTTCGAATGGGGTGGCAGCTGGCGCGATCGCAAGGATTGCATGCACTTCGAGATGGATGTCTCGCCGGCGGAACTCGCGGTCGGTCTGGATCCAGCTTCCATCGTGGGCCTGGAGGAATACCTCGCGAGCCTGCAAGGGCCTGGATTCGAACCGCCGCCGATCGTGGCGCCGACGCAACCCGTGACCCACGACCGACATGAAGTGATCGCGCGCAGCGGCCTGCGCCTGCGCAGCGGGCCATCGGCGAGCAGCGATGTCATTCGCGTCGTGCCACCGGGCACGCAGCTCGACGTCATGGCACGCCAGGACGGATGGGCGCTGGTCGATTTCCTCGGCGATGGCCTGGCCGACGGCTTCATGAGCGCGGCGTTCCTGCGGCCTGTCGGCGGCGTGGCACCCATTACGGTGGAGCGGGGTGGCGAGATCGTGCATGCGCCGGGCGATATCACCGCCGATGTGACGCCGGAGATCGTCGCAAGGATGTTCCCGCACACACGCAAGGCGAACATCGTGGCGCATTTGCCGTCCGTCCTCGCGGGCCTGCGCGAGTGCGCACTCGGCGATCGACAGATGGTGTTGATGGCACTGGCGACGATCCGCGCCGAGTCCGAAGGCTTCCTCCCGATTTCCGAAGGCATCAGCGGATTCAACACGCGCCATGCGCCGTTCGATCGTTACGAGCCGGGCACGTCCGCGGGCAATCGCATCGGCAACACGCAGCCGGGTGATGGCGCGCGCTTCAAGGGACGCGGTTTTGTTCAACTCACCGGTCGCGACAATTACGGCCGGGTCGGGCGCCAGATCGGCGCGGATTTGCTGCGCACGCCCGAGTTGGCGAACGACGGCCCGCTGGCCGGGCGCATCCTCGCGCAGTTCCTCAAGAACAACGAACGCCGCGTGCGTGCGGCGCTTGCGGTGGATGACCTGCGCACGGCGCGCAAATGCGTCAACGGCGGCGCGCATGGGATGGATCGATTTCGCAACGCGTATGAACTTGGTGAGCTCGCGATCCCGGGTTGATGCGACGAGACCATTGATGAGGATTTCCACCACGCTTCAGCAAAGCAAGCGAACGTAGAGTTGAATTTCACCCGGAACGAACGAACGCGGTCGCCCAATCGGGCGACGCGATCACGGTGGAGGTGTTCGCGTCCCAGTCGCGATTTCCCCCATCATTCCGGGAGTTCCTTGCATGAAAATCCTCGCATCGACCTGCGCGGTCGGCTTGCTGTCCGCCGCCG
This sequence comes from Noviluteimonas gilva, assembly GCF_009740395.1. GTDB lineage: Bacteria > Pseudomonadota > Gammaproteobacteria > Xanthomonadales > Xanthomonadaceae > Noviluteimonas > Noviluteimonas gilva. The sequence continues at coordinate 594,272 of NZ_WOXT01000002.1, forward strand.
TCGCCCTTGCCGTCCAGGCGGCCGCCGCGGTGCCCACGGCGCGCGACGATCGCGCGGCCACGCGCATCAATCGCGCCGGCAACGGACAGGCGTTGACCGCGCCTTCGCAAGCCGCGCCTTCCACCGTTGTCTCCACCTTCCTGCGCGGAAAGGGCCTGGGCTCCGGCGCCGTCAACGCCTTGCGCGTGCATTCCGACACGCTCGATCGCAAAGGCATCCGGCAACTGCGCATGCAGCAGGAAGTGGGCGGCCTCGCGGTGTATGGCGCGTACGTCAAGGCAGCGGTCGGCCGTAATGGCGCGTTGCTGAGCGTCGTCGAAAACGTCGCGCCGGTGCCCGCCACCGGATTGCAAGCGGCGAAGGTCGACGAAACCGCCGCGCTGCGCGTTGCGCTCGGTGCGCGCAAGATCGCCGGCGCCGCGCCCGCGCGCGTGCAGAAGATCGGCGCCGCAACGAAGTTCGCGAAGACCGCCGGCTTCCACGACGGCCCGATCGTGACGCGCGTGGCCGTGCCGCTCGCCGATGGTGGAATGCAGGTCGGCTTCCTCGTCGAAACCTGGCGCGAAGCCGGCAACGACCTCGTCGAAACGCTGGTCTCCGGCGACGGCCGCGTGCTCGACACCAGCCACCGCACCGCGCGCGACGACTATCGCGTGTTCACGGTGGATCCGATCGCGACGCCGCAGGCCATCGTCAGCGGCCCGACGAACTGGCTGTTCAACGGCAGCCACCTGAGCGACAACATCACCGGCAACAACGTCCACGCGTACCTGGACACCGACAACAACGGACTGCCCGATGCGGGCGGCACGCGCGTGTCGGACCGTCGCTTCCTGTCGACGTTCAACCCGGCCGTGCAGCCGTCGGTGGGCAACAACCCCGACGTTGCGGTGCAGAACCTGTTCTACCTCAACAACGTCATCCACGACCGCCTGTATGCCGCGGGTTTCGATGAAGCCGCGGGCAACTTCCAGCAGAACAACTTCGGCCTGGGCGGCCGCGGCAACGACTCGGTGAATGCCGAAGCGCAGGACGGCGGCAGCACCGACAACGCCAACTTCGCCACGCCGCGCGACGGCCGCAATCCGCGCATGCAGATGTACCTGTGGTCTTCGCCGGAACCGGATCACCAGGTGATCGCCGGCGGCAACACGTTCCAGGCGCGTCGCGCGGAGTTCTCGCCGCCGTTCACGCCGACGGGCCTGCAGGACACGGTGGTCGCCGCGCTCGACAGTGGCGGCACAAGCAATGCCGACGGTTGCGAGGCGCTCACGACGAACGTCAGCGGGCAGATCGCGTTGGTCAATCGTGGCACGTGCGACTTCGTCGTCAAGGCGGCGAACGCGCAGGCGGCGGGTGCCGTTGCGCTCATCGTCGCTAACAACGTCGCCGGCGATCCCATCGTCATGGGCGGGACGACTCCGCAGATTCCCGCGGTCATGGTGACGCAGGCGGCAGGCGCGACGTTGCGCGCGGCCTCGCCGATCGCAGCGACGATCCGCGTGATCGATCCGCCCTTGATCCGTCGCGACGGCGACCTCGACTCCGACATCGTGTGGCACGAATACGGCCATGGCCTGACGTGGCGCATGATCGGTCGCATGGACGGCCCGCTGGGTGGCGCGATCGGCGAGGGCATGAGCGACGTGCTCGCGATCATCGTCAACAACAACGATCGCGTCGCCGAATACTCCACGGGGACGCCGAACGGCCTGCGCACCGAGCCGTATGCGAACTACTCGCGCACCTACGGCGACATCCTCGGTGAGGAAGTGCACTTCGACGGCGAGGTGTACGGCGCGATCGGCTGGCAGGTGTGGAAGAACTTCCAGGCAGCAGGCTTCACTGCCGACCAGACGCTGGCGGTGCTCGTCGACGGCATGAACTACACGCCGGCCGAGCCGACGTTCGAAGAGATGCGCGACGGCATCCTCGCGTCGCTCACCAACGTCGGCCAGGAATGCCTGGTGTGGCGTGCGTTCGCCCAGTACGGCGTCGGCGTGGGTGCGCGTGGCCAGGCGCGCGGAAAGAAGGTGGCGATCCGCGAATCCTTCGCGGTCCCCGCGGTTTGCGCCGCGCCCTGAGCGTCAAAAAGAAGGCCACCTCGCGGTGGCCTTCTTCTTTTGGTGCGGGCATCTCAATACGGACATTCGGGCCCGTTGTACGACAGGGCCGACGGGTTGGTCGGCGCCGACAGTCCGTTGGTCACGTCCGTCAACTTGATGTTGGTGAAGACGACGGAGGCCACGCTCACGTACTGATAGTGCGGGCAGACCAGCGTGCTGGGCGGCGGCAGGATGGTCAGGCTTTCGTTGATCCTGCCGTTCTTGTCGACGGTGAAGGTGGCGCTGACGTAAACGTTGGACAGGATTTCTTCCTTGTTGCCCCTCGCCGGGCAAACATGGCCTTTCTTGACGCACTGGTAGTGCACGCCGGCCTTCGCGCTCGCGACGTAGTTGATGCCGTTGCCGGTGTTGCCCAGGCCGACTTCCGACCAGTTCACGATCACCTTCGGCGAGCCCAGCGAAGCGCTGGGCGCGCGCAGGAATTTCGGTTTGCCACCGGCGATGGCCGCCGTCGCGATGAGGGCCACGCCGATCAGGCATAGCGTCGGTTTGATGCGCATGTCGTCCTCTCCCTTTGAACATCCAATAAGAGAGAACGACGGAATCGCCCGATGCGGCTCCCCCGAATGGGTGGGGTTAACCCGTTCGTGTCACGGGCATTCGGGACCGTTGTACGAAAGCGACGAAGGATTGGTCGGCGAGGAGATGTTGTTGGTCACGTCCGTCAACTTGATGTTGGTGAAGACGACCGAGACCACGCCCACGCGTTGATTGCCCGGGCACACCAGGGTGCTTTCCGGCGCCGGGATGATCAGGGATTCGCTGATCCGTCCGTTCTTGTCGACATCGAAGGTGCCGCCCACCGACACGTCGGCCAGCACGTCTTCCTTGTTCGACGCGGCCGGGCAATTGTTGCCGCGGTTGACGCACTGGTACCGGGCAGCGGCCGTCGCTTTGGCTTCGTACGAGATGTCGGTGCCGGGATTGCCGAGGCCGACTTCCGTCCATTTCACGATCACTTTGGGCGAGCCGAGCGAAGCGCTGGGCGCGCGCAGGAATTTGGGGTTGCCGCCGGCGATGGCCGCCGTCGCGACAAGGGCCATGCCGACCAGGCACAGCTTGGATTGCATCTGCATTTCGTCCTCCATGGGTTACCAACCAGAGAGAACGACACAAACGCGCCTCGCGACTCCCCCATCCGGGTGAAGTCACCCGGAATGGCGTGTCACGTCCCCGGCTTGGGGACGTCGATCCGAATCGCCGCGAGCTGATCGGGGGCGTAGCCGATCTTGCGCAGGAACGGGAGCCAGCGTGGATCGTCGCGCAGCGAGTCGGTCAGCACATCGAACGCCACCGACGTGGCGGCGGGATCATGGGCCTGCGCAGCTTGGTCCAGCCAACGGAAGGCTTCGTCGCGGTCGACGCGATAGCTGTACGCCAGCGCGACCAACGTGGGTTGCTCGTCGCCGTATGTCCTGATGAGGTTCTGCAAGGCCGCATTGGACTCACGCGTGCGGCCCAGCGCGTGGAACGCCAACGCGCGCACCTGGAGGCGCGAGGCTTCATCGGGTTCGCCGTCGATCTCGCGCAGCGCGCCGGCCGCGTCGCCCTTGCCGACGAGCAGCGAGACCGCGATGCCGTTGCGTGCGCCGACGAAGGCGGGGCTCAGGCGAAGCGCGGTGCGGAAGTCGTCGATCGCCGCGTCCCACTGGCGCGCGTAGTAACGCGTGATGCCGCGATTGTTGTAGGCGGTCGGGTTCGCCGGATCGTGCGCGACGCGATAGTCGTACAGCGGCAACGCGTCTTCGAAGCGCCCGACGTTGCTGAGCAGGATCCCGAGCGTGTTGATGGCGACGAGGTTGTTCGGTTCGATCTGCAACGCGCGCTTGTTGTAATCGGCGGCCGCCTGCGCGTCGAAGTCGAAATCCGCGGCCAGGCGCGCCAGGCCGGTGATCGCGATGACGTTGCGCGGATCGATCTTCAGCGCCCGGTTCAGCGCTTCGCGCGCGAGCTTCGCGGCTTCCGCCGGCGGCATCTCGCTGTAAATGGATTGGTTGATGTACACGCGTCCCAGGCCCGCCCACGCGCGAGCTTCGTTCGGTGCGATGGACAGCGCCTGCTTGAACACGACCAGCGCCTGCGCGCGCCCGGCCTTGCTCTGCTGGTCGAGCAGCGCCTGCGCCTGGAGGACCAGCGCGTAGACCCGCGGATCCACCGGCGTGACGGTGGGCGCCTTGAGCAACTTGATCTTCAGTTGGTCGACGACCGACGCGGCGATCTCGTCCTGCACCTGGAAGATGTCGTCGAGGTTGCGGTCGTAGGTTTCGACCCACAGTTGCGCGCCGTCGGTGGCGCGCACCAGTTGCACCGCGATGCGCACGCGATTGCCCGCCTTGCGCACGCTGCCCTGCAGGATCGACGCCACGTGAAGGCGGCGCGCGATGTCCGGCACCGACAGGTCCTGGCCCTTGAACGCGAAGCTCGAGGTCCGCGCGATCACGCGCAGGTCCGGCACCTTGTTCAACACGTTGAGCAGTTCCTCGGACACACCGTCGGAGAAATACTGCTGATCCTTGTCGCCGCTCATGTTCTCCAGCGGAAGCACGGCGATCGACGGATCGTTTTCGATCGTCGGGATGTCGCTGCCCGGGGTCGACGCGCTGGCGACCGAGGATTCGGACGTCGTGCGCACCGTCTGCCACAACCATGCGCCGCCGACGATCACGACGATCGCGATCAATGCGACTTCCAGCCGCGTGACCTTCTGTTGCCCGCGCTCGCCCTGGAACCACGCGATGACCAGCGTGATGAAGAACCCGAGCACCGAAAGCGCTACGCCCACGCGCATCGGGACGGCCGACCATCCATACGTGCCCGCCAACAGGCCGACCCCCTGCAACAGCGCCCACGCGACCGCCGTGTAGCCGAGCACCCATTGCGCGACCTTGCGCTTGCGCAGCTGGCGGATGGTCAGCATGGGGGTGTCCGATGGCGCATTAAACAGAGGAACGCAGACAACGGCGCAAACGGGCCGTCGCCGCGATCCGCGAGCCCGGCGCGCGCCGGGCTTCACGTGCCCCCGGAGCAGCCCGGCCCGCCTGGCATATCCTGTTCACGCCGATGGCGCGCGTCGCGGGATCGGGGACGTCAAGCGGTGACAACACGAGGCGGAGCCCACATGGCGAACGATTGGTATCGCAATACCGATTGGAACGAGGCGATCGCGGCGGCCTTCGAGGAGAAGCTCAGGCGCGCCCGCGACAAGAAGCAATACCTGCGCATCCAGGCGAGCACGCTCGCCCATTCGCACCCGCGCGTTGCGCTCGCGCTGTTGGAGCGGTACTTCGACCTCGGTGAGCACTTCGATCACGCCCAGGCGCACGTCGACCGCGCGACGGCGCATTTGGCGCTCGGCGACATCGATGCAGCCATCCGATCCTACGAGGCGGCCTTGGCGCGCGAGGCGGCGTTTCCGAACCTGTTGACCGTTGCCTATCTGGAACTGCCGTACCTGATCGCGCTCCATGGCATCGACGCTCGCTTCGAACAAGCCATGGACATGCTTTCCGCCTCCAGGGAACGGCTCATGTTTCCCGTCGAGCGTTTCGAGCACCACGCCGCGCGAGCGATCATCCTTGCGAAGAGCGACCGCGCCGCTGCACGCCTCGAGGCCAAGGCCGCACTCGAGGTGGCCTCCGAGGATCATTCGGGTTTTCGCTACCACCCGACCGTCGGATTGGTTTCCGAAGTGCATGCAGACGCGTTGTCCCGGCTGCGCGGGCTTTGCGATGCCTGATCGCGCTAGGACGCGTAAGTCGCCGCCATCTGCGCGACGACGGCGCGGAGGCGTTCGCGAAGCGCGGTCGGCGCCAAGACTTCGGCCTCCACGCCAAGCCCGAGCAACTGCCGGATCGCGTGGTCTTCCGATTCGATCGGGATCGTGATCCGCATCCAGCCGTCCCGTGGATCGGGCAGGGCAGTGAATTCCGCCGCCGCGGCCGCCGCGCTGCTCCACTCGCCGACCCAACGCAGCCCGCGCGCAGAGACGCGGAGCGCTGCCTCCCCGACGAAGATCTCTCGCTCGAAGCGGCGCACCGACGCCGCCCACCAATCGGCGAGCACGAACTTCCGTGGCCAGGCGAAGCGCCCCTTGCCGAACGCGAGTTCGAAGATGCCGGAGAGGCGATACGTGCGCGGCTCGCTCGCTTGTTCGGCGAGCGCGACGACATACCAGACGCCGGCCTTCAGCACGAGACCGAGCGGACGCAACGTGCGACGACGCGGCCCGGCCCAACTGTCGTAACGCACGAGCAAGGGACGCTGCTTCCACACGGCTTCTGCGACTTCGCGCAGGAAGCGCGGCGGCTCCTGCGCGCGATACCAATCGACCGGATCGATGTGCAGGCGCGCGGCGGTCTTCTGCGCGTTGTCGCGCAAGGCCGCAGGCACTGAAGCCAATACTTTCAGGCGCGCGGAGGCGGACGCGGCGCCAAGACCGAGTTCGCTGGCGGCCGCGGGCAACCCCGCCAGCAACAGCGCCTGCGATTCGCTGTCGGTGAGTCCTGTCAGTTGCGTACTCCAACCTTCGCGCAGACGGAAGCCGCCTTCGCGGCCGCGCTCGGCATACACGGGCACGCCGGCGGCCGAGAGTTGGTCGATGTCGCGTAGCACCGTGCGCACCGAACACTCCAGCTCGGCCGCAAGCGCCGGGGCGCTGGCGCGACCCCGCGCCTGCAGCAGCATCAACAGGGACAAGAGGCGAGAAGCGCGCATGGCGAAAGACTACCGCCAATACATGCCATCCGTTGGCATGTAACCGGGCGCAGGCTCGCCTTGCCTCACTCACGGAGCCACCCATGGCCACTGCCTCGCACGCATTCCTCCGCTGCCTCGCGCCCACCTGCCTGCTGATCCTGACCGGAGCCACGATGACCGCCACCGCCACCGCCAGCGAACCGACCGCCGTCCCCGCCGCAACCGCCGCACCGGCCCCGGGCGCATTGCCCAGCGACGCGGAAGGATTCGCCTTCCTCGAAGGGCGCTGGCGTGTGTTCCATCACCAGATGAAGGATGCCTTCGCCGCGAAGGAAGAATGGGTCGACTACGAAGGCCGCGCGCGCTTCTTCACCTTGCTCGACGGCCTGGTCAGCGTCGAGGAACTCCGCACCGCCGATGGACGCCCCTTCGGCGGCGCGATGCGCACCTTCGATCGAACGCAACGCACGTGGTCCGACGCATGGGTCTCCGCCGGCAATGGCGTGCTGCAACTGCCGCAGCACGGGCGCTTCGTCAATGGCGTCGGCACCTGGGAATCGGAAGAGCACCACGACGGCAAGCGCATGCTGGCGCGCGGCGTATGGAAGCGCGTGTCGATCGATGTCGTCACGTGGGAGCAGATGTTCTCGATGGACGAGGGGAAGTCTTGGAAGACAAACTGGTCCATGCGATTCGAACGGATCGACTGAGTTGAGGCAAATGCGTCCACCGATCATCATCGACGAGCATGGAGACGTCAGCGTTTTCGAGTCGGTTGAGGCCGCCGCCCGTTACATCGAGCCGATCGATGTTCGCAACAACGAGTACGTTGCCTACGACAGCGCCGGATATTTGCTCCGGCTGGTTCCGACCGAACCTCGAGTGAGCATCCCCGGCTACGCGTCGGACGTCCCGCAACCGGCGCAACTGGCGCAGGCGCTTCGCACTTGCTGGGAGCAGTCGTGGGGCGCTCCGGTGCCGGCGGAGGTCACGTCGCTGGACGCGCTCCTCGCATTGTTCGTCAGCAAGCACGGTTACACGAAGTGAGCCAACGGCGCTGAAGTGAAACAACCTATCGCTTCGGCGTCCAACGCCGAAAGCGATCGTACGCAGGCACCTGTGTCGGTCGCCCGCGCTCTTCGAAGCGCTCCGCGAGCCACTGGAACCACTCGAACAACAGCGGGTGGCCTTGCTCGCGCCGATTCGCTTCCACCCACGGCCGCAGGCGCTGCCACAGCAGCACGACGGCGCCGCCGATGATTTCTTCGACCAGGTGCATCGGCAGACTGTCGCGATAGACCAGCAAGCCCATGCTTTCGAAACGCGCACCCAACGCCAGCGCCGCTTCTTCGTAATCGGGGCCCAAGGCCCGGAAGTCCTCGACCGGCATGTCCACCGGCAACGGGTAGATCAGGTGAAAGGCGTGCGTGAACTGTTGGTCTTCGATCGAACGCATCAGTTCGATCGCGGCGGCGTCGTGCCGTTGTCGCCGGAACTGCCGGATCTGCGCCATGCCGAAGCACAGCGCCAGCACGACCGCCACGTTGCCGACGATCTGCGCGAATTGCGAGAGGGAAGACAGGTCCATGGCGCGCGGGAATCCGGGCGGGGATGCTGTTTGCATACGCGCAACCCCGCGCGTTCCGGCCGGCGCAAGGTGCGTAATCGATGGCGATGTCCGCTTTCGGGCGCATTGGCGGATGAACTTCCGCCGCCGCGCGCGCTGCACTAAAGTCGCGGGCAGGGGAACAGGGGAAAGCATCCACGTCGGCAACACGTAAGGCTGGCCGTCCTCGAACGTCCCGTCGCGCCGGCGCAGTTACACCGTAATAGGCTCGCGCGCACTTGCGTCCATCGAGCACTGAAGCGGCGGAGCGGCGCTACGGAATCAACAACACCTTGCCCGCGGTGCGACGCCCTTCGAGAATCGCATGCGCCTGCGCACCGTCGCGCAGCGGAACACGCGCGGCGATCGTTACGCGCAGTTGTCTCGCGCGTACAGCGGCGAAGAGACGATCCGCGCGCTGCTGTCGCACGTGGGCCGTCGTGAGCACGTTCCACAGATCGCCGCCGACCAGCGTCAACGAACGATCCATCAACACGCGTGGGTCCACAGGATCCGGATCGCCCGCCGCCATGCCGTAGAACACGACCGTGCCGCCGGTGCGCGTGAGCGCCATGCTGTCGGCGAGCGTGCGCCCGATCGAGTCGTAGGCGACGTCGACGCCATGCGGCACCAACGCGCGCACGCGTTCCACCCAACCCGGCCCCGAATCCACCGCATCGCGCGCGCCGGCCGCGAGTGCGGAACTGCGCTTGTCTTCCGATGAAGCGAGTGCGATCACGTTCGCGCCCTTCGCAGTGGCCAACTGCACCAGCAACTGGCCGACGCCACCCCCGGCCGCGTGCACCAGCAAGGTTTCGCCCGCCTGCACGGCGTGGCTGTCCTCGAGCAGGAACTGCGCCGTCAGGCCCTGCAGCAACAGTGCGGCCGCGGTGTCGGCGTCGATGTCGTCAGGCAACGTGATCAATCGATCCAGCGGCACCGCCACCAACTCAGCGTTGGCGAACGCGCTGTCGGCGAAGGCAACGCGTTGGCCGACGGCGAATGCGCCGCCCGCATCCTGCGGGTCGAGCGCAGCAATCGCGCCCGCGGCCTCGTAACCGGCGATCCACGGCGGCGACCCCGCCAGGTGGTAACGGCCCTGACGACGGTAGATATCGGCGAAGTTGAGCCCAATCGCCTGCGTGCGGACCACGGCCACGCCGGGGCTGGGCTGCGGATCGGGCAGGGCGGTCCATTCCAGGACCTCGGGCCCGCCGAAGCGCGAGAACGTCAGTGCGTGCATGGTCGACGATGTTATCGGGTTCGGGCCGCCTAAAATGCGGGCCACGCACCCGCGCCAACGACCGCCCCCATGCTGCGACTCACCGACCTCAAGCTGCCGCTGGACCACCCCGAGCCGGCGTTGCGCGAGGCGATCCTGGCGCGGCTGGGCATCGCCGCCGACGAGCTGACCGGCTTCACCGTCGCCAAGCGCAGTTACGACGCGCGCCGCCGCGGCGCGATCGTGCTGATCTATTCGGTCGACGTCGACACGCCGCGTGAAGCCGACATCCTGCGACGGCTGCAACTGGACGACGAAGCCGAAGCATTCGCGCACACGCACGACGGCGGCAAGGTGATGCGCACGCCCGACACCAACTACAAGTTCGTGGCGTGCGCGCCTGGCAATCTCCCGCTGCGCCCGCTCGTGATCGGCATGGGGCCGTGCGGCCTGTTCGCCGGCCTGGTGCTTGCGCAGATGGGCTTCCGCCCGATCATCCTGGAACGCGGCAAGGCCGTGCGCGAACGCACCAAGGATACCTGGGGCCTGTGGCGCAAGAAGGTGCTCAACCCCGAGTCCAACGTGCAGTTCGGCGAAGGCGGGGCGGGCACGTTCTCCGACGGCAAACTGTGGAGCCAGATCAGCGACCCGAAGCACTACGGGCGCAAGGTGATCGACGAGTTCGTCAAGGCGGGCGCGCCGGAGGAAATCGCGTACGTCAGCAAACCGCATATCGGTACGTTCCGCCTGGTGTCGATGGTGGAAGAAATGCGCGCGACGATCGAATCGCTCGGCGGCGAAATCCGTTTCAGCCAGCGCGTCGATGACCTGCTCGTCGAAACCGACCGCGATGGCGTGCGCCATGTGCGCGGCGTAACGCTCGAGAGCGGTGAACAACTGCGCGCCGACCATGTCGTGCTCGCATTGGGCCACAGTGCGCGCGACACCTTCGCGATGTTGCATGCACGCGGCGTGTTCGTCGAAGCCAAACCGTTCTCGATCGGCTTCCGCATCGAACATCCGCAATCGCTGATCGATACCGCGCGCTTCGGCCCGCAGGCCGGGCATCCGTTGCTCGGAGCGGCCGATTACAAACTCGTGCACCACTGCCGCAACGGGCGTTCGGTGTACAGCTTCTGCATGTGTCCCGGCGGCACCGTGGTCGCCGCGGCCAGCGAACCCGGGCGCGTGGTGACCAATGGCATGAGCCAGTATTCGCGCAACGAACGCAACGCGAACGCGGCGATCGTGTGCGGCATCTCGCCCGAGGATTACGCGCCCTACGGCACCGGCCCGCTGGCAGGCATCGAGTTGCAGCGACATTGGGAAGCGCGCGCGTTCGAACTCGGCGGCGGCGAGTACGAAGCACCGGGCCAATTGGTGGGGGATTTTCTGAAAGGCCGCGCGTCGAGTGCGTTCGGCGGGGTGCTCCCGTCGTACAAACCCGGCGTGCGCCTGGGCGATCTAGCGCCGTCGCTGCCGGACTACGCGATCGAAGCGATCCGAGAGGCGCTACCCGCATTCGACAAGCAGATCCGCGGGTTTGCGATGCACGACGCGGTGTTGACCGGTGTCGAAACGCGCACGTCCTCGCCGGTGCGCATCACGCGTGGCGAAGATGGTCACAGCCGGAATACGCGTGGGTTGTTCCCCGCGGGCGAAGGCGCGGGTTACGCAGGCGGCATCTTGTCGGCCGGTGTCGATGGCATTCGTATGGCGGAAGCGGTGGCGCTCGATATGCTTTCGCGCTGAGGGCGAAGGCGCCGACAACGCAGTCACATCATCGCGCGATTGAAATACGTCGCCCGCTCGAACTCGGCGATGTTCGCGGCAATGCGAGGCAATCCGGGGAACATTTCCGCCAGTTCGCTCACGATGGCTTTCGACAACGCCGCGCGTTGCTCGACGGTGCGCCCCTGCATGATCCAGGCGAAGGTGTGGATGAAATCGTTCCGCCCGCCGCCGACCGAATACGTTGCATAGGGATTGACGCGGATCTTGATGTCCGCCTCGTCGAACAGCCCGGAAGCATTCACCACGCGATGCAGTCGCGCGATGATCGTCTCCTCGTCGTGGGTCTTGAGAAGGTCCCGGGAACAATCGACGACGAAGTGCGGCATGGGGGCTCCTTTCGACGGCCTCGGTGCAGTGATCGCTCGGCCGCGATTCGCTACGTCGGCGACAACGACAACAACCACGCCAGCGCGGACGCCGCATCGTCGAAATTCCGCACGCGCATGTTGCGGACGACGCCTGCGAGTTCGGCGGCGCGCGCGTGTTCCGGCGGCAATCCGATGAGGGCGACGTCGGCTTGTTCCAGGGTCGCGGCGGAGATCGCTTTGGACAGGTAGTCCTGCCGGCTCGCGCTGTCGCCCGCCTCGCCGATCGTCGCCTGCGTGTAGTCGGCCAGGATGCGGCGGACGCCGCTGTCGCGGACCAGGGCGGCGACATCGTCCAGGGCGGCCATACGCGCGGCGTAATCGACCACGCCGGTGTAGTGCAGTTCGATCCAGCCCTCGCGAATCGCGACGATGTGGGTCACGCGACGGTCCTCGGTGCGTGTCCCCACACGCGTGGGGCGATCATGCCCCTTGCCGGCCGGTTGCGATAGCCACCCGCGGTCTCCGTCGTGACCGATAGCGGACGTGGGTCGCGTTCAAGGCACCTGCGATCCCGGAATCGCCAAGGAGCGAAGCATGGCCAGGCAAATCGTGTTCACTTCGAAGGCGGCCAAGCCGCCGGCGACCTACAGCCAGGCGACCAAGGCGGCCGGCCTGGTGTTCCTCTCGGGCACCGCCCCGGCGGATCCGATCACGGGCGCGATCGTCGGCGCCACGATCCAGGAGCAGACCCGCCAATGCCTCACCAACATCGCGGCCATCCTGGAGGCGGCGGGCAGTTCCCTCGATAGGATCGTCAGCGCCACCGTCATCCTCGCGGAAGAGGACGACTTCGCCGGCATGAACGAGGAATGGTTGCGATGGTTTCCCGCCGATCCACCCGCACGCCAGGGCGCCAAGCTTCCCGTTCGCGTGCCGGGGCTCAAGGTTTCGATCGCGGTGATCGCCGCGGCGTAGACGACGCGGCGCGCATTCGTCTGGACGGACGAGCGCGCCAGAACTACTTTGGGCGCTCTTGCGCCGCGCAGGGCGGGCGTCCAAAAGGCCGAGTGGTTGATGAAGAGCTGGATGACCATGCTGTTGCTGATCTCCTGCGCCTCGCTGCATGCGCAGACGCCAGCGTCGCCCATCGCGGCGAGGCACGAAGTTGCGCTCACGGTGCAGCGCGGGGATTGCGCGTCGCCCGGCACGGGGGATGACTGGAAAGTCGTCAAATCGGCCTGGCGGGCCGATGGCAGCCTGGAAGTCACGCTGTGGGATAGCGAAACGCAGACGTACAGCGTCATCGACGACTCCGCCAGCGTCGATGCTTCCGTTCCCGGCGCGCTTCGGTTGTTCTATCGCACCAGGCAGAGCACGCTCCCACCGGACGCGCCTGTTTTCTTTTGCGAGGACTGGGTCAAGCTGACCTTCGTCATCCGTGGTCTTTCGCGCGCGCCGTACCAGGTGACGGTGGAAAGCACCCAGGTGGTACGGCAAGCTGGGATAGACGGCTAGTTCGCGCCGCGACCCAGGGGCTATCGCTTCCATGACCGAGGAACAGGACGATCCGGCGCTTGGCCCTGACGACCAGGTCGCGATCAGCGCGCTCACGCCGTTGGACGTGGCGGCGATCGATCAGGCGCTGGTGTCCCACTGCGACAAGCAGTGGCGAAAGGTGGCCTATGTCGTCGCCATGGCGATGAACGCATTGCAGCACGCCTATCTCGACGTCCCTGACATCTACTACGCCGAGCGCGTCCGAACGTTGGTTGCCGATGGTTTGCTCGAGGGGCAGGGCGATGTTCGGGGAATGCGTTTCAGCGAAGTGCGCCTATGCGTATGAACAAGTTGTCCCTTTTCTGTTGCCTTTCGCTGCTTGCCGGCTCGGCGCTCGCCGAAGGTGTGCCACTCAAAGATGGCCGCTATGTGGGAAAGGTTGTCGTCCTTGAACTGACGGAAGATCAGAAAAAGGCCATCGAGCACTTCAGGACCTGTCACCTGGCGAGTTTCAAAACCATGAATCAGTTCACGCCCTACGTGTTTGAACTCACGGCAGGGCAAAGCAAGGCGCTGTCACGCGCTGCCGGTGTTTCGCCCAGGTTCTTCGAAGTCTATGAAACCGATCGCGGTTTCAATGACACAGGTCCTCATTGGAACCTGGCATTGCGATTCTCGGAGACGCAAATCGAGATCCCGCTGGATTTGCTGCTGTCTGATAAGGAAGCGAAGAAGGCGCACGACGAGCAGGGTTGGATTGCAACGAACCCTTGCTTTCCCGCGGTGGGGAGAACAACCGAAATTGACTAGAGCCACTTCGCTCAAGTAAGAAAACAGGCAATCGGGGGAATGCCAATGCATCTGGTCGTCTTTATCCTGGTCCTGATCTTGGCCGGGTTGTTCGCGTCGATGTTCACGGTCAAGGCGATCGACGCGCCCGATGTCCTGCTCGTGGGCGCGGCGTTGATTTGCTGGATCGGCGTGGTCGCGTTGCTGTGGACGCGTTGGGTGCGCAAACCGTCGAAGTGGCTCGTGCGGGTCGCGGCGGCGGTGGGGGTTGTGATGTTCGTCGCCACCGTCTACGCGTGGACCCAGCAGACCGACGTGTTCGTGGTGCATCGCGCGAACTGCCCGCCGCGCGTCGGCAGCTTCTGGAAGTTGGTCGGTGCCTGGGTCGGAGGCGCGGCCGCCATTCGCTACGCGCTATTGGGCTACCTCTTCGGCCCGCCGCTCGTGCAGCGGATCCCGGAGACGCGCAGTGCGCTGCGTTGGCCGGGCAGGGTGTTGCTCGGTGCGTGGAGTGTGGCGTGCCTGTACGTGCTCGCGCGCAATCTGTCCGTCGATGTCGCGTTGCAGTCGTTCAAGGAGGCGCGCGGATTGCTCATCTTCATCGGGATCATCGCCCTGATCGTCGCGGTAATCTGGTTCAAGGGCATCCCCGGTCGCAAGCGTCGACAGCAAGCGCAGATCGACTTCGCGGCGATCGCGCCGGAACGCCGGCGCGCACTGGTGGACATCGCGGAGCGTTACGCCCGCGGCGTCGCGCATTGCGTGTACTACCGTGATATCGGTCCTTCGGGATGGGACGCGCACAAAGCGCATGTCGGCGGGAGCATGTTGATGCCGACGGGCGAAGCGTGGCCGATCGACGACGACGGCACGCCCGCGCGCGCGTTGTTGCAGTTGCCGCTGCCGGACGCCTTGCCCGCGCCGTGGCCGGGCCGCTCGCTGGCACTGTGGGTGTCGATCGGCGGCTTCGACGTGGTGGCGCGCAGTTACGCGAGCACCGACACGCTGGTCGAAATGCCACAGCCGCCCGTACCGGTCGCACCGGTGGCGAAAGGCGAACTGTTTCCGCTGATGCTGCCCGTGCCGAAGGATCCGGACGGCGAAGTGGAAGGCGACGAGTTCTGCGATCTGCTGTTGCGCGAATGCGCGGAGCTGCGTGACGCCCTCGCGACCGTGACCGACCAACCCGCGGCGATCCTGCCGATGCTCCTGCAGGACGACCTGCGCACGGCGATTTCACCGAAGACATGGCGTTCGGCGACGTGGGTGTTGCGTACGTCTACGGGTGCGATGCGCATCCGGCGCATTGCCAGGCGTTCGTGGATTGTCATTGATGGCAGCTTGAGCGGCCGTAGGCCTTACGTACTTTTACGGAGCCGCTGCCCGCTGTTTTACCGGTGCCCCGGTCGGACGTCTGCGCCACCATCGTCCAGGCATTCGAGGATCAGGCCATGGCGCTCAAAGATCTGCTTCCCGGCAAGCTCGGCTTCGGCACGGCCCCGCTCGGCAACATGTTCCGCGACATTCCCGAAGACGAGGCGCGCGCGACGGTGGAAGCCGCCTGGAACGACGGGATTCGCTACTTCGACAATGCGCCGTTCTACGGCGCGGGCCTGGCCGAGATCCGCATGGGTGACGCGCTTGCCACGCGCCCCCGCGAGGACTACGTCATCAGCACCAAGGTGGGTCGGCTCATCCTGGACGAGGTGGAGGACGTGGACGCACGCGACCACGGCGAGAAGCGGGATGTTTTCAAGCACGGGCGCCCGAACAGGATCGTGAACGACTATTCCGAAGACGCGACGCTGCGCTCGATCGACGATAGCCTCAAGCGACTGAAGACGGATCGCATCGAGATCATCTGGGTCCACGATGTTGCGCAGGACTTTTACGGCGATGACTGGTTGGGCGTCTTTGAAGCTGCGCGCAAGGGCGCGTTTCGCGCGCTGGACCGTTTGCGCGACGAAGGCGTCATCAAGGCCTGGGGTCTCGGCGTCAACCGTGTTGAGCCGATCGAATTGCTGATGGCGCTCGAAGAACCGCGCCCCGATGGATTCCTGCTCGCCGGGCGCTACACGCTGCTCGACCACGCGCACGCGCTGCAACGCGCGATGCCGGAGGTGGCCGCGCGCGGGCTGAGCATCGTCGTGGGCGGGCCCTACAGCTCGGGCGCGCTGGTCGGCGGGCCCAACTTCGAATATGCACCCGCCAAGCCGGAGATCCTCGCCAAGGTCGCCCGGATCAAATCGATCGCCGATCGTTACGGCATCAGCATGAAAGCCGCCGGCTTGCAGTTCGCACTCGCGCATCCGGCGGTGGCGGCGGTGATTCCGGGCGCGAGCAAGCCCGACCGCATTGCAGAGGATCGCGCTGCAATGGACGAGGTTGTGCCGGACGACTTCTGGCGCGATCTGCGCAATGCATAACTCGTGGATCCCTCGGCGCCGTTGCCGATTGCGCAATAGGCTTCACACCGCGCAAGCCCCGGGAGTCGAAAGTGGAAGCCATGAACGAGACCCGCAAGCCCAGGAAATACGATCTGCTCATCGACAGCTGCAGGGCACTGCCTCCCATGTCCACGGCCGTCGCGCATCCCTGCGACGCGTCCTCGCTCTCGGCCGCGATCGATGCGACCCGCCTCGGCCTCATCGCGCCGATCCTCGTAGGACCGCAAGCACGTATCCACGGGGCTGCGAAGGATGCCGGCCTCGAGCTGGGCGACATCGAAATCGTCGACAGCCCGCACAGCGTGGAATCGGCGGCGCGCGCCGTCGCGCTGGTGCGCGAGGGACGCGCAGAGGCGCTGATGAAGGGCAGCCTCCACACCGACGAACTGCTGGGCGCGGTGGTCAAGCGCGAAACCGGGCTGCGGACCGCGCGGCGCATCAGTCACTGCTTCGTGATGGACGTGCCGGGGCACGAGGACACGCTGATCGTGACCGACGCGGCGGTGAACATCGCGCCCACGCTCGCGGAGAAGGTGGACATCGTGCAGAACGCCATCGACCTCGCGCATGCACTCGGCGTCGTCGAAGTGCGGGTGGCGATCCTCTCGGCAATGGAGACGGTGAACCCGGACGTGCCTTCGACATTGGAAGCCGCGGCGTTGTGCAAGATGGCCGACCGCCGCCAGATCACCGGCGCGATCCTCGACGGGCCGCTCGCGCTCGACAATGCGATCGACCTGGCCGCGGCGAAGATCAAGAATCTCGATTCGCCCGTGGCCGGCCGCGCGAACGTGCTGGTCGTGCCGGACCTCGAGGCAGGCAACATGCTCGCCAAGAGCCTCACCTTCCTCGCCGGCGCGGACGCCGCCGGCATCGTACTGGGCGCGCGCGTGCCGATCATCCTCACGAGTCGGGCGGACTCGGTCACCGCGCGTCTTGCTTCGTGCGCGGTCGCCGTCCGGGTCGCGCATGCCCGACGCCTCGACGCGGGGCGGGCGGTGCGCTGATGTCCGGCGCGATCGTCGTCATCAACGCGGGCTCCTCGAGCCTCAAGTTCTGCGTTTACTTCCATCGTGCGCAGGGCCTCGCGCCGGCGCTGCGGGGGCAAATCGAGTCGATCCACACGCAGCCCCGATTCAAGGCGCGCGATGCCGCGGGCGCGGAGTGCGGGACGAAGACCTGGCCGCAGGGCACGGCGCTCGGCCATGACGAAGCGCTGCGCCACATCGTCGAGTTCGTGCATGCGCAGCTCCCCGACGAGCCGTTGCTCGCGGTGGGCCATCGGGTGGTGCACGGTGGAATGGAATTCGCTGCGCCCGTGCGCATGGATGCCGACGTGCTCGCGCGCCTGGAAGCGTTCATTCCCCTCGCGCCGCTGCACCAGCCGCATAACCTGGCGCCCATTCGCGCGCTGCTCGCGGCGCGACCCGACCTGCCGCAGGTCGCCTGCTTCGACACGGCCTTCCATCGCACCATCCCCGAGATCGCGCAGATGTTCGCGTTGCCGCATGCGCTGCACGTCGAGGGCGTTCGCCGTTTCGGTTTCCACGGCCTGTCGTACGAGTACATCGCTTCGCAGTTGGCGCATTTCGATCCGATCGCCGCGACAGGCCGAACCGTCGTGCTGCACCTGGGCAATGGCGCGAGCATGTGCGCGATGCACGCGTCGCGAAGCGTCGCGACCACGATGGGGTTCACTGCGGTCGACGGTCTGCCGATGGGAACACGCAGCGGTTCGATCGATCCGGGCGTGATCCTCTACCTCATGGACGAACGCGGCATGGATGCGCGCGCGATCGAGACGATGATCTACAACGCGTCGGGGCTGCTCGGTGTTTCCGGCGTGTCGAGCGACATGCGAACGTTGCTCGCTTCCGCCGAACCGGGCGCCAAGCGCGCCGTCGACCTGTACGTCTACCGCATCGGTCGCGCGCTGGGCTCGCTTGCCGCCGCGCTCGGAGGACTCGACGCAGTCGTCTTCACCGGCGGCATCGGCGAGAACTCGGCGGTGATTCGCGAACGCGTTTGCCGCGACGCGGAATGGCTGGGCGTGGAGCTCGATCCCGAAGCCAACGAACGCGGAGGCCCGTGCATTTCGACCGCCGATGCGCGCACGCGGGCCTGGACCGTGCCCACCGACGAAGAATGGATGATCGCGCGGCACACGCTGTCGACCCTGGAAGGGCGACCGTAAACAACGCCGCCGCGGGCAGGGGCTATGCCGCCATGTCGAGGACGATGCGACCCTCGATCTCACCCTTGTGCATGCGCGCGAAGACGTCGTTGATGTTCTCCAGCTTTTCGGCGGCGACGGTCGCGGCGACCTTGCCTTGCGCGGCGAACTCCAGCGACTCCTGCAGATCCAGGCGCGTGCCGACGATCGAGCCCCGCACCGTGATGCCGTTGAGCACCATGCCGAAGATATCCAGCGGGAAGCTGCCCGGCGGCAGGCCCACGAGAGACACCGTGCCGCGACGCCGCATCATGCCCAGTGCCTGCTCGAACGCCTTCGGCGACACCGCGGTGACCAACGCGCCATGCGCGCCGCCGATTTCCTTTTTCAGGAACGCGGCCGGATCGGTGGTGCGCGCGTTGACCGTGACGGTGGCGCCCAGGCGCCGCGCGAGTTCGAGCTTGTCGTCGTCCACGTCGACCGCGGCCACGTTCAAGCCCATCGCCTTCGCATACTGCACAGCCATGTGACCCAGGCCGCCGATGCCGGAGATCACGACCCAATCGCCTGGCCGGGTGTCGGTCACCTTCAGGCCTTTGTAGACCGTGACGCCCGCGCACAACACCGGCGCGATCTCGACAAAGCCGATGCCCTTCGGCAAATGGCCGATGTATCCCGCGTTGCCGAGCGCGTACTGCGCGAAGCTGCCATTGACCGAATAACCGGTGTTCTGCTGGCGCTCGCACAGCGTCTCCCAACCGCCGAGGCAGTGTTCGCAGTAGCCGCAAGCCGAATGCAGCCACGGAATGCCGACGCGATCGCCTTCCTTGACGTGGCTGACGCCGGCGCCGACCGCGGCCACGGTGCCCACGCCCTCATGACCCGGGATGAAAGGCGGCGACGGCTTCACTGGCCAATCGCCTTCGGCCGCGTGCAGGTCGGTGTGGCACACGCCGCAGGCTTCGATCTTCACCAGTACGTCGCCGGGGCCGGGCCGCGGTACGGGGACCTCATCAATCACGAGCGGCTGGCCGAATGCACGCACCACCGCGGCCTTCATGGTCCTGTCCATCGCGACTCCTTCGGGGGAAAGGTCGGATGCAACGTTACGCCGGTCTTGCGGGCCGTGCATTGGCGCAGATCAAGCGCGGTTTCAACTCACTCGCGCACGCCAAATTCCAGGCAACTGCTCCCGCGCCAATGAACCTCCAGCGGTGCACCCGCGTCGGCGATGACTTCATCGGACGGCGCATTCCCACTGCCCAGGTTGAGTTGGCGGTCGGGTTGCTTGATCACGCCGAGCGTGACCACGATGCGGCTGCCGGCGGCCAGTTGGCGGCCGATCAAACGTGTGTCGTCCACGACGAGGCGCTGCGGCACGCCGGCCTGCAACAGGTGCCGCTGGCGGCGATCTGCGTTGTAGCTGGCGCGTTGCAACCACCACGCGAGGTCGAGGTATTCGCCCTTGGCGTTGCGCTCGTACACGCCGATCGCGACATCGACATCGCGCTTGTTGACGGTGAAGTCGAGGACGCCTTCGAACGCGCCCGCCAATTCGGTGTCATGGGGCAGGGCATCGCCGATGAAGACCAGGCCCGCATGCGGATCCAGCGCGGTGTTGATCACGTTGGCGGATGGCGTCCAGTCGGCGTCGCTGCGATCGCTGAAGTCCACGCGCTGGGTGACGATCGCCTTCGGCTGCGGATGCGGGGACAAGGTGTTCGCATCGGCCGTCGCGCCCGGCACCAGGCACAGCCGTTGCGTGCGCGTCGCCATCGTCTCCAGGGTGTGCGCGTGACGCCACGCGTCCGCGCCCATCACCTGCCAGTTCACGCGGTCGGCCAGTACGTCCGGCTTCGGTCCACCCTTCAACACATGGTCGAACCATGCCAGCCGCAAGACTTGCAGGTCGATCCGCGCGGCAGGGTCGGGCGCATACCCCTGGATCTGCGGCGGCACGCCGGTTTGCATCGTGAAGTGCTCGTAGGGGCCGATCAGCAGCGTGTGGTCGGCGTCCGGTCGATGCCGCAAGTGCTCGCGAAAATAATGCAGCACGCCAATCTGTGCACCGTCGAAGTAGCCGGTCGTGGCGAGCACCGGGATGTCGATGCCGGCGAATGCATCGCCTTGTGGAATCAGCGCTTGCCACCACGCGTCGTAACCCGGATGCCGAAGCCAGTGGTCGAACACCGGGTTTGCGCTGCCATCGATGGCCGGCATTTCACGATGCGCGCGGCCGCTGGCGTACCAGTTGCGGTTGAGCGCTGCCCAGCGCGCGTTGTCGCCGTAGCGTGCATCGTCGAGCCATCGGTTGCTCGCGGCATACAACGGCCACGGATACATGAAGTTGAGATAGACGCCGCCTTCCATCGGCACGTCGATGCCGGGTGCGAGCGTGGCGGACGTGGCGATCGCCTTCAACGCCTTGGGTCTGTACTTCAGCGCGGCCCATTGCGTGAAGCCGCTGTAGCTGCCGCCGTACATGCCCACGCGGCCGTCGTTCCAGGGCTGTTGCGCGATCCAGTCGATCACCGCAGCGGCATCGGCGCCATCGTGTTCGTACGGGACGATGGCATCGGGGCTGCGCCCCTTGCCGCGCGAATAAGCGACCACGCCCGCGTAGCCGTATGCGGCGGCCTTCTTCGCATCGGCCCAGGCCCAGTCGTCGTTGGCGTAAATGGTGAACGTCAACAACGCAGGCAGTGGCGACGCCTGCGCCGGGCGCACGATCAGCGCGGCGATGCTGGCGCCATCGGGCGTGCGCACCAGAGTGTCGCGGTCGATCGCGTAACGACGCGCATCGTCGGCCGCGAGTGCCGAAGCGAACAACGGTTGGAACGCGCTGTAGGCCGAATGCACCTGCCAGGCGCGGATCAACTCGATCGCATCGGCGACGGGCAGGCGATCCTTTCCGACGGCCTTCGCCAACGCCGCGTCGAGATCGCCCCGCATGCGCGGCAAATAACCACCCAATGCGAACTCCGCCTGCAACGCGACCCTGTCCTCCAGCGCACCGAAACGTTCGTCGAACGCGGTGCGCCAGGCCTGTGCGAAGGGCGCACTGGACTGCGCCTGCGACACCTTCGCCCGCGCATGGATTTCGTATTGCAGGTAGAGCGGTGGCTGCGAGGCGGGGTCATTGCGCAATGCGCGCAGCGTCTCGATGCTCTTCAGCGCCTGCGGGTACTGCCCGGCGGCTATCTGCAGGCGGAACAGCGTGCCGAGGTAGCGCTGGCGGTCGTCGTCGCGATAGGCCCGCAGCGTGTCGCGCGCGAGCGCCGGCATTGCACGATCGACGGAATCCGCGTGCAGGCCCGCCGGAACGTGGACATCCTGCGCCCGGGCGATCGAGGGCAACGACAGCGCGATCAGCAGGAGGGCCAGGCAGGCTTTCATGTCGGGCTGATGCGCGGATGTCGAGTCGGCGGATGCTAGCACCCGTGATTGGCGCCTCTGCCCCTGTTGCTTCGGAATACGCGGCGCCTGTCAATCCTTACGCGACGCCCAAGGCATTGCCACAATCGGCCCAGCACTCCGCAACACGCAGACCGACGCAATGCCCCAGATGTCCCCGCAGCTCGCCCGCCAGATCGCTTCCACCATCGCCGCCGAGATCGGCGCCCAGGCCGCCCAGGCCCAGGCCGCCATCGCCCTGCTGGACGAGGGCGCGACGGTGCCCTTCATCGCGCGCTACCGCAAGGAAGTGACCGGGGGACTGGACGACACCCAGCTGCGCAACCTCGAAACGCGCCTGGTCTACCTGCGCGAACTCGAGGACCGCCGCGCCGCGGTGCTCTCCAGCATCGCCGAGCAGGGCCAACTCACCGATGCATTGCGGGCGGAGATCGAGGCCGCGGACTCGAAGTCACGCCTGGAAGACCTGTACCTGCCGTACAAGCCCAAGCGCCGGACCAAGGCGCAGATCGCGCGCGAGGCGGGCCTGGAGCCGCTGGCCGATGCGCTGCTGGGCGATCCGACGCAGGTGCCGGAGGACTGCGCCGCGCGCTTCGTCGATGCCGACAAGGGCGTCGACGAAGCCAAGGCCGCGCTGGACGGTGCGCGCTGGATCCTGATGGAACGCTGGGGCGAAGACGCCGCGCTCGTGGGCGAGCTGCGCGCATGGCTGCACGAGGTCGGCGTGATCCGCGCGCGCGTGGCCGAAGGCAAGGAAACCGAAGGCGCGAAATACCGCGATTACTTCGATCATCGCGAATCGCTCGCCCGCATTCCGTCGCATCGTTTGCTCGCGCTGTTCCGCGCGCGTCGCGAAGAAATCCTGTTCATCGACCTCGATCCCGGCACGGATGCAGACGCCGGGCATGTGCTGGCCGAAGGGCGTGTCGCGCATCACGTCGGCGTCAGGGCGCAGGGCAGGCCCGCGGACAAGTGGTTGCAGGACACCTGCCGCCTGACCTGGAAAGCAAAACTGCACCTGCATCTGCTGTTCGATCTGTTCTCGCAGGCACGCGAGAAGGCCGAAGCCGAGGCGATCCAGGTCTTCGGAGACAACCTCAAGGATCTGTTGCTCTCCGCGCCCGCCGGGCCGAAGGCCGTGCTCGGTCTCGATCCGGGCCTGCGCACGGGCGTCAAGGTCGCCGTGGTCGATCGCACCGGCAAGGTCGTGGAAACGGCGACGATCTTTCCGCACGAGCCCCGGCGCCAATGGGATCAGTCGCTGGCGGTCCTGCATGCACTGTGCGCGCGGCACGGCGTCGAGCTGATCGCCATCGGCAACGGCACCGCATCGCGCGAGACCGACAAACTCGCCGGTGAGCTGATCGCGCGGACGCCGGTGGCCGGAATGCAGAAACTCGTGGTCAGCGAAGCCGGTGCGTCGGTGTATTCGGCGTCCGAACTCGCGGCGAAGGAATTCCCGAACCTCGACGTCACGCTGCGCGGCGCCGTGTCGATCGCGCGGCGCCTGCAGGATCCGCTTGCCGAGTTGGTGAAGATCGAACCCAAGGCAATCGGCGTCGGCCAGTATCAGCACGATGTCGATCAATACCGCCTCGCGCGTGCGCTCGATGCGCGCGTGGAGGATTGCGTGAACGCCGTGGGCGTGGACGTCAACACGGCGTCCGCCGCGTTGCTCACGCGCGTGTCGGGCCTGTCGTCGACGGTGGCCGAAAACATCGTCGAATATCGCGATGCAAACGGCGCCTTCAAGAATCGCAAGACCCTGCTGAAGGTGCCGCGCCTGGGCGAGAAAACCTTCGAGCAGTGCGCGGGCTTCCTGCGCATCGCCGACGGCGACCAGCCGCTCGACGCATCCTCGGTGCATCCCGAAGCGTACCCGGTGGTTGCGCGCATCCTGGAAAAATGCGGGTGCGAAGTGAAGCAGCTGATCGGCGATGCCGCGCTGCTGCGTGGCCTGAAGGCGGAGCAATTCACCGACACGCAATTCGGCGTGCCCACCGTGCGCGACATCCTGAAGGAACTGGAAAAGCCCGGCCGCGATCCGCGCCCCGAGTTCAAGGCCGCGCGTTTCGCCGACGGCGTGGAGGACATCAAGGACCTCAAGGTCGGCATGATCCTCGAAGGCGTGATCAGCAATGTCGCTGCCTTCGGCGCCTTCGTCGACATCGGCGTGCACCAGGACGGCCTGATCCACATCTCGGCGCTGGCGGACAAATACGTCAAGGATCCGCGCGACGTGGTCAAGTCGGGCGACATCGTCAAGGTGCGCGTGCTGGAGGTCGACGTGCAGCGCAAGCGCATCGCACTCACCCGACGCCTCGACGACACGCCGCCGCCCGCGCGCGAACACAAGCGTGACGCGCCGACCCGGGACAAGCGCGACGATGGGCGCGGCGCGCGCGCCACGGGAGCTGCGCAACCGCCCGCGAACAACGCGCTTGCCGCCGCGTTCGCCCGTGCGAAGCGGGATTGAGGAGCAATGAAATGACGGATTTCGAGTCCACCACGATCTTGTTCCGCCCGGTCGGCCCCGAAGAGCTGGCCTTGCTGGAGCGCAGTGGTTTTACGCGCTGGCCACCACGGCTGCCGGAACAACCAATCTTCTATCCGGTGACGAATGCGCAATACGCCGCGGAGATCGCCGAGCGGTGGAACGTCAAGGACAGCGGGTACGGCGCCGTGACACGCTTCCGGGTGCTGTCGTCGTTCATGGACCGATACGCGATCCAGCAGGTCGGCGCGTCGCACCACACGGAGTGGTGGATCCCCGCGGACGAACTCGAGGCGCTCAACGACAATATCGTCGGGCTGATCGAGGTCGTGCAGGAGTTTCGTGGTTAGATTCGTCGAAGCGCCTCCATTGGAATCCAGATGTCGAATCCGAAAGCGTCGTTGTTGGCAGCGTCGTTGACCTGTGTGGCCGCGCTGGCGTGTTGTTCGGCGACACCCGCGCGTCCGATGGGCGGCGCGCCACCACCGCTCCCCGACGGCGAGTACACGTTCCATCATCGATTCGCCGAGCACCCGTCGATGCCCAGCATCGACATGCGGGTGCGATTCGGCGAGGGCCGCATCGTCGTGACCAACACAACGCCGGGCACGCCGTTCCCGCTGGGTGTCGTCGCGGAAGGGCAGTTGCTGTGGAACGGCAAGGTCGGCAAATGGATCATCGCCCGCACGCCTGCCGACCAGGAGGCGAGGGAAGTGGGTGGGTGTTCCGACGGACCTGAAGTCGTCGATCTGGAAAAGCGGATCTATTGGACGTGCTGATTGTTCGCCGCAGGTTGCGTCGCTAATCTGCCGCATGGCGAAGGGGGGATGCGCGCATGAAGCTACTTGGCACCTGCAGTCTGTTCTTGCTCGCCTTTGGCGTCGCCGGCTATGCAGTGTTTGCCTATGGCGTCCTGCCATTGGGGAGCCTGGTCCATCCGGACATGAAAGCTTCCTTCCTCACTCACAAAGTGGGCATCTACGCGCACATCTTCGCCTCGGTCGTTGCGATCTCGCTCGGCCCGTTCCAGTTCCTGCCTGGCATGCGACAGCGTTTCGTCCGGCTCCATCGTTGGATGGGGCGGACCTACCTGGGCATCGGCGTTCTCGTGGGCGGTTTGGCCGGGCTCTACATGGCCACGTTCGCATTCGGCGGCATCGTGTCGAAACTCGGATTCGCGTTGCTGGCCGTGCTCTGGCTTTACACCGGTCTTCGCGCATACCTTGCCATCCGGCGTCACGATGTGATCGAGCATCGCAGATGGATGGTCCGCAACTTTTCGCTGACGCTGGCGGCCGTCACGCTCCGCATCCTGCTTCCGGCCTCGGCGATTGCCGGCATTCCTTTCGGGGTTGCTTATCCCGCGATCGCGTGGCTTTGTTGGGTGCCCAATCTTCTGGTGGCGGAGCGGTTGTTCAACCGGGCGCGGGAGAATGCGTTCAAACCGAAAGCCCTGCGCGGGTCTGCTTGATTCATGCGTGCTCGCACGGCGTTCCGCTTACGGCCCAAGTCAAAGGGATAGGTCCATGAAGTACCGCTTTGTTGCCCCGATCTTGCTCGCCTTCGTCGCAGGACGCGCCCAGGCCTGCGTCGATCCCGAGCTGCCTTCGTATCGGCAAGAGCTGTCCTCAGCTCGGCACGTCTTCGTCTTCCGCCTCCTCTCGTTGCGTTTGATCAATAGGGCGGAAGGGGCGCGCGAGGTTGTCGGCGAAATCGAAACGGTACGCGTGCTCAAGGGCCAGCCGCGATTCACGACGGTTGCCTGGGAGCAGGGCAACTGCGGCCAATTGGTGCTGCGGGTTGGCGGTTACTACGCTGCCGCGACGAAACAATCGGGCACCGTACTCAAGCCTGTGCGTGGGCAAAATTCGATGCTCGACGTCGGCGATGACTTCGCTTACTCGGTGCCGCACAAGCGCCCGGGACAGACCTGGATTTTCCACGTCGCCAACTACCTTCGCGACGGGACACCCTTTCCCGAGTATTTCAATGTCGACCAGCAAATGACGCGGACCGGCTCGTTTCCACAGTTGCCGCCGCCGCGTAAGCGATGAATTTGCACGATCCGCCTAGTTGCCCGGGCGCGATCGCGTCGACCGGTCGTTCGCGGCCACTCACCAAACCAGGTCGTCGGGCACCTGGAACTGCGCGTAATACGCATCGTCCTCTGACGTTCCGGCGGAGGGCGCCGCGCCCGTGTCCTGTCCGTGATCGAGCACGATCATGCTGGCGTCGCGTTCGCGGACCTTGTCGCCGGCCGCGCGCGGCAACAGCTCGTAACGGTCGCCCAGGCGGGCGATCACCAGTGCGCCGGAGGAGAGTTTCTTGCGCAGGTCGTCGTTGACGAGCAGGGTGCGGATGGCGCCGTCGGCGCTGAAGCGGTACTCGCTCTCCCCGGCGCGCGGCACCTTCTTGTCCTCGATGATCTGCACGGCCTGTGCGCGCAGCTCGGCGATGCGCGACTGCGCCTTGCGATCGGCGGCGAGGGCGCGGTCGCGCTCGGCCTTTTCGGCCCGCGCGCGCTCGGCGTCGCGCTGGATCTCGTTGGGCTCGGGCGGCGCTTTGGCGTGCCGGGCCTTGTTCTGCTCGCGCGCCGCTTCGGCCACCTTGGACTTCTTGACCAGGCCGGCCTTGAGCAATTGTTCCTGGAGCGGGTTCGCCTTCGCCATATCGCGGTGTCTTGCCGTGCGTTTTCGGCCCATGATACTTGCCGTCGCCGCCGCTTTCGCCGCCTTTTGCCGATGGAACCGTTGAAGTACCTCGTGGGCTACCCGGAGCACGTGCTCGCGCGGGTGCAGGCGCTGATCGAACAGGGCCGCCTGGGCCCGATGCTGGCCGACAAGTACGCCCAGCCCCACGCCGTGCGCAGCGACAGCCAGCTGTACGACTACGTGCAGGCCCTCAAGGACGAGCACCTGCGCAGGGCGGTACCGCTGGGCAAGGTGATCTACGACAGCAAACTGCAGGTGATGAAGCAGGCGCTCGGCACGCACACCGCCATTTCCCGGGTGCAGGGCGATCGGCTCAAGGCGAGCCGCGAGATTCGCATCGCCACCGTTTTTCGCGATGCGCCCGCCGAATTCCTGCGGATGATCGCCGTGCACGAACTGGCCCACTTGAAGGAAGCCGAACACAACAAGGCGTTCTATCAGTTGTGCACGCACATGGAGCCGGACTACCACCAGCTGGAATTCGATCTGCGCCTGTATCTGACGCATCTCGATGTTGGGCACCGCGTGCCCGGTTCATAGGAACTCAGGGGGCTGGCGCCCAGTTCATCGAATCCGGCGAGCCGTCCGGGTGCGAGTACCAACGCAGGCTGTTGACGCCGTTCGAACAGCCTTGGCCGCGCGTACGCGTTTCGAGCACGCCGTCCATGGTGGTGAGGCCGGCGCTGAAACAACCGCCGCGGTTATCGGTGTAGAGATAGTCGCGTGCGCTGCCCCAGTTGAAGAATCCGGTGGGATCGATGAACTCGCGCGTGCCGTCGAACGCGTCGCGCAACGATGTCTCGAACCGCGCCGTGCCGCGCCGGAATTGCGACGTGCGTTGCACGCGCACCTGGTGGACGAGCGCGCTGAATTCTTCCGGGATCGCAAACGAGAACTCGCCGTCGGACCGGTGCCGCCCCGCGTTGAGATAGTCGAGGGTGAACGGGTAGGTCGTGTACGACTTGTCTTCGCTCAGCAACGTGGTCCCCAGCACGCGCCGGCTGGTGACGTCGACGGAACTGGTGAGGCGCACCTTCTGGTCGTGGCTCACGTCGAAATCTTCCCAGAGGGCGACGGTACCGGTGGCCAGCACGTCGTAGATGTTGCGGTTGACGAAGTAGTTGCGTTGCTGGACCGTGCTGACGATGCGGCCGCGCGAGGTGTCGACGTAACCGGAGATGCGGAACGACCGCACCGAACGCGTGCTGACCTCGCCGGTGAGATGCCGGGTCACGATGCCCTCGTTCGTTGCCGTCGTCTCGACGAGCGTGTCGGTGATCGACGGCGTCGATTCGGCCAGCGTGTTGCTCGTCACCGCGCCGGGCACGATCGCGCGATTCCTGTCGCGATACAGCACCAGGTGGCCTGAGACCAGACCGCTGTCCACACCGAGCAGGCGCGCCTGCACCGTGTGTTCCGCACCGTTGTTGAGCAGACCGGCGAAGGGCGTGAGATCCACGCGGAACGGCATCCAGTTCAAGGCCTGCGCGGCCGGGGCAGGGGTGTCGACCGTATTGCGGAAGCCGTTGTTGATGCTGCTGCCCAGCCAGGGGAAGACGGGCGCCAGGCCCGCGAGCCGGCCGTCGATGCGGATTTCGACTTCGCGGTAATTCCCGCCGCCGCAGCCCTGCATGTGGCTCACGAAGTTGTGGCGCAGATCGCCGATGGCGAAGGAGTTGTGCAGGTACGGGAATTCGGCGAGCACGGACTCCGGCGCGCAAGCGAACCAGTAGCGCGTGTTTCCGCCGCCGCCGGTGCCCGAGACGTGCGAGACCACGTCCAGGTACGCGCGTTCGATGTTGCGCGGGAACGTGCCGGTGAACGCCGCGATCGGCAAATGGTCGTGCGCTTCGAAAGACGAAATGGGAACGACGAGATCCGCGACGCGCTGCGCGGGCGTCTGCGCCGTCGCCGGGTAGAAGACGAGCAGCGCTGTCGCCCTCGGTGTTTCGAGGAAGTCGTCGAAATCGAAATTGACGTTGTCGTAGCGTCCGGACAGCACGCCGGGGTGCGAGGTGCGCAGGAGGGAGGCGTATTCCGTCACGTCTCGCTCCATGTGCCACACGGGAACGTCGTCGGTCATTTGCGGCGCGCCGGCCCACAAGGCGCCGCTCGTCCATCCCGAATTGGGATCTCCGGTTTCGGTGAGCTGCAACGACAGTGCGCTGACCGGGTTGCCGTTCTGCCGCGGGCCTTCGAGTTCGATGATGAGCTTGACCTTCGCCCATGCGCCCGGGCATCCCGCGGGCGGTGCGTAGGTAAAGTTCGTGCTGAAGATGGAGTTGACGGGGATCTGCGAATCGCGGAGCAGATTCACGACGCACGGCGTACCGGCTGCGCGCGGCAGGCGCGGTTCGACTTGCAACGGATCTGCGCCGGCAGCGGCGGGGTCGAGGGCTGCGGCGACGAGGCCCGCGGCATTCGTTGCCGCGCTTTTGTCGGGTTGAACCTGGCGGGCGCTTGCCGCGGCGTGTGATTCCGTATGCGTCGCGACGAACGCGCCCGCGCCCAACACGACCAGCGACGCGCCGACGAGCACGGATGCGCGCAATGCAGTTTGCGTTTTCATCGTTCCCTCTCCCTGTGCCGCGAGGCGGCACGAGGACGCTGGGATTAGGAACGTGTGTTTTGTGTGGAAAGAAAATGTTGAACGCGACGGCAGAGTTCGTGTGCGGTCTGAATGGGTGCATGCGCGTGTCGATGAACGACATTCGCGTGGTGCGCTGCGGTGGCTTGTGCAGCGCAATAGATCGGATGCGCGAATGCAAGCCTCGGCGAGACTTGCGCGCTACGAGTTCATCTCTTTTTCTGGAGCCTTAACGGGTCAGCTTTCGAACAGTTTTTCCGCGCGAATGCGGCCGGAGTCGCGACTGACGCCGTTATCTCTCTAGCCGACCTGGCGAAAGGAGATGAACATGAAGGCAACCCACGCTTTGACGGCGATCCTGTTGGTGGCCGCTGTCCTGAGCGCTCCCGCGAAAGCTGCGCGCGTCGAAGAACCGGGCAGTACGGCATGCGTGGGAAATACCGCGCAAGACGACAACGCGCTGCGCAAGCGCACCAGCGGCGCCACCAACGAATCCACGACCAGCGTGGTCATCACATGCTCCGTGCCGATCGTGTCGCTCATGATCCCGCCGAACGACTCCACGAATGTCGTACGCGTGCGGTTGGCGCTGTTCAACGGTGCGACGGCGAGTCGGAATATCGGCTGCCGATTGGTCAGGTTCAACAATGGCCCCGGCGGCCCCGATCCGGTCATTGCCAATGTGACAGTTCCCAGGAACGGACGCGCAGTGATGGACATCCGCCCAGATCAGGATCGACATGGGCAGACCAGCTTTGCACTGACCTGCACGATTCCGCCGTTGATGACCATCGAACGGCTGACACTCGATACGCGGGACTTCCAGTGGATGCCGATGGAGTGAGAGAGCGCAGCGCCGAATCGTGTGGATTGGCGAGGCGACCGATCTTTTGCTTCCTTCCGCCGTTGCCGTGGCCCATCCTGCGATCGTGAGCGCCGCTGGGGAGTAGCGACTCACCACGCAAGAGTCGGTGCTGCTCGTCCTGCGAAGGCGAGGCGCAACTCTGCAAACATTCGCTCACATCCGATCAGGGGAAACATTCATGCACCTACTTCCTCGCGTTCTCGCTGTCGTTGCTGCTTGCGCGATTTTCCCCGCGGCCCACGCCGCTTGCACGGCCGCCACCATCAAGGGTTACTTCGCGGCAAGCGGCGGCGGATCGTACTTCTCGACGTATGCCGCCTTCGGCGTGGCCCATGTCTACTTCAATGGCGTAAACGCCGTCTCCATTTCGAACTACAAGGAAGGGCAGGACGGTAGCGTCCGCGTGTTCACGGGCTACGGTAGCTACCAGGTCGACCAATATTGCCGCGGTACGGCGTCGATCGCGCTCAAGGAGAACGGCGTTGCCGCCGGCACGATCTCGCTTTCGTTCGTCGCGTCGGGGACACCCACGAGTCCGCAACTCCAGGCGCTCATCAGCAACCCGGCGACGGGGTTCACGGGTGGCGCAGTTCTGAACAAGATCAACCTCTAACAATCAACCAAATCGGCCTGCGATAACCAGAGCCCGTCAAGGCGGGCCCTGCGTCGCTCACCCGATGCATCACAGTTCTCCACCCCAACGGTGCTGCCACGCGATCGCGATGGCATCGAAGTCGTTGCCGGTGCGCGCGGAGACGCCGCTGCTGGCGGCGAGCTTGATCGAGTTCAGGCGATCGATGGGCAACGCGAGCGTCAGGCCCAAGCGCCAGTTTTGTTGCAGGTCGTTGCGGAGGGCGCCGTTGATTTCGGAACGGCCGCCCGCGAACCAGTTGACGTCGAGGGACACCCACTTGCCGGAGCTGAAGCTGTGGATCGCGTGGGCCTGCAATGCATACAGCGGACGTTGGGAGCGCGTGTTGCCGCCGTAGAAGTCGTCGTTGTCGGTGAAGAACACGACGGCGGCCTGGCCCTCCAGCGTCCATCGGCCTACCGCTTTCGAAACGCCGATCTCCGGTTTGATGGACCAGCGGTTCGTGCCGATGTTCAACAGCCGGCTCCCGTCGTACTGGCCCCACGGCGGCGACACCTGCAGGCTCGCGCCGACGATCAGGTCCTGCTTCCAGCCCTTGAACTCGCGCAGGGAAAGCGAGGGCGCGCCGTGCAGGTTGATGGACACGCGGAAGGCGGGTCGACCGAAACCGCTGATCTCGCGCGAGACGGGTTGACCAAGGTAATCGGCGTCGCCCGACAAGCGCATGTAGGGCACGATCACGTCGAACTTGCCGGAGCGGCCGCCGAAGTCGATCACGCGCGCATACGCGAACACCGCGCCCGTGGTTTCGATGTGCGCGTCGGTGATCGGCAGCGACGCGTCGAACGCCAGGCCGCCGCGTGTTTGCACGAGGCCCGCGACAGCGAAGTTCACACCGATCGGCGCATTGGAATAGGCGCGGGGTTCGATGTCCTGCGCCAGCGCGATCGACGGCGCGACCACCAGTGCAAGCACGCCGGCTGTGGCGGCGCACAACGGGCGCGAGGGCAGAGGGCGCACCTATCCGGCCCTTGGTGCGCGTTCCGGCAACAGCGCGACCACGCCGCTCGCAACGTCGTAGAGCGCAGGCACGACCTTGAGCGAGCCGTCCTTCACCCGCGAATCGATCACCGTGGACGCATGCGTCAACACGCCCACCTGGTTGAGGACGTGCTGCCGCGTGACCTCACCCGGATCTGCATCGTCTCCGCCCGCCAGGCTGATGGCGGGCAGGATCCCTGCAAACAACGCGCTGATCTGGCCCGGCACTTCGTCGTTCCGGATCGCCGCCTTGATCGCGCCGCAGTTCGTATGGCCCATGACGATGATCGCTTTCACGCCAAGGATGGCCACCGCGTATTCCAGGCTGGCGATGACTTCCGTGGACGCGGTGTTGCCTGCGATCCGGGTGACGAACACGCGACCGATGTGTTCGTCCAGCACCAAGCCGACGGGCACGCGCGAATCGGCACAGGCCAGGATCGCGACGAACGGATGCTGGTGGTCGGCCGTCTGGGCATGCAGCAGGTCCATGTCCTGGTGGTAAACGGTCGACTGGCCTTCCACGAATCGCCGGTTGCCGGCCAACGCGAGCGCGATGGCATCGTCGGGTGTGTCGGGCACCGCTTCCATGGATGGGTTTCCGGCAAGGCGCTCTTCAAGCAACGCATCAGGGCCGTGGGGCACGGACACGCGCCCATGCATAACCCGATCGGGTAATACGCCGGTGAAACAGCTTGGGCATGCTTCTGCGAGCTGCAGGTCCAGTCGCATGTCCACTCCCAATGGAAAACAAGCCATGGCCAACAAGTCAGAGTCCGATCGCACCGATCTGCAAAGGCGCAGCGTGCTGCAGGCAGCCGGGATCGCAGTTGGCGGCAGTCTAGCGGCGGCATTTCCCTCCGCATTCGCGCAGGGAACCACGGCAAAGGCGGGGACGGGCCAAGCCCTTGGCTCGATCGGTGGCCGCCTGCGGGGGGTGCAGCATTTCGGACTGACTGTGCAGAACATGGATCGCGCGTTCGAGTTCTACACCGAAGTCCTCGGGGGCACCGAGGTGATGCGCGATGGCGACTTCCAGGGCGAGCGCATCCATAACACGCTTCTCACCGATCAGGTGATCGAGGCGAATGCGCGCAAGGTCAACCCTCTGACGATGGGCATACCGGACCTGCGGAGCGGCGCGCAGCGCCTGGATGTCCGGTTCATCCAGTTCGACAACGTGGTGATCGAGCTGCTGCAGTACCGCGACTCAACACAGCCGGCCGGCAACGGAAATGCATTCGCCGAACCGCTCGACCACATGAGTCCGGCGTTCCCCAGGATGATGCACATCTGTTTCCACATCCGCGACGAGGTGGACTTCAATCAGTTCATCGCAGACCTGGAAGCCGAAGCCGCGCGCCGGGGCATGCAACACGTTCGTGCCAATCGCGTCGTGACGGTCACGACGGAGCAGGAGCGCAAGGCCGCGCCACTGGATGCGAACAGCAACGGCATTACCGAGGGGAAGTCGAACGGCTGGCGGCTGATCTACTGCAAGGGATCGGAGGGTGAGCAGTTGGAGTTCGTGCAGGCACTGGGCCCTGTCAAGCGTGTCTTCGATGGCGCGCGTGAAGCACGCCAGCGCATGGTGTCGGGCCTTTAGGTCCGCATCTGATAAGCCGTGATGCGGCATGCTGTGCGGCATGGACGCCAAACCCTTCGCGCCTGCCTGCGAGCGCAATCGTGATCCGATCCTCGCAGTGTTGCGAACGCAGTTCGCCGACCGCCGCAGCGTCCTCGAGGTGGGCAGCGGGACCGGGCAGCACGCGGTGTATTTCGCCGCCGCGATGCCCTGGCTGTCGTGGCAGTGCGCCGATCTGCCCGCGCAATTGCCCGGCATTCGGCTGTGGTTGGACGAGGCCGGGCTGCCCAACACGCCGCCGCCGTTCGCGCTCGACGTGGGTGGGCCGTGGCCGACCGGGCCGTACGACGCAGTGTTCAGCGCCAACATCCTGCACATCGTCGGGTGGCCGGAGGTCGAGGCGTTTTTCGACGGGGTGGGGCGCGTGCTCGGTGCCGACGGCATGCTCGTCGTGTACGGGCCGTTCAACACGGGCGGGCGTTACACGAGTGAGAGCAATCGCGAGTTCGATGCCTGGTTGAAGGCGCGCGATGCGCGTTCCGGGATTCGCGATGTCGAGGCGGTGCAGAAGCTTGCTGCGCAGGCCGGGCTGCAGGTGGTCGATGATGTGGCGATGCCGGCGAACAATCGCTGTCTTGTTTGGCGGCGGGGCTGATGTGCTGGCGAGGGGCGACACGGGAAAAAATTTGAAACTACATGCTTGGCGCGTCATCCACTTCGACCCCAAGCTTGGCATCAGACGGCGTCGTGAGCTGTTCCGTGATCTGTAGTCGACGCACGACAAGGCTGTCGATCTCCAGTCGCTTGATGCGTGCTCGGCCGATGACCAGGCGACCGACGACCAATGCGCCGATGGCGGCCGCGCCAATCGCAATCGCGCCCAGCGTCATCCCGCCCAGCGCCATGGCGCCGACGGACTGCGCACCGACCGCCTTTGCGGGAACGGCGCTGGAGCGTGTGAGTTCGCGTTTCATGGTTCGGGCGCTTGTGTCGAGGGAGTCGGGGACTGATCGCCATCCAACGAGTGTCTTAGGGCACGGCGCAGCCGGCGCAAATCGGCCACGCATTGGTCCTAGCGGATCTGCTCCACCACGCCGACGCGCTCCAGCGCCTGCAGGTATTCGATCACCAATGCCAACGGCACCGGGCCGAACTCGGCCGACACGTCGTTCGTGATCTGCTGCGCATCGCGCGTTCCGTCGGCGAAATTCAGCACCTCGTAGGCATAGTCGCCGCCGCCACCGTGCGGGCCCTCGAAATCGAGCAGCTTCGGACGCGGCAGCGCCAGCCGCTTTGCGTGGTCGTCGAACCAGTCGTAGCCGAACACGCTGAGCGGGCCGCGCGGTTCCGGGTTGCGGCGGAAGACGCGCTTGCCGTCGCCGCTCGCCGCGGGGCCCGGTGCGCGCATGGGTGCGGGAGTCGCCGCCGGCGTGCCGATGCGTGGATCGTTCGCGAGCGCGACGCCCGTCGCCGCGCCGATGAAGGCAACGCGACCCAGCTTGGTCGGGTCGATGTTCGCCGCGGTATCCAGCGTGGTGTGGATGTAGCGATCGGGCCAGTCGTTGAGATAGATCGCCGGAATCGCGTAGCTGGAATCCTGGTAGACCTCGTGGTCGCTCCCCAACGCAAAGGGCGAGTCCTCCGCGCGCAAGGGTTCCTTGCCGCCCGACGGCGCGAGCATCGGGAACTGCGCTTTGCCGGTCGCGGCGAAGTCGTAACTTTGCACGTTGACCCATTGCGCGAAGCCCCACGCCACGTCATGGATGAAGGACGGCAGGCTCGCCGGCCCGCGCGTGACATGGAACACCGCCTGTGTCCGCGGCCCGCCGCCGACCATGTCCATGTGCACCACGGCCCTGATGCGCCGGGCGAAATCCTTACGCGCGTTGAGCAGGACCACCGTGCCCTCGACCTCGGGCCCCCAGATGAATCGGATCGTGCGCGCCGGCCGTGCGAGTGCGCGCTGCGCGATCAACGTCTGCAGCGTGCGTCCGACTTCCAGGATGGTCGAGCAACCGCTGGCGTTGTCGTTGGCGCCGGGCTTGGGATGGTCGAGGTGGCAGGTGAACGCGATTTCCTGTTCTTTCAGGCGCGGATCGGCGCCGGGAATCGTGGCCGTCACCACTTCGTAAGGACTGGCGTGTTGGCCGGCTTTCACCGACGCATGCAATCGGATCGCTTCGCCGGCGGACAGACGTGCCTTCAATGCATTCGCCTGTTTCATCGACAGCATGAAGGCGAAGGTCGGATGGGCCGAGAAGCTGTCGAGATGACCCCAGCGGATCTGTTCGATGTTGTCGCCCGACCAACCGTTGGGCTGGTTCTGCTGATAGCTGAGGATGCCCACCGCGCCGAACTTGCCGATCGCCAGGTCCTGCACTTCGCCGGGCGAAGCGGAGACCAGCACGAGTTTTCCTTTCACGTCCTTGCCCGCGTAGTCGGCTTCGGTGTTGCCGGCGCCGACATCGACCAGCAACGCGGTCACGTCCGCCGATTCGCTGTCCTCTGCAAGCACCATGGGCACCGCGGCGTAGCTCGCGATCGGCGCCTGCTTGCCATCGCTTACCTCCACCAGTTCGCCCGCATCCGCATCCCAGGCCCGGCGCGAACGCTGCGTGCCGTAGAAGATCGTGCCGTCGGCTGGGAACTGCAGGATCTCGACATCCGTCAGCCCGAACGATCGCGCGCGACTGGCCACCCATTCGGCCGACGTGTGGAAACCGCGCGAGCCACGCTCACGATGCTGCTGCACGATGCCTTCGAGGGTCTGCATCGCCATCTCGCCATTGACCTCGCGCGCGATCGCGGCGACGTCCTGCTCCGGAAGCGCAAGCGCATCCGCTGGCGAAGCAAGGCATGTGAGCGGCGCGAGGGAGAGCAAGCCGAAGCAGAGCAGGACGGGCAGGCGCATGGTGGCTCCGAAGCACGGCGCGCCGGCGGGCGTGCGCGGATCGATTATGCCTGCGTCCCAAGCGGTCACCGACGCGGGCGAGTCGGGTTATCGTCAGCGTGCCAGCCGCACCCCTTGTCGACAAACCCAACCGGATCGCCCCATGCACGTCGTCCACTCGCCCCTCCACGCGCGGCACGCCGGCGGCGTCGAACTCCATCGCGGGCAGCTCGTCCCCAGCTTCGAATCCCCCGACCGCATCGACCACATCCTGCGCGCGCTGCAGGCCGCGAATGCGCCGATCGGCCTCCCGCGCGATTACCCCATCGAAAGCCTGCACACCGTGCACGATCCGGCGTTCGTCGCTTTCCTGCGCACCGCGTATGCGCGTTGGCAGGAGGAGGGGCGAAGCGGATCGATGTTGCCGAGCGGGTTTCCGGCGCGCAGCCTGCGTCGCGATCGCGTTCCGGAAGGGGTCAACGGGGCGATGGGGTATTACGCGTTCGACGCGGGAACGCCCATCGTCGAAGGCACGTGGGAGGCGGCATTCGCTTCTGCGCGCTGCGCGTTGACGGCGGCCCACCTGGTCGCGGAAGGCGAACGCGCGGCGTACGCACTGTGCCGGCCGCCCGGACACCATGCGGCGGGTTCGGTGTACGGCGGCTACTGCTATCTCAACAACGCCGCGCTCGCGGCACAGGCCCTGCGCGGCGCCGGCTTCGCGCGCGTGGCCGTGCTCGACATCGACTACCACCACGGCAACGGCACGCAGGACATCTTCTACGCACGCGGCGATGTGTTCTTCGCCTCGCTGCACGGCACGCCGGAGACGGAGTATCCGTACTTCCTCGGCTACGCCGACGAACGCGGCGAGGGCGCAGGCGAGGGCGCCACGCTCAACCTTCCGCTGCCGCGTGGCACCGCGTGGGCGGCGTACGCGCAGGCGCTCGACGTGGCACTGCGCGCGATCGATCGCTTCGGCGCCGACGCGCTGGTGGTGTCGCTCGGCGTGGACACGTTCGAAGACGACCCGATCAGCAGCTTCGCCCTGGGAACGGCGCACTTCGTCGAGATGGGCGCGCGCATCGCGGCGCTACGGCGTCCGACCGTGCTGGCGCAGGAAGGTGGGTATGCGGTGGAGGCGATCGGGGCGAATGTGGCGGGGGTGTTGGCGGCGTTCGCCTGAGCGCACCGTCACTTCTCGGAACTTCGTCGACTTGTTGGCCGGGTTGCGCTTGCATAAGCTCCTGCGACGGTGGATCCAGACGCGAGACAGCGATGACTGATTGGTCCTACATACTTTTTGCGTCAGCCATCTACGGCTTTGGGTTCCTGGGGCTGTTCGGCATTTCCCTTCTCCCCATGCGCGCAACGATTGCACTCAGGCGCAACGCATTCCTGTGGCATTCGTCTGCGTCCGGCAGGGTTTCGCTGATTGTCGTGGGGGTTGCTGCAGTTGCGGCCATCGCATACGGCGTGCCACTGATTGCAGGTGTGTTTCGCTGCCTTACAGAGATGCGATGCGGCGCCAACCGCGCCAGTGGCTGGTTCTTCGTTGCGCAGTTCGGCGTTTGCTATCTGACGTTCGAGCTCGTATCGAATCTCGTCCTGGCGGCGGGTCGCAAACACGCCGCACGGCTTCGGAGCTGACGCCAACGATATCGGCTGCGCCCCTAAGGCTCGAAGGCGAGCACCAGGAACGCCACGAACACGGCCAGGTGCACGCCGCCTTCCAGCATCGTCGTGCGTGCGCGGGAGAACGTCAGCGTCGCCAGGATCAGCGTGGTGGCGAGCAGCACGATGCTGGTCGGTGGCAACCCGAGGATCACGTCCTGTCCGGTGAACAGGCCGATGAGGAGCACGACCGGCACGGTGATGCCCAGCGTGGATAACGTCGCGCCGAGACTGACGTTGATCGCCTTCGTCAGCTCGTTTCGCGTGACCGCGATCAGCGTGGAGAGGCCTTCCGGTGCGAAGACCAGGATCGCGATCACGATGCCGCCGACCGGGGCGGGGATGTCCAGCGCCGACAGACCGTGATCCAACAGGGTCGCCAGCGGCGTGGCGAGCAGCGAGATCGGCAGGATGCACGCGAGCAACCGAATGCCGCCGATCACCACCTGTTTCGCAGGCGTGGGCGCGATGTCGTGCGCGACGTTTTCCGACGCGGAGGTCGGCGACACACCGGGGGCGCGGTCGGCGAAACCGGGATCGACGAAATAGCGTTGGTGCCGTCCGACTTGCAGGAACAGGAACAGGCCGTAGAGGAGCAGCGTCATCAGCGCGAAGCACACCGCTTGTAGCGCCGTCAGGGTGCCGCCTGTCGACGAGGCGGTGAACGTGGGCAGCACCAGGGTGATCGCCGACAACGGGATCACGACGGACAAGTAGGCCGAGGCGCCCTGGAGATTGAACACTTGTTCGAAATGGCGCCTGCCGCCGATCAGCAGCCCCAGGCCGACCACGCCGTTGAGCACGATCATCAACACCGAATACATGGCATCGCGCGCCATCGTCGAGTCTTCGCGATCGACCATCATGGCTGCGACGATCAGCACCACTTCCGTCACGGACACGGAGAGCGTGAGCACCAGGGTGCTGAAGGGTTCGCGGATCAGGCGCGCCACGCCCTCGGCCTCGTGGACCGCGCCGAGCGCGCTCCAGATGACGACGACGAACAGCCAGGCGAACAGCGCCGCGAGGACCCACGGCGTTTTCCAGGGCACGTCGAGGCCCGTCGTCACGAACAGCGCAACGACGGTGATCCAGGCGGCGATCGCGCCCCGGCTGAAGTTGGCGGCCACGCGGTACATCAGGGCATGTGGCGTGAAGGGCTGGTCAATCCGAAGGCCGGGGCAAGCCCTGCGGAATCGAGGTCTCGCTGAGGTCGCAAAGCGCGAGCTTTGCAGGGAGCCGATCGTTTTCGCTAACTCAGCGTCCGCTTTCGACCCATAGCGGACATTGGAGCAGGGTAGGATTCGCCGTTCCTCGGAACGGATTCGTTCAAGTGATTTTCAAACGTGGATCACTGACATTTCGCGAGTGGTGGCACGCGCCGATTACGCCCAGGGATCGAGTGACAGGTTTGATCATTGGTGGGGCAGGCGGCTTCTGGATCGGGCTCCTTGGGCGCATCGCGCTCGGCGCGACGCCAGTCGGTTTCGCCGAGGTCGTCCTCTGGGGATTGGGCGCGATGATTTGCTGCGCGATCCTGGGCTACGCATTTCCGAAGCTGATGAGCGTCGTCCTGTTCCCAATCTCGATATTCGGCGTGAGCAGCTAGGTTGAGCCACCGTCGGTAGACGACTTGATTGAATTCCTGTCGAAAGACGGCGAGTCACGCATTGACTGCTTCCGAGACTCACTTCGGACGGCGCCGGCAGGACGGGCGCTCGACCGCCGTCCAACCTCATCCGACGGGACTCCAAGCGCAAGCAAACCCACGATGCGTTCGACGTCGACCGGCTTCACCAAGTGGTGATGGAAGCCCGCTGCGCGGGATTCTGCTTCGTCGCACTGCTGCCCGTATCCGGTCAACGCGATGAAGCAGGCAGGCTGGTCGCCCATGCGCTCGCGGAGTCGGCTCGCCAGCTCGTGCCCGGTCATGTCCGGCATGCCGATGTCCAGGATGAAGGCGTCCCAGCGCGGGCGCAGCGTCAGCAAGCCCAGTGCCTCGTGGCCGCCGGCGGCGACCGTGACGTCATGTCCGAGCAGACGCAGGACGGTCGCGAGCGTATCGGCGGCGTCGCGGTTGTCGTCGACCAACATCACGGTGCGCGCCTGGACGGGTGCGCGCGACGTCATGGCTTCCGCCACCGGCTCGAGGTCGACCTCGGTCCGTGGAAGCACAAGTCGGAACGTACTGCCGCGCGCAAGGCCTCCGCTGGACGCGGCGATGCTGCCGCCGTGTGCGCTCACGATGCTGCGGACCAGCGCAAGACCGATGCCGAGCCCGCCCTGCACGCGATCGGGCGTGCGTGCGGCCTGGGTGAACAGGTCGAACACATGCGGCAACAGCGAGGGCTCGATGCCGACGCCATTGTCGGTCACCTCGATCGCCACTTCGCTTTCCATCACCGTCAGCGCAACACGGATGGCGCCCTCTTGCGGCGTGTACTTGGCGGCGTTGGTCAACAGGTTTGTCACAACCTGGACCAGGCGATGCCAGTCGCCGAGCACGAAGGCCGGACCGCCGGTGGTCTCCACCGTCAGTGTGTGCCGGCGCAACTGCACGGTCGGCTCGGACTGTTCGACCGCCGCAGCGACGACGGTACGCATGTCCACGGGCTTGCGATCGAAATCGACAAGCCCGCGAGTGACCCGCGACACATCCAACAGGTCGTCGACCAGATCGGTCATGTGCGCAACCTGTCGGGAGATGATCTCGGCCGACCTGCTGACGCGCGCCTCGTCGCTGGGCGCCAAGCGCAGAAGCTCGGCGGCGGTGCGGATCGGCGCAAGCGGGTTGCGCAACTCGTGGGAGAGCATCGCAAGGAACTCGTCCTTGCGTCGGTCCGCGTTTTCGAGCGTTTCGATGAGACGCCGCCGCTCGGTGATGTCGAGCGACGCGCCGATCAGGCCGACCACCTTGCCGTCCTCATCGAACCACGGGGCCTTCGTCGACAGCCAGATCGCCGGCGAGCCGTCGGCCAGCTGGATCTCCTCTTCGACCTGCTCGGCGACGCCGCTTTCCATGATGCGACGGTCGTTGGCCATCACCCCCTCGGCTTGCGCTTTGTCGGCAAGGAGTTCGAGGTCGGTGCGGCCCAGGAAGTACGACTGCGGCACGCCGAGCAGGTCCGCCACGCCGTGGTTGCCGACGACGAGTCGGCCTTCCCGGTCCTTCGCGTACACCACACCCGGCACGGTCTCGGTAAACGTGCGCAGCAGCGTCAGGGCGCGGTCGCGCTCGGCCTCGACGCGGTGTCGTTCGTCATGGCCCAACAAGACGCCTGGGAAACGCACGGCCCTGCCGTTTTCGTCCATCTCCACGCGCCCGTTCGCTTCCACCCAGGCCCAGGTGCCGTCCCGAGTGAGCACACGGTATTCGCAACGGTAAGGGCCGCCGCGCGCCAGCGCCCCTTCGACCGCCGCGCTTACGCGGTCGCGGTCATCGGGGTGGATGGCGTCGACGGCAATCGCCAGCGGGATGCCATCGCGACACGCCCGCTCATCCAGCCCGAACAGGTGGGCGAATCGCTCGTCGCCGCTGATGCGGTCTTCCGGGACCAACCACACCCAGGTCGCCAGGATCGCCCCGGCATCCAACGCCAGTTGCACGCGTTCGGCGGCCAGCGAAGCCGTCTCCGCCTCTTCGCGGCGTTGGGTAATGTCGTGGAAGAACACCGCCAAACCTTCCTCCACGGGAAAGGCGCGAACTTCGAACCAGCACTGGCGGCCGTTCTCGAACGTGTACTGGTGCTCGATGCTCTCCGCGCGGCCGCTGGCTAGCGCACGCAGATACATCTGTCCGAGCGGCGACTCCAGCGTGCCGGGGAACAGATCCCAGTGCAGTCGACCCAGCAGCGCATCGCGATGGAGATCGGTCAGGCGTTCGGTGACCGGGTTCACCTCCACCACGCGGAAGTCGCG
The DNA here is from genome assembly GCF_009740395.1 of Noviluteimonas gilva. Lineage (GTDB taxonomy): Bacteria > Pseudomonadota > Gammaproteobacteria > Xanthomonadales > Xanthomonadaceae > Noviluteimonas > Noviluteimonas gilva. Next base: position 636,700 of record NZ_WOXT01000002.1, read on the forward strand.
ATCGAAGAGGACAAACGCCTCATCCATGTTTTCCAGCACTTGCCGATGCCGCGCATCGCTCGCGGACAGGTCGCGCTCGAGCTGCATCTGGGCGGTGATGTCGCTGCACGCGCCGAACATGCCTGCCACCGTGCCCGACGCATCGCGGACGGGGGCAAAGAAGAACGAGAAATAGGTTTCCTCGGGATAGCCGTTGCGCTCGAGCATCAGGTGCATGCTGGAAATGTGCACCGGGTCGCCGGCAGCGGCCGAGGCGATCAGCGGTTCGAGCTCGTTGCGGATCTCGGGCCAAACCTCTTCGAGGATGTCGCGCCCGAGCGCCCAGGGATGCTTGGCCCCGAGGAACGGCACGTAGTGATCGTTGTAGAGGAAGGTCCTCGAGGGTCCCCACACGATGTACATCGGCTGGTTGGACGCCAGCATCAGTGCGACCAGCGTACGCAACGCCTCTGACCAACTCTCCACGGGGCCGAGCGACGTGCGCTGCCAATCCATCTCGCGCAGCCGCGCGCCCATCTGGCCACCGCCTGAAAGTACGTGAAGTTCCGTGTGAGGCATCGCTACTGCGCTTCCGGCCGGGGTTTCGGTCGGGGATGATACGGAAGTCCCTGGTGACGCCGCGGTGGTTAGCGCTCTTTGTGGCCGGTTTTCCGGGACGGCCTGGTGTCGTCGGTCTGCTCGCCCACCGGCTATGCTCTGTTGGGCCTAAGACCACTCGACGGACACCTCATGTCGCACCGTCAGGTTACTGGAGTCGCACTCTCGATCCCGAGTCTGCTCATTGGGGCGGCTGTCGCTGGCTTTGCGCTTTTTACGAACTACGTCGTGTGGATTGCGCGCCCTCCTCATTGCGACATGATGTGCCCCCTGTTGGCGCTCACGCCCACGGCCACCGCTGTTCTTTGGTCGGCTTGGTTGCTTGCCTGGTGTACTCCGGTTTGGGGAGTGCTTGGCAGCCGAAAGCGAATGCTGGCAGCAAGCACTGTGGTCGCGGCTGCCGGAAGCCTGTTGATGTTCTGCCGCTGGCTCTGATCTATCTTCCGAAATGGCGCTCCCAGCGAATGTCCGCTCTTGGCCGATAGCTGCCATTGATCACCAAAGCGGAAATTCGGCGCGACGTTCCGGCAGACTCATGGAATGACGCGGATCGGGGGAGTCGGTCATGCAAGAAATCGAGAAGGTCTACCGACAAATCAGGGCGGGAAGGCTTGCATCTGCGGAACGCTTGCTGCTGGGCAACGAGGGAGCTCGCATCCGCCCCCCGTTCAATGGCGACCTCAACCACGCTTGGTATGTCGTAGGCGATATTCGATATCGACGCGGGCGGATGGTGGGCGCGGTCGCTGCATTCCGGCGAGCATGGCGCCACAGGCCCGACGACCGGGACGCAATGATGGCGATTGCAAACTGCTACTCGGAACTAGGTCGTCCCAGATGGAGTGCCTACTACCTGGAGAAGGCATTGCGGCGCCGAGGGCAGAAGCCTGAGCTCTTCTACAACCTTGGTAACGCCTACTTCGACCTTGATGCCTTCCCGAAGGCAATCGAGTGCTATCGCTCCGCATCCAAGGGAGCGGCTGGTGCGTTGAAAGCGATGTGCCTGCGGAATCTTGCTATTGCCAGAGAGCGGGCCTGATTCGCGGCCGTGATGTCTGTGGGCATCGTCGATTCAACTATGGCTTCGGCTCGACAGGCATCGGACAACGCTCCAGCGGGTAACTACTGGTGCATGGCGTAGGCGGAGGCTGATGTGTCCGAACCACGACCGAGCGTTCGTAGCCCTGACGAATCAGGCACGCCTCAATCTGCTGTCGTGCGTTGGCCAGAGTTGGAGTGACGATTGCTGTCTTCCCCAGCGTCAGGGCGCAACCATCAATAACCGATTCGTTTGCCTCCCAGATGCAGCCATCCTCCACTACCGCGATGTCTTCGAGCGTCAAGGGTGTGAAGGTGTCCGCGGATGTTTTTTCTTCAGCTCTGGGGTAAGACGCTGGGGTCATGCATTTCAATTTGACCCAACTCGTATTGTCGTCTCCGATGTCGGCATGAACCTGGTTAGCAGCCATGTGGTACTTCGTCGTCGCCGTGCAACCGGTAAGCAACGTCATTGCGAGAACGGCTAGAAATCGCATGTCTGTCCCCTTCAACCTGCGCCAAACTTTAGCAGGCAGCCGCTAATGTCCGCTTTTGGCGATAGCGGACATACCGGCTCAGTGGATGCTTTCGACCCAAAGCGGTCATGTTGTAGCCTCACTGGCGCCCCAGTTGCCGTCACCAATGCGTCCGCCATATCGGGAGTTGCCGAGCCCATGCAAGATGTCGACGAGAAAGTCAGCCGCCGCCAGGCCCTTGAGTTCTACTTGATGCGAGGACTATGGGGTGAAGTGCATCCGCAATTGAGGCAGGCGTCCATCGAGGCCGATCGCGCGACCAGAACGGTGCGCGTTCGATTCGAATATGACGGAGAGCCATCACTGGATGCGCTTGAATGTGGTTCTTGCGCCGCGAGCGAGGTCTTTGCCTGTTTTCCCGCGACGTGGGAGCTGGACGAGCAGCATGTCGCTGCACCTCGCTCAGGCGGGCTGTCCCAGCTTGAGTACCTCGTCTATCTGCGTTGGGAGCCGGAACGTTACGTTGAGTAATGAGTGTCCGCTTTCGACCCAAAGCGGACATCGTGCCGCTGCGTCCCTATGCGCTCGAACTGGCTACGCGAGGTCTTATGATTCTGTTGATGACGCCTCAAGTCCGCAACGTTGTGGCCTACGCCAACTACTTCGTGGCGGCCGGTATAGGCGCTTGGAGCCTCTACCTCATCTCAAGTCCGCTGCACCCGCTTGCTTCCGATTCGCATGGTGGCCTCCTCGCAATGTTTTCTGGGCTGTTCTTGGCGCCTGTCGCGCTTGCGATGTTCGCGTCGGGTCGACTACATCAGCGGGAATCTACGGGGGCCTGGCTCATGCAGGCGATCTCGCTTGCACTAGTGGCGGCGTTGGGTCTTTTGTTCGCGCTGCCATAGCGGCAAGCCGTCGAACGTCGGGCTGTTTCAGGGGGTTAACGCGTGGCCGGCACAAACCGGAGCGCGACACCATCATTGGCGCGCCGCAGGAAGCCGATCGTTTTCGCTACGGCAGCGTCCGCCTTCTACCCATAGCGGACATTCGACCTGCGCTCTGTCGGCACCTTTGACCTGGGCACCGGTCCGGTACAGTAACTGGCGACGGCAAGGGACATCACCATGCAACGGTTGTATCGATTGACCGCCCTGGCTCTCGTGCTGGCGCTGACGCCCTGGAGCCCTCCCGCCGTAGCTGTGGATACGACCGTGTACGTTTTGAACGGATCACCGCTCGACGACGGAACCGCCGCAGTGCTGGACTTCGACGACGACACGCTGATGGTGTCGGGCGATCTTTTCTCGCTCTCGCCGTGTGCCACAAGTTGGCTTGTCTGCATCAAGTCTGACTACATGACCGTGGTCGTTCCGCGCACGACCCAAGCATCGAGTCATTGGACAGCAGAAGGGTTTGACTTCCACTACGTCAGAGATTCCAAGCTGCGAGTCGGCGGTGCGAGCACTGAAGTTCGCGAGATCCGGTCCCCGCAAGGCAGCGGTGAGTTCGCGTTTTTCGTGAGCCGAACGGGTGTGTTGGTCGCGTGGAGGCACACCTACAAGACCATGACCGGCGATCTCGAAACGTACGAATACAAAATGTAGTTGAGGATGTCCGCTTGTGGCCGATAGCGGACATTGGGACGGGTGACTGCTTCCGACCCAAAGCGGACATCGCTCGATGCGCGCTGTGCCCTGCGTCCCCCTCTTGCTTGTTGGCAAGACCCCGCGCCGATAAGCTCAGATCAAATCTGGAGCTTGGCGCCGTGGACCGAGTGCTTTCCGGCAATGCCAAAACATCGCTATCCCTTGGTCAGCAAGCTCGGCGAGTGCTGTTGGCCGCAGTTGTTGCTTGCCTGTTGCTGCTGCCCGGCGTGCTGACCGCGCTGGTTTGGACGCCCGTAAACTTCCTCGTTGCACTCGGAGCCATTGCGCTGACCATCGCATCGGCAGTCTGGCTGCCCCAGGCGCGGTGGCCGTTCGCACTCCTGGGCGCAGCCTTGGTGGGCATCCCGCCATATCCAAACTGGCTCTGGTACGACGAGAACGGCTTGGTGTTCCGCATTGGGGCCTCGCTTACCGACGAGAGTCCACTCCGCTACCTTTGGTTGGTGCTTCCAGCCCTCGCTCTTTTTGTGGTCCTGCACATCCTGGTTTCCACACTGCGCCGTGTCCGAGAATGACCGCTTCTGGCCGAAAGCGGACGTCCTAATCAGCGCTTCAATCGGCTTCTGTGTCTCGCTCGCAAAACGCGAACAACACGCCGCCCAAGATCAACAACGGCAGCGCTAGTAAGAGGAAGGCGAGGATCGCGATGCCCCCGAGCATGCCTCCGGCATCCGGAGACTCACCGCCCGGGAAGACGAGCGTCAGCACGAATAGGCCCGCCGAAAGCGCCAGGATCAACAGCCCGGTTCCGGTCACCAGCCATGCCATCGCTTCGCGGGGGTTGCGCATGCGCGAGAGTCTGCACGGCACACTGGGCAGGGTCAAAGGACTGGATGGCCGCTATCGACCCAAAGCGGACATTTTGAATGCATGACAAACTGCTTCGGAAGCGGCAACGGGGGAAGGCATGCTTGGTAGATCGTGCGTAATGACGGGGCTAGCTTGTCTTCTCGTGGCGCAGTCGAGTTGTGCGCACGCTCCCGCGAGTGACCCGCTGCTCGATCGCTTGCGACAGAGCTTCGGCGCCTTCGCGCATTGCCGGTCGGGGCTCCCACCGACGCCCGCTGCCCGAGTGATGCACCACGGCTCGTGGGCTTGAAGAAGACCCAGATCCGAAATGCACTTGGTGCGCCCGACATGGACGTGGGCGAGACCTGGACTTACTTTTTTTCCAGTCCGATTCCCGCAGAGCAGAGAGGGGGCGGCCATCCGGAGTTGAGCTTTACGTTCGACCCTCGCAAGCAAGTAGCGAGCGTCACCTGCTACTACTCCGAGTGAGTCGCATGTGGGCAGCTTCCGGGGTCACCGAACCGCAGGTCCGCTCGCGTCGATGATGTCCGGAAGCGCCCAGGCGCCCTGCAGGCGCGCGTATTCCGCGCGCGGCAGGAGGACGAACACGGGATGCTTCGAGGGAACCAGCCACGCGAACATTTCGTCCATGGCGGGTTCCGCCATCGCCGTGCATCCTGCCGTGGCTTCGCCCGGCGCATTCCACAGGTGCGCGAAGATGCAGCTGCCGGCGCCGGGGCGCGCGTTCGGGTTGTGTTCGATCACCAACCCGCGGCGATAACGCATGTCGCCATCGGCGTGCAGGTCGCGGCGCATCGGTTCGGTCGACCCCTCGACCGCGTTCGTGCCCACCTCGGCCGCACTGACGATGCGGTTGTAGAGCGGCGAGTCCGGCACGTCGATGCAGTAGTCATCGGCCTGCATCGCGAGATAGGGCATGGCGGTGGCGGCCGCGGGGGCGTAGCCGAACGCGCTCCCCAACGCGAACACGCCTGCCGGGGAGCGGCCATCGCCTTCGTGCTTGGTGGGGCCCGGGCCTTCTTGCAGCGGATGAAGGCCAAGACCCCAGGCGCTTCCCGCGCGCCCCACGGTCACGGCCGTCGTTGCGCCTGTCTGGCGCCAGCGCGTCGATCCGGCATCGCGTTCGAAACGCCGCAATTCGCCGCCGGTCGCGTCCCAGCCGCTCGTGGTGACGACCACCATCTGCTCGGCACTCTGCCAGGCCGGCGCCTGTCGCGTACCCACGATCGAGCAAGACGCCCCCAGCAACAGCAGCAGGGCCAGCGCCGCGCGTGCGGAGCGCAGGGCGCGCGGTACGTTGGATGTCATTGCGATTCCCTCGACTGTCGCGTGGCGTGGATCAGGCGATATACGTCGCTGCAGCACATGTGGCTCAGTCGCTGTATAGCCCTTGGATTGCCGCGGAGCAAGGCGGCGGACGAGAGGTGACCGACGGTAGGGTCGCGAGCGCACCGCGAGCCGGTGTAACGTCCGCATCGCAGTACAGATTGCGCATGCGCAAGGGTGGGGAGTGCGCCAGGACAAGGAGGATCGTGCGTGAAAGCGATGCAGACAGAAATTCCGGCGTTCCTGGTAGACCTCGAGGACGCCTTCAACAGGGCCATGATCTCCAATGACGTGGAGCAGATCTCGCGTTGCGTCACGGACGATTGGATCCTGGTAACACCGGAGGCCGGCCCAATTCCTCGCTCTCGCATCCTCGACGTCATCGGCTCCGGGCTTTTGAGCCATGCCACGATGACAAAAGTTCCAACGCATGCGTGTGTCATCGGGGACATGGCCTGGGTCACTGGTCGCGGACAGAACACCGGCACTTTCAACAGGCAGCCCATGCAGGCCGATGAGTACATCACCGACATCTACCGCAAAGTAGATGGACAGTGGCGCTGCATGCTGACGCATCTCACGCCGGTTGGTGGGAGCAACAGGTGACGTGAGATGAGGAAACTCGCTTCGGGGTCACTGTTTTCGTTGCGTTGCCAATGTTTGTGATCGGTCTGGTTCTGGTTTCATTCTCGGCGTGTAGGCGGAGACCCCAAGAGTCGTAGATGTCCGCTGTTGGCCGATAGCGGTCACTTGGAAATTGGTACCCTGACTCCCGCTTTCCCATTCTGCTGAAATAGACGCATGCCAAGAATCGTCATCGCCGTCTGGATATACCTCTGCGGTCTCGTGGGCGCCGTCACCACCGGCACATTCCTGGCACGGGTTCTTTCAATGTATCCGCGCCCCGTCGAGCCTGCCGTGTCGGTTGCCTTCGCCAACATGGTTGCAAATGCGCCCACATGGCTTTGGGGAAGCGCGGCGCTGTCCGCGGCGCTGGGCATCTACTTGTGGCGCTCACGTCGGCCGTTGGAGACGCGCCTGTTCGCGGCCGCGGTGATCGCCGCCCTCAATTTGTTCCTGGCGATGTACTTCTCGGTCGCGCTGGTCGTTTCGTACTTCTACCTGCCGAATCTTGCAAGTGGCGGCGCGTGATCGTTGCAGCCAAACGACCGCGCTACCCAGATGGCGGCGTCTAGCAGCGCCACAAATGTCCGCTTGTGGCCGAAAGCGGACATTTGAGCGTTCCATGGCCTGCACGCTCCCGACAGCCGGCACCCTGGATTCCGTCATGCTTTCGCATATCCGCTGCTGCACGTTGGTCCTCATGCTGGCGACGCTCTGCGGTTGCGGCGACGCGTTGTCGTCGTCCATCGCAGACCAATTCTCGGAATCGGGGCGCAAGACCGTAGATCTCGCGTCCGCTGTTCCGGGCAATTGGAATCGCGTGTGCGTGCTCGGGCCGTACTCCACCAATGCCTCGGCCGCCGAGGCGCTCGGGTTCGACTGGCCCGCTGAAACCCTGACGGACATCGCACGCAACGACGGCATCTCAGTGCTGATTTTCGTGCAGGGCAAATCGGTGCTTCGCTATGCGGAGCACCCGCGCCGCTCCGGCGACTTCAGTAATTTGACGGGCCGCTGCTTCCCGCGCGCGAGTGCCAAGTTCGTGCAAGTGGATCGACCAGCGAAAGGCTGGCCTGGTTTGTTCCCGGCGGATGCGAAGTGACTGCTAACGACCGTATGAGAGATCAGTTACGAAACTTGAGAGGCCAAAAGGCCAAGGACTTCTGCATCCGCCTTTGGTTCGAGCTGACGCTCGCGGGACGCGATATCTGGAGCGACCACGGCTTGGACCGCGATGCCCAATTGAACGCACTAAAGTGGCTCAATGAGATCCAGCATCGCGTCTGGGGTGCACATGCGCGCGACGATGACGAAGCGATTTCAGGGCTTCTAGCTTGTATCGTTTCCCACTGCGAACAATCGCCGATTCTCGGCGGGCACGTTCGAATCGCGCTGGACAGCGCACTGAATTCCGTTGCGCATTCGAAGTGATCGAGGGCCCGCACCGGCCGATAGCGTAAAGCTGGTCGTCAGATCGCTCGCACTTCGGCATCGCGAACCCGGAAGTAGCCCAGCACGCAGTGCGGATTGCGCAGCGCGAACTGGATGTGCGTCTCTTGATGGAAAGCTGACGAGTCCGAAACAGCGTCGCCTTGCGGAAAGTAAGAGCGAACCGCGTCGTAGGGCGGCTTGCCCAACGACTTTCGCATGGCGTGGATGTGGTTGATGACCTGCCGATCCAACTTGCGGAGGATGTCGTCCTTGCCCAATTGATTGGGGCTGGGGCCGTTCTTTTGAAGCGTTTGCCCTGGGCTTTGAGGTCGTTTATGGCCTCGGAGTACTCAAGACGCCCTTCAGATGTTGCCAGGTCCAGCCAACGGTGGACCCGGACCACCGCGCCGATCACCGCGGCCGTTTTTATCGCGCCCTTACTCAATATCGGATGCTCGTTGGCGGCTTGCGCGAAAAGGAGTGCGCGCTTCCAGTCATCCTCGAAAAAGTAGGCACCCGTCCCTAACCAGTCGTAGGGGTTCTTGCTCTCTTTGACATCGATCGTTTCCTCGCCGGAGGCGAGCAACATGTCGCGCACGCTTTCGTCGCAGCCGTGGTAGGCCACGAGCAGATGACCGGGGCGATCCATCAGGCCTTCCTGGCGGCAGCTTTCTTGGCGGTCTTCTTCGTAACCTTCTTGGCTGCCTTGGTGGCGGCTTTCTTCGCCACCTTCCTGGAGGTGCCAAGCCCGCTTGGCGCGCGCGTTGTCGCAGCCTTCCTGACCGCAGCCACGCGCGCTTGGGTGGCTGCTTTGTCGATGGTCAGCTGACCGGTCAACGGATCTTTGGCGATGACGACGGTGACGTATTTCACGCCTTGAGAATAGCGCCAGACCGGGGCATCCGCTAGCTTGCGCTCGGCACCGCGATCGCCGATCTCGTGCAGAGCGTGGCTGTTTTCCTTAGTCATCTGTGCGATCAGATCCTCGATCGGGTATCCCGGTGCCAGCGAGTCTTCGCCTCTCGGGTGCCCCTTGCCCGGGCGCTCAACTCCGTGTCTCTGAAGCGTCAACTCAGAGCGCCCGCTTCTGCCGCATCGGCATTTGCGATTGCCCAATCCTGGCCGCAATCGTGGAGAGCCGCTTCCTCGCTTTAGCCGAACGCGAAGCCTTCGCAGGTTCCTCCGCGCAATACGTAGCCCCAAGAATCGTATCGATCTCCTTCGACAGACTGGAAAAACACCAACTCAACGCAGTCGGGCGGAGTTTCGCCTCGTAGTCGCTGGCCTTGGAACCAGGCTCGGTGAGGTGCGCCATCATGCGCAGGAAGTAGGCCATCTCCACGAGCGCGATGTGCGCTTGCTCGGGGATCGTATAGACAGTGGGGGCAGGGCGCGTGTCGTCTACTTTGGACATGACAGTCTCCTCGGACGGGAAATGACTTGCGCCGCGCGTGCGGCGCAAGAGTGTCGGGAGGTAGAAAGCCGCGCTTCGACCAATGCGGTGGACGTATTCCCTCGCGAACGAGGTCTTGTATTGGTCCCCTCCCGACGCAGAGGACATGCGTTGCGACTATGTCGTTGATGCTGGTCGAAGCGAAGCCTTCTAACCTCGCATCGCCATCGTGACCGTCGAGAGGTGCGCAACGTAATCAGACGCGCGCGCAACGCGCGTCCGACGAATCACCACCGTTGCATCATTGCTCGTTGGCCGGCGCGGGTTTCTTCTTGCCCCGCGACCAGCGATGTCCCAGATCCTTGACGGCCTCGTCCAGCCCGGTCGCTTTGCCGAGCAGTTTGAGCACCGCGTAGGCGATCTGCGAGAAGACCATCAGGTCGCTGCCGAGCGCGTACGTCGTGTCTTCGCACTTGTCGAGGAACTGCTTTGCGCGCTGGGTGATGCGCATCATACGGTCGCGCGCTTCCAGGTCTGCATTGGCGCCGGCCAGGTCGGCGTCCGGCGGAATCAGGCCGGCGTTCTGATTCGCCAGGTCCATGGTGGCGCGCACGTAGCGCTCGCTCTTCGCCCCCATCGAGTTCGAACGGTCCTTGTCGGGCGTGTTGATCAACCCGGGAAGCAGGGCTTCGATCTGCGCGAAGAGGGCCATCACCTGGTCCTCGATTTCCTGCGTGATCTTCATGGAGGCGAGGTCTTGCGTCATTGCGGTAACTCCGTTGAGAGAAATCTCGCACGGAGTGTTTGATCGCAAGAAAGTGGAAGGCAACAGAGGAAAGTTCGCGTGCGTATTTCGTCTGTTCGCAGGCGAGACGCGGGTTGCGATGGGGTGTTGCGAGATTGCGATGAGGTTCAAAACGTTGCGCTAAGGCCTTGGAGGCTTGCGCTAAGACCTGAAGTGCTTGCGCTAGGGCCACGGAAGCTTGCGCTAGGACCGAATTGGTTTGCGCTAGGACTGCAGTGGCTTGCGGTAGGGCCACGGTGGCTTGCGCTAGGACCGCGGAGGGCTGCGCTAGGGCCACGGAGGCTTGCGCTAGGGCCACGGAGGCTTGCGGTAGGACCACGAAGGCTTGCGCTAGGACCGCGGAGGCTTGCGCTAGGGCCACGGAGGCTTGCGGTAGGACCACGAAGGCTTGCGCTAGGACCACGGATGCTTGCGCTAGGGCCTCAGAGGCTTGCGATAGGACCTCAGGGGCTTGCGGTAGGACCTTGGAGGCTTGCGCTAGGAGCCCGGATGCTTGCGCTAGGAGCTCGGAGGCTTGCCATACGACTTCTGAGGCTAGTGCGACGAGACCCAGAGGCTTGCGCAAGACCTATGAGGCATGTGCTCGGACCTCGGACAATGGATTAGCGCGTCGAGCGGTAAGGACGGGGCATCGGAGCGGTTGCGACAGAGCCGCCAGGTGCCTGCGCCAACCTCAGGCTGCGCGAGTGCGCGAGTTGCAACAGACAGTTGGGCCATAGCAGCGTTGCGCGCATTGGCCACTGGGAGGCGGCTAGAAAAGTTGCGGCTGCTGTCGCTTCTCAGGCGTGGCGTTCAATGCAGCTCGCTTAAGACCCTTGATGCCCATCATCCATTCATCCGGACCGCTGGAGTCACAGAGTGCGCGGTACTTGTCGAGCAATTCGCCACTAAGGGTTACAGGGTGTGCCAAGCGAACAAATGCCTGCCCTATCAGGTCTGCTCGGAACAAGACGGGATACTCGCGAATTCCACTTGAAGCCTTGTTGCAATAGCGAACGACCGAAGTGACCTGGGAGGAACCAACTGGGTTTGAACTCACCAAATTGCAAACAGCGCGATGATCGATCGAGTGCCGGAGGCGTTGAGCAGCAAGGGGCTCGGTGGAACGGCAAATCAGCGCGTAGTGACCTCTCTTCTCCTCACCGCTACCGGATTGCCCCCGACTAGTAATCAGCATGTGTTCCGGTAATGGCTCAATTTGCTCATTGCGTCCAACCTGAGCGAGCCACATGACAATTGACGTAGGCGCCGAGTCGATCGTCTTGGGTGCCGCCTTCATCGGTGTGAACAGCGCTTGCAGGTTGGAAACGCGCTCCGCCATTCGTGCATGTTGGATGGCCGGCCCGACAGAGTTGCCAATGCCCCATCCAAACACGCCGCCGCCGCTCTCGCGCTCCAAGTCCTTGCGACGAATGATGTCTGAGAGCGGCTGACCTGACTCCGCTCCCATTTTCGTCCAACAGAAAATAGGTGGAATCTCCTGCTCGGTCGCTTCTTGAGCCGCGCGCGGTGAAGAGAGAATCGATCCCATGGCTGCTAGCGTACCTGACCCGAGCCATATTATAGAGGCGGGCGGGCGGCCGATGCGTTTGGATCGGCGTCGCTGTCATCATTGACTCAGTTCCAGATTTTCGGGCACAAGACAGGGGCCTTGACGCGCAACAGCTAGACCCGTTGGCAATCTACGTAACTCAAAAAGGGGGCACCTGGTCTCAATCGGTGCCGTGGGTAGTCTCGTCGCTGCTGCTACGGGGAGAGCGATATGACCGAGAGCTCGGCTGAATTTAAGGCGCGGTTGATTCGGCGGACCGGTTTGAGTTCAGACGCCGTCACGGCAGCGTGGCCCGAATGGTGGAGCGTAGAAGCGGAGGGGTCTCCGTCAGCCGCCGCCGAGTTGCGATTTTCTATTGCGCGCAAGCTCGGTCTCGACCCTCGATCTCTGATTTCCGAAAATGAGCCTAGGTTCATTTGGAACGACTCCGCTCGCTTTAAGAACTTGAAGGAAGGAGCTCCAGGTGAGAGGCCGATCATCTCGTCATTTGGTACAGCCCTGACGCGCCTACTTCTGCAAGGAGTTCCGGGCGCCCCAAATACGGAGGCTATTCATGCGACGGATTTGAGAAATGCGATCTTGGCGACCAGTCAAAGCGTCGGTCTGATTGAGCTCTTGTCCACGTGCTGGGGGCTGGGTATTCCGGTCATCCATCTTCGCGTGTACCCACTTAGCGCGAAACGCATGAGCGCAATGAGTGTTCGGGTTGGCGATAGATACGCCATCTTGCTGGCGCGCGATGCTCAGTATCCTGCTCCAATCGCTTTCTACCTTGCCCATGAAATGGGTCACATCCTATTGGGCCATCTTGAGGATGGTTGCTCAATCGTGGACATGGAAATGCTTGAAGACCTCGGCACGGCTGAGGATTCGGAAGAGATGCAGGCGGATGCCTTTGCGCTTGAATTGCTTACAGGGCGCGCGCAACCGGAGTTGGTAGTTCAAGGGGAAGGCCGAGGCGCGCAGCAGCTAGCGCGGGAGGCGGCCCGAGTGGGGCAAATTGAAAGGATCGAACCAGGAACGCTCGCACTTGCCTTCGGCTACGCCGCCAAGGCGTGGCCTACAGCGATAGCAGCGTTGCAGCATATCTACGGACGACCACTAGACGTGTCGGGAGTCGTTAACACAATCGCTAGCGGGCAGCTCGCTTGGCGTGACTTTCCCGACGAGTCCGAAAGCTTTGTGCGAGCAGTCATGGGCCTGCCACATGGCTGACGCCGCGATTGATAATGACGCGCTATTGAAGGGCGTCTCCTATGGCTTCATCGACGACCTTCTCGCTTCCATCCCTGGAGCGCCGTTCGACTACGGAGTTCTGGGCACAGCGAAGTACGTCCTTCCTAAGGTGCTGAAGAAGCGCCCGCCCGTTCGCGTAGAGGAAGCAAAAAGTGACCTTTCGACTGCGCTCGAATCATTGGAGATCCTTGAACCCACGCCGGATGAGACGCTGTTAGCAGCGCAGCTTGAGTACGAAGCGCAGCTCCTTAGCCTTCCGATGCACGTGGGCGAGTGCCAGTTGATCGCCATACTTGTCGTTCGGGCGCTTAATCATGTGCTCACCGGAGATAAAGCTGCACTCGTGGCGGTAGGGCCTGTCGCGTCGGCCGCCGGTATTGACCCGGCGAAGCTCTCCGGAAAGTTCATCTGCTTTGAGCAGGCGGTTCGCTTCCTAATGAGCTCTAAGGGAGCGGCGCCTATCAAGAGCGCGATATGCGCCGAGCGGGACGTAGATATCGCCATGCGCGTTTGCTTTAGTTGTGCTTCTCCTGAAGTGGAGAAAGAGTCATGGCTCGCTTGTCTCGAAAGCCACATTGAGGACCTGCGTTCGCACTCGGGCGATATCCTTGTTGCTTGATCTCATTTGAGAAACACAGCATAGGGCGCCTTGAGTGTCGCGACCAACCCAATGTTGGTTGCCTCCTCGTCTGGCCCCAACGGCACATCCACATCTGGCCCGAGCTCGAGGCAGGCTTTGTCAACTCGGCCTTGGATGTAGGCTCGCCCACTTTTACCCATGCTAGGTCCGCGAGCAATTATTGTCCTAGTCAGCGGGAGGTCGAAATCTGCCTCTTGCAGATCATCGATAACTAATGCGTAGCGGGAACCACGCACCTCAATTCCCTTCGGCACTGCAAGCCAGCTCTGGCCATCGATGGAATACTGCTGGGCATTGCCTTCTGCCCAATGATTGGAATCCATTTTTTGCATTACCAAGTGAATCGGATTTCCTTGCTTAGCCTGCTCCTGAGCAAACGGCTGCACCATGGCGGTGGGGTGGCAAGTGCTGCCGCCATACCCCCAGAAGGCCATGCCGGCGTCGTCAATTTCTTTGAGCTTTCGCTTGATAATGCTTTCTAGGGGCTCTTTGGCATGAATTCCGATCTTCATGAAAAGAACGTGGTTGCCAGGTTGAATGATAGCGCTCATTTATAGCTCCATAGATTCAATGGCGTACTCTTCGTCATGAGCCTTGCCATAGTCAACGCGCTTGCGTTCACGAACGTAGCGGATTTTTAGTGGCTGATCTTTGCCGTAGAAGTTATCGAGGCGGTTGCGATCGAGTGGCGAACTCGATACGACCCTGGCGTCCGCGGGCAGTGCTTTGAAGAACAGATTGCAAGAGCGCAGATCGGGGTCGTCGTCAAGGTGGTACAGGTGCATTTTGGATTGCATCTTCTGCACGAACTGCCCGTTATCCAAGGCGAACCGTTGAACCTGCGCAAGCACTTGTTGGGGCCATTCTCTTTCGTGATCGTCGGCAATTACGACAAGCCCTTCGCCCGCATAGCCGGTGGCCTCAAAGCCGCGCTGCATGAAAACCTTCACGCTCTCTCCAGCATTGCTGGCACCCCACGGGGGGTTGGTGTAGAAGCAATCGAACTGCGCAATCGACTCCGTGGGGAAGGCGTCTGCGCAGTTGTACAGCCGCGACTCCAAGGAACTGATGCCCTCGTGATCGGCGAAGCGAGCGATGGCGCTGCAAATACGTTCGTCGAAGTCAAACACGGTGATTTGCTTCGGCCCCTCATCGAAGATTCCGCGTTCTTTGAGTATCGCGACACAGACGCTAATTGCGTCTCCATCGCCAATGAAGGCCAGGTTCTTGCCGTTTGCCCATCGCGCCACTAGCTCGCTCTGCATGACCATGTCGCCAGTCTTCATGTAGATCTGGTCAAAGTCGCGCAATGGTCGCGGTCGGTTCTGCACAACGTCAGAGACCGCATTGATTGCGTCTTTTAGATTGATTTCGCGTGAGGCCACGTCCTACTCCATCCGCTGAGTTTCAGTCCATCCCAATCAGGGCGCGTACTCGCAGTACCAGTTCGTCGCGAGGTATTCCGCTATCAATCAGGTGACAAGGGCGCCCCGAAAGAATCGCGTAAGTTGCGACCACGGAGGCCTGCAACTCGACATGCATGGAAAGTTCAAACAGCGAGGGCCTTGGCCGCCCCTCAGGACTCCGCGTAATTCGCCTTTCTAGCTCTTCAGGCGAGGCGTAGAGGCAAAGGAAGCGATCAACTTCGAGCCTCGCCAGCTGCTCGGTTTTGAATGGGGTAACGCGGAATCCAAAATCTTCTTTTGTCACGGGATGGCTATCAATGAGCAAGACTTTGTCGTTATCGCGACAAGTCCGAGCCTCTGCGAGGAGAATGTCATCGATTTCCGCGACGTGCGTTGGAGTGATGATCTGAGCGGACCTGCTCCGCACGTCTACTTCTGTCAGCCCGTCCCCCGATTGGCGACTAATATGATCACGAAGCCGCAGGCTATAGCTAAACACTACGACTCTGGGATCGCTAGCCAATGCATCGCATAGGGTCGACTTTCCAGTCGCGGGCGCGCCTGTGATGTAAACGATCTTGCCCACACGTCCCCCTGGACTTTGTCGCATGGCAATTTAGTTCTACTTCGGAGTTCACCCGGCGCTACCGAAAGCAGACAGGTATTCTCTCACTATCAAACGTCGTACAACGTTCCGATAGGCCACTCGTTCGGGGGTGCTGAGCACACGGCGGCGGCTGCGGGTGCGCTGAATGTGCTGCCGCGAATTTTGGCCGCATTGCCATCTGCTAGAACGTAAGCAATATCAACGCAGATGGGAAGTTTGGCGACGACGTGACTATCGACGACTACTTGAACGAATTGAATTACGCCTTGTCAGGCGTGATTAATGCGCTCTGGCATGAGCAGGATGCCGTTGATGACCTTCAAAAGCAGCTCAATGCCTTGCAAAGAACTGTGCAAGATCAATATAGGCGCGCTGAAGCTATCGCCAGAGATGCTGAAACGCCTGACGATGTAATGCTTGCAACGGCGATGCAGTGGGAAACCTATTTCGGGGATGATAAAGCGGCAGCTCGTACGCAAGCGGAACTCGTTGGAATCCTAGAGAAGCTGAAGCTTCGAGAGTTCTCACGCTCTTCACTCGCAGGAAGTCTCCTGCAGTTTGCGAAACAAGGTCTGTCCGCGGCATACGGTGAACCGAAGAACTGGCCAACTGGGCGCATGGTAGGAAGCCAGGGGCTTAGCACCGTGGTCCTTCAGGCTAGGAATCAGGCGGAGCATTGGGAAGAGGGAAAGCCGCGGGACCCAGTGGTCGCATGTTTTGATGCGCTAGCCAAAGATTGCGGCGCGCAATTCGCCGCTTACCGAACGCGGAATTTGGCTTTCGAAGTTGTGACACTGCTTGGCTGGCGCAGCGTTGATGCCTTCGGCACAGACATGCGCTCGGCCCAATGAGGCTCCGGACCGCATGCCCAAAAGTTAAAGGCCCAACCATTCGGCTGGGCCTTCAATACTGGTGCGGAAGTGGGCGCCCCAAAGTGGGTGCAAGCCACTGATTGTAGTGACTCTTGCTTGAGTTCGTCTGGGAATGCACCCCCAGAGATACCCCCAAGTTTCGTCGGCCTAGCAGCAGCAGGCGCGATCTTGTTGCATGGGTGGGCACTTCACCGTGCCGTACGAGCAGTAGACGCAGCAGTCGCCGGCGAGCGGCTCCAAGACTTTGCCGCAACCCGCGCAGTCATAGAACCACTGGCATGCCTCTGTCGGCATCGTGTCCACTTGCGAATGTCCGCAATGAGGGCATGTGATTTTCGATTCGAGGATCACGTCGGACATTTGGGCGCCACCGGCTTGAACAGGTCCAATAGCGAAACACAAACCATTAGGGCCAAGCCGACATAAAACAGGAAGATGCCCCAGTCGTGGTGCCAGAACACGAGCAGCGCCAGCAGCACCGCCACCGGACCCACGACGGATAGGCCGCCGCGAACGGGATTTTTGTGGCGATACCAGGCGACGAGATTTGCCAGCAGCGCCAGCGCCGCGAAGGCGGGCAGGAGCTTGCGGAACATCAACCCTTCGTAGGGCGCAAGGAAACCCAGCCCGATGGCGACGCCGAGCGAGCCGAGGGCCGGGAAGCAGCCGGCGCAGGAGAGCGCGCTTAACAGCGCGCCGGCGCTGCTGGCCTTGTCGATTGCTTTGGTGATTTGCATTGGCAAATGGTCGCGAGGATCGCCGGCGCCGTCAATGAGAATGCCGGCAACGCACCGTGCTAGGCGACCCCCCAAGCATCAATTCGCGGCCGTACGGAAACTACGGGGCGCGCGGTCTGGATGCATTTTGTCTGAACTTCTACCCCCCCCCGTCTCACACGGTGAGAAATACCTCTGGCTCAATTTCAGCCCTTCTGGGCTTCTCTCTGAACCTTCGCTCCTCATAATCACGCGATGACACAAGTTGCAACCGAGCAAATCCGCCGACGGCTTGAATCTATCGATCAACGGCGTCGTTGGTTTGAATGGAAGTCAGAGCAGCCCAATCGCCTGTTCCGTCACGAGGTGTGGCGCCACACGTACCTGGCGAGGCCGTACCTAATCGGCGCTAACGATGAACGGGTTGCCGAGCGATTCCGTAGCATCTTCCTGAACGTGTGCGAGATCGGGTCGGACGGAAGGATTCGAATGATTTCATTCGAAGAGACCGATGAATACATGCAGGTGTTTACACACATGCTTGAGGAATTTGGGTCGCGTTGTGGTGATGTTCCGAAGGATCTGATTCAGACCGCGAGGGCGCCGTTCTTCAAGTATTTTGCCCAAGGCACGCCGATTGGCGTGACGATGTTCGAAGGGTACAAGGCGCCCAAAACGCCGATCCTTGTGAAGTACGGAAAGCGCGAGTTTCTCGAACCGATGCTGAAGTTCGGCACCATCCGGCTGGCTAATGCGAGGTCGTACAACCAAGCTAGCCTGATTGATGCCATTCGGGATGATGAAACGAGCCGAACGTTTTTTATTCCGACTTACAAGGAACGGCTTGAAGGCAAGCGGCACATCGAATTGCAGGGACATCGAATCGAAATTGGAGATGACGATCTCGAGATTCCGCTCGTCATCGAGGATTATTTTCTCTTCAGTCTGTGCGAGCACATTCATTATCGAATGCCAACGGATTTCGATGCGGACGCGGCGATTGTCATTCGCGATCCGAACCTCTTCAAACAGCGTTTGATCTCGACGTTCTTGGCCCGCTTTCCCCAATGGGTTCCCATGGAGGGAAAGGTGATCTACTACGATCCGTATCGTGATTACACAAAGTTCCGGGTGCCGGAAATGGCGAAGCATTTCGGCTATGGGTACCAGAAGGAGTTTCGAATTGCGTTTCGTCCTCGCCGACGAATCCCGACGAACATTGAGCCTACATTTTTGTCAATTGGGCCGATGACTGACTTTGCCGACCTTGTTTCGGTTTGACCCGCCGATCACCTGGCATCTGCGAGAAGATCGACTTGGCATGCGCATCGCGAGTCGGGGTGAACATCGGTGGCGGTGGCCGTTGCGGTTGCGGTTGGCGGTACGAGTAGGTGGCCCGGGGGGGCAGTCCGCCCGGTCTGCCGTGCAAACCGCCGTGCCGACAGGTACGATTGCCTGCGAGGCGCTGTTCGGGGGGAGGGCTCATGTCTAGTGCGGAACAACTAAGGGCACTGGTTCAATCCCATCGCGATGGCGACGAAGCCCATTTCTATGCGGTCGCCCTCCAATTGGCTGCACAGGAAGCCCGCCGAGGGCATACCAAGCTGGCGGAGGAGATTCGGCAGCTGGTCGACTCGGCCAAATCCCGCGCGAAGACCGTTGCTCTCCACCAGCCGCGCGGCGAGCTCGGCGCTCTCTTGCTGGCGTCATATCCTGCGACCAGGTTGAGTGACATCGTTACGGACGCCGTGCTTGAGCGGCAACTGACCCGAGTGATTCGCGAGCAGCGTAACGTGAGCCGATTTGTTGCTCACGGGCTTTCACCGCGACGCAAACTGTTGCTGGTTGGGCCGCCGGGCACGGGGAAAACATTAACGGCGACTGCGCTAGCGGGTGAGCTGGGGCTGCCGCTGTTTTTGATTCGCTTAGATGTGTTGATTACGAAATTCATGGGCGAAACGGCTGCCCGCCTACGACAGGTTTTTGATGCGATTGCTGCGACGCGCGGCGTTTACTTTTTTGATGAATTTGATGCGATTGGCTCTCAAAGAGGCGCCCCTAACGACGTCGGTGAAGTGCGACGCATTTTGAATAGCTTTCTTCAAATGCTTGAGCACGATCAATCGCAGAGTCTCATTATCGCAGCTACAAACCATCCAGATATCTTGGATTCCGCGCTTCTGCGTCGATTTGACGACGTTCTCCACTATCGACTTCCCAACGGTTCGCAAATCGAATCGCTCCTTAGGGGGAGGCTGGCGAACTTCATGCCATCCCGTGCGCCTTGGAAAACGTTAGTGAAACAAGCAGAGAGCCTCAGCTACGCCGAAATTTCAAAGGCGGCTGAAGATGCAATCAAGGAAGCCTTGATTCATGGTGCACAGGAAGTCGACCCGCGGCATGTAGGTGAAATGCTTGAAGAGCGAAAGCTCATGCGGTCGGCATGGGGACAGCTTTCACCTTAAGGTCGTGATGAATGCCTGAGCCGAGAAATCCTCGCCCGCATTTCGTTCTTCCCGAAACATTCGTAAGCACCGAGCCGTACCAGGCTGTAAATGCCTTCGGTCGTAGCGGGCTGATTCCCCCACGGTATCGGCCGGCGCATGCTGCCGAACTGCGGGGCGATCTGGAGGTGCTGGAGCACCTTTTCCCAGTTGCCTCCGAACAGCAGCGTGCAGCAGGCTGGCAGGAAGGCTTGGGGCTTCGCGTGGTTTTTTCGAGCTTTCCGGATGTGCAGCTCGCAATCGACAGCTTGGACCTGAAGAGCGCCGGTATTGAGTTACTCAATGTGCGCGAATCGGAAGGCGTCACCCTGGCAACTGTCTGGATCCCGGAAGGTCAGCTCGAGCTGTTCGAGCGCAAGATCACAGCGTATCTTGCGGCGCCAGGTGCTGCCGCTACCGTTCAGGACAATCGGAAGTTGCTGGATGCGATTCGCGAGATTCGCGCCGCCGCCATTGAGGACCTTTGGACCGACGAGGCGCCGATCCCCGCGGACGACCGCGTCGCGACCTTCGAAGCATGGTTTAGCACGCCTGTTATTCCCCTCGTGGCTACGGGTCGCAATGCGCTGCGTCTGACCGCAACGGAGCGCATCGAACGCTTTCGGGCCGTGGCCGAACAGGTTGAACTAAGGGTGAGCCAGCGTGCTCTCCAATTTCCTGAGCGCGCTGTTCTGCAGGTGCGCGGGACGATTGCCCAATTCAAAGATTCCGCCAACTTGCTGGGTCAACTTGCGGAGCTGCGCCTCGCGCCGGAGCCTGCCGAGTTTTTCATGGAGCTCAACCCAGAACAGCAACGCGATTGGGTTGATGAACTCATTCCACGAACTCAATTTGCTCAGCCGAATGAAGATGTGCCGTATGTGTGTGTGCTGGATACTGGATGCACGCAGGGTCACCCGTTGATTGCTGCATCTCTGTCGGCAGACGATGTCCACACGGTTGATGCGGATTGGGGTGCCGGGGACGAGGACGGCCACGGGACAGCTCAGTCGGGATTGGCACTATGGGGCGACCTTTCGATTGCGTTGTCAGGTGTTGACCGAATTCGGATTGCGCATCGGCTGGAGTCCGTGAAGCTGTTGCCGGACGAAGGTGCAAATGATGAGGAGCATTTCGGCCCGTTGACCGCAGAAGCAGTTAGTCGGCCGGAGATTCATGCACCGCATCGGCGGCGTTTGTTCTCAATGGCCGTTACTAGCGACACTCATGTGATGACAGGCAGACCAACTGCTTGGTCGGCTGAAGTTGATGCGTTGGCATCGGATTGGAGTGGAAACGGGGAGGCGCCACGGCTCATGATCCTGAGCGGCGGCAACGTTGTTGGGATCAAGCCAGGCGGGTATTTCGCCACCAATTCCGGATCTCCAATTGAGGACCCAGCAAACGCCTGGAACGCCGTCACGGTGGGCGCAATCACTGCAAAGGTTGATATCACTGAGCCTTATGCCGACGCTTACGATCCCGTTGCGCCATCTGGCGGTTTGAGCCCATACAGCAGCACGTCTTTCACATGGGACCGGGAAGCGCCATTCAAGCCTGATGTTGTTTTTGAAGGTGGCAACATGGGTGACGACGGGATGTTGTGCAGTCAGATGGATAGCTTGAGCCTTCTGACGACCCACCATCGGCCCATCAATCGACAGTTTGCAACGACGTGGGCGACAAGCGCCGCAACCGCATTGGCTTCGCGTTTTGCTGCGCAAGTGATGGCGGAGTATCCCGCTCTGTGGCCGGAAACCGTTCGCGCACTAATGGTCCATAGCGCGCAATGGACCCCCGCGCTACAGGCACAGTTTCCCGGCGGGAGAGACAATATTGAGCGTCGGTTGCGACACTGCGGGTGGGGCGAGCCGGATCTCGCGTCGGCGCTCCACAGCGGATCCGATTCTCTGACGTTGATCGCACAGGCCGAGCTGCAACCTTATGGCCGTCGGCGTCCGCGAGCATCTATTACTGCGCATGACATGCGGCTTCACCGCTTGCCGTGGCCGCGTGACGCGCTCCAGGCATTGCTGGAAACGGATGTCGAGTTGCGCGTTTCGTTGTCTTATTTTATCGAGCCGAACCCCGGGCAGCGCGGACGTAGCGACCGCTTTCGATACGCCTCGCACGGATTGAGATTCGCAGTTCAGCGTCCCGCCGAGACTGTTGGACAGTTTCAAAGACGCATCAACGCCCTTGCTCGTGAAGACGATGAAGCGTTCGAGCGTTTTGAGGGGGCGGATCCCCGTTGGCTGCTGGGTCCGCGCAAACGATTTAGAGGGTCCCTACATCACGACCGTTTGACGTGCTCGGCACCGGAGCTCGCTTCGCGCGAACACATTGCGGTTTTTCCGGTAGGCGGATGGTGGAAGAGCAGAGAGGCGTTGCAGCGATTCGAGCGCACGGCACGGTATTCGCTCGTTGTATCGATTCACGCGCCGCAGCTGCCCACCGAAGTTGATCTGTATGTGGGAGTTGAGCAGGCACTGCAGGTTGCGGTTCCAATTGAGATCCCGGTCTAACCCGCGAACGCATCGGGGGTGCGACCCAAGCGCGTGGCCAATCGCTTGGTGCATGGTGCGTTTCCTAGCGGCGCACCATGCACCAGCATTTTCATTCTCCGCCGGACGCCCGGCGATAGGCATCAGCGCCGTGATCCTTAGCGGGCATAGATTGCGACCGCGTTCCTTTTTTGGCCTTCGGCGAATACCGTCCCTCGTCCTTCGCCTTGTTCAATGCGCGGATTACAGTGGAATGACTTACGCCAAGTTCGCTGCCGATCTCACGCATGGTCAGGCCAAGTGCAGCAAGCTCAATCATCTGCGCTTCTGACGCTTCCGATACCGCACGTATGGCCCACTCTTGCGCACCTGCCGACGTCGCTTGTAGTGCCGCCACGAACGGCGTGACCTCCTGCCCGTAGAGCGCGCGAGCTTTCTCGAAATGAATCTCGAATCGTGCTCCTTGATCTGGCATGTAATCGGCCGGCCGCTTCAGCGCGATTACGGTATCGAGAAGATCCTCGCGCTTCGAAGTTCCGCGCTGTTGTCCGCCCTTGCCGGCGTGATGGATGAACACCACGCTCCGCCCGTTTGATCGCATCCGCAGTGCCCATTCCGCAACCGGTTGCCAGCTTTCACCCTCATTCTCCTTGCCGCCCCGAACCAAGCAGCTCAGGTTGTCCACGATGATCACCCGCGCGTCGCCAGCAGCGGCCGTGATGGCATCCTGTCCGGCCGGCGTGTACAGATTCGGCATGATCCCGTCGGGTTGCAGGTCCGGTGTCATAAGCTTCAGCGTGTCCGGCGCTTCGCCGCCACCATTGGCCGCGATGATTCCCGCGAGTCGGTCTTTAAGGTCCGCTCCCGGCATCTCCCCATCCAGATAAAGCACGTGCACCGGCTTGGACGCCCGCCAACCGAGGAACTCGCCGGCGCTCGCCAGGGCAAATCCAACGCCAAGCGCGACGTGCGTTTTTCCGATGCCGCGGGGCGCGTAGATCATGCTTAAGCTTTGCGATTGAAGCCAAGGCGAAAGCAGTCGTTCGCGAGGCGGGAACGTTGCCGACAGCAGATCAGCAGCCCCGACTACAACAGGGCGGGCGCACGGCACAATGCATTTCGTATCCCGCGCGACATCGAAATATGCCGAATCGGCGTTGCGAGCCAGCGCCTCAGCGGCCGCTTGATCCGCCCTTTCTTCCAACGTCATGCGGTCAGCGTCCATTGAGCACCGTCCGTGCTTCGCCCACGCGTTCACAGGCGGCCACGAGCCGTTTGCGATCCTCAGGCAACAGACCCTGCCCATTTTCGATTTGCCGCCCCGCGATCTCGATGATCGCTGCTTCCCTGGCGACGACGTCCAGCGCCGCCGCCCAGCCAGCTTCCTTTGCCCGTCGGCGCGCTTCCCGGCGCTCTGGTTCGGTCATCGCACGCAACCGCGCCGGGAACAGGTCGGCAAGTCCAAGTCCGATCGCTCCCAATACATCGGCCGGCGAGCATCCACAAAAAGCGTGCAACAACGTGGCGCCGTTGTCGGCCTCACTGACGCTGACCTTGTCCGACTTTCCGCCGCACGCCGGGCAGCGTGCGCGCCATCCCTTGCCCGTGCTCCGAACGCCCTCAAGTCGTGCGAGCAACTCGCGGGCGCCAAGTGGCGCCCGCATAATCGATTGATCCGTCATCGGCGTCCCCATCCCCAGCTTTGATTGGATGCCTTCAGCAAATCCGCAGCATCGGCAATACGGGGGTCAGGGAACTCGACGTTCTTCAGGTAATGATTCAGCTGGCGACTTGCCGCCACCATGAGAAGTCGCATGGCCATTTCGCGCGCATCTCTTGTGCTGATTCCCACCTTTTTACTTGCGCGCTTCTTCATTCCGAGTGCGCCTCGTTGCGTGCGACTATGCGGGCAGCGATCCAGGCGCTGACCTCGTGCGCAGCCCATGCGCTGGCGCGTTCGCCAAGCTTTACGGGCGTGGGAAAGTCGCCGGTCGCGATGCGGCGGTAGATTTCGGACCGGGACAGACAGGTCCGTTCTTTGACCCTCGGCAACCGCTCTAAAGCAATTGCTGCCACCACGGGCGGCGAGTTGAACTTGCGGGGCATCGTAGCTTCCTAGTATGCGAGCCGCTGCCGAATGGCACGCGGCGCTGCAGGACGCAGCGGCACCCATTAAATGCAATAAAAAAATCGCGCCAAGACTGCAGCTAGAACAACACTGACGCAGCTAGCTCAGTCGTGTCTTCTCCCCTTGCGTTCCTTCTGCCATTCCCGGACCCAGCGAGTCACGGTGTCGGGGCTTTCAATGGCGGTCCGTTCGACGGCGTAGCGCGCAAATGCGGCTCCTGACCTGTGCGTCGTCGTCCCCCTTTGCCAGTCCGACCAAAGGCGCTTCACCTCAACCTTGGCGGCTTGCTTCGGGTCGTTGGCGAGCTTTACACGCGCGCCTTTTTGTCGGGCCGCACGATGCCCCGCGACCGCGGAGGTAAGCCCAGCCTCGCGCTCATGCATGCGCGACTGTTGCGCCTTCAGGGCACGCTCCAGCCGGCGCTGCAGCCGCGCCAGGCGGCGGTGGGCCAAAAGCTGGTTCGCCAACGACGCAACATATCCGGCCAGCTCGTGCCTCTCCTGCCGCAGCGCCCAAGCGAAAACCCGCTCCCACCGACGAAGTTCACGCTCGTCTTCCGACGAGCCACTTGTGATCGGCGTTCTCGGATTCTCGTGGGCCACGCGACGTACGCTCCCTGACTGCGGGGGAGCTCACGATGTTCGATGCTGGGCTGTATTCGTCCAGTCAACGCGGGGGCACGGCCTTGCCTGCGACGTGGCGTCGCTCGGCTAGACGGCCTTTCGTTTGAGTGGGATCACGTTGGCGCCAGCGCGCAGGCCGTCCAAATAGTCCGCCCACGCCTGCATCATCTTCGCTCGCTCGGCCATGTATTGTGCGCGGTTGTACGAGGCGCGGACCTTGTTGCGTTCAGCATGCGCGAGCTGCCTTTCAATCCAGTCAGGATTCCAACCTAGTTCGTTAAGACGGGTTGACGCCATTGAGCGAAAACCATGGCCGGTCATCGTGTCGCCGTCAAAGCCGAGACCACGTAGCGCGGAATTGATCGTGTTCTCGCTCATAGGGCGTTGCAGCGAGCGAACGCTAGGGAAGCAGTAGCGTCCGTGTCCGGTAAGGGGGTGCAAATCGCGCAACACTTCCAGTGCCTGCGACGGCAGTGGCACGACGTGCGCTTCGCGCATCTTCATCTTGCCCGCCGGGATGCGCCATTCCGCCGCATCAAAATCGATTTCGCACCATTCCATCGCGCGAAGATTTCCAGGGCGGGCGAACACCAACGGAGCGAGTTTCAGTGCGGCCGCCGTGACGGGTTGCCCCTTGTACCCGTGCAGCGCGCGCAGCAGTTGGCCGACCGCCGCAGGGTCCGTAACGGCCGCATGGGATTTGGAAACCACGGGCGCCAGCGCGCCACGAAGATCGGCGGTGGGGTCGCGCTGCGCGCGGCCCGTCGCGATGGCGTAGCGAAAAACCTGACTGATTCGCGTCTTGACGCGATGAGCGGTTTCGTTGCGTCCGGTAGCCTCGATCTTCTGAAGGGCGGCGAGCACCTCGGGGGCCGTGATCTGCGAGAGGGGCAACGAGTGCAACGTCGGGACCAGACTGATCATCCACTCTGCCTTGGCGTGCGTGACCTCGGCCAAGCTGGGCTTCTGCTTCGCCAGCCACTCGGCGGCGATCACGCCGAAGCCTTCCGCAGCGGCATGTTTGACGACGACCTTGCGTGCGCGCTTTTCGGTTGCAGGGTCAGTACCGTTCCGCTTCAACAGGCGAGCCTCATCACGGCGCGCCCTGGCTTCGGGAAGGCCAACTTCCGGATACACGCCGAACGACAGCAACTGCTCGCTGCTGCCGTTCCGATACTTCATTCGCCAATACTTCGACCCGTTCTTGCGAACGTCGAGGAACAGGCCGCCGCCGTCGAAATGTTTTCCCGGTTTCGCGTTCTTGATGGCGATAGCGGTCAGCTTGTTCGTGTTTGCAGCCATAGCGCCCTTGTACCCCCAACTCCCCAATTGAGCCGGATTGTACCCCCGGTCGTACCCCCTCGCGGGGCAGGCTGTCGTGGGGCGGGGTGGGACGTTAGGCAACAAAAAACCCCGCGTTTTGCGGGGTTTTGTCAGTGATTCGGGATTCTGTGGGACGTCCCGAGATCAATCTTTGGTGCCGGAAGTGGGACTCGAACCCACACGCTTTTAAGGGCGGCGGATTTTGAGTCCGCTGCGTCTACCGATTCCGCCATTCCGGCGCGGGCGTGAAGTATAGCCCGGCTGTTCGCGCTTCAGAACCCGCCGTAGCGCGCCATCGCGGCGGCGAGGACGAAGATCACCGCGACCAGGGCCAGTTCCACCCGCAGCACGGTGCGCAGTTTCGCCAGGTCGGCGGCGGCGGGGACGAACGCCGGTTGCGTGCGTTGTGCCTTGCGCCAGCGCAGGAACTTGACGGTCGGGATGATCGACAGCAGGCCGACCAGCACGAACGCGCCCACCTTCGCGTGGAAGTAGGGGTTGTGCAGGTAGAAGTCTTCGCCTTTCACGCCGAGGAAGACGCGGCTCAGGCCGACGATCAGCAGCAGGCCGGCGCAGGCGCCGTAGCCGCCGTCGAGTTTCGCCAGGCGGTGGATGGCCTCGCTGGTCAGCGGGCCGCGGAGCAGGACGGCTTCGGCGACGAGCATCGCCACGAGGCCGAACAATAAGAGATGGTGGAGGGCGGCCAGGCCGAGGTCGGTCGCCATGCGGTCAGGCGGCTTCGTCGGTCTCGAGGATCGCGCTTTCGCGGACGAACCATTCGTCCTTCACGTTCGCGAACTTCGAGCAGCATTCCATCGGCGCCTTGTAGATGTGCAGCGAGATGGCGATGCGGTCCGGGCTGGCGTTCTGGATGGTGTGGTACTCGTGCGGCGGGATCAGGCTGCCGGCGCTGCCGGGGCCGGCGTGCATGCCGCCCGCGGCGCGGAAGCGGAAGCGCTCGCCTTCGCGGCCGAGCAGTTCGTACTGCACGATTTCCAGCTGGCCGTCCCACACGCCTTCGACGCACCACAGGCCGGAGTGGTCGTGCAGCGGGGTGCCCTGGCCCGGGCCCCACGTCATGCAGACGATGCTGTAGCCGTGTTCGGGGCTGCGATAGAGCTCGCGGCGGGCGTAGTGGTCGGTGATCGGCTCATGCACGCAGTCGGGCAGGCGCACGTCGCGGTCGCGGATCAGGCGGCACAGGGCGTCGCGCAGTGCGGCGGTGACCTTGTGTTCGTCGTCCTGGGCCACGGCTTCGTCGATCGCGGCGATCATCTTGTCGCGGCCGGGGAAGTCGACGTCCGGGCAACAGGCGGTGTCGGTGGCGGCGGGCGACGCGTTCATGGGCTGATCCGGGTGGGGCGAGGGGCGGCAATCAAGCGGGGATTGTAACTAGAGCCTTGCGAGGAATTCGCTAACCGCCGGCCCAAAACGCGCGATATCCACGAGAAACGCGTCATGGCCCTGCGGCGAGGGCAGGGGCAGGAACTCGGCCTGTGCCCCCGCGGCGCGCAGGCCTTCGGCCACCTGTTCCTGTTGCTGGAGGGGGAACAGGATGTCGGTCTCCACCCCGATGGCCAACGCGCGTTCGACCGTGATCCGGCCCAGGCCGGCGTCCACGTTGCCGTCTCCGTATTCGGCGAGATCGAACCAATCCATCGAACGGCTGAGGTAGAGGTAGCAGTTGGGGTCGAAGCTGCGGACGAAGCGGCGTGCGTGGCCTTCGAGGTAGCTCTCCACCTGGAACTCCAGGCCGAAGGGTTCGTCGTCGTCGCGGTCGTCCGATTCCAGGCGCACGCGGCCGAAGCGCCCGTCCCATTCCAGTGCGGAGCGGTAGGTGATCACGCCCAGCTTGCGTGCCATGCGCATGCCGGCTTCGGGGTAGACGTCATCGTCGTAGTCGCCGTGGTTCCATTTCGGATCCAGGCGGATCGCTTCGCGTTGCAACGAGCGGATGGCGATCGAGAACGGGAGCGCGCGTGCGCTGCCGGAGATGTTGATGTGCGCGCGTGCGGAGTTCGGATGCAACAGCAAGTACGCGAGGGCGACCATGCCGCCCATCGAGTTGCCGATGACGCATGCGAGTGAATCGATGCCGAGGCCTTTCACTACTTCGTAGGCGGCGTTCGCGCCGTCCTCCACCGCGAGTTCGGGAAACGCGAGTCCATACCGTTCGTTGGTGTCGGGGTTCAACGAGGCGGGGCCCGTCGATCCTTTGCAGCTGCCCAACGAGTTGGTGCAGATGACGAACCAACGATCGGTGTCGATCGGTTTGCCGGGGCCCACCATGTCTTCCCACCAACCGGGTTCGGCGTTGGCGGCATTCTTCGCGGCGTGTGCGTTCGGCGACAGGCCCGTGAGGATCAACACGGCGTTGTCGCGCGCGGGGGTGAGGGTGCCCCAGGTTTCGTAGGCCATGCGCGCGTTGCGCAGTTCGCCGCCGCGTTTCATCGGGAACGGGGAGGGCAGGGCGTGGAAGCGCGTGCCTTGCGGGATGAACTCGGTCATGGGGTCCGTCGGTCCTTGGCGGCGACGTGGGATTTTACAGGGCAGGAGCGTCGCTTCGGACCGACGGCGCGCCGCGCGACGTGGTGTGGTGCCCCTGTCGCCCGGCGGGAGCGGCATCCTGCCCACCGACGGGCGAGCGCGCGGCCATCCATGGCCGCGCTCTGGTGCACCACACCACGTCACGCGTCTCGCCTCACCGGATGTGCGTGGGCTGCCACTTCGGTTGGAAAGGCTATCCGCCACCGAATTCTTTGGACAACGACGCCGAGAGTGCAGGAGTCATGACGCACGTCTTGCCCATGAAGCCGTCGTAATAGTCGAAGCGGGATGCCTTCCAGGTGGTGCGGCCGTCGTTCCCGGTGAAATAGATCAACAGGCGCAGATCCATATCGTTTGGCGAGCGGGGCGACGGCGTACAAGGAATGTCGATGATCGAGCGCAAGCGCGCGAGTCGCGCTGCATCGTTGATATGGAAGTTGCTGCCGGCCGAGGTGACCATCTTGCTCTCGTCCATGCGCACGATGGATGTAGCTTCGAATGGTCTGAAATACACATCAGCGGAATCGGGAGGCTGCGCCATACATCCGGAGATGCAGAACACGGCAGCGATCGCTGGAGCGCGTCTGCGCATTGTCAGGCCGCGCCCATGCGTAGCACGGTTCCGATGACCACCACGTGCGCCAGGATCACGCCGACGATCCACCCCGATTTATGGCGAAATGGAATCGGGCTGCCACCAATCAGTGCTTCGGCACTCGCAGCGTTGACAAGCCACCCGTGCGAGCAGGTCGGGCACATCAGGTGGTACTGCTTGTGAAACACCCAACCGAACAGATGGTAGAAGTGGCCGTACTGGTACTTGAGGCCCAACGCGAAGTCCTGCTCGCACTCGCAGCGTTCGCAGGCGTGGCGCTCCTGAATGTCGAAGCCAAGGATGCGCTCCCCTCTGCCGATCAGAATCACGGTGTTCCCCTGACGCGGCCGTAATCGCGACCATCGAACTCCCACCGAAGCAATGCCTTCCAGCTGGCGTCGCCCGAAGCGAAACGCTGAAGGACGTCGGTGGTCACGGCGAGCTCGGTGGGCAGGCGCGCGCCGAACAGCGGCGTATTGAGCAAGTCCCGCAGGAAGCCGATCCCCATCGAAGTCCCCGTGTGTTCCCCGCGGGATCCTAGCCTACTTTTCTGGCACCCAAAGAACGCAGGCACGCGCACCAGCTGTTATGTACCTGATCGCCCGTGGAATACTCTGCGCATCTGCCAGGGAGGGAGGTGGTCGATGGATGCGTTCCGAAGCCACGCAACATGGAGTGCGATCTTGATTGCGTGCGTGACCGCGGCCTGTGCCAGCGAGCCGTACCGGCCCTTGCCCACACTCGGGGTGTCGGTCCAGGCAGACGCGTTGGACGTCACGATCTACCAGTTGATCGCGACGCCGGAGCGGTATGACGGCAAGTTGGTATCCGTCATTGCCTTTGGTTATTTCGAGACCGGGTTCGGCAGCGAGAACCGCTGGGCGATTTTCCCGACGCGCGACGATATGGAACATGCGACGTGCGCGCTGGTTTACATCGACCTCGCCACGGAGTTGCAGCCTGAAGCCGAGAAGCTCGCGGCGTTCTCGGACAAGTACGTTTTTGTCAGCGGGGTGTTCGAGGCGTCGCACCCCTTGCCGCCCGACGTGATGCTGGTGAATGAGCCTTGCCCGAATGCAGGCATTCTGCGGCGCGTCTCGTACGTCTCGCATTGGGAGTTCGGGGACTAAGGTCCCTCAATCGAGCAACTGCAGCCTTCCACCGAACGCGACATAGACCGCGTTCGCGACCACTTGCCAGAGCAGGAAGCCCATCATCCCGCCGAACAAGTTGGCGTAGGGATCCGCCGAGCCCACGCCTTTGTAGACGAAATACCCCACGCCCATGCCGGCGAGGACCACCACGAACATCCACCACGTCGCCATGGTCACCTCGTGACCGCAGTTGTCGCACTGCACGTCGCCTGTTGCAGCGCGTCTGGCACGCGGCTTCGGCCGGCGCTATCGTCGAGCGGCGCACATCAGGGAGTGACGCATGGGCCCGCCGGATCGTGACCGAAAACGCATCGACCGCTTGCCGATGTTGGCGACGGTGCTCGGGTGCCTGGTCGCCGTCCTCGTGGTCGGTGCGATCGGCATGCTCGCCTGGTCCAAGGGCGTCAACATTCCGCGCGAGCATCCGGGCAACTACTTCCCGTCCGGCGCGGTGAGCGACTTCGAGCAGGAATGGTTTGGAAAGCATCTGTTCGCGATGGAGGAACCGGTGCTCGGCGCGCCGCGCGCCGACGCTGCGCGGGGTGTGAGCGAACTGCGCGTGCTGGTGCTGCCGACCTGGGGCCACCCGGCCGCGGTGCGCTACACCTTCGACAAGTCGGCGACGGAGCGGCGCGCGATCAAGTTGTGCGGCGCCGGTGGTTACGAGCCGGGCGAGATCGGGATCGACGACACCGAGACGCTCGCGCCGGCCGAATCCGCTGCACTCCTGGCGTCCCTCGACGCGAGCGGCTACTGGTCGATGCCTGCAAAGGACGACGTCTGGGGAACCGATGGATCGGAAGTCATCATCGAAACGGTGCGTGATGGCGAGCGCCGCGTGCGCGTGCGCTGGACGCCCGAAAACGAAACCGGGCCGCGCGGGCTCGCTGGGTTCGTCGCGTTCTATACCGATGCGTTGAAGCGGGGCGGGGTCGAAACCGGACAGAAGGTCGTCGACCCTGCGTGCAGATGGTGAGCGAATCGACTTTGATGGGGGTCCGATGAGAGCGTTGAGCAAGCTCGAAGTCCTGCATGGCGGCCTGACGGCGCTGGCATTGCTCGTTGCGACGATCGCCCTGGGCGGCGTCCCGGCGTTGTTCGAGAAGGCCGGCATCGTGCTGCTTCGTGTCGTCGCCTTCAGCGTGTTGAGCTGGATCGCCCTCGGGTTCCTGCTGCCGGGCGCGCGGCGCAGTGACAGCCATTGGCGCGCGCCGCTGTCCAACGCGGTGGGGAATCGACTCATGGGCATCGCGTTGCGGGCGCCGTTCTATCTGCTGGCGGTCACGCTCGTTGTCGTGGTGATCCTGGGATATCTAAGCGCGCGATAGCGAGCAGCGCGCACCCACATGCCAATGATCGGCCAGTGCGAAGCTTGCTTCGCACCCCGCAATGAATGCTCGAGCGAAAGCCCCCGATCGAAGCGACCCGCAAGGCGGCGCGCCAATGCGGGTGGAGCGCTTTATCCTGCCGTCATGCGCAAACGTCCTCCCAGCATCGATGGGCTGCCCGCAAGCACGCTGCAATTGCCGCCGGGGCCGTGGTCGACCGTGTTGGATTGCCTGTGCGAGCGATTCCCGTCGGTGCCGCGCGCGCAATGGTTGGAGCGCATGGCGCGCGGGCGGGTCGTGGACAACGCCGGGACCTGGCTGACGCCGGAAACGCCGTATCGCCTCGGTCTTGAAGTGCATTACTACCGCGAAGTTCCCGACGAACCGCCGATCCCGTTCGATGAAGTCGTGTTGCATGCCGACGCCGACTTGCTGGTGGCGGACAAACCGCATTTCCTTCCAGTGACGCCTGCTGGTGTGCATGTCCATGAAACCCTGCTGGGGCGCCTGATCCGCGCAACGGGGAACCACGCGTTGGTGCCGCTGCATCGGATCGACCGCGAGACCGCCGGCGTGGTGTTGTTCTCGACCAACCCGCAAACCCGCGCGCGTTACCAGGCGCTGTTTCCCGCGCGACTGATCGAGAAGAATTACGAAGCAATCGCACCGGCGCTTCCGGACGTCGAATTCCCCTGCATCCGTGCCAGCCGGATCGTCTCCGGCGAACCGTTCTATCGCATGCAGGAAATCGAAGGCCCGCCGAACAGTGAAACCCGGCTCGATGTCATCGCACGCGGCGATGCGCACTGGCGTTATGCACTGACACCCGTCACCGGCCGCACGCACCAGTTGCGCGTGCACATGGCCGCGCTGGGCGCACCCATCGCCAACGATCCGATCTATCCATCGGTGCGCCACCGCGCGAGAGGCGATTACTCGGCGCCCTTGCAACTGCTGGCCAAGCGGGTTGCCTTCATCGATCCGCTCAGTGGGGTGGAGCGCAGCTTCGCGAGCAGCTTTGCGCTCCAGGACCAATAGGCCGGTTCGACCGGGGCACCCCGTTGTCCTGACAAACGGAGGCGGAACGATGACCAGCCAACTCAACAGCTTTTGCGTCGCCCTCGTCGCCTGCATCGTGGCTTCGACCGCAAATGCCGCCAATCCAAGCGTCACGCTTCAGCGCGACCTCTCTCCGGGCGTGCGCCTGCACAGCGTGGATGGGCAGCGTGTGTGGCCGACGGAGGGCCGAACTGTCGAGCTGTCGCCCGGCGTACACACACTGCAGATCCGCTACGCCTTCGACTTCCAGCGCGACCAGAACGGCGGGTTCGTGGCGACCTATGATTTCGAGTGCGAGTTCGCCGGGACAGGGCCTTACACCCTGCGATCCAAGGACAGTCGCATCGTCGAGCGCGTGCCGACGATCTGGATCGAGGGCAATGGGCAGGCGCCGAACTGCCGCGTGATTGAAATTTGATTGGCGCCGCGCTTACGAATCTTTCATGGGTTTCGCGCTCGCGCGCCGCTTGTATAGCCTGACCCAGATCAACAGCGCGGCGCCCCACGCGAACAGCACACCACTGGCACCGAGCATCACCAGGGCGGCGTTGTCATTGGCCGCGACCATCCGCCGCACGTGCTTCATCAGGATGTCGCAATGTTTGGGGATCTGCGCCTGGTACGAATTGTCATGCGGCGCGGTTGCCGAAAGACGCCGGCAGGTGTGTGCTATCGGCGAACCGAAATGCCCCGATGTCCAGAGCATATCCAACGACCGCGTCCCCAGCAGAACGGCGACAGCCACAAGGATGATTGCAGTCCATTTCAACTTGCCGATCATTCAACGCTCTCGGCGTCGCTCGCCACGAGCATCCAGGACTTCGCGCCCATCCACGCACTCCCCCGAGTTCGGCGGCGCCCACGATATCCGGGCCCGCCCGCATTTACATCACCCCGCGCTCGCACCCCGCATGGCGAGCTAGGCGCCTCGCCGCACGCGCGTCCCGCCATGCCGCTGCTCTTGCTACTACCGCTCGTCGTACTCGTGCTGGTCGCGCTATGGCTCTTGCTGCTGCCGATATCACTCTGGGCGCGCTACGCCGCCGGCCGCGCACGTCGCCGCGCACAGCACTGGGTGATTCGCGGGAATGCGTGGTTGCTCGCGTTCTCCGTTCCCGTGTTCCTGTTGTCGGCGTGGGTCATATCGCGCTGGATGGATGCAGCACTGCGCGATGCGTTGCTGGGGTTGTTGCTCGGCATCCTCGCCGGCATCACGAGCCTGTGGCTCACGCGCTTCGAGCGCGACGCGAAGGGACTGATCTACACGCCCAATCGCTGGCTCGTGCTGGCGATGACGACGCTGGTCGCGCTGCGCATCGCCGCGGGGTTCTGGATGGCGTGGCGGCAAGCAACGGGAGGGGCCGTGGATGCGCTCGCCGACTGGATCGAAGCGGGCGGTTGGACGGGCGTGGCCGGGATCTTCCTGGGATATGCGCTGGCGTACACATGGGGATTGCGGGCTCGGTTGTTGCGCGAATCCCCTGATTCAACGTTGCCCGCTAATCCGCGCAAACGGTGATCGTCGCGGGCTGCTCCTTCCATCGACCATCGATGCGCTGGAAGATCCACTTATCGTTACCGCAGCTGTAATCCGGGCGCGTATCGATGCGGCAGAGCAGCAGGCGCTCGTTGGACGCGGAGAACCAGATCTGTGATTGATGCTTGGTCGGCGGGCGAACGTTGCTGGCGGTCATCAGCGCTTCGCTGTTGTCCGGGGGCGCTTCGAGGGCCGACCAGGTGAACGGCGCGACATCGCAGGCCTGATGCGATCGCGTCAGGCGCCCCGTGGTGCACGAGGGAAGAAACAACAGGGCCACCATGGGGAGCCAAATCCTGTTCCTTGCGTTCAAGGGCAACCCCGGCGCGAAAGTGGCTTGATCCTATGCAAGGCGGGCAGGACTCACAACTCGACGGAGGGTATATTCGGTCGCGCTGGCTTGCGGGGACCGCGCGGCTCGACGACAGGGGAACACCATGACATCTGCGCGCAAGCCGCGTTCGCGGCTCACCAACATCGTGATCGCCGCCATCGTCCTGGTGTTGGCGATCCAAGGCGTCGGTTACGGCTTGGCGTGGTCGGCAAAGACACGCTGCGCGGACGCGCTTTACGCGGAAGTCACGGCGCACAACGTCAGCGGTCTCACGCCTCGCGGTGACCGCGTTCTGCCAACCCGCGATGCTGTGCAAGCGCAGGTCACGGGCCCATTCGAAGTCACCGTCTGGCTCGCGATGCCGCGCGATCTGCACGCCACGATCTACACCA
This sequence comes from Noviluteimonas gilva, assembly GCF_009740395.1. Taxonomy (GTDB): domain Bacteria; phylum Pseudomonadota; class Gammaproteobacteria; order Xanthomonadales; family Xanthomonadaceae; genus Noviluteimonas; species Noviluteimonas gilva. The sequence continues at coordinate 671,903 of NZ_WOXT01000002.1, forward strand.
AGCGATTCGTCGTCTGGCCTTGGGGCTTGCGCGCGCGGAAAACGGAAGTGCTTTACCCCGTTTGACGGTCTCACTCCGCCGCGGCGAACCACAAACGCGGTGAAGCGAAGACGTACATCGCGACCGCGAGCAGCGTAAGCAGGTAGAGCACCATCGCGAGGAGCAGTGGCGGAAGGCCGATGCTGCCGAGTGCGACCAGGCCCGCCCACATCGCGCTGATCCACGCCGGGGCGAACAAGACGTAGATCCCGAGGTATCCGGCCCAGAAGTTGTGGCGACCCCAGCGGCGCTGCAATGCCAACAGCGCGACGGGGAGCAGCGTTGCACCGAGCAGCACCAATCTGAGCGTCAAGCGATCCACAACGAACACGCTGACCAACACGGCGAGCTCCAGGAGCAACGCCAGCATCCAGAACGCGCGATGCGCGCGCGACATCGACTTGGCTTGCATCTGTCTCCCCCCGGAGATGTCAAATCGGCGACGCGCTCGACAGCGCCAATGATCGGCTAGTGCGAAGCTTGCTTCGCACCCACCAACGAAGGGCCGGGCGAAATCCCCTGATCGAAGCGACCCGCAAGGTAATGCCCCAGCGTGGGGAGTTTCAAATTTTTCCGAAAAATTTGGAACTTCCCACGTTCGGGCGGCGCGCCAATGCGGGTGGAGCGCGCTTTACTCGCGAACCGCACCAATCTTCAGATCAACCGGACCACTCGCAGGCAACGTCACGCGCGCAGGCGTCGACTCCAGATCACCCGCCTGCGGAATCGCATCCCCACTCGCGGAAACGCGCGCCAACACCTCGACTTCCCGCATCGTTGAAAGCTTCGACGTCGGCATCGGGCTGTCGCCGTCGTCGAGGGTGATGTCGAGCGGAAGATCGGCCAGCGTGTGGCGTTCGACCGCGATCGGCATCGGCGGACCACCGGCGGCGCGCGCGATGACGAAGACCGTGGCGTCACCGCGGAGACGCGCACGCGCAGCGAGATCTGGATCGAGCGCAACGCGCACGTGCAAACCCGCCGGCGCTGCAGCAGGCGGCAACGGCTTCAGGCCCGCGGCCTTCCGCGCTTCATCGATCTGCGTACGCAGCGACGGCGCCGTGCTTGCATCGACCATCGCCAACAACGGTTCCCACGTCGTCGCGGCTTCCGCATCCTGGCCGGCCTGCCGTTGCGCGATGCCGAGGAACCAACGCGCACGCTGATGCTGCGGCTGCACTTCGATGGCCTGGCGCAGCAGCGCAACGGCGATCGTGTCGAAACGATGCTCGGGATCGGCGAGCGCGCGCGCCTGCGCGGCTTCCGTGAGGATGTCCGGATCGCCCGGCGCGAGCTTCGCGGCATGCGCCAACGCATCGCGCGACTCGGCGAAACGCTGGCTGTTGCCGAGTGCCTGCCCGAGCAAACGCCAGCCTTCCGGCTCGTCCGGCTTCTTCGCCATCTGCGCCTGCAGTTCCTTGATGGCGTCGTCGAGCGTCTGCGGCATCGCGACGGTGGCCTGCGGTTCGAGCGCCGCCGGCGTACCGACGATGCGATACAGCGCCACCGACCCCAGGCTGATGCACAGCGCGATCCCGAGCACGAGCTTCTGCGAATCGCGCCAAAGGGGGCGCAGCAGCAGCGCCGCGACGATGAGAACGAGCAACGCGCCCGCGATGGCGAACGTCAACGTGGGCGACATCACCACTCCTGGTTCGGGTCTTCGGCGGCGGGCGTGGTCGCCGCGCGCTTGCGCACGATGCGCGCGATCACGAAGCCGCCGGCGAGCAGCAGCAACGCCGGCCCGAGCCACAGCAGCCACGTCGTGGCTTCCATGCGCGGGCGATACAGCACGAACTCGCCGTAACGCGCGACGAGGAACTCCTTGATCTCCGCATCAGAGCGACCTTCGCGCATCAGGTCCAGCACTTCCTTGCGCAGGTCGAACGCGATCTGCGCGTTGGAGTCGGCCAGCGACTGGTTCTGGCACATCACGCAACGCAACTCGGCGACGAGCGCGTGGAAGCGCTTCTCTTCGGCGGCGTCCTGGAATTGCAGCGGCGCGACGTCGGTGCCGACCTGCGCGAACGCATGCGGTGCCGCGAAGAGGCCGGAGAGGGCGAGCATCAGGGCGAGGAGGAGTTTCATTGCTTGCCCTGCGGGTCGATCGCATCGAGCGCGGGCATCAGCTCGCCTTCGATCAACGCATCGGTGAGCGGGCCCACGTGCTTCCAGCGGATCGTGCCGTTCGCATCGACCAGGAAGGTTTCGGGCGCGCCGTAGATGCCCCAGTTGATCGCCGACTTGCCTTCGAGGTCGGTGATCACGAGCCAATACGGATTGCCGAATTGGTCGAGCCAGCGCAGCGCGTCGACGCGGTCGTCCTTCCAGTTGAAACCGACCAGCCGCACGCGCTTGGTTTCGGCGAAGCGCGTGAGCACCGGATGTTCGTCGCGGCACGACGGGCACCAGCTGCCCCACACGTTGAGCAGGAAGGGCGCGCCCTTGAGATCGGCGAGCGTGACGGTGCGATCGGGTTCGTGCAGCACCGGCAGCGCGAATTGCGGCGCGGGCTTGTTGATCAGCGGCGAGGGGAGCGCTTCGCGATCGGGGTTGCGGCTCAACCACACGCCGGCGGCGAGCAGCAGCGCGAGTGCGGCGAAGACGGCGAGCGGAAGGAAGCGAGATGCGCGGCCGGTCATGCGGTGGCCTCCACGCGGCGGAAGCGCTTGTCCGTCGCGGCGATGAACCCACCGAGCCCCATCAACAACGCGCCGAACCAGATCCAGCGCACGAACGGTTTGGCATGCACGCGCACGGCCCAGGCGTCGCCGCCGAGTGGTTCGCCGAGCGCAACGTACAGATCACCGCGCACGCCCGGGGCGATCGCGGCTTCCGTCATCACCTGTCCGCCGGAGGCGTACTTGCGCTTTTCCGGATGCAGCGTGGTCATCTCGCGCTCGCCGTCGAACACGCGCACGGTGCCGCGGTCGGCGACGTAGTTGGGGCCTTCGCGATGTTCGACGCCTTCGAACACGAACATGCGGCCATCGACTGCAATCGACTGGCCCGGAGACAACGCGAGTTCGCGTTGCTGCGCGAGGCCTTCGACCAGCAATGCGCCGACGAGGAACACCGCGACGCCCGCATGCGCGAACGTCATGCCGAGCATTTCGGCGGTGAACCTGCGGCCGCTGGATTGGAAGCGCGTCCACAAGAAGCGCAGCGTGCCGGCGGCGACCCACGTCGCGCCTGCGAGGCCCGCGGCGACTTTCCACGGCCCCTGCTTGGCGAGGAAGAACGACGCGATGCCGATGCCGATCGCAAGCCCCGCCCACGGAATCAGCATCGCGAACGGGCGCGAGGCTTGTTCGCGCTGCCACTTCGTCAACGGGCCGAAGGGCAGCAGCAACACCAGCGGCGCCATCAGCAGCGTGAACAGCAACGCGAAGTAGGGCGGGCCGACGGAAATCTTGCCGAGATTCAGTGCGTCCGCGAGCAGCGGATACAGCGTGCCGATCAACACCATCGCGCATGCGGTCGACAGCAGCAGGTTGTTGGCGAGCAGCAGGGTTTCGCGCGAGGCGGCGGCGAAGGGCGCGCCGTCGTTCTCGTTCGGCGCACGCAACGCGTACAGCAGCAGCGAGCCGCCGACGACGGCGCCGAGGAACAACAGGATGAACAGCCCGCGCGTCGGATCGGCGGCGAAGGCATGCACGCTGGTCAACACGCCCGATCGCACGAGGAAGGTGCCGAGCAACGAGAGCGAGAACGTTGCGATGGCGAGCAGCAAGGTCCAGCCGCGGAAGCTGCCGCGCTTTTCGGTGACCGCTTGCGAGTGCAGCAACGCAGCGCCTGCGAGCCACGGCATGAAACTCGCGTTCTCGACCGGATCCCAGAACCACCAGCCGCCCCAACCGAGTTCGTAATACGCCCACCACGACCCCAGCGCGATGCCGCAGGTGAGGAAGCCCCACGCGACATTCGTCCACGGGCGCGTCCAGCGCAGCCAGCGTGCGTCGACCTGGCCGCCGAGCAACGCGGCGATCGCGAACGCGAAAGGAACGGAGAACCCGACGTACCCCAGGTAAAGCATCGGCGGATGGATGATCATCCCCGGGTCCTGCAGCAGCGGGTTGAGGTCGCGGCCTTCGATCGCGGCGGGCAGCAGGCGTTCGAACGGATTGCTGGTGAACAACAGGAAGGCGAGGAAGCCGACCGCGACCAGGCCCATCACGCCGAGCACGCGCGCGATCACTTCAGCCGGCAAGCGTTGCGAGAAGCGCGCGACCGCCGCCGTCCACACCGCGAGAATCAGCGCCCACAGCAGCAGCGAGCCTTCGTGCGCGCCCCACACGGCGGTGTAGCGATAGACCACCGGAAGCAAGGAGTTGCTGTTCTGCGCGACGTAACGCAGCGAGAAATCCTGCGTCACGAATGCGTGCGTCAACAGCCCGAAGGCGAGCGCCACGAGCGCGAGTTGCAGATACGCGGCGGGCCGGGCGACGGCCATCCACGATGCGCGGCCGTTCTGCGCGCCGGCCAGCGGCAACACCGCCTGCAGGGCGGCGACGAGCAGGGCTAGGACGAGGGCGAGTTGGCCGAGTTCAGGCAGCACTACTGGGCGCCTTCCGCGGGCAAGGCGGCGTCGACGTCGTGTTTCTTGTGCGCCTTGCCCATCTTGTCGGCGACTTCCTTGGGCATGTACGCCTCGTCGTGCTTGGCCAGCACTTCTTCGGCGACGAAGGTGCCGTTGTGCACGCGACCGGTGGCGATGACGGCCTGCTTCTCGCGGAACAGGTCGGGCAGGATGCCGGTGTAGACGACGGGCATCCGCGCGTCGCCATCGTCGACGGTGAAGTGCGCTTCCATCGAACCGGGCGCGCGCTTGAACGAATCGGCCGCGACCATGCCGCCGAGGCGGATGCGCGCCTGGCCCGACGACACGGCCTCGCCCGCGCGGCCATCGAGGATTTCCGCGGGCGTGTAGAGATAGGTGACATTGCGGCCGAGCGCGGTCACGACGAGGGCGGTCGCGATGCCGGCGGCGACCAGCAGCGCGGCGACGTACCAAAGGCGGCGCTGGCGGGTGGGGTTCATTCGGATTCGGTCCTGCTCAGGGTGTCGACGTTGGGGCGCGGTGCCTTGCGCGTCGCGCGAAGTTTTGCGGCGCGCAATTGGCGCGCGATGTCGATGCGCGGGGCGATGAAATCCCACAGCAGCACGACGAAGAAGACGGCGTACGCGCCGATGACGTAATTCTGGTAGCTCATCACGCGCGCTCCGTTTGACCCGAGGCCATGCGCACGACCCAATCCTTGCCCGCTTCGCGGCGCAGGTTGTCGGCGCGCGCACGCGCGAGCAGCGAGCCGATGAACCACAACTTGGTGGCGATGATCATCGCGAACAACGGCGGCAGCATGCTCGAATCCATCTTCGAGCCGCCCAGCAGGCTGATCGTCTGGCCCTGGTGCAGCGAGTTCCACCAGTACACCGAGTAGCGGATCACCGGCAGCAGCGCGACGCCGACGATCGCGAGCAGGCCCGCGGCGCGCGCGGCCTGGCGGCGATCATCGATCGCCTGGTACAGGCCCATGACGCCCAGATACAGGAACAGCAGCAGGAGTTCGCTCGTCAGGCGCGGATCCCAATCCCACCACGTGCCCCACATCGGCTTGCCCCAGATCGAACCGGTGGCCAGCGTGATCAGCGTGAATGCAGCGCCGGTCGGCGCGCAGGCCATCGCCAGGATTTCGCACAGCTTGATGCGCCAGATCTGCGCGATCGCCGCGTAGAAGGCCATCAGCCCGAACACGAACAGGCTCATCCACGCAGCCGGCACGTGGATGTAGAGGATGCGGAAGCTGTCGCCCTGCTGGTAATCGGCGGGCACCTGGTACAGCGCGCCCCACAGCCCGTACGCCATGACCAGCACGGCGAGCACGTACGACACCGGCGACCAGCGCGCGGCGAAGCGATCGAAGTAGGGCGGCGAGCCGAGTTGGTGGAACCAGCGAACGAGCGGATGCATGGGGGGTCAGCTCAGTGAGATGCGGATCGCGGCCGCCGCGGCGAGCGGCGCCAGGACCAGCGCGAGCACGAGGCCCGCGCCGAGGTAGAGCAGTGGCGCGGCGGCATCCAGGCCTTGTCCCGCGAGCGCGACGGCGCCGGCGCCGAACACCAGCACCGGCACGTACAGCGGCAATGCGAGCAGCGCGACAAGGATACCGGAGCGGCGCATGCCGACGGTCAATGCGGCCACCACGGCGCCGATCAGGCTTAACAAGGGCGTGCCCAGCGCGAGCGAAGCCATCAGCGTCGGCAATTCTGCGCGCGGGAGGTGGAGCAGTTCGCCGAGCAAGGGGGTGGCGATCAGCAGCGGCAGCGCGGTCGAGGCCCAGTGCATGAACGTGCGGACCAGCACCAGCCACGCGAGCGGAACGGGGGCGAGCATCCATTGTTCGAGCGAGCCGTCTTCGGCGTCGCCGCGGAACAAGGTGTCGAGCGCGAGCAAGCCTGCGAGCAACACCGCCAGCCAGAGCGTCGGCGCGGCCACGCGCGCGAGGACCTTGCCTTCGGCGCCGAGCGCGAGCGCGAACAACACGACGACCAGCAGCGCGAACAGGGCCGGCTGCAACGTATCGCCGCGACGACGCCACAACAGGCGCGCATCGCGCGTGAGCAATGCGAGCGCCGCCGAACGCATCATGCGGCGCGCTCCAGCGTGAGCATGCGCGTGCGCACCGGCGGCGCGGCGTAGGCGCCGTGCGTCGTCAGCAAGCTCGCACCGCCGGCGCGCAAATGCGCCTGCACCATGCGGTTGACGAGGTTGATGCCTTCCAGGTCGAGGTTCGCGTAAGGCTCGTCGAGCAGCCACAACGGCGCGGGCGAGAGCCACAGGCGCGCGAGCGAGAGGCGCTTCTTCTGGCCGGCGGAGAGTTGGCGCGCGAGCGTGTCTTCGTAACCGGACAGGCCGACGATGCCCATCGCGGTTTCCGGGACCTGGCCGCGTCGACGACCATGCAGGCCGCAGAGGAAGCGCAGGTTCTCCACCGCGGTGAGGTCGGCCTTCAAGGCGGGCAGATGACCGAGGTAGGCGATGGCGCGTGCGCGCAACAAGGGCGAGGCGACGCGACCGTCGATGTCGATCTCGCCTTCGTCGGGGCGCAACAGGCCCGCGAGCACGCGCAACAACGTCGTCTTGCCCGCGCCGTTGTCGCCCTGCACGAGCAGGGCCTCGCCGGCGTCGACGGAGAACGCAAGCGGACCGAACACCGGTTGTTCGTTGCGGGCAAATCGCAGGCCGCGTGCGGCGAGCAGCGGCGGGACGTCGCTCATTCGGGGTCGGTCTCGTGCGGAGCCCGCATTTTAGCGGGTCGGTCGCGCGGAAGGGTCGTCTACAATGCCGCCCCTTCGTCCCCGGGTGAGGCCCGATGCAGCGCTGGCGCACCCTGGATGCCTGGATTTTCGCCACGCTGGTGCTCGCCGCCCTCGTGCTGGCGGGCCTGTCGATCGTGCGGTGGCAGTCGCTGACGCGGCTGGTGCCGTTCGAGGGGAAGGTGGTCGGAGAAGCGCCAGCCACCACGGTCCTGGGGCAGGTGGAGCGTTGCGTGCGCGCTTCGCGGCGCTTCGAGGTCTCCGGCTGGATGGCGCGGGCGGGGGTCGTGCGGGGCCCGCATGTCACCCGCGTGCTGCTCCGCGACGACCGCGATGGCCGCCTGTGGCAATTGCCGACCGAGCTGCCGCCCCGCAGCGATGTGAACTTCCGGCTGAATCGTGGTGAGGGCGGTCGCGTCGATTACACGACTTCCGGCTATGCCGCATCGCTCGATCTCAGGCGCGCGAAGCCGCGCATTCCCGCGGGTCAGTTGCTGATCGCGTTCGATGAAGGCCTGGCGCCGGCCGGCACGCAGTACGTGCTCGTCCCCGTCGCTTGCCGGATGGAGCCCGCATGAGCGCCTCGCGTTCCTGGCGCACGCCCGGCTTCGGCCTGCTCCTGGGCATGGTGGCGATCCTCGCGTACCTGCACTTCGCGGTGTTCGACCGTCGCAACGCATCCGACGACCTGATCTTCTCCCTCGTGCTCGACCAGGGCTCGCTCTGGTCGTTCATGCGCGAGCGCTATCTGACGTGGACGGGCCGCTGGCCCATGGAAATCGTCGGCTCGACCTTGTTGCCGAACCTGTGGGCCTGGCGACTGCTGAACATCGCCGTCGTGTTCGCGTTCTGCGTCAACGTCGCGCGCCTGGGCTTCGGCGAACGCGGCCGTGCGCCGGCGGCGATCGCGGGCGTGTTCGCACTGTTCTGGTTGCTGCCGCCGACCTTGCTGCAGGACGCCGCGTGGTGGGTGACGGGTTCGTTCTATTACCTGTGGCCGGTGACGTTTGGTTTGTATGCGATGCGGTCGTTGTTCGAACGGCGCGAGCGCAGCGTGTTCGAGTGGGCGCTGGTCGTTCTTGCAGGCAGCTACGCCGCGTACAACGAGCAGATCGGGCTCGTGTTGCTGGGCGTCGGTATTCCCCGATGGATCCAGTTGTGGCGCGAAGGCCGCTACACGCGCGGGGATGCCGTGCTGGGCGCGGCGATCGTGGTGAACAGCGTGATCAACGCCATCGCGCCGGGCGCGCGCATGCGGTACGCGCAGGAAATGGCGCATTGGTACGCCGATTACGGCACCGTGGGTTTGCTCGACAAGGTGAACATCGGGCTGGGGTCGATCGGCACGACGCTCGCGCGCGCCGACAATCTGATCGCCCCGGCGGCGGTGCTGCTCGCGATCATGTTGGTGTGGAGCGCGCCTGCCGCGCGACGTGTGCGCGTGCCGGTGGCGGCGGGGTTGGGTTTCCTGTTCCTCGCGACGATCGCACCGATGGTGCTTTCACCGGGCGATGGGCTGCTGCAGCGCGTGTCCGTGACGATGGTGACGGCGGCCAATGTGTCGACCACGCGCGTGGCGACGCTGGCGCTCGCCGTATTCGGTGCAACGTGCCTGGTCGTGGGGACCTTCGTCGCGTTACGCGATCGCACCCCGCGCGCTGCAGGCTGGCTCGCGTGGACGTTGATGCTCGGCTTCGCGTCGCTCGCCGCGCTCGCGTTCTCGCCGACGGTCTATGCCTCGGGCGAACGCACGCGGTTCGCGATGTGCGCGGTGTTGATGATCGTGTTGTGCCGATTGATCGCCGAAGCACGCGAACGATTCGGCGATGCGTGGCTTCGCTTCGCGGCCGTGCCGCTGGCTGCGGTCGTGGCGCTGCGGATCCTGCAGGCGGCTTAGGGCGTGTGCAGGCGCGAGGTCGAACGGGCCACGCGCGCTTTCATGTTCAGCGGCGCCCATTCCACGTGCGGGCGGTCCTTCGCCATCAGCGGCTGGGACGCGTACATGCGCAGGCCCACCGGTTCGCCGCGGTTCCAGACGAGCGTGCCGAGCTGGCCGTAGCGCAGCGCCAGGCGATCGAACTCGACGTCAGGCATGTCCATCACCACCCAGCTCGGCTCGCGCCAGCTGCGGTTGGGCGCGGACGAAAATCCGGGCCGGAAGAGCAAATCACTGGTGAGCAGGGCCGCATGCAGCGCTTCGTCGGCGCGGCGGTTCACGGCTTCCGAACGCGGGATCGACTGCGGATCCCAGGCCGACAACAGGCCGAAGCGCCGGCTCTTCGGGAAGAAGGCCTCCAGCTCCGGCGCGTTCTGGCCGATGCGGAGCTGGCGCCATTCCCCGTCGAGCTCCCAGCGGTATTCGGCCGCGTAGTAGGCATCGAGGAGGGTGGCGATTCGGAGATCGGTATGGAGCGACATTGGACGATCAGGTTTAACGCAGGGGGCGGCCTCCGTAAACTCCGGTAACCGGTTACCGACCTGCCGTTGGTCGGATTCCTCACATTTTCGTCACATGGAAGGCCCATGCACCCCAAGACCAAGCTGCCGAAGGTCGGCACCACCATCTTTACGGTGATGTCGCAGCTCGCGATGGAACACCAGGCGGTGAACCTCGGGCAGGGCTTCCCCGATTTCGCTGTCCCCGATCTGTTGGTCGAAGCGCTGGATCGCGCGATGCGCGCCGGCCACAACCAATACGCACCGATGACGGGCATCCCCGCGCTGCGCCAAGCCATCGCGAGCAAGACCGAACGCGTGTACGGCTGGCGCCCGAATGCCGATACCGAAGTGACCGTGACCTCGGGCGCGACCGAAGCGATCTTCGATGCGATCCACGCGGTGGTGCACGCGGGCGAAGAAGTCGTCGTGCTCGACCCGTGCTACGACTGCTACGAGCCTGCGATCGAGTTGGCCGAAGCGAAAGCCGTGCACGTCGCGCTCGATCCGCAAACCTTCGCGCCGGATTGGCAGAAGGTGCGCGCCGCGATCACGCCGCGCACGCGCATGCTGATGATCAACAGCCCGCACAACCCGTCGGGCGCGATGCTTTCGGCGGACGACATGCAGGCCGTGGCGTCGATCCTGCGCGACAACCCCGATGTGTTCCTGCTGTCGGATGAGGTGTACGAACACATCGTGTTCGACGGCGCGCGCCATGAATCGGTGCTGCGCTATCCCGAGTTGCGCGCACGCGCGTTCATCGTGTCCAGCTTCGGCAAGACCTATCACTGCACGGGTTGGAAGGTCGGCTACTGCATCGCGCCGCCCGCGCTGTCGGCCGAGTTCCGCAAGGTCCACCAATACAACACGTTCTGCACGTTCGCCCCGGCGCAGCATGCGTTCGCCGAGATGATCGAACAGGACCCGGCGCATTACCTGGAACTGGGCGCGTTCTATCAAGCCAAGCGCGACCGCTTCGCCGCGCAATTGCGCGAGACGCGCCTGAAGCCGCTGCCCGTACCGGGCGGTTACTTCCAGCTCGTCGACTATTCGGCGGTGAGCGACCTGGACGACCTCGCGTTCTGCCGCTGGCTCACGACCGAACACGGCGTGGCCGCGATTCCGTTGTCGCCGTTCTACGAATCGCCGCCCGCCGGCCAGCGCCTGGCGCGCCTGTGCTTCGCGAAAAACGATGCGACGCTCGACGCGGCGATGGCGCGTCTTCGCAAGCTTTAACGCCGGGACCCTTTAACGTGACTGCCATGCAAGATCTGCGCGTTTCCCTGGTGCAAGGCGACACCCGCTGGCACGACCCGGCGGCCAACCGCGCGTACTACGGCCACCTCGTCGCGCCGCTGCACGGCACGACCGACCTGGTGCTGTTGCCGGAAACCTTCACCAGCGGTTTCAGCAACGAAGCGATCGGCCAGGCCGAAACGATCGACGGACCGACGACCGACTGGCTGCGCGAGCAGGCGGCCAAGATCGGTGCGGCGATGTGCGGCAGCGTGCAGATTCGTGACGGCGATGGCGTCTATAACCGCTTGTGCTTCGTCACGCCGGATGGCGCGTTGTCGACCTACGACAAGCGCCACCTGTTTCGTTACGCGAAGGAACACGAGCGTTACGCCGCCGGTCGGGATCGCATGACGATCGAGTTCAAGGGTTGGCGCATCTGTCCGCTGGTCTGCTACGACCTGCGCTTCCCGGTGTTCTCGCGCAATCGCTACGACGTCGAACGGCCGCACGGACTGGATTACGACTTGCTGGTCTATGTCGCGAATTGGCCGGCCGCGCGCAGCTACGCGTGGCGCACGTTGTTGCGTGCGCGGGCGATCGAGAACCTGTGCTTCGTCGCGGGGTTGAATCGCGTCGGCGTGGACGGCAACGGATTGAAGTACGACGGCGAGAGCGCGGTGCTCGATTTCCTCGGCCAGCCGTTGAGCGAAGCCGCGGGCGAGGAGGTCGTGGTGACGACCAGCCTGCCGGCGCGCGAATTGCTGGCGCATCGCGAGCGGTTCCCGGCGATGCTGGATGCGGATGCGTTCGCGCTGAAGTAAGGTCCGCTTCGCCGACCCATCGGTCAAAGGGATTTGCATGAAGCAGACCACCGCGTCGAACGTCGCACTGGCGCTGGCCCTCCTGGCCTGGCCGTTCTGTTTCTACGGTGCGCTGTCGCAGCTTGGCGACTTTGCACCGGACACGCCGAGGGACGTGATCGATCGCCACAAGCTGGTCTCCTCGATCGTGCTTTCCACAGGCCTGTTCTCGCTGTTCGTCTCCCTGGTCCTGTCCGGCTTCGGCTTCTCGGGCGCCCGGTATCGCGCCGTCACGGCGATCGCGGTGTGCTTCGGGTTGCTGCTTGTCGTCGTTGCGGGGATGCTGCAGTAATCGCGAGTGACGCGCAGCGCCGGATGCGTCTCCGGCGCTGCGCACTGAGTCACGCCGCCGCGGCCTTGCGCTTTGCGAAGCGCGGGAACAACGCTTCTGCATTCCCACGTTCGATCGCATGCTGCATCGCATCGTCGAGTACCGGGCTTCCATCGAGCGCGGTGTTTTCGTACTCGACCACCATCTCCGGCACCATCGGCCAATCGCTGCCGTAGAGAATGTGACCGGGACGCGCGATGGTCGTCACTGCGGCGAGCGTCGACGGCGCGGTGGACAGCGCGGTGTCGAAGTACAACTGGTCGATGTAGGACCCGACGTCCTTCGGCGCGTGTTCGCCGTAACCCATGCGCCGGCTCAGTTCCATGCGCATCGGCAGGAAGGGGATCGTGCCGCCCGCGTGCGAGACGATGTACTTGATGTTCGGGTAGCGCTCCATCGTGCCGCTGTAGATCAGGTTGGCGACGGCGCGCGAGGTGTCGAGCACGAATTCGACGATGCCCCACGGGATCGTCAGTTGCGGCACGATCGCGCCGGGTACGACGGTGCTCGGATGGATGTGCACCGTGGCCTTGCGGCGGTCGAGTTCCTGGAAGAACTCTTCGAACTCGGGGCTGCCCGGGTACTGGTTGCCGAAGCTCGACATGATCTGCACGCCGTCGAGTTTCAACACATCGAGCGCGTACTCGAGTTCCTGCAGCGCGCCCTGCGTGTCGGGCAGCGGCATGGCGGCGAAGGCGCCGAACGTGGACGGGTCGTCCTGCACGATGCGCGCCATGAATTCGTTGGCGTGCCGCGACCAATGCACCGCGGCCGAGCGATCGCCCCAGTAGGTGCCGGGCACCACGGAGCCGACGACCTGCGCGATGCCGTTGCGCGCCATCGTTTCGCGTGCGAGGTCGAGGTTCCATTCGGGGATCTTCGGGCCGCCGGTCCACGCCGCGCCCTGTTTGGCCAGGTAGGCGACGAACTCGGGCGGAAGGAAGTGGTGGTGGACGTCGATGCGTTGCTTGTTCATGGCATTGGTCTCTTGATGTCTCCCTCCCCTGCGAAGGCAGGGGAGGGTCGGGGTGGGGTTGCGTCGGGTGGCGCCTTTGTCACCAATCAAATGCGACGCCGAGCGTCGGGCCTTCGAAATCCAGATCCGCGATGTGCCGGTCGTTGCCGAAGTCGTAATCCAGGCGGCGATAGGTGACGAACACTTCGCCCCAATGCATCGCGTAGCCCAGGCCCGCGCTTGCATTCCAGGTGAGATCGCTCGCGCCGGTGCCGGCGTCGACGTACCAGGGCACGAACCATTGCTTGCGCTCGCCGAAATACACGCGGCCCTTCGCGCCGACGATGCCGTCCCAGCTCGAATGGCCGACTTCGCTCGATCCACTGCGCAGCGTGCCGACGACATCGCTGTTGAAATCCCAGTCGAGTTTCACCGTCGCATCGAGCAAGCGGCCGCCGGCGAACACATCGATGTTCGCGTTGTCGCGTTCCAGCGCGCGATAGGTGCCGGCGACGGTGAGCGCGAAGGCTTCGATGTCGAGCGATGCGTTCGCATACGTGCCCGGCGGCAAGGGCACGCGGCCGGCGAGGACGCTGCGGGTCCCGTTGACGTGTTGACCGAGGTCCATCGCGACCAGATCGCCGAATGCACCCCAGCGGCCTTTGCGGAATTCGAACGTCGCCATGCCGGCGGCGTCGGTGTGCGAGATCAGTTCGTCGGCGCTGACGTACAACGCGCGTTCGGCGCCGCTCGGCAGTTGTGCATTGCCGCCGACTTTCGGCACGAAGGCGTACAGGCTGGTGCGGAATTTCCAGTCGTCGGAGGGATCGTCGAAGCGGTCCTGCGCGAATGCGGCCGACGGCAGCAACAACGCAGCGGCCAGGACGGCGAGGGAATGGGGGCGGGGCACGTCGGGCACTCCAGATGGGATGCCGTCTTCAACGCACGCGCCGTGCCAACGCGTAAGTGATTGATGCGACGAGGATCGTGCGAGTTGAGTCGCCCGCCGTGGTGGCTGGGAATCGCCAACTGGCGATCCATCGCCAACGCTCAGGCCAGGCCGTGCTTCTCGATGCGCGAGCGCAATTGCGCGCGGGTGATGCCTAGCAGGCGCGCGGCTTCGGACTTGTTGCGGCCCGCGCGTTCGAGCGCGTCTTCGATCATCTGGCGCTCGGCATCGCCCAGCGATTGCGGCGCGGCGATGCGGACGATGGGCATCGCGGGTTTCGCCGCGGCGATGCCGATCGGCAAGTGGTCGGCCGTCAGCATGCCGCCTTCGCTGAGGATCACCGCGCGCTCGATCGCGTTGCGCAACTCGCGCACGTTGCCGGGCCAGGCGTAGCCGGTGAGCGCGGCGATCGCATCATCGCTCACGCCCGCGGCCGGGCGGCCGATGTTCTGGCCGACTTCATGCAGGAAGGCTTCAACGAGCAACGGAATGTCTTCGCGTCGTTCGCGCAAGGGCGGCAGTGCGATGTCGAACACCGCGAGGCGGTAATAGAGGTCTTCGCGGAACGTGCCGTTGGCGATGGCGGCGGGCAGGTCGCGATGCGTTGCAGCAAGCACGCGCACATCGGCGCGCAACGTGCGCGTGCCACCGAGGCGTTGATATTCGCGTTCCTGCAAAACGCGCAGGAACTTCGCCTGCACGGTCGGGCTCATTTCGGCGACTTCATCGAGGAACAGCACGCCGCCCGCGGCCTGTTCGAGCTTGCCCGGATGCGCGGCCTGCGCGCCGGTGAAGGCGCCGCGGTCGTGACCGAACAGTTCCGACTCCAGCAATTGTTCCGGCAGCGCAGCGCAATTGAGCGCGACGAACGGGCCCTTGCGCCGCATCGATCCGCGATGGATGAAACGCGCGACCACTTCCTTGCCAGTGCCCGATTCACCGGAGAGCAACACCGTCGTATCGGTCGGTGCGACCTTCGTGGCGAGTTCGAGCACTTCGCGCCATCGACGTGAGCGCCCCAGCGTGCGATGTGCGCTGCGTGCGTCGAGTTCTTCGGCGAGTGCTTGCACGCGGCGTTCGAGTTGCGAAGCGTGCTCGCGTGCGGCGGCACTGCGGCGCGTTTCGTCGGCGAGCGTGTTCGCCAGTCCTTCGTGCGCCAATGCGAGCGAGGCGAGTTCCGCGATCACGAGCAGCACTTCGCCGTGCGCCTGCGTGAATCGCCCGGGCGTGCGCGAAACGAGCAGCACCGATCCGAGGCGACGATCGCGATGTTGCAAGGGTGCGCGCAGGATCGCGCGATAGCCTCTTTCGAGCGCGAGGCGATCGAGCGGGTACGACAGGTCGAGTTGCGATTGCGCGTCCTCGATGACGACCAAGAAGCGGTCTTCGTCGGGCCAGAACGCGGGCGAATAGCCGGCGCGCGGGAAGACGATGCCTTCGAGTTGTTTCGCTTCGACTTCGCCGGCCGCCGCGACCGCGCGCACCGTGCCATCGGATTCGAGCTTGACGATGCCCATCGCGTCGAAGGGCACGAGTGCGCGACACGCTTCCGCGACGGCGTCCCACACCGCGCGCACTTCCAGCGAGTCGGCGATCGCGCGTGCGATCGCGCCTAGCGCGGAGTGCAGGTCCGAGGGCGCCTGGTCGGCCATGGGCCGGATCATACGCCCGCGTTTTTCCAAACGGATCAGCCGAAATACACCCGCTCCGCCGCCCAGCGCACAGGCGGCGCGGAGAGCAGCAGGTCGAAGGGCCAGTCGAAGGGCATGCGGTCGTAGGCCCAACGCAAGGCGCGCTTGGTGCGGAAGCGCGGGGCGGCGTCGATCGCAACGCTCTCGGGCGCAGGCCCGCCCTGTCGCAAGTGCGCGGCGACGGCGCGGCCGACGGTCCACGCGTGTTCCCACGATGCATGGATGCCGCCGGCGGTCACGGGCGAAACGATGCCGGCGGCGTCGCCGGTGAGGATCGCGCCATCGCGTGCGAGCGGCCACACCGGGCCGCTGCACGGGATCAGGCCCGCGCGCGTGGGGCCTGGCGTCAATCGCAAGGGAAGACCGCCGGCCTGGCCGACGCGCAACAGGAAGGTATCGAGATCGGGCACGCGCACGTGGGCCGGATCGTGTCGCAATGCCAGGCCCGCTTGCACGCCGCCGGGGTTTTGCGCGATCCAACCGATGTAACCGGGCGCGTGGCGCTTGCTGATGAAGCAATGCAATGCATCGGGATCGGCGAGGCGCGCGTGCGGGAATTCGTATTCGATGCCGTAGAGAAAGCCGCGCACGCGACCAAGCCCGCAGCGATCGGCGACGCGCGAACGCGCACCATCTGCGCCGACGAGGTAGCGTGCGCGACCAACGCCATCGACATGCCAATGATCGCCCACGCGCTTCGCATCGCGGAACGCCGTGCCCAGTCGCAGGTCGACGCCGTGCGCGCGCAGTTGTTCGGCAAGCCACCGCATGACACCGGGCGTATCGGTGGTGAGGAAGTAGCTGCCCGGCGCGGCGAGGGCGACCTGTTTGAGATTCGGCGCGTAGAGCTGCACGCGTTCGACGCGACGCGTGAGATGCGCAGGCAACTCGCCGAGCAAGGTGCGCTCGGCGGCCTCCTTCACGATGATGCCGGTCGTGCGCAGTTTGTCGCCGGGATCGCGCTTGCGTTCGAGCACGCACACGCGCAAGCCCGATTGCGCGGCCGCGAGTGCGCAGGCCGCGCCGGCGAAACTCGCGCCGACAACGATTAGGTCATGGTCCATGCGCGCATTGTTTGCGCGCGGTGCGAAGCCACGACGAAACGAATGTGAAGCGAAAACGAAGAAGGGCGCCGAAGCGCCCCTCTTGCATCACTCAACCGCCGCTGTGCCGACCGCCGCCAGGGCGACCACCACCGCGCGGACCACCGGGTCGCGGACCGCCGGGGCGCGGGCCACCGGGACGCTGACCGCCGGGGCGAGCACCGCCCGGACGCGGACCGCCGGGGCGGGCGCCACCGGGGCGAGGACCACCGGGACCACCCGGACGCGGACCGCCCGGACCACCGGGACGCGGCGCGCGCGGCTTGTCGCCGTACGGATTGAAGCTGCCCGGATTGGCGTGATCCGACGGGAACGACGGCGCATTGCCCGGATGACCGTAGGGACGCGCGCCACCGCCGCCGCTACGCGCCGGACGGTTGCCATCGCGGTCGCCGAACGGACGCGCCGGACCACCGGGGCCGCGATTGCCGTCGCGATCACCGAACGGACGCGGCTGACCGCCGCCACGGTTCGCATTCTGGCCGCCGAACTTGTTGCCGCCGCCAGCGGGGCGACCGGCGCCGCCCGGCTTCGGGCCGTAAGGCTTGCGCGGACCACGCGCGCCATCGGGATTCTTGTGACCGGTCGGGCCGGTGTCGACACCTTCGGGCACATACCAAGTGCGGAACGCGGCAGGATTGCCCGCATCGCGCTGTTCACCCGGACGCATCTTCTGGCCTTGCTGGCGCGGGCCCTTCGGCTTGAACGCCTTGTTGCCGGCGTTCGCCGCGGCTTCGCCGCTCACGGTCAGACCGCCATGCGGCTTCTTGCCACCGCGACCCCCGCGACGATCTTCGCGCACGTGGTCGAAGCGACGCAGTTCGCGGCCTTCGTCGGCGGTGTTGTGACCGCTGACGTAACCCGCCGTGCGCGCGCCGCCAAAATGCAGCGTCGACTTCGCCGCCTTGCGCTGGCCGATCACCGGCATCAGCGTGAGCGATGCGGTGCCGTCGTCCAGGCCGAGCTTGGCGCGCAGCGTGGCGACCTTGTCGGGCGCCAGTTCCTGCGATTGGCTGCGCAGCAAGGGCTGCGGCAGCGACACGTCGCCGTAACGAATGCGCTTCAGGCGCGAGACCTGGCAACCCTGCGATTCCCACAGGCGGCGGACTTCGCGATTGCGGCCTTCCTTCAGCAGCACGCGATACCAATCGTGCGACTGGTCTTCGCCGCCGGTGATCTTCGTGATTTCGTCGAACTTCGCCGGGCCGTCTTCCAGCGCGACGCCGCGACGCAGGCGATCGACGAGCTTGTCCGACACTTCCTCTTCGCCTTCCGGCGGACGCACGCGGCACACGTACTCGCGTTCGATCTCGTAGGAGGGATGCATCATCGCGTTGGCCAGCTCGCCGTCGGTGGTGAGCAGCAGTAGGCCGGTGGTGTTGATGTCCAGGCGGCCGATCGCGATCCAGCGCGCGCCCTTGAGCGAGGGCAGCGATTCGAAGATCGTCGGGCGGCCTTCGGGATCTTCGCGCGTGGTGACTTCGCCTTCGGGCTTGTTGTAGATCAGCACGCGCGCCGGTTCGGTCAGCGCGGTCGCGACGAACGTGCGTCCGTCGATTTCGATCTTGTCGCCGCCGGTGATGCTCATGCCCACCTGGGCGATGGCGCCGTTGACCTTCACCAGGCCATCGGCGATGCGCTGTTCGAGCGCGCGGCGGGAGCCGAGGCCGGCCTGCGCGAGGACCTTGTGCAGGCGTTCCTCGATGCGCGGGGCGTCGACGGGTTGTTCGGGTGCGCCGCGCTTGAGGGACAGCTTGCGGCGTTCTTGATCACTCATTGTGTCTGCTCCGACGAGGCCATCTCGGCGTCGTCATCTTCGGTGACGTCCGCGGTGTCTTCTTCAGTTTCCGCTTCGTCGTGGGGGACAGGGGCTTCCGGTTCGGAATCGTCCTGTTGGGGGGCTTCGTCGTGCGTCGTGTCTTCGGCGGCGACGGGTTCTTGCATCGCGGCCTGCGGGCCGGCTTCGGGTTCGAACTGGAACTGCGGTTCGAGCTCGCCGATGTCCTTGAGTTCGGACAGCGGCGGGAGTTCGTCGAGGCGCTTGAGGCCGAAGTAATCCAGGAATCCCTTCGTCGTGCCGAACAACGCCGGCTTGCCCGGGACGTCGCGATGGCCGACGACGCGGATCCACTCGCGTTCTTCGAGCGCCTTGATGATGTTGCTGCTCACGGCCACGCCGCGCACCTGTTCGATCTCGCCGCGCGTGATCGGCTGGCGATAGGCGATGAGCGCGAGGGTTTCGAGCGTGGCGCGCGTGTACTTGACCTGGCGTTCGGTCCACAGGCGCGCAACCCACGGATGCACGTCGGCCTTGACCTGGAAGCGGAAGCCCGAGGCCAGTTCGACGAGTTCGACGCCGCGGTCGGCGCAGCCTTCGCGCAGTTGTTCGAGCGCGTGTTCGACGGCGTCGTCGGGCGCCGGATCGTCCAGCGAGAACAGGCCCTTGAGCTGCGCGAGCGGCAGCGGCTGGGTCGCCGCCATGAGCGCGGCTTCGACGATGCGGGTGATGAGGCTCTGGTCCATTGGGGTCATGCGTTGGAATCGTTCGCGGCGGCGGGTTCGTCGTCGAACTCGCTCGTCAGGTGGAGGGCTTCGGGTGCGCCTTCGCCAACGGCGAGGGATTTGACGTAGATCGGGGCGAGGGTGCGGGCCGGCGTGCCGACGTGCGCATCGCTCGGCCGGCTGTTGTCGGTGTATTCCTGCACGATCTCGACCAGCTGTTCCTTCGCCAGGGTGAGCAGCGCGAGGAAGGTGACGACCACCCCGAGCTTGCCTTCCTGCACCGTGAACAACGACTCGAAGCGGTGGAACTGGCCGTCGTGCATGCGCTCGAGCAACTCGCCCATGCGTTGGCGCACGCTGAGGGCGTCGCGCTTGATCGCATGCTGCGTGAACAGCTCGGCGCGCTTGAGCACGTCGCCCAGCGCCAGCAGCATTTCGCGCAGGTCCACTTCCGGTGGCTGCTTCACCGACGCGCGGTCCGGCACGAAGGCGGCCACCGGCGTGGTGTCGCGGTCCTGGCGGGGCAGGGCGTCGAGGTCTTCGGCAGCCTGCTTGAAACGTTCGTACTCCTGCAGGCGGCGCACGAGGTCGGCGCGCGGATCGTCCTCCAGGCCTTCTTCGCTCGGCGGGCGCGGCAGGAGCATGCGCGACTTGATCTCGGCGAGGATCGCGGCCATCACCAGATATTCGGCGGCGAGCTCGAAGCGCATCTCGTGCATCGCCTGGATGTAGTCGACGTACTGGCGCGTGATTTCGGCGACCGGGATGTCGAGGATGTCCAGGTTCTGGCGGCGGATCAGGTACAGCAGCAGGTCCAGCGGACCTTCGAACGCATCGAGGATGACTTCGAGCGCGTCGGGCGGGATGTACAGGTCCTGCGGGATCTGCAGGACCGGCTGGCCGAGCACCATCGCCAGCGGCATTTCCTGCTGCTGCGGGTGCGTCGGGTTGTGGGTTTGCGGGTGAGCGCCGTTGGCGGGTTGGTCGCCTTCGGGCGCGGGCACGCTCGGTTCGTCGGACATGCGTTATGCGGCCCCCTCGAGGCCACCGGGTCGAGCAATGCAGCGCGTACGGCGGGGCCGTGCGCAGCCGCGGATCTCAAAGTCGCTTGCGGGGGGACCCCAGTCGATTGTCAGTCGATGGTTGGTGGGGTCACGCGGGCCGCGTCGCGCGCGGTCCCGATTCACTGACCCCAAGGGTACGGGGGCGGGCGAGGGCTGTCCACCACTTACAATCGTCTTTTCATCAAACGCACCAACGGGCAGGAGCATCGGATGTGGTACGCGATCGAAGGACACGACGGCCCCGGGGTGCTCGCACGCCGCCTGGAGGCCCGCCCCGCGCACGTGGCGCGCTTGCTGGCGCTGCGGGATGAAGGGCGCCTGCTCCTCGCGGGCCCGTGCCCGGCGATCGACGCCGAAGACCCCGGTCCGGCCGGTTTCAGCGGCAGCATCGTGGTGGCGGAGTTCGAATCGCTCGAAGCCGCGCGCGCCTGGGCCGACGCCGACCCTTACGTCGAAGCCGGCGTCTACCACCGCGTCGACGTCCGCCCCTTCAAGCCGACGCTGCCGTGAACCGAGTCGAACGCATCCGCGCGCTGCTCGACGCCGCGCTGTCGCCGCAATCGCTTGAAGTCGTCGACGACAGCGCGCGCCACGCGGGCCATGCCGGCGCGCGCGACGGGCGCGGGCATTTCAATGTCGACATCGTGAGCGAGGCCTTCGCGGGTCTGGCGCCGCTGGCGCGTCATCGCAAGGTGTATGCGGCGCTCGGCGACATGATGGAGACCGACATCCATGCGCTGTCGATTCGCGCGCGGGCGCCGGGGGAAGTCGAGGGCTGAGTTTCTGCTGCATTGCAGCACGAACCTCAACCTTTACATTGTGTTTACAGTCCTTTGTGAAAACGTTTACATTCCGGCCACGGACGAAGCAGTGGGGCGGCAATGGGAGACGTTGTCACGATTCGCGACGTAGCACGACTGGCCCAGGTTTCGGTGGCCACCGTCTCGCGCGCGCTCAACGGCCAGCAGAACGTGGCCAGCACCGTTCGCGAACGCGTCCTCGACGCCGCGCGCGAACTCAAGTACGTCCCGCACCACGCCGCGCGCAGCCTCAGCAGCCGGCGCACGCGCACGATCGGCGTGGTCCTGCCGGACCTGCACGGTGAGTTCTTCTCCGAGCTGATGCGTGGCATCGACGTCGTCGCGCGCGAACACGACCTGCATCTGCTCGTGTCCAGCTACCACGGCCATCCCGACGAACAGGGCACCGCGCTGCGTGCGATGCGCGGGCGCGTGGATGGATTGCTCGTGCTTTCGCCCTTCGTCGACAGCCAGGCATTGGCGAGCGAACTCGGGCAATCGCAACCGGCGGTGCTGATCAACTCGCACCTCACCGGCGTCGGACTGGGCACGCTGCGCATCGACAACTACGGCGGCGCACGCGCGATGGTCGCGCACCTGGTCGACAACGGTTTCCGCCGCATTGCGTTCGTCACCGGCCCGACGGACAACTTCGACGCCGACGAACGCCTGCGCGGTTACACCGACGCACTCGCGCAATTGCTGCCCGATGCGCAACCGATCGTGTTGCAGGGCGCGTTCGACGAATCCTCCGGCCATGCCGCGGGACACGAGGTCCTGAAGATGGATCCGCGCCCCGACGCGGTGTTCGCCGCCAACGACATGACCGCGCTCGGCGTGCTGTTCGCCTTCCACCAGGCGGGCCTGACCGTGCCCGACGACATCGCGGTCGCGGGCTTCGACGACATTCCGCTCGCGCGCTACGTGCATCCCTCGCTGACGACGATCTCCGTCGACATCGCCGAACTCGGTGGTCGCGCGCTGCGCACGCTGCTGGCCGGCCGCGAAAACCCGACACCGCCCGCGCAGGACGCGACGCTCATCGCGCCGCACCTGGTCGCGCGGCAATCCACCCAACGCCGCGGCGCCGCGCATCGCCGCGACAGTTCCTGAGATTGCGCTCCCCCAACGTGTCGCCCTGTTCCGATCCTTCGAACCAACGCATCACCGGGAGAGAACCCCAATGAAGTCTCGCAACCTCCATCGCCCCACGCCCCGACTGCTCGCATGCGCGCTCGCCGCGGCGCTCGCCGTCGGCGCGCCTGCGGTGTATGCGCAGAGCACGTCCGCCACGCTGCGCGGCCAAGCCGTCGCCTCCGCGCCGGTCACCGCGACCAACACGAAGACGGGCCTGGTGCGCACGGTGCAAGCCGACGCCACCGGCAAGTACACGCTCGCAGGCCTGCCGCCGGGCACGTACACCGTGACGTCGCAGGGCGGCACCACGCGCACGGTGACACTGTCCGTCGCGCAGAATGCGTACCTCAACGTGGACACCGCCGCGCCTACGGGTCCGACGCAACTGGAAGCGGTCGAAATCGTCGGCGCACCGTTGCCGGAAGTGCGCACGTCGGAAGTCGCGACGAACGTTTCGACACAGCAGATCGAAGCGTTGCCGCAGGCCAGCCGCAACTTCCTCGGCTTCGCCGACACCGTGCCGGGCATGATCTTCGACCAGCGCGCAGACGGCTCGACGAGCCTGCGCAGCGGCGCGCAGAACTCCAACGGCACGAACGTCTTCATCGACGGCGTCGGCCAGAAGAACTACGTGCTCAAGGGCGGCATCAGCGGGCAGGACTCCTCGCAGGGCAATCCGTTCCCGCAGTTGGCCATCGGTGAGTACAAGGTCATCACGTCGAACTACAAGGCCGAGTACGACCAGATCAGCAGCGCGGCCGTCACTGCGGTGACCAAGTCGGGCACGAATGACTTCGGCGGATCGGTGTTCTTCGACCGCACGTCCGACCATTGGCGGACGATGACGCCGCTCGACGAGCGCGCGGGCTTCGAAGCGAACACGGCGACGAGCCAGTACGGCTTTTCCGTTGGCGGACCGATTCTCCAGGACCGCCTGTTCTACTTCTTCACCTACGAAGGCAAGGACATCAACGCGCCGAAGTCGGTGACGCCCGACAACAACTACAACGGTCCACTACCGGCGGACCTGCTTGCGCTGACCGGCCCACAAAGCGTGCCATTCAACGAAGACTTGTTCTTCGGCAAGATCACGTGGCAGCCGACCGGCGACAACCTGATCGAGTTGTCGATGAAGCGTCGCGACGAGACCGAACTCACCGGCATCCTCGATCGCAATACGCCGCCTTACGGCACCGCCAAGGACAACGAAAGCACGCGCATGGACCTGCGCTGGCAGTACAACCAGGAAGATTGGCTCAACGACGCGCACCTGACCTTCGAGGACGACAGCTTCAGCCCGATCGCGATCACCACGGGCCCGGGCTTCAAGCTCGTGCGCGCCGACGTGCTCAATCGCACCGCGGTGTTGAACTACGGCGGCGGCCCGGACTTCCAGGACAAGGGCCAAAAGGGTTGGTCGATCCAGGACGACTTCACCTGGTTCGGCATCGAAGACCACACGATCAAGGCCGGCGTGAAGTTCAAGAAGGTCGACATCAACGCCTTCGAGCAGCAACCGTACAACCCGCAGTTCCAGATCGACATCGACGAGCAGAACTTCCTCGGCAACGTCACCACGGACAGCTACGTCCCATACCAGGTGCAGTTCGGCGCGCTGGTGCCCGGCACGGGTTCGCGCAACATCGAGACCAACGCCCGCCAGTTCGGCATCTACATCCAGGACGATTGGGAGGTCAACGACAAGCTGATCGTGAACATGGGTCTGCGCTGGGACTACGAAGAAAACCCGAGCTGGGAAAACTTCGTCACGCCAGTCGGTATCGCCAACGCGCTGCGCGCGTGGCCGAACCTGCACGCGCCCAATACCGACTACAACATCGAGGATTACATCAGCAACGGCAGCAACCGTTCGGCCGACAAGAACAACTGGGCGCCGCGCCTGGGCTTCTCGTACGACTTCGGTGGCGACGAGCGGCACGTATTGTTCGGCGGCGCGGGCCGCACCTACGACCGCAACCTGTGGGACTACCTGCAGTTGGAGCAGTCGAAGAACACGTTCCCTACGTACACGTTCTTCTTCGACACGCCGGCGCATCCGTGCACCGCGGGCACCAACAATTGCATCGGCGCCTTCGACCCGGCGTACTACGATCCGGCGGCGCTCGCAGCGCTCGTTGCGGCCAACCCGGCGCTGGGTGCCGAGGTCAACCTGATGAACAACGACCTGGAGACGCCGTACGCGGACCAGTTCAGTCTCGGCATGCGCAACACCTTCGGCGTGTGGGGCCAGGACTGGACCCTGTCGACGACGCTCGTGCACATGAAGAAGCATGACGACATCGTGTTCTACCTGGGCAATCGCTTCCCCGACGGCAGCTTCCGCGATCCGGCCGTACCCGGCGCAACGTGGGGCAACCAGCCGTGGGGCCAGCCGATTCCCGGCTACGGCACGCTCATCATCGCGGACAACGGTATCGAGACGCGCCTGGACCAGTTCCTGCTCTCGTTGGAAAAGCCCTGGACCAGCGATTCGCCGTGGAATCTCAACTTCGCCTACACCTATAGCGACGCGACGGAGAACCGCTTCAACGCCGCCGCGTCGGACGAGCACTACATGCTCGACTATCCGAACCTCGACACCCAGCCGTTCCAGCGCTCGGTCGGTATCCCGGAACATCGCCTGGTGATCAGCGGCTTCGGAGATCTGTTCTGGGACATGCAGCTGTCAGGCAAGCTCGTGCTCGCCAGCCCGAAGCCGAAGGATTCGACGAACTGCTTCGATGCGGCCAGCTTCAACAATTGCTTCTTCGATTCGTTCACGCCCGACGGCAACATCGGTTACAAGCAACTCGACCTGGCGCTGAAAAAGTCGGTCGATACGGGCACGAGCCTGCGCCCGTGGATCCGCGTGGACGTGCTCAACGTCTTCAACTGGCACAACTGGGTGGACTACGACACCTGGCGCGGCGCGCCCGGCGTGGCGAACCCGACCTTCGGCGACCAGAACGGCTACAACATCGACGGGAACCAGCCGCGCCAATACAAGCTCTCATTCGGCTTCGATTTCTAAGATGATGGTGAAGTAATGCAGCAAGCGCTTTCGAAATTCGTCCTCACCGCGCTCGCAACCGTCGCGCTGGCCGCATGCCAGCACGACGATGCGAAACAGGTTTCCACCACCGCGACGCCGCCGCCGGCGACATCGGCGAAGGCGAACGTGGATCGTGCGGTTCCGCCGGTCGTCGACGATCTCCAAAGGCGCACGTTCGAGTACTTCTGGGAAACCACCAACCCGAAGAACGGGTTGGTGCCCGATCGCTGGCCCACGCCGTCGTTCTCGTCGATCGCGGCCGTGGGCTTCGGGCTGACCGCGTACGGCGTGGGCGTCGAACGTGGTTGGATCACGCGCGACCAGGCCATCGAGCGCACGCTCGCGACGTTGCGCTTTCTCAAGAATGCGAAGCAGGGGCCCGAAGCGAGCGGCACGTCGGGTTACAAGGGCTTCTACTACCACTTCCTCGACATGCAGTCGGGCGAGCGCTTCGCGACCAATGAACTCTCCACCGTCGACACGACGCTGCTGATGGGCGGCGTGTTGTTCGCGCAGACGTTCTACGATCGCGACGATCCGCGCGAAAAGGAAATCCGCGATACGGCCGATGCCTTGTATCGCGCGGTGGAGTGGCCGTTCGCGCAAACGCGCAAGCCGCTGATCTCGATGGGCTGGAAGCCGGAGGACGGCTTCATCGCCTACGACTGGAACGGTTACAACGAAGCGATCCTCGTCTACGTAATGGCGCTCGGTTCGCCGACGCATCCGGTGGATCGCGATGCCTACGATGCATGGACCTCGACCTACGATCGTTCGTGGGGTTCGTTCAATGGCGGCCAGGAACACCTGACGTTCCCACCATTGTTCGGCCATCAGTATTCGCACGTGTGGATCGATTTCCGCGGCATCACCGACGATTACATGAAGCGTCGCGGCATCGATTATTTCGAGAACAGCCGCCGCGCGACGTTGTCGCATCAGCTCTACGGCAAGCAGAACACGCAAGGCTGGACCGGCTACGACGCGAGCGTGTGGGGTTGGACCGCCTCCGATGGCCCGATCGATGCGGTCATCGATTTCAAGGGCAAGCCGCGCAAGTTCCAGACCTACACCGCGCGCGGTGTCGGCACCGAATACACCGTCGACGACGGCACGATCGTCCCGACGGCCGCGGCGTCTTCGATTCCGTTCACGCCTGAAGAATCGATCGCCGCGATCCAGGCGATGCATGATCGCTACGGCAAGGCGATCTACCAGAAGTACGGCTTCCTCGATGCGTTCAACCCGAGCTTCACGTTCACCGATCGCAAGTTGCAGCACGGGCAGATCGTCGATGGCGTCGGCTGGGTCGACAAGGATTACCTCGGCATCGACCAGGGCCCGATCGTGTTGATGATCGAAAACCACCGCAGCGATTTCGTGTGGTCGGTGATGCGTCGCAATCCCTACATCCGGAAAGGCCTGGAGCGCGCGGGCTTCACCGGCGGGTGGCTCGACGAGGCGAAATGACACGCTCGCTGCGCACGTGGCTGTGGGCCTGTGTCGCGTGCGTGGCGATGCTCGCGGGTTGCTCGCGTGCAGAAGAAGACAGCAAGACCACGACCATCCGCTTCTGGGTGATGGGCTACGAGGGCGACATGGTCGCCCAGATGTTGCCGGACTTCGAACGCACGCATCCCGGCATCAAGGTGCAGCTGCAACAGCTTCCGGTCACGGCCGCGCACGAAAAATTGCTCACTGCATTCGCCGGCGATTCCCTGCCGGATGTTTCGCCGCTCGGCAATACGTGGATTTCCGAGTTCGCCACGCTCGATGCGATCGAGCCGCTGGATCCGTGGATCGCAAAGACGCCCGGCATCGTGGTCTCCGATTATTTTTCGGGCGCGTGGGACACCGGCGTCATCGATGGGAAGACACTGGCGATCCCGTGGTACGTCGAAACGCGGCTGCCGTTCTATCGCAAGGACATCGTCGCCGCCGCCGGCGTGACGACGATGCCGCGCGATTGGGCGGAGTGGCGCAGCGCGATGCGTGCGGTGAAGAAGCACGTCGGGCCGGATCGTTACGCGATCCTGTTGCCGCTCAACGAATACGAGCCGCTGCTCAATCTTGCGGTGCAGCAGCCCGATCCGCTGCTGCGCGACAACGGGCGACACGGGAATTTCCGAAGCGCAGGCTTCAAGCGCACGCTGCAGTTCTACAAGGACACCTTCGACGAAGGCCTCGCGCCGCGCGTGGACAACACGCGCATCTCGAATGTGTGGCAGGAACTCGGGCGCGGCTACTTCAGTTATTACGTCAACGGGCCCTGGAACATCGCCGAGTTCCGCAAGCGCTTGCCGCAGGATGTCGCGGGCTCGTGGGGCACGATGCCGCTGCCGGGGCCGAACGGGCCGGGCGCATCGGTGGCGGGCGGCACGAGCTTCGTCTTGTTCAAGAAGTCGAAGAACAAGGAAGCGGCGTGGCAACTGATCGCGTGGTTGTCGGAACCTGCGCAACAGATTCGGCTGCATGCGATCACGGGTAATCCGCCGCCGCGTCGCGCGCCGTGGTCGGCGCCGGCGCTCGCGAACGATCCGTATATCCAGGCGTTCCGCGAACAGTTGGAGCGCGCGGTATCCGCGCCGAAAGTGCCCGAGTGGGAACGCATCGCCCAGGAAATGCGTTTCGTGGGCGAGCTAGTCGCCAATGATCGCCTGACCGTCGACGAAGCCGCCGCCGAAATGGATCGCCGCGCCGATCGCATCCTCGAAAAGCGTCGTTGGATGCACGATCAACACACGCTGCCCGGTGGCGCGCAATGAAGGCCTCGCTCGCGGGATGGGCGTTTACCGCGCCGGCGTTGTCGGTGATCGCGTTGTTCTTCGTGCTGCCGGTGTTGGCGGCGTTCGCGTTGTCGGTCACCGATTTCGACATTTACGCGCTAGCGGATCTCCGCAACCTGCGCTTCGTCGGGCTCGACAACTACATCGGGTTGCTCGGCAATCCACTGTTCTGGAAGGCGCTGGGGAACACGCTGTACTTCGTGCTCGTCGGCGTGCCGCTGTCGATCTTCGCCTCGCTGGCGGCCGCGCTGCTGCTGCATTCGAAGCTCGCGCGCTTCAAGCCCTTGTTCCGCACGTCCTTGTTCGCGCCCGTGGTGACGACGGTGGTCGCGGTCGCCGTGATCTGGCGCTACTTCTTCCACACGCGCTACGGCATGGTGAACTGGCTGCTCGGGCTGGCGGGCATCGACCCGATCGACTGGCTGGGCGATCCGCATTGGTCGATGCCGACGATCATCCTCTTCGCCGTGTGGAAGAACTTCGGCTACAACATGATCATCTTCCTGGCCGGCCTGCAGGCCATCCCGGAAGACCTGTACGAAGCCGCGCGCATCGACGGCGCAACGTGGTGGCGGCAACTGCTGCACGTCACCTTGCCGATGCTTGGACCGGTGTTGCTGCTCGTGTCGATCCTCACGATGGCCGGGTATTTCCAGTTGTTCGCCGAGCCTTATGTGATCACGCAGGGCGGACCGCTGCAGAGCACCGTGAGCGTGCTGTATCTGATGTACGAGGAAGGCTTCAAGTGGTGGAACCTCGGTAATGCATCGGCGGTGGCCTTCCTGTTGTTCCTCCTGATGACGACGGTGACGAGCGGCCTATTGTGGCTCGCACGCAAGAAGGGCGCCGAATGAACAGCGTCGCGCGCCAGCGTTTGTGGTCGTCCGTGGCGGTCAACGGTGCGTTGATCATGTTCGCCGCGGCCGCGCTTGCGCCGCTCGTGTGGATGCTGCTGGTGTCGTTCATGCGGCCGGGCGAGGCGAGCCATTTTCCGCCGCCGTGGTGGCCCACCGAGCCGACGCTGCACAACTACCGCGAACTGTTCCTGCGCGCCGGCATGGGCCGCTATCTGTTGAACAGCTTCATCATCGCCACGGGCGTGATGCTGATCTCCGTGCTGCTCAACACGCTGGCGGGCTACGCCTTCGCGAAACTCCGGTTCAAGGGGCGCGAGCGCACGTTCCGTGCGTTGCTCGCCGCGTTGGTGATTCCCGCGCAGGTCGCGATGATGCCGCTGTTCCTGTTGCTCAAGCAGATGGGATTGGTGAACACGTATTTCGGCGCGATGGTCACGGGCCTGGCGAGCGTGTTCGGCATCTTCCTCGTGCGCCAGTACGCGCGCTCGTTGCCGGATGAATTGTTGGAAGCCGCGCGCATCGACGGCGCCGGCGAGGCCCGCATCTTCTTCCAGATCGTGTTGCCGGCTCTGCGCCCGATCCTCGTGACGCTCGCGATCTTCGCCTTCCTCGGCGCCTGGAACGACTTCATGTGGCCCTTGATCGTGTTGAGCGACCAGACGATGCAAACCTTGCCGGTCGCGCTCGCGAATCTCTCGCGCGAACACGTGCAGGACAACGAATTGATGATGGCCGGCGCGGTGGTCACCGTGATCCCGGTGCTGGTGTTGTTCCTGGTCCTGCAGCGCTACTACCTGCAGGGCCTGCTGGTCGGGAGCGTGAAGGGATGAGGCAGTGGATCGCGGGCGCGCTGTGCCTGTTGGCGTTCGGCGCGCAGGCGCGTGTGATCGATGCATTCGATTCGACGGACGGGTGGAAGGTCATTCAGTCCGATCAGGTCACCGGCACCTTGCGCAACGCCGATGGTGGCGTGTGCCTGGACTACGACTTCCACGGTGTGTCCGGGTACGTCGGCCTGCAACGCGACGTCGCGCTGGACTACCCGGATAACTACGCATTCGCCTTCAAGGTGCGCGGCAAGGGCCCGACGAACGACTTCCAGTTCAAACTCGTCGATGCCAGCGGCGACAACGTTTGGTGGGTGACGAAGCCGAAGTTCGCGTTCCCGTCCGAATGGACGCAGATGCGTTTCAAGAAGCGCCACATCTCGAAAGCGTGGGGCCCGTCGGAAGAGAAGGAGCTCACGCACAGCGCGAAACTCGAGTTCACGCTCGCGAGCGGCGAGGGTGGGAAGGGGAGTGCGTGTTTCGATGCGCTGACGTTTGATGCGTTGCCGCCCCAGAACGACGCCCCGCTGACTGGGAATCTCGCGCAAGTCGGTGACGCGTACGTCATCGATCTTGCCACCGTGCGCGAACTCGGCGGCGCAATCCTCCAATGGGCCCCGGAAAAGCAGTCCGGCGATTACACGGTCGACTTGTCGAACTACGGCTCCGCCTGGCACGGCGGCTATCGCGTGCGGATGTCCGATGGTGCCGAAGACTTCGTCGCGATGCCGGAGGAAGAGGGCCGTTACGTGCGCATCTCTCCGGCGCCGGACTTTCCAGGAACGCTATTGCGCGCAGACATCCAACCGCTCGCTTTCTCTGCTTCGAAGAACGCCTTCATCGAGGCAGTGGCCATGCGCGCGAAGCGCGGCGACTATCCGCGCGGATTCATCGGCGAGCAGTCTTATTGGACGATCGTCGGTGTCGACGGTGGTCGCGAGCAAGGCCTGATCGGTGAAGACGGTGCGATCGAAGTTGGGAAGGGCCGCTTCAGCATCGAACCTGTCGTGATCGGTCCGTCGGGCCGAGCGACCTGGGCGGATGTGCAGGCGACCCAATCCTTGCAGGACGACTATTTGCCGATCCCATCCGTGCATTGGCAGCACCCCGACTTCAAACTGCACATCACGGCCTTTGGCGAAGGCAAGCCAGGCGACGCACGGCTGGTCGCGCGCTATCGCCTGACCAACACCTCGCGAGAGCCGGCCGATTTCACGTTGCAGTTGCGTGCGCGGCCGCTCCAGGTGAACCCGCCGAGCCAATTCCTCAATACGACGGGCGGCGTGAGCCCGATCGGATCCATTGAAGTCGCGGCAAACGACATGCGCGTCGACGACAGGATCGTGCGGTTCTCGCGCGCCGCATCGCAAATGGAGGTCAGCGTGTTCGCCGCGCAAGGTGACCCCTTGATCGCGCCGACGTCGCATTCGCCGCCATGGGCGCGGGATCCGGACGATCTCGCCAGCGGCGCGATGCATTACGAAGTACACCTCTCGCCCGGAGAGTCCTTCGACGTCGCGTGGGTCTCCTCGCTTGGCGGCGATGGTGAACTGGACGCGAGCAACGCCGAGGCAAGACAGGCAGCCGTGGCGCTGCAATGGCACGACAAACTCGACCGCGTAAAATTCAAGGTGCCGCCACAAGGCGAGCACATCGCCAACACCATCCGCACCGCGCTCGCCCACATGGCCATCAGTCGCGTCGGCCCGCGCCTGCAACCGGGCACGCGCTCGTATGCGCGTGCGTGGATCCGCGACGGCGCGATGATCGGCGAAGGTCTGCTGCGTCTTGGCCGCGAAGACATCGCGAAGGAATTCCTGCAGTGGTACGCGCCGTACCAGTTCGACAGCGGGAAGGTGCCGTGTTGCGTCGACGATCGCGGCGCCGATCCCGTTCCGGAGAACGACAGCCACGGTGAGTTGATCTATCTCGTCGCCGAGATGTATCGCTACACGCGCGACCGTGCGTTGCTCGAACAGATGTGGCCGCATGTCGTCGGCGCCGTGAAGTACATGGACGCGCTGCGCGCGAGCGAGCGCACCGAAGCCAATCGCGCGAAGAACCAGGCGTTCTACGGGCTGATGCCCGCGTCGATCAGCCACGAAGGCTATTCGGCCAAACCGATGCACTCGTACTGGGACGATTTCTGGGCGTTACGTGGGTACAAGGATGCCGTCGAAATCGCGCAGTGGCTCGGGAAGGATGCGGACGCGAAACGCTTCGCCGCGTCACGCGATCAATTCTCGGGCGACTTGCAAGCCTCGCTGCGTACCGCAATGGCGCAGCAGAAAATCGACTTCATTCCAGGCTCCGCGGAACTCGGCGACTTCGACGCGACGTCGACGACGATTGCACTCGCACCGGGCGCAGCCGACGCGATTCTCCCGCCGGGCGCACTGGAGAAGACCTTCGAGCGTTACTGGCGCGAGTTCGAACAACGCCGCAAGGGCGAGCGCGAGTGGAAGGATTACACGCCGTACGAACTACGGACGGTGGGCACCTTCGTCCGCCTGGGCTGGCGTGATCGCGCGCAATCCGCGCTCGACTTCTTCTTCGCGGACCAACAACCGCGCGCGTGGAATCAGTGGGCGGAAGTGGTTTCGCGCACGCCGCGCAAGCCGTTCTTCCTCGGCGATCTGCCGCACGCATGGGTGGCGAGCGACTACGTGCGCTCGGCGCTGGATCTGTTCGCGTATGAGCGCCCTGAGGACGAGTCCATCGTCATCGCCGCCGGCATTCCCGCTGATTGGTTGAAGGGCGAGGGCATCGCGATCGAAGGCCTGCGCACGCCGGGCGGGCCGCTGTCGTATTCGTTGCGCGAAGTGGGCGACAAGTTGGTGCTGGAGGTCGGCGGTGGCATCACGCTGCCGAAGGGTGGGCTGGTGTTGCCTTGGAATGGCAAGGAAACGCGGGTGACGCGTGTGCCTGCCCGCGTTGAGATCGCGCGGTAACGCGTAATCCCACCCCGGCCCTCCCCTGCGTACAGGGGAGGGAGCAGATCAGTAAGGCAACGGATCGTCGATTGAAGCGCCGTGCGTCTCGATCGCCTTCGAATACCAGCGCGCGCTGTCCTTCGGCGTGCGTTCCTGCGTGCCGTAGTTCACGTGCACAATGCCGAAGCGCTTGGAGAAGCCGAGCGACCATTCGAGGTTGTCCAGCAACGACCACACCATGTAGCCGCGGATGTCGCAGCCCTGGTCGATGGCGTCGCGGATCGCGGTCAGGTGCTTCTTGAGATAGCCCATGCGCAGCGGATCGCGCACGCGGCCTTCTTCGGCGACCGCCGGGTCGAAGAACGCCGCACCGTTCTCGGTGATGTAGGTCGGCAGGTTGCCGTAGCGGTCCTTCGCCCACACCAGCAGATCGGTCAGGCCCTGCGGGAAGACTTCCCAACCGGTTTCGGTGTACGTGCCCAGCTTCTGGCGCACGGCGCCGGCCTTCAGCGGATAGCTGTCGGTGGCCTGCGTCACGCTGCGGGTGTAGTAGTTGATGCCGATGAAGTCGAGCTTCTGCTTGATCAGCGCGTAATCTTCGTCGGCCCATTCGGGCCACGCGTCGCCGAAGATTTCATTCTTCAGTTCCGGCGGATATTTGCCGAGCAACGCCGCGTCGAGGTACTGCTCGTTCATGTACGCGTGCGCGCGCTTGGTCGCGGCGAGATCTTCGGGCGACTGCGTGTTCGGGTACTTCGGCTCGATGTTCACCACCAGGCCGATCTCGTGCTTGCCGATCTCGCGATACGCCTTTACCGCCGCGCCATGCGCGCGCATCAGGTTGTGCGTGGCGATCGGCGTTTCGTACTTGCTGCGATGGCCCGGCGCGAGCGCGCCGTGGAGATAGCCACCGTCGGTGACGACCCACGGCTCGTTGAGCGTCACCCACTTCTTCACGCGGCCGTCGAGCGCGCGATACAGCACGCTGCCGTATTCGGCGAACCAGTCGGCGACGTCGCGGTTGAGCCAGCCACCGCGGTCGTCGAGCGCCGCCGGCAGGTCCCAGTGATAAAGGGTGAGCAGGGGTTCGATGCCCTTGTCCAGCAACTCGTCGACCAGGCGCGAGTAGAAGTCCAGGCCCTTCTGGTTCACTCGACCCGTGCCGTCGGGGAGGATGCGCGACCACGACGTGCTGAAGCGATACGCCTTCAGGCCCAGCGAAGCCATCAGCGCGACATCGTCCTTCCAGCGGTTGTAGTGGTCGCAGGCCACGTCGCCGGTGTCGCCGTTGACGGTCATGCCCGGCGTATGGGCGAAGCGCGTCCAGATGCTCGGCCCCGCGCCGTCGGCCATCGGGGACCCTTCGATCTGGTGCGCGGCGGTGGCGGCTCCCCAGAGGAAACCTTCGGGGAAGCGGCGTGCGTTCGGGTTGGCGGCCATTGTTTGTTCGTGTAAACGGTTACATGGCAGGATAACGCCAACACGCCGTGTAGTGCACCGTTCCCTCGACAATCGTTCGTTCGACAACCTTCCCTTCGAAATCGGAACCCGATGGCCCAGGTCAGCCTCGAGCAGGTCCGCAAGGTCTACCCCAACGGGTTCGTCGGCGTCGACGGCGCCACCTTCGACGTGGTCGATGGCGAGCTGCTGGTCCTGGTCGGGCCTTCGGGTTGCGGCAAGTCGACCTTGCTACGGATGATCGCGGGCCTGGAAGACATCTCATCGGGCACGTTGCGGATCGGCGAGCGCGTGGTAAACGACGTCGCGCCGAAAGACCGCGACATCGCGATGGTCTTCCAGAGTTACGCGCTGTATCCGCACATGACGGTCGCCGAGAACCTCGGCTTCGGCCTGAAGCTGCGCGGCGCATCGAAGGCCGACATCGCCTCGCGCGTCGACGAAGCCGCCCGCGTGCTCGAACTCGGCAAGCTCCTCGATCGCAAACCTGCCGCGCTCTCGGGTGGGCAGCGCCAACGCGTTGCGCTGGGTCGCGCGCTCGTGCGGCATCCGCAGGTCTTCCTGCTCGACGAACCGCTCTCCAATCTCGACGCCAAGCTGCGCGCCGGCATGCGCGTGGAAATCGCGCGGCTGCATCGGCAGGTGGGCGCGACGATGGTCTACGTCACGCACGACCAGGTCGAAGCGATGACGCTCGGCCAGCGCATCGTCGTGCTGAAGGACGGGCACGTGCAGCAAATCGACACGCCGATGGCGCTGTACGACCGGCCGGCGAACCTGTTCGTCGCCACCTTCCTCGGCAGCCCGGCGATGAACGTGCTGCGCGGGCGGCTGGTCCGCAGCGATGGCCTGGCGCTCGACCTGGGCGACGGACTGCGCGTCCCGATGGGCGAGGGCGCTTCGGTTCCCGACGCCTGGCTGCAGCGCGACATCGCGATCGGCGTGCGTCCCGAAAACCTGTTGCCTGCCACCGCAGGCGCCGGCGCCTTCCATTCCACGATCGAAATGATCGAGGCGCTCGGCAACGAAACCCTCGTGAACGTGCGCGTCGGCGCGCAGACGCTGGTCTCGCGCATGCCCCCGCGCGAACTCCCGCCCCCCGGCCAATCCCTGCCGCTGTCGATCGCCCCCGGCCGCTGGCACGCCTTCGATGCGGCCACCGGCGAGCGGCTTGCCCCAACGGGCTGAGCGATTCGCACGGCCGAGGCGCCCACGGCGCCGGAGGCCTCGCTATACTCGCGCGTAGTCACGATGACGCGATCGTGCGCCGCCTGCCGAATCAATGGCTTGGCGGATGTTTCGAAGCGAATCTCTCACATACGGCGGCACGGGCCTTTAGGCTGCGTGCTGCAGGGGCCGAACGACCGCCGCATGCGCCTGTCCACGATCAAGCTCTCCGGTTTCAAATCCTTCGTCGATCCGACCACGCTGCACCTGCCGACCAACATGACCGGCGTGGTGGGGCCCAATGGTTGCGGCAAGTCGAACATCATCGACGCCGTGCGCTGGGTGATGGGCGAAAGCTCCGCCAGCCGCCTGCGCGGCGATTCGCTCACCGACGTCATCTTCTCCGGCAGCAGCTCGCGCAAGCCGGTGTCGCAGGCGACGGTGGAGCTGATCTTCGACAACAGCGACCACACGATCACCGGCGAGTTCGCCGCGTTCAACGAGATCTCGGTCAAGCGCACCGTCAGCCGCGACGGGCAGAGCATCTACGCGCTCAACGGCACCAAGTGCCGCCGCCGCGACATCACCGACCTGTTCCTCGGCACGGGCCTGGGCCCGCGCAGCTACTCGATCATCGAGCAGGGCATGATCAGCCAGATCATCGAGGCGCGCCCGGAAGACCTGCGCGTGTTCCTCGAAGAAGCCGCGGGCATCTCGAAGTACAAGGAACGCCGCAAGGAAACCGAAACGCGCATCCGCCACACGCGCGAAAACCTCGATCGCCTCAATGACCTGCGCGAAGAAGTCGGCAAGCAGCTCGAACACCTGCGTCGCCAGGCCCGCCAGGCCGAGCAGTACCAGTCGATCCAGGCCGAGCGCCGCATCAAGGACGCCGAGTGGAAGGCGCTGGAATTCCGCGGCCTCGACGCGCGCGTGCAGGCGCTGAAGGAAAAGCTCGACAACGAAGAAACGCGCCTGCAGCAGCTCATCGCCGAGCAACGCGCCGCCGAGAGCAAGATCGAGACCGATCGCGTGCGCCGCGAAGAAGCCAGCGAAGCGCTGAACAAGGCGCAGGCCAACGTCTACCAGGTCGGCGGTACGCTCGCGCGCATCGAACAGCAGATCGCGCACCAGCGCGAAATGGCGCAGCGCCTGCAGCGCGCGCGCGATGAAGCGCAGAGCCAGCTCAGCGAACTGGGCTCGCACATCAGCGGCGACGAATCGCGCCTGACCGGCCTGCGCGACGCGATCGCGCAAGCCGAACCCGAACTCGAACGCCTTCGCGCCGACGACACCGCGCGCCAGGACGCCCTGCGCGACGCCGAAGCCGCGCTCGCCGATTGGCAGCAGCGTTGGGATGCGCACACCAGGGCGCAATCCGAAGCCGCGCGCGCCGGCGATGTCGAACGCACGCGCATCGAACATCTCGATCGCCAGACGCTCGACGCCGATCGCCGTCGCGAACAACTCAGCACCGAACGTGCGAGCCTCGATCTGACGTCGCTGTCGGAAATCTTCGCCGGCACGCAAGAACAGCACGACACGCAGAAGGCTTCGCTCGAAGGCCTGACCGCGCAGGTCGAAGAACGCAAGGCGGCGGTCACCGCCATGCAGGACCAGCAGCGCAGCGCGCAGAGCGAAATCGCGGACGTGCGCAAGAACGCGCAGGCCTCGCGTGGTCGCCTGTCGTCGCTCGAAGCGTTGCAGCACGCCGCGCTCGGCCAGGAACAGGGCGCCGCCACCGCGTGGCTCATGGCGCGCGGCCTCGATAGCGCAGCGCGCGTCGGCGAGAAGTTGCAGGTCGAATCGGGTTGGGAAAACGCCGTCGAAGGCGCGCTCGGCCAGTTGATCGAAGGCGTGTTGGTCGAAGCGCCCGAAGCGCTCGTCGAAGCCCTCGGCGACCTCGGCGAAGGCCGCCTGACGCTCGTGGATCCCGCGGGCGAAGACTTCCCGGTCGCACCGACCTCGCTTGCCGCGAAGGTGAAGGGCCCGGCCGCGATCCGTCGCCTGCTCTCGAAACTCCATGGCGCCGAAACGCTGGCCGAAGCGCGCGCACTCGTGCCGCAGCTGGGCGATGGCGAATCGGTGATCACGCGCGCGGGCGAACGCCTCGGCGCCGGCTGGGTGCGCGTGGTGCGCTCCGGTGCGGCGAAGCAGGGCGCGCTGCTGCGTGAAAAGGAAATCCAGTCGCTGCGCGCGGAGATCGAAGACCTCCAGAAGCGCGAAGCGGTCCTCAACGAAACGCTGACGCGCCTGCGCGATCAAGCGTTGGCCGCCGAACAGCATCGCGAAGACGCACAGCGCGCGCTGTATCTCGCGCATCGTGGCGTGTCGGAACTCGCCGGCCAGTTGCAGAGCCAGCAGGGCAAGCTCGACTCGGCGCGCAATCGCATCGAACGCATCGATGCCGAACTCTCGCAACTGATCGCCACGCTCGACGCGAGCCGCGAGCAGGCCCGCGACGCGCGCGGCAAGCAGGAAGACGCCGTCGGCCGCATGGCCGAACTCGAACAGACGCGCCAGGCGCTCGACGCCGAACGTCGCCGCTTCGCCGAAGCGCGCGACAACGCGCGCGTCGCCGCGCGCGAATCGCGCGACACCGCGCATGCGCTCGCGCTGACGGTCGAATCGCAACGCGCGCAGATCGTCGCGCTCGCGCAGTCGCTGGAACGCATGGGCAGCCAGCGCGGCCAGCTCGACTCGCGCCTGGGCGAACTCGCCTCGCAACTCACCGATGGCGACGCCCCGGTGCATGCGCTGGAAAGCGAACGCCAGGCGGCGCTGGAAGAACGCGTGCGCGTCGAAAAGGCGCTGGGCGAAGCACGCTCCACGCTCGAAGGCATCGACGCCGAACTGCGCGGCAACGAACAAACGCGCCACCAGCGCGACGAACAAGCCATCGCGCAGCGCGACAAGATCGGCCAGCGCAAGCTCGACCAGCAGGCGCTCGTCATCAAGGCCGACCAGTTGTCGGCGGCGGTGGTCGAGGCCGGCTTCGTGCTGCAGGAAGTGATCGACACGCTCGCGCCGGACGCCGACGTCAGCGCGTGGGAAAAGACGGTCACCGACTTCGACGCCAAGCTGCGCCGCCTGGAACCGGTGAACCTCGCCGCGATCCAGGAACATGCCGAAGCCGCACAGCGCAAGGAATACCTCGACGCGCAGGACACCGACCTGTCCACCGCGCTGGAAACGCTGGAAGAAGCGATCCGCAAGATCGACCGCGAGACGCGCGGCCGGTTCAAGGACACCTTCGACCGCGTGAACTCGGGCGTGCAGGAGCTGTATCCGCGCCTGTTCGGTGGCGGCCACGCGTACCTGGAACTCACGGGCGAGGACCTGCTCGACACGGGCGTGGCGATCATGGCGCGCCCGCCGGGCAAGCGCGTGTCGAACATCTCGCTGCTCTCCGGCGGCGAGAAGGCGATGACCGCGGTCGCCCTGGTGTTCGCGATCTTCCGCCTCAACCCGGCGCCGTTCTGCCTGCTCGACGAGGTGGACGCGCCGCTCGACGAAGCCAACGTCGGCCGTTTCACGGCGATGGTCAGCGAGATGAGCGAAGCAGTACAGTTCCTGTTCGTCACCCACAACAAGGCGACGATGGAAGCCGCGCAGCAGCTCTCGGGCGTCACGATGCGCGAACCGGGTGTGAGCCGCCTGGTGTCCGTCGATCTCGCCGAAGCCGCGCGCCTGGCCGGCGCCGCCTAACCTCCACGGGGAGCAAGCGATGGATTCGACCGTATTGCGCATCGGCATCGCGATCGCAGGCGTTTTGTTGATCGCCGCGATCTACTTCTTCGGCCGCCCGCGCAAGCCGGGGCAGGGGCGTCGTGTCGGCGGCGGTTTCGCCGACGCCGGACGCACCGACGCCGAACGGATCGAACCCACGCTGGGTGAACAGATCGCCGACGAACTCGCCGAAGGCGAGCAATCGCAATCCGAGCTCGAGCTCGGCGCGCGCAACGACGATCTCGGCAAGCGCGGCGATGCCTCCTTCGAAAAGATCGTGACGCTGTATGTCGCCGCGCGCGAAGGCCAGAAGCTGCGCGGCAGCGACATCGTCGTCGCCGCCGAGAAGGCCGGCCTGACCTACGGCCACATGCAGATCTTCCACCGCCTGGTCGAAGGCCACCCCGAGCGCGGCCCGATCTTCTCGGTCGCCAACATCATGAAGCCCGGCAGCTTCGAGATGGCCACGATCCAGGAACTCCAGACGCCCGCGATCGCCTTCTTCCTGACGCTGCCCGCGCCGATGACCGCGCTGGATGCCTGGGAAAAGATGCTGCCGACCGCGCAGCGCATGGCCGAGTTGCTCGACGGCGTGGTGCTCGATGAATCGCGCAACGCCCTGGGCCGCCAGCGCATCGCGCACATCCGCGACGAGTTGCGCGGCTACGATCGCCAACACGAAGCGCCGCCGCTGACGAAGCCGG
Organism: Noviluteimonas gilva; assembly: GCF_009740395.1. Lineage (GTDB taxonomy): Bacteria > Pseudomonadota > Gammaproteobacteria > Xanthomonadales > Xanthomonadaceae > Noviluteimonas > Noviluteimonas gilva. The sequence goes on from NZ_WOXT01000002.1 coordinate 711,842, forward strand.
CACGCTGGTAATGGGGAAGGCCGCTGCGACCGCGGCGCGGGTCGAAGAACTGCGCCGCCTGCTGGACGACGCCAACTACCGCTACTACGTCCTCGACGACCCCACGCTCGCCGACGCCGAGTACGACACCTTCCTGCGTGAGCTCGAAGCGCTCGAACGCGACCATCCCGAACTCGCCGATCCGCAATCGCCCACGATGCGCGTGGGCACCACGCCCTCCGGCAAGTTCGCCGAAGTGAAGCACGCGGTGCCGATGCTTTCGCTGGCGAACGCGTTCGAAGACGAAGAGGTCGCCGAGTTCGTCGCGCGCATCGCGAAGGAAACCGGCGATGCGACGCCCGATTTCTCCGTCGAACCCAAGCTCGACGGCCTGGCGATCAGCCTGCGCTACGAGGACGGCGAGTTCGTGCGCGGCGCCACGCGCGGCGATGGCGCGACGGGCGAAGACGTGACTGCCAACCTGCGCACCGTGCGCAGTGTGCCGCTGCGGTTGCGCGGCAAGGCGCCGAAGGTCCTGGAAGTGCGCGGCGAGGTCTACATGCCGAAGGCCGCGTTCGAGAAGTACAACGCCTGGGCGCGCGAGCACGGCGAGAAGACGCTCGCCAATCCGCGCAACGGGGCGGCCGGTTCGTTGCGGCAGCTCGATCCGCGCATGACGGCGCAGCGCCCGCTCGCGTTCTATGCGTACGCGTTGGGCGAAGTCGAAGGCGTGACGTTGCCGCCGACGCATTCGCGCACCCTGCAATGGCTGCGCGAACTCGGCCTGCCGGTGAGCGCGGAAGTCGATGTCGCCACGGGCGCCGAAGGCCTGCTCGCGTACTACCGTCGCATCGGCGAGAAGCGCAACGCGCTGGCGTACGACATCGACGGCGTCGTCTACAAACTCGATCGCTACGACCAGCAGCGCGCGATGGGCTTCGTCTCGCGCGCGCCGCGTTGGGCGATCGCGCACAAGTACCCGGCGCAGGAAACGCCGACCGTCGTCGAGTCGATCGAGGTCAATGTCGGCCGCACCGGCGCGGTGACGCCCTGGGTGCTGATGACGCCCGTGCAGGTCGGCGGCGTGACCGTCACGCGCGCGACGTTGCACAACGCCGACCAGATCGCGCGCCTGGACGTGCGCGTCGGCGACACGGTCATCATTCGTCGCGCGGGCGACGTGATCCCGGAAGTGGTGCGTGTCGTCGAAGACAAGCGCCCGCTCGATGCGAAGGGCAAGCCGAAATTCCCCGCGTATCAATTGCCGACCGAATGTCCCGTGTGCGGTTCGGCGGTCGAGCGCGAAGAAAACGAAGTCGTCGCGCGTTGCACCGGCGGCCTGTTCTGTCCTGCGCAACGCGTGCAGGCGCTGTTCCACTTCGCCTCGCGTCGCGCGATGGACATCGAAGGCCTGGGCGAACGCTTCATCACGGCGTTGGTCGAGTTCGACATGGTCCGCAGTGTCGCGGACCTCTACAAGTTGACCGTCGACGATTTCGTCGCGATGAAACAGCGCGCCGACGAACTCGCCGATGCGGTGCCCGCTCATGCTGATCAGAGCAAGGTGAAATCCGGCAAGGTCGCGACCAAGTGGGCCGAGAACCTCGTCGCCGCGATCGATGCCAGCCGTACGACGACGCTCGAACGCGTGCTCTACGCCCTCGGTGTCCGCGACGTCGGCGAAAGCACGGCGCGCACGCTGGCGCGGCATTTCGGCGCGCTCGATCCGATCCTCGCGGCCGACGAGGAAACGCTGCGCCAGGTGCCCGATATCGGTCCCGTGGTCGCCGCGCGCATCGCGCACTTCTTCGCGCAGCCGCACAACCGTGAAGTCATCGCCGCGCTGCGTGCCAATGGCGTGCACTGGCCGGAAGGCGCGCCGCAGCGCTCCGCCGACGGCCCGCTCGCGGGGCAGACGGTCGTGCTGACGGGCGGTCTGTCGTCGATGTCGCGCGACGAAGCCGGCGCGAAGCTCGAAGCGCTCGGCGCGAAGGTGTCCGGCAGCGTGTCGAAGAAGACGAGTTTCGTCGTCGCCGGCGAGGCTGCGGGCAGCAAGTTGGCCAAGGCGCAGGAACTCGGTGTCGAGGTGTGGGACGAAGCGCGCCTGCTCGCATTCCTGGCCGAGCAGGGCGGCTGATACAACGCGCATGACGCACGATGCGCTCCGCCTTCGCGCACGGCTGTACGCCACGCTGCGCGCATTCTTCGCCGAACGCGGCGTGCTCGAAGTCGAAACGCCCGTGCTTTCGCGCGCGGGCAACACCGATCCGAACATCGCGTCGTTCTCGCTCGAATTCTCCGGCCGCACCGACGGTGCACCGCGCACGCGCTGGCTGCGCACGTCGCCGGAGTTCCCGCTCAAGCGCTTGCTCGCCGAAGGCATCGGCGATTGCTACGAGCTCGGGCGCGTGTTCCGCGATGGCGAAGCAGGCGGTCGCCACAATCCCGAATTCACGATGCTCGAGTGGTATCGCGTCGGTCGCGATCATCGCTGGGTCGCGACGGAAACGGTCGACGTGATTCGCGCGGCGCTCGCGTTGGTCGAACGCGACGTGCGGGTGGTCGACATCGCGTATCGCGATCTGTTCCGCGATCGCCTGGACCTCGATCCGTTCACCGCCGACGAGGCGCAGTTGCGCAACGCGCTCGGCGATGTCGTCATCGATCCGGCGGGTTTGGTGCGCGACGACTGGCTCGACTTGTTGATCACGCATCGCCTGCAACCGGCGTTCGACGCAGACACGGTCCATATCGTGCGCGATTACCCGGCCTCGCAATGCGCGCTCGCGCAGATCCGACACGACGATCCGCCGGTGGCCGAGCGCTTCGAAGTCTTCCTCGGCCCGCTGGAACTGGCCAACGGGTATCACGAATTGCGGGATGCCAACGAGCAGCGCGCGCGTTTCGAACGCGACCAGGCGGTCCGAAAGGCGCGCGGACAGGCGGCGCCGCCCATCGACGAAGCGCTTCTGGCCGCGCTGGAGCGCGGTTTGCCGCCCTGCGCGGGTGTTGCGTTGGGCGTGGATCGGCTCATGATGGCGCTGCGGGGGACGGACCGGATCGGCGACGTGCTCGCCTACGATTTCGCGCGGGCGTGACGCGCCTGAGTCCAACGTTCGCCTTGACCCCGCATTCAGCGATCCGGGAAAGTGCGCGCAGGAAATCGAGGGCTCCATCGATGCCAACCAGCGCCTCCCGCGTTCTGCTCGCCGGCCTCATGGCCGTCGCGCCTGCGTCGGCGCAGCAGTTCCGCACGGCCGAACCCTATCCGGGGAATCGGCCCGACATCGTGCGCTGCGAATCTTCGAAAGGCCGTGCGGTGTCGTGCAAGGCCGACACGCGCGGCGGCGCGCGCCTGGTACGTCAGTTGTCGCGCAGCCCGTGCGTCGAAGGCGAAACCTGGGGCGTGCGCGAAGGCGAAGTGTGGGTGCGTGGCGGATGCCGCGCGGATTTCGGCCTGGGCGATACGAAGGTCGTCGCGCCGGGCCCGCAGTTCCTCAAGTGCGAGGCCAACAACACGGTGTCGCGTCGTCATTGCCCGGCGTTGACGATCGGCGGCGTGCAGTTGATCCGCCAGTTGTCGAAGTCGCAGTGCATCCAGCACAGCACGTGGGGCTACGATCGCAACAGCGTGTGGGTGTCGCAGGGCTGTCGCGCGGAGTTCCAGATCGGCGAAGGTCGCGCGGCGGAAGAGAAACTCGGCCCGCAGCAGGTGCGTTGCGAATCCGACCGCGGCCGCGAACGGCGTTGCGAAGTCGGTGTGTGGCAGGGCGCGCGCATGACCAAGCAGTTGTCGAAGTCGCCGTGCGTGCAGAACCACAGCTGGGGTTGGGACCAGCGCGGCGTGTGGGTGAGCCGCGGCTGCAGAGCAGAATTCACAGTCTGGTAGCGCCCCCCATCCCCCTTCCAAGGGGGGATCAAGCGCGCAAAGCGCGCTTGAGGGGGATAAACCCCCGAGGCTTTAAACTCCCCGACATGGACGATTTCGACTACGCCCGCTACGACCGCATCCGCCCCATCCGCTGGACCGGCGATGCCCTGGAACTGCTCGATCAGCGCAAGCTGCCGTTCGATACCGAATACCTGACCTGCCGCACGAGCGACGACGTCGCCGCCGCCATACACGCGCTCGCCGTCCGCGGCGCGCCGGCGATCGGCATCGCGGCGGCCTGGGGTGTCGTACTCGCCGAACGCGACATCGAAGCGACCGACGCACGCGATGCCGGCGCCAAGCTCGAACCCGCGCTGCAACGCCTCAACGCCGCACGCCCGACCGCGGTCAACCTGGCCTGGGCGCTCGCCCGCATGCGCGCGGCGCTCGCACGCGCCGACCACGATTGGCGCGGCGCGCTCGAACGCGAAGCCGAAGCGATCGATACCGAAGACCTCGCCGCCAACCGTCGCATGGGCGCGCTCGGCGCATCGCTCATCGAACCGGGCAGCGGCGTGCTTACGCATTGCAACACCGGCTCGCTCGCGACCGCCGGTTTCGGCACCGCGCTCGGCGTGATCCGCGCGGGTGTCGCGCAGGGCCGGATCGAGCAGGTGTTCGCGGGCGAAACGCGCCCGTGGTTGCAGGGCGCGCGACTGACCGTGTGGGAATTGCAGCAGGACGGGATCGACGCCACGCTCATCGCCGACTCGGCCGCCTCGCACCTGATGAAGACCGGCAAGGTGCAGTGGGTGGTCGTCGGCGCCGACCGCATCTGCGCCAACGGCGACACCGCCAACAAGATCGGCACCTATCAACTCGCGATCGCCGCCCGCCACCACGGCGTCGGGTTCATGGTGGTGGCGCCGTCCTCGACCGTCGACATGGCCACGCCCAGCGGCGAGATGATCGAAATCGAGGAGCGCGACGCCGCCGAATTGCACGTCGTCGGCGGCAGTCGCACGGTGGCCGAAGGCATCGACGCCTGGAATCCGGTGTTCGATGTCACGCCGCACGACCTGATCGATGCGATCGTCACGGAGCGGGGTGTGATCCGTCGGCCTGACGCAGCGTCGATGCGGGCCGCGTTCGGTGCTTGACCACGCGCTGCGCGCGTACTTCGAGGAAGACGACGGCTCGCTCCCCGAGGTCGACATCGCGTTCGCATCGGACGCCGGGTTGCTCCAGGCCTTCGACCTGCTGTACTCACTTTCCTCAGCCAACGTTGCGTCCGGCGAGGCGCACATCCACGAGCGCGAGCAGGCGCGCGACCGTCGATTCGAAGGCCCCGAGGACGCGCGGCGGATGTTGGCCGGGCAGGTCGATCCCTTCCACGTCCTGCTCGCCGACATCGACGTCGCAGGGCAACGCATTCCCGACCTCGGCGTCTTCGTTTTCCCCGGAAGACTGTGCCTGGACTACCGCATGGGGCAGGCGTGGACCGACGCCCGGATCGACGCATTGCTGCAACTGCTCGTCCAACTCGAGGCACTCGGCGGCCGGGTTTCCGTGCCGGGGTGGGAGGACAGTGGCGAAGACGAATTCAGGAAGGCCATCGAGGCCCTCTAAGTGATTGTTTCTGGATAGAAAAAACCGGCGTTGAGGGAGGGCTTTCGTGCTAGAATTCTGGCCTTCGCGCACTCCTTAGAAAAAGCCCACCGAATGGCAGAACTCGCCAAGGAAATCATCCCGGTCAACCTCGAAGACGAGATGCGCCGCAGCTACCTCGATTACGCGATGAGCGTGATCGTGGGGCGCGCGCTCCCCGACGTCCGGGATGGCCTCAAGCCGGTGCACCGTCGCGTGTTGTTCGCGATGAACGAGCTCGGCGCCCACAGCAACAAGCCGTACTACAAGTCGGCGCGCATCGTCGGCGACGTCATCGGTAAGTACCATCCGCATGGCGACACCGCGGTGTACGACACGCTGGTGCGCATGGCGCAGCCGTTCTCGCTGCGTTACATGCTGGTCGACGGGCAGGGCAACTTCGGTTCGATCGACGGCGACTCCCCGGCGGCCATGCGTTACACCGAGGCGCGCATGTCGCGCCTGGCGCACGAGTTGATGGCGGACATCGACAAGGAAACCGTCGACTTCCAGCCCAACTATGACGAGAAGGAACTCGAACCCACCGTCATGCCGACGCGGGTGCCGAACCTGCTGGTCAACGGTTCTGCGGGCATCGCGGTCGGCATGGCGACGAACATCCCGCCGCACAACCTCAACGAAGTCATCGACGCGACGATCGCCCTGATCGACGATCCGCTGCTCGACGTCGAAGGCCTGATGCAGTACATCCCCGGTCCGGATTTCCCGACCGCGGGCATCATCAACGGCACCGCCGGCATCCAGCTCGCCTATCGCACCGGCCGTGGCCGCGTGCGCATGCGTGCGCGCGCCGCGATCGAAGTGAACGAGGACACCGGCCGCGAAGCCATCGCGGTGTCCGAGATCCCGTACCAGGTCAACAAGGCGCGGCTGATCGAAAAGATCGCCGAGCTGGTGAAGGAAAAGCGCCTGGAAGGCATCAGCGAACTGCGCGATGAGTCCGACAAGGACGGCATGCGCATCTTCATCGAGATCAAGCGCGGGGAGTCGGCCGAGGTCGTGCTGAACAACCTCTACGCGCAGACGCAGATGGAGTCGGTGTTCGCGATCAACATGGTCGCGCTGGTCGACGGCCGCCCGCAGCTGCTGAACCTCAAGCAGATGCTCGAAGCCTTCGTGCGCCACCGCCGCGAAGTCGTCACCCGCCGCACCATCTTCGAACTGCGCAAGGCCCGCCAGCGCGCCCATGTGCTCGAAGGCCTGACGGTCGCGCTCGCCAACATCGACGAGATGATCGAGCTGATCAAGACCTCGGCGAACCCGAACGAAGCCCGCGAGCGCATGCTCGCGCGCCGTTGGCAGCCGGGCCTGGTCGGCGCGCTGCTGGCCGCGGCCGGCGCCGATGCCTCGCGTCCGGACGACTTGCCGGCGGGCGTCGGCCTGTCCGATGACGGCTACCAGCTCACGGAAGTCCAGGCGCAGCAGATCCTCGAAATGCGCCTGCACCGCCTCACGGGCCTGGAGCAGGAAAAGCTCACCGACGAATACCGCCAGTTGCTCGAGGTCATCGCGGGCCTGATCCGCATCCTCGAAAACCCGGACGTGCTGCTCGACGTCATCCGTACCGAGCTGCGCAACCTGAAGGAAGAATTCGGCGACGCGCGTCGTTCGGAAATCCGCGCCAGCGAGGAAGACCTCGACATCCTCGACCTCATCGCGCCGGAAGACGTGGTGGTCACGCTCTCGCATTCGGGTTACGCCAAGCGCCAGCCGGCCAGCTCGTATCGCGCGCAGCGTCGCGGCGGCCGTGGCCGCAACGCGGCGATGACCAAGGACGAGGATTTCATCGACCAGCTGTGGCTGGTGAACACGCACGACACGCTGCTCACCTTCACCAGTGCCGGCCGCGTGTTCTGGCTGCCGGTACACCAGTTGCCCGACGCCGGCCCGCACGCGCGCGGCCGCCCGATCATCAACTGGATTCCGCTGGAACCGGGCGAACAGGTCCAGGCCGTCCTCCCGGTGCGCGAGTACCGCGACGACCGCTTCGTGTTCTTCGCGACCAAGCACGGCACGGTCAAGAAGACGCCGCTGACCGAGTTCGCCTTCCGCCTGCAGCGCGGCAAGATCGCGATCAACCTCGACGACAACGACGCGCTCATCGGCGTCGCGCTCACCTGCGGCGAAAGCGACGTCATGCTCTTCGCCTCCAACGGCAAGGGCGTGCGCTTCGCCGAGAACGAAGTCCGTTCGATGGGCCGCACCGCCACCGGCGTGCGCGGCATGCGCCTGGCCGAAGGCGAGGAAGTCCGCAGCCTGATCGTGATCGAAGGCGACGGCGACATCCTCACCGCCAGCGAACGCGGCTACGGCAAGCGCACCCCGGCGGCGGACTACCCGCGCAAGGGCCGTGGCACGCAGGGCGTGATCGCGCTACAGACCACCGCCCGCAACGGCAAGTTGGTCGGCGCCATCCAGCTCAGCGACCACCACGAGGTGCTGCTGATCTCCGATGGCGGCACGCTGGTGCGCACGCGCGCGGCGGAGATCTCGCAGGTCGGTCGCAACACGCAGGGCGTCACGCTGATCCGCCTGGCCGCGGACGAGACGCTGCAAGCGGTCGAACGCGTCGACGCGTCACTGGACGACGAGGCCGTGGTGTCGGAAGCTGAAGGCGCGGCAACGGACGCGGTCGATGTGACTGCCGACGTGTCCGCCGGCGACGCCGAGGGCCGTATTCCGGAGTGATCGCGCGAGTGCGCAAACGCATTCGACGACGCCGCCTCCGGGCGGCGTCGTCGTATCCGGCGCATGATTCGTGAATCGCAGGGCGACGGCCAGTCGCCGCACACACAAAACTTAGGGGTCGATCATGCAGCGGTCTGCGCGTCCGAACGGAGTCGGGGGTGCGTTTCGGAAGGCGGTCGGGTGGGCGGCGGTGGCCGCCTTGGCATTCGGTTTCGCCGCGGGCTGCAAACCGCAGCCGGGGGGTGAACTCCCGGAAGTGAGCGGCGAGAAGATCGCCGCCAAGAAAGCACAGGTCGCCGGGTTCGGCCTGGTGGCCGCGTATCCCGACCAGCAAGGCGACACGCTCGCGCTGGCGCTGGAATTCAGCAAGCCGCTGGTGGGCACGCAGGACTTCGACGACCTGCTGTCGGTCACCGACAAGGTCGGCGCGCCGATCAAGGGCAGCTGGGTGCTCGACGACAAGGGCGACGACGAAGGCCGCGTGCTGCGTTTCCCGCACGTGGAAGCCGACCGCGATTACATCGTGACCATCCCGGCCAAGCTCACCGCCGCCGACGGCCGCACGCTGAAGGAAGACATCCGCCGCACGGTGCACACCGGGCCGCTCGATCCGGTCGTCGGCTTCGCCTCGCAAGGCAGAGTGCTGCCGGCGCGCGAAAGCCGCGGCCTGCCGGTGGTGTCGATCAACGTACCGGAAGTCGACGTCGAATTCCTGCGCATCAAGGACAACGAACTCCCGCGCTTCTTCGCCGAGTTCCAGCGCGGCGGCCGACGCGGCACCTGGGATCTGGAACGCGATTACACCTGGGACGACGACTCGGGCGACTCGCACAGCCGCACGCCTTTGTCCAAGCTCGCCGAACCGGTCTACGTCAATCGCTTCACGCTCGGTGGCAAGACCAACGAGCGCGTGCTGACCTACCTGCCGCTGCAGGACATCACCGAGCTGCAAAAGCCCGGCCTCTACTTCGCGGTGATGAAGCGCACCGGCCAGTTCACCGATCAGTACGACACCGCGTTCTTCACCGTCAGCGACCTCGGCCTGCACACGCGCGCCTACAAGGATCGTCTGTTCGTGCACGCCGCTTCCTTGCAAACGGGCAACGCGCAAGCCACGGTCGAACTCAAGGTGCTCGATGCGAAAGGCGAGGCCATCCTGAAGGCCAGCACCGATCGCAACGGCAACGCGCTGCTGCCGTACAAGCTCGATGCGACGCATGTCCTGGTCGCCACGCACGGCACCGATGTGTCGATGCTGCCGTTCAATCAACCGGCGCTCGACCTCTCCGAATTCGCGGTTTCGGGCCGCGAACAAGCGTGGTTCGATGTGTTCGCATGGTCGGGCCGCGACCTGTATCGCCCCGGCGAAACGGTCCGCATCTCCGCGTTGTTGCGCGATCAGGACGGCCAGCCGATCGATACGAAGGGCAAGGCGCCGCAACCGATCTTCGTGCGCTACGTGCAACCCGACGGCAAGGCGTTGCTTGAAACGCGCCTGCAACCCGACGCGCAGGGCTACGTCCGCCACGCGCAGGCGATTCCCGCCGATGCCGCCACTGGTCGCTGGCGCGTGGAATTCCGCACCGATCCTTCCAGCAAGGACGCGGTGCAGGGCATGACGCTGCGCATCGAAGAGTTCCTGCCCGAGCGCATGAAGCTCGACCTCGACGCACCGGCGCGCCTCGCGTTCGGCCAGCCGATGCAATTGAAGGCGACCGGCGCGTATCTCTACGGCGCGCCCGCCGCCGGCAATCGCTTCACCGCGAAACTCGCCGTCGCCGTCGAACAACATCCGATCGAATCGCTGAAGGGCTGGTTCTTCGGCGACCCGACGCTCGCGCTGCCGAAGGAAGCCAAGGACATCGTCGACACCAAGTTCGGCGAGGACGGCACGCTGGTGCAGCCCATCGAGCTGGCGAAGGAAGCCAAACCCGTCACGCCGATCGCCGCGATCGTCACCGGCAGCGTGTTCGAAACCGGCGGGCGCAGCGTCAATCGTTCGATCACGCGCGTGGTGTGGCCGGCCGAAACGCTCGTCGGCGTGCGTCCGTTGTTCGACGACAAGGAAGGTCCGGGCTCGCAATCCAACGCCGGATTCGAACTCGCGCGTTACTCCGCCGACGGCGCGATGCGCGCCGTGCAGGGCGCGCGCGTCACGCTGATGCGCGAGAAGCGCGACTACCACTGGGCGTGGGAAGACGACGGCGGTTGGGACTACGACTACACCAGCCGCTGGTCGGCGATCGAAACGCGCGACATCGACCTGGGCACGAGCGCCGTGCGCATCAACTTCCCGGTGGAGTGGGGCAGCTACCGTATCGACGTCTACGATCCGACGACCAAACTCACGACGCGCTATCCCTTCACCGCCGGCTGGAGCTGGGACGACGAGAACCGCGGCCTCGACGCGCGCCCCGACAAGGTCAAGCTCGCGCTCGACAAGACGCATTACCGCGCCGGCGACACGATGAAAGTCACCGTGACGCCCCCGCACGCAGGCGAAGGCCTGCTGATGGTCGAGAGCGACAAGATGCTCTTCGTCCAGGGCATCACGGCGAAGGCGGGCAGCACGTTCGAGATTCCGGTGACGAAGGAATTCGAGCGTCACGATGTGTACGTCACCGCGCTCGTGTTCCGCGGCGGCAGCGCGCGGAGCAAGGTCACGCCTGCGCGCGCCGTGGGCGTGGCGCATGTCGTGATGGATCGTCGTGATCGCACGATCGCCATCGGGGTCGCCGTTCCCAAGGCGATGCGCCCCCAACAAAAGCTGCCGGTCGTCGTCAGCGCGCCGCAACTGGCGGGGCAGGTGGCGTATGTGTCGGTGGCGGCGGTCGACGTCGGCATCCTCAACATCACGCGCTTCCCGGTGCCCAATGCGGCCGAGCATTTCTTCGCGCAACGCCGCCTGGGCGTGGATGCGTACGACTTGTACGGCCGCGTGATCGAAAGCTTCGACGGCGACACCGCGAAGATCCGCTTCGGCGGCGACATGGCCGCGCCGCTCGCCTTGCCGCAAGCGCGCAGGCCGACTTCGCGCGTGCAGACGGTCGATCTGTTCAGCGGCCCGGTGAAACTGGATGCGAAGGGCATCGCCCGCGTGAAGCTCGACGTGCCCGACTTCAACGGCACGCTGCGTGTGTCCGCGCTCGTGTGGTCCGGCGGCAAGTACGGCAGCCGTGCGAACGAAACGCTCGTGCGCGCGCCGGTGCTGGCCGAAGCGAGCATGCCGCGCGTGCTCGCACCGGGCGACAAGAGCAACGTGACGCTCGATGTGCAGAACTTCACGGGTCAACCCGGGACGTTCAAGGTGCAGGTCGATGGCATCGGTCCGTTGTCGATCGGCAACGGCAGCCGCACGGTGAAGCTCGCGAAGGACGAGCGCGTGACGCTGACCTTCCCCTTGCAGGCGAAGGAAGGCTTCTCGACCGCGCAGGTGCGCGTGCGCGTCGATGGCAACGGCCATCCGGTCGATCGCAAATACGATCTGCCCGTGCGTGCCGCGTGGCCGCAGGTGATGCGCACGCGCAGCGTCACGCTGCAAGCGAATGGCCCGATCGCATTGGACAAGGAACTCGCCGCGGGCCTGATGCCGGACTCGGTGCGTGGACGCCTGGTGGTCAGCGCGTTCCCGCCGATTCCCTTCGCCGCCGCGCTCGTGGACGTCCTGCAGTATCCCTACGGCTGCGCCGAGCAAACGACGAGCAAGGGCTTCGCCACGCTCGTGCTCGACGATGCGACCGCGAAACTGCTCGGCGTGCCGCCGCTCGGCGACAAGGTGCGTCGCGATCGCATCGCGGGGGCGCTCGCGCGTCTTTCGGGCATGCAGGTCGCGTCCGGGCACTTCTCGTTGTGGGGTGGCGAGGACATGGTCGATCCCTCGCTGACGCCCTACATCGCCGAGTTCCTGCTCGACGCGCGCGAAGCCGGCTTCGCCGTGCCCGAAGCGATGTTGCAGAAGACGCTGAAGGCGCTCAACGAAGACCTGCTCTCCGGTGGCCCGCAGTTCTACAACTACGACCATCGCGCGCACCTGATGTTCGCGTATCGCGCGCACGCCGGTTATGCGCTGGCCCGCGTCAACCGCGCGCCGCTCGGCACGCTGCGCGCGCTGTACGACGACGAACGCAGCAAGGCCGAAACCGGCTTGCCGCTCGTGCGCCTGGGCATCGCGTTGTCGTTGCAGGGCGACCGACGCCGTGGCGCGAAGGCGATCGCCGAAGGCTTCGCGTTCGATGATTCCAAGCGCCCCGATTACCTCGGCGACTACGGCACGCGCCTGCGCGACGACGCGATGATGATCGCGCTGGTGCACGAGCGCGGGCTTGCGAAACCGGAGTACGACGCGCGCACCATCAAGCTCGGTCGCGAGCTCGACGTACGCCGCAAGGAACGTTGGTTCTGGCTCAGCACGCAGGAACAGGTATCGATCGCCCGCATGGGCAAGGCGTTGATGCGCGGCAAGGGCAAGGTGGTCGCGGGCCAGTGGATCGGCGCGAACGAACGCAGCGACGTCGCGAACGTGCCGATGACCGGCCGTGTCGTCGATGGCGGCGCGCTCGACCTGCGCTTCGTCCCGAGCACGCCGCCGCCGTACTACGTGAGCATGGAAGTCGCCGGCATCCCGCGTGAAGCGCCGCCGGTCGACAAGTCCGTGCTCGACATCAAGCGCGAGTACTACACCACCGATGGCAAGCGCTGGGAGGGCAACTCGCTCGCCGAAGGCGACAGCCTGATCGTGCTGCTCACGGTGAAGACCTCGGAGAAGATGCCGGACGCGCTGGTGACCGACCTGTTGCCCGCGGGCCTGGAGATCGAGAACTTCAACCTGGGCGATGCGAAGCAGTGGGCGGGCGTGGTGATCGACGGCATCGAGATCGCCAACCGCGACCGCGCGAGCGAGATCATCCACGAAGAGTTCCGCGACGACCGTTACGCCGCCGCGCTCAAGCTCGATCGCTACGACACCGCGCGCCTGTTCTACCTCGTGCGCGCGGTGACGCCGGGCACGTACGCGGTGCCGCCGCCGCAGGCGGAAGACATGTATCGGCCGGAGATTCGCGGCACGGGCGCGCGCACGCCCGCGACGATCACGGTGACGCAACCGGGGCAATGACCGTGCGCAGTCGAAGTCGGTGGTGGTGGCGGGGTTTGCTGGCAGTCGAGGTGCTGTTCGTCCTCGCGCTGTTGGCGGACCTCGCGTTCCCCGTGCCGTTGCCCGATGGGCGCGGCGCGGGGGCGATCGTCCTGGCACGCGACGGCACACCGTTGCGCGCCTTCGCCGATCGCGACGGTGTGTGGCGTTACCCCGCGTCGCTCGACCGCGTTTCGCCCTTGTACGTGCAAGCGTTGATCGGCTACGAGGATCGGTGGTTCTACAAACATCCCGGCATCAATCCGATCGCGCTCGCGCGCGCGGCGGGGCAGTGGGTGCGGCACGGCCGTGTCGTGTCGGGTGGTTCGACGTTGACGATGCAGGTCGCGCGCATCCTCGATCCGCCGCGGCCGGGGCGTCGCAGCGTGTTCGACAAGACGCGGCAGATGGCGCGCGCGCTGCAACTGGAAGTGCATCTGTCCAAGCGCGAGATCCTCGCGCTGTACCTGGATCGCGCGCCGTTCGGCGGCACGATCGAAGGTGTCGAAGCCGCCAGCTGGGCGTATCTCGGCAAGCCGGCGTCACGCTTGTCGCATGCGGAAGCGGCGTTGCTCGTCGTCTTGCCGCAATCGCCGAGCCGCCTGCGGCCGGATCGCGAGCCCGAGCGCGCACGCGTCGCACGCGACAAGGTGCTCGCGCGGATGGCGACGCAGGGGCTGTGGTCGGCCGATGACGTGCGCGAGGCGCGTGTCGAGCCCGTCGTTGCGCGTGCGCTCGAGCCGCCGCGTCATGCGCAGTTGCTCGCGCAACGCCTGCGCGATGCGTCGCCGGGCGTCGCGCGCATTCGCTCGACGATCGACAATGATCTGCAACGGATGCTGGAAGAGCGCGTTTCCGCGTACTTCTCCGACTTACCGCCGCGCACGTCCGCCGCGCTGCTGGTCGTCGACAACGCGACGCTGGAAGCGCGGGCTTACGTCGGTTCCGTCGAATTCGGCGATCCGCAGCGCCTGGGCCACGTCGACATGGTGAAGGCCTGGCGTTCGCCGGGTTCGACACTCAAGCCTTTCCTCTATGGCCTCGCGCTCGACGATGGTTTGATCCATTCGGAAAGTCTGCTCGTGGATGCGCCGCAATCCTTCGGCGATTACCGGCCCGGCAACTTCGACATGGCGTTCAACGGGCCCGTGGCCGCATCGGAAGCCTTGCGTCTGTCCTTGAACGTGCCCGCGGTCGATCTGCTCGATCGCGTCGGCCCCGCACGTTTCGCCGCACGGCTGGAGAATGCGGGCATCGCGTTGAAGTGGCCGCAGGGTGGAGCGCCCAATCTCGCGATGATCCTCGGTGGCACGGGTGCGCGCCTGGAGGATCTCGTCGGTGCGTATGCGGCGCTCAATCGCGATGGTATCGCCGGTCGCGTACGTTATCGGGCGGATGCACCGCGCGTCGATCGACGACTGCTGTCGCCCGGTGCGGCATGGATCGTGCGCGAGATCCTCGAAGCGCATGCGCGCCCCGGCAGCGTGGCCGACACCTTCGACCCGCGTTCGCGCATGCGCGTGGCATGGAAGACGGGCACGAGTTACGGCTATCGCGATGCGTGGGCGCTCGGCAGCACGCGGCGTTATACCGTCGGCGTGTGGGTCGGTCGTCCTGATGGCACGCCGTTGCCTGGACAGTACGGCGCGATGACAGCGTTGCCCCTGTTGTTCGAAACCATCGACAGCCTGCCGACGGCTGCGGTCGACAGTGCGCCGCGTCCGCCACCGACTGGCGTGGAAGAAATCGAAGTGTGCTGGCCGCTCGGTTTGCCGCCCGATCCCGCGACCCCGGAACTGTGCCGCAAGAAACGCGAAGCGTGGACGCTCGATGGCAACGTGCCGCCGACCTTCGCCGAACGCGATGCGCGCCTGTGGAACGCGGGCGTCGAGCGCTTCGATGTCGACGCACGCACCGGCCAACGCCTCACCGCCGAGTGCAGTGCGCAACACCCACGCAAACCCGCGGAACTCGCCCGCTGGCCCGCGCTCGCATCGCCCTGGCTCTCCGACGAAACGCGCGCGGCCGCGACCTTGCCCGCGCGCGCATCCGATTGCGAACCCGACAGCCGCGATGCCACGCAGTCGCTGCGCATCGATGGCCTCGTCGACCGCGCGACGCTCGCGCGTCCGTCGAACAGTTCGGCACCGCTGCGGCTTTCCGTGCGCGCGCTCGGGAGCGAAGCGCGCATTCGTTGGCTCATCGACGGCCGCATGGTCGGCGAAACGCGCGGCGCGGCGCCGTTCGATTTCGACTTCGCCGAACACGGCGCGCACACGCTGACCGCGTTGGCGGAAACCGGTGCGTGGTCGGCGATCGGTTTCCGGGTGATGGAATAGTTAGCCCAGTTGCTCGAGCACGTACTCGGCCGACGACACGCGGAACTCGCCCGGCGCTTCGACATGCAGCTGCTTCACCACGCCGTCTTCGGCGTACAGGGCGAAGCGCTTGGAGCGCGTGCCCATGCCGTAACCGCTCGCGTCCATTTCAAGGCCGAGTGCGCGCGAGAAATCGCCATTGCCGTCGGCCAGCATTTCCAGGCCCTGCGGCACGTGCTGCGATTCGCCCCAGGCCTTCATCACGAACGGATCGTTGACGGACATGCAGAGCACTTCGATGCCGCGCGCCTTGAAGTCTTCGTAATGCTGCACGAAGCCGGGCAGGTGGCGTTCCGAACACGTCGGCGTGAACGCGCCGGGCACCGCGAACAGCAGCACCTTCTTGTCGTCGAACAGCGCGTGCGTATCCACCGTCTCCACGCCTTCGCGGATGCGCTTGAGGGTGACTTCGGGGATGCGATCGCCGATCTGGATGGACATGGGGGAATCCTCGATGGGGGCAGACCACCGAGTTTAGGCGATGATCCCGCCTCGACGGCGTTGCGGTAGGCTTTCGCGCATGGAATTCAAGGACTACTACCAGATCCTCGGCGTGGAGCCCGGCGCGGGCGACTCGGAGATCAAGACCGCGTACCGGCGCCTCGCGCGCAAGTACCACCCCGATGTGAGCAAGGAAGCGGGCGCCGAAGACAAGTTCAAGGCCGTCAACGAGGCCTATGAAGCCTTGCGCGATCCGCAGAAGCGCGCCGCCTACGATCAGTTGCGCGCACGCGGCTATCGCCCGGGCGACGACGTGCAGCCGCCGCCCGGCGGTTTCCACGGCGGCCAGGGCGATTTCGATTTCGACGAAATCTTCGCCGGCGGTGGCGCGGGCGGTGGCTTCTCCGATTTCTTCGAATCGTTGTTCGGCCGCCAGCGCGGCGGACCCGGCGGTGGTCCGGGTCCACGTCCACAAGCGCGGGGTGATACGCGCGCGAAGCTCGCGGTGCCGTTGGAGTCGGTGTACAGCGGCGGCAACGTGCGCATCGGCGTCAACGGCCGCACGCTCGACATCAAGGTGCCCAAGGGCATCAAGCCGGGGCAATCGATCCGCCTCGGGAAGCAGGGCAACAACGGCGGCGATCTGTATCTGGAGATCGAGTACGCCGCGCATCCGCAATTCGAAGTGGACGGGCGCAACATCCTGCATGTGTTGCCGCTCGCGCCGTGGGAAGCCGCATTGGGTGCGACGGTGAGCGTGCCGACGTTGGGTGGTCCGGTGGAACTCAAGATTCCCGCGGATTCGGAGTCGGGCCGCAAGTTGCGTTTGCGTGGGCGCGGTTTGCCGGGACAACCGCCCGGCGATGAGATCGTCGAACTGGAGATCCTCGCGCCGCGCGCGCATTCGAACGAACAGCGCGAAGCGTATGAACGCATGCGTGATGCGTTCGGTGATGATTGGCGGCGGGAATGACGAATCCGTACGAGGCACCCGGGACGCTCATTGCGGAAACGCGGACGCCTCCCGAAACCACCTGGCGATGGCTCGCATGGAGCGCATCGGCGCTGAGCCTGGTGCCGGTCGGGTTGCTCCTCAGCATCCTGTTCGACGATTGGCGCCAGGTTTCCGCTGACGCGCTCATCCTGTTCCTGTTTGTTCTGTTCGGGCTGCCTTGGCTGATCACGGGCGCTTGTCTGGCGATGTTGCGGAAGATGGCGCTCTGGCCGCTGTTGCTCCTCACCTTGATGACGGGGTGGGTTTGGGGCTTCAACATGCACCTACGCGATCCGTCGGTCGCACTGGGTTACACACTGGCGATGCTGGCCATCGTGCTTTGGCTGCGGAAGCGCCGCGCCCTCGTCTGAGGTTGCGACGTTCACACCCCCTTTGGCACCCTGCGTCTTCGTAAAGGAGTCCAACGATGTCGCGACCCCGCCATTTCTCGATGCTGCGCGACTTCCACCTGGCGGATTGGTTCACGCTCGCCAACGCGTTCTGCGGCACCGGGGCGATCTTCGCGGCCATGCGCTTCCTGCAGGAAGGCGTGGTGCGCGACCTGCTGGTCGGCATGGCGCTGATCCCGCTGGCTTTCATCTTCGACGCGCTCGACGGGCGCGTGGCGCGCTGGCGCAAGTCGGCGTCCACGTTGGGCCGTGAGCTCGATTCGCTCGCCGACGTGATCTCTTTCGGCGTCGCGCCCGCGGCGCTGGGCTATGCCTGCGGCCTGCAGGGTGGGTGGGATTGGGTCGTGTTGTCGTACTTCGTCGGCTGCGGCGTGAGCCGCCTGGCGCGCTACAACGTCACCGCCGAGGCGCTCTCGGGCGCTGACGACAAGGTGAAGTACTTCGAAGGCACGCCGATCCCCACCAGCCTGCTGATCGTGGTGCTGCTGGCCGTGGCCGCCATCCAGGGCCGCATCGGGGCGGATCTGTGGTTCGGGGTGGTCCATCTCGGGCCGTGGCAGCTGCATCCGCTGGTCCTGGTGTTCGCACTGTCGGGTTCGCTGATGATCAGCAAGACCCTGAAGATCCCGAAGTTCTGAGGAAATGTGGCACTGCAACATTTCGAAGGATAGGATGCCCGCCTGACACGGGAGGCACGGATGGACGCAGGGCAGGATTTCGAGAAGATGGCACGGCAGTACTGGAGCGCATGGGGCGACATGCTTCGTGGCGCGACGGCGGCGGCCCAGCCCGCCACGCCGGACCCGATGAAGCAGTGGCACGACGCGGTGGACTGGTGGACCCAGCTCGCCCACGGCCAGCGCTCGGAGGTCAATGCCGCGGTCGACCGTTTCAACGGGCAGGCACGCAGCTGGTACGGCTCGATGCAGCAGGTGGCCGCGCAGTTCGCCGGGCACGATGCCTCGGCGCGCGACATCACCAATGCGTGGAAGTCGGCGCTCGGTGCGGTCGGCGAGAACCCGTTCCCCGAATTGTTCCGTTCGATGCGCGGCCAGGGCCAGCAGGGCCTGGACCAGTGGATCGAAGATGCTTCGCCGTTCCTCGATGCCTGGCGTCGTGAAGCCGGTTCGTGGCTCGGCATGCCGGCCTTCGGTTTCGCGCGCGAACACCAGGAGCGTTGGCAGAAGCTCGTGCAGGCGCAGCTGGACCTGCAACAGGAAAACAGCGCCTACAACGCGCTGATGGTGAAGTCGGGCCAGCGTGCGTACGAAGTCTTCGAACAGAAGCTCGCCGCGCGCACCGGCGACGGCCAGCAACTGAAGTCCGCGCGCGCGATGTTCGATCTGTGGATCGACTCGGCCGAAGAAGCCTACGCAGAGATTGCGCTGTCGGATGAATTCCGCAAGGTCTACGGCCGCCTCGTCGATGCGCAGATGCGCGTGCGCGGTGGCGTGCAGCGCGAAGTGGAAAACGCGACCGGCCAGCTCGGCATGCCCTCGCGCACCGAGATGGACGCCGCGCATCGCAAGATCACGCAACTGGAACGCGAAGTGCGCAAGTTGCGCGATGCCATCCTCGCGCAGCAAGCGCCGGCGCCGGCGAAAGCCGCACCGGTTGCAGCGCGCAGCGACGAGCCGTCGCTGAAAGTGCAGGGCGACAAGATCCTCGGCAACAAGCCGGCGGCGAGCACGCCGTCCTCGAACAAGCCGTCCGCGAAGACGACCACCAAGGGCAAGGGGAAGCGCGCATGAGCCTCGGCAACCAGGGTCCGCTGGACATCAGCCCCGAAGCGCTCGCCGACGAAGCGCTGAAGATGCAGCAGAAGCTCGGCGCGGGCCTCAACACCCTGCGCGAGGTCGACGACGTGGAATACGGCGCGACGAAGAAGGAAGCCGTGTGGTCCGACGGCAAGGTCGTGCTGTATCGCTATCGCGGCGAACAGGCGCCGACCGCCAAGGTCCCGCTGCTGATCAGCTACGCGCTGGTCAATCGCCCCTACATGGTCGACCTGCAATCCGATCGTTCGATCGTGCGCGGCCTGCTAGCGCGCGGCGAAGACGTCTACATCATCGACTGGGGCTATCCGGATCGTTCGGATCGTTACCTCACGCTCGAGGATTACGTCGAACGCTTCCTCGGTGGCGCGGTGGATTACCTGCGTCGCGAACATGGCCTGGATGCGATCAACCTGCTCGGCATCTGCCAGGGCGGCGCGTTCTCGCTGTGCTATTCGTCGCTGCATCCGGAAAAGATCCGCAACCTCATCACCATGGTGACGCCGGTGGATTTCCACACCGACGACAACATGCTGTCGAGCTGGACGCGCGCGATGGACGTCGACCTCTTCGTCGACACGCTGGGCAACGTGCCGGCCGATTTGATGAACTGGTGCTACCTCACGCTCAAGCCGGCGCGCCTGTTCGTGCAGAAGTACGTGGGCCTGGTCGACATCCTCGACGACAAGAAGGCCGTCGAAGATTTCCTGCGCATGGAAAAGTGGATCTTCGATTCGCCGGACCAGGCGGGTGAAGCGTTCCGCCAGTTCGTCAAGCAGTTCTACCAGGCCAACGGATTCATCAACGGCGGCATCACGATCGGCGATCGCGAAGTGCACCTGGGCATGGTGGAAATGCCGGTGCTCAACATCTTCGCCGAGCAGGATCACCTCGTGCCGCCGGGTGCGTCGAAGGCGCTGCGCAACGTGGTCGGCACGAAGGACTACACCGAGCTGTCCTTCAAGGGTGGCCACATCGGCATCTACGTGTCCGGTCGCGCGCAGAAGGAAGTGCCGCAGACCATCCACGACTGGCTGCTCGCGCGCTGATCGCAATGGGCGCGCTGCCGCTGACGGTCGCGCGCTCCATCGGCATGGTGTGGACCGTGCCGAACACCTTGATCGGATTGATCGCAGGCGTCGCAGGCATGGCCTTCGGCGCGCATGCGCACGTCCGCGTGCGCGAATGCGCCATCGTGTTCCATCGTTTTCCGTGGGGACCGGGCGGGGCGATCACGCTCGGGAATACCATCCTCCATACGGGTGATTCGCTCGATTCCGAATGCGTGACTTACGCGCATCGCGCAGGCCATGCGCACGAACCCTCGATCACCTTCGCCGACCACGAACGCGCGCATGTCTTCCAATACATGGCGCTCGGGCCGCTGTTCCTGCCGCTGTATCTCGCATGCGGCGGCGTGAGCGTGCGCAATCGATTCGAACGCGCGGCGGATCGTTACGCGCTGACCGGACGCGATTGGTGGCCGTGGTCTTGAAGCGGCTGTCGTGTTTGACAGTTTCTTGACGCTGCATCGAATACCTTCGCAACCGTCGAGGAACGTCCAAGAGTCCCGCCGTCCCAGGAACGAAAGGTTCGAGGGAATGGCAGTCGAAGACGACCACGACGAGCGGAAGCCTCGATCCCCTCCAGTCCCTTGAAAAAGGACCGCGAGATCGGGGCTTCTTTTTGCGTGCAAGAAAAAGATCGCGTCGCCACGTTCACGGCGCAGGGCGTACAAACGCGTTGCACAACGGCGATGACATTCGCCGCCGATTTCGGGCCTCCGTGCAGCTCCTGACTGGATGCTGCCATGAACCCCGAATCTCCGAGCGAGATCGAACGCCTCGCGCGCGCAATCACCGAAACAAGACGACTCCTGGAACAATCCGAACGCATCCTGCAGGAGGCCTCCGGCGCATTTGTCGAGCGTGCCGCTGCGCTTGTATCGCGAGCACCGCAGCACAAACAGATGGCGTCGAATCCAGGCGTGGGCGAGACAGGTTCCTGATGGTGGTTCTTTTCCTCGGCGGCCCGCTCGATGGAACGCGCACCGACTGGGCCAGTTCGCCGAACTATTTCGAGTACAGCGTTGCGGGCGGCATGGTTCCTTATTCCCCGCACGTCGAGATCACGATCCCCGGGGTCGATGCGGTCTATGTACCGATCGGCATGGGAGGCAACGCCATCAGCGACAGCCTCCGCCACCTGTAGCCCATTCGCCGAAGGGGGCTGCCGGCGCATACTCGCCCCATGGCGAACTTCCTCCAGATCACCCCGTTCATGCACGTGGCGGACGTGGAAGCGACGGCGAAGTTTTTCGCCGACATCCTCGGGTTCGAAATCCTCTATCGGCAGCCGGGCTACGCCTACATCGAGCGCGAGGGCTGCGGCATCCGCATGCTGGAGGCGGGCGAGGGCAACCCACTGATCACGGGGAACCGGCGGTTCCGGTACTACGTCGACGTCCGCGACGTCGACGGGCTCTACGCCGAGCTCAAGCCCAAGCTCGACACCCTGCCCAAGGAAGACGTCCACGGCCCGGCCGATAAACCCTATGGCCAGCGGGAGTTGCTCGTGAAGGTGCCCGACGGGGACCTGATCGCCTTCGGGCAGGGGATCTTCACACCCGATGGTGCCCAGGTGACCTCCAGGCGACAGGAAGGGGGTCCGGTTTCAGAAATGTGACTTTGTTCTCAATTTCACGGGGCCGGCTGGCGCGATCCTCTCGCCACGCACAGGGAGAACAGGGGCTCCGCCATGGACGCACAGACACTGCAATTCGCGCTCTTCCTCGGCATCGCCGCGGCGCTGTACACGCTGGTGACCGTCGGCCTGGAAATCGCCCGCCGCTTCTCGCTGCAATCGCGCGCCACCAGTGCGGTCGGCGTCGGCGCGGAGATCGCGCACCACCGCAACGATTGACCCACTTCAACGCGCGCCGAACGGGGCGCGGTTGATGAGCGCACTGCTCGAACTCTTCGCGGAAATCTTTTTCGAAGTCGCGGTCGTCGCCACCGGCCACGGGATCGGCTGGCTGCTGCCGATGCGTCGCAAGTTCTCCGACAACGAAGCGACCTTCGTCGGCGTGCTGTTCTGGGTGATCGTGATCGCAGGCGTGCTGTGGTGGCGTCTTAGCTGACGCGCATCAGCGGCTCATCAACGCGAACGCAAGAAACACGAGTACCGGCCCGGCCAGCGAAAGAAACGCCAGGCCGATGAGGCCTTGTGTCCGCTTCGTCGGTTCGTCGGCGCCTGCCTTGGCCAGGCGCACGAGACCGACGATGGCCACGGCCTGCATGATCAGCGTGATCGGGTAGACGAAGATCGCAATCGCGAACAGCGTGCTCCCGCCTTCGGTTTCCGGATGCGCCGCGAACAACACGCGCGCGGCGAACGCGGTGAGCGCCGCCATCAGGAGAGCGGAGGCGGCGAGGAGGAGCTGCGGCCAGCGGGGCGATAGGGTCATCGGGGGCGATTGTATGCGCTTGGCGCGGGGGGCTGGCGGCATAATCGCGCTGGGAACAACCATGCCGCAGTCGGGGGACGCGATGCACCAGATGACGCAGCCCGATGTCGTCACATCGGAGGGCG
This sequence comes from Noviluteimonas gilva, assembly GCF_009740395.1. GTDB lineage: Bacteria > Pseudomonadota > Gammaproteobacteria > Xanthomonadales > Xanthomonadaceae > Noviluteimonas > Noviluteimonas gilva. Next base: position 734,768 of record NZ_WOXT01000002.1, read on the forward strand.
AACTGTTCCGCCGCGTGCTCGGTGATCAGTGGCGCAAGCTGCATCCCGATATCCAGCATCGCTTCGGGCGCAACCCGCAGGTCGGGCATCGCCTGCATTACACGGGGACGTTGTGGGAGCTGTCGTGTTCGCGCCTTGGGAGGTTGCTTGCGTGGGCGACGCAACCCATCGTGCGCGGCGCGCTGATCCCGGCCACCGACCACGACTTTCCGGTCGACATCGAGGTGTATTCGCGGCCTGGCGATCCTGCGATCTTCAAGCAGCGCACCTATCGGCTCAATGGGCGCAAGCCGGTCATGTTCACTTCGCGCATGGTGGCGCTCGGCACCGATCGCGTCATCGAGTACGTCGGTGCCGGGCTGGGGATGGTGCTGAAGTTGTCGGTCGACGATGGCAACCTGCATTTCACGAGCGAGCGTTACTTCTTCCAGATTTTCGGCACGCGTATTCCGCTGCCAGGCTGCTGACGCCCGGCAAGACGTTCCTCGTGCATCGCAACGAAGGTCCGGAGCGTTTCAGCATCCGCATTGAAATCCGCCATGCGTTGTTCGGCAGGACGTTTACGCAAGCGGGTGAGTTTTGGGAGATTGCTGCGCCGGGCCAACACTGAAAAACCTGGAGTGCCGCTCGGTCAAACCTCGCTGGGTGCCAGTTCCCTGAGCTTGCCTTCGTGCAGTTCAAGCACGCGATCCAGGCGACGCGCGAGTTTGCGATCGTGCGTCACGAGCACCAGGCTCGTGCGCTGTGCGTGGTTGAGGTCGATCATCTGCGCGAACACGTGCGCCGCGGTCTTCTCGTCGAGGTTGCCCGTGGGCTCGTCGCCGAGGACACACGCGGGCTTGTTCACCAGCGCGCGTGCAACGGCCGCGCGTTGGCGTTCGCCACCCGAGAGTTCGCCGGGCTTGTGTTCCAGGCGATGACCGAGGCCGACGGATTCCAGCAAGTCTTTCGCACGCTGTCGTGCATCCGGGATGTGCGTGCCGTTGAGCAGCACGGGCAGCATCACGTTCTCGAGCGCGGTGAATTCCGGCAACAGGTGATGGAACTGGTAGACGAAGCCGAGCGCCTTGTTGCGCAGCTTGCCGCGCTCGGCGTCGGACAGATCGCTCATGCGCTGGCCGGCGACCCACACTTCGCCCGCGGTCGGGATGTCGAGCCCGCCGAGCAGGTGCAGCAAGGTACTTTTGCCGGCGCCCGACGCGCCAAGGATCGCCACCGTTTCGCCTTCGGCGACCGACAACTGCAGGTCGTGGAAGACGTGCGTCTTCAGGTTGCCTTCGGCGTAGGTCTTCGCCAGGCGTTCGGCGCGCAGGACGTCACTCATAGCGCAGCGCCTCCGCCGGGGCCGTGCGCGCGGCGCGCCACGCGGGATACAGGGTGGCGACGAAGGCCATGCCGAGTGCGACCAGCGCGATGATGGTGACGTCGTCGGCGTTCAATTCGGTCGGCAATCCGGTGATGTAGTAGACGTCCTCGGGCAGCAACTGCACGCCGAGCACTTTTTCCAGCCCGTTGAGGATGTGGTCGAGGTTGAGCGTCAGCGCGATACCGCCGACGACGCCCAGCACGGTGCCGATGATGCCGATCAGCGTGCCTTGCACCATGAAGACCTGCATCACGCCGCGCGGCGTGAGGCCAAGCGTGCGCAGGATCGCGATGTCGGCCTGCTTGTCGGTCACCAGCATGACCTGCGAAGACACGAGGTTGAACGCGCCCATCGCGATCAGCAGCGAGAGCAGGATCGCCATCACCGTTTTTTCCATCTTGAGCGCGCGGAACATGTTGGCGTTCTCGCGCGTCCAGTCGCTGACGCTGTACGGCCCGGGCAACTTGAGCGCGAGGTCGCGGGCGACGTCGAAGGCCTTGTCCATGTCGTGCAGGCGCAGTCGCACGCCGGTGACGCCGTTGCCCATGCGCATCAGGCGTTGGGCGTCCTGCAGGTTCACGACCGCAAGACCCTTGTCGAATTCGTTGTAGCCGGCTTCGAACAATCCGCTGACCTTGAAGCGCTTGAACTGCGGCATCGCGCCCATGGGCGTGGCCTGCAGGTCGGTGGTGAGCACGACGTAGTCGCCGACATTCACGCCGAGCCACAGCGCGAGTTCGCGACCGAGCACGATGTTGAAGCTGCCGGGCGTGAGCGAGTCGATCTTGCCGTCGACCATCTTCTCGCCGAGGACCGAAACGTTGCGCTCCTGCCCGGGCACGATGCCGCGCACGATGGCCGGCTGGTTGCGCGCACCACGCAGCAGGCCTTGCGTTTCGACGTAGGGCGCGGCGCCGGCCACGCGCTTGTCCTGCATCGCAAGGTTCACCGCGTGCGGCCAGTCGGTGAGCGGATCGCCGTAGCCGCTGACGGTGGCGTGCGCCGCCATCTGCAGCATGCGATCGCGGATTTCGCGCTGGAACCCGCTCATCACCGCGAGCGTGGTGATGAGCGCGGTCACGCCCAGCGCGATCCCGAGGATCGACGCCAGCGAAATGAAGGAGATGAATCCATTGCGGCGCTTGGCGCGGAGGTAGCGCAGGCCGATGGCGACGGGGATGGGTTTGAACATGGGTCGCCTATCGTCGCATTTCGCGGGGTTGCGCGGACAGGGGCCCGCCATCGGCGACCGCGGCCGAGGGACTGGCCAGGCGCAGGGCCCGTCGTCCGCGCGCATCCAGCGTATCGGGCCAGAACGCGAGGCGATGGGTGCGGCCCTGCGCATCGCGGGCGCGCAGGAACGCGAGCGTGCCGCGCCAATGAACGTGATGATGTGTGAGGGGCATGGCGTCGAGCGTGGCGCTCCCATCGGACCGGACGATGAAGACCCGCGGCGGGCGGCGATGTTCCCGATACGCACAAACCAGCGCCCACAGGCACGCGGAGGCGGCAAGCGGACGCTCGAACATCGCAGGCACGGCGGACACGTGGACGGCCAACGCGCCGAGGGCGCCGAGCGCAATCAAGACGGCGACCACCCACCTCGATGGCCGCCAAATCAGGCGGCAATCGGGCGACGGACGCAAGCGAGGCGACGCGGAAGGCATCGAAGACATCCATGTCCGAGAGCGATGAACCCACCCTAACGCGACGCGCGTCAGCCCGCCGTCATCGGGTGCCGCACGCGCGTGTCGGAGTTCTCCGAACGTTCGGAAGCGCGCGATCGCGAAGCGCAGGCGCGATCCCGAATGAAGCAAGGCGGGAAGATTCCGTGCGATGCCGCGAACTTCGGCCCGAGCCTTGCGCTTACACACGTCGGCCCGGACGTGGCGAGATACGACGATGCAATGCGCATCGCCTCCAGCATCGAATCCTCACGTCGGAAGGGCGGGCATCGCCGCGGCCTTCGTCGGCGGCGCCGTCGTTGCGCTGTGGCTGCCGTTCGTCATTCCCGCCTGGGCGTGCGTCGCGATCGGTGTTGCGGCGCTGGCCATCGGCGCAACATCGTGCGTCATGCACGTGCGCGCGTGCTTGCCCTGGATCGTCCTGGCTGCGGTCTCGACAAGTGGTTTTGCGCTTGCGGGTTGGCACGCCGCAGACGCCCTCGGCGCCCGCCTGCCTGCGTCTCTCGAAGGGCAGGACCTTCGCATCCGCGGCCGTGTCGTCGACCTGCCGGATCGCGATGCGCGCCGAGTGCAATTCCTGTTGCGTGTCGATGACGATGCCTCGCAGGTCGGGGCGTTGCGCGGCAGAGTGTTGCGAATCGCCTGGTACGACGGAGGCGGTGCGCAGCCGCGCCCCGTCGCCGCCGGCAGCCATTGGGAATTCGATGCGCGCCTCCGCGCGCCGCGCGGCCTTCGCAATCCCGGCTGGTTCGACTCCGAGCGCCACGCTCTGGCGAATCGGCTGACAGCGGCCGGCTATGTCCGCAACGCGTCCAGCGCACGCGAGGTGGCCGCGCCGAAGGGCCTGCAAGCCTGGCGCGCCGACATGGCCGATCGCATCGATCATGCAATCGACGCACCCATCTCACGTTTCATCCGCGCGCTCGCACTCGGCGACACGCGTGGGCTCTCCGACGATGATTGGGCGACGCTCCGCGCGACCGGCCTGACGCATCTGATCGCGATCTCCGGCTTCCATGTCGGACTCGTCGCGGGGTTCTTCGCGCTCGCGGTGTCGCTGGTGTGGCGCTTCGTTCCTGCGCTCGCGCATCGCGTGCCACGACCCATCGCGATGGCGCTCGCCGCCGTGGCCGGTGCAGTCCTCTATACGGCGGTCGCCGGCTTCGCATTGCCCACCGTGCGCACGACATTGATGATCGCGGTCGTCGCCGCGGTGCGATGCACGCGTCGCGCGCATTCTTCATTCGATGCGCTGTCGCTCGCCGTCATCGCGATGGTGCTTGTCGCTCCCTTGTCGCTGCTTGGCGCGGGCTTCTGGCTCAGCGTCTGCGGCGTGGCGTGGTTGCTGTGGTGCTTGCCGAACGGCGACGGCGGCGTTCTGCGGAGTTTCGCTTCGGCGCAGGCGGTCGCGACGGTCGGGTTGTTGCCGCTCACGGTCGCGTTGTTCGGGCAAGCCTCGCTCGCCGGGCCGGTCGCGAATCTCGTCGCGATTCCGTGGTGGAGTCTGGTCGTCGTTCCACTCGCGCTGCTGGGCACGGGAATGGAGGCGATGCACGTCGGTCTCGGCGAGTGGCCCTGGCGCGCGGCGGCGTTCGCGTTCGATGCGACGTGGCCTGCGTTCGAAGCGCTCGGCGAAAGTCGGTTTGCCTTCGCATGGTTGCCCGAGGCGCGTTGGTTCGCGTTGCCGATGGCGGCCTTCGCTGCATTCTGGTGCCTGTTGCCGCGCGGCGTTCCCGGCAAGCCACTCGCGTTGCTGCTGTGGCTCCCGTTGCTCTGGCCCTCGCGCGATCTTCCGCCACACGGTGCATTCCGCATCGACGTGCTCGACGTGGGGCAGGGGCTGTCGGCGCTCGTGCGCACCGCGTCGCACGCGATCCTCTTCGACATGGGCCCGGCCTCGCACGACGGTTACGACGCCGGCGAACGCGCCGTCGTGCCCGCGCTTCGTGCGCTCGGGGTGCGCGCACTCGATGTCGCGATCATCAGCCATGCCGACAGCGATCACGCGGGCGGTTGGCATGCGGTGCGTCGCGCGTTGCCGATTCGCGACAGCCATGCGCCCGATGGTAGCCCGACGCCCGTCGCATCGCGCTGCATCGCCGGCCGAACGTGGCAACGCGACGGCGTGCGTTTCCGTTACCTGCATCCCACCGAACACTTCCCGTACCTGGGCAACGACGCCGGTTGCGTGCTGCGAATCGAAGGCGCGCACGGCAGCGCGTTGCTGACCGGCGACATCGGCGAGGTCGTCGAACGCACGCTGGTCCGCCGGGATCCCGCCGCGTTGCGCGCCGATGTCGTCCTCATTCCCCATCACGGCAGCGAGGGCTCGTCCGATCCCGCGTTCATCCGTGCGACCGGCGCCCGTGTTGCGCTCGTCGCCACCGGCGCCGGCAATCGCTTCGGGCACCCGCGCAGCGAGGTCGTCGCACGCTGGTGCGCCGCCGGCGCGCGCGTCCTCGAGACCGCCGCGGGCGGCGCCCTGCGTGTGGATGTGGGCTCGGATGGGCCGAAAACCGCCGCACGTCGCGAAACCCACGCGCGGCTTTGGGACGCAGCGCCCCGGTCCGGCCATGGGGCTGGGCTATGCTATCGGCGGAATGACGGGCCTGGCCCGGAGGAGTGAACGTGCTGGAACTGGTGCGCGCGGGCGGTTGGCCGATGATCCCGCTGTTGCTGCTGTCCGTGGTCGCCCTGGCGATCATCGTCGAGCGTTTCTGGAGTCTGCGGCGCAAGGTGGTCCTGCCGCCGGGCCTCGGCGCCGAGGTGCGCGCCTGGGCCGCCAAGGGTCGCCTGGACCCGGCCCACATCGATTCGCTGCGCCGCAACTCGCCGCTCGGCGCGCTGCTGGCCGCGGTGCTCGACGTCCGCCATCGCACGCGTGAAGAGATTCGCGAGCGCACCGAGGACGTGGGCCGCCACCAGGTCCACAAGATGGAGCGCTTCCTCAACACGCTCGGCACCATCGCCGCCGCGGGCCCGCTGCTCGGCCTGTTCGGCACCGTGGTCGGCATGATCCAGATGTTCCTCGGCATCCTCGACCAGGGCATCGGCGACGTGAACCAACTCGCCGGCGGCATCGGCAAGGCGCTGGTGTGTACGGCGGCCGGCATGATCGTCGCCATCCCGGCGCTGTGCTTCCATCGTTACTTCCGTGGCCGCATCGCTGCGTACATCGTCGACATGGAACACGAAGCCTTCGAATTGATGGACGCGCTCGACCCGCGCGCCGCCGCAGCGCGCGCTGCCGCCGCCGCCAGTGGGCAGGCGCCCGCCACGCCGCCGGCCCGCGCGAGCGCCAGCGTCGACTGACCCCATGCGCATCCGCGACCATCGCGAAGACGACACGCCCGAGATCAACCTGATCCCGCTGATCGACGTCGTCCTCTGCCTGATCATCTTCTTCGTCGTCACCACGACGTTCGACGCGCGCTCGGTGCTCAAGCTGCAACTGCCGCAGGCCAACGGTACGCCGGCCGAATCGCAGACCAAGGCGCTGAGCGTGTTGGTGAACGCGGAAGGGCGTTTCTTCATCGACGATCGCGAAGCGCTGCGCACCGACGTCGAATCGCTCAAGCAAACCCTCGTCGACGTCGCCGGCACCGACCGCACGCGCCCGGTGCTGCTGCGCGCCGATGGCCGCACGCCGCACCAGTCCGTCGTCACCGCGCTCGACGCACTCGCGCAACTGGGCTTCTCGCGCGTGTCGATCGCCACCGCGCCGCCCGTGCAGCCGGCGCAGGCCAAGGCCCCATGACCGAAGCGACCCCCGCGACGCCTGCGCAGACGTACCGCCGCCTGCTCGGGTTCGCCAAGCCGTATCGCGGCTGGCTCGCGACGGCCGCCTTGGTGATGGCGTTCGAAGCGCTGACCAGCTACGGCATCACGCGCTTGCTCAAGCCCATCGTCGACGGGCTCGCCGATCCGAAGACCTTCCAGCTGTGGTTGCCGGCGGCGCTCGTCGGCTTGTTCATCGCGCGCGGCCTGTTCGGCCTGGCGGGCGATTACACGATGGCGCGCTCGGGCCGCGGTGTCGCGCGCGATCTGCGCCTGATGTTGATGCGCAAGTATTTCCGTTTGCCGGGCGCGCGTTTCGATGCCGAGCCCGTCGCCTCGATGCTCACGCGCCTGGGCGGCGACACCGAGCAGGTCGCCGGCGCTGCGGTTGACGCATTGAAGGTGATGATCAGCGCAAGCCTGACCACCGTCGCGATGCTGTGGGCGATGTTGTCCACCAGCTGGCGCGTCACCATCGCGCTGCTGTTGCTCGCGCCGTTCCTGGTGTGGGCGATGAACAAGGTGGGCGGGCGTTATCGCCGCATCAACCATCGCATCCTGGAAAACGCCGCCGACATGCTGCAGTCCGCCGACCAGGCGCTGCACGGCCACCAGGAAGTGAAGATCTACGGCGCGCAGGAAAGCGAGATCGGCCGTTACGCCGAGCAGACCAACCACAACCTGCGCCTGGCGTTGAAGGTGGAAGTCACGCGCGGTTCGATTTCCTTCTTCGTGCAGGTGCTGGGCGCGATCGGCATGGCCGTGCTGCTGTTCCTCGCCGCGAAGGAAGCCGCCGCCGGGCGCCTGACCGCCGGCGATTTCACGGTGCTGATGACGGCGATGGTCGCGATCATCCCGCCGCTGCGCCAGCTCACGAACGTGCAGGCGATGCTCCAGCGCGGCGTGAATTCCGCCGAGCGCCTGTTCTCCGTGATGGACGCGCCCGACGAGAAGGACACGGGCACGCAACCACTCAAGCGCGCGAAGGGCGAGCTCGAATTCCGCCACGTGACCGCGCGTTATCCGAACCAGGCGCGCCCGGCGATCGACGACATCAGCTTCGTCGCCAAGCCGGGCACGGTGACGGCCATCGTCGGCCGCTCGGGCAGCGGCAAGAGCACGCTGATCAAGTTGATCCCGCGCTTCTACGAACCCGAATCCGGCCAGGTGCTGCTCGACGGCCGCCCGATCGAGGATTACCCGCTCGCCGACCTGCGCCGCCAGGTCGCGATGGTCAGCCAGCGCGTGATCCTGTTCGACGCCAGCATCGGTTCCAACGTTGCCTACGGTGAAATGGAAGGCGCCGACGCGCAGACGCTCGCCGAGGCCGTGCGCGGCGCGAACGCGATGGAGTTCGTCGAACGCCTGCCCGAAGGCATGGACACGCGCATCGGCGAACACGGCGGGCGCCTGTCCGGTGGCCAGCGCCAGCGTCTGGCGATCGCGCGCGCATTGTTGAAGAACGCGCCGCTGCTGATCCTCGACGAAGCCACCGCCGCGCTCGACAACGAATCCGAACGCCTCGTGCAGGACGCGCTCGATCACCTGATGCCCGATCGCACGACGATCGTGATCGCGCATCGTCTCTCGACCATCGAACACGCCGACCAGGTGCTCGTCCTCGACGAAGGCCGCCTGGTGGAGCAGGGCACGCACGCGCAACTCATCGCGGCCGGTGGTGTGTACGCACATCTGCATCGCATGCAATTCCGCGAGCAACCGGCCGAGGCATGAAGAAGGGCGACACGCCGGACTGGTGGTATTCCGATGGGCCGGTGCCGCTCGGCGCACGCGCGCTGAGCGGGGTGTACGGCGGGCTCGTCGGCCTGCGTCGCAAGTGGTACGGGCGCGGTTGGTTGAAGCCGCAGCGCGCGGGCGTGCCGGTGATCGTCGTCGGCAACGTCGCGGTCGGTGGCACGGGCAAGACGCCGCTGACCATCGCGCTGATCGAACGCCTGCGCGAAGCCGGCTGGAAGCCCGGCGTCGCCAGTCGCGGTTACGGCCGCGAGGACGCGAAAGCCGCGCGCTGGGTCGATGCGCGCACTGCGCCGGCCGAAGGCGGCGATGAACCCGTCTTGATCGCGTTGCGCACCGGCGCGAAGGTCCGCGTCGACCGCGACCGCGTCGCCGCCGCGCGTGCACTCGCGCAGGCCGGTTGCGACATCGTCGTGTGCGACGACGGCCTGCAGCATTACCGCCTCGCGCGCGATGTCGAGATCGATGTCGTCGATCTGCGCCGCCACGGCAACAATCGCCTGCTCCCCGCCGGCCCCTTGCGTGAACCGGTGCAGCGCGCCGACGAATGCGACTTCCGCGTCGTCAACGTGGGCAGCGACGACGTGCCTGCGGGTTTCGGCGAATGGTCGATGCGCCTGGTGCCGGGCGAGGCGCAGCCGATCGAAGGCGGGCGTCCCAAATCGCTCGCCACGTTTTCGGGGCAACGCGTGCATGCCGTCGCCGGCATCGGCAATCCCGAGCGCTTCTTCAACATGCTGCGCTCGCACGGCATTGCCGTCGTTCCGCACGCGTTCGCCGACCATCACACGTACGTGCCGGCGGATTTCGAATTCGGCAGCCGCCTGCCCGTGCTGATGACCGAGAAGGACGCGGTGAAATGCCGCGACTTCGCCGACAGTGCGTTCTTCTCCGTGCCGGTACGCGCCGAATTGCCGGAAGCCTTCTGGATCGCGTTGTTCGACAAACTCCCGCCGAAGGGGCACGCATGACCGCAGCTCCAATGAGTGATTTCGTTGTCGCCATTCCCGCGCGCTATGCCGCCTCGCGCTTGCCGGGCAAGCCGCTGCGCACGATCGGCGGTGAACCGTTGGTGCTGCACGTGGCGCGCCGCGCGCTCGCGGCCGGTGCGCGCGAGGTGTGGGTCGCCGCGGATGACCAACGCATCGCCGACGCACTCGCGAACAGCGGCGTGCGCATCGCGATGACCTCGCCCGATCACGCCTCGGGCACCGATCGCCTCGCCGAATGCGCGCGCATCGCGGGCTGGTCGGACGACACGATCGTCGTGAACCTGCAGGGCGATGAACCCTTCGCGCCCGCCTCCGGAATCCAGGCAGCCGCCCAAGCGCTGGCCGGATCCGGCGCCGAGATGGCCACGCTCGCCACGCCCATCGAAGACATCGAAACACTGCTCGATCCGAACGCCGTCAAGCTCGTGCGCGGCAGCGACGGCAACGCGCTGTACTTCAGCCGCGCGCCGATCCCGTGGCCGCGCGACGCCTTCGCCAACGACCGCGGCACGATGCCCGCCGGCGGTCACTGGCTGCGCCACATCGGCCTTTACGCCTATCGCGCGGGATTCCTGCAGCGATTCACCGCGCTGCCGCCGGGCACGCTGGAGCGCATCGAATCGCTGGAACAACTGCGCGTGCTCGAGGCCGGCTTCCGCATCGCGGTCGCGTTGTCGCCCGAACCCTTCCCGCCGGGCGTGGACACGCCGGAAGACCTGGCGCGCGCCGAGGCTCGGTTCGCTTCAGGCAGGTGAACCTTCGACCCAAATCACGCATGCTGCATCGCACCCAACCTTAGACTGAGGCGTGATGGGGATCGTTGACGTTGGAGTCGTGGGGATGGGACGTTCGTTGGTGCCGGGATTTCCTTCGTCATTGCATTGGTTGAACGCAGCGCCGCCTGCAGCGGCGCATCTGCGCGGCTGGCTGACGGCGGTGGCCTTCGTCAATATCGGCTCGGCCTGGTCGATCCAGGCGATGCACGATCTTCAGGCCTTGCGCCTGCGCCATCCGGGCCGGTTACGCGCCTTCGCGGTGCACGTGCCGCGCTTCGACCACGAACGCGATCCGCGCCGCACGCTCAAGCGCGCCAACCGCCACGGCATCACCTTGCCGCTGGCGATGGATGCCGATTGGGTCGCGTGGCAACAGTGGGGCGTGCGCACGTGGCCGACGGTGGTGCTGATCGACGGCAACGGTGACGTGCAGGGGCGGCTGGAAGGCGGCGATGCGCTCGCCGAACTCGACAAACGCCTGCAGGCGCTCGCCGGCACGCCCACGCTCGACGACGACGGCGTGCAGGTGCGCAAGGTGCGCGAACCCGCGATGCCGCTGATGTTCCCCACCGGCCTGGCGGTTACGCCGCAATACCTTTACGTCGCCGACAGCGGCCACCATCGCGTCCTCGAATGCAGCCATGCCGGTCGCATCCTGCGCGTGTTCGGCACCGGCGATGCGAACCTGATCGACGGCGATCCCGGGCATGCGTCCTTCCATTGCCCGCACGGCCTGGCCTTGCAGCGCGACATGCTCTACGTCGCCGACACGGGCAACCATGCGATCCGCCGGATCAACCTGCGCAGCGGCGACACCACCACGCTGTGCGGCAACGGCCGGCGCGGCACGCCGACCGAAGGGCCGGTGCGCGAATCCAGTTCCGTGCTGCTCGACGCACCGCGCGCCGTGGCCGTCGCGAACGATCAATTGCACATCGCGGTCACCGGCGACAACAAGATCTGGACCTACGACCTCGGGCGCGCGCTGCTCACCTTCCGCGCGGGCTCGGGCGATCTGGCCGTGACGGACGGGCATGGGTCGTCGGCCGCCTTCGCGCAACCGGTGGCGCTGGCCGCCGTGCAGCAGACGTTGTACGTGTGCGATTCGGCGGGTTCGGCGATCCGTTCGCTGCAATTGCGCGACCACGCGGTGCAGACGCTGCTGGGGCAGGGGGCCTGGGCCTTCGGGCATGTCGACGGGCCGCGCAACATCGCGCAGTTGCAGGAGCCGCAGGCGATCGCGCTGGACCCCGACGCGCCGCTGCTGTGGATCTGCGACGCCGGCAACGACCGCCTGCGCAGCCTGCGCCTGGGCGGCGGCGAGATGACCACGCACATGCTCCCGCAACCGCTGCACGGGCCCTCGGGCCTCGCGGTGGGCGCCGGCGCGGTGTGGATCTCCGATACCGATGCGCATGCGGTGCTGCGCGTGGACCCGAAAACCGGCGCGGTTCAGCATGTCCCGATTGGGGAATGACGCTGCCGCCCCGATAATGTCCCGGTGACGACGCAAGCCACGCAACAACCTCCTTTCGACGGCAAGGCCTTCGCCCGCGGGCTGGGCACGCAGCCCGGCGTGTATCGCATGTACGGCAAGGACGACGCCGTGCTGTACGTCGGCAAGGCGCGCGCGTTGAAGAACCGCGTCGGCAGCTACTTCAACGCCACGCCCAAGGCCGCGCGCACGATGGCCATGCTCGCGCAGGTCGTGCGCATGGAAACCACCGTCACGCGCACCGACGCCGAAGCGTTGCTGCTCGAAAACCAGCTGATCAAATCGCTGCAGCCGCGCTACAACGTGCTGCTGCGCGACGACAAGAGTTATCCCTACGTGCTGCTCACGCAGGAGCCGTGGCCGCGCCTGGCGTTCCATCGCGGGCCGCGCGCGATCGCCGGGCGTTACTTCGGTCCGTATCCCAGCGCCGCCGCCGTGCGCGAAACGCTCAACTCGATGCACAAGCTGTTCAAGTTGCGCAGTTGCGAGGACAGCGTGTTCCGCAATCGGTCGCGGCCGTGTTTGCAGTATCAGATCGGCCGATGCAGCGCGCCGTGCGTCGGGCTGGCGCCCGCGCGCGATTACGCCGATGCCGTGCGTCGCGCCTCGCTGTTCCTCGATGGGCGCAGCGAAGAACTCGGCAACGAACTCACCTCCGCGATGGAAAGCGCGAGCGAGCGCCTCGATTTCGAGGAAGCCGCACGTTTGCGCGACCTCGTCACGACCATTCGCAAATTGCAGGCGCGCCAGTACGTCGATGGCCAGGCCGCCGACCTCGACGTGCTTGCCGTCGCGATGCAGGGCGCGTCCGCGTGCGTATTGCTGCTCGCCTTCCGCGATGGGCGCAACCTCGGGACGCGCGCATTCTTCCCGAAGACCAACGGCGCGCCGGCGGATGAAGTGTTGTCCGCGTTCGTGTCGCAGTACTACGCCGAGCAACCGCCGCCGCGCGAAATCGTGCTGGATCGCGACGTGCCCGATCGCGAGCTGATCGAAGTCGCGCTGTGGGAAACCGCCGGCCGCAAGGTGCAGCTCAAGTGCAACGTGCGTGGCGAACGCGCGGGGTACGTCGACCTCGTCAAGCGCAATGCCGAACTCACGCTCGCGACGGAGCTGGCGAGCCACGCCGCGCAGAGCGCGCGCGCCGAAGCGTTGCGCGAGATGTTCGGCCTGGCCGAACAACCCAAGCGCATCGAATGCTTCGACATCAGCCACACGATGGGCGAGGCGACGGTGGCTTCGCAGGTGGTGTTCGACGAGAACGGCCCCGTGCGCGCGCAGTACCGCCGCTACAACATCACGGGCATCGAACCCGGGGACGACTACGCCGCGATGCACCAGGCGCTCGAGCGCCGCTTCCGCCGCGCGATCGAGGAGGGCGGGGTGCTGCCCGACGTCCTGCTGATCGATGGCGGCAAGGGGCAGCTCGCGCAGGCGAATGCGGTGTTGAAGGACCTCGGCGTTTCGTCGGTGTATGTGGTCGGCGTCGCGAAAGGTGAGGAACGCCGCCCCGGGCACGAGACCCTCATTCTTCCGGATGGTCGCGAATTGCGCCCCGGCCCTGAATCCCCCGCGCTGCAGCTGGTCCAGCAGGTGCGCGACGAGGCGCACCGGTTCGCCATCACGGGCCACCGGGGCAAGCGCCAGAAGGTGCGCAGCACCAGCCGCTTGGAGGACATCCCGGGCATCGGCCCGCGCCGCCGCGCGAGCCTGCTCAAGCATTTCGGTGGCCTGGGCGGACTGAAGCAGGCCGGGGCGGAGGAAATCGCGCGCGTGGAAGGCATCAATGCCGCACTCGCCGAACGAATCTATGCCACGCTGCACGGGCTGCCGATGCCGGCGGCGGGAACGGAAGCAGGACGCGACGGATGAAGATGACGGTACCGACCTGGCTCACCATCGCCCGGATCGTGATGATCCCCGTGCTGGTGCTGGTGTTCTACCTCCCTTACAAGTGGACCAATTTCGCCGCGGCCTTCGTCTTCGCCTTCGCGTCGCTGACCGATTGGCTGGATGGCTACATCGCGCGCCGCTGGAACCAGTACTCGGCCTTCGGCGCGTTCCTGGACCCGGTGGCCGACAAGCTGATGGTCGCCACGGCCCTGTTCCTCATCGTGCAGAGCCACCCGACGCGATGGATGGCGTTGTGGGCGGCGGTGATCGTCGGCCGCGAGATCGCGGTGTCCGCATTGCGCGAATGGATGGCCGAATTGGGCCAGCGCAAGAAAGTCGCGGTGGCCAGCATCGGCAAGATCAAGACGATCGTGCAGATGGTCGCGGTGACGCTGCTGCTGTACCAGGCGCCGATACTCGGTCTGCCCGTGTTCACGATCGGCGAATGGATGCTGGCGGCTGCGGCGCTGTTGACGTTGTGGAGCGGCTTCGAGTACTTGCGTGCGGCCTGGCCGGCATTGCGCGAACAAGCGCACGCAGGTGTTGACAGCCAATGATTGGCCCGTAAAATGGCGGGCTCAATGCGGGAATAGCTCAGTTGGTAGAGCACGACCTTGCCAAGGTCGGGGTCGCGAGTTCGAGTCTCGTTTCCCGCTCCAAGTTTTGGACTAGTGTCCAGGTCGAAGCCCCGTTCGCGGGGCTTCGTTGTTTCAGTCGGATGTGGTTGAATCCGATACGTCATCCGGCCGGGTGGCAGAGTGGTTATGCAGCGGACTGCAAATCCGCGTACGCCGGTTCAATTCCGACCTCGGCCTCCAGAATCAAAGCGCCCCGCACGAAGCATGCTTCTGCGGGGCGTTTTGTTTATGGCCATCTGACGTCCCCGGGCGCTGCTTCGAGAGCGCGACCTGCGCCAACGGTCAGAACTTCATCCCCATCCAGATGACGCCCTCGGTCGCCGTCGAAACGATGGGCATCAGCACGCGCCGCCAGAACGCGACGACGCCCGTGTCGCTGGCGTCGTGGTGCATGCGCTCCTCCTCGACGATGGCGGCGATCGCCACGCAAGCCGCGGGGTCGGTGTCGCGCAGCGTTTCCATTTGCGCGTCGAGGTGTCGCAGGACCACGCTTTCGACGGCGACGGTCGTCGCCCGGATCGCGCTCGCGCCGAACGCGGCGGTGACCGCGCCCAGAACGAAGCCACCGATGCCGCAAAGCCAATAGCTGCGGCAACGACGACGCCCGCGTTTGCGCAATTCCGCCGCGAAGATGTCCCGATGCCTGCGCTCGTGCTGGCGGAATTCGCGAAGCTCCGCGAGCAACGAACGCGCCGTCAGGCGTGCGAGGAGCAACTGGCCTGTGTAGATGCAAATCGCGCCGTGCTCGCCCGCGTGATTGACGCGCAGGATGCGATCACCCTCCGGGATGGGAGCTCCGAATGCGGCGCGGCGTGTGCTCAGGATCGTCATGTCGTTGCGGTTCTCGCCAAGTTTCAACGATCTGGTAAGTGCCACGAATCGCCGCAGCCGGCCTCACGGCATCCGTGCAATCCTTGGCGTCTCGCTCCAGGGTGAATCGACATGACCCCGTCAGAACTCACCGCCGCTTTGGATCACCACGATGCGCTGGTTCGCCAGTGCGCATCCGGGGACTTGCCGTTCTGGGACTTCTGCGCAGCCTACGACAACTTCTATTGGACGTACGCGCTCGACGGGAACGAGGCGGACGCAGCGGATCGATCGCTGTTTGCGAAGTTCGAAGATCGCATCGCGCCGCATCGAACCTTGAATGAAACCATCCTGGCTTACGTCTGCTCCGACACCAACGCCGAATCGGGAAGCTACGGCAAGGCAGGTCGCTTCGGTTCCGAAGAGGCGCTCAAACGGCTGAGGGAGACGGTCTCGCAGTTCGGCGCGCCGCCGCGGTGAAGCCCCGCATGGCCCATGCCATGCGGGGCGTTTTCGTTGGTCAGATGTAGAGCGAAATCAGATCGAGCGTCCAGCGGGCTTCGTTTTCTTTCGAGTTCTGGAAGCGCGTGCGCATCTCGCCGAGGTACGCGCGCCCTTCGGGCGTGTCCAGGTCGCCGATGGCCTTGATCGCCATGGCGCGGTCCTGCCAGAGCTCCGCCTTGAGCGAGAGCGTCTTGAGCAGTTCGAACTGATCGACCGCACGCAGCGTGCCGAGCGAGGAGATCGCGGCCATGCGCACGTACTCCGGCTCCGCGCTGGTCAGCTTGGCCAGGGTCGGAATGGCGCGGGGGTTGTTGGTGAAACCCAGCGCGTACACGTCGAGGTAATCGTCGGTCTTCGCGTTCGTCACTTTGTCCACGAGGACGTCGACCGCTTCATCCGATGCCTGCGCGCCGTACAACTCACGCGCGACCTTGCTCGCAAGTTCCTTGACGGCGACGGAGAGCGGTTCGTTCAACGTCGGCTCGACGAGTTCGTCGAACGACCAGACCGGCACCTTGCCGCGCTTGACGAACACCGCGATCCGCTTGCGGCCCGTGGCAGTTTCCAGATCGGTGCTGAGGCTGGTGAAGGTGATGAACGGCGTGTAGGCGTTGGTGCGCCAATTCGTCATGCGGAACGAGGCCACGTCCAGACGCGGGAACGCCGACGCGTCCGACGACACCGTGATCGGCACGCCGCGCGCAGCGAACTCGGCCTGGAGGGATTGCTCGAGGTATGCCGCCGGTTCCAGCGGCTTGCCGGCGTAATCCAGCGACGCCGGCAACCTGCCGGTCATGAACGCGGTTGCGCCCGCCTGTTGATGTTTGATGCCCAGATTGGTCGTCGCGGTCGACGTGCTGGTGTACGGAACGTTCGACGGATCCGGCGCCTTCACTGCGTAACGGGCAGGTGCGCAACCGGCGAGCAAAAGCAGCGATGCCCCGAGCATCGCGTGGCGTGCATGGACTTTCATTGTTTCCCCTGAAGCCCGTGATGGGCGCGGGGAGTATGCCTGCGGCGTGATTTTGCGAACAATGGAGGTGACCGGAAGCGCACCGACAGCAAGCGCAATCTCGCTTTCGGACAACACGATTTGCGGCCCGGCCGTGTGGAGTAACGCCCCGACTCGTCGTAAGCTCCCGCTTCACGACGCCAGGGAGCCCCCGCCTTGTCGAAGTCCCCCTCCAAAGCCCCGGTGCTGCTTTCCGGCGGCAATCCGCAGATCGCCAAGGGCGATGGCGATGCGCCCGTGCAGGCGTACATCGCGGCGATGCCGGAGTGGAAACGCGATGTCGGCCGCCAACTCGATGCGTTGATCGAACGCACGGTGCCCAACGTGCGCAAGGCCGTGAAGTGGAACTCGCCGCTCTACGGCGTGGAAGGCAACGGCTGGTTCCTCGGCATCCACTGCTTCAGCAAGTACATCAAGCTCGCGTTCTTCAACGGCGCGTTGCTCGATCCCGAGCCGCCGGTCGGTTCGAAGGATCCGAACACGCGTTACTTCCACATCCACGAAGACGATCCGTTCGACGAGGCCCGTCTTGCGCATTGGATCGCGCAGGCCGCGAAGCATCCCGGATGGATTCAATGACCCGACAGGAGCGTCCATGAAGAAGGTAAGTGCCAAGGCAGGCAATGGCGATGCATCCGCGCACATCGATGCACGCATCGCGGAGTTGGGCGACTGGCGTGGCGAGACGCTTGCGCACGTGCGCAAGGTGATCCTTGCCGCGGATCCCGAAGTCGTCGAGGAATGGAAGTGGGGCGTGCCCGTGTGGTCGCACGCGGGGATCATCTGCACGGGCGAGGCTTACAAGAAGCACGTCAAGCTGACCTTCGCCAATGGCGCGTCGGTCGCCGATCCGAAGGGATTGTTCAACTCGAGCCTGGACGGCAATGTGCGCCGTGCGATCGACATCCCCGAAGGAGCATCGATCGACGACAAGGCGCTGGGTGCGTTGATCCGCGCGGCGGCGGCGCACAACGCCAAGAAGAAAGCGAAGACGAAGTAAGCGCGCTGCGTTTACTTCGTCGCCGGCAGGTATTCCTTCGGCAACGGCAGGTCGGGCGACTCGGCCTGCCACATCAGTGAGACGATCCACCAACGCTTGCCATCGTTCATCAGCTGCAGCGTGTTGATGCCGCGCAGGGTGACGTTGTCCTTTTCGATCTTCGCCTCGTACGTGCTGAAAACGTGCGCGATGTTGCCGAACTGTTCGGTCCTGCGCGCGAGTTCGCGTTCGTGGAATCCTTTCTCGAGCAGCAGCGGGCCGGAGGAGGCGACGTAGTCGTTGACGGTGAGCAGGCGGATGCCGATCGCGTCTTTCGACTTGCCACCCACCGGCATCATCCGCGCGCCCGGCACGAACAACGAGCGCATGCGGTTCCAGTCGCGCGCCTGGCCCGGCGGTCCGGAGATCACGTCGTAGAGCGCGGCGAGGATGCCGTCGAGCGTGGCGACGTCGGCGTCCTTCGCCGGCGGGATCGGCGTGAGCACCGGGTTGGTCGGCGGTTCGGCGTGCGGCGCGGTCTGCGCGAAGGCGGGCGCGGCCAGGGTGGTGAGCGCGAGGCACAGGGTGAGCGGAAGGCGCATGCGAGGTTCCGTGTCGAAGGCGGATGACGCGCGATCAGGCCATTGGTGCCGCGCGCCGCCCAGTGCCACTAGTTAGGGCCTGCGGAATTCCGCGACGATCGCTGGCGATACCAGGCGCCTGATGATCCACAGGGGCACGGCGCAGATCGCGGCCGTCATGACGATGCTGACGACGCGCATGACCAGCGGCATCGGCTCGGAGAACCCAAGCACGTACTGCGGGACCACGAGCACGGCCACGAACCAGGCGATGAACAGCGCCATGATCCCGATATACATCCATCGGCCCCAGTTGCGACGGCGCAGCAAGCCGATCGATGCGGCGAACATCGTCGTGGTGAACACGAGGTGGCCGCCGACGAACCAGGGCAGATACTTCAATCGTGAAATCGTCGCCGCACCGACACCCGGGCTGTTCACGTACCACTGGTGCACGTCTTCGGACGTAGTGAACACGATGAAGATCGCCAGCGAGAACAGCCCCGAGCAGGTCGCGAACGCGGACAGCACGATGGAAATCCACGCAACGACATTGACGAACGTGGACTGCGCCGGCCTGCACGCCGGCGGCGCCTGGATCGCGGACATCATCGGCTCCCCCCGAATGAGGGGTCCACGATACCGCAGGTGCGGCGTCGCTCAACCTTTCGACTCGTTCTCCAGCGCCTTCTCGACGATCTGGCCATAGAGCGACACCAGTCGGCTGGCGAGCGGTTGCAGGTCGGGATGTCGCGCGACGTACTGGTGGCTGAGGTTGGCGTCCTCGACCAGCTCCTTCAGGAATTCGAACTCGCCTTCGTCGAGCTTCGCGCCGGCGTCGACGTGGCGCTGTAGCTCGAGCATGCGGGGCAAGCGCGCGTTGAGGCGATCGAGCAACACCTTGCTCGTGGCGTACTCCTCGGACATCGCGCGCCTAGGGTTTCGGTTCGTCGATCGCCTGCCACCCGCTATCGGGATCGAAGGTCTTCATCTTCGCGACGGAGCGTTCGGTGTCCTTGCCCAGGTCGCGTTCGAACACGCCGCCGTCGTGGCTGATCATGAAGGACTTCAATCCGGTGTCGCCGTACTTCGCGGGCCACGCAACGAGCGCGAAGCCGCGGCTCATGTTGTCGCCGAGCGTGTACTTGTACGCACCGCCCGGTGCCGACGGACCTTGCGAGGTGAGGATGCGGTAGTGGTAACCGTAGTACTCGCCCTTGGGTGTGTCGTCGCCGAACAGCGGGCCGAGCGGGCTGATTTCGCCGCTGTCGTCGTCGGCCCAGTACAGGCCATCGTGGCGGCCGTCGGTGCTGATCAGTTTCTGCGCGTATTCGAGGACGCCGTCGCCGTCGCGATCGGCTTCGGCGTAATCGTTCTGCGCATCGTGATAGGTGCGCAACGCATCGATGACGTCGATCTCGTTGCGGCCGATGCGGCGTGCGCGGATTTCATCGGCGCCCGCGACCAGATCGTAGTGCCAGCCTTTCGCGTCTTTCTTCAGGGGCACCGGCAAGGTCCAGGCGTCCGCGCCGACGGCCAGCATCTTGCTGTCGGTGCCGGTGTCCTGCCAGGTGTGGCGGTCGCGGTACTTCGTCAGGAAGGCATCGACATCGCTGCGGTCCACGCTGCCGGTCGGGATGTAGGTGCGCCAATCCTTGCCGAGCAGCGCGGCGAGTTGGGTCGCGTCGGCTTCCTTGCTGCCCAGTGCCTTGACGAGTGCATCGCCGGCGGCGTCGGGCGTCGGGAAGGCTTGCTGCGCGTACGCGGGCATCGCGAACGCGAGCGCGGCGAGCGATGCGAACGGGAGGAACTTGTTCATCGACGATGTCCTCCACCTGCGGCGCGTTGCGGATGTCCGCCGCTGGCCTGGCGTTGTCCGCCCCCTCCGCCGCGCGGTTGTCGGTTGACCTGGTGCGAGGCTTGTTGTCGGCCGCCACCACCACGCGACTGTGCCTGGCGCGCCTGGCCCTGGCTCGCGTGGCCGCGTTGCGCCGCGGCGCGCGACTGTTGCGGCTGACGTGCGCCGGAGAATGCGTCGTTGTGCGGACGTTGCTGGCGATTCGCCTGTTGGCGTGCGGCGTCGCGCGAGGCGTGGTTGTTCGCGCCTTGCTGGCGGTGTTGCGTGGGCTGGCGATTCTGCCCGGCCTGGCGATTGCCGCCTTGTCGATTCGCTGCGTTCGCACGATTGGCTGCGTTCGCACGATCCGCTCCGCCGCGGTTGGCGCTGGCGGCTGCGCGATTGCGGGCTGCGTCGCGATTGCCGCTGGCGCCTGCGCGATCGCGATTTGCGGATGCCGCTGCACGATCCCGTGCGGCATCGCGATTTCCACCGGCCGCTGGGCGATCACCGCGTGCGCGATCGGCACCACCCCGCTGCTCGACGTCGCGCCTAGCGCTTTGCGCGCGTTGTTGCGCTTCGCGATTGGTGCGTGCCGGTGCGTCCATGCCGCGGCGTTCCATCGATTGGCGCGCCTGCGCACGTTTTGCGTCGTCGCCGCGCAGGCGATCGCGCGAGGCCGAGTCGGGCAGGCGGTTGGAGAACTTGTCGCGGTTCACCTGGTCGCGGTACGGCACGCCGTCGCGGTTCAGGCTGTTGTGCTGCCAATTGCTGTTGTTGATCTGCCGATTGGTGTTGATGCTGTTGTAGCTGTTGACGTTGATGTCGACGTCGTGGTCGTTCCAGTCCATGTCGCCCCACAACGAATCGGCGATCGCAACGCCGGTGCCCCATGCAAGGCCGCGCGCGAGCGCGGTGCCGACCGGGTAGTAGGCCGACGGCGGCGGATAGTAGGGCGGCGGATACGAGGGATAGGCCCAGGTGCCGTAGGCCGTCGTCGGGTTGTACGAGGGCACGTAGACGGTCTGCGGATCGGCCGATTCGATCACGATGACATCCGTCGTCGCGGCGGGCGCCGCGGACACCACCGCGCCGCTGCCGCTGTCGTCGTAGACCGGCGCAGGTTCGGACGGCGCGGGCGCCGGTTGCGTGCTGATCTTCTGGTATTCGTTGGTCGCCAGGTTCCCCGCGTCCTGCGCCTTGTGGCGCAACTGCTGCACGGCGTCCATGACGTTGTCGGGCTGCGCGAGGAACGCATCGCCGAGGTTCTGCACCCATCCCGGGTCCTGGCCGAGCGTCGCGAGCGCCCGCGGGAACGCGACGAGCGATTGCACGCTCGGATCCCATGGTTGATCGGCGACCTGTTTCACCGCGGCATCGCCTTTCGCATCCGGATGGGCTTTCGCCCACGCGGCGGCATCGGCGACATCACCGGGATACGTCGCCGCCATCAGCACCTGCGCGAGCAACGGATCGGGATACAGCGCGATGGGCGCGACCATCTGCGCAAGCTCTTCCTGCGTGAACACGCGGTCGCGCGCAGCCGGAGCGGCGGGCGCAGCGGCCGTGGTCGCCGCGGGCGCAGGTTTGGCCGCCGCGGTCGCCGCGGGGGTGGGTGTCGTGGCGGCGGGCGCCTTCGCTTCTTCCTTCTTGCAGGACGCGCAGGCGAGGGCGGCGACGATCAGCAGCATCCATCGCGTGGACATGGCAGGCCTCCCGGACGGGAGATCCAGTCTGTTCGCCGCGCCCGCCGGGCGAATCAGCAAAACAACCGACGGGGGTCAGCAAAACTACTGAAGGCGGCCGAAGCTCGACGGCAAATCAGAAGCCGAAGCGTGCGCCCGCGCCGAGGAGGGTCATCACGCCCAGTACCGCGAACAAACCGGCGGCCACGATGTGCACCAGCCGCATGGGCACGCGTGAAAGCAGCTTGTCGCCGAGGAAGACCGCCGGCACGTTCGCGATCATCATGCCGAGCGTCGTGCCGAGCACGACTTCCACCGGCGCGGCGTACTTCGCGGCCAGGGCGATCGTGGCGAACTGCGTCTTGTCGCCCATCTCGGCGAGGAAGAACGCGACGAGCGTTGTGCCGAAGACGCCCCAGTGTTTCCTGGCGGCGGCATCGGTGTCGTCGAGCTTGTCGGGAATCAGCGTCCACGCGGCCATCGCGATGAACGACAGGCCGAGGATCCAGCGCAGCGGTTCGGGCCCGACCACGCGCATCAACCATGCACCGAGCGCACCGGCGAGGGTGTGGTTGAAGATCGTCGCGGCGAAGATGCCGGCGATGATCGGCCACGGCTTGCGAAAGCGGGCGGCGAGGACGAAAGCGAGCAATTGCGTCTTGTCGCCGATTTCCGCAAGCGCGACGACGCCGGTCGAAACGAGGAAAGCTTCCATCACAACCCCTGGAACGGGCCCGCATTCTAGCGGACCCCTTCCGTCAGGGCGTCAAGATCGCTGCGTTCAGCGCGTCGAAGCCGCAGCCGGCGCCACGACCGAGGCTTGCGCGGGCGGCGCGCCCGACGCGGCGTCGGCCATCGCTTCGATCGCGGCGATGTCGGCGTCGTTCGCGGCCTGGTTCGCTTCTTCCGCCGCATCGGCGCCGGCGCTCTGGAACGTGCCGTGGTCGCGCGTCCATTCCGCCCAATCCGGCGTGCCGCTGACCGTGCCGAAGAAGATCAGCACGCCGATCAAATACACGAACGGCGAAACGAGCAGGGACGAAAGCAACTGGAACAACCCCGCCATCGCCCCGAGGTTGGACATCGCGATGATCGCGAGGATGAAAGCGGCGAAATTCAGCGCCCATCCGAGCAATCCCAGGCCCGGTACCGGTAACAGGAATGCGACCCACGCGAGGCCCAGGCAGATCCACGCGGCCTTGCCAGCTTTGTTCGGCCGTGGTGCAACGAACGTTTCGCTCATCGAATGCTCCCGCGCCGGCTCCCCGCCGGCCCGGGAAAGGTTATCGCAGATCGCGATATGCTGCGCCGCGCCCGGCCCGGATGGCGAAACTGGTAGACGCAAGGGACTTAAAATCCCTCGACCGCAAGGTCATGTGGGTTCGATCCCCACTCCGGGCACCACTTAAATTAAGCGATTTCGGAGCGAGTTGTGCGACGCGGCATGACTCCATAACGGTGGCAGGGGACACTCGCGGGACAACAACCAGCGACTATTCCCCGCCACCATGGCAACCATTGAGCCGCGCACGCTGCAGGACGGAACCAAGCGTTATCGAGTGCGGGTTCGCTTGCAAGGTGAGCTGCCGCGCACGAAGACGTTCAAGCGCCTCACAGACGCGAAGGCGTGGGCCGCCAAAGTTGAATCGGACTTGGGTCATGGCACCTACGTCCCGACCGCCTTAGAGCGCCGCAGGACCCTGCGAGAGCTTATTGGGAAGTACAGAGACGAGTACCTCCCAACCCGTCAGATTCGAGACGAGGCAAAACAGAGGTCGCTGCTCGCCTGGTGGGATGAAAATTACGGCCACATGACGCTGGACCGCCTAAAGCCTGAGGCCATCGCTGAGGCTCGTAGACGCCTACAGACACGCAGCAATCGCGACGGTGAGCCGCTTGCCGGCGCGACAGTCAATCGCTATCTGGCGGCACTCAGTGCCGTCTGCAAGTGGGCGTGGAAGGAACTGCGCTGGCTACCGTCAAACCCCGTTCTTGACGTGTCGAAGGCTCCCGAATCCGAGGGCATCGTCCGTTTCCTTTCCGACGCCGAGCGCACCGCGCTCCTCAAGACCTGTCGGCAATCCTCTGATTCGAATATCAACCTTGCCGTTTTGTTGGCGCTCGCTACAGGCGCCCGGTACTCAAATATCCGGTATCTGAAATGGAGCGACATAGACCTCACGTCTGGGCGGCTGCGCTTCGTTGAAACGAAGAACCGCCAGCCCAGATACGTCCCGCTAATTGCCCCTGCTAAGGAGGCGCTACGTGCGCATCGAAAAGCAGATCCGACTAAAGAGGGTTGGGTATTCAAGGGCGCGCACGACAATGCGCCTGCGGATTTGGACAAGCCATGGCGCAAGGTCCGCGCTAGCGCGGGACTCACCGACTTCCGCTTCCACGATCTGCGGCACACCACCGCCAGCTACCTCACGATGAATGGTGCGAGCCTTGCTGAAGTGGCCGAAGCGCTCGGCCACCGCACATTGGTCATGGCTAAACGGTATAGCCACCAGACCGGCGAGCACGTCCGAGCTACTTTGGAACGCATGTCAGAGCACTTGATAGAAGCTCCCGCAAAGGCGCCGGGCAAGAGGCGCGACTGGGTGCGTTAACACTCAGCAACACGTTCGATAACCGGTCCACTTGGAGAACGATCCTGACAACGACAAGCGTAGAGAATGCGGCCCGCTCTTCTCACAGTAGGAGGCGAGGAGCAAAGAAGAAGCACGGACCGTGCGCAGACAAGCCTTGGTCGCGCGACCTGGCTGCCGAGGGCGTTTCCACAAGGCGTCACGAGAATGCGCTGAAGTTTCGCCATGAGGGTTTCGCAGCGTTGCCTGACAGAGGTGCTGCGTGATGACCCAAGAGGCAGCTGCGTTGGCGGAGCGTTTCGCAAAAGTTTTGGATACCCTGGCCGCCACGGGTGAGGAGTGGGCGATTGAATTGCGAGATGCGACTGAAACCCGCCCCGTCGAAGAGTTGAGCTCCTACCTCTTGGTGAGCAGCGCAAAGGGCTACATCGAGCACATTTGGGGCGCCGGAGAGAACCGGCTTCAACGAATCGACGCGTTGAATGAGGCTGAAGCGAAGGCGCACCTTCGCAAAATGCTTGCTTACATAGAGTCGCTCGCCGATGAGGCGAGGGTCTTAGCAATCGCATTAGTCGAGCGGCGAAAGTCAGCTGCGACAAAAGCCGCGCGGAAAGCTGTGGCAGCAAAGTTGCAGAAGGATGCCGGGGGAAAACTTCGAGTCATGGCCGAAATTCAATCGGAATGGGTGCGGAGACGAAATGCGGGGACGCGCTTAAACGCTACAACCTTCGCCAAGGAAATGAACGTGCGCTACGGTGGAGTTGTTACTGTTGAGGGCATCAAGAACGCCCAGACGAGATGGGCGAAGGCTTATCACCCTTCGCGCTGAGTGACATCTATCGCGATGCATTACCGCGCCGCACTAGATGACATATTGAATGGCTTCCGCAGCGGCCAACTCCGAGCCGCGCGGAGCAATAGAAGTGACACGACGACTCAGATCCGTATCGCAGTTCGCGAGCGAGCACCCGTTTACCGAACCCCAGCTTCGCTGGTGGATATTCCAGGCCGAACACAACGGCATGGCTGCCGCAGGCGCCATCGTGCGGCTTGGGCGACGCGTCTACATCGACACCGATGGTTTTGACCGATGGATCGCAGCGCAGAACCCAGCGAGTAACTCAGAGCGGAGCGCCCAGGCATGACAAGCGCCCACGCCCATGAACTGCGGTCCTGCCTCGTCGAGGTAGGCGAGCGGACCTATAGCCAACTGGTCGAGCTCTTCAAGGACATCATTGTCCGCCAACTGCAGGTGGCCTCTACTGTTTGTCGGAGGATCGGAATTGAGCTGACGAGAGGCGATCTGCTGGTCGGCTACTCGCCGGGGGGCGAAAATGGCCAATGAGACTACGCGGCGCTTTCGTAAGCGCGGTCGCGCGAGCGAGCACAGCTTCCTCGGAATCCCGCACTTCATCCTCCGTTCCCCTGAGTTCGGCAGATTGGATCCCTGGGCGCTAAAGCTGCTCATCGAGATCGCAGCAAACTACACAGGAAAGAACAACGGTGACCTATCCGCCGCGTACTCGGTGCTACGGCATCGGGGTTGGCGTAGCCCCGGCACGCTCAACAAAGCAATTAGAAAGCTTCTGCGCGAAAGGTGGTTGTTGTCCACGCGTATGGGGGGGCGAAATCGGTGCGCCTTGTACGCGCTTAGCTGGTGGCCCGTGGATGCCTGCAAGGGAAAGTGGCTCGAAGTAGCGCCCGAATACAAAGCGAGCCACTCATGGCGAGAAACAATTTCCGTAGTCGAAATACGCCCCGAAGTAGTCGCGACGTGTAGCAGTCAAGCGATGGACGGTGCACCTTGAGCCGAGCACTAGTCGCAACGTGTACTGGTCAGCGTTTTTTCCCGCCAGACATTAGTCGGGAGGCGTACACCTTTATAAGTTACCAAGGGCGCAGCTCGTCAATTGATTGTCGCTCGGTCCCTGGACTGATCGCTCCGGGTGTCCGGCCGCGCGCGTCATTCCGCAAAAAACGGATGGCTCCCTGTGTTCGAAGCGGACGCGGGATTCGCCGCCACGATCAACTATTGGTTTCGTATTCTGTGGGGGGAACGTGAGCCGAGGCGGGATGCGATGCGGCGCTGGCCGGCCAGGCTGGCATGCGAAGACAACTGGCAAACTACAAGTGGACGTGCGCAGGCTGCAGCGTGACGGACACCTGTCCGTCGGACATGTCCTGACGTGGCGGTGGCCGAGTGGCGCGGAAATTGAGCTGGAGACATCACCGGATATGGTGACGCTGAGGTACCGCTACAAGGACCGGCACGCTGCGTGGCGCGACATTAGGCAGCGCGTTGTCATCACCAAAACGGCGTGCCATTTCGGTGGAAGTCGACCATGGTTCTCCTGTCCGCGCTGCTTTGCACGCATGGCGATCTTGTACCTGTGGAATGTGCCGTTGTGTCGTAAATGCGCGAAGCTGGTTTATCCGTCACAAGCGGAAGACCCAATGGCCCGCAGTTGGCGGCGCAGCCACAAAATTGCGGCGCGTCTCGGTCAAAATGCGAGTGCCTGGATGAGTCCAGTGCGGCCTAAAGGGATGCGTTTGAAAACATTCAAGAAACTAGCGGCGGCTTGGTTTGAAGAGGAAGATCAACGCGATCAAATGCTCGTCGCTTTCGTAAGTAGGCTTGAAGCGGTTTGAAGCTAACTAGATGTTCATCAGCACCGGAACCAATGCATTGCCTAGAGTGGAGGGCAGGGCACATAAAGCTTGGCAGGGGGCGCCAAGACCGATGAAGACTCTTGGTGCCGGATCCCACTTCCGGCGCCACCCCCTGTAGGCCCTTGCAAATCAGTGCGTTACGGCTGATTGAGGCGCGACCTTAGGGGAGTCATTAGGGGGCTTCGGCACCGTCGTAGACGCTGCAGCCGGGGGAGCCAATGGCACACTTCGCGTCACACTCGACGCCGCCGCTGGCGCAACAACAGGTGCGACCTTTGATTGAGCCTCGGGCGTTATCCGGGGCTTCGTCGTTTCTGCCGCCTTCGTTTCTCCAATAGGTGGAAGCAGATCGCTCTGGGCGATCAGGTTGGCCGCGCCGACGGCGAAGACCCACGTAAGCAGCCACCCCACGGGCGCGATGAGCATCCGCCACCACTGGAAGCGGATCAGCAGTGAGCCGTCCTGTTGTGGCACCTCGGGATGCTTGAGGCCGATAAACCACTGGATGCGTGCCGCCACAAAAAGGCCCAGCAGGATCGGTACTGCCTTGAGCCAACTGGACTCAGTGCGTATTGCCACGACCTGCACTGCAGCGAGCGCAGTAGACCACCCGAGCCAGCGAAACAGTTCAGGCGCAGTGCGCTCGGCGAAACGATTACAGAAGCGCATCGTGCGTCGATACGTCGGCACGATTTCCTTTGGGATGACGTTGAACTGCCCCATAGGTTTCCCTACTGCGTGCAGAAGGTGGCGGAGACTTCGGAGACCTGAGCGCGGCAATCCATCCTGCCGGGAGTAGTCCGGTCGCACTTCATATCGGACCACTCCTTGTGCGCCGTGCAGGAGTTGAAGCTCGCGAAGCGCGAAGCGACGAAGCACCCTGAGCCGCCCGTGTTGCAGATCACGAACCGAATAGGCGTCTCGCCCGTAGCGGTCTGCGGGTTGTCCGCGAGTTGCTTCTCTGGCTTGCATGCGGAGAGCGCGAGCAACGCCACGAGCAGTGCGTAAGTCTTCATCCATCCCCCAGTCCAGGCGGCCCCGATTTTGGAAAAAATTCCGAAGGGGGTTGATAGATCGATCGATCCCCACTTCCCCCATACCCCCACCCTACACACACCCATGCACACCTCGACGCCACTCTCGGTCTCCTGCGCCGCCACTCCGCTCAACACCGTCCATCCACCCGAGGCTCAGGCCCCGCATCCGCTGGGTGGCATTCCCTCTGGTCCGACCTCAGGACCATCCGTGAGTCCGCTGAAGGTGGCGACGCTGAGTGCCGTGACTGGCTGGCGACGCACGCCTCTCTGATCCAGTACGTGGAAGCGTGTCGCAAGGTGCAACTGGAGGAAGCGATCAAGTACCGAGGGCCGCGCTAGGGCATACCGAAAGGCCTCCTGAAGTGACCCTCTGAAACCCTTACGCAGCAAAGCCCGGTGAGTCCCTCTTGTGCCATACCGAAACGTGAGACAGGCGCGCAGCGCTCAATTGCTCCCCCTGCGTGGCCTCAGCGCGCACGTGCGATTAGGTTCGCAACGGACGAACGGTGCCAGGTGCCGCCCCGGGGCGCCAGGACGCCGCGTTCGTTCAACTGTTTGGCAAGCGACGAGAGTGTGGTGCAACCGTTCGCGCGAAGTTCGCGAAGTACGGGGAGCAAAGCAGCAGCATGCGAGTCAGCGGTCGCTTTAACTGCCTCGATGGCCGCAGTGTTTCCGCGAGCGGCGCGCCTCAGGGCTTGAGCACCGTTTGGATTGCCCAGCTTCTGCCCACGAGCCTTCGCAGCTTGAAGTGCTTCTTTCGTTCGCT
Source organism: Noviluteimonas gilva (assembly GCF_009740395.1). Taxonomy (GTDB): domain Bacteria; phylum Pseudomonadota; class Gammaproteobacteria; order Xanthomonadales; family Xanthomonadaceae; genus Noviluteimonas; species Noviluteimonas gilva. Next base: position 763,617 of record NZ_WOXT01000002.1, read on the forward strand.
TCGAGATAGCTTCGCGCTCCTGCTGCGCAACAAGAGCCATGATGCCGACGGTGAGGTGGTTAGCGTCAGGCATGTCGGCCGCGACGAAGCGCGCCCCGCTATCCTGCAACGTAAGCAGGAACGCCGCGTTGCGGGACAAGCGATCCAGCCTCGCGATAACGAGTGTGGCTCCTGTCACCTTCGTTAGGTGTAATGCCTTTGAGAGCTCCGGGCGGTTATTGACCTTACCGCTTTCGATCTCCACGAAGATCTCTGGTGCCTTGCCACCCCGCTGCTCGACTAACGCCTCAATAGCCAGGCGCTGAGCATCTAAGCCCAAGCCGGAGTGGCCTTGTCTCGCCGTGGAGACTCGCAGGTATCCCACGTACTTCATGTACAACTCCGCGTACCGGTGGTTAGCCAGATGTGTACGCTTTAGGCGGTTCCTATTCAAGTCCTCTGCAGGCAGACGCTGTAGGCGGGTAGCGCTTCAGCCAGGTTTCGAGCTGGGGGTCCAGGATGGGTAGGGCAGGGCCTCGGTTTGCAGTACGACGTCAAGCAGATAGGGCTAGTGGATGTCCGCTTTCGACCCAAAGCGGACATTGATACTCGGCTAACGTGCGGACGCTCCGCAATTGACCCGCACACTCATGAGTTACCAATTGGAGAGCCGGGTGCGGCCAATGATGCAGCCTAACGCGCTTTGCGAATTACGTTTTTGTCTAGGATTGCAATGAGAATCAAGACGAATACGGCCAGGCGAGCCAACACATATCCGAATTGATGCTCGCTTGCGGACGCCCCAATAGTAGCGAACACAAATCGGTTGATGGATTCGACGAAGAACGCCGCTGCGAAGAAGAGGAAGAAGCGATCCTGCGTCGATCGCCAAAACCGCAGGAAGAGAAGTGCGGCCACCGCCGACCCCATCGAGATCATGCCGAGCAGAAGCGGTTCCATGTTTCATTTCTCCTCGAAGATCAGGCCATAGAGCAGCGCGCTGATCGCTGCCAAGCTCAGTCCATGCCGCAACGGCCACAGCGGCACATCCGGCAGCACGAAGAAATCCACGATCAGCGCGATATTGGCGAGTGTCAGCAGGAAAAAGCACACGCCGCTCCACCACAACATCCGAGATCGATTTCGTCGCCATGCATTGAGGAGCAACGCCGAGCAAGCCAATGCGGCAAGTGCGCAAAGGGCATAGACGAGAAGCGCCATCAAGAGTCCTTTCGCATGAAGAAGGCATCCGCGAACCGGCGAGCTTTCTTGTCGTTGGCTGCGTGGATCAAGCGAGTCACCTCGACCAGGCGCCGGACGTAGGCTTCCGCCAGTTCGTCGACGTTGCGCGCGAGCTTTTCCGACTTCGGCAGGTACTGGACGTTTTCACCGAGGTGCACTGCAAGGCCGACCGTCGCGAGATCGTCGACGATCTTGATCGCCTGGGGCAGCGATACATACAGCCGCGCCCCCAACTGCCCGATGGAGCAGGCCGCGTTCGTGGAGCGCAGGAGCAACAAGGCTTCCAGGTGCGAAACGCTGGGGATCTTGGCAATGACGAATCGCCGGAGGTCTGGAGAGAGCGTCAGCATGCCGCGATGATCGAACAAGGGGCGATCGACCGCAATACGGGGCCGGAGGCCCCGTGTCGCAAATCGTGCGCTACGTCGCGGCAATCGCCATCGTGGTCCTGTCTAGGTGCCCTGCATGGACCGCTGCAAGTCGAGCATCGGCTGCTGCGGCACATTGGTAAGCCCCGCCGTCGGCCGATCTAGGTCGAGGACAAGCGCGATCGCCAGCGTTAGCAGCACGAACAGCAAAGTCGTAGCATTCCGTTGCCTGCCTCGCTGGAAACCGACCATGGCGGCCGAAATCAACGCAAAGGTCGCGAGGAGCCGCAGGATACGCGGCGGAACGTGCGACTGCCGCGTGGCGAAACGTTCGGCGGCCAGGTCGATCGATTCGTTGGTCGTGGTCACCAGCAGGGAGGCACGCGGCGTGTCGCGGAATGGGCCGACGGCGTGCACCACGGTCTCCCACAAGGTGCCTTGCAACCTTTCGGTCCGCAGCCATGCGTCGGCTTCCGCGCGTGGGTCGGACGCATTGCCATAGTCCACGCGCGTGGCCACGTACGCACGCAGCACCGCGCGCATGCGATCCCGATCGGGCGCGTCGACCAGCGAAGTACGCAGCCACGTCGTACCCAATGCGTTGGCTTCGGCAACGACCAACGCGCGTCGGTGCTCGTAGCGGTCGAGGGCAATGGAGAAGGTGAACCCGATGAACAGGGCCAGCAGGCCGAGAACGGAGGTCATCGCGAACACGTCGTCATCGTCGGCCTTGTCCGTCCGCGTGCGCCTGCGGATCGCGTAGCCGAGTTCACGCGCCGCAAGCAGCGCGACAAACAGACACAGCGCCAACAGCCAAGGTGCGATATGCAGGTAGCGTTCATCGGGACCGTACATTTTGCGCACCTCCGTGGCTGCGTGGATGCTCGCAATAGGAAGCAGTCGGCCGCTTGCGTATTTCTACTGCTTGTCGATTCGGGAAAAACACTGATGAACGGCCAGGTGCCAGCTTGCTTCGCATCCTTGCCTTGCGAGCCGAACTGCAAGTAGGCCGTCAGCAAGCGGCAACCGACGGACTTGATGGACGGCGGACTCCTTCGGACAGGTGGGTCCTTGGATTCACTTTCGGAGTACGGAGTTGGCGTAACTGTTGGCGGGTCAAGAGCGCCGGGGGGAAGTCATGAATCAGTTGCACGTTCATCGCCAAAGCGACGGGCGATACATTCTGTCGCGCCGGTGGCCAATTGATGTGTTGGTTGCGCCCGCCGCGACGACGCTCTATCTGGGAACCACAGAGTGGCGTTTTGCCAACGCAAACTTGGGCGACGCGGTCGCAGAACAGATTCAAATCCAGGGATTTGCAGTCGTGGAAGGCAAGGACTTCCTTCTCGGGGGCAGAGCCTCCACGTGTTTGCGACTGATCGCGGGCGGTAGAGCGACGAGCTCGCTGTGAAAATCAAAGGGTGATATTGTCCGGCAACGCCACTCGTCCGGCGTAACGCATGACCCTCGGGCCGTGCATCGGAAGGGCCTCGGTTACGATCGAGCCCTTCTTTTTTGCCTCAGCGCCGATCGCCTTTCCTAATCACGTCGGCCCAGCTTCTCGACAAGGGCGAGCGCCAACCTGATCACCACGACGGCGACCGCGACTACGCCCAGATAGAGCGCGAGCGGGACCACGATGGTTTCCCAGAAAAAGTGCATCCGAACTCCGATCGGCGCTCTTCACCCCGCGTGCACACCTCGCGCATGCGCATGATGGAGAATACCTATAGCCGCGCCGTGAGTTCCCCGCAATCGTGAAGGACCACCAGCGCAGTTAATGCAACGTTTTCGTTCGCTCGCGCGTCCGTGCGACAGGGGAGTGTCGCGTCGCCAAAGTTTGGTCCTTAATGCTCGGATATCTTCGACTCCAGCTTCGATTTCTCCTGCCCCTTGCGGCCGCAATGGTGGTTGCGGCATACGTGGCGCTTCCGCTGATCGAAAAGCTCACGCTGCGGTGGTTCACGCGCGACATCAGCGCTCGTGCCGCGCTCGTGGCCAATGCCCTCCACGACTCGACGATCGACGCATTGGCCTCACGCGATGCGCGTCGCCTCGTGTTGCTTTTCGATCGAACGGCGCAGGACGAGCGTGTGTTCGGCATTGGGCTCTGCGGCTCGGATGGCGGAGTGTTCGCACGATCAAATGCATTTCCGGCTACGTTGTCGTGCGCGGACGCCAAGCAAACCGCTGGCCTGGGCGACCCGCGCATAACGCTTCCCGGCGGCGCGGTCCTGATCAGCCGCCACCCGCTGGCCGCTACCGAAAATTCCGAAATCGGGCTTGAGCCGACGCCGGAGTTGATCCTGCTTCACGACCTGAGTTTCATCGAACGTCGCAGCTTGGATACGCGGCGCTATCTGATCGCGTTCCTCGCAACGCTCGGTTTTGTCGTGGCGATCATTACGATGCTCGTCGCGCAAATCAGCTGGCGCGGATGGATTGCTGGGGCGCGCGCATTGCTCCGCGGCGACGTCGTCCCCGTGGGCCCCTTAGCCGTGCGACCCGAGCTGGCGCCGCTCGCCGAGGAACTGCGAGGACGGCTGCGGCAGTTGGAGGATGAGTATCGGCGCGCGAGGGGCCCGGAGACAGGCTGGACGCCTGAGCGCCTGCGGGGTTTGCTGCATTCGGAACTGCGGGGCGACGAAATCATCGTCGTCTCCAACCGCGAGCCCTACATACACGATCGCGACCAGCAGGGCGTAAGGGTTCGTCGCCCGGCCAGCGGTTTGGTAACCGCAATAGAACCGGTAATGCGGGCGTGCTCGGGAACATGGATCGCGCACGGGAGCGGAACGGCCGATCGCGACATGGTCGACCTTGATGATCGTGTCTCGGTTCCGCCGGATCATCCGATGTATTCGCTTCGCCGCATCTGGCTGACGCCGGAAGAAGAGCAGGGGTACTACTACGGTTTCGCCAACGAGGGCCTCTGGCCGTTGTGCCATGTCGCGCACGTCCGCCCGGTGTTCCGCGAATCGGACTGGGAAGCCTATCGTGCGGTCAACCAACGGTTCGCCGATGCCGTCGTCGAGGAGGCGCGTACCGAAGATCCCGTCGTGCTGGTGCAGGACTACCACTTGGCGCTCGTGCCCGCGCTGGTTCGCGAAAAGCTGCCGCAAGCCACGATCCTGACGTTTTGGCATATCCCCTGGCCGAACCCGGAATCCTTCGGCATCTGTCCGTGGCGACGCGAAATCCTGCTCGGATTGTTGGGCAGCACGATCCTGGGCTTCCACACGAAGTTCCACTGCAAGAACTTCCTCGAGACCGTCGATCGGTTCATCGAGGCCAGGATCGAGCACGAGCATTCGGTCGTGGCTGTTGCCGAGCGGGAAACTTTCATCGAAAGCTATCCCATTTCGATCGAATGGCCTCACCCCACCGAAGGAGAATGGGCATCGCCCGCTGATTGCCGGCATGCCGTCATCGGGCGCCTCGGGTTTCCCGAGCACGCCATCATCGGGCTAGGCGTGGATCGATTCGACTACACCAAGGGAATCGTAGAGCGCCTGAACGCAGTCGAGCGCATGCTGGAAAAGCATCCGAACCTCCGCGGCAGGTTCGTGTTCGTGCAAGTCGCCTCTCCGACGAGATCCACTCTCGACGAATACCGCGCTTTCCAGCAGCAGGTCGAGCGTATCGCCTCCAGGATCAACGCGCGCTTCGGTTCCGGGTGTTATCAGCCGGTCGTATTGCTTGCCGAACACCACGACCATGGACAGTTGATCGAGCTCTACCGTGCCGCGGACATTTGCGTCGTCACCAGCCTCCACGATGGGATGAACCTGGTATGCAAAGAGTTCGTTGCATCCCGGGATGACGAGCAGGGCGTTCTGGTGCTGAGCCGGTTCGCTGGCGCTGCGCGCGAGATGCACGAGGCGTTGATCGTCAATCCCTACCATGTCGAGGAAACCGCCGATGCGATTTATCGAGCGGCGAGGATGTCGTCCGGTGAGCAACGCGAACGAATGATCAGCCTTCGGCATACGGTGCGCGACTTCAATGTATTTCGATGGGCGGGGCGGATGCTCAGCGACGCTGCGCGGTGGCGCCTTCGCGCCCGCGTGGAAGAGCGCGTCCGGAAGCATGGCCTGCCCGAATTCGACGGGCGCTGATGCGCAACCCTTGACCATGCAGCCAACGTCGATCGAACTCGCGGCCGCCGTAATATTCGGACTCGCCGTCCTTCACACGTTCGCGGCGAAACGCTTCGAGCGCCTCGCGCATCGAATTCCCAACCATGCAGGGGTCTTCCATCTTCTCGGAGAAGTGGAAGTCGTTTTCGGTTTCTGGGCGATCGTACTCATCACCGTCATGGCCACACTGGTCGGGCCGATCGAAGCGACAAGCTATGTCGAGTCGCGCGACTACACCGAACCGCTGTTCGTGTTCGCGATTATGGTGGTGGCGGGCTCCAAACCCATTCTGCACGTGGTGAGAACGATCGTGCATGCGATCGCCGATCGGCTGTCGTTGCGGTCCGGCGTGTCCACGACCTGGCTGGCGCTTGCCGCCGTGCCTTTGCTGGGCTCTTTGATCACGGAACCGGCGGCAATGACGATCGCGGCATTGATGCTTGGCCCCGTCGCGTTTCGCAGCGACGTACCCGAGATGCCGAAGTACCTCGCGCTCGGCGCCTTGTTCGTCAACGTCTCCATCGGCGGGACGTTGAGCGCTTACGCGGCCCCACCGATCCTGATGGTCGCCAAGACGTGGGACTGGGACACCGGATTCATGCTGGCGAACTTCGGGTGGAAGGCCTCACTTGCTGTGATCGTCAACGCCACATTCGCGACCGTGACCCTGAGTAAGCATCTCCCGGACCGCATCAGCCGCGACGACGACAAACTACCTGTGTCTGTCATCGTCGTGCATGTGTGCCTACTCGCGGGCATCGTGGTGAGCGCCCACCACGCGGTTGTCTTCATCGGGTTGCTGTTGCTGTTCCTGGGCTTCGCGCAGGCGTACGACCGATTCCAGAGCCCCCTTATCCTTCGGGAGGCTCTCCTGGTCGGCTTTTTTCTTGCCGGACTGGTCGTCTTGGGAGGCCTGCAACGATGGTGGCTGCAGCCGACCATCGCCGGGCTAGACGACGTATCGCTTTTCCTGGGCGCGCTCGGACTCACCGCGATCACCGACAACGCGGCGCTGACGTACCTAGGCTCAATTTCCGGAATCGTGGGCGACACCCGGTATTGGTTGGTCGCAGGTGCGGTAGCGGGCGGCGGCCTAACGGTCATTGCGAACGCGCCCAATCCTGCAGGGGCATCGCTTTTGAAAAAGGGGTTTTCCGACGAAACGATCAGTGCCAGCGGATTGCTTGCCGGTGCGTTGGTACCGACAGGGTCGGCGGCACTCGCATTCGCGATGCTTTGAAACCGCTGCACAACGAAGAAAACAGCGCTCAGTTAGTAATCATGTAGTTCATTAAGCGATCGCGCACCTCCACGCACGCATTCTTCAGCCGCTCGAGCGAAGTTCTTGGAGAATCGCATCCGTCGATCTGACAAGGCGGTTGAACTCATGGGACTCCTCGACGTGCCGTTGCACCGTCTCTTGCAGCCGCTCCCCGTGGACGCGTAGCGCGCGCAATCGTTCGGGGACACCGGTCTTTGTACGCAACGCACAGAGCGCCCAGCACAATCTCTCCAAAATGGCGACGTTGTAGCGCGCTGCGTACCGAATCTGGTCAAACGCTTCGTCGAGCAGGTCTTCATAAAGTGGGTGACGCGCGTCCACCCATGGCACGTCCTCCTGAGCACAGCCCTCGTACCGAAGTTCGCGCGATGCGAGGCGAGCGAGGATCGCCGTGAGCGTGTCGATGCACATGACAGCCGTTGTAGTGTCATTGATACCAGGAGATAGCGCCTTCAACGCCACGTCGACCACCTGACGTATCCCGAATCCCACGTCTTGCTCGAGGCTTCGCTGCGCACCAATAGCTAAGCAATCGTCAGCAGCCACGAATTTCGGTGCTGATAATTCAGAAACTGACAAAAGCAGGTCATCTTCGAGCACGTATTGGCCAATTCGCGGGTGCACGTAGAACCGGACGTTGTGTTCGCGTGCATTGGCTCGCAGGCGCGGGTAGTCGATGAACTGAACATAGCCTGGTGCGCTCGCGCGGAGCACGTCGTGCCACTGCATACCTGTCGAGCTTGAGTCTCGGATGCTGCACACTCCGGCATTCTCCGGAAACAAGCGGTCGGCAACTGCGCAAGTTTCCCCGCGGACAGCATCAAGGATCTGGGATGCCTGAATTGATCGCGCAATGTGGTGGATGAAGAACACCAGAACACCGATTCCTCCGAAGCCGAGTAGTAATCCAAGAAGAACGGCTACCGAGGGCACGAACGCGTCCTCGCCGGTTCCATAGATCGACCTGAGGACTACCAAACAGTAAGCGAAAATGCCAAGAAACGTCCCCAGGACGGACTGGTTTGTGCGATCGCGCATGAAGTTGCGCAGCACGCGGGAGCTGTATTGGCTCGATGCCAGAGATAGCGCTACCAGCGTGATTGAGAATACGGTGCCGGCGACGGTAATCATCGACCCCGCAATGGCTGTGAGTAAGCTACGCGATGCGCTTGGCCCGGCGCCGAACATCCTGGGCCACGCTTCGAGCGCGCCGGAAGCAACAAACCTTGCGTCGGCCTCGATGGCCGCGAACGCGAGGAGCGTGGCGCCGGCCACGATCGCTCCTGGAAGGAACCAGAAGGTCTCACGCAAGTGACACCAGTAGCGAGCCAGGCGTCCCATGCTGCGTCAGGGGCCTCCAAAGTCGGCCGTTGTTCGATTAGGACGTGTCCGCAGTTAGCGTGTACCGAGCAGAGCTGCACGACAGATGCTCAAAATCAGCGAACGGTGGGACGGCTGGACCTTTGATCGCAAGCTCTCCGGCCGTGCGACCAAAGACAGTTTCATGCGCCGATAGTCTCAGAACTTCGATGAAAGCATCGCGCTCGCGCCCGGCTAGCTGTCACTTTCAGCGCTAGATCCGCTCAAGGTCTGTGTGTCCAAAGACTAGTTGCGAACGCGATTGCGCTATTCTGCGGGACCATGCATTCGCCAAGAAGCTCGGCAGCGACGCGGTGCCCCGCTGACCGGCGGTAGGAGCGGGGCCTGATATTTTGGTGGTCTGGCTGTTGAAATCTCGCCTCCTTACAGGCGCACGGCCGCCTCGCGCCGATTTTGCGCGAGTCCGGAGTGTCCGCTTCTGGCCGAAAGCGGACATTCGACTCAACGGTTGCTCTCCCACATCTACTCCGCCATCTATTCAATCGTGCGGCTGCGCGTAACGCACGGTTCTGTCCGCGATTTTTGAATCGGGCACGATCTTCTGTGGCAGGGATCGGTCAAGCAGATGTCGGGGGTCGGGCAAGGCGTCGCGCGGCGAGCATCGCCTCGACGTCCCCCAAGCCAAGACCCCGCGCACGCAACAGCACCAGCAGGTGGAACAGCAGGTCGGCGGCTTCACGGATCAACGCCTGGTCGTCTTGCGCGACCGCCGCCAACGCCGTCTCAACGGCCTCCTCGCCCACCTTCTGCGCTATGCGACGCACGCCATCGTCGAACAGCCGCGTTGTATAGCTACCGGCTGGGCGCCCTCGCTCGCGCGTAAGGATCAGTGCATCGAGCGAAGCGAGCGGATTCTCCGCAGATCCCGCGAAGCAACTCGTTGAGCCGGTATGGCAAGTCGGACCCTGCGGGCGCGCGAGAACCAGGACCGAATCGTGGTCGCAATCCACGGAAAGCGAAACGAGCTCCAGCCTATGACCCGAGCTTTCCCCCTTCGTCCACAGGCGCTGCCGGCTGCGGCTAAAAAACGTCACTCGGCCGGTGGCACGCGTCGCGTCGATGGAGGCCGCGTCCATGTAGCCGAGCATGAGCACGCGTAACGTATCTGCGTCCTGCACGATCGCGGGCACCAAGCCCCCCTGTTTGTCGAAGTCGAGATTCATACGAGGCGCACCGGGATGCCTGCCTGGTTCAAGTCGCGCTTGAGATCCGGAATCGCAATCGCGCCGGAGTGGAACACGCTGGCGGCGAGCGCCGCATCCACATCGGCGTGGCGAAACGCATCGATGAAGTGCTCCACGCGGCCGGCGCCACCCGACGCAACCAGCGGTACGCGACAAAGCGCGCGAGCGGCGCTCAGCTGTGCAAGGTCGTAACCATCGCAGCTGCCGTCGCTGCCGATGCAATTCAGCACAATCTCGCCGGCTCCCCGGTCCTGCACTTCGTGCATCCACGCCAGTGTGGAGCGCCCCGGGGAACGCATTGCCGCCGGATCGCCCGAATGGCTGCGCACACGCCATTCGCCGTCGGGCTCGCGCGTGCTGTCGATGCCAACCACGACGCATTGCACGCCAAAGGCTGCGGACAGTTCGTCGATCAGCGCGGGGCGTTCCAGCGCAGGCGTGTTGATCGAAATCTTGTCTGCGCCGGCCTGCAGCACAGCGCGCGCGGTGGCGACATCCCGCACGCCACCCGCCACACAGAATGGAATATCGAGCTCGCGTCCGATGCGCTCGACCCAGTCGATCGACACGCTGCGTCCCTCGGGACTGGCGCCGATGTCGTAGAAGACGAGTTCGTCCGCGCCAGCATCGCGGTAGCGACGCGCGAGTTCGACGACATCGCCCACATCGATGTGGTCGCGGAAGCGCACGCCCTTCACTACGCGACCATCGCGCACGTCGAGGCACGGGATGATGCGACGGCTCAGCATGCCAGCGCTTCCGACAGCGAGAGGTGCCCATCGAGGAGGGCGCGGCCGAGGATTGCGCCCGCGCAGCCAGTGGTCCGGGCCGCCCGCACATCGGCTACGTCGCGAACGCCGCCGGAAACCTGGATGGCGACCTCCGGCGCGCAGCGTCGCAAGGCAGTGTAGAGCGCGGGATCGATGCCGCTGAGCATGCCGTCGCGAGCGACATCCGTGCAAAGCAAATGCCGCAGGCCGTGGTCGCGATGGAACACGAGCAGGCCGAGCGCGTCTGCGCTGGCATTGCGCGTCCATCCGCGGATCGCCGGCAGCCAGCGGCCCTGGTCGACGCGGACATCGAGCGCGACGACGATCCGTTCGGCGCCGAAGTCTTCGATCCATTGGGCGACGAGCGCGGGGTTCTCGGCCGCAAGCGATCCAATCACCACGCGCGTCGCCCCGGCATCGAGCAGGGACGCGATGTCCTCGCGCGTGCGCACACCACCCCCGGTCTGCACCTGCAGGCGACCCTCGTCCGCGATCCGGCGCAAGAGCGGTGCCAATGTGTAGCCGCCAGCGCGAGCGGCGTCGAGGTCGACCAGATGCAACCACGTCGCCCCCGCATCCGCGAAGCGCATCGCGCACGCATGCGGGTCCGGGTCGTAACGTGTCTCCTGCGCGTAGTCGCCCTGGCGCAGGCGCACGACGCAACCGTCGCGCACGTCGATGGCCGGATAACAGGTGAAGCTCATGCCGCCTCCCGATTCGCATTGGCGCGCGCCAGGAAGTTGCGCAGGATGGACGCGCCCACTGCGGCAGACCGCTCCGGGTGGAATTGCGTGCCCCAGATCGAACCCCGCCGCACGACGGCGGCGAACGAGGTGCCGTGTGTTGCGGTCGCAATGCAGGCGTCCGTCACCGGCGCCGCATACCCGTGGACAAAATATGCACGTGCTCCCGGCGCGACCCCGGCCAGGATCGGGTCCGCGCAGCGCACGTCCAACTCATTCCATCCGATGTGTGGCACCCGGATGCCCGCCGACGGCGGCAAGGGCCGCACGACCCCTGGCAGCAGGCCCAGGCATTCGGTGTCCTGCTCCTCCGACGCCTCGAACAACAATTGCATTCCGAGACAGATGCCCAGCATGGGGCGATCCATGGCTCGCAGGACTGTCGTGAATCCACGCTCCCGCAACAGGCGCATCGCAGGACCCGCGGCGCCCACGCCGGGCACGATCGTCGCGCTCGCATCGCGCAACTCCCCTGCGTCCCGCACGATCCGCACGCTTGCGCCAAGCCGTTCGAGTGCGTTGCGCACCGACCCCAGATTGGCCCCGCCCGCATCGATCAACGCGATCACAGCGCCCCCTTCGTGCTGGGTAATGTGCGATCCACGCACTGCAGTGCCTGCCGCAGCGCGCGGCCGACGCATTTGAAGCACGCCTCGATCTTGTGGTGATCGTTGTCGCCCCGCACCTGCAGATGCAGGTTTAGTCCGGCGGCCTCGCATAGCGAACGGAAGAAGTGCGGCACCAGTTCGGTCGGCAGGTCGCCGACCTGAGCGCGCGCGAACGCGCCCTCGAACACGAACACCGGACGGCCCGACCAATCCAGTGCGGCGGTCGCCAAGGCTTCATCCATCGGCAGCGTGAAGCCATAGCGGGCAATGCCCCGCTTGTCGCCGATCGCCTCGCGCAAGGCCTGGCCGAGCGCGAGGGCGCAATCTTCGACCGTGTGGTGCTCGTCGATCTGCAAGTCGCCCGCGCAGCGAAGCGTCAAGGCAAAACCGCCGTGCTTGCCGAGCTGCTCCAGCATGTGGTCGAAGAAACCGAGCCCTGTCTGGACCCTGGGATCGCGTGCGTTGTCGAGATCGACCTCCACCACGAGTTGCGTCTCTTTGGTTTCGCGCACCACGCGCGCGGTGCGAGGTCCGGCGAGCAACGCGTCGGCCACGGACGTCCAGGTCGCGTCGCCGCCGAATTGGGGCGTGCGGAGTTGGAACCCGCGTATCGACAGGTTGCGTGCGAACGCCAGGTCGGTCTCGCGGTCGCCGACCATTGCCGAACGCGCCCAATCGATGGTCCGGTCCTTCATCAGCGGCAGGACGAGGCCGATATTGGGCTTGCGCGTCGGCAGGTTGTCCGCCGGTAAACTGCAGTCGATGAGAATGTCGCGGAACACGATGCCCTGGCTTTCGAGCACTTGCAGCACCAGGCGCTGCGGACCCTCGAACGCGGCTTCCGGGAACGTCGCGGTTCCGAGGCCATCCTGGTTGGTGACCATCACGAAGGCATAGCCCGAATCGCGCATGCGCAGCATCGCGGGGATGCAATCGCGTACGAAGCGCACCTTGTCGAGGCGGTCCACCTGGAAGTCGGCGGGTTCCTCGATCAGGGTGCCATCTCGGTCAATGAACAAGATAGGCGTCATGGCACGGTTCCCCGCAGCGCGTCGAGCATGCGGATATTGTCGTGCGGCGCGCCCACCGTAATGCGCAACGCGTCGTGCAGCGCCGGCATCGCGCGCATGTCGCGCACGATGACGCCGGCGCCACACAGCCGACGCCAGGCACTGTCGGCATCATCGAACCGCACCAAGAAGAAGTTCGCCTGCGATGGATAAACGCGGCGGATACCGGGCAGCATGCGCAGGGATTCGCGAAGTCGCTCGCGCGCCAGTTTGGTTTCGGTAATGCGCGAGGCCGTCGCCGCCAATGCGGCCGGTGACAATGCATCGATCGCGACGGCGGCGCTGATGGCTGGGATCGGATACGGCGCCTGGCAGCGGCGAAGTGCCGCGACGACCCCCGGATCGGCGATTGCGCAACCGATACGGGCGCCGGCAAGCGCATGCGCCTTCGACAAGGTACGCAGGACGACCAGGTTGCGCAGTGTCGCAACATCGCGTGTCAGCCACGGCGCGTCCGCGAACTCGACGTAGGCTTCGTCGATCACCACCAGCGCGCGTGCGTCCAGGAGTCGTGCCAGCGCGGTGACGCCGTCCCGCGGGATCACGCCGCCCGCCGGATTGCCGGGTGAGCACAGGAACACGACCTTGGCACCGAGCGCGATGGCCGCATGTCCGACGGCATCGAGGTCGACACGGTAATCGTCGCCATCGTCGAACAGGGGTGCCTCCACCACACGCGCACCATGCAACCTGGCCGACACGGCGTACATGCCAAACACCGGCGGCGTCACGACGACAGCGTCGCGGCCTGGCGTGCAGAATGCACGCACCAGCAGGTCGATGGACTCGTCGCTGCCGCGACTGACGAGCACTTGCGTCGAATCGCATCCGTACAAGCGGGCGAGGGCATCGACAAGCCTTTCAGGCTGCGGCGACGGATAGCGGTGCAGCGCACCTGACGGATCGATGAAGCTTGCTGTGCAGGCTTCGTTCGCGTTGAGCCACACCTCGCCCTGCACCGTGTCGATTCGCGCGGACCGATAGCCGACGAAATCGCGTAAGTCTTCACGCAGCAGCGCCACGGGATCGCTGGATCGGAACACGTTCATGCGCATTCCAGCCGTACGTCGATGGCGCGCGCGTGCGCTTCCAAGCCCTCGGCACGTGCCAGCGTCGTCGCCGTCGCGCCGATCATGGCCAGTCCCGCGCGATCTGCAGTCTGCACGCTGATCGCAACCTGGAAGCTGCCGACTGACAATCCGCTGACGGCGCGCGCGGCGCCGCCGGTCGGCAGCACGTGGTTGGTGCCGCTGCAATAGTCGCCGATGGCCTCGGGCGCAAAACCGCCCAGGAACACCGAGCCGGCGGCACAGACACGCGGGAGCCAGTCACGCGGTGCATCGACGGCGAGGATCAGGTGCTCCGGCGCATACGTGTTGCTCACGTCGAATGCATCGACCAATGCCGGGACGAGGATCGCCCGCGATTGCGCCAGTGCGGCGGCCGCAATGTCACGTCGCGGCAACGTCGCAAGTTGCGCGTCCAATGCCGCTTCGACCGCATCGATCAGCGCGGCATCGTCGCTCAGCAGGATCACTTGGGAATCGGGACCGTGCTCGGCCTGCGACAAGAGGTCGGCCGCGACGAAGCGCGCATCTGCGTTGCCATCGGCGATGACCAGGACTTCTGAAGGACCAGCCGGCATATCGATCGCCGGCCCGTCGCCCGCCATCGTGACCTGGCGCTTGGCTTCGGTCACGAAGGCATTGCCGGGCCCGAACAACTTGTTGCACCGCGGGATCGACGCCGTTCCGAACGCCATCGCCGCGATCGCCTGGGCACCGCCGACCTTGAACACACGCGCGATCCCGCATCGTCGCGCGGCAACCAGTACGAGTGGATCCGCGCTGCCGTCGGCGCGAGGCGGAGTGCACAGCACGACGTCCGGGCACGCGGCGAGCAACGCCGGAATCCCGAGCATCAAGACCGTGGAGGGCAGCGGCGCGCTGCCCGCCGGCGCATAGAGGCCGACGCGGCCGATTGGACGCAGTATGCGTTCACAGCGCACGCCAGGCGCCGTGTCGAGCGCGTAGGGTTGCGCCATGCCCAGGCGGTGGAAGGCTTCGATTCGCGATGCAGCATCATCGAGCGCCGCGCGCACGGCACCGGAGACGGTCGCGTCTGCCGCATCAAACTCTGCCTTGGTCACTAGGAGCGAGCCGAGGTCGGCGCCATCGAGCCGTTGTGTCAGCGCTTTCAGCGCCGCATCGCCATGCAGGCGCACCTGCTCGACGATGTCCTGCACCGAGGCACGCACACTCGCGGACACCGCTTGTGCGGGTCGGCGCAACGCGCCGGCCCGCGCGCTCGCACCAAGCGATGCCCATTCCAGTCTCGTCCACCTCACGCCAGCATCCTCTCGACGGGCAGGACCAAGAGCGCATCGGCGCCCGCGCGCTTGAGGTCCTCGAGACGCTGCCAAGTCACAGTGCCACGACACACCGCCTGCAATGCGACGCGGTCGGTGCCGTCGACCTGCATCACCGTCGGCCGCTCCGCATCAGGCAGCAGCGCCATCAGCGCGGGGACGTTGGCCGAGTCTGTCTGGAACATCAAAAGCTTGCTGTCACGCAACCCCAGCACCGCATCGAGGCGGCGCAGGAACAACCCGGCGATCTCCGCGCGTGCGTCGCCAAACGGTGCGACGGGCCCGGCGAGTACCGCTTCGCTGTCGAGGACTATGTCTGTTGCGCGGAGTTGATTGGCGGCCAGTGTCGCGCCGCTCGACACGATGTCGCAGATAAGATCGGCTGTCCCCAGGCGCGGTGCGATCTCGACGGAACCAGACAGCGTCACCACGTCGGCGGCGATGCCGCGCTCCTTGAGCCACTGTGATACCAGCGCGGGGTAACTCGTCGCGATGCGCAAGCCATCGAGCGCGGCCGCCTGCGAGTCGCTCCATGCCTGGGGAACCGCAAGCGCGAGCCGGCATGCGCCGAACCCGAGCCCGCGCCATTCGCGGAACGGGGGGACCTCTCCCGTTCCATAGCCGCTCGCGCGTTCGAGCAATACATTGCGCCCCACGATGCCGAGATCACACGTGCCTTCGGCGAGCAGACCGGGGATGTCGTCGTCACGGACGAGCAGCAGATCAATCGGCGTCGAGTCGCCGTGGCAAAATAGACGGTCGCGGCTTTCCCGCCATGACAAGCCGCAGGACGACAGCAGTGCGCGCGCCGGCTCGGCGAGGCGACCGGACTTCTGGATGGCAATGCGCACGCGTTCGCGCATCGCCCCGGATGGGGCGGACAGAGGCATGGCGGGGACCTTCAATGCGAGGCGGCGTGGCGACGTTTGCGGCGCATGGCGGCGTGGTAGCCGCCGGCGCCGTGCTCGAGCGTGCGCGCGACGCGGCCGACGGTGGTCACGCTCACGCGGGTGCGCTCGTGGATCTCGCGATAAGGAACGCCCTCGATGAGGAGGGGGACGACCTTCCAGCGATCGGCCATCGATTCCAGTTCGGCAGGCGTGCACAGGTCGAGCAGGAATGCGCGCACATCCTCCGGCTTCTGCAGGGCGGCCAACGCAGTCGCCAGCCCGTCGAGGGCGGCTTCGGCTTCGGCTTCCGGCAGGGGATCGGGGCGTTGTTTCATTGCATTAATGTAATAGCGAGCTAATACATTAGACCGAGAAAGGGTGACTCGTCAACACGACGTCGGCATCCTACTGACCGGCTACGGACAGCAACACGATGAAGCCGAATCACGCGCCGCGGGCTTCCATCATCACTTGGTGAAACCGGTCGACGTCTATCGCATTGCGGCCTTGCTCGTAGAGTGACCCTGGCATTAGCTTCGGCCGGACACGGCCGCTGAGTGACCGCTTCCGACCCAAAGCGGACATTCGACCGATTTGAGCAACATTGAATCACCGCCTCAGGCCGGCAGTAGAACTACTGAGCTTGCTTCAGTAGGTTGTACGTTGTTCGCACCCCTTCGCGTCTCTAGGCTGGTTCTTCCCTCGCGGAGCGCGCGAGCATTGGCCGAGATCCAGCCACGGTCTGCGCCAATCATGCGATCGCCGGGGCGGAGGAGCCGTGCCCGGCGGCGCGACGATCACGGAAGCACACGTGCGGCTGGTTGCGCGTGATGCGTTCTTCTGACTTGGCCCCTGCATGAGGCGAAAGGTAATGGCAACGAAAACTGACTCGTTGAAAGTAGCGACCTCACCGGCGATCAGCACCGAAGTATGTCCATCGCGGAATTGGTCACGCGCGATGCCACCGGGACCGGACGCAAGCGTGAAGATTACGGAAGAGTACGCAAAGCTTGTCGCTCGGGACGTTTATTTCTGGGCCTGGCCCATGGTCAACATTTACAACCGGCGGCTCTTGTTTTCGACGATCAAAGAACAGCGGTATTTGGGCACGTCGCCTCAGGCACCCGTTAACAAGTTCACGATGCTGACAGACTATGCCTCGGCCGAACAACGGAATGTCGCTTGTTCGAACCAGGACGTGGTCTACGGAATTGGTGCGTTAGGACTCGAGATCGAACCGGTGGTGATTCAAGTGCCCGACTTCGGAGATCGCTTTTGGGTCTACCAGATCGTCGATCTGCGCACGGACAGCTTCGTCCAACTTGGCAAGATGTATAACACGACGCCGGGCTTCTATTTGCTCGTCGGTCCCGATTGGCAGGGCGAAACACCGAAAGGGATCGCGCACGTTTTTCGTTCGTCGACCAACACGGGAATCGTAGGCCCGCGGATTGCGCAAAGCGATGACCCGGCGGACAAGAAAGCGGTACAAGAGCCGCTAAAGCAGGTGGTGATGTACCCGCTCTCTGAATACGACGGGAAGTTTAAGAGCATTGATTGGAGCAAACTGCCGCGTGCGCCGTCCAAGACCACGAGTTCGGGCGAGACGAAATGGGTAAAGCCGGAAACCTTTTTTGACGTGCTTCCGGCCGTTCTCGCCGACGGCGCTCCGCTCCCGGGTGAAGAGGCTCGGTACGCACAGGTGCTCGCCGTGTTGGAAGCTGCCGCGCAAAACCCCGCGCTGAAGGAAGCCATGACGCAGGCCGTGGTCGAAGTTCAAGAGAAGATCGTAGATCCGCTTTTGGAGTTCCGAAATTACGGCCAGCAGCTTCCCTACAACTGGAGCACCATCTCGAACGAATCCGCGTTCGGAACCGACTACTTCACACGCACGGCGGTGGCGAAGTCCAATATTCTCGTCAATTCGCCAAATGAGACGAAGTACTATTATCAGGACCTTGATGCAAAAGGCAGCCGGCTCAACGGGGCTAACCGCTATACAGTCACGTTCGCCAAAGACCAAACACCACCCGCTCATGGTTTTTGGTCGCTGACGATGTATGACGACACGCACTTTTTCGTTCCGAACGAGATCGCCAGGTACTCGGTCGGCACCAAGAACACAGACTTGAAGTTCGATTCCGATGGCTCGCTGACCATCTATGTTCAGCCGGACGCGCCGTCTGATGCGAAGCAGCGCACGAACTGGCTCCCGTCGCCCAAAGACGCAGATTTCACGCTTTACATACGCGCGTACTGGCCAAAGACTCCGGTGCTCGACGGCTCGTGGACCCCGCCGCCCGTGGAGAGGAGTAAATAAGGAGAGCAGCAATGAATACAGAAACGGCACCGGCGATCGGAGAACAAGAGATCAGCGACAGCTACATTTATTTGCTCGGACGTTTGGCGATCACGCGGCAGCAGCAGTTGGATTTTCAGTCAGGCTTCAAGTGGAACGAACTCGTGCACCAGACACCTGGTGGGGTGGATTGGCCGAACCCCAACCTGGATGTGGCGTATTCCGAGGCATGGGTGGCGGTGGATGAAAACTGTTACTTGCTTGTCACCGTGCCGAAGATCGAAGGACGCTACTTCACCGTGCAGTTCATGAATGGTTGGGGTGAAACGCTCGCCAACATCAACGCGCGAATATTCTCCGACAAACCGCACGGCCAGTTCGCGGTCTGCTATGCGGGAAGCAATGTTTCGATCCCTGATGGCGTCCAGCGCATTGACGTCCCGGTCAAGTATTCTCGCGTGCTCCTACGCGTCGAACTCGGCGCAAATTGGGATGACGCGGTCGAACTCCAGAAACAGTTCAAGTTCGAAGCGATCGGCACACCGAAGCAACTGCCGGAAATTCCCAAGACGGTGATGTTTGATATTGAGAAACCTCCGACCGTCGAAGCATTCGACTTTGCGAGGCTCGCCCTTGATACCGAGGCGGACATTAATCCTGGCATGGAAACGGTCGCGGCCAACGCGCGGACCATCGCCGAAGCGGTGAAGGACCCGGCAGAACGCGCCCGTGTAGAAAAGATTATCCGTGATCGCGGGCTTAAAGATTATGCCAAGGGCGCGCACTTTTTGGGGCACGGGACAATGAAAAACCATTGGGTCCGCCCGAAGATATGCGGCAAGTATGAAGACGATTGGTTGGCGCGGACGTGCATCAGCATGGGCGGTATCTGGGCGAACACGCTTCACGAGGTGTTGTACTACAAGGGCCGCGAAGACAGCAACGGAGAGGTCCTCAACAGCGACAACCACTACACGCTGACGTTTCCCAAGAACGATCTCCCTTCGAAGTACGCGAAATACTTCTGGTCGGCGATCGCCGTGGACGCCAAGCACATGCGTGTGCTGCCGAATCCGCAGAACCGATTCCTGCTTAATAACCAATCAGATCTTGTTTACGGCAAAGACGGATCGTTGACGCTGCACTTTGCCCCCGAGAAGCCCGCGGATGTTAACGACGGAAACTGGTTGCCAACGCTCGGAGGCTTGATCTACTCGATAACTTTCCGATTCTACGGCCCACGCGGCGGCGTTGCGGACGGAAGTTACTATCCGCCAGCGATTCAGAAGGTGAATTAGAAAAGAAGAAAGACATGGGCAACGCAAGCAGAAAACATGAGCCGCGCCGTTTCCGGTAACAGAAGAAAATTTCAGCCAAGCCGGGAGCGATCTGTATTTCGGTAACTAGATAAAGGCGGGCGTACCCGCGCACGGGCAGCCCCCGAGGCACGGTCACGGTCGTCATCTTCACAACCTATGCGCCAGATCGTTGCGGCCGTTAGCCACACTTGTTGCCCATCTTCAGCCAGGTATTTAGATCCGTCGGAACGTCCGCTTCTGGCCGAAGGCTGCCACTTGCCACCGGGTGACCGCTTTCGACCCAAAGCGGACATTCGGTATCTTGGCTCTACGATGTGCACGAAAGCCTTTGGCGGGACGACGATGTCGCAGGCGGACTTCAGATATTTGAACGTGCCAGCTTTGCTTGATGGCAATGCATGGACAGCGACGGCTGACGGCCTTGTCGAGGACACGGAATGGAGGCGACGACT
>NZ_WOXT01000003.1 GCF_009740395.1 Noviluteimonas gilva
TAAGAAACCGCTTCATTGCAGCTCTCCTTCAACCGGCTCTGCGTGCTGCATCCATCGACGACGTTGCTCATCCCGGCCCTAATTTTGACACGCGCGGCGTCCCTGGCCGAATGTCCGCTCTGGGTCGAAAGCGGTCACTCGGCTCGTTGCCGTTGGCGAGACGCAGCAATTGCTTATTGACGAGAAGCAGCCCGCTCCATGCTGGCTCCTGGGACAAATTTGGGACAGCGCCGACAATATCTGTCCTCGGTCAGCCGTATCGCTCAACAGGTAAGTAGTTGATTCCAATGGCCAGCCGTCACTGTCAATAACCCCGGAACCCGACTTAAAATCCCTCGACCGCAAGGTCATGTGGGTTCGATCCCCACTCCGGGCACCAGGGCGCATTTCGATGTTGATTACTTGAACGCCGTCAGGTCGCGCGGCGTGATCCCGTTGGCCTTGCAGTAGGCGAGGTAGCGCTCCAACGCCGTCTTCCAGTTCTCGATCGCAATGACTTTGTCGTTCTCGTCGAGATACACCAGGTCACCCGACACGATGTTCAGCGCGACCACGTCGCCCGCGCTGTCGGAAGCCTGCGGCGTGTGCGAGGACGCGGCGGTTTCGTACACGATGCTGCCGGGCGTCGCGACCCAATCGTGTTCCTGGTACTTCCACTCGCCCTGGATCGTGTAAACGATGACGGTGCCGGAGTGATAGTGGCGCGGCAGCACGGTGCTCGCCGGGGCCTTGAGCATGGCGACGACTTCGCCACGGATCGGGTCGAGCTTGAAGTACTTCACCATCACCGTATCGCTGTAGGGCGCGAACGGAATCCACGGAACGGAATCGTCGGCGATGACGGCGGTTTCGATATTCGCGTACAGCATGGTCGGTTTCCTCATCAGGTTGGAAAAGCGGACTGGCGATGCGCGGGGAATCTAGACCGTGCTGCACGGCGAACGAGTGGGAAATTTCCCCCTATGGATGAGGCATCTTCTGTGGCGCGAAGGCGAAGCGCCCGATACGCTACGCACATGACGCAAGACGCCGATTCCGCCCCGTCCTTCCCGGTCCTCAATGCGATCGAAGCGCGCATCCTCGGCTGCCTGATCGAGAAGCAGGCGACCACGCCCGAGCAATACCCGCTGACCGAAAACGCGATCCAGCTGGCGTGCAACCAGAAGACCAATCGCGAACCGATCATGGACGTCTCGCCCGGCGACGTCGCACATGCGGTCCGCCGCATGGAAGAACGCCGTCTCGTGCGAAATACGCAATCGGCGCGCGCGCTGCGCTTCGAGCACAAGGCCTCGCAGGCCTACAGCCTGACGCCGCCGCAACAAGCCATCGTCGCGATCCTGCTGCTGCGCGGGCCGCAAACTCCGAGCGAGATCCGCACGCGCACCAATCGCATGGCGACGTTCGCCGATGCCGAGGACTTGCAGCACGCGTTGGATCGCCTGCAGCAACGCGATGCACCGTTGATCGTTCGCGTTCCGCGATCAGGCGGTCAACGCGAAGATCGGTACATGCACTTGTTGTCCGGCCCGATCGATGTGGAAGCGTTGCGCAGTGCGTCCGCGTCTGCATCCGCGCACGAAACCGGCGTCACACGTGACGAGCTCAGCCAGCGCGTGGCCGAGCTCGAAGCACGCGTCGAAGCGCTGGAGCAACTGATGCGTCGCGCCGACGACGCTTGATCCGACGCACTACTTCACAAGGTCAAGCTGCCCCGGCGCCGCGATCGATTCGGCGCCCGCGCGCACCGGCGTGATGCCGGGCCGCGGCGGCAGGTTCGACGGCAACTGCACGTTCCAGGCCAGGCCGAGGCGTTCGAGCACCTGGATGAAGCCATAGCCGATGTCGATCTGGCCCGGATACAGGCCATGGCGCGCCGAACCGGGAAACGCGTGGTGGTTGTTGTGCCAGCTTTCGCCCATCGTCGGGATCGCCGCGATCGGCACGTCGTGCGCCTGGATGCCCGCATGGTCGACGGTCCAACTCTGCGGCCCGCGCGTGTGCGCGAAGTAGGAAATGAACCAGTGCATCGTCGTGCAAGCCGCGACGCGCGCGAACACGCCCCACGCCACCCACGGCAAACCGCCGATCGCATACAGCGCCAGGCCAATCGGCAACTGATGCCACTTCCACGTGCGTTCGAGGAAGACGTGGAAGGGATCGTCGGCGATGCCGGGGCCGGGGTCGAAGCCCGGCGGCGTGTCGAGCACGAGCTTGCAATGCAGGTTCCACCAGCCGTCCTTCAACAGGCCGTGGCGGTGGGCGAGGAAGTCGTGGCAGGCGGGTTGGCGTTGCGCCCAGTCGCGCATGTCGTGTGTGCGGATCGTCCAGATGGGGCCGCCCATGCCGACGATCGCGCCCATCCATGCGAGCAGGCGTTCGAGCCATTTCGGACATTGGAAGCTGCGATGCACGAGCCGGCGATGGAAGCCGACCGAATGCCCCGTGCACAGGGTCACCGCGCAGAGCGCGAGGAACACCGCGAACGCGCCCCACGTGAAAAACATCGGCGCGAGCACGAGCGCGCCGAGCAGCATGCCGGCGTTCCACAACGAGCGCGCCGGATCCCAACGCACCACGCCGTGCACCGGATTGACGCCCGGCCCGAGGATCAGCGAGTTGACCTTGTACGGATCCCTGCGGGGTGTGTCAGTCATCGGAAGTCCTTTCCGTGTAGGCAATGTGGTCGATGAAGCGATGCATGCGCGAATGCGCCGCGCGGAAATGCGGCAGCAGCTCGCGCAGCGTCGCTTCTGTCTCGACTCTCGTCCCCATGTCCCACGCGGTTCGATTGGGCCCCGCGGCAGCTTAACGCGCTACTCCATCAATCGCGCGATCAGGGCGATGTCTTCGCCCATTGTCGGCAGGTGCAGCACGCCGATGCCGTCGGTTTCGATCACCAGGCCTTCGCCGAGGTAGGACCAATCGGCCTCGGGATAATCGGGCGCATAGAGGCCGTCGTCGATGACGGCGACGACCTTGCCCTTGAGTCCGTCGGCGTCGATGCGATCGCCGGGGAGGACGGCTTGTCCGGTCTTGTAATGCATGCGGCGCGAGTTTCGCACAGCGCGAATCTCGCTTTTTTCACGTCCGCTTTCGCGCGCGGGGTGCGTTTCAGTTGACCATCTTGACGCCGAACCGCGCAGTCAGCTCCTGCTGGTCCACGTTGCCGTCGCCGTTGGCGTCCATCCACTTGAAGCGCATCTCCGAGCCGCGATCCAGTTCGGCGGCATCGAGCTTGTCGTCGGCGTTGCGATCGGCGACGCGCACGCGATCCAGTGCGTCGGCTTCCGTGACCGAGGGTCCCAGCAGCGGCGCGAGTTCGGCGGGGCTGATCATCTGGTCGCCGTCGGTATCCAGGCCGGCAATGAAGACTTCCGCGTCGACTTCGTACTTGCTCAGCGCGCCATCGTGGTTCACGTCCAGGCGCGTGAAGCGTTCGGCCGCGGTGGTGGCGATCTGCTGCGCGGCCAGCGGCGCGCTCGCGAGGAACAAGAGGACGGCGATTCCCTTCAAGGGCCCGGTCATGTCGATGCTCCACGCGAAAGAGGGCGCCAGCACACCAGCCGGCGCCCCGCCGATCAATTGGCCTTTCGGCTAGTACCTGCGCGCCCGCAGTGCACCGCCGTTGCGCTAGCATCTGCCCACGACCTTGGGGGAGGGCGTGGGGATGGCGGTGACAGGGAGCGAGTCGGGGGCCGTGCGCAAGGCGGCCTGGAGCATCGGCGTGTTCGTGGTCGGGTTGGCGATCCTCGTCCTGGCGGGGAAGTCGGCGACGATGCGCGAGGCGCGCAGCAAGGAAGAAGCGGCGCATGCGGTCGCGGTGTCGCAGGTCGCGTCCGCGCTGTGGGCGGCGGCCGAGCGCAATCGCCAGGCACTGCGGACCTACCGCGGCAAGGTCGCCGCGTATTCGGCCGCGATGGACCCCCGGCGCATCGTCGAACCCGAAGGCGCGGCGCAAGCACGCGATGCGATCGATCGCTTCCGCGCGGCCTGCGCGGAACTCGACGTGGCACGCAGTGCATCGGACATGCGGTTGCTGCAGCAGGTCAATGCGATTCCCGCGGGCGGCGACGCCCCGCGCAACGTGCGCGATGCCCTCGAACGCATCGAAGCGTTCGGGCAAGGCCTGCGCGAAAACCAGCGCGCCCAGGCCGATGCGTTGTTGCAACTCGTCGCGTTCCTCGCCGACCACGCCGACCGCATGACATTCGACAATCGCGGCCCGGTCTTCAACGACCCGGCCGACCTGGCGGCTTACCACACGCTCGCGCAGACAGCGCGCGGATTGTCGAACGAGGAGAGGCAATTGACAGAGTCCATCGAACTCGCGACGCGAGACGAGTTCGCGCGCCTCGCACGCCTGTGATCAACCGGTGTGCGTGAGCACGATGCGGCCGGGCGCGGCTTCCAGCATCCAGCCGGCGCGGTCGGCGGCGCGTGCGAGCAGCGGTGAGAGTGCGCCGGCATCGCTGCGTCGGGCCGAGGTATCGCGCGTTGCGTCGAGATCGACCACGCTGAGCTGACCGTTGTTGCGCGTGGCGACGAGCGTGCGCGCATCGCGCAGGTACTTGCGCACGAGCGCGCGCAGGAGCAGCACCGTTTCGCGACGCGCGACGTCGAACGCGCCGACGGCATCGATGCGCGTCTTCTCCGACCACGGCGCCAGGCTTTCGGCCAATAGCGCGGCGGTGTCCATCGTTTCGCGCTGCACCGGCGTGCGGCGGGCGGCGCCGAACAACAGTTCGATCAGTTCGGCCAATTCCTGCGCGCCGCGATCGAGGCGTTGCAGGCGCGCGATGTTCGCCGCGTCCTGGCCCGGTTCGTCGAGCAACACTTCGGCCACGCCTTGTACGACGGCGATCGGCGTGCGCAATGCATGGCTGGCATCGGCGAAGAAAGCGAGTTGTTGCGCATCGGCTTCGACCAGCCGCGCCTGGTAGTTGTCGATGGCGTGCGCGAGATGGCCGAGTTCGTCGTCGGGCGCGGTGTCGCGCAAGTGCGTCGGTTGCGGCGCGACGGGCAGTGCATCGACCGCCTTCGACAAGGCCCGCACCGGCGCGAGTGCGCGACCGGCGAAGACCCAGCCGAGCCACGCGGCGATCGCCACGCCCAGCACCACCATTGCCGCGAGCAGGAGGCGCAAGTGGACCTCGAGTTGCTCGATGTCGCCCAGGTCGATGGAAAACCACATGCGCCCCGCGGCGGTGTCGAATACGCCGACATGGATGCCTTCGTGGCGTTCGTCTTCGTGCACGCCGGGGCCGAAGCGCGCCAATTCCGGTGGCGGCTGTGCGAGATAACCGCTGAGGCGTTGCGTGCGCGGAAGTTGGACGGGCAAACCATTGGCGATGCGCAGGCTGTAATCCTCGGCCTGGCCGTGCAGGACTTCCGACGCGATGACGTGTTCGTAGTCTTCCGTGATCGCAATCACCGCGGCGGCGAACAGCAGGGTCATCACCAGCCCCAGCGCCGTGCAGGCGAGGGTGACGCGTCGGCGCAGGGAGGCGGGCGAGGCGCTCATGCCACGGGCACTTGGTAGCCGACGCCGCGCACCGAACGAATCAGTGCCGTGCCGAAGGGTTTGTCGACGAGCGCGCGCGACTCATACATCTGTGTGTGTAGCGCGCCCATGTCGGAAGGTTCAATTCCCCAGGCGGCGCGACGCGTCGGCGCCGTGCGCGAAGCCGCACACGATGTCGTCGAGCGTGTGTCGCGCGCGAATCGCCGCCGGACGATCGCGTGAAACCGGCAGCCGCGGCCTTGGTGCGCAATCGCCGAGGATGAACAGTGCGAAGGATGGAGTGCCGGATTGACCTGACGTTGATCGCGGAACGCGCAGGGTCGGGTCAACGTCGCATAAGGAAGCCCCGACGATGGCCCGACCTTCACCCGCTGCACTGGACGTGATGGAGCACATCGCCGACGCCGTCGACGATCTGGATGTGCTCCTCTCGCACGCCGACCGCATGAGCCCCGCGGAGACGGCGCGACGCATTTCGCATGCCCGCGCGTCGCTCGTGCGGGCCCAATCGGTGGGCGCCGAACTCCTCCTGGAAATGCTGAACCTGTCCGAGCGGCACGAGTTGATGCAATCGGAGATCGAAGCGATTCGCGAGTCGCATTGATCAGTTCGTGCGGGCTTGCCTGAACCCGCGCATTTTTCACCTGCCCTTGAGAACAGCTCGCCCACTGTGGAGTTGCATTCCACAGCAGTCGATTTCAGGGGGTTGAAATGAATACGCATCCGATTCGCCGCGCGGCCGTGGCCGCGGTGGTGGCCACCGCGTCCGCCGCTTCGGCACTGTCGGCCCAGGCCGCGACGCCGACCGGCAAGATCGTGTTCTCGCGCTCGACGCAGACCTCCACCAGCATCCCCCGCAGCCGCAGCCTGTGGTTGCTCGACGTGGGCACAGGCCAGGTGCGCGCGCTCACGACGGCGACGGACAGCGTGTACGACATGTCGGTGACCTGGTCGCCCGACGGCAGCAACCTGGTCTTCGAACGCGGCGTGGATCGCGTGCGCGAAGGCCAGCGCCACACGTTGCAGGTGGTATCGACCACCACCAACACGCGTCCGCATGCGTTGATCCACGGCGTGGGTCAGTTCTCCAAGCCCGCGTACGGTCCGAACAATCGCATCGCCTTCGTGTCGCTGAATTCGAGCGGGCAGTGCGTGTCGATCGTCGATGTCACCGGGCGCAACCGCCGCGATCTGTTCTGCGTTTCGGCGCCGGCCCAATTCGCGCAGCCGAAGTGGTCGGCGGATGGCACGCGCCTGTTCGTCGGCGCGGGCTATCCCGAAGGCCGCCTGGAACCGGTGTGGCACGCGCAGGCGTATCGCATCGACGTCGCCACCGGATCGGCCAAGCTGCTCAGCGACCTGGTGATGGAAGCGCCGCTGGACCTGACGATCTCGCCCGATGGCAACCGCGGCATCTACGCCGACGTCGTCGCCAACGACATGACGGTCGTGGATTTCCGCAACGGTGCGGCCAGGGCGATGCCGATGCGCGGCCATGCGCCGCTGTTCTCGCCGGACGGCCGCCGCATCGCCTTCACCGGCGAGGTGTACGAAGTCGGCCCGCAGACGCGTTACTACGAGCCGCTGTACGTGATGAACGCGGACGGCTCGGGCGTGCGTCGCATCACCGACTCGCGCGTGGCCGACCATGCGTACACCGCCGCCCAGTGGTCGCGCGACAACGTGCACGTGCTGGTGAATCGCCGCACGTATACCGACGACAGCCTCACGCAGCCGATCTTCGCGCTGCGGATGATCGACGCGAACACACGCGCGCTGCAGAACCTGCCGTCGGGTTACGCGGAAGCCGGTGCGTGGTACGAGGGTCCGTGACCCTCGCTAGAAGATGATCGTGACGTCGACCTGGTCGCTGTAACTCCCGACGCCCACGTCCTGGGCGGTCGGGATGCGGCCGTAGATGGGCCGCGTCGCGCGCTGGAAGATGCCGAACACCGCGCTCGATCCCGTACATACACCGCTGGTGACGCCGGTGGTGCAACTGACCGAGGTGGTGTTGGTGTTGCCCCACACGATGCCGCGCGCGGCATCGGTATACAGCTGGTAGGGCAGGTTGTACGCGCCGGACACCATGCGCCGGTTGGCGACGTTGTTGCCCGGGGCGTTGTTGCCCGAGTCGAGCCGGATTTCGACGGGGATCTGCGCGAGCACGCACTCGACCTGCACCGAGCCGTTGGCATCGCGCGGCACGGCGGACGTCGGATCGTAGGCGCCGAACGCGACGGCCGTGACTTCGACGTTGCAGTTCTGCGCGCGCGCGATCATCGGCGCGGCCCACGCGAGCGCGCCCAGCAACAGGACGATGAGCAACCGATGGGCCATCATTGCGTGCCCCCACACGCGACTTCGCCGAGATCGATGATGCCCGGCTTTGCCTCCGTCGGCACGTCGAGCGTGCACTGCACGGCGCCGTTGCCGGTGTCGATGCGCACCGGCTGCGCGCCAGGCGACACGTTTTCGAGATAGAACAGGCCTTCGGAACCGAGCACGGACGCCGCGTCGCTACCGATCGTCACCACGTCGCCCGCGGCACCGCCGGTGTAACGGAAGCGGCCGGTGATCGCATGCAGCGCGGAAGATTGCAGCACGACCACCGAGCCGGTGTTGCGCGCGACCATCACCTGGCGCGACGGCGCATCGATCGACCACGCGGCGGGCACCTGCGATTCGTCGATCTCCACGCGGTTGGCGTGGAAGGGCAGCATTTCGCGCACGAGCAGGTCGCCGTGCTTGTCGGTGCGGCCGATCGTCTGGTTTTCGCGGAGGATCGGCACGTCGGCCAGGCCCGGCGCGCGCACGAGCGCGAAGCCGTTCTCGACCGGCGGCGTGGCGAACACGCGACCGCCGATGCCGACCAGCGAGCCGGTCATGAGCGCACGGCCGCGCGTGTTGCCTTCGAGCGATTCGCCTTCCACCGCGAAGCGCGCCCACGCGTTCTGGTATTCGACCTGGCCGTAGCCGGTCTCGATGTCGCCATCGTCCTGCACGCTGGCGAGGTAACCCCAACCGGTGTCGGTGGGGCGCGAACGATGTGCGTCGACGCTGTAACCGTGCGTCGTGCGCGCACCGTCGTCGCGCTGGCGCGCGGTGACGTTGACGCTGTCGCGGTCGAAGGCGATGTTGAGGCTCAGCTGGATCGTGGTGTCTTCGAACAAGTCCGATTCGCGGCGCTGCGCCGACAGGAACAACGCACCGCGATCCCACGCGCGCAGCGAACCGGTGATGCCCCACGTGCGTTCCATCGGCCGGAACTGGCGCTGCTGCCGACCGGCATTGAACTGCAGCGACATCCCACCGTAGGGGGAGATGGAGACCGAAGCGTAGTCGTCGATGCGCAGCGCGCCGAACACGTCGTCGAGCGGATCGCTCATCGTGCGGTAATCCGCCGACGCGCGGCGCGACCCCAGTCCGATCGACCAGATCGCCATGTTGAAGGAGTAGTTGATGGCGTGCGCGTTGCCGCGACCCAGGACATCGCGGTCGCTGCCCGCCACGGCGAATGCGAACTCGCCCAGCGGCGTGCGGACGGCGGCGTCGAGGCCACCGTTGCGCACGAACTCGTCGCCTTCCACGCGGCCACCGAGCGTGAACCAATCCGCCAGGCCGCGGCGATACCATGCCTGGTAGGCGAGTTGGTCTTCGTAATCGCCGCCGAGACCGCCGCCGGTGCGCGGCGCGCCCAGGCGCACGGCGTACTCGCTCAGGCCCGTCGCGAGCAAGCGCGGGCTGCCGCCGTAGTACGTCTGCGTGGCCAGCTCGCTGCGATTGCCGAACGGATCGCGCACGATCACGCGCACGTCGTTGCGGCCCGGCTGCACGCCGAGTTGTTCGAGCGTGAACGGGCCCGCGCCCAGTTCGCGGCGGCCGATCAGCGTGCCGTTCGAAAACACTTCGACGGTGCCGGGGCTTTCGAGCAGGCCGGAAAAATACGGCTGCGGGAACGTGACCAGGTAAGGATCGGTGTCGAACGCGCGCTCGACGCCGAAGCCACCGAGCAGGCGACCACCGCCGAGCGGATCGCGCGCGACGGCGAACTGGTCGCCGACGGTCCAGCGGCGCGTGACCGTGGGTTGGTCGTATTCGAAACGCGACAGGCCGCGACGCCAGCCGAAGTAGGGATCCCACTGCGCGGCGGTGCGCAGCGCGGCGTTGCCGCGGCCGAGGGCGCCGTCCAGGAACAATTCGCCGTCGCCGTCCTGGTTGACCGAGGTGGCGTAATTGACGAACGCGCTCCACGGCTGCAGGCCGACTTCCGACTGCTGTTGCGTCGCCATCGCCACGCGTTGGCGCGGCAGGCGATCGGCACGCAGGGTGAGGTCCAGGCGCAGCAGTTCGCGATCGATCTTGTACGTGCTGCCGTGGTTGAGCTGACGCAGCGAGACGAAGGAACGCTCGCCCACGAATTCGGGCACGACGCCCGTGGTGTCGAGTGCGGCGGCCTGCAGCGCGGCGGTGTCGACGAGCACGTCGTCGCCGCGCGCGATCACCGGCGCCACGCCGATGCAGCGATCGTTGATGCAGACATCGAGCAGCATGGTCTCGTCGCCCGGCGCGGCATGCGCGACGGGAAGGACGAGGGCCAGCAGGAGTGCGGACGCGAGCGCGCCGCGGCGCACGTTCAGGGCGCGCATCGCCGCGCACCGGCGGAGACTTGCGCGACCAGCGGCTTGGCATCGCCCAGCGTGTATTCGACCGTCGCCGCGCGTGCGCAGGCCGAGGCCGGGATCTTCGCGTGCAGCGGCAGGCTGGCGCCGACGAGCACGTAGTTGGAATCGACGGTGCCTTCGTGCAGCGCTTTGCCCTTGGCGTCGAGCACGCGCAACTTGGCCGGCGCAGGCGCCGAGTAAGCGGTGCCGATGTTGCGCAGGACCAGGGCGGCGTCGCCGCCGTCGATGCGATCGACCGTCATCGACAGGCCGGGCTTGGCGTTCGCGGGCTGCACGAACACCGGCATGCTGACGTGCGTGAGCATGCGGATCTGCCCGGGGGCGGCGGCCGCCGGATCGGGCAATTCATTGAGTTCGATGCGGTAGGCCTGTTCGGCGACGACCGTCGGCGAGAGCGAACCGATGCGGATGCGCGCAGTGCCCGATTCGGGCAGCTTCACGATCAGCGGATGGACCACGAGGTCCTGCGAAGGCGCCAGTTCCCACGCGCCGTCGGGTTTCTGCGTCCAACGCTTCACCTTCACCTCGAAGGACACGTCGCGCGCTTCCTGGCTGGTGAGCACGAGCGTTTCGACCGAGTGCGATGCACTCAGCGCGATGCGGGTGTTGCTGAGGCCGAAATTGGCGGCGGCGGCCAGGCCCGCGAAGCAGGCGAGGGTGCCGCACGCGGTCAACGCGGCCGCGCGGACGCGGTTGCGAATGCAGGACATTGCTTCAAGGCTCTACCCAAGCGCCCCGCCTTGCGGCGGGGCAATGGAACAACGGATCAGAACGTGACGTTGATGGCCACGGTGTCCGTGTAGGAGCCGGCGGCGACGTTCTGGCCAGCCGGGATGCGGCCGTAGACGGTCAGCACCGTCGCGGTGGCCGAGTTGGCCGACGTGAAGGTCGACTCGGTGCCCAGTGTGCAGCCCCAAACCGCGGTGCGGAGGCTGTTGCTGTACAGCTGGTAGCCCAGGCGCTCGGCGCCCGAAGCCATCTGGCGCTGGGGGGCGCCGCAGTTCGAACCGGCGGCCGGGTTGGAACCCTGGGCCAGCTGGACGTGGGCGAGCGTGTTCTTGGTGCAGCGGATCGAGATCGAACCGTCGGCGTCACGATCGGCCGTCAGGTTGACGTCGGACGGATCGTAGGCACCGAAGGCCATGGTGTTCGGGCCCACGACCAGGCAGCTGGCGGCGACGGTGGCCGTCACGGCCAGGTTGCCGGTCTGCGGCGAGGCGCCGGCGAAGGCGGTCGAGGTGAACAGCACGCCGGTGAGGGCGAGAGCAAGCGAAGCGGTACGCATTTGAAGTCCCCAAGGTTGTGGCGATTGCGGTCACCAAGGGGTGCCGCCGGGGTTAAAAACTAGTGAAGGACTATTTTCCTCGCAACGGAAACGACAACTGGTTCGCAATTGGCGCGCGAAAATGTGACGTAGGTCACAGAAATGTCGCCATTCCGTTCAGGAACGGTACGTATTCAGGGGTGTGAAAAGGGTGTCAATGCGCGTCAGTAGACATGACGCGCGGTGTCAGGGTGACAACAAGTCACCGTGTGATGCCTTCTCCGGGTGGCGTGTAGACCGGGAGTCACCCTCAAAAATCGCCTTCGACGGCGTTTTCGGCGCGCCGGTGGGTGACACGGCGGCTGTCAAGGGCATCGGCGACTTCTGACCCGGGCCGCCGGTGCGCGGGCCGTCGTCGTTGGAAATCGTGCCCGTCGCGCCGGCATCGGAAATCGGCGCGCCCGTGGCGTTGGACAGCAGGACCTGGAAGGTCTCGTTCGCCTCGCGCAGGCGGTCGCCGTTGATGGTCACGTCGAAGTTGCGTGCGGTCTGGCCCGGCGTAAAGGTCAGCGAACCCGAGGCCGCGACGTAATCGCTGCCCGCGATCGCGGTGCCGTTGGCAGTGGCCAGCGAAACGGTGACGTTCGATGTCGCCGCCGTCGACAACCGCACGGTGAAGCGCAACACCTTCGTGCCCGACGCGCCTTCGGCGACGGAGGCATCGGCGATCGACAGCGTCGGCGCGGTCGGCTTCCAGCCCAGCTTCACCACTTCGAAATCGCTCGCCTGCAATCCGCTGAAGGCGGGATTGAGCGTGTCGTTGTTCCAGCGCACGTCGAACGTGCCGGAGATATACATGTCCGAACCGTTGTCGGCGACGATCAGCCCGTACTTCTGCATCGCGCGGAAGATCTTGCGCGCGACCGGATCGGTGGTGCGCAGCGCGGGGTTGGCGCCGTTGACGCTGGTCTTCAGGCGCAGGCGCGCGCCCATCGGCAACGCACCGCTCGTGCCGCCCGCGGTATGCGACGCCGGAAACACGTGCCCGTTGCTCGTGCGCACGGTGACGCGCAAGGCGTGCTGGATTTCCGCGACGTTCGGATGCGCCGCTTCGTCGTAGCGCACCAGGCCGGGGAAGATCGCCAGGCCCGCGGCATCGGCCGACGTCCAGCCTTCGGGCCGGCGATCGCTGCGCTGCAGGTCGAAGAACGCACCGGAGCCGGCGTACCAGCGCTGTTGCGCCGTCGAATACCACACGTTGTACAACTCATAGAGTGTGCGGTTGGTGCAATCGACGATCAGGATGTGGCGGTCGTTGTCGCCGCGCTGGTCCACGCTGGCCGGCGCGCCGCCTTCCATCCAGTGCGGCTGCGAGATGACGTTGGCGGGGATCGGATAGAAGGGAATGCCCTGGCCGGTCGACATGTTCACGCCGTCGCTCTCGTCCCAGTAATCGAAGGTCACGGCCGACTTGGCCGTCGAACCGTTGACCACGATGTACGGGAATCCGTACACGTCCGGGCTGCCGGTCTCGGCTTCGCCGCCGAAATCCGGATGCAGGCGGCGCGTCGAACCGATGAAGTTGATGAAGTTCGCGGAGTTCGCATCCACCGGCGCCTGCGAGATGTCGGTGTTCCACCAGTTGTCGGCGGAGAACACGGGCAGCGGCGGAGGAATGGGCGTGCCTTGCGTGGGCGCGTTGGGCGCGGGGCACGATTGCGCCAGCGCCAGGCCGGACAGGCACAGCGCGAGGGGCGCGACGGACAGGGCGAGGGCGCGAGCATCCATGGCGATCGGCTTCCGTGATGAATCGGGCCGAGCCTGTCCCGCATGCGCGCGCGGGTCAACGACCGGAAATTAACTCCGGGGGGCGCGTCACAGTCCCTGGAAACGCGAGGTTCAGCCTTCAGCCCCAGGCCGACAGATCCTGACGCAACGCGTCGATCCCTGCCCACGGATCCTTGCGTTGCCGCTTGATGCGCGCCAGCGTCTTGTCCATGTGGAAGGCATCGCCGCGCTTGAGCGCCTTGAGTTCCGACCACGCCAGCGGCACCGCGACCGGCGCGCCCGCACGCGCGCGCAGCGAATACGACGCCACCGCGGTCGCGCCGCGCCCGTTGCGCAGATAGTCGATGAAGATCTTGCCGGGGCGCAGTTTCAACGTGGCGGTGGCGAGATAGCGATCGGGATCCGAACCGGCGAGCGCTTCGGCGAATCCCTTCGAGAATTTCTTCACCAGCTTCCAATCGTTCGCCGGATTCAGCGGCACGACGACATGCAGGCCCTTGCCGCCGGTCGCGCGCAGGAAGGATTTCAGTTCGAGTTGTTCGAGCAAGTCGCGCACGTGCGTCGCGGCGCGTTTGACTTCGGCGAACGGCACGCCCGGCCCGGGGTCCAGATCGAAGATCACGCGATCGGCGTGGTCGGGATCGTCCGCGTGCGCGCCCCACGGATGGAACTCCAGGGTGTTGAACTGCACGAGTTCCATCAAGCCGCTGATGTCGTCGACGACGAGGTAGTTCGCGTTGATGCCGGCTTCTTCCTTCAACCGCACGAAGCGCACGATTTCCAAGCCTGCCGTGTGGTGCTTCTGGAAGAAGCACGCTTTGCCCACGCCGTCGGGGCAGCGGATGGCCGACAACGGACGGCCCGCGATCTCGCGCAGCAGGTGCGGCGCGACGGCCTTGTAGTAGTCGGCGACTTGCTGCTTGGTGATGTTGCGATCCGGGAAGATGATCTTCGTCGGGCTGCTGAGGCGGACTTCGGGCGCGGCCACGCGTTCGCGCGCGGTGGTTTTCTTCGCCGCTTTCTTCGCAGGTTTGCCGCGATCGGAATCCAGCAAGTCCCCGACGTCCTTGTCCATGCGCACGGTCTTCAGCGACGGCTGGCGCAGGATCCCCGAGTTGCCCAGGCCGCGAATGAACACCTCGACGACGAACAGCGGCGGAAACCACGTCGCGCGCTTGAGTTCGGCATCCAGCGGAATCGGCACGTGCACGCTCGGCTTCGACGAACCGATGTCGCCGATGTGTTTCGACAGTTGCCGCAGTTGCTCGCTCGAAAACCCGGTGCCCACGCGCCCCGCGTACACCCAACCGTGTTTCGCATCGGGGCGCGCAAGTAGCAAGGACCCGAAGCCCGTGCGCGATCCCTGGCCCTTCGTCGTGCCCACGACCGCGAACTCGTCCGACTCCAGGCGCTTGGTCTTGCGCCAATCATCGCTGCGACCGGCGGTGTAGGGCCGGTCCGCGCGCTTGGAGATGATTCCTTCGAATTGTTGCTCGGACGCAAGCGCAAACGCGGCCGTTCCTTCATCGCCGGGCACGTGCGAGCTGTACGACAGATGCGGGATCGGTGCTTTCAACAAGACTTCGAGCAGCGCCTTGCGTTCGACCAACGGCGCCTTGCGGACATCGACGCCCTCCAGGTGCAACAGGTCGAACAGGACATACGCCAGCCCACCTTGTTCCTCGCCCGACAAGGTCGACTGCAGCAGGTTGAAATCCGCCTGCGTGCCGCGGCCCGCGATCAACTCGCCATCGAGTGCGGCGCTTTTCACGCCGAGCTGTTCCAGCGCCGCGCGCAGCTCGGGCACCTTGTCGGTCCATTCGATCGCGTTGCGCGACCAGATGCGCACCTTCCCGTCGACGATCGTCGAAACCAGGCGGTAACCATCCCACTTCACTTCGTGGATCCATTGCGCACCGTTGGGCGCGACGTCGCCGAGCTTGGCGAGCTGTGGTTCGAAGGCTTCGTTGCGCAAGCTCGATTTTCTTCCGCCGGTCAGTTTCAAAGCCTTCGCGGCCCAGTCGACCTTGCGCCGGGTTTTCGGAGCGATCGTCTTCGCCGCTTTCTTCACGACTTTCTTCCCCGCTGGCGCCGCCACATCCTGCAACAGATCGTCGGCTTCCACCTTGCCCGCGTACGCATCGTTCTCCTTGAACAGCAGCCACTGCGGCTGTCGCGCCGGCTTGCCCGAACGCACCAGGTGCCATTCGCCCTTCAACTTCTCGCCGAACAATTCGAAGCGGATATGGCCTTTCGCCAACTGTGCTTCGGGATCGTAGGGCGTGGTCCACACGCCCTGGTCGAAGGTCGCGACGTGGCCGCCGCCATATTCGCCTTGCGGAATCTCGCCTTCGAAACCCGCGTACGACAGCGGGTGATCCTCGACTTCCACCGCCATGCGCTTGATCGTCGGGTCGTAACTCGGTCCCTTGGGCACGGCCCAGCTCTTGAGCGCATCGCCGATCTGCAAACGGAAGTCGTAATGCCGGCGCGAGGCGTGGTGCAGTTGCACGACGAAGATCGGGCGATGCACTTCCGGTGTCTTCGCCGCTTTGCGTTTGACCGCCTTTTTCGCGGGCGCGCGCGCTTCCGGCGAAGGCTCGCGCGTCTTGTCGAAATGCCGCTTGCGGCGGTATTCGGTGAGGCTCATTCCGTCACGAATCCTGCACGCCGGGGCGGGGTATCAGGACGCTATCCAAGGCACGCGAAGGAGATCGTGATGGCGGGCAAGCGCGAACTCAACGAACCGACTCCCGGTGACAAACGCCTGCAGCGACGCGACAACAAGGGGCGGTTCGCCGAATCCGACGACCTGGGCCGCTCGCTCGGGCAGGATCAACAGCGGGACGGCGAGCACGACGCCAAGCCCGGGCAGGGCGATCGCGGCGACCGCAAACACTAGGTTCGTCGGCCGCCTGCGCTAGCATCGACGCATGTGCGGCCGATTCACCCGCGACTTCACGTGGCAGCAGGTGCGCGAGTTCTCGCGCATGCTGGACCTGGTCGTGCCTGCCGAAGACCCGACGCCGGCCTGGAACATCGCACCCACCGATCCGCATCCGGTCATCGTCGCGCACGGCGAGGGCGGCGCCGTGCAGGAGATGCGCTGGGGCCTGCTTCCGCCCTGGCAGAAGGACACCAAGCTCGCCTTCGCCACGATCAACGCTAGGCTGGAATCAGTGGCGGACAAGCCCGCCTTCCGCGGCGCGTGGAAACAACGCCGCGCGCTGGTCCCTGCCTCGGGCTACTACGAGTGGCCCGTCATCGATGGGAAGAAGCGCCCGCACTGGATCCACCTGGCCGATTCGCCGGTGATGCTGTTCGGCGGCGTGTGGGAAACGCGCTCCGACGGCGCGGGCGGCGCGCTGCTCACCTATAGCATCGTCACGCGCGCGGCCGATCCGGTGATCCGGCAGGTGCATGATCGGATGCCGCTGATCCTCCCGCCCGAGGTGCTGCACGACTGGCTGCATGGCGACGCGGAGCAAGCGATGGCCATCGCGCACGCGGTCCCCGAGCCGGCGCTGGCGTTCCATGAGGTCGATCCGGCCGTGGGCAACGTGCGCAACCAGGGCGCGCAGCTGATCGCGCCGATGCCGTGCGCGGCGGACGGCCTGTTTCCCTGACACGGGGTAAGTGCCAAACTCCCGCCGGCCAAGAAGCTGCTTCATTTTAGGGGAATACCAATGCGGGACGTCGCATCGGCGCGCATCGCCGTCATCGGCCTGGGCTACGTCGGGCTGCCGCTCGCCGTTGCGTTCGGGCGCGCGCACGAGACGCTGGGCTTCGACATCGACCCCACGCGCGTGGCCGCGCTGCAGGGCGGGGAAGGCGACCGCAACCGCGAGGTGGCGGCCGACGAACTCGAACTGGCCGCACGCCTGCGCTTCAGCGCCACGCCCGCCGACCTGCGCGAATGCGACGTCTTCATCGTCACCGTTCCCACGCCGATCGACGAACACAAGCGCCCCGACTTCAGCCCGCTGATCAGCGCCAGCCGCACGATCGGTGGCGTGCTCAAGCGCGGCGACGTCGTCGTCTACGAATCCACGGTGTACCCGGGCGCGACCGAAGAAATCTGCGTGCCCGAACTCGAACGCGCCTCGGGCCTGCGCTTCAACCACGATTTCACCGTCGGCTACAGCCCCGAACGCATCAATCCCGGCGACCGCGAACGCCGCCTGACGAACATCCCCAAGGTCACCTCCGGCTCCACGCCCGAGGCCGCGGATTTCGTCGATGCGTTGTACGGCACGATCATCACCGCCGGCACGCACAAGGCTTCGAGCATCCAGGTCGCCGAAGCGTCCAAGGTGATCGAGAACACGCAGCGCGACGTCAACATCGCGCTGGTCAACGAGTTCGCGCTGATCTTCCATCGCCTG
This sequence comes from Noviluteimonas gilva, assembly GCF_009740395.1. Taxonomy (GTDB): domain Bacteria; phylum Pseudomonadota; class Gammaproteobacteria; order Xanthomonadales; family Xanthomonadaceae; genus Noviluteimonas; species Noviluteimonas gilva. The sequence goes on from NZ_WOXT01000003.1 coordinate 17,647, forward strand.
GGCATCGACACGACCGAAGTGCTCGAAGCTGCGTCGACCAAGTGGAACTTCCTGCCGTTCCGCCCCGGCCTGGTCGGCGGCCACTGCATCGGCGTGGACCCGTATTACCTGATCCAGAAAGCGCAGGCGCACGGTTACTACCCCGACATCCTGCTTGCATGCCGCCGCATCAACGATGCGATGGGCCACCAGATCGCCGCCGAAGTGGTGAAGCTGATGGTGCAGCGCGGGCTCACCGTCGCCGGCGCGCGCATCTTGCTGCTCGGCCTGACGTTCAAGGAAAACTGCCCCGACCTGCGCAACACGCGCGTGGTGGAACTGGCCGGGGAACTCGAGGAATACCGCGCGGTCGTGGATATCCATGATCCATGGGCCAATCCGCGCGAAGCGATGCAGGAATACGGCATCCGCCTGGTCGAGGATCCCGCGCAGGGCGCCTATGACGCGGTCGTGATCGCCGTGGGGCATGATGACTTCAAGGCGATGGGCGTCGAAGGCCTGCATCGGTTGGGCCACCCGCGCACCGTGTATTACGACATCAAGGGCGTGTTCCCGAAGGATGCGGTGGACGCGCGGCTCTAGGCCAACAAGAAGGTCGCATGTCCCTCAGTCGCTACTCGCTCTACATCGCCAGCCTCGTCCTCACCGTCGTCTTCGGCTGGGCCACGCTGCGCGATCCCACGTGGGGCTGGGCGCTGATCATCTCGGCTGGCGTTGCCGCGATCGGCACGGTCGACCTGCTGCAGAAAAAGAGCACGCTGCGCCGCAACTACCCGGTGCTCGCGCATTTCCGCTATGGGCTGGAATCCATCGGCCCGGAGATGCGGCAGTACTTCATCGAATCGGACATCGCCGAAACACCGTTCTCGCGCCAGCAGCGCGCGCTGATCTACCAGCGCTCGAAATCGGTGCGCGACACGCGCCCCTTCGGCACGCTGCACGATGTCTACAGCGTCGACTACGAGTGGATCAATCATTCGCTGTCGCCGGCGGCCATTCCGTCCGACGACTTCCGCATCGACATCGGCGGCGATCGCGTTTCCAAGCCGTATTCGGCCAGCGTCTTCAACATCTCCGCGATGAGCTGGGGCGCGCTGTCGGCCGCGGCGATCCGCGCCTTGAACGAAGGCGCGCGGCGCGGCAAGTTCTACCACGACACCGGCGAGGGTTCGATCTCGCCGTATCACCTGGAAAACGGCGGCGATCTGGTGTGGGAGATCGGCTCGGGTTACTTCGGTTGCCGCGATGAGAAGGGCGGGTTCGATCCCGACAAGTTCGCGAAAGCCGCGCAACGCGAATCGGTGCGCATGATCGAGGTAAAGCTTTCGCAGGGTGCGAAGCCTGGGCACGGTGGTGTGTTGCCCGGCGCGAAGGTGACGCAGGAAGTCGCGGACACGCGCGGTGTCGCGCCCGGTGTCGACTGTGTTTCGCCGGCGAAGCACTCCGCGTTCTCGACGCCCGTGGGCTTGCTCGAATTCGTCGCCAAACTGCGCGAACTCTCCGGCGGCAAGCCGACCGGTTTCAAACTCGCGATCGGGCATCCGTGGGAATGGTTCGGCATCGCGAAGGCGATGCAGGAAACCGGGCTGTTGCCCGATTTCATCGTCGTCGACGGCGCGGAAGGTGGCACGGGCGCGGCGCCTTCGGAATTCATCGACCACGTCGGCGTGCCGATGCACGAAGCCTTGATGCTCGTGCACAACACGCTCGTGGGCCTGGACCTGCGCGACAAGATCCGCATCGGCGCCGCCGGCCGCATCGTCAGCGCGTTCGACATGGCCAAGACGATGGCGATGGGCGCGGACTGGTGCAACGCCGGGCGCGGTTTCATGTTCGCGCTGGGGTGCATCCAGTCGCTGTCGTGCCATACCGACAAGTGCCCGACGGGCGTAGCGACACAGGATCCGCGCCGCTTCAAGCAACTCGACCTGGCCGACAAGGCCACGCGCGTGCACAACTTCCACCAGAACACCGTGCATGCGTTGCGCGACCTGCTGTGCGCGGCGGGCCTGGATCATCCGGGTCAGTTGGGGCCCGAACACATCCTGCGTCGCGTCTCGCCGATCGAAGTGCGTTCGCTCGCGGCGATCTACAACTTCCTCAAGCCCGGCGAGCTGCTGACCAGCATCCCCGACCACGCGGTGTTCCAGCAGTTCTGGGCCTGCGCACGCAGCGATACCTTCGATGCGCCGGACAAAGTCAGCGCGATGCGGATCGGCAAATCTGTGTAGTCGAAGCGGGCGCTAGCGTTCGTGGCGCAGCGACCAGAAGCCGATGTCGCGGCGCAGGCGGAAGCCGATGCGTTCGTACATTTCCTTCGCGCGCTCGTTCTCGTGGCTGACGTGCAGGAAGGGCTGGATGTTCGAGGCGATCAGATCGTTGGTCAGGTACGCCATCAGCCGTCGCGCGTAACCGCGTCCGTTGCAGTCCGGGCTCGTGCACACCGCGCTGATCTCGCGCGTGGTCGTCGAGCCCAGGCGTTCACCGATCATCGCCGCGAGCTGGCCGCCTTCGTAGATGCCGAAGTAACGGCCCATTTCCATCGTGCGCGGGCGGAAGTAGTGCGGATACACCACCGCGGTGAGCGCGAGCACGTCGTCGCGATGGTCGATGCCCAGGGGCATGATCGGCGGGCCGTCGATGCTCGGCAGCGGCGCATCGCACACCATCTGCGCCAGCGGGGCGAAGGCGTGCATCTTCGCGTCGCGCACTTTTTTCGGCGCAACGCCCAGCAGGTAGACGGTTTCGACCGGCGCGACGAGCGCGTCGAGCGATTCGTCGACATCGCTGGTTTCGTCCGGCACGGCGAAGAACGGCGCGTACGCCGACGGATAACGCAACGCCACGCCGGCTTGCATCGCGATCCCGTGGTGCAGGGTGCGCAACGCGGCGTGGATGGGGTTGTCGAGGTCGTCCATGATGGCCATCAAATTCCGGAGCGAATTGCGCCCCTTGCTTGTTCGAAAGCGTCTGGCTCCACTCTCACCAATCCGGCGAAGGGGCGGGACAAGTCGTAGATCATGTACAGCACCAGGCCCGAATAGATCGCGTATGCGCCGACGATCATCACGTGCTTGCGCGAGGTGGGATAGATGAACATCAGGCCGCCGATCAGCGCCAGGCCGGCGATGGCCGCGAACCAGAACTCGAACGGCACGTGCATCGCCGATTCGTAGCCGCGCACCTGGCGTTCGCGTTCGATGACCCACAGGTTGTTTTCGATCTCCTGCGCCAGCACGTGTTCCCGGCGCGAGGCAGGCGCGAGTGCGAGCGTGCTCGCCTGGAGGGCGCGGACGGCGACCCACCCCGCGGCGCTCACCTCGCCGGTGGCTTCCTGCGCCGGCCAATCCTGGTCGATGACCGCGTCGATGTAGCGCGCGGCGGCGGCCTGCACGGCCGGTGCGCGGTACTCGCCCGCGAGGAAATACACGTGTTCGACGGCCGCCGCTTCCGTGCGCTGGCCCGCGCGCAGATCGCCCGCCTGCGTCACCACGTGGCCGAACACCAGGCCGAGGATCACGCCGTGCAGCACGCCCAGGCGATTGGTGATGTCGCGCGCGAGGTCGCGCGTTTCGCCTTCGTGCTCGTCCCCGTGGCGCCGGCGCATCCAGGCCGCGGGCAGGGCGGCGACGAGGAAGGCGACCAGCACGAACCCAAGGGCGATGGCGAGGCTGGTCCACATGGCGGCAATGTACTCCCGGTCAGAGCAGTTGCAGGACGTTCTCGATGGGGCGGCCGATGACCGCGCGGTCGCCGCGGACGAAGATCGGGCGCTCGATGAGGATCGGATGGGCGTGCATGGCGTCGATCAGGGCCGCGTCGGTCAGCGCCGGATCGGCGAGTCCGAGGTCCTTGTAGGCGTCCTCGCCGGTGCGCAGCAGGGCGCGGGCGGGCAGGCCGAGCTTGCGGACGATCTCGCGGATCTGCGCCTTGCTCGGCGGCGTGTCGAGGTAGGCCACGACCTGTGGTTGCACCCCATGCTCGGCCAGCAGCGCGAGCGCACCGCGCGACTTGGAACAACGCGGATTGTGGAAGTACTGGTCCATGCCGGCATTGTAGGACCGGGCCGCGAAAAAATAACTGCGGCCGCTTGCACACTGAATACGCACAACACATAAAAATTCCGTTGTATGCATGAACTTCCCGCGATAACGTCAGTCCATGGCTTGGGGAAGCTGATTGGGGATGATTGCGATGAAACGGGGACTGATTCTTGCGATGGTGCTCTGCGGTGCGCATGGCACGGCGCTGGCCGTCGACGCGGCCAGCAATGCCGCCAACACCGCCGCCAACAACGCCGCGGTGGTCATCGACAGCCGCTACTCCAGCAGCGGCAGCTTCCTGCCCGCCGTCAACGCCGCGCGCGACGCCGCCGCCGGCTTCGCGCTCTCGCGCGCGATGCTCACCAACGTGGTCGCCAAGCATTGCGCGCAGATCGACGTCGCCCACGCCCTGCGTGCCGACGAAGCCCGCAACCGCTGGTGGCAACACAACGAAGGCGCGGTCGGCGCCGCCAAGGGCTACGTCCAGTTGCAGCGGGCCATCGTGCAGGTGAAGCAGGGCGAAGCGGCGGCCACGCAGTACCGCGACGGCGTGATGGCGCAGGCGAAGGCCGATGCGATCGCCACGATGGAATCCTGGTTCCCGGAAGGCGAACAGGACGGCGCAACCTGCGACAAGGTCGTGGACGAATACTTCGCCGGCACGCGCGACATCGGCAGCAACGAGGAATTCGGCACGGTCCTCGGCCGCCTGGAAGGCGACATGCAGGCTTACCGGGACGCCCAAAGCACCGAGTGAGGCATGCGATCATGGCGGGCCCGAACGAGCCCGCCCGATGTCCACGCCTTGCCCGCAATGCACGCTCGAAAACACCTACGTCGACGGTGCCAACCATGTCTGCGCCGACTGCGGTTTCGAATGGCCGTTGGCGGGTGACGAAGCGGCGGTCGATTCGCTCGCGGTGCGCGACAGCAACGGCAACGTGCTTGCCGACGGCGACACGGTCGTCGTGATCAAGGATCTGAAGGTCAAAGGCAGCTCGATCCCGCTCAAACAGGGCACGGTGATCAAACACATCCGCCTGGTGCCCGACGATGCGGAACACATCGAAGGCAACTCGGACAAGATCAAGGGGCTGGTGCTGAAGACGTGCTTCCTGCGGAAGGCGTGAGGCACCGAAGCGCACGAAGGGGGCGGGGACGATGCACTTCAAAATGCCATTCAAGAAGCGGCGCGCGCTCTCCGTGACGCAGACGTGGTTCGGAGCGCGATACGCGGGATTCCTCTTCGATCACGGATTCCAGGTGGCTGCGATCAATACCGCCGAGGTCGCTTGGCATGGTGCTGAGGTGGAGGTCTTCCAGAGCCAGGAAGTGATGCTGGCATCCACTGTGCTGCGCCACGACGGCTGGACTGTGTTGGTCGCAGTGCCCGGCTCGACGATGGATGCAGATGCGATCCTGGATCGAAGTGAGGGGTGGAGCCTGATCTCGGAGGTCTGGATCGACTTCTACCAGCGCACTTCAGAGGCACGTCACCAGTTGCCGTACCCGCATGCCTTGCCCGAGGAGCGGGAGCGTGCGTTGTTCGATCAAACCTTCCGCGAGTTCCTTCGACTGGTTCGAAGCGGCGAGTTGTCGATCGACGCCCCTCGACATCGGCTCGAGGCGGAAGAAACTAGCGATCCGGAAATCCTATAGATCACGCCGCAGATACTTCGTCCCGGGCACCGGGTTGAAGACGTACGCCTGCGTCGGCACGAAGCCGATGTCCGCGTAGAGCTGTTGCGCCGTCGCCATCGACGGCAGCGTGTCGAGAAACATCCGCGAATAGCCCGAATCCTTCGCTTCATCGCACAAGCGTTCGACGAGTCGTCGGCCCAGTCGAAGGCCACGCGCGTCGGGCCGAACGTAAAGGCGCTTCATTTCGCAATCGTCCGCCGACAGCGGGCGAAGGCAAACGCAACCCAGAACACGCTCGCCGTCCTTCGCGAGCAACACGCGACCGCCGGGCCGCGCGTACTTGCCCGGCAGCGCCGCGAGCTCCGCATCGAAATCCTGGAAGTCGAGATCGACCTCCAGCCCCGACGCGTACTCGCGGAACAACGCGCGCACCGTGGCCAGGTCTTCGGGGAATGCGGCGTCGTCGATCGCGATCATGTCCAGAGTCGCAGGGCTTCCTCCGCGATGATATCCGGGCGCTCCTCCGGCCAGAACAGCTTGGCCCCCGCGATCCGCCGCACACCCATCGAATTGCCGAACGTGCGATCGAGGTAGCCCGCGCTCTCGGGCGAAAAGATCGTATCGCCGGTGCCCCAGAGAATGCGAACGGGAACGCGAACCGCCGAGAGCTTCGCCGCGATGCCCGCCAGCGGATTCGGATCCAGCCCCATCGCGTACGCATGCACCAAGGCCTTGCGCTGCGGCGATGCGACCAGCGGGCCGAGATACATCGCGATGGCTTCGTCCGTCGGATGCGCAGCGTCGGCATAACACATGCCGCCGATGCCTTCGGAAGATCGCGCCAGGCCCGTGTCCGCGTGCCACGGCGCGAGCCATTGATCGACGAACTTGCCTTCCTTCGAGAGCTCGATCACTGGCAACAGCGCGGGCGGTGGACTGTCGGGCTCCGCATCGCAGTTGGTGAGCAACAACGTGCGCACGCGTTCGGGATGTTGCACGACGAACAGTTGCGCGACTGCGCCGCCGCTGTCGTTCGCGACGAGATCGACATCATCGATGCCCAGCGTATCGAGCAGCGATACGAGCATCGCGACCTGCGCAGCCGGCGCAACGCTTTGGCCCTCGGCGACCGCAGTGAACCCGAGCGCCATGAAATCCGGCGCGATGCAGCGGCGATACGGCGACAGCCGGGGGAGGGCGCCGCGCCACTGGAATCCGTTGAGCGGAAAGCCGTGCAGGAACAACGCAACACGCCCGACGCCCCGCTCGACATACGCGATGTCGCCGAACGGCGTGTTGACGAATTTGCGCGCCGCGGTCCATTCCGCCGCGCGTAAACCATCCGCGCTCGCCGGCCCGATGCCGAACGAACCCGCCGCGACCACCACGGCGGCCGCGCGCAAAAATTCCCGACGATTCATGACCAACTCCGATACCGATCGAAAACGGGCGGGCCCGCGCGTCGCGAGGCCCGCCCGCGGTAACCGTCAGCCTTCCTGCTTGGCCGACACGTGCGCTTCCTTCAACTTCGTCGCGCACTCTTCGCAACACACTTCGACGGTCTGGCCGCCGATCTTCACCTGGATGGCGTTTTCATCCAGGGGGTAATCGCAGGCGGCACAAGTCTTCTGGGACATGGCGAAACTCCAGGGGGCATACCCGTATCGGGTAGGCGCATTGAACCGCCACGGCGGGTTCAACCGCTTTCGGAATCTTTAGCGACGTCGCAGGGCCGTCTGCCGGAACTCCGACGGCGAGCGTCCATACACCTGCTGGAAGGCCGCGCTGAAGTGGCTGTGGCTGGAGAAACCGAGCGACAGGCCCAGCGTCGTGAGGTCCTCGACTTCGCTCAACTGATCCAACGCACGCGCAAGCCGCAGGCGCAATTGATAGCGATATAGCGGCATGCCTTCGACCATCTGGAAACTCTGCGTGAGATACACCGGCGAGACGCCGACTTCGGCGGCGACGCCCGCGAGCGTCCAGCGCCGCGCGAGGTCGCGCATCAGCACGAGCTTGGCGCGATCGACCAAACGCTGGCGCCCGACGCTCGAGGCCGCTGCATGCGTCGTGCGCGGGCCGATGGCGCGTTGCACGAGTGTCAACGCGAGGCTTTCGCCTTCGAGCGGCTCGGCGATGCCTTCGCGCAGGCTGTGGCGGAGCAGGGCGACCAGCACCTGCGCACGCGCATCGATGCGCAGGCGATGCAGTCGGAAAGCGAAGGCGTCGCCCTCGCGCAGCAGGTCCTTCGGCACGATCTCCTGGAGCAGGGCTTCGTCGACGGAAATCGTCAGGCTGGCGTCGCCACCCGGGTTCGGATGGCTCACGCGATAGCTTTCGCCGCGGTTGAAGATCAGGACCTGGCTTGCATCGGCAACGGCTTCTTCTTCGCCGACATGCACGACGTACGTGCCGCGATAGGGGAAGACGAGTTCGGTCGTGCCCGAGCGTTCTTCCTCGCTCAGGTGACGGTGCGTTCCTGCGCAAACGACATCTCGCACTGCAACAGTGGGCGTTTGCAACAGCAGATGGGTGGCAAATTCGGACATCGGCGCCAAGCTTAGGGGTTTGCGCACAAAACGCCGATGCCCGCGCGCAGCAACGGCGTAACCGTTTTCTGCTGCAGCGCCACATGTGAACCACTCATCGGTTCTACATTCAAGGCGTTAGCAATTCGTTACGAAGCTGTTACACAGTCCGTGTGGCGCATCGGGGCGCCACCGGCGCGGAGTGCGCCGACCACACGTGCAGGAGTGACCCAGGCATGGCGATGGAAACACGCAAAGGACTCATGAAGGTATCGGCCTTGGCCCTGGGCTTGTCGTTCGCATTGGCGGCGCAGGCGCAGGAAGCAAGCACGGGGGCGCCCGCCGCCGACCAGCAGGACGCGGCGCAATCCCCCGCGCAACTCGACACCGTGCAGGTGCTCGGTTCGCGCGCCCGCGGCCGAACGGCGTCGGAAACCGCCGCACCGGTCGATGTGATCACCAGTGAACAACTCCGCCAGGCGGGCGTGCAGGAAGTGGGGCAGATCCTGCAGATGCTCGAACCCAGCTTCAATTTCTCCCGCACCTTCGTGAGCGACGGCACGGACATCCTCCGCCCCGCCACGTTGCGTGCCCTCGGGCCCGACCAGGTGCTCGTGCTCGTCAACGGCAAGCGTCGCCACCAGCAGGCGCTGGTGAACGTGCAGCAGACGATCGGTCGCGGTTCGGCCGGTACCGACATCAACGCGATTCCGATCTCGGCGATCGACCGCGTCGAAGTGCTGCGCGACGGTGCGTCGGCGCAGTACGGTTCCGACGCGATCTCCGGCGTGATCAACATCGTGCTGCGCCAGCAGACCGATGCCACGCTGATGAACTTCGAAGTCGGGCAAACGTACGAAGGCGACGGCCGCGTGCTGCACGGCGGCGCCAACACCGGTTGGAAGATCGGCGACGGTGGCTTCTTCAACCTCACCGGCGAATACCGCGATCGCGAAGAAACCAATCGCGCGGGCCCCGACCTGTTGCGCGTGGATCCGCCGCGCGTCACGCAACGCCTCGGCGATGCGGATGCGAAGGACATGTATTTGTGGATGAACGGTGAACTGCCGATCGGCGGCGGCGAGCTGTACTGGTTCGGTGGGCTCTCCAAGCGCGAAGGCGATTCGTCGGGCTTCTTCCGCACCGGCGGCGACAACCGCACCGTGCCCGACCTGTATCCCAACGGCTTCCTGCCCAACATCATCACCACGGTGGAGGATGGATCGCTCGCGGTCGGTTATCGCAGGGTACTCAACGACGCGTGGGACATGGACCTGTCGGTCAACCACGGCAAGAGCAAGTTCGGTTTCGAAGAGCGCAATTCGGTCAACGTCAGCTGGTGGTACGAGCCGATCGATCCGCTCAATCCCGCCGCCGGCATCTACGGCGCATCGCCGGTGGAAGCCGATACCGGCACGCTCGAGTTCACGCAGACCACGGTCAACCTCGACTTCCGCGGCAACATCGACTGGGGCATCGGCAACAGTCCGCTGTCGCTGGCCACGGGTGCGGAATGGCGCACGGACGGTTACGCCATCGAAGCGGGCGACCCGGTGTCGTACACGTACGGCCGCACCGACGATCGCAACATTCCGATCTTCGGCCAGGACGGCGTCGGCATCGCGCAACCGGGCATGCAGGGCTTCCCCGGCTTCTCGCCGCGCGAAGCGGTCGACGAAAGCCGCCACAACTGGGCGGTGTACCTGGACAGCGAGTCCAAGCTCACCAACGACTTCCTGCTCGGCGCGGCGATCCGTTACGAGGATTACTCGGACTTCGGCACCACGGTCACCGGCAAGTTGTCGGCGCGCCTGGACATGAGCCCGACCTTCGCGATCCGCAGTACGGTCTCCACCGGCTTCCGCGCGCCGGGCGTGCAGCAGTTGTTCTACGGCCAGCGCTCGACCAACCTCAACGCCGAGGGCGTGCTCACCGATACGCTCACCGCGCGACAGGACAGCGACGTCACGCGCGCATTCGGCATCCAGCCGCTGAAGGAAGAGGAATCCACGGCGTTCACGCTGGGCCTGGCATGGCGGCCGAACGAGAAGTTCGCGCTGACCGTCGACTTCTTCCAGATCGACATCAACGACCGCATCATTTTCTCCAGCAACATCCAGCCCGAGGACATCACCACGTGCGGCCCGGCGCTGGAAGGCTGCCCGATCCGCCAGATCCTCGATCCGATCGGCGTGGGGCAGGTGCTCTTCTTCACCAACGCCATCGACACCAAGACCGAAGGCGTCGACATCGTCGCCGACTACAACACCGACCTGTGGGGCGGCGCGCTCGACCTGACGGCGTTGATGCACTGGAACAAGACGGTGGTGAACAAGCGTCGCTCGCAGTCGACCGTGCTGTCGCCGGAAGTGTTGTTCGACGACACGCAGATCACGCTGCTGGAAGAAGGCCAGCCCGGCGCCAAGCATGTGTTCCAGGGCTTCTGGCACAACGACCAGTGGGAGTTCACGCTGCGCGAGAACTACTTCGGTTCGGTTTCGGGCGAAGGCTTCACGCCGGGCCTGAAGGAAACCTGGGGCGGCAAGTGGCTGACGGACGTCGCGGTCGGTTACAACTTCAGCGAAAACATCCGCCTCACCGTCGGCGCCAACAACGTTTTCGACGTGTATCCGGACAAGTGGGACGCGGGCGTCACCAATCCCAACGATCCAAACTTCGGCGTTTCGCCGCAGACCAACGTGTTCCCCGCGCTGGGCTTCATCTACGGCTGGGAAACGATGCCCTTCGGCATGAACGGCGGGTATTACTACGCCAAGATGGATTTCAAGTTCTAAGTCGGAACCTCTCCCTCCCCTGCAGTGGCAGGGGAGGGCCGGGGAGGGGTTGCGTCAACTTCAGCGCGCAACTTGCCCCAGCGCAAAATCAATCGCCGCACGTACCGCCGCCACCTGCGCATCGTTGCACTGCTGCGGCGTCGCGCGCGGGCTGTCCGGATACACCTCGGTCGTCGTGCGATAGCGCGCCTTCGTGATCGACGTGCAGAGCCCGAGATCGCGCAGCGCATAGTTGATGACGCCGTGCGCGACGACGGGTGAACCGATGATCTCGTTGTTCTCGTCCGGCGGCGCGATGTGCGTGACTTTTTCGACCGCCGCGATGATCGCCTGCTGGAATTCCGGCTGCGGGTCTTCGGTGTCGCCGACGAGATAGAAACCGTCGGGAATGCCTTCGGGCGCGGTCGGCTTGCCGTCGCGCGCGGCGAGGGCGGGGCGGAATTCGGTTTCGTCGGTGTCGGTGGTTTCGTGCAGGTCGATGTGCACGAGCGCCTTGTCGCGAATCGGTGCGACCAAACGCAGCAACGCGGCCGATTCCTCCGACGGGCTGTTCTCGCGGAACGAACGATTGGGGTCGATCGCGTTCGGGTTCCAGCGATGGATGCGCTCGTAGGCCCACGGGCTCACGCACGGGACGACCAGGAGATTCACGCGCCCGGCGTAGTCCTCGCCGTGTTGCTCGACGAACTGCAGCGCGCCGTGCACGCCGCTGGTTTCGTAACCGTGCACGCCGCCGGTGACAAGAATCGTCGGGAGCGCGTCGTTCCAGTTGCGCGAACGGATCGCGAGTTGCGGAAACGTTTCATCGCCGTAAACAAGGCGGCCGTATTCGCTCACGTCGAAGCGCGAACGCAGGCGATCGACGCGCGCGACGACATCGTCGGCGTAACTGCGATGGCGCACCTGGGCGGCGAGCCAGGCCTGTTTCTCGGCGGCGCCCCACGGTTGCAGCGGCGTGCCGATGGGATAGAAGGAAGCGGAAGTCATGGGGGGAGAACGTCAGTGGGCGAACGCGCACTTTAAGCCAGACCGCGAGCGCTTTGCGTCGTCGGCCGGGGAACCGAGCGTTCTTATCGCCTGGCGCGCAGGCAGGCTGCATCCGCCTGCGGTGCCAGCGCGTAACTTGGTCGAATACCGCGTCGCATCGGCGCGGAGGGAGACAGCCATGCGACGTTTGATCGGCGTACTGTTGGGTTGTCTGTTCGCGGCGGCGGCCCTCGCGCATCCCGGCGCATCGATCCACGTGGCGGCCGACGGTCGCATCTACTTCGTCGATACCGGCGGCGGCATGTTCGTCGTCGGGCGCGACGGGAAACTCGTGCGGCAACCCGGGCCGGCGTTCCACTGGTTCGCGCTGGACGAGACATCGGGCTTGGCGAAGACCCGCTGGCCTTCGATCCCGGGTTCCGAAATCACCGCGGTCGGCACGCGTCCGACGATCGTGTTGTCGAGCGACTTCCCGGTCGCCGTCGGGTCCGACGGTGCGTTGTATTACCCGCGGCTGGTCGGCGAGACGCGTTGGGAAATCGTGCGGGTCGCGCCGGGCGGCGCGCTCTCGGTGCATGCGCGCTTCCCCGCGATGAAACGCTCCGACGGCGACATGCAATACGTCAACGGCATGGCCGCGACACCGGACGGCGCGCTGTATTTCAGCCACGATCGATCGGTGCACAAGATCGATGCGAAAGGGAAGGTCACGACACTCGTTCGCGATGTCGTCGTGCCGGGGTGCACGCGCATTCCCGGTGTCGAGTCGAAAGTCGGCCCTTACCTGCGCGGCCTGGATGTCGCACCGAACGGCACGGTCTTCATCGCCGCCGCAGGCTGCGGGGCGGTCCTGATGATCTCGCCCAAATGGGTCATCACGCCCGTCCTGCGCTCCGCGCCGCCGTATTCGCCGACCGCCGTCGCGGTGGCCAACGGCGAGGTCTACGTCCTGGAATACCTGCACACCAACTCCGACGACCGCAGCGAGTGGTTGCCGCGCGTGCGGAAGATCACGTCGAAGGGGAAGGTCGAAGTCGTGGTCGCCACGACCCGCTGAGTGCTCCGGAACGGCCGAACTCGGCCGTCCGGCCCGCAAGCCGCCCCCCAACTAGCCCGTTGGTCATCTTGTCTTTCCCAACGCCCCTCCGCACAGTCGGCGGGGTTTACGGAATCCTATTTCCTCGGGGAGTCACTGATGGACAGACGCACGTTCCTTACGATGTCGGGTCTCGGCGTAGCCGGCCTGGCGTTGCCTTTCGGTCGCGTCATCGCCGCCGAGGCGCTGGTCGAGACGCTGGATGTGGCGAAGAAGAAGGCGCTCGCCGACGCCGCGATGCAGGCAGCCACCTCCGCCGGGGCCACATACTGCGACGTGCGCATCGGGCGCTACCTGCGCCAGTTCGTGATCACGCGCGAGGACAAGGTCGAGAACGTGGTCAACACCGAGTCGACCGGCATCGGCGTGCGCGTGCTCGTGAATGGCGCCTGGGGCTTCTCGGCCACCAACGCGCTGAACACGCAGGGCGTGGTGAAAGCCGCGCAGCAGGCCGCCGCGATCGCCAAGGCCAACTCGAAGATGCAGACCGCACCGGTGCAGCTGGCCAAGACCCCGGGCGTCGGTGAAGTGGCGTGGAAGACGCCCATCGTGAAGAACTCGATGGAAGTGGCGATCAAGGACAAGGTGGACCTGCTGCTCGGCGTCAACGCCGCGGCCACCAACGCCGGCGCCGACTTCGTCAACTCGATGCTGTTCCTGGTCAACGAGCAGAAGTATTTCGCTTCGACCGACGGCAGCTACATCGACCAGGACGTGCACCGCATCTGGGCGCCGATGACGGTCACCGCCATCGACAAGGCCAGCGGCAAGTTCCGCACGCGCGACGGCCTGTCCGCGCCCATGGGCATGGGCTTCGAATATCTCGACGGCGCGCAGTCCGGCAAGTTCGTCTCGCCCAACGGCGTGGTGAACTACGGCCTGTCCTACGACATGAAGGAAGACGCGATCGCCTCGGCCAAGCAGGCGCGCGCCAAGCTCACCGCGCCGTCGGTGAAGCCGGGCAAGTACGACCTCGTGCTCGACCCTTCGCACACCTGGCTCACGATCCACGAATCGATCGGCCATCCGACCGAACTCGACCGCGTGCTCGGCTACGAAGCCAACTATGCGGGCACCAGCTTCGCCACGCTCGACAAGCGCACCAACAAGTTCAAGTACGGCAGCGACAAGGTCACCGTCTATGCCGACAAGGTGCAGAAGGGCAGCCTGGGCGCGGTGGGTTACGACGACGAAGGCGTGAAGACCAAGCGCTGGGACATCATCAAGGACGGCACGCTGGTGGATTACCAGACCATCCGCGACCAGGCCCACATCCTCGGCAAGACCGAGTCCGATGGTTGCTGCTACGCCGACTCCTGGTCGAGCGTGCAGTTCCAGCGCATGGCCAACATCTCGCTGGAACCGGGCAAGGACAAGCAAAGCGTCGCGGACATGATCAAGGGCGTCGAGAACGGCATCTACATCATCGGCGACGGCTCGTTCTCCATCGACCAGCAGCGCTACAACGCGCAGTTCGGCGGCCAGCTGTTCTACGAAATCAAGAACGGGCAGATCACCAAGCAGATCGAAGACGTGGCCTACCAGATCCGCACGCCGGAATTCTGGAATGCCTGCGTCGGTGTCTGCGACGAGAGCGACTATCGCCTCGGCGGTTCGTTCTTCGACGGCAAGGGGCAGCCGGGCCAGGTCTCGGCGGTCTCGCACGGGTCGAGCACGGCGCGCTTCAACGGCATCAACGTCATCAACACCGCCCGCAACCTCGGCTGACCTTCGGAGACCCACCTAAATGAGCATCCTCAACGAAGCGCAGGCCAAGGCCATCCTCGACAAGGTCATCAAGCTGTCGAAGGCCGACCAGACCACGGCGCAGCTGACCGGCTCGGTCGACGGCAACATCCGCTTCGCCCTCAACAACATTTCCACCAGCGGCATCGTCGAAGACACCGACCTCGCGGTCGAAGTGGCCTTCGGCAAGCGCGTGGGCGTGGCGACGATCAACGAGTTCGACGATGCCTCGCTCGAACGCGTGGTGCGCCGCGCCGAAGAACTCGCGCGCCTCGCACCCGAAAACCCGGAGTTCATGCCGGCGATCGACAAGCAGACCTACGCGCCCACGCCGACCTTCAGCGAATCGACCGCGGCGATCACGCCGGAATATCGCGCGCAGGTCGCGGCCGATTCGATCGCGCCGTGCAAGAACGAAAAGCTGATCGCCGCAGGCTTCCTCGAAGACGGCCAGAGCTTCGTGGCCTTCGCCAACAGCAAGGGCAACTTCGGTTACCAGCGCGCGACGAGCTTCGACTACACCTGCACGGTGCGGACCGAAGATGGTCGCGGTTCGGGCTGGGTGGGGCGCAACGTCAAGGCGTCCAACGAGTTCAAGGCCGACGACGACATCCGCGTCGCGATGCGCAAGGCCACCGAATCGGCCGAAGCCAAGGCGCTGGAGCCCGGCAAGTACACGGTGATCCTGGAACCGGCCGCGGCCGCGGGCCTGATCTCCTTCATGTTCAATTTCTTCGGTGCGCGCGAGGCCGATGAAGGCCGCAGCTTCCTGTCGAAGAAGGGCGGCGGCAACAAGCTCGGCGAGCAGGTCTTCGACCCGCGCGTGAACTTCAGCGCCAACCCGGCCGACCCCAATGCGCCGGTGCTTCCGTGGGATGGCGAAGGCCTGCCGCGCGAGAACATGCCGATCGTGAAGGACGGCAAGGTGGTCGCCATGCAGTACTCGCGCTACTGGGCGAAGAAGCAGGGCAAGACCGCGCAGGCCGAGCCGGGCAACCTGATCATGTCCGGTGGCGACAAGAGCACCGCGCAACTGGTGGCCGGCACGCAGAAGGGCATCCTCGTCACGCGCACCTGGTACATCCGCCTGGTCGATCCGCAGACGGTGCTGCTCACGGGCCTGACGCGCGACGGCACGTTCTACATCGAGAACGGGCAGATCAAGCATCCGGTGAAGAACTTCCGCTTCAACGAATCGCCGGTGATCATGCTCAACAACATCGAGGAACTCGGCAAGCCGGTGCGCGTTGCGGGCGACGAGTCCTCGCTGATCATGATGATCCCGCCGATGAAGTTGCGCGACTTCACCTTCACCTCGCTCTCGGACGCGGTGTGAGCACGTGAATCGCGCGCAGTTCCTCCGGCTGCTCCTGCTCGGGGCAGCCGGAGCTGCATTGCCGCCGCTGGCGCGTGCGGCGCGCGTGGAGTACGACTTCTGGCTCACGCGGCTGAAGTACGACTCGGGCGATTGGGATGTCGACCAGCGCATGCCGTCGAACCTGGTGACGTCGCTGATCGACTACACCAACCTGCGCGTGGACCCGAAGGAACACGTGCTGGCGCTGGCCGATCCGAAGATGCTCACCGCGCCGTTCTGCTACCTGGCCGGGCACAAGCTGGTGGAGTTCAATCCGCAGGAGCGGCGCAACTTCGAGCGCTACGTGCGCAATGGCGGGTTCGTGTTCGTCGACGACTGCAACCACGACATCGATGGGTTGTTCGCAAAATCCTTCGAAGCGCAGATGGCGTCGATCTTCGGGCCGAAGGCGCTGCGCAAGCTGCCGAACACGCATCCGTTGTATCGCAGCTTCTTCAAGTTTCCCGACGGGCCGCCGGCGACAGGCTTCGAGTTGAACGGGTGGGGCGACGACCTCGTGCACGATTACCTGCGCGGGATCGAGATCGACGGGCGCCTGGGCATCCTCTACAGCAACAAGGACTATGGTTGCGAGTGGGATTACGACTGGCGCAACAAGCGCTTCCTGGCCGAGGACAACACCAAGTTCGCGGTCAACATCGTGATGTACGCATTGAACAGCTGACGGGCGAACGCGCATGAACGACACCGGCTCCAACACGACATTCACCGAAGCTGATCTGAAGGCGCAGCTCGCGCGTCTGTCCACGTTGCGCGATGCGATCGCGCAGGCGATCGTCGGGCAGGAGGCGGTGGTCGAGCAGCTGCTGATCGGCTTGCTCGCCGGCGGGCATTGTTTGCTCGAAGGCGTGCCGGGCCTGGGCAAGACGCTGCTCGTGCGCTCGCTCGGGCAAGCGCTTGACTTGCAATTCCGCCGCGTGCAGTTCACGCCCGACCTGATGCCCAGCGACATCCTCGGCACCGAGTTGCTGGAAGAAGACCACGGCACCGGCCATCGTCACTTCCGTTTCCAGCCGGGCCCGATCTTCACCAATCTGCTGCTTGCGGATGAATTGAATCGCACGCCGCCGAAGACGCAGGCCGCGTTGCTCGAAGCGATGCAGGAACGCACGGTGAGCTATGCCGGCGTGACGCATGCGTTGCCGTCGCCGTTCTTCGTGCTCGCCACGCAGAATCCGCTGGAGCAGGCCGGCACGTATCCGTTGCCCGAAGCGCAGCTCGATCGCTTCCTGCTGCACATCCGCGTCGATTATCCGAGCGAGCGCGAGGAATACGACATCCTCGCGCAGACCACCGGCTCGACGATGGGCCAGGTGCCCGAGGTGATGCACGGTGAGGAAGTGCTGGCCTTGCAGGCGCGCGTGCGCGAAGTGCATCTCGGCCCCGATCTGCTTGCATGGATCACGCGCCTGGTGCGCGCGAGCCGTCCGAGCGAACACGCCCCGGCCGAAATTCGCCAATGGGTGAAGTGGGGCGCGGGCCCGCGTGCGGGCCAATCGCTCGTGCTCGCTGCGAAGGCGCGTGCGTTGTTGCACGGCCGCCTCGCGGCCACGCGCGAGGACATCCTCGCGCTCGCCGCACCCGTGATGCGCCATCGCCTGCTGCTGTCCTTCGCTGCCGAAGCCGAACAGAAGAGTGCGGACGACGTGATCGCGGCGCTGTTGCGCAGCGTGCCGTTCGCCGCCTGACGCGAGGCACGACGTGCGTGCAGGCCCAACTATCGCCGAGTTGATCCCGCCGCAAGTGCGCGCGCGGTTGAAGGACTTGCGCCTGGTGTCGCGTCGCGCCGTGGGGTTGCAGGGCGTGGGGTTGCATCACAGCCGCAGTCGCGGCGCCGGCCTGGAGTTCGCGCAGTATCGTGCGTACGAGCCGGGCGACGAATTACGCCAGGTCGATTGGAAGCTCTACGCGCGTTCGGATCGCTTCTTTGTTCGGGAGGCTGAGCGCGAGAGTCCGCTCGCCGTGTGGTTGCTCGTCGATGCGACCGCGTCGATGGCGCAGGAAGATGCGGCGCGGCCCGGTTGGTCGCGCTTGTCGGCCGCGAAGGGCCTTGCGGCGTGCATCGCGGAGCTCGCGTTGCGACAGGGCGATCGCTTCGGCATGGCGGTGTTGCGCGGCGATGGCGTGCGCCTGGTGCCGCCGGGATCGTCGGTGCGGCAACGCGATCGATTGTTCCTCGAATTGCACGGGCTCGCGCCGGAAGGCCGCTGGCCGACCGCGGAGCAGTTGCGACCCTTGTGGGAACGCATCGGCGCGGGCGATCTCGTGGTGTTGCTCAGCGATCTGTTCGACGAAGGCGCGGTCGATGTCGTCACGCGCATGGCGGCGGCGCGGCGCGAAGTGCTTGCGATCCAGATCTTGACGGCGGAAGAGCGCGACTTCCCGTTCGAAGGCGGGCATCGCTTTCGCGATCCGGAGACTGGCGAAGAATTGCTCGGCGATGGGCCGGCGATGCAGGCGGATTTCCTCGCGCGTTTCGCAGAAGCGCGACGTGCGATGCAGGCGCGGCTGGATGCGGCCGGTATCCGCCACGCCGATTACGTGCTCGATCAACCGCTGGATCTGCCGCTGCGGCGCCTGTTCGGCGCGCGCGACGCCGCGGAGTACACGTGAACCTGGCGTTCCTGTTGCCCGCCGGGCTCGCCGCGCTGGCGGCCGTGCTGCTGCCGCTGATCATTCATCTCGCGCGTCGCAGCGAGCAACGCCCGACGGTGTTCGCCGCATTGCAATGGCTGCGACAGAAGCCGAAGCCGCGGCATCGCATCCGGTTCGACGAGTGGCCGCTGTTGCTGGTGCGCGTGGGGCTCGTCGCGTTGGTGGGCGTGTTGCTCGCCAAGCCGGTGGTGTTCGGCGCGGCGAGTCATGCGCCGTATGTGGCGGTGGCGCCCGGGATCGACGTGGCACAAGCGAAGCGTGTCGCCGTGGCGAAGAATGCGCGGTGGCATTGGTTGGCGCCTGGGTTTCCTGCGTTGACGTCGACGCCGGCGCAATCGGATGCGTCGGTCACCAGCGTGTTGCGTGAGCTGGATGCGACGTTGCCGCCGGATGTTGCGTTGACGGTGGTCGTTCCGGCGACGCTCGATGGGGTCGATGGACAGATTCCGAAGTTGAGTCGCCAGGTCGATTGGCGCGTTGTTCAAAACCATTCTCCGCCGAGCAGAGGGGCAGGCGAGAATCAGCCGACGAGTCTCTCGATTCGCTACGCACCCGAACGCAAGGATGCCGTTCGCTATCTGCGCGCTGCCAACCTCGCGTGGCAATCGAAGCCCGATGTCGCCCCATCGCAACAGCCCATCGATCCGAAAGCGAAGCACGCTGCCTGGCTCGTTCCCGGCCCCGTGCCGGTGGACGTCATCGAGTGGGTGCGCGCGGGCGGCACGGTGGTGCTCGACGCACAGGCCACCATCGCCGACATGCCGGCCGTCGTACCCGTGTGGCGCGATGACGATGGAGCGGTGTTGATGGAAGGCGCGGCCTTCGGGCGTGGCCGCGTGTTGCGCTTCGCAAAGCCGCTCGTGCCCGCCCAGATGCCCGTCCTGCTTGAAGGTGCGTTTCCGCAACGCTTGCGCGCGGCGCTCGAACCGGCAGCCGCGATGCCCGCGCGCGTCTCGGCCGCCGATCATGCGCCGACCGCCGGCGCCGCTGCGTTCCCACCGGCACCGCGCGACCTCGCGCCATGGCTAGTGCTGTTGATCCTGCTCGTGTTCGCAATGGAGCGCTGGATGGCCACGCGTCCCCGCCGCGGAGTCGCACCATGAGTGCTGCGAGCCGCTTGCGTGGGATGTTGCACGATGCGCGCGTTCGGCGCGGCCTCGACGTCGTGCTCGCGTGTTTGCCGTGGATCGCATTGTCGATCGTCTTGGCGTGGCGGCTCGGAGGCGCACGCGTTGCGGGACTCGTGGCCATGCTCGCCATTGTCGCGACCGCTGCATTCGTGCGACATCGAGTGCGACAGCTCGACACCGCGTGGTTGGTGCGCGAACTCGACGCGCGTCGCCCCGACCTCGAAGACAGCACCGATCTGTTGTTCGCGGCGCCGGAAAAACTCACGACGCTCGAACGCCTGCAGATCGCGCGCCTCACCGCGCGCCTGGAATCCGCGCCCACGCCGGACCTGCGCCCGCGTTGGTCGTCGCGCGTCATTGCCATCGGCGCCGTGTTCGCGACGCTCGCCATCGCGGGCATCCTCGCGTGGCCCGAACGTCAGCCGGTGACGTTCGAGAACGTCCTCGCGAACATGGGCGTTTCCTCCGGAAAGCCGACGCACACGCGCATCGTCGCGCAAACGCTTGCCATCACGCCGCCGGCCTACACACGCCTGCCGGCGCGCGAGTCGACGACACTCGATGCAAAGGCGCCGCAGGGCACGCGCCTGCAATGGACGCTGCGCTTCGCGCCGCAACCCGAACATGCCGAACTGGTTTTCCACGACGGCCGGCGTCTCGCGCTCGCACGCGAAGGCGATACTTGGCGCGCAACCGACACGCTCGCACGCTCCGCGCTCTACCGCATCGTCCTGCAGGACGCCCCGCCGTTGCAGAAGACGACGCTGCATCGCCTCGACGCGATCGCCGATCGCCCGCCGGAGTTGCGCGTCGTTACGCCGGATCGCGGATTGACCTTGATGAAGTCCGGTCAACGCACGTGGGCGCTCGCGTTCGAAGCGACCGATGATTACGGTGTGTCGCCGAATGCGCGCCTGCGCATCACCGTCGCGCATGGCAGCGGCGAGGCGATCGAGTTCCGCGAGCAGGAACTCGGCGTCGGTGGAACGGGTGCGGCCACGTCGAAGCGCTACGTGCGCCAAATCGATCTCGGCGCGCTCGGGCTGGCCGAAGGCGACGACCTCGTCGCGCAACTGCGCGTCGACGACAACCGATCGCCCGGTGCGCAGAGTGCGCGCAGTGCGAGCGTGATCCTGCGCTGGCCGCCGGACCTCGGCGCGGAAGCCACGGGTGTCGACGGCATGGTCAAGAAAGTGTTGCCTGCGTATTTCCGCAGCCAGCGCCAGATCATCATCGATGCCGAAGCGCTGTTGAAGGAAAAGCGCACGCTCGCCAACGAGCGCTTCCTCGCGAAGAGCGACGCGATCGGCGTCGACCAGCGCATCCTGCGTATGCGCTACGGCCAGTTCCTCGGCGAGGAGGCCGAAGGCGAGCCGCAGCCGCCGCCAACGAACGATGCGACCGACGATCACGACAGCGCGCAGCCGGCCGACGATCACGATCACGCCGCGAGCAATGCGACGTCTGCGCCCGCATTCGGCCAGGAACAGGCGGTCGTCCAACAGTTCGGCCATACGCACGATCAACCCGAGGCCGCCACGCTGCTCGATCCGGAAACGCGTGCGACCCTCAAGAAAGCGCTCGACCAGATGTGGCAATCCGAATTGCAGCTGCGGCAGGGCAAGCCGGACGATGCGTTGCCGTTTGCGTATCGCGCACTTGGGTTCATCAAGGAAGTGCAGCAAGCGACGCGCATCTACCTGGCGCGCGTGGGCACCGAGTTGCCGCCGATCGACGAGACGCGCCGCATGACTGGCGACCGCGGCGCGGTGACGCGCGGAGATGCCGTGGCCGCGGCACCGGCGGCCGATCCGGAACTCGCGGCCCTGTGGCGCGCGTTGGAAGACGGCCCGCGAACGTCGACCGTCGATTTCGCATCGCTCGAACGCTGGCTGGGCGCGCATCAGTCGCAATTGCCGGATCCGCTCGCGTTCGTCGCGGCCATCGAGGCATTGCGTGCGGAGCCGCAGTGCGTCCGATGCCGCCGCGACTTGCGGGCGTTGTTGTGGCACTTGCTGCCGCGACCCGCGGCCAATGTGTCGCGCCGCGCCGGCGATGATCCTGCATCGCGTGCGTATCTGGATGCGCTGCGCGAGGAGCGGGCGCCATGAACGCGATGACGTTCGGGACGCACACGTTCGATCTGGCCGTCGTGGTCGGATGCGTGCTGGCGATCGTCGTCGTGTTTTCGATGACGCGCCTGATCGTGCGGCACATGCGGACCGCTGCGACGCAACGCGCGGCAACCTGGCGTGTCGCGGTGCTCGTGCTCGCGCAACCGGTTTGCGCGGCGTTGTTGTACTTCGCGTTGTTGCCGCCCACCACGCCGGGCGAGGCGGGCACGCTTGTCGTCGCGACCGCGGAGACGCCCGCTTCGGCGTTGGGCGCGGGGCAGGGGGGCGATGCCGTCGTGGCCTTGCCGGAAGCGCCTGCATTGGCGGGTGTCGAGCGCGCGCCGGATCTGGGAACGGCGTTGCGTCGCCATCCGGGCATGCAACGGATTCGCGTGCTCGGTGCGGGCCTGGAGGCACGCGATCGGGAAGCGGTTCATGGCGATGCGGTCGCCTTCGTTCCCAATGCGCTGAAGCCCGGCCTGATCGAACTCGATGCACCGGTGCGTGCCATTGCGGGCGGCACGTTCCGCATTGACGGCCGCGCGCACGGCCTGCGCGGAGGAAGTGCGGAATTGCGCGATCCCGCTGGTCTGCGCGTCGATCGGGCTGCGCTCAACGAAGAAGGCCGTTTCACCTTGAGCGCAACGACGCGTGTTCCCGGCGCCGCGACTTTCACGCTGCGTCTGCGCGATGCGGCCCAGCGCGTCGTCGAAGAGATCGCGTTGCCGCTGGAGGTCGAAGCGCAACCTGCGCCGCGCGCGTTGTTGCTCGCCGGTGCGCCCGGCCCCGAGATCAAGTACCTGCGTCGCTGGGCGCGCGATGCGGGCATCGCGCTGCAGGTGCAGATGTCGGTCGGCGGCGGCGCGCAACTCGGCGATGCGCCGATTGCATTGAATGCCACGAGCTTGAAGGGATTCGACCTCGTGATTCTCGACGATCGCGCATGGTCGAGCCTGGGCGAGGGCCAACGTGTGGCCTTGACCGATGCGCTCCATGGCGGCCTCGGCGTGCTGTTGCGCGTCACCGCCGCGTTGTCGGAGTCGGAGCAGCGTCGTCTGCGCGCACTCGGCTTCGCCGTCGATGCAGGTCGCGATGCCGTCGACGTCCATTTGCTCGAATCGCGTCGCGATGACGACGCGCTGCGCGCCCGCATCGGGCCCGGCACGCGCGACCAGGCCCGCAGTGCTGCGGCGCCCGTTCCCGAATCACCCGCGCTGACGCGACGTACCTTGCGCGTTGCGGCGAACGACGGCATCGCACTCCTGCGCGACCAGGGCGATCAACCGCTCGCGCTCTGGCGTGCCGAAGGCCGCGGTCGCGTGGCCGTTTGGCCGCTGACCGATACGTATCGGCTGGTCCTCGCCGGTCGAGATGATCTGCATGCCGAAACGTGGAGCGATGCCGTCGCGACACTTGCGCGCGCGCAGTCGAGTTCTCCGATCAGCGTCGAAGGTGAATCGCGCGTCGGCGAACGCGTCGCACTGTGCGGCCTTTCGCGTGCAGCGACGGTCGCATCGCCGAGTGGAAAGCAAACCCCCTTGTCGATCGATCCCGCGAGCGGCACGCGCGCATGCGCCGCTTACTGGCCGCGCGAAGCGGGTTGGCACCAGGTCACGTCGCAATCGCGCACGCAGCGCTTCAACGTCAGGGCCGTGAACGAAGCCCCGAACTTGCACGCGAACCTCGTGCGCGAAGCCACGCTTCGCCTGGCGGCCGAGTCCTCTGCGGCGAATTCGGCGAACGCGGCCAATCGCCCGGTTCCGCAGAACCCCGGCGAACGCTGGCCGTGGTGGCTCGCATGGCTGCTGGCAAGCGCCGCGCTCTGGTGGTTCGAACGCGCGCGCATCGGCTTCGCAAAGGCGTCTTAGGCCCCGCTTGACAACCTACTAAGACGTTAGTACTAATGGCGCCGTAGTCAATCGGACGCCACCATGCCCGCCACGCCGCACCCCACCGAAGGCGAACTCGCACTGCTCCGCGTCCTGTGGGCGGGAGCCGCCCCGATGAGCGTGCGCGAGGTCCACGCCGTGCTGTCGCAACAGAAGGACACGGCCTACACGACGGTCCTGAAGATGCTGACGATCATGGCCGACAAGGGCCTGGTCCTCCGCGACGACGCGCAGCGCACGCACACCTATCGCGCGGTGCACGCCGAGCCGGTGGTGCAGGCCTCGCTGTTGAAGGATCTCGTGCGCAAGGCCTTCTCGGGTTCGGCGACGGCATTGGTGCAACGTGCGCTCGATGATGCGATGACGAGTCCGGAAGAACTCGACGCCATCGCCAAACTCATCGCCGACGCGAAAAAGAAGCGCAAGACGTGATGGAAACGTTCGCCACGCTGCAATTCGGCTTCGTTCCGGCCCTCGCGTCGGCGTTGTTGCACGCGGTGTGGCAAGCGGCGCTGATCGGCGTCGCGGCGGCGCTCGGATTGCGTGCGATGACGCGCGCGAGTGCGGCCACCCGTCATCTGGTCGGGATGGGGTTTCTCCTTGCGATGCTCGTCGTGCCTGCATTGCAGTTCGTCCTGGGCTTTAGCGATCCGCGGGCGCTCGATCCCATGCCCTGGGCGACCATCGGCGCGCCCACGTTGGCCGATGCGGGGGCGCTCGTTCGCCAAACCTCGCCGATCGCCGCATGGATCGTGTTGCCGTGGATGCTCGGCGTCGCCGCGATGCTGTTGCGTCATGTCGCAGGATTGCGCGCGTTGTCGGCGATGGAACGCGCGCCGCATGTGTCACTCCCGCTGCACTGGCAGCAACGCGTCGAATCGCTGCGCCGCACGCTGGGCATTACGCGCGACGTCATCGTCCGCGTCTCGAACGACGTCGTGACGCCGTGCGCCGCCCGCTGGCTGCGGCCCATCGTCTTCGTGCCCGCGGGTCTGCTCGCGCGTGCGCCGGCCGATCAACTCGAAGCCTTGCTCGCCCACGAACTCGCGCACGTCGCGCGCAAGGATTGGCTGTGGAACGGCGTGCAATGCGGCGTCGAAACCGTCCTGTTCTTCCACCCCGCGGTGTGGTGGCTCGGCAAGCGCATCCGCCAGGAACGCGAACACGCCTGCGACGATCTCGCGGTCGCCGCCTGCGGCAATCCGATCGCCCTCGCCGAAGCGCTGGCCGCGCTCGCTGCGCAACGCCACGCCCTCGCACCACCCACGCTCGCCGCCACCGGAGGTTCGCTCATGCCACGCATCACGCGCTTGTTGTCGGTTCCGCCCACCCGTGCACGCCGCGGTGCGCTCGTCGCATTCGGCGCCCTGGCGATCGGCGGGTTGTTGCTCGCCGTGCAACTAGGCTTCGCGGGCGGCCACATGCCGGATCTCGAGGTGCGTGCGTCGACCGATGGTCCGCTGAAGGCCGGCGACTATCGCGAGATCTCCGCCAACGGTGTCGACAAACGCCGCTTCTATCGCGTGAGCGTCGATGCCAATGGCCGCGCAACCGAGGTGTACGAAGAGAACGGCGATGCGCGTGCCATCGACGCCGCGTCGCGCCGCTGGATCGACGATGTCACGCAAAAGTGGACGACGGACGTCGCCAGGATCGCGGTGCCGCCGCCGCTGGACTTCGACCGCGACGTGCACTTTCAGGCATTGCTGGCGCAGGTCGTGATGCAGGACAGTGTCGTTGCACGCCTCGGCTCGCCGGTGCATGCGACGATGCAACCCGTCAACGGCAACGTGCAGGTCGACGGTGCGGGCGGCGAGGCGGACATCGAAGTCGAACTCGCGGGTCCGAAGGGACGTGCAACGTTCGCCGTCCAAGCCGATCGTGCGTCGGATGTCTGGACCGTGCGTCGCGTCGCCGCGCGTTGATGCTTGTCGACGGGACTTCGGTTCCGTAGTGTCGGCGGAGAGCGACGTCGAGTCGCGGTGGAGCAGCGATGAAGTTCGAACAAGTTCGCGCTGAAGCGTTGTCGCTTGCCGAAGTCACGCAGGCGCCGCACTTCGATTTCGCTTCCTTCCGCGTCGGCGGGAAGATCTTCATGACCGTGCCGCCCGACGAGAAGCACGTGCACCTGTTCGTCGCGGAAGAGGATCGCGAGCTGGCATTGGCGCTGCATCCGGGCTTCGCGGAGAAGCTGATGTGGGGTACGCGCGTTGCCGGCCTGCGTATCGCGCTGCACGAAGCGAAGCCCGACATCGTCCTCCAACTCGTGCACAAGGCCTGGGCGAACAAGGCGCCGAAACGCCTGTCGCGGTAACCTTGGCCGTCATGGCCCTCCAACCGCCCGCGCGCGCGCGATGACCGCCATTCGCGCCTCGGTCTTCGTCGGAACCAGCGTCGACGGATTCATGGCGCGCGCCGACGGCGCACTCGATTTCCTGCCGCCCGGCGGCGGTGAGCCGCACGGCTACGAAGAATTCATCGCGTCGGTGGACGCACTGGTGATCGGCAGCAAGACGTACGACGTCGTGCTGGCGTTCGATCAATGGCCGTATGGCGACAAGCCCGTCTTCGTCCTCAGCAGCAGGCCGCTACGCGACGCACCCGCCGGCGCCGTCGTCGAACGCATGTCGGGCGAGGCGAGCGACATCGCATCGCAGCTCGCAGCCCGCGGATTTCGGCATCTGTATATCGATGGCGGACGCACCATCCAGCAATTCCTGCGCGCCGGATTGATCCAGCGCCTGATCGTCACGCACGTGCCCGTGCTGATCGGCAGCGGCGTTCCGCTCTTCGGCCCGTTGGACCAGGACATCCACCTCACGCATGTCGCCACGCGGCAGTACGCGAGTGGCCTGGTGCAGAGCGAATATCGCGTCGGGAACGAAAAAGGCCACCGCTAGGGTGGCCTTCGTCCAGATCTGGTGGGCGGTGCAGGGTTCGAACCTGCGACCCTTGCCGTGTGAAGGCAATGCTCTACCGCTGAGCTAACCGCCCGGGTGCTTCGACTACCGCCGCGGGGCGGGGCAGGCGCGGCATTCTACGGAAGCTGCGCCATTCGGGCAACGGGTCGCGCGCTTTCCACGCTTGCGCCCGCACCCCATTCACTCGATCTGGTCGCGGGCGTACGCCGCGTCGAGGGTCTCCATGGCGTCCTTCGGCTTGGCCTTCGCGGCTTTTTCGAAGGCCGCGGCGGCCGCGTCTTCCTGTTTGTCGCCGTGGAGCAGCAGCAGGACGTTGGCGTGTTCCACATGCGCGATGGGCGAGTCGGGCGTGAGCTTCAGCGCGGTCTTGATGTGGGATTCGGCCTCGCTCGCCTTCGCGCCATACGTAAGGCCGCCGATCATCGCGCCGATCTTGCCGATGATTTCGGCGTGGTAGAGCGCCAGCGCGGTGTGCGCTTCGGCGTGCTTGGGCGCGAGCTTCAGCGCGGCATCGAGCGAGGCGCGGACCTTGCCGGCGATGCCTTGCTTCAGCGCCTTGGCGATCGACAGGCCCTGGCTGTAGCGGCCGAGGGCGAAGGCGTGGCGATAGTGGCTGTTGGCTTCGTCGGGCAGGGCCTGGATGGCGGCTTCGGCCAGTTTGGCGGCGTGTTCGAAGCGCTTGAGCTTTTCGGCGTCGTCGTCGACCAGATAGGTGGCGTGGATGCCGATGGCCTTGGTGGCGACCGAGGCACCGATGGGGCCGAGTTTTTCGCCGGCGTCGAACGCGGCCTGGAAATCGCCGCGATGGAAGGCGCGCCAGGCGTCCTGCAGGGCGGCGGCGAGCGCGTCGGCATCGAGTTTCGGCGCCGACTTTCCTGCGGCTTTCAACAACTTGCCGGCGTGCTTGGCATCCGGGAAGGGCTCCGCGTCGCCCGCGTGCAACTGCGGCCAGGCCTTCTTCAGCGCATCGCCCGCGTAGGCGAAGGCTTTCGCGTCATGCGGGAACGGCGCCCATTTCGACTTGGCCATGCGGACCTTCCTGGATTCGATGGAAGCGGCAGCATTGCGCCGCGGGCGCGTCTTCGCAAGATGTCAGCGTGACCCGTGGTGTGATTACTCCAGGTGCAGCCGGCAACGTGCGCTCTCAAGCAGGAGGCTTCATGTCACGGGAAACCACGCTCCGTCATCTCTGGCTCGCGGGCCTCGGGGCGCTCGCGCGTTTGCGCCGCAGCGCCGACCGCATCGCCGGGCGCATGCCCATCGCGGAAGAGCCGCCGGCCGAGCCGCCGTTCGTGACGACGCAGAAGGTCGCAAAGCGCAGTGCGCATTCGTCGGGTTCGCGCAAGGCGGGCGAGCGCGATGCGCAGCGCAGGCTCGCCGGGAAGGGCCGGTGAAGCAGGGAATGGGGAATAGGGAATAGTTGTTACGAGGCGACCGGGGCGCGATGGCGACCTGCGTCGAGATAACTATTCCCTATTCCCCATTCCCCGCCCTTCAGTCGATGTAGGCGCGCGTCAGCGTATTCAAATGCACGCGCTCGGCGTCGCGCAGGAACGGCGCGAGCAACATCATCACTTGCACGATACCCGCGCGGATCGAGGCCTGTTCGTCCTTGTCGCCGCGCGCGGACGCGTAGTTCAGCCAGAACGTCGCGATCACCAGGACATTCGTCGCCGCCGCGTCGAGTTCATCGGCGCTCGCACGCATCACGCCGCCCTGCGACAGGCCGCGCATCACCGTGTGCGTCTGTTCGTCCGCGCGCCGCAGGATGCGCGCGAAGCGAATGCGCAGGCGGCGGTTGCGACTGAGGATGTTCGCCAGGTCGCGATAGAGGAAGCGATAGTCCCAGATGCACTCGAACACCTGGTGCAACTGCAGCCAGATGTCTTCCAGGCCGGGCAAGCGGCCTTCCGGTGCGCCAAGGGCGGTATCGATGCGCTCTTCGTAACGACCGAAGAGGTGCTCGATGATGTCGTCCTTGTTGCGGAAGTGGTAGTACAAATTGCCCGGGCTGATCTCCAGCTCGTCGGCGATGTGGTTGGTGGTGACGTTGGGTTCGCCCTGCGCGTTGAACATCGCGAGCGACGCATCGAGGATGCGCTGTCGAGTTTGGCGGGCCACGTCAGGCGGTCAGCTTGCCCACCAGGTCGATGTATTTCTGCATCGCCTCGTCCTGCCCGGTGCCGCTCAACTTGGCCCAGGCTTCGTACTTGGCGGTGCCGACGAAATCGAAGAACCCCGGCTTCGGGCCGGTGACGTCGCCTTCCGAGCCCTGTTTGTAGAGCGCGTACAGGCGCAGCAGCGTGTCGTTGTCGGGGCGCTCGGACAGGCCCTGGACATCCTTGGCGGCCTGTTCGAAGCGGGCTTTCAGGTCGGACATGTGCGCGTGCTCCCGGGCGGCAGGCGGGCATCACAGCATGTGGTGTCGACGTTTTCAATACGCAGGGGAATTGTGGCGCCGACAAGGGCGTGGCAACGTAGGCGCAGGACATCGGGGAGCACGCAGGACATGAGCTACTTCGTCACCGGGGCCACCGGCTTCGTCGGCCGCCACCTGGTCAGCGCGCTGCTCAAGCGCAAGGGCCCCATCCACGTGCTCGTGCGCAAGGATTCGCGCAAGAAGCTCGACGCCATCGGCGCGAAGATGGGCTGGGACATGAAGCGCATCGTGCCGGTCGAGGGCGACATGGCCGGCGCCAAGTGCGGCCTCAGCCCCGCGCAGGTGCGTGCGCTCAACGGCAAGGTGAAGCACTTCTTCCACCTGGCCGCGGTGTACGACCTCACGGCCAAGGCCGAAGTGCAGCGCGTGGCCAATGTCGAAGGCACGCAGCACGCGCTGGACCTGGCCGCCGCCATCGGCGCCGGCACCTTCCACCACACCTCGTCGATCGCCGCCGCCGGCCTGTATCCGGGCGTGTGGCGCGAGGACATGTTCGACGAAGCCGAAGGCCTCGACGATCCCTACCTGCGCACCAAGCACGATTCGGAAGGCCTGGTCCGCAACGAAAAACGCATCAAGTGGCGCATCTACCGGCCGGGCATGGTCGTCGGGCATTCGCAGACCGGCGAGATGGACAAGATCGACGGCCCGTACTACTTCTTCTCCTTCATCAAGAAGCTGCGCGAAATGCTGCCGCAGTGGATGCCGATGCTCGGCCTGGAAGGTGGGCGCATCAACATCGTGCCCGTGGATTTCGTCGCCGATGCAATGGACCACATCGCGCACAAGCCCAAGCTCGACGGGCACACGTTCCATCTCACCGATCCCGAACCGATGCGCGTGGGCGAGGTGCTCAACGCGTTCGCGCGCGCCGGCCATGCGCCGGAAATGACGATGCGCATCGATGCGCGCATGTTCGCGTTCGTGCCCGGTGGCGTGCGCGCGGCGGTGGGCAATCTGCCGCCCGTGAGACGTTTCATCGGCATGTTGCTGCGCGACTTCCGCATTCCGAAGGAAGTGCTGAAATTCATCACCTATCCCACGCGCTTCGACAATCGCGAAGCCGAGCGCGCGCTCAAGGGCAGCGGCATCGCGGTGCCGCGCCTGGACAGCTATGCGTGGCGTTTGTGGGATTACTGGGAACGCCACCTGGATCCGGATCTGTTCGTCGACCGCTCGCTCAAGGGCAAGGTGCGCAACCGGGTCGTCGTGATCACCGGTGGTTCGTCGGGCATCGGCTTGTCGACGGCGCAGCGCGTGGCCGAAGCCGGCGCGGTCACGATCATCGTGGCGCGCGGCGAAGAGGAGTTGTTCAAGGCCCGCGATGAGATGAAGGCCAAGGGCGGCAAGGTGTTCGCCTACACCGCGGACCTGGCGGACATGGCCGATTGCGATCGGCTCATCGCCACCGTGCTGAAGGAGCACGGCCACGTCGACATCCTGATCAACAACGCCGGGCGTTCGATCCGTCGTTCGATCGAACTCAGCTACGACCGCTTCCACGACTTCGAACGCACGATGCAGCTGAATTATTTCGGCAGCCTGCGCCTGATCATGGGCTTCCTGCCGACGATGACCCATCGCCGCAAGGGTCACATCATCAACATCAGTTCGATCGGCGTGCTGGCCAATTCACCGCGTTTCTCGGCCTATGTCGCGTCGAAGGCGGCGCTGGATGCGTGGTCGCGCTGCGCGCAGGGCGAGTTGTCGGGCAAGGGCATCGCGTTCACCACGATCAACATGCCGTTGGTGAAGACGCCGATGATCGCGCCGACCAAGATGTACGACAGCGTGCCGACGCTGACGACCGAAGAAGCCGCGGACCTGTGCGTGAAGGCGATCATCGAACGCCCGAGCCGAATCGCCACGCGCCTGGGCATCTTCGCCTCGGTGATCAACGCGCTGGCGCCGAAGGCCTACGAAGTGGTGATGAACACCGCGTTCGAATTGTTCCCGGATTCGGCCGCCGCAAAGGGCGACCGCAAGGCGCTCAAGGGCGAGCTGGAACCGAGCGGGGAGCAGATCGCATTCGCCGCGCTGATGCGCGGGGTGCACTGGTAATTCGAGGGAACCGAAGTGCGGCGCTCGTCAGAGCGTCGCACATTGCTTGAACCGCGGGTTCTGCTCGCTGTTCTCCGGCGGCTCCAGGTACACGCGCGCGGTGCGCAGGGTCGCGTACCGCGTCAGCACCGTGCACACGGCGTCGAAGCGTTCGGTCGTCGTTTCGTCGACCTGCACCTGCAGCGTGGACTTCGTCGACCACGTCGCGCGGTAGACGCCGGGCAACGACGACACGCGGCGGATGACTTCGACGCGCTGCAATTCTTCTTCCTCGGTCGTCACGGGCATCGCGGCGCCGGCGGGCTGCACAGGGGCGGCAGGGGCGGTGCTGGCCTTCGCGAGTTCGGCCGATGCGTTGGCCGGCGGCATCTTGATCGGCGTGATGTCCTTCGGCGGCGGCGCGTCCTTGCTGCCCACCATCCAGCCGATGGCCAGGCCCACGACCAGTGCGCCCGCCCAGGAGATCCACACCATGCGGCGCGCGCGCTGGCTCGCGTCCTTGCGCACGTCCT
This sequence comes from Noviluteimonas gilva, assembly GCF_009740395.1. Classification (GTDB taxonomy): domain Bacteria; phylum Pseudomonadota; class Gammaproteobacteria; order Xanthomonadales; family Xanthomonadaceae; genus Noviluteimonas; species Noviluteimonas gilva. Next base: position 49,583 of record NZ_WOXT01000003.1, read on the forward strand.
CGGCCAGGCTCTGCGGCAGCAGCGGCGCGATCTCCGGCCACAGCGCCGTCCCATCGATGAGTTCGACGCGCGCTTCTTCGGCGGCCTTGCGTGCATCGGGATCGATCGAACCCGGCGTGACGAGCAGGCCGCTGCGCGCGCCCTGGAACTTCATCGCGCCGACGAACTCGGCCACCGATTGCTTGGTGAGCTTGTAGGCCGAGCCGTGCTTGCAGCCGAGCACCGCGCGTTCGCCGTTGCGCGTCAGCAGGAATTCGGTCTGTTGCCCGCGGTCGACTTCGTCGTCGGTCGTGATCACGTCGTAGCCGCGGTGGCGCATCGCGTCGATGACGAAATGCGAGAACTCGCGCCAGCGCATCGCCGACAGCGCGCGTACGCCGTTGAGCGCTTCGTCCTGCCGGCGGCGGATCGTCCAGAAGTAGAGCGTGCCGAGCGCGCCGGTGAGCGCGATCACGACAAGGGCGACCAGAAACGATGTCGCTGAAGGCATGCGGGGTCTGCGAATGCGGGGTGGCGCATCTTACGCCAGCAGCCGCTGTACGCCATGTAACGCATGCCGCAAAAAAGCCCGCCAGTCCGAAACCGTCAGGGGAGGGGAGCGACGGAACCGCGTGGACTGGCGGGCTGAGCTGTTTGTTTGCGCGGGTGGATCAGACGGCGGCTTTCTTCGTCGCCTTCTTGCGCGCGCGCTTGGCCGGTGCCTTCGCCGGCGCGGCGGCGGTCGTGGTGCGACGCGGCGAAACGCGGCGAAGCTCAGCCGTCAGCGCATCGACGCGATCGGCCAGCGCCGTCAGGTCTTCGCGGTTGGGAACGCCGAGCTTGACCAGCGCGCGCTGCACGCGATCTTCGAACACCTTTTCCAGGCGGTCCCAAGTATCCACGGCGCGTTCACGCGCCTGGCCCACGCGGCTCTCGACGGCGTCGCGCACGACATCGGCGCGATTGCCCGCAAGCTTGCGCGCGGTCTGTTCCAGGTTGAGGCCTTCCTTCACCAGGCCTTCGAACAGGCGCGTGCCTTCGGCCTGCGCGCGTCCGAACGCGCCGACGCCGGCGAGCCAGATCTGCTGCGCCGATTCGCTGATGGACTTGGACAGACGCTCGGCCTGCGCCTGTTGCGCGGCGGCGCTGGCGGATAAGGATTTGCGGGCGGTCTTCGCGGTCTTTGCGGTCTTCTTCAGCTTGGCCATGGCGTGGTTGCCCTTCAAGGATTACGACGGAGAATCCGGCGCTCCGCTAGAGCATTCACACCAAGGCGTCAGGCCTGGCGCCGGGAAGCGATCAGATGGTCGACTTCGTCCAGCGCCCGGCGCAGGCGCGCGGTGGTTTCGGTGGCGCGCGGCGGATGGGGCAGGCCGTCGAGGATCGAGCGGGTGGTGTCGTTGATGACCTCTTCGCGCAGGGACAGGCCGTGCGCTTCGAGTACCGGTCGCAGTTCGGCGGCGCGCTTGCGCAGATCGTCGAGCGTGTTGCGATAGGCGATCTCGCACACCCGGCGGCGCGCGGAGAAGGAGAAGACGTTGGTGAAGAACAACTCGCCGTCGTCGCTGTTGGGTTCGAACACGAGCTGGTCGATGTTCGGATAGGTCTGCGCGTAACGCTGCAGGCCGACCTGCATGCGCGATTGCAGCAGCGTGCGGAAGGTCTGCGACAGCACCATCGGCAGGCCGCCTTCGGACAGGCGCGACTCGATGCCGTCGGGCGAACGCTTGGCGACATTCGCATCGAACGGGACCAGCGGATTGATGCCGATCAACAGATCGACGCCGCGTTCGAGCAACAACGAAGCATGCATCGTGCGACGCAGCGCACCGTCGACGAAATGCCGCCCGCGCACTTCCACCGGCGCATACAGGCCCGGCAACGCGGCACTGGCCTGCACCGCGCGCGAGATCGGCACGTCATCCCAGTCTTCGCCGCCGAAGCGCACGGCCTTGCCGCTGTCCAGTTCGACCGCGACCACGTACAGCGGCGCGGCCAGTTCGCGGAAATCGTTGCTGCGGCCACGACGCGTGAACACATCGCGCAGGAAGCGTTCGATCTCCGCGCTGTCGAACAGGCCCGTCGGCACCAGCCCGCCGAAGCGGTTGATCGCATCGGACCAGCGCGAATCGCCGCGGCGGAACACGATGTCGCGCCACCATTCCATCGCCAGGCGCGGCGCGCTCGCGGCGCGGCGCATGTATTCGATGAAGGCCGGGCGCAGGAAGGTTTCGGGGCGGAACTGCACGTCGTCGCTGTCGCCGGTGATGAAGATCCGGCACATCTCCGCGGTGTCCATGCGGTTGGCCAGGCCCGCGGCGAGGAACGCACCGGAGCTGACGCCGACGTAGCAATCCAGGCGCGTGAGATCCAGGCCCCCGATCGCCTCGTCCATCGCGCGCAGCGCACCGAGCTCGTACATGCCGCCGATGGGGCCGCCGCCCGCGACGGCCAGGCCGATCTTGGGAGGGCGGGAGGCGGAGGGGCGGTCGAGTGCGGTGTGGAGGGAGAGCATCGGGCGAGTTTAGCGGTGGGGCGGATGAAAAGCGGGAATAGGGAATGGGGAATGGTTGTGGCGACGTGACCTGAAGCGCCGCGCATTTCCTATTCCCCATTCCCCATTCCCCATTCCCGCTCTATATCCTCCCCCGCATGTCGCGCCACGCCGACGTCGTCCATCGCCTCCAACGCCGCCTGGCCTGCCACCAGGCGCTGCACGATCCGGCGCGCGAGCCCCGCAACGGCCTGCGCTGGCTGCCGGAACTCCGGCGCTGGCAGGCGGCGCGGCTGGAGCGCAGCTTCCGGCGCTTCCTCGAAGACCCGCAACGCGCCGCGGCCGCGCGCTTCTTCCTGACCGACGTCTACGGCGACCACGACTTCACGCAGCGCGACGCCGACATCGTCCGCGTCCTGCCCACGATGCAGCGCCTGTTGCCGGCCTCGTTGCTCGCCGCGGTGGCCGACGGCATCGCGTTGGGCAACCTGACCCATGCACTGGACCTGCGGATGGCGCAGGCGCTCGGATCGATCGCGCCCCGGGGCAAGCGCCTGGACGACGCGCGCTATGCGGAGGCCTATCGGCGCGTGGGGCTACCGCGATTGCGGTCGAAACAGATCGACCTGATCCGGGATGTCGGCCATGGCGTGGGCAGTGCCTTGCGCCTGCCGGGGATCACGACCTTGCTCAAACTCTCGCGCGGACCCGCGCATGCGGCGGGTTTGTCGGAGTTGCAGGGGTTTCTCGAACGCGGCGTCGCTGCGTTCAAACAACTGGGCGATGCCGATGCGTTCCTCGCCGAGATCCAGCGCGGCGAGCGCGTCGTGGCGGCGCGCCTGTTCGCGGCCGAACCTGACCCCTTCAGGGAACCGCGTTAGGCAAACTTCTCGTCGAGCACGCGACGGATTTCCTGCTCGATCGAGCCCTTCATCGCCGAAAGCAGGAAGCCCAATTGCGCGGTGACGTGCAGCGATTCGGGTTCCAGTGCGATGTGCCCGTCCACGCCCGAGCGGCTGAAGTGGAGCGTGTCGCCTTCCCAGCGCGATTGCATGCCGAAACGGTCGTCGAGCTTGGCGGCGACTTGTTCGAGCGACTTGCGCGCGGTGGCCATCGGTTGGGAATGCGGGTGGCGGATATCGATCTTCGACATGGGGCGCCGGGCTCGTCGTGTGGTTTGGAGCGCATTGTCTGCTAGATTCCCGCGCGGTGGATACCTTGCGCTTACGCTTCCCTGATTCGAACCAGCCCGACGCCGGCATCGGCCCCGGGCTGCACGGCATCGGCCGCGCGGCCGATGGCGCGCTCGCGATCGTGGCCGAAGGCGCCCGCATGCTTGCGCAGTTGTGCGTCGATCGCCGCGGGACGTGGCTCAAGCTCACCGACGGTGCGCGCACAGTGCACGTGAACGGGCGCCCGGTGAAGCACATGGCGATGCTGCGCGTGGGCGATGCGATCTACATCGACGGGCGCGAAGCGGTGTTGCTCGGCGCGCCGCGCGAACGCGAGGAACTGCCGCCGCCCGGCGGCGAAGGCGGCGATCCGCGCGTGCTGTTGCGCGGTGTCGGCGGCCAGTACCACGGGCGCAGCTTCACGCTGGATCGGCCGCGCCTGGTCGGCCGCGGCGCGGAATGCGACATCCGCATCGACGACCCTGCATTCCCCGAACGCCACGCGCGCATCGACGTGCAGCAGGGGCTGGTCGTGCTTCGCGGCATCAACGGCGCCGAGCCCAGTCAGGTGAATGGCGAGCCGGCGCGCGATGCGGTTCTGCGCACCGGCGACCAGATCGTGTTCGACGCGCACCATCGCTTCGTCGTCGAATCGCCCGGGCGTCCTTCGCTGGTGCACGACGCGATGGCGCCGGCGCTGCCCGACGACATCGATCTCGAACATTCCGACGCGCCGATTCGCGGCCCGCGCCGCACCCGCAATGCGCGGCGACTGCCGTGGCTGTTGTTCGCCGCGCTGCTGCTGGCCGCGGCCCTCAGCGCGATCCTGCTGTTCGGCTCGTCGGGTTGACCGCCAGGGCGGCCATGCGCCGCCGGGTCGCCAGGTACTTCCACAGCCGCCAGCCCAGCAACACCGCGAGGATGCCGGCGTACAGCGCGGGCTCGCGGATGTCGGACTTCACCAGCCACCAGAAGTGCAGCACCGCGAGCACACCGATCGCGTAAACGAGCTTGTGCAGGCGCGCCCAGTTGCGCCCGAGGCGCTTGATCCAACCCTTGGTCGAGGTGATCGCCAGCGGCACAAGCAGCAGCCACGCAGTAAATCCAACCGTGATGTACGGACGCTTGGCGATCTCGGCGAAGATCGTCGTCCAGTAGCCGCGCAGGTCGAGCACGAGATACGCGCCGAAATGCACGCTCGCGTAGAAGAACGCGTACAGCCCGAGCATGCGGCGGAAGCGCACGAGCACCGGTTGGTTCGTCAACTGCCGCAGCGGCGTGATCGCGAGCGCAAGCATCAGAAAGCGCAGCGCCCACAAGCCGAGGAAGTGTTCGATCTCGGCGACCGGATCCGCACCCAGCCCGCTGCCGGTCTGCGCGACTTCATTGATCTTCAGGCCGATCCAGACGGCCGGCAGCAGCGCGAGGGCGTGCACGACGCCCTTGGCGATGGGCACCGCCTTCAAAACCCCGCCCCTCAAAACCACTTCCTCAAATCCATGCCTGCATACAGCGAAGCCACCTGCGGCCCGTAACCATTGAACGGCTTCGTCGGAATGCGATCGGCGAACAACTTGCTCGCCGTGCCCGCGATGCGGCGCTCGGTCTTCTGGCTCCAGCGCGGATGGTCGACCGCCGGATTGACGTTGGAGAAGAACCCGTACTCCTGCGGTTGCAACGCGTGCCACGCCGTTTCCGGCATTTTCTCGACGAACTCGATGCGCACTATCGACTTGATGCTCTTGAACCCGTACTTCCACGGCACGACCAGCCGCAGCGGCGCGCCGTTCTGCTGCGGCAGCGGCTTGCCGTAGAGCCCGGTGGCCAGGAAGGCGAGGGGATGCATCGCTTCATCGATGCGCAGGCCTTCGCGATACGGCCAGTCGAGGATCGCCGAGCGAATGCCCGGCATCTGCGATGCATCGCCGAGGGTGACGAAGGCGACGTACTTGGCCTTCGACGTCGGCTGGAAGCGCTTGAGCACCGAAGCCAGCGGTACGCCGAGCCACGGGATCACCATCGACCAGCCTTCCACGCACCGCAGGCGGTACACGCGCTCCTCGGGTTTGAGGCCCTTGAGCAAATCGCCGAGTTCGAGGTTGCCGGGCTTCGCGCATTCGCCATCGACGAGCACGCGCCACGGCTTGGTGCGCAGCGTCTTGCGCGCCTGCGACGGATCGGCCTTGCCGCTGCCGAACTCGTAGAAGTTGTTGTACGAGGTCACGTCCTCGTAACGCGTGCGTTCCTCGTTGGTGCGAAAGCCCGACTTCGCCTGCTCAGGCGTGATCGTCACCTTCGACGGCGGCGGCGGAGGCGCGGCTTCACTGCATCCGGCCAAGGCCAGCGCGGGGCTCGCGGCGAAGGCAGCAAGCAAGCGACGGCGATCGAGGTAGACCGCTTCGTCGGTGATCTGCGATGCGGGGATGCGCAAGGCGTCGCGCAGGGACATGGAAGGCTCCTCGGGGACGGACACAACAGTTACGCCTGAAAGCGTCGAGCGGATGCGATGGCCGAGTGTCGGCTCCAATTTCGGTGTTGCATACTGCCGGCAACCCACATCGACGACGCCCAATGCCACGTGCCTGGAATTTCAGTGCCGGTCCCGCCACGCTTCCCGAACCGGTGTTGCGCAAGGCGCAATCGGAAATGCTGGAATGGCGCGACGCCGGGGCGTCCATCGTCGAGATCAGCCATCGCGGCCCCGAGTTCATGGAAGTGGCCGCGGCCGCCGAAGGGGCGCTGCGCACGCTGCTGTCGATCCCCGATGACTACGCGGTGCTGTTCACCCAGGGCGGCGCGACGACGCAGCAGGCCCTGATCCCGCTGAACTTCGCCGCGCCCGGGCAGCCGGCCGACTACGTGCTGACCGGCCATTGGGGCAAGACCGCGCTGAAGCAGGCCAAGCCGTACGTGGCCACGCATGTGTCGGCGACCAGCGAAGCCGACAATTTCCGCTCGATCCCCGCGCGCGACACCTGGCAATTCGCCGCCGACTCGGCCTACGTGCACATCACGGCGAACGAGACCATCCACGGCGTCGAGTTCCGCGACATCCCCGACACCGGCGAGATTCCGCTGGTCGCCGACTTCAGCTCCTCGATCGCCAGCGAGCCGGTGGATATCTCGAAGTTCGGGATCATCTACGCCGGCGCGCAGAAGAACCTCGGCCCGGTGGGCATCAGCGTGACCATCGTGCGGCGCGACCTGCTCGAACGCGACGGCCAGCCGCGCGCCGACATCTTCGACTATCGCTCGCAGCTCAAGGCCGAGTCGATGCTCAACACGCCGCCGACGTGGAACTGGTACATGCTCGGCCTCAACGTGCAGTGGATGCTGGACGAGGGCGGCGTGGAAGCGTTCGCCCAACGCAATGCGCGCAAGGCACAGCTGTTGTACGCGGCGATCGACGGCTCCAACGGCTTCTATCGCAACGAAGTCGAGGCGTCCGTGCGTTCGCGCATGAACGTGCCGTTCTTCCTGCGCGACGAAGCGCTGGAGAAGGCCTTCCTCGCCGAATCGAAGGACGCGGGCCTGCTCGCGCTGAAGGGGCATCGCGCCGTCGGCGGCATGCGTGCGTCGATCTACAACGCGATGCCGGAGGCCGGCGTGCAGGCGCTGGCGGATTTCATGCGGGATTTCGCTGGCCGCCATGGCTAAGAAAACCAAAGCACCTCCGCCGCCTCCCTCGGGTGATGCAGCGCCGCTGGATCTGGTCGCGGTGCGCACGCAGATCGACGGGATCGATCGACAGATCCAGGCGCTGATCGCCGAGCGCGCGCAGTTCGCGCGGCAGGTGGGCAAGGCGAAGGGCAAGCTCGCGGCGGCGGTGGATTACTACCGGCCCGAGCGCGAAGCGATGGTGTTGCGCGGTGTGGTCGATCGCAACGACGGGCCGCTGGCCGACGACGTGCTGGTGCGTTTGTTCCGCGAAATCATGTCGGCGTGCCTGGCGCAGCAGGAACCCTTGAAGATCGGTTATCTCGGGCCGGAAGGCACGTTCTCGCAGCAGGCCGTGCAGAAGCACTTCGGGCATTCGGCGAAGGGCTTGCCGCTCGCCAGCGTGGAGGAAGTGTTCGACGAAGTGGCCGCCGGGCATGCGGATTTCGGTGTCGTGCCGGTCGAGAACTCGGGGCAGGGCACGATCCAGTCGACGCTCGATCTGTTCCTCACCTCGCCGCTGAAGATCTGCGGTGAAGTCGAGTTGCGCGTGCATCAGTACCTGCTCTCGCGCACGGGCCATATCGAAGACATCGAGCGCGTGTATTCGCACGCGCTGTCGCTCGCGCAATGCCGTGCATGGCTGCGCCAGCACGTGCCCGATGCGGAAAAGCTGCCGGTGGCCAGCAATGCCGAGGCCGCGCGCCGCGCGCGCAACGCGGACGACGCGGCGGCCATCGCCGGCGAGAACGCGGCGCACGTGTACGGTTTGAAGATCGTCGCCGGCCCCATCGAAGACCGGCCCGACAATACGACGCGCTTCTTGGTGATCGGCCGCAGCATGTTCCCGCCGTCGGGCAACGATCGCACCTCGCTGATGGTGTTCGTGCGCAACCAGCCCGGTGCGTTGTTCCGCGTGCTCGAACCGCTGTCGCGCCGCGGCGTGAGCATGAACCGCATCGAATCGCGGCCCGCGCATACGGGGCTGTGGCAATACGCCTTCTTCATCGACGTGGGCGGGCACGTGACCGAAGCGCCGCTGAGCGAGGCGCTGGCCGACCTTGCCGACTTCGCGGAAAACGTGACCGTGCTCGGTTCGTATCCGGTGGCCGTGCCGTGAACTTCGATCGCCTCGCGGTGCCGGCGCTGCAGGGCTTGCGCGCCTACGATCCGGGGCACGATCTGGTCGCGTGGCGTCGCCGCGTCGGGCCGTCGCTCGTGGAGCTCGGATCGAACGAGAATCCCTGGGGCGCTTCACCGGCCGCGCGCGCGGCGGTGCTCGATCAATTGCATGCGATCCATCGCTATCCCGATCCGCTGGGCGGCGATCTCAAGCGTGCGCTCGCGCAGAAGCACGGGCTCGCGGTCGAGCAATTGATCCTCGGCAATGGCTCGCATGAATTGCTGATGCAATTCGCGCAGGTGTTCGCGGGGCCGGGCGATGAAGTGGTGGCCTCGCAGTACGGGTTTGCGGTGTATGCGATCGCGACGCAGGCCGCGGGAGCGACGCTGCGTGCGGCGCCGGCATTGCCGCGCGAACACGCGACGATGCCGCGCGGGCACGACCTCGATGCGATTGCAGAAGCCGTCGGTCCGCGGACCAAGCTCGTGTACCTGGCCAATCCGAACAATCCGACCGGCACGCATTTCACGATCGACACGCTGGCGAATTTCCTGCGGAAGCTGCCGCCCGAGGTGTTGGTCGTCGTCGACGAGGCCTACGCGGAATTCGTGGAGGGTGGAGAATCGGCGCTGTCGCTGCTGGCGCACCATCCCAACCTGATCGTCACCCGCACCTTCAGCAAGGCGTATGCGCTGGCGGGATTGCGGGTTGGATTCGCCGTCGCACATCCGGGCCTGATCGCCGTGATCGAACGCGTGCGCGAAAGCTTCAACGTCAATTGCATGGGCCTTGCGGCGGCCGAAGCGGCGCTCGGCGATGTCGAACACCTGCAATGGGGCCTTGCGCGCAACGCGGAAGAACGCGCGCGGCTCGCCGATGCGTTGCGCTCGCGCGGCTGGTTCGTGCATCCCTCGCAAACCAATTTCCTGCTCGTCGAATTCGGCGCGCGGACCGCGGCCATCGAAGCGGGCCTGCTCGATCGCGGCGTGATTCCGCGCCCGATGATCGGCTACGGCCTGGGCGATTGCCTGCGCATCACGGTCGGCGATCGCAACGAGAACCGCCGCTTCCTCGACGCACTGGACGCACTCGCATGATCGCTGCCGAACCGCGCGAAGCCTGGGTCGCATCGCCCGGTGGTCCGCTGCGCGGCGAAGTCCATGTGCCCGGCGACAAGTCGGTGTCGCATCGCGCGATCATGCTGGCCGCCATCGCCGATGGCACCTCGCGCATCGAAGGCTTCCTCGAAGGCGAAGACACGCTCGCGACGGCGCGGATCTTCGAAAAGCTCGGCGTGCGCATCGAAGTCCCCGGCGCCAGCACGCGCATCGTGCACGGCGTGGGCCTCGACGGCCTGCAGGCGCCGACGCACCCGCTCGACTGCGGCAACGCGGGAACGGGCATGCGATTGCTGGCGGGGCTGCTGTCCGGTCAACGCTTCGACAGCGTGCTGATCGGCGATGGCTCGCTGTCGCGGCGGCCGATGCGGCGCGTACTCGATCCGCTCGCGCGCATGGGCGCTTCGATCGCCGCGCACGATGGATTCCCGCCGCTGAAGATCGCGGGCGGCAAATCGTTGCGCGGTATCTCCTACGCGTCCGATATCGCGAGCGCGCAGGTGAAGTCCGCCGTGCTGCTCGCGGGCCTGCATGCGAAGGGCGATACCGAAGTGCGCGAACCGCATCCCACGCGCGATTACACCGAGCGGATGTTGCGCGCCTTCGGTTGGCCGATCGAGTTTTCGCCGGGCGTCGCGCGGCTTTCGGGCGGGCATCGCCTGCGCGCGACGGATGTGTCGGTGCCGGCGGATTTCTCGTCTGCGGCGTTCTTCCTGGTCGCCGCGTGCGTGATTCCCGGTTCCGACATCGTGCTGCGCCGCGTGGGCATGAATCCGCGCCGCACGGGCTTGCTGCGCGTGCTGCGTGCGATGGGTGCGCACGTCGACATCGAAGCGATGGGCGAGCAGGGCGGCGAAGCGGTCGCGGACCTGCACGTGCGTTATGCGCCGCTGCACGGCATCGACGTGCCCGTGGACGCGGTGCCCGACATGATCGATGAGTTTCCCGCGTTGTTCGTTGCCGCGGCCTGCGCCTCAGGCACGACCCGCGTGCGTGGCGCGGCGGAGTTGCGCGTCAAGGAATCCGACCGCATCGCGACGATGGCGAGCGGCTTGCGTTCGCTCGGCATCGCGGTGGAAGAAACCGAAGACGGCGCGGCGATCCATGGCGGCCCGTTGCGCGGCGGCCATGTCGCTTCGCATGGCGATCATCGCGTGGCGATGGCCTTCGCGATCGCGGGGCAGGTGTGCGACGGCGAGGTGCAGGTGTGCGACACCGCGAATGTCGCGACCTCGTTCCCCGCATTCGATTCACTGGCGCGCAGCACGGGGTTCGCGCTGCGCGAAAGCTGACCCGTTACAGACGAAATTCGATCGGCACGACCACCGAGCCTGCGACGGGCTGCCCGCCACGCTGCGCGGGACGGAAGCGCCATTTGCGAACCGCTTCCAGCGCCGCGCGATCCAGGTCGCGCGACTGGCTGCTGCTTTCGACGCTGACATCGGTCGGCACGCCATCGGCGCCGACGGCGACCAACACGCGCACCGTGCCGGTTTCGCGCATGCGCAACGCACGCGAGGGATAGCGCGGCGGCGGACGCGAGATGGGCGACGGGCTCGCGCTATCCGCCATCGCAGGCGGCGCCGTGGGCGCAGGCGCGACCGGCGCCGGCGCGGGCGGGGCTTCACGGCGCGGCGCTTCTTCCAGGCGCGGTCGTTCGGCGAGCGCTTCTTCGTCGGGTTCTTCCATGCCGCTCGCGCCGTCGGCGTTGCCCGCCATCGGCGCGGGAAGCGGTGCGAAATCCGGGCGATCGGCGGTGGCGCGCACCGGCGCGGGCGCGTTGCTGCGCTGGCCCGACCACACGATGAGGAACAGGACCAGGCCGACGAGAACGGCCGCGGCGATCATCGCAAGGCCGCGCTGCGTGGGGCGCCAGGCGGCCAGGCGCGCCGCGAAAGAGGAGGAATGGCTCGACATGCGGCCGATTCTGTCACGTCGTTACGGCCGAGCCGGTCGGCAAGCGCGCTTGGAGGCCGCATAATTCAGCCCCCGTATCGAAACGTGGCGCCCCATGCTCGACCCCCACCTGCTGCGCACCCAGACCGCCGAACTCGCGGCCAAGCTCCGTTCCCGCGGCTTCGACTTGCCGGTGGAGGCCATCGAGTCGCTCGAGGCCGACCGCAAGCGCCTGCAGGTGCGCACGCAGGAATTGCAGAACCTGCGCAACACGCGCAGCAAGGCGATCGGGCAGGCGAAGGCGAAAGGCGAGGATGTCGCGGCGCTGATGGCGGAAGTCGCGTCCTTCGGCGACGAGCTCAAGGCCTCGGAAGTCGAACTCGAGCGCATCCGCGGCGAGCTCGATGCCATCACGCTCGGCATTCCCAACATTCCCTACGACGACGTGCCGCAGGGCAACGACGAAACGCAGAACGTCGAGCAGCATCGCTGGGGCACGCCGCGTGCGTTCGATTTCGAAGTGAAGGACCACGTGCAGCTCGGCGAGCGCAACGGCTGGCTCGACGGCGACACCGCCGCGAAACTCAGCGGCGCGCGCTTCACCGTGCTGCGCGGGCAACTGGCGCGCCTGCATCGCGCGCTCGCGCAGTTCATGGTCGACCTGCACACGACCGAACACGGCTACGAAGAAACCAATGTGCCGCTGCTCGTCAACGCCGAATCGATGCGCGGCACCGGGCAATTGCCGAAGTTCGAGGACGACCTGTTCGCCACCGCGATCGGCGGCGACGAACCGGGCAGCCGGCGTTACCTGATCCCGACCTCCGAAGTGCCGCTGACCAACATCGTGCGCGACGTGATCGTCGACGACACGCGCCTGCCACTGCGGATGACCGCGCATTCGATGTGCTTCCGCGCCGAAGCCGGCAGCCACGGCCGCGACACGCGCGGCATGATCCGCCAGCATCAGTTCGAAAAGGTGGAGCTGGTGTCGATCGCGCGTCCGTCGGAGTCAGCGGACGAACACGAGCGCATGACGCGTTCGGCGGAAGTCGTGCTGGAAAAACTCGGCCTGCCGTATCGCCGCGTGCTGCTGTGCACCGGCGACATGGGGTTCGGTGCCGCGAAGACCTTCGACCTGGAAGTCTGGTTGCCGTCGCAGGACACGTTTCGCGAGATCTCGTCGTGTTCCAACTGCGACGCCTTCCAGGCGCGCCGCATGCAGGCGCGTTGGCGCAATCCGGCGACGGGCAAGCCCGAACCCGTGCACACGCTCAACGGCTCCGGCGTTGCGGTCGGCCGCGCGTTGATCGCGGTGATGGAGAACTTCCAAAACGCCGACGGCACCATTACGGTGCCGGCGGCCTTGCGTCCTTACATGGGTGGCGCTGAAACGATCCGCTGATCGTTTACGCGGCTTCCGCGACGGGCTCCGAAATCGAAGCGTGCGCGCCGGCCATCGCATCGGTGCGATGCTGCGGCGAATACGCCACGCCTTCGGCGCGGACGAACTCGACGTCCGTGACACCCAGGAACCCGAGCGTGTGGCGCAGGTAGGCTTCCTGGAAATCGGCCGGGCTGCTGTCGCCGTAGATGCCGCCGCGGCCGCTGGCCACGATCAACTTCTTGCCCGTCGCCAGGCCTTCGGGCCCGTTCTCGGTGTAATGGAACGTCTTGCCGGCCACCGCGACGCGGTCGATCCACGCCTTCAGCGTCGAGGGGATGCCGAAGTTGTACATCGGCGCGCCGATCACGATGACGTCGCTGGCCAGGAACTGGTCCATGATCGCGTCGCCCTCGGCCTTGGCGGCCGCGTCGGTACCGCTGAGCACCGCACCGGTGAGGTGGGGGAGCGGATGGGTGTCGAGATCGCGATATTCGACCGTCAGACCCGGCACGGCAGCCTGCCAACGCGCGACAATTGCCGCACTCAGCTCGCGGGTCACGGAGTTTGCGCCCAGGGCGCTGGTGTCGAGATGGAGGAGTTTCATGGCTAGGCCTCAAGTCCGGGCAGCGGGTCTGCTGCGTTGGGGCGAACTCTAGGCCGTTGCATCAGTGGGATAAAGATGGTCCAATGCCACGCATCGTTGCAATAGTGGCAATAGTCCGGAGCCCGTCATGCAGGATCTCAACGATCTCTATTACTTCTCCGCCGTGGTCGACAACGGCGGCTTCGCGGCGGCCGAGCGCGCCCTGGGCATTCCCAAGTCCCGCCTGAGCCGCCGCATCAGCGCGCTGGAGAACGAGCTGGGCGTTCGCTTGCTTCAGCGTTCGACGCGCCGCTTCGCCGTCACCGACGTCGGCAGCGCAGTGCATCGCCACGCGCAGACGATGCTGGAAGAGGCCAAGGCCGCGCGCGAAGTGGTCGACCGGCTGAGTTCGGAGCCGCGCGGCACCATTCGCATGAGCGTGCCGGTGAGCTTCGCGCAGGAAATGATTCCGCGGCTGATGCCCGAGTTCCTCGCCAAGTACCCGCAGGTGCGCGTGCAACTGCACGTGAGCAATCGCCGCGTGGACGTGATCAACGAAGGCTTCGATCTTGCGATGCGCGTGCGCAACAAGCTCGACGACGACGGCAGCCTGGTGATGCGCACGTTCGGCCAGATCCAGGAATTGCTGGTGGCCAGCCCCGGTTATCTCGATCGCATGGGCCGCCCGAAGGATCCCGACGAACTGAAGGACCACGTCACGCTCAGCATGAACGAGGACGAGGCGCGCCAGCGTTGGGACCTGCAGGATGCGAACGGCGACATGCGCCGCGTCGATCTCAAGCCGCGCCTGGCGGGTTTCGATTTCCCGATGTTGATGGCGCTCGCGCGCCAGGGCATCGGCATCACGATGCTGCCCGAAACCGTGTGCGCCGATGCGATCCGCAATGGCGAGCTGGAAGTGGTGCTGCCCGAATGGCGCCTGCCGCAGGGCATCGCGCACCTGGTGTTCGCGTCGCGTCGTGGGTTGTTGCCCGCGGTGCGTGCGCTGATCGACTTCCTCGCCGAACGCATGCCCGCGCTGATCGAAGAGTCGCGCCTGCATTGCCGCAATTGCCCGCCGGGCACCGACAAGCACGCGATGCCGCAGGTGGAGCGTCGCAAGCCCGCCGCGGTGACCGTCGCGCCGCAGGGCTGACGCCCTTCAGTGCATCTGATGGCGGCCGCGGTTCGGATCGTAGAACTGCGCCGCCGTCAGCAACGCGAACGCGCGCGCTTCCAGTTCGTGCTCGACGCGATGTCGCAACGTTGGATCGAGAACATCGGGCTCGAGTACGCCGAGCCAGTGCACGCGTGTTCCGCGCACCGTATCGATGACCGGTCCGCGCTGCAGCATGTAGTGCCCCTGATAGCACCGATAAACGTTGAGCAAAGTCGACGACATGAAAGCGGCCGTAGTCGTTTGGCGAAAGTGCCGCATCGTCCGCGAGGTTCGTGAGGTTTGCGAATCCCCCGTCACGGTGAGCAAATTACGGGCGCGCCGTGTCCGCTTTAGGCCCTGAGCCTACGCAGCAATTGTCGAGTCTTTCCGCGCAGTGGTTGCAATGTCCTGCCGTAGAGTTTCGACAACGCGCGTCGCTTCTCCGGAATCCGCCACGCGAAGCCATCCTGGATCGCGTATTGGCATGGATTGCAGAAGCCGCAAGGCTGTCCATCCTGCGCGGGCGTGTGACAGAACCACGTCATCGCCATGACATCGTTCCAACCGCGATGCTCGATGTGCGCGACGGTGTCCAGTTTTTCGGTGTTGAACAACGGTAGCGAAAATCCGCCGAAGATCGTGCCGATCGGTGTGTCGAGGCATTCGTCTTTCACGCGATAGGTGTCGTGCCCATGCACGTCGCGCGCGGGCCCGACGTAATCCTGGATCACGCCGTGCGCACCGTGAGCCGTCTTTTCGAGCGAGAGCTCGACGCCCTGCACGCCGAACTGCTTCACGAAGCGCGCGAGGAACGCGTACTGATCGCCGATGCCGCGCAGGCGCAGCACTTGCGAGAACGCGTGTTCGATCCGCGGATCGGGCCCGACTTCTTCCAGGCGCACCACGCGCGTGGGCAGCAAGGCGTCCTGCGTGGCGGGGTGGTGCTCGGCCAACCATGCGCGCACGCGGTCCATCGCCTGCGATTCCATCTGCGCCGACGCACGCTTGCCGTCGAACAGGTACCACGGCTGCACCGTCGCGCGCAGATCGAGCAGCACGACGAGCGCGCGATAGGTGGAATCCCATCCGCCGGTCCAGAGGAGGGGCACGGGCGAGGCGGTCGGCATCGGGGTCGGCTCCAGGACTGCCGGCGAATGTTAGCCAGACAACGCGCCGAGCCCGGATGAAGGGCCATTTGGCCCGTTCAGCGACAGCCGTTAAAGTGTCGTGCACGGAGGGATGGCCGAGCGGTTTAAGGCACCGGTCTTGAAAACCGGCGTCGTGGAGACACGACCGTGGGTTCGACGAATTCGCCGGGAGCGAATTCGGACAGCCGAAGGCTGGCCCCGGAGCGCGCAGCGCGGAGGGGCGAGGCCCATGGAAGGGCCGAGCAATCCCACTCCCGTGGGTTCCGGTCGATGCGTGCTAGCGTTTTGATGTTCGTGGAAGGGTGGCAGAGTGGTCGATTGCAGCGGTCTTGAAAACCGCCGATGGGAAACCATCCGTGGGTTCGAATCCCACCCCTTCCGCCACTCGCGCAGACCTCTGACCGATTCGCGCCGGTGCCGCCGTATAGCGAAGGACAGGGGGTGTCCAATGAAAAGCGTTCCAGCGGCGTCGTGCGCGCTGTTGCTTGCGGCGTGCACGTCAACGAATGTACGTCCAGTTGAAAGCGTCGCCAACATCAAAGAGGTCTGCATCCAGAACAACCCGGCGGTCATCGTCGACGACTTTGTTCCGGTGCTTCGAGATGGATTCGATCGTCATGGAATCGCGACGACGGTCGTGGATGCCGACGGCGCAAAGCAGTGCCCGGTGACGTTGACGTACACGGCGCTCCGATCCTGGGACTTCAAGCCTTATCTTTCGCACGCAGAGCTTCGCCTTTGGCGTGAGGGTCGACAAATCGGCGCGGCCGACTATCACCTCCGCGGCAAGGGTGGTTTCGCGCTAACCAAGTGGCAAGGAACGAAGGCCAAGATGGATCCCGTCATCGACGAACTCCTTGGCGGCACGGGCTCTTGAACCAGTCGCACCGACGCCCCCAGGTCTGCGTTCTCGGCAGCGCCGAACCCGGATCCGACGCCTACGCGCTCGCGAGCGAAGCGGGCGCGTTGCTGGCGCGCCTCGGGATCACGCTCGTGAGCGGTTGCGGTAGTCCTGCGACGCGCGTCGCCGCCGAGCGCGCCATCGACGCAGGCGGTCTGGTCGTCAGCATCGTTCCGCCCGATGCAATGCCGCCCCCGGACTGGCCCGCTACCGTCGTGATTCCATGCGGCATGGGTGACGCACGCAATTTGTTGATGGCGCTTTCCGGCGATGCGTGCATCGTCATCGGCGGACGTGCGGGCACGATTTCCGAAGTGTGCCTGGCGTGGTTGCACAAGCGCCCGCTTTTGCCGCTCGTGGGATGTGGGGGTTGGTCCGATACGTTGCCGTCGAATCCGCCGGATGAGCGGCAGAACGCGCCGATCTTGCCGTGGGATTCGATTGCGCAATTGGAGAGGGAGCTACGCGCGCTCGGATTGGTGCGTTAGCGGATTCGCCTGGCGGCGCTTGCGTCGCACGGTTCGAACATGATCACACCGCGTTACCGGCCGCACTCCCCGAAGCCCACGCCCACTGGAAGTTGTAACCCCCGAGCCAGCCGGTGACGTCGACCACTTCGCCGATGAAGTACAACCCCGGCATGCGTTTGGATTGCATTGTGCTCGAGGACAACTCGTCGGTGTCGACGCCGCCCAGTGTCACTTCCGCGGTGCGATAGCCTTCGGTGCCGCTGGCGACGAGCGCCCAGTCACCGAGCACCTGCGCGATCTCGCGCAGTTGCGGCGCGTTGAATTGCTTCATCGGCCGATTGGGCAGCCAGTGTTCGCACAGGCGTTGCGCGAAACGTTTCGGCATGACGTCGCCGAGCACGGTCTTGAGTTCCGCGGCCGGGCGATCGCGTTGCCATTGCTGCAGCGCTTCGAGTGCGTCCTGGTCGGGCAACAGATCGATGCGCAGCTCGTCGCCCGGTTGCCAGAACGAAGAGATTTGCAGGATCGCCGGGCCGCTGACGCCGCGGTGCGTGACCAGCATGTAATTGCTGAAAGAGACGCCATTGCATTGCGCGGTCACCGGCAACGCCACGCCGCTGAGATCGGCGAGGCGTTCCTGGTGCTTGCCGCTGAGCGTCAGCGGTACGAGGCCCGCGCGCGTGGGCAACACGGCGTGGCCGAACTGGCGCGCGAGTTCGTAACCGAAGCCCGTGGCGCCCATGCTCGGGATCGACAATCCACCGCACGCGACCACCAGCGCAGGCGCCGAAAAATTCCCGAGCGTGGTGTGCACGCGGAACCGCGCTTCGTCGCTGTCGCCGTGGCTCACGCGTTCGATGCTGCAACTGGTCTCCACGCGCACGCCGGCTTCCGCACATTCGTCCAACAGCATCTTCACGATCAACTTGGACGAGACATCGCAGAACAGTTGCCCGAGTTCTTTCTCGTGATACGCGATGCCATGGCGCTCGACCATGTCGATGAAATGCCGCGGCGTGTAGCGCGCCAACGCGGATTTGCAGAAGTGCGGATTGGCCGACAGATAGTTGGCCGGCGTTGCGCCGGTGTTCGTGAAATTGCAGCGGCCACCGCCGGACATCAGGATCTTCTTGCCGACGCGGTTGGCGTGTTCGACCACGAGCACGCGCTTGCCGCGCCGGCCTGCGGTCAACGCGCACATCAGTCCTGCGGCGCCGCCGCCCACGATCACGGCGTCGAAATGCCCGCTCATGCGCGACGTTCGCGATCAGGCCGCTTTCGCGGCCGGTGCCATGCGGGTGCGGGCGCGCAGCGTGACGCTGCCGGCATCGCCCATCAGTTGCAGCTCGCCATCCTGGAGGATCGCGTTGAGTTGCATGCTGCGTTGGAACATCGCGGCCAGTGCTTCCACCGTCGGTCCATCGATGTCGATGACGGTGAGGTTGCCCAGGCGCGCAAGCCCGGATGCGTTCTTTTCCCACCACAGATCGGCGGCGCGGCCGGCGTAGTTGACGACGATGACCTGGCGCGCGCGGCCGCTCGCCTTGCGAACGCGCGACTCATCAGGCTGCCCGAGGTCGATCCACTGTTCGATGTCGCCGGTGTAGTCGCGACGCCACAGATCGGGCTCTTCCTCGTTGCTCAGGCCCCGCCCGAATTCCAGGCGGTCGCTGGCGAACAGCGCGAAGGCGACCAGCCGCACCATCAGCCGCTCCTCCGTTTCCGACGGATGCTGGGCGAGGGTGAGCGGGTAGGTCTCGTAGTGATGCCGGTCGAGGTCGCTGAGTTGGAGCTCGACCTTGATCACGGTCGCCTTGGGCGCCATGGCGGGGATGCTTCCGAAAACGGAACGCCCATTGTAGAGGCTTGCCGGTGACGGTGCCGGTGGGGCCCGGCGCGCAGTACAGTCCCGCGATGTCGCCGTTGCTCGAAACGCTGGGTCTGCGCGTCCCGATCTTCCAGTCGCCGATGGCGGGCGTGTCGTCGCCGGCGATGGCGGCCGCGGTGTCGGCTGCGGGTGGACTCGGGGCGCTCGGTGTCGGCGCGATGTCGGCGACGCAAGCGCGCGAGGCCATCGCCGCGACGCGCGCGCTCGATCGCGGGCCGCTCAACGTGAATGTCTTCGCGCACCGGCCCGCGCGCGCGGACGCCGCGAAGGAGCATGCCTGGCTCACGCGCCTTGCGCCGGAGTTCCGACGCTTCAACGCACAGGCGCCGATTGCCTTGCGCGAGATCTACACCTCCTTCCTCGTCGATGACGCGATGCTCGCCGCGCTCATCGAAACGCGGCCCGAAGTGATGAGCTTCCACTTCGGCCTGCCCACGCAAGCGCAGCGCGATGCGTTGCGAGCGGCCGGGATCGTGTTGATCGCGTCGGCGACGAGCCTGGCCGAAGCGCGTGCGGTCGAAGCGGCGGGGCTCGATGCCATCGTCGCGCAGGGATACGAAGCGGGTGGACATCGCGGTGTGTTCGATCCCGACGCGCACGATGATCGCCTGGGCGCGATGGCGTTGGTGCGCTTGCTCGTGCGCGAGTGCAAGCTCCCCGTCATCGCCGCCGGCGGGATCATGGACGGCGCGGGCATTCGCGCAGCGCTGTCGCTCGGCGCGTGCGCCGCGCAACTCGGCACGGCCTTCATCGACACCGACGAATCCTTGGCGAACGCGGGCTATCGCAAGCGCCTGCATTCGGACGCCGCGCACCACACGCGCATGACGCGCGCGATCTCCGGTCGGCCCGCGCGTTGCCTCGCGAATGCGTTCACGCGTTTCGGCGCAGACGTCCCGGACGACGCGATTCCCGACTATCCGATCGCCTACGACGCCGGCAAGGCACTCGCGAAGATCGCCGATGCCGCTGGCGAATTCGGCTATGGCGCGCAATGGGCCGGGCAGGGCGCGCCGCTCGCGCGCACCTTGTCGACGCGCGCATTGATGGACGCGTTGATCGCCGAACTGAGCAGCTAGCAAGGCCGCTTCGCTCACGTCATCGCGTCAGCAATCGCCCGAGTGGGTGAGCGCGTTCTTGCGCAACGGCCAGCGAAGATGGAAGCGCGGATGTCTTCCCCCATCAGCGTGAACACAAGGTGCCGTCATGAATCGCATGCTCCTGTCCGCTTTCCTCGCGCTCGCAGTCGTCGCCACGTCCGCGCATTCGGCGGAACCCGAAGCAAAACCCAAGGCCACTGTCGTGCTGGTGCACGGCGCATTCGCTGATGGCTCGTCCTGGAACAAGGTCATTCCACTGCTGCAGGCCAGGGGTCTGCATGTGGTGTCGGTGCAGAACCCGCTGAGTTCGCTGGCCGACGATGTCGCGCAGACCAAGCGCGTCCTCGATGCAGAAACCGGCCCCATCGTGCTGGTCGGTCATTCCTGGGGCGGCGCCGTCATCACCGAAGCGGGCAACCACGACAAGGTGAAAGCGCTGGTCTACGTCGCTGCGTTCGCGCCCGAGGCCGGCGAGGCGGGCGGCGATGTCGGCAAGAATTACCCGCCGCCGCCCGGTTTGGCGCATCCGATCGCGAGCGCCGATGGTTACCTGACCTTGTCGGCTGAAACCGTGGCGAAGGATTTCGCGCAGGACGTCGGCCCGGAAGAAGCCAACCTCATCGCCGTCACGCAGGGGCCGATCAATTCGAAAGCGTTCGATTCGAAGATCTCGAAGGCCGCGTGGGCCACGCGACCGAGCTGGTACATCGTCGCCAAGAACGACCGCATGATCCAGCCCGATGCCGAACGCGCCTACGCCAAGCGGATGAAAGCGACGACGACCGAACTCGACAGCAGCCACGTGCCGATGGTCTCGCAGCCGCAGGCGGTCGCCGACGTCATCGTCGCCGCGGCGAATTCGGTCAAGTAGCGCGGCGACGCGCGTCGCCATGACACGGCCAACGAACAGGTTCGATCAGGGACGTCGTCGCCTGCTGGGCAGCGCGGCCTTCGGCGTCGCGGCTGCGCCGCTGGGATTTGCGCAGGCCATGGATGCGCAGGCAACGCCCGCGACCCCGCGCGCAGCCAGCAGCGGAGCGACGACGCGCTTCGCGCGCATCAGCCAGGTCAAGACACGCGTCCTGGACATCGGCTACGCAGAAGACGGCCCGAAGGACGGCACGCCCGTCGTGCTGTTGCACGGCTGGCCCTACGACATCCACAGCTATGTCGATGTCGCGCCGCAACTCGCGGCGCGCGGTTATCGCGCGCTCGTTCCGCACCTGCGCGGCTACGGCACCACACGATTTCTGTCACCCGATGCGCTCCGGAACGCGCAACCCACCGCGCTTGCCGAGGACGTCATCGCCTTCATGGATGCGCTGCACATCGACAAGGCGATCCTCGGCGGCTTCGATTGGGGCGCACGCTCGGCGGGCATCGTCGCGGCACTGTGGCCGGAGCGCGTCAAGTCGCTGGTGGCCGTGAGCGGTTATCTGATCGGCAGCCAGAAGGCCGCGCAAGCGCCGCTGCCGCCCGAAGCGGAGTTGCAGTGGTGGTATCAGTTCTACTTCGCGACCGATCGCGGCCGCGCAGGCTACGAGAAGTACACGCACGATTTCGCCAAGCTCATCTGGAAGCTGGCTTCGCCGAAGTGGGCGTTCGACGACGCGACCTTCGACCGCAGCGCCCAATCGTTCGACAACCCGGACCACGTCGACATCGTGATCCACAACTACCGTTGGCGACTTGGGCTGGCGAAAGGCGAGGCGAAGTACGACGCGAACGAAGCGAAGCTCGCAACGTTTCCTCCCATCACCGTTCCGACCATCACGCTCGAAGGCGATGCCAACGGCGCGCCGCATCCGCCGCCGGAAAGCTACGCCAAGCGCTTCACCGGCAAGTACGCCCACCGGCTGCTGACCGGTGGCATCGGCCACAACCCGCCGCAGGAAGATCCCGGCGCGTTCGTGCAGGCGATCGTCGACTCCGAAAAGCTCTGAAACCCGCCTGCGGGCTGAATTCCTTCGCTGCGCGGAAGAATGTCTGCCTGACGCGGTGGATTCTCGCAACGCGTGTGTGCACCTAGATTGGCCGGCGTCGAAACACGACGTCCCCCCATCAAGGAAACACACATGAACACCCAGCAGAAAGTCGCCATCGTCACCGGTGCATCGCAGGGCATCGGCGCCAGCCTCGTGCAGGCCTTCCGCGACCGCGGTTACCGCGTGATCGCCAATTCGCGTTCGATCAAGCCGTCCAACGACCCCGAGATCCTCACCGTCGCCGGCGACATCGCCGATCCGGCCGTGGCGCAGCGCATCGTGCGCGAAGGCCTGGAGAAGTTCGGACGCATCGACACCCTCGTCAACAACGCGGGCGTCTTCATCGCCAAGCCGTTCACGCAATACACCGCGGAAGACTACGCGTCCGCCATCGCCACCAACGTCGGTGGGTTCTTCCACATCACGCAGGCAGCGATCGGCGCGATGGAAAAGCAGGGCAGTGGCCACGTCGTGTCCATCACGACCAGCCTGGCCGATCATGCGATCGACGGCGTGCCGTCTGTGCTCGCCAATCTCACCAAGGGCGGCATGAACTCGGCGACCAAGTCGCTCGCCATCGAATACGCCAAGCGCGGCATCCGCGTGAACGCGGTGTCGCCTGGCGTGATCAAGACCCCGATGCATGCGCCGGAAACGCACGGCTTCCTGGCCGCGCTGCACCCGGTCGGCCGCATGGGTGAGATCGCCGATGTCGTGCAGGCGGTGCTGTACCTGGACGGCGCGGGCTTCGTCACCGGCGAGATCCTGCACGTCGACGGCGGGCAGAGCGCCGGCCACTGATCAACGCCCGCGACGAACAATCCAGCAGCGTCAACGCCGACGGCGAAGCTCAGGACCTGCGCTTCGCCGTCGGCTTGTTGCGGCTGCGCTCTGCCAGCATCTCGTAGTGCTTGCGCAGCTCGTCCATCTCCGATTCTTCCAACTCCTCGAGATCGAGCAACTTGTTGCTCGCCGTGCGGTTGGCCCGCAACAGTTCGTCGAGCTTGATCTGCATCGCCTCGGTATCGCGGTTCTGCGTGTTCTGGATCAGGAAGACCATCAGGAAAGTGATGATGGTCGTGCCGGTGTTGATCACCAGTTGCCAGGTGTCGTTGAACTTGAAGATCGGCCCGCTGGCGGCCCACACGAGCAGGATCGCCAGGGCGATGATGAAGCACATCGGCGTGCCGGTGAAATGCGCGGCCTTCTTGGCGAAGCGCGTGAACAGTTTGTTGCGCGTGGTCATGGGGCGGCGTCATCTGGCGATGGCGGGAGCCTGTGGCACGGCGGGTGAACGTGGTGCGCTCACGAAAGGCGCGCTTACCGATGAGTCGGCGATTGGCCCAACGGGTAATTGCGGGCGCGCGAGCGCGGCGCGACGCTTGCGCCTCGCCATTCGTCCTGGAGGGACATGTCATGGCCTGCTGGAAACCATCGAAACATTCGTTCTGGATCGCCGCGCTGACGACGTTGCTGGCCGTGGCGCCCGTGGCTTTCGCCGCGGACGGCGACAAGTCGACCGTCAAGGGCCTGATCACCGCGGTCGCCGGCGACACGGTCACCGTGCGCGACGGCAACAACGTCGATCACACGATCACGCTGACCTCGGCCACCGAGATCAAGAAGAAGGAAGGCCTCGCGGCCGTCCGCTTCGAGCGCATGCAGAAGAGCGCGCTGATCCCGGGCCTGCCCGTCACCGCCGACCTCGTCGCGCAGGGCGATCAATTGCAGGCCACGGCGATCTCGTTCCGCGCCGACGACATGCGCACCGCGCAACAGGTCCAGGCCGGTGTCGCGCCCACCTCGACGAAGGTCGATGCGATGGGCAAGCGCATGGACGACTTCGGCAAGTACGAAGCGGTCGCCACGGCCGAAGTGATGTTCGCTTCGGGCAGCACGGCGATTTCGGAGAAGGGCAAGTCCGACCTGATGGAACTGTCGAAGAAGGCCAAGGACATCCAGAACTACGCCGTCGTCATGCAGGGCTTCACCGATTCGACCGGCGATGCCGCCGCGAACGAACGCCTGAGCAAGCGCCGCGCCGACGCGGTCGCGAGCTATCTGCAGCGCCAGGGTGGCCTGCAGCCGGGCCGCGTCACCGCTGGTGATGGCATGGGCGTTGCCGCCGACGCGGGTTCGGGCAGCAATGCCAATGCACGCAAGGTCGTGGTGAAACTGGTCGTCGACAAGGGCGTCAACCCCGACGCGAAGTAAGCCCGACGCAAGTAGGATCGAAGGAGCCCCGCGGAAGCGGGGCTTTCTTCACGGACGGCCGCATCGGTTACCCTGTGGCCATGCGTCCGTTCCCGTTCCTGCTGCGCATCCTGTTGTGCCTGTCCTTGCTGGCGAACGGCACGGCGACGGCGTTCGCGAATGCGCGCATGGTGTCGGAGGGCGTCGCGCAGCAGGTCGCAGCGCCTTGCCACGAGATGGCCGCGACGCACGATGCACCGCCCGCCGCACCGCCTGCGTCCCACGACGATTGCTGCCCGCCCGGTGCGTGCCTGTGCAGTTGTCTCGCCAACGCCACGGCGCTGCCGGCGAATCACGTGATCGCCGCGCCGCCGCGCAACGCGGTGTTGTCCTTCGAATCGCGTAAACCGTCGCACGCGAGCCCGTTGCTCGCCAATCTCATCCGACCTCCCATCGGCTAAGCGGTCCATCGGCGTCCCTCGCGACGCCTTCGATGCCGTGCGCCTGCGCACGCCTGTCCGCTTTCCGGAGTGTTGGATGTCTTTCGATTCTTCTTTCGACGCGCCCGCGCAGCCTGCGCGGCGCCGTTTCGTGCAAGGCCTCGCGGCCGCCGGCGTGTTCGCCGGCATCGGTGCGTGGCCCTTGCGTGCCTCACCCGGCGCGATGCGCCAGGCCGTGCTCAACGGCACGCAATTCGACCTGCGCATCGGTGAAACACCGGCCAACTTCACCGGTCGCACGCGCACCGCGATCACCGTCAACGGTTCCATTCCCGCGCCACTGCTGCGCTGGAAGGAAGGCACGACGGTGCACCTGCGCGTGCGCAACGCGCTGCCGCCGAACTCGATCCATGGGGATCGCACGTCGATCCATTGGCACGGCATCGTGCTGCCCGCGAACATGGACGGCGTGCCGGGCATCAGCTTCGATGGCATCGGGCGTGGCGAGGCCTACGACTATCGTTTCGAAGTGCGACAGGGCGGCACGTACTGGTACCACAGCCACTCGGGCTTCCAGGAACAGGCAGGCCTGTACGGGCCGCTGATCATCGATCCGATCGCGCCCGAGCCCTTCGCCTACGATCGCGAGCACGTGGTGATGCTGACCGATTGGACGGACCTGGATCCGTCCGCGTTGTTCTCGCGCATGAAGAAGATGCCGGGGTACGACAACTACTACAAACGCACGGTGGGCGATTTCGCGCGCGATGCGAAACGCGAAGGCGCATCGAAGGCAATCACCGACCGCCGCATGTGGAACGCGATGCGCATGACACCGACCGACCTGTCGGACGTCAACGCGAATACCTACACCTACCTGATGAACGGCGCGACCTCGCTCGCGAACTGGACCGGCCTGTTCCGCCACGGCGAAAAGCTGCGCCTGCGTTTCATCAACGGCTCGTCGATGACGTACTTCGACGTGCGCATTCCAGGCCTGAAGATGACGGTCGTCGCCGCCGACGGCCAGTCCGTCCATCCGGTGACGGTCGACGAATTCCGCATCGCGGCTGCGGAAACCTTCGATGTCATCGTCGAACCGGCGGGCCAGGATGCATTCACGATCTTCGCGCAGGACATGGGCCACACCGGTTACGTGAGCGGCACGCTCGCCGTGCGCGAAGGCTTGCGTGCGCCGGTGCCCGCACTTGATGCGCGCGCGATCCTGACGATGGCGGACATGGGGCACGAGACGATGTCGCACGACATGGCGGGGATGGATCACGCCGCGATGGGCCACGCGATGCCTGCGCAGTCGCATCCGGCGAGCGAAACCCGCAATCCGTTCGTCGACATGCAGGCGACCGCGCCGACGCCGCGCCTCGACGATCCCGGCGTCGGCCTGCGCGACAACGGGCGCAACGTGCTGCGTTATGGAATGTTGCGAAGCCTGTTCGACGATCCCGATGGCCGCGATCCTGGCCGCGAAATCGAACTGCATCTCACCGGGCACATGGAGCGCTTCGTCTGGGGTTTCGACGGCCGCAAGTTCTCCGAGGTCGAACCCCTCCGCATGACCTACGGCGAACGCGTGCGCGTGGTCTTGGTCAACGACACGATGATGACGCACCCGATCCACCTGCACGGCATGTGGAGCGATCTGGAGGACGAAGACGGCGCATTCCAGGTGCGCAAGCACACCATCGACATGCCGCCCGGCACGCGGCGCAGTTATCGCGTGCACGCCGACGCGCTCGGCGCGTGGGCCTACCACTGCCACCTGCTGTTCCACATGGAAGCAGGAATGATGCGCGAAGTGAGGGTCGAACGATGAAGACCCTCGTCATCGCCATTGCGCTGTTTGCGTCGGGCAGTGCGTATGCGCAGCATCACGGGCACGCCGAAACCGCGCACGACAACAGCGTGCAGACCTACGTGTTGCTCAATCGGCTGGAAGCGTTCGACGCCGACCACGGCGCGGGCCAGGCTTGGGAAGCGCAGGCGTGGATCGGGACCGATACCGACAAGCTTTGGTTGCGAACGGAAGGCGAACGCGTCGATGGGCGCACGCAATCGGCCGGATTCGAAGCCTTGTACGGAAGGCCCGTCGCACCGTGGTGGGACCTGGTGGCCGGCGTGCGGCACGACGTCAAGCCGGGCGCATCGCAGGATTGGGCCGCGCTGGGCGTGGTCGGTGTTGCGCCGTACAAGGTCGAAGTCGAGGCCACCGCGTACCTGGGCGCTTCAGGGCGAACCGCCGCGCGCATCGAAGTCGAATACGACGTGCTGTTCACCAATCGACTGATCCTGCAGCCGCTGGTGGAAGCCAACCTCTACGGCAAGGACGATCCGAAGCGCGGCATTGGCGCGGGGCTGTCGACGATCGAAGCGGGGTTGCGCCTGCGTTACGAGGTGCATCGTCAATTCGCGCCTTACGTCGGCTTGGTTTACGAGCGCGCGTACGGCGAGACCGCGGATCATCGACGCATGGCGGGCGAGGGCGCCGGCGATACGCGCCTGGTGGCGGGCGTGCGCGTCTGGTTCTGATGCACGCTTCGGCGGCCGGCCCAGTATTTCTACTGGCCGGCCGCAAAGTGGAATTGCGGTGGCTCCACGCGCGCCCGGCCCGCATTGTTGGGGCAGGGCCTCCAGGAGATCCGGCATGCGCACGTCCTCTCTCATCCTGTTCCTCGCCGCCATGCTCGTCGTCGGTGGCGCCACCGCTCAGTCCACGGAGGGGTTGCGGGCTCCCAGCGCGGCCGCGGAGAAGCGGCCCGGCGATGCATCGAAGAGCTGGACCATCAATTTCGATCGCACCGCCAAGAGCGATGGGCAGATCAAACTCCTCGTCTGGCAGAACGACCAGGACGCGCCGACGGAGATCGTCGTGCCGATCACGAAGGGCCAGACGGAGAACAGCATCGCGCTGCAGACCCGCGAGCTGTTCCGCGACATCCTCGGCGTGAAGGATTTCGAAACCAACAATCAGAAGGGCAACGTCTTCGTGCGCATCAAGCACGGCGAGCGGCGCTTCAGTGTCCAGGTGGCGGAGAACACCGCCGAGGGCGTGGTGATCGACCTTTACGCGCGTTGAGACGTCGATGGATCCCAAACACATCGTCATCTTCGCGTTCCAGCTGAGCATCATTTGCACGGTGTTCGGCTATGGGCTGCACAGCTCGCGCAATGATCTGCTCTATCTGTGGCGCCGGCCCGGGCTGCTGGTGAAATCGCTGCTGGCGGTGTTCCTCATCATGCCGATCATCGCCGTGGTGATGGAGGAGGTCTTCGAGTTCCGCCGCACGACGGAACTTGCGCTCGTCGCGCTCGCGTTGTCGCCGTTGCCGCCGCTGCTGCCGACCAAGACGGACAAGGCCGGCGGCGAACACTCGTTCATGGTGGCGTTGCTGGTGACGCTGTCGCTGACCGCGATCATCGCGATTCCGCTCTCGGGTTTGATCCTGGGCTGGATGTTCCACCGCGAGTTCTCCGTCTCGCTGGGCAAGATCACGCAAATCGTCCTGATGATGATCGTGGCGCCGTTGCTGATCGGCTTCGTGGTGCGGCGGCGCTGGCCCAAGCTTGCGCGCTGGTTGATCCCCGTCGTCGGGCGGATCGCGAACATCCTGTTACCGCTGGCGGTAGTCGCCTTGCTCGCGGCCGCATGGCGCGGGATCTGGTCGGCTTTCGGCGACGGCACCATTTTCGCCATCACCTTCTTCGTCGTCATCGGCCTGGCCGTGGGGCATTGGCTGGGGCGGCCCGAACGCGGGCATTCGGTCGTGCTCGCACTGGCGAGCGGCTGCCGCCATCCCGCGATCGCGTTGACCATCGCTTCGGCGAATTTCCCCGACCTCAACTTCGTCGGCACCGTGCTGCTCTACGTGCTCATTTCGGCGATCGTCGGCGTGCCGTACGTGATGTGGCAGCGGCGCGCGGAATGTCCGCCGTCGCCACCGCCGGCGACGCGACCGCCCTGACGCTCAGCAGCCGATGCCGGATTCGGCGATGCGCTCGTCTTCGTATTCGACGAAGCGATCGAGGTTGAACGTGTCCAGCCGGAATTTTTCGGTCGCCGCGGAAAAGGCCATCGTGGCGAGCACGCGTTCGGGCGATTGCGCCCACGGCGCGACGTAACGCGGACCGACGATCAATCCCGATTGGAGGAAGGGCGTCAGCGTGATGACGTCCGCGGTGTTGACGCGGCCGCAGAACAACATCCGCAGGATGTCGGCGCGGCCTTCGTGCAGCGCCTTGCAGATGAACAGGTGCACCATGATGACGCCTTCCAGGTACGCGCCATCCTTCGTGAAGCAGACCTTCCCGCGAACATCGCCACCGCGGAACACGCGCGCGGCGCTGCGATAACTTTCGACCTCGGTCTGGCCAGCGTCGAGGAAGGTGCGGAACACCTCCATGAAGTCCGCGCCCTGCAAGGCCTGGCCCACGGCCACGATGCGCAGCGCGACGCGGCGCAAGCGCTGCAGGTCGATCGAACCGGTGATGATCTCCGAGTACGTCGCCAGGCCTTCCTGCGTGCGCGTCGTGCGCGGGGAGCCCACGCCGAGCGATTTGACGTAGGGCTGGTGCTTGCCGTTGAGCAGCGTGGCCGAGTGGATGAACGCTTCGTGCTGCACGAGTTGTTCGACGTCGAGTTCGGAGAACATCGCGGTCGCGCGCAGGGTGATCTGCTTGCTGCCCGCGGCGGCCTTCGAGGCGAGGTCGGGGTTGAGGACCACCGCGACCTTGTCGTCGGTGAAGAACGGATCGATGCGTTCGCGAATGCGGACGGCGAATTGCTCGGCCGTCATGTTGCACGGCGTCTCGGGGATCAGGCGCGAATCGATCAGGTGATCGGTGGTCGCGAGCATGTCGCGCGCGGCGTCGTCCGCGGTGACGTCCTGCGATTGGTATTTCGTGTCTGGCCGGCCATAGAGCAGGATCGAACAACGCGAGAATTCGGGCGTGCCGATGCCGCGCAACATCTGCGCGGCCACGCGGTAACTCCACGCGGTTTTCCACAGCCAATGACCGATGGGATGGCCGCGATCGATGCCCTGCATGATCGCGTCGAGCGCGGCGACTTCGGCGTCGAGCGCCTGCGGTTGCGTGGTGGGTTGCGGCAACTCCGGATTGCCCGCGCGCAGGCGTTCGAGGAAACGCGTTTCCATCGTGGCTGGCCAGCCGATCGCGTCGAGCACGCGGACCTTGCGCCCGACCTTGACGATGGCGGCATCGGCAACGAACAGGCGCTCGAGCGCGGGATCGACGGGGACTGCGCTCATTCCGGGCGCCTGAGCCAACGATAGAGGCCGCCACCGAGGATGCCGCCGAGGATCGGCACGACCCAGAAGAACCACAGTTGCTGCAGCGGCTGGCCGCCGACGAACAGGGCAACGCCCGTCGAGCGCGCCGGATTCACGGAGGTGTTGGTCACCGGAATGCTGATGAGATGGATCAGCGTGAGCGCAAGGCCGATGGCGATCGGTGCGAAACCGGCGGGCGCCTTCGGATCGGTCGCTCCCATGATCACGACGAGGAACATGCCGGTCATGACGAGTTCGCACAGCAGCGCCGCCGTCATCGAGTAACCACCCGGCGACATCCCGCCGTAGCCATTGGTCGCGAACACGCCGGCTGCGCTCGGATCGATCACCAGGTCCGCGCGGCCGTGCGCGATCTGCCACAACACGAAGCCGGCGAGCACCGCGCCGAGCGTCTGGGCGACCCAATACGGAATCAACTCCTTCGCCGGGAAACGACCGCCGGCCCAGAGCCCCGCGCTCACCGCGGGATTGAAGTGTCCGCCCGAGATGTGACCGAGCGCGAACGCACCGGTGAGCACCGTCAGGCCGAAGGCGAGCGAAACGCCCAGCAGGCCGATGCCGAGCGGATTGCCGTCGCCGCCGAAGTTCGCCGCGAGCACTGCGCTGCCGCAGCCTCCCAGCACGAGCCAGAAGGTGCCGATGGTTTCGGCGAGCAGTCGCTTGAGCATGGTCGATCTCCCTGGATGTTGATCAGAACGTGATCGTGCCGGTCAGCAGGACCGGGTTGCCCTCCAATCGATTCTTGACGTTGAACTCGTACAACCAGCGTGCGGAGAATTCGACCTTGCCCGTCTTGTACGTGGCAATGGGACCAAGGGCCAACGAATGTCCCTTGAAGCCGTTGAGGCGATCGGCGGTCGGCCCGGTGTCGTTTTCCAGTTGCTCGATCCAGCCGCCGGCGCCGCCGAAACCCCAGCCGCTCTTGGTCCGCTTGATCAACAGGGTGTCGAGGCGGAACACGGCGCCATTCTGGTAGTCGGTGGCGTTGTTTTCCGTGTAGAGGTCGACGGCCGCCACCGTGGTGAACTCGAGCGTGCCGGCCTGCCCGAGCTGCGTGTACGAAACGGTCGGCGAGTACGTCCAGTTGTTGAGGCTGACGTTGGCGAGGCGGTCGGGGTCGTACTTGCCGGTCGGCGCGTAGATGTAGAGCGCGAGCGACATGTGCTTGGTCTGGCTGAAGTGGCGGCTGGCGATGACCGGCACCACCGTCATGTCGAACAGGCCGCTTTCCGAATCGCTCGTCGACAGACCGAAGCGGCCGATGCGCACGTCCGCTTCCACGTCCACCTTCGCGAAGGGCACGGCCACCGCGGTCGCGTAATTCCAGCGGCCTTCGCCGGTGGGCCACACATAGATGCCCGTGAAGTTCAGCAATGAAAACTGCGCATCCAGGCCGATCGCCGTGCTGCGGCCGATCGGCGTTTCGCGTTGCCCGCCGATCTGCCCGGAGTAATAGGCGTACTGGATGGCGAGGTTGAATCCCGGCGTCGGCGGAACCACGCCCGCATACGAGGTCGCTTGCAGGCCGGTGATCGGCCGGCCGAGACCACCTTCGGTGGCTTGCGCGGGAGCCCCGGCAAACATGCAGGCACAGCCGACAGCCAACGCGACGCTGAGGGGGAGGGAACGCGCGTTGTGCGGCATCTGGGTTTTCCGGCGACGTCGGGAAGGGTCCTATCCTCCTCGGCGAGGCCGCGCAGCCCAACCCGACTTCTACCGGACCGGCCTCAGTACTTCTACGGAAGGCTCGGCCACCGGGAAGCGCACTTCCACGCGCGTGCCGCCGCGTGGCGCGGCGCTGAATTCGACACGACCACGCAAGGTGCGTGCGCGTTCAGCCATGCTGATCATGCCCAGGCCGCGACGCGGTGCGGCGATGCGATCCTCCGGCAGTCCGCGGCCGTCGTCTTCCACGCGCAGCAAGGCCATGCCGCTGCCGTCTCGCCGCAGCTCGATGCGCACATGGCGCGCATCGGCGTGCTTCTCGACGTTGTGCAGCGCTTCCTGCGCGATGCGGAACAGGTCGAGCTTCTGCGGCTCGTCCAGATCGAAAGACTCATCGGTGTCGCAACGCACGTGCAGATCGTCGCGTGAATGGCCCGCGCACAGGCCTTCGAGCGATGCGGCCAGGCTGGTGTAGCGCAGCATGCTCGGGTGCAGTTCGTGCGAAAGGCGGCGGATGTCGTCGGACACGCCGAGCAGGCGATCCTGCAAGCCTTCGATGCGGCCGCGTCCCGGCGGATCGGCGTTGCGCTTGAGGCTGCTGAGTTCGATGGAGATCGAAGCGAGCGACTGGTTGACGTCGTCATGCAGATCGCGCGCGATGCGGCTGCGTTCGTTCTCCTGCATGTTCATCGCGCGCCGCGCGAGCTGGCTCAGCCGTTCGCCGGAATCGCGCAACGCCTCGGTGGATTCGCCGCGCTGGTCGCGCAAGGCCGTGAGCAGCAGCAGGACGACGGTCGTGCCGATCGACCACCACTGCACGTGCGAGAGCGTCGCGCGCGCCTCCGCGTGTACGAGCGGACCGATGCCGAGCGAAGTCAGCAACAGGCAACCCAACCACACCGGCACCCAGGCCACGCGCGTCCATGCCGAACCGAGTGCGTGGTCGGCCCACAACAGCAACATGATCGGCGCGAGCAGCAGCAGCGGGAACGCTTCGCCGTTGCCGAGCGGCGAGATCCACAACACCACGATCGCAAGCGCGCCGATCAGGATGATCGCCGGTTGCCAGCCATGGACATCGCTGTTGCCCGCGCGATCGTTCGCCAGGCGCACCGCGCCGGTGAAGGCGGGCACGACGATCAGGTAGCCGATGCTGCGCGCGAGGATCTCGTGGCCATCGGTGAACGGCATGGCCATCATGCCCAGTTGCGTACTGGCCGCATGCGCCCACGCGCCGCCCGCGATCGGCAGCAGCACGCCGCACAGGAGGAGGAATTTGACCGGCTCGCAACCGTTCGGCGAAATCTTTCCATCGCGCTCGGGATGCAGCCACCACGTTGCGACGACCACGAGCGCGAACTCGCCCATCAACATCACGCAATGCGGCAACAACTCGCGCCCCATGCCCACGCACGCCAGTGCGCTGCCCAACAACGCTGCACCGAACACGATCGGCCACCGCGAACCGGGCGTCGCGAGCAGCCCGCACATCAGGACCGCACCGGGGATCCACACCGCCTGGCCGAGGAAGCTCGCCATCCACGGCGTCATGGTCAGCGTCTGACCGAGCGCGCCGGCCGCGGCAACGGCCGCCGGCAAAAGCCATCCCATCCGTGCAGGTTCGTGGTCCATGCGAGCCCCGGTGTTTTCAGCTTCGTGTACACCTCGTACACGCACCCGGCAATGACAGAAGGTCACCCTTCCGACGGATGGATGACCAATTCAAGGACATGAATGCGCATGGCGCCGTCACGCGGTTTGAACGCATTTCACGCGAGGCTCACCGGGCGCAGGGGGACCCCGATCGGACCTTGAAGGGGGACCGAAGATGGATGCTGCGAATTCCAGTGAACGCGCCCGCGTGCTGTTGGCCGACGACCACGTGTTGGTCGCGCAAGGCGTGGAAATGCTCCTGTTGGAGTGCTTCTGCAACATCCAACTCGTAAGCGATGGCGAGTCGTTGATCGCCGCGGTGCAGCGCGACGCACCGGACGTCGTCGTCTCCGACATCAGCATGGGCGCGATGAGCGGACTCGAAGCGATGCGCACCGTGCGCGCGATGGGCATCGAGGTGCCGTTCGTGTTCCTGACGATGCATGCCGATCCCGAACTCGCCGCCGAAGCGATCGAAGGCGGCGCGAGTGCGTATGTTTTGAAATCCTCGGCGGGCGACGAGCTCGTACGCGCGATCCTGGAAGTGCTCGCCGGACGCACCTATGTCACGCCGACACTCGCCGCACGCACGATCCGTGCGAGCGCGCATCGCGCGCACGGTTCGCCGTCCTCGTCGCGCTCGACACCCGATGCGGCGTTGACGCAGAAGCAGCGCGAAATCCTCTCGCGCGTCGCGCAGGGCCTGCGGTCCAAACAGATCGCCTTCGAACTGGGTCTGTCGGTGCGCACGGTCGAGTCGCACAAGTACGCGATCATGCAGGAGTTCGGGGTGCACAGCACCGTCGAACTGGTGCGCAAGGCCGCGCACGCGGGGCTGATCGCGATTGATGCGCCACCTTAGTTCATCCCCCTCGAACGCGCTTTGCGCGTTCGATCCCCCTTGGAAAGGGGGATGAGGGACGTCGGGTACTGACGCTCCACAGTAGTTTTACCTGCCCGAATTCAGTCGTTTTCACGATAGGCGCGCGGCGCGCGTGCGTTCAGGCTGTGGGGCATGCACGGGGTCGCGCCGATTCGCACGCGGGTGCTGCTGGCCGAGGACAGTCCTGTCGTCGCGCGCCAGTTGCGCACCTTGTTGGCGCAGGACTTCGAGGTCCTGGGCCTGGTCACCGACGGCGATGCCATCCTCGCCGCGCTGAACGCGTTCAAGCCCGACGTGCTCGTCACCGACATCTCCATGCCCGGCATGGATGGCCTGCAGGCCGCCGAACACGCGCTCAAGGCGCACCCGGCCCTGTGCGTCGTGTTCATCACCGTGCACGACGAACCCGCGCTGGTCGCCCGCGCTCGCGCGCTGCCGCGCACCGCCTACGTGCTCAAGGCCGACGCCGGCGATGCGCTCGCCGCCGCGGTCGCCGAAGTGATGGCCGGCCGCTGGTATGCGTCGGCTTCGCTCAATCGCCAGGCCCTGCGCCGCTGAGTACACAGTAGAAATACTGAGGCCCCCGACCGTGTAAACCCCGTTGTGCGGTCCGGGCGGCGGGAACGAAGCTGGGCGCGCCATGCCCCCGGTCGATCCCGCCAAGTTCAAGACTGCCGACGACATTTCGGTCGAGCTCTCCTCGCGCCGGACCGGCATGAGCTTCCAGCGCACGCGCATGAGCGCCGATCGCACGCTGATGTCGGTGATCCGCACCTCGCTGTCGCTCATCAGCTTCGGCTTCACGATCTACCAGGTGTTCACCAATTGGTTGAAGAGTCCTGGTGCGGCGATCGCGCAGGAAGCGCCACGCAATTTCGGGATTGCGCTGGTGATGGTCGGGATATTGCTGTTGATGGCCGGCATCGCCTACCACGTACGGTACATGACGCAGTTGCGCGAAGAGCGCACGCAGATGATCGCCGACGGCCTCATCCACGGGCAGAGCGAGTATCCGGTTTCGCTCACGCTGATCTGCGCGGTGGTGCTGCTGTGCATCGGTTTGCTGGCGATCGCCAGCATGGTGTTCGACGTCCGTCCATTCGGTTAGGCCCTCCACGGAGACAACGCAATGAAAGCGCTCATTCCCCTTGCACTGACCGCGTTGCTCGCCGGTTGCGCATCCACGCCGGACGTCACGGTCGACCACGATCCGTCCGCCGACTTCTCGCGCTTCCGCACCTACTACTGGGCGCAGGAACTGCAGATCAACAATCCGCTCGCGAAGCAACGCATCATCGCGGGCATCGATGCGCGCATGGCCTCGCGCGGATTCACGCGGCAGGAAGGCAGCGGCGACATCGCGCTCGTCGGCAACGTCGCGACCAGCCAGAAACAGACGCTCGACACCTTCTACACCGGCACCGGCATGGGCGGTTGGGGATGGGGGCCGGGTTGGGGCTACGGCGGCATGGGCAGTTCCACCACGCGCGTGAACACCTACACGGTCGGCACGCTCGTGCTCGACATGTTCGACACTTCGACGAAGAAGGCGGTGTGGCGCGGCGTCGCGAGCGGCACGGTGTCCGATTCGCCGCAGCGCAACGAAACCGCGGTCAACGCCGCGCTGGACAAGATGTTCACCAGCTTCCCGCCGGGCGCGGCCGCGAAATGAGTGCGCAACCCGCGATGCGAACCCACGACGCGCACGCCGGCATGGTGTGGATTCCCGGACGCACGTTCCGCATGGGATCGGACCATCACTATCCGGAGGAAGCGCCGGCGCATCGCGTCACGGTCGATGGATTCTGGATCGACGCATCGCCGGTGACGAATGCGCAGTTCCGCGCATTCGTCGGAGCCACCGGCCACGTCACGCTCGCCGAAGAAGCGCCGAAGGCCGAAGACTATCCGGGCGCGTTGCCGGAGATGTTGGTCGCTGCATCGGTCGTGTTCGTGCCGCCGGCGCATCGCGTGGGCCTGGACGATCACTATCGCTGGTGGCAGTTCATTCGCGGCGCCGACTGGCGCCATCCGCTCGGTCCGCATACCTCGATCGAGGGCAAGGACGATCATCCCGTCGTGCATGTCGCCGCGCGCGACGTCGATGCGTACGTCGCATGGGCGGGCAAGCGCGTGCCGACCGAAGCCGAATGGGAATGCGCGGCGCGCGGTGGATTGGACGAAGCCGAATTCGCGTGGGGGGATGAGTTCTCGCCCCACGGGCTGCATCGCGCGAATACCTGGCAGGGTGAATTTCCCTGGCAGAACCTCGCGCAGGATGGGTACATCGGCACCTCGCCGGTCGGTGCATTTCCTGCGAACGGCTACGGCTTGTTCGACATGATCGGCAACGTGTGGGAATGGACGTCGGACTGGTATCGCCCGCGCCATCCTGCCGAACCGCAGAAGGCCTGCTGCATTCCCGAAAACCCGCGCGGCGGACCGCTGGAGGCGAGCTTCGATCCCGCGCAACCGCAGTTGCGCATTCCGCGTCGCGTGATGAAGGGCGGCTCGCACCTGTGCGCGCCGAACTACTGCCGTCGCTATCGCCCCGCTGCGCGCATGGCGCAGCCCGTCGACACCTCGACCTCGCACCTGGGCTTCCGCTGCGTCCTCGGCGGCTGAGTCACACGTATGGAAGAAATTTTCCGCGATTTCAGCCAGCACATCGCCCTCGCGCTGGAAGCGATCTCCGTGCTGATGATCGCCATCGGCGCGGTGGAAGCGTTCGTGCGCGTGCTCGTGCCGCCGCTGCGCAACATCGCTTCGCACGGGCGGCGGCGCGCGGCGTGGCTGAGCCTGGCGCGCTGGTTGCTGCTGGGCCTGGAATTCATGCTCGCGGCCGACATCGTGCGCACCGCGATCGCACCGACGTGGGACGACATCGGCAAGCTCGCGTCGATCGCCGTGATCCGGACGTTCCTCAACTTCTTCCTCGAACGCGACCTGGACGCGGCGGCGCGCGAAGGCGCGACCGACGCCGTGGAGGCCGGGCAATGAGCACGCAACCCACTTCGAACGAACTGGCGGCCTCGCGCACGGGCCTGGCCGACCTGCGCTCGCACCTGGCGAACGAGCGCACGCACCTGGCGTATTTGCGCACGTGCGTGTCGCTGATCGGCTTCGGCATCACCCTGAATCGCTTCTCGGTGTTCCTGCAGCAGGGCGACAAGCTGCAGGTGGGCCAGAAGATCGGGGTGCTGCGCGACTCGGCCAACGTCGGCCTGGGCATGGTCGTGCTCGGGATCCTGCTCGCATGCTGGTCGCTGTATCGCTACAAGCACGTCAACACCGACATCAAGAATGCGACCTTCCGCCCGATGGATCGCGCCGTGATCGGGATGACGCTGATTTTCCTCCTGCTCGGTGGCGTGACCGCCGCATGGTTGTTCCATGTCTGACCTGCCGTCGTGGCGCGACACGCAAGCCCGGCAGGCGATCGTCGATTTCGTGCAACGCACGACGACGACCGGGTCGCCGGAGTTCGTCGCGGCGGGCGATCGCATCGCGGTGTTCGACAACGATGGCACCCTGTGGTCGGAGCAGCCGCTGTATTTCCAGTTCCTGTTCGCGCTGGATCGCGTGCGCGCGCTTGCGGCGCAGCATCCGGAGTGGAAGACCATCGAGCCCTACAAGTGGGTGATCGACAACGACATGAAGTCGTTGGTGGCGGCGGGCGAGAAGGGCCTGCTGCCCATCATCGCCGCCACGCACGCGGGCGTAACGACGGAACAGTTCACCGACATCGTGCGTGATTGGTTGGCCGATGCGCGGCATCCGGTCACCCGGCGCCGCTACGACGCGATGGTGTTCAAGCCGATGCAGGAGTTGATGGTTTTCCTGCGGGCGAACGGTTACGGCACGTGGATCGTGTCGGGCGGTGGGCAGGAGTTCCTGCGCGCGTGGGTCGAAGCGACCTACGGAATTCCGCCGCAACAGGTGATCGGTAGCTACGCGGGGTTGAAGTACGTCACGGGCGACCGGCCTTCGATCATGAAGACCGAGCAGCCCGAGCTCGTCGACGATCACGCGGGCAAGCCGGTCGGCATCCAGCGTTTCCTCGGGCGGCGGCCGGTGATGGCGTTCGGCAACTCCGACGGCGATTTCGAAATGCTGGAATGGACCACGACGGGCGAGGGCCCACGCTTCGGCGCGCTGTTGCACCACACCGATGGCGAGCGCGAATTCGCCTACGACCGCGCTTCGATGGTCGGCAAGCTCGATCGCGGGCTGGACGAAGCGGCCCAACGCGGCTGGGTGGTGATCGACATGGCGCGCGACTGGGAGACGGTGTACCCGGAGGCGACCTAGGGCACCGATGCTTTCCGACAGTTTCTCCCTGTTGCGCGGTGGCCCGGTGTATCGACTGATGCATTGGCTCGGCGCATTGCGCCCCGGCGTGCCGACGAAGTGGCTGCTGCTCGCATTGATCGTCGTGGTGTCCTTCGTGCCGCTGATGGTGCTCGCCGCGATCGAGGGAATGTTGCTGCCATCCGCCGATCGCATCGCCTTGTTGGGCGATTACGCAGTGCTCGCGCGTTTGCTCGTCGCGGTGCCGATCATGGTCCTCGGCGCCGGCGCCTGCGACCACGTGCTGCATGCGACCGTGCGTTACATCGGGCGGTCCGGCCTGGTGCCGGGCGCTTCGCACGATGCGTTCCAGCGCCTGGTGCAGCACGGGCACGCGATCCGCGATTCCCACATTCCCGAAACAATGTGTGCGCTCATCGCTTTGCTCTCGGCGTTCTCGACGAACGCAAAGTTTTCGCATGTGTCGGGTTTCACGCATTGGGCGACGGTCGAAGGCTCCCTGTCGAAAGCGGGCGAATGGTTCGCGGCGGTGTCGGCGCCGGTGTTCCGCTTCGTCGCGCTGGTGTGGCTCTGGCGGTTCCTGGTGTGGGCGTACCTGCTGTGGCGTTTCTCGCGCCTTCGCCTGGCCATCTTCGCCGCGCATCCCGACGGCGCAGGAGGGCTGGGATTCCTTGCGCCGGCGCAGTCGTGGTTCGCCGTCATGGCGCTGGCCGCCAGCACGATCTTCTGCGGCACCGCGCTGGTGCAGATGGAATACGCGCACGCCACGTTGCAATCGTTCCAGTGGGAAATGCTCGGCGTGATCGTCGGCAGCGTGCTCGTCGTGTTCTCGCCGTTGTTGTTCGTGATGCGCCCGCTGGTGCGCACGCGACGGCACGACATGCATGAGCTCGGCGCGCTCGGGCAGGCGGCATCGCGTGCGTTCGCGGCGCGCTGGGAGAATCCCGATCCCACGCAGTCGGGCGATGCCCTGCTCGAAAGCCCCAATCCCTCCGCCGTCGCCGACTTCACGGCGATGTACGCGACGGCGCGATCGATGGCGGTTGTGCCCGTCAACAAACAGGCGCTGCTGAGCGTCGCGGTCGTCGCGGCGCTGCCGATGCTGCCGCTGGTGTTGCACGCGGTGTCCATCGACGAGTTGCTGCGGCGCGTGCTGGGCGTGCTCGCCTGACGCTGGCCGTCATCGCAGGCGCGGCCCGTTCCCAACCAAGTCCCCTCCGGAGATCCGCGTATGTCCAACCATGTCTACAAGGCCGTCGAACTCACGGGTTCATCGAAGTCGGGCACCGACGATGCCGTGCGCAACGCGATCGAACGCGCGGGCAAGACGATCCGCAACCTCAAGTGGTTCCAGGTGATCGAAACGCGCGGTCACGTCGAGGACGGGAAGATCCAGCACTGGCAGGTGACGATCAAGGCCGGGTTCACGCTGGACGATTGAACGGGATGTCGCTCGCGCAGATCTCGTAGTGCACGACGGTCGGTTCGAACTCGAGCAGGAAGTCGCGATCTTCCGGGTAGTACTTCGCCACCGCGATGTCGTCGCCGGCGAAGGCGGCGATCGCGTCGCGCGTGGTCCAGTGGGTCATCGTGATGAAGTGGGCGACGTCGCCTTCGATGCGTCGCAGTAACCACACGCCCGCGTTGCCGGAGATGCGGCGGTAGTCGGGGATCGCGCGTTCCTCGAGGAAGGACAGGTACGCATCGGCGTGGTGTGCGGCGGTGCGGCCGTGCCACATGCGAACGATCATGGGCGGAGCTCCGTTGCGGGCGACGCGGCGATTCTGTCACGCCATGCGCGCCACGCGCTCGGAAACTTCCACTCGCCATTCGCGACCGCGCCCGCGAGCGAAAGCTGACCGGCGTCGCACGAGTTCTTTTCGCAATCGCCTTAGGCTTTGCGCGAAAGGAGATCAGGGATGACGATCCGTGTGTTCGTGGTGGACGACCACGTCATTGTGCGCACCGGGATGTGCATGATTCTTGGCGAGCAGTCGGGCGTGGAAATCGTGGGCCACGCAGAGAGCGGGGAGGATGCGCTGCCGCAGTTGCGCAAGTTGCGGCCCGATGTATTGGTGTGCGACGTGCACCTGCCTGGCATCAGCGGGCTGGAGGTGACAGAGCGCGTCGTGCGCGGCGGATACGGCACGCGCGTTGTCGTCGTGTCCGCTGAGCACCAGGGGCCGCTGCCGCGGCGTGCGATGGAAGCGGGCGCGTCGGCGTACGTGGGCAAGAGCCACGATTCGACCGAGTTGCTGCGGGCCTTGCTGGATGTGGCGCACGGGCGGCGCTATC
Organism: Noviluteimonas gilva; assembly: GCF_009740395.1. Lineage (GTDB taxonomy): Bacteria > Pseudomonadota > Gammaproteobacteria > Xanthomonadales > Xanthomonadaceae > Noviluteimonas > Noviluteimonas gilva. Next base: position 90,410 of record NZ_WOXT01000003.1, read on the forward strand.
TCGCCACGGGCATCGCGCAGCAGATGGCGCTGGCGGGCATCGATGGCGGGGATGGCTCGCCGTTCGACGCGTTGTCGCCGCGCGAATTCGAAGTGGCGATGCTGCTCGTGCGCGGCTTGCGGCAGGAGGACATCGCGCGACGCTTGAGCCTGAGCGCGAAGACGATCAACACGCACAAGTCGCGCTTGTTCGACAAGCTGGGGATTCGCGATCCCATCGCGCTCGCGCGGATGGTCAGCCGTTACGGGATGTGCGATCCGGCGTTGGCGTTGTAATTCTCCCTCCCCTGCGAAGGCAGGGAGCGAGCCGACGCGTTTACGGGCTGCCTGATTGGCAGCACGTACGTCGGGGAGCCCCGCCAGCTGTGCTGGCGGGTACGGGGTGGGGTCGTGTGAGGTCGCGGCGACCTTCAACCCCCCGATTCGCGCTACGCGCGAATCACCCCCCTTGCACGGGGGGTGTGCCTCAAGCGTTGCGCTGCTCGTGCTTGGCGTCTTCCGCGGCGTCGGCGGCGGCTTGCGCCGGGTCGGCGGCGGGCATCGCGTCGAACAGGCCCGGCGCGGCGGGCGCGCTTGCGAGGACGTCTTCCTGCAGTTCGCGCTGCACGTCTGCGCGCACCACGGCGTCGGCCTGCGCTTCGGGTTCGGCCTGCGCGTCGACGGCGATCGCGGGTTGCGTCTCCATCGGCGCGGCGGCGTCGGATGCCGGCGAGACCGGCGTTGCGAAGGCGACTTCGCGTGCCGGCACCGGTTCGATCGCTTCGGCTTCGACCGTTTCGACCTCGGCCTGCACGCGCGCGGCGTCGGCGACGCTTTCGTTCGCGATCGGTGCGTCGGTCCACGCGCCCGGCGTCGACGCCGATGCGTGATCCCACGCGGTCGCGGCGGACTCGACGTTGGTTTCGGCGGCGGGCGTGCGCTCGACGTCGTGTTCCACCGGAGCCTGCGCGAACTCCGCTTCATGCGCGGCGGCCTGGCGCGGCGCGGCGGCTGCTTCGGCGGGCTGCGTCGGGGCGGGCTGTGCGTCAAAGGTCTGCGCGAACGCGTTGGATTCGACGACGGCGGCGGCCAGCACGATCGGTGCCTGCGCAACCGGCGCCGGCTTGTTCGTCGCAGCCACCTGTGCGGGCGCGAAGTCGTCTTCGAAATCGAACTCGGGCTGCGAACGATGCTGCGCGACGACTTCGCCGGAATCGGCGTCGTCGTGCTCGGCACCCTGCGCGTCGGCCTCGACGGCGCCTTCGCCTTCCGCACCACCCTGGCCACGACGACGACGGCGACCACCGCGACGTCCGCGACGACGGCGTCCGCCGGCCTCGCCTGCGTCGGCGGTGGCGTCCTGCGGAGGTTCGGTGCCTTCGGCGACAGGCTGCTGCGTGGCGTCGGCGACTTGCGCGGCACCTGCAACGGCGATGGCGGCTTCGGCGGCGGGCGCAACGTTGGCCGTCACCGCGGGCACGACGGCCTCGGGTGCGGCCTTCGCTTCAGCGGCCTTCGCGGCATCGGCGGCGGCTTGCTGTTCGCGCAGGCGCTGCTTCTCGGCGTTGCGTGCCAGCTGCTCGGCGCGCTGCTGTTCGGCACGCTGCTGCTGTTCCAGGCGCTGCTGTTCGGTCTGCGCTTCGTCGCGCGGTGGCTTCTGCTTCTGCTGCTGCTTGGGCTGTTGCTGCTGCTTCTGCGGCTGCTGCTGCTGCTGTTTGGCTTGCTGCGCCTGCGGCTGGCCCTTCGGCTGGCCCGGCTTCTGGTCGCGGCGCTGTTCGTCGCGACGGTTGTCGCGACCCTGCTGGTTGCGACCACGACCATCGCGCGCATCGCGGCGACCGTCGCGCCCGTTGCGGCCGCGCTCGTCCTGCGGACGTGCGGCGGGCGCGGGCGTTGCGACCACCGGTTCACCGCCACCGAACAGGCGCTTGAAGAAGCCGCCGATGCCGCCGCTCGAACGCGGGGCCACCGGTGCTGCAACGGCGACGGGCGCCGGTGCGGGCATGGCTTCGTCGCGCGGTTCTTCGCGTTCGGGCGCCGGCTGCGCCGGACGCACGTTGGTGACGGCCGGCAGGTTCGGGATGTTGAGGTGCGCCTTGGTCAGCGCGTGCGTCGCAAGCTTGCGCGGCGTGCCACGCATGTAGCTGGGCTTGCTGCTTTCTTCGCCGATCTCGTTCTCGCGGATGCGCGTGACTTCGTAATGCGGCGTTTCGAGCTGGTCGTCGGCGACGATGACGATCGGCGCGTCGTGGCGCTGTTCGATCTCGCCGAGCGCGCGGCGCTTTTCGTTGAGCAGGTAGTTGGCGATCTCGGTCGGCGCCTGCACGAGCACCTGTCCGGTGTTTTCCTTCATCGCGTGCTCTTCGGCGACGCGGAGGATCGACAGCGACAGCGACTCGACGCTGCGCATGCGGCCGTGGCCTTCGCAACGCGGGCAGACGAGCTGGCTGGATTCGCCCAGGCTCGGGCGCAGGCGCTGGCGGGACATCTCCATCAGGCCGAAGCGCGAGATGCGGCCGAGTTGCACGCGCGCGCGGTCGTACTTGAGCGCGTGCTGCAGCTTGTTCTCGACTTCGCGTTGGTGCTTGTTGGAGGCCATGTCGATGAAGTCGATGACCACCAGGCCACCGAGGTCGCGCAGGCGCAACTGGCGCGCGACTTCTTCGGCCGCTTCCAGGTTGGTCTGGAACGCGGTCTCTTCGATGTCGCCGCCCTTGGTGGCGCGCGCGGAGTTCACGTCGACCGCGGTCAGGGCTTCGGTCTGGTCGATCACCAGCGCGCCGCCGGAGGGCAGGCGCACGGTGCGTTCATACGCATTCTCGATCTGCGATTCGATCTGGAAGCGGTTGAACAGCGGGGTGTCGTCGGTGTAGTGCTTGAGCTTGCGCAGGTTGTGCGGCATCACCTGCTGCACGAACTCGCGGGCTTCCTCGAACATCTCCGGCGTGTCGACGAGGATCTCGCCGATGTCGGCGCGCATGTAGTCGCGCAGCGCACGGATGATCAGGCGCGATTCCTGGTAGATCAGGAACGGGCTGGGCTTGCTGAGCGCGGCTTCGGCGATGGCCTTCCACACCTGCAGCAGGTAGTCGAGATCCCACTGGAGCTCTTCGGCATCGCGGCCCACGCCGGCGGTGCGGATGATCACGCCCATGTCGTCGGGGATCTGCAGCTTGTCCATCGCCTCCTTGAGGGCGGCGCGGTCGTCGCCCTCGATGCGGCGCGAAACGCCGCCGGCGGTGGGCGAGTTGGGCATCAGGACCATGTAGCGGCCGGCGAGCGAGATGAACGTCGTCAGCGCCGCGCCCTTGTTGCCGCGTTCTTCCTTGTCGACCTGGACGACGATTTCCTGGCCTTCGCGCAACAGCTCACGCAGGCCGGCCTTGTTGTGGTCGACGCCGCTGGCGAAATAGTCGCGGGAGATTTCCTTCAGCGGAAGGAAACCGTGGCGGTCGGCGCCGTATTCGACGAAGGCCGCTTCGAGGGAGGGCTCCAGTCGGGTGATGCGCCCTTTGTAGATGTTGGACTTCTTCTGTTCCTTCGACGGCTGTTCGATGTCGATGTCGTACAGGGTCTGGCCATCGACGGTGGCGACGCGCAGTTCTTCCGCCTGCGTCGCGTTGATGAGCATTCGCTTCATTGTGCGTTCCTCGCGCGCTGTCGCACGCGGAACGCCGTGGGCGTTCGCCTCTGGATACCGCGGCGCCTTCGGCGCGCCACCAAGTGGGGCGCATCGCGCGCTTGTTGTATTCCAGCGCTACGACACCACGGCAAACCGCGGGAGCGCTTGTACTACCAATCCAAAATTTGCGGGCCGGCGACGTGCGGCGGGGGAGCCTCGCGTCGCGCGGGTCGTGTAAGCGCCGATGTCTGACGCACCGGGCGATGGCCGGGATTGCCGACGAGCCGCTAACATGGCCGCCCCGGGGGCGGTGGTCGCGCACTGTGTCGGGGATCGCGGGAGGCGGGCTTTCGGCCCGTTGGCTGTGCGGGAACGCGATATTCGCGGTCCATCGCGCAATCTCCCTGCGAAATCAAACCCTTACTTCGCGCGGCGAGTGTAGCAGGTCAAAGGCGAGCATGGACCCCACCGATCAGCCCCCCGGCCGTGCGCCTGCACAGGCCCGGACCGTCCGCATTGCCGAAGACCGTGAAGGCCAGCGGCTGGACAACTTCCTCCTGGGGTATCTCAAGGGGGCGCCGCGTTCGCTGATCTACAAGATCGTGCGCTCCGGCCAGGTGCGCGTGAACGGGGGCCGCGTGAAGGCCGATCGTCGGCTCGAGGGTGGAGACGAAGTCCGCATCCCGCCGGTGCGCCTGGACGAACCGGCGGAGAAGGGCACGCCCGCCAAGGGGCTGCTCGAAGCGATGGAGGCCAGCATCGTGTTCGAAGATGCGCGCCTGCTCGCGATCAACAAACCCGCGGGCGTGGCCAGCCATGGCGGCAGCGGCATCAGCTTCGGCGTGATCGAAACGCTGCGCGCGCTGCGCCCGCACGATGGCCTGGAACTCGTGCATCGCCTCGATCGCGACACCTCCGGCCTGCTCGTGCTCGCGAAGAAGCGTTCGGCGCTCACCGAACTCCAGGCGCTGATGCGCGAGGAGGGCGGCATCGCCAAGCGTTATCTTGCGCTGCTGGTCGGTCGGCTGCCCAACGGCACGATGACCGTCGATGCGCCGCTGCACATCGGCCTGCGCCAGGGTGGCGAGCGCCACGTGCAGGTGAATCCGCAGGGCAAGCCGTCGCTGAGCCACTTCAAGGCGCTCGAGCGTCGCGGCGGACAGTCGTATTGCGAAGTGCGCATCGAAACCGGCCGCACGCACCAGATTCGCGTGCATGCGCAGCACATCGGCCATCCGGTCGCCGGCGACGACAAATACGGCGATCCGGCGGCGAACAAGCGCCTGCGCGATCAAGTGGGCTTGAAGCGCATGTTCCTGCACGCATCGACGCTGGAGTTCGCGCTCGATGGCGGGCGCGCGCCGTATTCGCTCAACGCGCCCCTGGCGCCGGAGTTGATCGACGTGCTGGATCGCCTCGCCTGAGGCTCAACCCGCGAGGCGTTCGGTCTTCGCGGCCAGGATGAAGTCGTTCTCGCTCAGCCCGCCCACGTCGTGCGTGGAGAAGCGGACGACGCAGCGGTCGTAATGCACGCCGAGGTCGGGATGGTGGTCTTCGGCGTTGGCGATGAAGGCCAGCGCGTTCACGAAGCCCATCGTGCGGTAGTAGTCCTTGAACTTGAACGTCTTCACGAGCGCGTGCCCGTCTTCGGCCAGCTCCCAACCGGGGATCTGGGGCAGCAGCTCGCGCACGCGGGCTTCGTTGAGCTTGTGCTCGGTGCCGCGGCGCGGGATGCAATGGGCGTCGGCGAGGGCGATCAGGTCGGACATTGGGAGCACTCCACAGCGTTGCGTGCTGAACCAGAACATATCGGCCGTGGTCGCAGGGTGGACTGTCCACGGCGGCCGCTTCCGGGGTGGCTAGAATAGCCCGCATGATCCAGCTCTCCGAATCCGCGCAGGCGCACTTCCGCCGCCTGATCGAACGCGAAGCCCTCCCGGGCCTCGGCGTTCGCCTGTCCGCCGTCCATGCCGGCACGCCACGCGCCGACGTCCGCCTGGAGTTCGCCGAACCGGGCGATCTCAGCGGCGAGGAATGGGCCATCGATTGCGAAGGCTTCACGCTGTGGGTCGATCCGGCGAGTGCGCCGTACCTCGACGCTGCAGAGATCGACTACGTGCAGCAGCCCACGGGCGGCGCCCTGCAGATCCGCGCGCCGAAGATCAAGGGCGAAGCGCCGGCCGACACCGCGTCGCTGGTGGAGCGCGTGCGTTGGGTGGTCGAGCACGAAGTGAACCCGCAGCTTGCGCAGCATCGCGGGCATGTGTCGGTGCAGGAAGTGACGGCCGATGGCGTCGTGCTGCTGCGGTTCGGCGGCGGCTGCCACGGTTGCGGCATGGCGGACGTGACGTTGAAGCAGGGCATCGAGTCGACGCTGATGACGCGCGTGCCCGGCGTCACCGCGGTCCGCGACGCGACCGACCATGCGACAGGCACGGCCCCGTACCTCCCACGCGACGCAGCCTGACGGCCCGCGGGGACCGTGTTCTCCGCTGCCGACATCATCGAAGCCCTCGGGCTGCGGCGCCGGCTGAAATCGATTCGGCCGCAGGCGCCGGGCACGTTCCCGCCCGGTTGGCAGGCCTGGTTCGATGCGATGCCTCCCATGCCGCACCGGGTGACGGGCGCGCTGCCGCAAACCTTCGTCGACGAACTCGCGCAACGCCCGCTCGCATCGCCGCCCAAGCGCGACGTGCAACTCAACCGTTGGCAGGCCTTCGCCACGTTGTGGCGCCAGCAATGGCATCCGCCCATTCCCGAAGAGCGCCGTTTGCGCGTGTTCGCCGCGACCTTCAGCGCGGTGTTGCACCTGTGTTTCGCGATCCTGCTGTTGTGGCTTGCGTATGTGTTCGTGCCGCCGCCGCAACCGGCGGGCGAGGGCGACCAGGTCGTGCAAGCCGAATTCATCGGGACGGGAACGCCCGAAGAAACCGGCGGCGGTGCACCGGAAGGCCCGCAACCGGAACCGGCGCAAACCGCCGCCGCGCCATCGCCGCCTGCTGCGACGCCGACGCCATCGGATGCACCGATGCAACCGCCACCGCCGCCGCAACCGGAAGAGCCCGCGCCGCAGCCCGAAGAGCCCGTCGCTGCGCAACCGCCGCCGCAGGCCGAGCCGGAACCCGAGCCCGTCGTCGAAGTGCCGCCCGCGCCGCAACCCTTGCAGGTGACGGAAGTGCCGCAGCCCGATACGCAATTCGTGCTGCCGCCACCACGTCCGCGCGAAGTGGATCTCGCACCGCGCGAACTGACGGTGCCGCAATTGCGACAACCCACGCAGGCGATTTCGCGCGAGCAGGCGCAACGACAGACGCTCGACACGCAGCGCGTGGAAGTCCAACGCATTCGTGTCGCGCCGCAGGTGCGCGGTGAGGAATCGGCGCGACTGACGCAACAGATTCCGATCACCACCACGCAGTCGCAATCGCGCGAGATCGCGTTGCCCACCCTGCGCGGCGAAACGCGCGCGATTCCGATGCCGTCGCGCGGCACGACACCGGGCGCGACGACGCCGGGCACGTCGACATCAAATGCACCGTCGACATCGCCCGGTTCGGCGAGTGCCGCGACGGCGGCGGCGCCGGGCGGGCAGGCGCCGGGCAGTGGCACCTCGCCCACGGCGCAACCGGGCGCGGGCGCGACACCGAATGCAGCGCCGGGCGCATGGCCTTCGCCCAATCGCGGCGACGACTGGGGCGTGGGTACGCGCAACACGCCGGGCGGCAAACCGGGATCGGGCGCGAAGCCCGGCGTGTTCGATGCGCAGGGTCGCCCGAACATCGGCGAGCCGCCGACGCCAGGCAAGAACGCACCGGGCACGGAAGAGGCGCATATCGCCGACCTGGATCGCGCGGGCCGTTGGCTCAAGCGCCCGCCGATGGATTACACGCCGACGACGTTCGATCAATATTGGGTGCCGAACGAAACCCTGCTGCAGGAATGGGTGCGCAAGGGCATCAAGTCGTTGTCGATCCCGATCCCGGGCACCGACAAGAAAATTTCGTGCGTGATTTCGATCCTGCAGTTCGGCGGTGGTTGCGGCTTGATGGATCCGAACAAGAACGCGCAATCGGCGACCGCGCGCCCGCCGCCCGACGTGCCGTTCAAGCCGTGGCTGCAGGAAGACAACGGCAGCATCAAGAAGGCGCCGCCTCCGCCGAACACCTCGGTGCAGGTGCCTGCTTCGACGACGCCCTGATTCGACGATCGCAACGAAAAAGGCCCGCTTGCGCGGGCCTTTTCTTCAACGACGCGTGCAGCGTTACTGCGCGTTGTGCAGGTCGGCCAGGTGGCTTTCCGTCGAGTGGAAATACGCACCGAGGTCGGCGATCTGCTGGTCGGTGAGTTCCTTCGCCTGCGGGCTCATCAGCGCGTTGTCGCGATCGCCCTTGCGATAGGCGAGCAGCGCGTGCTCGATGTAATCCGAGTACTGGCCGCCGAGCTTCGGGTAGGCCTTGTCCGTCGGCGCGTTGCCTTCGGCGCCGTGGCAATCTACGCACGCGAAGCCGTTGCGCTTGGTCGTGGCGAGCTTCATGCCCGCTTCGATGTTGCCCGTCGGCAAACCGGCGGAGGAGGACTTCGGCGCTTCGCCTTCGGCGTGGCCGCCTTCGGTATGGCCTTCTTCGCCGTTGCCCGAGCAGGCAGTCAGCGCGAGGGCGAGCAGGGCGATGGCGAACGCGTTCTTCTTGATCGTCATGGTCGGGCTCACTTCTGCGCGTTCACGGTCGAAAGGTAGGCGGCGATGTCGGCGATGTCCTGCGGCGAGAAGCTCTCCGCCTGGGCCTGCATCGTCGGGTGCTTGCGCTTGCCTTCGCGATATTCGGTGAGCGCGGAAGCGAGATACGCCGCCGACTGCCCGCCGATGCGCGGCACATGGAAGCTCGGATACGCGTTCTTGTACCCGGTCACGCCGTGGCAGCCGCGGCACGTATAGGTGAGTTCCTTGCCCTTCGCGGCGTCGCCGGTGAGGTCGGCGGCCTTCGGTTCGGCAGGCGCGGCCGGCTTTGCAGCGGCGGCGGTGGAAGCGGCGGCGGGCGCGGCGGCAGTGGAAGCCGTGGCCGGTGAAACAGTGGCCGGTGCGGCGGGCTGCTGCGCGTGTGCAGCGAAGAGCAGGGGCGCCAGCAGCAGTCCGGCGGCGATCGTCAGCGGTCGCATCATGAAGAGAAGTCCACGGTGGAAGTTCGGTCGCGCGACGTCCGTGTCATTCCGTCGTCTCGCAAGCCGCGAAGTATAGCTTGCACGTGAATGGAACCGGCAAACAGGTGGCCGTGATCCGGAGGTGCGCGCGTGCAACCGGTCGGACGCTCGCCGCATCCCTTGTTCGATCGCTCCGAATCGAATCGTGCATCCGCCGCCAGTGCGGCGTCTGTCATGGAGCAGGAATTCTCCGTGAAGTCACCATGACCTATGGCGCATGGCGGCAGGATTCAGGGAGTGATTTACTTGACTACAACACCCAAGGGGTCAGCCCACATGTCCGCCAATGCCTCCGTCCACGGCCGCGCCCTGCGCGCCGGTGCCTTCCTGATCGCCTGCACCCTCGCGCTTGCCGCCTGCAAGAAGGGGGACGGAGACGCCCAGGCCAAGGCCAAGGAAGGGGACAAGGGCCCCGAAGCCATCCCCGTCGAGGTCATGGCCGCCTCCAAGCGGGCGATCGCCGCCAGCTATACCGGCACCGCGCCGCTGGAAGCCCGCGGCGAGTCGCAGGTGGTCGCCAAGACCTCCGGCGTCGCGCTGCAGGTGCTCGTGCAGGAAGGCCAGCAGGTGAAGGCCGGCCAGGTGCTCGTGCGCCTGGATTCCTCGCGCGCTGCATTGCAGGCCGCGCAGACCGCCGCGCTGATGGGCAAGCTCGAAGCCAACTACAAGCGTTCGGTCACGCTCGCCGAGCAGAAGCTCATGAGCGCCAACGACATCGACACGATCCGCTACGACCTCGAAAACGCGCGCGCGGCCAACCGCCTGGCGAACCTCGAGCTGTCGTACGCCAACGTCGTCGCGCCGATCTCCGGCGTGATCGCCGAGCGCAAGATCAAGGACGGCAACTTCGTGCAGATCAACACGCCGATCTTCCGCATCGTCGATGTCTCGCGCCTGGAAGCCACGCTCAACGTGCCCGAGCGCGAAGTCGCCACGCTGCAGCAGGGCCTGAAGGTCGACCTCGCCGTCGACGCGCTGCCCGGCAAGAAGTTCGCCGGCGTCATCGATCGCATCGCACCGGTCGTGGATTCGGGCAGCGGCACGTTCCGCGTGATCTGCTCCTTCGACGGCGGCGGCGCGCTGCAGCCGGGCATGTTCGGCCGCATCCGCATCGACTACGACCAGCGCACCGACGCGCTCGTCGTGCCGCGCATCGCGCTGCTGGAAGACGAAGGTGATCCGGCCGTGTTCGCGGTGAAGCAGGGCAAGGCCGTGCGCGTGCCGATCAAGCTCGGTTACCTCGACGGCCAGTGGGCCGAAGTGCGCCAGGGCCTGAAGGTGGGCGACCAGGTCGTCACCGCGGGCAAGGTCGCGCTGCGCGAAGGCAGCCCGGTGCAGATCGTCGGCGACCAGGCCAAGCCTGCGACGCCGGTGGCCGGCAAGGGTGGCATCGCGTCCGCCACCGCCGCTCGCTGATCGCACACGGCCCCCCGGAGCTCGCGCGTGAACCATTCTTCAGATCCTGCGTCCTTCAGCGTCGTCGAGTTCTCCACGCGTCGCCGCGTCACGGTGATGATGGCGACGCTGACGTTCATCATCTTCGGCTTCATCGCGTTGTCCAACCTCAAGGTCAACCTGCTGCCGGACCTCAGCTATCCCACGCTCACGGTGCGCACCGAATACACCGGTGCGGCGCCGGCGGAAATCGAAACGCTCATCACCGAACCCGTCGAAGAAGCCGTCGGCGTGGTGAAGGGTTTGCGCAAGCTCAAGTCGGTCTCGCGCACGGGACAGAGCGATGTCGTGCTCGAGTTCGCGTGGGGCACCGACATGGACAAGGCCTCGCTGGAAGTGCGCGACAAGATGGAAGCGCTCGCGCTTCCGCTCGAAGCCAAGCCGCCCGTGTTGTTGCGCTTCAATCCCTCGACCGCGCCGATCATGCGTCTGGTGCTGTCGAACAAGGGCCAGGACACGCAGGGCGCGCTCACCGCGTTGCGCCGTTACGCCGACGATGACCTGAAGAAGAAACTCGAACCGGTCGAAGGCGTCGCCGCGGTGAAGGTCGGTGGCGGTCTGGAAGACGAAGTGCAGGTCGATATCGACCAGCAGAAGCTCGCGCAGCTCAACCTGCCGATCGATACCGTCATCCAGCGCCTGCAGCAGGAAAACATCAACATCTCCGGCGGCCGGCTGGAAGAAGGCTCGCAGCGTTACCTGGTGCGCACGGTCAACCAGTTCGCGTCCGTCGACGAAATCCGCAACATGCTCGTCACCACGCAGGCCGCCGGTGGCGGCGGTGCGCAGAGCGCGGCGGAAGAAATGGCGCGAGTCGCCGCGGCGACGGGCAATGCAGCGGCGATGGCCGCGGCCTCGTCGGTGCAGAGCGCATCGTCGGGCTCGTCGGCTGCGGCCGGCGGCATGCCGATCCGCCTGAAAGACATCGCCGACGTGCGCCAGGGGTACAAGGAGCGCGAAGCGATCATTCGCCTCGGCGGCCACGAAGCCGTCGAACTGGCGCTCTACAAGGAAGGCGACGCGAACACCGTGTCGACCGCCGATGCGTTGCAGGCGCAGATCGAAACGATCAAGAAGCAGATGCCGCCGGACATCGAACTGACGGTCATCGACGACCAGTCGCAGTTCATCCGCCACGCCATCTCCGACGTGAAGAAGGACGCCCTGTTCGGTGGCGCGCTCGCGATCCTGATCATCTTCCTGTTCCTGCGCGATGGCTGGAGCACGTTCGTCGTCGGCCTGTCGCTGCCGGTGTCGATCATCACCACGTTCTTCTTCATGGGTCAGTTCGACCTGAGCCTCAACGTGATGTCGCTCGGCGGCCTCGCATTGGCGACCGGCCTGGTGGTCGACGATTCGATCGTCGTCCTCGAATCGATCGCGAAGGCACGCGAACGCGGCCTGGGCATCGTCGAGGCAGCGATCGTCGGTACGCGCGAAGTGAGCATGGCGGTCGTGGCCTCCACGCTGACGACGATCGCGGTGTTCCTGCCGCTGGTGTTCGTCGAAGGCATCGCGGGCCAGTTGTTCCGCGACCAGGCGCTGACCGTCGCGCTGGCGATCGCGATCTCGCTCGTCGTGTCGATGACGCTGATCCCGATGCTCTCCTCGATCCGCGGCCGCGCGCCGCTGGCGTTCAAGGAAGAGGCCCCGCATCCGCGTTGGGAACCGACGTCGAAGTTGCAGAAGCCCGTCGCCGCCACCGGTCGCGGCATCGGTTGGGCGATCCGCAACGGCGCGTTCGCGTTCTTCTGGCTCTTCGTGCGCCTGTGGCGCGGGCTGGCTGCCGTCATCGGACCGGTGATGCGCGCCTTCAGCCGGGTTGCGATGGGCATCTACGATCGCCTCGAAGCGCTGTACCTGCGCACGCTGCCCAATGCGCTGGAGCATCCGCGCAAAGTGGTCGGCATCGCCGCGCTCGCGTTCTTCGCAACGCTCGCCGTGGTGCCGCTGCTCGGCGCCGACCTGATCCCGCAGCTCGCGCAGGATCGCTTCGAAATGACGGTGAAGTTGCCGCCCGGCACGCCGCTGCGCGACACCGACAAGATCGTGCAATCGCTGCAGGGCGAACACGGCAAGGACGAGAACCTCACCGCGCTGTACGGCGTGAGCGGCACGGGCACGCGCCTGGATGCCAGCCCGACCGAAAGCGGCGAGAACATCGCCAAGCTCACCGCCGTGATGAAGAACGGCGGCAGCGAGAAGATCGAAGCGGAATTGACCGAGAAGCTGCGCAAGAGCATGGCCGGCCGCAGCGGGACGCAGTTGGACTTCAGCCGCCCCGAGCTTTTCAGCCTGTCCACGCCGCTGGAAATCGAACTGCAGGGTCCCGACCTGCCGCAGATCGAAGCCGCCGGCCGCAGGCTCGCCGCGATGCTGCGCGCGAACTCGCATTACGCCGACGTCACTTCGACGGTGGAGCAGGGCTTCCCGGAAATCCAGATCCGCTTCGACCAGGATCGCGCCGCCGCGCTCGGCCTGACGACGCGCCAGATCGCCGACGTCGTGGTGAAGAAGGTGCGCGGTGAAGTCGCCACGCGTTACTCGTTCCGCGATCGCAAGATCGACGTGCTGGTGCGTGCGCAGGCGACCGATCGTGCATCGGTCGAAGACATCCGCAACCTGATCGTCAATCCGAACAGCAGCACGCCGGTGCGCCTGTCGTCGGTGGCCGACGTCGTCGCGGGCACGGGCCCGAGCGAAATCCACCGCGCCGACCAGGTGCGCGTGGCGATCGTCTCGGCGAACCTGCGCGACATCGACCTCGGCGCGGCCGTGCAGGAAGTGCAGAAGATGGTGCACGACACGCCGCTCGGCGCGGACGTGGGCATGCACATCGGCGGGCAGGGCGAGGAACTCGACCGCTCGGTGAAGTCGTTGATGTTCGCCTTCGGCCTCGCGGTGTTCCTCGTGTACCTGGTGATGGCCTCGCAGTTCGAATCGCTGCTGCATCCCTTCGTCATTCTCTTCACGATCCCGCTCGCGCTCGTCGGTGCGGTGCTCGCGCTGCTGATCACCAACTCCGCGATTTCCGTGGTGGTGTTCATCGGCCTGATCCTGCTGGTCGGCCTGGTGGTGAAGAACGCGATCATCCTGATCGACAAGGTCAACCAGTTGCGCGAGGAAGGCGTGCCCAAACGCCAGGCCCTGGTCGACGGTGCGCGTTCGCGCCTGCGCCCGATCGCGATGACCACCTTGTGCACCTTGTTCGGCTTCCTGCCGCTGGCGCTCGCGTTCGGTGAAGGCGCGGAAGTGCGCTCGCCGATGGCGATCACGGTGATCGGTGGCCTGCTGGTTTCGACGCTGCTGACGCTGGTCGTGATCCCGGTGGTGTACGACCTGCTGGATCGTCGCTCGGATGAGTACTACGCCGAGAAGCTGCGCAAGCAGCGCGCCGAAGCGAAGGCAGCCGCCACGCTGATCGAGCACGACCAGGATCCGCTGAACGGCAACGGCAAGATCGCGCCGGAGAGCAACACGTGAGCATCGCCGAGCTCAGCATCAAGCGGCCCGTCACCACGATCATGTTGTTCGTGTCGATGGTGGTCGTTGGCCTGATCGCGGCGGTCCGCCTGCCGCTGGAAGCGATGCCCGATGTCTCGGCGCCGTTTCTCTTCATCCAACTGCCGTATGCGGGTTCGACGCCGGAAGAAGTGGAACGCACGATCCTGCGGCCCGTCGAGGAAACGCTCTCGACGATGACCGACGTCAAGAGCATGGAAGGCAACGCGACGTCCGAGCAGGGCAGCGTGTTCCTGATGTTCTCCGACTGGGACCGCGACATCGAGATTGCCGCGGCTGAAGCGCGCGAGCGCATCGACGCGATCCGCGACGATTTGCCCGACGACATGCAGCGTTACTTCGTCTGGAAATGGTCGACGAGCGACGAGCCCGCGCTCGAGTTGCGACTAACGAGCAAGGCGCTGGACCTGACGAAGGAATTCGACCGCATCGACCGCGTCTACAAGCGCCGGCTCGAACGCCTGCCGGGCGTGGCGAAGGTCGAAGTCGAAGGCGCGCCGCAGAACGAAGTCGAGATCGCGATCGACCAGGACCGCCTCAACGCGCACGGCCTGGCGCTCAACGATCTCGACGCGCGCCTGCGCGCGGTGAACTTCTCCGTCTCCGCCGGCCAGATCGACGATGGCGTGCAGCGCCTGCGCGTGCAGCCCGTGGGCGAACTCACCGACCTGCAGCAATTGCGCGACCTCACGCTCGCCAACGGCGTGCGCTTGTCGGATGTCGCCGACGTGCGCCTCAAGCCCGAGAAGATGCCCTACGGCCGTCGCCTCGACGGGCGCCCGGCGGTGGGCATCGACGTGTACAAGGAGCGCGACGCCAACCTCGTCGACGTCTCGCGCAACGTACGCGCCGAGCTCGACACGATCATGGCCGAGCAGGGCACCAACGACATCGACCTGCTCGTGCAGTGGGACGCCGGCGAGAGCGTGACCGGTTCGTTGCTCGGCCTGGCCGAAGCCGGCGGCATCGGCTTGCTGCTCTCGATCGCGGTGCTGTACTTCTTCCTGCGCCACTGGCCGTCGACGCTGATGGTGACGCTGGCGATTCCGATCTGCTTCATCATGACGCTCGGCTTCATGTACTTCGCCGGCGTGACGCTCAACGTGCTGTCGATGATGGGCCTGCTGCTGGCCATCGGCATGTTGGTCGACAACGCGGTCGTCGTGGTGGAGAGCATCTACCAGGAACGCGAACGCCTGGGCGGCGAGCCGAAGCTCGCGTCGATCATCGGCACGCGCCATGTCGCCATCGCGCTGTCGGCGGGCACGCTGTGCCACTGCATCGTGTTCGTGCCGAACCTGTTCGGCGAAAAGAACATGATCAGCATTTACATGGGCCAGATCGCCATCACGATCTGCGTCTCGCTGCTCGCGTCCTGGCTGGTCGCGGTGAGCCTGATCCCGATGCTGTCGGCGCGCATGAAGACGCCGCCGGCAGTGCGCGACGAGAACGGCCTGATCTCGCGCCTGCAGCGCCGCTATGCCGGTGTGTTGCGCTGGACGCTCGACCACCGCGGTTGGAGCGTGATCGGCATCTTGGTCATCGTGATGGCGAGCTTCGTGCCGCTGAAGATGACCAAGACGAACATGTTCGGCGGCGACGACGTCGGCGAGATCGACATCTACTACCAGTGGAAGGGCGCTTACACCAAGGAACAGATGTCGGCCGAGATCCTCAAGGTCGAGCATTACCTGGACGCGCATCGCAAGGAATTCGACATCGACCAGGTCTTCTCGCGCTATCGCGAGCAGGGCTGGGCGGGCACGAACGTCAAGCTGGCCACGAAGGACCGCGAGGCCGTCGCCAAGATCACCGAGGCCATGCGCAAGGACATGCCGAAATCGGCGCGCGCCAACATCGGCATCGGCGACCAGGGCGGCCCGGGCGGCGACCAGCAGGGCAAGGAAATCCAGGTGATGCTGGTCGGCGACTCGACGCAGACGCTGAACGAGATCGCCGACGACATCGTGCCGTTGCTCGCACGCCGCAAAGAACTGCGCGACGTGCGCGTGGACAGCGGCGATCGCAACAGCGAGTTGACGGTGGAAGTGGATCGCGATCGTGCGGCGGCGTTCGGCTTCAGTGCGAACGACGTGGCCACCTTCGTCGGGTTGGCGTTGCGCGGTGCGCCCTTGCGTGAGTTCCGGCGCGGCGATACCGAAGTGCCGGTGTGGGTGCGCTTCGCAGGCGCCGACAACTACGGCACCGAGGATCTTGCGAGCTTCACCGTGCGTGCGCCCGATGGCCGCAGCGTGCCGTTGCTGGCGATGGTCAACGTGCGCGTGACGCCGGCCGCTTCGTCGATCGAACGCACCAACCGCCAGACGACGCTGACGATCACCTCGGCGCTCGCCGATAAGGTCACGCAACCCGACGCGCGCAAGGCGATCGAAGAGACCCTGGAAAAAGCGCGCGAAGGCTTCCCGCCCGGTTACAGCTACTCGTTCGATCGTCCGCAGTTCATGAGCGACGACGCGGCGGTCAAGCAGATGATGTGGAACCTGGTGATCGCCTTGTTCATGATCTACGTGGTGATGGCGGCGGTGTTCGAATCGCTGTTGTTCCCCTCGGCCATCATGAGCGGCGTGGTGTTCTCGATCTTCGGCGTGTATTGGCTCTTTTGGCTCACCGGGACCGAGTTCAACATCATGGCTTTCATCGGCATCCTGGTGCTGATGGGCGTGGTGGTGAACAACGGCATCGTGATGGTCGAGCACATCAACAACCTGCGCCGACGCGGACTCTCGCGCACCGATGCGCTGGTGGAAGGCAGCAAGGAGCGCTTGCGCCCGATCCTGATGACGATGGGCACGGCGATCCTGGCGATGGTGCCGATCGCGATCGGCAACACGCAGATGGCCGGCGACGGCCCGGCGTATTACCCGATGGCGCGTGCGATCGCCGGTGGTCTCGCGTTCTCGACGGTGGTCAGCCTGCTGTTCCTGCCGACGATCTACGCGATGCTGGACGACCTGCGCCACGGTACGGTGCGCGCGATCCATCGGGCGCGCGGCAAGACGTTGCCGCCGGCTGCGGCGACGGTCACGGCGATCAGCGCGGAGTAAGCGCGCAACCCCACCCCGGCCCTCCCCTGCAAGCAGGGGAGGGAGCGATCACGCCAGCAACTTGCCGAGCATCCGGGCACCGCCGAGCCATACACCAATGGCGGTGCCCAGGCTGGTCAGGAAGAAGTTGAGCAGCACGCGTGCGACGCGGTTGCGATACCAACCGCGCACGCTCTGCACGTCATCGCGCAAGGCCATGAAATCGGCGTAGGTCGGCTTGCGCACCCACGCTTCGACGAGCGCGCTGATCGTGCCGGAGGCCAGCGCCGGATGCAGCGGCGTGACGGGCGAGGCAAAGAAGGCCGCGATGATGCTCAACGGATGGCCGCCTGCCGCGGCGCAACCGATCGCGCCGAGCGTGCCGGTGATCATCACCCAGTACAGCATCAGGTCGGCGCCGACATCCAGGCCGCCGCGCCAGAACCCGAACGCGAATCCGCCGAGCACGAAGACGGCGAGGATCAGCGTGAACCACGGGAAGGACGACTTCTCCTTCACCGTTTCCAGTTCGCCGCGGATGTCGGCCGGCATGCGCGTTTCTTCGGCCAAATGCTTCGCAAGGCCCTGCAGGTGGCCCGCGCCGATGACCGCCAGCACGTTGCGCGCGCCGCTTTGCGCCGTCGCGCTTTCGCGCAGGCGCGCGGCCATGTAGCGGTCGCGTTCGCCGATGACGGTGTCGTACAGCTCGGGGTTGTCTTCCGCGAATTCACCGAAGCTCGATTCGAGCAGGTCGCCTTGTTTGAGACGTTCGATTTCGTCGTGGCCGACTTCTTCGTCGCCGAACAGCGAAGCGACGATGCCGCCGCCGAGTTTCGCGCGTCCCCACCAGCCCAGGCGTTGCGAGGCGCGCTTGAAGGTCAGGCCGACATCGCGATCGATCAGGTGCACGGCGAGGTTGCGTTCGCGTGCATCGCTCACGGCGGCCTTGAGTTCGGCGCCCGGTTCGATGCCCAGTTGTTCGGCGAGGCGGCGTTGATACGCCGCAAGCCCGAGGTTGGCGGCGAACAAGGCCGTCTTGCCTTCGCGCAACACCTTCACCAGGTCCATGCGCGCGAGCGCGTCGGGATCGCTCAGTGCGGCGAGGCGTTGCGGGTCGAGTTCGACCGCGACGGTGTCGTATTCGCCGCTGGCGATCGCAGCGTGCACCGCATCGACGCTGGCGCGCGACACGTGCGCGGTGCCGAGCAGCGTGTAGGCGACGCCGTCGCGTTCGACGCGAAGATGCGGCTGGTCGGCGAGGGGAGCGGGGGAGTGCGCGGTCTGATCAGTCATAGCCGCGCAGTATGGCGGTGCCTCCGCTCAGGCGAAACCGTAGGGCAGGTTCGGCGAGGACACAACGCGGACGCCCACGGTCTCGCCATGCGCGAACCGCAGGGCTGCGGCGATGACGCCCGCGTCGCCGGCGATGCGGTTGTGGCCCAGGCCCTGCGTGCTGAGCAGGCGCGAGTCGGCCCAGTAGCGCGCGTAACGCTCGCCTTCCGACCACGGCACTTCGCGATCCTCGACGTCATGCACGATCAGCGCCGGACGCGCGATGCACGGCGCGTTGCGATGCGCCTGGAGGTCGTCGAAGGCGACGCCGACGTGGCGTTCGAACGAGCAGATCAGCGCGCGCCACAGCCGCTGCGGCAACGCGATCATGCGTGCGAAACGTTCGGTCGCCGCTTCCGGATCCGCCGCCGGTGCGATCAGCACGACGCGATCGGCTTCCAATCCGTGTGCGAGCGCGACGCTCGCGGCCGCGCCGCCAAGCGAATGCCCGACGAGCAATGCGGCCGGGCCGAAGCGCTTGCCGACGGCCAGCAGCGTTTCCGCGAAATCCGGCAGGTTGGTGTGTTCGCCCGCGCTGCGTCCGTGTGCGGGCTGATCGAAGGCGACGACTGCGTAGCCTTCGGCGCGCAAGCGCGGCACCCACGGGAGGAAGCGCGTGCCGTGGCTCGACCAACCATGCGCGAACAACACGTAGGGCTGGCGTTTCGGATCGCCCCACGTGTACGTGGCGATGCGCCTGCCGTCGACGGTGATCTCGCCCATGCGCGCATCGCCGACGGGCGCGGCGAGGGCGCGGGCGCGGCTGGATCCGAAGGGCGTCGAGAACAACTTGCCCGCGGCGCGAAGGGTGGAGTTCGCATTGAGCATTCCGAAAACGCGGAAGCCCAGGCGCACCGAGGCAAGACGCAGCGAGGTGCGAACGGTCGTGCTAATTTTGGAGGGCGTTGCCATGGGGGAAGGCTCCGGCGTGCGGTCAGTGTTGGGGGGAACAGACTTTTGGAGAGCTGGCAGCGATCCACCGTTCGACGCCCGCGTCGCCGTGGCGGCGCGCGACGTCGTAGCCGAACAGGCCGGCTTCGTGGTGGACGGTCAGCGGAATGGCGTAAAGCTCGAACACATACTGGTCGACATCGCCCGGGGCGAGATGGCCGACGTCGATCGCAATCTGCACGGCGCGCGCGAGTTCGCTGCGCCAGCGTTGTTCGTTGTGCACGACCTGGTCGTGCAATGCGCCCGGGCGATCGTCGTATTCCATCACCGAGGCCATCAGCACGCAGCCGCCGCCAGCGGTGCTGCGCACCCATTCGAACCAGTTCTGCATGATGGCGCGCAGGCGCGGCAAGCCACGTGGTTGCGAGAGCGCGGGCATCAACACGGCGTTGCCGAAACGCACGGCCGCTTCTTCCAGGACGGCGAGTTGCAGGTCTTCGCGCGAACCGAAATGCGCGAACACACCGCTCTTCGACATGCCGACCGCAGCGGCCAACGGACCGATGGACAGGCCTTCGACGCCCGAGGCGCGGGCGATGTCATAGGCCCGGCCGACGATGGTGTCGCGGGTGGCGGCGCCTTTCGGCGTGGCGGTCTGGGTACTCATGGTCGCGGACAATAGCACGACCGTTCGTATTTAGAATGACCGCTCGTCGGTCAGTCCCGATAGCGCTTGAGCAGGTCCTGATAGGCGTCGATGCGGCGATCCCGGAGGAACGGCCAGATGCGGCGCACGTGCTCGCTGCGCTCCATGTCCACTTCGGCCATCAGGATCTCGGGTTCGTCCTGGTTGGCTTCGGCGAGGAATTCGCCCTGCGGGCCGAGCACGTGGCTCGAACCCCAGAAGCGGATGCCCGAGGTGCCCAGCGGCGAGGGCTCGTGGCCGACGCGATTGCAGCTCAGCACCGGCAGGCCGTTGGCGACCGAGTGGCCGCGATGGCTGAGGATCCACGCATTGCGCTGGCGATCCTTTTCCGCTTGCGCGTCGTCGGGATCCCAACCGATCGCGGTCGGGTAGAGCAGCAGTTCCGCGCCGGCGAGCGCCATCAGGCGCGCGCCTTCGGGATACCACTGGTCCCAGCACACCATCAGGCCGAGGCGGCCGACGGAGGTGTCGATCGGCTCGAAACCGATGTCGCCCGGCGTGAAGTAGAACTTCTCGTAGAAGCCCGGGTCGTCGGGGATGTGCATTTTGCGGTACTTGCCCGCGAGCGCGCCGTCGCTTTCGAAGACGACCGCAGTGTTGTGGTACAGGCCCGTGGCGCGCTTTTCGAACAGCGAGCTGACCAGCACCACGCCGTGCTGCTTCGCCAACTGCGACAGCCGCGCCGTGCTCGGGCCCGGAATCGTTTCGGCGAGGTCGAACTCGTTGACGTCTTCGTGCTGGCAGAAGTACGGGCCGTTGTGCAGTTCCTGCAACAACACCAGGCGCGCACCGTTCTGCGCGGCTTGCGCCACGCGCGACTCGATCACCGCCAGGTTTTCTTCGGCCGAGCCGTGGTTGCGCTCCTGGATGAGCGCGACGGGAAGCGCGGTCTTGCGGGTCATCGCACGAGTCCTTGCGGCAATTGCATCGTGATGCAGTGGAGGCTGCCGTTCTGCCAGATCAGCGGGCGGCACGGGACCTGCACGATGTCGCGGCCGGGGAACGCGTTTTCAAGCACCGCGGCGGCCAGCGCATCGGCGGGATCGCCGTAGGACGGCATGAGCACCGCGCCGTCGACGATCAGGAAGTTCGCATACGAGGCGGCGAGGCGACGATCTTCATCGAGGATCGGCTGCGCCCACGGCAACGGGAACAGGCGATACGGCGCACCGTCCTTCGTGCGCAGCGCGGCGACTTCGTCGGCCATCGCGCGCAACTCGGCGTAGTGCGAATCCGACGGATCGTCGCAAGCCTGGAACACGATCGCGTCGTTGGGCGCGAGGCGGGCGAGGGTGTCGATGTGCGCGTCGGTGTCGTCGCCTTCGAGATAACCGTAGTCGAGCCACAGCACGCGGTCCTGGCGCAACCACTCCTTCAGGCGCGCATCGAGCGATGCGCGATCGTCATCGGGATGGCGTTCGTGCAAGCAGCGCCAGGTGGTGAGCAGCGTGCCCGCGCCGTCGGTCTCGATCGCGCCGCCTTCGAGCGCGAAGTCGATCGGCGTGCGCTGCGCATCTTCGAACACGCCTTGTTCGACGAGGCGTTCGATCAACTGGTCATCGAGGCTGGCGTCGAACTTGCCGCCCCAACCGGTGAAGCGGAAATCCAGCAGGCGGAAGCCATCGGGCGTGCGCAGCGTGATCGGGCCGGAGTCGCGCAACCAGGTGTCGTCGTAGGCGACTTCGACGAAACGCACGCGCGACAGATCCACGCGTGCAGAGCGCAGGCGCGCTTCGGCATACGTCTGCAGGTCTTCGTCGGCCACGCACACGATGACGCGCGTGTACCGCACCAGCGCGGCGACGAGCGCGATGTAGGTTTCCTCGACTTCGCCCAGGCGATCGGCCCAGTCGGTATCGGCGTGGGGCCAGGCGATGAGGACCGCGGACTGGGATTCCCACTCCGCGGGGAAACGTTCCTTCGTGGGGGAAGGGCGTGTTGCGATTTCAGGCATCAGCGGATGGCGGGCTTCGGGCCGACTTCGTTGGCGTCGGCCTTGTTGGCGACGGCGTCGATGACGCGGTTCTTTTCGAAGTAGACGGTGAACGTGGGATAGGTCCAGCGGTTGATGGTCGGCCACTGGTGCTTCTGGCCGCCGCGCGGATCGAGCTTGCTGCTGGGCGCGCCGAACTTCGATTCCACTTCCTGCGCGCTCATGCCGCGGGCCGGCATGGCGGCGGTGTTTTCTTCGCGCACGCGTTCGATCAGCAACGTGTCGCCTTCGGCGGTGCGCACGGCCGGGGCCGTCGAATCCTGCGCGAACGCAGCGCCCGCGAAACCGAGGGCGAAAATGGATGCAGCAATGATGCGGACGACCATGCGGACTCTCCCCTTTGGCATTCAACCTGAATGCAAGTGGGCGGGATTGTAAGCACGAACCTGACGCCGAAAATGCGAAAGCCGCCTCGCGGCGGCTTTCGTCTTCACTACAAATCCGGAACCGCTCAGCGCTGGCGCGCCTTGAAACGCGGGTTGGACTTGCAGATCACGAAGACCTTGCCACGACGGCGGACCACCTTGCAGTCGCGGTGACGGGCCTTCGCCGACTTCAGGGAGGACAGGACCTTCATGACGGAACCTCGGCAACGGTTGATGTGGATGGGTAAAGCGAAGCCGCGCATTCTGACGGGTTTTCTTCGGCCGCTCAAGTGGTTGCACTACACTTGTTCCCCATGACCGAACCCCAGACTGAACGATCCGCCATCCCGGTCCTCACCATCGACGGCCCTTCGGGCTCGGGGAAGGGGACCATCTGCCGCCACGTGGCCCGCCGCCTGGGCTGGCATTACCTCGATTCGGGCGCCTTGTACCGCGCCGTCGGCATCGCCGCCAGCTGGAACGACATCGACCTGTCGGACGCCTCGGCCCTGGTCCGCTGCACCTTCGACACCACGATCGACTTCCAGGAAGGCGATGACGAGCCCCGCGTGATCGTGAACGGCATGGACGCCACCGATGAGCTGCGCACCGAAACCGCCGGCGCGGCCGCTTCGGCCATCGCCGCCATCCCCGAGGTCCGGGCCGCGCTGAAGGACGCCCAGCGGGCCTACCGCCGCCCGCCGGGCCTGGTCGCCGACGGACGGGACATGGGCACGGTGATCTTCCCCGACGCCGCCCACAAGGTTTTCCTGACGGCCAGTGCCGAAGAAAGGGCCGAAAGGCGCCATAAGCAGTTGAGCGAGAAGGGAGTTTCCGTTACATTGCCCGGTCTGTTGCGCGAGATCCTCGCCCGCGACGCCCGCGATGCGAATCGGGCAGTGGCGCCTTTGCGGCCGGCCGATGACGCCGTCAGCATCGATACCACCGGCCTCTCCATCGAAGCCGTCGTCGAACGCGTGCTGGCTTTGATGCCGGCGCGCTGAGCGTCTTTCCCGTTACAGAAAAGCCCTCGCCGCGCATGGGTGCGCGGTGCGGTTCACCACTCCAACCCCCTGGTCGCTTCATCCCGAGGCACCGCCTGAGAATTTACCAATGTCCGCTGCAATGACCGAATCTTTTGCCGAACTGTTCGAACAGAGCCAGGCCGGCCTGGCCAAGCTCAAGCCCGGCTCCATCGTCACCGGTGTCGTCGTCGAGGTCCGTACCGACGTCGTCGTGATCAACGCCGGCCTGAAGTCCGAAGGCATCGTGCCGATCGAACAGTTCCGCAACGACGCCGGCGAGATCGACGTGGGCGTGGGCGATGAAGTGAAGGTCGCCCTCGACTCGCTCGAGAACGGCTTCGGCGAAACCGTGCTGTCCCGCGAGAAGGCCAAGCGCGCGATGGTGTGGGACGAACTCGAGCAGGCGCTCGAGAAGAACGAAACGATCACCGGCCGCATCAGCGGCAAGGTCAAGGGCGGTTTCACCGTCGACATCAAGGACGTCCGCGCATTCCTGCCCGGTTCCCTGGTCGACGTGCGCCCGGTCCGCGACCCGGTGTACCTGGAAGGCAAGGAACTCGAGTTCAAGCTCATCAAGCTTGATCGCAAGCGCAACAATGTCGTCGTCTCCCGCCGTGCGGTGGTCGAGAGCGAGCATTCGGAAGAGCGCGAGCAGCTGCTCGAGAAGCTGGTCGAGGGCGCGGTGCTCAAGGGCGTCGTCAAGAACCTCACCGACTACGGCGCGTTCGTCGACCTCGGCGGCATCGACGGCCTGCTGCACATCACCGACATGGCCTGGAAGCGCGTGCGCCATCCGTCCGAAGTCGTGGAAGTCGGCCAGGAACTCGACGTCCGCGTGCTCAAGTACGACCGCGAGCGCAACCGCGTCAGCCTCGGCCTCAAGCAGCTGGGCGAGGATCCGTGGGACAACATCGCCCGTCGTTACCCGGCCAACACCCGCGTGTTCGGCAAGGTCTCCAACGTCACCGATTACGGCGCGTTCGTCGAAATCGAGCCGGGCGTCGAAGGCCTGGTCCACGTGTCCGAAATGGACTGGACCAACAAGAACGTCAACCCGTCCAAGGTGGTCCAGGTCGGCGACGAAGTGCAGGTCATGGTGCTCGACGTGGATGAAGAGCGTCGCCGCATCTCGCTCGGCATGAAGCAGGTCACCAGCAATCCGTGGGAAACCTTCGCGGCCATCCACAAGAAGGGCGACAAGGTGTCGGGCCAGATCAAGTCGATCACCGACTTCGGCATCTTCATCGGCCTGGACGGCGGCATCGACGGTCTCATCCACCTGTCGGACATCAGCTGGAACTCCACCGGCGAAGACGTCGCGCGCAACTTCAAGAAGGGCGACAACCTCGACGCCGTCGTGCTCGCGGTCGACCCGGAACGCGAGCGCATCTCGCTGGGCGTCAAGCAGCTCGAGCAGGATCCGTTCGGCCAGTACATGGCCGCCAATCCGAAGGGCTCGAAGGTCAAGGGCACCGTCAAGGAAGTGGACGCCAAGGGCGCGACCATCGACCTGGGCGAGGGCGTGGAAGGTTACGTTTCGGTCCGCGACATCTCCTACGACCGCATCGACGACGCCACCCAGCACCTGAAGGTCGGCGACCAGGTCGAAGCCAAGTTCATCGGCATGGACCGCAAGGGCCGCACGCTGCAGCTGTCGATCAAGGCGAAGGACGAGGCGGACACCGCCGAAGCCCTGGCCGAGTACAACAAGGCGTCGGATGCCTCCACGGGTACGACGCGCCTTGGTGCGCTGCTGCGCGAGCAGCTGAACAACAAGTCCGAGTAATACGTAGGCTGTTAGAAAGGCAATAACGCGAAGGCGGCCCGGATTCGGGCCGCCTTTCGCTAAGCAAGACGCGCCGGCTTCAACCGAGCAATCACCGCCCGCACCCGACGAGCCCGCATGACCAAGTCCGAACTGATCGAGATCCTCTCCGCGCGCCAGGGCCACCTGAAAGCGGACGACGTCGATCTCGCGGTGAAGTCCTTGCTCGAGATGATGGGCGCCTCGCTCAGTGGCGGCGAGCGCATCGAAATCCGCGGTTTCGGCAGCTTCTCGCTGCACTACCGTCCGCCCCGCCTGGGGCGCAACCCGAAGACCGGCGATTCCGTCGCGCTCCCGGGCAAGCACGTTCCGCACTTCAAGCCCGGCAAGGAACTCCGCGAGCGCGTCAGCGCCGTGGTGCCCGTCGAACCGGACGCCTGATCCGACCGTGACCTCATCGGCTAAGCTGGCCGCTCGAACGCGAAGGAGCCGCAGCGCCGCATGGTCCGATTGATCCGACTCCTGATTGCCCTCGCATGCCTCGCGGCAGGCATCGTCGTGGGCGCGCTCAACCCGCAGCCGGCGGTGCTCGATTTCGGTTTCGCGCGTGCGACCAGTTCGCTCGGCGTGATCGTGCTGGTGTCCTTGCTCATCGGCGTCGTCATCGGCGGGCTCGCACTGGCGGCAAGCGTCATCCTGCCGATGCAGCAACGCCTGCGTCGCGCGCAGAAGACCGACGCGCGCCTTCCCAACGACCGGTCGGTTCCCTGACGCATGCTCGAATTCGTCAGCCAATGGTTCTGGTTCTTCCTCCTGTTGCCGCTCGCGGCGTGGAGCGGTTGGCTCATCGGCCGGCGCGGTGGCGAACGCCACAGCGACACGCAGGTCAGCCGCCTGTCGACGACGTATTTCCGCGGCCTGAACTACCTGCTCAACGAGCAGCCCGACAAGGCGATCGAAGTCTTCCTGCGCATCGCCGAGTTGGACAAGGACACGTTCGAAACGCAGGTCGCGCTCGGGCATCTGTTCCGTCGTCGCGGTGAAGTCGATCGCGCGATCCGTTTGCACCAGGCCCTCGTGCAGCGTCCCGATCTGTCGGACCAGCAGAAGGTGCAGGCGTTGCTCGCGCTCGGCGAGGACTACATGCGCTCGGGCCTGCTCGATCGCGCGGAGACCGTCTTCAGCGACCTCGTGCGCCTGGACATGCGCGCCCCGCAGGCGCTCAAGCATTTGATCGGCATCTACCAGGCCGAACGCGACTGGGCGAAGGCGATCGAGAACGCCACGCGTTACGAAGAAATCACCGGCGAGCCGATGGGCAAGCTGGTCGCGCAGTTCGAATGCGAACTCGCCGACCGCCATCGTGCCGCGGGCGAAATCGAAGCCGCGCGCGCGTCCGTCGCGCGTGCCTACCAGGCCGATGCGAATTCCGTGCGCGCCGGCATCCTGGAAGGCCGCATCGAACTCGAAGACGGCAACGATGCCGCGGCCATTCGCGCATTCGAACGCGTGGCGCGCATCGATGCCGACTATCTCCCCGAAATCCTGCCGCAGTTGTTGCCGGCCTACGAGCGCGCAGGCGATCTGTCGGGCGCGCGCAGCTTCCTCACCGAGATGATCGAGCACTATCGCGGCGTCGCGCCCGTGCTTGCGTTGACGCGGATGGTCGAAGCCGAAGAGGGCGTGACCTCGGCGCGCGCGTATCTCGCGCAGCAATTGAAGGATCGTCCGTCCGTGCGCGGCGAAGCGGCGCTGATCGACCTGACGCTCGCCGACGGCGGCGATCCGGCCGCCACGCTCGAAGACCTCAAGCACATCACCGACCAGTTGCTCGTGCGCAATCCGAGCTATCGATGCAACCGCTGCGGCTTCGGCGCGCGTGCGCATCATTGGCAATGCCCCAGCTGCAAGGAGTGGGGTTCGATCAAGCCGCTGCTCAACTACGCGGTCGTCTGATGTTCGCGGCGTGGCTCCTCGCGTGCCTGGCGATCGGACTGGGCGGCACTTGGCTCGCGCGCGTCTATGCGTTGCGTCGCGGCGTGGTCGATGCACCGGGCGAGCGTCGCGCGCACACGACGCCGACGCCACGTGGTGGCGGCATCTCCATCGTCGTCGCGCTGTTGCTCACGGGCGCGTGGTTGTTGCGGGGAATGCCTGATCGGTTCGAACTGAGCTGCGCGCTCGTCGGATTGATCCTCGTCGCGGGCGTAGGCCTGCTCGACGACCATCGCCCCTTGTCGCCGTGGCTGCGCCTGGCTGTGCAGGGCGTCGCTGCATCCTTGCTCGCCATCGGCACGTGGCACGCCAGCGGTGAACCGATCCTCGCCATCGGGGCATTCGTGCTGGCGATGGCACTGACGAACATCTGGAATTTCATGGACGGGATCGACGGCATCGCCGCGACCCAGGCCCTGCTGTGCGCGCTCGCCATCGGGTTCCTGCATCCGGGGATCTGGTCGTGGTGGGCCTTCGCGCTGGCTGCGGCCACGCTGGGCTTCCTGCCTTTCAACTTCCCGAAAGCCCGCATCTTCCTGGGCGACGTGGGGAGCGGGGCGCTCGGATTCGTGCTCGCGGCCTTGCTCATCAAGACGCTCGAAGGCACGGCGCCGACCCATGCATGGCTTTGGGCGCTGCCCATTTCCGCTTTCGTGATAGACGCGGCCTTGACCCTCGCCAGGCGCATCCTGCGCGGAGAGCGCTGGTGGCAGCCACATGCACAACATGTCTACCAACAGTGGGCACGCCGGACGGGCTCGCATGCGAAAATCACGCTGATCTATGGCGCATGGACACTGGCCGCCATCGTCCTGATGACGATGCTCGGCGGTCAGGGACATGACCCGGCATGGGTGTCGATGGTCGTCTTGGCGTGGTATACCGCCGGTGCAGGGGCTTGGTGGATGTTGCAAACGGAACGGAGTGCCGCGGTGAAGGAAAGCACCGAATGAATTCTTGGCGTCCGAATTGGGCGTCGGCCCTGCCGCGCACCGCCGTGCTGGCCCACGACCTGATCATGGTGTGGCTCAGCTGGAACGGCCTGCGGCTCATCCGCCATGGACTGGCCGGCACGCCCGTCGACGTACCCGCGCTGACCTCGCCCGAAATGCTGCTGGTCCTCATCGCCCAGGGCCTCGTGCTGTGGCGCGTGGGCCTGTATCGCGGGCTGTGGCGGTTCGCGAGCGTGCCCGACCTGTTCAACCTGGCGAAGGCCGCGCTGTTCGGCGTCATCGCCATCACGCTCGGCCTGTTTCTCTACAACCGCCTTGCGACCGTGCCGCGCACGGTGCTGCTGTTGTATCCCTTCGCGCTGGTCGGCCTGCTCGGCGCACCGCGCCTGCTGTATCGCGTGTGGAAGGAACACACGCTCGCGCGCACCCATGCACAGGGCGTGCGCGTGCTGATCCTCGGTGCGGGCCTCGCCGGCGAAGCGCTCGTGCGCGACTTGCGTCGCACCGGTGCCTACGAACCGGTCGGCTTCCTCGACGACGCGGCGCAACTCCGTGGCAGCAAGCTGCAGGGCGTGCCCGTGCTCGGGCCGATCGACGAGTTGGAAACCATCGCGCGCGAAACCGCCGCGCGCCTGATCGTCATCGCCATGCCCTCGGTGCACGCGACCTTGCTGCAGCGCGTGGTCGCCGTGTGCGAACGCACGGGCATTCCGTTCCGCATGGTGCCGCGCCTGGACGACATGCTTGAAGGGCGTTCGCAGCCGGGCGAATTGAAGGAAGTCGCGATCGAAGACTTGCTCGGCCGAAGCCCGGTGATGCCGGACTGGAAGGCGATCCGCGGTTGGCTCGGCGGGCGTTCGGTGCTCGTCACCGGCGGCGGCGGATCGATCGGTGCCGAGTTGTGCCGCCAGTGCGCCAAGCACGGTGCGCGCCGCGTCGGCATCGTCGAAATCGACGAACTCGCGCTCACCACCACCGTCGCCGAATTGCAGCGCGATTTCCCCGACCTGGATTGCGTGCCGCTGCTCGGCGATTGCGGCGACCCCGCGGTGATCGCGCACGCCTTGCGCCTGTCCGAACCCGACGCGGTCTTCCACGCCGCCGCCTACAAGCAGGTGCCGCTGCTCGAAGACCAGTTGCGCGAAGCGGTGCGCAACAACGTGCTGTCCACCGACACCGTCGCGCATGCGTGCCACGACAACGGCGTCGGCACGTTCGTGCTGATTTCCACCGACAAGGCCGTCGACCCGGTCAACGTGCTCGGCGTGACCAAGCGCCTGGCGGAGATCGTGTGCCAGTCGTTGGTCGACCGGCGCTCGACGCGCTTCGTCACCGTGCGCTTCGGCAACGTGCTCGATTCGGCCGGCAGCGTCGTGCCGCTGTTCCGCGAGCAGATCCGCAAGGGCGGGCCGGTGACGGTCACCGATCCCGAAGTCACGCGTTTCTTCATGACGATTCCCGAAGCGTGCCAGTTGATCCTGCAGGCCTCGGCGATCGGCTCGCACGAAGCGGTGTACACGCTCGACATGGGCGAGCCGATCGCGATCCGAGTACTGGCCGAGCAGATGATCCGCCTGGCCGGCAAGCAACCGGGGCGCGACATCGCCATCGTGTATTCGGGCCTGCGCCCGGGCGAGAAGCTGCACGAGACGCTGTTCCACGCCGACGAGCGCTATCGCCCGACCTCGCACCCGAAGATCCTGCAGGCCGAACCGCGCACGGTGTCGCCCGAGGCCGTGCGCGAGGCGCTCGCGCAACTGCGCGATGCCTGCGGGCGCTACGACCTGGAAATCATGGCGGAGGTCCTGCGCACCGCGGTGCCCGAATTCGCGCCTGCACCCGCCGTGCACGCGCAGGCCGCCACCGTGGTGGCCTTTCCCGCCCGCAACGCCCGCAGGATCTGATGACCCCGACGTCCCCCAACCCGCCGCGCCGCGTGCGCAAGGCCGTGTTTCCCGTGGCCGGCCTCGGCACGCGCTTCCTTCCCGCCACGAAGACCGTGCCGAAGGAAATGCTGCCGATCATCGACAAGCCGCTGATCCAGTACGCCGTCGACGAAGCCATCGAAGCCGGTTGCGACACGCTGGTCTTCATCACCAATCGCTACAAGCACGCCGTCGCCGATTACTTCGACAAGGCCTACGAGCTCGAACAGAAGCTCGAACGCGCGGGCAAGCTCGAACAACTCGAACTCGTGCGCAACGTGTTGCCGCCCGGCGTGCGCGCGGTGTTCGTCACGCAGGCGGAAGCCTTGGGCCTGGGCCACGCCGTGTTGTGCGCGAAGGAAGTGATCGGCGATGAGCCCTTCGCCGTCCTGTTGCCCGACGATCTGATCTGGAACCGCGGTCCCGGCGCGTTGAAGCAGATGACCGACCACGCGGCCGAAACCGGCGCCAGCGTGCTCGCCGTGCAGGATGTCCCGCGCGACAAGACCAGCAGCTACGGCATCGTGGCCACCGAGGATTTCTCCGGCCGCAACGGCCGCATCAGCGCGATCGTCGAGAAGCCCAAGCCCGAGGATGCGCCGAGCACGCTCGCCGTCGTCGGCCGCTACGTGCTCGATGGCCGCATCTTCGACCTGCTCGAACAGGTGCAGCCCGGTGCAGGCGGCGAGATCCAGCTCACCGACGCCATCGCGCAACTGCTGAAGGAACAGGACGTCCACGCGTATCGCTTCCGCGGTACGCGCTTCGACTGCGGCACGCACATCGGCCTGATCGAAGCGACGATCCGTTACGCGCTCGATCACGAGCAACTCAGCGAAGCCGCGGCGCGCACGATGCAGACGGCGCTCGACGAGCTGGGCGTGGTCGAACTCGAGTAGCGCAGGCGGGGAGGCGGCATGCCCACGCCGGTCGCTGCTTCCCCAATCGGTGACGTGCTGATCGCGATCGCGCAGATCGGCGTGGCGCTCGCGGGCTTTTCCGGTTTGATCGCGGCGATCCGCACGACGGCGCCGGAAGGCTGGCACCCGCGCGATCCCTGGTCGTTGTCATGGATGCTCGCCACGAGCATCGGTGCGCTGTTGCTCGCCTTGCTCCCGTTGTGGCTCGGCTTGTTTTCCTTGCCGACCGACAGCGTGTTTCGGATCTCGTGCGGGATCGCTTCGGTTTACACCGGCGTGCTCGTCGTCGTGCGCGCGATCGCCGGACGGCGACTGACGCGCGCCGGTTTCCCGCCGCGCGTTCCGTACTTTCCGCTCACGCTGACCTGCCTGTTGACGGTGGCGTCGATCGCCACGGGCATCGGTGTTTTCGGCGTGTGGGGCGATGCGATCGTGCCCGTCTTCGCGGGCGCGCTCTTCATCCTGTTGCTCGCATCCGTGCTGGTGCTCGCGATCTTCCTGATCCTGCTGGCCAGGACGTTCGACCACACGCCGCACAAGCCGGCGTCGCCCGACGAAAAGCGGCCCGACGCATAGCCGGGCCGCTGCCGCGCATCAAACCGCTTCGAAGATGCCCGCCGCGCCCATGCCGGTGCCGATGCACATCGTCACCAGACCGTACTTCTGGTTGCGACGCCGCATGCCGTGCACGATGGTCGCCGTGCGCACCGCGCCCGTCGCACCGAGCGGATGGCCGAGCGCGATCGCGCCGCCGAGCGGATTGACCTTCGACGGATCGAGTTTCGAATCGCGGATCACCGCCAGCGCCTGCGCGGCGAAGGCTTCGTTGAGTTCGATCCAGTCGATCGCATCGATCGACAACCCGGCCTGCTTCAGCGCCTTCGGAATCGCCGCGATCGGGCCGATGCCCATCACTTCGGGGCGCACGCCGGCGACGGAGAAGCTGCGGAACTTCGCGAGCGGCGTCAGGCCGTAATCCTTGATCGCCTGCTCGGAGGCGAGCAGCACCGCGGCCGCGCCGTCGCTCATCTGCGAACTGTTGCCCGCGGTGACGGTGCCGCCGAACTGGCCGTTGCGGAACACCGGCTTGAGCTTGGCGAGCCCTTCGAGCGAACTGTCGGGACGCGGGCCTTCATCGAGCTTCACGATGCGGCGCACTTCCTGGATGACGTTGCCGTCGGGCAGGTGCGAGATCACCTCAAACGGCGAGATCTCCGAATCGAATTCGCCGGCCTGGATCGCCGCGATCGCCTTCTGGTGCGAGGCCAGCGCAAACGCATCCTGGTCTTCGCGCGAGACCTTCCATTCCTCGGCGACTTTCTCGGCGGTGATGCCCATGCCGTAGGCGATCATCACGTTCTCGTCGTTGGCGAACACCGACGGGCTGAGCGCGACCTTGTTGCCCATCATCGGCACCATCGACATCGACTCGGTGCCGCCGGCGAGCATCAGGTCCGCCTGGCCGAGGCGGATCTGGTCCGCCGCGAGTGCGACGGCCTGCAGGCCCGACGAACAGAAACGATTGATCGTCTGCGCCGCGATGGTGTTCGGCAGGCCGGCAAGCAACGCGCCGATGCGCGCGACGTTCATGCCTTGCTCGCCCTCGGGCATCGCGCAGCCGATGATGATGTCGCCGATGCGCGAGGCGTCGATGCCCGGCGCCTGCGCGACGACGCTGCGCAGCACGTGCGCGAGCATGTCGTCGGGGCGGGTGTTGCGGAAGACGCCGCGCGGCGCCTTGCCCACCGGCGTGCGCGTGGCGGCAACGATGTAGGCCTCTTGTACTTGCTTGGTCATGTCAGTCAGTTCCTGAGCGGCTTGCCGGTCTTGAGCATGTGCGCGATGCGTTCCTGCGTTTTCGGCATCTGCGCCAGCGCCACGAAGTGTTCGCGCTCCAGGCGGAGCAGCCATTCTTCATCGACCAGCGTGCCGCGATCGACGGCGCCGCCGCACAGCACGGTCGCGATCCGCGTGGCGATCTCGTAATCGTGCGGCGAGATGAAGCGGCCTTCGAGCATGTTGACGAGCATCATCTTGAAGGTCGCGATGCCGACATCGCCCGCGACCTGGATGCGACGCGCCGGCAACGGCGGGCGATAGCCGGAGTCGGCGAGTGCACGCGCTTGCGCACGCGCGACGTC
The DNA here is from genome assembly GCF_009740395.1 of Noviluteimonas gilva. Classification (GTDB taxonomy): domain Bacteria; phylum Pseudomonadota; class Gammaproteobacteria; order Xanthomonadales; family Xanthomonadaceae; genus Noviluteimonas; species Noviluteimonas gilva. The sequence continues at coordinate 123,238 of NZ_WOXT01000003.1, forward strand.
GAGCAATTCGAAGGCATTGAACACGACGCCATCGCCTTCGCGCGCGAGCTTCAACTGCTTGGCTTCGAGCGCGGAGGTGGACACCTTGCCCATCGCGACCGATTCGAAGCCGGTCTTCAACTGCGCGAAGACATCACCGCCCGGACCCGCGGCTTCGGACGCACGCAACGCGAGCTCCTTCAGACCGCCGCCCGCCGGCAACAGGCCGACGCCCGCTTCGACGAGGCCGACATAGCTTTCGAGCGCGAACACACTGCGCGCCGAATGCATCTGGAATTCGCAACCGCCACCGAGCGCCAGGCCGCGGACCGCGGCGACGACCGGCACGAGCGAATACTTGATGCGCTGGCTGGTCGCCTGGAAGTTCGCGACCATGCCTTCGAAGCCCTTGACGTCGCCGGCCTGCAACAGACCGAGCGCACCGGCGAGATCGGCACCGGCGGAGAAGGGCTCCTTCGATTGCCAAATCACAAGACCCTTGAAGTCGCGTTCGGCGATCGCGATCGCTTCCTGCAGACCGTTGAGTACGTGATCGTTGACCGTCTGCAGCTTGGTCTTGAAGCCGACCACCGCGATGTCGTCGCCTTCGTCGACCCACATGCGCACGCCATCGTTTTCGTACACCGTGCGGCCCTGCGAGAACTTCTCGCCGAGCACCGGATCGGGGAAACGCTGGCGCTGATACACCGGATTGGACGAGCGCGGCACCAATGCATTGCGCGCGGGGCTGTAGCTGCCCGCGGGACCGTGCACGCCGTCGCGGCCGTCGAAGACCCAATCGGGCAGGGGCGCGTTCGCCATCGTCTGGTTGGCGACGATGTCGTCGGCGATCCATTGCGCGACCTGCTTCCAGCCCGCGGCCTGCCAGGTTTCGAACGGACCGAGCGACCAGCCGTAGCCCCAGCGGATCGCGAGGTCGACGTCGCGCGCGGTGTCGGCGATGTCGGCCAGGTGATACGCGGTGTAGTGGAACGTGTCGCGGAAGCAGGCCCACAGGAATTGCGCCTGGGGATGTTCGCTCGCACGCAATGCGGCGAACTTCTTCGCGGGATCGCGTTCCTTCAGCAACTCGGCGACCGAGGGATCGAGTTCACCGGCGCTCGGGCGATAGTCCTGCTTCGCAAGATCGACGACGAGGATGTCCTTGCCGCGCTTGGTGTAGAAGCCCGCGCCGGTCTTCTGGCCAAGCGCGCCCTTGCCGACGAGTGCCTGCAGCCATGCGGGCGCGGTGAAGTACGAATGCCACGGATCGTTGGGCAGCGTGTCGCCCATCGTCTTGATCACGTGCGCCATCGTGTCGAGGCCGACGACGTCCGCGGTGCGGTAGGTCGCCGACTTCGGGCGGCCGATCGCCGGGCCGGTGAGCGCATCGACGGTGTCGAAGCCCAGGCCCAGGCGCTGCGTGTGGTGCATCGCGGCCAGCATCGAGAACACGCCGATGCGGTTGCCGATGAAGTTCGGCGTGTCCTTCGCATAGACCACGCCCTTGCCGAGCGTGGTGACGAGGAAGGTTTCGAGGCCTTCGAGGATCTCGGGATCGGTCGTCTGCGCCGGAATCAGTTCGGCCAGGTGCATGTAGCGCGGCGGGTTGAAGAAGTGCACGCCGCAGAAGCGATGACGCAGCGCTTCGGGCAGCACACCGGCGAGCGCGTTGATGCCCAGGCCCGAGGTGTTGCTCGCGAGCACCGCGTGCTCGGGCACGTAGTCCGCGATCTTCCGGTACAGGTCCTGCTTCCAGTCCATGCGTTCGGCGATCGCTTCGATCACCAGGTCGCAACCGCGCAGCAACTCAAGACCCGTGTCGTAATTCGCCGGCACGATGCGATCGGCCAGCGCCTTGTCGGCGAGCGGAGCGGGGGAGAGCTTCGCGAGATTCGCGATCGCCTTGATCGCGATTCCATCGGCCGGGCCTTCTTTCGAAGGCAGGTCGAACAGCACCGTATCGACGCCGGCATTGGTCAGGTGCGCGGCGATCTGCGCGCCCATCACGCCCGCGCCGAGCACGGCGGCCCGGCGTACAAGCAGTTTCTTCGACATGTTACGTAAGCCCTTGAACGGGAAAGTGGAAATCGGGGGACTTAAAGCAATCTCTCAACTTTTGAAACCGGCGGCCGCGAAGCGAATCAACTCCTCCGCGGCATGCAGCCGATGCGCGGACTCGGAAACACCCGAGGGCCGCTTGATCAGGCCGAAATCGGCCATCGCATACGTCAGGGCGCCGGAGAGGAAATCCAGTCGCCAATAAAGCGCTTCCTTGGTGAGCCCGGGCATACAACCGGCGATGGCTTTCGCGAATTCGCGCAGCACATGGCCGTATTGGTCGGAGAGGAACTTGCGCAGGCCATCGTTCTTTTCCGCATAGGCGCGGGCGATCACGCGGATGAAGGCGCCGCCGCCGTGGCGGTCCTGCGCCATGGCCAGCGCGGGTTCGACGAAGGCGGCCAGGATCGGCTCCAGCTCGCCCGGATGGTTCTTGATTGCGGTCTTCAGCGCCTCGAGGCGGTGGGCGCTCATGTCGTCCATGCGGCGGCGGAAGACCTCGTTGACGAGGTTCTCCTTGCTGCCGAAGTGGTAGTTCACCGCGGCGATGTTGACGTCCGCGCGGCTGGTTACCTGGCGCAGCGACGTGCCCGAGAACCCGTATTGGGCGAAGAGTTCTTCGGCGGCGCCGAGGATGCGGTCCTTGGTGGAGAAGTGGACGGTGGTGGGCATGGCGAGGGGCCTCAAACGGTCGGTTCAAGCGCACGGTTCAAACGCTTGTTCGATCCTATTCCGTACGCCGACGTATCGTCAACGCACCGTTCGTGGTCGATGCGTTGCGGCCGCTCACCGGGGGTTGGGTTCCACGCGTGCAAGTGAAGCGTTCAACGGCTAGAATCGCCGCCAGCCATATCGGCTAAACCCGCGTTCCGTCGCGGGTTTTTCTGTTATCCTCGGGCCGCGCGCAAGTCGCGAGCCCGCCTGCCCGGAGTATTTCGAAATGGCGCTGGAGCGCACCCTGTCCATCATCAAGCCCGATGCCGTTGCCAAGAACGTCGTCGGCGAAATCTATTCCCGCTTCGAGAAGAACGGCCTGAAGGTCGTCGCCGCGAAGATGAAGCACCTGTCGAAGCAGGAAGCTGAAGGGTTCTATGCCGTCCACCGCGAGCGTCCGTTCTTCGGCGCGCTGGTGAACTTCATGATCTCCGGCCCGGTCATGATCCAGGCGCTCGAAGGCGACAACGCGGTGCTGAAGAACCGCGACCTGATGGGCGCCACCAATCCGAAGGATGCCGCCGCGGGCACGATCCGCGCCGACTTCGCCGACTCGATCGACGCCAACGCCGTGCACGGCTCGGATTCGCTCGAAAACGCTGCGATCGAAATCGCGTACTTCTTCCCCACCACCGACGTCTACGCGCGCTGAGCGCCTGACGATCAAGGTCATCGAAACGAACGCAGTGAACGTGACGCTTCAAAACGGTATGTCCGCCAAACAGAACCTCCTCGAGCTCGATCGCGAGGGCCTGGAAAACTTCTTCGCCGACACCCTTGGCGAGAAGCGTTTCCGCGCGCACCAGGTGATGAAGTGGATCCATCATCGTTACGTCACCGATTTCGCCCAGATGACCGACTTGGGCAAGGTGCTGCGCGCCAAGCTCGAGGACGCGGCGGAAATCGTCGTGCCGAAGGTGCAATTCGAAAAGCCTTCGGCCGACGGCACGCACAAGTGGCTGCTCGGCATGGATGGCGGCAACGCCATCGAAGCCGTCTTCATTCCCGACAAGGGCCGCGGCACGCTGTGCGTGTCCTCGCAGGTGGGCTGCGCGCTCAACTGCCAGTTCTGCTCCACGGCCACGCAAGGCTTCAACCGTAACCTCTCCACCGCCGAGATCATCGGTCAGGTGTGGGTGGCCGCGCGTCACCTGGGCAACGTCCCGCACCATCAGCGCAAGCTCACCAACGTGGTGATGATGGGCATGGGCGAGCCGCTGGCCAATTTCGACAACGTCGTGCGCGCGATGAACGTCATGCGCGACGACCTGGGCTTCGGCCTGGCGAACAAGCGCGTCACGCTGTCGACCGCGGGCATGGTCCCGATGATCGACAAGCTGGGCGAGGTGTGCGACGTCTCGCTCGCCATCTCCCTGCACGCGCCGAACGACGAGCTGCGCAGCGAACTGGTGCCGCTCAACAAGAAGTACCCGATCGCCGAACTCCTCGATTCCGCCGCGCGCTATGCGATGCGCAAGAAGGGCACGTCGATCACCTTCGAATACACGCTCATGAAGGGCGTGAACGATCAGCCGCAGCATGCCAAGCAGCTCGCGCGGCTGATGCACAAATTCGACAACGCCGTGCAGATGAAGGATGCGGCGAAGGTCAACCTGATTCCGTTCAATCCTTTCCCGGGCACGCGCTTCGAGCGCTCGCCGGAAGAGGACATCCGCGCGTTCCAGAAAACCTTGCAGGAAGCGCGCGTGCTGGCGACGGTGCGACGCACCCGCGGCGACGACATCGACGCTGCGTGCGGCCAGCTGAAGGGGCAGGTGCTCGACCGGACCCGGCGACAGGCCGCGTTCCGCAAGCACCTGGCCGAACAGGGGATTGGCGATGCGGCGGCCTGAGGTCGTCGTCCTCGCACTCCTGGTGGCCCTCGTCGGGGCCGGTTGTTCGCGTGTCGCCTTCATGAAGACCGAGCCGGGCCGCAAGGGCTTCGAGTCGACGAACGAACCCGTCGTCGTCCATGAAAGCGCCGAAGCCCGCAATCGATCCACCGCGCGCAACTCGCTCGCCCTGTCGGAAGAACGCCTGCGCACGGGCGACCTGGTCGCCGCCGAAAAGTACGCGCGCCAGGCGCTGAAGTCCGATCCCAATTCCGTCGGCGCCTACACCTTGCTCGCCGTGATCGCGGACGGGCAGGGCCAGCCCGCGCAAGCCGGCCAGCACTACAAGCGCGCGTCCGAACTCGCGCCGGCCGATGGCCGCATGCTCAACAATTACGGCACGTGGTTGTGCAAGAACGGGCAGGCGCAGGCCTCGCTCGACTGGTTCGACCGCGCGCTGCAGGCGCCGGGTTACGCCACGCCCGCGGCCGCATTGGCCAATGCGGGCAGCTGCGCGCTCGATGTCGGCGACAACGTCCGCGCCGATCGCGACCTGCGCCAGGCCCTCGCGATCACCCCGGAAAACCCGGTCGCCCTGGCCGCGCTCGCGCGACTGCAATACCGCTCCGGCAACTATTTCGAAGCACGCGCCTTCTCCGAGCGCCGACTGGCGGCTGCCCCGGCGGACGCCGAAGCGCTAATACTTGCGTCACAGATCGAAGACAAACTCGGCGACAGTGCTGCGGCGTCGCGATACGTTCGCCGCTTGGGGGAGGAGTTCCCTGGCGCTGCGCAAGGGAACGTGGGGGGATCGAAGTCGCCATGAACAGCGAACACGAACACGCCTACGCATCCGGCGGAGAGCCCGGTGTCGGCGAACGTTTGCGCAAGGCACGCGTCGCCGCGGGCCTGTCGGTCGACGACGTCGCCGCGAAACTCAAGATGCCCCATCGCGTCGTGGAAGCGATGGAAGCCGAAGACTGGAAGCGCCTGGGCGCGCCGGTCTACGTGCGCGGGCAGTTGCGCAGCTATTCGCGCCTGCTCGGCCTGGTGACCTCGACCACGCTCGCCGCTTCCGGCATCGCACCGATCGAACCCACGCCCATCGTCGCGCGCAGCTACACGCCGCGGATGACGCGCTGGTTCGAACAGGGCAAGCGCCGCCTCGTCTACATCATCCTGACCGCCGCGCTGGTCGTGCCCGCGTGGCTGGCGACCAAGCCGCACATCATGGGCCGCACGGATCCGGCGACGGTGCAGTCGCTCGATGCGCCCGCCACCGGTTCGCCGCAGGTCGGTGCGATCAGCGAGCCGGCGCCCGTCGCCAACGAACCCACCGTCGTCGCCTCGATGACGCCCAACCTCTCGCCGCGTCCGGCGGCGAAGTCCACGCTCGTGCTGCGCCTGACGGGCGACAGCTGGGTGCAGGTGCAGGCACCGGATGGCCGCACGATCGAGAAAGGCCTGATGTCGGCGGGCACCACGCGTTCCTATGCCGCCGGCGAAGTCGGCCGCGTCACGCTGGGCAACGCATCGGCGGTCGTGGTGCAGCAGGGCGATCGCCCGCAGGACCTGACGCCCTACCAGCGCGCGAACGTTGCGCGCTTTACGGTATCCTCTGACGGCTCCCTGGCGCCGGTCGGCGACTGACCCACGCGCGAAAGCACTGCCTGCGGGGCGCAGCCGTGACGCGTCCCGCGTACGCGCCCGCCCGCATCCCCCAGCAACAGCCCAAGAGTCAGCATGGTCGACCATTTGCTCGATGAGCACGAACAAAGCGAACGCGTCCGCAGTTGGCTGCGCCAGAACGGCGCCGGCCTCATCGCGGGCATAGCCCTGGGCCTGGCCGCGATCGGCGGCTGGAACTGGTGGCAGAACCACCAGGCCGGCCAGCGCGCGCAGATGGGCGCGCAGTACACCCACGTCGTCGACGCGATCGCCGCCAACGACCTGAAGAAGGCCGCCGCGGAAAACGCGACGCTTTCGAAGTCCGATACCGAATACGCCGCGCTCGCCGCGATGCAACTGGCGCGCGCGCAGGTCGACAAGGGCGACCGCGACGGCGCGATCGCCACGCTCAAGGGCGTGCACGCGAAGGACCCGGCGATCATGGCCGTCGTGCGTTCGCGACTGGCCCGCCTGTACCTGGACGGCGGCAAGCCGCAGGACGCGCTGACGCTGCTCGGCGACAAGCCCGAAGGCGCCGCGGCCATCGAAGCGCGCGGCGATGCGCTCTTCGCGCTCGGCCGCACCGAAGATGCACGCGCCGCCTACACGCAGGCGCTCGCGAAGCTCGACGTCGCCACCCCGGCGCGTCGTCTCGTCGAACTCAAGCTCATCCAGGTCGGCGGCAGCCCGGCCCGTCCGGAGAACAGCATCTGATGTCTGCGAATTCCCGCATTGTTTCGCGCGCGGCCCTCGTGCTCGCGTGCGTTTTCGTCCTCGGCGGCTGCACCACCATCAAGGGTTGGTTCGGCGGCAAGGACGACAAGAAAGCTTCAGAACCCGCTGAACTCACCGACATCACGCCGACCGCGACGGTCGCGAAGATGTGGTCGGTCGGCGCGGGCAAGGGCGAAGGCAAGATCGGCATCCGCCAGGGTCCGGCGGTCGCCGACGGCAAGGTGTTCGTGGCCGCGGTGACGGGCGGCGTCAGCGCGCTCGACCTGCAGACCGGCGCGGTGCAGTGGAACTTCACGCCTGCCGAAATCGAAGACAAGCCCAACGTGCGCCTTTCCGGTGGTCCCGGCGTGGGTGGCGGCGTGGTCGCGGTCGGTGGACTCGACGGCGAAGTGATCGCCCTCGATGCCGCGACCGGCACCGAGAAGTGGAAGGGCAAGGTCGGCGCCGAAGTCATCGCCGCGCCGGCCATCGGCGATGGCCTGGTCATCGTGCGCAGCAACGACGGTCGCGTGACCGCGTTCGATGCCGAATCCGGCGCGCGTCGCTGGTTCTGGCAGCGCGATCTTCCGGCGCTCACCGTTCGCGGCAACGATTCGGTGCTGCTCGGCCCCGGCTTCGTGTTCGTCGGCAACGACGACGGCACGGTCGCCGCGCTGTCGACGTCCGACGGCCGCCTGCTGTGGGAACAGGCCGTCGCGCAGACCGAAGGCCGCAGCGAACTCGACCGCATGGCCGACGTCGACGGCACGCCCGTCCTCGACGGCACGACGATCTACGCGACGAGCTTCAAGAAAGAAACGATGGCGATCGACGGCCCGACCGGCCGCCCGATCTGGCAGCGCGAAAACGGTGGTTCGGGCCGCATCGGCAATGCGCCCGATCGCGTGGTCGTCGCCGATCCGGCCGGCACCGTGTGGGCCATCGACAAGGCTACCGGTGGCGCGCTGTGGTCGCAGCCTGCGCTCGCACGCCGCAACGTCACGGGCGTGGCGGTGCAGGGCGATTTCGCCGTGGTCGCCGACTACGACGGTTACGTCCATTGGCTCCGCCTGTCCGACGGTGCGTTCGCCGCGCGCGAACGTGTCGGCGGTGATGAAGTGAAGGCCGCTCCTGTCGTCGCCGACGGCGTCCTGCTGATCCAGAACACCGACGGCGAAGTCACGGCCTTCCGGCTGCAGTAAGGGTCCAAATGCTTCCCCTCGTCGCGCTGGTGGGTCGTCCGAACGTCGGGAAGTCGACGCTGTTCAATGCGTTGACGCGCTCGCGCGATGCCCTCGTGCACGACGAGCCCGGCGTCACGCGCGATCGCAATTACGGTGTGTGCCGCCTGGATCCCGAGCGCCCGTTCGTGCTCGTCGACACCGGCGGCATCGCGGGCAGCGAAGAAGGCCTGGCCGGCGCCACCGCACGCCAATCGCGCGCGGCGGCCGAAGAAGCCGACCTGATCCTGTTCATCGTCGACGGCCGCGAAGGCGCGTCGTCCATCGACGACGAGATCCTCGCGTGGTTGCGCAAGGTCGATACGCCGACGTTCCTGGTCGTCAACAAGATCGACGGCCTGGACCCGCAAACCGCGCTCGCCGATTTCGCGCGCTACGGCTTCAAGGACGTGCTCGCCACGTCCTCGGCGCACAAGACCGGTATCGACACGTTGCTTGCGCGCGCGCTCGCCGCGCTGCCGAAGGACGGCGACGCCGAGATCCTCGACGACGATCCCGAGCGCATGCGCGTGGCCTTCGTCGGCCGCCCGAACGTGGGCAAGTCCACGCTGGTCAACCGCATCCTCGGCGAGGAGCGGATGATCGCCTCCGACGTGCCGGGCACGACGCGCGATTCGATCGCCGTCGACCTGGAACGCGACGGACGCAAATATCGTTTGATCGACACCGCCGGCCTGCGCCGCAAGGGCCGCGTCGAAGAAGCGGTCGAGAAGTTCTCGATCGTCAAGACGCTGCAGGCGATCGAACAGTGCCAGGTCGCGGTGATCCTGATCGACGCCGTCGAAGGCATCACCGAACAGGACGCCAGCGTGCTCGGCGCCGTGCTCGACGCCGGCCGCGCGCTCGTGGTGGCGATCAACAAGTGGGACGGGCTGACCGACTACCAGCGCCAGCAGAACGAAGCGCTGCTCTCGCGCAAGCTCGCGTTCGTCGACTGGGCCGAAGCGGTGCGCATTTCCGCGCTGCATGGGTCGGGCCTGCGCGAACTGTTCAAGGCGGTGCATCGCGCGCACGCGTCGGCCACGAAGAAGTTCACCACGGCGGATATCACGAAGGCGATCGAAATCGCCTACGAAACCAATCCGCCGCCGGTCGTGCGCGGCCATGTGGCCAAGCTGCGCTTCGCGCATCCGGGTGGTGAGAATCCGCCGACGTTCATCGTGCACGGCACGCGCCTGCGCACCTTGTCGGATTCGTATCGCCGGTATCTCGAAAACTTCTTCCGCAAGCGCTTCAAGCTCGTGGGCACGCCGGTTCGTTTCATCTTCAAGGAAGGCGAAAACCCGTACAAGGACAAGCCGAAGCAGCAACTCACGCAGCGCCAGGTCGTGAAGAAGCGCCGCCTGATGCGGCACGTCAAGAAGCACGGCAAGTAACGGGCACGCCGTGATCGCGCCGCGCGCCATCACGCTCGGGATCCTCGCCGGTGGTCGCGGCACGCGACTGGGCGGCATCGACAAGGCCTGGATCGTGCGCGACGGGATCGCGCAGGTGCAGCGGTTGGCGAAGCGGTTCGACGGCGAGGTGTCGCAGGTGCTCGTCAGCGCGAATCGCGATCTGGAACGATTTCAAGCGCTGGGGTTTATCGCAGTGGCGGATCGCACGCGCGACCTCGGCCCGATCGGCGGACTCGATGCACTCGCGCACGCGTGCACGACGCAGTGGCTGCTCACGATTCCCGTGGACCTCGTGTTCGTCAATGACTGCCTGATTCCCACGCTCGGCAGCGCAGGCGGGCAGGGCGCGAGCATCGAAGACGAGGACGGACCGCAGCCGTTGGTGGCGTTGTGGAATGTCGAAGCGCTTCGCAACGCGCCGTTCCAGCGCGACGACCTGTCGGTGCAATCGCTGCAAACCGAGCTTGCGATGCCCCGCATCCGCCTGGACGGCGTGCGCTTCGGCAACCTCAACACGCCCGAAGACCTCGCCGCCGCCCACGCGACGCTGCCCTGACATGCGCGACGACTTCCCCACGCAACTGACCTTCGACGACGCCCAGGCGATCGTCGACGCCACCGCGGCCGAACACCGCCTTCCCACCGAACGCCTCGCGCTCGCGCGTACGCACCAGCGCATCCTCGCGCAGGACGTGGTCGCGCCGATTCCGCTGCCGCCGTTCGACAACAGCGCGATGGACGGTTACGCGGTGCGCCACGCCGACATCGCGCGGGGCGAAACCACGCTGCAACTTGTCGGCGAACAGTTCGCCGGTCGCGCGCTCGACCTGCGCGTCGATGCAGGCCAATGCGTCCGCATCACGACCGGCGCACCGATGCCCGCGGGCGCGGACACCGTCGTCATTCGCGAAGTCGTGCGCATCGAAGGCGACCGCATCACGTTCCCCGCCGACTTCCGCGCCGGCGCCAACGTGCGCTACGCAGGCGAAGACGTTCAGGTCGACGACGCCGTGCTCGCACCGGGCCAGGTGCTCACGCCCGCGCGCGTGGCCACCGTCGCATCGTTGGGCATCGATCAACTCAGCGTGTCCGCGCGGCCGACGGTCGCAGTGTTCACCACCGGCGACGAACTCGTGCAGCCGGGCATCGCGCTCGAACCGGGCCAGATCCACGACAGCAACCGCGAACTGCTGATGGGCTTGCTGCGCGCCGATGGCCTGGAACCCACCGCGTGGCCCACGATGCCCGACGATCCCGAACGCATCGCCTCGATGCTGCGCGATGCCGCGTCGAGTTTCGATGTCGTGATCACGTGCGGCGCGGTGTCCGCAGGCGAGAAGGACCATGTGCCCGCGCTGCTCGACGCGCACGGTCGCATCCGCTTCTGGAAGGTGCGCATGAAACCGGGGATGCCGTTGCTGTTCGGTGATCTCGACCAAGCGCGCTTTCTCGGATTACCCGGCAATCCGGTGTCGGTCTTCGCCACCTACGCAACGCTCGGGCGCCGATTGCTCGATGGGCTGCAGGGGCGCACGGAAGCGCGTCGCGTCTTCCGCGCACGCCTCGCGACGCCCATCGACAAACCACATGCCCGACGCGAGTTCCTCCGCGGGCGCCTGGAAGTGGGCGAAGACGGCACGCTCCGTGCGCACCCCGACGCTGCCACCGGCTCGCATCGCCTGCGGGCCGCCGCGATGGCGGATGCGCTGATCGTCGTTCCGGAGGGGCCGCAACAGCTTTCCATCGGCAGCGTCGTCGACGTGCTGCCGTATTAACGCGGCGCGCGGCTGACACTCATTAGAATCAGCGCGAATGTCCGTCCACGAACGCACCCCCGCCGAAGCCCTCGCGCGCCAGCAAGCCGGCGCGCTCCTGGTCGATGTCCGCGACGCACACGAGCGCGCGCTCGGCACCGCGCACGGCGCGCGTGGTATCGCGCGTGCAGAGCTCGAAGCCGATCCGTCGGCCCATCTGCCGGACACGACTGCGGAAATCCTGCTGATCTGCCAGAGCGGCCGGCGTTCGCAATTCGCCGCCGATGCGCTGGCATCGCACGGCTATACGAATCTCGCTTCCGTCATCGGTGGCACGGTCGCGTGGTCGGCCGCGGGATTGCCGATGGATGCGCCCGAACTCGACGACGACTTCAGCGATCGCTACTCGCGCCATCTGCGTTTGCCGGAAGTCGGGCTCGCAGGCCAGACGCGACTGGAAGCGGCCAGCGTGCTCGTGATCGGCGCAGGCGGGCTGGGTTCGCCCGTCGCGTATTACCTTGCGGCCGCCGGTGTCGGAACCTTGCGCATCGCCGACGACGATGTCGTCGACCGCAGCAACCTGCAGCGCCAGATCCTGCACACCGATGCGCGCATCGGTGCACTGAAAGTCGAAAGTGCGCAGACGACGTTGAGCGCGCTCAATCCGCGCACGCGCATCGAAGCCATCGCCGAACGCGTCACTTCGGAGAATGTCGAACGCCTGCTGGAAGGCATCGATGTCGTCGTCGATGGCGCCGACAATTTCGCCGCGCGCTACCTGCTCAACGATGCGTGCGTGAAACTCGGCAAGCCCTTGGTCTACGGCGCGGTGCATCGCTTCGAAGGGCAGGTGAGCGTGTTCGATGCGGGCCGCCATCGTGGCTCGGCGCCGTGCTATCGCTGCCTCTTCCCCGAACCGCCGCCGCCGGAAGCCGCACCCAACTGCGCCGAAGCCGGCGTGCTCGGCGTCGTGCCGGGCCTGGTCGGTTTGTTACAGGCGACCGAGGCGATCAAGCTCCTTCTCGGCATCGGCACGCCGCTCACGGGCCGCCTGTTGCATGTCGACACGCTGGGCCTGCGCTTCCGCGAAACCCGCCTGTCGCCCGACCCCGATTGCCCCGTGTGTCCGCCCGGGCGTGATTTTCCCGGTTACATCGACTATGCGAGGTTCTGCGCAGGGGGCTGACGAGCAGCCCAGCGACGGCGCCCGGGGGTGACATGGAAGTTGCAGTCCGCAGGAAGATCTCGACGCTGTTGTTGCTGCTCGCGCTGGCGTGCCTGGGAATCCATGAGGCGCGCGCGGGCGAACCCTGCGCCATCGCCACCCCGCCGGCGACCACGTGGGGCCAGCGCGTCGCCGCGGTGGCCTGCGCGGAAAGCCGTCTGTGGTATTCGCCGTTCCTCGACGACCAGGGCCGCCTGGCGAGCATCCGCATCGCCGAAGCCGAGAACAGCCGCCTGCAGGACGGCAGCACGACCGCGTGGCGTCGCGTCGTCGATTACTGGAAAGGCACCGGCCTGCTGTACGGCATGTCGGGCCACATGGGCGCGAACGAATGCGGCCTGTCGCTCGACGTCTGGCCCGGTTCGGCCGCGTGTCGCGCATTCGTCGTCGATACACCGTGGTCGGCGACCTTCGTCTCTTTCGTCTACATCCGCGCGGGCATTCCGGGTTTCGCGCCCTCGGCGAGCCATTTCGATTTCATCCGGCAAGCCTTGAAGGGCGGGCCCAATTCGCCATTGCGTTTCGCCGATCCCGACAAGGAAGCGCCCGCCGTGGGCGACCTATTGTGCTTCACGCGCGGGCAGGGTGCGCCGATGGGGCCCGCGGGCATGCGCGCGTATGCCGAGCGCAGCAGCGATTCGATCGCGATGCATTGCGACATCGTGGTGTCGATCGACAACGGGAAACTCTATGCGGTCGGCGGCAACGTGCTGCAGGGCGTCACGATGCGCACGCTGCACGTCAATCGCACAGGCGCGCTGTGGAACCTGCCGCATCGCGGCGCGATGGGCGTGGCGTGCACGCCGGGCGCGAGTGCAGGGTGCACGTTCAATCGCCAGGATTGGGTGGCTTTGCTGAAACTGGAACCGAAAGCGAGCGCGCCACCGCCGACCCCGGCATCGCCCATCCAATGCTGCACGCTGTGTCCCTTGCCGATGCCGGCGAACATGCAGCGCTGCCCGGTCGCACCCAAACCGATCGCGCCGACGACGACGCCCTGATCAGGCCGACGGCGTCGCGCGCTTCGGCCGCGGCTTGGTGCGCTCGTCCATCTGCAACCCGAGCACGGTGTTGCAGTGGATGCACGAAAAAGTCATCACGCGCCGCTGCTTGGTTTCGCCGTCGACGGTGGCCACCGCCTGCTCGACGTTGACGTGCAGGACGCGCATGTCGCACTTCGGGCATTTCGCCTGGTTCATCATCAAGGGGTCCCTACGAAGGCCATCAGTGACTGTGCGTACGTCCTGCTCGAGGCGACCGTCGAATGGTCGGCGTGGGGCAGGTCGAGGACGGTCGGCTTGTACTTCAGCGACGCGATGAGTTTGTTGGTGCTCACGGCGGGCACGACGTCGTCGCGGCCGGCGCGCACGATCAGCAGCGGCCCCTTGTAGGCCTGCAGGTAAGAGGCCTGTTCGTACTTGTCCTGCAACAACCAGCGGACGGGCAACCAGGGGTAATGCTGCTGCGCGACGTTGGCCATGCTGTCGAAGGGCGTGACCAGCACGAGCTTGGCGACGGGACGCTTCGACGCGACATAGCTCGCCACCGCGCTGCCCAGGCTGCGGCCGATCACCACGATGCGCGCGCCCGGTTGGCGCGCCTGCACCTGGTCGTAGACGGCGAGGGCGTCTTCGAGGATGTCGGCTTCCGTCGGCGTGCCTTCGCTCGCGCCGTAGCCGCGATAGGGCACCAGGTAGGTGCTCGCATTCGGGAACCACTTGGCGAAGTCGGCCTTGCGATCCTCGATGCGTTCGGCGTTGCCGCCGAAGTACAGCACCGCGCCGGGTTGCCCGATGTTGACCAGCCATCCGTTGAGCATCACGCCGTTGCGCGCGATGCCGAAGTCGGTCTGGTCGGGCGTGGCTTTCGTGGTTTGCGGGAGATAGAGGATGTCGCGCTGCTTGGCGTACATCCAGCCGCACAGGCCGGCGTAGGCGAGTACGGGCGCGGCGGCGATCAGCGTGATCACGACGGGCTTGCGGAGTTTCATCGCGGTGCCTCCTTGCGTTGCGCGGCTTCGAATGCGGCCAGTTGCTCCGGTGTCGCCTCGCGCTGGTGTTTGGCCTTCCATTGGGCGAAGGGTTCGCCGTAGACGGCGTCGCGGGCTTCTTCCTTCGTCAACGTAATCCCGCGGTGCTCGGCGGCCTCGCGGTACCAGTCGGCCAGGCAATTGCGGCAGAAGCCGGCGAGCGTCATCAAGTCGATGTTCTGCACGTCCGCGCGCTCGCGCATGAGGTGCTCGACGAGGCGGCGGAAGACCGCAGCCTCGATCTGTTGGCTTTCGAAATCCTGGTCCTGCCCGGTCATGCGTTCCTGCTTGTTGGCGCCTCGTGGTCGCGAGGCTACAACGGGTCGGCAATAATGTCCGGCCTTGACTCCACCATACGGCCGGTCCATTGGACATGACGATGCCCCCAGCCCGAATCCTCGACGGAAAGCGGATCGCGGACGAACTGCTCGATTCGCTCAAGGCCCGGGTCTCGGCGCGGGTCGCCGAAGGCAAGGCGCCCCCCGGCCTGGCCGTGGTCCTGGTGGGCAACGACCCAGCCTCGTCGGTCTACGTGCGCAACAAGCGCCGGGCCGCGGAGAAGGTCGGGATCCGCGCGATCGACCACGATCTGCCGGCGACGACCACCGACGCCGAACTCCTGGCCCTGATCGACCGCCTCAACGCCGACCCGGAGGTGCACGGCATCCTGGTCCAGCTGCCCCTGCCGGACCGGCGCGACGCGACCGAGCTGATCCACCGCATCGACCCGCGCAAGGACGTCGACGGCTTCCACCCCGAGAACGTCGGCCATCTGGCCCTGCGCCAGTTCGGCTTGCGGCCTTGCACGCCGCGCGGCATCACGACCCTGCTGGCCTGGACCGACCGCCCCGTGCGCGGGGCCAGCGCGACGATCGTGGGCGTCTCCAACCACGTCGGCCGCCCGATGGCGCTGGAACTGCTCATCGCCGGCTGCACGGTGACCTCCTGCCACAAGTTCACGCCGCCCGACGTCCTCGAGGCCTCGGTGCGCAACGCCGACATCCTCGTCGTCGCCGTCGGCCGCCCCGGCCTGATCCCCGGCGAATGGGTGAAACAGGGCGCGGTGGTCATCGACGTGGGCATCAACCGCCTCGACGACGGCCGACTGGTCGGCGACGTCGGCTTCGAAGCGGCCGCCAAGCGCGCCAGCTGGATCACGCCGGTGCCCGGGGGCGTCGGGCCGATGACCGTGGCCACGTTGATGCAAAACACGCTGGAAGCCGCGGAAGCCGCGAATTTGTGAGGGGGAGTAGCCCCTTTTAGTAAAAGGGGCGCGGCGACAGCCGGGGGAATTTGGCCCTGCGCACCTGGGTCGCGGTTTGCGTGAGCAAACTGCGAGCCCGTAGCGACACTCATGCAGAACACACTGGAGGCGGCAGAGGCATCGGACGCGGGCTGATTCCGGCTACAATGTCGCGCTTCCCGCACTCGGGTAGCCCAATGCTCCGCATCCTGGCCGAAGCGCTCACCTACGACGACATCTCGCTCGTTCCGGCGCATTCCACGGTCCTTCCGAAGGACGTCCGCCTCGCCACGCGCCTCACGCGCAACCTCCGGCTGAACATGCCGATCGTGTCCGCCGCCATGGACACCGTCACCGAAGCACGCCTTGCCGTCACGATGGCGCAGCTCGGCGGCATCGGCATCCTGCACAAGAACATGTCGGTCGAACGACAGGCCGCGGAAGTCGCGCGCGTCAAGAAGTTCGAAGCCGGCGTGATCAAGGAGCCCTTCACCGTCGGGCCCGAAACCACGATCGGCGAAGTGCTCAAGCTCACGCGCGCACGCAACATCTCCGGCGTGCCGGTGGTCGAGAACGGACAACTGATGGGCATCGTGACCGGGCGCGACATGCGCTTCGAGAAGAAGCTCGACGATCCGGTCCGCCACATCATGACCAAGAAGGATCGCCTCATCACCGTGCGCGAAGGCGCCAGCGATGAGGAAGTCGTGCAGTTGCTGCACAAGCATCGCATCGAGAAAGTCCTCGTCGTCAACGACGGCTTCGAGCTGCGTGGCCTGATCACGGTCAAGGACATCCAGAAGAAGCAGGACAACCCCAACGCCGCGTACGACCCGAGCGAGCGCCTGCTCGTCGGCGCCGCGGTCGGCGTGGGTGGAGATACCGAACAGCGCATCGAAGCGCTCGTCGCCGCGGGCGTGGACGTGATCATCGTCGACACCGCGCACGGCCATTCGCAGGGCGTGCTCGATCGCGTGCTGTGGGCCAAGAAGACGTTCCCGAAGCTCGAAGTCATCGGCGGCAACATCGTCACCGGCGATGCGGCGCTCGCATTGATGGACAACGGCGCGGACGCGGTGAAGGTCGGCGTCGGTCCCGGTTCGATCTGCACCACGCGGATCGTGGCGGGCGTCGGCGTGCCGCAGGTCACCGCGGTGTCGATGGTCGCCGAAGCGCTGCAGGATCGCATTCCGTTGATCGCCGACGGCGGCATCCGTTACTCGGGCGACATCGGCAAGGCGATCGTCGCCGGCGCATCGAGCGTGATGATCGGCGGCCTGTTCGCGGGCACCGAGGAATCGCCGGGCGAAACCGAACTGTTCCAGGGCCGCAGCTACAAGAGCTATCGCGGCATGGGTTCGCTGGGTGCGATGGAGAAGGGGTCGAAGGACCGCTATTTCCAGGACGCCAGCGACGCCGACAAGCTCGTGCCCGAAGGCATCGAAGGCCGCGTGCCGTATCGCGGTCCGCTCAGCGGCGTGGTGCATCAACTCGCGGGCGGCCTGCGCGCGACGATGGGCTACGTCGGTTGCGCGACGATCGATGAAATGCGCACCAAGCCGTCCTTCGTGAAAGTGACCTCCGCCGGCACGCGCGAATCGCACGTGCACGATGTGCAGATCACCAAGGAACCGCCGAACTACCGCGCTTCCTGACCCACCTCGCGCCGGCTTCGTGCCGGCGCTTTCGCATCAGGGCTTCCAGATGACGCAAGACACGCAGCACGACATCCACACCGACAAGATCCTCATCCTCGATTTCGGTGCGCAGTACACGCAGTTGATCGCGCGCCGCATCCGCGAACTCGGCGTCTATTGCGAAATCTGGGCGTGGGACCACGACCCGTCGGAAATCGCGAAGTTCGGCGCGAAGGGCATCATCCTGTCGGGCGGTCCTGAGTCGACGACGTTGCCGGGTGCGCCCAGCGCGCCGCAGGAAGTCTGGGATTGCGGCCTGCCGCTGCTCGGCATCTGCTACGGCATGCAGACGATGGCCGCGCAGCTCGGTGGCGCGACGGAAGCCGCGGACCAGCGCGAGTTCGGTCATGCGCAGGTCGAGATCGTCGCGCACGATGCGTTGTTCGATGGTTTGAAGGACCACCCCGGTTCGCCGCCGCGCCTGGATGTGTGGATGAGCCATGGCGACCACGTGTCGCACGCGCCGCCGGGCTTCACCGTCACCGCGCGCACCGATCGCATTCCCGTCGCCGCGATGGCCGACGAAGCGCGCCGCTGGTACGGCGTGCAGTTCCATCCCGAAGTCACGCACACGCGTCAGGGGCAGGCGCTGTTGCGTCGCTTCGTCGTCGACATCTGCGGCTGCGCCACGTTGTGGACGGCGGCGAACATCATCGACGACCTCGTCGCCCGCGTGCGTGCGCAGGTCGGTTCGGAAGAAGTGATCCTCGGCCTGTCGGGCGGCGTGGATTCGTCGGTGGTTGCAGCGCTGTTGCATCGCGCGATCGGCGATCAGCTGACGTGCGTGTTCGTCGACACCGGCCTGCTGCGTTTCGAAGAAGGCGACCAGGTGATGGCGATGTTCGCCGAGCATATGGGCGTCAAGGTCATTCGCGTGGATGCCGCGCCGCGTTACTTCGCCAAGCTCGAAGGCGTCGGCGATCCGGAAGCCAAGCGCAAGATCATCGGCAATCTGTTCGTCGACATCTTCGACGAGGAGTCGACGAAGCTGGCGAACGCCAAGTGGCTCGCGCAGGGCACCATCTATCCCGACGTGATCGAGTCGGCCGGCAGCAAGACCGGCAAGGCGCACGTCATCAAGAGCCACCACAACGTCGGTGGCTTGCCCGAGCACATGAAGCTGGGCCTGGTCGAACCGCTGCGCGAATTGTTCAAGGACGAAGTGCGTCGCCTGGGCGTCGAACTCGGCCTGCCGCCGGCGATGGTCTATCGCCATCCGTTCCCGGGCCCGGGCCTGGGCGTGCGCATTCTCGGCGAAGTGAAGCCCGAGTACGCCGATCTGCTCGCCAAGGCCGACCACATCTTCATCGACGAGCTGCGCAAGCACGGCCTGTACGACAAGGTCAGCCAGGCCTTCGCGGTGTTCCTGCCGGTGAAGTCGGTCGGCGTGGTCGGCGATGCGCGTGCCTACGAGTGGGTGATCGCGCTGCGCGCGGTGGAAACCATCGACTTCATGACCGCGCACTGGGCGCACCTGCCGCACGAATTCCTCGGCATGGTGTCCAACCGCATCATCAACGAGCTGCGCGGCGTCTCGCGCGTGGTGTACGACATCAGCGGCAAACCGCCGGCGACGATCGAGTGGGAGTAGGGGAACGGCTCAGCCCGGTCCGAAAATAAATTTCGGGACCATGTCGATTTCGGCCATTCTCGTTCGTCGTAAGGGATGAGGGCCGAATGGTCGGCCCGAAGGAGACAGACAATGCGCGTCATGGTCTTTGCGAAGGTGCCCGCGGACATGTCCATGGAGCCCACGCCCGAGCAGTTGGAAGCGTTCGCCGCGATGGATGCGTACAACGAGGCGCTCGTCGAAGCCGGTGTCTTCATCGCCGGCGCCGGCCTCAAGCCCGAAAGCGTGTCCAAGCGCATCGAAGACAAGGGGACGGAACGCCTGGTGTTCGACGGTCCATTCACCGAGGCGCGCGAGGTGGTCGCCGGCTTCTCGATCTGGGAAGTGAAGGACATGGACGACGCCCTGGCCTGGGCGATGAAGGCCCCGAACTTCGGCATGGGCGCCGCCGAAATCCGCCCGTTCTTCGAAGCGGCGGACCTGGAAGGCTTCGTGTCCGCCGAAGAACTCGCGGCAGGACCGCGCGAGGGCGAACGCGGCAGGCTCGGGGTCGCGTGAGCCAAGCCGACATCGACATCGCCTGGATGCAACGTGCGCTCGCATTGGCCGAGCGCGCGGAGCACGAGGACGACGAAATTCCGGTCGGTGCGGTGTTGGTCTCCGCCGAAGGCGAGGTCATCGGCGAGGGCTGGAACCGCAACATCACCGATCGCGATCCGACGGCGCACGCCGAGATCGTCGCGCTGCGCCAGGCGGGTGCGCGCGTCGGCAACCATCGACTGCTCGGCAGCACGCTGTACGTGACCCTGGAACCGTGCGCGATGTGCGCGATGGCGATGGTGCATGCGCGCGTGGCGCGCGTGGTGTTCGGCGCGAGCGATCCGAAGACGGGTGCCGCCGGCAGCGTGTTCGACCTGCTGGCCGATCCGCGCCACAACCATCGCGTCGACGTGGTCGGTGGCGTGCTCGCCGGAGAAGCGGGCACGCGCCTGACGAATTACTTCCGCAAGAAACGCGGCAAGCCGCCGGTCTGACTCAACGCCGCTTGCGCTGCATTTCCTGTTCCATCTCCAGGTCGAAGCTGGAGACCGACAGGCTCACCTCACGACCCAACCAGATGCTCGCCCCGAGCAGGAACACCACGCCGACCAGCGCGAGCGCGGTCGGCACCACGCCGAGCTTGAAGCCGGTGAAGGCGTCCAGGGCGAGCGAGAGGCTCGTGCCCACGAACGCACCGAGCGCGCCGTAGAGCATCTGGCAGGCACGCAGCACCAGGTGGGCGCGGCGACGATGGCGATGGATCTGGTCCTGGCGCTCGGCCGCATCGGGCGCATCGAACTCCCAGCTCACCATCAGCGCCCGCAGCCGGTCGACCACGCGGGCCAGCCGTGCATTTGCCGAGGTCAGCAGCGAGGCCGTGGCCGCCATGAGCAGGGCGGGGGCGAGCATCGCGGTCAGGATCGCGTAGTGGGCGAGGGCGGATTGGAACTGGGGCATCGGCGGTGGGCGGGCGGGCGATGGAGCGGGCTATCATGCGGCAGGTCCCGTTTCCCTAGCGAGCACGATGCCGAACCACATGGAAAGTGAAGGCCGGTTGATCTGGATCGACCTGGAAATGACCGGGCTCGATACCGGCCGTGACTCGATCCTCGAGATCGCCACGATCGTCACCGACTCCAACCTCCAGGTCCTCGCCGAAGGCCCGGAGCTGGCCATCGCGCACCCGGTCTCGGTGCTCGAGGCGATGGACGAATGGAACCGCACGCAGCACCGCAAGTCGGGCCTGTGGCAGCGCGTGGTCGACAGCCACGTGACGCTCGACGAAGCCGAAGCGCGCACGATGGCCTTCCTGTCCGAATGGGTGCCGGCCAACGCCTCGCCCATGTGCGGCAACTCGATCTGCCAGGACCGCCGATTCCTGCATCGGCTCATGCCCGCGCTCGAAAACCATTTCCACTATCGCAACCTGGACGTCAGCACCGTCAAGGAACTGGCGCGCCGCTGGGCGCCCACGGTGCTGGGTGGTTTGCGCAAGCAATCGGCGCACACGGCGCTGAGCGACGTGCGCGATTCGATCGCGGAACTGGCCTACTATCGACGCCACATGGGCCCCCTGTCGGGCCTGCCGACGGGGTAGGGTGCGCCGCTTCCTCGCACTGCTTGCGCTGTGCATCCTCGCTGCCGGCGCGCACGCCGCCGGCAAGCCGGTCAACGCTTACTTCCGCGAAACCTGGACCACCCGCGAAGGCCTGCCGCACAACCAGGTCAACGCGATCGCGCAGACGCCCGACGGGTATCTGTGGTTCGGCACCTGGGAAGGCCTGGTCCGCTACAACGGGCTCGAATTCCACGTCATCGACCGCCGCAACACGCCGGCGCTGCGCGACAACGGCATCCGTTCGATCCGCGTCGCGCCCGACGGCGCGCTCGTCATCGGCACATCGCGCGGTGGCGTGAGCGTGCTGCGCAAGGGCGCGTGGCGCACCTACGGCAAGCGCGACGGCCTGGCGCAGGACGAGGTGATGGATGCGGTACTCGATGCGAAGGGGCGCCTGTGGGTCGCCACCGAAAGCGCGGGCATGACGCGCATCGATGCCGACGGCCGCGCACACCAGTACAACCAGGCGACGGGCCTTCCGACCAACATCACCTTCGGCCTGGTGCGTGATCGCGACGACACGGTGTGGCTGTCGAGTGCCGCGGGTGTCGTGCGCTTCGTCGGCGACAAGGCGCCGGTGGTCTACAACGAAGACGACGGACTGCCGGACGCGCCGATCTTCCATCTGGAACAGATGGCCGACGGCACGCTGTACGCCGGCACCGAACGCGGCGCATATCGGCGCGTCGGCGAGCGCTTCGAACTGGTTTCGACCACGTTGCCCGCCGACGGCGTGCCGAGCCTGGTGCGCGACAACGCCGGCGACCTGTGGGTCGGCACGATCAACCACGGCCTGCTGCGCCTGGGCGCGGATGGCACGCTCGATAATTTGAGCAGCCAGAAAGGCTTGCCGAACAATCGCGTCGCGGCCTTGTTCGTCGATCGCGAAGGCAGCCTGTGGGCCGGCACCAACGCGGGCCTGTTGCGCTTGCGCGATGCGCCGTTCACCACGTTCAACACCGAGCAGGGCCTGAGCGACGACTACGTGCGCGCGATCGTGCAGGGCCGCGACCGCAGCATCTGGATCGGCACCAGCCGCGGCTTGAATCGCTGGAAGGACGGCAAGGTCGTCGATGTGCTGACCAGCGCCGACGGACTTCCGGGCGATTCGATCCTGAGCCTGCTCGCCGAAAACGACGACAGCCTGTGGGTCGGCACCTACGTCGGCGGCTTGTTGCGATTGCGCGACCGCAAGGTCGTCGAGCATTACGACACCGCGAGCGGATTGCCGGGAAGCAACCAGATCCGCGCGCTCGCGCACGGGCTCGACGGGTCGCTGTGGATCGGCACCTCGCGCGGCCTGGTGCAGATGAAGGACGGCAAGTTCCGTCTCTTCGGTTCGGCCGCGGGCCTGCCGCGCGATTTCGTCCTCGCCCTGCATGTCGCGCGCGATGGCGCGGTGTGGGTCGGCACGGCCAACGGCGCGGCGCGCGTGGTCGACGAACGCGTCGAACCGATCGACCTGCATCGCATGAACGATGCGCAGGACGTCTTCGACTTCCACGAAGACGGCGACGGCACGGTGTGGATCGCGACCGACCGCGGCCTGGTGCGTTATCGCAACGGGCAGGTGGCGTCGATCGGATTGGCGCAAGGGTTGCCGATCGACACCTTGTTCCAGGTGGTCGACGACCAGGCGGGCAGCTTGTGGCTCACGTCCAATCGCGGCGTGTTGCGTGTCGCGCGCCGCGATGCCGAAGCGGTGTTGGCGGGCAAGCAGCGCACGGTGAATCCCGATCAGTTCGGCGAACCCGATGGTTTGGCGAGCAGCCAGGCGAACGGCGGTTCCGGGCCCGCGGCGATTCGCGATGCGCAAGGGCGCCTTTGGGTCGCGACCGCGCGCGGCGCGGCGATGGTCGATCCGACCGTGTTGCACAGTTATCGCCGGCAATTGGCGCCGGTGGTGATCGAACAGGTCATCGCCGACGATCGCGAGTTGCCCGCGCAGGCGAAACTCGTCCTGCCGCCGGGCACGCGCAAACTCGAATTCCACTACGCGGGCCTGAGTTTCCAGATGCCGCGCCTGCTGCGCTATCGCTATCGGCTCGAAGGCGTGGACGCGGGTTGGAACGAACGCGGCAACCAGCGCGTCGCGCAATACACCAACCTCGGGCCCGGCAAATATCGCTTCCTGGTGTCTTCATCGGCGCCGGGGTTGGGGCAGGGCTGGAATCCCGACGCAACCGCGCTCGAGATCGAGATCCAGCCGCAGGTGTGGCAGAACGCGTGGTTCATGGCCGCGTGCATGGCGGCGATCGCGCTGCTGGTGTTCTTCTACATCCGCTGGCGCACGCGCAGCCTGCGCGTGCGTGCGATCGAACTGGAGCGCGTGGTCGAAGAACGCACGCGCGATCTGCGCGAACAAACCTCGCGCCTGCTCGTGGCCGATGAAGAAAAGACGCGCCTGCTGCACCAGTTGCAGGACAAGTCGGAAGCCTTCGAACGCCAGGCGCGCGAAGATGCGCTGACCGGCTTGCAGAACCGACGCAGCCTGGACGAAGGGCTGGCGCGGGCGTACGAGGCGGCGGTGCGCACGCAGCAGCCGCTGAGTTTCGCACTGCTCGACATCGACAACTTCAAGCGTATCAACGACGAGTACTCGCACGCCGCGGGCGATGAAGCCTTGCGCGAGGTTGCGCGCGTGTTGCTGGAATCGCTGAACCACGATGCGTTGCTCGCGCGCTGGGGCGGCGAGGAGTTCGCGGTCCTGTTCCCGGCCACGACGCTCGACCAGGCGCGCGCGCGTTGTGAAACGGCGCGCGCCGCAATCGAAGCCCTGAATTGCGATGCGTTCGCGCCCGGTTGGCGCATGACGCTGAGCGGCGGCGTGTGCGACCGCACGGGATTTGCGCACCACGAACGCCTCGTGCGGCGCGCGGATCAGTTGCTGTACGAGGCGAAACGGGCGGGGCGCAATCGCATCGTGGGATAGCGACGCAATCTGGGGGCAAGGGGGGCTTGGCCCCCCTTGAACCCCGTGTCAGGTGGCGTTGGACTTCGCCTTGGCGAGCTGCAGCCACGTATCGACGACCGTGTCCGGATTCAGCGACACCGATTCGATGCCCTGTTCCATCAGCCACAGCGCGAGATCCGGGTGGTCGCTCGGGCCCTGGCCGCAGATGCCGATGTACTTGCCCTTGGCGCGCGCGGCCTTGATGGCCATCGACAGCATCTTCTTTACCGCCGGGTCGCGTTCGTCGAACAGGTTCGCGACGATCGCAGAGTCGCGATCCAGGCCCAGCGTGAGCTGCGTGAGATCGTTCGAACCGATCGAGAAGCCATCGAACATTTCGAGGAACTCGTCCGCCATCAGCGCGTTGGACGGCACCTCGCACATCATGATGACCTTCAGTCCGTCGCGGCCTTGTTCGAGGCCGTTTTCCTTCAGCACTTCGAGCACGCGGCGGCCTTCGTCGAGCGTGCGCACGAACGGGATCATCACCCAGCAATTGGTGAGGCCCATCGTGTCGCGCACCTTGCGCACGGCCTGGCATTCCAGCGCGAAGCAATCCTTGAACGACGGATCGACGTAACGGCTCGCGCCGCGGAAGCCGATCATCGGGTTCTCTTCGTGCGGCTCGTACTTCGAGCCGCCGATGAGGTTGGCGTATTCGTTCGACTTGAAATCCGACAGGCGCACGATCACCGGATTCGGCGACACCGACGCGGTGATCGTCGCGATGCCTTCGGCGAGGCGGTCGACGTAGAAGTCCACCGGGCTCGCGTAACCGGCCATCTTGGCGTCGATCTTCTGCTTGGTCGCCGCGTCCTGCTTCGAGTATTCGAGCAATGCCTTCGGATGCACGCCGATGTGCGAGGCGATGATCATTTCCAGGCGCGCCAGGCCGATGCCCGCGTTCGGCAGCATGCCGAAGTCGAACGCGCGATCCGGGTTGGCGACGTTCATCATGATCTTCAGCGGCGCCGGCGGCATGTTGGCCAGGTCGGTCGTCGTGCGTTCGAAGGGCAGGGTGCCGTCGTAGATGAAACCGGTGTCGCCTTCGGCGCAGCTCACGGTGACTTCCGCGCCGTCCTTGATCCGGTCAAGCGCATCGCCGGTGCCGACGACCGCGGGCACGCCGAGTTCGCGCGCGATGATCGCCGCGTGGCACGTGCGGCCGCCGCGATTGGTGACGATCGCAGAAGCGCGCTTCATCACCGGCTCCCAATCGGGATCGGTCATGTCGGCGACGAGCACGTCGCCCGGCTGCACGCGCGCCATGTCGTCGAGCGAACGCACGACGCGCGCGACGCCCGCACCGATCTTCTGGCCGATCGCGCGGCCTTCGGCGACCACCGTGCCGCGCTTTTCGAGGTTGTAGCGTTCGATCTGCGTCGCGTGGCCGCGCGACTTCACCGTTTCCGGGCGCGCCTGCACGATGAACAACTTGCCGCTGACGCCGTCCTTCGCCCACTCGATGTCCATCGGGCGGCCGTAGTGGTCTTCGATGGTCAGCGCCTGGCGTGCGAGTTCGTGCACGTCGGCGTCGCTGACGGAGAAGGTGTTGCGCAGTTCGGCCGGCGTGTCTTCGTTGCGCACGCGCTCGCCGGGCTGGTTCGAATACACCATGCGGATCTGCTTGGCGCCGAGCGAGCGGCGCAGGATCGCGGGCTTGCCCTGCTTGAGCGTCGGCTTGAAGACGTAGAACTCGTCGGGGTTCACCGCGCCCTGCACGACGTTTTCGCCGAGGCCATAGCTGGCGGTGATGAACACCACGTCGCGGAAGCCCGACTCGGTGTCGAGGGTGAACAGCACGCCCGACGACCCCACGTCCGAACGCACCATCAACTGCACGCCGGCCGACAGGAACACGTCTTCGTGCTTGAAGCCGTGGTGCACGCGATAGGCGATCGCACGATCGTTGTAGAGCGAAGCGAAGACTTCCTTGACCTTGCGCACGACATCGTCGGCGCCGGTGACGTTGAGGAAGGTTTCCTGCTGGCCGGCGAAGCTGGCGTCCGGCAGGTCTTCGGCGGTGGCCGAGGACCGCACGGCGACCGCGACTTCACCGCCGCCGTTCTCGGCGCAGAGCCTGGCGTAGGCGGTACGGATGTCCTGGTCGAGGTCGGCCTGCAGCGGGGCATCGATCACCCAGCCGCGGATCTCGGCGCCGGCCTGGTTGAGGGCGGGCACGTCCTCGACGTCCAGCGTGGCCAGCCGGTCGAAGATGCGCTGGTGGAGATCGTTGTGGGCGATGAAGGCCTTGAAGGCGTCGGCGGTGGTCGCATAGCCGCCGGGCACGGAGACGCCGAGCTTCGCCAGGTTGCCGATCATCTCGCCGAGCGAGGAATTCTTGCCGCCCACCTGCGCAAGGTCGGTCAGTCGCAGGTCGTGCAGCCACAGGATATTGGCGCTCAAGGCGTGGGGCTCCGGCATCGGAAGGGGGGAGGAATGCGGCAAGCGCCGGCGGCGCCGCCACGAAGCGCGGTATTTTACAGGCCCCGCGTCCTCATCGCCTCCACATGACCCAGACCCGCCCGGTCTTCTACGTTTCCGACGGCACCGGCATCACGGCCGAGACCATCGGCCACAGCCTGCTGACCCAGTTCGCCGACACGCGATTCACCACCGACCGCATCTCCTTCGTCGACACGGCGGAGAAGGCCCGGGAGGCCGCCAATCGCATTCGTGAGGCCGGGGAGGCCGCGGGCGCGCGGCCCATCGTGGTCAACTCGTGCGTCGACAACGAGCTGTACCGCATCCTCGCCGAGAGCGGCGGGCTGATGCTGGACATCTTCGCGCCCTTCATCGAGCCGCTGGAACGCGAACTCGGCGAGCAGCGCTCGCTGCGGGTGGGGCAGGCGCACGGCATGGTGAACTTCGAGGCCTACCACCGCCGCATCAACGCGATGAACTACGCGCTGACGCACGACGACGGCATGATCATGGACTTCGAGGATGCCGAGATCATCCTGGTCGGCGTGTCGCGCGCGGGCAAGACGCCGACGTGCGTGTATCTCGCGCTGCATTACGGGATTCGCGCGGCCAACTATCCGCTGACCGAAGAAGACCTCGAGGCCGACAGGCTGCCGGCGAAGCTGCGCTCGCATCGCCACAAGTTGTTCGGCTTGACGATCGATCCGATCCGACTGCACCAGATCCGCCAGGAACGCCGGCCCAATTCGCGTTACTCGCAACTGGATACGTGCAAGCGCGAAGTCGCGCAGGCCGAGCACATCTTCCTCAACGAGAAGTTGACGACGCTGAGCACCACGCACACGTCGATCGAAGAGATCGCAAGCAAGGTGTTGACCACGCTCGGCATCCACCGCGAGATGTTCTGACAGCGTGAAGCGCGCACCTGAAATTCGTTTGAATTCCGGCGTGCGTTGGCTCGCGTTGGGAAACTAAACGTTAGGCCTGTCCGGGCGTGCCGTCAATGCTGCCGCAAGCGGTTTCCGGCGTGTAGGATCGGGCCATGAGCAGCATCGCTTCCCGCACCACGCGCATCCCTCGACTGAGCCGGTTCGGCTGGCTCATGGCGTTGTACGCAGAGAACCACGTGCGCCTGGTGCGCCTGTTCGAACCGCAGCACCTGGCGGTCGGACGGTATGTGTCCAGTGTCGGCGACGGGCTCGACGTGGTGCTCGATGTCGTCGAGATCCACGCCTACACCGTCGAACTGCGATTGAGCTACGCCATCCGCGATCCGCTCACCGGCCAGCCCGATCCCTCCGCGCACCTGCGGCTGTATCGCGATGCGAAGCAGGTCGAAGCCACGCACTGTTATGTCGGCCGCCGCTGGCAGGACGTCATCGGCATGTATCCGCCGCCGGCCGAAGTGGTCTGCCATCGCCTGCGCATGAACACCTTCCTCGGCAAGTGGATCCAGTACCTGGCCGAGCAGGGTCACGGCGTGGCGACGTTGGTGCCGGTTCCCGACGCGACGACCACGATTGCAGCGTGATGTTGTCCGCACGAAGTTGCGAAAAGGTGTTGACGCTCCGCAGGACGCCCCCTAAACTTTCGGGCTCACCAGCAGTGGGGCCATAGCTCAGCTGGGAGAGCGCCTGCATGGCATGCAGGAGGTCGCCGGTTCGATCCCGGCTGGCTCCACCAAAAAATTCAAGCTGCAAACCGCTACTGTCCCCATCGTCTAGAGGCCTAGGACATTACCCTTTCACGGTAGCGACCGGGGTTCGAATCCCCGTGGGGACGCCAATCAAGCAAGAAGGGCCGCTGAAAAGCGGCCCTTTTTGTTTTGACGCCCGGCGTCGATACTCGGGCCGATGACGATCACCATCACCGCGTTCGAACGCTCGCCCGATGGCGGCAAGGGACTGGCGCGCGATACGCGCGTGCGCTGGGCGCTCGAAGAAGTGGGGCAGCCCTACGCCGTTCGCCTGGTCCCGCATGCGGCGATGCAGGCACCCGCGCATCTGCGGCTGCATCCCTTCGGCCAGATTCCGACTTACGAAGAAGGCGACCTCGTGCTGTTCGAGACGGGCGCGATCGTCTTCCACATCGCGCAGCACCACGCGGGCCTGTTGCCCGACGACGCCGATGCCCGCGCACGCGCGATCACCTGGATGTTCGCCGCGCTCAGCACGATGGAGCCGCCGATCCTCGAACTGGTCATCGTCAAGTTCATCGAAGGCGACAAGCCCTGGAGCAAGGAACGCCTGCCCCTGGTGCTCGATCGCATCCGCAATCGGCTCGGCCAACTTTCCGTTCGACTGGGCGATGCCGACTGGCTCGATGGAGCGTTCAGCGCGGGCGACC
The DNA here is from genome assembly GCF_009740395.1 of Noviluteimonas gilva. Lineage (GTDB taxonomy): Bacteria > Pseudomonadota > Gammaproteobacteria > Xanthomonadales > Xanthomonadaceae > Noviluteimonas > Noviluteimonas gilva. The sequence continues at coordinate 152,243 of NZ_WOXT01000003.1, forward strand.
TGATGATGGTGTCGGTGCTGCTCCGCGTGCGCGCGTCGGGATTGCTCGACGAATATCCGAACCTCGCGGCCTATGTCGCCCGCGGCGAAGCACGTGCCGCCTACAAGCGCGCCTTCGCCGCGCAGTACGCGATCAACGCCGCGCCAACACCGGGCTGATCGCGCGACGCAAATGTCGAATCACGCGACGCACTTGTTCGAAACCTGACGCGCCGCGTCACCTGCCGCATTTTCATTTCGTTTTCAATAGCGAAACCGTTTGCGCGCGTGATGTTTTCGTTTAAAGTGCGATCCGCATCCCACTTCGGCTGAAAGGGGATCGGTTGTAAATGCCGAAGGGGGACCGGGCGCGGCGTCATCGAAGCGTTCCGACAGGCACCAGGCGGTGCCGAAGCAGGGGGAAAACTCGAATCGTCTCGACGGCCCGGCTGGCTTCGGCTTGCCATGTCCGCTCATTCGCGTAGCCATCTGGCGCGAGTGCGCGTACGGCTGCGCGCGTTCGCCGGGTTCCCGCTGCTGCCACTCCATGCAGTCGATCGGGAAACGGAATGAATCTGCTGAACCTGCGCCGGGCCGCCTTCCGCACCATCGCGATGTTGGGTTTGGGTGTCGCGCTCCTCGCGCCGCATTTCGCACACGCCTCTTCGACCATCCGCACCTTCGCGGTGCGCAAGACCTTTACCCAGCGCGGCGACGCGCTGCTGGTCGGCAACACGCTGCTGACGTGCCCCACGGCGGCGTCGGGGTGCACGACCGCGCAGAACGGGTCGGGCAACAACAACGACTTCGCGATGACGTGGGTCGACATCGATGGCGATGGGTCGACCTTCAACTCCTCGCGCGCGACGCTGACGCTGCCGGTAGGCGCGACGGTGAGCTACGCGGCCCTGTACTGGGGCGGCGACAGCGCGGGCGCGCCGACGCCGGCGAGCCGCAACCTCGTGCGCTTCGCGACGCCGGCGGCCGGTTATTCGAACGTCACCTCCAGCAGCCTCGACGTCTCCGGCACGCGTTACGCCGCGTTCGCCGACGTCACCACGCAGGTGCAGGCCGGCGGCTCGGGCGTGTACGCGGTGGCGAACCTGCAGGCGAGCACCGGTGCGGATCATTACGGCGGCTGGAGCCTGGTCGTCATCTACAAGCTCGCCACCGACACGCTGCGCAACCTCACGCTGTTCGACGGCTATCTCGAGATCAACACCACCTCGCCGAGCTTCGTCACCACGCCGGTGTCGGGCTTCCGCACGCCGCCCGCGGGCGCGGTCAACACGCGCATCGGCCTGGTCGCGTTCGAAGGCGACAACAACTTCACCGGCGACCAGTTCCTGATCAACGGCACCACGCAGCTCACCGATGCGCTGAACCCCGCGACCAACGTCTTCAATTCGACGAACACGCGCCTGGCCGCGCAGCAGGGTGGCCGCACGCCGTCGCACACGAACCAGTTCGGCTTCGACATCGATTACATCTCCGCCGGCGCGGTGCTGGGCAACAACGCGACGAGCGCGAGCCTGACGTTCAACACGACGAGCGAAACCTATTTCCCGACGGTGCTGATGTTCGCCACCGACGTGTATGAGCCGGAGATCGTCACCAACTTCACCAAGACCGTTTCCGACGGCAACGGCGCGCCGTTCCGCCCGGGCGACGAGCTGACGTACACGATCAACGTCACCAATAGCGGCAACGATTTCGCGAACAACACCATCGTCACCGACCCGCTGCCCGTGGGCGTGACCTACGTGCCGAACTCGCTGCAGGTGGTGAGCGGCGCGAACGCCGGCACCAAGACCGACGGATCGGGCAACGACCAGGCCGAGTACAACGCGGGCACGCGCACCGTGACTTTCCGCGTGGGCACCGGCGCCGACCAGACCGTCGGCGGCCAGCTCGTTCCGGCCGCGTCGACCGTGCTGCGCTTCAAGGTCACGATCGATGCCAACCTCGCCAACGGCGCGAACATTTCGAACGTCGCGACGATCGGCTATGTCGCCGGCACCACGGGCGACGCCGGCAGCGGCAGCAATCCGCCGACGAGTTTCACCGTCGCGCGCGATACGGATCTGTCGATCACCAAGACCGGCCCTGCGACCGTCGGCCTCGGCGGCGCGGTTTCGTACCTGGTGACGGTGTCGAACAGCGGCCCCGAACACGCGAACGGCGCGACCGTCACCGACGACGTGCCCAACGCACTCACGGGCGTTGCGATCACCTGCGCCGCCAGCGGTGGCGCGGTGTGTCCGTCGACCACCGGCCTGACCGATCTCACGGCGCTCGCGATCGCGACCTTCCCGTCGGGCGGCAGCGTCGCGTTCACCATCACCGGCACCGCGCCGAATGCGGCGACGACGCTGTCGAACACCGCGACCGTCGCCGCGCCGTCGAACACCAACGATCCGAACACCGCGAACAACACGGCCGGCCCGGTCACGACGAATGTTTCGCCGGCCGCCGACGTCTCGCTCGCCAAGACGCTGGTGACCGCGGGTCCGTTCTACGTCGGCCAGTCGCTGCAGTACCAGATCGTCGTGTCGAACGCCGGTCCGCAGGCCGCGGCGAATGTCGTCATCTCCGATACGCCGAGCAATCTGTCGATCGGCACCGTGAGCGGCGGCGGTTGTTCCGCGCTGCCGTGCACGATCGCGAGCCTCGCTTCGGGCGCCAGCGCGACGATCACCGTCAACGCGACGATCAACGCGACCGGTGCGTTCGACAACGGTGCGTCCGCCACGAGCGCGACCAGCGATCCGAACACCGCCAACAACAGCGATCCGAGCGGCAACGGCGGCACCGCCGTGCAGGGCGCCGACATCACGCTGACCAAGACGCTGATGACCGCCGGCCCGTACGCGATCGGCCAGGTGATCACCTACCAGTTGGTCGTGCACAACAACGGCCCCGCCAACGCGATGAACGTGGCGGTCTCCGACACGCCCGCCAATCTGACGATCCTGACCGTGTCGGGCGCCTGCAGCGCGCTGCCGTGCGTGATCAACAGCCTGCCGGACGGTCCGAACCGCATCATCACCGTCACCGCGCAGATCACTGGCGCGACGTTCGACAACAGCGCCACCGCGTCGAGCCCGGCGCCCGATCCGGTGCCCGGCAACAACGCCGATGCGACGGGCAACGGCGGCACCGCGGGTGCGACCGCCGATCTCGCGCTGAGCAAGACGCTCGTCACCGCCGGCCCGTATCTCCCCGGGCAGACGGTGCATTACACGATCGTCGTTTCGAACAACGGTCCGTCGGCGGCGGCGGGTGTCGTGGTCAACGACACGCCGACCAACCTGACGATCCTTAACGTCAGCGGGCCTTGCACGAGCTTCCCGTGCGCGGTCGGCGCCATCGCTTCGGGCGCCAGCGCGACGATCCAGGTCGATGCGCGCATCGATGCGGCCGGCGCGTTCGACAACGCGGCGACCGCGACGTCGACGTCGACCGATCCCACGCCCGGCAACAACGGCGACAGCACGGGCAACGGCGGTACCGCGGTCGCGTCGGCGGACTTCGCGATCATCAAGTCGACGCCGAACGGCGCGGGCGTGCCTGCCGGTGCGCCGGTGCAGTACACGATCACCGTCACCAACAATGGTCCCTCGACGGCCGATGCGCTGGTGGAAGACACCTTGCCTGCGGGACTCACGGGCGCGACGTGGACCTGCGCGGGCACGTGTCCGATGGGTTCGGGCGCGGGCGATCTCTCGGTGATCCTGACGCTTGCGCCGACGCAGAGCGCGACGTTCACGATCGATGCGACTGCGCCGATCATCGCGCCGGCGACCATCGCCGCGAACACCGCGACGGTCGCCGCGACCAACAGCGCGGTCGATCCGACCCCCGCCAACAACTCGGCGACCGCCACCGCCATCGCCGTCACCGCGCTCGCCATCAACGCGCAGGACGACACGTCCGCGCAGACCCCGGGCGGGGCAGGGGGCACGGCGATCGCGAACGTGCTGGCCAACGACACCTTCAATGGTGCAGGCGCCGACCTGTCGAGCGTTTCGCTCTCCATCGATACGCCGGCTTCCAATCCGAACGTCGCGCTCGATACGGCCACCGGTGCCGTCACCGTCGCCGCGAACACGCCGGGCGGCACGTACACCATCGTCTATCGCCTCTGCGAAATCGCGAACCCGACCAACTGCGACACCGCCACGGTCACCGTGTCGGTCGCCCTGGCGGTGATCGTCGCGACGAACGACACCGGCACGATCGGTGGCGCGTCCGGCGGCACTGCCGTCGCCGATGTCCGCGCGAACGACATGATCGACGGCGCGACGCCGACGTCCGGCAACAGCGTGCTCTCGCAGGTCTCGACGACCGACGCGCGCGTGCATCTCGATGCGGCCACCGGCGCGATCCTGGTCGACGCCGCCACGCCGGCGGGCACGTACACCGTGACGTATCGCGTGTGCGATCCGATCAACGCCACCAACTGCAAGCAAGCCGACGCCGTCGTGACGGTGACTGCGGCTGCGCTGATCGCAGGCGATGACACCGCGGGTCCTGTCTCCGGCACGACTGGTGGCAACGACATCGTCAATGTGCTCGGCAACGACACACTCGGCGGCGCTGCTGCGACCACGTCCAACGTCACGCTGGCGCCGGTGACCAATGGCCCGCTGTCGATGGATGCCAACGGCAACGTGGACCTCGCACCGAATACGCCGGCGGGTACGTATACGGTCGACTACCAGGTCTGCGAAGCGCTCAACCCGACGAACTGTGATACCGCAACGGTCACCGTCACCGTGTCGGCCGCCGTCGTCGCCGCTGGCAATGACGCGGGTTCCATCGGTGGTGCGACGGGCGGCACGGCGATCGCCGATGTGCGCGCGAACGACACCGTCGGCGGCGCAACCGCGAACGGCACGAACGCAACGCTTGCGCAGGTCTCGACCACGGACGCGAAGGTCACGCTCGATGCGTCGACCGGTGCGATCAATGTCGCCGCCAACACGCCGGCGGGCACGTACACCGTGAGCTATCGTGTGTGCGAAGCGCTGAACCCGACCAACTGCCAGACGGCCGATGCCGTCGTGACGGTGACCCCGGCAGCGCTGGTCGCAGGCGACGACAACGCGGGTCCTGTCTCCGGCACGACCGGCGGGAACGACATCGTCAACGTGCTCGGCAACGACACGCTGGGTGGCGCGCCCGCGACCACGTCGAACGTCACTCTGACGCAGGTGGCCAACGGCCCGCTGTCGATGGATGCCAACGGCAACGTCGACCTCGCACCGAACACGTCGGCCGGCACGTACACGCTCGACTACCAGGTCTGCGAAGCGCTCAATCCGACGAACTGCGCCACGGCGACGGTCACTGTCACCGTGTCGGCCGCCGTCGTGGTCGCTGGCAATGACGCGGGTTCCATCGGTGGTGCGACGGGCGGCGCGGCGATCGCCGATGTCCGCGCGAACGACACCGTCGGCGGCGCGGCCGCGACCAACACGAACGCGACGCTCGCGCAGGTTTCGACGACGGACGCGAAGGTCACGCTCGATGCGTCGACTGGCGCGATCAATGTCGCTGCCAACACGCCGGCCGACACGTACACCGTGACCTATCGCGTGTGCGAAGCGCTGAATCCGACCAACTGCCAGACCGCCGACGCCGTCGTGACGGTGACCGCGGCTGCACTGGTCGCAGGCGACGACAACGCGGGTCCCGTTTCCGGCACGACCGGCGGGAACGACATCGTCAACGTGCTCGGCAACGACACGCTGGGTGGCGCTGCGGCGACGACGTCCAACGTCACGCTGGTGCCGGTCACGAATGGCCCGCTGTCGATGGATGCCAACGGCAACGTCGACCTCGCGCCGAACACGCCGTCCGGCACGTACACGCTCGACTACCAGGTCTGCGAAGCGCTCAACCCGACGAACTGCGATACCGCGACGGTGACCGTCACCGTGTCGGCGGCGAGCCTGGTGGCCGGCAACGATGCCGGCACGATCGGCGGCGCGACGGGCGGTACCGCGATCGTCGACGTGCGCGCGAACGACACCGTTGGTGGCGCTGGCGCGACCAATGCTAACGCGACGCTCGCGCAGGTCTCGACGACGAATCCGAACGTCACGCTCGACACGTCGACCGGCGCGATCCAGGTCGCCGCCGGGACGCCGTCAGCTTCGTACACGGTGACCTACCGCTTGTGCGAAGCGCTCAACCCGGCCAATTGCACGACGGCCGATGCAGTCGTCACCGTCACCGCCGCCGCGATCGTCGCGGGCGATGACAGCGCCGGCCCGATTTCCGGCCGCACCGGTGGCAACGACATCGTCAATGTTCTGGGCAACGACACGCTCGGCGGTGCGAACGCGATGACGTCCAACGTCACGCTGACGCCGGTCACCAATGGCCCGCTGTCGATGGATGCCAATGGCAACGTCGATCTCGCACCGAACACGACTGCGGGCACGTACACGCTCGACTACACGGTTTGCGAAGCCCTGAATCCGACGAATTGCGACACGGCGACGGTCACCGTGACGGTCGCGGCAGCGGTCGTCTCCGCAACGAACGACGCCGGCTCCATCGGCGGCGCGACGGGCGGCACGGCCATCGCCGATGTCCGTAGCAACGACACCATCGACGCGGCCACCGCTACCAACTCGAACGCCACGCTCGCCCAGGTCTCGACGACCAACCCGAACGTCACGCTCGACACGTCGACCGGCGCAATCCTGGTCGCCGCCGGCACGCCGTCCGGCACGTACACGGTGACGTATCGCCTGTGCGAAGCGCTGAACCCGACCAACTGCACGCCGGCTGATGCAGTCGTCACCGTCACCGCCGCCGCAATCGTGGCGGGCGATGACAGCGCCGGCCCGATCTCCGGCCGCACCGGTGGCAACGACATCGTCAATGTCCTGGCCAACGACACGCTCGGCGGTTCGAACGCGACGACGTCGAACGTGACGCTCACGCCGGTCACCACCGGTCCGCTGTCGATGGACGCCAACGGCAACATCGATCTCGCGCCGAACACGACTGCGGGCACGTACACGCTCGACTACACGGTCTGCGAAGCGCTGAATCCGACCAACTGCGCCACCGCTACGGTCACCGTGACGGTCGCGGCCGCGGTCGTGTCCGCAACGAACGACGCCGGTTCCATCGGCGGCGCGACGGGCGGCACGGCGATCGCCGATGTCCGCGGCAACGACACCATCGACGCGGCCGCCGCTACCAACTCGAACGCCACGCTCGCCCAGGTCTCGACGACCAACCCGAACGTCACGCTCGACACGTCGACCGGCGCGATCCAAGTCGCCGCAGGCACACCGTCGGGCACGTACACGGTCACCTACCGCCTGTGCGAAGCACTCAACCCGACGAACTGCACGACAACTGATGCAGTCGTCACCGTCACCGCCGCCGCCATCGTGGCCGGCAATGACAGTGCGGGTCCGATCTCCGGCCGCACCGGCGGCAACGACATCGTCAACGTCCTCGCCAACGACACGCTCGGTGGCGCGAACGCGACGACCTCGAACGTGACGCTGACGCCGGTCACCACCGGTCCGCTGTCGATGGACGCCAACGGCAACATCGACCTCGCGCCGAACACGGCCGCGGGCACCTACACGCTCGACTACACGGTCTGCGAAGCGCTGAACCCGGCGAACTGCGACACCGCCACGGTCACCGTGATCGTGTCCGCGGCGACGTTGTCCGCGTCCAACGACACCGGTTCCATCAACGGCGCCACGGGCGGCACGGCCATCGCCGATGTCCGCGCGAACGACACCGTCGATGCAGCCGCCGCCACCGGTGCGAACGCCACGCTCGCCCAGGTCTCGACGACAAACCCGAACGTCACGCTCGATACAACCACCGGCGCGATCACCGTCGCCGCCGGCACGCCGTCGGGCACGTACACGGTCACGTATCGCCTGTGCGAAGCGCTGAACCCGACCAACTGCACCACGGCCGACGCCGTCGTGACGGTCACTGCATCCCCGATCGCCGCCAACGACGACACCGCGGGCCCGATCTCCGGCCGCACCGGCGGCACCGCCATCGTCGCCGTGCTCGACAACGACACGCTCGGCGGCGCGGCGGCGACCACGTCCAACGTGACGCTCGCGCCGGTCACCAACGGCCCGCTGTCGATGGATGCCAGCGGCCAGGTCGACCTCGCGCCCAACACGCCGGCCGGCACGTACACGCTCGATTACACCGTGTGCGAGGCGCTCAACCCGTCGAACTGCGCGACCGCGACCGTGACGGTCACCGCCAGCGCCGCGGCCCTGGTCGCGACGAACGACAACGGTTCGATCGGCGGCATCGCCGGCGGCACCGCCATCGCCGACGTGCGCACAAACGACACGGTCGACGCCGCGCTCGCCACCAGCGCGAACGCCACGCTCGCCCAGGTCTCGACGACGAACCCGAACGTCACGCTGGACACGACGACCGGCGCGATCGACGTCGCCGCCAACACGCCGGCGGGCACGTACACCGTGACCTATCGCCTGTGTGAAGCGCTGAACCCGACGCACTGCACGACCGCCGACGCCATCGTCGTCGTCACCGCCGCCGCGATCGTCGCCAACGACGACTCCGGCGGCCCGGTGCAGGGCAGGGTGGGTGGCAACGACGTCGTCAATGTGCTCGGCAACGACACGCTGGGTGGCGCGACCGCCACGACGCCGCAGGTCGTGCTCACGCCGGTGACCAACGGTCCGCTGTCGATGGATGCCAACGGCAACGTCGATGTCGCCCCGAACACCGCCGTCGGCACCTACACGCTCACCTACACGGTGTGCGAAGCACTGAACCCGTCGAACTGCGACACCGCCATCGTGACGATCACCGTCGACGCCGCCGCCATCGTCGCCAACGACGACACCGGCCCGAATGTCGCCGGCGCCACGGGCGGCACGGCGATCGCCGACGTGCGCGGCAACGACACGCTCGGTGCCACGCCGGTCGTGAACGCGGACGTCGTGCTGAGCATCGTGACGCCGGCCTCGACGCCGAACGTCGCACTCGACACCACGACCGGTGCGGTGACGGTGGCCCCGGGCACTGCGGCCGGCACCTACACGATCACCTATCGCCTGTGCGAAGCGCTGAACCCGACCAACTGCGACACCGCCATCGCGACCGTCACCGTCACCGCCGCGGCCATCGTGGCGAACGACGACCACGGTGGTCCGATCGATGGTGGGGCAGGGACGGGCAATGCGCTGAACGTGTTCGGCAACGACACGCTCAATGGCGCCGCCGCCACGACGTCGAACACGACGCTCGCGCCGGTGACCAACGGCCCGCTGTCGCTCGATGCGAACGGCACCGTCGCCGTTGCCGCCGGTACGCCGGCCGGCACGTACACGCTGACGTACACGCTGTGCGAATCGCTCAATCCGACGAACTGCGACACCGCGACGGTCACGGTCGAGGTCATCGCCCCGGCGATCGCCGCGGCCGATGACGCGTCGACGACGGTGCAGAACACCGCCACCATCATCGCGGTCCTGGGGAACGACACCATCGGCGGTTCCGCGGCCGACCAGGCGCGCATCGCGGTCACCGTCACGATCGAAACGCAGCCCGCGCACGGCACGGTCGTCGTCAACGACGACGGCACCGTCACCTACACGCCATCGACGAACTACAGCGGCCCGGACACGTTCACCTATCGCCTGTGCGACCGCCTGAACCCGACCGTCTGCACGACCGCCAACGTCGCCATCACCGTCACGCCGAACGAAGTCGAAGCCCACGACCAGGTCGCCACCACGCCGCAGACCGGCCCGGTGCGCATCGATGTCGTCGGCACGACGCGCAACGGTGGCGGTGCGCCGCTGGATCCGACCTCGGTGCAGGTCGTGACGCAGCCCGCGCACGGCACGGTCGTCGTCAATCCGGACGGGTCGATCACCTACACGCCGGACCGCCTGTTCATCGGCACCGACACGTTCACCTTCCGCATCTGCGATCTGTCCACGCCGACGCCGGTGTGCGACACGGCGACGGCGACGATCACCATCCTCGCCGACGCCACGTCGCTGCGCCTGTCGAAGACGACGACCTCGTCCGCGGTGCGCGTCGGTGATGTCGTGCGCTACACGGTGCGCGTCGACAACGTCGGCATCGCGCCGGCCAACGACGTGATCGTGGTCGATACGCCGCCCGCGGGCTTCACCTACGTCGAAGGCTCGTTGCGCGTCGACGATGCGGACGATGCGTTCGTGCAGACGGGTGCGAATCCGCTGCGCGTCGCCGGTGTCGACGTTCCGGTCGACGGCCACGCGACGATCACCTATGCGCTGCGCGTCGGCGCGGGCGTCGGCCGCGGCACGCACATCAACCGCGTGACCGCCACCGACAGCACGGGCCTGACGCTCAGCAACCAGGCCTCGGCCGAAGTGCGCGTCGAAGGCGATCCGCTGCTCGACGACAGCCTGGTGTTCGGCACGGTGTTCGTCGACACCAACGGCGATGGCATGCAGCAACCGGGCGAACCGGGGCTGGCCGGCGTGCGCATCGCGTCCGTCGAAGGCCTGCTGATCGAAACCGACGCGCAGGGCCGCTGGCACCTGGCCGGTGTCGATGCGCAGAACGCGCTGCGCGGTCGCAATTTCATCCTGAAGGTCGATGCCAGCACCTTGCCGGCCGGCGCTTCGTTCACCACTGCCAATCCGCTGGTTCGCCGCATCACGCCGGGCGTGCCGGTGCGCTTCGACTTCGGCGTCCGACTGCCACCGCCCGAGGACGCGAGACCTGCGCCCTCGGCCCCGGCAGCGAACTGAGGACCGCCGACATGACCATGAAGAAGACGCTCCTCCACGTGACGCTGATCGGCCTGCTGTACGCGGCCGCCCCGATGCCGGCGCATGCGCAACAGCCGTTGTCGACGACGGCCGCGGCGACCGCGGATCCCGCGCTCGTGCGCGCCGGCCGCCATGCGATCGCGCTGCCGAACGGCGGCACGATCTGGGCGGTGGAAGATCCCACGCTCACGACGCCGCGTTTGTCGGTGCGCGCGCCGGCGACGATCGCGTTCGCCGATGGCCGCATCGTCGGGCCCGTGCGGTTCCAGGGTGCGACCAACTATCCGTCGTTCATCGATCGCATCGAAGTGACGGTGTATCGCGAAAGCGATGCCGATCTCGTCGAACCGCTCGCGACCGTCGTGCTCCCGGCCGGCGCGATGCCGCAGGGCACGTGGGATGGTGCGCTGCCTGCGAACCTCGTTCTGAAGCGCGGCGACTCGCTGCGATACATCTCGCGCGCCTACGGCAAGAACGGCGGCGTCGACGAAACGTATCCGCAGCTGCTGCAACTCGTGTCGCCGGAAGAACAGGCGCGCGGCGTGCAGGCACTGCGCGCGGATGTGGAACGTTCACGTGGCCAGGCGCTCGACGCGGAGCAGGCGCAGAGCCTTTCGCTGGAAGCCAACGCGGCCGGCGACAACGCCTTGCGCCAGCAGAACATCGCGGTGCACGGATCGCGCGTGCGCATCCAGGGCCGCGACGTTCCGGCGGGCCAGAGCATCACGATCGACGGCACCACCGTGCCGCTGACGCGTGAACGCACGTTCGTCGCCGAGTATCTCGAGCCGGTCGGTGCGCACGACTACGCGATCGCCGTGGGGCAGGGGAGTGTCGCGCAGTCGCTGAACGTCGACGTGACGGGGCGTTACCTGTTCCTCGTCGCGATGGCCGACGTGACGCTCTCGCAGAGCAGCGCGAGCGGCAACATCGAACCGCTCGCGGGCGATGAACGTTTCGAAGACGGCTTCCTCGACGAAGGCCGCCTGGCCTTCTACCTGAAGGGCAAGGTGCGCGGGAAATACCTCGTCACCGCGCAGGCCGATACGCAGGAGCGTTCGCTCGACAATCTGTTCAACGGATTCTTCGAAGCCGATGCACAGGATGTGTTCCGTCGCCTCGATCCGGATGCGTATTACCCGGTCTACGGCGACGACTCGACGACCACGCGCGATGTCGATACGCAGGGCAAGCTGTACGTTCGCGTCGACTGGGATCGCAGCCAGGGCCTGTGGGGCAACTTCAGCACCGGGTTCTCGGGCACCGAGTACGGCCAGTACCAGCGTTCGCTGTACGGCGCGGCGCTCGACTTCAAGAGCCGTGGCACGACCGAGCTCGGCGATGCGAAGTCGGAGTTGCGTGCCTTCGGTTCCGAAGCGCAGAGCGCGGTCGGGCACAGCGAGTTCCTCGGCACCGGCGGCAGCCTGTACTACATGCACCACACGGACTTGTTGCCCGGTTCGGATCATGTCGTGCTCGAAATCCGCGACGTGCGCACCGGCCGCGTGGAATCGCGTGTCGACCTGCAACGCGGCGCTGATTACGAAATCGACGAACTCCAGGGCCGCCTGATCCTCACGCGTCCGCTTTCGCAGATCACGCGCGAGAACGTGCGCACGCTGACGCGCGATGCGGCGCTCGACGGGTTCGAACAGCGCTTGCTCGCCGATTACGAGTACATCCCGACGGGGTTCGACGCGGGCCACGTGAGCAGCGGCGTGCGCGCCAAGCAGTGGATCGGCGATCACGTGGCGGTCGGTGCGACCTATGTCGACGAGAACCGCGACGGCGACGACTACGGCCTGCGTGGCGGCGATCTGACCTTGCAGGCGGGTCGTGGCACGTACTTGAAGCTCGAAGGCGAGCGTTCCGAATCGACCTCGGTGCCGGTGTTCTTCTCCGACAACGGCGGTCTGTCGTTCGTCGAACGCAATCCGGTCAGCACTGCGCGCAGCGGCGACGCGCGTGCGGTCGACGGTCGGGCGAACCTGCGCGAACTCGGCTGGACACAACGCGACTGGACGCTCGGTGCGTGGTGGCGTGATGTCGACGATGGCTTCTCCGTTGCGCGCGCCGACACGGGCCTGGCGACGCAGGAACAAGGTGTCGAGTTCACCGGCCAGATCGGCGAACGCTTCACGCTCTCGGGGCGTTGGACGGAAGCCGATCGCGGCACGTCGGAACTCGACCAGACGCAGCTGACCGGCGACTGGCGCATCGGCGATTCCGACCAGCTCGGATTCGAAGTGCGCGACGTGCGCGAGGCCGCGACCGGATTCGACGAAAGCGCGTTGCTTGCCGCCTTCAGCTATCGCCACCGCATCGGGTCGAGCGTCGAGTTGTACGGCGTGGGCCAGGCGAGCGTGCGGGAGGAGGGCGGTTACGCGGAGAACGATCGCCTGACACTCGGCGCCAAGTATTTGTTCGGCGATCGTTCGAACGTCGGCCTGGAAGTCAGCGGCGGCGATCGCGGGCAGGCGGCGACGCTCGATGGCGAATATCGTCTCGGCGAGGACCACACCGTCTACGGCGGTTACACCTACAGCACCGACACGACGGCCTCGCGCTTGGCCAGCGAATTCGATCGCCAGTTGCGCAACGGCTGGACGCTCGGCCAGCGCTGGCGCCCGACGAACCAGTTGAACGTGTTCAACGAAAGCCAGTTCCTGCGCAGCCCGAACGGCGACGACGGCATCACGCACACGCTCGGCATGGATTTCTATCCGACCGATGCGTGGCAGCTCGGTTTCACCGTGATGGATGGCGAGCTCGATGCGGCCAGCGGCCGCGTGGATCGTCGCGCCTACAGCGTGTCCGCCGGCCGCACCGATGCCGACACGCAGTGGTCGAGCAAGCTCGAGTTCCGCCGCGACACCGGCGCCGAACAACGCGACCAATGGGTGACCACCAATCGCCTGATGTATCGCGTCAACGACGACTGGCGCATCGCCGCGCGCGTGAACTACGCCGACACCGACGATCGCGTGAATCCGCTCGCAAGCGCGACGCTCGGCGAAACCAACATCGGCTTCGCCTGGCGCCCGCACGACACGACGCGTTATGCGTTGTTCGGCAAGGCGACGTACCTGTACGACATCGCGTCGCCGGGGCAGGTGGGCGGTGCGACGTACGACCAGCGTTCGCAGGTGTTTTCGCTGGAAGGCGTCGTGCAACTCGACGACCGCTGGGAGCTGGCGCCGAAGCTGGCCACCCGTCGCGGCGATTGGCGCGTGGAACGCGGCACGGGCGATTGGCTCGACAGCCGTGCGTCCTTCGCCGCGCTGCAGGTCCGCTATCACTTGCCGATGGAATGGGATGCGCTGGCGGAGACGCGCTGGCTCGACGTCCGCGATGGCGGCACGCGTAACGGCGTTTTGATCGGCATCGATCGCCAGCTGGGCGACAATTTCAAGATCGGCGTCGGCTACAACTTCACCGATTTCAGCGACGATCTGACGGATCTGGAATACGACCACGAAGGCGTGTTCCTGAATTTCGCCGGGTTCTATTGAGCCCGGCGGATTCGAAGAAAGGATTGGAAAGGACGCCACATGTTTGTGCAGAACGATTCGAACAAATCCCCGAGTGCGCCTGTAGACCAGGCGCCTGATCAGACGCCGCCGCCGGTGAGTCCGCCGCAGCGTGCCGTGCCGGAACCGCAGACCAGGACGGGCTCGCTCAGCGAAAGCCTCAAGACGCGTCTGTTGCGGGCGCTGCGCTGAGAGGGACCCGGAATGGTCGAAATACCGCCCAGAGGGTGCAGACCCTTCCTAGCCATATTCGAGACAATACGTAAGATGCATTATGCGAAGTCTCGGATATGGGCATGGGGAGGTTCTCTCTAAGCGCCCGACCGCCACCCCACTGCTGAGTTCCTTCAAAACCAAAGGCTTGGGGCCGCCACCTCAAGCCTTTTGGATTTCAACATGAAGTGCATTCATCTCGGCGATCGGCGTTAGCCTTGTCGATGCGCAACGTCGTGCATGAGGACGCAGGCATGGATTCGGGAATCGCGACACCGACTTCGCGCGAACAACTCTGGGCCCTGCTCGCCGAAGCGGCCGAAATCGAACATCACCTGATGTGCTGCTACCTCTATGCCGCCTTCAGCCTCAAGGAGCATGCGGACGAAGATCTGACGGACGTCGAACTCGCCGCGGTACAGCGTTGGCGCAAGGAGATCTTCGCCGTCGCCGTCGAGGAGATGGGCCACCTGGCGATCGTCTGCAACATCCTCTCCGCGCTCGGTGCGCCAGCGCACTTCGTCCACCAGAATTTCCCCGTTCCCGCCGGTTACCACCCCTCGGGCGTGGTGGTGAAACTTTCGCCCTTCGAACCGGCGACGCTCGCGCATTTCATCTATCTCGAACGCCCCGCTGACGCGGAGATCCTCGACGGCGCAGGCTACGAGCCCGCGCGGCGTTATGCGCGCGCACTCGACATGGATCGCTTGATGACCGTGTGCACGGACTACAACACGGTCGGCGAGTTGTATCAGTCGGTGGAAGCCGGCCTGCAGTTTCTGTGCGATGCGTTCGGCGAATCGGCGTTGTTCGTCGGCGATCCGCAGCATCAACTCGATGCCGAAACGACGCGGCTCCCGGGCCTGGTGCCGGTGCGTTGCATCAAGACCGCGCTCGCCGCCATCGACGCCATCGTCGTCCAGGGCGAAGGCGCGAAGGCTTGTGGCGGCGATTCGCACTACCAGCGGTTCCTCCGCATCCAGCGCGAATACGACGCGCTGTTGGTTTCGCGCCCCGCGTTCAAACCCGCGCGCATGAATGCGTACAACCCGGTGATGCGCCCGCCGCCGACGCCCGAAGGCAAACTCTGGGTCAGCGAGGAACCCGCGGCGGCGCTGCTCGATCTCGGCAACGCGTTGTACAACCACTGCCTGCGATGCCTGTCGCTCGCTTACGCCGGCGTCGATCGCCCAACGCAAACTACGCTGGTCTCGGCAACCATCGATCTGATGCACTTGCTGACACCGGTCGCGACGATGTTGGGCCGCCTGCCCGCGAACCCGAGCGCGCCGGATGCGACCGCAGGCCTGAGTTTCGCGACGATCCGCACCTCCGCCGCGCTTCCCGCCGAAGCGGCGAGCCTGGACATCCTGGTCGAACGCCTCGCGCAATTCACGGCGCGATGCGAACGGTTGGGTACGCAATATCCCGAACTCGCTCCGCTACTCGACGCCACGCGAGCGGGCACGCAACGCGTGGCGAATCGCATTGCGCAAGCCGCAGCGGAGTCGCGCGAGGGGCAACCAAAAGCGGCCACCGCAAGCGCGCCTCCAACGAACGACCGCCCCCCTGCCCCGCGTGCCCCGCCGCAACCCGTGGCGGACGGTAACGGCGTCGAAATCATTCCGGGCAGCGAAATCGACCTGGTGTACGAGGGCAAGCGATGCATCCACGCGCGGCATTGCGTGCTCGGCCAGCCCGGTGTGTTCAAGGCGAACGTCGAGGGGCCGTGGATCGATCCGGATGCGGCGTCGACGGAAGACCTCGTGACCGTCGCGCACATGTGCCCCTCGGGCGCGATCCGTTATCGACGCCATGATGGCGGCGCCGAAGAAGCGGCACCGCCGATCAACCTCGTGCAATTGCGCGAGAACGGCCCGCTGGGCATTCGCGCCGACATCGTGCTCGACGGCACGCGCATCGGGATGCGCGCGGTGTTGTGTCGGTGTGGTGCCTCGAAGCACAAGCCGTTCTGCGATGGCAGCCACAACGAGATTCACTTCCGCGCCAGTGGCGAACCGGACACGGTGGAATCGCAACCGCTCGCCGCACGCGGCGGACCCTTGCGCGTCGATCCCGAGATCGACGGCCCGCTGGTGGTGACCGGCAATCTCGAGATCTGCTGCGGCACGGGGCGGACGGTCAACCGCGTCACCGCAACGCGCCTGTGCCGTTGCGGTGGATCGTCGAACAAACCGTTCTGCGACAACACCCATCGTCGCATCGGATTCCGCAGCGAGGGCTAGTTCGCGCTTTCGGGCATCTGCTTTCCGTCCCGGTGTTCACCGACGTGGACGTGCGTACTCGCGTCACTCCATTCACCGCCGTCGTCGGTGACGCGCACGGTCACGATGCGATGCTCGGTCTCCGGCACTTGCACGGTGACTTCGAACGGCGGCTCCTTGCTCGTTCCTACGGGGACGAACTTCGCGTCGAACAGATCGCTGTCGGCCATGAAGAATTCCGCGGCTCGCACTTTGCCATCGGCATCGCGGGCATCGGCCGTCAGGATCACGGTGCCTGGCGCGTCGCCGGCGCGGGCCCTGAGAGTCACCACCGGTGGCAGGTTGTCGACGCCGACGACCAGACGGTCTTCCGTCGTCGACAGGCCTTCGCTGTCTTCGGCGATGGCGCGCAACCGTTGCGGGCCGACGCGCGGGGTCCACTCGAAGGTCGAAGCGCCCGCCTGGGCCTGCAAGGGTTTGTCGTCGACGAACAGCGTGACCCTGCGGATCTGGCGGTTCGGCGCGACCGCATCGACGTTCAACTTCATCGGTTCACCCGCGCGCACCAGCGCATCGTCGAGTGCAATGCGCACGCTCGGCGGTTCTGCGGCATCGACGCCGTCGGCCACGAGTGCTCCATCGAACACCAGGTCGTCCTGCAGGTTGTCGTCGAACTGATGCACTTCGACGGCCAACACGTTGTCGCCTGCGCGTAGTGCATCGGGCGGCAAGCGCACGGGGAAATACGCGAGTTCCGCGGCGCCCGACACCGGCTTGAGCACTTGCTTGTCGAAGTTCATTCGATGCACTTCGCGGCCGTTGAGATACACGACGGCGCCATCGTCGGCACGCAAGCGCAGCGAGAGATCGTGCAGAAGTTGCGGATCCTGGATGTCGAAGTGTTTGCGGAAGTACGCGACGCGGGTTCCCGCCGCCACGCCGGACATGGCCTCGATGTTCGGCGCGAATCCCAACGGTGCAGGCGCTTCGGGCCATTGCGAGTCGTCGTACTCCAGCGCGGTCCAGTCGGATGGCGGCGTATCGAACGTCGCGTGCCGCCACGCGCTGCGCGGCCGGATCAAGTTGCGCTGTGAAACGTCGAGCTGGAAGCGCACGCCACCGACCACGACATCGCGCGCTTTGCCGTCGGTGCGCTTCTGCACGACATCGAACAACAGCGGCTCCTTCATCGGTTTGGTGTCGCGCCGCATCTGGAACACGAGTTGCAGTGGGAATCGCTCACCCGGCTTCAACGGGATGCCGTCCAGTGCATCGTCGAGGCCGTTCAACCGCACGACCACGTTGTCCTTCGGCAGGTTCTGCATCCGCGGTGATGGCTGCATGCGTTGGGCTTGCTTCGCGACCGCCCTGCCCCGCGTCCCCTGCCCTTCGATCCGGCTGAACAATTCGGCCGGCATGCCCACGTCGATCGCTTCGACGTAGCGCGCGAGTTGCGCGTAGCGCTGCGGCACTTCGCGGAACTGCAGCGACGCCATCATCGGTGCATCGGTGTCGTTCGCCATCATCATCGACATCGCGGCCATCGTGCCGCTGAAGTCGTCGAGCACCTGGATGTTCCGCCACGCCAGGTTGTTGCCGTTGCGCACGTTGGTGGTGAGGTTGGACCCTTCGGCCGTCCCGATCGGCGTGATGCGGCCCAGCAGGCCGAAGCCGTTCATGTCGCCGAGGCACGCATAGTCGCTCGGCCGCGGCGGATACCACGGGACTTCGAGGATCACCGCCTGGCCCGGTGCGAGGACGGGGATCGTGAGTGGCGCGGTGTCGTAGATCGGCGGCGACAGGACCGAGCGATCGAAGCTGTTCTTCGACACGATGAAACCACCGGCGGACGTCCACGGATCGATCGGCGCGCCCGACGGCACCACGCCATTCCAGGGGCGCAAGCCGTTGACCATCACCGCGCTGGTCGCCGACGACCCGTATGCGGTGCCGGCTTCGAAGCGCGAGGTGTTCGCGCGTTGCCAGCGCGCCCACAGTTGATCGACCTTGCCGTGCAGCAGGAAGAAGAACGGATCGCGCGTGGCCGAGGCGACGGCCGACATCGATCCGCCCGTGCCACCGATGTAACCGTGGTTCGAATCGTGGTTGGGCGGTTCTTCGATCTGCACGCTGAAGTTTTCCGCGGCGTTCGTGCCGCGATAGTTGGCCCAACCCATGTGGATGGTGTCCGACTCCGAGCCGGGCACGCCGGTGCGCAGGTTGCGCACGACGCTCGCGCCTTCCGAGGCCGCCGGTTCGAGCGCAGGCGACAGCGGCGCGCCCATGCCGGTGCCGCCGGTGCCGCGACCGGAGTTGCCCATGAACGTGGACGTGAACAGATTCGTGCCGCCCGTGCTATTGGTCGGATCGGTCGTCCATTGCCAGTACATCAACTTGACGCGCGGATCGGCTTCCTGCAGCAGGAGTTCGAGGCGATTGAGGAACTCGCGATGCCACGGCAGGAACGCGGCGTTGTGGTGTTCCGGTGCACGCACGTGGATCTGTTGTTGCTTCGTCCAGTAGTCGTAACCGGTGAGCAGCGCGAACGCAGGCGTCGAGGCCATCTCGATGTAGGCATCGCGCAGGCGCGTGCGCTGCGTGGCCGTCGCGCTGGCGGCGTTGACGCGCGGCTTGGTGATCTCGGCGCCCATGAGGCGATCGGTGCCGCACACGGCCGTGTACGCGTCGACCCAACTCGTCGGCCATGCCTGGCCCGCCGAGGATTTCGCCCAGTACACATGCAATTGCTCGGTGCCGGCCGATGACGCCGCGCCGCGATTGCGCACGCGCACGTATACGTAGTTCGGCATGCCGAAGCGCGGATTGCGATATTCGGGGCTCTGGTGCGCCGCGGGCGTCCACGAGGGCGATGCGGGGTTGAAGGCCGTCGGCCTGTAGTTCGGATCCGGGCTCGTGCGCACCCAGATGTCTTCCGAGACCCACATCGGGCCGGAATCGGGATTGGGTTGCACACCGGTGTCGGCCGGGGTGTCGCGAATGTACAGATCAGTCTGGGCGAAGGCTGCACTGGCTGCGCACCACGCCAACGCGGCCACGACGAGCTGCTGCACCCTCAAGCGCTTGCACATGACGACCTCCTTGCGCCCCTGCCATGAGGTAGGACGCAAGGCATTGCCCGAATGGGTCACGCAAAGCGATGTGCACGGGCGGAGAGCCGCATTCACCCGGGTGATCGCAAGTCCCTCCGGGCGCCTACAGGCCTTTGCACGCGGCCTGGACCTTGTCTCCCAACGCGCGCAACTGCTCGAACGTACGCTCCAGGCCTAACTTGTCGAGGACGCGCTGCTCTTCCGCACGCGCCGCGGCGCATGTCTGGCGCTGGCGATCGCGCTTGTCGGCTTTTGGGCCCTTCGCGCCGCCGCGAACGGATTTGGGTGCCTTCGCTTTGGCAGTTTTCGCTGGCTTCGATCTCAAGACACGTTCCTCAGCCCGCGCCTCCGGCACGGCGATGGTTTTCGTCAACCGACTTCCCGCGTCGCACGGTGTGTCCTGGTACGACACGGCGCCATCGGCAGCCACGCATCGCAACAACTCCGCGGCGCATGCGATTCCCGGCAGCAGCGACAACACGAAGCACCACGCGAACCGTTGCATGTCGGCATCCTTGCCCTTCCGCCCGGCGACGGGCCGGGCTTCCTCGATGGCGATGGCGGCGGACGCCCGCTGCCGGAGTTGTCGTGACTCCGAGGGGCAATCGCAGAGGACCGGGCGCCGCCGCCATCGGAGTTCAGATTGCCGATTCGACGCCGGGGAATCTGTCAGGGAAATCCGAAACGCGTTGTCGGATTTCTACGCGATCAATCTTCGATCACGCGCCAGGTATTGCGCCCGGCGGACTTCGCTTCGTACAGGGCCTTGTCGGCCAGCGCGATCAACGCATTCGCCGACGCCGCCTGCGCGACGAACGCGATGCCGATGCTCGTGCCCATCTGCAGGTGCACCCCCTCGAACACCACCGGCGGCCGCACCACCGTCAGGATCTTCTGCGCGATCAACTCCGCGACCTGCGCCGTGCGCGCATCTTCGATCAGCACGACGAACTCGTCGCCACCCAGGCGCGCGACCACATCGACATCGCGCACGCACGCGGTCAACCGCCCGGCAAACGCCTGCAACACCGCGTCGCCCGCCAGATGTCCATGCGTATCGTTGATCGCCTTGAACTTGTCCAGGTCCAGCGACATCAACACCAGCGGCGAGCTCTGCCGACGCGAACGCGCGATCGCCTGCTCCAGCCGTTCGTCGAACTGACGGCGATTACCCAGGCCCGTCAATGCATCCACGCGCGCGAGTTTCGCGAGCGCCTGCTCTGCCTGTTTCAGCGGCGTGATGTCGAACGTGAGCGCATAGAAGCCGCGATTCGATCCATCCGGCGCGACGTCCGGCACGAAATGCGACTGCAGATAACGACCGGCCGACGACGCGCTCGGATCGCGTTCGAACTTCTGCTCCTCGCCGTCGAGCGCACGATGGATGAAGGGCGCCCATTCGCGATAGGCCTCCTCCCCTCTCGCTTCGCGGATCGTGCGACCCAGCAGCTCGTCCGGCTTCCGGCCGAACAAGCGCTCGTAGTACGCATTGATGAAGGTGTAGCGCTCGTCCGCGTCGATGTGCACGATCAGCGCCGGCATGTTGTCGGCGACCGCGCGCAGGCGCGATTGGCTTTCATCGAGTGCGGCCAGCGCCTGCATTCGCTTGCTGATGTCGCGCGCGGAAGCGACGAGCTCCCACGGCGCATCGGGATCGCCGCTTTCCACGCGCGTCGCGGCCACTTCGACCCAGCGCTCCTGCCCATCCTTGTGCAGGATGCGGAAGGTCACCGGCTCCGAGATGCCCGTTTCCGCAATGCGCTGGAACGCCGCCGACGCTTGCGGAATGTCTTCCGGATTCACCAGGTCCCAGCGCGCCCGCAGGAATTCCTCGGGCTCGTAACCCAATACATGGCGAATCGCGGGCGACACATACGACGGCGCGCCGTCGGCCGACATGCGGACGACCAGGTCGCGGCTGTGATCGGCCAGCGTGCGATACCGCACGGCCAGGCGCCGACGTTCCGACAACACAGTCGCGACCGGCAACGCGAGCAAGCACGTCGCGGTGATGAACAATTGGAGCAGCAAGGTCCGCTGCAACAACGAAGGGGATTCGACCAGCGCGAACGGCCCCGTCTCCAGCGCCGTCGCAACGCCACTCAACACCGCGATGACCACCGTCGCGCCCACCACGCCCGCGAACCCGTGCCGGAACACCACCAGCATCAGCGGCACGAAGACGAGGAACAACAGCGGCAACCGTTCCTGCGTGAACACGATCGCGCACACCGCGAGCAGCGCGCCCATGCACAGCGCGTAGTCGAGATGCCGCCCGCGACGCCCGACGATCCACCGCCCTTCCCTGCGCGCCACCACCATCAGCGTGGCGACGATCACCATGCCGATGACGTGCGCGGTGTACCAGGTGAGGAAGACTTCGCCGAGGGAGACGTGGCCGCCCACCGCGCTGTTGAAGACTGCGATCAGCGCGGACAACGCACACGCGATCAGCGTCGACGCCGTTGCCGTGAACGCGAGCCGCAGCAGCCTGGACGGATCGGTGATGTCCGGAACGCGGCGCCGGATCGCACCGGCGACGCAGACGATCTCCAGCACATTCGCCAGCGAGTTGCCGATCGACATTCCCAGCGCATCGCCATGCAGCAAGCGCGCCGTGAACTCGCCGATCCAGCCCGCCGCGATCCACCACGGCCATTGCCGCGTGGTTTTGAACAACAGCACGCCGACCACGATGCCGTTGGCGATCCACACCGACGACACGCTGCCCGCCACGCGCGTCAGATCGATCGCGATCCACGCGAACACCGCCGTCGCGGCGGCCAGCAGGACGAGGCGGCCCGGAAGCCCGGGCCACCGTTCGATGCGCGTTGCAGCACTCACCACGCGCGCACCGCTTGCGACTGCCTCAGCGGCCGCGCCCCAGCCACCAGGCGATCGGCACGCTCGCGATCAACAGGCCCAGGCCGGAATCGAGCAACGCACCGACGGTGAAATCCATCGGGAAGCGATACCAATTCCAGTACGGCACGCTGGTGGTCAGCCACGACATCACGCCCAATGCGCCGCCCATCAACACGCGCTTGCCGAACGACACCGGCGCGAGCGCAAGGACCCATGCGGCGATCAACGCGATGACCACGTCGATGATGAATTGCTTGAACAGCGCCGGCCCCATGGTCTGCAGGTTCGGATTCGGCGTGGGATCCCACACGACGAAAGCCGACGGCGCGTCCTTGTACTTGGTGGTGAACGCGTTCATCGCTTCCGCGTCGCGCCACATCTCCGGGTCCATGCCGGGGATCATGTAGATGCCCGCGCCCTTGTCGGCGCTGGCGTGCAACGCGGTCATCGCCGCGTCCTGGTTGCTCGCGACCTTCATGCCCATCTCGCCGATGGGCAGCACGACGTGGGCGATGGCGCCCCACAGGAACAACACGATTCCGCCGATCAATCCGGCGACGAAAGTCCGCATGCCCGTCCCCTTCCGATGCGCGGCGGATGCCGCCGGGCGAGGATGCACCGGGTGGACGGCCCGCGGCAACTCAATACGGTGGGCGGATCCAGGTGGCCGTGCGCGCACCGAGCCACACGAGGAACAAGCCTGCGACGAGCGTCACGCCGAGATAGAGCAGCGCCTGGTCGCTGCGATGCGAGCGGGAGAACAGCAGGATTTCGAGCATCAGTGCCGAATAGGTCGTCAGGCCACCAAGAACGCCCACGATCAGGAAAGCGCGCCAATACAGCGCCGACGGGCCGCGTGCTTCGAGCCAGATCGCGATGAAGCCCGCGAGGAATGCGCCGACCAGATTCGCCGTCAGCGTGCCCCACGGAAACCCGTCGCCCAGGCGCCGCAACATCGCACCGCCGACCCAGAACCGCCCCGCGGCGCCGAGCGCGCCACCGAGCATCACCAGCACCATCTGCTGCCACCATGCGGTCATGGCGGGACTTTACCAGCCAGTGGCCACAACACGATCCCGGCGCACACGGCGAGCGCCGCACTCGCGCCGAACGCGATCATCGGCGCACCGTTTTCCCACAGCGCGCCGAACACGGCGGACGCCGGCAACAACAACAGGCCGGTCACGAGGTAGTACCAGCCGAACGCCGTGCCTGCACGGTCCGCCGGAATGAGATCGGCGACGAGTGCGCGTTCGGCGCCTTCGATCGTCGCGGTGACCAGGCCGTAGGCGGGGAACAGGATCCACAGCCAGTGCTTGTCGATGGGGATGACGCCCAGCAGCACGTACAGCACTGCATACCCTGCCCATCCAGCGAGGATCAAACGCTTGCGGCCGACGCGATCGGACAATGCAGACAAGGGCGTCGATGCAAACGCCGCCACCGCGGAGAACGACGCCCAGAGCAGCGTAATCTGGCTCGCGCCGAGGCCCAGGTCTTGCGCGCGCAACAACAGGAACATGTTCGACGCATTGCCGAGCGTGAACAGCCCGAGCGCGAACAGGTATCGACGATACGGCGCCGGCAAGGCCGAAAAGCGCCAATCGATCGGCCCCGTCGACTTCACTTGCGCCACCGTGGGCTCGCGCAATCGCAGCGCCATGAACAAGACGAGCACGGCAGGCACGAACGCGACCAGGAACACCTGCCGCAAGGACAAGCCTGCGGCCAACAATGCTGCTGCAATCAAGGGGCCGATCACCGCGCCCGCGTTGTCCATCCCGCGGTGCAAACCGTATGCGAGCCCGCGTTGTTCGGGCGCCACGCTCGCCGCCAACATCGCGTCGCGTGGCGCGGACCGCAGCCCTTTTCCCACGCGATCCACGAAGCGAAACGCGAGCACGCCGAACCAGCTCGTCGCGATGCCGATCAAGGGGCGCGCAATTCCTGCAAGTCCGTAGCCGACGACGACGAAGGGTTTGATGCGCCGCATGCGGTCGGCCAGCGCGTCCGAGAACAACTTCAGCAAGCTGCTCGCCGCTTCGGCGACGCCTTCGATCACGCCGAGCGCCTTCGGCCCGGCCATCAACACGCTCGCGACATACAGCGGCACGAGCGGATAGATCATGTCGCTCGCCGCATCGTTGACCAAACTGATCGCGCCCAACAGCCAGACTGTTTTCGGCAGGCTGGCGAGCGCGCGACGCATCAGGCGTCGTGTTCTCCGGAGGCGCCGCGCGCTTTCGAACGTGCGGCGCGCAGGGCGTCGAGTTTCTCCTTCATGCGCCCTTCGAGCCCGCGATCGGTGGGCGCGTAATACACGCGTTCGCCCATCGCGTCGGGGAAACCGGTCTGACCGAGCGCGATGCCGCCTTCCGCATCGTGGTCGTACTGATAGCCCTTGCCGTAGCCGAGTTGCTTCATCAGCTTGGTGGGTGCGTTGCGAATGTGCATCGGGACGTCGAGCGTGCCGTAGGCTTCGACATCGCTCCGCGCCTGGTTGAACGCGACGTAGGCGGCATTCGACTTCGAGGTCGTCGCGAGATAGATCGCGACCTGCGCGAGTGCGAGATCGCCTTCCGGGCTGCCGAGTCGGTCGTACGTGTCCCAGGCCTCCACGGCCATCTGCAAGGCGCGCGGATCTGCAAGCCCGATGTCTTCCACCGCCATGCGTGTGAGGCGGCGCGCGAGGTAATTCGGATCCACGCCGCCATCGAGCATGCGCGCGAACCAATACAACGCGGCATCGGGATTGGAACTGCGCACCGATTTGTGCAGCGCGGAGATCTGGTCGTAGAACTGTTCGCCGCCCTTGTCGAAGCGGCGCGTGCGATCGGCGAGCACCTGCGCGAGCGTCTGCTCGGTGATGGTGCCGCCCTCCCCCGCCAGGTCGGCGGCGATTTCGAGGAAGGTGAGTGCGCGACGCACGTCGCCATCCGCCGCGCGGGCGATGAGCAGGAGTTGTTCGGGATCGACGTTCAACGCGCGATCACCGAGGCCGCGATCCGGATCGTCGAGCGCGCGTTGCAGCGCGACGGCGATGTCTTCCGGCGACACCGATTCCATCACGTGCACGCGGCATCGCGAGAGCAACGCGGAGTTCAATTCGAACGATGGATTTTCCGTCGTCGCACCGACGAACAGGATCGTGCCGCGTTCGATGTGCGGCAGGAACGCATCCTGCTGCGCCTTGTTGAAGCGATGCACCTCGTCGACGAACAGCACGGTGCGGCGGCCTTCGCTGAAACGCAGCCCCGCTTCGGCGAGGACCTGGCGTACTTCGGGCAAACCGACGAGCACCGCGGACACCGCGCGGAATTCCGCATCGGCATACGTCGCGAGCAATTGCGCGAGCGTCGTCTTGCCGCAGCCCGGTGGGCCCCACAGGATCATCGAATGCACGCGGCCGGATTCGATCGCGCGTCGCAACGCGGTGCCCGGTGCAAGCAGACGGCGCTGCCCGACCATCTCGTCGATCGTGCGCGGCCGCATCCGCTCGGCGAGCGGACGCAGCGCGTCGCGATCGACGCTCAGCAGATCGGGTTCGGGAATCGCGGGGGTGCGGGCTCGAGCCACCCAGTGATGATAACGATCAACCGCCCGCGACGACGTCCACGCCCTTCGGCGGCGCGAAGGTGAACGTGCTCTTCGGGAAGCTCGGGTTCTTCTTCCAACCCGAGAAGCGCAGTTCCGTGCGCTGGCCGAGCGGATCGACGATGCGCATGCGCTTGAGGCCGGCATCGTCGAAGCCCAGGCGCGCGGATTCGAAGCTGGCGTTGTCGGCGCTGCGCGGGCGCAGTTCGATCCAGTCCAGGCCATCGGCCGCGGGCAATTCCTTGACCAGGAATTCCTTGTCCAGGCGCGTGGGATCGATCAGCGCGGTCAGCGGCGAGCTTTGTTCCTCGACGCCTTGCGCGCGCTTGGTCACCTGCTTGAGGTCGGGGTCGTAGACCCACACGGCCTTGCCGTCGGCGACGATCAACTGTTCGAAGGGCTTGGCGTATTCCCAACGGAAGTTGCGCGGCGCCGACATCGCGACGCGGCCGCTGGAGGCTTCCTTCTTCTTGCCGTTGGCGTCGAAGACCTGCTGGGTGAACGTGCCGTCCAGGCCCTTGAGGTTCTTGGTGAACGCAGTGAGGTCGTCGCGGCCGCCGGCGTGGGCGGTGGTGGCGAGCAACGCGGTGGTCAGGCCGAGGGTCAGCAGGCGCATGGCGAAGTCCACGAAAGTCGTTGGGGCGGAGTCTGCCCGGGGGTGGATGAATGGGGGATCACGCATTCGATTGCGCTTTATCCCCCTCGAGCGCGCTTGGCGCGCTCGATCCCCCTTGGCAAGGGGGATGAGGGGCGCGCGCTATTTGGGGGGCGGCGGTGCGAGCACGCTGCGGTCGCCGTTGTGTTCCGGCGGTGTCACGACGCCTGCGGCTTCCATCGCTTCGATCAGGCGCGCGGCGCGGTTGTAGCCGATCTTCAGGCGGCGTTGCACACCGGAGATCGAAGCACGTCGCGTCTCGGTCACGATGCGCACCGCTTCGTCGTACAGCGGATCGGATTCGTCGCCGCCACCGCCGCCGGATTCCGGCAAACCGGTCGCGCCGACGACCACGCCATCGCCCAGCGTCTGCACTTCGTCGAGCACGCCTTCGATGTAATCCGGGCGGCCGCCGATCTGCTTGAGGTGTTCGACGACGCGATGCACTTCTTCGTCCGACACGAACGCACCGTGCACGCGCTCGGGCATCGCGGTGCCCGGCGGGAGATACAGCATGTCGCCGTGGCCGAGCAGCGTTTCGGCGCCCGATTGATCGAGAATCGTGCGCGAGTCGATCTTGCTCGACACCTGGAACGCGATGCGCGTCGGGATGTTCGCCTTGATCAAACCGGTGATGACGTCGACCGACGGGCGCTGCGTCGCCAGGATCAGATGGATGCCCGCCGCACGCGCCTTCTGCGCGAGGCGCGCGATGAGCTCTTCGACCTTCTTGCCGACGATCATCATCATGTCGGCGAATTCGTCGATGAACACGACGATGAACGGCAGCGTTTCCAGCGGACGCGGCACTTCGCCGAGTTCCGGGTTCGGCTTGAACAGCGGATCCATCAACGGCTGGCCGGCGTCGATGGCGTCCTTCACTTTCTTGTTGAAGCCCGCCAGGTTGCGCACGCCGACGGTCGACATCAGCTTGTAGCGGCGCTCCATTTCGGCCACGCACCAGCGCAGGCCGTTGGCGGCTTCCTTCATGTCGGTGACCACCGGCGCCAGCAGGTGCGGAATGCCCTGGTACACGGACAGTTCCAGCATCTTCGGGTCGATCATCAACATGCGCACGTCCTTCGCGGACGCCTTGTACAGCAGCGACAACACCATCGCGTTGACCGCGACGGACTTGCCCGAGCCGGTCGTGCCGGCGACGAGCAAGTGCGGCATGCGCGCCAGATCGGCCACCGTCGGCCGGCCCGCGATGTCCTTGCCGAGCGCCAGCGTGAGCGGGCTGCCCGACTTGTCGTATTCCTTCGAACGCAGCAGCTCGCTGAGGAAGATCATCTCGCGCGAGGTGTTCGGCGTTTCCAGGCCGACGACCGACTTGCCCGGGATGACGTCGACCACGCGCACCGACTTCACCGACAGGCCGCGCGCGATGTCCTTGTCGAGCGAGGAAATCTGGCTGACCTTGACGCCCGGTGCGGGCTCGAGTTCGAAGCGCGTGATCACCGGGCCCGGATAGGCGCCGACCACCTGCGCATCGATGCGGAAGTCCTTGAGCTTGAATTCGATCTGGCGCGAGAGCGTTTCGAGCGTCTCTTCGCTGTAGCCCTTCGCCTGCGGCTTGGGGTCGTCGAGCAAGGCGAGCGGCGGGATGCCCGTGCCGTCGCCGGTGTGGAACAGCGGGATCTGCGTTTCGCGCTTGGCGCGATCGCTCTTCTCGACGACGGGCGCCGGCGGCGGTTCGATCTTGACCGGCGCACGCTTGGCGCGCAGTTCGGTTTCGACCTTGCGCGTCTCTTCGCGTTCTTCGCGGAACGCACGTGCCTGCTGCCATTCGGCCGCTTGCTGCTGGCCACGACGGAACAGCGGCGGAATCTTGAGCACCCAGCCGCCGATGCGGTCCATCACCGTCAGCCACGAGATGCCGGTGGCGAGCGTGGTGGAAATCAGCAGCAATGCGACGAGGAAGAGATTGGCACCGACCGGCCCGAAGCCGTGATACAGCGAACGACCGACGAGCTGGCCGAGGATGCCGCCGCTGCCCGCCGAGAAATCCGGTGCGGCGCCGATGCGCAGGTGCAGGAAGCCCGTCGCCGAAACCAGGAAGCCGACGATGCCGACCAACCGCAATGCAGGCCCGAGGTCCGCATCGCCGTCGCCATCGCTGTCCATGCCGAACAGCGCGATCCAGGCGATGAGCCCGAGCATGATCGGCAGCAGGAAGGCGACGTAGCCGCAGAGATACAACAGCACGTCGGCGGTCCACGCACCGACGATGCCGCCGAAGTTGTGCAACGGGGCGGTGACGCTGCCCGAATGCGACCAGCCCGGATCGGCCGGCGAGAAGGTCCAGAGGCTCGCCATCAGGTAGGCGAGCACGGGGGCGATGGCGATCAGCGCGAGGTCGCGCCACAGGCGTTGCCGGCGCGCGCCACCGCCCGCAGCGGCCGGAGCCGCTGCGTTCTTGCGCTTGGATTTTCCGCCTTCCAAAGCCACCGGCCTTGCCGACACGTACGACCTGCCTTGAGGTAGTTCCCCTAGGGCCTTGATCCTACGTCAAACTTTCATGTCTTGCAGCGCGGGATGCACGATCTTGCCGGCTTCCACATTGATGCCGCGGACCAGCGGTTCGTTGGCACGCCAGTTGCCCGAGGCGAGCTTGTTCACCCACGGCAGGATGGCCGCGCAGATGGCCTGCGAGGAGGTCTGCGGCACGGCGCCCGGCATGTTGGTCACGCAGAAGTGGGTCACGCCCTCTTCGACGTAGGTCGGTTCCTTCCAGGTGGTCGGGCGCGAGGTTTCGAAGCAGCCGCCCTGGTCGATCGAGATGTCGACGACGACCGAACCGTCCTGCATGCCCTTGAGCATTTCGCGCGTCAGCACGTGCGGCGCGCGGGCGCCGGTCACGAGCACCGCACCGACGACGAGGTCGGCATTGGCCACTTCACGCGCGACGACGTCGGCGTAGGGATACAGCGTGGTCACGTTGTTGCCCAGCTGCATCATTTCTTCCATGCGGTCCTGGCGCATTTCGAACACGACCACGTTCGAACCACCGGCCGCGGCGAGCTCCGCCGACGCACGACCGGCCTTGCCACCGCCGAACACGACGACCTTGCCACGCTCGGTCGACGGCAGGCCGCCGAGCAGCTTGCCCTTGCCGCCTTCGGGCTGGTGCAGCAGGTGCGTGCCGACCTGCACCGCGATCTTGCCGGCGATCACCGACATCGGCGCCAGCAGCGGCAGGTCGCCGTTGGGCAGCTCGACGGTTTCGAACGCGACGCCGGTCAGGCCGATGTCGAGCAGGCGGCGCGTCAGCACCGGCTCCGCCGCCAAGTGCAGGTAGCAGAACAGCAGGTGGTCCTTGCGCAGGAGCTTGAGGTCGCCCTCGATCGGCTCCTTGACCTTCACGATGAGTTCGCCCTTCTCGTACAGGGCCGCCGCGTCCGCCGCGATCTTCACGCCGAGCTGCGTGTATTGCTCGTCCTTGAAGCCGCTCTTCAGGCCGGCGCCCTGTTCCAGCCACACTTCGTGGCCACGCTTGACGAGGTCGCCTGCCGCCGCCGGCACCAGCGCGACGCGGCCTTCGAGGGTCTTGGTTTCCTTGGGGACGCCGATCCGCATTGCAGTGTTCTCTTCGTGGGAGGCGCAAGCGCCTTGTGTTGTCGTGGGGGCGCCGCCACTATTTCGCGACACGCGGCGGCTGGTCTAAACCAGTCGCGCATCTTACGCGAACTCCCATTCGGACGCCCCTGCATGACTTCTGCGAAGCACGTCTCCCTGCTCATCCTCGGCTCAGGTCCCGCGGGTTGGACCGCGGCCGTTTACGCCGCGCGCGCCAACCTCAAGCCGGTCGTGATCACCGGCCTTGCGCAGGGCGGCCAGCTGATGACGACCACCGAAGTCGACAACTGGCCCGGCGACGCGCACGGCCTCATGGGCCCGGCGCTGATGGAGCGCATGCAGCAGCACGCAGAGCGCTTCGAAACCGAAGTCATCTTCGACCAGATCCACACGGCCGACCTGTCGCAGCGCCCCTTCCGCCTGAAGGGCGATTCGGGCGAATACACCGCCGACGCGCTGATCATCGCGACGGGCGCGACGGCGAAGTACCTGGGCATCGAATCGGAGCAGAAGTTCCTTGGCCGCGGCGTGTCCGCGTGCGCCACGTGCGACGGCTTCTTCTTCAAGGACATGGACGTGGCGGTCATCGGCGGCGGCAACACCGCGGTCGAGGAAGCGCTGTACCTGTCGAACATCGCGCGCAAGGTTTACCTGGTGCATCGCCGCGACACGCTGCGCGCCGAAAAGATCATGCAGGACAAGCTGATGGCGAAGGTGCAGTCGGGCAAGATCGAAACGATCTGGCACCACACCGTCGACGAAGTGCTCGGCAACGATGCCGGCGTCACCGGGCTGCGCCTGAAGTCCACGCAGGACGACGGCGCGACGAAGGAAATCGACATCCACGGTTTGTTCGTCGCGATCGGCCACACGCCGAACACGTCGCTGTTCGAAGGCCAGCTCGCGATGCACAACGGCTATCTCGAAATCCGCTCGGGCCTTTCGGGCAACGCGACGCAGACGTCCGTCCCGGGCGTGTTCGCCGCCGGCGACGTCGCCGACCAGGTGTATCGCCAGGCCGTGACTTCCGCGGGCTTCGGCTGCATGGCCGCGCTGGATGCCGAGAAATTCCTCGACAAGGAAGGCTGATCCCGCATGCACGCGCGCATCCTCGGCGCGCTGAGCGAAGTGCCCGCCGCGACGTGGGACGCAGTGCACGACGGCGGTCATCCGTTCGTCGCGCATGCGTTCCTGGCGGGCCTGGAGGAACACGACTGCGTGCGCGCGTCGCTGGGTTGGGTGCCTGCGCACCTGGCCTTGTTCGACGGCGAAACGCTCGTCGGCGCGGCGCCCGGATATCGCAAGCGCAATTCGCACGGGGAGTTCGTGTTCGACCATGCGTGGGCGCAGGCATATGCGCACCATGGGTTGGCGTATTTCCCGAAATGGCTGGGCGCCGTGCCCTACTCGCCCGTCACCGGGCCGCGCTTGCTGGCGCGCGATGACGTCACGCGAACGTTGCTCGCCGCGGCGATCGTCGCGATCGTGCGCGAGGCCGGGTGGTCGTCGGCGCACGTGAACTTCCATCGCGCGGACGAAGCGAACGCCTTCGACGCCGATTGGATTCCGCGGATCGACGTGCAGTATCACTGGGAGAATCGCGGCGCGTGGAGCGACTTCGATGCGTTCCTTGCCGCAATGGACCACAAGCACCGCAAGAACATCCGGCAGGAACGCGCGAAGGTCGCGCGCGCCGGGGTTCGCATGCGCATCGTGCACGGCGATGAAGCCAGCGACGCGGATCTCGCGGCGATGCACGGGTTCTATCTGCAAACCTTCCACGAGTACGGCAACACGCCGGCGCTGACGCTGGAGTTCGTGCGCCATCTGGCACGCACGATGCCGCGGGCATTGGTGCTGATGTTGGCCGAGCTCGATGGCGAAACCATCGCCGGTGCGCTCTGCCTGCGCGGCGGCGACACCCTGTACGGACGCTACTGGGGCGCGACGCGCCTGGTGCCCGGCCTGCATTTCGAAACCTGTTACTACCAGGGCATCGATTACTGCCTGCGCGAAGGCTTGCAACGTTTCGAGCCCGGTGCGCAAGGCGAACACAAACTGGCGCGTGGTTTCCTTCCGACATTGGTGCACAGTCGCCACTGGATCGGAGAGCCCGATTTCGCCGATGCGATCCGGCATTGGTGCGCGGAGGAAAGCGTGTCGGTGCGGCGTTACTTCGCGACCTTGCAATCGCATTCGCCGTTTCGCGCCGAATGAGTCCGCGCATGCCGGTGATGCTCGGTCCCGATCCGGTGTTCCCGCCGGTGGAGCTGGCGCTGCGCGAACCCGATGGCTTGCTGGCGGTCGGCGGCGATTTGTCGGTGCCCCGATTGCTCGCGGCGTATCGCAGCGGGATCTTCCCGTGGTTTTCCGCGGGCCAGCCGATCCTGTGGTGGTCGCCCGATCCGCGCATGGTGTTTCGCACCGAGGGTGGCGTGCGCCTGTCGTCGAAGTTCCGTCGCGGGTTGCGGCAATCGGCGTGGACCGTGCGCGCCGATACGCGATTCGACGAAGTGATTGATGCCTGCGCGACCATCCGGCGCCCGGGGCAACGCGGCACGTGGATCGTGCCGGCGATGCGTCGCGCGTATGGTGTGCTGCACGAACAAGGGCACGCGCACAGCATCGAAGTCTTCGATAGCGAGCGCCTGGTCGGCGGGCTGTACGGCGTTTCGATCGGCGCGATGTTCTTCGCCGAGAGCATGTACAGCGGGCAGTCCGGTGCTTCGAAGGTCGCGCTGGCCGCCCTCGCCCATCGCCTGCGCGAATGGGGCTGGCCCCTGATCGACGCGCAGGTGGAGAACGACCACCTGCTGCGCATGGGCGCCGAATCACTGCCGCGCGACGCCTTCCAGCGCATCGTGGCGGCTCAGGTGGCCATCGCCGTGGAACCAGGCCCCTGGACCGCGCGATTCGGCGAACTGAGCGCCCCTGCCCTCGCAGCCTGAACCGGACGCTTGGCGCTCCAGCGCCGCACATGCCAGAATGCGCGACTTTGCGGGCGGCCGAATGCCGACCCGCCTTATCCGATCAGGAAATACATGGCCAAAGACGACGTCATCGAGTTCGAGGGTACGGTCACCGAAACCCTCCCGAACACCATGTTCCGGGTGAAGCTCGAGAACGGCCACGAAATCATCGCCCACATCTCCGGCCGCATGCGGAAGAACTACATCCGCATCCTCACCGGCGACAAGGTCAAGGTGGAAATGACGCCTTACGACCTGACCAAGGGGCGCATTACGTACCGTATGAAGTAAACCACGCAAGTGGTTGAATGAAAAAGGCGACCTGAGGGTCGCCTTTTTCGTTTGCGCGGAGATTAACGGTTAAACCGTTACCGGAAGCAGCTTCTCCGGCTCGGCCTGCGCTTCGACCTTCAGCTCGCCATCGACCACGTCGATAGACACCTTGCCGCCGCCGACCAGTTTGCCGAACAGCAGTTCGTCCGCGAGCGGCCGCTTGATCTTTTCCTGGATCACGCGGGCCATCGGGCGGGCGCCCATCAGCGGGTCGAAGCCGTGCTGCGCGAGCCAGTCGCGGGCCGCCGGGGTGGCGGACAGCGACACGTTCTTCTCATGCAACTGGACTTCCAGCTCGATCAGGAACTTGTCGACCACGCGCAGGATGTGCTCGAAGCCCAGCGCCTGGAACTGCACCACCGCATCGAGGCGGTTGCGGAATTCCGGGCTGAAGCTGCGGCGGATCACTTCCATCGCATCGGTGCTGTGGTCCTGGCGGGTGAAGCCGATCGTGCGACGCGAGGCTTGCGCGGCGCCGGCGTTGGTCGTCATCACCAGGATCACGTTCTTGAAGTTCGCCTCGCGCCCGTTGGTGTCGGTGAGCACGCCGCGGTCCATGACCTGCAACAGGATGTTGAAGATGTCCGGATGCGCCTTCTCGACTTCGTCGAGCAACAGCACGCAGTGCGGCGTCTTGACGATCTTCTCGGTCAACAGACCGCCCTGGTCGAAACCGACGTAGCCCGGAGGCGCGCCGATCAGACGACTGACCGAATGCGGCTCCATGTACTCGGACATGTCGAAGCGCACGAGCTCGATGCCCAACTGCAGCGCGAGCTGGCGCGTGACTTCGGTCTTGCCCACGCCGGTCGGGCCGGAGAACAGGAAGTTGCCGATCGGCTTGTCCGGATTGCCCAGGCCCGAGCGTGCGAGCTTGATCGCCGAGACGAGCGTGTCGATGCCCGGGTCCTGCCCGAAGATCACCATCTTCAGGTTGCGATCCAGGTTCTTCAGCACGTCCTTGTCCGACGCACTGACCTGCTTGGTCGGGATGCGCGCCATCTTCGCCACGATCGTTTCGATTTCCTCGACGTCGATCAGCGACTTGCGCACGGCGGCGGGCAGAAGCCTTTGACGGGCACCTGCTTCGTCGATGACGTCGATCGCCTTGTCGGGCAGCAGACGATCGCCGATGTGCTTCACCGACAGGTCGACCGCGGCCTGCAATGCGTCGTCGGCGTAGGTCACGCCGTGGTGCGACTCGTAACGCGGCTTGAGGCCGTGCAGGATTTCCACGGTCTCGCCCACCGTCGGCTCGACGATGTCGATCTTCTGGAAGCGACGCGCGAGCGCGCGATCCTTTTCGAAGATGCCGCGGTATTCCTGGAAGGTGGTCGAACCGATGCAGCGCAACTCGCCGGACGCGAGCACGGGCTTGATCAGGTTCGAAGCATCCATCGTGCCACCCGACGCCGAACCGGCGCCGATGATCGTATGGATCTCGTCGATGAAGAGGATCGCACCGGGGTGCTTCTTCAACTGCGCGAGGACCGCCTTCAGGCGCTTCTCGAAATCGCCGCGGTACTTGGTGCCCGCGACCAGCGCGCCGAGGTCGAGCGCGTAGATCACCGCGTCGGCCAGCACTTCGGGCACGTTGCCTTCGACGATGCGCTTGGCCAGACCTTCGGCGAGCGCGGTTTTGCCCACGCCGGCTTCGCCGACGTAAAGCGGGTTGTTCTTGCGACGGCGGCACAACACCTGGATGGTGCGTTCGACTTCATCGGCGCGGCCGACGAGCGGGTCGATCTTGCCGGCGAGCGCGAGGTCGTTGAGGTTGCTGGCGAATTCGGCGAGCGCGTCGCCCTTGTGTTCGCCCTCCTCGCCCTGGCGCGCCTCGTCCTGCGATTGCGATTCCTCGCCTTCGCCGGTGCGCGTGATGCCGTGCGAGAGATAGTTGACGACATCCAGGCGCGTCACGTCCTGCTGATTCAGGAAATAGACGGCGTGCGAATCCTTCTCGCCATAAATGGCGACCAGCACGTTGGCGCCGGTGACTTCCTTCTTGCCCGAAGACTGCACGTGGTAGACGGCGCGCTGCAACACGCGCTGGAACCCCAGCGTGGGTTGCGTGTCGCGTCCGTCATCGTCGGCCAGGCGCGCGACCGACGTTTCGATCGCCTTTTCCAGCTCGTGGCGCAGGCGGGGGAAATCCGATCCGATCGCCTTGAGCACGGCTTCGGCGGAGGGATTGTCTAGAAGCGCGAGGAGCAGGTGCTCCACGGTCATGAACTCATGGCGGGCCTCGCGTGCCCGCTTGTAGCACTGGCCGATGGTCTGCTCGAGATCCTTGCTGAACATGTTGCTTGGCCTCCGACGGCTGGGCCCTGTTAGGTATCTGACGTCCTATATGGGGAACGCGGAATACCTTTTCCAGTGGCCTTGGTCAGGGCTTACCGACGACGGCCTTCGCGCAGGTGTTTACGCCTTTTCCATCGTGCACAGCAAGGGGTGCTGGTTGACCCTTGCATATTCATTCACTTGCGCCACCTTCGACTCTGCGACGTCGCGCGTGAATACCCCGCACACGCCGCGGCCGCGCGTGTGCACGTGCAGCATGACCTGGGTCGCCTTTTCGAGATTCATGGCGAAAAACCTCATCAAGACGTCCACGACGAAGTCCATCGGCGTGTAATCGTCGTTGAGCAACAGGACCGAATACAGCGGCGGACGCGCCGTTTCGGGCTTGCTGGTTTCCACCATTGCGCCGTGGTCGCGCTCGTGTTCGTGCTTTCGTGCCATGGGCGGGATTATACGGAGGCGCGCAAGCCCTCCCGACGCCCCGTGTTGGACGGCCCACTGGCGCCGCCGTCACAATGACAATGTGAAAACGCGCCGACCCAGGCAAGGACGACTCCCCACGTGACCTACCGCGAAGGCCGCTTCTGGCAACCCGACGTCACCGTCGCGACCGTCGTCGTACGCGACGGGCGGTTGCTCGTGGTCGAAGAACGGGTGAACGGCAAGTTGGTGCTCAACCAGCCCGCCGGCCACCTGGAACCGGACGAGAGCCTGGTCGACGCCGCATTGCGTGAAACGCGCGAGGAAACAGGCTGGGACGTGCGCCTGACGGCGTTCATCGGCGCCTATCAGTGGAAGGCCGAAACAGGCCGGCACTACCTGCGTTTCGCGTTCGCGGCCGAACCGGAACGCCATGATCCCGCGCGCCCGCTCGATACGGGCATCGAACGCGCACTGTGGATGACGCCCGCCGAACTCCAGGCCGCGCACGAACGCCATCGCAGCCCACTTGTCTGGCGCGTGGTGGGCGACCATCTCGCCGGGCGCCGCCATCCCTTGTCGATGGTGCAGCAGTTGGCCTGAGGCAACCAAGAAGTTGGATACGAAAACGCAGGTACGCACCATCGTCGGCATGTCCGGCGGCGTCGATTCGTCGGTCGCCGCCTTGTTGCTGCGCGACCAGGGCGCGCCGATCGCCGGCCTCTTCATGCAGAACTGGGCCGACGATGGCAGCGGCGACTGCCGCGCCGACGACGATCGTCGCGATGCGGTCGCCGTGTGCGGGCGGCTCGGCATCCCGATCCACTTTCGCGACTTCTCGAGCGAATACTGGAACGGTGTGTTCCAGCATTTCCTCGACGAGTACGCCGCGGGCCGCACGCCGAACCCCGACGTGCTGTGCAACCGCGAGATCAAGTTCAAGCATTTCCTCGACGCCGCGCATGCGCTCGGCGCCGAACGCATCGCCACGGGCCACTACGCGCGCGTTGAACACGTCGGCGGCAGCGTGCGCCTATTGCGCGCCGTCGATCGCAACAAAGACCAGAGTTACTTCCTGCACCAGCTCGGCCAGGCGCAGCTCGCGGCGACAATCTTCCCGCTCGGCCATCTGCCGAAGGACCAGGTGCGTGCGATCGCGCGCGACGCCGCGCTACCCACGCACGCGAAGAAGGATTCGACCGGCATCTGCTTCATCGGCGAACGCGACTTCCGCGAATTCCTCGCGCGCTACCTCCCTGCCCGCCCCGGCGAAATCCGCGATCCGCAGGGGAACGTGGTCGGCGAACACCCCGGCGTTTTCTTCTTCACGCTCGGACAGCGCGAAGGCCTGCACATCGGTGGCGTGCGCGGGCGCGATCCCGCGCCGTGGTACGTGGTCGACAAAGATGTCGGCGACAACGTGCTGGTCGTCGACCAGGGCAGCGACAGCCCGCATCTTTATTCGTCGACGCTGTGGTCGGAAGGCGCGCACTGGATCGCCGGCAGCCCGCCGGCGGCGCGCTTCGACTGCACGGCGCAGACGCGCTACCGGCAACACGACGAGGCCTGTACCGTGACGGTCGCCGACGACGGCACGCTGGCGGTACGCTTCGCCCGTGGCCAGCGCGCGGTCACGCCCGGGCAGTCGCTGGTGCTCTACGACGGCGATACCTGCCTCGGCGGCGCGGTCATCGCCCGCACGGATGCACGGACCGAAGCAATGCTTTCCAGGGAGTCGCAAGACGCATGACGGCAGCACGGACATGAGCGCCAACCCCGCCCCGACCAACTCGATCGAGGAACGCGTGCTCGCGCTCGCCGGCCTCGCGCAGGCCCTGCGCCAGGTGCGCCAGATCGCCGAAACCGGCCAGGCCGACACCTCGGTCCTGCAGACGGCGACCGACAGCGTGTTCCGCCTCGACGCCGACACACCTGTCGAGGTTTACGGCGACGAACGCGCGCTCGCGCCGGGCATGCAGTTGTTGCTCGACTATTTCACCAGCAACGCCGACGCGCGCGACGACCTGCTGCCGCGCCTGGCCTTCGCCGTGCTGCAACTGGAGCGCCGCTTCGTGCGCGAAGGCGCCACCGCGGAGAAGGTGCAGGAAGGCATCCTCGCGCTGTCGCCCACCGCGCAGCGGCTGGGCAGCACGCATCCCGACGTGCTCGGCTCGCTCGGCACGTTGTATGCCGACACGGTCAGCCACCTGCGCCCGCGCGTGATGGTGCAAGGCAATCCGCATTACCTGGGCCAGGCGGCCATCGTTTCGGAGATCCGCGCGGTGCTGCTCGCGGCGCTGCGCTCGGCGGTGTTGTGGCGCCAACTCGGCGGCAGCTTCTGGGATTTCCTGCTCCGCAGGCGCGCGATGGTCGGCGCGATCCAGTCGCACCTGCGTCTGTGAACACGGCAAAGGTGGGCGGGGACACCCCCGATCCGGCATAATTACGGGGCTCAGCCCTGCGAATTCACTACCGGAGCCCCAACCGATGGCCGACTCCTTCGCCACCCGCGCCCAACTCGACGTCAACGGCAAGTCCCTCGCCTTCTACAGCCTGCCGCGCCTCGGGCAGCGCTTCGACCTGTCCAAGCTGCCGTACTCGATGAAGATCCTCCTCGAGAACCTGCTGCGACACGAAGACGGCGTCACGGTCACGCCCGAGCACATCGAAGCGGTCGCCACGTGGGACGCGAAGGACGAGCCGGACACCGAGATCGCCTTCATGCCGGCGCGCGTGGTGCTGCAGGACTTCACCGGCGTTCCGTGCGTGGTGGACCTCGCCGCGATGCGCGACGCGGTCGTGCGCCTGGGCGGCGATGCCACGCGCATCAACCCGCTGATCCCGTCGGAACTGGTGATCGACCACTCCGTGCAGGTCGACGTGTTCGGTCGCGCCGATGCGCTCGAACTCAACGGCGAAATCGAGTTCTCGCGCAACATGGAGCGTTACAGCTTCCTGCGCTGGGGCCAGAAAGCGCTGAACAATTTCAAGGTCGTGCCGCCGAACACCGGCATCGTGCACCAGGTCAACCTCGAGAACCTGGCGCGCGTCGTCGTCGAGCGTGAAGTGCAGACGCCCGACGGCCGCACGGAACTGCAGGCGTTCCCGGACACCGTGTTCGGCACCGACTCGCACACCACGATGATCAACGGCATCGGCGTGCTCGGCTGGGGCGTGGGCGGCATCGAAGCCGAAGCCGCCATGCTCGGCCAGCCTTCGTCGATGCTCATCCCGCAGGTCGTGGGCTTCAAGCTCACCGGCAAGCTGCCGGAAGGCACGACCGCCACCGACCTCGTGCTCACCGTGACGCAGATGCTCCGCGCGCTCGGCGTGGTCGGCAAGTTCGTCGAGTTCTACGGCGACGGCCTGCAGCACCTGCCGCTCGCCGACCGCGCGACGATCGCCAACATGGCGCCCGAATACGGCGCGACGTGCGGCATCTTCCCGATCGACGCCGAAGCGGTGAACTACCTGCGCCTGTCGGGCCGCAGCGAAGAGCAGATCGCGCTGGTGGAGGCTTACGCGAAGGCGCAGGGCCTGTGGCACGACGCGAACTCCCCGCACGCCACGTACTCGGCGACGCTCGAACTCGACCTGGGCGACATCAAGCCCTCGCTCGCGGGCCCGAAGCGCCCGCAGGATCGCGTGCTGCTCGAAAAGCTCAAGGACAACTTCCACGCCAACCTCGGTGGCCTCACCGCCAATCGCACGGCGAAGAAGACCGAAGTCGTGCGCTTCGATGCCGAAGGCGGCGACCAGCCGCAGGCCGACCACCTGGCCGCCAAGCCGAAGTCGAAGATCCGCATCGCCGACCAGGATTGCGAACTCACCGACGGCTCGGTCGTGATCGCCGCGATCACCTCGTGCACCAACACGTCCAACCCCGCCGTGATGCTCGGCGCCGGCCTGCTCGCGCGCAACGCGGTCAAGCTCGGCCTGAAGGTCAAGCCGTGGGTGAAGACTTCGCTCGGCCCGGGTTCGCTCGTCGTCACCGATTACCTCAAGAAGGCCGGCGTGCTGACGGACCTGGAGAAGCTCGGCTTCTTCGTCGTCGGTTACGGTTGCACCACGTGCATCGGCAACTCCGGCCCGCTGCCGGACGAAGTGTCCAAGGGCATCGCGGAAAGCGAGCTGGTCGTTGCGTCCGTGCTCTCGGGCAACCGCAACTTCGAAGGCCGCGTGCATCCCGAAGTGAAGATGAACTACCTCGCCTCGCCGCCGCTGGTCGTCGCCTACGCGCTCGCCGGCACGGTCGACATCAACCTGGCGGTCGATCCGATCGGCCACGACGCCAACGGCAAGGACATCTTCCTGCGCGACATCTGGCCGACCAACAAGGAAATCGGCGACACGATCGCCGCCACGGTCGGTCCGGAACTGTTCGCGCAGAACTACGCCGACGTGTTCAAGGGCGATTCGCGCTGGAACCAGATCGCTTCGCCGGATGGCGCGTCGTACCAGTGGGATGCGGCCTCGACGTACATCAAGAACCCGCCCT
The DNA here is from genome assembly GCF_009740395.1 of Noviluteimonas gilva. Classification (GTDB taxonomy): domain Bacteria; phylum Pseudomonadota; class Gammaproteobacteria; order Xanthomonadales; family Xanthomonadaceae; genus Noviluteimonas; species Noviluteimonas gilva. The sequence goes on from NZ_WOXT01000003.1 coordinate 193,324, forward strand.
ACTTCGACGGCATGACGATGCAGGTCGGTTCGATCTCCGACATCCACGGCGCGCGCGTCATGGGCCTGTTCGGCGATTCGATCACCACCGACCACATCTCGCCGGCCGGCAACATCAAGAAGGATTCGCCGGCGGGCCGCTTCCTGCAATCGCGCGGCGTGCAGCCGGCGGACTTCAACAGCTACGGTTCGCGCCGCGGCAACGATGACGTCATGGTGCGCGGCACCTTCGCCAACATCCGCATCAAGAACCTGATGTTCGGCGGCGAAGAAGGCGGCAACACGCTGTACTTCGACCGCGCCGGCAATCCGGGCGAGAAGCTTGCGATCTACGACGCGGCGATGAAGTACAAGGCCGACAACGTGCCGCTGGTGGTGTTCGCGGGCAAGGAATACGGCACCGGTTCGTCGCGCGACTGGGCGGCCAAGGGCACCAACCTGCTCGGCGTGAAGGCGGTCGTGGCGGAAACCTTCGAGCGCATCCATCGCTCCAACCTGGTCGGCATGGGCGTGCTGCCCCTGCAGTTCATGGAAGGCGAGAACGCGAAGTCGCTGGGCCTGACGGGTTCGGAAATCATCGACATCGTCGGCGTGGACGATGGCAAGTCGCGCACCGCGACGGTCATCGCGCGCGGCCCGGAAGGCGAGAAGCGTTTCGACGTGCGCGTACTGTTGCTGACGCCGAAGGAAGTCGAGTACTTCCGCAACGGCGGCATCCTGCACTACGTGCTGCGCCAGCTGGCTTCGAAGAAAGCGGCGTAACGCGCAACCAAAAAGAAGAGACGGCGTTCATCCCCCTTTCCAAGGGGGATCGAACGCGCCCAGCGCGTTCGAGGGGGATACGCCTCCGTCGCACTACAACTTCGGTTCCCACTCCGCGCTGACCAGTTCCCAGTCGTCGCCGTCCTGGCGCCATTGCATCGTGACGTCGTAGATCTCGCCCGAGGTCGGCAACAGCGCCGAATCGCCGCCGGTCATCGCCGCGGTGCAACGCACCGTCGCCCCGCCCGGCTGCAGCTTGATGTCGAGCGGCCCGAGGGTCACGCCGACCTGCTTGTTCTGCAGGAACACCACCGCGGCCAGGCGCTGCGCGGCCTTGCGGTCCATCCCATCGGGGCCGATGAAGTCCTGGGCCACGCCGTCGGCCAGCGTCGACGCGTCGCGTTCTTCGATGGCCGTTTGCATCTGGGCGATGGTGCGCCGCAGCGCCTGTTCCGGGGGCGTCCGCGAACAACCCGACAGCACCAGTAAAATCGCCACCAACGTCAAGAACCGCCGCATCGCCTACTCCCAGAAAACCCCGCGGCAAGCCTAATCCAGCGCCTTGCCAGCCTGTAGTGCCTATGCTCCAATCGGGAGCGATCCGTACGGTTGCGCATCGGCGCACCGCACACACTCATTGGTTCGCGATTACTTCGGGGAGATCGCATGCAGCAGGCACGTCCGTGGTTGGCCAGTTACCCGCAAGGCGTGCCTGCGGAGATCGACGTCGAGGAATTCCCCTCGATCGTTTCGGTCCTGCAGTCCTCGCTGGAAAAGTATCGGGACCGCCCTGCCTTCTCCAACCTGGGCAAGACGCTCACCTACGCCGATATCGACCGGCTGAGCCAGCAGTTCGCGGCCTACCTGCTCGGCGAACTCAAACTGAAGAAGGGCGATCGCGTCGCGATCATGATGCCCAACTGCCTGCAGTACCCCATCGCCACCTTCGGCGTGCTGCGCGCGGGCCTCACCGTCGTCAACACCAACCCGATGTACACCCCGCGCGAGCTCAAGCACCAGCTCGTCGACTCCGGCGCGACCGTGCTGCTCGTGCTCGACAACTTCGGCTCGGTCGTGCAGGAAGTGATCGCGCAGACGCAGATCCGCCAGGTGATCACCACGGGCCTGGGCGACATGCTCGGCTTTCCGAAGGGCGCGATCGTCAACTTCGTCCTCCGCCACGTGAAAAAGATGGTGCCGGACTACGACATCGACGGCGCGATCCGCTTCCGCGATGCGCTCACGCTCGGCCAGATGCACACGCTGCAGGACATCGCGATCGATCCGCAGGATCTCGCGTTCCTGCAGTACACCGGCGGCACGACGGGCGTGGCGAAGGGCGCGATGCTCACCCACCGCAACCTCGTGGCCAACATGCAGCAGGCCGCAGCGTGGATCGGTACCAACGTCAAATACGGCGAAGAAACGATCATCACCGCGCTGCCGCTGTACCACATCTTCGCGTTGACGGCGAACGGCCTGGTCTTCATGAAGTTCGGCGGCCACAACCACCTCATCACCAATCCGCGCGACATGCCCGGCTTCGTGAAGGAGTTGAAGAAGGTCCCCTTCACCGCGATCACCGGCGTCAACACGCTGTTCAACGGCCTGCTCAACACGCCGGGTTTCGCCGACATCGATTTCTCGCGCCTGCACCTCACGCTGGGCGGCGGCATGGCCGTGCAGCGCGCCGTGGCCGAACGCTGGAAGCAGGTCACCGGCTCGACGCTGGTCGAGGCCTATGGCCTCACCGAGACCTCGCCCGCCGCGTGCATCAACCCGATGGACCTGGCCGAGTACAACGGTGCGATCGGCTTGCCGATCCCGTCCACCGATGCCTGCCTGAAGGACGAGGACGGCAATCTCGTCACCGGCCTGGGCGAAGTCGGCGAGTTGTGCATCAAGGGGCCGCAGGTCATGCGCGGTTACTGGAACCGCCCGGACGAAACCGCCAACGTCATCGATGCCGATGGCTGGCTGCACACCGGCGACATGGCGAAGATGGACGACAAGGGTTTCTTCTACATCGTCGATCGCAAGAAGGACATGATCCTGGTCTCGGGCTTCAACGTGTACCCCAACGAGGTCGAGGACGTGATCGCGATGCTCCCGGGCGTGCTCGAGGTCGGCGCGGTCGGCGTGCCCGACGACAAGTCCGGCGAGGCGGTCAAGGTGGTCATCGTCCGCAAGGACCCCAAGCTGACGGCCGAAGACGTCAAGGCGCATGCCCGGGAGAACCTGACCGGGTACAAGCAGCCCAAGTACGTCGAGTTCAGGACCGAGTTGCCGAAGACCAATGTCGGCAAGATCCTGAGACGCGAGCTCCGGGAGCAGAGCGCCAAGCCCTGACCTGCAATCGGGGGATCGGTCGCGTTCCGCTACCGTCCGTCGCCCCGTGAATGGAAACGCTTGCATTTTCACCCGGCGATGACGTTTCACCGGGTGTAGCATCCCCTGCGTGGGTCATTCGCCCGCCCGCTACCCACCCCTGTTCGCGGACGGGCTCCCAAGGGGAAACAAAACATGAGCAACATCGAGAAGCTGCAGCGCAGCCATCGCTATCCCACCCTGCGTGTCGAAGCAGAGCCGTCGGGCGCGTCCCACTGGCTCTACATGCACGCTGACGCCGGCACCGGCATCCGTCCGTGTTTCCGCACGGAACTGATGGATGAGATGTGGCGTTACCTCAGCAGCATCACGCTCAACAAGGCCCAGCGTCATCCGGGCAACCTGCGCCACGTCGTCATCGCCTCGGACGCCCCCGCGTTCAACCTCGGCGGCGACCTCGAACTGTTCGCTCGCCTCATTCGTGAAAACAACCGCGAGCAACTGCTGGCCTATGCGCGTCGCTGCATCGATGGCGTGCACAGCATCCACGGCGGTCTCGGCGGCGACGTGCGCACCATCGCGCTGGTCCAGGGCGACGCGCTCGGCGGCGGCATGGAACTCGCGCTGTCGTGCCACACCATCGTTGCCGAAGAAGGCGTGGGCATGGGCCTGCCGGAAGTGTTGTTCGGTCTGTTCCCGGGCATGGGCGCCTACTCGTTCCTCTGCAAGCGCGTGTCGCCGCAGCAGGCCGAGAAGATGATCCTCAGCGGCCAGATCTATACGAGCGACGAGCTGTACAAGCTGGGCGTCGTCGACATCCTCGTGCCGAAGGGCGAAGGCGAACTGGCCGTGCAGGACCTGATCCGCCAGCAGCAGCGTTCGCCGCACTCGCATCTCGCGCTCAACCAGGTGCGCCAGATCGCGCAGCCGGTGGGCTACGACGAGCTGATGGGCATCACCGAAGTGTGGGTGGATACGGCGCTGGCGCTGGGCGATCGTTCGCTCAAGACCATGGACCGCATCGTCCGCGCGCAGGAACGCCGCTCGGGAGCCGAAGCCGCCGCCTGATCGATTTGCCCGGATACAACGCTCGACCTGACGTCTAGCTTCGCCAGATCTAGCTGTTTTCGTTGTCGCGCGCGGCAGGATGCCCGCGCGCGTCCAGCGCAGCCCGACCTTGCGCCATGCGTTCGCGCAGCACGGAAAGCCGCGGGCGCCATTCGCGCGTGAGTTGCCACTCGGGAATGCGCATCCACTCGCTGCTGGCCGCGGCGAGCTTCACCAGGCCCAGGTTGCTCGACACGCCCTTCAGGGCATGCGCGTGGTCGCGGACACCGGGCCAGTCGCCGGCCTCGCCGGATTTCTCCAGCGCCGCAAGGCACGTCTCCGCGTCGCGCAAGCACTGCGCGATGAACTCGCGCACGAAGGTCTCGCCCATGCCGAGCGAGCCGAGTTCTTCCAGCACGCCCGGATCGAAATCGTCGTCCGACACCGGCAGCTCGATGCGCGGGTTGGTCGCCTGCACGTTCGCCTGGCCGCTGGTGGCGACTTCCGCGAGCGTGTCGAGCAGGCGCGCGGCGACGACGGGCTTGGGCAGGAACGCACGGGCACCGGCCTGCGCGCACTGCTGGATCGCTTCGGGCGTAACGTCCGCGGTGAGCACGATGACCGGCGTGCGCTTGCCGCCACCCGCCTCCATCACGCGCAACTCGCGCAACAGGTCCAGGCCGCTGACGCCGGGCATGTGCAGGTCGACGATCGCCGCGTCGAAACTGTTGGCCGACAACGCATCGAGCACTTCTTCGCCGTCGCCGACGCTGGTCACGCGATGGCCCGCCTTCTGCAGCAGGCGCTGCAACACCATGCGGTTCGCCGCGTGGTCGTCGGCGATGAGCAGATCGAGCGAACGCACCCGCGCGCGATGGCGCAGGAACGGATCGCCGAACGCGATGACGTTCGCCGCGTTGTCGCCGAAGGACGCCGACGAAACCGGGATCGCAGGTTTGCCTTCGGCCACGGGCGCGGGCACGCCGACCGGCGCGACCTGCACCTGGTCGAAGGGCAACTCGACCCAGAACCGGCTGCCCCGCTTTTCCGAACTCTCGAAGCCGATGCTGCCGCCCATCGCTTCGGTCAGGCCCTTGGCGATCGTCGTGCCCAGGCCCGTGCCGCCGTAGCGGCGCGAGAGGCTCGCATCGGCCTGCTCGAAGGCTTCGAACAGGCGCGCACGCGCCGCCGCCGGAATGCCGATGCCGGTATCGATGACGGTGAAGCGCAGGCGCACCTGCTGGCCGTCGGATTCGGGGTGCGCGAGCGCGACCTCCAGGCGGACCGAGCCTTCGTCGGTGAATTTGATCGCGTTGCCCGCCAGGTTGATCAGCACCTGGCGCACGTGGCCCGCATCGCCGATCACGCGGTCGGGCACGTCGATGGCAACGCGCGAGATGTATTCGATGCGCTTGTTGCGCGCGGTCGGTTGCAGGATCGCGCCGATGTTCTCGAGCATTTCGCCCAGCGAGAATTCGACGGTGTGCAGCTTGAGCTTGCCCGCCTCGATCGCGGAGATGTCGAGCACGTCCTCCACCAGCGACAACAGCGTGCGCGTGGAGGCCTGGATGGTGTTGAGGCATTCGCGCTGTTCGGCATCCAGGCGCGTGGTGGCGAGCAGCTCGGACATGCCCGCCAGGCCATTCAACGGCGTGCGGAACTCGTGGCTCATGTTCGCCAGGAACCGGCTCTTCGCCTCGTTGGCGCGCCGCGCTTCCTCGGTCGCCTTGGTCAACGCGCGCAACAGGCCCGACAGGTACAGCGGCACCGCGACCAGGCCGACGAGCAAGCCGATGCCCAGGCTGCTGTTGCCGTGCCAGTAATCGCTGAAGAGCAGCGTGCAGCCGAAGCTCGTCACCGCGCCGGCGACGGCCATGTACAGATAACGGTTGCCGAAGCGCAGGCCGTTGCCGACCGTCACCCACATCAGGATGACGTAGACCCACGCGAGCGGTTCGCCCATGCGGATCATCGCCAGGCCCATGAGCCCGTAGTCGGACAACATGCCGATCGTGCGACGCAGGTGCGACACGCCCGGCCGCGCGACGATCGACAGCACGATGCCCAGGCCCACCGCGAACCCGGTGCCCACCATCAGCAGGACGTCGCGATACTCCGCCCACGGTTCCGTACCCGGGCCGCGCACCAGCAGGTAGACCAGCACGACCGACAGCACCGCCAGGCGCACGAGGGCCTGGCCGTGTTCGCTGTCGGGCCGGTTGGCCAACCGCTGCCGGAGTGCGGCAAGCAACACGATCAGGCCTCCAGGGCCGGCCGCGCGCTCACGGTGGAGAAGCGCTGGCAGATGTCGTCGAGGCGTTCGCGTTGGCGAATCAGCACTTCGACGCACTTGGGATCGAACAAACGACCGCGCTGCGCGTAGAGGAACGCGAGCGCCGCTTCGATCGTCCACGCTTCCTTGTAGGGGCGCGGCGAGATCAGGGCATCGAACACGTCGGCCACCGCGACGATGCGCGCTTCCAGCGGAATCGCTTCGCCGACCAGGCCGTCGGGATAGCCGCTGCCGTCGTAACGCTCGTGGTGGCGCAGCGCGACGGTGGCGCCGGTCTGGATGAAACGGCTCTGGCTGCCGCTCAACAACTCATGCCCGATGCGCGGGTGGCGACGCATGATCTGCGTCTCCTGCTCCGTGAGCGGGCCGGGCTTGAGCAGGATGGCATCGGGAATCGCGATCTTGCCCATGTCGTGCAGGGGCGCGGCGAGTTCGATCAGGCGCGCTTCTTCTTCCGTCAGGCCGAGGCCTTCGGCGATCAGGCCGGCGACGTGCGCCATGCGTTCGAGATAGGCGCTGGTGCCGATGTCGCGGTATTCGATGGCGCGTGCCAGGCGCGACAGCGTTTCGCGCTCGCGCTCCTCGACTTCGTTCATGCTCGAAAGCAGGCGCTGCTCGAGCGAGAGCGCACGCTGCTTCACCGTCTCGGCCTGCTGGCGCAGGTGCAACAGGTTGCGGCAACGCGCGCGCAATTCGCGCGGACGCACGGGCTTGACGAGGAAATCGATCACGCCGGCTTCGAGCGCGGCCTGGCGCACGGGTTCGTCGCCGACCACGGTGACCAGCACGATCGGCACGTCGCGGTGCACGGGCGGGCGGCGGAAGCGGCGCGCGAACTCCAGGCCGTCCATGCCGGGCATGCGGTAATCGAGCAGCAGCAGGTCGGGCCGGTTGTTCTCGCACCAGGTCAGCGCCGCGGTCGGGTCGCCGAAATCGTGCACGGCCAGCTCGGGACCGATGTCCTCGAGGATGTGGCGCAACATGGTGCGCGCCGATGTCTGGTCGTCGACGATGACCACGTTCACTTCATTAACCCGCATGCGTTGGCGCCCCCCGGAATCCTTCCCCCGGCGTTGGGCGGGAGCATACCCCGCCCAGCGACGGCGAATACGGAACGGCAGTGGAATCCGCGACGGCGTCCGCAGCGCGGAAGATCAACGGCGCCCCCGCCGTTCGTCGGGTGCACCGGTTTGCAGGGTGCCGTACTGCGAGAGCACCCGTTCAAGCGTTCGCGCCATGCGGTCGGGCAAGGGCGCGAAGCGCAGGCCCACCGTATCCGAATCGGTGCGCGCCACGCGCGCCATCAACAGGAACTCGATCCCCGCCTCCCGGGGCCCGCAACGCACCTCCACCTCCACCGCCTGGCCCACGCGCAGCGCGAAGCCCGGTGGTCGCAGCATGTGAAGACCGGAGATCGACAGGTCCCGCAGGGGCGCACGGAAGTCGCCTTCCGGCCCACGAATGAGCGCCTCGCCGTCGACGTACACGCGCGAGCGTCGGATGTCGGACTGCGCCGTTGGCGCCATGCCCATTTTGCACCGCTGGTGGTTCCCCTGGTCCCCTGTTCATACGGACAAGGGGACCACAAGCGGACATCTGCACGGCAAGAATGGCTTAACCGTGCGCTTCCGGGCGCATGTAGGGGAACAGCAGCACGTCGCGGATGGAGTCCGAATCGGTCAGCAGCATCACCAGGCGATCGATGCCCACGCCCAGGCCACCGGTCGGCGGCAGGCCGACTTCGAGGGCGCGGATGTAGTCGGCGTCGTAATGCATCGCCTCGTCGTCGCCGCCCTCCTTCGCCTCGACCTGCGCGCGGAAACGCGCCGCCTGGTCTTCCGGATCATTGAGCTCGGAGAAGCCGTTGGCGAGTTCCTTGCCGCCGACGAACAGCTCGAAGCGATCCGTGATCCCCGGTTCGGTGTCCGATTCGCGGGCCAGTGGCGAGACTTCCACCGGGTAATGCGTAATGAAGGTCGGCTGGATGAGGCCGGTTTCCACGGTCTTCTCGAAGATTTCCAGCAGCAACTTGCCCCACCCGTAACCCTTCTTCACGGGAATGCGCAAACGTTCGCAATGACGCGCAAGCGCATCGCGGTCGCGGCAGTCGGCGACGGTGATCTCGGGGTTGTGCTCGCGCACGGCTTCTTCGAGCTTCCAACGGCGGAAACGCGCGCCCAGGTCGATCGCATTGCCTTCCCACGTCAGCGCGGTGGTGCCGATGGCTTCCTGCGCGGCGTGGCGGATCATGTCCTCGGTCAGGTCCATGACCTCGTCGTACGTGGCGTAGGCCTCGTACAACTCGAGCATCGTGAACTCCGGGTTGTGCCGCGTGCTGACGCCTTCGTTGCGGAAGTTGCGGTTGATCTCGTACACGCGCTCGAACCCGCCGACGACCAGGCGCTTGAGATACAGCTCCGGCGCCACGCGCAGGAACAGATCCAGGCCCAGCGCATTGTGGTGCGTGGTGAACGGCTTCGCGGTGGCGCCGCCGACGATGTAATGCATCATCGGCGTTTCCACTTCGAGGAAGCGGCGCGCGTCGAGCCAGCGACGGATCGCGCCGATGACCTGCGAACGCTTGACGAATACATCGCGCGCCTCGGGCGTCACGATCAGGTCGACGTAACGCTGGCGATAACGTTGCTCGACATCCGCCAGGCCGTGCCACTTGTCCGGCAACGGGCGCAGCGACTTGGTGAGCAGGCGCAGCACGTCGACCTTGACCGACAACTCGCCGGTCTTGGTGCGCATCAGCGTGCCTTCGGCGGCGAGGATGTCGCCGGCATCCCAGCCCTTGAACGCGTCGTAGGTGTCGCCGAGCGTGTTGGATTGCAGGAACAACTGGATGCGCCCGCTGACGTCCTGCACCTGCGCGAACGCCGCCTTGCCCATCACGCGCTTGGCGAGCATGCGGCCGGCGAGTTTCACGCGGCGCGGCAAGGCTTCGAGCGCTTCGCCCGTCCACTTCTCGGCATCGGCGAACTCCGCCTGCAGATCGCCGGCGTGGTCTTCGCGACGGAAGTCGTTCGGGAACGGGTTGCCCTGCGTGCGCAACTGCGCGAGCTTCGCGCGGCGCTCGGCGATCAGGTGGTTTTCGTCGTGCTGGGGCTGGGTGTCTTCGGTCATCGTCATCGTGTGGTTCGCATCAGGCGGCGTCGCTGCGCTTGGATCCGGCTTCGAGCCCGGATTTGAGGCTCGCCTCGATGAACTCGTCGAGGTCGCCGTCCAGCACGTTCTGCGTGTCGCTGCGTTCGATACCCGTACGCAGGTCCTTGATGCGGCTCTGGTCGAGCACGTAGTTGCGGATCTGGCTGCCCCAGCCGATGTCGGACTTGGTGGCTTCCAGCGCATCCTTTTCGGCGTTGCGCTTCTGGATCTCGAGTTCGTACAACTTGGCCGCCAGCATCTTCATCGCGCGGTCGCGGTTGGCGTGCTGGCTGCGTTCGGTCTGGCACGCGACCACGATGCCGCTGGGGATGTGCGTGATGCGCACTGCCGATTCGGTCTTGTTGACGTGCTGGCCGCCGGCGCCCGACGAGCGATACACGTCGGTCTTCAGGTCGGCCGGATTGATTTCGATGTCGATCGAGTCATCCACTTCCGGCGAAACGAACACCGAGGTGAACGAGGTATGGCGGCGGTTGTCGGAATCGAACGGCGACTTGCGCACGAGGCGGTGCACGCCGATTTCCGTCTTCAGCCAACCGTAGGCGTAATCGCCTTCCACGCGGAACGTGGCGGACTTGATGCCCGCGACTTCGCCGCCGGAGACTTCGAGCAGTTCGGTCTTCCAACCACGCGACTCGGCCCAGCGCAGGTACATGCGCAACAGGATTTCCGCCCAGTCCTGCGCCTCGGTGCCGCCAGCGCCGGCCTGGATGTCGACGAAGGCCGAGTGCGAATCCATCTTGCCGGAGAACATGCGCTGGAATTCCAGCTGCTCCACGCCGCGCGCATAGCGATCGACGTCGGCGACCACCGCCTGCAGCGTGTCCTCGTCGTCTTCCATCTCGACCAGTTCGAGCAGTTCGTTCGCGCCGACCAGGCCCTGGGTCAGGTCGCGAATGCCGTTGACGGTCTTGTCGAGGAAGCTGCGCTCGCGGCCTAAAGCCTGCGCGCGCTCGGAGTCGTTCCAGACGTCCGGGGCTTCGAGTTCGCGGTTGACTTCTTCCAGACGCTCCTTGCGGGCGTCGTAGTCAAAGAAACCCCCTCAGCGCATCCAGCCGGCCCGTGAGGTCGGCGATGCGCTGGCGGATGGGATTGAGTTCGATCATGTGGCGGCTAACGTGTTGCGTTCGGCCGCAAATGATAGCAGCGGACCCGCTAAAGCCGCGGGTCCGCCCCAAAGTTTGCTTCGCAAACTTCGGGCCCCATGCCTGTGCCTCCACATACCCCGCGCTGTCGCGCGCCCCCTTTGACTCAAAGGGGGCTACCCCTCCAGACCCTCCTACTTCACTTCGAACTCGCCGACGAGCACGGTTTCGCGCGCGTCGGTCAGGCGCAGGGTCACGGCCTGGTCCTTGCGGGCCGCGGTGCCCCAGCCGGTGGTGAGCGTGAGCGTCAGGGTCGTGGCGCCGGTGACGATCTGCTGACGGTCGCCGTAGAAGTTCGCCTCCACGCGGTACTTGCCGGGCTTGGCATCGCGCAGCAGGAATTCCTCGGGGCCGTAGCCGCCCGTGAAATCGTCGGACAGTTGCCCACCCTGGTACGTCAGGCGATTGCCGTAGTAGCAGCGCTCGCCGTTGGGATCGGTGACCCACAGGTCCATGTCGCTGTTGTCGCTGTCCCAGGACAGCACCGCGCGCAGGTCCACCGGCAGGTTGCGCAGCAGGCGGCGGTCGACGAACGCGGTGTCGAGCGGCTGCGGGCTGGTCGCGACGATCGCGTTGAGTTCGTTGAGCGCGACGAGTTCGACTTCATCGAAGCGTCCATCCCACGGGCGCGCGACGACTTCGTACAGATGTTCGATGGCTTCCTGTCGATGGCCCGTGGCGGCAAGCGCGAGGCCGAGGTCGCGATGGCTCTGCGGCTCTTCGTCGGCCATCGCGAGCACCTTGCGGAAGACTTCGACCGCGCGCGCGTCGTCGTTGGCCTGCATCAGGCGATAGCCGAGCACGCGGAGGACATGGCGGCTTTCGAGCTGCATCTCGGCCAGGTTGGACAGCACGCGGAGCGCTTCGCTGCGACGGCCCTTGGCGAGCAGGATGCCGGCGACGTCGAGGTAGAAGGCGGTGCTGTCGGCGTGTGCGTCGCGTTCGCCGAGATAGAGCGCGTAGACGTCGGCGGGTTTCGCATCGCGCAGGCGACGGGCGTAGGGCGCGTCGGATTGCCAGGGCTGCAGGGTGATCGTGGCGGTGGGTCCGGGCGCATCCCGCCCGCCTGCGCTGACGAAATTCGCCGACATCAGTTCGGCGGATGCAGGCGCCGCCATCGCAGGCGCCGGTGCGCGCAATTCCTGGGGCGATGCTGCGTCGAAAACGACGGACGGCTCTTCGCGCGCCATGCTCGCAGCGGCGTCTGCTGCATCTGCCGCTGCATCTGCCGCCATGGCGGCCGCCTCGGCCGCCTCCGCGGCGCTCGCGTAGGCACGGCGTGCGACGTCGTTCTCCTTCGCGATCTTCTGCGTCCGCGGCGAATCCTTCGGGAACTTGCGCTCCCACCAGGCGATGCGTTGCGCGAACTTGTCCGCGACGCTGTCGATGCGCTCATTGCGGTTCTGCTTGCGTTCCTTGTCGCGCACGGCCTGCAATTGCGCAACTTCCTCGCGCAACGCCGCCGGCGCGGGAATGTCGTAGCGCACGTAGTCGTCCGCATTCTCGAGCACGATCAGCGACGTGCCCGGCGTGACGATGCCGAACTGCTGCCCGATGCGCGCGATCTGCGCGGCGTTGCGTTCGGGATCGACGGACAACGCGCGGACTTTCCAGCCTGCCCACAGCGACGCGACCTGCGGATGCGACGGGCCATTGATCGGCATGTCCACGCGCACGATGCGCTGCCCTGCCCCGTCGTCGAGCGTGACGTCGACATAGGCGCCGCGTTGCGTCGCACGCCCGGCGACGCGCAGCACGCCGTCGTCGATGAAACGCCCGGGCACTTCGAGATCCGTCACGCCGTGCGGTGCCAGGCCAACGATGCGCAGGCTTTGCCCAGTCAACTGGCGAAGCGCCACATCGCCACGATCATGCCAACGATCGAGCACCAGGCGCCCGTTGCGTTGCTGGGCGAGCGTCGCCAACCGCGCGGTGTCGGAACCGCCTTCCCTCGGCGCGATGGCGTACAGGCGCTGCGTTGCGGACAGCCGTGGCACGTCGCGTTCGCCGTAGTTGCGGTGGCCGTCGCTGAAGAGCAGGTATTCGGCGATGTCGGCACGCGGCGTCCAATCGGCGAGATCGGTGGCACCGTCGTACACGACGGTTTCCAGCTTGCTGTGGAGCGCGGACCAATCGCCGTTGCGAATCTCGTAGGTGCCGGCGTCTTCGCCCACATCGCGCAGCAACCGCAGCGTCACCGTGCCGTTGCCCATCGCGCGGAGATAGTCCCCGAGCATCTGCAGGTGCGCGCGTTGATGCGTGCGCGTGGACGCCGATGCATCCCACAGGATCCCGACGCGATCGGGAATGACGCGCGGCTTCGAGGCGGCCTCGACAGGCACCTCGCCGAGGACATACACCTCGCCGTTGTCCCGACGCGCTGCGTACGACGCCTTCTTAGCAGCGCCTCGGGCGAGCGTGTCGTCGATCGTCAGCCGCACGCGCCGCACGCCATTGGCCGGAATCGGATACACGCGCACCCGAAAATTGTTTCCCGCGGTCTGTTCGAGCAGGCCCGGATCGACGCCGCGACGCTCGATGCTCTCGAACACCTGCCGCCCCTTGTCCTTGGGAACGGGCACCGCTTCGCGCATGTCGCCGGCGATGTCGAGCGCGAAGCCGGTGATCTGCTGCCCGGCGGCGAGCGGGAATTCCATCGTGCCTTCGAGCACGCGGTTGTTCGGATTGGACAGTTCGAACGTCAGCGTCTTGCGCGAGAGTCGCCCGACGACATCGGTCGTCGTATCCACCTGCCGCACCCGGATGGGCTGCAGGCCCTTCGCGTCGCCGCCGATCCGCACCGTGGGCGCGGTGACGTTCTGCGCCTTCGAGAGGGGAGACGCGAAACCGATGACGAAGGTGATCGCGCACGCGATCCCCGCGACGATGGAACGTTGCATGGAAGCTCCCCTGTCCTGGCCGTGATGTTCCCCTCGAACGCACGGCCCGTGCGAACGGGGTTGGCCCCGGCTAGCCCCGGCGCAACAGCACGTGCCCGAGCCGGCGGAACGGGCCCGTCCATCGCCACGTGCGGGAGCCCAGGATGCGCGCGAGTTCGGCGGCCTGGTGTTGGAGCGGAGGCTGCTGCACGACGAGTTCGTGGTGCGCGGACTTCAGTTCCGCGAGTGCGCGGTCGAGTTCCGCGACGCGGGCCTGGCTCGATTGCAACGTGGCTTCGAGTTCGGCGCTGCGCGCGAGTGCGGCTTGCGACGCGGCTTCCGCGGTGGTGGCCCGTTCGGTCGCGGCCTGCGCGGATGCGGCGGCGTCCTGCGCACTGGCCTGCGCTGTCGCCGCGCGTGCGTCCGCTTCGTTCGCCCGGGTTTCCGCGGCCTGCGCGCGCGCGTCCGCTTCGTTCGCTTTCGTCTCCGCGGCCGTCGCGCGTGACGCGGCGGCCTGCGCCGCGGCCTCCGCATTCGCTGCCTTCGCATTCGCCGCCTGCGCCGCCGCATCCCACGCGGCCGCGCGCGACGCGGATGCCTGCGCCGACGCGGCGCGCGCCGAAAGCCTGGCCTGCAGGCTTTCGCGGTCGGGATCATCGATGCGCATGTCGGCCAGCGCCACGCGCGCATCCGCCAACGCCTGCGGGCGCGCGTACACGAGCAGCACCTGGTCGCCCGCCCAGCGCGAATCGGGCCAGTCCGCGACATCCGCCGCACTCGCATGCGCCAGCACCCAGCCGTCGCGCGCCGCCGGAATGGCTTCCGGCGTGAACTGCACGAAGTGTTCGGCTTCCAGCTTGTCGCCTTCGCGCCAGGGCAGCAGCAGCACGAGGAAGCGGTCGGCGCTCGCGGCCATCGTGTCGAAGGTGGCCCAGGGACGTTCGAAATGTTCGAGCGTGTTGGACGAGAACACGATGTCGAAGCGCGTGTTCAACGCCTTCTCGCTGCCGGGTGCGGCCAGCATGTCCGCGACCTCGAACGCGACGTCGGGATGCCGCTCGCGCGCCAGCGCGATGCCTTCGGCGGCGAAGTCGACGCCCGTGGTCGGAATGCCGAGCCCCTTCGCGAGGACCTCGGTCCCCGCGCCTTCCGCGCATCCGATGTCGCACAGCGTCATCGGCGCGCCGTCGGTGCCGCCCCCGCGCGCGCAGGCCTTCAACCAGTCGGGCATCAGGGCGAGCGCCACGCCGGCGAAGAAACGCGATTGCGGCCCACCGCCGTTGACGTCCCAGTCCGTGCGGAAGCGTGCGTCCCAATAGTCTCGACTGTTGACGTCCGACAAGCGCGACCTCGGTTCAAGCGGGGGTGGCTGATCGTATTCGATCAAGGGCGAAGCGACATCCCCCGCCCGCGCGAGCCGTGAACTCAGGCCGGCTCGGCGCAGTACTCCACGACCAGCTGGATCGCATCGCCACCCCGGTAGTCGTCCACGGCCAGGCGATACGCCAGGTGCACGCGCGCGGGCGGCGGCGTGCCGGTCCATCCGTTGAAGTGGATGGCGTCGATCGGCGCCGCGCGCCCGGGCAGCCGCAGCGAGAGCTTCAGATGCCGCAGGCCGACGACCTTGTGCCCCACCACGTCGAACACGCCGTCGAACAAGGGTTCGGGAAACGCCTGGCCCCACGGTCCACCGTCGCGCAGGTACTCGGCGCTTGCGCGGTCGAATTCGTGCGTTTCGAGAGAACCGTCACTGACCACTTCGGCCTGCAGCAACGCAGGGTCGAGCACGCTTTCCACGTGCATGCGCAGCGCATTCGCAAACGCGTCGAGCGCGCCGTGCGACAGGCTCAGGCCCGCGGCCATCGCGTGACCGCCGAAGCGCGGGATCAGGCCCGGCATCGCGGCGTCCACCGCGGCGAGCGCGTCGCGGATGTGCAGGCCGGCGATCGAACGCGCCGATCCGCGCAAGGCATCGCTGCCCGGCTCGGCGGGCGCGAAGGCGACCACGGGGCGGTTCACGCGGTCCTTCATGCGCGAAGCAACGAGTCCCACCACACCCGGATGCCATGCCGGGTCGAACAGGCACAACACCGGTGGCATGTCGCCGTCGAGCGCGACGCGCGCGAGTGCGGCTTCGGCCTCGTCGGTCATCTGCTGCTGCACGCCCTTGCGTTCGGCGTTGATTTCGCCGAGTACGTTGGCGAGTTCGCGCGCCTGCGCGGGGTCGTCGGTGATCAGGCATTCGATGCCGAGCGCCATGTCTTCGAGGCGACCGGCGGCATTGATGCGCGGCGCGAGTGCGTAGCCGATGTCGGCGGCGGTCAGCGTGCGGACATCGCGTCCGCTGCTTTCGATCAGGGCTTTCAGACCAGCGCAGCCCTGCCCCGCACGCAAACGACGCAAGCCCGCGCCTGCGAGCGCGCGGTTGTTCGCATCGAGCGGCACGAGATCGGCGATCGTGCCGACCGCGACGAGGTCGAGCAGCGTGGTGAGGTCGGCGTCGCTCGGCAAGCCTTCGGCGCGCAATCGCGCACGCAGTGCGAGCAGGACGTAGAACATCACGCCCACGCCCGCGAGCGCCTTGCTCGGGAAGCCATCGCCGCGGACGTTCGGATCGATGATCGCGTGCGCATCGGGCAGCGATTGACCCGGCAGATGATGATCGGTGACGAGTACTTGCCAACCACGCGCCCGCGCCGCGGCGACACCGGCGTGACACGCGATACCGTGGTCCACGGTGACGAGCAAGTCGGGCGCGAGCGCCGCGAGATCGTCGACCAGGCCGGGCGACAGTCCGTAGCCATGCACCGCGCGATTGGGCACTGCGTGCGACACGCGTTGCGCGCCGAGCATGCGCAGGCCGCGCACGCCGACCGCGCATGCGGTCGCGCCGTCGCAATCGAAATCGCCAACGACGACGATGTGTTTGTCCTGCACGATCGCATCGCGCAGCAACACCGTCGCCGCGTCCATGCCGCCGAGCGTGTCGGGCGCGTGCAGGCGCGCAAGCTTCGGGCGCGCAGCGTCGAAATCGGCCGCACCGCGCGTGGCATACAGGCGGCGCAGGAGCATCGGAACGTGATCGGGCCAATCGCTCCCCGTCGCGACCGCGGGGCGGCGAACGATGCGGCGCATCATGGTCATGCGTCGAAGGCCTTGAGCGGCTTGCGCCAGAAACGCCAGCGCTGGTTGCGCCGCAGCGTGAAGCGCACGCCGTCTTCGCAGTCCAGGTCGAGCGACGTCAGCCCGCCCATGCGCAGGCGTTGCAGTGCAGGCGTCAACCACTGCGCATCGAATTCGGCCAGATCGCGCATCGCGCGCAAGTCGATCAAGCCGGCGAGCCCCAACTTCCTGGGCAGGTCGATGCCATCGACCTTCGCCGACTTCGCCAGCGCGCGCAGTGTCACTTCGTTGGATTGCACGAGCTCGTGCGCGGTCGTCACGTGATCCGGCGACACACCGCCACCCCAGAACCACACCGAATTCACCGGCGGCTTGCCCGCGGCCTGGCGCTCGGCATTCAACGGGTGTTGATGCAAGGCGACCTGCGCTTCGCTCAGCAACGCGCGCCAACGCCGGCCTTCCTGGCCTTCGGGCAGATGGTCGAACAGATCCGCGCCGAGCGCTTCCTCGGGCGAGGCCATCGTGGGCAGCCTGGCTTCGCGCATCAGGCGCAGGTACCAGCGCGCAGGCCGCGGCGCATCGATCGGCATGCCGGAATCACCGAACAACGGACGCAACACCGACAGGAACGCATCGGCATCGGCCTGCGTCAGTTGCAGCGCATCGCCCGAGGCGAGCAGGCGCGCACCATTGAGATCGGGACGCACGAACGCGGGATCGGCGCGCAACCACGCACCAAGGTTCACATCGTTGGCATCGAACGCACGCGTGATCGCCGCGACGGGCCAGCCGCGCGGCAACAAATCGAAGTGTCGAAGCAGTTGCGCGCGCTCGCCAGGCTCGACGTCGGTGCGATCCGCGCGGCCCAAGACTTTCGCGAGCACCGGCGGCATCGCCTGCCCGCCGAACCGCACGCGCGCCGGCAACAGGAAGGTCGCCGACGCCGCGGGTGTCGTCACGTCCTCACGCCTCGTATCGAACCGCGACGATGTCGTACTCGCGCTGGCCTGCAGGCGCATCGATGGTGACCGTGTCGCCTTCGTGCTTGCCGATCAGCGCACGCGCCACCGGCGAGGAGATCGCGATCATCCCCAGCTTGATGTCGGCTTCGAGGTCGCCGACGATCTGGTACTGCTTCTCTTCGCCGTTGTCGGCATCGGCCAACTCGACGATCGCGCCGAACACGATGCGCGAACCGGCGTTGAGCGAAGCCACGTCGATCACCTGCGCGTGCGACAACTCACCTTCGAGCTGCTTGATGCGGCCTTCGATGAAGCCCTGCTGCTCGCGCGCGGCGTGATATTCCGCGTTTTCCTTGAGGTCGCCGTGCGCGCGCGCCTCGGCGATCGCATGGATCACCGCCGGCCGCTTCACCGACTTGAGTTCTTCCAGTTCCGCGCGCAAACGCAGCGCGCCTTTCGCAGTCATCGGTGCCCGGGTGGTCATGCCGTCTTGAGTTCCTGGTGGAGCGCCTGCAGCGCATTGACTTCACCCGTCCCGCGATGGTCGAGCGAATTCAGCAGCGCGCGGGCGCCCGCGATGGTGGTCGAGTATGTGACGCGTTGCTGCAAGGCTTCGCGCCGGATCGAGAACGAGTCGGCGATCGCCTGCTTGCCCTCGGTCGTGTTGACGATATACACGATCTCGCCGTTCTTGATCAGGTCGACGATGTGCGGCCGTCCTTCGATCACCTTGTTGATGCTCGCGCACGCAAGGCCGTTGTTGCGCAGGAATTCCGCCGTGCCGCCGGTGGCGACGAGCGAATAACCGCGACGCACGAGATCCTGCGCAACCGACAGCACGCGCACCTTGTCCGGATCGCGGACCGAGATGAACGCCTTGCCGACCGGCGGCGCCTTGATGCCACCGGCTTCCTGTGCACGCGCGAACGCCGCGCCGAAGCTGCGGCCCACGCCCATCACCTCGCCCGTCGAACGCATTTCGGGACCGAGGATCGGATCGACGTTCTGGAACTTGGCGAACGGGAAGATCGCTTCCTTCACCGAGTAGTAGCCCGGCACGACTTCCTTCGTCGCACCCTGCTCGGCCAGCGTCTTGCCGGCCATGCAGCGCGCGGCGATCTTCGCCAGCGCCACGCCCGTGGCCTTCGACACGAAGGGCACGGTGCGCGAGGCGCGCGGATTCACTTCGAGCAGGAAGATGGTGTCTTCGCCGTCATCGTTCTGCTGGATCGCGAACTGCGTGTTCATCAGCCCGACGACCTTGAGCGCCTTGGCGAGCGCGACGACCTGCTCGCGCAGGCGGTCCTGCGTCTGCGCGGACAGCGAGTACGGCGGCAGCGAGCACGAGGAATCGCCAGAATGCACGCCCGCTTCCTCGATGTGCTCCATCACGCCGCCGATCAGCACGTTGCCGTCCTTGTCCGCGATGATGTCGACGTCGACTTCCACCGCGTTGTCGAGGAAGCGATCGAGCAGCACCGGCGAATCGTTCGAGACCTTCACCGCTTCGCGGATGTAGCGCGAGAGGTCGGCATCGGAGTACACGATCTCCATCGCGCGGCCGCCGAGCACATAGCTCGGGCGCACGACGAGCGGATAACCGATGTTGCGCGCGATGGCGAGCGCTTCGTCGTGGTTGCGCGCGGTGCCGTTGGGCGGCTGCAGCAGGCCCAGGTCGGTGACCAGGTGCTGGAAGCGTTCGCGGTCTTCGGCCAGGTCGATCGAATCCGGCGAAGTGCCGATCACCGGCACGCCGTTGGCTTCCAGCGCCTTCGCAAGCTTGAGCGGCGTCTGGCCACCGTATTGCACGATCACGCCCTTGGGCTGTTCGAGCTCGACGATCTCCAGCACGTCTTCCAGCGTCAGCGGCTCGAAATACAGGCGATCGGAGGTGTCGTAATCGGTCGACACGGTTTCGGGGTTGCAGTTGACCATGATGGTCTCGAACCCATCGTCGCGCAGCGCGATCGCCGCGTGCACGCAGCAGTAGTCGAACTCGATGCCCTGCCCGATGCGGTTCGGGCCGCCGCCGAGCACGATGATCTTGTCGCGCGAGGTCGGTGCGGCTTCGCACTCGTCTTCATAGGTCGAATACAGGTACGCGGTGCTGGTGGCGAATTCCGCCGCGCACGAGTCCACGCGCTTGTACACCGGACGCACGTTGAAGGCCTTGCGCAGTGCGCGGATGGCCGATTCGTTGGTCTTCACGATTTGCGCGATGCGCGCATCGGAGAAGCCGCGACGCTTGAGCTGGCGCAGGCGGCGCGCATCGAGCGCATCCAGGCCCGCGACGGCGAGGTCGCGTTCCATCGCGATCAGTTCTTCGATCTGGTCGAGGAACCACGGATCGACGAACGACAAGGCATGCACGTCTTCGACCGACATGCCCGCGCGGAACGCATCGCCCAGGTGGAACATGCGTTCCGGGCCCGGCTCCTTGAGTTCGCGGCGCATCTTCGCCAGGTCGTCTTCGTTGCTCAGATCCAGGCCCGTGGGGTCGAGACCGACCTTGCCGGTTTCCAGCCCACGCAGCGCCTTCTGCAAGGATTCCTGGAAGCTGCGGCCGATCGCCATCACCTCGCCCACCGACTTCATCTGCGTCGTCAGGCGCGCATCGGCGGCCGGGAACTTCTCGAACGCGAAACGCGGGATCTTGGTGACGACGTAGTCGATCGTCGGTTCGAACGATGCGGGTGTTTTTCCACCGGTAATCTCGTTGCGCAGCTCATCGAGCGTGTAACCGACGGCGAGCTTGGCCGCGACCTTGGCGATCGGGAAACCCGTGGCCTTCGACGCGAGCGCCGAGGAACGCGACACGCGCGGATTCATTTCGATCACGACCACGCGGCCGGTCTGCGCGTTGATGCCGAACTGCACGTTCGATCCGCCCGTGTCGACGCCGATCTTGCGCAGCACCGCGACCGAGGCATCGCGCAGGCGCTGGTATTCCTTGTCGGTGAGTGTCTGCGCCGGCGCGACGGTGATCGAGTCGCCGGTGTGCACGCCCATCGCGTCGAGGTTTTCGATCGAGCAGACGATGATGCAGTTGTCCGCCTTGTCGCGGACCACTTCCATCTCGAATTCCTTCCAGCCGAGCACCGATTCCTCGACGAGGATTTCGTGCACGGGCGAGAGTTCCAGGCCGCGGCGCGCGATCTCTTCGAACTCTTCCTTGTTGTAGGCGATGCCGCCGCCGGTGCCGCCGAGCGTGAACGAGGGACGGATGATGGTCGGATAACCGACGGTCGTCTGGATTTCGACGGCCTGTTCGAACGTGCGCGCGACCGCGGCCTTCGGGCATTCCAGGCCGATCTCCGACATCGCCACGCGGAACAACTCGCGGTCTTCGGCCATGCGGATCGCATCGCGCGAGGCGCCGATCAGCTCGACGTTGTACTTCTCGAGCACGCCGTTGTCGGCCAGGTCCAGCGCGCAGTTCAGCGCGGTCTGGCCGCCCATCGTCGGCAGCAACGCATCGGGCTTTTCCTTGGCGATGATCTTTTCGACCGTCTGCCAGTTGATCGGCTCGATGTAGACGGCGTCGGCCATCTCCGGGTCGGTCATGATCGTCGCCGGATTGCTGTTGACCAGCACGACGCGATACCCCTCGTCCCGCAGCGCCTTGCAGGCCTGCGCGCCGGAGTAGTCGAACTCGCACGCTTGCCCGATGACGATCGGGCCCGCGCCGATGATGAGGATGGTCTTGAGGTCGGTTCTCTTCGGCATTTCTCGCCCTTCAGTACATTCGGTCCTGCCACCGCTCGCGCGGCAGCCAGGTGATCTGGGTTTCGTCGGTGGCGCCGATGGCGCCGGCGTCGATCGCGGCGCGCACGCGCGCCTGCATCTCTTTCCAACTATTGGCCTCGGCGCCGATTCGCGCGCCGATGCGGTTGTTGTGCGCATCCATCCAGCGCATGTCGCCGCCCTGCCCGTCGCGTTCCATTACGCGCGTCACCAGCGCGACCAGGCGCGGCGACGTGGTGTAGGCGACGGTCGCGCTCGCGAGCGTGTGGCGGTAGGCATCGGACGGGCCGTTGCGACCGCCGGGCAAGCCGGCACCGAACCAATGCGCATACACGGTGCCGAACACGAACGCCGGATAGGCCGCCAGCACCAGGAAGGTGGCGGCGATCAGGCGCAGGCGACGACTCGGGCGCTTCACTTCGCGCGTGCCTCCATCGCATCGATGAAGCGATCGAACAGCGGCGCGACATCGTGCGGACCCGGGCTGGCTTCCGGGTGGCCCTGGAAGGAGAAGGCCGGTGCGTCGGTCAACGCGATGCCCTGGTTCGAACCGTCGAACAGGGAGCGATGCGTGACGCGTGCGTTCTTCGGCAGCGAGGCCTCGTCCACCGCGAACCCGTGGTTCTGCGAGGTGATCATCACGCGGCCGGAGTCGAGGTCGATGACCGGATGGTTCGCGCCGTGGTGGCCGAACTTCATCTTGCTGGTCGTCGCGCCGATGGCCAGGCCCAGGAGCTGGTGGCCCAGGCAGATGCCGTAGGTCGGGAGCTTGCGGTCGACGAAGGTGCGGATCGCGTCGATCGCGTAGTCGCACGGGGCCGGGTCGCCGGGACCGTTGGAGAGGAACACGCCGTCCGGGTTCATCGCGAGCACCTGCTCGGCCGGCGTCTGCGCCGGCACGACGGTCACGTCGCACCCGCGCTCGGCCAGCATGCGCAGGATGTTCTGCTTCACGCCGAAGTCGTAGGCGACGACCTTGAACTTCGAAGGGGTCTGGACGAAGACGTTGCTGTCGAGGTCCAGCTGGCCCTCGCGCCACGGGTAGGCAGCCTGCGTCGTGACTTCCTTCGCCAGGTCCATGCCCTTCAGGCCGGGGAACTTGCGGGCCGCTTCGATCGCCTTGGCGGCGTCGAGCACTTCACCGGGGGCGGAAGCCGCGAGCAGCGCGCCGTTCATGGCGCCGCGGTCGCGGAGCAGGCGCGTGAGCTTGCGGGTGTCGATGTCGGCGATGGCGACCACGCCGCGCTGCTTCATCCACTCGGGCAGCGCCTGCTGGTTGCGCCAGTTGCTCGGGCGGCGCGGGACGTCGCGCACGATCAGGCCGGCGGCCCAGACCTGGGTGGCTTCGTCGTCCTGGTCGGTGCAACCGGTGTTGCCGATGTGCGGATAGGTCAGCGTGACGAGCTGGCGCGCGTAGGAGGGGTCCGTGAGGATCTCCTGGTAGCCGGTCATCGCGGTGTTGAACACCACTTCGCCGACCGAAAGGCCGGGCGCGCCGACGGAAACGCCCTCGAAGATGGTGCCGTCTTCGAGCGCGAGCAGAGCAGTTGGGGTCACGGGCTTCGCCTATGTCGGGGGGATGCCCCTGGCGGCGAACCCCCGGACGGAGGTTGCAGCAAAGCGCGAACGCGGCGTTTCTTCCGGTCCGTGCTGGCAGGTGGCAGGCGAGCCGGGATTGTACCGATGCCGGACGCTTCCGACAAACGATGCTGCCGCTTTCCCGTTGCGATCAGCCCAGCAGGTCGCCGATCCGGTAGCGCGCGGGCGGCCGGCGCGCGAGCCAGGCGGCGGCGTGGAGCGCGCCGCGGGCGAAGATGTCGCGGCTGGTCGCGCGGTGCGTCAGCTCGATCCGCTCACCCAGGGTGGCGAATTGCACCGTGTGCTCACCGACGATATCGCCGGCGCGCAGCGATGCGTAGCGCGGGATCGCACCGCCCTGCCCCGCGGCATCGCCGAGGGTGAGCGCCGTGCCCGACGGGGCGTCGAGCTTGCGGACGTGGTGCTGCTCGACGATGTCGACGTCCCAACCGGGCAATGCGCGCGCGGCGCGCTCGACCAGATCGGCGAGCACCGCCACGCCGAGGCTGAAGTTCGACGCCCACAACACCGGAATGCGCTGGCCGGCCGCATCGAGCGCGGCGCGCTGCGTGTCGGAAATCCCCGTCGTCCCGCTGACCAGTGCGCGGCCATGCTCGACGCAATACGCGAGCACGCCGTCGAAGGCTTCGGGAAGACTGAAGTCGACCACGACGTCGCACTCCGGCGCGGCGGTGAGTTCGCTCGAGGCGAATTGCGGCACGCCGTCGATCACGCGCTGGCCCACCTTGCGCGACACCGCACCCACGAGGGTGAAGGTGTCCGGTTGCTCCGCCGCCAGGCGCAGCAACGCCTGCCCCATCCGGCCATTGGCGCCGTGGAGGAGCAATCGGATGGGTGATGTCGGCGTGATGGGTTCGTCCATGCGGGTGAGGCTAGCGGAACTCTTTTCCGCACGCCATGCGTGAAGCCGCGATGACGTTGCTGAACTCCTCGTGCGGATCGATCCGACCGTGACCGGAATCTCACGCGAAACACGGTGTTGTGTGTCGAAGGGCGCCGGGAATGAATGGATGGGACTGGGAAGGACCATCCGCGGGCGACTTCAACACCATTGATTCGCTTGCGGAGAGTTCCACCATGATTTCGCTGTCCCGCCGCCGCTTCCTGCAAGGGGCCAGCGCCATGCCGCTGGCTGCCTGGCTTTCCAGCAACGCGTTCGCGCAGAGCACGACATTGACGCGTTACGACATCGCCACGCCGCAAGGCCTGGACATGTTGACGACCTATGCCAACGCGATGCGCATCATGCTCACGCGTCCCGAAACCGATCCGACCAGTTGGCTCTGGCAGTGGTACACGCACTTCGTCAGCGGAGCGACCACCAAGGCCGCCGAGCAGGCGCGCATCTTCGGCACTGCCGTCACGCCGCAGAGCATGCTCGCCAACGAAATGTGGAATACCTGCCAGTCGCACGCCGGGCAGAACACCAACCACTTCCTGCCCTGGCACCGCATGTTCGTGTTCTTCTTCGAACAGATCATCCGTGAGGTGAGCGGCCGGCCGGACTTCACCCTCCCCTATTGGGATTACACCTCGGCCGATCCGCTCAAGCGCGGCATCCTGCCGCTGCAGTTCCGACTGCCGAACGATCCGGTGTTCAACGTGCTGTATCGCTCCAATCGCACGACGCTCGCCAACACCGGCCAGCGCATCGACAAGACGCAGCCGACCGACCAGATGGACATCAGCGCGACGATGGCGTGCGCGGCGTACAGCACGGTCGGCACGGTGCTGGGCTTCTGCCGTTCGGTCGACTCCAACATCCACGGGCGCATCCACGTGCTCGTGGGTACCGCCTCGAACATGGGCGCGGTGCCCTACGCCGCGCGCGACCCGCTGTTCTGGGTGCACCACTCCACCATCGACCGCATGTGGGCGAGCTGGAACCAGAACTACGCCGGCGTGAACCCCGTTTCGACGTGGGGCAACACGCAGTTCGTATTCGCCGATCGCCTGGGCCAGCGCGTGACGGGCAGGCTCAAGGACTTCTTCAGCACGAGCGTGCTGGGCTATCAGTACGACTCGCTGATCGCACCGCCGCCTCCGCCGCCGCCGCCGCCGGAACAACCGGCGCAACAGGCACCGAAGAAGAAGAAGACCCTCACCACGGTGCAGCGTGTCGCCGCATTGATGGCGAGCACGCCCGAACGCGTCGCCTCGTCGGTGAAGATGGCCGAACTGGGCGCGACCAATACGCGCGTGAGCGTGGAACGCCTGGCGGCTGCGAAGCAGGTGTCCCCGGTCCTCGGCCTGGTGCCCGCGACCGCACCGCAACGCACCTACCTGGTGTTGAAGAACCTGCATACGTGGAAACAACCGGAAGTGCTCTACCACGTGTACCTGGGACCGGCGAAGGGCAATGCGCTCAACAAGAACACCTACGTGGGCGCGATCAACTTCTTCGACGCCGAATTCCACGACCACGGTGGCAAGGGAGCGAATCTCGACACCGCCCTGGGCGAGAACTTCTTCAGCTTCGACGTGACCGATCTGCTGCGTCGTTACGAGCGTAGTGGCGCGGTGGCGCGCGATGCACTGCAGGTGACCTTCGTGCCGGGCGGCAAGCCCCGCGCGGGCGCCGGCAGCATGGTCGCCAGCATCGAATTGGTGCGTCAGTAACGACGCATCCACCGCGCGCCCGGCAGCGGGCGCGCGGTGAAGGCAGGGGGGCTGCACTTCGCGTTCCACGAGAGCCGCTTACACCCTGCCGTCACCCGGGCGACGGGCAAGCTCGGGATATCGCGGCGGGGGGCGTGAGTTCTTCTGCTGCACGAAATCGCAGGAGAACCATCGTGAGCGACCTGACTTCAAGCAACCTGACGTTGAGCAGCGTCACCCGACGCAATTTGCTCAAGGGCATCGCGGCCGCGCCGCTGGTGTTCGGCTTCGCGCGCAACGCGCGTGCGGCCACCAGCCTGCGCTGCGACCTGTCCACGCCCGGCGGCCTGGACATGCTGGCGACGTATGCCAACGGCCTGCGCGCGATGCAGGCGATGACGCCCGACAATCCTTCGAGCTGGATGTGGCAGTGGTACACCCACTTCGTCGACGGCGCGACCGACAAGACCAACGAAGTGGCGCGCGTGTGGGGCGAAACGCTCACGCCGCAGCGCACGCTCGCCGAAGAAGTCTGGAACACGTGCCAATCGCATGCCGGCCAGAGTTCGAACAACTTCCTGCCGTGGCATCGCTATTACGTCTGGATGCTCGAACGCATCATCCGCACCGTCACCGGGCGCGTGGATTTCGCGATGCCCTATTGGAACTACACCTCCGCCGACCCGGCGCAGCGCGGCGTGGTGCCGCTGCAGTTCCGCATGCCCGACGATCCGGTGTTCGGCGTGCTGTATCGCCCGAATCGCGTGGCGCGCGCGAACAACGGCCTGCCCATCCACGCCCTGCAACCGGGCGATGCGATGAACATCGACGAAGCGATGTCGAAGACCAATTACAGCACCGTCGGCAGCGTCACCGGCTTCGGCCGCACGCTGGATTCGACCATCCACGGCCGCATCCACACCCTGGTGGGCAACACGCGCGGCATGGGCGCGGTGCCGTACGCGGGCAACGACCCGCTGTTCTTCGTGCACCACTGCAACATCGACCGCATGTGGGCGAGCTGGAACAAGAACGGCAACAAGAACCCGACCGATGCCGTCGCCAACCCGTGGATCAACAACGCCTTCGTGATGGCCGACGAGCGCGGCCTGCGTTCGACGCGCAGCATCAAGAATCTCTTCAGCGCGCTGCAGCTGGGGTACGACTACGACGCGTTCTTCCCGCGTCCGCCGGTCGCGCCGACCACGCCGCCGCCGGCCACGCTCGCCGCGAAGGCTGTGTCCGGTGCGCAGAAGGTCGCCTCGGCCGTGAACATGGTGAACCTGGGCGCCGCGCCGACGACGGTGAAACTCGCGCGCCTTGCGAACGCACGCGCCACCGACATGCTCGGCCTGGACACGAGCGATGCGCGCCGCACCTTCCTCGTGCTGCGCAAGCTGCACGCGTGGAAACAGCCGGGCGTGCTCTACCACGTGTACCTGTGCGCATCGCCGACCGCGGGCACCGATGCCGCGAACTACGTCGGCAACATCAACTTCTTCGACGCTGAATTCCACGAACACGGCGGCGGCAGCAAGCTCGACACCGCGCTCGGCGAGAATTTCTACAGCTTCGACGTCACCGCATTGCTGTCCGGCATGGCCAAGCGACCGCGCGCCAGTACGACGCGCGAGATGCTGTTCGTGAAAATCGTGCCGGGCGGCAAACCAGAAACGGGCGCCGATGCGATGGTCGCCCAGGTCGACCTGGTCCGGCAGTAACGCCGGACCAGGCGCGCAGGCGCTGAAGGATCACTCCTTCGTCGCGTACACCAGTTGCGCCTGCACGTTGGCGCGCACCTTCTTCAGCTGCGCGGCGTAATCGGCGTTGAAGGCGGCCGAGCAGATCGGGCCCTTCGCGCGATCCTCCAGCAGGCGATGGATCGTCACGACGTTGCCGGCCCGCGTCGTCGTGGCGACGTAGCGAAGCGCCGGGCCATCGAGGGTCACCGCCGGCGGCACCGCGATGACCTGCATGCCCTCGGCGAATTCCAGTCGATACGTTTCTTCGAACGTCGCGCCCACGCACGCCGAGGGATGGGCCGTGTCGGATTCCTGCGCGGCGAGCGATTCGATCGGACGCGGCACGTACATCGGCGGCCGCACCGGGAACGCGCCCGGCACCGGCAGCAACTGTTCGACCTGGAAGTCGGCCGTCAGCGAATGCGTGTCGAGCAGCGGCTTGGCATCCGGCCAGGCGATGTTGCCCTTGGCCGTATGTCCCTGGAACATCTTCGAGACCAGATCCTTGCGCGTTTCTTCGTCGATGTTGCGCAGCGAGGCGCGCGTCATCTCCGCGAACATCCCGCCGAACTGCGCGGACATCGTGCCGTCCACCGAGCCGTCGGCGGCGATCTTCATGGTCACGTCGACCTTGTGCACGTTGCGCTCGTCCGCGTGCGCGGGCGTCTTCGACACGGCCACCGGGCCGCCGACGAGCAGCACGGGCTTGCCCGCCACGTTCGGCGGCAGCGAACCGAACGGCGTGGAATCGGATGTCGAATCGACATACAGGTCCAGGCCCGGCAGATAGTTGATGACGTGGTTGACCATCGAAACGACGGGCACCTCGGGCAGCGTGTAGCTGGAGCTGGCGTTCACCAGCGCCTGGCGGCTCTCGATGCCCTTGGCGGTCAGCAATGCCTGCAGCAGCGTCGCATGGTCCTTGCAGTCGCCCATGCGGTTGTCGAGCACGAAGGTGGTGTCGCGCGGCACGACGGCGCCCAGGCCGATGCAATTGCCGGCGTAACGAATGTTCGTCGCGACCCAGTCGTAGAGCGCATGCGCGACGTCGCGCTCGCCCTGCTTGCCCTTCGCGATCTCGTCGGCGAGCTTGCGGATGCGATCGTCCGGCACCGCCTTGGGCAGTGCGCGGACGCCGTAGGCCTGCGCGATCTGCGCGTTGTCCTGGAAAGTGGAATACAGCAGCGAAGGCGAGTCGCCGAAGCTGTAGACGCTCCAGTCCTTGCGTTCGGATTCCACCGGCGCGCGGTTCTGCCACGTCCATTCGACGACGCGGCGGTCGTCCTGCAGCGCGTTGCGCGATTCCTTCAGGCCCCAGGCTTTCCAGCGCGGCTGCATGGACTCGGGCGCGTCGATGCGCACGCGCACGTCGCCTTCGTAGCGGGCCTCGTCGAACGCTTCGACGGTGGAGAAGCGATCGTCGAAGATCGGCGTCTTGACCGTCGTGCGGTATTTCAGGCCGACGGTGTCGCCGACTTCCAGGTCGGGATAGACGACGGTAAGCGTGGTCCGGTCGGAGAACGCCGGGTTGCCGTCGCCCTCCCCGCCCTCGACGCTCTTCTGGTAATTGTCCTTCGGCACGTCGACGCGGCGGCCGTCGGCCTTGCGCGTGTAGGCTTCCAGCACTTCAACCGCTTCGGTGCTGGTGCTGTAGCCGACCGTGACCTGGCGCATGTAGTCCACGCCCGGCTCCTTGAGCAGCTTGATCGTCGATTCGCGGGTTTCGACATACGTGCCGTCGGCCTGCACGACATAGTCGAGCGCGAAGGTCTCGCGCCGCATCGGTGCGGTGTCCGCCTTCTGCGCCTTGCCATCGGCGGCCATCGTGGCCGCGCACGCGAACATCGCGAGCACGACCGGCCAACGCTTCCATCCCTGCGTCATTGATGCTTCTCCGTTGCAGGCGCGGGCCCCTCCCGCGCGCTGCCCCGGATGCTAGCGCATGACCCGGATCAGCTGGTCATCCGATCCCAGAAACCTTTCACCCCGTCGATGAAGGTGCTCGACTTGGGCGAGTGCTTGCGCGCGCCGTCGCCGACGAAGGTGGCTTCGAACTTCTCGAGCAGGTCGCGTTGTTCGGCGGTGAGGTTCACCGGCGTTTCGACGACGGCCTTGCAGTACAGATCGCCCGGCGCGCGGCTGCGCACGGAGCGAACGCCGCGATCGCGCAGGCGGAAGACCTTGCCGGTCTGCGTTTCGGCGGGGACGCGCAGTTCGAGATCGCCGTGCAGCGTGGGCACGCGGATGATGTCGCCGAGCGCGGCCTGCGAAATGCGCAGCGGGATGTCGCAATGCAGGTCGTCGCCGTCGCGTTCGAAGATGTCGTGCGGACGCACGCGCACTTCGACGAACAGATCGCCCGGCGGTGTACCGGACGGACCGGCTTCGCCTTCGCCCTGCAGGCGGATGCGGTCGCCGTTGTCGACGCCCGCGGGGATCTTCACCGAGAGGACTTTTTCTTCCTCCAGGCGGCCCTGCCCCATGCACGGCTTGCACGGATTGGGGATGGTCTTGCCGCGCCCGGCGCAATGCGGGCAGGTCTGCTGCATCTGGAAGATGCCGCGCTGCATGCGCACCTGGCCGCGGCCGTGGCAGGTCTTGCAGTCTTCGAGGATGCCGTCGTTGGAACCGGTGCCCGCGCAGTGGTGGCACGAAACCAATGTGGGCACTTCGATGCGCTTGTCGATGCCCGCGACCGCTTCTTCGAGATCCAGCTCCATCACGTAGCCGATGTCGGCGCCGCGACGTGGACCGCCGCGCGCGCCGCCACCGCCGAAGATGTTGCCGAAGATGTCGCCGAAGATGTCGCCCATGTCGGCGTACCCGGCACCGCCGGGCCCGCCGCCTCCGCCCATGCCGTGTTCGAACGCGGCATGGCCGTGCTGGTCGTAGACGCGGCGCTTGGCCGGCTCCGACAACACTTCGTAGGCTTCCTTGCATTCCTTGAACGCGGCTTCCGCGGCGTGGTCGCCGGGGTTGCGGTCCGGGTGATGCTTCATCGCAGAGCGACGGTAGGCCTTCTTCAGGTCATCGTCGCTTGCGTCCCGGGCCACGCCGAGGACTTCGTAGTAGTCGCGTTTCATCCGTCGATTACTTCTTGTCGTCCTTGACCTCGGTGAACTCGGCATCGACGACGTCGTCGCCGCCCGCCGCGCCGCCACCCTGCGGGCCGCCGGCGTCGCCGCCGCCCTGCCCGCCGGCCGCCGCCGCAAGCGTCTGCGCCACTTCTTCCAGCGCACGCGTCTTCGCTTCGATCTGGCCCTTGTCGTCGCCCTTCATCGCGGTTTCCAGATCCGACAGCGCGCCTTCGACGCGACCGATCACTTCGCCACCGACCTTGCTGCCGTGCTCGGTGATCGCGCTGCGCACCGAGTGGATCAGCGCGTCGGCCTGGTTGCGGGCCTGCACGAGCTCATGGAACTTCTTGTCGTCTTCGCGATGCGCTTCGGCGTCCTGCACCATCCGCTGGATTTCTTCGTCCGACAGGCCCGAGCCGGCCTTGATCTCGACCTTCTGCTCCTTGCCCGTCTTCTTGTCCTTGGCGTGCACGTGGAGGATGCCGTTGGCGTCGATGTCGAAGGACACTTCGATCTGCGGCATGCCGCGCGGCGCGGCGTCGATGCCCGACAGGTCGAAGCGCGCGAGCGACTTGTTGTAGCGCGCCTGCTCGCGTTCGCCCTGCAGCACGTGCACCGTCACCGCGGACTGGTTGTCCTCGGCGGTGGAGAAGGTCTGCGAAGCCTTGGTCGGGATCGTGGTGTTCTTCTCGATGATCTTGGTGAACACGCCGCCGAGGGTTTCGATGCCCAGGCTCAGCGGGGTCACGTCGAGCAGCAGCACGTCCTTGACGTCGCCGGCGAGCACGCCGCCCTGGATCGCCGCGCCGAGCGCGACGGCTTCATCGGGATTGACGTCCTTGCGCGGTTCCTTGCCGAAGAACTCGCCCACCATCGTCTGCACCTTCGGCATGCGGGTCTGGCCGCCGACGAGGATGACTTCGCTGATTTCGCTGGCGCGCAGGCCGGCGTCGTTCAGCGCGATGCGGCACGGTTCGATGGTCTTCTTGACCAGGTCGTCGACCAGCGCCTCGAGCTTGGCGCGCGTGAGCTTGATGTTCAGGTGCTTGGGACCCGACGCATCGGCGGTGACGTACGGCAGGTTCACTTCGGTCTGCTGCGCGGAGGACAGCTCGATCTTCGCGCGCTCGGCCGCGTCCTTCAGGCGCTGCAGCGCGAGCGGATCCTTGCGCAGGTCGATGCCCTGGTCCTTGAGGAATTCCTCGACGAGGTAATCGATGA
The DNA here is from genome assembly GCF_009740395.1 of Noviluteimonas gilva. Classification (GTDB taxonomy): domain Bacteria; phylum Pseudomonadota; class Gammaproteobacteria; order Xanthomonadales; family Xanthomonadaceae; genus Noviluteimonas; species Noviluteimonas gilva. The sequence goes on from NZ_WOXT01000003.1 coordinate 225,014, forward strand.
CGCGCTTGTCGAAGTCTTCGCCGCCCAGGAACGTATCGCCGTTGGTGGAAAGCACTTCGACCTGCATCTCGCCGTCGACCGACGCGATCTCGATGATCGAGACGTCGAACGTGCCGCCGCCGAGGTCGTACACGGCCACCTTGCGGTCGCCGCCCTTCTTGTCCATGCCGTAGGCCAGCGCGGCCGCGGTCGGCTCGTTGATGATGCGCTTGACCTCCAGGCCCGCGATGCGGCCGGCGTCCTTGGTCGCCTGGCGCTGGCTGTCGTTGAAGTACGCCGGCACCGTGATGACCGCTTCGGTCACCGGCTCGCCCAGGTAGGCCTCGGCGGTCTTCTTCATCTTCTCCAGCACGCGCGCGGAGACTTCCTGCGGCGAAAGCTTCTTGCCGTCGGCGGTGGCGACCCACGCGTCACCGTTGTCGTGCTCGGCGATCGCGTACGACACCAGGCCGATGTCCTTCTGGACTTCGGCATCCTTGAACTTGCGGCCGATGAGGCGCTTGACCGCGAAGAACGTGTTCTTCGGGTTGGTGACCGCCTGGCGCTTGGCCGAGGCGCCGACCAGGACTTCGCCGTCCTTGGTGTAGGCCACGATGGACGGGGTGGTGCGATCGCCCTCGCTGTTCTCGATGACGCGCGCCTTGCCGCCTTCCATGATCGCCACGCACGAGTTCGTCGTGCCCAGGTCGATGCCGATGATCTTGCCCATGTTGTCTCCCTCCGAAACTTTTGAATTTTGTTGGCGGCGGTGCCGCCCCGAATGCCTGTGAAGTAGGGTTCAGCGCGGCGGCTTCAAGAGCCGCGGCTGCAACCCGTTCAGTCGTGGCGCGCCACGACCACCAGTGCCGGGCGCAACAGGCGCTCGTTCAGCACGTAGCCTTTCTGGAAGACCTGCACGACGCTGCCCGGCGGCAACGTGGCCGCCTCGACCATGCTCATGGCCTGGTGGCGGTCGGGGTCGAAGGTCTCGCCCGGCTTGGGCGCCACTTCGAGCAGGCCGTTGGCCTCGGCGATGCGATGCAGCTGGCGGAGCGTGAGCTCCATGCCTTCGCGCAGCGGGTCGGCCTTTTCAGCGGCCGACAGGCCGGCTTCCATGCTGTCGAACAGCGGCAGCAGCTCGGAAAGCAGGCGTTCGTTGGCGAACTTGCGGGCCATCTCGACATCGCGGGCCAGGCGCTTGCGCTGGTTGTCTAGGTCGGCGCGCTCACGCAGTTGCTCGGCGCGGAGTTGTTCGATCTCGCCGCGGAGGGCTTCGATCTGGTCGTGCGAGGCGTCCTCGGGGTCGAGGGCCGCGTCGGCGTCCCGGGGTTCCTGCGTGGGTTCCTGAATCATGCGAATCGGTCCGTTCGGTGGCGTCCTCGCCACCCGTGGTCACAGCGATGCGGCCGGACCGAGCGGCTTTCAACCCCCCGCGCCGGACTCCAACGCCTTGCCGAGCACGCCGGCGGCCGCCTGGACGACCGGGATCACGCGGTCGTAGGCCATGCGCGTGGGGCCGATCACGCCCAGCACGCCGAGGACACGGCCGCCCGCGGCGTAGGGCGCGGTGACCAGCGAGACCGATTCCAGCGGCGCGACCCCGCTTTCCTCGCCGATGAAGATGCGCACGCCCGGCGCGCGGGCGGTGCGTTCGAGCAATTGCAGGATCTCGCGCTTGCGGGAGAAGGCTTCGAACAGATCGCGCAGGCGATCCAGGTCCGAGAGGTCCTGCACGCCCATCAGGCGCGTCTGGCCGGCGAGCACGACATCGTCGCCGCCGCCGGGCGCGAGCGCCTGTTCGGCCAGCTCGACGGTGTGCGCGAGCAGCGTTTCCATCTCCAGCCGCGCCACGCGCAGTTCGTGCACGAGCGTGGTGCGAATGTCCTGCAGCGGGCGGCCGGCGAAATGCTGGTTGAGGTAATTGGCCACGCGTTCGAGTTCGCCGGCGTCCCACGCGCGGCGCGTGTGCAGGATGCGGTTCTGCACGTCGTTGTCGGCGAACACGACGATGGCGAGCACGCGGTTGGCGTCGAGCGAAACGAAGTCGATGTGGCGGAACGCGAACTGCTCGCGCTTGGGCACGCCGACGACGCCGACGAAGTGCGTCATCGCCGACAACAATTCCGATGCGTTGCCGAGCAGCGCCTGCGTTCCCGAACCGACCGGCAACTCGTTCCGCAGGCGCGCGAGTTCCCCTTCGGGCAGCGGCTTGACCTGCAGCAGCGTATCGACGAACACGCGATAACCCTGCGTCGTGGGAATGCGCCCGGCGGAGGTGTGCGGCGAGGTGAGCAGGCCGCCCTCTTCCAGGTCCGACAGGATGTTGCGGATCGTCGCCGGGCTGATGTCCAGGCCCGCGTGGCGCGCCAGGGTTTGCGAGCCGACGGGCTCGCCGTCGCGGATGTAGCGCGCGATCAGCGTGCGCAACAATTGGCGTGCGCGCGGGTCGAGATCGGCGTCGGGCGGTCGTGAGGCCATGGGGGCGGTATAAGCCCGCCGCGCAAAGCGCGCAACCCGAACCGGTTTTCCGGCACGAATCTCTTCGGGCGAGACGCAGGACCGTTTACGCTAACGCCATGCTCACGCACCTCGCCATCCAGGACTTCGCGGTCGTCCGCGCCGCCGAACTCGATTTCGGCCCAGGCCTCACCGTGATTTCCGGCGAAACCGGCGCGGGCAAGTCGCTGCTCGTCGATGCGCTCGGCTTCCTGTCGGGCGCGCGCGCGGACAGCGGCGTGGTGCGCCACGGCGCCGAACGCGCGGAATTGATCGCCGTCTTCGCGCTCCACGATGCGCCCGAAGCGGCCGCATGGCTGCGCGAACAGGAACTCGACGACGACGGCGATGCCTGCCAGCTGCGCCGCACGCTGCGCGCCGATGGCGGTTCGAAGGCGTGGATCAACGGGCGGCCGGCGACGATCGCGCAACTGACCGAACTGGCCGGTCTGCTCGTCGAAATCCACGGACAACATGAGCACCAGGCCCTGATGTCGCGCGGCAGCCAGCTCGCGCTGCTCGACGCTTTCGGTCGCAACGAAGCGCAATTGGCCGATGTGCAGGCGGCCGCGCGTCGCTGGTCGGCGCTGGTGAAGGAACGCGACGCGCTCTCGCAACGCGGCGATCCCGGCGATCGCATGGCTTTCCTCGAACACCAGCTTGCCGAACTGCGTCGCGAGGCGCTGGAGCCCGACGCGTTCGCCGATCTGGTCGCCACGCACAAGCGCCATGCGCACGCCGCCGGCCTGATCGCCGCGTGCGATGGCGCGGGCGCGAGCCTGGGCAGCGACGACGGCCCCTCGCTCGGTCGCCAGTTGCAGCAGGTCCGCAACGAACTCGCGCGCCAGGCCGATCACGAACCACGCCTGTCCGAAATCGACGCGATGCTCGAAATCGCCGCGATCCAGATCGACGAAGCGGCCTCACTGCTCGAACGCGTGCGCGCCGATCTCGACATCGACCCGACGGCGTTCGACACGCTCGATCGCAAGCTCGTGCTGCTGCACGACCTCGCCCGCAAGCATCGCGTGACGCCGGACGCACTGGCCGCGCAACGCGATGCGATCGACGCCGAAGTCACGGCGCTGCAAGGGTCGGAGGAACGCGTTCGCGCCCTCGATGGCGAAATCGAAACCGCGCGCGCGACGTGGCAGACCGCGGCGAAGGCGTTGACGAAGGCGCGCACGAAAGCCGCCGATACGTTGTCGAGTGCGACGACCACGCTGATCGGCGAATTGGGCATGGGCGGGGGCCGCTTCTCCGTCGCCATCGAACCCAATGCCGTCGCCGACCCCGACCCGCAGGGCGCCGAACGCATCGAATTCCTCGTCGCCGCCAACCTCGGCCAACCGGCGCGCGCGCTGCGCAAGGTCGCCTCGGGCGGTGAACTCTCGCGCATCTCGCTGGCGATCGAAGTCGCCGCGCTCGGCCTGGACGCCGTGCCGACGATGATCTTCGACGAAGTGGATTCAGGCATCGGCGGCGCGGTGGCCGACATCGTCGGCCAGAAACTGCGCGCCCTGGGCGGCAAACGCCAGGCCTTGTGCGTGACCCACCTCCCGCAGGTCGCGGCGCAGGGGCATGCGCACTATCGCGTCAGCAAGGCCGCCAGCGAAGGCATGACCCAGAGCGCGGTGCGCAAGCTGGAAGCGAAGGAACGCGAAGAAGAACTCGCCCGGATGCTGGGCGGCGTGGAAGTGAGCAAGGAAGCGCGGGCGGCGGCCAGGCGCTTGTTGGCCGACGCGAACTGACGCCTTACGAGCGCTTCTTGCGCACGTACAACACCAACGCGTGTTCCTCGATCTCGTAGCCATGTTTGGCTGCGATCTGCTTCTGCAGTTCTTCGATCTCGGCGCTCTGGAACTCGATGACCTTGCCGGTCTCGATGTCGACCATGTGGTCGTGGTGTTCCCCGCGATCGAGCTCGTAGACCGCGTGGCCGCCCTCGAAGTTGTGCTTCAGGACCAGGCCGGCGGACTCGAACTGGGTCAGCACGCGGTAGACCGTGGCCAGCCCGATCTCGTCCCCGTGGTCCAGCAACTGCCGATAAATGTCTTCCGCCGTCATGTGCCGCGGGCGGGTTTGCTCCAGCAGCTCGAGGATCCGCATCCGCGGATGCGTGACCTTGAGCCCGGCCTTGCGGAGATCCTGCTGTTCCATGGCGGCGGAGTGTATCATCGCCCCCTCCCCGCGCCGACCAGACCACCGAATGCGCAAGCTGCTCATCGCCCTCGCCCTGACCGCCCTCACCTCGGGCTGCGGCATGCTCTATCGCACGCCGATCTACCAGGGCAACCTGCTCGAGAAGTCCAACGTCGAGCAACTCCAGCAAGGCATGGACAAGCGCCAGGTGATGAACCTGCTCGGCTCGCCCTCCGTCGCCGATCCCTTCCATCACGATCGCTGGGATTACGTCGCCACGCAGCGCACCGGCCGCGTCGGCCCGACCGAAAAGAAGACGCTGACGTTGTGGTTCGAAAACGACCAGCTCGCCAAGTGGGACGGCGAATACTTCGGTGAGCAGGACGAAGCGCTCGCCCGGGAAATGCGCGACCACTACGGCAACCTGCCGATCGACAAGAAGAAGAAGCAGCAGCAGCGCAGCCGCTGATCGTTACTTCGGGCGCGCGGCGCGTCGCCGGCGCGCGTCCTTCGGGTCCGCCACGAGCGGACGCAGCAACTCGATCCGGTCCCCGTCGCGCAACACCGCCTCCGGTGTCGTGCGCACGCCATGCAGTGCCAGACCGTCGATGCCCCGCGCCACCAGCGCTTCGGGCGTGAATCCCGCCGATTCCAGCGCCTGCGCCACCGTCGCGCCGATCGGCAAGGTCAGTGGCCACGACTCGAAGGCCCGCGGCACCGCCAGCACGATCTCCACGCGCATGCGCCTACTCCGCGCCGCGGTCGGCCGCGCGCACGAAATCGTCGACCATGCGGTCGGCAAGCCCCTGGAAGCCCAGCGCGAAGGCCGGCCCCAGCAACTTGTTCTTCGGTTCGAAGTCGAGCGTCAGCGTCACCTTGCACGCCGACTCGTCCAGCGCATGGAACTGCCAGCGGCCATGCAGCTTCTTGAACGGCCCGTCCTTCAGGTGCATGTCGATGTGGTGCGGCGGCGAGAGCTTGTTCTCCGTGGTGAACCACGTGCGCAGCGAGCCCAGCCCCAGGTCCAGCCGCGCGACCACGCGCTTGTCGTCCTGTTCGATCACCTGCGCGGCCTCGCACCAGTCGAAACGCCGCGGATAGGCCGCGATGTCGTTCACCAGCCCGAACATGCGGGCGGCGGAGTGTTCGACGAGGGCGCTGCGCTGGATCGTGGGCATCGGGCCTGATGTTCGGGTTCGGGTTCGCCTGCGCGGTCCGCTTCGGCGAGAATGGCGGGATGAACAAGAAAGTGGCCAAGGATAAGGGAAAGCCGGCGTCCGGCGCGGCGAAGGCGCCCGCGCAGAAGACCATCGCCCTGAACAAGCGGGCGAAACACGAGTATCACTTCGAGCAGAAGGTCGAAGCCGGCATCGCCCTGCAGGGTTGGGAGCTCAAGGCCATCCGCGCCGGGCGCTCCAACATCGGCGAGGCCTACGCGATCGTGAAGGACGGCGAGCTGTACCTGTTCGGCGCGCAGATCACGCCGTTGATCTCGGCGTCCTCGCATGTCATCGCCGACGCCCACCGCACGCGCAAGTTGCTCCTGCATCGCCGCGAGATCGACGAGCTCATCGGACGCGTGCAACGCGACGGTTACACGCTGATTCCAACGGCGATCTACTGGAAGGGCAACAAGGTCAAGGCCGAACTCGCCCTGGCGCGCGGCAAGCAGACGCACGACAAGCGCGAAGCCAGCAAGGAACGCGACTGGAACCGCGAGAAGCAGCGGCTGTTGCGCCGGCACAACAAGAACGCGTGATCCCGACGTCGGCAGGGGTTACGTCGGCAGTCTCAGCGTAAAGGCGAACACCGCGCCCTTCCCTGCCTCGCCCGTCGCGGTGATCGTGCCGCCGTGGCGCTCGACGATGCGCTTGACCGTCGCAAGCCCGATGCCTTCGCCGGCGAATTGCGCGTCGTCGTGCAGGCGCTGGAACGGGCGGAAGAGTTTGTCGACATAGGCCTGGTCGAAGCCGATGCCGTTGTCCTGCACGTAGAAGGTTTCGCCATCGTCGTGTTGGCCGAAGGCGATGAACGCCTGCTCGCGATCGCGCGTGAACTTCCACGCATTGCCGAGCAGGTTCAGCAGCAGGCTGCGCACCATCGCGGGGTCCGCGGTGGCGACCAGTGTCGGCGCGATGTCGACGGTGACGGGGCGATGCGGTTCGGCGGTGCGCAGGTCGGCGATGATTTCGCCGGCCATGCGCGAAAGATCCAGGCGCTCGGGAACGAGATCGCCGCGCGCCACGCGCGAGAGTTTCAGCAGCCCTTCGATCAACTCGCTCATGCGAGCGGCCGCGTTGCGCACGCGTTCCAGATACCCGCGACCCGTGTCGTCGAGCACGGGTGCATAGCGATCGTCGAGCACGCGGCTGAAGCCTTCGATCGCACGCAAGGGCGCGCGCAGGTCGTGCGACACCGAGTACGCGAAGGTTTCCAGTTCGCGATTGGCCTCGCTCAATTCGCGCGTGCGTGTTTCCACGCGCGCTTCCAGGCTGCGGTTCAACGCGACCACGCGCGCCTCGCTGCGTCGCGCGGCCAGGCTCATGCGCGCGGCCAGGCGTTGCGCGCGCAGTTCGGTATGCGCAAGCGACCACACGATGCCGAACAACAACAGCGACGACAGCAGCCCGACGATCAGGGCCGTGCGCAGCGGCGCCAAACCGGGCACGGCGTCATCGAGCGGCCCGGAGGCGAAGTCGAAACGCCATTGCCGCCCGTACGCGCGCACCGTGGTCGTTTCGTGGAAGGCCGCCGCATCGCCTTCGCGATAGTTGGGATCGCCATAGACCAACTCGCGGCCGCCTTCGGTGACGTCGAACAGGCGGAAGGTCACCGAGCGCTTGATCGGCGCGAGCGCCACTTCGACGAAGCGCTTGGCGCGAATGGGCGCGTACACCCAACCGGTGATCGCGCTTTCGCGCTGCACGACGGTCGAAGGCGCGATGCCACCGGGAAACACCGGCACGTACAACAGGAACCCGCCGGCCTTCGGATCCAGGTCCTGCACCAGCTTCACGCGCGAACTCATGCGCGGCATCGCTTCGTGCATCGCGGCCACCATCGCGGCGCGGCGCGCGGGTTCGGAATACATGTCGAAGCCGACCGCGCTGAGGTTTTCCGCCGTGCGCGGTTCCAGATACAGGATGGGGCCGTAGCGTTCGCGTTCGCCGCGCGGCCAGATCGTGAGCAGGCCGCGGCCGGCATCGCGCGTGTCGATCTGCAACTGCTGCATGCCGTAGCGGCTGACGTACGCCGCATAGCCCAGGCCCGTCATCGCCGGGAAGCGTTGCGCCAGGCTCAGGCCATCGACATACGCCTGCCATTCGCTCGGACTGGGCCGCGCGACGCTGGCGAACAAGGCCGCGCCCCCGCGGATCGTGAGCTCGTAATTGACGAGGCGTTGCTGCAACAGCTCGACGATTTCTTCCGTCGACGCGTGGAATTCGGCCTGCGCGCTGCGCAGCTCGTTCTCACGCGCCGCATGCCAGGCCGTGACGACCAGGGCCACGGTGGCGATCAGCACGAGCACCGCGAGCACGAAACCGGCGAAGCCCGGCGTCGCACGCAGAGTGTCGGGCGCGGCGGGGGGACGCGTCGCGGACGGCATGGCCGAAGCATAAGCGGCAATGAACCCGTGGCGCGCCGACGGCCTTCACGCCTTGCCCTACACGGTATCGCCCCTATACTGCCCGGGTCAGCGTGTTTGATGTCTCCCGGGGGTGCACTGGCTTCGACGGGGGTCGCGAAATCGCTTGGCGCATGCCGAGGGGGTAGCTTTCCTCGTTAATCCAGCTGCAAAAACCTAGACGCGAACGACGACGTCTACGCTCTGGCCGCTTAAGGCCTAGCCCCGAACCCACTTGTGCCTGTGCTCGTGGATGTAGGGTCATCATCACAGGATCGGTTGGAGTGGCGACCCGTCAGCTTCGACTTAACCTAAAGCGGGTGTGTCCTGCGGTGTGCCTCGCACGTCGTGTTGCCGCAGGCCGAGAACGAACGGCGAGCTAAGCATGTAGTGCCGGGGATGGAGTGCCTTCGGACGGGGGTTCAATTCCCCCCACCTCCACCAGTTGAAGCAAAGGCCCGCCAAGTGCGGGCCTTTTCTTTTGCTGCGGTCGCTGACGCAACCATGCGATGTCGCATGGTAGTCATTCCGGTGGACAATCGGCCTTTCCTTCCCCCGGACCCACGCATGTCGCGCCCCGCTTCACTCGATTACCAGCAGTTGCTCGAATGTGCCCGCGGCGAGATGTTCGGCCCGGGCAACGCACGCCTTCCCGCGCCTCCGATGCTGATGTTCGACCGCATCACGCGCATCACCGAGGACGGTGGTGGCTTCGGCAAGGGCCAACTGGTCGCCGAACTCGACATTCGCCCCGACCTCTGGTTCTTCGCCTGCCATTTCGAAGGCGACCCGGTGATGCCCGGGTGCCTGGGCCTGGATGCGATGTGGCAGCTCGCGGGCTTCTTCCTGCCCTGGCTGGGCGAGCCCGGCCGTGGCCGTGCGCTGGGCGTGGGCGAAGTGAAGTTCACCGGGCAGGTGCTGCCGGAAGCGAAGCTCGTCCGTTACGAAATCGACGTCAAGCGCGTGATGCGCGGCAAACTGCGCATGGTCATCGCCGACGGCCGCACCTACGTCGACGATCGCCTGATCTACGAAGCGCAAGGCCTGCGCGTTGGCTTGTTCCAATCGACGGAGGGCTTCTGATGCGTCGCGTCGTCGTAACGGGCATGGGCATCGTGTCGCCGCTCGGCAACGATGCCGCCACGGTGTCGGCCTCCCTGCGTGCAGGCCGCAGCGGCCTGCGCGCGGCACCCGAACAGGCGAGCCATGGGCTGCGCAGCCAGGTGGCCGGCGTTTGCGAGATCGATTTCGATGCGTTGATCGACCGCAAGCTCAAACGCTTCATGGGCGACGCGGCGGCGTATGCCTACGTGTCGATGAAGCAGGCGATCGCCGATGCCGGCTTGGACGAGGACATGGTGCACGACCTGCGCACCGGCCTGATCGCCGGTTCCGGCGGCGGTTCGCCGCATTGGCAGACCGAAACCAGCGACCTGCTGCGCGAAAAGGGCGTGCGTCGCATCGGCCCGTACATGGTGCCGCGCACGATGTGCTCGACGGTGTCGGCGAATCTCGCCACGGCCTTCGGCATCCGCGGCGTGAGCTATTCGCTGTCCGCCGCGTGCGCAACGTCGGCGCACTGCATTGGCGCCGCGGCCGACCTGATCCGTCACGGCGCGCAGGACATCGTGTTCGCCGGCGGCGGCGAGGAACTGCACTGGGCGATGACCTCGCAGTTCGATGCGATGGGCGCGCTGTCGACCAAGTACAACGACACGCCCGAGCGCGCCTCGCGGCCGTACGACATCGATCGCGACGGCTTCGTCATCGGTTCGGGTGGCGGCATGCTGGTGCTGGAAGATTACGAACACGCGGTGAAGCGCGGCGCCCGCATCCACGCCGAACTCGTGGGTTACGGCGTCACCTCCGACGGCGCCGACATGGTCGCGCCGAGCGGCGAAGGCGCGGCGCGCTGCATGAAGCAATCGCTGGCGGGCCTGGACGGGCAAGGCGTCGGTCCGGTCGACTACCTCAACACGCATGGCACCTCGACGCCCGCGGGCGACATCGTCGAACTCGAAGCGGTGCGTGCCGCATTCGGCAACGCGCCGATCCCGCCGCTGTCCTCGACCAAGGCCCTGACGGGCCACTCGCTCGGCGCGGCCAGCGTCCACGAGGCGATCTACAGCCTGTTGATGCTGGAGGGCGGATTCATGGCCGCCTCGTCGAACATCGAGACGCTCGATCCGCGCGCGGAAAGCTTCCCCGTGCTGCGCGAAATGCGCGAGGCGAAGCTGCGATGCGTCATGTCGAACAGCTTCGGCTTCGGCGGGACGAACGCGACCCTGGTGTTCCGCGCGGTCTGATCGCGTCGATCCGGACTTCGACTTCCCGGTGCGCACATTCGCGATGAACGGTTCGAACCGCACCGAGAAGGACAAGATGCTCGCCGGCGAGATGTATCTCGCCAACGATCCGCAACTCGTTGCCGAGCGGTTGCTCGCGCGCGCGCGTTGCCAGGCCCTCAACACCCTGCCCGCGTCGGCGTCCGACGACGCGCGGCGCGCGGCGACCGATGCGATCTTCGGCGCGCCGGGTAACACGTACGTCACGGCGCCGTTCTTCTGCGACTACGGCACCAACATCACGCTCGGCGCGAACGTCTACTTCAACTTCAACTGCGTGGTGCTCGATGTCGCGCCCGTCACCATCGGCGACAACGTCATGTTCGGTCCCGCGGTGCAGGTCTACACGGCCACGCACCCGCTGGATGCGGTGGAGCGACGCAGCGGCCGCGAGTTCGCCAAACCCATCGCGATCGGCGACGACGTCTGGATCGGCGGCGGCGCGATCCTTTGTCCGGGCGTGACGATCGGACCGCGCTCGGTCATCGGCGCCGGCAGCGTGGTGACGCGCGATCTGCCGGCCGACGTGTTCGCGGCCGGAAATCCGTGCCGGGTGATCCGATCGCTTTAGCGCAGTCGACTACGGTGTCGGCACAACGCGCCGCAACGGATGCGCCTCGGTGTTGAGCACCACCTTTTCCAGGTCGATCGTCTCGGGCGGCGCGAACAACAGGTAGAAGTACTTGAAGGTTTCGGCCAGCACGAAGCTCTCCATGTCGTCGGCCTGCTTCATCGTCGTCACGTCTTCGATGGCCGCGTATCCCGCTTCGGTGCGGCAGTGGCGGACGAAGTCTTCGAACAGTTTCTTGCCCATCACGCGGTACTGCGGATCGCCGGTGAGGCGGTACAGATACCAGGTGGATTCGACGATTTCCGGCCGCAAGGGATAGCCGGCCGACGTGATCTCGCGCTTGCGGTAGTCGTAGGCCTCGGGTTCGATGCCGTGCAGGTTCCACATAGCGAACGACGAATCTTGCAGGCGTCGTGCGCGATCGATATCGCCCGAATACGCGAGCAGGCCGGGATAGAACGCGTCGAGCGCGCCGTATTCGTGGCCCGTGCGCTTGCCGGTGTGCATGTCCACCTGACCGAACCAGAGCGCGCCGTCGACCTCCTCGGCGTTATAGCGATTGGCGGCGGCGACGCTCGGCGTCCACATCGCCAGGCATTCCTTGTCGTCGAACAGCTTCCAGCACTTCCACAGATACTCGTAGTACGAATCGATGCGCGCACCGATGTGGCTGCTGGTGTTCGTCCATTTGCCGGTGACGACATCGAAGCGCTCGCCGACCAGGTCGAGTTTCGAGCGGCGCTTGTAGGTTTCGACCAGGGCGCGCTTGGCCTTCTCGTAGAACACCGGGTTGCCGGTGAGTTTGCTCAGCGTGCCGTACTCGAGCAGCAGCGTGCCGGCTTCGGCCGGATTGCTTTCGACGCCCTGCCCTTTGCCGGTGCGCAGGTTGACGTTCACGTACGGCAGGCCCGTCGGTGTGTCGAAGGCCGGCAGCAAGCGCGTGCCGAGATCTTCGGCCTGCTTGAGCAGGCGCTCGTCGCCGGTGAGCTGATAAGCGGAGAGCAAGCCGCCGAGCAGGCGGATTACGACTTCGAAATGCTTGACGTCCAGGTCCTTGTCGAACGAGAGCTGCGTGGCGATCAACTCGCGCGCGCCCTTCGCTTCCTCGTCCAGGCCCATGAGCACCATCGTGTCGAGCGCATCGACCGGCGTCATCAACAGCGACTGCGCATACCAGTCCTGCGACGCCTTGCTCAGCGGCTTGAGGGCGTCGTGTCCCCACGCATGCGTTTTGTAACCGCCCCATGCGTGCAGGAATTCGGTCTTGACCTGCGCGGCCAGGCGCGCGGCTTCGGCATCGTCGACGGTCTGCGCGACGGCGGGCGCGGCAGGCTTCTCCGCGGCGATGCCGAGCATCGGGACCAACAGAAACGACAACAACAACGTACGCGATTTGAACATGTGGGTCGCCTCAGGTCGGACGATGGCGCAACAGGTGCAGCACGTCGTGGCATGCACCCATGGTGTGGTAATCGGTCTTGCCGGCGGGGCTCTTCTCGTCGCTGTACTTGCGGTTGCGGCGATCCAGGATGCGATACCACGCACCGCGTTCGTGGTCGACGAAGTGCTGCCATGCGTACGCCCACAAACGGTCGTACCAATCCCAGGCGCCCAGTCGTGCGGCTGCCGCGATGGATTCGGCCTGCACCCAGAAATACTTGTCGTCGTCGCAGACGCTGCCATCCGGTGCGAATCCGTAGCACAGGCCGCCGAATTCCGGATCCCACGCACGCAGCATCGCGGTGTCGAACAGATGCCGCGCCGTGGGAAGCGGCCACGCGGCGGGCGTGCCGCGCGCGCGCAAGTGTCCATCGAGGATGACCAGCAGCTTCGCCCACTCGGTCTGATGACCGGGTTGGAAGCCCCACGGACGGAACAGGTGTTTGGGATCGTCGCGGTGGTATTCCCAATCCACGTTCCAGTCGCGGTCGTAGTGCTCCCACACCAGGCCGTCGGCTTTTGCGGCCTGGCGTCGCGTCATGTGATCGGCGAGCGTGGCCGCGCGATCGAGATAGCGCGCCTCGCCGCTCGCCTCGTACGCGGCCAGCATCGCTTCGCACATGTGCATGTTGGCGTTCTGGCCGCGGTAGTCGCTGAAATGCCACTCGGCATCGGCTTCGTCGCGATACAAGCCGGCATCGGCTTCCCAGAAGCGCGATTCGAGCAGCGCCCAGGTTTCGTCCATCCAGCCGGCGGCTTGCGCGATGCCCGCCTTGCGCGCGGTCGAATAAGCCAACAGCACGAACGCGACGCCGTAGCAGTGGTTGGTTGCATCTTCGACTCGGCCGTCGCGCAGCGTCCACGCATAACCACCCGTGGACGGATTGCGATGCACATCGCGCAAGTACGCCAGGCCGTGCCGGACGGCATCGAGATACTGCGCTCGCAACGCCGTGACTTCGCCGAACTCCATTGCAGCCATCGCGTAGTTGAAAACAAATCGCGTGCTGCTGACCAGGTGCCGATGGCTGCGGTCGTACACCGTGCCATCGTCCTTGAAGTAATGGAAAAACCCGCCCGCCGGATCGATGCAGCGTGGGTGGTAGAACGCCATCGTGCGCGCGATGTGCGCGCGCAGGAATTCGGGCGAACGGAAATCGGGTTGGTCAGGCGTCGTCATTCTGGCTTCCAAGCAATGCGGAGACTTGCGAATGGTTCGGCATCGCCGCGAACGCGCCCTGGCGCGTCACCGCCAATGCGCCGACCGCCGCTCCGAATCGCAGCGCATCGGCGATGGCCGTGGCATCGGAGGCGAATTGCGGGAACCGCGCGCCATCGACACCGAGTTCCGCGAGACGGAACAACACGCCGCCGACGAACGCATCGCCTGCCGCGGTCGTGTCCACCGCCTGCACGCGCAAGGCCCCCACTTCGCCGCTGGAGGCGCGCGTGTGCCACTGCAAGGGGTCCGCGCCATCGGTGATGACCACCAGGCGCGCGTGGCCTTCGAGGATGCGTTGTACGACCGCGGCTTCGCCGCCGGGTAACGCTTGCGCGAGGTACTCCAGTTCATTGCGCGCGAGCTTCACCAGGTCCGCTTCTCTCAAGGCGTTCCACAGGCGCGGCCGCGGATCCGTTTTCTCCGGCCACAATGCCGGGCGCAGGTTGAGATCCAGGCTCACCACCGCGCCTGCCGCACGTGCGCGTGCCATGCCTTGCAACGTGGCTTGTGCGATGTCGGCTTCGGTCAGGCTGTTGGAACACACATGGAAGACGGACGTCTGCGCGAACGACGCTTCATGGAAATGCGCGTCGCGAAACAACAGATCCGCCGCGGGCGGTCGATAGAAGTTGAAGTGGCGCTCGCCGTCCGCATCCAGTTGCACGAAGGCCAGCGCGGTGCGCGCTGCATCGGTGCGCACGATGCCGGTCGTGTCCACGCCGGCATTGCGAAGACTGTCCAGCAGGAAGTCGCCGAACATGTCGACGCCGAGCATCCCGACGAATTGCGCTTGTCCGCCGAGACGCGCGACCGCGACCGCGACGTTGGCCGGCGCACCGCCGGCGAACTGCAGGAAGGCGCGCGGCGCATCGGGCGTGGCGGCGGGCTGCGCCAGGAAGTCGATCAGCGCTTCGCCGAAGCAGACGACTTTCATGCGTGATCCGCCTTCGGCACATGCGCGCCACCGCTGCTGCCCCGCACGACAAGCGTCACGGGCGCCACGAGGTTGCAGGGCGCTTCGTCCGGCGATTGCACGCGCTGCAGCAGCAATTGCGCGGCTTGTCGACCGCGCTCGCGCGGGTCGACGGACAACGTGGTCAGGGGTGGCGTGGAGAGCGCGGCTTCGGGAATGTCGTCGAACCCGGTGATCGCGAAGTCCGTGCCCGGGCGCGTGCCGCGCGCCTGCAGGCCGAGCATCAACCCGAGGGCGACGTTGTCGTTGTAGCAAACGGCGGCGGTGAGCAACGGGTCGCGTTCGAACAGCGCGCCGGTTTCATGCGCGGCGGCCACGCGCGTCGGTGCGCATTCGACGAGCCAGTTCGCATCGGGTCTGATGCCGGCCGCCGACATGGCGTCGATGTAACCCTGGCGGCGTTGCCGGCACGAGCTGGAATCTCCATGTCCGCCGAAGAAGGCGATGCGTCGATGGCCGAGCGACAACAGGTGTTCGGTGGCCAGGCGCGCGCCGCGTTCGTTCTCCAGCGCGAGGAAATCCCAGTCGCCGCCCGCGAGCGCGCGATTGAAGACCAGGAGCGGCGTGATGCCGACCACGCGTCGCACCGCTTCGCCGTCGCTGTGTTCGGCCGGCGAGAGGATGATCCCGGCCGGCCCGTGTTCGAGCAGCGAATCGAGCACGGCCTGCTGTCGCTCCGGCGACTCATTCGTGCTGCCGAGCAGCGTCACGTAGCCTTCGGCGCCCAGCGCTTCGTCCACGCCCGCGGCGAACTCGGCGAAGAACGGGTTCGACAGGTCGTTGATGACCAACGCCACGCTGGAGGACGTGCGCCGCCGCAAATTCGCCGCGGCGCGGTTGTAGACGTAATGCTGCCGCTTGAGTTCGGCCTCCACGCGCGCACGCGTATCGACATTGACCAGCGGACTGCGGCGCAGCACCAGCGACACGGTGGCGCGCGAGACATCGCAGGCGCGGGCGATGTCGTTGACGGTGACGGGCTTCTGGCGGGTCATTGCAATGGCTCAAAGGTGTTGCCCTCGTCCTTCGTCCCGATGAAGGTGTTGACGGTCGCTTCGACGCTCGGGTCTTCCGACGCGCGACGCTCCGACGCCGGCGTAGCCGCCGAGAGCGCAAGCAACACCACCGCGGCGGCAACTCGCAGGCGCATCCCTTCCCCGAAAATCGATTAGACCGATCTAAACACACCACAGTCGGCGCAAAAGCGCATGTCGCGGTGCAGCATGCCCTTCCCGGGAACAATGCTAATTTCCGCGCTTTGGAACGATCCAAAGCGAACCCAGACATGACGAACAAGGTGAAAGCCGCGGGCCTGTTGCTGGTGGTCGCGGCCTGCAGCGCCATTCCAAGCAAAGCCCTGGCCGCAACCGCCGCTCGCGGCACTGAAGCCTGGGCGGCCGTCGATCCCTTCATCGGCACGGGCGGCGAAGGCCACACCTTCCCCGGCGCCGTCGTGCCCTTCGGCATGATCCAGCTCAGCCCGGATACGCAGATCAAGCCGCGCAAGGAGGCCTACGGCTGGGCCGCCGGCTACCGTCATGACGACAGCACCATCGTCGGCTTCTCGCACACGCATTTCTCCGGCACGGGGCATTCGGACCTGGGCGACGTGCTGGTGATGCCGATCTCCGGCGAGGTCAAGCTCGAACGCGGCGACATCGACAAGCCCGGAAGCGGATACACCTCGCGCTTCTCGCACGAGGGGGAAGTCGCGCAGCCGGGCTACTACGCGGTCACCCTGTCGGACTACGACATCCGCGCCGAACTCACCGCCAGCGCACGCGTGGGCGTGCATCGCTACACGTTCGCGAAGGGCAAGCCCGCGCACGTGTTGGTCGATCTGCGCACGAGCATGTACGACTATCCGGGCAAGGTGTTGTGGTCGCGCTTGCGCCTGCACGCCGATGGCACGCTCACCGGCTTTCGCGAAACGCGCGGCTGGGCACCGGGCCGCCAGGTGTACTTCGCGATGCGTTTCTCCAAGCCGATCACCGGCCATCAATTCCACGACACCGAGCGCGACGTGCCCTACAAAGGCTTCCCGCCGCCTGGCAAGGACGATCCGCACCAACGCGCGCAAATCGAAGGTCGCCAGTTGGTCGGTGCGCTCGACTTCGCCGACGCGCCCGGACAGCCGCTGGTCGTGAAGGTCGCGATCTCGCCCGTCGGCGAAGACAGCGCCATCGCCAACCTCGACGCGGAGATGGCCGACTTCGATTTCGATCGCGTGCGCGCCGATGCGAAGGCGCAATGGGCGCAGGCGCTCGGCGCGATCGACGTCGACGCACCCGCGCCGATGCGGACCAGCTTCTACACCGCGCTGTACCACGCCTTCATGGGCCCGAGCCTGTTCATGGACAGCGACGGCCGTTATCGCGGTCCCGACAACGCCGTGCACCAGGCGAAGGGATTCACGAACTACTCGACGTTCTCGCTCTGGGACACGTATCGCGCGTTGCATCCGCTGCTCACGCTGGTGCAACCGGAACAACGCAACAACGACTTCATCCAATCATTGCTCGCCGCGCAGGGCGCGAGCCCCTACGGCGTGCTCCCGATCTGGGCGTTCCACGGCCAGGAAACGTGGTGCATGATCGGCTACCACGCCGTGCCCGTGATCGCCGACGCCTACATGAAGGGCATCCGCGGTTACGACACCGATGCAGCGCTGAAGGCGATGGTGGCCAGCGCCAGCTACGGCCCGTACGACGGGCTCGCGCAGTACATGGAACTCGGCTACGTCCCGATCGACGAGGAAGACGAGGCCGCCTCGAAGACCCTCGAATACGCCTTCGACGACTGGGCCATCGCGCGCGTGGCCGAAGCGATGGGTCGCAAGGACATCGCAGCGCAGTTCCAGAAACGCGCGGCGAACTGGCGCCACGCCTTCGATCCCGCCACCGGCTTCATGCGCGCGCGCAAGCGCGACGGCAGCTTCCGCGAACCCTTCGATCCGACCGCCAGCGGGTATGGCTCCGACTACACCGAAGGCAACGCGTGGCAATACTCCTGGTACGTGCCGCATGACGTGGCGGGGCTCGCGCAGGCGCACGGCGGCGCGGACAAGCTGCTCGCGAAACTCGACGCGGTGTTCGACGCGAAGGTCGATCCGAAGACCTTCGAGCACATGGAAGACATCACCGGCCTGATCGGCTGGTATGCGCACGGCAACGAACCCAGCCACCACGTCGCCTACCTCTACGCCGCGGCCGGCGAGCCCTGGCGCACGCAGCAGCGGCTTGGCCCGATCATGGCGAGCCAGTACTCCCCGCGCCCCGATGGCCTGTCCGGGAACGACGACCTCGGCCAGATGTCGGCGTGGTTCGTGTTCACGGCGCTGGGGTTCTATCCCATCGCGCCGGGCAGCAACGAATACATCATCGGCCGTCCCTTCCTGCCGCGCGCGACGCTCAACCTGCCCAACGGCAAGCGATTCACCGTCGTGGCCGACGGGCTGGACGACGCGCACTCCTATATCGGCAGCGCAACGCTCAACGGAAAACCGCTGGATCGCGCCTTCCTCCGCCACGAGGACATCGTGGCCGGCGGCGAATTGCACTTCACGATGCAGGCGCAACCCAACCGGGCCTGGCCCGGGAAGGATGCAGCGCAGCCCTACTCGATGTCGCACTGACGTGCGATGCGCATGAAGGCCCGCCCTGCGGGCCTTCGTGTTTTCGGGCGTTCGGCTCATCCGTGCACACGATGTTGACGCGCCGGTCCACGAGAATCGCGTACGCACTCAGCCGACGGCGGCCATGTCTTCCCAATCCCTTACGCTCCCCGCGCCGGTTCCGACCGGTGTGGAGGGGCTCGATGTGATTCTCGATGGCGGCCTGACGCCGCATCGCCTGTACCTGATCGAGGGCGTGCCCGGGTCCGGCAAGACCACCATGGCGCTGCAATTCCTGCGCTCGGGCGCGGCCGCGGGCGAACGCGTGCTGTACGTGACGCTGTCGGAAACCGAGCGTGAGCTGCGCGAAGTGGCGCATGCCCACGGCTGGTCGCTGGACGGCATCGCGATCCACGAACTGTTCCCGGTCGGCGACCAGTTGGACCCGGAATCGCAGTACACGATGTTCCACCCCTCCGAAGTGGAGCTGGCCGAGACCACGCGCCGCGTGCTGGATGAAGTCGAGCGCCTGCAGCCCGACCGCGTCGTGTTCGACTCGCTGGCCGAACTGCGCTTGCTGGCCGGTTCGATGCTGCGCTTCCGCCGGCAGGTGCTTGCGTTGAAGCAGTACTTCTCCGGCAAGGGCACGACGGTGCTCATGCTCGATGAAAGCTCGGCGTCCGACCAGGGCTTGCACGTGCACACGATCGTGCATGGCGCGATCCAGCTCGACCACCTCATGCCCGATTTCGGCGGCGACCGGCGCCGCCTGCGCATCAGCAAGATGCGCGGACGCGCCTTCCGCTCGGGCTACCACGACTACAAGATCGAAACCGGCGGCGTGCGCGTGTATCCGCGCCTGATCGCCGCGCATTACCGGCGCTCCGGCAGGAACGATCCGGTGGCCAGCGAACTGGCCGAGCTGGACCTACTGCTGGGCGGCGGTCTGGATCGCGGCACCAGCACGCTGCTGATCGGCGCGGCCGGCGCGGGCAAGTCGTCGCTCGCCTCGCACTTCGTGCGATCGGCGGCCGCGCGCGGGGAACGTTCGGCGATGTTCCTGTTCGACGAAAGCCAGCGCGCACTGGTCACCCGCTCCAGGGGCATCGGCTTCGACATCGAAGCGTGCGTGGCCGAGGGCACCGTCGACGTGCAATCGATCGACCCGGCCGAACTCTCGCCGGGCGAGTTCATCCATCGCATCCGCAACGCCGTCGAAGTCGAGGGCGCGAAGCTGGTCGTCCTCGACAGCCTCAACGGCTTCCTCAACGCGATGGCCGAAGAGCATCACGTGCTGATCCAGTTGCACGAACTGCTCTCCTATCTCGCGCAGTTGGACATCACCACGATCCTGATCGCGTCGCAGGCCGGCCTGATCGGCCACATGCAGACCTCGCTGGACGTCAGCTACCTGGCGGACACGGTGGTGCTGCTGCGCTATTTCGAAAGCCGTGGCGAAGTGAAGCAGGCGATTTCGGTCCTCAAGAAACGCACCGGCCCGCACGAGCGCACGATCCGCGAGATGCGGATCACCTCCAACGGCCTGGACATCGGCGAGCCGCTGCGCAATTTCCGTGGCGTGCTCACGGGCGTGCCGCAGGAAGTCGATTCGCACGAAGCAGACCCGATGACCCCGCGGGCACCGCTCGCACCGGGCGTGGCGGGGTGAACGCACTCGCACCCGGCGCAAGCATGCGCGTGCTGCTGTTGCTGCTGACCACGCGCGATGCAGACATCACCTGCGCGATCCTCGAAGACAACGGTTTGACGTGCCACGTGTGTCGCGACGCCACCGACCTGCGCGAGCAGTTGGCGCTCGGCGCCGGCGCGATCCTGGTCGGCGAAGAATTGCTGAAGGTCGACGGCGTGCATGCCGCGATCGCCCAGACGCTGGAAGTCCAGGGCGCCTGGTCCGACCTGCCGGTCCTGATCCTGACCGGACGCGGCGCGGACTCGCTCGCCGTCGGCGATGCCGTTGCGGTGCTGGGCAACGTGACGCTGCTCGAACGCCCGCTGCGCGTGTCGGCGCTGCTCAGCGCATTGCGGACCTCGCTGCGTGCGCGGACGCGCCAGTACGAGATCCGCGACCATCTGGACGCACTCGAACGCGCGCGCGACGCCGAAGCCGACGCCGTGCGCCGCAAGAACGAATTCCTCGCGATGCTTGCGCACGAACTGCGCAATCCGCTCGCACCGATCCGCAACGCCCTGCACGTGCTCGCGATGGACGACGGCGACGCGCAACGCCGCCAGGCGCTGCACGCGACGATGAGCCGGCAAGTCGACCACATGGTGCGCTTGATGGACGATCTGATGGAGGCCTCGCGCGTCTCGCGTGGCCGCATCGAACTGCGCCGCCGCGCCATCGACCTTCGCCACGCCTTGCGCAGCGCCCTGGAGCTCAGCGCGCCCCTCGTCGAAGCCGGTGGCGTGACGCTGCACGTCGACATGCCCGACCACCCCTTGACCGTCGACGCCGACCCGGTGCGCCTGACGCAGGTCTTCGGCAACCTGCTCAACAACGCCGCGAAGTACGGCCGCGCGGGTGGACGCATCTGGGTCCGCGCCTCCACCGTCGGCGATTGCGCGCTGGTCGAAGTCGAGGACGACGGCATCGGCATCGATCCGAGCGTGTTGCCGCATGTGTTCGAACTGTTCACGCAGGGCCGCCGCGATCGCAATCGGTTGCAGGATGGCCTGGGCATCGGACTGGCGTTGGTGAAGCAACTCGTCGAATTGCAGGACGGTCAGGTCGAAGTCGGCAGCGAGGGCCCCGACAAGGGCACGCGCGTGGTCGTGCGGCTGCCTTGCATCGCCGAGGCGACGGATGCGCTTGAAGCGCAACAGGACGTCCTATCGGCCTCCCCTCGCCCACTGGGGCGCGATGCGATGCGCGTGCTCGTCGTGGACGACAACGAAGATGCCGCGCGCACGCTCGCATTGTTGCTCGAACTGCTCGGCATGGATTTCAGGATCGCCGCCGACGCGCCGCGGGCATTGGCCATTGCCGCGGACTTCGAACCACACGTGTGCCTGCTCGACATCGGCCTGCCCGGCATGAACGGCTACGAGCTCGCGCGCCGACTGCACGCCGATCCGCGGCATGCGAACGCGGTGCTGATCGCGATCACCGGTTGGGGCGGCGCGCAGGACCAGCAGCAGGCGTACGCGGCGGGCTTCGCGGACCATTTCCGCAAACCCGCGGATATCACGCGCTTGTCGGCCGTCCTGGAGGCGACACGCTCGAACCTGGTGCGCCGTGCGAGCACGGCCGCCTGACGACGGCGCGCATCATCGCAGCGTTCGGAATGTGGCCCGCACTTCGTTCGTGAACAACACCGGCTGCTCCCACGAAGGAAAGTGACCACCCTTCGGCAGGCGGTTGTAATGCACGAGTCTCGGATACGCCGCCTGCGCCCAACTGCGCGGCGCCTCGAAGAGCTCGTCGGGAAACACGCTGACGCCGACCGGCAAATCGACGCCCTTCACCGCGAAGAACGGCGTCTTGTTCTCCCAGTAGATGCGTGCCGCGGACAGCGCGCTGTTCGTCAGCCAGAACAATGTGATCGCATCCAGCACATCGTCGGGCGTGAGTCCTTCCGGCACCCCGTCGATCGAACGCGCGATCATCTCGTAGCTGCGCGGATACAGATCGATCATGAAGGCCGCCAGGCCCACGGGCGAATCCGCGAGCGCCGTCAGTGATTGCGGCCGGTCGCCCATCATCACCGCGTACGCGATGTGCTTGTACGCGAACGCGATCTGATCGCAGGCGCGTTGTTCTTCATCGCTGAGCGCGGTCGTAATCGGATCGCCGCGTGCGAGCGCGCGATCGATCTCCGGCGGCACCACGCCGCCCATGTTCGTGTGCAGGCCGATGAGGCCGGCGGGCGTCCTCACCGCCATGAGGTCGACCGTGATCGCGCCCCAATCGGTGCCCGACACGCCGTAGCGCGCGTACCCGAGGCGCTCCATCAACGCGATGTAAGCATCGGCGACACGTTCCGGATTCCAACCGGTGGCCGCGGGCTTGCCGGAGAAACCGAATCCGGGCATTGATGGAATCACCAGATGGAACGCGTCCGACGCCTCGCCCCCGTGCGCGGTCGGATCCGTCAACGGGCCGACCACTTTCATCCGTTCGATGATCGAACCGGGCCAACCGTGCGCGAGCAAGAGCGGCAATGCGTCGGCGTGCTTTGAACGCACGTGGAGGAAATGGAAGTCGAGCCCGTCGATCGTGGCGGTGAAATTCGGCACGGCGTTCAACCGGGCTTCGGTCTTTCGCCAGTCGTACTGCGTGGCCCATCGCTGCGCGAGCTTCTGGATGGTCGCCAGTTGCGTGCCTTGCGAGGAATCGGCGACGGTCTCGCGATCGGGCCATCGCGTGGCCTCGATGCGCCTGCGCAGGTCCGCCAGGTCGGCGTCGGATGCACTGAACCGGAACGGGCGGATCGCGGCGTCGTGTGCTGCGCGCGCCATCTCCGCACGCTACCCCGTCGCTGCATCCATCGTCATCACCATGACAGGCGAAGACCAAGGTCTGATTGCGGTCGTTCGATGCGCGTGTCCACAGTCGCGTTCTTTGCAACGCAACGCCTCCCGGAGATCGGACCATGCATGCCACCAGATCGCTCGCAGGTTTCGCACTGGCTTGCACGCTGTGCCTGTGCATTCCGGTCGCGGCCGCGCAATCGGCGACGCCAACGCCCGCGACGTCCGACGCCATGACGATTCGCCCCTTCACTTTCCACGCCTCCGATGAAGCGCTCGCGGATTTGCGCCGGCGCATCGCGGCCACGCGATGGCCCTCGAAGGAACTGGTGCCCGACGGCACGCAGGGCGTGCAACTCCAGACGATGCGCGCCCTCGCGCAGTACTGGCAGACCGATTACGATTGGCGCAAGGCCGAAGCGCGCCTCAACGCATTGCCGCAGTTCGTCACGACCATCGATGGGCTCGACATCCATTTCATTCACGTCCGTTCGAAGCACAAGGGCGCGTTGCCCCTGATCCTCACGCACGGTTGGCCGGGGTCGATCATCGAAGAATTGAAGATCATCGAACCGCTCACCGACCCCACCGCGCACGGTGGAACGGCGGCCGATGCATTCGACGTCGTGATTCCGTCGCTGCCCGGTTACGGCTTTTCGGGAAAGCCCACGGAATTGGGTTGGGATCCGATTCGCATCGCGCGCGCCTGGACGGTGTTGATGCAGCGGCTTGGTTACGCGAAGTTCGTCGCATCGGGCGGCGATTGGGGCGACCCGGTCACCGAACAGATGGCCGTACTCGCGCCTGGCACCGTGATGGCGATCCACTTGAACATGCCCGCCGCCGTGCCGCCGGACATCGCGCAGGCGCTGCATTCGGGTGCGAAGCCGCCGGCGAATCTGTCGGCCGACGAACGCCGGGCGTGGGACCAACTCGACTTCTTCTTCCAGAAAGGCCTGGGTTACGCGAACGAAATGCGCTTGCGGCCGCAAACGCTCTACGCGCTCGAAGACTCACCGGTCGGGCTGGCCGCATGGATCCTCGACCATGATGCGCGCAGCTACGAGCTCATCGCGCGCGTGTTCGACGGCAAACCCGAAGGGCTGACGCGCGACGACATCCTGGACAACATCACGCTGTATTGGCTGACGAGCACCGCGGTGTCATCGGCACGCCTGTACTGGGAGAACCGGACCGTGTTCTTCGCGCCGCAGGGCGTGACCGTGCCGGTGGCCGTGAGTGCATTCCCCGACGAGTTGTACCAGGTGCCGCGAAGCTGGGCCGAACGCGCGTTCCCGAACCTCGTCCACTACAACCGTTTGCCGAAGGGCGGGCATTTCGCCGCATGGGAGCAGCCGGAAACATTCACGCAAGAGTTGCGCGCCGCCTTCAAGTCGCTGCGTTAGTCCGTCGCCTGGCCGCCGGACGCCAGCACGCCCAACACCGCCACCAGGTTCACCAACTCCGCCAGCGAGTGCGCCTGCATCTTGCGCATCACGCGGCCGCGATGCGCTTTCACCGTGATCTCGCTGATGCCCAGTTCGGCGGCGACCTGTTTGTTCAACAGCCCGGTCGCGACGCCGCGCAACACCTCGCGTTCGCGCGGCGTCAGCGATGCATAGCGTGCATCGAGGGCGCGCGCGATCGCGGCGCGTTCGAGCGCGGCCTTGCTGAAAGCGATCGCGTCGCGAATCGCCGGCAACAGCGCTTCTTTCGCGAGGGGCTTGACCAGGAATTCGAACGCGCCGGCTTTCATCGCGCGCACGCTCGTGGGCACGTCGCCGTGGCTGGTGATGAAGATGATCGGCAGCGAAGGCTGATCGGCCGCGATGTATTCCTGCAGCGTCAGGCCGTCGATGTCGGGCAGGGTCAACTCGAGCAGGAGGCAACCCGGCACCGTCGCACGTGGATGCGCAAGGAAGTCGCGCGCCGTTGCGAACACTTCCGCGCGACAGCCGACGGCGCGAATCAATGCCGACAAGGCATCTCGGACCGACGCATCTGCATCGACGACGTGCACGACGGGCTGCGCCATCGTGAATGCGCGCTCGCGCCGACGATCCGGCGCCCTGGCGCGCAGGTCGCGTTCGATCAGGGCGGTCGCATGGAGTGCCGTCGGAAGCGATGCCGGCAATCGGCCGGTTCCATCGAACGTCTGTCGCGACATGGACACTCCGTGACGCACGGTAGCGCTTGAGGATGCCCTCAACGGGCGATGCGTGCACATCTATTTTCGTGCCAACCCACCGATACCTTCGTGCAATCGACAAGGTGCGCGCGTTATGTTGAGTTGACCGACGTGCCATGAAGTCATTCCGCGCGCTGCTCGCCTCCCTGCTGGCCGGCGTGGCCGTCGCGCTGACCGGCGCGTATTGCGACGGCAGCGGCCGTACACAGGACGCAGCGTCACCTGCCCTGCCCTCGGTCTTCGAACGCAAGATGCCTCCGCTCGACGGTGCCACCGGCTGGATCAACTCGCCGCCCCTCACCGTGGGTGCGCTGCGCGGGAAAGTCGTGCTCGTCGATTTCTGGACCTACACCTGCATCAACTGGATGCGCACCGCGCCCTGGCTGCGCACGTGGGCGGACAAGTACAAGGACGCGGGCCTGGTCGTCATCGGCGTGCATTCGCCCGAGTTCGCATTCGAACAGGATCCCGCGCGCGTGAAGCACTTCACCGCCGCGATGGACCTGCGTTATCCGGTCGCGATCGACAGCCGCCATGCGATCTGGCAGGCCTTCGACAACCAATACTGGCCAGCGCTCTACATCGTCGACGCGCAGGGCCGCATCCGCCACACCCAATTCGGCGAGACCGATTACGACAAGGCCGAGGCGGTCTTCCGGCAATTGTTGAAGGACAACGGCGCACAGGATCTGCCGCCGATCACGCCGTCGATCGGGCAAGGCCAGGAAGCGGCCGCGGATTGGACGAACCTCAAGACGCCGGAAACCTATGCCGGTGCCGCGCGCACGGAACGCTTCGCATCCCCGGGCGGCGTCGTGGGCTTGAAGCGCAACGTCTACACCGCACCGGAGCGGTTGCACGAAAACCAATGGGCGCTCATCGGCGACTGGACCATGGAACGCGAGGCGGCGCGTTCGAACGCCGGCAACGCCCGCGTGCAATTCCGCTTCCACGCACGCGACGTGCATGCGGTGATGGGATCGGCGATGGAAGGCGAAGGTCCCGTGCGCATCCGCGTCACGATCGACGGCAAGCCGCCCGGCGCCGCGCACGGCACGGACATCGATGCCGACGGCGCGGGCATCGTGTCCGAATTCCGCATGTATCAACTCATCCGCCAATCTCCTCCGATCGAAGACAGGACCGTGGAGATCCTGTTCTTCGATCGTGGCGTCGAATTGTTCGCCTTTACCTTCGGCTGAGCCTTACGTCCGCAGCGAGCGCAAGCCCGCGCGCAGTTCTTCCACGAACGCCTTGGGCTGTTCCCAGGCGGCGAAATGCCCGCCCTTGGGCATGCGGTTGTAATGGATCAGTTTCGGATACGCCTTCTCCGCCCAGCTGCGCGGCACCGGATACAGCTCATCGGGGAACGAGCTGATCGCGGTCGGTACCTTGACGCCCTTGATGTCGAAGAAGCCGGCCTTGTTCTCCCAGTACAACTTCGCGCCGGAGACGAAGGTGTTCGTCAGCCAGGTGATGGTGATGTTGTCGAGGATGTCGTCGCGCGTCAGGCCTTCGGTCTTTCCATCGAACACGCGCGCGATCAGCCGATAGCTGCGTTGATCGTGGTCGAGGAAATACGCGGCCAAACCGATGGGCGAATCCGCCTGCCCGTACATCGTCTGCGGGCGCAGGCCCAACTGGAATCCATAGCCGATGCCCTTGGTCCACACGAACTTCAGCCGGTCCCACGCCTCCTGCTCTTCCGCCGTCAGCTTTTCGGCCGGCGTACCGCCGCTGGCGAGTGCGCCGGAAAGCTCGGGCGTCAAAATGCCGGGCATGTTGGAGTGGATGCCGAGCAATCCCGCCGGCGCTTGCGCACCGAGGTAATCGGTGACGATCGCGCCCCAGTCGCCGCCCTGCGCCACGTACTTGTCGTAGCCCAGGCGTTTCATCAGCACGTCCCAAGCGATGGCGATGTGCGCCGGATCCCAACCGATCTTGCCCGGCCGCTCGGAAAAGCCGTAGCCGGGCATCGAGGGAATCACGACGTGGAACGCGTCGTCGGCGGTGCCGCCGTGCGCGGTCGGATCGGTCAGCGGTTCGATGATCTTGAGCTGCTCGATGATCGAGCCCG
Source organism: Noviluteimonas gilva (assembly GCF_009740395.1). GTDB lineage: Bacteria > Pseudomonadota > Gammaproteobacteria > Xanthomonadales > Xanthomonadaceae > Noviluteimonas > Noviluteimonas gilva. Next base: position 252,179 of record NZ_WOXT01000003.1, read on the forward strand.
GCCAACCGTGCGTGACGATGATCGGCAGCGCGTTCTCGTGTTTCGACTTCACGTGGATGAAGTGGATGTCGAGATCGTCGATGTTGGTGATGAATTGCGGCAGCGATTCCAGGCGCGCTTCGATCTTGCGCCAGTCGTAACTCTCCGCCCAATACTTGGCCAGCTGCTGCATCGTGGCCAGTTGCACGCCCTGCGAGTCGTCGTCGACGCCTTCCTTCTCCGGCCAGCGCGTCGACTTGATGCGGCGCTTCAGTTCGGCCAGGTCGGTATCGGAGGCCTTGTAATGGAAGGGGCGAATGCCGGTGGGCGAACCGGCACTCGTGGTTTCTGCATGCTGGGCCATCGTGGCGTTTCCTATCGTGGGGAAAGACCACTCATCACACAGCAGATCACGTGCAGCGACGATTGCACGTTGGTATGCATACGAAGGTATCGAGCGGGCGTTGCGGAATGCCGCTTACGCCTGCGCGCGCTTGGGCAGCTTCCAGCCCGGGCGGATCACGTGGCAGGTGTAACCGGTCGGATAGTGCTCCAGGTAATCCTGGTGCTCCGGTTCGGCTTCCCAGAACGGACCGGCCGGCGACACTTCGGTCACCACCTTGCCGGGCCACAGGCCCGAGGCATCCACGTCGGCGATGGTGTCTTCGGCGACCTGCTTCTGCTGTTCGTCGCGATAGAAGATCGCGGAACGGTAGCTGCTGCCGACATCGTTGCCCTGCCGGTTCATCGTGCTCGGATCGTGGATCTGGAAGAAGAATTCCAGGATGTCGCGGTAGCTGGTCTTTTCGGGATCGAAGGTGATCTCGATCGCCTCGGCATGCGTGCCGTGGTTGCGATAGGTCGCGTTCGGCACGTCGCCGCCGCTGTAGCCCACGCGCGTGGTCACGATGCCCGGCTGGCGCCGGATCAGGTCCTGCATGCCCCAGAAACAGCCGCCGGCCAGGATCGCGGTATCGGTCGTCATGTGTGTTCCTCCTTCAGGTGCCAGAGAGATGGGGGCGGAGGGGCGGCCGTTCCAGTGGAGGCCGGATGCGGGGCCGGCGGCCGGGGTCACGCGGGCTTGACCCCGGCTGCTTCCAGATGAGCCCCTGCCCACCGAGACCACTGCCATGGACCGCTCGCTCCGACTCCGCGCACTGACGATGGTCTGCGCGCTCGCCCTCGCCCTTCCCGCCGCGGCGGCCGAATCGAACAAGTGGCGCCTGCAGTTCAGCGGCAACGCCAAGACCGATGGCGACATCGAACTCGTGCTTACGCCCGAGGGTGGCGAAGCGGCGCACGTGGTCGTCGCGATCGCGAAAGGCACGGGCGAAAACCGCGTCGCGAAGCTGGTCTCCGAAGGGATCCGCAAGCAATTCGGCGATGCGATGTACAAGTCGGAAGTCGACGACGGCGAAGACGTGCTGGTGAAGGCGCGCCGCGGCACGCCGGACTTCCAGGTCGTGATCGAGCGCAACACGACTGGCGTGCGGATCAGTCCTGAAAAGGAATGACGCTCAGGCCATCGTCGCCCGCGGATCGTCGGAGAAAAACCCGCACACGTCGAGCGCAAGCAGGCGATCGCGTTCGGCGCGATCGTTGACGGTGTACGCGATGATGCGGAAGCCCGCTTCGCGCCATTCGTCGAACACCGATGGCGCCGCGCGTCGATCCAAGCCCGCCCACTGCACGCCGGCCGCGCGCGCGGCTTCAATGCCTTCGCTGCGCGCGGTGAGGAACATTGCGGGATAGCCCGCGGCGACCGCGGGCAACAGATCGTCGAGTGCGAAGGACTGTACCAAGGCTTGCGTGCTTGGAATCGATGCGCCGAGCAACGCGTCGACCAAGCCCGCGCCACTCCCCGGCGACTTCGCTTCCGGCACGAAGACCGCCCGTCCACGAAATTCGGCCAGGACGTCGTCGAACACGGGCGGCGACACCGTCGACGGAAACCCCGCGAACGGACGCACGCGCAATCGCCGGAACGTCGCGACATCGAACTGCGCGACCGAGCCGTTGCCCAAGGTCGTGCGATCCACCGTCGCATCGTGCATCACCACCAGCGTGCCATCGGCCAGCACGCGCACATCCTGTTCGAGCACGCGCAGGCCACTCGCCCATGCGGCGCGGTAGGCCTCCAGCGTGTTTTCCGGTGCGAGCGCCGCGGCGCCGCGATGGGCGATCCAGAGCGGCGCGTGCGGACTGGCGGTGTCGAAGGAAGGAAGCGCGTCCATCGCGACAGCCTAGGCGAACGCTTCCCCCATCGCCACCGAGGCGGCGCGCTCCACCAGGCGCAACAGGCTGCCGCGTCGCGGCGCATACGACGCGAAGTACAGCGTCTTGAGGCTGAAGCCGAATTGCGCTTCCAACAGCGGCTCCAGGCACGCGGCCGCGTGCCCTTCACCGACATGCAAGCAGCCCATCGAGATCCGGTCCGCGCGCCACCGCACTTCGCCCCACTCGCCGCGCGCGGCGGCGTGCTCCATCGCGAGCAGATCGCGCACCGTGACCCGGTGGAAGGCGGCGACGATGCGACGCGTGCGCGCCGCGTCGTACTGCAACCAGCGGGACAACTCGGCGAACGCGCCGTCGATGTTTTCAACCATGCGCCGACGTTACGCACGGATCGCCATGCAACGGAAGAGGATCATCTCCCACTTCCGCGCATGACCGATCCCGCGGGCGGACGTCAGAGCCGCAGTTCGACGCCCGCGTACAACCCCCGCCCATCGCCCGGCAACACGTGGCGACCATCGATGCCACCCGCATTCGCGACCACGTTCGTGCTCGCGATCCAGCGCTTGTCGAACACGTTGCGCAGGTCCGCGAACCAGGTCCATCGCGCACCGAGTTCGCCGCCGACGCGCAGGTTCCAGACTGTCGCGCCTTTCGCGCGCAGCGTGTTGGCGTGGTCGATCCAGGTCGCATCGTTCCATTCCAACCCTGGCACGACGTGGAAGCGCGCGACCGGCGACCACCGCACTTCCGCACGCAATTGCTGGTGCGGCACGCCGGCGAGTGCGTTGTCGCCGTAGACGGCATCGCCGTCGAAACGGAAGTCGTTGAACAGGTATTGCAGGCTCGTGCGCCATTGCGACGTCCAGTCCCACGCACCGCCCAGTTCGATGCCCTGGTGCACGGTGCGATCGGCATTGGTCGTGCCCAGCGGATTGCCGTTGGCATCGTTGAGTGCGAGCAGTTCGTCGTCGACGCGTGCGTGGTACAGCGCGACGTCCAACCAACCCTGCGCATGCTGCAGGCGCGTGCCGACTTCGACGGTCGTCGCTTCCTGCATGTCGACCTGCGTGACACCCGGCCCGCCGGTGAGTTCGCCGAAACTCGGCGGCTCCAGGCTGCGGCTGACGTTCGCGAACACCTGCGCATGCTCGCCCAGGGCCGCGCGCACGCCGAGCTTCGGGCTGACGCCGGAGTAGGTCTTTTCGAAACTCTCATCGCGCCCGTTGGTGATCAACTTGTCGTCCGAGCGACGCACCGCATGCAGGCCTTGTGCACCAAGCGATACGGTCCACCGCGCATCCAACGCGACCTGTTGCTCCAGGTAGGCCACGCTCTCGCGCGCATGCTGGTCGAACACGTTGGTCGGCGCGCCGGGATTTCCGAAGACGTTGACGAAACGTTCGTCGTGCAGCGAACCGTTGGTCGTGCGAACGCCGGCGATCAGCGTCGCCGCGTGCCCGCCCCACTCCGACGCATGCCGCCAGCGCAGGTCGACGCCCACGTCGCGCGACTCCTGTTCGAGCACCTGGAAGATCGGATGATGCAGGCGCTTGTCGGCGATGGAGAGCGACAAGGCGACCTGATCGTCCGCATTCGGCGCCCACGCCAGGCGACCGGCGAGGCGTTCGAGCACGAAGTCGCGCCGCTGGTCCATTGCGATGTTGGCGGGCGCGGCACGGGTGGGATCGCGTTCGAATTCGGCGAACGTCAGATTCCCCGGCAACGCCGAGCGCGTATCGACCTTCGTGAAATACAGCCGTCCGTCGAGCGTGTCGTTGAAACGGAAGCCTGCGTTGCCGAAGAAGCGGTACGTCTCCTGCACCGCGTGTTCGCGATAACCGTCCTGCGAGGTGCCGGTCAGCGTTGCATAACCATCGGCCCGTCCGGAAACGCCTGCCGCGGCCAACTGCGCGCGACGGAAGTCGAACGCGCCGCCTTCCGCACGTGCGGTGAACATCGGCGCGTCGTAGCCGGTCGGCGAAACGAAATCGATCGCGCCGCCCAGCGTCGCCGCGCCGTACTCGAGCGCGTTCGCCCCGCGATACACGGTGATGTAGCGCGCGGCGAGCGGTTCGATCGCCTGCATGTCGAAGCTGCCGTCGGCGAGATTGATCGGCGTACCGTCCTGCAGCACGACCAGGCCGCGGCCGTGGAAGGTGCGCTGCAGGCCGGAGCCACGGATCGAGACACGTGCTTCGTCCGCACCGAAGCGCGGTTGCACGAACACGCCGGGCGCGAAGCCGAGCGCGTCGACCAGCGTGCCGGCACGACGGTCGCGATACGACTCGCCATCGACCACCGCGGTGCCGCCGGTGCGTTCGTTGGCCTTGCGGCGTGCGTTGGACAGATCGTCGACGGTGCGGATCGGGCGCGTGCCGAGCACGGTGACGGTGTCGAGTTGTTCGGGCTTGGTTTGCGGCACGAGCGGTTCGCCCGCGTGCGCCGGTGCGCACGCGAGCAGGAAGGTGGACGCGAGCGCGGCGCAGCAAGGCGCCGCGCGTCGCGCGGGGTACGAAGGTGACATCGGGGTGCTCTCCTGACGAGCATGAACGGCGCATCCCGCCAATGGCGGACGCGCGATCGGGGGTGTCGTTACGTCAGGAAGTCGCGGGCGGCCCGCGGGAACCCAGGCCGTTGGGATGGCGGAACCGCGGCGGCGCCGTCGCATCGACGGTCGCGGGCGCCACCGGCGCGAGCGTGGCGATGCCCACCAGCGCAGGCGCCTTCGCCACCACCATCGATTGCAGCAGCGGGCAGTAGTCGCAATCGCCATTGCCGTGGTGCGGCGCACCCGGGATCGCCGGAGCACCGTGATCATGGTGGCCTTGGTGGTGCCCCTGCGCGGTCGGCGTCGTTTCGTAGACGAGCCCCGCGGCCGTGCACATCGCTCCCAAGGCGTCGCGCAGTGCCTCGCCCTGCCCCGCCTGCGCCATGCGTCCGATGGACGGCACGAGCAACAACGCGAACGTCGCCGCCAGCGCGAGGCGGTGCATCAGGCGTTGGAAGGGAGGTGCACGCATTCGGGCGCGCATTCTACCGGCCCTCAGGGATGCGCGGGAGATCGCGGGCGGCGGATGCGCTGGCGATTGCTGCGCAGCGCGGCCACGCTCTTGGGCACGGGCTCTTGCTGCCCGCGATTGCGTTCGCGCGAGAAGGCCACGACGCGATCGCGTCCGCGCGACTTGGCCAGATAGCACATCTCGTCGGCGCGATAGAGCAATTCGTACGCGCTCAACTTCCCGTCGGCGAATTCGAGTTGCCCGATGCTCGCGCCGATGCGGAACACTTCGCCCTGCCATTCGAACGGATACGCGGCGATCGCGCGCCGCACTTTTTCGGCGACATAGCTGGCCTGTTCGACCGCTGCATCTTCCAGCAGGATCGCGAACTCGTCGCCGCCCAGGCGCGCGAGCGCATCGCCTTCGCGCAACTGGCTGCGCAGCAGCTTGGCGAGCTGGCGCAGCAATTCATCGCCCGCGGCGTGGCCGGCGGTGTCGTTCACGGGCTTGAAGTGATCCAGGTCGAAGTACAACAGCGCGTGGCGCGAGTTGTGATCCTTCGCGCTCTGCACGGCGCGACGCAGGCGCGATTCGAATGCGCGGCGGTTCGGCAGGCCGGTCAGCGGATCGTGGTGGGCCTGGTGCTGGAGTTCGTCGGTGAGGCGCTTGGCCGCGGTGACGTTGCGGAAAGTCACCACCGATCCGAGCACGCGGCGTTGTTCGTCGACGATGGGCGAGACGTTGCCGTCGACGAGCACCACGTGTCCGTCGCGCCGGCGCAGCATCGTGAAGTGCCAATCCGATTCCGGCGACAGTGGATCCATGCCGTTGCCGTGCTCATCCACGAATCGCACCACATCGCCCAGCGGCCGATCGAGCGATTCGGGTTCGGTCCAGCCGGTGAGATGCGCGGCGACGGGATTCAGCAATGTGATCTTCCCTTCCAGGTCGATGATCACCACCGCGTCGGAAATCGCGCGCAACGCCGCGACCGCGAACCGGCGTTGCTGGCGGCACGTCTTCAGTTCGCGCTCCAAGCGCGCGTCGGCCGCATCCTGCGGCGGGTGCTGCGGTTCGTCCACGTTCGGGGGAAGGGGCTGTGGGCGGTATCGCAGCGTAAGTGGCTTACTGCAAAGGTCAGGTGACGTTCATTCCCGTGAGGCCGGCCTTCGGTTCACCTGATCCGTATTCAGGCTTTTGCTTGCCCCATGACCTTCGGTCCATGCGCGCGTGCGGCCTTCCGGGGCCATGATGACGCCCCTTCGACCCGGAGAGCCCCGCCCCATGCAGCACCGCATCGGCTGGATCCTGACCACCGCCCTGATCGTCGGCTGCAACGCGCAGTCGCCGGCCGACAAGGCGGCCACGCCCCCTGCATCCGCGAGCACCACCGCAGCCAACGCGGCGCCCACGATCGGCATCGACCTCGCCGGCATCGACAAGTCGGTGAAGCCGGGCGACGACTTCGAGGAATACGCCAACGGGGCATGGCGCAAGAAGACGCAGATCCCCGCCGACCGCGCGAGCATCGGCACCGGCTTCTACGTGTACGAGCTCTCCGAAAAGCGCACGCGCGATTTGATCCAGACCGCCGGCAAGGGCAACCCCGCCGCGGGCACGGACGAACGCAAGATCGCCGACTACTACGCCGCGTACATGGACGAAGCCGCGATCGAGAAGCGCGGCTTGCAGGCCATCGAAGGCGACCTGAAGGCCATCGACGCCATCGCCGACAAGACGGCGCTCTCGCGCGCGCTCGGCAGCCAGGTACGCGCCGACACCGATCCACTCAACTCGACCAACTTCGACACCGAACATCTGTTCGGCGTGTTCGTTTCCCAGCCGCTCGACAAGGCCGGCACGCAGGTGCCCTACCTGATGCAGGGTGGCCTGGGCATGCCGAACCGCGAGTTCTATCTGTCGAAGGACCTCCAGCCCAAGCGCGACGCCTATCTGGCGTACATCGAAAAGATCCTCACCGCGTCGGGCACGCCGGATGCGAAGGCCAAGGCGAAGGCCATCTTCGATCTGGAAACCAAGATCGCCAACGCGCACGCCGACGTCGTGGAAAGCGGCGACGTGCACAAGTCCAACAATCCCTGGCCGATGGCCGACTACGCCAAGCGCGCGCCGGGCATCGACTGGACGGCGTTCTTCGACGGCGCCGGTCTGACGGGCCAGCCGATCGTGCTCGCCTGGCAGCCCGGTGCGATCACCAAACTTTCGGCGTTGGTCGCCAGCGAACCGCTGCAGACCTGGAAGGATTACCTGCGCTTCCACAGCATCAACCACGGCGCCGGCCTGCTGCCGAAGGCCTACGCGGACGCCGCGTTCGACTTCTACGGTCGCGAACTGTCGGGCACGACGCAGCAGACCGATCGCTGGAAGCGCGGCATCGGTTCGACGAGCAACGCGCTCGGCGACGCCGTCGGCGAGATCTACGTCAAGCAGTACTTCCCCGCTTCGTCCAAGGCGCAGGTCGAGGACATGGTGAAGAACATCGTCGCCGCCTTCGACGATCGCCTGACCAAGCTGGAATGGATGGCGCCCGCGACGAAGGAAAAGGCGCGCACCAAGGTCAAGGAAATGCAGGTGGCCGTCGGCTATCCGGAAACCTGGCGCGACTTCAGCTCGCTGGAGATCAAGCCGGATGACGCGCTGGGCAATTACCTGCGCGCGGAGAAGTTCGAATACCAGCACCAGCTCGCCAAGCTCGGCAAGCCGCTGGATCGCCGCGAATGGTGGATGACGCCGCAGACGGTCAACGCGGTGAACCTGCCGCTGCAGAACGCGCTGAACTTCCCGGCCGCCATCCTCGAAGCGCCGTTCTTCGACCCGAAGGCCGACCCGGCGGCCAACTACGGTGCGATCGGCGCGGTGATCGGCCACGAGATCAGCCACAGCTTCGACAACATGGGCGCGGAGTTCGACGCCGACGGCACGCTGCGCAATTGGTGGACCAAGGAAGACATGGACCACTTCAAGAAGGCCGCCACCGCCCTCGCCGCGCAGTACGACGCGTACGAACCGCTGCCGGGCGTGCATCTCAACGGCAACCAGGTGCTCGGCGAGAACATCGCCGACGTCGCGGGCCTGAGCGCTGCGCACGCGGCGTATCGCAAGTCGCTCAACGGCAAGGAAGCGCCGGTGATCGATGGTTTGACGGGCGACCAGCGCTTCTTCATCGCCTTTGCGCAAGCGTGGCGAGCCAAGCAGCGCGATGCGGCCCTGCGCAACCAGATCATCGGCGATGGCCATTCGCCGGCGCGTTATCGCGCGCTGACGGTGCGCAACCTGGATCCGTGGTACCAGGCCTTCGACGTCAAGGACGGCAAGCTGTACCTGACGCCGGACAAGCGCGTCCAGGTTTACTGATCGCGTTTCACGGACAAAAAAAGGGCCGCCTTCGGGCGGCCCTTTTCGTTGCAGCGTTGCCAATCAACCCTCGACCGGGACCAGCGTGATTTCCACGCGGCGGTTCTGCGCGCGGCCCGACTCGGTGTCGTTGCTGGCGACCGGGCGCGACTCGCCCGCACCGACGACGATCATGCGCTGCTGCATCACGCCATGCGAACCGAGGTAACCGGCGACCGAATTCGCGCGACGCTCGGAGAGCGCCTGGTTGTACTGGTCGGTGCCGACGCTGTCGGTATGGCCGGCGACTTCGACGACGGTCTTGTTGTACTGCGTCAGCGTCTGCGACACCTTGTCCAGCACGCCACCGAATTCGGGCTTCAACGTCGAGCTGTTGAAGTCGAAGGTGATGCCGCTGGGCATGTTGAGCGTGATGTTGTCGCCCTGGCGCACGACGTCCACGCCGGTGCCGGCCATGTCGCGGCGCAGCGCGGCTTCCTGCTTGTCCTGGTAGGCGCCCACCGCACCACCGGCGAGCGCACCGACGCCCGCGCCGACCATCGCGTGCTGGCGACGTTCGACCGCATCGTCGCCGGTCAAAAGACCCGCGGCCACGCCGATCGCGGCACCGATCAATGCGCCACGCTGCGTGCGGTTCGGATCGTCGGGTGCATTCGTCTGGCCGGTATACGTGGCGCAACCGGAAGCGGTCAGCGCGAGGCCTGCGGCAACGAAACCGGCGATCATGGAAATCTTCATGGGGAAGCTGCTCCTTAGCTTGCGGGGGTCCGCTGAATACGGGCGCCAAGCTAAGCAGAGCCGTGTGCGCAACGGGTGATCGGGCCCGTTGCGCGTTCAAGAAACAGTCAGGCCATCAACGCTTCGGCGGCGACCGAATCCAGCTCGCGATCCCAATCGCCCATGAGCGCCAGGTACAACAACTTGTCGAACTCCGGGCCGAATCGGCGAATCACCGCATCCGGATCGGGGATCAACTTCGCGTCCGCGATCAAGCCGAAATGCACGCGACCGTTGTAACTCAGGATCGAGATGCCGACGCCGATCGAACCGCTTTGCGGCACCCAGAACATCATCTCGCGCACCGTGCAACCGGCGAAATACAGCGGTTGTTGCGGACCGGGCACGTTGGTCGCGACCGTCGTCGCCTTCCGGCTCAACAACTCCAGTGCGAGCGACTGCACCGCCGGCGGCGCGATGCCGAGCGCGGCGAGCAACCCGAACGCGACGATCGCCTGCCGCGAAGCCTTCAACTGGTGCATGCATTCGCCGACGTATTCCAGGCGACGCATCGGATTCGCTTCGCCCACGGGCAAATCGAGGAACACCAGGCCGAAGTGGTTGCCGAGTTTCTTCGCGTGTTCCAGCGGACGCAGGTTGACCGGCACGGTCGCGCGCAGGGTGATGCCGTCGATGTCGGCGCCGCGTTCGAGCAGGTAACTGCGCAATGCGCCAGCGGCCGCGGCCATCAGCACGTCGTTGACGGTGAAGCCGGTGGCGCGGCCCACGGCCTTGACGTCGTCGAGGTCCAGCGGCTCGGCCCAGGCGACGCGCTTGGTGGTGCCCAGGTCGCCACGCAACAACGACGGCGGATCGTCGGGCAAGGCGAGCGCTTGCAACAGTTCACGCGCGATCTCGCTGCCTTCCTTCGCGAGCAACGCACCGAGCGAAGGATCGCGATAGATCGCCATGCCCTGCCCGAGCATCTTGCCGCCGAGTTTCATCGCGCGTTGCGCCGCGCCGACGCGACGCGCGACCGGCACGCCCTGCTCTTTCAGCCAGGCCTTGTCCAGATCGCTGCCCTTCATTGGCGTGGGTGAGGTGTCGGTGAGCGAGAGCAGGACCTGCACGAGCGCCATGCCGTCGGCGTAACTGTGGTGGATGCGTGCAACGAGCGCGGAACCGCCATCGTAGGATTCGACGAGATGGAATTGCCACAGCGGACGGCTCGCATCGAGCGGGCTCGACGCAAGTTGGCTGACGTAACGCTCCAGTGCGCGCTTGCCGCCCTTGCCGGGCAGCGCGGACAGTTGCACGTGCCAGTCCAGGTCGAAGTGTTCGTCGTCCTGCCAGTAGGCGCCCGCGGGCGTGTCGACGGGTTTCTGGCGGAAGCGCGCGTAATCCAGGAAGCGCGTCTTGACCACCTGCTTCAGCGCCTTGAGCGACATCGGCTCGGCGAACATCAGCACGCCGGTGATCATCATCGGGTTGGTGCCGCGTTCCATGCGCAGCCACGCGGTGTCCACGCGCGACATCGGTTCGCGCGTTGCGCGCTTGCGGCGGGCCTTCGTGGCCATGCGGCATTCCTCTCCGGGATTGCCCCGGAGTTTGCCTCAGGCCTCGACGAAGCGCACGCGGCGCGTGATCGAGCAGACCAGTTCGTAGCCGATGGTGTCCGCGGCCGCGGCGATGGTTTCCACGGGCAGGCCATCGCCCCACAGCACGACCGGATCGCCCGGCTTCGCGTCGGGGTGGCCGCGCAGGTCGAGCGTCATCAGGTCCATCGACACGCGGCCGACGATGGGCGCCGGGCGGCCGTCGAGCAGCACGTGCGTGCCCGACGGCGTGTGGCGCGGATAGCCGTCGCCGTAACCGATGGCGGCCACGCCGATGGGCATGTCTTCGGGGCAGGTCCAGGTGGCCGAGTAGCCGATGCGTTCGCCCTTGCGCACGCGATTGACCGCGATCAGCCGCGTGCCGAGCGTCATCGCCGGGCGCAGATCGAAATCCGCGCCGGTCGTGCCGTCGACGACGGAGATGCCGTACAACGCACCGCCCGGCCGCACCCAGTCGGCGTGCGCATCGGGCCAACCGAGCACGGCTGCGGAGTTGGCGAGCGAACGTTCGCCGGCCAGGCCCGCGGTCGCGTCGTCGAACACGCGCATCTGCGCCTTCGTCTGCGCGCCGTCGCCGGTGGCATCGGGAAACTCGTCGGAACTCGCGAAGTGGTTCATCAGCACGATGCCGTCGGCGACCGCGGGCATCGCCTGCATGCGTGCATACGCATCGCGCACGGCTTCGGGCGCGAAGCCCAGGCGATGCATGCCGCTGTCGACCTTGAGCCAGCACCGGATCGGATCGCCGTCGGGCGCCTGTTCGAGCATCGCCAGTTGCGTGGCGTGGTGCACGACGGTTTCGACGTTGAGGCGACGCAGTTGCGGAAGATCGTCGGCCGCATCGAAGCCCGACAACAACACGATCGGTTGCGAGAGGCCCGCCGCGCGCAGCCGCTCGGCATCGCTCAGTGCCGCGACGCCGAAGGCATCCGCGCCCTGCAGGGCGCGCGCAACGCGTTCCAGGCCGTGGCCGTAACCGTCGGCCTTGACCACCGCCATGACGCGGCTGCGGGGCGCGCGGGCGCGAACCTGCGAGAGGTTGTGGCGGAGGGCGTCGGTGTGGATCGTCGCGGAGGTCGGTCGTGCCATGCGACAAGTCTAAGGGTCACGACGGCCGGCGGACCACCTTGAACAGATCGATGCGTTCGGCATCGATGCAGGGATCCTGCACGCGCATCAGCTGGCGGGCGAGCGCCACGGCCTCGTAGCGATCCTCGGCGAGGATGTGTTTCCGGATGCCCTGCGTGGAGGCCTCCGGGTCATCGTTCCGGCACTGCCGGAACTCCACCGTGTACACGTACGCCATCGCTGCCGATCCTCCCTTGGGGGTGAAGGGAATCGCTGGAACTCACATCACTCGAAGCTGCCCACCGAGTCGTGGGACAGGTTGTCGAAACGCGTGTATTCGCCGAAGAACTTCAGCTTGATCGAACCGGTCGGGCCGTTACGCTGCTTGCCGATGATCACTTCGGCCAGGCCCTTGTCCGGCGAGTTTTCCTTGTTGTAGTAATCGTCGCGGTAGATGAAGACGATCACGTCGGCGTCCTGCTCGATGGCGCCCGATTCGCGAAGGTCGGCCATTACCGGGCGCTTGTCGGTACGCGTTTCCAGCGAGCGGTTGAGCTGCGAGAGCGCGATCACCGGGACGTTGAGTTCCTTCGCCAGGCCCTTGAGCGAGCGCGAGATCTCCGAGATTTCCGTCGCGCGGTTCTCGCTGTTGCCGGGCACGGCCATCAGCTGCAGGTAGTCGATGACGATCAGGCCCAGGTCGTGCTCGCGCTTCAGGCGGCGGGCCTTGGCGCGCAGGATGTCGGGCGAGAGCGCGGGCGTGTCGTCGATGAAGATCTTCGCTTCGCGCAACAGGCGGATCGCGCTGGTCACGCGGCTCCAGTCCTCGTCTTCCAGCTGGCCGGTGCGCAGGCGCGTGGCGTTGACGCGGCCGGTCGAGGAAATCAGGCGCAGCGCGAGTTGCGAGGCCGACATTTCCATCGAGAAGACCGCGACGGCCTTCTTCGTCTTCATCGCCGCGTATTCGGCCATGTTGAGCGCGAGCGTGGTCTTGCCCATCGCCGGGCGCGCGGCCAGGATCAGCAGGTCCGTCGGCTGCAGGCCGGCGGTCATCTCGTCGAATTCGGTGTAGCCGGTGGGCAGGCCGGTGATGCTGCCGCCGGATTCGTAGCGCTTCTGCAGGACGTCGAAGGCTTCGGACAACGCCTTGTTGACCGGGGTGAAGTCGGTGCGGCCACGCGCGCCGGCTTCGGCGATCGCGAACACGTCCTGCTCGGCCTTGGCCAGCAGCTCGGCGCTGTCGCGGCCTTCGGGCATGAAGCCGTCGTTGACGATCTCGGTGCCGACGTCGATCAGCTGACGCAGCACCGCCTTGTCGCGCACGATCTCGGCGTAGGCCTTGATGTTGGCGGCCGACGGCGTGGTGCTGGCGAGTTCGATCAGGTACGAGCCGCCGGCGACCTGTTCGGACAGGCCCATCGACTCGAACCATTCGCCGAGCGTCACCGCGTCGTAGGGCTTGTTGCGTTCGGCCAGTTCGCGGATCGCGCGCCAGATCAACTGGTGGTCGCGGCGATAGAAGTCCGGCTCGACGAGCATGTCGGCGACGCGGTCGTACGCGTCGGGCGCCAGCATCAATCCGCCGAGGACGGCCTGTTCGGCTTCCACCGATTGCGGTGGCACGCGCAATTGCTCGACTCGGTGGTCGTTGCGCGTTGCAAACGCGGCGTTCCCTTGGCGCACGCTCATCGGTCTTCCATCTCCCCTGCCCTGACGGGCGATCCTAGTCGCCAATGACCTGCGACCGTTGCAGACAACTCTGTGGATAACCGGTGCACATCGCACCGCATCGGAATCTCACAGGAAGCGACGCAAAAAAAACGGGCGCCGCGAGGGCGCCCGTTCGACACAACTTGAAGCTGGATTACGCGGCTTCGGGAACCACGATGACCTTGACGGTCGTCTCGATGTCGGCGTGCAGGTGCACGAGGACGTCGTATTCGCCGATGTTGCGCAGCGGGCCTTCGCCCATCACCACTTCCGACTTCTCCACCGGCGTACCGGCGGCGGTCAGGGCGTCGGCGATGTCGCGCGGGCCGACCGAACCGTAGAGCTTGCCTTCCGTCGACGCATTCGCGGCGATGGTGACCGAGGTGCCTTCCAGGCGCGCCTTGCGGCCTTCGGCGCCATCGAGCGAGGCCTTGGCCTTGGCTTCGTACTCGGCGCGCTTGGCTTCGAACTCGGCGACGTTGGCGGCGGTGGCCGGCACGGCCTTGCCCTGCGGCACGAGGAAGTTGCGGCCGTAACCCGGCTTGACCTTGACCTTGTCGCCGAGGCCACCGAGGTTGGTCACTTTCTGCAGGAGGATCAGATCCATTTCATTTGCTCCGATTCGTTAGCGGCGCGCACGTGGCGCGCCGCAACTGTTTGCTGTCCGAATGGACGTTTTAGTGAGAAGTCTGCACATGGATGTGCAGGCTTTTGCGGAGGGACCCGCGTAACGAATTACGCGTTGTGGTTATCCGTGTACGGGATGAGCGCGAGGAAACGCGCGCGCTTCACTGCCGACTGCAGCTGGCGCTGGTACTTCGACTTCGTGCCCGTGATGCGGCTCGGCACGATCTTGCCCGTCTCGGTGAGGTACTGGCGGAGCGTGTTGAGATCCTTGTAATCGATCTCCTTGACACCCTCGGCGGTGAACTTGCAGAACTTGCGGCGGCGGAAGAACTTGGACATGGGTGTGCTCCTTAGGCGGCTTCGGCGGCGTCGTCGTTGTCGGCGGCACCCACGGCACCGTCGTCATCGCGGCGGCGACGTTCGCCACGCTCGGGCTTGTCGCCCTTCTCGTCCTTGTTCTTCATGATCAGCGACTGCTCGGTGACCGCATCGTCGCGCTTCATGACGAGGTGGCGGAGCACGGCGTCGTTGAAGCGGAAGGTGTCGACGAGTTCGTTGAGCACGAGCTGGTCGGCTTCGATGTTCAGCAGCACGTAGTGCGCCTTGACCAGGTTCGCGATCGGGTACGCCAGCTGGCGGCGGCCCCAGTCTTCCAGGCGGTGGATGGTGCCCTTGCCGTTTTCGATGAGCGACTTGTAGCGCTCGATCATGGCGGGCACCTGCTCGCTCTGGTCCGGATGGACCAGGAACACGACTTCGTAATGACGCATGGTGGTTCCTTGTGGATGTGGCCCGTCGATGCGGACCGGACAGCCCCCCGGGGATTGCAGCGATACAGCCACCCGGTGGAGCAAGAAACCCGCAGAGCTGGCTGCGGGGCGCGAAATTATGGGCCAATCAATGGCTTGGCACAACCATCTGGTGGAAGAGCCCCCTTTAGTAAAGGGGGCGCGCGGCAGCGCGGGGAATTGGAAGCCTGCCCCGGGGCCCGAAGTTTGCGCAGCAAACTTTGGGGCGCTGTGCGCGGCTAGGCCGCGTCAGCGCGGGTCGTGAAGCTTTCCCCGCAGCCGCATTCGGCCGTCACGTTGGGGTTGCGGAACACGAACTGCTCGTTGAGGCCCTGCTTCACGAAGTCGATCTGCGTGCCGTCGACCAGGTCCAGGCTCTCGGCATCGACGTAGATCCGCACGCCGTCCTGCTCGAACACGGTGTCCCCGGGGCGCTGCTCCTTCGCCATGTCGGCGAGGTAGCCCCAGCCCGAACAGCCGGTCTTCTTCACGCCGAAACGCAGCCCGAGCGCGCCGGGCGCGTCTTGCAGGTAACCACGGATGCGGTCGAGGGCGGCGGGGGCGAGAAGGACGGCCATGCAGAACTCCAGTGGGATGGCGACATTGTAGTGGGGGCGGACCGGCGGCGCCGGTGCCGCTACACTTGTCGGTTCAGGAAGTGGTCTCGCTATTACGAGGATTCAAGGCATGACGGTGGTCAGCGTCGAACACGCGCTCTCGGGCAAGATGCCCGCCGGCGGCGAAGTCACGGTCCGCGGCTGGGTACGCACCCGGCGCGACGCGACGGCCGCCCTCAGTTTCGTCCACGTCAGCGATGGCTCGTGCTTCGCGCCGATCCAGGTGGTCGCCACCGACGCCCTGGCCAATTACGAAACCGAAGTGCGCCACCTTTCCGCCGGCTGCGCGGTCCTCGCGCGCGGCACGCTCGTGCCCTCGCAGGGCAAGGGCCAGTCCTACGAAATCCAGGCCACGCATGTCGAGGTGGTCGGCTGGGTCGAGGATCCGGAAACCTATCCGATCCAGCCCAAGCCCCATTCGCTGGAATTCCTGCGCGACGTGGCGCACCTGCGCCCGCGCACCAACCTGTTCGGCGCGGTCACGCGCATCCGCCATTGCCTGGCGCAGGCGGTGCATCGCTTCTTCCACGAGCAGGGCTTCTACTGGGTCAACACGCCGATCGTGACGACCTCCGACGCCGAAGGCGCCGGCCAGATGTTCCGCGTCTCCACGCTCGACATGGCCAACCTCCCGCGCGACGCGGGCGGCGCGGTGGATTTCTCGCGCGACTTCTTCGGCAAGGAAACCTTCCTCACGGTGTCCGGCCAGCTCAACGTCGAAGCGTTCTGCCTGGCATTGAGCAAGGTCTACACCTTCGGCCCGACCTTCCGCGCCGAAAACAGCAACACCACGCGCCACCTGGCCGAGTTCTGGATGATCGAGCCGGAGATCGCGTTCGCCGATCTCAACGCCGACGCGCAGCTGGCCGAAGACTTCCTCAAGTATCTGTTCCGCGCGGTGCTCGCAGAGCGCGCCGACGACATGGCCTTCATCGACGAACGCGTGCAGAAGGGCGCGGTCGCGCGGCTGGAAACCTTCGTCAACGCGCCGTTCGAACGCATCGAGTATTCCGACGCGATCAAGCTGCTGCAGGCGTCCAAGCAGAAGTTCGACTTCCCCGTCGAATGGGGCCTGGACCTGCAGACCGAGCACGAGCGCTGGCTCACCGAGCAGCACGTCGGCCGCCCGGTCGTGGTGATGAACTACCCCGAGCACATCAAGTCGTTCTACATGCGCCTCAACGACGACGGCAAGACGGTCGCGGCGATGGACGTGCTCGCACCGGGCATCGGCGAAATCATCGGCGGCTCGCAGCGCGAAGAACGCCTGGACGTGCTCGACGCGCGCATCGCGCAGTTCGGCCTGGATCCGGCGCATTACCAGTGGTATCGCGATTTCCGTCGCTACGGCACCGTGCCGCACGCGGGCTTCGGCCTGGGCTTCGAGCGCCTGGTCGTGTACGTCTGCGGCCTGTCGAACATCCGCGACGCGATCCCGTATCCGCGCACGCCCGGCCATGCGGAGTTCTGATTCGCATCGATGATTCTTTTCTTTGCCCTGCTCTTCGTCGCGCTGGCGATCGCCGGCGCCACGGCCTTCGTGATTTTTTGGCCGCTCGCGCTCGTGCATATCCGCGATCGCAATCCCGAGGTGTCGGCGCTGCTGGGTGCGGGCGCGTTCCTCAAACCGTCGGCGCTGGCGTGGTTGTTGCGCGGCGGTTATTACGATGCGCGCGATCGCGGGCTGAGCGGGCTGGCCACGCCGGCACGCATTTCGCTGATCCTGATCATCGCGGGCCTCGCGATGGCGGGCATCTTGTGGCTCTGGGCGGAAGCATATGGCTGACCAAGCAATCGACGACGGCGGTGAACCGACCTCCTGGTGGCTCGCCACCCTCGGCCGCACGATCGTGTGGGCGCGGCTGCGCGTGCGCGAAGCGGGCACGGCCGAAGTCTTCGACAGCGACGGCAACACGCTGGCCTACGACAGCGAAGACACCGCACGCGCCGCGTTGATGGACGCCGAGTTCGTCGAGTACGAAGGCCTGGATTACGACGACGCGGCCGATCGCGGATTCGACCTCGCCGAAGTCAAGCCGCCGCACGCTGATTCCGACGAAGCCCTGCGCGCCGGCATGATCCTGCAACTTCCGCCGCGTCACTGAGCGCACTGCACTGACCAGCATGTACCTCCCCCGCGCCTTCGCTTCGAACGACCCTGCCGCGCTCGACGCGCTGGTCGCGGCCGATCCCTTCGTCACGCTGATCACCTTCGTCGACGGCGCGCCCTGCGTCAGCCACCTGCCCGTCCTGCTCGAACGCGACGGGGATCGCCTGGCATTGCGCGGCCACTGGGCGAAACCGAATCCGCAGTCGTCGCACACCGGCCCCGCGCTGGCGATCGTGCACGGCCCGCATGCTTACGTGTCGCCTTCGTGGTATCCGGACAAGGTCGCCGAAACGCGCGTGCCGACCTGGAATTACGTCGTCGCCCACCTGCACGGCACGCTCGAACGATTGACCGACACCGACGATCTCGCCGCGATCGTCGCCGACCTCAGCGCGCATTTCGAAGCGCAGGTCGGTGAAGACTGGCGGTACGTCGACGACGACACGCACCGTTCGCAACTGCGAGGCATCGTCGGCTTTCGACTCCATGTCGAACGCGTCGAGATGAAGCTCAAGCTCAACCAGAACCACCCGGACGCCAACCGCGAAGCGGTGATCGCGCAACTGGGCGCACAGGATACCGACGACGCACGCGGCGTCGCCCAATGGATGCACGAGGCGCTGGTCGCCTCGCGCGCGGGAGACCGACATGGATCTTGATCTCACCGGCAAGCACGCCCTCGTGTGCGGCGCCTCCGAAGGCATCGGCCGCGCGACCGCGCGCGAACTCGCGCTGCTCGGCGCCGACGTCACCCTGCTCGCGCGCCGCGCCGACGTGCTCGAAACGATCGCGAACGAGTTGCCGCGCAAGGACGGCCAGCAGCACGGCTGGATTTCCGCCGACGTGCTCGAAACCGATCGCCTGCGCGCGCAGGTCCAGGCGCTCGCCGCGGGCAAGGCCGTGCACATTCTCATCAACAACACCGGCGGCCCGCCCGGCGGTCAGTTGAATTCGGCGGAGAGCGACGCCTTCGAACGCGCGTTCCGCCAACACCTGCTCGCCAACCAGGCGCTCGTGCAAGCTGTATTGCCGGGCATGCGCGCCGCGCGCTTCGGGCGCATCGTCAATGTCATTTCGACGTCGGTGAAGGAACCCATCGCGGGCCTGGGCGTGTCGAACACGATCCGCGGCGCGGTGGCCAGTTGGTCCAAGACGCTCGCGACCGAAGTCGGCGGCGACGGCATCACCGTCAACAACGTACTGCCCGGTTACACGCGCACGCAGCGCCTCGACCAGATCCTCGGCGACCGCGCGAAGGCGACGGGCCAGGCCGAAGACGCGATCGCCAAGGGCATGCTCGCGACCGTGCCTGCGGGCCGATTCGCCGAGGCGTCCGAAACCGCCGCCGCCATCGCGTTCCTCTGCTCGCCGGCCGCGGGATACATCAACGGCGTGAACCTGCCGGTCGACGGCGGGCGCACCAAGTCCCTGTAAGCTCATCGCCATGCGCCTGATGCACTGGATCGACGGTCAAGCACGCGAAGCGGCCAGTGGCCGCTGGATCGACGTGTTCGATCCCGCCACCGCGCAGCCCTTCGCGCAGGTCGCCGCCGGCGATGCGCGCGACGTGGAAGCGGCGTTGTCCGCCGCCGAGCGCGCATTGCCCGCGTGGTCCCAACTGCCGAACAGCGAACGCGCGCGGTGGATGGAACGCCTCGCCGATGCGGTCGAAGCGCGTCTTGAAGATTTCGCACGCGCCGAATCGCGCGACGGCGGCAAACCGCTGCGCCTTGCACGCGAAGTCGAGATCCCACGCGCGATCAGCAACCTGCGTTTCTTCGCGCATGCGGCCACGCAGTTCTCGAGCGAGTCGCATCACGGGCAAGCAGGTTTGAATTACACCCTGCGGCAGCCGCTCGGCATCGTCGGCACGATTTCGCCCTGGAACCTGCCGCTCTACCTGTTCACCTGGAAGATCGCGCCCGCGCTCGCGGCGGGCAATACCGTGGTCGCCAAACCGTCGGAGATCACGCCGCAGACCGCAACGATGCTCGGCGAACTCGCGGCGGAAATCGGGTTCCCGAACGGCGTGCTCAACATCGTGCACGGCCTCGGCCCGGATGTCGGCGAACCGCTCGTGCTCGACGCGCGCACCAAGGCGATCTCGTTCACGGGCAGCACGGCGGTCGGCAAGCGCATCGCGACGCTCGCCGCGCCCTTGCTCAAGAAAGTGTCGTTGGAATTGGGCGGCAAGAATCCGACGCTCGTTTTCGCCGACAGCGATTGGGAGCGCCATCTCGACACCATCGTGCGATCGGCCTTCCAGAACAGCGGGCAGATCTGCCTGTGCGGTTCGCGCCTGCTGGTGGAGCGCCGCATCTACGCCGAGTTCCGCGATGCCTTCGTCGAACGCGTGCTCGCCTTGCGCGTCGGCGATCCGATGGAGGCCGACACCGAGCTCGGCCCGCTCGTCTCGCAGGCCCATTTCGACAAGGTCGTCGCCGCCATCGCGCGTGCGCGCAGCGAAGGCGGCCAGGTGCGTTGCGGCGGCGATGTGTTGCAGCGTCCGGGTTGGTTCGTCGCGCCGACGGTGATCGACGGACTCGGCCCGGAATGCGCGACCAATCGCGACGAAATCTTCGGCCCCGTCGCCACGCTGCAATCCTTCGAAGACGACGAAGAAGCCCTGCACCGCGCCAACCTGGGCGACTATGGCCTGTCTGCGTCCGTGTGGACGCGCGATCTCAATCGAGCGCACCGTGTCGCCGCGCGCCTGCGCGTGGGCATGGTGTGGATCAACACCTGGCTGATGCGCGACCTGCGCACGCCGTTCGGCGGCATGGGCCAGTCCGGCCTGGGCCGCGAGGGAGGATTGGAAGCGATGCGTTTCTTCACCGAACCCCGCAACGTGGGCATTGCGCTGTGACCCGCCGCCTCGACGACCTGCTGAAAAACAATCGCGAATGGGCCGAACAGGTCCGCCGCGACGATCCGGGCTTCTTCAAGCGCCTGTCGAACCAACAGTCGCCCAAGTACCTGTGGATCGGCTGCTCGGATTCGCGCGTGCCGGCGAACCAGATCATGCGGCTGGATCCGGGCGAAGTCTTCGTCCACCGCAACATCGCCAACGTCGTGGTGCATGCGGACCTCAACTGCCTGTCGGTCATCCAGTTCGCCGTGGACATGCTGAAGGTCGAGCACATCCTGGTCACCGGCCATTACGGTTGCGGCGGCGTGCAGGCGGCCCTGACCGGCGCGCGCATCGGCCTGGCCGACAACTGGCTGCGGCATGTCGGCGATGTCGCCAACAAACACGCTGCGCTGCTGGAGGAAGTGGACCTGGAAGCGCTGCGACACGCGCGCCTGTGCGAACTCAACGTCATCGAGCAGGTCGTCAACGTGTGCCAGACCACGATCGTGCAGGACGCATGGGCGCGCGGACAGCCGCTCAGCGTCCACGGCTGGTGTTACTCGCTGCTCGATGGCCGCGTCAACGATCTCGGGCTGGGCGTGGCGACCGCCGACGAACTGCAACCCGCGTACGACGCCGCGATCGCGCGCATCCGGACTTCGAAGGCAAAGGCATGAGCGAAGCGATCCAGGCCTCGAGCGCACCCAAGCCCGTCGGTGTGTATCCGCACGCGCGACGCGTCGGCGATTTGCTGTTTCTCTCCGGCATCGGCCCGCGCGATCCGGCGACCAACGACATCGCCGGCAACGAGTATTTCGCCGACGGTCGCCTGCGCAAGTACGACATCGAAGCGCAGGCGCGCGCGGTGTTCGCCAATGTGCGCGCGGTGCTTACCGAAAGCGGCGCACGCTGGGAAGACCTGGTCGACGTGACGGTGTACCTCACCGACATGGCGCGCGACTTCAAGTCTTACAACGCGGTCTGGGCCGAGCACTTCGCCGACCCGTCGACCGCACCGTGCCGCACGACGCTCGGCATCACCGCGCTGCCGACGCCGATCGCGATCGAACTCAAGTGCGTCGCCGTGCTGCGGCGCGCGGAGGATTGAACATGCTGCCCGGACCGCTCGACCTGCAGGCCTGGATCGAAGAGCACCGCCACCTGCTCAAGCCGCCGGTGGGCAACAAGTGCGTGTACGACGGCGACTTCATCGTCATGGTCGTCGGCGGCCCGAACGCGCGCACGGATTACCACTGGGACGAAGGCGCCGAGTGGTTCTACCAGCTCGAAGGCGAGATGGTGCTGCGCATCCAGGAGAACGGCGCCGTGCGCGACATTCCGATCCGCGCCGGCCAGACCTTCCTGCTGCCGCCGCGCGTGCCGCACTCGCCGCAACGCATGCCCGACTCCGTCGGCCTGGTCATCGAACGCAAGCGCCTGCCGCACGAACTCGACGGCCTTCTCTGGTTCTGCGAGCAGTGCAACGCGAAGTTGTACGAGGAGTTCTTCAAGCTCCAGAACATCGAGCAGGACTTCCCGCCCGTGTTCGACCGCTTCTATTCCTCGCGCGAATTCCGCACCTGCAAGCAGTGCGGACACCTGAATCCCGCGCCGACCAAATACGTGATGCCCGATACCTGATCGGGCGTCACCGCGCGCAGATATCGCGCCACATCGCGTAGGCCAGGCCGAACATCACGATGTAGATGCCGAGCGCGAGCGCGATGTACAGCGGCACCAGCAGCACCATCGCAAGCCAGCCGCCGACGAACTTCGCGATCAGCCCGAGCACCGTCACGATGATCACGAACACGATCACCAGGGCGATGGACAGCAGCGCCGCGGCGAGCAGCAGCACGATCAGTGCGGGGATATTCTTGAGCGTGCCGACGATCCCGTCGATCAACGATGCAATCACCGGGCGGCGCGCGATCGCGATCTGCCCGTAGCCGATCGTCCAGATCCCGCCGATCAACAGGCCGCACACGCCACCGACGGCGAAGGCGCGCATGAACCCGGGCGGCATCGGCTCCATCGGCATCGGCTCCGTGCCGGATGCGGAGGCGGCCAGCAGGTCGGCGTAGATCTGGCGAATCTCGGGGCCCGCGGCCCACACCACGAGCGCGAAGGCGATCGCGTACACGATCCACATCAGCAACGAAAACCCGATGACCGGCTTCCAGACGCCCGTGTGATACGGCGCGAAGATCGCGCGCGCATGCGTGGGCTGCCCGGTTTCGATGGCGTGGATCACCTGCAGGAAGCCTGCGAACACCGGCGCCAAGGCCAGTCCGATCAAGGCCGAAAGCCCGATCGCGAGGACGAACATCGCCTGGTTGTTGGGGAACAGGAACTGCAGGCCCGTCGTGATCAGGCTCGGCACGATCCCGCACACCAGCACCAATGCGGCAGCGAGGACCAGCGTGCGCGGATTGCGTGCACCGAGATTGATGGCATCGCGCAGCCACCGGATGCCGGCGAGCGGCGAGGTCATGCGCGTTGCCATGGTCGAAGCCCCCAAGTCCCCTGTTCCGCCGATTGGGCCACGGCCCGGCGCGTCCGCGCAAGCTATTGCACGAACGCGACCTCCATCGCGTCGTCGGTCCGGGTCGCGCGCACCTGCAGGACCTTGCGCTGGCCGCCCGCCGCGGCGACCAGCTGCCCTTCGCCGGGTTCGCGCACGACGATGGTCACCTGCCCCGCCTGGTCGTGGCTGATCGCGATCATGTTCGGATCGCTCGTGGACCAATCGCCGCTGAGGTCGGTGCGCGTGCCGTCGTCGTTGACGGTCTGCAGCTTCGCGTGCGTCGTGTATTGCTTGCCGGGCTGCGCGAATGCGAAGGTCGGCGGCGAGACCCAGCGTTCGCCGAGGAAACTCCCGCGCATCAGGTCGGGGTCGATCTTGAACGCGACGACCATGCGTTGTTTCGGTTGCGCGGGCTGCGGCGGCGCCTGCGGTTGCGTTGCGGGCGCGCCCACGTTCGCGGGCGCGGGCGGCGCCTGCGCGAGCCGTTGCTTGCGCACGCCGTTGGCGATGGCGAACACCACCACCAACAACGCCACTGCGACGGCGATCCGACCGGTGGTGCGCATCCCTGCCCTTGCGTTATTGGTCGAAGATGTCGTTGTTCACGCCGGGCGTCGGCACGCGCTGGACGTTGAGGAACGCAGGCACGCGCGCCGCATGGCCGGCCGCGCCCGTCGCGGCCAGTCGACGGAAGCAGATCGCCGCGCCGCACGTACTGGTCGTGGTCGTCTGCGTGATCATGCGTGCGCGTCCGCCCGTGTTGTCCGGCGCGCGGCCGTCGACCGGGATGAACAACTCGGGCCGGTCGAACGGGGCCTGTTCGTGCGCGACGCGCTCGTCGGTCAGCGCGAGCAGGAACGCCGCCAGCGCATTGCGTTCATTCGGGCTCAACACGATCGGCACTTCATGATCGAGGTCGACGATGTGCGCGTCCTTCATCGCCGCGTTGGTGACGGGGAAATCGCCGCCATGCGCGTAGAAATTGATCACCTGGCGGAACGTGACCTTGCCGCCGTTGTGGAAGTACGGGCCGGTGAGTTCGAGGTTGCGCAATCCCGGCACCTTCGCACCGCCGAGACCACCGATGCGATTGACGTTCGGGAACGTGCCCGCCAACGCGCCTTGCGCCGCATTGGTTTGCTGGTTGAGGCGTGCGCGCGGATTGAACGGACCGCGCACGTCGAGGAAGCCGTCCTGCAACGGCACGGTGGTCACCGTGTTCAGGCCGTTGTCGACCTCGTCGAACACCGGATGCGCCTTGCCGAGCATGAAGCCCGGAATGAATTGCGCAATCGAGACGGGCAACCGCGGGTTGAGGACGGTGGAACTGAAGCCCGGATTGATGTTCTGGTCCTGCGCCGTGCGCGCGAACAAACCGCCCGTCGTGCAACGCGGGTTGCAATCGGCGGTCGCGTTCGGGTTGAAGGTCGGCAGGCGCGTACCCGGGATGACGGCCGGTCCACCGAGGTTCTTCAACTGCAACGCGACCAGCGACAGCGGCCAACCCCAGGGATCGTTGCCGCCGCGCAACGCGTCTTCGTCGGTCGGCCGCACGCCGATGTTGTACATGCCGGTATCGAAGAACGCCGCACCCGCCGGGCGCGATTGCCCGTCGGCGTCGAGCCCGAAGCGCGGGCTGATGAAGTCGCGACGCAGCGCCGCGCCCGCATTGCCGGTCACCAACGCTTCGAGCTGGAAGCCCGTGACCAGGCGCGGCATGCCCATCGGCCGGCGCGCGAGCTTGGTGCCGGGCGTCGAGAATTCGGGCACGAAGTCCTGCATCGTCAGGCGGCTGGTGTGGAGCCAGCTGTTGGAACTCATCAAACCGCCGGCGTGGCAGTTGCCGCAGCGCGCATTCTGGAAATTCGGATTGCGTCCGCTGAGGTTGGTGCCGAAGAAGATGTCCACGCCGCGCAGGCGATCGTCGCGCGGGTCGGCCGGCACGGCGCGCGTGAAGCCTTCGGTGACCGTGATGCACGGCTGGCGATTGCCGGTGTTCACGCAGTTCGACATGTTCTGCGTGAACGCGACGAACGCTTGCGGATTGCGATCCAGGAAGCGATCGAACGGCGTGTCGTCGGAAATCAGGATCTCGATGTAGGCCTGCATCGCCAGGCCCGCGAACAACGGGAAGTTCGCTTCCATCTGCGTGAACTGCATGCGATTGGTCGCCGCCGACGCACCGGCCGCGACACTAAGCACGAAGCCGTCGAACGGATCGCAACCGGCCGGTGTGACCACGCCGTTGACCGCGCTCGTGCAATTGCGCACCGCGCCGTTGAGATGCTGCCCGGTGTTCTGCCACAGCGCCGGGAAGAAGGCGGTCTGCACCATTTCGCGATACGTCATGCACAGGCCGGGACGTCCGTTCGCCGTCGCGCGTCCGAGCGCCCTGCAGCGCGAGCCGCCCTGGTTCGAGAACGGCCCGAGCACGCTGTCGCTGGTCGACACGAGTTGGTTGGCGAGCGGCGTGACGTTCGGTAATGCCGCCGTGCCATTGCCCTGCAGCAGCTTCTTGGCGATCTTCGGCCAACTGCGGCCGCGATAGGACATTTCGAAGTCCGACAACGCGGGGCCGACGATCTGCGAGGCGATCGACGAGAACCGGATCATCTGGCGCGTGGGTTGCAGCGCGCCGCCCGAATCGACGAACACGTGCGCCTGCGGATCGGTCGCACCGAACACGCTGCCGCCGTTGAAGTCGTGGCTCGCGCGCCCATCCCAGAAATTGTCGTAATAGAACGCCGCATTGATCATCGACGGCGTGTTGCGTGGCTCGACGCGGCGCTTGTTGCGATACAGCGGAATCTCGTCGGTGATGACGACGCCGATCTCGGGCAGCAACGCACTGACGCCGTTGTTCGCGGCGGCGAATGCAGCGGCGCCGGGCGCCGGGATGTCGGTGAAGTTGCGCAGGCGCACGCCCATCGACCCGATGACATCGTTGGAGTCGCGGATATTGTTGTTCGGATTGATCAGCGGCTCGCCCGGGATGCCCTGGTTGGCGAGGCGATGCGTCGGCCAGTCGACGCGTTCCAGATCGCGATTGACGTCCTGGTCGGCCGCGGTTTCGTCGGTGTCGAGGTGGCGGTTGCGGAAGATCTCCAGGCGCGTGTCGCCGCCCAGGTGGTTGGGGTTGATCGAATTGCGCACGCGGTCGTCGGTGCCCGCATTGAAGTGGCACGACCCGCAGGCCTGCACGCCGTCGCTGCCCAACTGCATGTCCCAGAACAGGGCCTTGCCCAGTGCCGTGGCCATGTTCGAATCGCGCACGTAGTCGCTCGGATTCGTCGGGAACGTCGTGCCCCCGCGTCCGGAGATCGCGGCGGTGGTGTTGAGCAGGTAGTTGCCGAAGACCGATGGCTTGCGCAGTCGCGTGACAACGCCACGCGGCTGGCCCGTGGCCAGGCGTGTCGGATCGAACAGGCGGCCGGTGTTGTTCGCGCAGGCCGTGCGATTTTCGGTGAAGCCGACGACCGGATCGTTGCCGCAGACGCCGGGAACGGAATAGCCGGCCGGTTCGCCGGGATCGCCGCCATCGTTGCGCAGCGGACTGTTGTAATCGACCACCGTCCGCGTGCCATTGGGAATGCGCGAGGCGCCCGACGACACCGGACCGCGATTGGCGAAACTCCCCACGCCCGGGAAGGCCGGGTCGAGAATGCGCGTCTGCTCACCCGTCACCGGGTTGTAGTTGAGCGGATGGACGACCAGGCGCGGCAGCAGCGCGTCGTTGCACGGCGGCAAGCCGGTCGACGGGTCGTAGGTGCAGCCTGCAGGGAGATAGGAACGTCGGCGCTGCACGGTCGCGCATCGCGCGGCGTAACCCTGTGCATTGCCGAGCATCGGTTGGCCGATGCCATCGGGCGGACAAGCGGCAATGGCATTGGGCGAATCGAGCAGCTGTTCGATCTCGCTCCACACCGGCACTTGCTTGAGCGACTGCATCGGGATCGTCGGCCGGAATGCGAAGTCCGCGACGATGCCGTTGTCGGGCGTGGTCAGCGTATCGCCGGCCGCCGCCAGCAGCGCGCCGGCGCCGCACATCAGGAAAAACGCAACTACGCTGCGATGCTTTTCCATGTCCCTGCCCTTGCGCCTTTTGGCGTCGCGGGCACGCCCCCTGCTTTCACCAAATGTGGATGAAGCCAAATGTGCGTGCGGCCGCAACGTTTCCTGGCGACGTTGTCGCATCGTGTGCGCAAGCACGTGAGCGTCATGTGCTAACGCACGGTGATGCGCGTGTGTCCACAAAGTTCGAACGACGCGCATCCGGCAAGCCGGACAGCAAATCCGCATGAAAAGGCGGAAGTGTTTTCCGCCTTTTCACCTGAATGCGGGATTGCGCGCCTCGGGGATTGTGTGCGACCGCAGCCGTCGGTCGGAGCCACTAGCGAAGAGCTTCGGTGTCGCTCGGCCTTCAGCGCCAGGGATCGACCAGCTCGATGCCGAGGTCGACGAAATCCCTGGTGTTGCGCGTCGCAAGCATCGCGCCTGCGGACAGGCAGGTCGCCGCGATCATCGCGTCCGCCATCGCGACCTTGCGGCCACGCAGATCCTGCGATGCGGCGATGGTCGCGTAGTCGACGGCAGCGACTTCGTCGAACGGCAGGATCGTGAAATCTTCTTCGAGTGTTTCGGCCACCGCGGCTTCGAGCTGTTTGCGTTTGCGACCCGCGGGAAGACGCGCGATGCCGTACAGCAGTTCGGCAACGGTCACTGCGGTGACGGCCAGCGACTCGGGCGGCTGCGCATCGACCCAACGCAACACGCGCTCGTCGGGCGAGGCACGCATCAGTTCGGAAACGACGTTGGTATCCAGCGCGATCATGTGCGCAAGCGTGGCGCACGCGCGCGCTCGGTGCGCTTGGGCGTTTCCAGTTCGACGCCACCCAACTTCGCGAATCGCGCGTGGATCCGTTGACCCAAACCGCCGCGACTTGCCTGCTTGGTCGTCAGCGCACGCCGCAGGATGGCGCGGGCTTCTTCTTCCATCGAATGACCATTGGCCGCCGCGGACAACCGCAGGCGCGACTTCACGTCGTCGGGAAGGTTTCGGATGGTGAGCGTGCTCATCGGGGGACCTCGCTGGCACTGATCGCAATGACAGCAATGCTAGCACATCACGCCGTGCGGATGATTTGTCTAGACTTCGCCTCGGGGAACCAGGGGATCAGGGAATGACGCTTCGATCGATCGTGCGCACGCTTTCGTGCGCCGGGTTACTTTCGCTGGCCGGCTGCAACGTCGCGCCTGCCGATCGCATCAACGCCGCATTGCCGCCGGCCCCGCATGTCACGGCTGCCCAGAAAGCGATGTTCGATGCGGCGCGCGCGCAGAAGATGGATGCTGTGGCGCTCGACGCGCAGTTGCGCGATCGCATGGAACGGCGCGCACTCGACTGCGCCGCGGGTTACACGCCCGGCGTGTTCGATGGCAACGACCAGATCCGCGCGAAGCTCACGGACGTGGCCTGCTTCGCCAAGGCGGATGCGCAGTTGTTCGAATGGCTGGAGGAGCGTCGCGGCGCGATGCTCGGTGAGCCGCGCGTGGCGCCACGCGAAGTGCAGCCCGTGCAGGCGGCACCGGCGCCGCGCGTCGTCGTCGAAACTGAACGCATGCCGCCTGCGCAAATCGCTGCGCCCATGGGGGAGATCGGCGTCAACGCCGTCCCATCCGACCCGCGGCCCGAGGTCGCGACGCCGACGGTCGACATCAACCACACGCGCCGCGAACTGATCGAACGCACGATCCGCGAGAACGACGTGAGCCCCGAGATGGCGGCTGCGATGCGCAAGTGGGCGGACGATGTCGATCGCAAGTCACCGGTATCGACAGCGGCGCCGACGCCGACGCCAGCGCCGGCACCCATTGCGGCATCCCCCGGCGACGAAGCGCCCGCGGGCCAGATCGACATCCCGTCGCCCTGAAAACTGCCGATGCGTTTCCCGGTGAACTGCCGCACCAAGCCATCGAACGTCACGAACTCCGCGGAGCCCCGCTTGCAGGCGACCTGCGTGCCGATGCTCTCGATGTGCGCACCGGGCGCGCCGTACACCTGCGAGGCGTGGTATCCGCTGAGCAGGACATGCGACACCTTCGCGCCGTTCTGCCTCAATCCCTGAGCGCGGGCCATCGCCGCATGTCCGATTGCGTTCCCCTCATCCGTGTAGAGGGGGACACAACGGGATGCACGATGGGCACCATCCACACGCTCAAGACGCGCAGGACGTCGGTCGACTCGCCGGTCACGGTGACCTCGCACGGCTTTTCCTGCGGCGAGGTCTTCGTCCCCTGGCAAACCGTGTGCGAGATCCGCGCGTGGATGTGCGATCACGTGTCGACCGACGAGGCGCACCTGGCCTTCACCGTCGGCGAGCGCTGCATGGTGATCGGCGATACGCGCTCGGGGTTCGATGCGCTCGAGGCCGCGATGGTGTCGGCCTTCCCGCAGACCGCCAGCTGGCGCGACGCGGTCACGCTGTCGCCGGGCGAGCGGAACGAGACGGTGCTCTTCCGTCGGATTCCGCTCAGGGGCGCGTGACACGCTGCGAGAAGTACATGCGCCAAACCATTGAATTGGCGGCGATTATCTAACCGACCTTCTTCTTGTCGGCCCACTTGAATTCATCTGCCCGCATGCGCATCGCATTCTTCTGGTCGAGCGTGTCGCGCGATTGGAACTCGCGCATCGCCGCCGCGCTTTCGCCATCCAGCATGCGGGTCACGCCCTGCACGACGCCTTCGGTCACCGTCCGCGGCTTCAGCGGAACGACGAGGAACACGCGCGTCTTCCAGTCGAACGCCCAACAGCCCTGCTGCACCTTGCCCGCACGCTGGATGCGGGCGCCGCCATGGAAGCTGGCCTGGTTGCAGGCGGCCGGCATTTCGTCGGTCAGGCGGATCGACGCACCGTCCTTGCGGGCGGCGGTCGCGATCACGGCGGCGTGCGCCGGCACCGCCGACATCGCCGCCAGCAGCACGGCACATCCGATCCAGTTTGCCCGCGCGGAGTCAGCCATACGGTCGCAAGTATGCCGTCCGAACGCGCCCGGCGCAGGTGCGTCCGGTAAGCTTGCGGGATGCTCAAGATCGATACCCACGCCCACTTCCTGCCGCGCGACTGGCCCGACCTCGCCGCCAAGTACGGCGACCTGCGCTTTCCCGTCATCCACCACGGCGACGACGGCCGGCACCGCATCTACAAGGACGGCAAGTTCTTCCGCGAAATCTGGCCGAAGACCTGGGACCCGAAGATCCGCCTGGACGATTACGCGCGCTTCGGCGTGCAGGTGCAGGTGATCAGCACGGTGCCGGTGATGTTCAGTTATTGGGCCAAGCCGCACCACGCGCTCGAACTGCACCAGGCGCTCAACGACCACACCGCCGAAGCCTGCCGCGCGTATCCGAAGCATTACGCCGGCATCGGCACCGTTCCGCTGCAATCGCCGTCGCTGGCCGTGCGCGAGCTCGAACGCTGCATGGACCAGCTCGACCTGCAGGGCGTGCAGATCGGTTCGCACGTCAACGATTGGAATCTCGACGCGCCGGAATTGTTCGAGTTCTTCGAAGCAGCGAGCGAACTCGGCGCTGCGATCCTCGTGCATCCATGGGACATGATGGGCACCGATTCGATGCCCAAGTATTGGCTGCCGTGGCTGGTCGGCATGCCCGCCGAACAATCGCGCGCCGCGTGTTGCCTGGTGTTCGGCGGCGTGCTCGAACGCCTGCCGAACCTGCGCATCTGCATGGCGCACGGCGGCGGCAGCTTCCCGTACACGATCGGGCGCATCGAACACGGCTTCAACATGCGGCCCGACCTCGTCGCCACCGACAACTTCCGCAATCCGCGCGAATACCTCTCGCGGCTGTACTTCGATTCCTGGGTCGCCGATCCGCGCGCGCTGCAATACCTGATCGACACCTGCGGCGCCGATCGCATCATGCTCGGCACCGACTACCCCTTCCCGCTCGGCGAACAGGAACCGGGCGCCGGCATCGCCGCGCTCGACCTGTCGGAAAAAGAGCAGGCCCGCCTCTACCACGGCACCGCGCTGGAATGGCTGGGGCTGCACGCCTCGCGCTTCCAGAACGCCTGAACACTTGCCCCCATGACTGACGATCTGTCTTTATCGGCGGCCTTTGACGTCGACCGCATTCGCGCGCTCGACGCCGCCGACCCGCTCCGCGATTTCCGCAACGACTTCCATATCCCCGCCCACGAGGGCGCGCCGCAGGCGTACTTCTGCGGCAACTCGCTCGGCCTGCAACCGAAGGGTGCGCGCGCGATGGTCGAGGAAGTGCTCGACAAGTGGGAACGCGAAGCCGTCGAAGGCCACTTCCTCGAACCCGCGCCGTGGATGCCTTATCACGGGCTCGTGCGCGACGCGCTCGCGGGTGTCGTCGGTGCGGAGCCTTCGGAAGTCGTCGCGATGAACACGCTGACGACGAACCTGCATTTGATGCTGGTGAGCTTTTATCGGCCCACGCAAGAGCGGCCGGCCATCCTGATGGAAGCAGGTGCATTCCCTTCAGATCGCCACGCGCTGGAATCGCAAGTCCGCTTCCATGGCTTCGACCCGGCGACCGACCTGATCGAGCTGCAGCCCGACGAAGCCGACGGCACGTTCTCGATGGCCGCGATTGAACGCGCCATCGCCGAACACGGCCCGCGCCTGGCCGCCATCGTGTGGCCCGGCGTGCAATACCGCACGGGGCAAGCCTTCGACCTGAAGGAGATCGCACGCCTCGGACACGCGGCCGGCGCGATCGTCGGATTCGATCTTGCGCATGCGGTGGGCAACCTGCCGGTGCAACTGCACGACAGCGACGCCGACTTCGCCGTGTGGTGCCACTACAAGTACATGAATTCCGGGCCGGGCGCGGTGGCCGGCTGCTTCGTGCATGCGCGCCACGCGAACACGACGCGCCCGCGTTTCGCCGGTTGGTGGGGCCACGACCAGGCCTCGCGCTTCCGCATGGACGGTCGCTTCGTTCCGACACCGGGCGCCGATGGTTGGCAGTTGAGCAATCCGCCGATTCTCGGTCTCGCACCGTTGCGCGCGTCGCTCGACGTGTTCGCGCGCGCGGGCATGGATCGGTTGCGCGCGCGTTCGATCGACCTGACGACCTATCTCGAATCGCTGATCCGCGCACGTCTGTCGGACACGCTGCAGATCGTCACCCCGCGCGAAAGCGCGCGTCGCGGCGCGCAGTTGTCGATTCGCGTGCTGCAGGGCCGCGGCTTGTCGGGACGCGCGGCCGGGCGCGATCTGTTCGAATTCCTCGCCACGCGCGGCGTGCTGGGCGACTGGCGCGAGCCGGATGTCATCCGCATTTCGCCGGCGCCGCTGTACAACACGCGCGAGGACATCCTGCGGTTCGCGATGGAAGTATCGCGTTGGCGCGAAGGCTGACGCGCCCTCAGTGATGGACCTTGACGAACAAGCTGGGCGTCGCGGGCACGTGGTGTCCGGCCTCGACGTCGTACAGGCCGTCCGGTCCCTTCGCGATGAGGCCATAGGAGCAGACGGCACCCGCGCTGCGCTGTTCGATGGCCATCGTGAAAAGGCATGCGTCCGGCATTCCCTCCACTTCGACCATCGCGAAGATCCCGAACGCAAGGCAGGCGGCCTGCACGCGTTTGCACGTGGCCGCGATGCCGTCGATCGTGGGTTCGACTTCGTCGCGGGAGGAAATGTGCGCCAGCTCTCCATCCAGTTGCACGGCCAGGCCGAAGATCTCGAATCGCCCTTCCGACAGCTTGGTCGCGGCCAGTCCGAGCAAGGTGTTGGTGAGGTCGAGCATCTGGTCTTCGGTGGCGATGTGCATGACACGTTCCGGTGTTTACGACGCCCCGAGTCTGCAACGCACCCCCGCATGAGGTGCATTCGGAAAGTCTGCCGCCGGACGCCGATGGCGGCCGCGCGGACTCACTGGCACCATTGGGCACCATGACTCGCCACCTCACCCTGATCGGCGCCGGCCTTGCCGGCGGCCTGCTCGCCACGCTGCTGGCGCAACGCGGTTGGTCCGTCGACGTGTTCGAACGCCGCGGCGATCCGCGCGTGAAGGGCTTCATCGGCGGGCGTTCCATCAACCTCGCACTCGCCGAGCGCGGATTGCATGCACTGCGCGCCGCAGGTGCCGACAGCGCGGTGCTCGACAAGGCCGTGATGATGCGCGGCCGCATGGTGCATTCGACCGACGGCGGTCAACAGTTGCTGCGTTACGGCAAGGACGACTCGGAAGTCATCTGGTCGGTCAGTCGCGCCGAGCTCAACATGACCTTGCTCGATGCCGCGGAGCGTGCAGGTGCGCGCTTGCATTTCGATCGCCGCCTCGACACCGTCGACTTCGACGCACTGCGCGCCACCTTCGTCGACGACACCACGACGCAACGCACCGAACACAGCTTCACCGCGTTGCTCGGCGCCGACGGCGCGGGCTCCGCACTGCGCACGGCGATGCAGCAACGCGAGAACCTGGGCGAACGCATCGAATCGCTCGGCCACGGTTACAAGGAACTCGAGATCCCGCCCGCACCCGACGGCGGTTTCCGCATCGAAGCCAACGCGCTGCACATCTGGCCGCGCGGCCACTACATGTGCATCGCGTTGCCGAACGACGAGCGCACGTTCACCGTCACCTTGTTCCTGCCCTTGTCGGGCGATCCAAGTTTCGAAACCGTTCGCACCGGTGCCGACGCACGCGCCTTCTTCGAGCGCGATTTCAGCGATGCCGTTCCGCTGATCCCGGATCTGGAAGCCGATTTCGAACACAACCCCGTCGGCCAGTTGTCGACGCTATACCTCGATCGCTGGCACATCGACGGCCGCGCCGTGCTGCTCGGCGACGCCGCGCACGCGATGGTGCCGTTCCACGGCCAGGGCATGAATTGCGCGTTCGAAGATTGCGTCGCGCTCGCCGATCATCTCGAACGCACGCCCGACCTCGCGCAGGCCTTCGCCGCGTTCGAAGCCGAGCGCCTGCCGAATGCGCGCGCGATCCAGGCGATGGCGTTGGAAAACTACCTGGAGATGCGCGCACGCGTCGATGAGCAGGATTTCCTGCTGCAACGCGATCTCGAACGCGAACTGGCGCAGCGCCACCCGACGCGCTTCGTCCCGCGCTACGGCATGGTGACCTTCCGTCGCCTGCCCTACGCGGTCGCCTTCGAACGGGGCCGCCTGCAGCGCGAGTTGTTGATCGAAGCCACGA
This sequence comes from Noviluteimonas gilva, assembly GCF_009740395.1. Taxonomy (GTDB): domain Bacteria; phylum Pseudomonadota; class Gammaproteobacteria; order Xanthomonadales; family Xanthomonadaceae; genus Noviluteimonas; species Noviluteimonas gilva. Next base: position 286,621 of record NZ_WOXT01000003.1, read on the forward strand.
AGGGGCGCGCTTCGCTCGACGGCATCGATCGCGCGTGGCTCGACGCCGAAGTCGAGCGTCGCCTTCCGCCGTTGCCCGTCGAAGGCTGACGGCGCGCGTGGCGGCCAGCTTCCTCTTCTACGATCTGGAAACCTTCGGCGGCGATCCGCGTCGCACGCGCATCGCGCAGTTCGCCGCGCTGCGGACCGACGCCGACCTCAACGCGATCGAACCGCCGATCAGCCTGTTCGTGCAACCGGCCGACGATCTGCTGCCCTCGCCCGCCGCCACGCTCATCACCGGTATCACGCCGCAGCGCGCTCTGGCCGAAGGCGTGAACGAAGCCGCCGCCTTCGCGCGCATCTTCGAAGAGATGGCGCGGCCGGAAACCTGCACGCTCGGTTACAACTCCCTGCGCTTCGACGATGAGTTCGTGCGCTGCGGGTTTTTCCGCAACTTCTACGACCCGTACGAACGCGAGTGGCGCGGCGGGAATTCGCGCTGGGACCTGCTCGACGTCCTGCGCATGGCGTATGCGCTGCGCCCCGAAGGCATCGCGTGGCCCCTACGCGACGATGGGGGCGTGTCGTTTCGCCTCGAACATCTGGCCAACGCGAACAACGTGCGCGAAGGCGAGGCGCATGAAGCGCTCTCCGACGTGCTGGCGTTGCTGGCCCTGGCGCGCAAACTCAAGCAGGCGCAGCCGAAGCTGTGGGATTACGCCTTGCGTTTGCGCGACAAGCGTTACGTCGCGCAACTCGTCGATCCGGTCCGCATGCAACCGGTGCTGCACGTCTCGCAACGCTTCCCCGCGATTCGCATGAGCAGCGCGCCGGTCGTGCCGATCGCGCGGCATCCGCAGATCGACAGCCGCGTGATCGTGTTCGATCTCGACCAGGATCCGGAAGCATTGCTGACGCTTTCGCCGGAAGACATCGCCGATCACCTGTACACGCCGAGCGCGGACCTGCCCGAAGGCGCGGTTCGCGTCGCGCTGAAGGAAATCCACGTCAATCGCTGCCCGATCGTCGTGCAATGGGAACACCTGCGTGAAGCCGACTTCGCGCGCCTGTCCATCGATCGCGCGAAGAGTGAAGCCCGCGCGCAGGTCCTGCGCGATGCGGGTCCGGAACTCGCGGAAAAGGTGCGTCGTGTCTATGCGGTCGCGCGCGCGCGCGAAGCCGGCGGCGACGTCGATGGCTCGATCTACAACGGCTTCATCGGCGATGGCGACAAGCGCAAGTTCGCGGCCGTGCGCTCGCTGCCGCCGATGTCGCTGGCGGCGCACGCGTTCGACTTCAAGGACGCGCGCATGGACGAGCTGCTGTTCCGCTATCGCGCGCGCAATTGGCCCGAGACGCTGGACGCGGCCGATCGCGTGCGTTGGGACGACTACCGCCGCCAGCGCCTGACGCGCGACGCGGGCCTGTCCGAATACACCTTCGACAGCTTCTTCGCCGAGATCGCCGCGTTTCGCGCCGCGCATGCGGGCCATGGCGCGAAACTCGCGCTCCTCGACGCCCTGGAGGACTGGGGGCGGCAGCGCGCCGCCGAATTGTCATGAGCACGTATTTCACCGAAGCCAGTTTCAAGTTCCTGCGCGGGCTGGCGCGTCACAACGAGCGCGCGTGGTTCCTGGCGCACAAGGCCGAGTACGACACGCACGTGCGCGCGCCGTTCCAGCGCCTGTTGCACGATCTGGAACCGGTCATCGCGGAAATCAGTTCGAACTACCGTGTCGACCCGAGACCAGTTGGCGGCTCGCTGTATCGCATCCAGCGCGACACGCGCTTCGCGAACGACAAGACGCCCTACAAGACGTGGCAAGGCGCGCGGTTGACGCACGCGCGCGGGCGGCAGGTCGAGGCGCCGTTGTTCTACATGCACCTGCAACCCGGGCGCTGCTTCGTCGGTGCGGGCGTTTGGCATTCGCCGACGCCGATCCAGCGCCAGATCCGCCAGTTCATCGTCGACAACCCCTCCGGTTGGAAAGCCGCGGCGCACGGAACGGCGTTCCGCAAGCGTTTCGACCTCGATGACAGCGAGATGCTGGTGCGCACGCCGAAAGGCTATCCCGAGGACTTTCCGTATCTCGACGATCTTCGTCGGCGCAACTTCGTCGCCGAGCGCGGGATCGACGACGCGACGATGCTTGGTCCGCGTTTGCGGCAGACGCTCGCCGCGGATCTCGCGGCGCTCGGGCCGTTCGTCGATTATCTTTGCGCTGCCCTCGACCTGGAGTACTGAGGCATGAAGAAGTGGATCGCGCTCGCCCTCGCCGCCATCGTGCTGGTGTTCGCGTGGGTGGCCGCCGGGCCGTACATGACGATCCGCGCGATCCAGCACGCCGTGCAGGCGCAGGACGCGGGCGAGTTGGCCGAACAGGTCGACTTCCCGACCTTGCGCGCGAGCCTCAAGGCGCAGATGGTCGACGAGATCATCCGCCAGGCCGGCCCCGACGTGCAGACCAATCCCTTCGGCGCGATCGCGCTGACGATGGCCACGGGCGTCGTCAACGGGCTCGTCGATGGCATGGTCAACCCCGGCGGGCTCAGCGCCGTGATGCAGGGCCAGCGCCTGTGGAAGAACTCGAAGGAAAGCTTCGAACGTCCGCCGGTCGATGCACAAGGCGAACCGTTGCCGGCGACGCCGCCGACCAAGCCGCTCGAGAACGCGACGATGCGTTACGAGTCGGCATCGCGCTTCACCGCGACGATCCGCGATGAGCAAGGCAAACCCGTCGTGTTCGTGCTCAAGCGCGACGGCTTGCGCTGGCGCCTCGCGGATATCCGCCTGCCGCTCGGCGCGAACGCCGGCACTCAGAAGTAGAACCGCACCGCCAGTTGCGCCTGCACGTCGACCTGGCGTGCGTCCAGGCCTTCGAGCCGGCGTTGATCACGCGCGCTGTCGATGCGCAACACTTCACCGATGAGGCGAATGCGGTCGTTCGGGCGCCAGTTGAGCGCGGCGGTGACGCCGTTGCCGTGCTCGCCGAGCCACGCTGGCGCACCGTTCGCGGTTTGCGAGGTTTGGAACAGATCGATGCGCAGCGCGGGTTCCCATGCGCCGAACGCACGCGTCGCCAGCACGTAGCCCGCGTTGAAGTCCGTGTCGAACACCGACGCAGGATCGGGTGCGATCCGCGTGGTGCCCGTCATCGCCTGGCCGACGAACAACCATTCACCGAAGCGATGCTGCAGACCAGCCGACCAGAACGTCGTGTGCCAGCCGTAGACCTCCCGCCCGCCGTATTCGATGTCGCGGCTCGGATCGGTGCGGTTGTCGTAGTACAGAACGCGCGCGCGATCGTCCCCGGCCTCGCGATCCACCGCGACGTAAATGCCGAGGCGATCGTCGATCTCGGCGAAGGGTTTGAAGCGCATCGGCACGGGCGCGTAGACCATGTCGGCGTAGACGTCGGGCTGGCGCACGCTGGTGTCGAGGCCCGAAGTGAGATCACCCGTGCCCCACCCGCGCGATGCGAGCAACTCGCCCGCGGGATCGTTGCGACCGAACAGCGCCGCGCGCGCACTCCACGTCGCGACTTCACCGCGATGTTCGAGGCGAAACTCGCTGCCGAACACGCGCAACTCTTCGCCGACCCAACTGTCGATCGCCGACGGCGTGATCGTCCACGGGCTCGTCCAACCCACGCCGTCGTTCTCCAAAGAAACCGGGGGGAAGAACATGCCGACGGTGGCGGAGAAGCGCCATTGCGTCGTCGAAACCGGACGCCACCGCACCCACGCATCCAGTAGATCGAAATCGGGGCGCAGATCCGGCACGTATTGTCCCGACGCCGACAAAAGCAACGAATCGGTCGCTTGCCAGCTCACGTTGAGCGCTGCGTTTCCACCGAGTGCATCATCGCCGTCGCCGAAACGCGTCTTGCCCAACCCACCGTCGCGCCACGCGCGTTCGTCGGGCGTGGTGGTCGCGCGTGCTTCCACGAAGCCCTGCACGTCGACCGACTGCGCCTGCGCGGCGAAGCTCCAGGTCGCCAGCGCGAGTAGCGCCGCGCGCTTCAGGCCTCGACTCCCGCGCGCGAAGACACCAAGGACAGGAACGCGCTCGCCGACAACGGGCGTCCGACCTGATAGCCCTGCGCGTGGTCGCAGCGCATCTCGCGCAGCAAGTCGATCGCGCGCGCATCCTCCACACCTTCGGCCGTCACGCGATAGCCCAGGTCGTGGCCGAGTTCCACGATGGAACGCACGATCGCGCGATCCTCGCGCGAGTCGGCCAGGTGGGCGATGAACGTGCGATCGATCTTGAGTTCGCGCACGGGCAGGCGTCGCAGGTAGGCGAACGAGGATTGGCCGACACCGAAATCGTCGATCGCCAGTTCGATCCCCTGCTCCGCCAATCGGCGCAACACGGCGATCGCGGTTTCCGGCTTGCCCATGATCGCGCTCTCGGTGATTTCGAGCACGACGCGCGAAGGCGACACACCATGCGCCGCGAGCAACCCCGCCACGCGACGCGGCAAATCGACATCGTCGAGATCCCGTGCGGAAACGTTGAGCGACAGACGCAGTTCGTCGCCGGCTGCTTGCCAGCGCCCCGCCTGTTCGATGCCCGCACCGAGCACCCAGCGCGTGAGGCGGCGAATGTTGCCGGTCTCTTCGGCGAGCGCGATGAACGCATCGGGCGCGAGCGGCCCGGCCACCGGATGGCGCCAGCGCAACAGGCCTTCGGCGCCGTCGATGCGGCCCGTCGGCAAGTGCAGCTTCGGCTGATACACGAGCTCGAGCTCGCCGTGCACGCCCGGCGCGCCTTCAAGCACCTTGCGCAAATCGCTCATCAGCGACAGGCGTTCGGGGCGATGCGGGTCGGTCGCGGGGTCGTAGACGGCCACCGGTTCCTCGGTGCCCATCGCGCCGAGCAACGCGACTTCCGCGCGGCGCAGCAAGGTGCTCGCTTCGCCGCCATGCATCGGCGAAAGCGCGATGCCGACGGCGGGCGCGAGATCGAGCGTGAACTCCGCTTCGCGATACGGTTCCGACAGCGCTTCGACGAAACGCAGTGCGACGTTGACCGCCTGGCTTCGCGTCGCCGAGGGCAGGAACACCGAGAACTCATCGTCCGTCGCGCGCGCGACCAGGCCATCGCCTGCGATCGGCGCGATGCGATGCGCCGCATCGGCCATCAAACGATCGCTGACGACATGGCCCATCGTGTTGATGATGTCCGGCAGCCGCGCAAGGCCGATCATGAGCAATGCCGCGCGCGCCGAAGGACTGGCTTCGAGCGCACCGCCGATCGCGGTTTCGGCGGCCATGCGATTGGGCAGGCCCGTCACGAGATCGTGGCCGGCTTGATGACGGATGCGCGCCTCGCGTTCGCGCAGCGTTTGCACCATGTGCGAGAACGCGCCGCCGAGTTGCCCCAGTTCATCGCGTCGCGCGTGCGACGGCGGGACGACGGTGTCGTCGCCATCGGCGATGCGTCGCGCGGCGTCGGCCAGCGCTTCGACCGGGCGCGACACGCTGCGCGCGATCAGGAAGGACGCCATCAAGCCGACGAGCAGGCCGAGCCCGAGCAACAAGGCCCACGCCGACCCCACCGACTGATACGGCTCCAGCGCGGCATCGACCGAATAGCCGAGCACCGCGACGATCGGCGCGCTTTGCTTGGAGTGCGACAACGACACAGCCTGCGCGACGTAATCGCGTCCTTCGACGTCGATCAGCACCGGGCGCGTGGCGAGCGCGGGCACTTGCGCCGCGAGTGCGGGCGTCACGTCGACGTTCGCTTCGCCGCCGCCCTGCGCGAGGATGTGCCAGCGCGCATCGGGGCCGCGCGTGGCCAGTTCGATGCGCTTGGGCAGCGCCGACTGGCGTTGCAGGCGATCGAGCAAACGGTTATCGACGGGAATCGCCGCCGCGATGAAGCCGACCAGGTCCGGCGCGGACACGGGCACGACGACCACCCAGTACGCGCGCCCATCCCACGCGGCGATGGCCGATGCGGGCGCTTCGAGGGCGCGCTCGGTGAGGTCGGAGAACGGAAACGCCGCGCCCTGCGCGAATTTGTCCGCGGTATCGGCATCGACACGGCCGTCCACGTCGACCAGCAGCATCCGCGTCGCGCCCACGCGTTTGCCGTGGTTGCGCAACGCCGACACGATGGTGGCGTGATCCCGCTGCGCGATCGCCGAGCGCAACGCGAAGTCGAGTGCCAGCACCTGCACGCTCGCCGCGACGCGGTCTGAGCGTTCGTCGAGTTGACCGGCGAACGCGCGCGAGGCGACGTCGAGTTGGCGCTGGCCTTCGCCGATCAATTCCGCGCGCGTCACGCGATAGACGAACACCGCCGTGAGTCCCTGCACCAGCACCAGCGCGGCGACGAAGAACGAAGCGAGGCGGATGCGGAAGTTCATGGCGTCAGTAGTGCGTGTGCTCGCGATCGAACTGGCGCCGCGAATCGGGCCGCAACGTCAGTTGGAACACGACCGTCTTCTTCTCCGGCGCGGCGAGCACGATCGACTGTTGGCGCAGGTCCGGTCGTCCGGGCGGAAGCCGCGGTTGCCACACGCGCACTTCGAAGGCGCCCGCAGGCAAGCCTTCGAACGACACGCGCCCGCTGGCGTCCGTGCGCGCGGCGTACGGCGCATCGGTGACGTAGAGGTAGCTGATCATGCCGTCGTGGATGTTGCAGCCCACCGCGACCACGCCGGTCTTGTCGAGCAGCAACGGCGCCGAGCGTCCGTTCGCATCGACGACGAGTTCGAATTGCTTCGCCGGCGAGAACGAATACACGTGGTGCCGCGTGCCGTCGCTGTTGCGGAAGACGAGGCTGTCGCCGGGATGGAAGACTTCGACGTAAGGCAGGAAGGTCAGTTGTTTCTGGTCGACGATGCGCGTGGCCGGCACTGCGCGCGGCCCGGCTCCGAGCACGGTGACCACGGCGTCGGCGACGGGCTTGCCCGCGCGATCGGTGACCTGCACCGACAAGCCGGCGGCACTCGTCCACGACGAGAGCACCAGGCAAACAAGCAAAAGCCCCCCGCACATCCAGTGCCGCATGCCGTCCCCCCGGTCGACATTCCCCTCGGCGCAGCGTAGCCGAGCCTTCGGCGCCCAGTGTGAACGGAATTCCGGGCCGGTTCAGAGTCGCAAGGGGCGGGAATAGGGAATAGGGAATAGGGAATAGGGAATAGGGAATAGGGAATAGGGAATAGGGAATAGGGAATAGGGAATAGGGAATAGGGAATAGGGAATAGGGAATAGGGAATAGGGAATAGGGAATAGGGAATAG
>NZ_WOXT01000004.1 GCF_009740395.1 Noviluteimonas gilva
AGGGAATAGGGAATAGGGAATAGGGAATAGGGAATAGGGAATAGGGAATAGGGAATAGGGAATAGGGAATAGGGAATAGGGAATAGGGAATAGGGAATAGGGAATAGGGAATAGGGAATAGGGAATAGGGAATAGGGAATGGTCGATACCGGGCGACTTGAGGCGACGGCGACCTACGACGAGACAACTATTCCCCATTCCCCATTCCCTATTCCCCCGCCTTGGCGGGCTCGTTCGACACCCCGTGCGGCACGTGCCCGGCGGCCACGTGGCGACGCGCCGAGTCGATGTTGTGCAGCGAGTCGTCGAAGAAGATGTCGGCGCCGAAGGTTTCCAGGAACGGCCCCTTCGGCCGGCCGCCGAGGAACAGCGCCTCGTCGAGGCGAACGTCCCACTCGCGCAGGGTGCGGATCACCCGCTCGTGCGCCGGCGCGCTGCGCGCGGTGACAAGCGCGGTGCGGATCGGCGCGGCGTCGCCCACGGGGAACGCGGCCTGCAGGCGATGCAACGCGTCGAGGAAGCCGCGGAACGGGCCGCCCGACAAGGGCTCGTGCGCGCGGGTGGTCTCGTGGTCGTGGAAGGCGGCCAGGCCCTGCTCCTGCGACACGCGCTCGGACTCGTCGCCGAAGATCACCGCGTCGCCGTCGAAGGCGATGCGCAACTGGCCGTGTGTCTGCGCCGCGGCCTTCGCGGGCAGGATGGTCGCGGCGGCGACGCCGTGTTCGAGCGCACGGCGCACGCTTTCCGGATTCGCCGAGAGGAACAGGTGCGCGCCGAACGGTCGGATGTACGGCCACGTCGGCGCGCCCGAGGTAAAGGTCGCGCGCGAGATGTCCAGGCCGTGGTGGCGGATCGAGTTGAAGATGCGCAGCCCGGTGTCCGACGAATTGCGCGAGAGCAGGATGACTTCGACGCGTGGTTCGTCCGCGCCTTCGTTCAACGCGAGCAGCTTGCGCACCAGCTGGAACGCGATGCCCGGCGCGAGCGCCGTGTCCTCGTTCGCGCGTTGATGCGCCTGGTAGGCATCGATGCCTTCGCGTTGCCACAGTTCGTGGCTGTGTTCGAGATCGAACAACGCGCGCGAGGTGATCGCGACGGTCAGCGGCGGATGCAGGACGGCCGCCATCTCACACCACGAACTGTTCGCTGAGGATCCGTTCTTCGAGGTTGTGCTCCGGATCGAACAGCAGGGTCACGGTGCGCTCGCGCGATTCGCGGATGGTGACTTCGACGACGTCGCGTACTTCGTGCGAATCGGCGGTGACGCTCACCGGGCGCTTGTAGGGATCGAGCACGCGGAAGCGCACTTCGGTGTCGGCCTTCAGCAGCGCACCGCGCCAGCGACGCGGACGGAACGGCGCGAGCGGCGTCAGCGCGATGATGCGCGAGCCCAGCGGCAGGATCGGGCCGTGCGCGGAATAGTTGTAGGCGGTGCTGCCCGCGGGGGTCGCGACCAGGACGCCGTCGCAGATCAGTTCTTCCAGCCGCGGCTTGCCGTTGAGGTCGATCGCCACGTGCGCGGCCTGGCGCGTCTGGCGCAGCAGCGAGACTTCGTTGTACGCGAGCGAGCCGACGGTCGCGCCCGACTCGGTTTGCGCCACCATTTCCAGCGGCCGCAGCACGGCGGGCTCCGCCGCGGCGATGCGTTGCATCAGCGCCTCGCCCAGGGGCGGTTCTTCGCGATGGTGGTTCATCAGGAAGCCGACGGTGCCGAGCTTCATGCCGAACACCGGTTTGCCCAGGCCACCGTGGCGATGCAGCGTCTGCAACATGAAGCCGTCGCCACCGAGCGCGACGAGCACGTCGGCCGCGTCGGGCTCGCACTGGCCGTGCATCTCGACCAATTGCGCGAGCGCTTTCTGGGCTTCGTCGGCCGGACTGGCGAGGAACGACAGGCGCGGCGCGGAAGGCAGGCTGCTGTTCGGAGTCATGCGGCGAGGATAACCCGGCCGGGGAAACGCCGGGGCCCTCGGGCCCCGGCGCCATTAGGCATCAGCCGCGCGAGGCGAGCTGCGACAGGCGCTGCACCGCGACCGAGGCGGTCGGGTAGTCCAGCGTCTTCTGCGCGGCGATCTCTTCGAGCATCGCCAGGGTGAAGCGCAGCGAGCTGTCGTCGCGGTTGAGCCACGCGCGGACCTTCGCGTCGGCATCGCTGCCCGGCATCGCCAGCGCCTGGCTCACGAGCAGGCGCTGCTGCGCGCCGAGCTCTTCGCGCAACGCACCGCGCGCCACCGCGTGCCAGCGGCCTTCGACCGCGAGCGCATCGATCTGCTTCTGCAACCACGGCACGCGCAACGCATCGCCGAGGCGGAAGTGGACCTTCGCGACATCGGTCGGACGCACCTTGCGTTCCTTCGCCAGCTCGAGGATGTCGGGGCACGGCTCCAGGTACGGCAACGCGGCGAGCTGTTCGGCCAACGCCGGCGCCAGCCCCTTCGCGGTCCAATCCTGGATGCTCGCGACGTACGCCGGGCGCTGCGAATCGGGCAGGATGCGCTCGCCCGCGCGGATGTCGCGGAAGCCGTCGTGGAAACGCTCCACCGCCGTGGCGATGTCGGGGATCGCACCCGGCCGCGCGAGCAGCCAGCGCGTGAACTGGCGCTGCAGCGTCCAGATCACCTGCAGGGCATCGATCTGCACGGATTCGGCGACCTTGCCGTCGAGCGCGTCGATCTGCGCCCACAACTCGCGGATGTCGAGTGTCTCGCGGGTGATCGTGAAGGCCTTCGCCACTTCCGACGGCGCGCGACCGCTGTCTTCCTGCATGCGCAGGGTGAACGTCGCGCCCATGCGGTTGACCATCGAGTTGGTCACCACCGTGGCGATGATCTCGCGCTTCAGGCGATGCTCCTGCATCGGCTTGGCGTACTTGTCCTGCAGGGGCTTCGGGAAGTAGCGGATCAATTCCTTCGACAGGTACGCATCTTCCGGCACGTCGGAGTTGAGCAACTGCTGGAACAACACGATCTTCGAGTACGACAGCAGCACCGACAGTTCCGGACGCGTCAGGCCCTGGCCGCGCGCCTTGCGCTCGGAGATCTCCTTGTCAGTCGGCAGGAACTCGATCTGGCGATCGAGCAGGCCCTGCGCTTCCAGCGTGCGCATGAAGTGCTGCTTGGAGCCCATGCGCGACAGGCTCATGCGCTCCATCAGGCTGATCGCCTGGTTCTGGCGGTAGTTGTCGTTGAGCACCAGGTGCGCGACTTCGTCGGTCATCGACGCCAGCAGCGTGTTGCGCGAATCGAAGGTGAGCTTCTTCTTCTGCACCTGCGCGTTGAGCAGGATCTTGATGTTCACCTCGTGGTCGGAGGTGTCCACGCCCGCGGAGTTGTCGATGAAGTCGGTGTTGAGCAGCACGCCGTGCTGCGCCGCTTCCACGCGGCCCAGTTGCGTGAGGCCCAGGTTGCCGCCCTCGCCCACCACCTTGCAGCGCAGGTCCGCACCGTCGACGCGCAGGCCGTTGTTCGCGCGATCGCCGACATCGGCGTTGGTCTCGCGCGAGGACTTCACGTAGGTGCCGATGCCGCCGTTCCACAGCAGGTCGACCGGCGAGCGCAGGATGGCCGACATCAGTTCCGTCGGGCTCATCGCGGCGACGTCGGCTTCGATGCCGAGCGCGGCCTTGATTTCCGGCGACAGCGGAATCGACTTCGCGCTGCGCGGGAACACACCGCCGCCCTTGCTGATGAGCGACTTGTCGTAATCGTCCCAGCTCGAGCGCGGGAGCTTGAACATGCGCTCGCGTTCCTTGAACGTGCGGGCCGCATCCGGATTGGGGTCGAGGAAGATGTGGCGGTGGTCGAACGCGGCCAGCAGGCGGATCTTCTTCGACAACAACATGCCGTTGCCGAACACGTCGCCGCTCATGTCGCCGATGCCGACGCACGTGAAGTCCTGCGCCTGGCTGTCGCGGCCCATCGAACGGAAGTGGCGCTTGACCGATTCCCACGCACCGCGCGCGGTGATGCCCATCGCCTTGTGGTCGTAGCCGACCGAACCACCCGAGGCGAACGCATCGTCCAGCCAGAAGCCGTGCGCACGCGCGATCGCGTTGGCGATATCGGAGAACGTGGCCGTGCCCTTGTCGGCGGCGACGACCAGATACGGGTCTTCCGCGTCGTGACGCACGACGTTGTCCGGATGCAGCGTCTTGCCTTCCGGCGAGAGGTTGTCGGTGATGTCGAGCAGGCCGTTGATGAAGCGCTGGTAGCACGCGACGCCTTCGGCGAACCACGCATCGCGATTGGCCGCCGGATCCGGCGACTGCTTGCAGTAGAAGCCGCCCTTCGAACCCACCGGCACGATGACGGTGTTCTTCACCATCTGCGCCTTGACCAGGCCGAGCACTTCGGTGCGGAAGTCTTCGCGACGATCCGACCAGCGCAAACCACCGCGCGCCACCGGACCGAAGCGCAGGTGCACGCCTTCCACGCGCGGGCCGTACACGAAGATTTCGCGATACGGGCGCGGCTTCGGCAGGTCGGGGACCTTCGCCGAATCGAACTTGAAGCTGACGTAGTCGGCCGGGCCGCCGTCCTTGCGCTTCCCGTCCTTGTACTGGATGTAGTAGCTCGTGCGCAGCGTGGCGTCGATGACGCCCATGAAGCTGCGCAGGATGCGGTCGTCGTCGAGGCTGGCGACGCGATCGAACAGGCCCTTCAACGCAGTGCGCGTGGCGTCGATCTGCTGTTCGCGCGTGCCGGCGCGTGCGTCGACGACCGGCTGCACCGCGGCCTGCGCGGCGGTGTCGTTGGCCAACAGCGCCTGCAGCTGCGCGCCGAAGCGTTCCATGCCCTGCTTGATCGCGGCCTTGGATTCGATGCCCGTGCACGGATCGAAGCGCGCTTCGAACAGTTCGACGAGCAGGCGCACCAGCAGCGGATAACGCGAGAACGAGGTTTCCACCGCGCTCTGCGAGAACGGCACGCCGGTCTGCAGGATGTACTTGCAATAGCCGCGCAGCATGGCGACCTGGCGCCACGACAGGCCGGCCGTCAGCACCAGGCGGTTGAACGCGTCGTTCTCCGCCTCGCCGCGCCAGATGCGCGCGAAGGCTTCCTCGAAGTTTTCGTCCAGGCGATCAATGTCGATGTCGCCCTGCGTGGCCTCGACCTCGAAGTCCTGGATGTAGGCGACATCGCCGTTGGACTCGATGCGGTACGGGTGCTCGGAAATCACGCGCAGCCCCATGTTCTCCATCATCGGGAGCGCATCGGACAGCGGGATGTCGTCCCTGAGGCGAAAGAACTTGAAGCGCAGCGAGCCGTCGCGATGCGAGCGGTACAACGACAGGCGCAGGTCGTCGGGACCCGTGAGTTGCGAGAGGTTCTCGGCGTCGGTGGCGGCGACCGCGGGACTGACGTCTTCGATGTAGCCGGCGGGCAACGCGCGGCCGTAGCGCGCGGCGATGCGCAGGCCGCGTTCCTCGCCGTGGCGCTTGGCGAGTTCTTCGGCGAGTGCGTCCTGCCAGTCGCGCACGATGGTCGCCAGCTCGGCGTCGAGCTTGGCCTCATCGGCTTGCACCGTCGAGCCGGCGCGCGGGCGCACGATCAGGTGCAATTGCGCGAGCGCCGATTCGCCGATATGCACGTTGGTGTCGACGTGTTCGCCGTCGAGTTCGCGCTTGAGCATCGCTTCGATGCGGCGGCGCATGCGCGTGTCGTGGCGATCGCGCGGCACGTAGACGAGCACGGAGTAGAAACGCCCGTAACGGTCGCGGCGCAGGAACAACTTGCTGCGCACGCGTTCCTGCAGGCCGAGGATGCCGCTGGCGGTTTCGAACAGTTCGGCTTCCGTCGACTGGAACAGCTCGTCGCGCGGCAGCGTTTCCACGATGTGGCGCAGCGCCTTGCCGCTGTGGCTGGCCGGACGCAGGCCCGATTCGCGCATCACGTGTTCGTAGCGCTCGCGCACCAGCGGGATGTCCCACGGGCGGCGGTTGTAGGCGCTGGAGGTGTACAGGCCGAGGAAGCGCTGTTCGCGGATCGGCTTGCCCTTCGCGTCGAAGGACAACACGCCGATGTAATCCATGTACCCCGGGCGATGCACCGTGGCGCGCGCGTTGGTCTTGGTGAGGATCAGCGCGTCGACCGAACCCGATTGCGGCATGTAATGCGCCGCGAGCGAGGTCAACGGACGCGGCTTGCCCGCATCGGCGCCGCGCAGTAGGCCCAGGCCCGTTTCCGGGTGGGCGACCAGCATGTCTTCCTTGCCCCCGCCCTTACGAGGCACGGACTCGACGGTGTATTCGCGATAGCCCAAAAAGGTGAAATGGTTGTCGGCGGCCCAGCGCAGGAACTCCTGCGCTTCGGCACGGCCGGCGTCGGAGACCGGGATGTTGTGCGAAGGCAGTTCTTCGGCGACGGCGATCATGCGCGCGCGCATCGCGTCCCAATCGGCCACGCTGGCGCGCACGTCTTCGAGGACTTCGCGCACGCGCTTTTCGACCTTCGCCATCGTCTCGGGCGGCTGGCGGTCGATTTCGATGTGGATGAACGACTCGTTGTTGCCCTCGCCCACGCCGGCGAGCTTGCCGGCCTTGTCGCGCGTCAGCGGCACGACCGGATGGCCCATGACGTGGACGTTGATGCCCAACTCGGCCAGCGCCATCGTCACCGAGTCGACGAGGAAGGGCATGTCGTCGTTGAGGATCTGCAGCACGGTGTGCGGCGATTCCCAACCGTGTTCCTTCGTCGTGGCGTTGAACAGGCGCACGTTGGCCTTCTTCGCCTTGCGCGTGGCGGCGAAATCGAGGATGCCCGCGGCGAGCGCGGCCCAACCGTCGGCGCCGTGCTCGATGTATTCCTCGCGCGACATGCGCTTGTAGAAACTGCGCGCGAAGGCTTCGGCCTCGGCGGCGCGCGACTTCGGCATGCGCTTGCGGAGGGCTTCGAGGATCGGCGCCAGGTCGAAGCGCGCGAACTTGCCCTGCGCTGCAGACTTGCCGGGGGAGGCCGCGGACGCTTTCTTCGGAGCGGCCTTGATGGATTTCGGACGCGTGCTCATGGGGGCGATGTCAGTCCTGTTGCAGGCGCGCGATCAGCGCAGGCCGGTTTCGTGGCGGGCGATGACCAGGCGCTGGATTTCGCTGGTGCCCTCGTAGATCTCGGTGATCTTCGCGTCGCGGAAATAACGCTCGATCGGCATTTCCTTCGAATAGCCCATGCCCGCGTGGATCTGCACGGCCTGGTGGGCGATCCACATCGCCGCTTCGGAGGCGGTCAACTTCGCGACAGCGGCCTCGGTGGTGAATTTCTGGCCTTGGCCCTTCAGCCACGCAGCGCGCAGCGTGAGCAGCAGCGCGCCATCGAGTTTGCACTTCATGTCGGCGATCTTCGCCTGCGTCATCTGGAACGTACCGATCGGCACGCCGAAGGCCTTGCGCTCGCGCACGTAGGCCAGCGAGGCCTCGTAGGCCGCGCGACCGATGCCGATGGCCTGCGAGGCGATGCCGATGCGGCCGGCGTCGAGCACGCCCATCGCGATCTTGAAACCGTGGCCTTCTTCGCCGAGCACTTCGTCGGCTTCCGCGACGTAATCGTTGAATTCGATCTCGCACGTGGCCGACGCGCGGATGCCGAGCTTGGGTTCGGTCTTGCCGCGGCTGAAGCCGGGCTTGTCGGTATCCACGAGGAAGGCCGTGATGCCGCGTGCGCCCTTGTCCGGATCGGTCATCGCGAACAGCACGATGTACTTGGCCACCGGGCCGGAGGTGATCCAGCTCTTGGTGCCGTTGATGATGAAACGGCCGTCGGCCTGCTTCACCGCGCGGCAGCGCATGGCGGTGGCGTCGGAGCCCGACTGCGGTTCGGTCAGCGCGAAGGCGCCGATTTCCGCGCCTTCGGCGATCGCGCGCACGTACTTCTGCTTCTGCGCTTCGGTGCCGTTGGTGAGGATGCCGTTGCAGAACAGCGAGTTGTTGACCGACATGATCGTCGAGTGCGCGGCATCGGCCGCGGCGATTTCGACCATCGCCAGCACGTAGCCCATCGGGTCCAGCCCCGCGCCGCCGTATTCGGTCGGCACCTCGATGCCCATCAGGCCGTTCTCGCCGAGGGTGCGGATGTTTTCGAGGGGGAACTCGCCACTGCGGTCGAAGTGCTCGGCGGTGGGCGCGATCTTCTCGCGGGCGATGCGCCGCGCGATGTCCTGGATCATCAACTGCTCTTCGGTGTAGCGGAAATCCACTTGGCGCACTCCGACGGGGGTGAAGAAGCGGAATTGTAGCCGCGCGCGCGCAAAAGCTTGACCCCCATGGGACCAGGGGCCAGACTTATCGCTATATCTTGATCGATGGATAAATGCCGCGCATGGACCTGGAAGGTTGGTCGCTCCGCCTCAAGGTGCTCGCCGACGCCACGCGCGTGCGCTTGCTGGCCCTGCTCGAGCGCGAGGAACTCACCGTCGCCGAGCTCTCCTCGATCACCCGGCTGGCGCAGCCGCGCGTGTCCACGCACCTGGCCAAGCTGAAGGAAGCCGGCCTCGTGCGCGACCGCCGCGCGGGCGTGAGCGCTTATTACCGGTTCGAAGAGGAAGGCCTGGACGCCGCGCAGCGCGCCCTGTGGGAAGCCCTGCGCAGCGGAAGCGACGACCCCTTGCTGCGCCAGGACGCCGAGCGCGTCGCCGCCGTCCTCGCCACGCGCGCGGCCGACCAGAACTGGGCCGACTCGGTGGCCGGCGACATGGAGCGCCACTACTCGCCGGGCCGCACGTGGGAAGCGCTGGCGCGCACGGCGCTGCCGCTGCTGAGTCCGGGCGACGTGCTCGACATCGCCTCCGGTGACGGCGTGCTCGCCGAATTGCTCGCGCCGCACGCAAATCGCTACGTCTGCATCGACGCCAGCCCGCGCGTTGTCGCCGCCGCGAGCGAACGCCTCAAGCCTTATCCCAACGTCGAAGTCCGCCAGGGCGACATGCACGCGCTGCCGTTTCCCGCCGCGAGCTTCGACCTTGTCGTGCTGATGCACGCCCTCACCTATGCCGCCAAGCCCGCGCAGGCAGTGGCCGAAGCCGCGCGCGTCCTGCGCCGCGGCGGCCGCCTGTTGCTGTCGAGCCTGGCGCGCCACGAACACAAGGCGGTGGTGGAGGCCTACGGCCACGCCAACCTCGGTTTCACGGAGAAGGAACTGCGCCGCTTCGCCGAAAAGGCGGGGCTGAACATCGCCAGCGCCGGCTCCGTGACGCGCGAACGCCGCCCGCCCCATTTCGAAGTGTTGTCGCTGCTGGGAGTCAAACCGTGACCGATCCGAAGACCCTGCCCTGGAACAACCCCGCGCGCGTCGCCGCGCTGGAAGCGGCGCTCGCGGAGCGGATCCTGCTGATCGACGGCGCGATGGGCACGATGATCCAGCGCCACGAACTCCAAGAAGCCGATTACCGCGGCGAACGTTTCGCGCACGGCTACGACGCGCTGTTCACCGTCGAGGGCCATGCGCACGGCGCGGGCTGCGGCTGCGAGGCGCACGACCAGAAAGGCAACAACGACCTGCTGACGCTCACGCGCCCGGAAATCATCCGCGACATCCACGCGGCCTATCTCGACGCCGGCGCGGACCTGATCGAGACCAACACGTTCAATTCGACGTCGGTTTCGCTGGCCGACTATCGCCTGCAACACCTGGTGCGCGAATTGAATCGCGAATCGGCCAAGCTCGCCCGCGCTGCCTGCGACGCCGCCGAAGCGGCCGATCCGTCGAAGCCGCGCTTCGTCATCGGCGTGCTCGGCCCGACCAGCCGCACCGCCTCGCTGAGCCCCGACGTGAATCGCCCGGGCTTCCGCGCGATTTCCTTCGACGAACTGGCCGAAGCCTATCGCGACGCAACGCGCGGGCTGATCGAAGGCGGCGCCGACGTATTGATGGTCGAGACGATCTTCGACACGCTCAACGCGAAGTCCGCGGTGTTCGCCATCGAAGATGTGTTCCAGGAATTCGGCGTGCGCCTGCCGCTGATGATCTCCGGCACGATCACCGACGCCTCGGGCCGCACCTTGTCGGGGCAGACGGCGGAAGCCTTCTGGTATTCGCTGCGGCATTCGCGTCCGCTGTCGATCGGCCTGAACTGCGCGCTCGGTGCCAAGGATTTGCGCGCGCACGTCGACGTGCTGGCGCAGGTCGCCGATGCGTACGTGAGCACGCATCCGAACGCGGGCCTGCCCAATGCGTTCGGCGGTTACGACGAAACGCCCGAAGACATGGCCGGCACGCTCCGCGAGTTCGCCGCGAGCGGGCTGCTCAACTTCGTCGGCGGTTGTTGCGGCACGACGCCCGAACACATCCGCGCGATCGGCGACGCCATCGCCGGCCTGCCGCCGCGCGCCGTGCCCGCACTCAGCGACGCGGCATGAACAACGCCCTCCCCCGCCACACGCGCCTGAGCGGCCTGGAGCCGCTGCAGATCACGCCGCAGAGCAACTTCGTCAACGTCGGCGAGCGCACCAACGTCACCGGCTCGGCGCAATTCAAGAAGCTGATCCTCGAAGGCCGTTACGACGAAGCGGTGGTCGTCGCGCGCCAGCAGGTCGAGAACGGCGCGCAGGTGCTCGACGTCAACATGGACGAAGGCCTGCTCGATTCCGAACAGGCGATGACGACCTTCCTCAACCTGATCGCCGCCGAACCCGACATCGCGCGCGTGCCGGTGATGGTCGACAGTTCGAAGTGGACGGTGATCGAAGCCGGCCTGAAGTGCCTGCAGGGCAAGGGCATCGTCAACTCGATCTCGATGAAGGAAGGCGAAGCCGAATTCCTGCGCCAGGCGCGGCTGGTGCGCCGATACGGTGCGGCCGTCGTCGTCATGGCCTTCGACGAACAGGGCCAGGCCGATACGATCGAACGCAAGGTCGACATCTCCTCTCGCGCGTACGAACTGCTGACCACGGAAGTCGGCTTCCCGCCGGAAGACATCATCTTCGACCCGAACGTGTTCGCGATCGCCACCGGCATCGAGGAACACGACAACTACGCGATCAACTTCATCGAAGCTGCGCGCGAGTTGCGCAGGCGCTTCCCGCTGTCGCACATCTCCGGCGGCGTGTCGAACGTGTCGTTCTCCTTCCGCGGCAACGAGGCCGTGCGGCAGGCGATCCACGTCGTGTTCCTGTACCACGCGATCGCCGCCGGCATGGACATGGGCATCGTGAATGCCGGCGCCTTGCCGCTGTACGACGAGATCGATCCGGACCTGCGCGAACGCGTCGAGGATGTCGTGCTCAATCGCCGCAGCGACGGCACCGAGCGCCTGCTCGAGATCGCCGACCGCTTCAAGGGCAAGAAGGGGGAGAAGAAAGTCGAAGACCTGCGCTGGCGCGACAAGCCGGTCGGCGATCGCCTGTCGCATGCGCTGGTGCATGGGATCGATGCGTACATCGAGACCGATACCGAAGAAGCGCGCCTGCAGGCCACGCGTCCGCTCGACGTGATCGAAGGCCCGCTGATGGCGGGCATGAACGTGGTGGGCGACCTGTTCGGCGCGGGCAAGATGTTCCTGCCGCAGGTCGTGAAATCCGCGCGGGTGATGAAGAAGGCGGTCGCGTGGCTGCTGCCCTACATCGAAGCCGAAAAGCTGCGCACCGGCGACGCGGGCAAGAACAACGGCAAGATCGTCATGGCGACGGTCAAGGGCGATGTGCACGACATCGGCAAGAACATCGTGGGCGTGGTGCTCGCGTGCAACAACTTCGAGGTCATCGACCTGGGCGTGATGGTGCCCGCGCAGGTGATCCTGGACCGCGCGAAGGCCGAGAACGCCGACATCATCGGCCTGTCGGGCCTGATCACGCCGTCGCTGGAGGAAATGCGCCACGTCGCCGCGGAAATGCAGCGCCAGGGCTTCGCGATGCCGCTGCTGATCGGCGGCGCGACGACTTCGCGCGCGCACACCGCGCTGAAGATCGACACGCAGTACAAGTCGCCGACGGTGTGGGTGAAGGATGCTTCGCGCGCGGTGGGTGTCGCGCAATCGCTCGTGTCCGGTGAATTGCGCGCAGCCTTCGTGGCGGCGAACGATGCGGACTATGCGGAAATCCGGGAGCGCCACCGCAATCGCGGTGATGCCAAGCGCCTGGTTTCGCTCGACAAGGCGCGTGCGCAGAAGTTCGATGGCGGTTGGGACGACTACACGCCCCCCGCCCCGCGCCAGCCCGGCATCACGGTGTACGACGACGTGTCGCTTGCCGAGCTGGTGCCGTACATCGACTGGTCGCCGTTCTTCAACACGTGGGAGCTGGCGGGCAAGTATCCGGCGATCCTCGACGACGCCATCGTCGGCGCGCAGGCCCGCGAGTTGTTCGCCGATGCGCAGGCGATGTTGAAGCAGATCGTCGATGAGAAGTGGTTGCAGGCCAAAGCCGTTGTCGGTCTGTGGCCCGCGCAGTCGGTGGGTGACGACGTGCGGCTCGGGAACGGCACCACGCTGCACTTCCTGCGCCAGCAAGTGGAGAAGCCGGCGGATCGTCCGGATTTCTGCCTCGCGGATTTTGTTGCGCCCGAAGGGTCTGGCAAGCCGGACTGGATCGGCGGATTCGCGGTGACGGCGGGCCTTGGCATCGAATCGCACGTCGCGCGTTTCGAAGCCGACCACGACGACTATCGCGCCATCCTGCTCAAGTCGCTCGCCGATCGCCTGGCCGAAGCCCTCGCCGAACGCATGCACGCGCAGGTGCGGCGCGAGACGTGGGGCTACGCGACGGACGAGACGCTCGACAACGAAGCACTGATCGACGAGAAGTACGCTGGCATTCGTCCCGCGCCCGGTTACCCGGCCTGTCCCGAGCACAGCGAGAAGGCGACGTTGTTCGCGCTGCTCGATGCGGAGAAGAACGCCGGCGTGAAGCTGACGGAGAGCTTCGCGATGTATCCGGCGTCCGCGGTGTCGGGCTATTACTTCAGCCATCCGCGCAGCCAGTACTTCGTCGTCGGGCGGTTGTCGCGCGAACAGGTCGCCGATTACGCCAAGCGCAAGGGGGTGTCGCTTGCGCAGGCGGAGCGCTGGTTGGCGTCGAACCTGGATTACGACCCGGAGTAGCGCGGGTCAGTCGAGGATGATGTCCATCAACTGCTGGAACGGGTTGCCGGGTTCGAACACGTCCTCGAAGCTGCATTGATCCAACGCGTGCGTGGCGACCAGCGAACCCGTCGCAGGGAGTGATCGCGCCGACGACGCGCAGCCGCCCAGGCACGCCGTCGTCGCGTTGTCCCCGCTGCCCCCGACGGCGATCGTCTCGACCGGCGCAAGCGCGGCGACCATCGTCGCGGTGAACATGGCGCGGCTGCCAACACGCAGCGGACGGACGAAGCGCGGATTGAGGTCGTTGCGCAAGTAGAGCAACTCACCGGTGTTCGGGTCGCGCTCGTAGATGTCGACCGAGTGAATCCATTCGCTCGGGACGCGCTCGGCCATGTACTGGCCATGCGTCGCATGGAACTGCGTGAGCCGCCAGATCGTCGTCAACACCCGGAAATCCAGCCCGTAGTGGTTATGAGGCCCCGCGACCTCGAACAACCCGGCGCGTGCGTCGAAGGTCGCCAGGTCGTCCGGTGCGTCCGCGTCCGGCACGATGCGATACACGTAAGAGCGTTGGGCGAAGACATTCGGGCCATAGCGCCGCGCGTCCGCCTCTATCGCGGTGGTTGCGACGTACGCCGACCGCTGCGCACCATCGCCCAGCCAACAACTGTCGCCGGAAATATGCGCCAGCACGTTGCGGTTGGTCCCCGCCGCCTGGAACCCACTACTGAAGATGATGTCCGGCTCGCGCGAGTCGCCGCGAAAGAGCAAATCCACCGCCGCGACCTGCGTGGTTGCAAGCAGCAAGCAGAATGCGAACAACCATCGGGCGAGGCGCATGCGGGCGGAACTCCGTTGAGGAGTGCGCATGCTCGATCGGATCGTCGTCGCTTGTCCTGCGGAACTCGCTCGGTTCCGCGTAGGAAATGCGCGCGCGATCGTCGGTCGACTACGGTCTGCCGTGTTCGATCGGTCTGTCGCGATGCATCAGCGCCCACTCCGCATGTTCGGCGAGCGCCGCTTCGCCCAACGCGCGCAGGATCTCGCGCTTCTCCTGCGTACTCGCAGCGGCGTCGAGCGCCAAGCGCGCGTTGCGGTAGATGCGATGCATGAAACGGTATTGCTTGATCAGCTCCTTGTCCGCCTTGCGATACGCATAGGCCTCGCGCACGGCGGCGATGAGCGAGAGCGCGCCCATCAGGGTCACGAGCAGGCCGCGCGTGTCGTCGCTGAAGCCGCGATGGAACAACGCGAGCACCAGGCTGATGCCGATGCCCGCCCACAGGCACGCGGCGCCCAGCGCGCGCGTGCGCACGTGGTGGCGTTCGCGCAGCACCGACTTGCGTTCGTAGTACGCCAGTTGCCCCGATTGCCCGGGGCGCCCCACCCATGCGTCGATGACTTCGGCGACCGCTTGCGCCGCATCATCCGCATCCTGCGCCGGCCCGGTGCGCGCAAGGCCCACCTGCCGCATCACGTTGCGGATCCACCCCAGCTCGACGTCCTGCTTCTGCATGAAGTTGTCGTGCGCGAACTCCGCGTCGCCCGTGATCGTCAGCCCCGCGCGGCGCCAGAAGGTCTGCACGCGCAACCCTTCGGCGAGCGCGCGGTAGTCGATGTACTTGCGATGCCAGTCGCGGCGATGCGCCGT
This sequence comes from Noviluteimonas gilva, assembly GCF_009740395.1. GTDB lineage: Bacteria > Pseudomonadota > Gammaproteobacteria > Xanthomonadales > Xanthomonadaceae > Noviluteimonas > Noviluteimonas gilva. The sequence goes on from NZ_WOXT01000004.1 coordinate 14,657, forward strand.
CAGCGCGATCGCAAGGCCCACGGCGAACAACCCGAGGAACACCCACAGCATCGAATCCGGCGCGCCGAGGTCGGAGTACAGCAACAGCGCCAGGCCCATCGCGACCGCGAGGATGTGGATCGCGCGCATCGCCCACAGCGTGCATCGCTGGAAATGCACGGCGAGTGCGTCGGCTTCGCGCCACGTGCGCTCGGCCGCATCCTCGCTCGCGGCGGGGAGCGCGCCCTTGTCCAGCTTCACGCGATCACGCTGGAAGCCCTGCATGCGCCGGAAGATGCGGTCGTACTCCGGCGGAAGGCCGGCGGAAAACGATCGCTGGCCCGCGCTGGTGCGCCATGTGGGTTCGCCACTCTCGCCTGCCGGCAGGGATTTGCGCCGACCCCGCCGGGGTTGCGGTTGCGCGGAAGGCGGACGCACTTGATGTCGATGCGTCGTGGGCGGCTGCGCGGCTGCACCGTTGCGACGCACGTGGAAATGCAGCACCAGGCTGTCGTCGTCGCCTGCCAGCATCTGTCGCAGGTTGTCGGTTGCGCGTCGCGCGCCCGGCACCGGTCCGCCGAGGTAGTAGCGCACGATCTGCGCGGTGCCGCCGGTGCCGACTTCCTCGCGCCCATCCCACAACGCGAACAGCACGTGGCAATGATTCGCCACGAACAAGCCCGCGTGCAGGTATTGGCGATCGCGCGCCGGCCCGGGCGTGCGCAAGACATCGTGGTCGGGTTCGACCAGTTTCAGCGGCACGGTTTCCGCGTCGACGAGCAGGCGGGCGAAATCGTGTTGCGATTGCGCGTTCGCGAAATCTTCGCTGTACAACTCGACCGGCAGCGGCAACGGCACCACAAGGCGCGCGCCTGCGTCGAGCGCGACTTCCGCGACCAGACGGTCGCCGCCTTCGGCGAGCGCGGAGACGACGACGAGCGCGAGGTCGGGATAATGCTGGCGCAACATGGCGAACGCATCGCGCACCTGCGTGCGCAAGTGCGGCAATTGCGCCGGGTCGAGATCACGATGGCTCGTGACGCCGACGATCAGTTCGGTGCGTAGCGGTCCGTGCGTGTCCACGCCGTGGGCCAACGCCCACGGGCGCGGCCACCGGCCATTGCCTTACCAGACCAGGTCGTCGGGGACCTGGAATTGCGGGTCGGCGTAGGGATCGTCCTGCGCGGGCGCATTCGGGTCGATCTTCAACGCGATGGCCGGCGCGAAGATGGTTTCGGCCTGCGCGAGCGTCTGTACATCGACCAAAACGTAGCGACCATCGTTCTGCACCACGCCCAGTTCGCCGGCGTTGAGCGCCTTCAACTGCGCGTCGGTGACGTAGACGCGCTTGATCTTGCCGCCGTATTCGAAGTGGCGCGCGATCTCGGCGTCGGCGACGTTGCGCCCCTTGTCCTGCAGGAACGCAGCCAGCGCGGCCTTCGCTTCGCGACGCTGGCGCGCGGCTTCCTGTTTCTGGCGCTCGGCTTCGATGCGCTCGTCTTTCTCTTTCTGCGCGCGGATCGCGTACGCCTTGGCGAGATCAATGTCCTCGCGCGAGCGCGGCTTGCCCTGCGCGGGGCGCGCATTCGCATGCGCCGGCTTGCCTTGCTGCGGACGGCCCTGCGTTTGCTTGCCATGCGCCGGTTTGGCGTGCGCAGGCCTGCCCTGCCCCGGCTTGTCGCCGTGCGGCGGCCTGGGCTTGCCTTGTTGGGGCGTGTGCTTGGGACGCTCGGGTTTCGGCGCGGGCTTGAAGCCCAGGCCGAGCAACTGGTCGCGCAGGGAATCGCTCATTTCAGGACTGCATGGGGACGTGCGGGTTCGACGGCGCCAAATATGCCGCATCGCGCGCGGCGATGCAGCATCGACGCGTCAGTAATGGGGCGGCGGCGGTTCGTCCGCCGGATCGGCCATCTGGCCGCTGCGCGAGGATTTCATTTCCTCGAGCACGCGGCGGAACAGATCGGCGTTGTGCTGCGCTTCGATGCGGGCGGCCGCGAGCGCGTCGCTCATCTCGGCGATCGTGCCCTCCAGGAAGGCGATGCGCGTTTCGAGTTCCACCACGCGCGATTCGAGCGCATCGCTCCCGGTCATCGATCAGGCCTGCGTTTCGGTGCGCAGCGAGCGGCCACGGCCGATGCCGTAGTACGCCAGGCCCGCGGCTTCGACTTCGGCCGGATCGTAGAGATTGCGACCGTCGAAAACGACCTTGTCCTTCAAGGTCCTGGCGAGCTTGCCGAAATCCGGGCTGCGGAATTGCTTCCACTCGGTGACCACGACCAGTGCATCGGCATCCTGCAAGGCCTCGCTCGCGGTTGCGCACAGGTGCAAATCGTCGCGCGTGCCGAAGATACGGCGCGCTTCCTGCGTGGCTTCCGGATCGAAGGCCTGCACGCGCGCACCGGCTTCCCACAACTGCGCAAGCAGCGTGCGGCTGGAGGCGGCGCGCATGTCGTCGGTGTTCGGCTTGAACGACAGGCCCCACACGGCGACGGTCTTGCCGGCCACGCCATCGGGGAAATGCCGCTGCATCAATTCGAACAGGTGTTGCTTCTGCGCGGCGTTGACCGCTTCCACCGCGTCGAGCAGGCGCGGATTGCAGCCGTACTGCTGCGCGGTCCAGGCGAGCGCCTGCACGTCCTTCGGGAAGCACGAGCCGCCGTAACCGGCGCCCGGGTAGATGAAGTGCCAGCCGATGCGCGGATCCGAACCGATGCCCTGGCGCACGTGTTCGATGTCGGCGCCCACCTGCTCGGCGATGCACGCCATCTCGTTCATGAAGGAGATCTTCGTGGCGAGCATCGCGTTGGCCGCGTACTTGGTCAGCTCGGCCGAACGCACGTCCATCGCCACGATGCGCTCGTGGTTGCGATTGAAGGGTGCGTAGAGGCGCTTGAGTTTTTCCAGCGCCTGCGCGCTGTCGGTGCCGATGACGATGCGATCGGGGCGCATGCAGTCGTTGACCGCGTCGCCTTCCTTGAGGAATTCGGGATTGCTGACGACGTCGAAGACGAGCGTCGTGCGGCGGTTGGCCAGTTCCTGCGCGATCGTCGCGCGCACCTTGTCGGCGGTGCCGACCGGCACGGTCGACTTGTTCACCACCACCACCGCGCGCTGCACGTGCTGGCCGATGGTGCGTGCCACCGCGAGGACGTACTTGAGGTCCGCGCTGCCGTCTTCGTCCGGCGGCGTGCCCACGGCGATGAAGACGACGTCGCCGTGTTCGATCGCGGCGGCCGCATCGGTGGTGAAGTTCAGGCGGCCGGAGGCGTGGTTGGCTTTCACCATCGACTCCAGGCCCGGCTCGTAGATCGGGATCACGCCCCGGTTGAGGCCCTCGACCTTGGCGTTGTCGATGTCGACGCAGATGACGTCGTGCCCGACTTCCGCAAGGCAAGTTCCGGTGACGAGTCCGACGTAGCCGGTACCGAAGATGGTGACGCGCATGGAGTGTCCTGCTGAGCTTGAATAAACGGCATGGTCGCAGCCGCCATCGTCACGCCGCGGTGAAACCGCGGCGTGACCACATCATGTCAGGCGTCGATTACTGCTTCGGCGGCTGGACGATGTCGAGCAGTTCGACGTCGAACACCAGCGTGGCGTTCGGGCCGATCGGGCCGCCCGGCGTGCCCTTGTCGCCGTAGCCCAGGTTGCCCGGGATCCACAGCTTGAACTTGCTGCCCACCGGCATCAGCTGGATGCCTTCCTGCCAGCCCGGCACCACCTGGTCGAGCGGGAACACGACCGGCTGGCCGCGCTCGTAGGAGCTGTCGAAGGTCTTGCCGTCGAGCGTGGCGCCCTTGTAGTGGACGCGGACGATCTCGCCGGCCTTGGGCTTCGGGCCCTTGCCTTCGGTCACGACCTGGTACTGCAGGCCCGAGGCCGTGGTCTGCACGCCCGGCTTCTTGGCGTTGTCGGCGAGGAACTTCTTGCCGGCGTCGAGGTTGTTCTTGGCATCGGCTTCGGCCTTGGCCACGGCCTTCTGCTGCATCTTTTCGCCGAAGGCTTCGCTGGTTTCGCGCGCCTGGTCTTCGGTCATCAGCAGCTTCTCGCCCTTGAGCGTCGACTTGACGGCCTTGGAAATGACGTCGTAATCGACTTCATCCTTGATCGGCTCCAGCTGCTTGCCCAGCGCCATGCCGACCATGTAGCTCACGCGGTCTTTTTCGGTGGGAAGGCCGGCGATCTGCGCGCCCTTGGCGGTCGTCGAGGCGGAGGCGGGGGCGTTGGCGTCGGCCGCTTTTTCCGGCGGCTTGCAACCGGCGGCGAAGGCCGCGGCGGCGGCGGCGGTGAGGACGAGTGCGTGGCGCATGGACAGCTTCATCGTTGGGCGCTCCTGGAAATCGGGAAATGGAAAATCAAACTAAGGGGAAACGAAAAAATTCTGATGGGGTCAGCGGATGGGGTCATTCGACGCCGAGCAGTTCGACATCGAACACGAGCGTTGCGTTCGGACCGATGTGGCCGTCCGGCATGCCCGAGGACCCGTAAGCCAGGTCGCCGGGGATCCAGAACCGGTATTTGCCGCCGACCGGCATCATCGACAGGCCTTCGCTCCAACCGGCGATGACCTGCGACAGCGCGAAGGTGCGCGGCTGGTTGTCCTGCGTGCTGTCGAACTCGGTGCCGTCCAGCAAGGTGCCGCGATAGAGCACGGTCACGCGCTCGCCCGGCTTCGGCCGCATGCCCGCGCCCTGGCGCAGGATCATGTATTGCAGGCCGGACCTGGTCGTGAACACGCCTTTTTGCAGCTTGTTCTTCGCGAGGAATTCCTCGCCCTTCTTCAGGTTGCCGTCCGCGCCCTGCTGCGCGCGGGAAACCGCCAGCGCGTTGAGTTTGGTATCGAATTCCTGGCGGACGATGGTCGCCTCTTCCGCGCTCAGCAGCGGCTTGCCGCCGGAGAACGCGGTGCGGATCGCCTGCATCACCACCGGCATGTCGACCTGGTCTTGGATCGGCGCCAGGCGGCGGCCCCATTCGACGCCCGCGAGCAGGCCGACGTCGACCTTCGAGATCTCGGGAAGCTTGGCGCCGGGCTGGTTGCGCGCACCGATGCGCGCCATCAGCACTTCGCTCGTCTTGCGCGCAGTGGCGTCGTCGATGAGCGGCGGCTTGCCGGCCATCGCGTTGCGCATGGCGCGTTCGAAGGCGGCGATGTCGACGTCGGGGCCGATGGGGGCGTTCGACTCGGCGATGTCCATGCCGACCATGTAGCTCGCCTTGTCGCGCTCGGTGAGCAGCTTCGTCTTGTCCTGCGCATGCGCGGACAACGCGAACAGTGTCAGCAGCACGGCGATGCCGCGCACGAAACCCTTCATCCGGTGGAACTCCTGTCGACTAATGCGGGGGACGCGTCGGGTCGCACCGCGCGGCCGACCATTGTCGGGGCGCGCGGGGCTGCTGGGCAAACCTCCCGGAAGGGCGATGGTTCAGGCGCCCTTCGGCTTGGGGGCGGCGAGCGCCTTCTCGATCTCCGCGACGACGGCGGCATCGTCGGGCGTGGTTTTCGAGCCCCAGCTTGCGATCAAGCGGCCATCGCGACCGATGAGGTACTTGTGGAAGTTCCACTTCGGCGGGTCTTTGGAGAGCGACGCGAGGTCCTTGTACAGCGGCGTGGCATCGGCGCCGACCACGTGCACTTTCTCGAACATCGGGAACTTCACGCCATACGTGAGGGTGCAGAACTCTTTGATGGCCTTCTCATCGTCGTATTCCTGCGCTTTGAAATCGCCCGAAGGAAAGCCGAGGACGGCGAAGCCGCGCCCCGCATATTTCTGGTGGAGCGCTTCGAGCGCTTCGAACTGCGGCGTGTAGCCGCACTTGCTGGCGGTGTTGACGATCAGGACGACGTCGCCGCCGTAGGTCTTGTCGAGTTCGACCGGGGTCTTGCCCGCCAACGGCCGGTAGCTGCGGTCCAGCAGGCCGGTTTTTCCGGCGAAGGCGGCCGTCGCCAGGGCCAGCAGCAGCGCGGTGGCGCCTGAAATTGCGAGGAAACGACGCATACGGGGGCGGCCTCGGGGGAATCGGGCCCGAAGGATGCCACGCCTGTGCGACGGAACCCGTGCCCACCGTCGGCCTATGCCTTTAGTTGGGTGGATTGGTTGTTGACCGGGGGAATGGTGGTGTTATAGTTGCCTACAACACCGATCACCCAGAGCAGGACGCCCACCATGAACCGCAAGCTCCACAACACGGTCACCGCGCTGTTCGCGACCTCGGGGCTCCTCGTGCTGAGCCTGATGGCCGCGAATCCCGCGCCGTCGCTCGGCGAAGCGGTCTTCTCCCCTGTCGTCGCGACGCCGGCCGCGCCCCACGCGCCGGCCGACGCGAAGCTGGCGAAGATCGTCGCCGAAGGCCGCCACGCCGCCGCTGCCGCCAAGCGCATCGAAGCGCGCGCCCTGCAGCTCCAGGCCCGCATCGACAAGGCGAAGGACGGCAACGAGAAGATCGGCGAAGTCGTCGGCTTCGTCGCCGAAGCCGCCACGCTCGCCTCCATCGCCGCCGCGATGGACGGCATCGAAAACCCGGACATCGTCGCGAACGTCGACGACGAAGTCGCACCGGCCAAGCCTGTCCGCAAGCGCGCGGTCGGTCGCCAGTCGGTCGCGATGCCCTTCTTCTCCTTTGCGCCGCGAGGCTGAGCCCAATGACCGCAATCGAATGGAGCGACGGCGCTCCCATCTACCGCCAGCTGAAGGAACGCGTCGTGGCGATGCTGCTCGACGGGATCCTGAAGCCGGGGGACGCACTGCCCTCGGTGCGCCAGGTGGCCGCCGAATACCAGCTCAATCCCATCACCGTCTCGCGCGCCTACCAGGAGCTCGCGGACGAAGCCATCGTCGAAAAACGCAGAGGACTCGGCATGTACGTCACGGAAGGGGCTTCGGAAAAACTGCTTGGCAGCGAGCGCGAACGCTTCCTGCGCGAAGAGTGGCCGTTGGTGCTGGAACGCATCCAGCGCCTGGGCCTCTCGCTCGACCGCCTGCTGCGTAATGCCACTGCCGCCCCCAACGGAGGCCAGGCATGAACGTCGCCGTCGAAACCCAGTCCGTCGTCAGCGCACGCAACCTGCGCAAGGCGTACAAGAACAAAGTCGCGCTGGACAACACCGCGTTCGAGATCCCGCAGGGCCGCATCGTCGGCCTCATCGGTCCGAACGGCGCCGGCAAGACCACCGCGCTGAAAGCGCTGCTCGGCCTGATCCCGTTCGAAGGCGACCTGCGCGTCCTCGGCCGCGACCCGCGCACCGAACGCGACGCGCTGATGAACGATGTGTGCTTCATCGCCGACGTCGCGGTGCTGCCGCGCTGGATCCGCGTGCGTGAAGCGATCGAGTTCGTCGCCGGCGTGCATCCGCGCTTCGACCGCGCGCGCTGCGAACGCTTCCTCGCCAACACCCAGCTCAAGCCCAACATGAAGGTGCGCGAGCTGTCCAAGGGCATGATCGTGCAGTTGCACCTGGCCCTGGTGATGGCGATCGACGCCAAGCTGCTCGTGCTCGACGAACCCACGCTCGGCCTGGACATCCTGTATCGCAAGCAGTTCTACCAGCGCCTGCTGGAGGACTACTTCGACGAGAACAAGACGATCGTGATCACCACGCACCAGGTCGAGGAGATCGAACACATCCTCACCGACGTGATGTTCATCCGCGACGGCAAGGTCGTGCTGTCCGCGCCGATGGATGCGGTGGGCGAGCGTTACGTCGAAGTCCTCGTCAACGCCGACCGCACCGAAGAAGCGCGCACCCTGCGCCCGATCGACGAGCGCAGCCTGCCGTTCGGCAAGACGGTCATGTTGTTCGACGGGATCGAACAACACCGCCTCGCCGGCCTGGGCGAAACCCGCACGCCGGGCCTCGCCGACCTGTTCGTCGCCACCATGAAGGGCACCTACGCATGAACGCATCCACCTTTGATGGCGAACCGCGCCGCGCACCCGTGGCCGCGCCCCACCCGACCCACAAGTTCAAGCTGTTGCTGCGCCGCGAGTTCTGGGAGCACAAGGGCGGGTTCTTCTGGGCGCCGATCTGGGCCGGCGGCATCTCGGTCGTGCTTGCGCTGATGGCGCTGGTCGTGGCCGAAGTCGGCGCGCGCAAGGCGCTGGCGAGCGGCCATTTGAATGGCGACAGCATCCGGATCAACGGCCTGAACTTCAGCGGGATCACGGAGAAGATGAGCGCCGCCGACCTGCAACAGTGGGGCCATGCGGTCGATGCCTCGCTGCTGGTTTCCTCGGTGTGGCCCTTGATCGTGCTGGGCTTCGTGGTGTTCTTCTACTGCCTCGGCGCGCTGTACGACGAACGCAAGGACCGCAGCGTGCTGTTCTGGAAATCGCTGCCCCTGTCGGACCGCGACACGGTGTTGTCGAAGGCCGCCAGCGCGCTGGTCGTCGCACCGGTGATCGCCGTCGGCGTCGCGATCGCCACGATGTTCGCCTTCGGCCTGGTCGTCAGCCTCGTCATGCCGATGCACGGCCTCAACCCCTTCAAGTTCTTCTGGGGCATGGGCAATCCGATCGAAGTGGCCGGCACGCTGGTCGCCGCGATCCCGGTGTACGCCGCATGGGCGCTGCCGACCGTCGGCTGGCTGATGCTCTGCTCGGCCTGGGCGCGCAGCAAGCCGTTCCTGTGGGCGGTGATGATCCCCGTGTTCGCCGGCATCTTCGTGGCCTGGTTCGACGTGATGAACGTCTTCAACCTCGACACCGGCTGGTTCTGGCAGCACGTCGTGCTCCGCTCGCTCACCTCGGTCTTCCCGGGCATGTGGATGACGGCGCAGAACGTGCGCATCGACAACCCCGCCGACTTCGACGCGCTGTCGCACATCCAGGGCATGTACTCGGTGTTCGCCACGCCGCAGATGTGGATCGGCGCTGCGGTCGGCATCGCGATGATCGTCGCCGCGATCCGCCTCCGCCGCTGGCGCGACGACAACTGATCCCCTGGAAAGGATGCTGCACCCCCACTGCCCCGGCTCACGCCGGGGCTTTTTTTTCAGCCGCCGCCACCAGCGCCGCCGCTGCCGATGCCGCCCTTGGTGAGCGCGGCCGGATCCAGCAACGCCTTGAGTTTCGCCGCTGGCAAACCACTCATCTCCAGCGCGACATCGAACACGGGCCGCCTCTCCGCATACGCGCGCTTGGCGATCGCCGCGGCTTTTTCGTAACCGATCACCGGATTGAGCGCCGTCACCAGAATCGGATTGCGGCCGAGCGCTTCATCGACCTTGTCTTTGCGCACCTTCAAACCCGCGATCGCCGAATCGGCCAGCAGGCGCATCACGCTCGACAGCAGGCGGATCGATTCGAGCACGTTGGAACCGATCAGCGGCAACATCACGTTGAGCTGGAAGTTGCCCGACGCGCCGGCGATGGTCACCGTCACGTGCTGCCCCATCACCTGCGCGCACACCATGCACGTGGCCTCGGGAATCACCGGGTTCACCTTGCCCGGCATGATCGAACTGCCGGGTTGCAGCGCGGGCAATTCGATTTCGCCCAGGCCCGCGAGCGGACCGGCATTCATCCAGCGCAGGTCGTTGGCGATTTTCATCAGCGCCACGGCGAGTGCGTTGAGTTGGCCGGACAACTCGACCGCGTCGTCCTGCGCGGCGATGCCTTCGAACTTGTCGGCCGCCGATTCAAACCGCGTGCCGGACAGGTCGCTCAACGCTTTCGCCATGCGCTTGCCGAAACGCGGATCGGCGTTGATGCCCGTGCCGATCGCGGTGCCGCCGATGGGCAGGCGTCGCACGCGTTTACCCGCGTCGACCAGGCGCTCGCGTGCGGACGCAAGCTGCGCCGACCAAGCACCGAATTCCTGTTCGAAGGTCAGCGGCATCGCATCCATCAGGTGCGTGCGCCCGGTCTTGACGACCTTGCCGATCGCGCGGCCCCTGCGGTCGATCGTGCGGCGCAAGTGATCGATCGCCGGCAGCAAGTCTTCGATCACGGCCAGTTGCGCGCTCACGCGGATGGCCGTGGGAATCACGTCGTTCGAACTCTGCCCGAGGTTGACGTCGTCGTTCGGATGCACGGCCTTGCCGGCCTTGGATGCGAGCGCCGCGATGACCTCGTTGGCGTTCATGTTGCTCGAGGTACCCGAGCCGGTCTGGTAGATGTCGATCGGGAAGTGCGCGTCCCACGCGCCGTCGGCCACCGCGAGCGCGGCCGCGCGGATCGCCGCGGCCTGGCGCTTGGGCAGCAGGCCGAGCCCGGCGTTCACGTCGGCGGCCGCGGCCTTGATCAGGCCCAGCGCGCGAATGAACCCGCGCGGCATCGGGCGGCCGGAAATCGGGAAGTTCTGCACCGCGCGCTGGGTTTGCGCGCCCCACAGCGCATCGGCGGGAACGCGCAGCTCGCCCATGCTGTCGTGCTCGATGCGGTCGCCGCGCTTGCCTGCGGATCGGGTGGTTGCCTTCGCCATCGGAGCCTCCTGCAGCCGGTCGGCGGGAGCATACGCCCGCAAGCGTTTAAACTTGCGCGCTCCCTGGCCCAGAACCCGCCTCGATGACCGACGCCCCGCTCCTCGCCCTGTCCCCGCTCGATGGCCGCTATGCGGGCAAGGTCGACGCGCTGCGCCCGATCTTCTCCGAGTACGGGCTGATCAAGGCGCGCGTGAAGGTCGAAGTCGAATGGCTGCTCGCGTTGGCCGATGAAGCTGGCATCGTCGAACTGCCCGCGTTCGACAAGGCCGCGCGCGGACGCCTGCAGGCGCTGGCCGCCAACTTTTCCGTCGCCAACGCCGCGCGCGTGAAGGAAATCGAGCGCACGACGAACCACGACGTCAAGGCGGTCGAATACTTCATCAAGGAAACGCTGAAGGACGACGCGGCCCTGGGCCCCGCGATGGAATTCGTCCACTTCGCCTGCACCAGCGAAGACATCAACAATCTGTCCTACGCCCTGATGCTGCGCGAAGCGCGCGACACGGTGCTGCTGCCGAAACTCGACGAACTGATCGGCAAGCTGCGCGCGATGGCGCACGAAAACGCCGCGCTGCCGATGCTCTCGCGCACGCACGGCCAGACCGCCTCGCCGACCACGGTCGGCAAGGAACTCGCGAATGTCGTCGCGCGCCTGGATCGCCAGCGCAGCGTGCTCGCCGCATTGCCGATGCCGGGCAAGATCAACGGCGCGGTGGGCAACTACAACGCGCACGTCAGCGCGTATCCGGATGTCGACTGGCCGACCTTCGCACAGGGCTTCGTCGGCTCCCTCGGCCTGGATTTCCAGCCCTACACCACGCAGATCGAGCCGCACGACGGCGTCGCCGAACTGTGCGATGCATGCAAGCGCATCGACACGATCGCCATCGATCTGTGCCGCGACATCTGGGGCTACATCTCGCTGGGCTACTTCAAGCAGGCGGTGAAGGCCGGTGAAGTCGGCAGCTCGACGATGCCGCACAAGGTCAACCCGATCGACTTCGAAAACGCGGAAGGCAACTTCGGCATCGCCAATGCGTTGTTCGAACACTTCGCCGCAAAGCTGCCAATCAGCCGCTGGCAGCGCGACCTCACCGACTCGACGGTGCTGCGCGCGCTCGGCACGGCCTTCGGCCATTCGCTGATCGGCTTCGATGCGCTGCTGCGCGGCCTCAACAAGCTCAGCACGAATCCCGACCGCCTGGCCGCCGACCTCGACGCCGCATGGGAAGTGCTCGCCGAAGCCGTGCAGACCGTGATGCGCCGCCACGGTTTGCCGAACCCGTACGAGCAACTCAAGGCATTGACGCGTGGCCAGGGCATCACGGCCGAGTCGATGCAGGCGTTCATCGCTTCGCTCGACCTGCCCGACGATGCACGCGCACGTTTGGCGCAACTCACGCCCGCGACGTACATCGGCCTGGCCGAACGCCTCGCGAAGGACATTTGATCGCTGCGAAGGAGGTGGCGCGATGCGGATGCTGGTCAACATCGACGTCCCCGAGATCGCCACGGCCGAGCGTTTCTACGGCGAAGCCTTCGGCCTGCATCGCGGCCGGCGCTTCGGCAGTGATGCCCTCGAACTGCTCGGCGCGGACGTGCCGATCTATTTGCTTCACAAGCAAGCCGGCACGATCGGTGCCGGTGCCACCGCCCGCGATTACCTCCGCCATTGGACGCCCGTGCACGTCGATGTCGTCGTCGATGATCTCGACGCGGCATTGATCCGCGCGATCGCCGCGGGTGCCGTGCAGGAAGGCGCGGTCCGCGAAGCCGGTTGGGGGCGCATCGTGCAACTGGCCGATCCCTGGGGACACGGCTGGTGCCTGCTGCAATTCCTCGGCCGCGGTTACGACGAGATCGCTACCCAATGAAGTCCAAGAAACGCACCAAGAGCACCCCTCCCCGGCCCTCCCCTGTCAAAACAGGGGAGGGAGTGCTGCCCTTCGAAGTCGACGCCACGCACCTGCCGCCGCTCGGCATGCCGCCCGAGCGCTTCCTGCGCGATTACTGGCAGAAGCGCCCGTTGCTCATCCGCAACGCGTTCCCCGGCTTTGTTTCACCGATCGCGCCCGAAGACCTCGCGGGTCTTGCGTGCGAAGAAGCCGCGTTGTCGCGGCTGATCGCGCACGATCGCGCCGGGGATTCGTGGATGGTGCGGCACGGGCCGTTCGAAGAAGAGTTGTTCCCCGAACTCGGCGATCACGATTGGACGCTGCTGGTGCAGGACGTCGACAAGTGGGACGCCGATGTCGCCGCGTTGTTGCCGGCCTTCGCGTTCCTGCCGCGCTGGCGCATCGACGACATCATGGTGTCGTTCGCGGCGACCGGCGGCTCGGTCGGCGCGCATGTGGACCAGTACGACGTGTTCCTGCTGCAGGCGCACGGGCATCGCCGCTGGCAGGTCGACGCGAGCGAAGCGATGGGGCGCAAGGCGCCGGGCATCGCGTTCCGCGACGACGTCGAACTCAAGCTGCTGCGCGACTTCCACCCCACGCACGATTGGGTGCTCGGCCCCGGCGACATGCTCTACCTCCCGCCGGGCGTGCCGCACCACGGCGTCGCCGAGGATCCGTGCCTGACCTTCTCGGTCGGCATGCGCGCACCGTCCACGGCTGAGTTGCTCGGCGATTTCATCGACACGCTCGCCGCCGACGCCGACGAATCACTGCGCTACGCCGACCCCGACCTCACCGTCCCCGCCGATCCGAACGAGATCGACGCCGCGGCGATGGATCGCGCCATCGCCGCGCTCAACGCCTTGCGCATGAACGATCCCGAGCGCCTCGGCGATTGGTTCGCGCGCTTTTCCACGCTCTACCGCGCCGCCGGCGAAGTGCAGCCGCCCGACGCCACGCCCTCGCGCATCGAACTGGAATGGGACCTGGGCCAGGGCGTGCGGCTGTCGCGGCACCCGTGGTCGCGCGCCGTGTGGCGCCGCGCCGGCAAGAAAGGCCATCTGTTCGTCAGCGGCCTGGCCTTCGCCATGCCCGTGAAGGACGCGAAGACGCTCGCCGCCGCCGGCACGCTCGACGGCGCGCAATACGCCGGCCTCTCGCAGGCCGGACGCGATGCCGTCTTTTCGTTGGTGGAGGCAGGGCACTACCAAATGTTGATCGACGAGGACGAGTGACCGCCATGGACAGCGAGCCCAGCCAACCGTTCCGCATCGAGGCCGTGGATTACGAAGCGGCCATCAACCAACTGCGCGCGGTGCGCGAGATCGTGTTCGTCGAAGAGCAGCAAGTTCCGCTCGAACTGGAATGGGACGAGCTCGACCCGCAATGCGTGCATGTCCTGGCGCGCGCACTCGACGGCACGCCGATCGGCACCGGCCGGTTGACGCCCGAACACAAGATCGGCCGCATGGCGGTGCTGCGCGAATGGCGCGGCAAGGGCGTGGGCGATGCGATGTTGCTCGCGCTGATCGAACAGGCGCGGCAGCGCGGCTGGCGCGAGATCTCACTGCACGCGCAGACGCCGGCGATCGAGTTCTACCTGCGCCACGGCTTCCAGCCCTACGGCGAGCGTTTCTGGGAAGCGGGCATCGAACATCAATCGATGCGCCGCATGCTCGGCGGTCCGTCGGCGATCGACCATCGCGACACGGCCATTGCCACCATCGTCGACATCATCGACGACGCGCGCCGCTCGCTGTGGCTCTACACCCGCGATCTGGACCCCGGCCTGCTCGATGCACCGCCGGTGCTGGACGCGCTGCGCCGATTCGGCACCGCCGGGCGCGGCAACGAGTTGCGCGTGCTGCTGCAGGATGCCGCCGCGCCGCAACGCGGCCATGCGCCGCTGCTCGCACTCGCGCAGCGCCTGCCCAGCGTCTTCCTGTTCCGCGAAGTCGACGATCCGGTCGACAGGGCCTATCCCTCGGCCTACCTCGCCAACGACCTGGGCGGCTATTACTTCCGCACCCTGGGCCATCGCTTCGACGGTGAAGCCGACCTGCACGCACCGGGCCGCGCGCGGCAGTTGCGCGGGGCATTCATGGCGGTGTGGGAACGCGCGCGACCGGTCAGCGAATACCGCGCGTTGGGCATCTGAGTCGTCCCCACCCATTCATTTGGGTGCAGGGCTCTGATTCGCAGGGCTATAATTCTCGGCCTTTCGCGCCTGGTCGGCCCGTCCGGACTTGAGCGCGCGCCCGTTTGCCCCCATCGAAGAGCTTCCCGACCTTATTGTGGACAGTCTCCTGAAGCAGTTTGCGCAGTCCTCCCAGCTCGGCGCCAATGCCGCCTATCTCGAGGACTTGTACGAGCAGTACCTCGTCGCCCCGGAGTCGGTGGGGCCCAAATGGAAGGCGTATTTCGACGGCCTGAAGGGTCGCGAAGCCGGTGACGTCCCGCACAGCGTGGTGATGGAACAGGTGGCCGATGCCGGCCGCCGTGCCGCACGCGGCCTGCTCGACGCACCCGCCGCCACTGGCGCGGGCGATGCCCGCGAGCGTTCGGTCGGCCGCCTGATCACCGCCTATCGTTCGCGCGGCCACCTGCAGGCCAACCTCGATCCGCTCGGCATGGCCGTCAAGCCCGATGCGCCCGACCTGGCGCTCGGCTTCCACCATCTGTCCGAAGGCGACCTCGACGCCGAGTTCTCCACCGGCGGCCTCGCCGGCCAGCAGCGCATGAAGCTGCGCGACATCGTCGGCGTGCTGAAGTCCACCTACACCGGCCCGATCGGCGTGGAGTTCATGCACATCACCGACGTCGAACAACGTCGCTGGATGCAGGAACGCCTGGAAACCGCCGGCGGCAACTACGGCCGCACGCCGGAGCAGAAGGCCCGCATCCTCGAGCGCCTCACGGCCGCCGAAGGCCTCGAGCGCTACCTGCACACCAAGTACGTCGGCCAGAAGCGCTTCTCGCTGGAAGGCGGCGACAGCCTGATCCCGATGCTCGACGTCATCATCGCCCGCGGCGGTGGAGACGGCGTGCGCGAAGTCGTGATGGGCATGGCCCACCGCGGCCGCCTCAACGTGCTGGTCAACACGCTCGGCAAGCCGCCGCGCAAGTTGTTCGACGAGTTCGAAGGCAAGTTCGAACACGACGATCGCGCGCACACCGGCGACGTGAAATACCACATGGGCTTCTCCGCCGATGTCGCCTCCCCGGGCGGCCCGGTGCATCTCGCGCTCGCGTTCAATCCTTCGCACCTGGAAATCGTCGACCCGGTGGTCGTCGGCTCCGTGCGTTCGCGCCAGATGCGCCGCAAGGACACCGAGCGCAAGTCCGTCTTGCCGATCCTGATGCACGGCGACGCCGCGTTCGCCGGCCAGGGCGTGGTGATGGAACTGTTCCAGATGTCGCAGGCGCGCGGCTTCAATGTCGGCGGCACGCTGCACATCGTCATCAACAACCAGGTCGGCTTCACGACCAGCGCCGCGGAAGACGCGCGTTCCACGTTGTATTGCACGGACGTCGCCAAGATGGTCGGCGCGCCGGTGCTGCACGTGAACGGCGACGACCCGGAAGCCGTCGCGTTCGTCGCCGAAATTGCATACGACTTCCGCCAGCGCTTCCTGAAGGACGTCGTCGTCGATCTCGTCTGCTACCGCCGCCACGGCCACAACGAGGCCGACGAGCCGGCGGCCACGCAGCCGCTGATGTACCAGAAGATCCGCGCGATGAAGACCACGCGCGAGCTCTACGCCGCCAAGCTCGACGCCATGGGCGAGATCAAGGCCGATCAGTCGCAGGCGATGGTCGATGCGTTGCGCAACAAGCTCGATGCCGGCGAAGTCACGACCGAAGTGGTCGAAGTCACGGGCGATGAGTTCACCGTCGACTGGTCGCGCTTCAAGGCCAAGCTGTCCGATCCGGTCGACACGAAAGTGCCGCGCAAGGAACTCGACAAGCTTGCCGCGCAAATCAACACGATCCCCGACACCGTCAAGCTGCATCCGCGCGTGGCGAAGATCTACGAAGACCGCCGCAAGATGGCGGCCGGCGAAGTGCCGGGCGACTGGGGCTTCGCGGAAAACCTCGCGTACGCGACGTTGCTGACCGAAGGCAACAAGCTGCGCCTGGTCGGCCAGGACTGCGGCCGCGGCACGTTCTTCCACCGCCACGCGATCCTGCACGACCAGAACACCGACGCGTACTACCTGCCGCTGCGCGAACTGGTGCAGGACAAGAAGGACGTGGCGATCATCGATTCGCTGCTCAGCGAAGAAGCGGTCATGGCGTTCGAATACGGCTACGCCACCGCCGATCCCATGACGCTCGACATCTGGGAAGCCCAGTTCGGCGATTTCGCCAACGGCGCGCAGGTGGTGATCGACCAGTTCCTGTCGTCGGGCGAAGCCAAGTGGGGGCGCCTGTGCGGCCTGGCGCTGTTCCTGCCGCACGGCTACGAAGGCCAGGGCCCGGAACACAGCTCCGCGCGTCTTGAACGCTTCCTGCAGTTGTGCGCGCTCGACAACATGCTCGTCTGCACGCCGACCACGCCGGCGCAGGCCTTCCACATGATCCGCCGCCAGCAGCGCATGGATACGCGCAAGCCGCTCGTGGTCATGACGCCGAAGTCGCTGCTGCGCCACAAGCTCGCGGTCTCCTCGCTCGACGAACTGGCGAAGGGCGAGTTCCAGGAATTGATCCCGGCAAGCAACGTCTCGTCGAAGGCCGCCGACCTGAAGAAGGTCAAGCGCGTCGTCGTGTGCGGCGGCAAGGTCTACTACGACCTGATCGAAGAAGCGACCAAGCGCGAGATCAAGGACGTGGCGATCGTGCGCGTCGAACAGCTCTATCCCTTCCCGCGCGCCAAGCTCGTCGCGGAACTGCAGCGCTTCCCCTCGGCCACCGAAGTCGTGTGGTGCCAGGAAGAACCGCAGAACCAGGGCGCGTGGTACCAGATCCAGCACCACCTGCGCTTCTGCCTGCAGCCCAAGCAGACGCTCAACTACGTCGGCCGTTTGCGTTCGCCCTCGCCCGCCGCGGGACACCTTGCCGAACACGTCGCCGAGCAGACCGCGCTCGTCGCCGATGCACTGGTCAATCCCGTGCATGGCGACGCGTGCCCGGAATGATCGCTCGCACCCCTTATCGAACCCAGGACGCCTGATATGGCCATCGAAGTCAAAGTTCCGGTCCTTCCCGAATCCGTTTCCGACGCGACCATCGCGACCTGGCACAAGAAGGCAGGCGACGCCGTCAAGCGCGACGAAAACCTGCTGGACCTGGAGACCGACAAGGTCGTGCTCGAAGTCCCCTCGCCCGTCGACGGGGTGCTGAAGGAAATCAAGTTCGAAGAAGGCGCGACCGTCACCTCGCAGCAGGTCATCGCTGTCATCGAGGAAGGCGCCGCCGCCGCGGCAACGCCCGCGAAGGCGGAAGCGCCGAAGGCCGAAGCCCCGAAGGCCGAAGCACAGGCGCCTGCCAAGAGCGCGGCTGTCGCTGCACCCGCCGCGCCTGCGAAGGCCGCGCCTGCCGCCGCCACCGGCGAACTCCCGCCGGGCGCGCGTTTCACCGCCGCGTCCGAAGGCATCGATCCCTCGCAGGTCGAAGGCACCGGCCGCCGTGGCGCGGTGACGAAGGAAGATCTCGTCAACTACGCGAAGGCCGGCGGCACCGTCGCCGCTTCGGCGCGCCCGGAACAGCGCGTGCCGATGACGCGCATGCGCGCGCGCATCGCCGAACGCCTGATGCAGTCGAAGAACTCCATCGCGATGCTGACGTCCTTCAACGAGGTCAACCTCGCGAAGGTCATGCAGATGCGCAAGGATCTCGGCGAACAGTTCGAGAAGGCCAACGGCATCAAGCTCGGCTTCATGAGCTTCTTCGCCAAGGCCGCCGCCAATGCACTCGCGCGCCACCCGGCCGTCAACGCGTCGGTCGATGGCAACGACGTCATCTATCACGGCTATGCCGACATCTCGATCGCGGTGTCGACCGAGAAGGGGTTGGTCACGCCGGTGCTGCGCAACGTCGAGCGCATGGGCTTCGCCGAAATCGAAGCGGGCATCGCGGCGTACGCGAAGGCCGCGCGCGAAGGCGGCCTGAAGCTGGAAGACCTCCAGGGCGGCACGTTCACGATCACCAACGGCGGCACCTTCGGTTCGCTGATGTCCACGCCGATCGTCAATCCGCCGCAGAGCGCGATCCTCGGCATGCACGCCATCAAGGAGCGCGCGATCGTCGAGAACGGCGCCGTCGTCGCCGCGCCGATGATGTACATCGCGCTGAGCTACGACCACCGCATCATCGACGGCAAGGACGCGGTGCTGTTCCTGGTCGACATCAAGAACCAGCTCGAAAATCCGCACCGCATGCTGTTGGGGATGTAATCGACATGGCTGAGACCGCTCTCAAAGAGAATTTTGACGTCATCGTGATCGGTGCCGGCCCCGCCGGTTACCACGCCGCCATCCGCGCCGCGCAGCTGGGCCTGAAGACCGCGTGCATCGACGCCGCGCTCGGCAAGGACGGCAAGCCCGCCCTCGGCGGCACGTGCCTGCGCGTGGGTTGCATCCCGTCCAAGGCGCTGCTCGACAGCTCGCGCCAGTTCTGGAACCTCACCCACCTGTTCGGCGAACACGGCATCACCGCGACGAATCCGGCGATCGACATCGGCACGATGATCGGTCGGAAGGACAAGATCGTGAAGCAGTTCACCGGCGGCATCGCCATGCTGTTCAAGGCGAACAAGGTCACGCCGTATTACGGCTTCGGCCAGCTGCAGCCGGGCAACGTGGTCACCGTCAAGCAGCACGACGGCACGACCGTCGAGCTCAAGGGCACGAACGTCGTGATCGCGGCGGGTTCGGATTCGATCGAGCTGCCGTTCGCGAAGTTCGATGGCAAGACCATCGTCGACAACGTTGGCGCGCTCGACTTCACCGAAGTGCCGAAGCGTTTGGGCGTGATCGGCGCCGGCGTGATCGGCCTGGAACTCGGTTCGGTGTGGAAGCGCCTGGGCGCCGAAGTCACCATCCTTGAAGCGCTGCCGGATTTCCTGGCCGCCGCCGATGCGGAAGTCGCCAAGACCGCCGCGCGCGAATTCAAGAAGCAGGGCCTCGACATTCGCCTCGGCGCGAAGGTGTCGAAGGCCGAAGTGAAGAAGAACGAAGTCGTTCTGACCTACACCGACGCCAAGGGCGAGCAGACGATCACCGTCGACAAGCTGCTGGTGTCGGTCGGCCGTCGCGCGGCGACCAAGGGTCTTCTCGCGGAAGGTACGGGCGTCAAGCTCGACCAGCGCGGCATGATCGAAGTCGACGAGCATTGCCACACCGGCGTGGACGGCGTGTGGGCCGTCGGCGATTGCGTGCGCGGCCCGATGCTGGCGCACAAGGGCTTCGAGGAAGGCATCGCGGTGGCCGAGTTGATCGCGGGCCTGCCGGGCCACGTCAACCTCGACACGATTCCGTGGGTCATCTACACCGAACCCGAGATCGCGTGGGTCGGCAAGACCGAAGAACAGCTCAAGGCCGAAGGCATCCCGTACAAGGCCGGCAGCTTCCCGTTCGCGGCGCTGGGCCGCGCGGTGGCGATGGCCGAACCGGCGGGCTTCGTGAAGGTCATCGCGCACGCGGAGACCGATCGCATCCTCGGCATGCACCTGGTCGGCGTGAATGTCTCCGAGCTCGTGCACGAAGGCGTGCTCGCGATGGAGTTCAGCGGCTCGGCCGACGACCTCGCCCGCATCTGCCACGCGCATCCGACCCTGTCGGAAGCGGTGCACGACGCCGCGATGGCCGTGCACAAGAGAGCGATTCACAAGGCGAACTAAGCGTTCGCCTGCGCCCCTCTCCCACCGGGAGAGGGGTTGGGGAGAGGGTCCGCAGCACCACGCATCCCAAGGGAGACGCATCGCCGATGGTCGACACCAACCCCATCCGCAACGTCTCCGACACCGCGCTCTGGGTCGCCACCTATCGCGCGATGGAATCCGAGCGGTCCGACGCGCTCTTCAACGATCCCTACGCACGCCGCCTCGGCGGCGCACGCGGACAGGCGATCGTCGAAGCACTGCCTTCCGGCTCTGAAACCAGCTGGCCGCTCGTCGTGCGCACGTGCGTGATGGACGACATCGTGCAACGCCTCGTGCGCGCCGGTGCGAAGACCGTGCTGAATCTCGCCGCAGGCCTCGACGCACGTCCGTATCGCCTGAACCTCCCCGCCGACCTGCGCTGGCTGCATGTCGACATGCCGGAGATGGTCGACTACTTCCGCACCGGCATGGCCGGCGAAACGCCGAAGTGCCGGCTCGAATTCATTCCCGCCGACCTGCGCGACGCCGACACGCGCCGCGCGGTGTTCGCGAAAGCGGCCGAAGAAGGCCCGGTGTTCGCGATCACCGAAGGGCTGCTGATCTATCTGGAAGCCAGCGACGTCGCCGCGCTCGCGCGCGACCTGCACGACGTCGCGCATGCCCGCTGGTGGCTGATGGACCTGGCCTCCCCTCGCCTGCTGAAGATGCTGGAAAAGCGCTGGTCGCCGACGCTCAAGAGCGGCAATGCGCCGTTCCGCTTCGGTCCGGCCGAAGGCACCGCGTTCTTCGCAAACGCCGGCTGGCGCGAAAGCGAATGGCATCCGACGTGGACCGATGCGATGCGCCTGAATCGCAAACCGCGCGGCGCGAACTTCTGGAACTTCCTGTTGAACATTTCGCCGCGCAAGCATCGCGAGGCGAACTTGCGCATGTCGGGCATCGCGCTGCTGGAGTCCAATTGATGCGATCGGTGTGCGTGTACTGCGGATCGAACATGGGCGCGCGCCCGGAATACGCGCAGAAAGCCACCGCACTCGGCACGCGCCTGGCACGAGAAGGTCTCGCCGTGGTCTACGGCGGCGGTAACGTGGGCTTGATGGGCGTCGTCGCGGACGCCGCGCTCGCGGCCGGTGGTGAAGTGATCGGCGTGATCCCGGAACAACTCGTCGGCTGGGAAGTCGCGCATACGGGCCTGACGCGCCTGGACGTCGTCGCCAACATGCACGAACGCAAGGCGCGCATGTTCGATCTCAGCGATGCCTTCGTCGCGCTGCCCGGCGGCTTCGGCACGCTGGACGAAATGTTCGAGATGCTCACCTGGCGCCAGCTCGGCCTCGGCGACAAACCGTGTGCATTCCTCGACGTCGAAGGGTTCTACGAACCGCTCGCCGCGATGATGGACCGCATGGTCGAGGAACGCTTCCTCCACGCCGACCAACGCCGCGACCTCTGGCACGGCGACGACCTCGACGCGTTGCTCGCGTGGATGCGCGCGTACGAACCGGCGCATGCTTCGAAGCACATGGACGGCAAACGCCGAAAGGATCTCCGCTGATGACCGACGTGCCCGCACAGTTCGCCGCCTTCCGCATCCACGACGACGCCGCGGGGTATCGCAGCGGCATCGAGCAGATTGCGCTCGATGATCTCGCGCCGGGCGAAGTCGTCATTCGCGCCGTGTTCTCGTCGGTCAACTACAAGGACGCGCTTGCGGGCACGGGCAAGGGGAAGATCCTGCGCAAGTTTCCGCTGGTGGGCGGAATCGATGTCGCGGGGCATGTCGTCGCGTCCACCGACCCGCGCTTCAAGGAAGGCGACGCGGTCCTCGCCACCGGCAGCGGCCTGAGCGAAACGCGCGACGGCGGTTATTCGCAGTACGTGCGTCTGCCGGCGCAGTGGACGATCGCGCTGCCCGACGGCTTGTCGCTGCGCGAAAGCATGATCCTCGGCACCGCGGGTTTCACCGCGGCGCTCGCGCTGCTGCGCATGGAAGACAACCGGCAAACGCCGGCGCTCGGGCCGCTCGCGGTGACGGGCGCGACGGGGGGCGTCGGTTCGCTCGCGGTCGCGATCTTCACGCGCGCCGGTTACAACGTGCACGCGATCAGCGGCAAGCCCGACGCAGCGGCGTATCTGCGCGACCTGGGCGCCACCGAAATCCTCACCCGCGACGCGCTCGCGACCACGCGCCCGATGGAAACCGCGCGCTTCGGCGGCGGCCTGGACAACGTCGGCGGCGCGATGCTCACCAGCCTGCTCGCGCAGACCGCGCCCTACGGCAACGTCGCCAGCGCGGGCCTGGCCGCATCGCCCGCGCTGGACGCGACCGTGATGCCCTTCATCATCCGCGGCGTCTCGCTGCTGGGCGTGGCCTCGGCCGGCACGGCGCGCGATATCCGCGAGGAAGTGTGGTGTCGCCTCGCATCGGACTGGAAGCCGGCGCAGTTGGAACGCATCTGCACGCGGGAGGCGGGGCTGGAGGAATTGCCCCTGGTCTTCGACACCATGCTGGCCGGCGCCTCCTTCGGGCGCACTTTGGTCCGCCTGTAATCGAAAACAGGACACACGCGGCTTGCCTAGCGGGGCAGCCCAGCTAGAATGCGCCGAGATTCTCCGGGGACCCCCATGGCTCGCATCCTGATCGTCGACGACTCGCCCTCCCAGCTGATGGGCATTCGCCGCATCGTCGAAAAACTTGGCCACGAAGCGCTCACCGCCGAAGACGGCGCCGCGGGCGTGGAAGCCGCCAAGCGCGAGTTGCCCGACCTGATCCTGATGGACGTGGTGATGCCGAACCTCAACGGGTTCCAGGCCACGCGTTCGATCACGCGCGAGGCCACTACCAAGCACATCCCGATCGTGCTGGTGACCACGAAGGACCAGGACACCGACCGTGTGTGGGGCATGCGCCAGGGTGCGAAGGCCTACATCACCAAGCCTTTCAGCGAATCCGAACTCGCCGACATGATCCAGCAGATGCTGGGCGGCGAAGCGCCGCCGGCGCCTGCATCCGAAGAATGACCCACCTCCCCTGCAGGGGAGGTCAAAAAGAAGCCCGCCACACGGCGGGTTTCTTTTTGGGTGGGGTAAGCGCCGAGGTGCAGCACGTAGACCCATTCGTTGCTGTTGCTTGTTCGCCGACACCAGATTGGCGCATCGGCGCGCCGCATTGAAGGCCACATTGCTCCGCAAGAGCTCACGCTCCGCAATGTGACCTTCAACGCGACGACCGCTGCGCATCAGGCCTGATGGTCTCTCGACAGCACCTGATGAATGTTTGCGATACGCGCTGATGGGTGCGCGCCGACTGCCAGCACACCAGATGGACGGAACGTCGCCCACCTCGGCGCGCGCACCGTCGTGACTTCGTCGCCTCTGGCAGGCGACGTTCCTCGCGGCGATCTGAGGGGCGAAGCGGCGAAGCGGTGCTTCTCTCCCTTCGGGAGAGAAGATGGGACCTCAGCGCAGCCGCTCTGCCATCAACTCGCCGCGAAGGCGCCGATGCCCGAGAGAGGACATCGAGGAGAACGCGCGACCGGAGCTCGGCTCCAAGATGTCCTCGACGGGCAAGGCGTCCGCCCGTCTGGTGTGCTGGCTGTAGGCGCGCATCCATCAACAAGCGACGCAACCATCCCCACCAAGCTGTCGAGCAACCCGACGAATAGCGCGCAGTGGACGTCGCGTTGAAGGCCACATTGCGGAGCTTGAGCTCTTGCGGAGCAATGTGGCCTTCAATGCGGCGCGCCGCTGCGCCCGTCTGGTGGAGCCGCACCACCAACAACGACGATCGTTCCGCGCACCCCAGTTCTCATCCCCTGAGACAACACGTCACTACAACATCGACCGTCGCAAGGAGACGCATCGATGTCGGCACTGACGCTGTTCGAACACCCCGCACCGCCTGCCCCGCGCATCCGCGATGGTGGCCTGCTCGCCACGAAACTCGCGGGCAAGCACGCCGCGCTGATCACCGGGCACTTCCTGATTCCCGGTCGCGAAGGCCGCTACGCCGAACTCCCCGACACACTTCCGCCCGCCCTCGCCAACGCACTCCAGACGCGCGGCGTCACCCAACTCTACGCACACCAACGCGACGCCTGGGACGCCGCGCAGCGCGGTGAACACCTCGTCGTCGCGACGCCGACCGCCTCCGGCAAGTCCCTCTGCTACACCCTGCCCGTCGTCGCCGCCGCCATGACCAAACAGGCGAAGGCGCTCTACCTCTTCCCGACCAAGGCGCTCGCGCAGGACCAAGTCGCCGAACTGATCGAACTCAACCGCGCCGGCGATCTCGGCCTGCGCACCGCCACGTTCGACGGCGACACACCCGGCGACCAACGCCAGGCGATCCGCCTCAACGGGGACATCGTCGTCAGCAATCCGGACATGCTCCACCAGGGCATCCTGCCGCACCACACCAAGTGGGCGCAGTTCTTCGAAGGTTTGCAGTACGTCGTCATCGACGAGATCCACAGTTATCGCGGTGTGTTCGGCTCGCACCTGGCCAATGTGCTGCGCCGCCTGCGGCGCGTGTGCGCGTTCTACGGGGCGCACCCGCAATTCATCCTGTGCTCGGCGACGATCGGCAATCCGAAGGACCATGCCGAAACGCTGATCGAGAGTGATGTCACGGCGATCACCGACTCCGGCGCCCCGAGTGGCGACAAACACGTGCTGTTGTGGAACCCGCCGGTGGTCAACCCCGATCTCGGCCTGCGCGCCTCCGCGCGCTCGCAGAGCAACAAGATTGCGCGCACCGCAATCCGTGCGGGGCTCAAGACGCTGGTGTTCGCGCAATCTCGCACGATGGTGGAAGTGCTGACGAAGTACCTGAAAGACGTCTTCGACCACGATCCCCGCAAGCCTGCGCGCATCCGTGCGTATCGCGGCGGCTATCTTCCAACCGAACGCCGCGACGCCGAGCGCGCGATGCGCGAGGGCCGGATCGACGGCATCGTGTCGACCTCCGCGCTGGAACTCGGGGTCGACATCGGCAGCCTCGATGTCGTCGTTCTCAACGGCTATCCGGGGTCCGTCGCCGCCACATGGCAGCGCTTCGGACGCGCAGGTCGTCGACAACAGGCGTCCGTCGGCGTGCTCGTCGCGAGCTCCGATCCGCTCGACCAATACGTCGTGCGCCATCCGGAGTTCTTCTCCGCTTCCACGCCGGAACATGCGCGCATCGCGCCCGACCAGCCGGTGATCCTGCTCGACCACATTCGTTGCGCCGCATTCGAGTTGCCCTTCCTGGACGGCGAACGCTTCGGCCCGGTGGATCCGTCGGTCTATCTCGAACTGCTCGCGCAGGACGGCGTGGTGCATTCCGAAGGCGGGCGTTGGGAATGGATCGCCGACAGTTATCCCGCCAACGCGGTGAGCCTGCGCTCCGTCGCCGACGGCAACTTCGTCGTCGTGGATCGCACCGATGGGCGCCAGGTGATCATCGCGGAAGTCGATTACTCGTCCGCGCCGCTGATGTTGTACGAAGGCGCGATCCACATGGTGCAGTCCACGCCCTACCAGGTGGAGCGCCTGGACTGGGAAGGCCGCAAGGCTTACGTCACGCGCACGCACGTGGATTACTACACCGACGCCATCGACTACACCAAGCTCAAGGTGCTCGAGCGTTTCGACGGCTGCATCGCGGGCGCGGGCACGTGCCACCACGGTGAAGTGCACGTCGTGCGCCGTGTCGCCGGTTACAAGAAGATCCGCTATTACACGCACGAGAACATCGGCTACGGGCCGGTCACGCTGCCCGACCAGGAAATGCACACCAGTTCGCTGTGGTGGCAGTTGCCGCAGGAGACGCTCGATGCGCGCTTCGAGTCGCGGCAGGATGCGCTGGATGGTTTCCTCGGCGCGGCGTACGCCCTGCACGTCGTCGCGAAGGTCGCGGTGATGGCGGATGCGGCGGACCTGCAGAAGGCCGTCGGCAGCGGAGACGGTGCGTGGTTCGCCACCGCCGATGGTCGCGGGCGCGGGCAGTTGCGCAGCACCGATGGCAGCGTCGCCGATCCGAACGTGCACGACCGCTTCGTGCCGACGGTCTACCTCTACGACAACTATCCCGGCGGCGTCGGCCAGAGCGAACCCTTGTGGGGTCGCCAGCACGAACTCGTCGTGCTCGCGCGCGAGCTCGTCGAACGCTGCGATTGCAAAGCCGGCTGCCCCGCGTGCGTCGGTCCCGTGCTCGAAATGCAGGAAGCCACCGTCGATTCGCCGCGCGCACTCGCGCTGCGCGTGCTCGGCGCACTGGAGGCGGCATGAGCCTCACGCTCGCCAAGTTGCAACAACTCAAGCGCCAAGCCGGTGGCGATATCGCGATTCGCGAGCCGGCACAAATGGAGAGCGCCCCTCCCCCGGCCCCTCCCCGCGATGCGGGGCGGGGGGCGCTGGCGATCGAGCAGCTGCGACAGTTGTTGCGTGTGCGCGATCCGATGCCCATCGCTCCTGCGCCCCACGTCGACCGCACTTTGCCCGGCGTCGAAATCGCCCCCGGCCTCCACCTGCGCGAAGCGCTCGTCCCCGACGACGCGCTACCCGAATCCTTCTGCGGTGCCTTCGATCGCAAGGACGCGCTCGATCCGGCGCGCATGCTCTTCTTCGACACCGAAACCACCGGCCTGGCCGGCGGCACCGGCACGCGCGCCTTCATGATCGGCGCCGCCGACTGGCACGGCGGCGCGCTGCGCATCCGCCAGCTCACGATGCGCACGATGGCCGCGGAGACGGCGATGCTCGATGCATTCCGCGCGTGGGTCGCGCCCGACACGGTGCTCGTCAGCTACAACGGCAAGTGCTACGACGCGCCGCTGCTCGCCACACGTTATCGGCTTGCGCGCCAAAGCAATCCCCTCGCCGGGTTGGCCCACGTCGATTTGCTCTACCCGACGCGCCGTCGCTATCGCGGCGTGTACGAAAACTGTCGGCTCGCGACCATCGAACGCCAGGTGCTTCGCATCGTGCGTGAAGACGACCTGCCCGGTTCCGAAGCACCCGCCGCGTGGTTGTCGTTCCTGCGCGGCGGTAGCGCGCAAACGTTGCGCCGCGTGCTCGCGCACAACCATCAGGACGTCGTTTCGCTTTCACGCTTGCTGCGACATTTGAGTGTCGCGAATTTGCCGCTGAGTCCGTAACGCGCATTCACCAAAAACCGCGACGAACGGTCGTCCTGCACATGGTGATCACGGCGTTGAACAGGCTGCGATCCCCAAATCGCGATCACTCCGGAGCAGGGGCAAGACCATGACACACGCTCATCATCGTGTGCGCTTGCGCATGGCAGGACTCGTCCTGTCAACGTGCCTGGCGCCAACCGCCTTCGCCGCTTCGATCAGCGGCGCCATCTTCACCACCGACACCGACGGCAACGTCAACGTCAACCAGTACGAGAGCAAGGCCGACGTCTACCTCAACGGTGGACCGACCAACGCCAATTGCGATGCCGCTGCGATCCCCGACGGCACCTACGTCTTCCAGGTCACCAATCCGTCCGGCAGTGTGCTGCTGAGCAGCGACACGATCGAGCATCGCCAGTTCACCGTCGTCGGCGGCGTCGCGCAGTCCGCCGTGGACCACGCCGTCGACACCGTCGACCCGCCTTGCGCTGGCGTCCGCGTACAACTGGCGCCCTTCGACGACACGCCCAACAACGGCGGCGTCTACAAGGTCTGGATCACGCGCCTGTCCGACTACAACGCCAATGGCGGATTCAAGAACAGCGACAGCAAGACCGACAACTTCCACGTCAAGCTGCCTGCCGAAGAACCCGAAACCGCCGACATCAGCATCTACAAGTTCTACGACGCCAACGCCAACGGCGAGTGGGATCCGGATGAAGTGCCCCTGTTCGGTTGGCTGATGACGCTGGGCGACAGCAACGGTGGTTCCGGCGCAGCGCTGACGCAATCGCCCGATGGCATCGTGAGCGTGACGGGCCTGGATCCGACGCTGACCTATTCGGTCACCGAAGGCCTGGGCGGCGGCACGTGGCATCAGTCCGCGTCCATCGTCAACGGCACGTCCACCCCGACGCCGACCAATCCGGTCACGGGGCTGACGCTCACCGTCGGCGAAACGACGATCGTGGAGTTCGGTAACTACTGCGACTGCAAGAGCGGCGGCAAGCCGAAGTCCTGGTGGATCACCGCCTCCGGGCAGACCAAGGTCAACGACGGCGCGACGATGAACCCCGAGTTCAACGCGCTCAACCAGTTGAACCTGCGGTCCTCCAGCGGTAGCAACTGGAACCTGACCACCACGCTGGCCACGCCGACGCAGGCGCAGAACTGGACGACCTTCGTCAACTGGGTCAACAACGCGAGCACGACCAACATGGCCTACGCGTTGTCCCGCCAGGTGGCGATCCTGCGGCTCAACATCGATGCCGGTTACGTGAGCGGGGCGAACTTCTACAAGCCCGCGAACGAATCGATCACCGCCCTGTTGAACGAAGCCAACGCCGCGCTGCTCGCCGACGGCAACACCCCGGTCGGCGACATCAACCGCCCGGCGCAGGAGCAGTTGCTCGCGTGGATCACCGAGATCAACAGCGGCACCGTCACGGTGATCAAGCCCACGCCCTGCCCGTTCAAGTTCTACCTCCCCCCGCCGGTCTGATCCCGGCGCGACAAGGCTCCAACCCGCGGCCCCGGTGATCCCGGGGCCGCGTGCTTTATCCTGCGTGCACTCCCGCAGGGGTTTGCCATGACCGAGCACGACGACAGCGCCTCCACGCTGCCCCGCCACACCACGCCCACGTGGGAAGTCGAGCTGCTGATCTCCGGCGTCGCGGTGTTCGCGATGCTGCAACTGCCCGAACTGCTCGACAACTACATCCTCGACTGGGCGCCGCGCCTGGTCGATCGCTGGGCGAAGCTGCTCTTCGTCGTCTATGTCTACGCCAAGAGCGCCGCGATCATCCTGGCGGTCACCTTCGTCATCCACCTGCTGCTGCGTGCGCGCTGGATCGCGCTGGTGGGCATGTTGTCGATCTATCCCAAGGGCGTGGACTGGGATCACTTCCATCTCGGCCCCAATGCGCGCGAATTCGAAAGCAAGCGCCTGGGCCGCATGGAGGACGCGATCGATCGCGCCGACAACCGCGCGACGATGGTGTTCGCGATGGGCGTCGTGCTGGCCTCGATCCTGTGCGTGGTGACGCTCGTCGCCGCCACGCTGATCAGCGTGGCCTGGATGCTCGAGGCACGCTTCGGCCTGCGCGCCAACACGATGTGGGTGATGTGGGGCGTGGCGTTGGTGATGCTGCCCTACGGCATCGCGATGGGCGTCGACAAGCGCTTCGGCGCGCGCATGGCGCCGGGCAGCTTCGGCACGCGCGTGTTGCGTGCCGTGCTCGGCCTGTATTCGAAGCTCGGCGTGGGCATGGCGAACAACCCCGCACTCGCGTTGCTCTCCAGCCATCGCGGGCGGCGGAAAACCATCGTGCTGATCGCGTCGATCTTCATGATCGCGACCATCGCCGCCTCGACGAGCTACTACATCGCGCGCAATCCCGACGCCTACGGCAGCTACGACGCCTTCCCCGACGAAGACGACGTGCCATCGCGTTCGGTGGACCCGGCGCACTACGACGACCGTCGCGATCCGATCCGCAGCCCGGTCGCTCCCTACATCCAATCGGCGGTGGTGATCGGCCCGTATGTCCAGTTGATCGTGCCCTGGGTGCCCGACCGCGACGGACCCGCACTCGACGCACGCTGCGGCACCTTGCCGACGGAAGAGCAACTGAAGTGCTACGCCGAACACGTCCGCCCCGTCACGCTCGACGGCAAGCCGATCGGCCCGGCCTTCGACATCGGCGAGGACGCGCGGACCAGCCGTCCCGCGCTCATCGCGATGATCGACGTGCGCCAACTTCCCCAGGGCCGACACGTGCTGGGCATCACCCTGCCGCAGCGCGGCCCGCACGACGACGCGCCCGACGCCGATTTCATTCCGTTCTGGCGGTGAGCGAAGACACGCCACAGCGCAAGATCCTGCATGTCGACATGGACGCGTTCTATGCGTCCGTCGAGCAGCGCGACGACCCGTCGCTGCGCGGTCGCCCCGTGGTCGTTGCGTGGCGTGGCGCACGCTCGGTGGTGTGCGCGGCGAGTTATGAAGCGCGCAAGTTCGGCGTGCGCTCGGCGATGCCCGCGATCCGCGCCGAACGTCTGTGTCCGCAGGCGGTGTTCGTTCCTCCGGATTTCGTGCGCTACAAGGCGGTCTCGAAACAGGTGCGCGAAATCTTCGGGCGCCACACCGACCTGATCGAACCGCTTTCGCTCGACGAGGCCTACCTCGACGTCACCCAGACCTTCACCGGTTTGCCGAGCGCGACCGCCACCGCGCAGGCCATTCGCGCGGAGATCCGCGAGGAAACCGAACTCACGGCATCGGCCGGGGTCGCGCCGAACAAGTTCCTCGCGAAGATCGCCTCGGACTGGAACAAGCCCGATGGCCTGTTCGTGATCCGGCCGCACCAGGTCGACGCCTTTCTCGCGCCCTTGCCCGTCGGTCGCCTACCGGGCGTGGGCAAGGTGATGGAAGCCAAGCTCGCGGAACTGGGCGTGTCGACCGTGTCGGACCTGCGCGTGCTCGGTCCCGCGGCGCTCGAACAACGGTTCGGTCGATGGGGGCGACGCCTGCACGAACTCGCGCACGGCATCGACGATCATCCGGTGCAATCCGAACGCCCGACGATGCAGATCAGTGCGGAAGACACCTTTGAACGCGATTTGCGATTGTCGGAGATGGAGGACCACATCCGTCGCCTCGCGGAGAAAGCCTGGCGCGGTTACGAGCGCGAACGCGCCGACCCGCACGGACGCATCGCGCGCACCGTGGTCCTCAAGCTGAAGACCGACGACTTCCGCATTCTCACGCGCAGCCTCACGCCCCCCGAGCCGCCGGCGTCGCTGGAAGCCGTCGCGGACATCGCGTGTGCGTTGCGCGAACGTGTCGACCTGCCCTCGCGCACGCGCTATCGCCTCGTCGGCGTGGGCCTGTCGGGCTTCATCGACGCCGACCGACTGAACGCCGCGCAGACCGATCTGTTCGGCTGACCCATCCGTCACGGGCGCGACCCGCACAATCCCGGCATCTCCCGAGTCCCCTCCTCCGTGCCGGCCGTCACCGTCCTCACCCTCAATTGCCACATGGGCTTCGATCTGCTCGGGCGCCGCTTCGTGCTGCACGAGTTGCGCGAGGCCGTGCGTGGCATCGGGGCCGATCTCGTGTTCCTGCAGGAGGTCCTCGGCGAACACGCACTGCACAAGCAGCGGCATGCGAAGTGGCCCGACACGCCGCAGTACGAATTCCTCGCCGATTCGATCTGGTCGCACGCCGCGTATGGGCGCAACGCGGTGTATCCGCACGGTCATCACGGCAACGCGTTGTTGTCGAAGTACGCGATCCGCGCGTATCGCAACTGCGATGTCACCATCACCGGGCACGAAGAGCGCGGGCTGCTGCATTGCCAGTTGCACGTCGATGACGGCCCGTATTCCCTGCATGCGATCTGCGTGCACCTGGGTCTGCGCGAATCGCACCGCCAGAAGCAATTGCGGTTGTTGTGCGAAATCGTGCACGACGCGATCCCGCGCGCGGCGCCGCTGATCGTCGCCGGCGATTTCAACGATTGGCGCGAGCGCGGCCATCCTGTGCTCGATAGTTGCGGGCTGACCGAAGTCTTCCTCGCCACGCAAGGCCGGCATGCGCGCACGTTCCCTGCGCGCTGGCCCATGCTGCCGGTGGATCGGTTGTACATTCGCAACGCGCGCGTGATCGAGGCCAACGTGCTGACGAAGAAACCGTGGACGCATTTGTCCGACCACGTGCCGCTGCTGGCGAAGGTGGCGTGGTGAGCCTGGGCTGGCGACGGCCGCGCGCACCGGGGCCCTGGCGCTCCGGCAATCGCGTGCAATTGCTGGAGAACGGCGAGGAATTCTTCCCGCGCGCGTTCGCCGCGATCGCCGCCGCGCAGCGCGAGGTAATCATCGAGACCTTCATCCTGTTCGAGGACCCGGTGGGCCGGGATCTGCAACGCGCGTTGATCCAGGCGGCCAATCGCGGGGTGCGCGTCGATCTGACGGTCGATGGTTACGGATCGCCCGACTTCTCGCCCGAGTTCCTGTCCGAACTCGTGGCCGCCGGTGTGCGCGTGCATGTGTTCGATCCGCATCCGGGTTGGGTCGGGATTCGCGTCAACGTGTTCCGGCGCCTGCATCGCAAGTTGCTGATCGTCGATGGCACGCGCGCGTTCATCGGCGGCATCAACTATTCGGTGGATCACCTCGCGGAAACCGATCCGAAGGGGAAGCAGGATTACGCGGTCGAGATCGAAGGGCCGGTGGTCGCCGACATCCTGAGTTTCGCGCGCGCGGCGCTTGCGGGCGATGGGACGGGCGAGCGGTGGAAGCATCCGGCGACACAAGAATCGACGCAACCCTCCATCGGGGTCGTAGGGGGGCTCAGCCCCCCTACAACCCCGCAGGAAGAAGCAGGCACCGCCGAAGTCCTCTTCGAACTCCGCGACAACCGCCGTCGCCGCACGTCGATCGAACGCGAATACCGCCGCGCGATCCGCGAAGCGAAGCGCGAAATCATCATCGCCAACGCCTACTTCTTCCCCGGTTGGGGCTTCCTGCGCGAACTGCGCCGCGCCGCGCGTCGTGGCGTGCGCGTCACCCTGCTCGTCGCGGCCGAATCCGACACGCCCATCGCCCACCCCGCCACGCGCACGCTCTATCGGCACTTGCTGCGCGCGCACGTGGATATCGTCGAATACTGCGAACGGCCCTTCCACGGCAAGGTTGCGTTGATCGACGGCACGTGGGCGACCATCGGGTCGAGCAACCTCGATCCGCTGAGCCTGGCGTTGAACCTGGAGTCGAACGTGTTCGTGCGCGATGCGGCCTTCGCTTCGCAACTGCAGGCGAGTCTGACTGAACTTCGCCAGCGTCAGTGCCACACCGTCGATGCGGCCTATCTCGGCAAACGCAGTTGGTGGACCGATCTCACGCGGCCGCTGTTGTTCCATGTGTTGCAACGCTTCCCGCGCTGGGCGGGGCTGTTGCCGGCGCATACGCCGCAGCTCGTGCGCATCACCGCGCCGGCGGACACGCCATGACGCATCGCCGCCCGTGGCTCGCGCGCGCGAAGCGGGTGGTCTTCGTCGCCTTCCTCTGCGGCGTGGCGTACCTGTTGTGGCGCGCAGGACAATCGCTCGACTGGCATGCGGTCGGCGATGTACTGCGCAACCTCGACGCCGCGACGCTCGCCACCGCGTTCGCACTCACCGCCGCGAGTTTCCTGCTCTACACCGGCTACGACCTGGCCGCCCGCCGTTACGCCGGGCACGACGTACCCACCGCGCGCGTGATGCTGATTTCCTTCATCGCCTACACCTTCGCGCTGAACATCGGCGCGGCGGTCGGCGGCGCGGGATTCCGGCTGCGCATGTACGGGCGCGAAGGCGTGCCGATCGGGCGCGTCACGCGCGTGATCGCGTTCTGCATCGCGACCAACTGGATCGGCTTCTTCGTACTCGCCGGCGCCTTGTTCTCGAGCGGTGCGCTCGTGCCGCCGCCCAACTTCCCCCTCCACGTTTTCGGACTGGCCCCGGGCGCCGGCATGCGTGCGCTCGGTGTGCTGATGCTGGGCATCGGCGTGGCCTACCTGATCGCGTGCTTCACCACGCACGGGCGCGTATTCCACGTCCGCGGACATCATTTCCGCTTCCCGACGCCCCGCCTGGCGCTGCTCCAGATCGCGATGGCGACGACCAACTGGACGCTCATGGGCCTGACCGTCGCGTGCTTCCTCCCCCAGGTGGGGGATGCGCAGGTGATCGGCGCATTGCTGCTCGCGGCCGTTGCAACCGCGATTGCGCACATCCCGGCAGGCATTGGCGTCGCCGAAGCCGTATTCATCGCGTTGCTCGGCCATCGCGTGCCCGCGCCGCAATTGATCGGCGCGCTGATCGCCTATCGGGCGTGCTATTTCCTCGCGCCGCTGGTGGTGGCGACGATCGCCTACGCGGGCCTGGAGCTCGTCAGGCGGCCGTCCTCCACGCTTCCATCCGTTGCGAAGCAGTAGGGTCTTCGCACGCGAGGAATTCGTTACAGGAACGATGGACACGCATGGACCAGACGCCGAGCGACGTGCCGGAGAAGGCGACTGGCTGCGGCGCGTGCATGCGTTCGACTGGGCGGCCACCCCGCTCGGCCCGCTGACGAACTGGCCCCACGCGCTGCGCACCGCGCTGCAGCTGCACGAATCGGAGATCGACCATCTTCGCCGCCTGCAGCGCCTGAGCACGCGCTTGGTGCGCGACGACGAGGATGAAGAGCAACTGCTGGAAGACGTCGTCGCCGCGGCGGTCATCATCACCGGCGCACAGAGCGGCGAGTTGCGGATGCTGCGCGAAGACGGCGACCTGGAGCTGATCGCCAGCCGCGGATTCGAACACAGCTTCGCCGACTTCCACCACGCGACCGGCGCGAGCGCGCTCGCCGAGGAATGCGCGCACACCGCGCGCCGCCTGATGGTGGACGACGTCGCGTTCTCGCCTTTCTTCGACGACGACACGCGCGAAGCCCTGGCGAAGAGCGGCATCCGTTCGATCCAGGCCGCGCCGCTGCTCGCACGCGACGGCCGCGTCCTCGGCGTGTTGAGTACGCATCACCGCGACGGCGTGCCAGGCGAACGCGATCTGTTGCTCCTCGATCTGCTCTCGCGCCAGGCCGCCGATTGGATCGAACGCGCGCACGCGGTCGACAAGCTCGAAGACAGCGAGCGCCGACTGCGCACGATCCTGCACCAGACCGTCGCCGGCATGTTCGTCGCCGACGTCGACGGCCGCATGACCTACGTCAATCGGTGTTGGTGTCGCATGCTCGGCTATCGCGAAGACGAGCTCGTCGGCAAGCATCTGCTGGACATCACCGATCCCGAATGCCTGGATCGCACGACCGACGCGCTGCGCCGACTGGAAGGCGGCATGCCGAGCCTCACGCTCGAGAAACGCTATCGCCGAAAGGACGGCACGACGATGTGGGGCAGCTCCAGCGTAAGCGCGCTGCGCGGGCCGGATGGACAGTACGAAGGCTCGGTCGCGGTGGTCATCGACATCGGCGAACACAAACGGCTCGAACAATCCCTGCGCGACCAGGCCGATCGCCTGGAACTCGCGCTGCAAACCGGGCGCCTCGGCACGTGGCACCTGGACCTCAACACCCTGGAAACGCAGGCCTCCGACCAGTGCAAGGCGAACTTCGGCCTGCAACCGCACGAGTCCCTGGATTTCCATCGCGCCTTCGAAGAGCTGATCCATCCCGAGGACCGCGATGCGATGCGCAGCGCGCTGTCGCAAACCATCAGCGCGCGCGGCGACTACGACGCCGACTTCCGCGTCGTGTGGCCCGACGGCAGCGTGCATTGGATCGTGTCGCGCGGGCGCGCCGTGTACGACGCCGAGGGCCGCGCGGTGGCGATGACGGGCGTGAACTTCGACGACACCGAGCGCCGCGGCGCGATGGATCGCCTGCGCGAGAACGAAGCGCAGTTGCGGCGGACCGTCGAGGACGCGCCGCTCGCGCTGTGCCTGCATGCCGCCGACGGCGAGATCCTCAACCTCAGCCGCCACTGGACCGAACTGACCGGCTACACCAAGAACGACGCGGCGGTCCTGCAGGAATGGTTGCGACGCGCCTACGGTATTCGCGACGAGGAATTCCACGAAGCCATCGAACGCATCTTCGGCGGCGACCACGCGATGGTGCAGACCGACATCGAGATCCTCACGCGCAACGGCGTGCCGCGCACGTGGAGCCTCGCTGCGTCGTCGCCCGGCTTGCTGAAGGATGGGCGGCGCTACATCGTCGCGATGGCGCTGGACATCACCGAACGCAAGCGGGCCGAAGCGCTGATGCGCCGCTCCGCCGCGCGCGCCGCGTTCCGCGTGTCGTTCAGCGATCTGTTGCGGCCGCTGTCGGACCCGGTCGAGATCCAGTGCACGGCCGCCACCGCGCTGTGCGAACACCTCGGCGCGGACCGGACGCTCTACGCCGAGATGTCGGAAGACGGCCACACCGTGCGCGTGCATACCGATCACTGCCGCGAAGGCGTGCCGACGGTGGGCGGCAACCACGAACTGGCGGCCTTCGGCGACGAGATCGGCCAACGCCTGCGCGCCGGCCGCACGGTGGTGCTCGACGATGCCTACGCGTCCAGCACGCTGGGACAAGCGCAGCGCGACGCGTACGAGCGCGTGCAGGTGCGCGCGCATGTCAGCGTGCCGTTGGTGAAGCGCGGCCGCCTTGCCGCGTTGCTGAGCGTGCACCAGGCCACGCCGCGCCTGTGGGCCGGCGATGAGATCGCGTTGATCGAGGAAACCGGGGAGCGCACCTGGGCCGCGATCGCGCGCGCACGCGCCGAGGCCGCGGTGCGCGAGAGCGAAGCGCGCCTGGAAGCCGAACTCGCCGATGCCACGCTGTTGCAGAGCATCAGCGCCGAACTCGTGCACGAGGAAAGCGAGGATGCGCTGTACGACAACATCGTCGCCGCGGCGATGGCGATCATGCGTTCGCAATTCGCCGTGCTGCAACGCTTGCACCCCGAGCGCGGCAACGGCGGTGAACTGGAATTGCTGGCCTCGCGCGGCTTCACGCCGCAATCGACCACCGAATGGACGTGGATCGACGCAGGCCCCGCTTCGCAAAGTTGCAGCGCGCAGGCGATGCGCGCCGGACAGCGCATGATCATCGACGACATCGCACACCAGCCTTCGATGGAAGGCTCGACGGATCTGGATCGTTATCGCCGCACCGGCATCGCCGCGGTGCAGAGCACGCCGTTGTTCGCACGCGACGGGCAGATCGTCGGCATGATCTCCACGCACTGGACGCGCCCGCACATGCCGGCCGAACGCGACCTGCGCCTGGTCGACATCCTCGCGCGCCAGGCGGCCGACCTGATCGAACGCCGCCAGGCGCTGGAAGACCTGCGCGCCGCGGACCGCCGCAAGGACGAATTCCTCGCCACCCTCGCCCACGAGCTGCGCAATCCCCTGGCGCCGCTGCGCAATTGCCTGCACATCCTGCGCGCGACCGAAGGCGACGACGCGCAGCTGCACAAGCTGCACGGGATGATGGAGCGGCAGGTTTCGCACATGGTGCGGCTGGTCGACGATCTGATGGAGGTCTCGCGCATCACGCGCGGCGAGATCGAACTGCGCAGGCAACGCGTCACGCTGCGCGACGTGCTCGAAGGCGCCATCGAAACCAGTCGGCCGCTCCTGGAGCAAGCGAACCACCATTTCCATGTCGAAGCGACGCCCGAAGCGCTGCCGCTCGAAGCCGACCCGATGCGCCTGGCGCAGGTATTCACCAACCTGCTCAACAACGCGGCGAAGTACACGCCCGCCGGCGGCAACATCACGTTGCAGGCCAAGCGCGAGGGGAACATGGTGGAGGTGCGCGTGCACGACGACGGCATCGGGCTGGCGGCGGAGATGTTGACGCAGGTGTTCGACATGTTCACGCAGAGCGAGCATGGGCGTGCGCATTCGCAGGGCGGGCT
Source organism: Noviluteimonas gilva (assembly GCF_009740395.1). Lineage (GTDB taxonomy): Bacteria > Pseudomonadota > Gammaproteobacteria > Xanthomonadales > Xanthomonadaceae > Noviluteimonas > Noviluteimonas gilva. Next base: position 52,366 of record NZ_WOXT01000004.1, read on the forward strand.
CGGGATCGGGCTCACGCTGGTGAAAAGTTTGGTCGAACAGCATGGCGGGACGGTGGAGGCGCGCAGCGCGGGGCTCGGGCAAGGCAGCGAGTTCATCGTGCGGTTGCCGCTCGCGGCCGGGGCGCGCATCGAGGAAACCGGGGATTGGCCGGTGGTGCGCCATCGGGATGCGATGTCGATTCTCGTCGCCGACGACAATCACGAGAGTGCCGATTCGATGGCGTTGTTCCTGCAGATGCGCGGGCACGATGTGCGCACGGTGTATGACGGGCGCGCGGCGCTCGACGCGATCGCGGAGCGGCGGCCGGATGTGGTGTTGCTCGATCTCGGGATGCCGACGCTCGATGGGTACGAGACGTGCCAGCAGATTCGGGCCATGCCGGATGGGGACAAGATCGCGGTGATGGCCACCACGGGATGGGGGTCGGATGCGGATCGGGTTCGGTCGGCGGCCTGTGGGTTTGATGCGCATCTGGTGAAGCCGGTGGATCCGGGGTTGCTGTTGGCTCGGTTGGATGCGTTGCACTGATTGGGTGTTCGAAACCTGTTGGCGCGTCGCTGGGGCATCACCTTGCGGGTCGCTTCGATCAGCGGATGTCGCCCGAGCCGTCGTTGATGGGTGCGAAGCAAGCTTCGCACTGGCCGATCATTGAGGGCGAGGCGGGCGCTCCGCCCATCAAATCACCGCGAAGGTCTGGTGTGCTGGCAGTTGGCGCGCGCCGATCCGCACGTCGCACGCATTCACCAAGGGGTGTCGCGAAAACATCAGCCGTCGCGCGCAGCGGTGCGTCGTGCTGGATGTCCTTTTGCGGAGCGTGGCTCGCTCTTCGTGTAGCAAAAGGACATCCAGCGCGGCGTGCCGATGCGCCCCGCTGGTGGAGGCTCCGATAAACTCGAGGCGTATGCCTCCTCGCCCGCCCCAAGACCCTGACCTGCTGCGCCGCCTATTGCGCGCGAAGGACCGCATGGATGCGTGTTCGCATGAGGAATGGCCGGTGGAGCGGCTGGCTAAAGTGGGCGCAGTGTCCGAGGCGCACTTCGCGCGCTGTTTCAAGGAAGCGTTCGGGGTTCCGCCGCACCGGTATTTGCTGACTCGCCGCATTGAGCGTGCGACGGCGTTGTTGCGCGAGACGGAGTTGTCGATCACCGACATCGCGTTCCAGACGGGGTGGAGCAGCTTGGGGACGTTCGGGCGTACGTTTCGCGATATCACGGGTGAGAGTCCGGGTGGGTTGCGTGCGCGGGAGCGTGCGGCGTCGCATGCGCCGGAGGCCGTGCCGGTTTGTCATCTCAAGGCCGCGCGGCGGCCGAAGCTCACCATCGCAGTTTCGGAGAAGCGCCGGCGGGAGGCGGGTCGTAGGATCGCCGCACCTTCAACGGAGAATGTCGAATGAGCCAGGGCGTCGGAGTCGTTGGTGTGTATGTGCGCGATCAGGAAGAGGCGCTGCAGTTCTATGTCGACAAGCTGGGGTTCCGCGTGCACACCGATGCGCGCAACGGGGACTATCGGTGGTTGACGGTGCAGCATCCGGAGCAGCCGTCGTTCCAGTTGGGGCTGTTCGCGCCGCAGGCGCCGGTGCTGGATGAGGCCACCGCGCAGAGTGCGCGCGAACTCGTTGCGAAGGGTGCGATGCCGCCGTTGGTGCTGATCGTCGACGACTGTCGCAAGGCGTATGCGCGGATGCGCGAGAAGGGCGTGGAATTTACACAGGAGCCGACGGAACGTTACGGCGCCGTCGATGCCGGTTTCCGCGACCCCTCGGGTAACGGCTGGAAGATGATCGAGGTTCGCGGATAACGCGTATTTCCCGTTCGATGAGGGCAGAGCCATTCACGATGATCTCGTGGCGACGAAGGCGCTTGTCTTCGATCCTGGCAAGTTCGAACTGACGGACTTTCGCGCCGAACGTGAGAGCACCGAGTACGCGGCGTGCGTCTTCAAACTCGACTCGGCTTCCATTTGCTTTCGAGTTGCGAAGACGACGCCGCGGAAGGTTGGTCAGTTCGTGACGTTATGGAAGCGCTACGGAACTGGCGCCATCCAGCCTTTCGACGCGTCGGATGGTTTCGACTTCTACGTCATCAGCACACGCACCACCGCGGGATTTGGTCAGTTCGTGTTTCCGCGGTCGGTACTGCTCGAGCAGGGTGTCCTGTCGCACGACGGCTGGGGCGGCAAGCGCGCGATTCGCATCTACCCACCATGGGTGGTGACGCTGAGTCGGCAGGCCCAACGAACGCAACGTTGGCAGACACCGCACTTCCTGGAGATCCCAGGCGAGGGAGGCTCGGTCGACTTGGACCGTTTGAAACTGCTCTACGGGCGGCCGCCTGCCGGTACATCGAAGGGGACGGCAACAAGGTCGAAGTGAGTCTCGACGCAAGGCGTCCGTCCGAAGTGACGCTGCTTCCCAAAACGAAAACAGGCCCCGAGGGGCCTGTTTTCTTTACAGCGATGCGCGCGGCGATTACTCGGCCGTGACGCCCTCGCCTTCTTCGACGGCCTTCATCGACAGGCGGATGCGGCCCTGCTTGTCGACTTCGAGGACCTTGACCTTCACCACGTCGCCTTCCTTGAGCTTGTCGCTGACCTTCTCGACGCGCTCGTTGGAGATCTGCGACACGTGGACCAGGCCGTCCTTGCCCGGGAGGATGGTCACGAACGCACCGAAGTCCATCAGCTTGACGACCTTGCCTTCGTAGATGCGGCCCGGCTCGACGTCGGACGTGATCTGCTCGATGCGCGCCTTCGCGGCCTGGGCGGCGGCGGCGTTGACCGACGCGATGACGATCGTGCCGTCGTCCTGGATGTCGATCTGCGTGCCGGTTTCCTTCGTGATCGCCTGGATCGTCGAACCGCCCTTGCCGATGACTTCGCGGATCTTGTCCGGATGGATCTTCATCGTGAGCAGGCGCGGCGCGAACTCGGACAGCTCGCCACGCGGCGTGGTGATGGCGTTGGCCATCTCGCCGAGGATGTGGAGACGACCGGCCTTCGCCTGTGCCAGCGCGACCTTCATGATCTCTTCGGTGATGCCCTGGATCTTGATGTCCATCTGCAGCGCCGAGATGCCGTTCTGCGTACCGGCCACCTTGAAGTCCATGTCGCCGAGGTGGTCTTCGTCACCGAGGATGTCGGACAGCACGACGTACTGCTCGCCTTCCTTCACCAGGCCCATCGCGATACCCGCGACCGGCGCCTTCACCGGCACGCCGGCGTCCATCAGCGCAAGCGAGGAACCGCAGACCGAGGCCATCGACGAGGAGCCGTTGGATTCGGTGATTTCCGACACGATGCGGATCGTGTACGGGAACTCTTCCATCGACGGCATCACGGCGAGCACGCCGCGCTTGGCGAGGCGGCCGTGGCCGATTTCGCGACGCTTCGGGCCCATCATGCGACCGGCTTCACCGACCGAGTAAGGCGGGAAGTTGTAGTGGAACAGGAAGTGTTCCTTGTACTCGCCACCGACGGCGTCGATGATCTGGCCGTCGCGCGCGGTGCCGAGCGTGGCGACCACGATCGCCTGCGTTTCGCCACGCGTGAACAGCGAGGAGCCGTGCGTGCGCGGCAGGATGCCGACCTGCGAGTTGATCGGGCGGACGGTGTCGAGCGCGCGGCCGTCGATGCGGACCTTCGTCGACAGCACCGAGTTGCGCATGGTGTTGTATTCGAGTTCGCCGAATTCCTTGCCGAAATCGGCCGGCAGCCAGCCTTCGGCTTCCGCGCGACCCGTCAGCGACGTCCACGTGTCCTTCTTGATCAGGGAGATCGCGTCTTTGCGCTCGCCCTTGTGACGGATCTGGTAGGCCTGCGAGAGCTGCGTGCCGCACGCTTCCTGGATCGCGGAGATCAGCGCGGCGTTCTTGGCCGGCGCGGTCCACGTCGAGGGCTTGGTGCCGGCTTCGACGGTCAGCTCGTTGATCGCGTTGATGACCTTCTGCATTTCGCGATGGCCGAACATCACCGCGCCGAGCATCACGTCTTCGGACAGTTCCTTGGCTTCGGACTCCACCATCAGCACGGCGTTGGACGTGCCGGCGACGACGAGTTCGAGTTCCGAATCAACGAGTTCGCTCGTCGAGGGATTGAGGATGTACTGGCCGTTCTTGTAACCGACCTTGGCGGCGCCGATCGGGCCCTGGAACGGCGTGCCGCCCAGCGCGAGCGCGGCCGAGGCGCCGATGAGCGCCGGGATGTCGCCGTCGACTTCCGGATTCAGCGACATCACCGTCGCGATGATCTGGACTTCGTTCTTGTATTCCTCGGGGAACAGAGGACGGATCGGGCGGTCGATCAGGCGCGAGATCAGCGTTTCCTTTTCGGTCTGGCGACCTTCGCGCTTGAAGAAGCCACCGGGGATGCGGCCGCCGGCGTAGAACTTTTCCTGGTAGTCGACGGTGAGCGGGAAGAAGTCCTGCCCCTCGCGCGCCGACTTGGCGGCGACGGCGGTGACCAGCAGTACGGTGCCATCGATCTTGACGACGACGGCGCCGGAGGCCTGGCGCGCGATCTCGCCGGTTTCGAGGGTGACCTCGTGCTTGCCGTACTGGAAGGTCTTGGTGATTTTCGCCACGGGTGTATTCCTTGGATGCAGTGCTTTCGGATGGACCTCAACCGACCCTTGCCGGTTGCGGCTGGCGCCATTGGCGGCGCCCAAAAACAAAACCGCGGCGCATCGCTGCGCCGCGGTTCGGGTATCGCTTATCGGCGCAGGCCGAGCTTCTCGATCAAGCTCTTGTAGCGCTCGTTGTCCTTGCGCTTCAGGTAATCGAGGAGGCTGCGACGACGATTGACCATCATCAGGAGGCCACGACGGCTGTGGTGGTCCTGCTTGTGGGTCTTGAAGTGGCCCGTGAGCTGCTCGATGCGGGCCGTGAGCAGGGCGACCTGGACTTCCGGCGAACCGGTGTCGTTGTCGCCGCGCTTGTGTTCGCTGATGACTTTCGCGGAATCGATGGACATTGCTTGCTAACTCCTGGATGCGAGGCTTGCAGGAACGCCCGGAATGTCGCGACCGGTGCGCACCGCGTGCCCGCCTGTTGAGGGGACGATGAGGGTGTTGCGGGTGGAACGAATAGCCGCGGGATTGTAAGCCTCGCGACCCTTTCAGGACAAGGGTTTAGACACGATCGCCGGGGGTTGGCCGAGTGCTGCGGCCCACGTGAACAGGCGCTGCGGACGCAGCCGCCCTTCCCCGTCGACTTCGCCAAGGCCCAGCGCACGGCCGCCTTCGTCGTACAGGGCGACGCTGCCGGGCGTGGAGCGCAAGCCGGCCACCGTCTGCCCCTGCGCAAGGCGCTGGGCCTGCGCCTGGCTCACGCGCAATTCGGGCCATGAGGCCATGCCGGTTTCGATCGGCAGCAGGCAGGCATCGAGCATGCGTTCGCCGCGTTCGGCCAGTTCCTGCAGGGCTTCGAGCGTCCACATGCGCGGGTCGCGGAAGGGATCGACCCACAGCCGCCGCAGCTGCGCGACATGCGCGCCGCAGCCGAGCGCTTCGCCCAGGTCGCGCACGAGGCTGCGCACGTAGGTGCCCGAGCCGCATTCGACGTGGAGTCGAAGCAGCGGCATCTGGCCGTGCAGCAGGTCGGCGGAGGAGATGAGGTCGAAGGCGTGGACATCGACCGGGCGCGGCTCGACTTCCACGATTTCGCCGCGACGCGCGCGTGCATACAGCGGCTCGCCGCCGCGCTTGAGCGCCGAATAGATGGGTGGGCGCTGCATGACCTGCAGCCCGGTGAGCGTGCGAAGCGCCGCGTCGATGGCGCCGATGGTGAGGTGCGGCACCGGCCGTTCGCGCAATGGCTGGCCTTCGGCGTCGTCGGTGTCGGTGGTGATGCCCAGGTGCGCGACGGTTTCATACGCCTTGCGCGCGCCGAGCAGGCCGCCGGCGATCTTGGTCGCTTCCCCGAAACACACCGGCAGCAGGCCGGTCGCGAGCGGATCGAGGCTGCCGGTGTGGCCGGCCTTGTCCGCGCGGAACAGGTGCCGGACACGCTGCAGGGCCTGGTTGGAACTCAGGCCCTGCGGTTTGTCGAGCAAAAGGATTCCGTCGAGCTTGCGAAAGGTTCGCTTCGGCCCCGGCTGCTTCAAGCGGCTCAGGCCTCGTCGCCCTGGGTCGGAGTCGGGGCGTCGCGCAGGAGCTGATCGATGCGCTCGCCCTTGTCGACCGAATCGTCGTAATGGAAATGCAGCTCGGGCACGTGGCGCAGTTTCATCGCGCGTGCGAGTTGGTAGCGGATTTCCGGCGCGAGCGCCTTCAGCGCCTTCACCGTTTCCTTCGCCTTCTCCGGCTGCAGGACGGTGACGAACACCTTGGCGTGCGCCATGTCGCGCGTGACTTCGACGTCGGAAACGCTGGTCGACGCCAGGCCGTGCTCGCGCACGGCGTGGTGGACCAGCGTGCCCAGCTCGCGGCGGAGCTGGGCGGCGACGCGGTCGGTGCGATGGAAGCTTTTCTGCGCCATGCGGGCTGCGCGTACGCCTTACAGCGTGCGCTGCACCTCGATGCGCTCGAAGCATTCGATCTGGTCGCCCGGCTTGACGTCGTTGTACGCCTTGACGCCGATGCCGCACTCGGTGCCGTTGCGCACTTCGTCGACGTTTTCCTTGAAGCGGCGCAGCGATTCGAGCTCGCCTTCGAAGACCACGGTGTTGTCGCGCAACACGCGGATCGGCTTGGTGCGCTTGACCACGCCTTCGATGACCATGCAGCCGGCGACCGCACCGAACTTCGAGCTGCGGAACACGTCGCGGACTTCGGCGATGCCGATGATCTCTTCGCGGATCTCCTTGCCGAGCACGCCCGAGGCGATCTGCTTCACCTGGTCGATGACGTCGTAGATGATCGAGAAGTAACGCAGGTCGACGCCGTTGGATTCGATCACGCGGCGGGCCGAGGCATCGGCGCGCACGTTGAAGCCGATGATCGTCGCCTTCGAGGTCGCCGCCAGCGTGGCGTCGGACTCGGTGATGCCGCCCACGCCGCCGCCGATCACGTTGATGCGGATCTGCGCGTTCGACAAACCGGTGAGCGCTTCGCGCAAGGCCTGCACCGAACCCTGCACGTCGGCCTTGACCAACAGGTTGAGCGACTGCTGCGCAGCGCCCTCGCCCATCTGCGCCATGATGTCTTCCATGCGGTTGCCCGCCTGGCTGACGAGGCGCGATTCGCGACGCTTGGCATCGCGCTGCTGCGCGACGTCCTTCGCCAGACGCTCGTCTTCGACCACGGTGAAGTCGTCGCCGGCATCGGGCACGCCCGACAGGCCGAGCACCTGCACCGGGATCGACGGCGCCGCTTCCGGCACCTGCTTGCCCGTTTCGTCGAACAGCGCGCGCACGCGGCCGTACTGGATGCCGCACACCAGGTAATCGCCCTTGCGGAGCGTGCCCTGCTGCACGAGCACCGTCGCGACCGGGCCACGGCCCTTGTCGAGCGAGGACTCGATCACGGTGCCGCTGGCGCGGCCTTCGTAAACGGCCTTGAGTTCGAGAACTTCGGCCTGCAGCGAAATCGCATCGAGCAGGTTGTCGACGCCCTGGCCGGTCTTGGCGGAGAGCTCGACCATCTGCGTGTCGCCACCGAATTCTTCGGCGACGATGCCCTGCGCGAGCAGGTCGTTCTTGATGCGCAGCGGATCGGCGCCCGGCTTGTCGACCTTGTTCACCGCGACGATCAGCGGAACGCCCGCGGCCTTCGCGTGCTGCACCGCTTCGATCGTCTGCGGCATGACGCCGTCGTCGGCCGCGACCACGAGCACCACGATGTCGGTGATCTTTGCGCCGCGCGCACGCATCTGCGTGAACGCTGCGTGGCCCGGCGTGTCGAGGAAGCTGATCGTGCCGCGGTTGGTTTCGACGTGGTACGCGCCGATGTGCTGCGTGATGCCGCCGGCTTCGCCCGCGGCCACCTTGGTGCGACGGATGTAGTCGAGCAGCGAGGTCTTGCCGTGGTCGACGTGACCCATGATCGTGACGACCGGCGGGCGCGATTCCTTCTGGCCCAGCTGGTCTTCGGTGTGCGCGAGCAACACGTCTTCCACGTCGCCTGCATCGGCGTGCACGGCCTTGTGGCCGAGTTCCTCGGTGACGAGCACCGCGGTGTCGTGGTCGATGGACTGCGTGATCGTCGCCATGACGCCCATCTTGAACAGCTGCTTCACCACCTCGCCGCCCTTGAGCGCGAGCTTCTGGGCGAGGTCGCCCACGGTGATGGCGTCGCCGATGGTGATCTCGCGGACGATCGGCGCGGTCGGACGGGTGAAGCCCGTGCCGGTGCGCGACTGGTCGAGCGAGCGGCGCTGTTTCGGACGGCCGCGCGAAGCACCGCGACGCGCACGTTCCTGCGCGCTCAGGTGCAACTGGCCGGCGAAACGCGCGGCGTTGTCGTCGTCTTCGATCGACGTGACCATCGCGTGCGAGCCGCGGTTGGGGGCGGCATTGCCCTTGCCCTTGTGTGCGGCGGCCTTGTCGTCGACGCGCGGCGCCGGCGGCTTCGGGTGGCCATGGTGGCCGGCCTTCGGCTTGGCGGCTTCCTCGATGACGACGGCTTCGGCTGCGGCGGCGGCCGCCGCTGCGGCGGCCTGGCGTTCGCGCTCGGCGGCTTCTTCTTCGAGGCGCTTGCGCTCGTCGATGTCGGCCTTGCGCTTGGCGTCGGTCTCGGCCAGGCGCTGCTGCTCGCTGAGGTTGCGCTGCCGCGATTCCTCGAGCTTGCGCAGGATCTCGGCGCGCTCGGGATCGGCCTGCGCAATGGCGGCCTGTGCGGCAGGCGAACTATCGACCTGCGAGGCGCCGTCGGCGGGCTTGGTGTACGTGCGCTTCTGGCGAACCTCGACGGCCACGGTGCTCTTGGTGCGGCCGGAGGCGACCGTCACTTCCTGCACCTTGCGGCGGTTGAGCGTGATCTTCTTCGACGCGTCGCCTTCCTCGGCCGGGGTTTCGCCCTTGCCGTGCGTGCGCCGGAGGAAACCGAGGAGCTTCATCTTCTCGGTGCTGGTCACGACCTGGTCGGGACCGTTGAAGCTCATGCCCGCCTCGGACAGCTGCTCCAGCAGTTTCTCGACCGGTGTGTTCACCAGTTCGGCCAACTTGCGGATGGTGGTTTGCTGCGACATTCGGTGTCCGTTGGTGGCCCGGGGGATACAGCCCCGGGCTGGAAAGGGGGCGATTCTAGCGCGTGGGCCCGACAGGGCCCGGCGCCGTCATTCAAACCAGTGCTTGCGCGCTTCCATGATCAGGGCGGCCGCGCGCTCGGCGTCCATGTCTTCGATGTCGGTGATCTCGTCGACCGCCATGTCGGCCAGGTCGTCGCGCGTGCGGATGCCGCGCGAAGCCAGCACGTAGGCCGTCGCTTCGTCCATGCCCGCCAGCGAGAGCAGGTCCTGCGCCGGCTGGTGTTCGTCAAGTTCCTCTTCGACGGCGAGCGCTTCGTTGAGCAGCGCGTCGCGGGCACGGGCGCGGAGCTCTTCGACGATGTCTTCGTCGAAGCCTTCGACCGCCAGCAATTCGCCGACCGGCACGTACGCGATTTCCTCGACGGTGGTGAAGCCTTCGGACACGAGGATGCCGGCGATTTCTTCGTCGACCTCGAGCTTCTCCATGAACAACTGGCGCGCGTTGGTCTGCTCGGCTTCGCTCTTGGCCTGCACCTGGTCGGCCGTCATCACGTTGAGCTGCCAGCCCGTCAGGCGGCTGGCGAGGCGCACGTTCTGGCCGCCCTTGCCGATCGCCTGCGCGAGGCGGTCTTCGGCCACCGCCAGGTCCATCGAATGCTTTTCTTCATCGACGATGATCGACTGCACTTCGGCCGGCGCCATCGCGTTGATCACGAACTGCGCGCTGTTGTCGCTCCACAGGATGATGTCCACGCGCTCGCCGTTGAGCTCGTTGGACACGGCCTGCACGCGCGAACCGCGCATGCCGATGCACGCGCCGATCGGATCGGTGCGGTGGTCGTGCGCGAGCACGGCGATCTTGGCGCGGTCGCCCGGGTCGCGGGCGCATGCCTTGATTTCGACCAGGCCCTGGCCGACTTCCGGCACTTCGAGCTTGAACAGCTCGATCATGAATTCCGGCGCGGCGCGGCTGATGAACAGCTGCGGGCCGCGGGGCTCGCTACGCACGTCGTAGAGGTAGCCGCGGACGCGGTCGCCGGCGCGGAGCACGTCGCGCGGGATGCCCTTGTCCTTCGGGATGAAGGCTTCGGCGTTGCCGCCGAGGTCGACGAAGATGTTGCCGCGCTCGGCGCGCTTGACGATGCCGGTGACCAGCTCGCCGACGCGATCCTTCCACGCATCCACGACCTGCGCGCGCTCGGCTTCGCGCACGCGCTGCACGATCACCTGCTTGGCGGCCTGCGCGGCGATGCGGCCGAAGTCCGGGTTTTCGATCTGCTCTTCGATGTAGTCGCCGACTTCGGCGCCTTCGCTTTCGTCGACCGCATCCATCAGGCGAACCTGGCGATCGGGCGATTCCATGACGACGTCGTCCGCGACCACTTCCCAGCGACGATAGGTTTCGTAGTTGCCGTCCTTCGGGTCGATCTGCACGCGCACGAGCACGTCCTGGTCGTGGTAGCGCTTCTTCGCGGCGGACGCGAGCGCAGCCTCGATGGCCTCGAAGATCACCGATTCCGGCACGCCCTTTTCGTTGGCGACGGCGTCGACGACAAGCAGGAGTTCTTTCGACATGGTTGTTGTGTCTCTACGTCAAAGTTGAATGTGGTTCGCGCCTGCGGCGCGCGTTACTTCTTGTTCCCTTGTTTCTTGTTCGCGGGGCTCTTGCCGGGTTTCTTCGGCGCCATGCCCAGCGCTTCCCAATCGGGCACGAGCTTGGCCTTGTCGATGTTGTCGAACGCCACTTCGAACGGGTTGCCATCCACGTCGAAGACGATCGAATCGCCTTCGACCCTGTCGATGCGGCCCTGCAGGCGGCGGCGACCGTCCTGCGGCAGCTTCAGCCCGACCTTCGCCGACTGCCCGGCGAAGCGCGCGAAATGCGACGGCGCGAACAACGGGCGGTCGATGCCCGGCGACGACACCTCGAGGGTGTAGTTGCCGCTGATCGGGTCCTCGACATCGAGCTGCGCGGACACCTCGCGGCTCACCGATTCGCAGTCCTCGATGCCGACATTGCGTTCGGCCGATTCGGCCTGCGGCACGTCGATGTAAAGGCGCAACACCGCCCCGCCCGGCGAGGGCAGGTATTCGGCGCCCAGCAACTCCAGGCCCAACGACGCAACGGTCGGGGCGAGCAGCGCCGAGATTTCGTTCGCCTTGTCGGTCATAAGTGCGGCCATCCTCGCGGCAATCCAATTGCCCTGGGTCCGGCCGGGGCCGGAAAACAACAAGGGGCCCGTCGGGCCCCTTGTCAGCAGCGGGAACATGCATGAGATGCAAGCCCTACTGGATGTCGGCGCGGCGCACCCGCGATGCGGGGCAGCCAGCGAGCCCGGCGGTCTCCCTGAAAGAAAAAAGGCTCCGAGGAGCCCTTGATCGCCAGCGGAGACGCTGGTTGCGGAAGACGAGGTCTACCGCCTGGAACGCCGCACAGTGTAGGCCCGAACGCCGGGGGTGGCAAGCGCAAGCGGCCGTACCGCCGGGGGCGGCGGCCGTACCGGTTCAGCCGGAGGCGCCGGAGCTTAGAAGAAGGTCGATTCGAAGACGAGGACCACCATCACCATCAGGGCACCCATCGCGATCGCCCAGAGCGCCCCCGAGGTGGCGCTGCGGAAATCCGCGTCTCGCTCGTCCTCGCGCTCGGCCTGCAGCGAGCGCCAGAGTCCCCCATGGCGGTGGAGGACAGCCGTCTCCCAATTCGGAACCTCCTGCCGGCACGAGCCCATCAGCGCGTAGCGGCCGGTGAGCGAACCGCCGGTCCAGGAGCGCGTGCGGTGGTCGGCCACCGGACAGTGTTGGAAGGCCCACACCATGCCGTCGTAGTCGCACGCGACGTAGTCCGCCCACGGCGGCACATGGAAGCCGAAGGGACGTGCCCCACCGTGCAGGACGCTGGCGGGGAGGACGGGCGTGGTGGCATCGATTCGCATGCCAACGATGTATCGGGTGCGACGCCCCGCGTGCATCGTCCCGAAGGGCAACCGGATGCAGGCGCGGACGCATGCATTCCCGAAGCGGTCCGCGCGACGGCGCCCTCAGCGCTTTTTCGCGGCAGGTTTGCGTGCCTTCTTCGGCTTGATCGACGGCGCCTTTGCTTCCGCGCGCACGCCATACGCCGCCGGTGTTTGCATCACGCGCACGCGATTGGAATCGGAGCGCTTGTCCCTGGCCGCCGGCGTGTTGGCCACGACGCACACGCGGAAGCCGAGCGTGTCGAGCACGCGCGCAAGCGTGTCGAATGCAGGGTTGCCATCTTCGGCGAGCGCCTTGTAGAGGCTCGCGCGGGTGAGGCCCGTGCGATTGGCGAGTTCGCTCATGCCGCGCGCGCGGGCGACCTCGCCGATCGCCTTGAGGAAGAGCGCGGTGCCGCCTTCTTCGAAACAGTCGGTGAGGTAGTTGGCCATGACTTCGTCGCCGGCGAGATAACGGCCGACGTCGAAGCGGGAGGTGTGGAGCGTGTGGCTGTTGCTGGTCATTGCATCCTCCTTGTGCGTTCAGAGCGCGGCGGCGAGTGAGCGCGCGCGCAAGATGTCCCGCGACTGCGTGGACTTGTCTCCGCCGAGCAGCAATAAGGTGACCGTGCTGCCCTCTCGCACGAAATACAGCCGGTACCCCGGGCCGCCGTGGATCCTCGCTTCGAGGACGCGGCCCCCGACCGATTTGCAATCGCCGAAGTTGCCGTCCGCCATGTTTGCGATCCGTGCGAGCACCTTGGTCAATGCGCGATCGCCGACGAGACCATCGAGCCAATCGTCGAACACGGCGGTGGTTCGTATCTCGTACATGCACTGTATCCTTTGGGCGACATTGCGTCAACCATTGGAGACACCGGCTCCGACGCGACGCAACGTGCACAAAGCGTGCAGGACGCGTGATTCGCACACCGGGAACTGGTTCGGAAACCGCTCGCACGATGCGTCTCGCACGCGCGCCGCCATTTCTTCACGCCATCGATTCGATGTGCGCGCTTGAATTCCCGCATGGGCCGCATGGAACCGAAATTCGCACACGCCGTCGAAATCGGCAGGCGCGCCGCGCGCACGCTGCCCGACTCCACGTGGCGCGATGCATGGCTGCTGATCGCGGAAGCCTGGGTGCTCGACGAAACCGAACCGCTCGACGAAGCGATGCCCGCGATCCGCAAGGGCTGGTGGGATCAACGCAGCCAGCGTGCGTGCAAACAAGCGCGTGCGTTGCTCGATGCGATGCGCGTTGCCTGAAGCGCGCATCGCCTGAATCGAGGGTCTTTGATGCGCAAAAACAAAAACGGCGACCCGTTTCCGGATCGCCGTCGTTGTTTGGTAGCGGGGGCAGGATTTGAACCTGCGACCTTCGGGTTATGAGCCCGACGAGCTGCCAGACTGCTCCACCCCGCAGCAGGCCGCGCATTATGGTGAAGCCGCGCGAGGAATGCAACCCGTGCGATGCACGCGTTCTTCAGGATCAGCGGAACGCGGCCAGGCACCACGCCATCAGCGGGTTCCAGAAGATGCCGAGCACGAGCAGCAGCAACGCATTCGCGCCGAAGGTGACGCGCAACGGACGGTCGTCGCGCTCGCGGATGCCCTCGCCCACCGGTGCGTCGAAGTACATCACCTTGATCACGCGCAGGTAGTAGAACGCGCCGATCACCGCGAACACGATGCCCACGATCGCCAGCCACAGCATGTCGCCCTGCAGCGCGGCGCGCAGCACGACCAGCTTCGACCAGAAACCGAGGAACGGCGGCACGCCGGCGAGCGATGCCATCACGCACAGCACCAGGCCGGCCATCCAGGGGTTGCGCGCGTTGAGGCCCTTGAAGTCGTCGATCTCGTCGGCTTCGAAGCCCTTGCGCGACAGCACGACGATCGCGCCGAACGCCGCGGCCGACATGATCGCGTAGGTGATGGCGTAGAACATCGCCGACGCATACCCCTGCGGGCCACCACCGGCGAGGCCGAGGAACAGGAAGCCGACGTGCGAGATCGTCGAGTACGCGAGCATGCGCTTGAGGTTGCTCTGCGCCAGCGCGATCAGGTTGCCGATCGCGAGCGACGCGACCGCAAGGCCTGCGATCAGCACGCGCCATTCGGCGTCGAGCGGACCGGTGCCCAGTTCGAGCAGGCGGTAGGCCATGCCGAACGCGGCGATCTTCGGCGCCGAACCGATGAACAGCGTGATCGGCGTCGGCGCACCGTGGTAGACGTCCGGCAGCCACATGTGGAATGGCGCGGCCCCGAATTTGAAGGCGATGCCCGCGACCATGAACACCATGCCCGTCAGCAGCAGGCCGGGCGTCGCCGAGCCCATCGCTTCGCGCACGCTGAGCAGATCCAGCGAGCCGGTAGCGCCGTAGGTCAGCGACATGCCGTACAGCAACATGCCCGAGGCGAGCGAACCGAGCACGAAGTACTTCATCGCCGCTTCGGAAGCGAGCGGGCTGTCGCGATCGATCGCGACCAGCGCGTACTGGCACAGCGCCAGCATTTCCAGGCCGAGGTACACCATCACCAGGCTGCCCGCGGACACCATCAGCATCATGCCGGCGGTGGCGAACAACACCAGGACCGGCACTTCGCCCTTGTACAGGCCGCGCTCGCGCAGGAACGGCCAGATGTACACCAGCGACAGCGCCGACACGATGCAGGTGAAGAACTTCATGACGTCCGCCGCGATGTCGCGGATGAACATCCCGTTGAGCACCGTGCCCTGCCCGCCCGTGCCGAAGCCGATCATGCCGGCGACGACGGCCAGCACGACGATGCTCGCCACGTGCGTGATCCAGCGCTGGCGTTCGTCGAGGAACAGATCGAGCATCAGCAGCGCGAAGGCCGCGCCGACCAGCACCAGTTCGGGCAGCAGCGGCAGCAGTTCGGTGGCGTCGGGCATCGTCGTGGCGATCATGCGTAATCTCTAATCAGAGCTTGCTGGCCGCGAGCTGGCTCGCGAGCTGGGCGATGGAGGGTTCCATCAGGTCGGTCAGCGGCTTGGGATACACGCCAAGGGCCAGCACGCCGATCGCGAAGACGCCCAGCACGATCCATTCGCGCATGTTGATGTCTTCCAGTTCGGCGACGTGCGCGTTGGCCACCTCGCCGAAGATCACGCGCTTGACCAGCCACAACGTGTAGGCCGCGCCGAGGATCAGCGTGGTCGCCGCGCCGAAGGCGAGCAAGGGATGCTGCTGGAAGCTGGCGAGGATCACCATGAACTCGCCGATGAAACCCGAGGTGCCCGGCAGGCCCGAGTTGGCCATGCCGAACAACACCATGAACATCGCGAACCACGGCATCGTGTTCGCCACGCCGCCGTAGTCGCGGATCATGCGCGAATGCATGCGGTCGTACAGCACGCCGACGCAGGAGAACATCGCGCCGGAGATGAAGCCGTGCGAAATCATCTGCACCATCGCGCCCTGCAGGCCCAGGCGCGCGGCGTCCAGGTTGCCGGTGTCGCGCACGAGCGAGAAGGCGATGAACGTGCCCAGCGTGACGAAGCCCATGTGCGAGATCGACGAATACGCGATCAGCTTCTTCATGTCCTCCTGCACCAGCGCGACCAGGCCGATGTAGACGATGGCGATCAGCGACAGCGCGATCACCACCCACGCGAACTCGTGGCCGGCGTCGGGCACGATCGGCAGCGTGAACCGCAGGAAGCCGTATCCGCCGATCTTCAGCATGATCGCGGCCAGGATCACCGAGCCGCCGGTCGGCGCTTCCACGTGCGCATCCGGCAACCACGTGTGCACCGGGAACATCGGCACCTTGACCGAGAACGCGGCCAGGAACGCGAAGAACAACCACGCCTGCTCGCGCATCGTCAGCGGCAACGCGGCCATGTCCGCGAGCTGCCAGCTGCCGCCCTTCAGGTAGAGATAGATGATGCCGACCAGCATGAACACCGACCCGAGGAAGGTGTACAGGAAGAACTTGATCGATGCATACACGCGCCGCGGGCCGCCCCACACGCCGATGATGATGAACATCGGGATGAGCATCGCCTCGAAGAACACGTAGAACAGCATGGCGTCGAGCGCGCAGAACACGCCGATCATCAGGCCTTCGAGGATCAGGAACGCAGCGACGTACTGGTTGACGCGTTCGTCGATCGAGCCCCACGCGCCGATCAGCACCAGCACGGTGGTCAGCGTCGTCAGCCCGATCAGCGCGATCGAGATGCCGTCCGCGCCGAGCGCGTATCGGATGTCGTAGGCCGGGATCCACGCATGTTGTTCGACGAACTGCATGCTCGCGTTGGCCATGTCGAAGCCGCTGAACAGCGGGATCGACAGGCCCAGGCACAGCAGCGCCGTGCCGAGCGCCAGCCAGCGCGCGGCTTGCGCGCGTTGCTGCCCGAGCATCAGCGCGAGCGCGCCACCGAGGATCGGCAGCCAGATCAACAGACTCAGCAGGGGCGCGTTCGCCACGTGTTCGATTCCATGCAAGGTGGGCTCGGGGTCGTCAGACCCAGAACGTTTGGATCACCGCCAACAGCACGATCAATCCGACGATCATCGCGAAGGCGTAGTGGTACAGATAACCGGATTGGATCTGGCGCACGACGCCCGACACCAGCCCGACCACGCGGGCGCTGCCGTTCACCGCGACACCGTCGATCAGCTTCGAGTCGACCGCGCGCGAAGCCTGTCCGAGCGCAACGCCGCCGCCGGCGAAGCCGTCGATCCACAGGTCGTCCATGAAGTACTTGCGCTCCAGCACGCGGACCGGCCAGCGCAGCGCGTGCGCGATCTTGCCCGGCAGGTCGGTGCGGAACAGGTACAGGAACGTCGCGAGCGCGAAGCCCGCGAAGGCCAGCAGGAACGCCGGCGCCATGAAGCCATGCAGCGCGAACTGCAGCGGCCCGTGCCAGTGTTCGGCGGCGACCTTCGACAGCACGTCGTGTTCCGGCAGCACCTGGATCGCACCGGTGAAGTACGGCGCGATCTTCTCGTGGCCCTGCCAATCGGTGCCGAACAACATCGGGCCCGCGGTGAAGTAGCCGATGAGGATCGACGGGATCGCGAGCAGGATCAGCGGCAACGTCACCACCCACGGCGATTCGTGCGGCGTGTGCGCATGGCCGTGGTCGTCGTGCCCGTGTGCGTCGTCGTGCGCATCGTGCGAATGCGCGATCGCATCCTCGTGCTCGGTCGAATCCGCTTCCGGTGCGATGTAGTGGTCGGGCACCGGATCGTGGAAGCGTTCCTTGCCGTGGAAGGTCAGGTACAGCAGGCGGAAGCTGTAGAACGAGGTGACGAACGCGCCGAGCAGCACGGCCCAGTGCGCGTACGTCGCGACCCAGTTGTGCGCTTCGTGCGCATGCTCGGCCGCCGCCTCGATGATCGTGTCCTTCGAGAAGAAACCGCTGAAGAACGGCGTGCCGACCAGCGCCAGCGTGCCGATCACCATCGTCCAGTACGTGATGGGCATGTACTTCTTCAGGCCGCCCATCCGGCGCATGTCCTGCTCGTGGTGCATGCCGATGATCACCGAGCCCGCACCGAGGAACAGCAGCGCCTTGAAGAACGCGTGCGTCATCAGGTGGAACACGCCCGCCGAGTACGCCGACACGCCGAGCGCGACGGTCATGTAACCCAGCTGCGAGAGCGTGGAATACGCCACGACGCGCTTGATGTCGTTCTGCACCATGCCGATCAGGCCGGTCCAGAACGCGGTCGTCGCGCCGATGAACAACACGAAGTTCAGCGCCGCCGGCGAGAGCTCGAACAGCGGCGACATGCGCGCCACCATGAAGATGCCCGCGGTCACCATCGTCGCTGCGTGGATCAGCGCGGAGATCGGCGTCGGGCCTTCCATCGAATCGGGCAGCCACACGTGCAGCGGCACCTGCGCCGACTTGCCCATCGCACCGATGAACAGGCACACGCAGATCACCGTCGCGACCGACCAGGCGTGGCCCGGCAGGAACTCGAACACTTCACCGCCGCCGATCGTCGAGGCCGCGTTGGCGAACACCGTCGCGTAGTCCAGCGTGCCGAACCAGTACAGCACGCCCGCGATGCCCAGCAGGAAGCCGAAGTCGCCGACGCGGTTGACCAGGAAGGCCTTGAGGTTGGCGAAGATCGCCGACGGGCGCTTGAACCAGAACCCGATCAGCAGGTACGACACCAGGCCCACCGCTTCCCAGCCGAAGAACAGCTGCAGGAAGTTGTTGCTCATGACGAGCATGAGCATCGAGAAGGTGAACAGCGAGATGTAACTGAAGAACCGCTGGTAACCCGGGTCTTCGGACATGTAGCCGATCGTGTAGACGTGCACGAGCAGCGAGACGAAGGTCACCACGACCATCATCATCGCGGTCAGCTTGTCGACCATGAAGCCGATGTGCGCGTTGTAGCCGCCGATCTCGAACCACGTGTACAGGTTCTGGTTGAACGGCGCGGCGCCCTGCGACACCAGTTGCCACAGCACGTACATCGACAGCGCGCAGCTCAGCGCCACGCCCGCGATGGTCACGGTGTGCGAACCGGCACGGCCGATGCGGCGGCCGAACAGGCCGGCGAGGATCGCGCCGATCAGCGGCGCGAGGACGATCGCGACGAGCAGCGACTTCGAGAGGGTGAATTCAACGGCCGGCATCGGTCAGCCCTTCAAGGAGTCGATTTCGCCGACGTTGATCGTCCGGCGATTGCGGAACAGCGTCACGAGGATGGCCAGGCCGATCGCGGCTTCCGCCGCGGCCACCGTCAGGATGAAGAACACGAACACCTGCCCCGCCGCATCGCCCAGTTCGCGCGAGAACGCGACGAAGTTGATGTTGACCGCGAGCAGCATCAGCTCGATGCACATCAGCAGGACGATGACGTTCTTCCGGTTGAGGAAGATGCCCGCCACGCTGATGCAGAAAAGCGCGGCACCGAGGGCGAGGAAATGCCCGAGCGACAGCGAACCGATCATGGCGTGCCCTCCTCCGTCGTGGTGGCGGGTTTGGTGGCGTCCATCTTCACCATGCGCAGGCGATCGGACGCGCGCACGCGCGCCTGGTCGGCCGGATTCTGGTGCTTCACCCCGCCTCGGCGGCGCAGCGTGAGCATGACCGCCGCGACGACCGCGATGGTCAGGATCACCGCGGCCACTTCGAAGGGCAGCAGGAATTCCGTGAACAACGCCTTCGCCAGCCATGCGGTGTTGGAGAGGTCGGCGGCGGCCGCGGCGTCGGGCGCGAGCGGTGTCTGCACGAGCACCTTCACGCCGATCAGCATGCAGATCTCGACCAGCATCGCGATCGCGACGATCAGGCCGATGGGCAGGTAGCGCACGAAGCCTTCGCGCAACGGCGCGACGTCGATGTCGAGCATCATCACGACGAACAGGAACAGCACCATCACCGCGCCGACGTACACCAGGATCAGCGCGATGCCGAGGAACTCGGCGCCGGCCAGGATCCACGTGCAGGCGACCGAGAAGAAGGTCAGCACCAGCAGCAATGCGGCCTGCACCGGGTTGCGGACGCTGATGACGCCGATGCCCGCGGCGACGGCCATGGTGGCGAACAGATAGAACGTGAGGGTCGGGAAATCCATGGGCGCCTCAGCGATACGGTGCGTCGGCCGCGCGGCGCGCGGCGATCTCGGCTTCGAGGCGGTCGCCGATCGCCAGCAACTGCGGCTTGGTCACGATGTTCTGGCCGCGCTTGTCGAAGTAGTACTCGTGGATGTGCGTCTCGACGATCGAATCGACCGGGCACGACTCCTCGCAGAAGCCGCAGTAGATGCACTTGAACAGGTCGATGTCGTAGCGCGTGGTGCGGCGCGTGCCGTCTTCGCGCTGCTCCGAATCGATCGTGATCGCGAGCGCCGGGCACACGGCCTCGCACAGCTTGCAGGCGATGCAGCGCTCTTCCCCGTTGGGATAGCGGCGCAGCGCGTGCAGGCCGCGGAAGCGCGGGGACTGCGGCGTCTTTTCCATCGGGTACATCAGCGTGTACTTCGGACGGAACAGGTACTTGCCGGTGAGGAGCAGCCCCTGGGCGAGCTCGATCAGCAGCAGACTCTTGAGGAAGGAAACGATGCGAGTCATGCGCGTCACAGCCCCTTCGTGAACACGTTGAAGTGGACGAGCAGCGCAGTGACGAAGATCCACGCGATGGTGACCGGAATGAACACCTTCCAGCCCAGTCGCATGATCTGGTCGTAGCGGTAGCGCGGGAACGAGGCGCGGAACCAGATGAAGCAGCTCGCGAAGAAGAACACCTTCGGCGCCAGCCACCACCAGCCATCCGCGGACAGGAACGGGATGCCGAGGCCATGGAACGGGCTCAGCCAGCCGCCGAGGAAGAAGATCGCCGTCGTGACGCTGACGAGGATCATGTTCGCGTACTCGGCCAGGAAGAACAGCGCGAACTGCGAGCCGGAGTATTCGACCATGTGGCCGGCGACGATTTCCGATTCGCCTTCCACCACGTCGAACGGCGCGCGGTTGGTTTCCGCGACACCGGAGACGAAATAGATCACGAACAGCGGCAGCAGCGGCCACATGAACCACTCGAACATGCCCGCGTTACCCGCCTGCGCCATGACGATCTCCGTCAGGTTCAGGCTGCCCGCCGCGATGAGCACGCCGACCAGCGCGAAGCCCATGGCGATTTCGTAGGAGACGACCTGCGCCGCGGCGCGCATCGCGCCGAGGAAGGCGTACTTCGAGTTCGACGCCCAACCGGCGAGGATGATCCCGTACACACCGAGCGAGGTCATCGCCAGCAGGTACAACAGGCCCGCGTTCGCGTTCGACAGCACGAGCTGCGCGTCGAACGGGATGACCGCCCACGCCGCGAATGCCGGCACGAGCGTGATCAGCGGCGCGATGCGGTACAGGAAGGGCTGCGCCACGGTGGGCTGCACCACTTCCTTGAACAGCAACTTGAACACGTCGGCGAAGGCCTGGAGGATGCCCTTGCCGATGTACATCGGACCGTGGCGCACGTGCATCCAGCCGATCAGCTTGCGTTCCCAGACCACGTAGAACGCGACGGCCAGGATCACCGGCACGGCGATCAGCAGGATCTTGAGCACGATCCACAGCAGCAGGCCCATCGGCCCGAAGGCGACGAGCCAATCGCGGAAGGCGTCGACGTACATCATGCGCGGCTGACCTCCACGTTGCCCGAGAGCAGCGCGGCGGTCGCGCCATAGCCCGATTCCACCCATGCGCAACCGCGCGCGACCTTGTCGCTGATCGCGACCGGCAGCGTCGCCGTGCCCAGGGCGTTCTTCACTTTCGCCACGCCGTCGGCGTGCACGCCGGCCGCGCCCGCATCGTCCGGATGCAACACGATGCGCGGCCCCAGGTTAAGCGGATGCGCCTGCAGCGCGGCCGCGCGGCGCACGGTGGCGTCGCTGCGGTAGATCGCCTGCGAGGCGACGATGGCCAGGCCCGCACCGTGCGGCAACGCGTGCGCGGGCGCGGTGCCCTTCGCGACGACGACGTTGCGCAACGACAACCCCTTGCGCATGCCCGCGTAATCGGTGAAGTCGAAACCGGCGAGGCCGAGGTCCGCACCGAGTGCACGCAACACGCGCCAGCCGGCACGCGCTTCACCCGGCGCTTTACCGCCTGCGGTGAAGTGCTGCACGTAGCCATCGAGGTTGGTCAGCGAGCCTTCGTTTTCCGGCAGCGCGGCGATCGGGAGGATCACGTCGGCCACGGCGCGCGTGGATTCGCACGCGTAATGGCTGAAGGCGACGACCTGCGCGCCCGACAAGGCCTTGAGCGCGAGCGCCTGGTCGGCGAAGTCCAGGCCCGGTTCGATGCCGTAGATCACGTACGCGCTGCGCGCATCGGTGAGCATCGACTGCGTGTCGCGCGAGGCCGGCACCACGCCATGCTGCGACAGGCCCAGCGCGTTCGCGCCCTGCGGGATGCGGCACAGCTTGGCGTTGTTCGCCGAAGCGAAGCCGCGCGCTGCGGCACGGATCGCGCTCGCATGTTCGGAGGTTTCGGCGACGCCGCCGACGATCACCACGGCGCGCTGCGCGCCCGCGATGTCCACGCCGGCGAGCGCCGTGGCGAGTTCGGCCATGGTCACGATCGTCTTGGACGCGACGTCGAACGCCACGTCGAAATCGACCGGATTGACCATGTGCACGCGCGCGCCCTTGCGCTGCGCCTTGCGCACGCGCTGGTGCAGCAGCGGCAACTCGTGGCGCAGGTGCGAACCCACGATCACGATGACGTCGGCGTTGTCGATGTCGGCCACCGGCATCGCGAACGGTTCGGCGACCGCGGCGTCGGACAGATCGCGCTGCGCGAGGCGATGGTCGAGATTGCCGGTGCCGAGGCCTTCGGCGAGGCGCGCAAGCAAGGCGCCCTCCTCGTTCGAGGTGGCCGGGTGCACGAGGATGCCCAGCTGGTCGCCGCCGTTGTCGCGCAGGATCTTCGCGGCCTTGGCCAGCGCTTCTTCCCAGCTGGTTTCGCGCCAGTCGTTGCCGTCGCGGACCATCGGCTTGGCGGCGCGATCCTGCGCGTACAAACCCTGGTGCGCGTAACGATCGCGGTCCGACAGCCAGCATTCGTTGACGACTTCGTTGTCGCGCGGCACGGTGCGCATGACTTCGCCGCGCCGCACGTGCAGGAACAGGTTGCTGTGCAGCGCATCGGAGAAGCCGAGCGATTCGCGCGCGACCAGTTCCCACGGACGCGCGCGGAAACGGAACACCTTGTTGGTCAGCGCGCCGACCGGGCACACGTCGATGACGTTGCCCGAAAGCTCGGTCGTCAGCGGCTTGCCGTCGTACGTGCCGATCTGCAGGTTCTCGCCGCGCATCATGCCGCCGAGCTCGTAGGTGCCGGCGACTTCCGCCGTGAAGCGCACGCAGCGCGTGCACTGGATGCAGCGCGTCATGTCGCTGGCGACGAGCGGACCGAAATCCTCGTCGGCGATCACGCGCTTGCGCTCGGAGAAGCGCGAGACCGAACGGCCGTAACCCAGCGAGAGATCCTGCAGTTCGCACTCGCCGCCCTGGTCGCAGATCGGGCAATCGAGCGGATGGTTGATCAGCAGGAACTCCATCACGTTGCGCTGCGACTTCAACGCCTTGTCGCTGCGCGTGATCACCTTCATGCCGTCCATGACCGGCGTGGCGCACGCGGGCGCCGGCTTCGGCATCTTCTCGACTTCGACCAGGCACATGCGGCAGTTGGCCGCGATGCTCAGCTTGTCGTGGTAACAGAAGCGCGGGATCGGAATGCCGGCCTTGTCGGCGGCGGCGATGATCATCGAGCCCTTCGGCGCGGTCATCGCGACGCCGTCGATCTCGATGGCGACGTGGCCTTCCGGCACGACGGGCTTGATATCGGATTCGACGGCGCTCATGCGGCCACACCTTGCTTGGCGACGACGGTCCCGGCGCGCTGGTCATCGACCAGGAAACGCCCGTTGACGATCGCGTATTCGAATTCGTCCCAGAAATGGTGCAGGAAGCCCTGCACCGGCCACGCGGCGGCTTCGCCGAACGCGCAGATGGTGTGGCCTTCGATCTGCCCCGCGGCGGCACGCAACATCTGGAGATCGTCCAGCGTCGCCTGCTTTTCCACGATGCGCGTCAGCATGCGGTACATCCAGCCGGTGCCTTCGCGGCACGGCGTGCATTGGCCGCAACTTTCCTTGAAGTAGAAGCGCGCGATGCGTTGGCACGCACGCACCATGCAGGTGGTTTCGTCCATCACGATGACCGCGCCCGAGCCCAGGCCCGAACCGGCCTTCTGGATCGAGTCGTAATCCATCGTGCAGGCCATCATCGCGTCGGCCGGCAAGACCTTCATCGACGAACCGCCGGGGATGACCGCCTTCAATTTGTGCCCGCTGCGGATGCCGCCGGCGAGCTGCAGCAAATCGGCGAACGACGTGCCCAGGCGGATTTCGTAATTGCCCGGCTTGGCGACATGGCCCGAGACCGAGAACACCTTGGGGCCGCCGTTGTTCGGCTTGCCGAGGTTGAGGAACCATTCGGCGCCGTTGCGCACGATCGCCGGCACCGACGCGTAGGTCTCGGTGTTGTTGATCGTGGTCGGCTTGCCGTACAGGCCGAAGTTGGCCGGGAACGGCGGCTTGTAGCGCGGCTGCCCCTTCTTGCCTTCGAGCGATTCCATCAGCGCGGTTTCTTCGCCGCAGATGTACGCGCCGGCGCCGAGCACGTTGTACATGTCGATATCGACGCCGCTGCCGAGCAGGTTCTTGCCGAGCCAACCGTTGGCGTAGGCCTCGCGCGTCGCCTCTTCCAGGTGTTCGAAGGGCTCGTGGTGGAATTCACCGCGCAGGTAGTTGTACGCCGCCGGCGAACCGGTCGCGTAGCACGCGATCGCCATGCCCTCGATCACCGCATGCGGGTTGTAGCGCAGGATGTCGCGATCCTTTGCCGTACCGGGTTCGGATTCGTCGGAGTTGCACAGGATGTACTTGATGCCCGGACCCTTCGGCATGAAGGACCACTTCAGGCCGGTCGGGAAGCCCGCGCCGCCGCGGCCGCGCAGGCCCGAGGCCTTGACCATTTCGATCACGGCAGCGGGTTCGATTTTTTCTTCGAGAATCTTGCGAAGCGCGGCATACCCGCCCGTCTTCAAATAATTCTCGTACGACCACGGCTTGTCGAAGTGCAGCGTCGTGTAGACGACGTTGTGCTCCTGCGGCGCGGGGCCGACGGGACCGGTGGGATCCGAATAGTGGCTATGCCCTGCCATGCGTTACTCCAGGCCGTCCAGGAGCTCGTCGACCTTCTGGGTCGTGAGCTGCTCGTGGTAGTGGCCATTGATCACCATCATCGGCGCGCCGCAGCACGCGGCCAGGCACTCTTCTTCGCGCTTGAGGAAGATGCGGCCGTCGCTCGTGCTTTCGCCGAGCTTGCAGCCGAGCTTCTTCTCCGCGTGCGCGACCAGGTCTTCGGCGCCATTGAGCCAGCAGCTGATGTTCGTGCAGAAGGCGACGTTGTTGCGGCCGACCTGTTGCGTTTCGAACATCGAGTAGAACGTGGCGACTTCATACGCCCACACCGGCGGAATCGACAGGTACTTCGCCACCGCGGCGATGAGTTCGTCGGTCAGCCAGCCGCCGTTCTGTTCCTGCGCAGCGTGCAAACCCTGCAGCACGGCCGACCGCTTGCGGTCCTCCGGGAACTTGGTGAGCCAGTGATCGATGTGCGCACGCGTGGCGTCCGACAGCACCTGCTGCGGATCGACGTTGCGCGCGTTCTCGAAATTGCCGGTCGCTCTCATCGGTTATGCCTTGCTCGAAACTGTCTGGCTGGGTCTTGGTACGCAAGCGCCGATCGCACTGCGATCAGCGGTCGATCTCGCCGAACACCACGTCGTACGTACCGATCATCGCGACGACGTCGGCCAGCATGTGGCCACGCACGACGTGGTCCATCGACGAAAGGTGCGCGAAGCCCGGTGCGCGCAACTTGCAGCGGAACGGCTTGTTGGCGCCGTCGCTGACCAGGTACACGCCGAACTCGCCCTTCGGGGCTTCCACCGCGGAGTACGTTTCCCCTGCCGGGACGCAATACCCTTCGGTGAACAGCTTGAAGTGGTGGATCAGGGCTTCCATGTCGTCCTTCATCTCCTCGCGGGAGGGAGGCGCGACCTTGTAGTTGTCCAGCATCACCGGGCCGGGGTTGGCCTTCAGCCACTTCAGGCACTGCTGGATGATGCGGGTGGACTGGCGCATTTCGGCGACGCGCACGAGGTAACGGTCGTAGCAGTCGCCGTTGGTGCCGAGCGGAATGTCGAAGTCGACTTCGGCGTACTTCGCGTAGGGCTGCTTCTTGCGCAGGTCCCAGGCGAGGCCGGAGCCACGCACCATCGGACCGCTCATGCCCCACGCGAGCGCGTCTTCCGGCGAGATCACACCGATGCCGACGGTGCGCTGCTTCCAGATGCGGTTCTCGGTGAGCAGCGTCTCGTACTCGTCGACGCGCTTCGGGAAATCTTCGGCGAAGCGCTCGAGGTAATCGATCATCGAGCCTTCGCGCCACTCGTTGAAACGCTTGAGCTTCTGGCCCTTGCGCCACGGCGACTCGCGATACTTCGGCATGTGGTCCGGCAGATCGCGATACACGCCGCCCGGACGGTAGTACGTGGCGTGCATGCGCGCGCCCGACACCGCCTCGTAGACGTCCATCAATTCTTCGCGTTCGCGGAAGGCGTACAGGAATACCGCCATCGCGCCGAGGTCGAGCGCATTGGAACCCACCCACATCAGGTGGTTCAGGATGCGCGTGATCTCGTCGAACATCGTCCGGATCCACTGCGCGCGTTCCGGTGCTTCGATGCCGAGCAAGGTTTCGATGCCGCGCACGTAGGCGTGCTCGTTGCACATCATCGAAACGTAATCCAGTCGATCCATGTAACCGATCGACTGGTTGAAGGGCTTGGATTCGACCAGCTTCTCGGTGCCGCGATGCAGCAGGCCGATGTGCGGATCGGCGCGTTGCACGATTTCGCCGTCCATCTCGAGGATGAGGCGAAGCACGCCGTGCGCAGCCGGATGCTGCGGGCCGAAGTTTAGCGTGTAGTTGCGGATCTCGGCGTTGTTCAGGCCCGAGGTGTTCGCGGGAATCTGCATCTGGGCGCTCACTTGCGCGCCTCCTTCTCTTCACCGGCAGCGGTGGCGTAACGCGCGTCGTCGCGGATCACGCGCGGCACGCCGACACGCGGCTCCACCGACGTGACGGGCTCGTACACCACGCGCTGGCGCTCGCTGTCGTAGCGGACTTCGACGTTGCCGATCAGCGGGAAATCCTTGCGGAACGGATGGCCGACGAAACCGTAGTCGGTGAGGATGCGGCGCAGATCCGGATGTCCTTCGAACAGGATGCCGTACATGTCGAAGGCTTCGCGTTCGAACCAGTTCACGCCCGGGTACAGGTCGACGATCGAGGCGATCACCGGCAGCGTGTCGTCCGCGCAGAACGCGCGCACGCTCAGGCGCTGGTTGTGCTGCATCGACAACAATTGCGCGACGACGGCGAAACGACGGTTCGGCGCGGGTTCTTCCTGCAGGCCGCTGGGTTGCTCGCCCCACTTGAAGCGGCCCGGACCACGGCCTTCAACGCCGCGGCTGAAGCCTTCGGACGACACGTCGGTGGTGTCCCACTCGTCGTTGCCGTAACCGAGGTAGTCGACGCCGCTGACGTCCATGCACAGTTCGAAACCGAAGGTGTCGCGCAACTCGCTGCACGCGACGTGCCATGCATCGGGAAGCACTTCGAGCGTGATCTCGTTGCGCGGAAGCGCGACGGTCACGACCGCGTCGGCGAAGTGCGCGCGCAGGCGCTCGACGAAGGCGGTGCTCATGCGATGACGCCCTGCGTGCCGGACGCGTCGCGCGGTGCTTCGCGCTTCGTCGAGAACGGCGAGGATTCGTTGCGGCGGATCTTCTTCTGCAACTGCAGGATGCCGTAGACGAGCGCTTCGGCCGTCGGCGGGCAACCCGGCACGTAGATGTCGACCGGCACGATGCGATCGCAACCGCGCACGACCGCGTAGGAATAGTGGTAGTAACCGCCACCGTTCGCGCAGCTGCCCATCGAGATGACCCACTTCGGGTCGGGCATCTGGTCGTAGACCTTGCGCAACGCGGGCGCCATCTTGTTGACCAGCGTGCCGGCCACGATCATCACGTCGGACTGGCGCGGCGAAGGACGGAACACGACACCGTAACGGTCCAGGTCCAGGCGCGCGGCGCCGGCATGCATCATTTCCACCGCGCAGCACGCAAGACCGAAGGTCATCGGCCACATCGAACCGGTGCGCGCCCAATTCCACAGCGCGTCGAAGCTCGTGGTGACGAAGCCCTGCTCGAGCAGCGGGTTCTCGCCTTCCGGGCGCAGGATGTCGCCGACGCGATCATCGGGCAGCGGGTTGTGCATCAACCCCGAGACGGTCTGGATCACTCCCATTCCAGTGCACCCTTCTTCCAGACGTAAATGAAACCGATGACCAGCAGCGCGAGGAACACGCCCATCTCGACCAGGCCGAACACCCCGAGTTCGCGGAACACCAGCGCCCACGGGAAGATGAAGGCGATTTCCAGATCGAAGACGATGAAGAGGATCGCGATCAGGTAATAGCGCACGTCGAACTGCATGCGCGCGTCTTCGAATGCGTTGAAGCCGCACTCGTAAGGCGACAATTTTTCCGCACTGGGACGCTTGGGCCCGAGCACGTTGCCCACGACGATCAGGGCGATACCGATGCCGAGGGCAACGATCAGGAACAGCAGGGTCGGCAGATATTCAGCCAGCACGCTCGGACCTCTTGATAGCCTCGTGCGCAGGGGGCGTACACGAGCCGGCTATTGTAGCGGGCCGTGTACGAAGACAACCACCCTTCACGTACTTATGAGTACAAAAAAACCCGCCGAAGCGGGTTTTTTTGTTTGGTGCCCAAGGGGGGACTCGAACCCCCACGACCTAAGCCGCTACCACCTCAAGGTAGTGCGTCTACCAATTCCGCCACCTGGGCAATCAGGTCCCGCATCGCGCATCGCGCGCTGCGGAGTTCGACATTGTATGTCGGATCAATCGTGTTGCGAAGCCGTTACTTCGTGGTCGCCGGTGCCGGCGCGGCAGGCACCGCAGTGTTGGCCGCAGGCGCCGCGGTGTTCGCGGCAGGCGCCACCGGCACGGCCGTGTTGGCCGGCTGCTGCGCGGGTGCCACGGCCGGAGCCGTCGGAACGCCGGACATCAGGCCGAGGTCGTTCTGCGCCTGCTGCGCTTCGGCCGGCGCCTTCACGCTGTGCGTGAAATTCCAACCCATGAACAGGGCGATGCCGAAGAAGGTGATCGCGAGCCACTTGGTGCTCTTCGACAGGAAGTTGCCCGCGCCGCGCGAACCGAACACCGTCGCCGACGCACCCGCGCCGAAACCGGAACCGGCCTGCGCACCAGCGCCGCGCTGCATCAGGATGAGCACGATCATCGCGACCGCGATGAGCACGTACAGCACGTTGAGGATCGTCATCAACATCGGGAAGGGAACTCTGCCTTTGCTCAGGCCGCCGCGTCAGCGATGGCCAGGAAATCACGGGCGACGAGGGAGGCGCCACCCACCAGCCCGCCGTCGACGTCGGGCTGCGAGAACAGCGCCTTCGCGTTGTCGGGCTTCACGCTGCCCCCGTAGAGGATGGGCAGCAAGCCGGCAATGTTAGCAGAGCGCGAAGCGACCTCGCCACGAATGAACGCATGGACCGCCTGGGCCTGCTCCGGGGAGGCCGTACGGCCGGTCCCGATCGCCCAGACGGGCTCATAAGCGATGACCGCGCCGTCCAGGGCCTCGGGGCCGCCGAGCGCGAAGACCGGCTCCAGTTGCTCCTCGATGCGCCATTCGGTCTGGCCCGACTCCCGCTCGCGCAGGGATTCGCCGACGCACAGGATCGGGATCAGCCCCGCCCGCTTGGCCGCGAAGAACTTCCGCGCGACCAGCTCGCTGCTCTCGGCGTGGTACTGGCGGCGCTCGGAATGGCCGACCAGGCCGTATTTGGCGCCGACATCGAGCAGCATCGCGGCCGAGACCTCGCCGGTGTAGGCGCCCTTCTCGTTGATGCTCACGTCCTGCGCCCCGAAGGACACCCCGCGCTCGGCGAAGTGTTCGACCAGCTCGCCCAGGTAGGGCAGCGGCGGCAGCACCACGCGCTCGACGCCGGCCACGGGCGCGACGCTGGCGATCTCTTCCACGAGCGCGCACGCGAACTTGCGATCGCCATGCAGTTTCCAGTTGCCCGCCACGATCTTGCGTCGCATGTGTGCCTTCCGGGAACGATCTTCGAATTGCGGAAGTCTAGCGCAGCGGCCCGCTTGGAGGCCGAAGGCTATGATCGGCCCATGTCGCTGCTCCGCCCGCCCGCACGCCCTTCCCTGCCCGTCCTGCCCTATCGCAAGCCCACGCCGGGCCGCGATTACTGGGTATTCGACGACGTGCTGCCCGATCCCGACGCCGTGCGCACGCGCACGCTCGCGCGCACCGACTGGATCGAAGGCTTTCCGCACAAACCCGAATCCTGGCCGGGCCTGCGCGTGATGCCGGGCCTGATGTCCGACGAACTCGCGATCGTCGAAGCCCTCGTGCGCAAGGCGACGGGCGTCGACAAACTCTGGGTGGAATCTGCGCAGGACGGCGCGCATCTGAACCACAACTGCATCCAGGTGGTCGGCGCCGACGAATGCGATGCGCGGCCGCACACCGATTCGCGCGCGTTGTGCCGTTTTGCCGCCGTGCTGTATCTCAACCCGAACGTGCCCGATTCGTGCGGCACCACGTTCTTCCGCCAGCGACTTCCGGGTGGGCAACGCGGCGGGAACATCGTGATGCCGCCGCATCAAACCCTGGTGCAGGCCTTGGGAACGCGCTTCGTGCCGCCCGACTCATTCGTGGAGGACGTCGACGTCGCCCATCGGTTCAATCGCTTGCTGCTGTATCGCGCGAACCTGCTGCATAGCGCGACGGGGTATTACGGGCGCACGCTGGAAGAGAAGCGCATGGCTGCGGTGTTTTTCTGGATGGCTAAGGGGGCTTGATCCCCCTCGAACGCGCGTTGCGCGTTCGATCCCCCTTGGAAAGGGGGATGAGGGCCGCGCTTACTTCAGTTTGATTTCGCGCAATCGTTCTTCCAAGTAGCCCTGCGCCGTGATCGCCTCGGGATAACGCGAGGGATTGTCGGGCGTCACGCACGAATCCAGCACGTCGATCAGGAAATCCGGATTCGGGTGCAGGAAGAACGGCGTCGAATAACGCGGCTGGCGCGCGAGTTCGCCCGGCGGATTGACCACGCGATGCGTCGTCGAGGGATACACGTGGTTGGTCAGGCGCTGCAGCATGTCGCCGATGTTGACGACGATGGTGTCCGCGTCCGACGTGAACGGCACCCACTCGCCCGTGCGCGACTTCACTTCCAGGCCCGCCGCGCTCGCACCGACCAGCAACGTGATCAGGTTGATGTCTTCGTGCGCACCCGCGCGCACGTTCGGAATGTCGGGCGTGGTGATCGGCGGATAGTGGATCGGCCGCAGGATCGAATTGCCGTAGTCCGTCTTGTCGACGAAGTAATCCTCCGGCAACCCGATGTGCAACGCGAGCGCCGCGAGCACCTGCGCGCCGAGCGCGTCGAGCGCCTGGTACAGGCCGTAGCCCACGTCGCGGAACTCCGGGATTTCGGCGGGCCACAGGTTGGCCTGCATCACGTCGGCGCAATGGTGGTCGCGCGGAATCTCGCGGCCGATGTGCCAGAACTCCTTGAGGTCGTGGTACTGCGCGCCCTTCGCGGTTTCCACGCCGAAGGGCGTGTACCCGCGCGCACCGCCGCCGCCGGCGACGTGATACTGGCGCTTGGTCGCGTCGGGCAGCGCGAAGTAGCGCTGGAACACGTCGTACGCGCGGTCGATCTGGTCCTGCGGAATGCCGTGGTTGCGGATCCCGGCGAATCCCCACTCGCGGTAGGCGTTGCCCAGTTCGGCGACGAACGCGTCGCGGTCTTCAGGGCTTTTCGGATGCGTGAAACGCGCGATGTCGAGCGTGGGAATACGGGTCTGTGAAGTCATCGATGTCTTGGATTACTGCGCGGCCGCGCGCACGGCATCGGCCAGTTTGTCGAGGGTGTTGCGGACGAGCGTGTCGTCATCGGCTTCGACCGTGACGCGCACGACCGGCTCGGTGCCCGACGGACGCAGGAACGCGCGACCGCGCCCCGCGACGGCCGACTGCGCATCGGCGAGCGCCGCCTGCACGGCGGGATGGTCGACCGGCTTGGCGCCCGGCGCGAGTTGCACGTTGATCGTCTTCTGCGGCACCTTGCGCATTCCGGAGAGCGCTTCGCGCAGCGAAAGGCCGCGACGGCGCAACACTTCGAGCACCTGCAGCGCGCTGACGATGCCATCGCCCGTGCTGGCGCGATCCAGGCAAAGCAGATGCCCCGAGGCCTCTCCGCCGAGCACGCCTTCGTGTTCGACCAGCATCTGGTGCACATAACGGTCGCCGACCTTCGAACGCAGGAACGCGATGCCGCGTTCGCCCAACGCCCGCTCCAGGCCGAAGTTCGTCATCAGCGTGCCGACCATCGGGCCGCGCAGGCGGCCGCTTTCCTGCCAATCGGTGGCGAGGACGAACAGCAGGTCGTCGCCGTCGCACACCGTGCCGTCGTCGGTCACGAACAACACGCGATCGCCGTCGCCATCGAAGGCGATGCCGATGTCCGCACCGGTGGCCTTGACGTGCGCGACCAGCGATTCGGGATGCGTCGAACCCACGCCATCATTGATGTTCAAACCATTGGGATCGATGCCGATCGCATCCACGCGCGCGCCGAGTTCGCGCAGCACGAGCGGCCCGATCTGGTAGGTCGCGCCGTTCGCGCAATCCACCGCGATGCGCATGCCGGTGAGGTCGAAGCCCCTGGGCACGGAGTTCTTGCAGGCTTCGACGTAGCGCTCGACCGCGCCGCGCGTGCGCAGTGCCTTGCCGAGCTGTTCGGAAGGCACGGTCGTGAACGGCTTGTCGAGTGCGGCTTCGATCGCCAGTTCCGTGGCGTCGTCGAGCTTCTCGCCTTCGGCCGAGAAGAATTTGATGCCGTTGTCGTGGTGCGGATTGTGCGAGGCGGAAATCACGATGCCGCCATCGGCGCGCAACGAACGCGTCAGGTGCGCGACGGCCGGCGTGGGCATCGGGCCCACGAGCTGCACGTCCACGCCCGCGGCCACCAGGCCGGCTTCGAGCGCGGCTTCGAACATGTAGTTCGAGATGCGCGTGTCCTTGCCGATGATGACCAGCGGCTTGCGCCATTCGCGAAGCGATTGCCGTTGCGCCTCGCGCAGGGCCAGCCCGTAGGCGTTGCCCAGGCGCAGCACGAAGTCCGCCGAGATCGCGCCCTCGCCCACCCGGCCGCGGATGCCGTCGGTGCCGAAATACCGGCGGCTCAAGCGATCGTCTCCGGGTCGTTCGCAGGCTCGGGCTGCTTGAGCATCATCGCGGTGAGGTGCGCGATGCGGTCGCGCATTTCGCGGCGGTCGCAGATCTGGTCGATCGCGCCGTGCTCGAGCAGGAATTCCGGACGCTGGAAACCTTCCGGCAGTTTTTCGCGCACGGTCTGTTCGATCACGCGCGGGCCGGCGAAGCCGATCAGCGCGCCCGGCTCGGCGATGTTGACGTCGCCCAGCATCGCGAAGGACGCAGACACGCCGCCGGTGGTCGGATGCGTGAGCACCGAGATGTACGGCACGCCGGCATCGCGCAGGCGCGCGAGCGCGGCCGAGGTCTTGGCCATCTGCATCAGCGAGAACAGGCTTTCCTGCATGCGCGCGCCGCCGCTGGCGGAGAAGCACACGTAGGGCGCGCGCAACACCAGCGCGCGTTCGGCCGCCAGCGTGAATCGTTCACCGACCACCGAGCCCATCGACCCACCCATGTAGGCGAAGTCGAACGAGGCGGCGACCAGGTCGCGCCCCTTGAGCTTACCTTCCATCGCCACGAGCGCGTCGCGCTCGCCGGTCGACTTCTGCGCGGCCTTGATGCGGTCGGAATACTTCTTCTGGTCCTTGAACTTCAGCACGTCGATCGGACCGAGCGCGGCGCCGATCTCCAGCGTCGGCGCGCCCGGGTCGAACAACGAGGCCAGGCGCGCACGCGCGCGGATCGCCATGTGGTGGCCGCACTTGGGGCACACCTCGAGGTTTTCCTCGAGCTCCGGGCGATACAGCACCGAGCCGCACTTGTCGCACTTTTCCCACAGGCCTTCCGGCACGGAGCGCTTGTTGCCGCCTTCGGTGCGGATGCGCGAGGGCATCAATTTCTTCAGCCAGGACACGTATCGAGTCTTCCGTTCTGGGTGTTGCGCTCCCTCCCCTGCTTGCAGGGGAGGGTCGGGGTGGGGTGTGGCGCGGCAGTCTAGCGCAGCGTCCCGCGAGGGCAACGCGATGGGCTATGCGGCCCGCGCGCCGGGGGTGGCATCGAGCGCGGCGCGCAGCGGTGCGAGGAAACGCGTGGCTTCGGTCGCAGGATCGGTGGCCCCGGCGAGCGCGGCGACGAGCGCGCTGCCCACCACCACGCCGTCGGCGTGTTCGGCCATCGCGGCCGCCGATGCGGCGTCCTTGATGCCGAAGCCGGCGAGCACCGGCACGCGCGCCTGCTTGCGCAGGGCCTGCAGGCGTTCGGACGCGGCGCCGGCATCGAGCCGGTCGGCACCGGTCACGCCGGCGAAGCTCACGAAATACAGATAGCCCTGCGCGTCGTCGCACAGGCGGCGCAGGCGCGCCTCCGGCGTCGTCGGCGAGGCCAGCAGGATCAGTGCGATCCCGTGCGCATCGAGCGCGGCACGCAGGTCGCCGGCTTCCTCCGGCGGGAGGTCGACGAGCAGCACGCCGTCGACGCCCGCGTCCGATGCGTCGTGCGCGAAGCGATCGACGCCGCGGATCTCGACGGGATTCAGATATCCCATCAGGACCACCGGCGTCGTCGCATCGGTCTTGCGGAACGCACGCACCGTATCGAGCACGTACGACAGCCCGGCGCCGCGCGCCAGCGCGCGTTCCGAGCTGCGCTGGATCACCGGGCCGTCCGCCATCGGGTCGGAGAACGGCACGCCGAGTTCGAGCACGTCCGCGCCCGCCGCGACGAGCGCATGCAGCACCGGCACCGTCGCGTCGAGCGCGGGATCACCCGCGGTGACGAACGGCACCAGCGCCTTGCGCCCGCGCGTACGCAGGGCATCGAACGTGTCGGACAACCGGCTCACGGTGTGCCTCAGGCCTTGGTCTGTTCCTGCGCGGCGGCCGCCTGGCGGGCGAGTTCGGCCTGCAGCTCCGAAGCGCCGACGTCGATGCCGCGCTCATGGCCCAGGCCGTCCAGGTGCTCGTTGAGCATCGTGCGGTACAGCTTGGTCATGTAGTTGAGGAAGTCCTGGCGCTCGTTGGCGACATTGGCGCCCGCGCCCTGCATGAAGGTGTGCACGTTGAAGCGCGCGGCCGCGTACAGCGAGGCCATGCTGATGCGCTTGAGGCCGTGTTCCTTCGACTGCTTGTTGGTCAGTTCGAGGTACTCGTTGACCACCTGGAAGAATTTGGGGTCGAGCTGGTTCTGCTGCTGGTCGGCCTGGGCCTGGGCTTCGTTGGTTTCGTCGGTCATGGGGTGGTTACTCCTGGCAAGGTTCAGAAAGAAAGTCCGTCGCGCGCGGCGATGGTGTGCACGTCCTTGTCGCCGCGGCCGGAGAGGTTGCACAGCACGATCGCGTCGCGCGGCATCCCCCGCGCGAGCTTCATGGCCTGCGCGACGGCGTGGCTGGATTCGAGCGCGGCGAGGATGCCCTCGGTGCGCGCGAGCTGGTGGAAGGCGGCCAGTGCTTCGTCGTCGGTGATGCCGACGTACTCCGCGCGACCGGTGTCCTTCAGGAATGCGTGTTCGGGGCCGACGCCCGGATAATCAAGGCCCGCGGACACCGAATGCGTTTCGACGATCTGTCCGTCGTCGTCGCACAGCACGTAGGTGCGATTGCCGTGCAGCACGCCGGGGCGGCCCGCCGCGAGCGATGCGGCATGGTGGCCCGTCTCGATGCCCTCGCCCGCCGCTTCGGCGCCGACGATGCGCACGTCGCGATCGTTGAGGAAGGCGTGGAAGATGCCGATCGCATTGCTGCCGCCGCCGACGCACGCGGTGACGACATCCGGCAAGCGCCCGTAATCGGCGAGCATCTGCGCGCGCGCTTCGCGGCCGACGACGGCGTTGAAATCGCGCACCATCCGCGGATACGGATCGGGACCGGCGACGGTGCCGATGATGTAGAACGTATCGGCGACGTTGGTCACCCAGTCGCGCATGGCTTCGTTGAGCGCGTCCTTGAGCGTTTGCGAACCGCTGGTCACCGGCACGACGGTCGCGCCCAGCAAACGCATGCGATACACGTTGATCTTCTGGCGCTCGATGTCGGTCGCGCCCATGTACACCACGCATTCCAGGCCAAGGCGCGCGGCCACCGTCGCCGAGGCCACGCCATGCTGGCCGGCGCCGGTTTCCGCGATGATCCGCGGCTTGCCCATGCGGCGCGCGAGCAGCGCCTGGCCGATGGTGTTGTTGATCTTGTGCGCGCCGGTGTGGTTCAGGTCTTCGCGCTTGAGCAGGATGCGCGCGCCGCCGTTTTCTTCCGACAGGCGCGTGGCTTCGTAGATCGGGCTCGGGCGGCCGACGTAATGCTTGAGGTCGTGTTCGAATTCGGCGATGAAGGCCGGGTCCACGCGCGCGGCGTCGTAAGCGGCCGCGAGCTCTTCCAGCGGGCCGATCAGGGTTTCGGCCACGAACCGCCCACCGAAGCGGCCGAAATGGCCGGTCGGATCGGGGGTGTTGCTGAAATCGATCAGCGCGGAGCCGGGCTGGACAGGCTCAGTCTGGGTGGCAGTCGGCACGACGAACTTCTTCAACGAAACGACGCATCTTATCGCCGTCCTTGATCCCGGGTGCGCTTTCGATCCCGGAAGCGACATCCACGCCCCACGGAAGGGTCGAAATCACCGCGTCGAACACGTTGTCCGGCCGCAATCCGCCGGCCAGGACGAAGGGCTTGCCGAGCCCGGTGGGCACCGTCGACCAGTCGAAGACCTCGCCCGTGCCGCCGGGCTGGCCCTCGGCGTGGCCGTCGAACAGAAAGGCCGAGGCCCCGGGGTACTTCATCAGCAGCTGGATCGCGTGCTGGGCGCGCTGGGTCGGGTCCAGGCCGCGCATGGGGATGCCCTTGATGTAGGGCACGCCGAATCCCTTGCAGAAGGCGTCGTCTTCCGCGCCGTGGAACTGCAGCAGGCTCGGGCGCACCTGTTTGACGACGGCGCGGACTTCGTCGGCGCTGTTGTCCTTGAACAGCGCCACCGCATCGACCAGCGGCTCCATGGCGTTGCGCATCGCCCGCGCTTCCTCGGGCTGCAGGCGGCGCGGGCTGCCCTCGGCGAACACGAAGCCGACCGCGTCCACGCCCAGCTCGCTGGCCAGGCGCACGTCGCCGGCGCGGGTCATGCCGCAGAACTTGATGCGCGTGCGGAACAGCGTCTTGCTCAAGCGCTCACCTCGTCGGGCAGGCCGAACAGGCCGGGATACACGGGACCGAGGAAGCACAGCCCGGTGGGCGGCGCGGTCGGGCCGGCGACGTTCCGGTCGCGGCCCGCCAGTAGCTCGGCGACCCAGGCCGGCGGCTGCTCGCCGCGTCCGACCGGGATCAGGGAACCGACGATATTGCGAACCATGTGATGCAGGAATGCATTCGCCCTCACGTCGATCCAAACCTCATCGGCGGAGCGCTCGACCGTGATCGACTGCAGGTCGCGCCGCGCGTGCGGCGCCTGGCAGTGGACGGTGCGGAAGGCGCTGAAGTCGTGTTCGCCGACCAGGGCCTGCGCCGCGGCGTGCATCGCGGCCACGTCGAGGGGCAAACGCTCCCACGTGACGTACTGGCGACCGAGTGCCGGGCGCACCGCGCGGTTGAGGATGCGGTAGCGGTAACGCCGCGCGACGGCGGAAAAACGCGCGTGGAAATCGTCGGCCACCGGCACGCACCAGCGCACGCTCACCGACGGCGGCAGGCGCGAGGTCGCGCCGAGCACCCAGCCGCGCGGATCGCGCTGCACATCGGTTTCGAAATGCACGACCTGGCAGGCCGCGTGCACGCCGGCATCGGTGCGGCCGGCGCAGATGGTGTCGATCTGTGTGTTCGCGACGAACGACAGCGCCGTTTCCAGCGCCTGCTGCACGGTTTCGTCGCCGGCGACGCCCGGCTTGCTGAGGCGTTGCCAGCCGAGGAAGTCGCCGCCGTCGTATTCGACGCCGAGCGCGAAGCGGGCCACTTACGCCACCGACATCAGTCGAGCGACGCGTGCATCACAGCTCGCGCAACATGCGGGCGGCGGTGTCGCGTGCGGCCGGATCGCGACCATCGAGCACGTCGCGCAGGATCACGCGCGCGGCATCGTCGTCGCCCATGTCGAGGTAAGCGCGCGCGAGCTCGAGCTGCTGCTTGGCGGTCTGCGGTTCGGCGACGGCGGTGTTGTCGTCGGACTGCGCGCCACCGTGCCACGTGGGCGCGGTGCCGAGCGCCGCGGGCGCGGACGTCCAGTGCGGCGTCGATGCCTTGGCGCGCGGTGCGGGCTCGGAGAACGTCGGGGTTTCTTCGGGTACGACGCGCTTCTCGGCGACGCGCGGCGCGACGTCGTCGGACGTCGGGATGCCGGCGGCGAGCGCTTCGGTGTCGTAGACGCGGCGCGGTTCGGCGCGCGGCGTGCTGCGACGACGCGTGAACAACCACGCGAGCACGCCGAGCACGAGCAGGCCGGCGCCGCCCCACAGCCACGCGGGCGTGGTGGGTTGCGCGGGCTTTTCGCCGGTGGACGCGGTGGTGGCCGTGGTGTCGACCTTCGCCGCGGCGGCGTTGGATTGCGCGAGGCGCTGCTCGGCGGCGGCGAGCTTGCTGTCCTTCATCGCGATCAACGCCGACTGATCCTGCTGCAGCTTCTCCAGTTCCGCGACGCGGGACTTGAGCTCCTGCACTTCGGCATCGCGCGCTGCGAGGTCTTCCTTCGTCTGGTTCAGTTCCTGCTGTCGCAGCATGTCGCCCTCGCCTCCGGCGCTTGCGCCGGATCGTGATCCCGGGGTTTTCGCGCCGCCGTCGACCGGCGGCACGATTTCGAGGCGTGCGCCGGCCACGCGCCGGCCGTCAGATGGCGTGCCCGCGCCGTTGGCCGCCGTGCCTGCCGTCTTCGCGGTGTTCGCAGGCGAGGCTTCCGCCGCGACGTTCGCAGGTTGCGGTGCGGGCGCGGCGAGTGCGCGCCATTGTTCGAGATGATCGCGCACCACCGCCGCGGCTTCGGCCGGCGCGAGTTGCGCGGCGTCCTGCGCCGGCGGCACGCGCAGCACCGCACCCGACTTGAGCAGGTTCACGTTGCCCTTGATGAAGGCGTCGGGGTTGGCGCGCAGCAGCGCGAGCATCGTCTGGTCGAGCGTGTAACCGCGCTGCACGACTTGCTCGGCGATGCCCGACAAGGTCTGGCCGTCGCGGACCGCGATGCGATCGGCGGGCGTCGGCGCGGGCGTATCGGCCGGCGCGGCGACGGGCGCCGGTTCGGGTTGCGTTGCGACCGCATCGGCGTCGGCGGGCGCCGGTTCCGCGGGCGCGGCGTCGGCCGGCGGCGGCGGTTCGGGCTGCGCCGCGGGCTGCGGTGCGGCGGCCACGGGGCGCTCGATCACGTTGGACGGCGCGACGCTCGGCGCCTGGATCGGCGGCTGCGCGGGCGCGGCCACGGTGCGCGGGGTGTCGAGCAGCGCCGAGTATTCGCGGACCAGGCGGCCGCTGCCCCAGTCGACTTCGACCAGGAAGGTCACCAGCGGCTGGCTGACCGGCGCGGTGCTGGTCACGCGGATGACGGGGCGGCCCCGGTCGTCGAGCGCGACGGTGAACTGGAGGTCGGCGGCGGCCCCGCTCGGCGGTTCCAGGCCGATGCGGCGGAAGGTTTCCGGCGAGGCCAGGCGCGCCTGGAGCTGCTCGAGCTCGGCCGGATCGCCGGACACGATGGGGATTTCGGCCAGCAATGGCTGGTCGACTTTCGATTTCACCTGGATCTGGCCAAGGCCCAGCGCGGCGGCCGGCCCGGCCAATACGGCCAGGGCGATCGCCAGCGCGATGCGTCGAAGTGTCATGCCCTTCTCCCCTCAGGCCCGCGAAGACTGTAGCCGCGCACGCTTGCCACTGGCAATGCGTGCACGCCCTCCCTCAATGACAACGCAATCAGAGCGCGTCTGCGACCAGCTCGGCGATCTGCACCGCGTTCAGCGCCGCGCCCTTGCGGATATTGTCCGACACGATCCACAGGTTGACCGCGCGCGGGTGCGATTCGTCGTCGCGGATGCGGCCCACGTAAACCGGGTCCCGGCCCGAAGCGTGGGTCACCGGTGTCGGGTAGCCGCCCGGCACGGGCTCGTCCACCACTTCGACCCCGGGTGCGGCCTGCAGCATCGCACGGACTTCCGCCGCGGTGATCTTTTCGCGCGTCTCGACGTTCACGGCCTCCGAGTGCCCGAAGAACACCGGCACGCGCACGGCGGTCGGATTCACGCGAATGCTGTCGTCGCCGAGGATCTTGCGCGTCTCCCACACCAGCTTCATCTCTTCCTTCGTGTAGCCGTTGGGCTGGAAGTCGTCGATGTGCGGGATCAGGTTGAAGGCGATCTGCACCGGGAAGCGGTGCGGTTCGGGTTCCTGGAAGTTGAGGATGCCCGCGGTCTGCCGCCCGAGTTCCTCCATCGCCGAACGCCCGCCGCCGGAAACCGACTGATACGTGGCGACGTTGATGCGCTCGATGCCCACCTTGCGATGGATCGGCGCGAGCGCGACCAGCATCTGCAT
This sequence comes from Noviluteimonas gilva, assembly GCF_009740395.1. Classification (GTDB taxonomy): domain Bacteria; phylum Pseudomonadota; class Gammaproteobacteria; order Xanthomonadales; family Xanthomonadaceae; genus Noviluteimonas; species Noviluteimonas gilva. Next base: position 92,845 of record NZ_WOXT01000004.1, read on the forward strand.
CGTCGAGCAATTCGGGTTGGCGATGATGCCGCGCGGCCGGTTGCCGATCTGTTCGGGGTTCACTTCCGACACCACCAGCGGCACATCGTCGTCGTAGCGGAAAGCCGAGGAGTTGTCGATCACCACCGCGCCGGCGGCGGCGAACTTCGGCGCGTATTCCCTCGACGTCGCACCGCCCGCGGAGAACAGCGCGATGTCCACGCCGGCCGGATCGAACGTGGCCAGGTCCTGCACCACGACGTCGCGATGGCCGAATTTCACCCGCGAGCCGGCCGATTTCGCGCTGGCGAGCGCGATGAGTTCGCCGACGGGGAAATTGCGCTCCGCCAGGATCGACAGCATGGTTTCGCCGACGGCGCCGGTGGCGCCGACGATGGCGACCTTGAAGGTTTTGTTCGTCATGTGATCCGTGATTCGTGGTTCGAAAAAAACGAGAGGGTTCAGCGCTTGGCCTTGCCCGGTTTGATGCGCGGCGAGACGTCGCCGACGTCGCCGCATTGCGCGCGATGGCGCAGCGCCTGGTCCATCAGCACCAGCGCGACCATCGCTTCGCAGATGGGTGTTGCGCGCACGCCGACGCAGGGGTCGTGGCGACCATGCGTCACCACTTCGACCGGCTGCCCTTCCAGGTCCAGGCTGCGTGCCGGCAGGCGCAGGCTCGAGGTCGGCTTGAACGCCGCCGACACGATCACCTGCTGCCCGGTCGAAATGCCGCCGAGAATGCCGCCGGCGTGGTTGGACAGGAACCCATCGGACGTGATCTCGTCGCGATGCTCGCTGCCGTGCTGCGCGACGACCGCGAAGCCGTCGCCGATCTCCACGCCCTTCACCGCGTTGATCGACATCAAGGCGCTTGCGAGTTCGCCGTCGAGCTTGCCGTAGATCGGCTCGCCCCAGCCCGGCGGCACGCCGTCGGCGACGACGGTGATGCGCGCGCCGACCGAATCGCCGGACTTGCGCAGCGCATCCATGTAGGCCTCGAGTTCGGCGACCTGCGCGGTGTCGGGCCAGAAGAACGGATTTCCTTCGACCGCATCCCAATCGAAGCCGCGCGGCACGACATCGCCGATCTGCGCCAGGTGCCCGCGGACGCGCACGCCGAATTTCTCGCGCAACCAGCGCTTGGCGATCACGCCCGCCGCAACGCGCATCGTGGTCTCGCGCGCCGAGGAGCGTCCGCCACCGCGCGGATCGCGATGGCCGTACTTCTGCCAGTACGTGTAATCGGCGTGCCCGGGGCGGAAGGTTTGCGAGATCGCGTCGTAGTCCTTCGACTTCGCATCGGTGTTGCGCACGACCAGCGCGATCGGCGTGCCGGTCGTGCGGCCTTCGTAGACGCCGCTGAGGATTTCGACGACGTCGGCTTCGTGGCGTTGCGAGGTGTGGCGCGTGCGACCCGTCGCGCGGCGCGCGAGGTCGTCGACGAAATCTTCCGGCGCGATCGACACGCCCGGCGGGCACCCGTCGATCACGCAGCCGATCGCCGGCCCATGCGACTCCCCGAAGGTGGTGACGCGGAGCAGTTCGCCGAAAGTGTTCACGGGGTCAGCGGCTCGGGCGGCGTGCGTCGGCGAGTTCGCGAATGCGCGCGTTGTGCTGCACGAGGTCGGTGCATTCGGCGACGAAAATGCCCATCTGCCCGACCTTGAACTCCACCCATGCGAGGGGAAGTTCGGGCAGCAATTGCGTCAACGCCTTTTCGGACTCGCCCACTTCGCAGATCAGCAAGCCTTCGCGATCCAGGTGCAGCGGTGCGTCGCGCAGGATCTGCAACGCGAGATCCAGGCCGTCGTCGCCGGCGCGCAGGCCGAGGTCGGGCTCGTAGGCGTATTCCTTCGGCAGCGCGTCGGTTTCGGCGTTGGTGACGTACGGCGGATTGGTGACGATCAGGTCGTAGTGCTCGCCCTGCAGGCCGGAGAACAGGTCGGACTTCAGCAGACGGACGTTGTCGGCGTGCAGGCGCGCCTTGTTCTCGTTGGCGAGTGCGAGCGCGTCGTCGGAGATGTCCACGCCGTCGACGTGCCAGTCCGGGTGGTAGTGGCCCATCGCGATGGCGATGCAGCCCGAGCCGGTGCACAGGTCGAGCGCACGCATGACTTCGCGGTCGCCGAGCCAGGGCTGGAAGCCGTTCTCGATCATCTCGGCGATGGGCGAACGCGGCACGAGTGCACGGCGATCGGTCTTGAAACTCAGGCCCGCGAACCACGCCTCGCCGGTGAGATAGGCCGCCGGCATGCGTTCCTCGATGCGGCGCAGGAACAGGCCGAGGACTTCTTCCTTCTCCGCTTCGGTCACGCGCGCGTTGCCGTACACCGGGCTGAGGTCGTGCGGCAGGTGCAGCGCGTGCAGCGTGAGCTGCGTGGCCTCGTCCAGCGCGTTGTCGTAGCTGTGCCCGAAGGTCAGCCCCGACGCGTTGAAACGGCTCGCGCCGTAGCGGATCAGGTCGATGATCGTGGCCAGCTCGTCGGTCATGGGCGCGGCGGAGCGGCGGCGGCCGCGGTCGTTGGGGCCGTGCATGATAGCGCGCCCGGTATCATTCACCGCTTCGCGCTGCTCCACGCGGCGCCCGACGGAACGCCCGATCATGTTCAACCGCACCACCGCCTGGATCCTCGTGGTCGCGCTGGCCGCCGCCATCGGCCTGTGGGCCGGGCACCGCTGGTACTCGCGCCCCGCCACGCCCGCCCTGCCGCAGACGCAGGCCGTGCGCCTGTTCCCCGAGCCGCGCGTGCTGCCGACCTTCTCGCTGCAGCAGTCCGACGGCACGCGCCTGGTGCCGGGCGAACTGCAGGGGCACTGGACGATCGTGTTCATCGGCTTCACCCATTGCCCGGACGTGTGCCCGACCACGCTGTCCGAACTCGGCGTGGCGCAGAAGCAGTGGGAAGCGATGCCCGACTCGGTGCGCCCGCGCGTGTTGTTCGTGTCCGTCGACCCCGACCGCGACACCGCGATCGGCACCGGCGAGTACGCGCACGCCTTCCATCGCGACACCATCGCCGCCACCGGCGACGTGCCGTCCCTCGAAGCCTTCGCGCGCAGCCTCTCGCTGGTCTTCATGAAGGTGCCGCCCGAAGCGGGACAGCCGGCCGATCGCTACAACGTCGACCACAGCGGCGCGCTCGCGGTGCTCGATCCGAAGGGCCGCATGGCCGGCGTCATCACGCCGCCGTTCGTGCCGCAGGCGATCGCCGCCGATTTCAAGACGCTCACCTCGTCCGTGGCACGCTGATCCGATGCAACTCATCACCGCCCTCACCTACGTCCTGCCGCATCGGTTCGTGTCGTCGCTGGCGCGCAAGCTCGCGTATTCGACGAATCCGCGCACCAAGCAGTGGTTGATCGACACCGTCGTGCGCAAGTTCGACGTGAATTTGTCGGAAGCCATGGAGCCGGACGCGACGCGCTATCCGTCGTTCAATGCATTCTTCACCCGTGCGCTGCGCCCCGGCGCGCGCGTGCCCGATCCAGATCCGCGCGTGTTGACGATGCCGGCCGACGGCCGCATCAGCGAGTGCGGTCACATCGGGTTCGCGGGCGACGCGGAGCACGACGATCCCGGGCACATTTTCCAGGCGAAGGGGCACGGGTTCAGCACCGCGCAGTTGCTCGGCGATGCGGAGAAGGCGAAGGCGTATGTCGGCGGGACGTTCGCGACGGTGTATCTGTCGCCGCGCGATTATCACCGCGTGCACATGCCGTGGTCGGGGACGTTGGTGGAGACGGTGCATGTTCCGGGGCGGTTGTTCAGCGTCGGCGTGGATGCGGTCGGCAATGTGTCGCGGTTGTTTGCGCGCAACGAGCGCCTGGTCTGTCATTTCGAGACGGACTTCGGGCCGATGACCTTGGTGATGGTCGGGGCGCTGCTGGTTTCGGGTGTCGAAACGGTGTGGAGCGGTGTCGAGATTCCGCCCTACGGTGGGCCGATCGTGCGCAAGGACTGGCGCGGCAAGGGGGTCGTGTTGGAGCGGTTCGCCGAGATGGCGCGGTTCAACTACGGTTCGACGGTGATCGTGTTGTTGCCGAAGGGTGTTGCGGCGTTGGCGCCGACTTTGCGTGCGCAGGCGCCGGTGCAGTTGGGTGAGGCGTTCGCGACGTTGGTTTGAAGGGGGTCCGCGGACGGGGCGTCGTTGTTTGTCGTGCGACTCCACCAGATTGGCGCATCGGTACGCCGTACTGGATGTCCTTTTGCTACACGAAGAGCGAGCCACGCTCCGCAAAAGGACATCCAGCACGACGCACCGCTGCGCGCAGCGTCTGATCATTTCGCGACAGCACTTGGTGAATGGGTGCGTCGCTGGTTGCGCGCTGCGCGCCAACTGCCAGCACTCCAGACGGACGGAACGTCGCCCACCTCGGCGCGCGCACCGTCGTGACTTCGTCGCCTCTGGCAGGCGACGTTCCTCGCGGCGATCTGATCGGAGAGCGGGGCCCCGCTACTCCAGTTGACGACGTTGCGGATTGAATCGAGTCGATTGGCGATGGAAGTTGCCTTCATCGCGGGCGGAGTCGAGCTCGACGGCGGTTGAACTGGGTCCGTCGCTGAGTGAATTGCGTGGGTTGACGACGGAACTCGGTGCATCGCCGATTGAACCGAGCGGGCTGGAAGTGGATCCAGGTTCCGTCGTCGAAGGACTGGCGTGCGTGGCTGAATGACCTCAGCCCATCGCAGACTGCATCGCGTGCATTGGCGACGGAACACAGCCCACTACGCACGGAGTCAGCTGGGTTGGCGATGGAACGCAGCCCATTACGGACCGAGTAGTCCGGGTCCCCAACCCCTCTCCCGCAGGGAGAGGGGCGCCGCTTCACCCATCAAATCACCGCGAAGGCGCCGATGCCCGAGAGAGGACATCGAGGAGAGCGCGCGACCGGAGCTCGGCTCCGAGATGTCCTCGACGGGCAAGGCGCCGCCCATCGGGTGTGCTGGCTGTACGCGCGCACCCATCAACACGCGACGCACCCTTCATCAACCAGCTGTCGAGCAACCCGACGAATAGTGCGCAGCGGACGTCGCGTTGAAGGCCACATTGCGGAGCTTGAGCTCTTGCGGAGCAATGTGGCCTTCAATGCGGCGCGCCGCTGCGCCGGTCTGGTGGAGGCGCACCCCAAACAACGACGATGGTTCTGCGTACTGCACCTCAAGCTTTACCCCACCCAAAAAGAAACCCGCCGGTGGCGGGTTTCTTTTTGACCTCCCCTGGAGGGGAGGTAAGTGGCGCCTACCAATCAATTCGCCGTGCAGCCTTCCAGGGTCAGCGTCTGCCCCGGGCGGATCGCGTAACGCGGCGCCTTGATGCGATTGGCTTCCGCGAGTTCCCGCATGTCGCAGGAGAACTTCTTGGAGATCGCCGTCAGCGTTTCGCCGCCGCGCACCTTGTACTTGCCGGCCTTCGCGGGCTTGGGCGTGTCGGCCGATGCGACGGGCGTCGGGCGCGGTGCGGTGGCCTCGGCGGTGGCGATGCTCGACACACCCCGCACGGCCGAAGCGGCGTCGCTCATGACCAACTGGTGCGCGAGGTCCGCACGCGGGCCCTGCGCGCAGTGACGACCGTACAGACCGACGATCTTCGTCGTCGCGTTGAGCGTCGCACCGGCCGGCAGCCAGCTGTCGGCCTCGTAACGCGGATTGAGATTGCGCAAGGCGCGCATGTAACCGTCGCGCGTGCCGCCGTTGCCCAGGCAGATCGTCAACTCGTAGATGGACGCCGCGCGCGTGAGCTTGAGCATCGCGGGCTTGGCTTCCACCTTCGGGAAGGTCAGGCCGTATTGCTTGGGATGCAGGAACAGCCACGCCGCCGCGATCACCATCGGCACGTAATCGCGCGTTTCGGCCGGGAACTGGTTGTAGACCGACGCGTCCCAGAAGCCCTGCCCGTTCGCGCCGTTGTACACGCGCAGCGCGCGGCCTTCGCCGCCGTTGTAGGCCGCCAGCGCGAGCTCGATGCTGCGATTGAGCTGGCCCATGCGTTCGTTGAGGTAGGCGGCGCTGGCTTCGGCCGACGAACGCGCATCGAAGCGCGTGTCGAACCCGGTGCCGTCCGGCCCGAGGCCGAAGCGCTTGCCGGTGGCGTACATGAACTGCATCGGGCCCGCCGCGCCCGCGCGCGAGCTGACGTGCACCTTGCCGTTGGATTCCTTCGCCATGATGCCGAACAGCAGCGCCTCGGGCAGGCCCGCGCGCTGGAACTCCGGCCACATCAGGTGACGCATGTACTGGTAATTCTCGTAGCTGCCGATCAGCGCCGGGCGCATGTCCGTCAACCACTTGCGGATGCCCGCCTGCACGGCGGGGTTGTACTGCACCATCTGGTCGAAGCGATGGTCGTCCGACAACAGTTGCGCGGCACGCGCGGCTTCCGGCACGTCGGCGGCGATCGCGGCGATGGCGTGATCGTCGTCCTCGTCGTCGGCGGCGACATCGTCCGCGGACTGCGCCTCGCCGTCGGCCTGCGACTTCAACAGCCGCTTGTAGGTGGCGAGCATCGTCGGCACCGAGCAGCCCTTCTGCTGCATGCAGGCGGCGATGACGTCCTCCATGTCCTCCAGCGCGGCATCGCTTTCCGCCGTGCCCGACGGATCGGCGTTGCCGATGCGCACCAGCGCCCCGCGATACCGCTGCTCGGCCGCCGCCATGCGCGTGTTCAACGCCTCGACCGCGGCCTGGTCCTTCTTTGAGGCCGCATGCGCGGGCGAAACGACGGCGGCCAGCGCCAGCGTGGTGGCGAAGCAGAGTGCGGCGACGCGCGGCAAAACCGAATCAGACATGCGAAAGGACACAAGTTGAGCGAAAGTCCGGGAGACGGTATCGGCGCACGTGCTGCACCGCAACCCATTTTTGCCGTGAAACTGCGGACGCCATCGTGGATTGCCCTTGGATGGCCGACGCACGGCTATGATCGGCCGACACTGAACAGGCGCTTCCATGGATCCCATCCTCGTCGGCAAGTCGGTCACCACGCCCCAGGGCGGTCCGGTCACGCTGGAACCGAAGTACGGCAATCGCCACGGGCTCGTCGCCGGCGCGACCGGCACCGGCAAGACGGTGACGCTGATGACGATCGCCGAAGGCTTCGCGCGCCTCGGCGTGCCCGTGTTCCTCGCCGACGTCAAAGGTGATGTCGCCGGACTCGCGGTCGCCGGCACGCCGGACCAGAAGGTGCTCGACCGCGCCGCGCAGATCGGTGTCGCGAACTACGCGCCCGCCGCGAACAACGTCATCTTCTGGGACCTCTACGGGAAACTCGGCCACCCGGTGCGCACGACCGTCAGCGAGATGGGCCCCACCCTGCTCGCGCGCATCCTGGAACTCAACGACACCCAATCGGGCGTGCTCGACATCGTCTTCAAGCTCGCCGACGACCGCGGCCTGCTGCTGCTCGATCTCGAAGACCTGCGCGCATTGCTCGGCGTCGTCGCCGACGAGCGCAAGGACATCTCGACGTCTTACGGCCTGGTCAGCGCGCAGTCGATCGGCGCGATCCAGCGCGCATTGCTGCGCCTGGAACAGGACGGCGCGGAACAATTCTTCGGCGAACCCGCGCTGGAACTGTCCGACCTGATGCGCACCACGCCCGACGGCCGCGGCGTCATCGGCATCCTCGCCGCCGCGCAACTGGTGCTCAAGCCGCGCCTGTATTCGAGCTTCCTGTTGTGGCTGTTGTCGGAATTGTTCGAAACGCTGCCGGAAGTGGGCGACCTCGACAAACCGAAACTCGTCTTCGTCTTCGACGAAGCGCACCTGTTGTTCGACGATGCGCCGCCTGCGTTGCAGCAGCGCGTCGAACAGGTCGTGCGGCTGATTCGTTCGAAAGGCGTGGGCGTGTACTTCTGTTCGCAGTTCCCCGACGACGTGCCCGACGAAATCCTCGGCCAGCTCGGCAACCGCGTGCAGCACGCGCTGCGTGCGTTCACGCCGCGCGACCAGAAGGCGGTGCGCACCGCCGCGGAAACCTTCGTCGCCAATCCCGATCTCGACGTGGGCAAGACGATCTCCGCGCTCGGCGTCGGCGAAGCGCTCGTCTCCACGCTGCACGACATCGACGGCGCACGCGCCGTGCCGATGCCGGTCGAACGCACGCTCATCGCGCCACCGCACTGCCGCATGGGCGCGATCACCGACGCCGAACGCGCGCAGGTGCGCGCCGGCAGCCCGGTCGGCGGGAAGTACGACACGTCGATCGATCGCGAATCGGCCGCCGAAAAACTCGCCACGCACGCACAGGCCGCCGCTGAACGCGCCGATGCGCCGAAAGCGAAGTCGCGCGAAGACGACGAACGCGAAGAACCCGGCGTCGGCCAGGCGGTCAAGGACGTCGTGTTCGGCACCAAGCGGCGACAGGGCATGGTGGAAACCATGGCCAAGCAAACCGCGCGCACCGTCGGCAGCCGGATCGGCCAGCAGATCCTGCGCGGTGTTCTCGGCAGCATCTTCGGTGGCTCGCGCCGCTGATTGTTCGAGCAGTCCATAACGACAACACACGTTCCACATTCCGGGGGTCAACCAATGCGCAAGTCCGCCACGTTCCTGTTGCCCGCCTTCGCCCTGCTCGCCCTTGCGGCGTGCAAGCGCGAGGACACCACGCCCGTCGCACCGGCCGTCACCGCAGCCGCGCCTGCGACGATGCAGGCACCCGCACCCGCAACCGTCGCCACCGCGGTCGGCGTTTCCGAATCGCCGGCACCGGGCGAACACACGACGTTCGATGCGAAGGCGTTCGCGGGATCGTTCTCCAATGAGGGCGTGGAAGTGACCTTCGCCGCGGACGGCACCTACACGCTGAGCACGCAGGCGGCGGACGCAAGCACGGGCACGTGGTCGCTCGAACCCGATGCACGCCACGTGCGCCTGGATCCGAATGCGAAGTCGGAAGACGACCGCGTGTACGAACTCGTCGACAACGACCAGCTCAAGGCCGTCAACGGCACGCAGGTGCTGCGTCGCGCGGGCAGCGCGCAATGAGTGCCACGCCCCGCGCCACGACGGCGCCGCCGGAACCGTTCTGGCAACGCATCCCCGCGATCATCCTGTATCCGATCCGCGGCGCGGCGCTCGTCACGCTGGTGATGCTCGCGCTTCTCGCGATCTTCCGCGGCATTCCCTTCATCGGGTGGCTGATCTCGATCGCGATGTGGCTCGGCGCCTACAAGTACGCGTTCGAAATCCTGCGGCGCTCGGCCGACGGCGACATGGAGCCGCCGGAAGTGATCGTCACCGTGGACAGCGGCGTGGTGTGGCGCTTCCTTGTAATGCAATTCGTCCTCGTCGCGCTGCTCGTCCTGTTGCTGTTCACGCAGAGCAAGCTGCTGATCGTCGGCGGCCTGGCGTTGCTGGTGTTCCTGCAGCCCGCGCTCACGATGACGCTGGCGATGACCGGCAGCCTGTCGAGCGCGCTGAGCCCGTCGACGGCGTTTTCGATCGTCGCGCGCGTGGGTTGGCCGTATCTCGCGGTCGTCGGCTTGCTGTTCGTCATCCAGTTGAGCGCGCTGACGGCCGGTGCGTGGCTCGGCCACATGGTGCCGCCGATCGTCGCGAACTGGTTGTCGACGGTGCTCGGCTTCTGGGGCCTGTTCTCCGCGTTCCATTTGATGGGCTACCTGATCTACCAGGCGCACGACGAACTCGGATACGAACCGGCGACGCTGCAGGCCCAGGCCACGCACGCGCCCATCGGTGCCGTCGGCGGCGAAGCCGTCATCGCGGAGGCCGAACCCTTGATTCGCGAAGGCCGCATGACCGAGGCCATCGCATTGCTGCGCACGGAAGTGCGCACGCGTGCGGTATCGACCGAAGTGCATGAGCTTTATCGCCGCCTGCTGCAGAAGGCCGGCGACATGCAGGTCGTGCAGGAACACGCGCGCCAATTCCTGCATCAGCTGATGATGGAGAAACAGGACCGCAAGGCGCTTGGATTGCTGCGCGAAAGTCTCGACACGGATCCCGCGTTCGTTCCCTTGCTGCCCGAACACGGCGCGCGCCTGGCCGAACAGGCCCGCCTCGGCGGCCAGGCGCAGTTGGCGGTCGACGCGCTGCATGCGCTGTTCAACGCGCGTCCGGGCGATGCGTCGTCGGCGCAGTGGGGCCTGACGGCCGCGATGATCCTGCTCGAACGCTTCAACCGCCCCGCCGAAGCGAAGGTGTTGCTCGAACGCGCGCGGACCCGCACGACGGACGAAGCACTGTTGCAGCGCATCGACGCCGCGCTCTCCCTTACCTGACGGCTGCTACCCCCCTTCCAAGGGGGGTCAATCGCGCAAAGCGCGATTGGGGGGGATAAAGCAACGACGCCCCCTCACCCGTTCTCGAGCAGGAACCGAGCCTTCACCGCCTGCGGCTGCTGCGGGTGGCGTTCGGTGAGATGGCGCAGGCAACGCACGTGGGCGGCCTGCGCACCGGCGTCGCGATGGCGCAGCGCGAGATCGAACCAGAGTTGCGACGCGGTGTCCGGCGCGACATCGGCCGTGAGCGGTTGCAGGGCGCGCTCGGCGGCGTCGAGGACGCCGAAGGCGATCGCGCGTCGTGCAAACGACAAGCGCACGTCCGACGGGATCGCGCTGGCCTGCGCATCCAGTTCCGCAAGCAACTCACCCTGCGCCCGCACGCTGTTCGCATCCGGCGCTTCGATCGACAAGGCTTGCAACGCGCGGGCCGTCGCCTGCTCGGCGCGTCCCCCGTTGCGCGCCACGCGATAACGCGCGAGTTGCACGTCCACGCGCCACGGCGCTTCGGCCGCCAATGCGGTCAGCAGCGCATCGGCTTCGGCCAATTGCATGCGCCCGATGTGGCGCTGCGCGCGCTCCCAGCGATCGTCCTTCGCCGGCGCGTCGGGTGCGGCGTCGCGAATGAACGCCGTGCGCACCTGCCCTGTTGCGGCGAGCGCGGCGCCCATCAACGCGCCGCACACGAGTCCGCCGGCATGCGCTTCGAACGCGACGTTCGAATCATCCCGCACGAGCAGATTGAACAATTCCCACCCGAGCCACGCCGGGAACAACCACAGCGCCGGCGCACGCACGTAATCGAACCACACGCCGATCCAGTAGAAGAACCGCACCGGCTGCGTGCCCCACACCAGGCAGAAGCACCCCATCAGCGCAGCGATCGCACCGGAGGCACCGAGCCCGCCCGTCGCATCGCCCCAGTGGAATGCGATCGATGCGAGGTTCGCGCCGACCGCGCCGAGCAGATACACCGCGAGGAACCGCCACGGCCCCAGCGCACCCTCGACCAGCAGGCCGATGATCATCAGGAACAGCATGTTGCCGAACAGGTGGCCGAAGTCGGCGTGCAGGAAGGCCGAACTCACCAGGCGCACGGGATCGAACTCGGAAGCGCGCAGGAGATAGCGCAGTGTCGGAATCGACGACAGCGTCGCGTCGTAACCCGCGCGCAGGCGGCGCCATTCGTCGAACGTCGATGCGTCGGGAAACAAGCGCCCGGTGCGCAAGGCCGGTTCGAACTCGCGATCCACCAGCGTGTGTTGCCCGACGAACGCGTGGCGCGCGTCCTCGTCACGCAGTGCGCGGAACTCCGCGAGGTCTTCGGCGCGTCCACCACGCTCGATCAGCCATCGCTCGTACGCGGGCGCTTCGATCTCCGCCAGGCGCGAGGGGATGTAATCGGTCAACGCTTCCTGGACCCGCGCCTGGTCGCCTGCCTGCAGGCCGAAGAAGACGAACACATTGATCAGGACGAGCAGCGCGGTGACGACGGGAAACGTGGCGCGCGTCAGCGGGCGATGCAGCGGCAGCAGGAGCATGCAGGAGGCGTCGCCCTTGATCGTTGGGCGCGAGCTTGGCATAAGCAACGCACGATTGGGACGAAGGGCATCGATGGGACGTTGGCGGCCACCGGGGGAGAAAGCCACCGCGCTGATCACGCGCGAGGGGCACGCACGCCTGAAGGCCGAACTCGACGATCTGTGGCGCGTGCGCCGTCCGGAGGTGGTGAAAGCCCTCGCCGCCGCCGCGGCCGAAGGCGACCGTTCCGAGAATGCCGAGTACACCTATCGCAAGAAGCAGCTCGGCGAAATCGATCGGCGCGTGCGGTATCTGTCCAAGCGCCTGGAAGTGCTGCGCGTGGTGGACACCGCGCCGACGGATCGCGAAGCGGTGTTCTTCGGCGCGCAGGTCGAGATCGAACATGCGACGACGGGAGAAACGCAGCGCTACCGCATCGTCGGGCCCGACGAGACCGATGCGAAGCTGGGTTGGATCAGCGTGGATTCGCCGCTGGCGCGCGCGATGATGAAAAAGCGCGTGGACGATGAGTTCGAAGCGATGCTGCCGGGTGGCGCCTCGCGATACTTCATCGTCGACGTGCAGTACTGAACTCCCTCCCCTGCTTGCAGGGGAGGGCTGGGGTGGGGTTGCGTGGGATCGACGCGATCTTTATCCCCCTCAATCGCGCTGTGCGCGATTGATCCCCCTTGGAAGGGGGATGGGGTCAGGCGGCGCTGTAGCTCACTTCGCCGTACAGATCGTGCTCGTCGGCGCCGAGGATTTCGACGTCCACGAAATCGCCGGGCTTCAGGCCGGCTTCGCGACCATCCTGGATCTGCACGAGGCCGTCGATTTCCGGCGCGTCGAAACGCGAGCGCGCGATCGCAAGCTCGCCGTCGATTGCGTCGACGATGCAGCGCTGCGTCGTGCCGACCTTCGCTTCCAGGCGGCCCGCGGAGATCGCAGCCTGACGCTCCATGAAGCGCGCCAGGCGCTCCTGCTTCACGTCTTCCGGGACCGGATCGGGCAACGCATTCGCCGTCGCACCTTCGACCGGCGAATACGCGAACGCACCCACGCGGTCGAGCTGCGCTTCATCGAGGAAGTCGAGCAGCGTTTCGAATTCGGCTTCCGTCTCGCCGGGGAAACCGACGATGAAGGTCGAACGGATCGCCAGCTCCGGGCAGATTTCGCGCCACTTGTGCACGCGCTCGAGCGTCTTCTCGACGCTGCCGGGGCGCTTCATCAGCTTGAGGATGCGCGGCGCGGCGTGCTGGAACGGAATGTCGAGGTACGGCAGCAACTTGCCGTCGGCCATCAGCGGAATGATGTCGTCGACGTGCGGATACGGGTACACGTAATGCAGGCGCGTCCAGATGCCGAGTTCCGACAGGCCTTCGCACAGCGCCTTCATGCGCGTCTGGTACGCCTTGCCGCGCCAGGTGCGCTCGGCGTACTTCACGTCGACGCCATAGGCCGAGGTGTCCTGCGAGATGACGAGCAGCTCGCGCACGCCGCCCATCGCGAGCTTCTCGGCTTCGCGCAGCACGTCGTCGACCGGGCGCGAGACGAGGTCGCCACGCATCGACGGGATGATGCAGAACGTGCAGCGGTGATTGCAGCCTTCGGAAATTTTCAGATACGCGTAGTGCTTCGGCGTCAGCTTCAGGCCGTAGTCGGGCACGAGATCGAGGAAGGGATCGTGCGACGGCGGCAACGCCAGGTGCACGGCTTCCATCACCGAGGTGTAGTCCTGCGGGCCGCTGATCGACAGCACGCCCGGGTGGGCTTCGCGGATTTGCTCCGGCTTCTTGCCCAGGCAACCGGTGACGATGACCTTGCCGTTCTCCGCGATGGCCTCGCCGATGGCGTCCAGCGATTCGGTCACCGCCGAGTCGATGAAGCCGCAGGTGTTCACCACGACGATGTCGGCATCGTCGTAGGTCTGCACGATGTCGTACCCCTCGACCTTGAGCTGGGTGAGGATGCGTTCGGAGTCCACGAGCGCCTTGGGGCACCCGAGACTGACGAACCCGACCTTGCCTCCCTGGCTGGCGGACTTGGGCTTGGTGGCGATGGACATCGAGGGGTCGGACCGGGGGGATGCGGAAGGTCGCGGATTATAGGGGCGCGGGCGGCCCCTACGGCCGCTTGGCCGCCCGATCCGCGCTTGCTGTTTCGCGCGATTTACCAAGGAGTACGATTCCCTCACGCCCATCGCCAGGAGGCCCGCGGCCATGCATGGATGGATCGACATCGAGACCCCGCACGGGCCGGTGCGGGGTTGGCGCGCCGAGCCGCCGGGTCCTTCGAAGGGCGCGGTGGTGGTGATCCAGGAGATTTTCGGCGTGAACGCGCACATCCGCAGCGTCGCCGAGCGGCTGGCCGATGCCGGGTTCGTGGCGCTTGCACCGGCCCTGTTCGATCCGGTCGAACACGGCGTCGAACTGGGTTACGACGACGCCGGCGTGCAACGCGCACGCGCGCTGGTGTCCGCGCTGGGCACCGAACGCGCGATGGATGTCATCAACGCTTCCGCCGAAAAATTGCAGATGGAAGGCCTGCGCGTGGGCGCGATCGGGTTCTGCTGGGGCGGCACCCTCGCCTTCCTGTGCGCCACGCGCCTGTCGCTCCCCGCGGTCGGTTACTACGGCGCGCGCAGCGTGCCTTTCCTCGACGAGAAAGCCGGCGCACCGTTGATGTTCCACTTCGGCGCCGACGACAACAGCATTCCGCCGCACGACATCGAACTGCATCGGCAGAAACAACCGCAGGCGCAGGTCTTCGTGTACGAAGGCACCGGGCACGCGTTCAATCGCGACGTGGATCCGAAGGCGTACGGCGCCGACGCCGCGAAGCTGGCCTGGCAACGCACGCTCGACTTCCTCGAGGCGCAACTGCGATGAACCTCGACGCGTGGCATCTGCATCCGCAACTGGCCGACGACACGCACCCGGTCGCCTCCTGGCCCCTGTGCGACGTGCGATTGATGGACGATTCGAACCATCCCTGGCTGATCCTCGTGCCGCGCATCGCCGAAGCGACCGAAGTCACCGATCTCGCACCGCCGCAGCAACTGGCGCTCGTGCAGGAAATCGATCGCGCATGTCGCGCGCTGCAGGTCTTCCGCCCGCACAAACTCAACGTGGCGGCGCTCGGCAACCTCGTGTCGCAGCTGCACATCCACGTCATCGCGCGTTATCGCGAAGACATCGCCTGGCCGCGTCCGGTCTGGGGCATGGCGGCCGCGAAGCCTTATGGACCGGAGCAACTGATCGAGCGGATTCAGCTGTTGCAAGAGACAATCGGCGCTGGATCCTGACCCACGCTGGGGAATCACCGATGCGCAAGTTGTTCCTGGCCGCTGCTCTCGCGGCCCTCGCCCTGCCCGCGCAGGCCGGCCTGTTCGACAAAAAGCCCGACGACATCGCGAACGAAGCCGTCCGCAACGGCCTGCTGGCCACGACGATCTGGGTCGACGCCACCTGGGGCTTCCGCAACCAGGGCGCGGCGAATGCGCTGAGCCGCGCGCACCAGGCCTTCGCCACGCGCGGTTACAAGGTGCAAAGCGTGGAGCCGTACATCGAGAACGGCGACTTGCAGGGCTTCTTCGTGACTTACCAGAAGCCGTGATCGCAACAACGTCCTCCGCCGCCACTGCGGCGGAGGACGCGATGGATCAGTTCTTCAACACCTGCGTGCCGGCGATGAGATCGTGGCCGCAACGGCGGTCGCTGCGGAAGATCAGCAGGACGTTGATCATGCTGAGCACCAAGCCGAGCACCGGAATTGCGCCCGCCACCTGCACCGGCAGGTAACGCTTGAGGATCAGGGTGCCGAAGGTGGGCTGCGTGCCGTCGAGCAGCGCGATGCGGATGCCGAGCACCTTCTTGCCCCAGGTCTGCGCCGACTGCGCCAGCGGCCAGCCCTGCACGATCAGGAACACCAGGAAGCCGGCGAAGCCATACGCCACGACCTTGCCGATGCCGACTTCGCCGCGCGCGGCCTGTTCGAAGTAACCGGTCGCGAACATCGCCGGCACCAGGATCACGCACAGGAGGATCGTGTCGATGAGCGCCGCGAGGAAGCGCTCACCGCGCCCCGCGAGGACTTCTTCGGTGTGTTCTGCGACGCTGGCGCTGGGCGCCTGGTACGGATTGTTTTCCATCGACTTCCCCTTCCCCTTGGTTGGTGTGGAACGAACTTTTCTTACGTGCGCGGCAGCGTGACCCCCGTCTGCCCCTGGTACTTGCCGCCGCGGTCCTTGTACGAGGTCTCGCAGACTTCGTCGGACTGGAAGAACAACATCTGCGCCACCCCTTCATTCGCGTAGATGCGTGCCGGCAACGGCGTGGTGTTGCTGAATTCCAGCGTCACGTGGCCTTCCCATTCCGGTTCCAGCGGCGTGACGTTGACGATGATGCCGCAGCGCGCGTATGTGCTCTTGCCCAGGCACACGACGAGCGTGTCGCGCGGAATGCGGAAGTACTCGACGGTGCGCGCCAGCGCGAAGGAATTCGGCGGGATGATGCACACGTCCGATTCGATGTCGACGAAGCTGCCGGAGTCGAAATGCTTCGGGTCGACGATCGTCGAGTTGATGTTGGTGAAGACCTTGAACTCCCGCGAGCAGCGCACGTCGTAGCCGTAGCTGGAGGTGCCGTAGCTCACGATGCGGTGGCCGTCGGCGGCGTGCTTGACCTGCCCGGGTTCGAACGGCTCGATCATCTTCTGCTGTTCGACCATTCGGCGGATCCAGCGGTCGCTCTTGATGCTCATGCGGTCTCTTGCGGGTTCGGGATTGCGGGATTGTATGGGGTTCTAGAGCAACTGCGCGCCCAGCGACACCGGTGCGCGCGGGCGGCGCGCGAGTTCGGCGGCCAGGCGGCGCGCGACGGCGCGATAGGCCGCGGCGGCGGGCGAATCGGGGTCGGCGGCGACGATCGGCGTGCCGGCATCGCCCTGCTGGCGGATGCCGATCTCCAGCGGCAGCGAGCCGAGCAGCGGCGTGCCGTACTGCGCGGCGATGCGCTCGCCGCCGCCATGGCCGAAGACGTGTTCGACATGCCCGCAGTTGGAGCAGGTGTGCACCGCCATGTTCTCGACCAGGCCCAGCACCGGCACCTCGACTTTTTCGAACATGCGCAGCGCCTTGCGCGCATCCAGCGTCGCCACGTCCTGCGGCGTGGTCACCACCACGGCGCCGGCGACGGGGATCTTCTGCGCAAGCGTCAGCTGGATGTCGCCCGTGCCCGGCGGCAGGTCGACGAACAGGTAATCGAGCTGGCCTTCGCCGCCCCACAGCGTCTGTTCGAGCAACTGCGTCAGCGCGGAGGTCGCCATCGGGCCGCGCCAGATCATCGGCGTGTCCTGTTCGACCATCAGGCCGATCGACATCGCTTCCACGCCGTGCGCGTGCATCGGCTCGATCGCCTTGCCGTCGGGACTGTCGGGGCGACCGGACAGGCCGAGCATCATCGGGATGCTCGGGCCGTAGACGTCGGCATCGAGCACGCCGACGCGCGCGCCTTCGCGGGCCAGCGCCAGCGCGATGTTCACCGCGGTCGTCGACTTGCCCACGCCGCCCTTGCCCGAACCCACGGCGATGACGTTGCGGATGCGCGGCAGCGGCGCGAGTTGCCCCTGCGGCGCGTGCGCGTCGATGCGCGTCTGGAGTTCGAGGCTGGCGAGCTTGAGGCCTTCGGCGGCGACCGCCTCGGCGACCTGCGCGCGCAGCATTTCGTGCCAGCTGGCGGCCGGATAGCCCAGCGTAACGGCAACGGCGGCGTGACCGTCGCTGACGGCGGCGCGGATGCGCGCGCCGGTATCGGCGAGCGTAAGGCCCGCGGCGGGGTCGCGGAGGGCGGCGATCCGGGATTCGAGGGGCGTCATGGGAGGCACTGCGGGGGGAGCCGTGCATTGTAGGCTGAACCGCCGCGCGGCCCCGACTTCCGTACGCACCCGGATGCGGTATAAAGCCGCCAGTCCGCCGGATTCGTGCGGACCATTTCAACGATCCCTGGGAGGGGACCCATGCGCACCAAGTTCTTCGCTTCCGTGCTGGCGATGCCGCTGCTCGTGGCTGTGTTCGCGACGTCGGCCCAGGCGCCGGATCCGGTCATCGGCAAGTGGAAGACCTTCGACGACGAGACCGGCAAGCCGATGTCGATCACCGAGGTCTATCGCACCAAGAACGGCGGGATCGCGGCCAAGGTCGTCGAATCCCTCAACAAGCCCAACGCCACGTGCGACGAATGCTCGGGCGACAAGAAGGGCAAGCCCGTCGCGGGCATGCTCGTGTTCTGGGACGTGGTGCAGCAAGACGGCGTCTGGTCGGGCGGCAAGGGCTTCAAGCCGTCGACGGGCGACAACTTCAAGGTCAAGACGGTCAAGGCTTCGGCCGACGGCAAGCACCTGGAAGTCACCGGCTGCAAGCTCGTGTTCTGCCGCACCGGCAAGTGGGAACGCGTCAACTGACGATCGCGCGTTCGCGCGCATCGCAGTCGACACCGAAAGCCCGGCGCAAGCCGGGCTTTTTCGTGTCCGTGCCATAATCGCCGGCCCCGTTCAAAGCACGCGCCATGCCCCGCCACGTCGCCGTCTCCTGTGCCCTGCCCTATGCCAACGGCCCGTTGCACCTCGGGCACCTGGTGGGCTACGTCCAGGGCGACATCTGGGTGCGCGCACGGCGCATGGCGGGCGACGCGGTGCGCTTCGTGTGCGCCGACGACACGCATGGCACGCCGATCATGCTGGCCGCCGAGAAAGCCGGCACCACGCCCGAGCAGTTCATCGCCGCGATCCAGGCGCAGCACGAGCGCGACTTCGCCGACTTCCACGTCGCCTTCGATCATTACGACTCGACCAACTCGCCGGCCAATCGCCAGCTGACCGAAGCGATCTACGCGGCGCTCGATGCGCGCGGCCACATCTCGCGGCGCAGCGTGGCGCAGTTCTACGATCCGGCGAAGGGCATGTTCCTGCCCGATCGCTACATCAAGGGCATCTGCCCGAACTGCGGCACGCCCGACCAGTACGGCGACAACTGCGAGAACTGCGGCGCCACGTATGCGCCGACCGATCTGAAGGAACCGCGCTCGGTGCTCAGTGGCGCGACGCCGGAGTTGCGCGACTCCGAGCACTTCTTCTTCGAAGTCGGGCCCTTCAGCGATTTCCTGCGCGGCTGGCTCGCCAGCGACGTCGCGATTCCCGGCGTGAAGGCCAAGTTGCTGGAATGGCTCGACGCCGAAGGCGGCCTGCGCGCGTGGGACATCTCACGTGATGCGCCCTACTTCGGGTTCCAGATCCCCGGCCATCCGGGCAAGTATTTCTACGTGTGGCTCGATGCGCCGATCGGTTACCTCTCGGCGCTGCAGGTGTTGTGCGAGCGCGATGGCGCCAACTTCATGCAGTACCTCGCGCACGACAGCGAAGCCGAGCTGCACCATTTCATCGGCAAGGACATCGTCAACTTCCACGGCCTGTTCTGGCCGGCGGTGTTGCATGGTGCGGGCTTCCGCGCGCCGACCAAGCTGCACGTCAACGGCTATCTGACCGTCGACGGCGCGAAGATGTCGAAGTCGCGCGGCACCTTCGTCATGGCGCGCACGTATCTGGAGGCCGGCCTGGATCCCGAAGCGCTGCGTTACTACTTCGCCGCGAAGTCCGGCGGCGGCGTCGACGATCTCGACCTCAACCTGCACGACTTCGTCGCGCGCGTGAACAGCGACCTGGTGGGCAAGTTCGTGAATCTTGCGAGCCGTTGCGCCGGCTTCATCGACAAGCGCTTCGGCGGCCAGCTCGCCGATGCATTGCCGGATGCGGCGATGTACGCGCGTTTCGTCGATGCGATCCCGCAAGTCGCCGCTGCATACGAAGCGAACCAGCCCGCCGCCGTGTTGCGCCATGCGATGGCGCTCGCCGACGAAGCGAACCGCTACATCGACGAAACCAAACCGTGGGTGCTCGCCAAGCAGGAAGGCAGCGGCGCGCAACTGCAGGCCGTCTGCACGCAGGGCCTCAACCTGTTCCGCGTGCTCGCCGCGATGCTCAAGCCGGTGTTGCCGCTGTTGTCGCAGCGCGCCGAAGGGTTCCTGCGCGCGCCCGTCGCGGGCTGGCAGGACCTCGCGCAGCCGCTGCTCGCGCATCGCATCGACCCTTACGTTCCGTTGTTCACCCGCATCGACCCGAAGCACATCGACCACATGACCGAAGCCAGCAAGGACACCATGGCGTCCGTCGCCGCGCCGCCCGTCGCCGCCGCGAAGCCCGAAGCCCTGAAGCCCGTGACGGCTGCAGCGGCCGAGACCGCGCACATCGGCATCGATGATTTCGCGAAGCTCGACCTGCGCGTGGCGACGGTCCTGGCGTGCGAATTCGTCGAAGGCTCCGACAAGCTGCTGCGCTTCGAACTCGACGCGGGCGAACTGGGCAAGCGCCAGATTTTCTCGGGCATCCGTGCGTCGTACGGCGATCCGGCGGCGCTGGTCGGTCGCAACGTCGTGTTCATCGCCAACCTCGCGCCGCGCAAGATGCGCTTCGGCGTGAGCGAAGGAATGATCCTCTCCGCCGGTGCCGATGGCGGCGGGCTGCACTTGCTCGACGCGCAGGGCGCGCCGGCGGGTGCGCCGGTCAAGTAAGGCCGTGGACATCGCGATCGACCTCGTCGAGCGTCTCGATCGCGTGTTGCCGCAAACGCAATGCGGCCAGTGTGGTTTCGCGGGTTGCCGCCCGTATGCGGAGGCGATGGCGCGCGGTGAAGCCGGCGTCGAACGCTGTCCGCCCGGCGGTGATGCGGGCGCACGCGCGCTCGCGAAGATCCTCGATGTCACGCCGGTTCCCTACGATCGATCGCGCGGCACACACAAGCCGCCGATCGTCGCGCTGGTCATCGAAGCCGATTGCATCGGCTGCACCAAGTGCATCCAGGCCTGCCCCGTCGACGCGATCGTCGGCGGCAGCAAACACATGCACACCGTCATCGAACCGCTGTGCACCGGTTGCGAGCTTTGCGTGCCCGCATGCCCGGTGGATTGCATCGAAATGGTCAGTGCCGCCTGACGGGTTCGCCGAAGGTCAGCCAGAACCCGTTGTTGTCGCGCAGGATGAACTCGCGCATGCCGTAGAAGGTGTCGTGCGGGCTTTCGAACACGACCACGCTCCGGGGCAGCGCGTTGAAGAGCGCATCGACGTCTTCGACCTGCAGATACAGATCGGCGTCGCGGCGCGGCGCATCGCTCGCGTGGCCGCCGCAGTTGAACATCACGCGGCCCTCGCCGTAGCCGAGCAGCGCCCAGATCAGCTCGCCCTCTTCTTCCGCGCTCTCGATCAGCGTGAAGCCCACCGAGACATACCACGCGATGGTCGCGCGGATGTCGGGAACCTGCAGCATCGGCGTCAGCGTCGCCATGCGAGACTTACCGCTTCGCGCACGCCGAGCAGACGCGCTCGACCGTATAGCCCTGCGCCTTCATGCGTTCGACCACGCCGTCCTTGCCGAGCAGGTGCAGCGCGCCGACCACGACCAGCGTGTCGTCGGTGCCCGGTGTGTCGAGGCGCTTGCGCAGCAGCGGCACCCACGCAGCGTTGCGATCGCTGTTGATCGTCTTGTAGAGCGCCGGATACTCGTCGCGGAATTCGACGCCGAGCTTCTTCCACAACTGGTCGACATCACCGCTCCGCCATTGCGCATGCAGGCGCTCCAGCGCGGCCTTGCCGCCGTCGGTTTCGTCGAACGATTCGGCCATCAGCTGCAATTGCACCTGCCTGTCCATGTTTTCGAACATCGCCAGCTGCTTCATGCCGCCTTCCAGCCCGCTCGTCCGCTTGCCGTCGGCCGTCGCCTGCTTGCCCAGATGCGCGTCGAGGCCGAGTTCGGAATCGAACCCCGCGGCGCGCGCCTCGGCGATCGTCACCAGCAGGCTGGCGTACCAGGCATCGACCATCTGGAACATCGCCGGCTGCACGCCCATCTGCCGAAGCGTGGCTTCGTTGTCCTGCAGCCACTGCGCCAGGCGCGCGCGCTGCGCGGGCGGAAGTTCATCGTTGAGCGTAGTGCCGTCCGTGCGAATCGCCGCCTGCCCCATCGCCATACCCAGGTCCTTCGACAACATCTCCTCCGGCGCGAGTTCGAACACCACTTCCTCGGCATCGGCATACGCCGCGTCGACATCCTTCGACAGCGGATAGTCGTCCTTCGTCAGCATGTGGAAGGAGCCCAGCAGGTAGACGGTGTTGTCCTTGTCGGACACTTTCCACAGCAGCGGCACCGGCGCGCCCGTGGATTTCGGCGCCGAGGCGTCGGAGGCGAACAGCGGGATCGCGATGGCGAGTGTCGCGGCGGCGAGCAGGAGGCGGCGCATGTCGGATCCTTCGATCAGTGTTTGGTGTAGACGCGTTCGCCGGCTTCGACTGCAAGATCGAGGCGATTGGCGACCGGCGGCAACGGACAGGTGGCGTAAGCCGTGAACGCGCACGGCGGATTCTCCGCGCGATTGAAATCGATCGTCATCTGCTGGTTCGCGGTCGGGCGCGCGAGGTCGAGATAGCGGCCCGCGGGATAACTGCCGTGCCCGCTCGTGCGATCGGCGTAGACGAGGAACAGCGTCGGTTCGCCTTCGTCGAGCAATTCGAGGCGATGGGTCTTGCCGCCGTGCGTGAATTCCACCGCGCCGGGGTTGGCCACTTGTTCGACCATGTTGACGATGTTGACGATCGGCAGCGTCGTGCCCGCCGGATGCGGGATGAAGCGCCCGGTGACCTTCCACTCGGGACCGCCCGGCCAGAACTGCAAGCCGGCGAACTGCAACCGCGCAGGCGCATCGCTGTGCTTCACGCGAAGCGCAACGCGGTCGCCGCGCTTGATGACCGTGGCCAGGCCCTTGCCCTCGTCGAAACCGATCTTGCTCGGGCCGCCTTCGTCCGCGTCGGTCTTCAGCACCGTCGCACCCGTGAGCGGTTCGCCGTCGAGCGTCAGCGCGGTGCTCTTGTCCGGCACGAAGCGCACACGGCCATCGGCACCGAGTTCCAGCATGCCCAGGTGCGCCGGGCCCATCGCCATGCGGATGCCATTGCTGCCCGCGGCGCCGGCGTAATGCGAACCGGGGTCGATCCAGTGCAGGCCGATCACCGACGTCCACCCTTGCGGCGCGGTGAGTTCGGCGACGCGTGCATCACGCCACGGCTTCTCCGATGCGGCGAATGCGCGTGCGCGCGCTTCGGCCGCCGCGCGTGCGGCCGCTTCTTCGTCGGTCTTGTCGCAGGCGCCCAACACGAGCGTGCAGGCGATCAACGTCAGCGCCAGTCCCTTCCCCATTCCCCTGACCTTCCCCATGTGCTCAACGCCCTCGAAGGAACCATTTGTCGATGTCGCCCAATGCGAAGCGCGTCCACGTGGGACGGCCGTGGTTGCATTGGCCGGAACGTTCGGTCGCTTCCATTTCGCGCAGCAGCGCGTTCATTTCGGCGATGGTAAGACGACGATTGGCGCGCACGGCGCCGTGGCAGGCCATCGTCGACAGCAATTCGTCGCGCGCGGCGGACACGCGCCGCGATTCGCCGTGTTCGCGCAGATCGGCAAGCACGTCGCGCAACAAGGCTTCGACATCGCCATCGGCGAGCAAGGCCGGCACGCTGCGCAACAGCAGCGAACCCGGCCCGCTGCGCGTGAGTTCGAACCCCAGCGCGGCGAGCGTGGCGGCCTCGCGTTCGGCGACATCGGCTTCGCGCTCGGACACCGCGACGTTCATCGGCACCAGCAAGGGCTGCGTGCGCAGGCCTTCGCCGTCGTGCGCGCCCTTGAGCTTTTCGTAGCCGATGCGTTCGTGCGCGGCATGCATGTCGACGACGACCAGACCGTCGGCGTTCTCCGCGAGGATGTAGATGCCGTGGAGTTGCGCGATCGCGAAGCCGAGCGGCGGCGCGGTGTCGTCGCGCGCCTCGGGCATCGACATGGGGCGCGGCGCTTCGGCGAGGGCGACGTCGTCGTTCGCATACAACGCCGCGTACGCGACCCGCGCATCGGCGACACGCAACGACAGGCCCGACTGATCCGAACCATTCCACGACGGACCGACCCACGTGCGCGCGCCAGGTTCGGCAACGACGGGCGCCGCGCTTTCCGCCGAGAGGCCCGCGCGCGTTTCGGCCAGCGCCGCATGCAGCGTGCGATAGACGAAGTCGTGCACCAGGCGCGATTCGCGGAAGCGCACTTCGTGCTTGGCCGGATGCACGTTGACGTCGACGGTGCGCGGGTCGAGTTCGAGGAACAACACGTAAGCCGGTTGTCGCCCGTGGAAGAGCACGTCGGCGTAGGCCTGCTTCACCGCATGCGCGACGTTGCGGTCGCGCACGCTGCGGCCGTTGACGTAGAGATACTGCTGGTCGGCGCTCGCGCGGTTGTAGACCGGTTGCGCGATCCAGCCGTGCAGGCGCAAGCCGGCGCCGGAATGTTCGACGCGCAGCGCGTGCTTCGCGAATTCCTCGCCGAGCGTTTCGAACAGGCGATCGGTGGACGCGAGGATGCCGTCGCCGCGATAGCGACGCGCAGGGCGGCCGTTGTGCGAGACGCGCAGTTCGACATCCGGGCGTGCGAGCGCGAGCGAACGCAGCCATTCTTCGATGTGACTCAGCTCCGTGCGTTCGGCGCGCAGGAACTTGCGGCGCGCGGGCACGTTGTAGAACAGGTCGCGCACTTCGACCGTCGTGCCCTGCGGATGTGGTTTCGGGGCGACTTCGCCCAGGCGGCCGCCGTCGACGTGCAAGGCGGCGCCATGCTCGGCGTCGGTGCGTCGCGAGGCGAGCATGAAGCGGCTGACCGACGCGATCGACGGCAACGCTTCGCCGCGGAAACCGAGCGTGGCGACGGCTTCGAGGTCGTCGAGCGAGGCGATCTTGCTGGTCGCGTGGCGCGACACCGCGAGCGGAAGTTCGTCGGGCGCGATGCCGCCGCCGTCGTCGCGCACGCGGATCAGGCGGATGCCGCCTTCTTCCAGGTCGATCTCCACGCGGCGCGCGCCGGCGTCGAGCGCGTTCTCCACCAATTCCTTGACGACGGACGCCGGTCGTTCGACGACCTCGCCCGCGGCGATCTGGTTGATCAGGGTGTCGGGAAGTTGGCGGATGGGCACTGCGCGGCGCTGCACGAAAGAGCAGCGCCGATCATACCTGCCGTCAGCGGCTGCCGGCGGCGCTCGCCGTCGGATTCTCTGCGGCTTCCGCGCGCGCCGCATACAGCGTTCCCGGCGGCGGCTGGCGGGTGAAATAGCGGTTGACGCCATCGAGGATCGCGCGCGCCAGGTCTTGCTGGTGGCGCGGATCGTTGAGGCGGCGTTCCTCTTCGGGGTTGGTGATGAACGCGGTCTCCACCAACATCGAGGGCACGTCGGGCGAGCGCAGCACGACGAAGTTCGCGCGCTCCACGCTCGACTTGTGGGTCTTGCCCAGTTTCTTCAGGCCGCTCAGCACGTGGCCGGCGATGTCCTCGGAGGCCTTCATCGTGGCGCTCTGCGAGAGGTCGAGCAGCACCGAGGCCAGCGTGTTGTCCTTGTCCTGCAGGCGCACGCCGCCGACCAGGTCGGCCGCGTTTTCCTGGTTCGCCAACCAGCGCGCGGCCTGCGACGAGGCGCCGCGCTGCGACAGCACGAACACCGACGAACCGTTCGCATCGGGGTTGTTGAACGCGTCGGCATGGATCGACACGAACATGTCCGCCTTCGCCGCGCGCGCCTTCTGGTAGCGCTGCGCAAGCGGGATGAACACGTCGGTGTCGCGGGTGAGGTAGGCCTTCAGGCCGGGCGTGGCGTTGATCTGGCGCGCGAGTTCGCGCGCGATGGCGAGCGTCACGTCCTTCTCGCGCGTGCCGCGGCCGCCGCGTGCGCCGGGATCCTGGCCGCCGTGGCCGGCATCGATCGCGATGACCAGCTCGCGCATGCCGGCCTTGCGCAGTTGTTGCATCGACTTGGTCGCGCCGGGCGGCGGCGTGGTCGAAGCGATCGGCGTGGGCACGCCGGTGGCGATGGTGGTCGGAACGCCGGTCGCGATGGTGGTGGGCGGCGAATAGGTCGACGCGCTCGTCGAGGCAGCCGACGGGACCGTGGAAACAGGCTTGCTCGCCGCGCCCTGCGCATTCGGCAGCGTGGCGACGAGGCGCGAGGTCGCTTTGGCCGAACGCGCGGCGGTTTCCTGCGGCGTGGGTTCGGGTTTGTTGGCGAACGCACCGATGGGATCGGCGACGGCGGGGCTGACAACGGCTGTGCCGCCGAGGTCACCGCTCGCACCCGGCTTGCCGTCGCCCGGCCATTCGAGCACCAGGCGCGTCACGCCGTCGGTGGTTTCCATGCGGGGCTTGAGGCCCACGACCGGCGATGCGAGGTCGAACACCACGCGAACCGTGCCCGGCACGGGCTGGCCCGTGCGGACCGACTTCACCACGCCGGCGCCTTCGGGCAGCGCGAAGCGGCCGAGCTTGGCGGCGGGCAGGTCCACCACGAGGCGGTCGGGGCCGGCCAGGGTCAGGGTCGAGTAATCGGCGGGGCCGTCGAGCAGGAGTTCGGCGCGGGTGCCGGTGGCGCCCTCGCGAAGGGTCAGTCCCTTGATCTCACCGGCGCGCGCGATGTTCCAGCACAGCGCGAAGATCAGCGCTGCGCCGAGTGCCCATTGCTGCACGGTGGCCCCCTTGATACGCATGACCGGGAGTTAAGCACCGGCCGGAGGGTTTTGCAACCACTTTTTCCTTATCTATCCGGCACCTGCCACCGGTTCCTCTCAGCGAGGGGGAACAAACGCATGCAAGTGGGGGTGACCGGCCAAACGCGCCAACCATTCGTCGCCGACCGGCGACCCCGCGACGGCATCGAGCGACCGTCCGTCCCCTTCCAGGGCGAGCAGGACGTCGATATCGGGCTGCGGAAGCGCCCGCCCGCCGCGCTCGGGCCATTCGACCAGCCAGAGCGTGCCCTCGCTCGCGTCGAGGCCGAGGAATTCCAGTTCACCCGGATCGCCGATGCGATACAGGTCCAGGTGCAACGCATCGCCACCGTCATCGAGTGGATAGCGTTCGACGAGCGTGTAGGTCGGACTGCGAATCGCGCCGCGCACGCCGAGTGCGCGCAACAACGCACGCGCGAACGTCGACTTGCCCGCACCCAGATCGCCACGCAAATGCACGATCGCGCGCGGCGGACGCGTGCTTGCGAAAACCGCCGCGATGCGATCGGTGTCGTCGGGCGTGGGCAGGAACGCGCGCATCAGCGAATCGCATCAGGATTCGCGAGGCGACGCAACCGCGGCAGCAGATCCGACGGCAACAAACCGCGTTCGCCACCGTCGCGCGCCGCTTCGTCGCCCGCGCTTGCATGCAGCAATGCGCCGACGCACGCAGCGTCGTATGCCGACATGCCCTGCGCACGCAATGCAGCGATCACACCGGTAAGCAGATCGCCCATGCCACCGGCGGCCATGCCGGGATTGCCTGCGCCGATGACGGCGGCACGACGACCACGTTCGACGACGATCGTGCCTGCGCCTTTCAACACGACGACGGCATCGTATTTTTCCGCGATCGCGTTCGCCGCGCCGTGGCGATCGTTCTGGATGTAAGCCGACGACACACCGAGCAAGCGCGCGGCTTCGCCCGGATGCGGCGTGAGAATGGCGCCCGAGGGCAACGCAACGTTGTCGCGCGTGGCGAGCAGGTTCAACGCATCGGCATCGAGCACGAGCGGTTTGTCCGCTCCGAGCGCGGCGCCGAACAACACGCGCCCCCACATGCCCTGCCCCAACCCGGGTCCGGCGGCGACGACATCCGCGCGTTCCAATTGCACCGCGAGGTCTTCGCTGCGTTCGACCGCGCGCACCATCGCTTCGGGCCGGCGCGCGAGCAGCGCACCGACGTATTCCTCGCGCGTTGCGACGTCGACGAGCCCAGCGCCTGCACGCAACGCAGCTTCCGCGCACAACATGATCGCGCCGCCGCTGCCGTGGTCGCCGCCCAGGCACAACACGCGCCCGGAATCGCCCTTGTGCGCATCGCGACTGCGCGGGCGCAACACACCCTTCAATGCATCGGGTAGCAGCAAGGCCGAATGCGGATCGATGCCGTCGAACATCTGCGAAGGCATCGACAACTCGGCGAGTTCGAGCCTGCCGCGCATCGTGATCGCGGGCCCCGTGTGCAAGCCGGGCTTGGGCACGATGAATTCCAGCGTGCGCGTGGCGAGCACCGCCGCGCCGGGCATACCGCCGGTGTCGGCGTCGATGCCGCTCGGCACGTCGATCGACAGGCGCGGCGCCGGCTGCGCGTTGATCGCGTCGATCAGCGCCTTCGCGTTGCCTTCCGGCGCGCGCGTCAGGCCGATGCCGAACAAGGCATCGATGATGAGATCCGCGGGCGGGAGCGTATCGACGAAGGCCTCGATGGGGCCCTGGCGCTGGCGGAATTCATCGCGCGCTCGTTGGGCCGACGGCGTGGTCGGCGAATGCTCGGGCAAGCGCACGACGCGCACGGAGCGCCCCGCCTCGAGCGCCAGGCGCGCCAGCACGTAGCCGTCGCCGCCGTTGTTACCCGGCCCGCAGACCACGACGATGCGCTGCGCCTGCGGCCAATGCCGCAGCGCGCAATGCCAGGCCGCGCGGCCGGCGCGCCGCATCAACTCGAAGGCGTCGCCGCCCAATTCGGCGGTGGCGCGCGCGTCGAGCGTGCGGGCGGCTTTCGTGTCGTACAACGCAAGGGTGGCGACCATCGCCGGATTCTATACTTGGCAGGTGGCCTCCCTTTCGTCTACGCCGTCGCATCCTGCACCCGAGGGCAATGTCCTGGCGGCGCAGATCCGTGCGCTCGCCCGCGAGCTCGGCTTCCAGCGCGTGGGCATCGCAGGCGTGGACCTGTCCGCAGACGAGGGCTACCTGCGGGACTGGCTCACGCAGGGCCTCTACGGGTCGATGGACTGGATGGCGCGCCACGGCGACAAGCGTTCGCGCCCCGCCGAGTTGATCCCGGGCACGGTGCGGGTGATCTCGGTCGGGCTGGATTACGCGCAGGACGACGCGGAAGCGTGGCGCACCCTCGCGCACGGCGAGCGCGCCTACGTCGCGCGTTACGCGTTGGGTCGCGACTATCACAAGCTGATGCGCAATCGCTTGCAGACGCTGGCCGATCGGATCGCCGCGCTCGTGGGGCCCTTCGGGCATCGGGTGTTCGTCGATTCGGCGCCGGTGCTCGAACGCGCGCTCGCACGCAACGCGGGCCTGGGCTGGATCGGCAAGAACACCTGCCTGATCGATTCCGATGCAGGCTCGTGGTTCTTCCTCGGCGAGGTGTTCGTCGACATCCCGCTGCCCGTCGACGCACCGGCGAGCGCGCATTGCGGCACGTGCCGGCGTTGCATCGACATCTGCCCGACGCAGGCGATCATCGCGCCCAACCAGCTCGATGCGCGGCGCTGCATTTCGTATCTCACGATCGAGCATGAAGGCAGCATCGATCCCGAATTGCGGCCCCTGATGGGCAATCGCATCTTCGGGTGCGACGACTGTCAGCTGATCTGTCCCTGGAACAAGTTCGCGCGCCGCACCGACGAACCGGATTTTCGTGCCCGCAACGATTTGGACACGGCGACGTTGCCCGCGTTGTTCGCGTGGACGGAAGACGAGTTCCTCAAGCGCACGGAAGGCTCCGCCATCCGCCGCAGCGGATATGGGCGGTGGTTGCGCAATATCGCGGTGGCGCTGGGGAATGCGCCGACAACGCCTGACGTAATGGCTGCGTTGGAATCGCGCAAGGAGATCGATGACGCCGTCGTGCGCGAGCACGTCGAGTGGGCGCTGGCGCAGCACGCCGCGCGCTGATCAACGCTCCCGCAGGATCTCGTCGAGCAAGGCTTGCGTCACGGGATCGGCGATCTCCGCTTTCTGTCCACGCATCGCGGGCAGCAACGCACTGGCCACCTGCTTGCCCAATTCGACACCGAACTGGTCGAACGCGTTGATGCTCCACGCGACCGATTGCAGGTACACGCTGTGTTCGTACAGCGCGACCAGCGCACCGAGCGAACGCGGCGTCAGCGCATCGAGCAACAGCATCGTGCTGGGTCGATTGCCTGCGTAACGACGATGCGGATCGTCGTTGCCCTGGCCGTTCGCGAAGGCTTCGGTCTGCGCGAGCAGGTTGGCGAACAACGCACGGTGGCTTTCGCGATGCGGATGATCGGCCTGCACGGTGCCGACGAAATCGCCCGGGATGATGTCGGTGCCCTGGTGCAGCGCCTGGAAGAAGCTGTGCTGCACGTCGGTGCCTGCCCCGCCCCACCACACCGGCACGGTGCGTTCGGCGACGGGTGAACCATCCAGGCGCACGGACTTGCCGAGGCTTTCCATCACCACTTGTTGCAGATGTGCCGGCAAGAGCTTGAGGCGATCGTCGTACGGGAACACGCCCTGCGACGCGAAACCGAGCGCGTTGCGATTCCACACCGCCGTCAGTGCATGCCAGTAGCCGAGGTTTTCGCGCGGCGCGGTGTGCAACACGTGCGCGTCCATCTCCGCTGCGCCCGCAAGCAAGGCTTCGAACGCCGGCATGCCCAGCGCCAGGCCGATCGGCAACCCCACCGCCGACCACAGCGAATATCGGCCGCCGACCCAATCCCACATCGGCAGGATGCGTGCTTCGGGAATGCCCCACTCCGCCGCGCGCGCCACGTTGGCGGTGACGGCGAGCAGGCGCGTGTCGTCGCCGAGCCATTCGCGCACGATGCCGCCGTTGAGCAGCGTTTCCTGCGTGCCGAAGGTTTTCGACACGACGATCGCCGCGGTGCGCTTCGGATCCAGACCAGCGAGAACGCGCTGTGCGGCCGCGCCGTCGACGTTGGAAATGAAATGGACGCGGAAGCGGCCGGGTTTCGGCGGCTTCAACGCATCGACGATCAGCCGCGGCCCGAGATCCGATCCGCCGATGCCGATGCTCACCACATCGGTGACCGGCGTGTCCTGCAGCGTGTCGACCACGCGGCGCATGCGCGCGAGCGCGGTCTGCGCTTCGGCGTGCGCGGCGACGGCGATGGGCGCATCGCTCAACGCGCTGCGCAAGGCCGTATGCAGCGCGGCGCGGTCTTCGGTCGGATTGACGCGCTTGCCGTCGAACAGGTCGCGCAGGCATTCGGGGAATTGCGCCGTATCGGCGAGCGCGAACAACGCGTCGATCGCCGCGTCGTCGTAACGCTGGCGCGCGAAGTTGGCGTAGATCGGACCGACGCGGAACGCGAGATCCGTGGCGCGACCCGGCGCCTGTACCAGCGCGCGGATCGGCGTGTCGCCCAGGCGCGCGGCGTGCGCGCGCAGGGCTTCGAAGTGCTGCTTGAAGGGGCTGGCGTCCATGCGCCCCAGTATCACGCAGCCTGCTTCGGCATCGAGTGATTGGTGTGCGTCAGCGCGTTGAGCCGGTCGACGTACACGCAGGTCGGCTTGTACTTCGCCGCTTCGGCCTCGTCCATCGCGGCGTAGGCGCAGATGATCACCAGGTCGCCGGGCGATGCGCAGTGCGCGGCCGCGCCGTTGACCGAGATCACGCCCGAGCCTTCTTCGCCGCGGATCGCGTAGGTCACGAACCGCATGCCGTTGTTGACGTTGTAGATGTGGATCTGTTCGTACTCGCGGATGCCGCTGATGTCGAGCAGGCGGCCGTCGATCGCGCACGAGCCTTCGTAATGCAGCTCGGCGTGCGTGACCGTGGCGCGGTGGATCTTGGCTTTGAGCAGGTTGAGCTGCATGGAACGGCGCTCCGCGAGTGGCCGGGCGTGGGGCCCGGGAAAGGTGCGCAGTCTAGATAGGGGTTTTCCGCGCCGCAACAAAGGGGGCCGTCGGCCCACCCGGCGTTCAGAATTCGAGGTTGTCGATCAGGCGCGTGCGACCCAGGCGGGCGGCGACCAGCGCCACGCGCGGGCCGGGA
This sequence comes from Noviluteimonas gilva, assembly GCF_009740395.1. Classification (GTDB taxonomy): domain Bacteria; phylum Pseudomonadota; class Gammaproteobacteria; order Xanthomonadales; family Xanthomonadaceae; genus Noviluteimonas; species Noviluteimonas gilva. The sequence continues at coordinate 124,505 of NZ_WOXT01000004.1, forward strand.
ATGTCTTGTGGTTCAAGCAGTTCCGGCGTGCGCACGACGGCGTAGTCGACCTCGAAGCCGGCCGCCGCCAGCGCCGCCCGCGCCTGGTCCTCGATTTGGGAACGCGGCGTTCCGCCCAGCGTCGCCTCCCGCATGCGCTGGAGGGTGCGGTGGATGGTCGCCGCCACCGGCCGTTCTTCCGCCGACAGGTATTGGTTGCGCGAACTCATCGCGAGGCCGTCGGGCTCGCGCAGCGTGTCGGCGGCGAGCAGCTCGACCGGGAACGCGAGGTCCTTCACCAGATACCGGATCGCCGCCAACTGCTGGTAATCCTTGCGACCGAACACGGCGACATCGGGCTGCACTTGCAGGAACAGACGCGCGACCACCGTGGCAACGCCATCGAAGTGCCCGGGGCGATGCGCGCCTTCCAACACATCGGTTACGCCGGGCACGCGGATGCGCACAGCGTTGTCCGCGCCGAACGGATACATCGTCGCCACTTCGGGCATCCACAACAGGTGGCAACCGGCGGCGGACAAACCCGCGGCATCGGCGTCGGGCGTGCGCGGATAGCGGGAGAAGTCTTCGTTCGCGCCGAACTGCGTCGGATTCACGAACACGCTCGCGACCACGCGATCGACATGTTTGCGCGCGAGTTCGACGAGCGAGTAGTGGCCCGCGTGCAGGTTGCCCAGCGTCGGTACGAAACCCACGCGCAAGCCCGCGCGTTTCCACGCACCGACGTGCGCCCGCAGCTCGTCGAGCGCGGTGGCGATCGCGAGCGTCATTCGTAGGCGTGCGCGGCGTCGGGGAAGGCGCCGCTGCGCACGTCGTCGCCGAAAGCCTTGATGGCGCCCGCGATCGAACCGCCTTGCGCGAGGAAGTCCTTCACGAACTTCGGGCGACGATGCCCGGTGTTCACACCGAGCAGATCGTGCAGCACGAGCACCTGGCCATCGCACGCGGCGCCGGCGCCGATGCCGATGGTAGGAATCGGGCTCGCGACCGTGATCGCGGCGGCGAGCGAGGACGGCACGCACTCGAGCACGAGCAGCGTTGCGCCCGCTTTCGCGACGGCCAAAGCGTCTTCGCAGATCTGCTTGGCGGCCTTGTCTTCGCGGCCTTGCACCTTGTAGCCGCCCAGGCGCAGCACCGATTGCGGCGTCAGGCCAAGGTGCGCGCAAACCGGAATCTCGCGATCGACGAGGAAGCGGATGACATCGAGCTTGTGCGCCGCGCCTTCGAGCTTGACCATCGCCGCGCCGGCCTGCAGGAACTTCAGCGAGGCATCGAGTGCGCGCTCGGGCGTGGCATCCGCGCCGAACGGCAGGTCGGCGATCAACAGCGCACGCTGCAATCCGCGCGAAACGCAGGACACGTGATACGCGATGTCGTCGACGGAGACCGGCAGCGTGCTGCCGTGTCCCTGCACCACCATGCCGAGCGAATCGCCGACGAGGATCAGGTCGACGCCGTTGTCGTCCATGACGCGCGCGAACCCCGCGTCGTAGGCGGTGAGCATGACGAGCTTGCGGCCTTCGCGTTTCGCGTCGGCCAGCATGGGCACGGTCCAGGGCTTTGCGTCGGTGCTCGTATACATGACGGATAGCGTAGCGCGTCAGCCCAGGGCGCGGATGTTACGAGGCGTGGATGTTACGAGGCACGGATGTCAGAGGGCACGGACGTCACAGGGCATGGATCTCGCCGGTGACCATCGCCGCGACGATGTCGGAGGCTCGGCCGTGGCCCGGGATCACGATGTCGGGCGCGATTTCGACCATGGGCACCAGCGCGAAGGCGCGCTCGTGGAGATGCGGGTGCGGCACGCGCAGGCCGGGTTCGTCGATGGCGGCATCGCCGTAAAGCAACAGGTCCAGGTCCAGCGTGCGCGCGCCCCAGCGGTCGCTGCCGTCGCCGGCGCGGTCGCGTCCCCAGTCGCGTTCGATCTGCAGCATCTGGTCGAGCAGCGTGCGTGCGTCGAGGGTGGTTTCCAGCAGCGCGGCCGCGTTCACGAACGCCGGCTGGTCGGTCTTGCCCCAGGCCGGCGTGCGATACAGGCGCGAGGCGCTGATCACGCGCGTGTCCGGCAATGCGTCGAGCGCCTGCAGGGCGCCCTGCACCGCCGCGACCGCATCGCCGAGGTTGGCGCCGAGGCCGACGCAGGCCTGCACGCGGGCACTCACTCGGTGGCGCCGCCGCCGTTGGTGGGACGCCGGCGACGGCGACGACGACGCGGCGCCTCGCCTTCGGCCGCTTCGATGGCTTGCGCTTCGAGCTGCGCGGCGACCATCTCGCCCGGCTGCGTCTGCACGTCTTTCCAGAACGCGATGTCTTCGGCGTGCTCCGGCGAGGCGAACTGGCGCAGCTGCAGGAAGTCGAACGCAGCGCGGAAGCGCGGATGCGACAACAGGCGGAACACGCGCTTGCGCTGGCGCTGCGAGAACCGCGACTGCAACAGCCAGATCTCCTGCATCGGCAGCGAGAAGCGGCGCGGCAACGCGACGGTATTGAGTTGGTGCAGGGTGACGCGATCGGCCGCGCGACGCTGCGCTTCGGCCGCATGCACGCCCTGCGCCTGCAACTGCATCAGGTCGCGGCAATACGCCGGCCACAGCAGCACGGCGAAGAGGAAGGCCGGCGAAACCGGTTCATCGTTCGCCACGCGCAGGTCGGTGCTGCGCAGGCCTTCGATCAACATGCGACGCAATGCGCCGCTGCGATTGGAGGCGAGCGCCTTCGCCGTTTCGGGCAGCAACACCGGCAGCAGGCCGTGTTTTTCGAGGCGTTCGAAACTCGCGACCGCATGGCCGGAGAGGAACATCTTCAGCGACTCTTCGAACAGGCGCGCCGGCGCGGATTCGCGCAGCAGCGGCGCCAGCGCGGGAATCGGGTCCGCGGTCCCTGCTTCGATGGTGAAGTCGAGCTTCGCCGCCAGGCGAATCGCGCGCAGCATGCGCACGGGGTCTTCGCGATAACGGGTTTCCGGATCGCCGATCAGGCGCAGCACGCGCGCTTCGACATCCTCGTAACCGCCGACGAAATCGCGCACCGAGAAATCTTCGATCGCGTAATACAGCGCGTTGGCGGTGAAGTCGCGGCGGATCGCGTCTTCCTCGATCGTGCCGTAGACGTTGTCGCGCAGCAGGCGGCCGCCTTCGTGCGTCTCGCGGTCGCCGCTGCCGTCGTCGGCGTTGGAGCGGAAGGTCGCGACTTCGATGATTTCGCGGCCGTAGACCACGTGCGCGAGCCGGAAGCGCCGACCGATCAGGCGGCAATTGCGGAACAGCGCCTTGACCTGTTCGGGCGTGGCGTCGGTCGCGACGTCGAAATCCTTCGGATGTCCGCCCACGAGCAGGTCGCGCACGGCGCCGCCCACGAGGAACGCGCCGAAGCCGCCTTCACGCAGGCGATAAAGCACGCGCAAGGCGTTCGGACTGATGTCCTTGCGCGAGATCGGGTGCGCATCGCGCGGAATGCTGCGCGCATGCACGGCGATGGCGGGAGGAGGGGAAACGGTGATGGTGGACATTCAGGGCCGATGGAAGGACGTTCCGTTGCCTGCGGCCACGGCGGTCCGTATAGTAGCAATCTTCGCGCAGGGCCTTGTTTCGGCAAGGAAAGCCGCCCTCGCAACTCCTTCGCTCCCATCGTCTAGAGGCCTAGGACACCACCCTCTCAAGGTGGACACACGGGTTCGAATCCCGTTGGGAGTACCAAACGCAAACCCCTCGAATGCAAGGCGTTCGAGGGGTTTTTCGTTTGCGCGACCTGGTTTTCGGGGGAACACGCCCCCTACCCCCATTGGATGGGAGCTTGGTCCGACCGCGCGGGACGGGCCCGCGCGATCAGCGCCGATCAGGTCGCCAGGACGTATGCCAGACCGGCGAGCATGACCGCGACCAACGCGGCGGCCAGCATCTCCATCGGCATGCCCTTCTCGGGCCTGGCGGCGATCGACGGATCCTGCGAACGCTCGAGCATCGCCTGCGCGAACGCATCCGGTGAACCGGGCTCATGACTCATGGTGTTTCCCCTTGCGTGAACGGCCTGCCCCCCAGGCCGAGCCCAACAGTAACGCCGTTGTGCACTGCGGGGTGACCGTGCGTCGGACGCCCTCATGGATGCCGAGCCGCTACACTTTCGCCTCCAATCGCCCGTTGCCCCGCGCCCATGCCCTTCGTCGTCACCGAAAACTGCATCAAGTGCAAATACACCGACTGCGTGGAGGTGTGCCCCGTCGACTGCTTCCACGAGGGCCCGAACTTCCTGGTGATCGATCCCGACGAGTGCATCGACTGCACGCTTTGCGAGCCCGAGTGCCCGGTCAACGCGATCTACCCGGAGGACGACGTCCCCGCGGGCCAGGAGCAGTTCGTGCAGATCAACGCGGAGCTGGCGAAGGGCTGGCCGGTGATCACGGTCCGCAAGGACCCGCCGCCCGATGCCAAGGACTGGGAAGGCAAGACGGACAAGTTGCCGCTGCTGGAGAAATGAAAAACGGGCGCCTGGGGCGCCCGTTTCGTTTGCAGCGATGTCGGTGCGATCAGCCGCCGAGCGCGGTCTTCAGCGACGCCATCAGCTTCACCGGCGCCTCGCCCGAGGCGGGCAGGCCGCGCGGATCGACCGCGCTGACGTACACGCCGGCATCGGTCTTGGTCACGCGGACCAGGAACTTCGAACCTTCGAAGTCGACGTCGTAGGTGCCCAGGATCTGCGCCCGGCTGGCGATGGTCACGCCGGCGATGCCACCGAGCGCGTCGCCGACCTTCGCGAAGATCGCGTCGCGCTCGCCGGGAACGGTGAAGCCCAGCGGCGTCGTGCCTGCGCCGGCGACCGGTGCGGGCGCCGAGGCCGAAGCGGTCGGCGGCATCTTCATGGCGGCATCGGTGTTCGGCTTGTCGAGGTCCGGCGGCACTTCGAGCGGACGCGCGGCGACTTCTTCCTTGTACAACTCGCTGTCCTTCTTGAACCAGTGGCAGCCACCGAGCAGGCCGACCAGCAGCGTGGCGGCGACGACCGAACGAAGGAACGTGGGGGTGAGGCGCATTGGGAAACTCCTGTCAGGCCGCGAGCGCGTCGCGGATCGCGTTTTCGATATCGAGGATGGCCGCGGCGACGACCGGCGTACGCACGGCATGGGTCGCGGAAAGAGGTAACAGCGGAAGGCGCAGCCCGTGGCCGATGCCCATCTGCGCGAGCAGCGCCTTGACGGGAATCGGATTGGGCTCGACGCCGAGGAAATCGTTGGCTTCGCGCAGGCGCGCGTCGAGCGCTTGCGCGCCCGCGCGATCGCCCTTGCGCGCCAGGTCGCACAACCGGCGGAACGCCGCCGGCAGGACGTTGGAGGCGACGGAAATGACGCCATCGGCGCCGGCGAGCATCGCGCGGCACGCGGTGGGATCGTCGCCGCTCAGGAGCGCGAACGACTCGCTGCGCAACGGCAGCAGCGCTTCCATGCGTTCGACATCGCTGCGCGCTTCCTTCAACGCGACGATGCGCGGATGTCCGGCGAGCGCGGCCACGGTTTCCGGCAGCATGTCGCAGCCGGTGCGGCCGGGCACGTTGTACAGGACGATCGGCAGCGCGCCGTCGTCGGCGACCGCGTTGTAATGCGCGATCAGGCCCGCTTGCGTCGGACGCACGTACGGCGGCGTGACCACGAGCGCTGCGTCCGCACCAAGTGCTTTCGCGCGGCGCGTGGCTTCGATCGTCTTCGCGGTGTTCGATTGCCCGGTGCCCGCGAGCACCGGAATGCGCCCGGCGATGTGTTCGACGGCACTGCGCAGCAACGCGTCGTATTCCACGTCGAACAATGCCGCCGCTTCGCCCGTCGAACCGGCCACCACCACGCCTTGCGTGCCGCCGGCGAGCTGGGGATCGATAAGGCGACGCCAGGCGTCGAGGTCGAGTTCGCCGCTGCCGGTGAAGGGCGTGGCGAGCGCGGTGATGCTGCCGGTCGGTCGCAAGACGGTGGGCTCGTGTGTGAAGTGGACAAAGATGCCGGAAATCCTCCGGCATTGCGCGTGTTTTGCACGGCAACGGATGAGCGGAAGCGTCGCCGCCCGTCGCGATCTTACTTGCGGCGTGAAACCAGCGGCAAGTATGCTGGCTGCGGCCCCGGAGGATTCCCGGGGACGTCGTTCAGACCTCGGAAGGCCGCCTTGACCGAAACTCCCACCCGTCCTGCGCCGAACGAGAACCACCTGCTCATCAACGCGTACACGACGCACCCGCAGTCGCCCCTGCTCGCGGTCACCCGCCGCATTTCCGACAGCGGCTGCAATCTCGTCGACGCGCGCCTGAGCACCGTGGGGCGCGATGTCTCGGTCACGGCGCTCGCGACCGGATCGTGGGACGCCGTTGCCAAACTCGAAACCATGCTCGGGCGCCTCGAACGCGAGGAAGGCCTCAAGCTCGTGTTCTATCGCACCGGCCCCAAGCAGGTGCAGTCCAACCTGTTGCCCTACATCGTCGAAGTGGTCGCGGCCGACAAGCCCGGCATCCTCTTCCAGCTGGCGGATTTCTTCGACCGCCAGGGCATCACCATCGAAAGCCTGCACTGCTCGCGCTACCGTGCGATGCAGACCGGCGCCGACATGTTCTCCGCGCAGGTCACCATCGGGATTCCGTCGGACATGCACATCGCGGCCTTGCGCGACGACTTCCTCGAGTTCTGCGACCACCTGAACCTCGACGCCATCATGGACCCGATGAAGTTCTGATGGCGACCGCCAAACCGCTGCCCCGCAAGGTCCTCGATGCGCCCCTCGCGCTCGCGGGCAAGGACGGCACGCGCGAGGCCACGTTGTCCGACCACGCCGGCCGCTGGCTGGTGTTGTACTTCTATCCGAAGGACAACACGCCCGGCTGCACGACCGAAGGGCGCGACTTCGCCGCCCTGCTCCCGAAATTCCGCAAGCTCGGCGCCGACATCCTCGGCGTCTCCCGCGACTCCGCGCGCTCGCACCAGAACTTCTGCGACAAGCAGGGCTTCGGGTTCGAGTTGGTCAGCGATCCCGACGAAACGCTGTGCAACGCGTTCGAGGTGATCAAGGAGAAGCAGCTTTACGGTCGCAAGTACATCGGGATCGAGCGCAGCACGTTCCTCATCGATCCCGAGTCCCGCGTCGCGCAGAGCTGGCGCGGCGTGAAAGTCCCCGGCCATGCTCAGGCCGTGCTCGATGCATTGACCTCGCACAGGAAGCCTTGATGACCCGAAGCCCGCGGATCTATGTGCTCGATACCAACGTGCTGATGCACGACCCGACCGCGCTGTTCAAGTTCGAGGAGCATGACGTGTACCTGCCGATGCAGGTCATGGAAGAACTGGACAACGCGAAGAAAGGCACTTCCGAACCCTCGCGCAACGCGCGCCAGGTCAGCCGCTTCCTCAATGAATTGATCGAAGCCCAGGGCGTGAAGGACATCGCCGCGGGCATTCCGCTGGCCAATCCGGCCGGCCTGCAACTGCGCGGCAAGGAAAGCGCGGGGCGCCTGCGGTTCCAGGTCGCCAACTTCGACGCGGGCAAGCGCTTCGGCGCCGTCATTCCGGACAACCACATCCTCGGCGCGATCCTCGCGTTGAAAGAGGAGGAACCGGGCACGCCGGTGGTGTTCATTTCCAAGGACATCAACCTGCGGATCAAGGCGGCGATCGCGGGCATCGTGTCGGAGGATTACGAAAACGATCGCGCGCTCGACGATTTCAGCCTGCTCTACACCGGCGCGACCGAGCTGCCGGAGGATTTCTGGTCGATCCACGGCAAGGAACTCAAGTCGTGGACGGAGAAGGGCCGCACGTTCTACGAGATCGCGCGCCGCGACGAAGACGATTGGTATCCCAACCAGTTCCTCTTCCTGCCGGGCGAAGAAGAAGCGGAGATGAAGGTCGCGCGGGTGAACGACGCGAAGGTCGTGCTGCAGATCGTCGACGACTATCGCCACAACCAGCACGCCGTGTGGGGCATCGCGGCGCGCAACCGCGAGCAGAACTTCGCGCTCAACGCGTTGATGGATCCGGACATCGACTTCGTCTCGCTGCTCGGCACCGCCGGCACGGGCAAGACGCTCCTCGCGCTCGCCGCGGGCCTGGCGCAGACGATGGACCAGCAGCGTTACCGCGAAATCATCATGACGCGCGCGACGGTCAGCGTCGGCGAGGACATCGGCTTCCTGCCGGGCACCGAGGAAGAAAAGATGACGCCGTGGATGGGCGCGCTCACCGACAACCTGGAAGTGCTCACGCACAACCAGGAAGGCGGCAGCTGGGGCCGCGCGGCGACCAACGACCTGCTCGCCTCGCGCATCAAGATCCGTTCGCTGAACTTCATGCGCGGCCGCACGTTCCTCTCGCGTTACCTCATCCTGGACGAGGCGCAGAACCTCACGCCGAAGCAGATGAAAACGCTGATCACGCGCGCCGGTCCGGGGACGAAGATCGTGTGTTTGGGCAACGTCGAACAGATCGACACGCCCTACCTCACGGAGACGACATCGGGCCTGACGTACGCGGTCGATCGCTTCAAGGGCTGGACGCACAGCGCGCACGTGACCTTGCGTCGCGGCGAGCGTTCGCGCCTGGCGGACTACGCGTCCGAAGTGCTGTAAGCGACGGGCGAGATGGGCGTGCAGCTACCGCGATGGGTCTGGGTGGGCGCGGGCGCGCTCGCCTGCGTTGCCGGCATGGTCAACGCGGTGGGCTTTCTCGGCTTCGAACACCAGGCGATCACGCATCTCACCGGCACGACGACGCTGCTCGGCGCCTCGATCGCGGCCATGGACCTGCGCGCGTCGCTGGACCTTGCGGGGGTTGCGCTTGCGTTCGTCCTCGGCGCGGCATTGAGCGGGATGATCATCCAGGACGCGATGCTGCGGCTCGGACGACGTTACGGCGTCGCCCTCGCGCTCGAATCGGTGCTGCTGTTCGCTTCCGCCGTTATGTTCCGGCGCCATGAAACCACGGGGGCGATACTCGCCGCGATGGCCTGCGGTTTGCAGAATGCGATGGCGACGACCTACAGCGGCGCCGTCGTCCGCACAACGCACCTGAGCGGCATGTTCACAGACGTGGGCATCGGGCTCGGGCATGCATTGCGCGGTATGCCGCTGCAGAAGCGTCGCTTGATGTTGTGCGGATTGATCATCGCGAGTTTCCTCCTCGGGGGCTTGCTCGGCGCGGTATTGTTCGCGCGCATGTCCACGGATGCGCTGCTGGTGCCGGCGACGCTGACGGGCGTCGTTGGCGTCGGGTACGCGCTGTATCGACATCGGCTGGGCATGGGAACGCAGTCATGACGATCAGCGCACTCACGATCGCCGGATCCGACTCCGGCGGCGGCGCCGGCATCCAGGCGGACCTGAAGACCTTCGCCGCGCATCGCGTGCACGGGCTGTCGGCGCTGGCCGCGCTGACAGCCCAGCACACGCGTGGGGTGACGGCCGTGCACGTGCCGGAGCTTGCATTCCTGCGTGCGCAGGTCGAGGCGTGTTTCGATGATTTCGACGTGCGCGTGGTGAAGTTGGGGATGTTGGCGACGGCGGACGTGATCCGGACGGTGGCTGATTTGCTCGGCGCACATCCCGACGTGCCGGTCGTGCTCGATCCGGTGATGGTCGCCACCAGCGGCGCGAAGCTGCTGGCCGACGACGCGCTCGATGCGATGCGCACGCGCCTGCTGCCGCGCGCGACGATCGCGACGCCGAATCTGCCGGAAGCGGAATTGTTGCTGGGCATGCGCATCGACTCGGTGGACGCGATGCGCGGTGCCGCCCAGGCGCTGCGCGCAAGCGGCGCCAACGCGGTGTTGTTGAAGGGTGGCCATCTGCTCGGTGGCAACGATGTCGTCGATATTTTCGTCGACGACACGGGCCTGCACACGATCACCCACCCTCGCCTCGCGCTCGAAGCGCACGGCACGGGCTGCACGCTGGCGTCCGCCATCGCCGCGCGCATCGCGCTGGGCGACACGGTGCGCGAGGCGTGCATCGCTGCTTCCGATTACGTGCATCGCGCGCTGGTCATTGGCTATCGCCCAGGACGCAGCGAGATCGTCGTGCTCGATCACTTCGGGGCCGCGCAATGAAAGTGCGGTCGCTGGAACTGCCCGTCGTCGCGAACGACGGCCATCGCTTCGCATTGTCCGCGCGCATTCCGTCGAAGCCGCGCGCGAGTTTGCTGTGGCACGGCGGCATGGGCATCGCCGCGCGCCATTACATGCCGTTCGCCGAAGCGCTCGCTGCGCAGGGCATCGCGGTATTCGCGCCCGATTGGCGCGGGCTCGGCAGCAGCAGCCTGCGCGCGTCGCGGACCGCCGACTGGAGCTATCGCGAATTGTTGATGACGGACCTGCCCGCGAGCGAGGCCGCCGTCGAACACGCGCTACCCGGCGTGTCGCGCATCGTCGGTGGGCACAGTCTCGGTGGCCAGCTGGCCTGCGTGCGCGCCGGTCTCGCGCCTGGGTTCGCGAATGCGTTGTGGTTGGTCGCGAGCGGCACGCCGAACTGGCGCGCATTCCCGTCGCCCACGCGCTGGTGGTTGCCGATGGCGTATCACCTGCTCGACGGCATTGCCGGCGTGGCGGGCAAGTTGCCGGGGCGTCGCATCGGGTTCGGTGGCGAGGAAGCGCGCGGCGTGATCGCCGATTGGTCGCGCAGCGGGCTCACCGGGCGCTATGCCGCGGCGGATCTTGCGGTCGACCTGGAGATCGCGCTGGCCCGCGTCGCGCTGCCGATCCGCGCGGTGCGCATGGCGCACGACTGGCTCGCGCCAGCCTCGTCATTGCAGGCCTTGCTCGCGAAGATGCCGGAGGCGCAGCCGGAGATCGCCGCGCTCGACGTCGCCGCGCCGCACGTCCGAGCCGATCACTACCACTGGATGAAGCACCCGGCCGCGACCGTCGAGGCGCTGCTGCGCTGACTGCATCCGCCGGGCCGGCCGGCGCGTATCTGCCGGGTTGGGCGTAGGATCGACCCGCGCCCCCGTGTGGACCCGTGCATGGAAGACACCGTCGCCTTTCGCAATTCCGCCGACGCAGCGCCGATGGATCGGCACGGGCTGGAACGGCTGCTCGCCGCCGTCGCCCTGGGCGATGCGCAGGCTTTCGAACGCCTGTACCACGCCACCTCCGCCAAGATGTTCGGCGTCTGCCTGCGCTTGTTGGCCGACCGCGACGAAGCCGAAGACGCCGTGCAGGAAGCCTACGCGGCGATCTGGCGCAAGGCCGCGCAATACGACGCGTCGATCGCAAGCCCGATTTCGTGGCTGGCGATGATCGCGCACAACAAGGCCGTGGATCGCCTGCGCAGCGACGATACGGCGCGCAACGCGCTGCCGATCGAATTCGCCGCCGACGTGAGCGACTCCGCGCCCGGCGCACCGGCCCTGGCCGAACACGCGGGACAAACGCGGCAGCTCGACCGCTGCCTCAACCAACTGGAAGCGCGGCGCCGCACGTTGATCCGCACGGCGTTCTTCGAAGGCGCGACGTACGAGGAACTCGCGCGTCGCACCGACACTCCCATCGGCACGGTGAAAAGCTGGATCCGCCGCGGCCTGATGCAACTGCGGACGTGCCTGGAATCATGAGCGGGCTCGACGACAACATGACCGACGACACCACGATCCCCGGCGGCGACGACATCGTCGCGGCCGAATACGTGCTCGGCACGATGGACGCCGCTTCGCGCGATGCCTTCGCCGCGCGCATCGCACGCGAACCCGAACTCGCGCGCGCGATCGATGCCTGGCGCATGCGCCTGGCGCCGCTCGCCGACGAGATCGAACCGGTCGTGCCGCCGATGTACTTGTGGCCGCGCGTGCGTGCGCGCGCCGGTCTGGATGCCGCGCCGTCGTCGAAGGTCGAGGACACGCGCTGGTGGGATCGCGTCGCGTTCTGGCGCGGCGCGAGCATGGCGGGCCTGGCCGCGACCACCGCGTGCGTGATCGCGCTGGTCGCCCTGCCCCGCAATCCGGCGAGCACCGTGCCGGCGCCCGTGCATTCGGCGCTGCCGCATCCGGTGCGCCTGGTGACCACGATGAACGACGGCAAGGGCCGCAACACCTACATGGCCGCCGTCGACGACGATGCCTGCACGCTGGTGCTCATGCCGCTGGTGAAGGACCCGACGCCGGGCGAAGTGCCGCAGGTGTGGCTGGTCTCCAGCGATGGCAGCGCGCAATCGCTGGGCGTGGGCAACGATGCCCCGCTGCAATCGATGACCGTTCCCGACACCCTGCGCGCACGTTTGTTGCGTGACGACCAGACCATCGCGGTGTCGATGGAGCCGCCGGGCGGCTCGCCGACGGGCCAACCCAGCGGCTTCGTGATCGGCCGCGGCCAGCTCACCCACCTCTAGTGGGCCGCGCGGTGCATCCTCTGCGATAATCCGGCGGCCTTTTGGCCCCGTAGCTCAGTTGGATAGAGCGGTCCCCTCCTAAGGGACAGGTCGCACGTTCGAATCGTGTCGGGGCCGTTCCCCCCTTTGGAGTTTCGCGATGCATCCTGTCCTGAAAGCGCTCGGCCTCAACGAGACCGAATCCGGCACCTACCTCGGCAACGGCGAGTGGTCGAAGACCACCGATGCGGGCGTCATCGAACCGGTGAATCCCACCGACGGCAGCGTGCTCGCCAAGGTCCATGCCTCCTCGCAGGCCGACTACGAGATCATCGTCGAGCGCGCGCAGCAGGCCTTCAAGGTGTGGCGCACGACGCCGGCGCCGCGCCGCGGCGAAGCGATCCGCCTGTGCGCCGAAGCGCTGCGCACCCACAAGGACGCGCTCGGCTCGCTGGTCGCGCTGGAAATGGGCAAGTCCAAGCCCGAGGGCGACGGCGAAGTGCAGGAAATGATCGACATCGGCGAATTCGCCGTCGGTCTGTCGCGCCAGCTCTACGGCCTGACGATGCATTCCGAACGCCCCGGCCACCGCATGTACGAGCAGTGGCATCCGATCGGCCTGGTCGGCATCATCAGCGCGTTCAATTTCCCGGTCGCGGTGTGGGCCTGGAACAGCTTCGTCGCCGCGGTGTGCGGTGACGTCGCGATCTGGAAGCCGTCGCCGAAGACGCCGCTCTCGGCGATCGCCGCGATGAAGATCTGCAACGAAGCGCTGAAGAAGGGCGGCTTCCCCGACATCTTCTTCCTGTTCAACGACGCGGGCAGCGACCTGGCGTCGGCGTTCGTCGACGACAAGCGCATCCCGCTGATCTCCTTCACCGGTTCGACGAAGGTCGGCCGCATCGTCGGCGAGCGCGTCGCGCAGCGCATGGGCCGCTCGCTGCTGGAACTGGGCGGCAACAACGCGATCATCGTCGACAAGTCGGCGGAGCTGAAGCTCGCGATCCCCGCGATCGTGTTCGGCGCGGTCGGCACCGCGGGCCAGCGTTGCACGACCACGCGCCGCCTGATCGTGCACGAATCGATCCACGACGATGTCCTCTCGAAGCTGATCACCGCGTACAAGCAGGTGGAGAAGAAGATCGGCGACCCGACCGATCCGACCAACCTGATGGGGCCGTTGAACAGCCGCGATGCGGTCGAGGGTTACCTCGACTCGATCGCCAAGGCGAAGGCCGCCGGCGGCAAGGTCGAAACGGGCGGTACCGCGATCGAAGGCAAGGGGAACTTCGTGCTGCCGACGATCATCACGGGCCTGACCAATCAAGCGCCGATCGTGCAGCACGAGACCTTCGCGCCGATCCTGTACGTCATGAAGTTCTCCACGCTCGATGAGGCCATCGCGATGCAGAACGCCGTGCCGCAGGGCCTGTCGTCCTCGATCTTCACCCAGGACCTCAAGGCGGCCGAAGCCTTCCTCGCCGCGTCGGGTTCCGACTGCGGCATCGCGAACGTCAACATCGGCACCTCGGGTGCGGAGATCGGCGGCGCGTTCGGCGGCGAGAAGGAAACCGGCGGCGGCCGCGAATCGGGTTCGGATGCGTGGCGCGCGTACATGCGCCGCCAGACGAACACGATCAACTACTCCGATGCGCTGCCGCTGGCGCAAGGCATCAAGTTCGACCTGTGACGGCCCTGCCCGGACACTGCGTGCGGCAAGCGAGCGCCTTGATGGCGCTCGCACTGTGCTGCGCCACTGCGTCGGCGCAGACGCAGACGCAGGCACCGGCAAACTTCGAGGGACAGCCGGTGCAGACGCTGACGGCCACCTTGCGCGGGACGACGTTCTCGCTGCACGCCACCGACAGCGGCTACATCCCCGAATCGACCGATCGCCTGACCTTCGACAACGCCGGCCCCGAGATGGAAAAGGCGACCGGCGACCGCGGGCCGCGCTATCGCTGGGGCTTCGGCTTCGCGCTCAAGGGCGATGCGAAACCCGTGCGCGTGCGCGTCGAGGACTTCGGCAAGGATGCGGACACGCTGCTGGTCGACGACACCGCGCCCGTGATCGATGCCGGCCACCGCTGGAGCGGGCGTGCGGCGACCGAGTGCGACATCGTGCCGACCGCGCCGTGCGCGGCCTGGATTTTCGACAAGGGCCTGCAGACGCTCATCTTCCGCCTGACGGTGGACTTCGACGATGGTACGAACCAGGTGCTGTACCAGGGCGCGGCCTTCAATCCGGATACGATGCAGCCGGTCTGGTCGTTCCTCGGGGTCAAGCGCTGATGTACGGACTCGCCCGCCCCTTTCTCTTCGGGCTCGGTGCCGAGCGCGCGCATGACCTGACGCTCGCGGCACTCGAAGCGGCTTATCGCAGCGGCGTGAACCCGCTGGTCGCACGCGTGCCCAAACCGCTGCCGACGAAGGTGTTCGGCGTGCAGTTCCCCAATCCCGTCGGCCTGGCCGCGGGCCTGGACAAGAACGGCGAGCACATCGACGCGCTGCTTGCGCTTGGTTTTGGTTTCGTCGAGATCGGCACGACCACGCCGCGCGCGCAGGAAGGCAATCCGAAGCCGCGCATGTTCCGCCTGCCGGCGCAGCGCGCGGTGATCAACCGCCTGGGCTTCAACAACACGGGCGTGGATGCGCTGGTGAAGAATGTCGAACGCGCGCGGCGACGCGGCGTGCTCGGCATCAACATCGGCAAGAACAAGGACACGCCGAACGAGACGGCCGAGACCGACTATCTCTACTGCCTCGAGCGTGTGTATCCGCTGGCCGACTACGTGACGGTCAACATTTCCTCGCCCAACACCGCGGGTTTGCGCGAACTGCAGGAAGAACAGCAGTTGCGCCGCCTCATCGGCGCGTTGCGCGAAGCGCAGGAGCGCTTGGCCGCGCAGCATGGTCGTCGCGCGCCGATGCTGGTGAAGATCGCGCCGGACCTGTCCGACGAAGACATCGATGCCGCGGGCCGCGTGCTCACCGACCTGGAAGTCGATGGCGTCATCGCGACCAATACCACCGTCGGCCGCTTCGGCCTGGAAGGCGTCAAGCATGCGAGCGAAGCGGGCGGCCTGTCGGGCGAGCCGCTGATGGGCAAGTCGACGCTCGTGCTGCGCCGCCTGCGCACGCGCCTGCCCGAGCACATCCCGATGATCGGCGTGGGCGGCATCCTTTCGGGCGCCGATGCGGCGACCAAGCAGGCCGCGGGCGCATCGCTCGTGCAGATGTATTCGGGCCTGGTGTATCGCGGGCCGGCGTTGATCGGCGAATGCGTCGACGCACTGCGTCGCCGCAAGGAAGCGCCGAGCCGCGGGAACCTGCCGCCGAATGGGTGAGCCCGTGTCGTCGCAGTTCCGCATCGTGGAAAACGCGAAGCTCGACGCGCGCAACACTTTCGGCGTCGCCGCGCGCGCGCCGATGCTGGTCGAAGTGGCGAACACCGACGCCCTGCCCGAGTTGTTCGGATACGCGATGCTCCGCGACGGGCCGGTGCTCGTGCTCGGCGGCGGCAGCAACCTGTTGTTCGCCGGCGATCCGCAGGGCGTGGTCCTCGCGCTGACGGCGCAGTCGATCGCGTTGATCGAGGACGACGGCGACACCGCGATCGTGCGTGCCGACGCCGGCGTCGAGTGGCATGCCTTCGTGTTGTGGACGCTGGGCCATGGGCTCGCCGGGTTGGAGAACCTCGCACTCATTCCCGGGACCGTCGGCGCGGCACCGATCCAGAACATCGGCGCGTACGGCGTCGAAGTGCGCGAGGCGATCCACGCGGTGCACGCGTTCGATCGCACGACGCGCACGATGACGACGCTCACCGCGACGCAATGCGCGTTCGCCTATCGCGACAGCGTGTTCAAGCACCAACCGGATCGTTACGTCGTCACGTCCGTCGAATTCCGCCTCTCGCGCGCCACGCGCGTGCGGATCGATTACGCGGGCGTCGGCGATGAGCTCACGGCAATGGGGATCGAGACACCGCGCGCCTCGCAGGTCGCCGAAGCCGTATGCCGCATCCGCCGCCGCAAGCTGCCGGATCCGGCGGTGGTCGGCAACGCGGGCAGCTTCTTCAAGAATCCCATCGTGCCGCTCGCGCAGGCGCAGGCGCTCGTCGATGCGCATCCGCACGCGCCCGTGTTCCGTGGCGCGGACGACGGCACGCGCAAGCTCTCGGCCGCCTGGTTGATCGACCAGTGCGGATGGAAGGGCTTCCGCGAAGGCGACGCCGGCGTGGCGCCGTCGCACGCGCTGGTGCTCGTGAACCACGGCCGCGCGACGGGCGCAGAGTTGCTCGCACTCGCGCGGCGCATCGCGGCTTCGGTGGAAGAACGCTTCGGCGTGGCGATCGAACCCGAACCCCGCATCGTCGGCGCGCGCTGGTGACCGCACAGGCCGATCACGGCGCGCGGTACTGGCACGCGGCGTTGCTGATGCTCGGCAGCGCCATCCTCTTCGGGTTCATGGCGGTGGCGATCCGGCTCGCGTCGAAGTCGCTGCATACCTTCGAGATCGCGTTCTTCCGCAACTTCTTCGGCCTGATCGCGGCCGCGCCCCTGCTGGCGCGCCACGGCACGCAGATCCTGCGCACGACGCAATTCCCCCGCTACATCATCCGCTGCGTGATCGGCGTGCTCGGGATGTTCTGCGGCTTCTGGGCCATCGGCCACCTGCCGCTCGCGCAGGCGATTTCGCTGTCGTACTCCACGCCCCTGTTCGTCACCATCGCCGCAGTGTGGATGCTCGGCGAACAAGTGCGCGCGCGACGCTGGGCCGCGGTGTTGGTCGGTTTCATCGGCGTGCTCATCATCGTGCGCCCCGGCAGCGCGAGCTTCACCCTGGGCACGCTGGTCGCGTTGTGCGCGGCGGTGTTCAGCGCACTGGTGGCGATCCAGATCAAGCAACTCTCGCGCACGGAACCGGCCGACCGCATCGTGCTGTACACGACGATGCTGTGGGTGCCGATGTCGCTGCTGCCCGCGCTGTTCGTGTGGGAATGGCCGCAAGGCATCACCTGGCTGTGGGTCGCCGCCGCGGGTGTGCTGGGCACCTCGGCGCACCTGCTCTGGACACGCGGCCTGAAACTCGGCGACGTCTCCGCACTGACGCCCATCAGCTTCATGCAATTGCCGGTCGTCGCCGTCGCCGGTTGGCTGCTGTTCGACGAACGCCTCGACCGCTACACCCTGCTGGGCGCAGCAATCATCTTCGGCGCGAATGCGTACATCGCACATCGCGAAGCAACGCTGTCGCGGAAACATGCGACGACTGCGCCAACGGAAGCAGCGCAGCCAAACGAGTAGTCCCTTCTGGTGGAACAGCCCCTTTTAGTAAAAGGGGCGCGCGACAGCGCGGTTGTTTGGCATGCCGCCGCGCCCTTGGGCGCGCCAAAACAAAAAGGCCGATGCGTTTAAGCATCGGCCTTTTTGTTTTGCGTGGCGCGCCCGGAGAGATTCGAACTCCCGACCACCAAGTTCGTAGCCTGGTGCTCTATCCAGCTGAGCTACGGGCGCAGAAGCGAAATTATGAAGAACGACTCTGCATTTCGTCAACGAATTTTTTTCATTCTCGTTGCATCACACATGATGTGTTGCAACTGGCGGAGACGGAGGGATTCGAACCCTCGATGGAGCTTTTGACCCCATACTCCCTTAGCAGGGGAGCCCCTTCGGCCTCTCGGGCACGTCTCCGGAGAGCGGCGAAGTCTACAGATTCAGCCTGCGCCCGGCAAACCCGTCTTGCCCGGATCGCCCGGTTCTTCGCCGCGCTGGATGCGCTGGTAGATTTCTTCGCGATGCACGGCGACGTCTTTCGGCGCGGTGATCCCGATGCGGACCTGGTTGCCCTTGACGCCCAGCACCGTCACGGTGACCGAGTCGCCGATCATGAGTGTTTCGCCGACGCGTCGGGTGAGGATCAACATGTAAGTCTCCTTCCTTCGCCAGCGGCCATCCCGCTGGTCCAGTCCGCCGCACAAACCGCGCGGCGGGGCACATCCCTTGGTGCTCGAAGCTGAACGATCATAGACGCGGGCCACATGGGCCCACAACCGCAACTCGTCATGCACCCCGTAAAGCGATACCGGGGGGCCGGATATTCAGTGTAGGCGCTCGGCCACCCACTGAGGAACCGCCTCCAATGCCGCTTGCAATGCCGGGCCGTCGTCGCCGCCGCCCTGCGCGAGGTCCGGACGTCCACCACCCTTGCCGTTGATACGACTCGCAACATGCGCCAGCAGTTCCCCGGCCTTGACCTTGCCGGATGCCGAACCGCTCACGCCCGCGACCAGCGCCGCCTTGCCATCGCTCGCGCCGGCCAGGACGATCACCGCGTCGCCGAGTTGCTGTTTCAAACGATCGACCGCATCGCGCAGCGCCTTCGCATCGAACCCTTCCAGGCGCACGGCGAGCACGCGCGTGCCGTTCACGTCCACGGCGCCGCCCGCGAGGTCGGACGTCGCACCCGACGCGGCCTTCGCCTTCATTTGTTCGAGTTCGCGCTCCAGCTTTTTTTGCCGATCGAGCAGTGCGCGGAGTTTTTCGTTCACATCGCTGGTGTTTCCACCCAGCAGCCTGGCGGCGTCGTTCAAGCGGCGCTCCTCGTCCGTGACGTAGTCGAGCGCGCCCTGCCCGGTCACCGCTTCGATGCGGCGCACGCCGGCGGACACGCCTCCTTCCGAGACGATCTTGAACAGCCCGATGTCGCCGGTGCGTGAGACATGCGTGCCGCCGCACAACTCGGTCGAACTCTCGCCCATGCGCAGGACGCGCACGTTCTCGCCGTACTTCTCGCCGAACAGCGCCATCGCGCCGAAGTCGAGCGCTTCCTGCATGCCCATGTGGCGGATCTCGGCCGAATGGTTGCTGCGGACTTCGGCGTTGACCATGCGTTCGATCGTCGCCAGTTCCTGCGCGGTCACCGGCTGGAAATGCGAGAAGTCGAAGCGCAGGCGATCGGGCGCGACCAGCGAACCCTTCTGCGTGACGTGCGTGCCGAGCACGGTGCGCAGCGCGGCATGCAACAGGTGCGTGGCGCTGTGGTTCAGCACGGTGGCGGCGCGGCGCTGTGCGTCGATGCTGCCGCTCACGCGGTCGCCGACCTTCAGTGCGCCCGTCGCGAGCGTACCGACGTGACC
The DNA here is from genome assembly GCF_009740395.1 of Noviluteimonas gilva. Taxonomy (GTDB): domain Bacteria; phylum Pseudomonadota; class Gammaproteobacteria; order Xanthomonadales; family Xanthomonadaceae; genus Noviluteimonas; species Noviluteimonas gilva. The sequence goes on from NZ_WOXT01000004.1 coordinate 143,961, forward strand.
ATGGAACTGACCCGCGAGCTTGAGCGTGTCGCGCACGTCGAAACGCGCGCCTGCCGTGGCGAGCTGGCCCGTGTCGCCGACCTGGCCACCGCTCTCGGCGTAGAACGGCGTGCGATCGAGCACGATCACGGCCTCTTCGCCCGCGCGCAATGCGTCGACGGGGCGGCCTTCGCGCACGATGGCCTGCACGAGGAGATCATCTTCGTCGGCGTTTTCGTAACCTTCGAACTGCGTCGGCGCGAGCTGCGCGATCAATTCGCCCGGCAACGCGATGCCGCCGCCGAACTTGCCCGCGGCGCGCGCGCGTTCGCGCTGCTGCTCCATCAGGCGTTCGTATTCGGTCGTCGTCTGCGCGGGGAGCGTCATGCCCTTCTCGCGCAGGATGTCGGCGATGAGATCGGGCGGGCAGCCGTAGGTGTCGTGCAGTTGGAACACTTGCTCGCCCGTGAGCGCGCCGTCGGATTGGTGCAGGTAGCCTTCCAGGCGCTGCATGCCCGCGTCGAGCGTCTGCGCGAACGCGGCTTCCTCAGCCTTGAGCGAGCGCTCGACGAGATCGCGCTTGGCGACGAGTTCCGGATACGCCGCGCCCATCGCCTCGCACAACGGCGCGACCATGCGCCAGAACGCACCGTCGGCTTGCAACGCACCGAGCTTCCAGAAGTGGCGCACCGCGCGGCGGATGATGCGACGAAGCACGTAGCCGCGGCCTTCGTTGGAAGGCAGCACGCCGTCGACGATGAGGAAGCTGCACGCGCGGATGTGATCGGCGATGACGCGCAGCGACTTGTGTTCGAGATCGGCGGTGTGCGTGATCTTCGCGGCGGCGTGGATCAGGTGCTGGAACAGGTCGATTTCGTAATTGCTGTGCACGTGTTGCAGCACGGCGGCCAGGCGTTCCAGGCCCATGCCCGTATCCACGCACGGCGCTGGCAACGGCACGAGCGTGCCGTCGGGCTGGCGATCGAACTGCATGAAGACGTTGTTCCAGATTTCGATGTAGCGATCGCCGTCTTCATCGGGCGAACCCGGCGGGCCACCCGGGATGTGCGCGCCGTGGTCGTAGAAGATTTCCGTGCACGGGCCGCAGGGGCCGGTGTCGGCCATCTGCCAGAAATTGTCCGACGCGTACGGCGCGCCCTTGTTGTCGCCGATGCGGATGATGCGCTCGGGCGGCAGGCCGACGACCTGGTTCCAGATGTCGAAGGCTTCGTCGTCGGTGTGGTAGATCGTCACGAGCAGGCGCTCGGGCGGCAGCTTCCACGTTTGCGTCAGCAACTCCCACGCCCACGCGATCGCATCGCGCTTGAAGTAATCGCCGAAGCTGAAGTTGCCCAGCATTTCGAAGAAGGTGTGGTGGCGCGCGGTGTAACCGACCTGGTCCAGATCGTTGTGCTTGCCGCCCGCGCGCACGCAGCGCTGCGAGGACGTCGCGCGCGTGTAGCTGCGCTTCTCGGCGCCGAGGAACACATCCTTGAACTGCACCATGCCGGCGTTGGTGAACAGCAGCGTGGGGTCGTTGCCGGGCACGAGCGGGCTGGACGGAACGACGGTGTGGCCCTTGGAGCGAAAGAACGCGAGGAAATCGGACCGGATCTGATCGGTGGTGCGGATGGCGTTGGGCGAATTCATGAGGCAACCGGGGGGAAGGGGCCGGGACTGTCACGCCTTTGAATTTCAGGGCGGACGCACCTGCCCCCGCGTGGCCGGACCGGCGCTCGCGGAAGCGGCGCTCCCGAAGGCTCCAAGCGTATCAGGCCGTGCGGAGCAGTGTCCGCAGGCGTATGGGCGCAGGGCCCGGTTTCAAGCGTGTTGGGGTTCAGTCGTCGGGATCGAAGCGCGTAGCGGCGCGTATGTGTGCGCCGGTGAAGCCGCGGCGCAGGAGCCAATCGGCGGCCTTGCGCTGACGCTCGCGGTCGGCTGACAGGTCGTCTCCGAAGCGGCGACGCACCAGGTCGCGCGCCAGCGCTTCCCAATCCACCTCTGCCGTTTCCATGGCGGCGGCGACCGCCTCGCGGCCGAGGGAATGCATGCCGAGCTCCGCACGGATGCGAACCGGGCCGTAGCCAGTGGCCGCGCGACTGCGGACCAGGAGTTCGGCGAAGCGCTCATCGTTCTGCCAGCCGGCCGCCTCGAGTTTGTCGACGGCGGCGACGGCATCGTCGCGCTCGACGCCGCGCGCGGTGAGCTTGCGGGTCAGTTCGACGCGCGAGTGTTCGCGTCGCACCAGCAAGCCGAGCGCACGTCGCGTCGGCGTGGGTTCGGGCCTCGTGCGACGCGGCTTGCGCGCCGGTGCTTCGTCGACGACGTTCGACACGCCGTCGTTCGACGCACTCTCACCTGAGGCCCGACCGTCCTCCCCGCTGCGCCATCCCATAGCCAACGGGGAGGACGACGGATCAGTCTTCCGCGACGACCGGCGACGCATCGCGCGGTGCATCCGGCGCCGGCGCGAGCTTCGCGCGCAGTTCGGCTTCCAGTCGGACGGCCATCTGCGGATTGTCCTTGAGGAACTGGCGGGCGTTCTCCTTGCCCTGGCCGATGCGCTCGTCGTACGCGCTGTACCAGGCGCCCGACTTCTCCACGAGCTTGGCGTTGACGCCCATCTCGATCAGTTCGCCTTCGCGGCTGATGCCTTCGCCGTAGAGGATTTCGGTGATGACCTGCTTGAACGGCGGCGCCATCTTGTTCTTGACGACCTTGATGCGCGTTTCGTTGCCGATGATCTCGTCGCCCTTCTTGACCGAACCGATGCGACGGATATCGAGGCGCACGGAGGCATAGAACTTCAGCGCGTTGCCGCCCGTGGTCACTTCCGGGCTCTGGCCCGGCATCATCACGCCGATCTTCATGCGCAACTGGTTGATGAAGATGACCATGCAGTTGCTGCGCTTGATGTTGCCGGTGAGCTTGCGCAATGCCTGGCTCATGAGGCGCGCCTGCAGGCCGGGCAGCTGGTCGCCCATTTCGCCTTCGATTTCGGCCTTGGGCGTGAGCGCGGCGACGGAGTCGACGACGACCATGTCCACGGCACCGGAACGCACGAGCATGTCGGCGATTTCCAGGGCCTGCTCACCGGTGTCGGGCTGCGAGACCAGCATGTCGTCGATGTTGACCCCCAGCTTCTGCGCGTAGATCGGGTCGAGCGCGTGCTCGGCGTCGATGAAGGCCGCGGTGCCGCCGGCCTTCTGGCACTGCGCGATGGTCTGCAGCGTCAGCGTGGTTTTACCCGAGGATTCCGGACCATAGATTTCGACGACGCGCCCCTTGGGCAGGCCGCCGATACCGAGCGCGATGTCGAGCATGAGCGAGCCGGTGCCGATGACTTCCGCCGGCTCCACGGCCTTGTCGCCCATGCGCATGACCGAACCCTTGCCGAACTGCTTCTCGATCTGCCCGAGGGCGGCGGATAGGGCGCGCTTCTTGTTCTCGTCCATGGTCATGTCCTGTTTGGGATGTTGTTCTGTTGGCGGCGACGTTACGGAGCGGCGGTCGCGCGGATTGAGACGAGTTCGCATGGGTGGGTATTTTTCTCTTTCGCGCCGTTCAACGGCATCAGGGACTGCCGCGCGCGCGTGTAGGGAAACCACTCAAGCGAAGACGTCAGGGGGAAGATCATCGGTTGGGCCGCACCAGGCCGCAGTACAGGCCTTCGATTTCGAACTCCTGCCCGGGCCGCACTTCGATCGGTGCGTAATCCGGGTTGCGAGGCAGCAACCGGATGCGATCGGCGGAGAGCTTGAGGAGCTTGACGGTAATCTCGTCGTCGACGCGCGCGACCACGATCTGGCCCGAGCGCGCATCGCGCGTGCGATGCACGCCGATCAAGTCGCCATCGAAGATGCCTTCGTCGCGCATCGAGTCGCCCTTCACCTTCAACAGGTAGTTGGGCGTGGGCGAGAAGAACACGCGATCCAGCAGCACGTAGCTGTCGCCGGTGACATCCGCGCCGATGGGCAGGCCCGCGGCGACGCGACCGAGCACCGGCAGCCGCAGCATGTCTTCGTTTGCGGCCGGTAGCGGCAACCGCGCGTGACCGGCCTCGACGATCCGGATGCCGCGCGCCACGCCGGGGATGCGCTGGATGGCGCCGGCCTGTTCCAACGCCTCGAGGTGATACTGCGCCGCCCGCACGCCCTTGAAGCCGCAGGCGTGGGCGATCTCCGTCTGGGACGGCGGGAGCCCGTCGCGCTCGATGCGCTCGACGATCAGGGCGAGGATGGCTTGCTGCGTATCGGTCAGGTCCATGGTTAGTAGTATTACTGCTAACCCAGGGTGGCCGTCAACTCCCGTGTTACGCCAACAGGGTCCCCAGGCCCTTGAGCGCGGCCTCCACCGTCTGGCGCCGCACCGCCTCGCGGTCGCCGTCGAAGTGGAAGACCTCGGCCCTCGGGTAGCCGCCGCGGCGTTTCCAGGCGAGCCACACCGTGCCGACCGGCTTGTCGGGCGTGCTGCCGCCCGGCCCCGCGATGCCCGTCACCGCCACCGCCACCGTGGCGCCGGAGGTCACGAGCGCGCCCGACACCATCTCGATCACCGTCTCGCGGCTCACGGCGCCGAAGCGCTCCAGCGTTTCCGGCCGCACGCCGAGCAACGCCTGCTTCGCCTCGTAGCTGTAGGCCGCCAGGCCGCAGTCGAACCAGTCCGACGAACCGGGAATGTCGGTCACCGCCTTCGCGATCCAACCGCCCGTGCAGCTTTCCGCGGTGACCAACATGTGGCGCGAAGCGCGCAGGCGGTCGCCGAGGTCCTGCGAAAGCGCCTGCAGTGCAGCGTCGTCGGGAACGGTCATGGGGGCGGCCGTGGGGGAAGTCGCGTCTTGTATCGCAAATCGGCGACGCGCGCAGGGATCGTGCACGCATCCGCGCTGTCATACTGCGACGGCATCCCGCCCTGCCCGACGCCGTGTCCCTCCACGAATCGATCGACCCGCGCGCCGCCGCGCGCAACGACGCCCATACGCCGCTCATGCGCCAGTTCTTCGCCGCCAAGGCGGAGCACCCGGACGTGCTGCTGTTCTTCCGCATGGGCGACTTTTACGAACTGTTCTTCGACGACGCGCGCAAGGCCGCGCGCCTGCTCGACATCACGCTGACCCAGCGCGGCTCGTCCGCGGGCCAGCCGATCCCGATGGCGGGCGTGCCGGTGCATGCGTACGAGGGTTACCTCGCGCGCCTGGTCGCGCTGGGCGAGTCGGTCGCGATCTGCGAACAGATCGGCGATCCCGCCACGTCGAAGGGCCTGGTCGAACGCAAGGTCGTCCGCATCGTCACGCCGGGCACGGTCACCGACGAAGCCCTGTTGTCCGAACGCCGCGACACACTGCTGCTCGCGCTCTCGCGCGACAAGCGCGGCTACGGGCTTGCGTGGATGGATCTGTCGAGCGGCCGCTTCCTCGTCAACGAAGTCGACGGCGACGACGCACTCGACGCCGAAATCGCGCGCCTGGAACCCGCCGAAGTCCTGGTGCCTGACGAAGACGGCCTGCCCGCTTCGGTCATGGCGCGCACCGGCGTGCGACGCCGCGCGCCGTGGTTGTTCGACGCCGACAGCGGCCGCCGCCAACTCCTGCAATTCTTCGGACTGTACGACCTCACCGGCTTCGGCATCGAAGATCGGCCGCGCGCGATCGCCGCCGCCGGCGCGCTGCTCGGCTATGTCGAGGAAACGCAGAAGCAGCGCCTGCCGCACCTGTCGTCGATCGCGCTGGAAGCCAGCGACGGTGCGATCGCGATGAACGCCGCCACGCGCCGCCATCTCGAACTCGATACGCGCGTCGATGGCGACGTGCGCACCACCCTGCTCGGCGTCCTCGATTCGACGATCACGCCGATGGGCGGCCGCCTGCTGCGCCGCTGGTTGCATCGTCCGTTGCGCGATCGGCGCATCGTCGGCGAGCGCCACCACGCGGTCGCCACCCTGATCGATCAGCGTGGCGATGTCGCGTTGCGCGAACGCTTCCGCGCCCTCGGCGACCTCGAACGCATCCTCACGCGCGTTGCGTTGCGCAGCGCACGGCCGCGCGATCTGTCGACGCTGCGCGACGGCCTGTGCATGTTGCCCGACGTGCGCGACGTGCTCGCGCCGCTCGACTCCCCTCGCCTGCAAGCCCTCGCGGCGGAACTCGGCGAACACGCGGGCAATGCGGCCCTGCTCGCGTCCGCCATCGTTCCGCAACCGCCCGTGCTCGCACGCGACGGCGGCATCTTCGCGGAAGGCTACGACGCTGAACTCGACGAGTTGCGTCGCCTGTCGACGAACGCCGATCAATTCCTCGTCGACCTCGAAGCACGCGAACGCATCGCCAGCGGCATCGCGACGCTCAAGGTCGGCTACAACCGCGTCCACGGCTACTACATCGAAATCAGCAAAGGCCAGTCCGACAAGGCGCCGACGCACTACACGCGCCGCCAGACGCTGACCGGCGCCGAGCGCTACATCACCGAAGAACTCAAGCAATTCGAGGACAAGGTGCTGTCCGCGCGCGAGCGTTCGCTGGCGCGCGAAAAGCTGTTGTACGACGGCCTGCTCGATGCGTTGAACCAGGACCTGGAATCGCTCAAGCGCTGCGCGGCGGCGTTGTCGGAACTCGACGTGCTGGTGTGCTTCGCCGATCGCGCGCAGGTGCTCGACTGGGCACGCCCGGAATTGCGCGACGCACCGGGCCTGTGCATCGAACGCGGCCGCCATCCGGTGGTCGAGGCGGTGCGCAACGAGCCGTTCGAGCCGAACGACCTCGTGTTCGACGACACGGTGTGGATGCGGGTGATCACCGGCCCGAACATGGGCGGCAAGTCGACCTACATGCGGCAGAACGCGCTGATCGTGCTGCTCGCGCACATCGGCAGTTTCGTTCCTGCGTCGCGTGCGCAGATCGGACCGATCGACCGCATCCTCACGCGCATCGGCGCGGGCGACGACCTCGCGCGCGGCCAATCGACCTTCATGGTCGAAATGGCGGAGACCAGCTACATCCTCCATCACGCGACGAACGAATCACTCGTGCTGATGGATGAAATCGGCCGCGGCACGTCGACGTACGACGGTCTTGCGCTCGCCGATGCGTGCGCGCGGCACCTGGCGGCGATCAATCGCAGCTACACCTTGTTCGCGACGCACTACTTCGAACTCACCGCGCTCGCCGAGCCGGGCAGCGGCATCGCGAACGTGCACCTGGACGCCGTCGAGCACGGCGACACGCTGGTGTTCATGCACGCGGTGAAGGACGGCCCGGCGAATCGCAGCTTCGGTTTGCAGGTCGCGGCACTCGCGGGCTTGCCGAAGTCGGTCGTGCGCCAGGCGCGTGCGCGCTTGGCGGAACTCGAACAACAGGGACGCGACGCACCGACGATGCCGTTGACGGTCGAAGCGCTGGATTCGCCGCAGCAGTTCGGTTTGTTCGCGCCTTCGTCGGCGGCGCTGGAAGCGTTGGCCGGCATCGATCCCGACGACCTCACGCCGAAGCTCGCGCTCGAAGCGTTGTATCGACTGAAGGGTCTGCTGTAACGCTTACAGCGCGTCGATGTCGCCCAGCGCGCGGATCAAGCGTCGTGCGCGTTTGTCGGGTTTGGTTTCCGGCGCCTGGTAGCCCGCGCGTTCGGCTGCGCGCGTCGCGCGCTCGGAGGCGCGGCGTTCGCGCGACTCGATGCTTTCTTCGAACAAGGCCTGCGCGACCTTCGCCGGCCCGCGCGTATCCGACAATCCGCGCACGTGGATTTCGAAGCGTTCCTCGCCGCGCACGATCGTCATCGCTTCATCGACGTGCACTTGTCGCGACGCTTTCGCCCGCTGCCCCGCGATCTCGACCTTGCCGGTTTCGATCGCCTGCTTGGCCAGGCTGCGCGTCTTGTAGAAGCGCGCGGCCCAGAGCCAGACGTCGATGCGGACGCCGGGTTGGGGTGCGGTGGCGGGATGCGGATCTGTCATGGAGCGGATTGTCGGACAACTGTGTTGTAGGGGGGCTGAGCCCCCCTACGACCCCGGAAAAGCAAACGGCCGCCTTTCGGCGGCCGTTCGTTGCATCGCGACTGGAAGCTTACTGCTGCGCGGCGGCGGCAGCGATCGCGGCGGCCTTGGCCTTCGCGTTGCCGGCGAGATCTTCCTTGATGCGCGCGGCCTTGCCTTCCAGGCCACGGAGGTAATACAGCTTGCCCGAGCGGACGTCGCCGCGGCGCTTGACTTCGACCGAGTCGATGGCGGCGCTGTAGGACTGGAACACGCGCTCGACGCCAAAGCCGTGCGAGATCTTGCGCACGGTGAAGGCGGAGTTCAGGCCCGCGTTCTTCTTGCCGATGACCACGCCTTCATAGGCCTGGATGCGTTCGCGGTTGCCTTCCTTGACCTTGACGTTCACCACGACGGTGTCGCCGGGGCCGAAGTCGGGCAGCTTGCGCTGGATCTGTTCGGATTCGAAGTTCTGCAGCAGCGTGTTGAGCGAGGGCTTGTTCATGGGACGGCCTGTTGGTGTTCGCGCAGTTGCGCGACGCTTGTTATCGGGCGCCGACGCAAGGCCGGTACCGGGGCTGTGGGACGAAGCCGCACATTCTAGCGGCCCACCGGGCCGCAATGCCAGCTTTTCTTTATCGATCCGGGGGGTTACGCGTCGCCGTCGGGCTCGTCGAGGCCCCGGAGGTACCTGGCGCGGAAGTCTTCGAGCAGCGCGCGGTCGGCCTTGCCGAGCCCCTGTTCATCCAACAGGTCCGGGCGACGCAGCCACGTGCGGCCCAGGGATTCCATCCGGCGCCAGCGGGCGATCTGGGCGTGATTGCCGGAAAGAAGCACGTCCGGGACCTTGCCCAGCGCGTGTTCGACCGGCCGCGTGTAGTGCGGGCAATCCAGGACGCCGCCTTCGAAACTGTCCTGCAGCGCCGATTCGGCGTCGTTCAGCGCGCCCTCCTGCAGGCGGGCCACGGCGTCGACGAGCACCGCCGCGGCGAGCTCGCCGCCGGAGAGGACGTAGTCGCCGATCGAAAGCTCCTCGTCGACCTCGGCTTCGATCAGGCGCTCATCGACCCCTTCGTAGCGGCCGCACAACAGAATCAGGCGCGGCAGCGCGGCGAGTTCGCGAACCTTGGCCTGCGTCAGGCGCGTGCCCTGCGGCGTGAGGTAGACGACGTGCGCGTCCGCGGGATCGGCGGCGCGCGCCGCTTCGATGGCGTCGTGCAGCGGATCGATCAGCATCACCATGCCGGGGCCGCCGCCGAAAGGACGATCGTCCACGCGGCGATAGTTGCCGGGCGCGTAATCGCGCGGGTTCCAGCCGTGCAACGACAACAACGCGCGTTCCTGCGCCCGCCCGACGACCCCGAAGGCCGCGCATTGCGCGACGAATTCCGGGAACAGGCTGACGATGTCGACGCGCATGCTCAGAAGTCCGCGTCCCAGTCGACGATGACCAGGCGGGCGTCGAAGTCGACCGACTTGATGTAGTCGGGTTCGACGAACGGAATCATGCGTTCGCGATCGCCCTGCGCGACCAGCACGTCGTTCGCGCCCGTCGAAAACAGGTGCGACACCGTGCCGAAATCCACGCCTTCCAGGTTCGCCACGCGCAGGCCCTCGAGGTCGACCCAGTAATACTCGCCGGGCGCCGGTGGCGGAAGCGTGGAGCGCGGAACGAAGACATCGGTGCCGCGCATCGCGTCGGCCGCGTCGCGGTCGGCGATGTCGGGAATCACGGCGACGACGCCTTTCGGTGTCACGCGGCCTTTCGCGCCGGTGCATGCGCGCTCGCGGCCCTGCGCGTCGCGCAAGGTCCACGGTTGGTATTTGAAGATGCGTTCCGGCGGTTCGGTGAAACTTTCGAGTTTCACTTCGCCCTTGATGCCGAAGCCGCCGTGGATCTTGCCGACCAAAAGCAAACGCCCCGACAGAATGTCCTTCTGCGGGGCGTCGTGTTCACTCATGGGTTCGGCGTCGCGCATCGTGGCGCGACTGCGAAACTCAGGCGGCCGGTGCGGCCTTGGCGGCCTGCTTGGCGAGGTTGGCGACCTTGTCGCTCATCTGCGCGCCCTGGCCCACCCAGTAATTCAGGCGTTCGGTGTTCAGCTCGACAGCCTTCTCGGCGCCAGCGGCGATCGGGTTGTAGTAACCCAGGCGCTCGATGTTGCGGCCGTCGCGCGCGCTGCGGCTGTCGGTGACGATGATGTGGTAGAAGGGGCGCTTCTTCGCGCCGCCGCGGGTAAGGCGAATCTTGACCATGGTGCTTAAGTTCCTGTGTTGCCCAGTCGGCGGACGTGCCGAGGTAAGCCGGCAATTCTAAGCCATTGATCCGGCGCGGGGGAACCCCCTGCGTTCAGCGGAACGGCATCCCGCCCCGGCCGCCCATCATGCCCTTCATCCCGCGCATGAGGCCCTTCATGCCGCCGCCGGCCAGCTTGCCCATCATCTTTTCCATCTGCTGGAACTGCTTGAGCAGCTTGTTCACGTCGGCCGGCGAGGTGCCCGAGCCCCGCGCGATGCGGGCGCGGCGCGAGCCGTTGAGCAGGTGCGGGTTGCGACGTTCCTTGGGCGTCATCGAGCCGATGATCGCCATCATGCGCGGCACTTCCTTGCCCGTGACCTGGTTCTTCAGGTGCTCGGGGACCTGGCCCATGCCCGGCAGCTTGTCCATGAGGCCGTGCAGGCCGCCCATGTTCTGCATTTGCTCGAGCTGGTCGCGCATGTCCTCGAGGTTGAAGCGCTTGCCCTTGGCGACCTTCTCCGCCAGCTTGGCCGCCTTGTCCTTGTCGACCTGCTGCTCGACCTGTTCGACCAGCGACAGCACGTCGCCCATGTCGAGGATGCGGCTGGCGATGCGGTCGGGATGGAAGACATCCAGACCGTCGGGCTTCTCGCCCGTGCCGATGAACTTGATCGGCTTGCCGGTGATGTAACGCACCGAAAGCGCGGCGCCACCGCGCGCGTCGCCGTCGGTCTTGGTGAGCACCACGCCCGTGAGCGGCAATGCTTCGCCGAAATGCTTGGCGGTGACCGCGGCGTCCTGGCCGGTCATCGAGTCGACCACGAACAGCGTTTCGACCGGCGAGACCGCGGCATGCAGCGCCTGGATCTCGCGCATCATCGCTTCGTCGATGCTCGTGCGGCCGGCGGTGTCGACGATCAGCACGTCGGCGAAGGACTTGCGCGCATCGTCGATCGCCGCGCGCACGATCGCTTCGGGCTTCTGCGAAGGATCGGACGGGAACCACAGCACGTCGACCTGCTGCGCGAGCGTCTTCAACTGTTCGATCGCGGCCGGGCGATACACGTCGGCCGACACCACCATCACCTTCTTCTTGCGGCGTTCCTTGAGGTGCTTGGCGAGCTTGGCGACCGTAGTCGTCTTGCCGGCGCCCTGCAGGCCGGCCATCAGGATGACGGCGGGCGCGGGCACGTTGAGGTTCAGATCGGCGGCGGCCGCGCCCATCACGGTCGTGAGTTCGTCGCGCACGATCTTGATCAGCGCCTGGCCCGGCGTCAGCGACTTCAGCACTTCCTGGCCGACGGCACGCACCTTGATGCGCTCGACCAGCGCCTGCACAACCGGCAACGCGACGTCCGCTTCGAGCAGCGCGATGCGCACTTCGCGCAGCGACTCGCGGATGTTCTCCTCGGTGAGCCGGCCGCGGCCGCGCAGGCGCTCGATGGTGCCGGAGAGACGCTGGGTCAGGGATTCGAACATGGTGGGGGCTTCGGGAATGCGGCGAAAATCTGGCCGCGCAGTATAGCCCCTGCGCCGTGGCACACTTCCGGCATGACGCTCGCATTCATCACTGCCCTGTCCTACCTGCTCGCCGCCGGGTTGCTGGCCCGCGATGTTTCGCGCGATGTCCGCGGACAAGCGTGGTTGCCGCCGGCGTTGATCGCACTGGGCCTGCACGCGGCCCTGCATGCGACGACCTGGCACGGCGCCGGCGCGCTCGACCTGCACTTCTTCTCCGCGCTCTCGCTCGTCGGCCTGGGCATGGGCGTGCTGACGACCGCGTTCGGCGCAAGCGGACGCATGGCGGCGCTGGGCGTGATCGTGTTTCCCATCGCGGCGCTCGTCGGCATCGCCTACGCCGCGCGCGGGCACGTCACCGCCACGCCGCTGGACTGGCGCTTGCAGTTGCATGCGTGGTGCGCGCTGCTCGCCTACGCGACGCTCGGCATCGCCGCCCTCATCGCCGTGTTGTTGTGGGCGCAGGAACGCGCGCTGCGTCGCCGCGAATTCCACGGCTGGCTGCGCGCGATGCCGCCGCTGACGCAGCTGGAATCGCTGCTGTTTCGCACGATCGCGGTCGGCTTCGGATTGCTGACGGCGACGCTGCTGACGGGCGTGTTGTTCGTCGAAAACCTGTTCGCCCAGCACCTGGTGCACAAGACGGTGCTGAGCGTGTTGTCGTGGCTGGCCTTCGGCGTGCTGCTGCTCGGCCGCTGGCGCTGGGGATGGCGCGGGGCGAAGGCGGTCCGGTGGACCCTGGTGGCGATGGTCCTGTTGATGCTGGCCTTCTTCGGCAGCCAGTTCGTGCTGGAGATGGTGCTCAAGCGCGTCTAACCGGCGGTTGAACATGGGAAGGCTGCCTTCACAATAGTTGCATTGACAACTATTGCAGTGGCACCCATCATGTCCCGCATGACCACGACCCCTCCCTGCAACGGCTCCAACCTGGGCCTGCTCTTCCGCCAGGTGCGAGACGCCATGTGGGCCCGGATGGAAGCCGAGCTCGCGGCCAACGGCCACGACCTGAACTTCAGCCAGTTCATCACGCTCAAGATGCTGTCCTTCGGCCCCGCCGGGGTGACCGAACTTGCCCGCGCGGCCTACCTGCATCCGGGCGCGATGACGCGCTTGCTCGACAAGCTCGAGGAACGCGGCCTGCTCGCCCGCGAAGCCGTTCCCGGCGACCGCCGCGCGCTGCAAATCATGCTGACCGACGTCGGCCGCGCGATGTGGGAAGACATCGCGCCCTCCGCGCAACGCGTGCACGACCGCGCGATGGCCAACCTCAGCGACCCCGAACGCGAACAACTCCTCCGACTCCTTTGCCAGGTCCGCGACAACCTCGCGGCGCAGGACTGACATGCGCCAGATCCTCCTTCCCCTCGCCGTCGCGACGACGCTGTTCGTCGCCGGTTGCGCGAGCACGCACGGCCTTGCGCCCGAATCCCAGCCGCGCGATGCGAACGCGACGCTCGCGACGAAGCAATCCTTCGCCGCGACGTCCGACGCCAGGTTCCCCGCGCAGGATTGGTGGACCGCTTATGGCGATCCGCAATTGAACGCATTGATCGACGAAGCGCTCGCCGGCACGCCGTCGCTCGCCGCCGCCGATGCGCGCGTGCGCCAGGCCGCCGCGCAGGCGGGCCTCGCCGATGCCGACCGCAAGCCGACGCTCGGCGCGAGCGCGCAGTACATCGGGCTGCTCGTCCCCGAAAGCATCGCGCCCGAAGGCCTGGGCGGCGAATACCAGAACATTTACCTGCTCGGCCTCAACTTCAAGTGGAGCATCGACCTGTGGGGCGCGCACGCGGCGAAATGGCGCGGCGCACTCGACCAGGCGCGCGCCGCCGAAGTGGACGCGCAAGCCGCGCGCCTGATGCTCGCATCGAACATCGCGCGCACGTACATCGCACTCGCGCTCGCGCATGACGCCGCCGATACCGCGAATGCGGAAGCCGCGCGTGCGTCGAACCTCGCATCCTTGTCGCAGCAGCGCGTCAAGGCCGGCCTCGACAACAACCTGCAGCTGCGTAATGCCGAAGCCACCGTCGGCGCCGCAAAGCAACAGGCGCAGGCCGCGCAGCAACAGGCCGACCTCGCGCGCAACGCACTCGCGGCGCTGTTGGGCAAAGGTCCCGATCGCGGTCGCGCGATCACCCAACCCGCGCTGCTGACGGCCCCGACGCCCGGCGTGCCCGACGTGTTGCCGAGTGAGTTGCTCGGCCATCGCCCCGACGTCGTCGCCGCGCGTTGGCGCGTCGAAGCCGCGGGTGAAGGCATCCATGTCGCGAAGGCCGCGTTCTATCCGACCGTCAATCTCAACGTGCTCGCCGGCCTGGCCTCGGGCCATGTGTCCGATTTGTTTTCGAGCGATGCCGCGCTGGTCAACGGCGGTCCTGCGCTGAGCCTGCCGATCTTCGACGGCGGCCGACTGCGCAGCAACCTCGCGAAGACCGATGCCGAATACGACCTCGCCGTCGCCGACTACGACCAGACGCTGGTCGGTGCGGTGCGCCAGGTCGCCGATGCGGTGCAAACCGCACGCGCGCTCGACACACAGCTGACCACGCTCGCGCAGGCGCGCGATGCCGCGCAGTCCGCGTACTCGGTCGCCACGCAGCGTTACAAGGCGGGCCTGGGCACGCAGCTCGACGTGCTCGCCGCGCAACGTCCGCTGTTGCAGTTCGACCAGCAGATCGACGCGCTGCGTGCGCAACGCCTGCAGGCGACGGTCGACCTGCAGGGCGCGCTCGGCGGCGGATTGCAGATCGCGCATCCGGTCGCGCTCGACGTCGCGAACGCCCAAGCCGCCAAGCACTGATTTCTCTCCCCCGACCCCACTTTTTTCACCGCGCCCCCATGACCCAGCAAATCAATCCCAACGCCCCCGCGCCTGCAGGCGCGCCGGTCAACAAGCGCAAGCGCGCGCTGATGATCCTCGCGGCCGTCGTCGTGATCGCGGCCATCGCGTGGATCGCCTGGTACTTCCTCGTCGCGCGCTGGCACGAAGACACCGACGATGCGTACGTGCTCGGCAACGTCGTCTCGATCACGCCGCAGGCCCAGGGCACGGTCGTCAGCATCTCCGCCGACGACGGCATGAAAGTGACCGCCGGCCAAGTGCTCGTGCAGCTCGACCCGAACGATGCGCAGGTCGCGTATCAACAGGCCGAAGCCAACCTCGCCAACGCCGTGCGCCAGGCGCGCGGCCTGTACAGCACGGTCGAAGCGAACCAGGCCGACATCGCCGCGCGTCGCGTCGCCGTGCAGAAGGCGCGCGAAGACGTCGCGCGCCGCTCGGGCCTGGTCGCCACCGGTGCGGTCTCCTCCGAGGAACTCGCGCATGCGCGCGACGAACTCGCTTCGGCCGAAGCCGCGCTGGCCGGCTCCAACGAAAACCTCTCGCGCAATCGCGCGCTCGTCGACGCCACCACGGTGCAGACGCAGCCGCAGGTCGCCGCCGCCGCCGCGCAGTTGCGCCAGGCCTATCTCAACCTGCAGCGCATGGCGATCGTCGCGCCGGTCTCCGGCTATGTCGCCAAGCGCACGGCGCAGCTCGGCACGCGCGTGCAGCCCGGCGTCACGCTGATGACCGTCGTGCCGCTGGAACAGGTGTGGGTGGAGGCGAACTTCAAGGAAACGCAGCTCGCCGACATGCGCATCGGCCAGCCGGTGGAACTGCATTCGGATCTGTACGGCAAGAAGGTGCGCTTCGACGGCCATCTGGTGAGCCTGGGCCTGGGCACGGGCAGCGCGTTCGCGCTGCTGCCGGCGCAGAACGCGAGCGGCAACTGGATCAAGATCGTGCAGCGCGTGCCGGTGCGCATCTCGGTCGACACCGCGCAGCTCAAGGAATATCCGCTGCGCCTGGGCCTGTCGATGCACGCCGACGTCACGATCCGCGATCGCGACGGCGCCCTGCTCGCGCAGGCGCCGCCCGCCAAGCCGTTGCTGACGACCGACGCTTACGCCAAGCAACTCGCCGAGGCCGACGCGCGCATCACCAAGATCGTGCAGGCGAACCTGGGCCGTCGCGGCTAAGCGCACGTCCATGTCCGCAACGACCGCAAACGCGGCGCCGCTGCCGCAAGCGGGCTTCCGCCCGCCGAACATGGCGCTGACGACGATCGGGCTCGCGCTCGCATCGTTCATGCAGGTGCTCGACCTGACGATCGCCAACGTCTCGTTGCCGACGATCTCCGGCAACCTCGGCGGCAGCGCGAACCAGGCGACGTGGGTGATCACGTCCTTCGCGGTGAGCAATGCGATCGCGTTGCCGCTCACCGGCTGGCTGACGCGGCATTTCGGCGAGCGCAAATTGTTCGTGTGGGCGACGGCGTTGTTCGTCGTCGCCTCGTTCCTGTGCGGCCTTGCCAACAGCATGGGCTTGCTGGTGGCCGCGCGCGCGCTGCAGGGTTTCGTCGCGGGCCCGATGTATCCGATCACGCAGGCGCTGCTGATCTCGATCTATCCACCGCACAAACGGGGACAGGCGATCGCCTTGCTGGCGATGGTGACCGTCGTGGCGCCCATCGCGGGCCCGATCCTCGGCGGCTGGATCACCGACAACTATTCGTGGGAATGGATCTTCTTCATCAACGTGCCGATCGGGCTGTTCTGCTCGTTCGTGGTCGGCCGACAGTTGAAGGGACGCCCCGAGCGCCTCGAAAAGCCGAAGATGGATTACGTCGGGCTGATCACGCTCGTGCTCGGCGTGGGCGCGCTGCAGATCCTGCTCGACCTCGGCAACGATGAAAACTGGTTCCGTTCGAACCTGATCGTCGCCCTCGCGATCCTCTCGACGATCTCGCTCGCGGTGTTCGTCATCTGGGAGATGACGGACAAGGACCCGATCGTCAACCTGCGCCTGTTCCGCCACCGCAACTTCAGTGCGGGCACCGCGGCCCTGGTGCTGGCGTATGCGTCGTTCTTCAGCGCCAGCATCCTCGTGCCGCTGTGGTTGCAGCGCAACCTCGGATACACGGCGATCTGGGCGGGTTTCGCGACGGCGCCGATCGGCATCCTGCCGGTGATCCTGACGCCCTTCGTGGGCAAGTACGCGCACAAGTTCGATTTGCGCATGCTGGCGACGTTCGCGTTCATCGCGCTGTCGCTGACGAGTTTCGCGCGCGCCGGGTTCAACCTGGACGTCGACTTCAACCACATCGCGATGATCCAGTTGCTACAGGGCTTCGGCGTGGCGCTGTTCTTCATGCCGGTGCTGCAGATCCTGTTGTCGGACCTGCAGCCGCACGAGATCGCGGCGGGCTCGGGGCTGGCGACGTTCATGCGAACGCTGGGCGGTTCCTTCGCCGCGTCACTGACGACGTATGCGTGGACCGAACGCGGCGCGGTGCACCACGCGCACATCACCGAAAAACTGTCGGCCTACGACCCGGCGACGATCGACGCTGCTACGCGCCTCGGCAACGGCGACCTGCAACGCGGTGCGGCGGTGCTCGAACGCATGATCTCCAGCCAGGCCGCGCAGATCGGCTTCAACGAGATCTTCCACCTGCTCGGGATCGTGTTCCTGATCGTGATCGCGTTCGTGTGGATCGCCAAGCCGCCGTTCCAGGCGAAGGCCGGGCCCGAAGCCGCCGGCGGGCACTGAGCCCGCAGCGCTTGAACGCGCAGCGCCTCAACTCGCCGCGGACAACGCATCCGACAGGCGTTCGACCGCGATGACTTCCAGCCCCTTGTAGGCGCCCGCCTTCGGCGCATTGCCCTTCGGCACGATCGCGCGCTTGAAACCGTGCGTCGCGGCTTCCTTCAAACGTTCTTCGCCGTTGGGAACCGGTCGGATTTCGCCGGAGAGACCGACTTCGCCGAAGGCGACGGTCTTCTCCGCCAACGGCCGGTCGCGCAACGAGGACAACACCGCGAGCAGGACCGGCAGGTCCGCCGCGGTTTCCTGCAGGCGAATACCGCCGACGACGTTGACGAACACGTCCTGGTCGCCGACGCCCACGCCGCCGTGGCGATGCAGCACGGCGAGCAACATCGCCAGGCGATTCTGTTCCAGGCCCACCGCCACACGACGCGGATTGGACAACGGCGATGCATCGACGAGCGCCTGCACTTCGACCAGCAACGGCCGCGTGCCTTCGCGCGTGACCATCACCGCGCTGCCCGGCTGCGCGGTGCTGCCGCCCGACAGGAAGATCGCGGAAGGATTGGGCACTTCGCGCAGGCCTTTTTCGCCCATCGCGAACACGCCCAGCTCGTTGACCGCGCCGAAGCGATTCTTGAACGCACGCAGCACGCGGAAGCGGCTGCCACTCTCGCCTTCGAAGTACAACACCGCGTCGACCATGTGTTCGAGCACGCGCGGACCGGCGATGCCGCCTTCCTTGGTGACGTGGCCGACGAGGAACACCGCCGTGCCCGTTTCCTTCGCGTAACGCACCAAACGCGCTGCGCTCTCGCGCACCTGGCCGACCGAACCGGGCGCCGCGCTCAGCGATTCGGTCCACAGCGTCTGCACCGAGTCGGCGACGATCACCTTCGGGCGCATCGCGACGGCTTGTTCGAGGATGCGCTCCACGCCGGTTTCGGCGAGCGCATGCAGATGATCGATGGGCAACCCGAGGCGCACCGCGCGCCCGGCCACTTGTGCGAGCGATTCCTCGCCCGTGACATACAGGCCCGGCAACGTCGAGCCCATCTGCGCGAGCGCCTGCAACAGCAACGTCGATTTACCGATGCCCGGATCGCCACCGACCAGCACGACCGCACCTTCGACCAAACCGCCGCCGAGCACACGATCGAACTCGCCGATGCCGGTCGGCACGCGCGCTTCCTCGCTGTGGCGGATTTCGCGCAGCGCGGTGACCTGCGGTGCGTCGATCTTGCCGGCCCAACCGCCGCGTCGCGCCGCCGGCGCGGCCGACGATGCGGCTTCGAGCACGACTTCGCTCAGCGAATTCCAGGCACCGCAGGCATCGCATTGGCCCTGCCACTTGCCGTAGTCGGCGCCGCATTCGTTGCAGACATAGGCGGAGCGATTGGATTTCTTGCCGGCGGCGACTTTGGCCATTGCGACTGCACGTGCGTGGACGATGACGCACTGTAGCCGCTGCAGTCCCACGACGTGCGACAAGCCCTCGGCAAAACGCGCGCATCGAATGCCGGGCATAAAAAAAGGCCGGGGCGGTCCCCGGCCTTGCGACGCCATCCTTGGCGCGCGTCCCTGTCTGAATCCCGTCCGGGCGTCCTTGCCCGGGGGCTCGCGCGGCGCCGTCCCTTACGCCGCGCGAGCATTGGTCTGCCTGCTGTAAAACAGCGTTTCTTCCCCACGTTGTCCCTTACAAGTCGCTCCCGGCCGAAGCCGCGTTGCGGATCAAACCGGAGAACGGCAGCAACTGAGTAACGTAACGGTTCCAGCGGGTGATACCGGCCGGGCCGATCCACACCACGTCGCCGGCCTTCAACGAAAAGCGCGAGGCGACGGCGAATGCAGCCGGCGAAGTGGCGTCGAGGTTGAACACCGCCGCCGGATTGCCCTTGTCGTCCATGCCGCGAATCACGTACACCGCGCTGCCGCGCGAGGTCTCCGGATTCAGGCCGCCGGCGCGGCCGAGCGCCTGCGTCAGCGACAGGTCGGTCGTCTTGAACGGGATCGCCTGCGGATCGCGCGCTTCACCCACCACGTAGACTTCCTTGCGATCGTTGTACGGCAGGAACACGCGATCGCCGGGCTTGAGGTAGATGTCCTGCGCCGCGCCGTCGCGATTGACCGCGTCGAGATCGATGTTGTAGTTGCGGCCATCGCGCGTGAGGATCAGGCCGGACAGGTCGGCGTTCTGCACGTCGACGCCCGCGCGGCCGATCACCTGCGCCAGCGTCTGCGGCACGGTCGTCGTGTCCTGCGGCGCGGTGTTGGTGAAGGCGCCCTGCAGCGACACGCGGCCACCGAAGCCGACGACGTTGACGTCGACCTGCGGATCCTTGAGGTAACGCGCCAGGCGCGTTTCGAGCGTGTGGCGCACCTGCTCGACCGTCAGCCCACCGACCTTGAACTTGCCGGCGTAGGGATAGAACAACGTGCCGTCGGACTGCACCTGGCGGCCGTTGGTGATCGCCTGCTGCTGCGAGCCGGCCGGCGTGGTGAGTTCCGGGTGGTCCCACACGGTGATGATCAGCGTGTCGCCCGGCGCGACTTCGTACGAGGTCGGCTGGAACGCGGTGAGTTCGGCGGGCAAGGTCACCGGCTGTCGCTTGGCGGCGACCAGGTCGGCCGTAATCGGCGTCACCGTGAGTTCCTGGCCGCTGTCGACGATGGTCGATGGCCCCTTCGCCGACATCTTCTGGCCCGGGATGCAGCCGGTCAGTGCCAGTGCGATCGCGAGCGTTGCGATGCGCGTCAGTTGGGTGTTCAAGGTGGAGCCCTCCTAGCTGGGAAGCGCGCGCCCGCGCGCCGGTGTTTTCGAATACCCCAGGACGCCCCGGCGGATGCCCGGGCGAGCCGAATTCAGGTTGTCGGCGGCAGCCTACGGACAGGGTTATGCGCGTCGCGTGAAAACGATGAGCCTTGCCCGCCCTGCCGGGTTCACGCGGTTTTTCTCTCGAAACACGCCGCCATGAGCCCTGCGTACTCTTTCAACGCACGGCCGCTCCGCCACAGGGCACGGCCGCTCGGAACCCATCGGTCGGCCCAGCTGTCGCCCCGGACGGACCGCGGCTCGGGGACCGGCACTTCGATCACCTGGAGCCCTGCCCCGCGGAACAGTACGCTCGCGCGCGGCATGTGGATGGCCGAGGTCACCAGGAGCACCGACCGGATACCGTTCGCGCGGGCGATCTGCGCCGAATAGCGCGCGTTGGTGGTCGTATCTGTGCTGCGTTCCTCCAGCAACAGCGCGTTCTCGGGCACGCCGAACTTGCGCATCCCGCGCGCCATGTTGCGTGCCTCGGTGCGATCGCCTTCGCCGCCGCCGGAAAGGATCACGCGCGGCGCGCGACCGGCGATGTACAGCCGCGCGCCCTGCGCGAGGCGACTGTATTTCAGATCATCGAGCGTGATGCCCGGCCGGCTGATCCACGTATATCCGCCACCGCCGAGCACGACGATCGCATCGGCATTCGGCAACACGTTCGGGGATTCGACGGCGTAGCGATCTTCCAGGGACTCGCGCAACCATTCGGCATTGCGCGGCAGCGACCAGAACGCCGACCAGCCGATCGCGACGACCGCCAGCGCGAACGCCACGCGCCTCCACTTCAGCAGCGCATACACCAGGCCCGCCAACGCGAGCAGCACGAGCGTCAGGGCGAGCGGGAATGTCAGTGCGACGACGATTTCGCTGAAGAACCGCATGCGTCAGGCGGCCGCCCGATTGGGAACGCCGCGCGAGGGCAACAATTCGTCGTACACCTCGATCGTGCGGCGGATGACCATCTGCTCGTCGAAGTGTTCCATCGCCTTGCGTCGCGCTTCGTCGCCGAGGCGACGCACGAGGACGCGATCATCGTCGAGCATCGCCAAACGCTCGGCCAGCGAACGCGCGCAACGCGGTTCGACATGCAGGCCGTCGACGCCGTCCTCGCTCACCACTTCGCGGCAACCGGGGAGGTTCGTCGTGACCACGGCCAGGCCGCACGCCGCGGCTTCGATCAGGCTCTTGGGCACGCCTTCGCGGTAATAGCTCGGCAAGGCGATGACATCCATCGAACGCATCAGCGTCGGCATGTCGTCGACGTGGCCGCGCCAATCGACGAGGCCTTCGGCCACCCAGCCTTCGGCCTGTTCGCGGCTGGCCGAACGCGGGTTGCCCGGATCGGGCGAACCGGCGATCACGAACTCGATGTTGCGTCCCTGCGCGCGCAGCATGCGCGCGGCTTCGATGAACTCGCCGATGCCCTTCTCCCACAGCAATCGCGCCGCCATCAGCACGCGCAGCGGGCGCGGACCGCTGATGGCTTCGACCGGGAGGAAACGTTCGAGGTTGACGCCCGAACTGCGGATCACGCGAATGTGTTGTTGCGGCACCAGGCGCGCGCGCACGAAGGCGTCGGCATCGTCGGGGTTCTGCAGGATCAGGCGCGATTGCTTGCCGCCGAGCGTGCCGCGCATCAGCAGCTTCACCATCGGGCGCAGGGTGCGCGCGAGCATCGCGTCGCTCGCGAACACATAGCCCATGCCCGCGACCGCGTTGACCACCGCGGGCACACGTGCGGCGCGCGCGGCGAGTGCGCCGTAGATCGCGCACTTCACGGTGAAGTTGTGCAGCAGGTCGGGGCGTTCGGCGCGCAGGATGCGCGTGAGCGCGCTGATCGTCTGCGCTTCGCGGAACGGGTTGAGACTCGCGCGATCCATCGTCAATTGGATCCAACGCAACTCGTGCGCCGAGAACCGCTCGCCGAATTCGCCCGGCGGCGAGAGCATGACGACGTCGTGCCCTTCCGCTTTCAGGCGCAGCGCGGTGGACAGTCGGAAATTGTAGAGATACCAATCCGTGTTGGCATAGAAGACGAACTTCATCGGGTGGACTCCGCCAGACGATGGTGATGCAGATACGGCACGTAGGGCTTCTGCGCCGCGACTTCCGTCGCCCGCGAAGACACCACCGAACGCAACATCCAAGGGAAAACCAGGAACAGCAGGAAGCACGAGGCGTAGCGGATGCCCGAGCCCGGGTTGTACATGCCGAAGGGCACGTACGCGATGAGCGTGAGGAGCACCGCCGGCAGCCACGCGAGCACGAGGATCTTGCGGCCGATCGGATCGGGGCAACGGAACGCCTGCTGGATCGCATAGAGCAGCAGGAAGAACACGGTCAGGCCGGAGATGAGGAAGGGCAGCATCACCGGGCGTGCATACACCTCGGCGGGCGTCGGCCCGACGATCGCCAACGGCAAGGTCCACCACAGGCTGGTCAGGTAACCGGTCGTGGTGTCGATGTTGATCCACAGGCGCGTGGTGCCCGAGTCGATCGTGAAATACAGCCGCGCCTTGGGCAGCACTTCGTTGGCGATGTAGTCGTTGATCTGCGGCCACGCCGCGATCACCACGATCCCCGCGATCAACGCCATCAGGAAGGCCTGCACGCCCAGGCTCAATCCGACGCGCGGGCCGCGTTGCACCATCCACGCCATCAGGAAGAACAAGCCCATCGCGCCGCCGAAGGGCGCGCGGATGAACATCAGTCCGGCGACGCACAACACCGCGAACCACCATTTGCCCCACGACGGTTTTCGGTAATACCCGACCGCCGCGCCCATGAAGTAGCCGAGCAATCCGATGTACAGCGATTCGCGCCCGACCACCGAGGCCCACACGCCGAAGCTCGGGATCAACAGGATCGCGAGCAGCGGCCAGCGATACGGCCCATGCAACCGCGCCTGCCCCACCAGGTAGGCCACGCCGCTGGCGGCGAACAGCGAGAACACCAGGTGGGCCAGCACGTCGACCCGGACCAGCCCGACGACGGTCGTGGCGACCTGGGTCACGAAGTAGGTGCGCGCCGAGGCTTCATCGTCGTAGCCACCGGTCAGGTAGGCGCGCGCGTCGCCGAGCTGGCTGAAGCGGCTGTAGATGAAGACGGCGAACAGGGTCCAGCCGACGAAGATCGCGTACACGCTCGCCTTGCCGAGCCGGTTGCGGGCCGGCGGCGTCTGGTGTTCGGCCGCGAGGTCGGCGTAGGGAACTTCGGTCATGACGTTTTGATAACGATTGGGGCGTGAGAGAGAGGTCACGGATGAACGCCCTTCGCGCGGCGCAATTGGCGCACGCCGTGCCAGGTTCCCACCAACAGCACCAGTTCCGCGGCGACCGTCGCCCAGGCGGCGCCCATCTCGCCGAATCTCGGGATCAAGGCGGCATTCAGCAAAATCGCAACGCCCGTGGCCCAGGCCATTGCGTAGACGCGGTAGCGCATGTGCTTGTCGGTCAGCAGCGCCGAGCCCATCGAGGTGGACAGGAACCGGATCGGCGGGCACAGCGACAGCACGATCAGGATGACGATGACGCCGCGATAGGGTTCGCCGAACACGACCGGGATCACGAAGGGCGCCAGGACATCCATGGTCACGCTGACCAGGATGCCGAGCGCGAACATGCCCACGTTGCCGCGCTTGTAGACCATCCAGAACTTCACCGGGTCGTGCACGGCCCAGCGATGCAACTTCGACAACAAAAACTTTTGATAGATGGTCGCGGGGATCAGGTAGATCGCCGTCATGATCGCCAGGCCGATCGCCCAGAAGCCCGCCTGCTTGTCGCTCCCCAGGTACTTCAACAGGATCGTGCTGACCTGGAAGAACACCGGATAGAGGATCGCGATCATTCCGAACGGCCAGGCTTGCGCCCACAGTTCGGACACGCGCGGTTCCTGCACCGGCGCCTGCGTCGTCGGTTCGGGGCCGTGGCCGCGCAGGTCGATCTCCCCGCGCATCACCGATCGCAACAACGGCAAGGCCCACGCCACCATCGCCAGCGAGATCAGCGCGTAGCTGGTCGCGACGAAGCGCCCAGTGAGTTGCGGTACGAGCAACAGGACCATCGCGACGAGCAGGCGACTGACGGGAATCGCGAGTTGCCACCCGGCCATGCGCGCATAGCGATCTTCGAGGCGGTACTTCGTGCTCAACATCTCGATGGTCAGGATGTGCAGCACGACCGGAATGAGCACGAGCAGATCGAACCGCGTGTCCGCATCGGGCGCGACGAACAACGCCCAGCCCACGATGATCGCGATCGCCAGGATCGACGTGCCGACGGTGAAGCGCAACGAAGGTGCGATCCATCGGCGCGCCGCCCACCCTTCCACGCCATAGACGCGCAAGCGGAACTGCGCGAGGCCGAAACCCGCGAGCGGCGCGATCATCGTGATCGTGGCGAGCGAGGACGCGAACAGGCCGTAATCCTGCGGACCCAGTTCGCGCGCGAGCAGGGTTTGCGTGAGGAACACGCACACGGCGCCGACGGCGGTCGCCGCGCCCAACATCGAGATCGTTTTCAAGGCCCGTTTCCAACCGGGCATGAGCCATTGCGCGACGCGCGACGGGCTTTCCATCGTGACGGCGCCTGCCTGTTCCGAATCCATGTGGACGAACTTGCCCCCTGAAGTCCGCGGGACCTTATCGCCAGATACGTGAAGAGCAGGTCGGACAGGGCAAAAAAAGAGGGAAGCGCCCCCCAGCGCTTCCCCCCGCGGCGGGCCCGCGCATGGCGCGAAACCCTTCCGTCCTTTGAAACCTATTTGAAGTAGTTGGTGCCTACGTTGATGTTCGAGGTGATCCCCCGCACCAGGATGTCGCGCTCCACCTTCTGCGAATACCCCGCCATCGAGAAGTCCTTGCGGTCGACGATGCCGTTGCGGGCGTAGTTGCCGTAGAAAGTATTCTGACTGATGTCGCAGCCGCTCGTGCCGTCCTGGAGGAAGATCCCCGTGGCGGAATTCATGCGGACGCTGCACTGCGTGATGGCGATCGCAGTACTGCCGACGGTCACGATGCCGCAACTGCCGTTGCTGATGACCGTGCAACGGCGGATGGTGGTGTTCTGCGAACGCTTGTAGGCCAGCAGGCCGTACTTGCGGTTGCCGCGCAGCACGCAGTTCTCAATGGAGACGTGGTCGGAGATGCCCGGGTCGTCCGGCTCGATGTCGATGCCGCACTCCGGCGCGGTGCCGTTGCTGTAGGAGAACTCGCTGTCGCGGACGGTGATGTTGGTGCCGCGGCCGATCGACAGCCCCTGCCGGCGGTTGTTGGTCGAGACGATGTTGGACACCACGATGTCTTCGCTCGGGATCGGTGCCGCGCCGTAGACCAGGGCCGCACCGATCGACATCCCGTCGCCCCAGCAATCCGACAGGCGCATGTCGCGCACGGTGACGCGCTGCGAACCCCGCACGAACACCGCGTGCCCCCACTCGCCCGTCGACCCCAGGTGCGCGTAGCGGTCGCCGACGACCCGGCCGCCGGAGATCTCCACGTCGGCGACCTTGTAGGCGTAGATCACGTACGACTTCTCGGCGGCGTTGGGCTTGCACACCAGCACGGCGTTCGGGTCCAGCTGGAAGTGCATGTTGCTGCGCAGGTTGATCGACTTCACCGCGTCGACCAGGTAACGGCCCGCCGGCACGAACACCGTGCCCCCTTCGGCGGGCAGTGCCTGGATCGCCGCGTTGATCGACGCGGTGTCGTCGCGCACGCCGTCGCCCCTGGCGCCGAAGTCGCGGACATCCAGCGCCGTGGTGCCGCGCATGCGCGAGACCGGGCGGTAGACCGCGTTCGACATGGCGGCCGCAGCGAAGGGCGTGCTCCCCAGCACGACCGGCGCCGCCGCCAACAACGCATTGCGCAGGAATGCGCGCCGCGCGACCTTCTTCGAATTGCCGACTCCGTCCATCCCCGGCCCCTCCCCTTCACGCCGTGCTAACACGACGTTGCGAGGCGGATGGTTAGCGGGGATCGCTGTGAATTACACGCGCGGATCTGCTGAACCGTGGACTGCACCCCCAATTCACGCAGCTGAATTGGGAAATTCGCCTTGTTTCAGGCATCAATCCAGTCGGTTGTCGGCCGCCACTTTGGGCAGATAGGCGTCGGCGGCGACTTCGAGGTGATGGGCCCAACGCGGGTCCGAGCCGAAGGTCGGCTTGCGCGGGCGGCCCGGCGCGTTGTCGGCGAAGGTGTTGCCGGCGATATCGACGTTGCGCGACTGCTTGCGCAGCGCGATGCCGACCTTCGCGTTACCCCGGATGCGGTTGCCGCGGATCGACAGCCCGTTCGCACCGACGGCGAGGATGCCGGGGTTGCGGTTGTCTTCGATCGTGCAATCGCGGATCAACACGTCATGCGTGTCGTGCCACACCTGGATGCCCGGGCCGCGGTTGCGGCGCACCAGGCAACGTTCGATGCGGACGTCCTTCGCGATGTCGCCCTTGTCGGGTTCGACATCGATGCCCGCCATCGGCGCGGTGCCGCCGGTATCGGCCATCTCGCAATCGTGCACCCACACGCGGCGCGACCGGCCGACGGTGAGGCCTTGCCTGCGGTTGCCGATGAACTTCACGTTGGCGATTTCCACGTCCGTGCTCGGGCGCAGATCCTGGCCGCTGCGCTTCTTGCCGCCGATGGACATCCCGTCGCCCCAGCACCGCGAAATGTGCATGTCGCGAACGACCACGCGCACGCCGTCGTAGATCGCGATGCCGTGGCCCCACTCGCCTTCGGTGCCCAGGTGGCGATCGCGATCGCCGACGATGCGGCCACCGCTGATGCGTACGTCCGTCACCGCCTGCACGAGCAGGACGTAGGCGCGTGGCGCGGCGTTGGGGATCGCGTGCAGTTCGGCGCCGCGCGCCATCTTCAGGTGCACGCCGCTGCGCAAGCGCACGCTGCGCAGGGGATCGATGCGATAGATGCCGCTGGGCACTTCGACGGTGCCGCCGTTGGGCAGCGCGTCGATCGCATCCTGGAAGGCCTGGGTGTCGTCGTGCGCACCATCGCCGCGTGCGCCGTAAGCGCGCACGCCCACCACGCGGCTGGATTTCGCGTACGCCCCGCGCCCAAGCGCAAGCATCGCGCCGCTGCCCGCCAGGCGCGCGAGCAGCGAACGTCGCGAAATCCTTTCGGCGGGCGAATCCCCACCCGCCGATGGCGCCGTCATACCTTGCCCCCCGCCTCCGCCCGGCCCGTCAGCCACGGCAGCAACACCGCGAGCAGGTAGAACTTGGAGGCGTGGTACTTGTTGTCCATGCGCGAACGATTGCGTTCGAGCCACTGTGTCGCACCCGGCAGCATGTAGCGCGCCTCGCGCGATTGCGCGTGCACCGCATCGAAACGCGACTTCGCCAGGCCGCGCACGTCGAAACGGAAGCTGCCCTTGTGCGCGACGTAAGGCAGGTTCGAGAACCGCGTCGCGATGTGCTGGCGCACGAGCACCTTGCTCATGCCGGTGACCGGATCCATCTGCAATTCGGCCGGCACGTCGTTGTAGACCCAATCGCAGAAATGCGGATCGCAGAAGGGATACGCGATCTTCAGCGAGGTCGCGTCGGCCGTGTAGATGCCTTTCGCGAAACCGCCCGCCGCAGCGGCGATGGACAGCGAGATGACGCGGTATTCCTCCGCGCTCGTCGCCGAATCGATCTCCGACAGGAAAGGCGCCAAGCGCTCGCGGGAACTGCGCGAGATGTCGCGCCCGAACAACTCGTCGACTTCGCCGTCGGTGAAGCGCGAACCGGGGAACACGCGCTCCACGGCGTTCATCTGCAACGTGCCGAGCGCGAAGCACAACTCGAAGTTGTTGCTCACCCACGGCAATTCAGTCGCCATGCGCGGCAGGCGGATGCCGCGCGCCAGCCACTTGAGGACTTTGTATTGCGAATTGACCGGAATGCCGAAGTACGTATCCGATCCCAGGCCGTCGACCATGCCATCGCCACCGCCCGACTGGATTTCGAAGGCCAGGTCGACGTAGGACAGCAACGCGAAGTCCGCCGTCAACGACGGCATGCGCGGCGCGACGGCGAGATAGCGATCGTACGCACGCGCCGGGTCGCAGACGAGCGATTCGTGGCGAAGGCCGAGCGTCGTCGCGACGACCTTCGCCGACTCGACTTCGTTCTCTTCCACGCCACCCAGATACGTGATGCACGTCGTGTCGGGGCGCGCGTCGGCGAGCGCGATGGCCAGCGTCGTCGAATCCTTGCCGCCACTTTGCAGCGACCACGGGCCGCGCATCGTCGCGCAACTGGATTCGATCGCCTGGCACAGGTGCGTGTGGTACGCATCGACCCAATCCTTGGTCGGCGTCGCCTTCGCATCGTGGCGCTTGCCGCTGTCGCGCCAACGGAAACCGTAGGCCGTCGATCCCTGCGGATCGCGACCGGCGAGGTTGGCCGACAACGACGCCATGTCCTGCCCTTCGAAGATCGAATGCGGCGGATACACGAAGCCGTTGCGCAGCACGTCGGCCACCGACACATCGTCGATCTTCCGGGCCGTCGGATGCACCGGGATCGGCGACGAGGGCGCCGCCTGCAAGAGTTGCGGAATCACGAGGGTCACGGCGGCGTCGTGCGGGTACGGTGCAACTGGATCCAGGGGAGCACCACGGCCAGCAGGTAGAACTTCGAGGCGTGGTACTTGTTGCCGAGACGATGGCGGTTGCGTTCGAGCCATGTCACCGCGCCGGGCAACACATCGCGCGCCTGCACCGCGAAATCGTGCACGGTGTCGAAGCGCTTTTCGGCGAGGCCGCGCACGTCGAAACGGAAGCTGCCCTTCTTCTTCACGTACGGCAATTCCGGGAATCGCGTGGCGATATGGTTACGGACGAGCACCTTGTTCACCCTGGTCTGCGGATCGATCATCTGATGCGGGGGTACTTCCCGATACACCCACTCTCTGAAACGCACATCGCAGAACGGATAGGACGCCTGCATGCCAAGTGCGCTGCAGGTGTACAGGCCCTTGGCGAACGCACCTGCCGAGCCTGCGATGGACGTCGACATGTCGCGCCACTCATCCAGGCTCGTGGCGGAAGAGATTTCGGCCAGGAACGGCTTCAGGCGGGCCCGCGATGCCTGCGAAACCGGTTTCCCGAAGATTTCGTCGACTTCCGCATCCGTGAATCGCGAACCGGGGAACACCCGTTCGATGGATGTCATCTGCAGCGTGCCGAGCAGGAAGCAGAGTTCGAAACTGCTGGAGACCAACGGTAGCTCGGAGACCGACGATGGCAGGCGCACCCCGCGCGCCAGGCGCATGAGGGTGCGTTGCTGGCGCGACATCGGCGTGCCGAAGTAGCTGTCGGCGCCCAGGCCGTCGATCACGCCATGGCCGCCGCGGCCGGCGATTTCGGTCGCCAGGTCCACGTACGAAAGCAGGGCGAAGTCCGCGGTGAGCAGCGGCATGCGATCGGCGACGGCGAGATAACGGTCGTACGCACGGCCCGGATCGCACATCAGCGTTTCGTGGCGCAGGCCGAGCGTGCGCGCGACGAAGGTCGCCGATTCGACTTCGTTTTCCTCGCGTCCACCGTGATAGGTGATGCACGTGGTGTCGGGGCGCGCATCGGCGACGGCGATGGCGAGCGTCGTGGAATCCTTGCCGCCGCTCTGCAACAGCCACGGCGATCCGACATCGCGCGTGGATTCGCTGACCGCTTCGCACAGCAGGCGGTGGTACGTGCCCACCCAATCCATGTCGTGGTCGGGATGGCCTTCGGTGTCGGCGCGCTTGCCCGAGTCGCGGAACTTGAAGTGGAATTCCGGCGAGGCCTGCATGTCCTGCGACGGCGAGAAGCCGAACGTCACCAGCTTGATGTCCTCGAAGATCGAGTGCGGCGGGTAGACGAAGGCGTTGCGCAGGATGTCGGCGACGGATACGAAGTCGATATTCCGCGCAGGCGCGTCGCCGCCGGCGAGCCCGGTGAAATCGGGCCGTCCGTAATACGGCGACATCGTGATCTGCAGCGGTCCCCGATGGGTGTCCACCGGGGAGGCGAGCGTTCGCGCGTCAATCGTGGTCGATGCGTTCATTGGGTCAGCGATAGGCCTTGTGCGTTCCGGTCTGCTGGCTCGGGAGGTACTCGTAGTACGTGTACGCATAGTGGCCACCACTACGCTTCATCACGCCGTTGAAGATGGCGCCCTTCACTTCCACGCCGTTCTGTTCCAGGCGCTGCTTGGCCAGCGCGATTTCGCGCTGCTGGTTCAGGCCGAAGCGCACCACCATCAGGCACGTGCCGACCATGTGGCCGATCACCGCCGCATCGGTCACCGCCAGCACCGGCGGCGTATCGATGATCACGATGTCGTAGCGCGGGCCGACCTGTTCGAGCAATTCGTTGAACGCCGGGTTCATCAGCAACTCGGACGGGTTCGGCGGAATCGCGCCGCGCGAAATGAAGGACATGTTCTCGGCGCCCGCGACCTTGCGGATCGCCTCTTCCAACGGGATCTGGCCGGCGATCAGTTCCGACAAACCGCCTTCCGAACGCACGCCCACCGCATGGTGCAGCGTGCCGCGGCGCATGTCCGCGTCGATCAGCAGCACGCGCTGGCCGGCCTGCGCCATCGTCACGGCGAGATTCGCGCAGACGAAGGTCTTGCCGACGCCGGGGCTCGGCGCGGAGATCATCAACAGGTTGTTCTTGGTCTTGAAGCGTGCGAAGTGCAGGCTCGTGCGCAGGCTGCGCAGCGCTTCCATCGCCAGGTCCGTCGGCGAATTGAGCGCGAGCAATCGCTGGCCGCCGGTGGCGAAGCGCTGCGGATTGACCGTGAGTTCGCGGCCGCGCTCGCTGTACGGGATCGACGCATAGACCGGCAGGCCGAGCAGTTCGATGTCGGCCGGATCTTCCACGCCCCGACGCATCATCTGGCGCAGCAGCACGAAGCCGAACATGATCAGCGCGCCGAGCAGCGTACCGCCGGCGATCACCGGGATCGGCTTCGGCCACGCGGGGCTTTCATAGTCGACGGCGGCCGGATCGATCACGCGCGCATTGCCGATCGCGCTGGCGCGCGCGATGTCGAGCTGCTGCGCCTGGTCGAGCAGGCTGGCGTAGGTCTGGTTGGTGACTTCGACGTCGCGCGTCAGGCGGAACAGGTTCTGCTGCGTTTCCGGCAACGCGGCGATCTGGCCGCGCAACTGGCCCTTCTGCGCTTCGAACTGGGCGATCTGCGAGAGCAGCGCCTTGTAGGTCGGATGGTTCGGCGTGAAGCGGCTCGCGAGGTCCGCCTGCTGGATGCGCAACTGGCTGATCGACGAATCGATCGACACGGTTTGATTCAACAGCGACTGGTTCTGCACGGTGACATCGAGCGTCTGCGTGCGGGTCTGGTAATCGGTGAGCGCGGCCTGCGCCTTGTCCAGTTCCTTGCGCACGATCGGCAGCTGGCGCTTGACGAACTGCAGGCGCTTGGCGGCTTCGGCCGAGTTGCGCGCCACGTTCTGGTGCACGTACGCACGGCTGACCTGTTCGAGCACCGAGCGGGCGAGGATCGGATCTTCGCTCTGGTAGGCCAGCGCGATCACGCCCGAATCGCGGCCCTGCTCGCTCGCGCTGATGTCCTTGCGCAGCTGGGAGAGGATCGCGAGCGTGTTGAGGCGCGTGACTTCGAAGCGCATGCCGGGGTTGGCGGCCATGCCGCGCACCAGCACGTTGACGCCCGCGGCCTGCGCGGGCTGGCCGACGATGCCGTTGACGAGCACGTCGCCATCGGGGTCGTACAGCGTGAAGCGGTTGGCATCGCCGGCGACGAGCTTGAGCGGCTGGTCGACGAGTTCGGCCGGCACGTCCAGGCGCGCGATCGACACGCTCTCGCCGCCCCAGCCGTAGCGCGTCAGGCCGAACCACGGTTCGTTGACGTCGTTGGCGCGGTCGGAGGCGTAGGTGCGCGCGATGTAGTCGCCGAAGATCGGGAAGTGCGCCGGCTTGATCTGGACGTCGAGGTCCAGGTTGTCGAGCGCCTCGCTCAGCACGCTGCGCGAGGTGAGCAACTGGATCTCGGTGGCGGCGGGCGATTCGGCGGCGGTGGACTGGGCGGCGGAATTCGACGCCAGGCCCGGGAACGTCGGCGTGCGGCGCTCGACCTGGACCGTCGCGTTGGCTTCGTACTTCGGCGTGGCGAGCACGACATAAAGAACGCTGGCCAGGAAGAACATCAGCGTGCCGAACAGGATCGCTTTCTTGTGGTCGCCCACCGTCGTGAACAGCGTGCGCAGGTCGAGCTCCTCATCGCGGACCGAGGTCGGGGCGATGTGCGGAGGCGGCGTCGTGCGGTTGGAGAGGTAGGTCGCCATAAATCTCGCTCAGAAAAAATATGAAAGGCATCGGTGCCGCTGGCATCGACGTCGGAACATCCTTGCTCCGCGGGAACGGCGGCCCTCAGCCGCCGTCCTGCGTCGTTGCCGGCCCCCTGCCGGCCCCCTGTTGGCTGCCTTCAGGACACCTCGCGGACACGCTCGGCGCCGGCCGCGAAGCGCGGCAGCTCGGCTGCCGGCACCAGCGGCACGACCGTGGCCGTGCTGGGCCGCATGGCGGCCAGCGCTTCCACGATCCACTCGCACGCATCCACGCGCGGCCGCTCGTCGTTGCGCAGCATTTCCCACGCACGACGGTCGGAGATGAGGTTGAGTACGACATCGGAGATCGTCTGCTCGTGAACGTCGATGCGGCGGACGTTCGGAACCTCGCTGGTGAGCGGTCCTGCGAGGGCGGGTTCCCCCGCGGCGTTCAGGAGCAAGACAGGCTTCCCGAGCGGGGCCACCTCCGCCGCGCATTCGCCGGAGACGGCGAGCGACAGGTAGGCGGCGTCGGCCAGATAGGCGAAGCCGAGGTAGTCGCCCGGGGCGACCAGGTGGATGTTCGCGAAGGCGCCGAGCATGCCGTCGATGCCATCCATGTTGCGCGAGGGCGGCATCAGGCAGACGACGTCCAGGTCCGGGCGGCGCAACGCGATGCGGCGCAGCGCGCGGGCGAGCGGTTCCAGGCGTTCGCCCATCTTTTCGCGGCCCATCACCAGCAGCAGCGGTGCGTTTTCGCGCAGGAAGCCGAAGCGCTGGGTGAGCTCGCGCTGCAGCGGGAGGTTCTGGTGCAAGCGATCGACCGCCGTGTGCAGCGTGCGCGCGGCGGGGTCGCCGGTCACCAGCACGCGGTCGGACGGCACGCCGTCGGCCAGCAGCGAACGGCTCATCGACTCGGTCGCGGTGAAGTGCATCGCGGCGAGCGAGCCCATCATCTTGCGGCCCGCGTCCTGCGAGGCGCGCACCGCGGCGCCCGCCGGCTCGACGCAGGCGACGGGGATGTGCTGGTAGGTCGCGGCGAGCGTGGTGGCCACGCTGGTCGGCGCACCCGCGGGCACGACCACGACGTCGGGATGGAAGTCGCTGATCACCCGATCGAGGGTGCCGAGCGCGGCGGAGGTCACCTGCGCGACATCGTCGGCCTCCGACAGGGTGATACGCACGTCGGGGGACAGGTCGAACAACCCCAGTACGCCTTCGGAGTGGCTGCCGGCCTGCGCGGCGACGCAAACGCGCATTTCGAAGCGCCGGTCGCGCGACATCTGTTCGACGATCGGGGCGATCTGCGCGGCATCGGTCGACGCGCTGAGCACGTAGAGCGCCTTCATCACGCCCGATGCCGGCGCCTGGTCGGCCATCGGAACGCGCGCTTCCACCGTGGCCTGCGGCGCCGTGGCGACTTGCGCGACGCGCTGCGGCAGCAGCTTGCCGATCGCCACGATCGCCTGCGGCAACTTCGCCAGGTACAGCGCGAACACGAACATAAACGCCACCAGGCTCGCCATCTCCGGCAGCCCGCGCAGCGCATAACCGACACCGCCGAGGGTCAGGCCCGCCGAGACGATGATGCAGAGCGTGGCGCGCGCCGAGAAACCTGCGTCGCACAACAGGTGGTGCAGATGCTGGCGATCGGGTTCGAACGGCGAGCGCCCCAGCTTCTTGCGGCGATACATCACGCCGAGCGTATCCATCACCGGGATCGCGACGCACCACAGCGTATCGACCGGGGCGAGCACGCCGACCTTGCCGTGGCTCAGATAGATCAGTGACCACGCCATCAAGAAGCCGATGAGCGTGCTGCCCGCATCGCCCATGAAGATCTTGCGGCCATCGGGCCAACCCAGGTTGACCGCCAGGTACGGCACGAGCGCGGCGAACAACACCTGCAACAGCAGCACGACGCCGAGCGCCGGCCAGCCGGAGGGGGCGAACAACAGGATCGAACCGATGCTCACCATCGCCATGCCCGCGGCGAGGCCGTCGATGCCGTCCATCATGTTGAAGGCGTTCACCAGGCCGATGACCGCGATGATCGTGATCGGAATGCCGAGCAGGCCGAGCTGCAGGTCGATGCCGTCGCCGAGCAGGTGCCCCGCGCTATCCAGGTAGATGCCCGTTGCGCCGATGACCAGCCACGCGGTGGAGGCCTGGATGACCAGGCGCGACTTGACGCTCATGTTGTTCAAGTCGTCGACCGCGCCGGTCATGACGATCAGCGCGCACGGCACGAGCAGGCTCGCGACGAACGCGTCCACGTATCCGAGGTACGTCAGTCCCGCGACCGTGCCCAGGAAGAAGCACAGCCCGCCGATCAGGGGGACGCGGCCCTTGTGCGCCTTGCGACCACCCGGCTTGTCGACGAGACCCAATCGCTTCGCCAGGGGGCGAAGCGAAAAGATCGCGAAGAGGGTGACGGCAAGGGCGATTGCACTCGCGGCCACCAGTTTTGCTTCTTCCATGCGCGCCTCTCGATGACCGGGTCATGGGGCGTCGCGAACCGTTCCCGTCCGCCCCCTTTCCCCGCCGCATGCACTCGTTGACACCCGGTGCAACGCGACAGGTTCGAAAAGGCTATGGATCGGGTGTTGATGAAAAGATGAAGAAAAACAGCCAAATGCCAAATATTCGGCACCGATCGTCGAATCATTCAGGCGCGTTCGTCTGCTTGGCCGGTGCCGTGTCCGGCATGCGTTTATCGCAACGAGCAGGGCTAAAGGTGCATTCGCCAGGCGTACAGCATCCGGTCGATCCGGCGGTACGCATCCTCGAAAACCGGCACCGTCTTGCCGTAGGGATCCGGGACCTCGTCGTCGCCCTCCCACTTTCCGACCAGGAACGTCTTGCCCCTCGCCTGCGGGGCGATCGCATGGATCGCGCCGACATGGCGGCGTTGCATCGCGAGCACGAGATCGGCCTGCGAGATCATCGCTTCGGTGACCTGGCGCGCGGCGTGGCCCTGCGCCGTCAGGCCGTGGTCGGCCAGCACGCGTTCGGCGATCGGGTCGATCGGATTGCCGACCAGCGCCGCGAGGCCGGCCGATTCCACGACCACCTCGTCGCCGCCGCCCAGATGCTTGCGCAGCACGACTTCGGCCATGGGCGATCGGCAGATGTTGCCGACGCAGACGATCAGGATGCGATGGATCATGGTCGCGCAGTCTACGGCGCGCCGGTCTCGCGCGCGCGACGGACGTCGTGGACAAGCCATGACATGATTCGGCCGAAGGCGCCCCGCCTTCGCCCATCGCGAGGATCCCAATGGAACCGGTCCTGCCGTTGACGCACCCGCTCACGCTTTTCCATGTCGTGCTCAGCCTGGTCGCCATCGCAACGGGACTGGTGGTCGCCGCCGGTCTGCTCGCGGGCAGTCGCGTGCCGCGATGGACGCACGCGTTCCTGTGGACCACGGTGGCGACCACGGTCACGGGGTTCGTGTTTCCGTTCCGCGGGTTCACGCCGGCATTCGGCACCGGCATCGTCTCGGTGCTCGTGCTCGTGCCCACGCTCTACGCACTCTACGGGCGGAAGTTGACAGGCGCGTGGCGGAAGATCTTCGTCGCCGGCGCGATGATCTCGCTGTACCTCAACGTGTTCGTGCTCGTGGCGCAGACCTTCCTGAAAGTGCCCGCCGTGCACGCGCTCGCACCGACGCAAGCCGAACCGCCCTTCGCGATCGCGCAGGGTGTCGTGCTGCTGGTGTTCGTCGTGCTGACGATCGTTGCGGTGCGACGGGCCCGGCAGTAGCCATCATCGAAAAAAAGCCCCGCTTGCGCGGGGCTTGTTCGATCACTTGCGCTGCGCGCTCTCCGCCCGATCGATCTTCCCGTCGGAATTGGCATCCATCGCCGCGAAGTCGCCATCGGAATAAGTGCTCAATTCCTCGATCACCAGGAACCCGTCGCGGTTGCTGTCGATCGTGTCGAACTTGCTCGGGTTCGGCGCATCTTTGAGTTCGTCCCGCGACAGCTTGCCGTCGCGATCGGCGTCGTTGAGCAACACCCACTCTTCGACGAAGTTGCCGTACTCGGCGAGATCGACCTGACCGTCCTTGTTCGCATCGGCGACATCGAAGCGCGCGGGATCGGCGCCGGCCTTGACCTGCGCCACCGCCGGCGCGGCGAGGACCACCAAGAGTGCACATCCCACAACCTGCTTGATCATGATCGTCACTCCTTCGGTCAGCTCACGTCCCACTCGCCGTTGGATTTCTTGCACGCGGTGCCGGTGGTTTCGTCGACCGATGCACCACCCACGGTCAGGCCGCGACGGAAGTCGCGGCACACTCGGCCGTCGGACATGCGTTTGGTGTTGAGCGCGACGAAGTAACCGGACTCCTGCGTGCGCGAATCCGACCAAGTGACTTCCTGTCCTGAGGCCGCCTGGTTGAGCGCACGCTGCGCGGCATCCTTCTCGTACTCGGACTTCGCATGCCGCTTGTACAGGTGATCGCCGATGAAGCCGCCGGCCACTGCACCGGCCGCCGTCATCAGCACCCTGCCCGTGCCGCCGCCGAACATGTTGCCAACCAGGCCACCGACCACGCCGCCCGCAACGACGGAACCGAAATTCTTGTTGGCCTCGCGCTGGCCCGGATCGCTGGCGCAAGCCGCAAGGCTCAGCGCGGCGGTCAATACGAACACGTGCTGCATCGGACGATTCATAACCGCGACTCCGGGTGCGTCCACGAAGGGTTGATGTTCCAGTCTTCCGGTTAAATCGACGTGACCTTTCAGGAATGCATGCGCTGCACGTCGGGAAGCGTGTAGTGCTTATCGATGAGCTCTGCCTTGGGCACGTACGTGCGCACGATCAGCGCGAACTGCGCATCGGGTGCAGGCAACCAATTGGCCTGTGCGTCCGCATCCGTCGGCGGTGCA
This sequence comes from Noviluteimonas gilva, assembly GCF_009740395.1. Taxonomy (GTDB): domain Bacteria; phylum Pseudomonadota; class Gammaproteobacteria; order Xanthomonadales; family Xanthomonadaceae; genus Noviluteimonas; species Noviluteimonas gilva. The sequence continues at coordinate 181,281 of NZ_WOXT01000004.1, forward strand.
TGCGACAGATGCAGCGTGAGCGAGCCATCTGCGGCGAACTTGAGTTCGCTGGCGTCGAGGTTGACGGTCCCGATGTTGTGGCGACCGTTCGGGCTGGTCGCAAGCATGAAGTTGTCCTGGTCGTACATCGACAGCGACCAGAACCCACCCCTGGCGCGATCCACCGGCGGAAGTCCGTACTTCGGGAACGTCATCGTGTAGCGGTAGCGTCCGAAGAGGACGTCGCCCTGCGCATCGGTGCCGCGAATGAAGTAGATCGCTTCATGGAAGTCGTTGACATAGATGTACATGACCGCGGCCTGCGCACGGCCGAACCAATCGGTGCCCCACGCGCCGCCGTTCTCCTGGCGTTGCCAGCCGTTGCCGGCATCGACGCCGGCCTGCGTGTAGCGCGCGGTCTGCAACAGTTCGGCATCGGCTTCGAGCGCGACGCGGTCGAGCAGCGAACGCCACTGCGCATCGCTGTCGCGCAACGCGAACAAGGTGCGCGCCTGCTCCGCCATCGGCGCATCGTCGGGGCCGACGACGGGATTGGCGTCGAGTGCTTTTCGCAGCACGTCCCAGAACTTCGTCGGATCGACGGGGCGCACGCGCAGCATGTCCGGATCGGCGGCGATCATCTCGGCGGTCACGCCCGGCGGATACACCTTGTTGCGCGCGCTGGCTTCGCAATCGAAGTTGCGTCGCGACGGTGCGTCCTCGCCCACCGGATACATGCCGATCTGGTTCAACACCGCGCGCGCGCGCTGCTTGGACTCGGGGCTGTGCGCGATGTAACTGCGACCGAACACGCCGGCGACGTTGGTCGGCGAACGCAACACGTCGATGAATCCTTCCGGTGCATTGCCTTCCCACGACGGTCCGACGAGCAGGTATTTGCCGCCCGGCGTCTTCGACGCAGATCCGAGCTGGTGCGTGACGGTGGTGAACAGGTCGACGATCTGGATCGTCCAGTAGTGCCCCTCGGGCACGTCGATGGGTGTCTGGACGACGACGCCCTCGTCCGTGAGATCGGCGAACCCTGCGCCGTAGATCGTGTCGTTGTTCGGCGTGACGACCTTGCGTTGCGAAGCCGGCATGTAATCGTCGAGGTAGCCCATGCGGCTCTTCGGCCCGCCGGGGAACAGGCCCATGGTCGCCCCCGGCCCCGACGCCTTCATGACCTCCCAGGCGCTCGTGCGGCCCCACGTGTCCACTGCCGGATAGCCCCAGTAATAGACGATGCGCGCCAGCGACTCGACGTAACGCGCGTTGGCGATGCCGGCCGGTGCGCCCGCCGCATTCTTCAGGTCGGGATGCACGGGCGTGAATGCGCGCGCTTCGTATGGAACCGCAGGAGACGGGTTGGCGGACATCCGAACGCTCCTTTCCGACGGGAGCGTTGGAGTGTCGATCGGCGCGCACGCGACCGCGAGCGAAAAAATGCGGGGGTCGGCCGGGTAAAACTACTGTTGCGGCAAGAAAAAGGGCCTGCAAGCTTTCGGCTTGCAGGCCCTTGTTTCTACTGGTGCCGGAAATAGGAATCGAACCTACGACCTACGCATTACGAATTCGACGGCATCACCTAACGCAACGGCGCACACACATGCGCAGAAACACTGTAATTTAAGGCTCTGGCGCAACTTCAACGTTGCACACCCTAACGCTGGGATTCACGGCCTAACAGGCCCGACGGACCCCAGCCGGACCCCAGCCCGAGCCCGCCATGCCACAGGTCAACTTCAACGAGAAGAAGGTCACCGCCATCCTGCGCCAGCCGCACCGTGCGCGCATCGAGTACGTCGACGCCGCCGTGCCCGGCCTATGCCTGCGCGTCGGTCCAGGCGGCGCTGCGTGGTTCTACCGGTGCAATGTCGGCGGAGGGAAGCTGCGGCAAAAGCTCGGCGGTCACGATGCCATCGCGCGCAACGCCGCCGCACTGACCCCCCCGGTGTCGGCGACGACCTTGGCCCGCCGGATGGCCGGGAAGATCGACGACGACGTCGCCAACGGCCGGCACCCCAAGATCGAGCAGGCGCGCGAGCGCACGGAAGCGGCCGCGGCGATCGAGCTGAGCGCGCACCGCGCCTTCCACACGATGGCCGAGGGTTGGTGGTCGGTCCACGCGCCCACGATGGGTACACGTAGCCGACAGGATTACCGGCGGGAACTCGACTTGATCCTTGCCAAGTTCGCCGACACCGACATCGCTGCGGTAAAGCGCGGACACCTAGTCGCATATCTCGATGCGCGGGCTCGCCGAAGTTCCGCTGGTGCCAACCGCGCCGCGGTGGTCATCCGTCTTCTCTTCGCGCACGCGCGGGACCGGCTTGGGTGGGAATACAGCCCGGCGGCGGAGATCGCGAACCCGGCGAAGCAGAAACTGCGCGACCGCGTGCTGGACCGCGATGAAATTCGCATCCTGTGGCGCGCGGCCGAGCTGGCGGGGTACCCATACGGTCACGCCATCCGCATGCTCATTTGCGTGCCCGTGCGCACGAGCGAGCTGGGCGGCCTATTGCGCGCGGACGTCGACTCGCTCGGCGAACATTGGAAACAGCGCAAGAACAAGTCGAGCAGGCGCACCGACCTCTGGTTGGGCGACTACGCGTTGGCGATACTCAACGACTGCCCTGACCATGGCCCCGATGCGCCGTTCTTCGTCGCTTCGTTCGACCGCAACGGTGTTCCGCGAGGCATCCGATCGGATACGTGGCACAACGCGCTGAATCGCCACGTACGGCCTTTCCTTGATCGTGCCGCCGACGAACTAGGCCTTCCCCGCATCGCGGAATGGTGGACGCCGCACGACCTCAGGCGCACCGTCCGATCGGGATTGACCGGATGGTGCGGCGTGCCGAAGGAGAACGCCGAACGCGTCCTCAACCACTCGGTGCGCAACCGCCTCGAAGCAACGTATGACCACGCCGACTATCGGCCCCAAGTTGCCGATGCGTTGTGCCGGTGGGACGATGAACTCGACGCCATCTTGAACGGGCGGCCGCCGGTGCGGGTCGCGATGCCCGTTCGCCGGTCGCAACGGAGAGTTGCCGATGCAGCGTGAAAGGAAAAACTCAGCCGTGTTCGAGATCGCGCTTTCCGATGAGGACGACGCCCGAATTCTGGCGTCGCAGCGCGTGATGTTCGACACCATCGCGAACAAGATCGAGCGAAGCGAGCCGCTTGATCTCGACGAGCGCATGACTGCAGTACGAATTCTGCGCCCTCTCAGCGACAACCTCCCCGAACGCCTTGGGCAACTCCGACCAGGGCGACCGGTCACCGCGCACCAGAACGAGGCCGCGTGCGCCTACGCCGTCTTTCGCCACCTCGGAGAAGACCATGCCTCCGCTGTTACCGCGACGATCGAGAAACTCGACCAAGAGGACGACCAGTCGAAGGCGAGTTCGATCCGCCGAGCGATTCGACGATACCGTCGTGCAATTCTTCGCTTGATTCCGCCGGCGCAAATCGAAGAAGGCGACGAGTGACTTCACTCGTCGCCTAGACCCACATCGCGCGGTCAGCGATGCAAATGATGACCTTCCTCCTTTGTGCGCTCCATTTGCAGCGTTGAATGCTCGATCCTGAACTGCTCTTCCAATGCGGCCGCGACTCCGCGACGAACCTCGTCGATGTCGGCAACGCCTTCCCTGACAACGACGTGGCCGGTGAGGATCACGTCCCGCGATCCCATCGCCCAAACATGCAGGTCATGCACCAGCGCGACCTCAGGATGGGATGCCATTGCTTTGCGCACCTCTTCGAGGTCGAGGTCGCTCGGCGTGCCCTGCATCAGCATATGCCCGGCGGCGCGCAACAACGTCCACGTGCGCGGAAGCACCCATAGTCCGATGAGCACCGCGATGATTGGGTCGACGACCGTCCACCCCGTGGCCTTGATGATGAGCGCGCCGATCAACACCCCGACCGAGCCGAGCATGTCGCTCCACACTTCGAGGTAGGCGCCCTTCACGTTCAGGCTCGTGCCGCTGCCGGCCTTCAACAACCGCATCGAGATCAGGTTCACCACGAGGCCGAATGCGGCGATGACAAGCATGCCGCCTGACGCGACTTCCGGCGGGTTCCGGAATCTTCCGATCGCTTCCCACAGGATGTAGGCTGCGACGACGAACAACAGCCCACCGTTGATCACCGCGCCGATGGCTTCCATGCGTGCATAGCCGTAGGTCCGCTTCGTGTCGGCGGGCCTGCGGCTCAAGCGCACGGCGAATAGCGACACCGCGAGGGCGATGACGTCGGTTGCCATGTGCGCCGCGTCCGACAACAACGCGAGGCTGTTGGTGATGAGCCCGCCCGCGACTTCCGCGACGAGGAACGCCATGGTGAGCCCGAGGGCCCACCACAGCGGTCGTTCGTGCTGAATCTCGCCGGTGCCGTGATCGTGGCCAGCGCCCACGTCAGCGATCCTCCGCGGTGATGGCGATGCCCTGTTCGACGGGCAAAACATAAATCCAGCCGGCATCGCCGCGCCCGGTCCAACCGACGCGACGGAACAACTCAACAGCTTCCCCAACGCGCTCGTCTTCGCAGAACAATTCCATTTGCACCTCGCTGACGACCAGGTCGCCCAACACCACGGAATACTCTTGCTCGCGTGAATCGAGCGCACGCAACAACCCCTTCACGTCGAAGAGGCTGAGGCGCTGGAACCCGGCGGCACCGAGCGCGTGAATCAAGTCCGACACACGTGAGCGATGCACGAACGCCTTGACCAGTTTCATCGGGTTTCTCCCTTGGGTGCGCGTGATTCGAGCCATTCGTACAAAACCGGCAACAGGATCAAGGTCAGCAACGTCGAACTCAGAAGCCCACCGACCACCACGGTTGCGAGCGGACGTTGTGTTTCGGCGCCCACCCCTGTCGACACGAGCATCGGCACCAGACCGAGGATGGCGACGCTCGCGGTCATCAGAACCGGGCGCAGGCGGAGGGCTGTTCCTTGCAGGACCGCGTCGCGCACCGATAGGCCTTTGTCGCGTAGTTCGTTGAGGAAGCTCACGAGCACGATGCCGTTGAGCATCGCGACGCCGAACACCGCGATGAAGCCGATCGCCGAGGGCACCGACAGGTATTGGCCGGTGACGAACAACGCGAGAAGGCCACCGATAGTTGCGAACGGCACGTTCGCCAAGATCAACGCCGCGTACTTGATCGAGTTGAACGCCGTGTAGAGCAACAGGAAGATGAAGAAGATCGTGACCGGGACGATAACAGCCAGCTTCGCGAGCGCACGTTGCTGGTTTTCAAACGCACCGCCCCACTCCACCCAGTAACCCGCCGGCATTTGCACTTGTGCTTGCAACGCGGCGTTGGCCTCCTTGACGAAGCCGTCAACGTCGCGCCCGCGCACGTCCATTTGGATCACCGCATAACGTTGCAACTGCTCGCGGCGAACGAAGGAGTAACCCTCGGCCACGGAAACCTCCGCGACCTCCGACAGAGGAACGATCGCACCGGCCGACGTGCGCATCGGAATGCGACGAAGCGCTTCTACCGACGCCTTTGCGTCATCGCCCAGGCGCACCGAGATGTCGAAACGCTTCACGCCATCGAGCAGCACGCTCACCGGTTCGCCGCCGACACCATTGCGCACGATCGTAAGCACTTCCTCGGCGTTCATGCCGTGCCGCGCGAGTTCGTCACGATCCACCGCAATGCGAATTTGCGGCTTGCCAACGTTCGCTTCCAGCGAAAGATCGGCGACGCCCGGTACCTTTGCGAGCACGGTTTTGATCCGACCGCTCAGACGATCGAGCTCCGCGAGGTCTTCGCCGTACAGCTTGAGCGCGAGTGTGGCGCGCACACCCGAGATCAACTCTTCCACGCGCATTTGGATCGGTTGCGTGTAACCGGGCACGACGTTTGGCACGGTCTTCTCAAGCGTCTCCTGCATCGCGGTTTCGAGCTCCTTGATGTTGCGACCCGACTTCCACTCGTCTTCTGGCTTGAGCGCCGTATAGATTTCCATGTAGTTGACGTCGGCCGTCTCGCCCTTCTCCGCGCGACCGATCATCGCGACCGTCGTGTCGACTTCGGGGAACTGCTTGAACGAATCCGCGATCACCTTGCTGGTGCGAATCGATTCATCCAGCGACGTTGACGGGATACCCGTGATGCGCCACATGATCGAGCCTTCCTGCAACTGCGGCATGAACTCCTTGCCGAGGAACGGAAACAACGCGAGGCTACCGAGCAGCGCGACGACCGCGCCTATGACGACCGCTCTCTTCTTCGCCAGCGCCTTGTCGAGCAAGGGCCCGTAGATGCGCTTGATGCGCGCAACGAGCCACGTGTCGCGTTCCTCCTTGGGCTTGAGGATCAGCGATGCGAGCACCGGGATCAGCGTCAGGCTGAGCACGAGCGATCCGGCCATGGCGAACGCGATGTTGAAGGCCATCGGCTTGAACATCTTGCCTTCAAGACCTTCCAGCGAGAACAACGGAAGGAAGACGACGATGATGATCATGATCGCGAAGGCAATCGGATTGGCGACTTCCTTGGCGGCCGCCAGCACCGCCGAGGTGCGATCGACTTTTTCGCCGTGAGCTTGTCGCTCAGCCATGATGCGGAATGCGTTCTCCACCATCACCACGGCGCCGTCCACCATCATGCCGATGCCGATCGCCAAACCCGCGAGCGACATCAGGTTCGCCGATAGCCCGAACTGCCCCATGCCGATGAAGGCGATCAGCATCGCCAGCGGCAAGGTCACGATGACGACCAGGGCCGAGCGCGCTTCGCCGAGGAAGAGGAACAAGATAACCGCGACGAGCAACGAACCTTCGATCAACGCACGCAATGCGGTTTCGACCGCCTTGTCGACGAGGTCGGTACGTTCGTAGATCGGCTTGAGCACCATGGTCTTCGGCAACGCGGCCTTGACCACGTCGAGCTTGCCTTTCACGGCTTGCACGACTTCTTTTGCGTTCTCGCCGATGCGCGCGAGCGCCATGCCGAGCACGACTTCTTCGCCATCGCGCGTCACCGCACCGAAGCGAGGCGCAGGCGCTTGGACGACTTGCGCGACATCGCGGAGATAGACGGGCACGCCATCTTCCGACTTGAGCACGATCGCGCCGATGTCTTCGGCAGTCTTCAACAAGCCAAGACCACGCACGAGGAATTGCTCGCGCCCGACGTCCATCGTGTTGCCGCCGACTTGACCGTTGTTCGCCGGGATCGCCGACATCACGTCGCCGAAACCGAGGCCGCGTGCGTAAAGGCGCTGCGGATCGATGCGCACTTGGAACTCACGCTCGCCGCCGCCCCACGAAGTCACATCATCGACGCCCGGCGCCGTGCGCAGGATCAGACGCACCGTCCATTCCTGCCACGTGCGCAGGTCCATGTCGCTGACCTGTTCCTTTGTGACACCGGGCGCCCGCTCCACCGTGTACCAATAGACCTGCCCGAGACCCGAAGCGTTCGGCCCCATGGTCGGCTTGCCGTAGCCTTCGGGCAACCGATCACCAATCTCCTGTAGGCGTTCGTTGACCAACTGACGCGCAAAGTAGATATCCATGTCGTCGTCGAAGTACACGGCGACATACGACAACCCGAACAGGCTGACCGAGCGGATTTCCTGCACCTTCGGCAAACCCGCGAGCGCGGATTCGACAGGCGTGGTGAGCAGTTGCTCGACATCCTCGGCCGCGAGGCCAGGCGACTCGGTGTAGACGTTGACCTGCGCAGGCGTCACGTCGGGGAATGCATCGATGGGAACGTTGCGCACGGCGTTCACGCCGAGGAACGCGACCACCGCAAAGGCAATCACCACGAGCAGCTTGTAACGCAGGGAGAGTTCGACAAGGCGATTCAACATGCGATCGCCCTCCGCTTGCGAGAGACGTCAGTGACCATGACCTTCTCCCAGTTGCGACTTGAGCAGTTGCGACTTCACCGCAAACGCACCCGCGACAACGACCTGGTCGCCGGCCTTGAGGCCTTCTTCGATCACGGTGTGATCGCCAATAACTTCGCCGGTGCGCACCGGCGCGGACTCGATTGCGCCCCGCGCGTTGCGTCGGAACGCAACGGTCTCGCCGCCTAGTTGTACGAGCGCGTCGGTCGGAACCGAGATGGCATTCCGACCGGCCACGCCGGACTGCAGGTAAACGTCGACGAAGTCGCCGCCATGCAACAGGTCCTCGCTGTTCGGCGCTTCGATACGCACGACGGCGTTGCGCGTTGCTTCTTGGGTGCGGTGCGCGGCGCGCAGGACTTTGCCCGAGATGCGCTTGCCGTCGACGACGATCGTGACCGCGCTGCCGGGTGTTACGCGCGGCATGCTGCCGGGGGGCAGCTTGGCATCGACCCAGACGATCGATTCGTCGACCAGGCGATACAGCGTGCGGCCGGGTTCGATGCGCTCGCCGACGACGAAGTCGTCCTCAGTGATGCGTCCCGCGTGCGGCGCGGTCAACGTAAAGCGGCCGGCGACGTTGCCGGTAGCGGTGCCGGGCAACCCATATGCCTGCGCCTTCGCCCGCGCACGGTCGACGGCGACTTTCGCCTCTGTGATGCGACGACCCGCGACGGCATCGCGACCAAGCGCTTCGACGCGCCGCCATTCTTGTTCGGCAATACGCAGTTCCGCTTGCGCGTCGGAGACGGTGACGCTGGTCAGCGTCACGAGCGGCGTTCCTGCACGCACTTCATCGCCGAGCTTCGCGTGACGACTTATGACGAGCGCGTCTACCTGTGGCGTGATGAGCGTTGTGCCATAGGCGTTGTCGAGCACTTCGCCCGGTGCGCGCAATTGTTCGCCCGCGTTCGACGCTGCGAGGCGTTCGATGCGGATACCGGCGGCGCGCAACGCGTTGTCGTCCATGCGCAGCGTGTTGGCCTGCGCTTCGCTCTCTTCTTCTTCGTGCTCCGCGGGCGGTTCTGATTTCGAGCAAGCGGTCAGCGCAAACACGATCATCAGGGTGAGGAGCAAGGGTCGGTTCGGTTCCATCGAATGCAGTCTCATGGTGTACCTTCCAGTCCGGCCCAGCGTTCGAGCTGGCCGGTGGCGGCGAGGTAGTCGGCGTATGCGCGCCACGTGCGGGCCTGCAGCTCCGCGCGCGCGAGTTCGGTGTCAAGGCTTTGCTTGAGCTGCAACAGGTAGTCGGCGGTCGACAGCTCGCCTTCGCGCCATAGTCGTTCGAGCAACGCTTCGCGACGACCGACGTCGGTGCCTCGGCTGCCGGTCCATCGCGTCCATGCAGCGCGGGTGCTCGCGTAACTGTCGATCGCGCGTTGGCGTTCCGCATCGAGTTGCAGCTTGATGCGGTCGGCGTCTGCACGTGCGGTCACGGCATCGGCTTCGGCGGCAACCACTTCTGCGCGGTAACCGTTGCGAATGTTCAACGGAATGGTGACCGTGAAGCCGACAACGTTATCGCGCGCGAGATCGTCGTATTCGACGCGCCCGCCGCGCAACCCAACAGTCGGGTCAGCCGTGCGCGCCTTACGTGCGACGTCGACCTCGCGCTCCGCCGCCGATGCGGCAGCGAGAGCGACGGCAATCTCGGGCGCCGCTTCCGAGTCCCCGTTCGACAAGGGCGCGGGCAATGCGACTTCGGGCAAGGTCGCCATGGCTGGATCGCCACCCGCGCTTCGGAAGCGGGCGGCGGCTTCTGCCTGGTCGGCGAGCAGCGTGGCTTGCTCGGCTTCGGCTTCATCGCGCGCCAGAAGGGCGAGATCGCGATCGAGGCCGGAGATGTCATCGGCAGCGAACTGCTTTTGCGCCAGCTCGGCGAAGCGCGACAACAGCCCGATACGGCGCTCGCCGGTTCGCACGCGTTCGCTCGCCCTAATCCAATCAGCGAGCGCGGCGAACCAGTCCTTTGCGAAGTCACGCCGTTGAAGGTGTGCACGCGCCGTTGCTTCATCGAGCCGCGCCGTCGCCGATGCCTCGCGGGCGCGGCGCTTGCCGTTGATGTCGAGCGTCAGGTCCACGCCCGCGGTTGCGGTGCGATCGGTACCTTCGTTCTCGTAATCGAACACCAACTCGGGGTTGTAGAGCGGCCGACCCGCCGCATCGCGCCGCGCGCGCGCGGCCGACAACTGCGATTCGGTGGATTGGTAAGTCGGGTGCTGACGCCACGCTGCCTGCAGCGCTTCGCGAAGCGGCGTTGGTGCACGTGGATCGGGCGACTGCGCGAAGGCAGCAGCCATCAGGGTCGTGCCGACAACGGCAACGACCAGCCGCGCGACGAACCGTCGTCGCGGCATGCGAACAAATTGCATTGGAAAACCCTCAGGATCGACATGGCCTCGGCGTAGCCGAGGGTTCGAGTTCGATGTCGATCAGCCGATAGGTGGCCGTAGGGTTAGCGGCACGTGCGCTGAAGCGCGCTCGTCGACGCGACCTTCGACTCCATCGCCGTGCACCGCGATCGTCATGCCGGCGACGGATTGCAGCACAGCGGCCGCGTGGTGGCAGCTACAGTGCGTGCAGCTTGCAGCATGCGCGAGAAGACCATCGGCGCCGGACCCGGCGCTTGCCTTCTCGACGATCGTCACGCCTTCGGGGGCCATGCCCAGGTCGGCCAGTTCGTGCTGCGTGCATGCCGCAACCGAGCCGATGCGGAGCAGGAGCGCGAACAGAACGGCAACGGCAAGCCAGCGGGAGCGCCGCAAGGCCGCGATAAGCGTCAAGTTGCCGGAAACTGCGTGCATTGCCGCGCAGCATATCGGTACGGCTGAGCGTTATGTAATTCCACAACCGCCGGAGTTGCCCGACCAACCATCTCTGCATCACGTAACTATTTGTATTTGTTGGATTTAATTCTAAAGGCAGTAAGGCGGCCGGTGGTCGTGGTCCCACGGGTTTTTGAACCCTCCCCCCGCCCCATCCGTCCGCCGGTGCGCCTCAACAAACGCCCACGCCAGACGGAGATTGATGATGCCGACCGCTCTGTCTTCGGTACATGCAATGGCAGAGTTTCAGAGGTGCCCACCGGTGAGGCCAGTTCTTCCTCAAGGGAAGCGCCGGTAAGCCCTGCCTGAGGGCCGGGCTCGCGGCAGGACGGCGATGATCGTGGTCGGCTAGGCCTTCCACGAGGGCCACCCTTGCCTGCGATACGGGCTGGCAGATCGATTTTTTCGCCGCGGGCAACCCTGCTCCAAAGACCCGAAGGCACCTTGGTTTCGCGCACATCGAGCTTTCCGGCGCACGCATCGATCTTGATCCACGTGAAGCCATACAGCGAACACTGATGCAGACCGCCCTGCCGCGTCAGTTCGACGAACCCTGCCGCCATGAGCTCATCGATCGCGTTCGCCAGCGAAGAGTGCGATGTCCACCCGCGTTTCTTCATCAACGAGCGGCTGACGCAGATGTCGCCGTTGTGGCCGTAGCGGTACTGCGCGCACATGTCGAGCAAGAGGTGTTTGGCGTTCGCGGACAGCGCGACGAAGTTCGGCGCGTTCAACACATCGTGCGGCAGGCGAACGAAGGTTCCTCCTTCCCGCCTGCCCGTTTGCCGAAGCCGCCTTCGCGCGCTACTCATCGGAGCGACCCGCGATCTTGCGTTCGGCGCGTTCGACGGCTGCGACGGCGTCACGCAGCATTAGCAACGCGTTGTGCGCGTACTCGATCGAAGGCCGGTGTGCGAGTTCGTGCATCACCGCATGAACCCCGTCCGCGACGAACTCAAGCTCGCGTTTGTTCGGGTCGAAGTCAGCGGTCATCGGCCACCTCCTGGTCGGCGACCGAGGCCACGCCGTCGCCATCAAGGAAGACTGGGCGCTGCAAGCGACGCACGTCGCCAACGCGCCGGTAGTTGCGGTTGCTGATCCTGACGACGGGCAGCACGCCCTTGCGCGTCCACCTCCACAACGTCATCAGGGTTACGCCCAACGCATCGGCCGCGCGTGCATCGGGAACAAGGCGGTCTTCCACTGGAAGATCATGTGCGGGTTTCATCTCTGACTCCGTCGGTGTTGGCGAGTGATCGCCGTCGTGACCGAACGTAGGGGTCAGAAAGGTTGATGTCGAAGCGCTATTCTGGAATAGCGCCGCCAACTCGCGACAGCGGTTGCTTCCGCGACGATTGTCGGACCGCGTTTACTTGAAGTAGGAACGCAAGATCGCGGTTACCTCGTTGATCTCGGCCTCGCGCTTGCCCGCACTTCTCTCGCGCGCCAGATGTTCGCGAAGGTGACCGTCGAGCACTTCCATCATCAGTCCGTTCACGGCGCCACGCACGGCGGCGATCTGCGTCAGCACCGCCATGCATTCAGGATCGCCAGCGAGCGCAGTTTCCAGCGCATCGACCTGGCCTCGGATGCGGCGGACGCGCGTCAACAGCTTCTTAGAACTTCCTCCGACGTGCGCCATCGCTGGCTCCCGGATACCATAGGGGGGTATAGCAGGAATATACCCGATGAACCTGAGCGCCGCCGCCGACCGCTTCCGCCACGATCACACATTCAACGAGGGCAACCCCCTCGCCGAGCGCAACACGCGTTATGCCGTCGCGTTGACCGCCGCGATGATGGTGGTCGAAATTGCGGGTGGCTGGATCTTCAACTCAATGGCGTTGCTGGCCGACGGCTGGCACATGAGTTCGCATGCTCTCGCGCTCGGGCTTTCTGTGTTCGCGTATGCATGCGCGCGCCGCTTCGCCAACGACCGCCGCTTCGCCTTCGGCACGTGGAAGGTCGAGATCCTGGGCGGTTACACGAGCGCAGTGCTGCTGCTCGGCGTCGCGGCCGTGATGGCGTTCCAGTCAATCGAGCGCCTGTTCCGCCCCCTGCCCATCCATTACGACCAGGCAATCGCCCTCGCGGCCATCGGCCTTGCGGTGAACCTCGCGTGCGCGTGGTTGCTGCGCGGCCACCATGAACATGATCACAGGCATGCGCATCACCACGACCACCACGCGCACGACCATCACCACCACGACCTGAATCTTCGCTCTGCATACCTGCATGTATTGGCCGATGCAGCAACATCCGTGCTGGCCATCATCGCGCTGGTCGCGGGAAAGTTCTGGGGCGCGATGTGGTTGGATCCAGTGATGGGCATCGCCGGCGCCGTGCTCGTGACCGTGTGGGCGTGGGGACTGCTGCGCGATACCGGCCGCGTGCTGCTCGACGCGGAGATGGACGCGCCAGTCGTCGAAGAGATTCGCGAAGTGATCGGCACCGAAACTGATGCCGAGATCGCCGACCTGCACGTGTGGCGCGTCGGCAAGGGCAAGTATGCCTGCGTGGTCAGCGTCGTCGACCGAGACGGCCGTAGCCCCGAACACTATCGCCGCGCACTTTCGGTCCACGAAGAACTTGTGCACGTGACCGTTGAGGTCAACGTAGTTTGACCGAAGCGTGCGAGTAGCTGATTGCGCGCGCCCTCCGATCTACATTTCTAGTTGGTCGTACCGAGCCGGGATGCTGCGGCCGTGTAGACGATTAGCGCGCGCTTACAGTCTCCGAGTGAACGGTGCTCATCCTCAAGGCCAAGGTTGCCGTCGCGCGCAAGATCCTTGAGTTTGTAGCTCGCTCGCTCAGGCCACGCACGTCTTGCCATCTTGAGTGCACATGAAGCCCGCTGCGGAATCGTAACCCCGCACTTGTTTGACGCCGATCTAAGGAACGCCATATCGAAATCAGCGTTGAAGGCAACCAGCGGGAGGTCGCCGACGAACTTGCAGAACGCGCGCAACGAGTAGTCGAGATCATCGCCGCCGTCGACCATTGCTTGCGTAATCCCCGTCAACTGCGTGATCTTCGCCGGCACCTTCTTTACCGGCCGCACAATGATCTCAAACGTGTCGTGATTGACTGAGTCACGATTCACGCGAATGGCGCCGATCTCGATGATTTCATCACGAAGAGGGTCAAGCCCTGTGGTTTCCAAGTCGAATACAACGAACTGCACAGGAAGGTGGGTCAGGTTGACGTTTGCGGCGCTCGATTCACGACGCACCACCTCAGTGTGATGGCGTCGATGCTGATCGACTCTGAGCTCGTCACGCTCACGAAGGCGCGCATCTCGTCGAACGGGTTTGAAGACCACCCACAACGCGAGCGCCAGGATGATGACCAAAGCTGCGATTTCCACAGTGACCCCTGCCTCCCAAGTCGCATCAGCTACAAATTTTTGAGGGCCGCGAAATGAAGGCGGCTTCGACTTTAAAGCTCATAGCAATCCCGCGCCCTGCTTTCTCCGTAAGCTGTTCACGAAAGCCGGGCCGTCTTGTACGAGATGGCTTCCATCATCCTTCTTAATTCCGTCGTCTTCCGGCAGCTCCAGGATGTAACCCGTCGACCGCAGGAAGAAACGGATCGCCTCTGTGCCGACGCCCTGACGCATGTAACGACCATTGTTTCCTTCAAGAAACGCGTGCGTGAGCCGGGCAAAGGTTTCGCTGGAATGCTGATAGGGCTGGTCGTAACAATTGAAATGAAACTCGCCGACTTCATTTCCGCCAGCGTAGGCATACACACAGTCGCCTTCGAAAACCAACTCGATCTCGTCCCCATTTGAAAGCGTAAGAACGAGCTTCTCGTCGTCCGAATCATCTATTGCAACAATAGCCATTGCGCCCCTTTGATTATCACGACGACCGCCAGCTTGCGGCGGCCAGTAAATTATCGATGCGTGCCCGATCAACAGATTGACGTGCAACGGCGTCGGAACCGGTCGCTGCCGGGGAGACGGCCGCCAGACTGTCGATCACGTTTACAAAGCCGCGTCTGGTGCGTCGGCGTCGGGCCGAACAACGCGAACCGCTTCTCCACTTTCCGTTCGGCGGAAGAACGCAAGGCCGACGTAGACGGGCACATCATCACTGCCGAAGCTAACCACGAGCCGCTGTGCGATCGGGGATTCAAACCCGGCCTCAGGAATCGAAGGCGTCAACGTTAACTGGGCTCGCGGAAGGTCCATGTCCATCGACTCAATCGAAACGGAGAGGGCGTCGAGTCGTGACCGCACCAGGTCCAGCGCTCGTTCGATATCCTCACGGCCAGCACGCTGATTGATCGCAGTTTTCAAAGTGTTGATCGCCGATGGCACGGCCGTCGCTGCCGTGAGCTCGGTCAATTGAACGGCGATCGCGGGATGAAGACTAGCGGTGAACCGAAGCGGCTCGAAGCCAACGTCGCACCCGGATTCGCCGGCCCGAGTATGGGAATGGAGGTGGCGCCACAGAGCGGTAATGTCGGTGACGATGACCGCACCCGTGATCTGCGCAACGAAGAGCGCGATCTCCAGATTGACGGCACGCATCATGAGCAGTTGCGCGGTCCTGCCTTCTGCCGCCGGCTGTAGCAGGGCAAACGGGTCTTGTTCCTGCTGACGGCGCATTATTTCTAGAATTTTTTTAGCCTCCGCATCCGAGCTGCCAGGGCTCGATTCCTTGAGCTTCGGTAGCCAGAACTCATCCGGCATCCGCTTCATCGCACGCCTGACGTCCTCCTCCGACAGCCAGCGCATCTCCTCGTACTCCGCCGGCTCCATCTCCCAGTCAGCGGTACGCGCTCGCGCCATCTCGAAGACCGCACGTCGAAGGTCAGGATTCACTTCACCGGGATCGGGGAAGATCAGCACCTTACCCGCCTGAATCAAGGGTGCGAGCGCGATCCAGAACAACGCGTTCTTCAAAAATTGCTGTTTGTGCTGGTCGGGGTTTTCGACAGGACTCATGTCGGGCCGCAGGTTGCGGGCGAACATGAAAGGGTCCATGACCAAGACCTGATCGAACACCGGGCATAGCGCAGCCACGTTCTCGCCGAGCAGCCGAGGATCTGAAAGACCCATATAGATCGCGCGCACGCCCCCACTACGACGCTTCGGAAGCAAGGCAGCTAGATCCGTGTCGGCCGGCCAAAGCCATTGACTAAGCCGGTGTATCCGCGCGACCTGTTCATCGGTTAGGTTGCGTTGCACGTGCGTCCACGGCACGTCCGGCGCGAGTTCCAGCACGTTGAAGAGGGCGTTGATGAATCGTAGGTTGCGCTCCCTCAGGCTGAGCACGGTCCACGGCGCACGTTCCCAGATCGGCAGCGGTTCGCAACATGATCCGAAGGTGTCGCCCGACCCACACGGACAGTCGTCGTCAGGCATGGGCGGCTCAGACGGCGGCTGTTTCTCTACGACTTCATGGTCCTTGGACGTGCGACCGTATTGGTCGCGGTAACCGTGGCTTCCGTCCTCGTAACCGATATAGATTTCGCCGCCATAGCCCCACAGGTCGCCACTTGGCGGGCGTAGCAATTGCGCGAACGCCGCGCGCTCAGGCTGTCGATGCGCTTCGGGATATAGCCAGTCGGTCTCTGCCGCGGCGACGTAGCGTCTTGCGCGGGACTTTAACCATGCGTTGACCGCGATAACGTGGTCAGTGTTGAAACGGCGGGTGCGGATTAGGGCATCGGTCCGAACCATCGCATTGCCGAAATAGCGCGCGTTGATTCGCTTGGCTGCGGCTTCGACTCGGTCTGGGTCTTTCGCAAACGGAACGTGCGTCAGAATCAACAGATTATTGGCGTCGAGCGCGAACAGCGACTGCGTGCCGTTCCACGTCAGCGGTGGATCCATCGGATATGCAAACTGCGAAGCGTTCTCGGGCAGCGCCGCGTTGAACATGGTGACAGGATGGTCGGTAACCAAGAACTTTACTTCCGAGGACTCGGCCGACACGATCTCGCGGACGCACTCGCCCCACAGCGTGCCAAACATGTTGCGCAAATGCTGAAGCTCGATAAGTAGTTCGACCTGGGAGAGGGCCGGATAGCGAGCTTTGATCCAATCTAATCCTTTCGGGGTTCGCAGCTTCTGCGCACCCAAGTAAGACAACAGCGATTCCAACTGGAAATGCATCGCGCGTTCGTCCCCGGCGACGAACGCGCGCACCGCATCAGAGCCGAAGTTGTCGATCTTCTGAAACAGAACGGTTTCGACTTCGTCGTTGATAACCTCGCCGAAGCGAGTGACGTAGAGCTCGTTCTCCCAAAACGAAGATTTGGCGGGTCGCCTGCGAGGCCGCAGGACGACCGGCGTGCCGTCCGGCTTAAGGCTAGGTGCGGCAAGGTCCAGCAACCAGTTGTCGGCCCCGTTCAACTGAAATCCCGTCTGGTACCAAACGGGTACGTAATGGTTCTTGCGCGAAGGCGGTTGAGGCGGCGAGTTTGGTGGCGTCATGCCCCATTGTGCCGCGGGCAACGCTGGGGCCTCGCGTGCGTTTGCCTAGGCTCGCCGTCGATTGCAGGCTCACCTACGGGCCCAGCGTTTCCACTTCGGGGACATCAGTTACGTCAGGGAATTGAGCCGAGCGCACCGCGTGGACCCCAATCGGACCCCAGTGCAACAAAAGAAAAAGGGCCTGCAAGGAGATTTCCTTGCAAGCCCTTGATTTTCTTGGTGCCGGAAATAGGAATCGAACCTACGACCTACGCATTACGAATGCGCCGCTCTACCAACTGAGCTATTCCGGCTGAGCCGTGAATTCTAGGGGCCGACGGGGGCGCAGGTCAAACCCGAAAAGCGCGGAAACGCGGGCCGATGGGCGCCCCGGGGTCACTCGACGAGGGTCAGCCGCAATTCCTTCGGCAGCGCGAACACCATGTCCTCGGGCTTGCCGTCCAATTCGCGCACGCCACCGGCGCCGAGCTCGCGCAGGCGCGCGATCACGCCGCGCACCAGCACGTCGGGCGCCGAGGCCCCCGCGGTCACGCCGATGTGGCGGCGGCCGACGACCCAGCGCGGGTCGATCTCGCTCGCACCGTCGATCAGGTGCGCTTCCACGCCCTCGCGTTCGGCGAGCTCGCGCAGGCGATTGGAGTTGGAACTGTTGGGCGAACCGACGACGAGCACGAGGTCGCAGGCCTGCGTGAGTTCGCGCACGGCGTCCTGGCGGTTCTGCGTGGCGTAGCAGATGTCGTCGTTCTTCGGGCCCTGGATCGCGGGGAAGCGCGCGCGCAAGGCATCGATGATGCTGCGCGTGTCGTCCACCGAGAGCGTGGTCTGCGTGGTGTAGGCGCAATTGGCGGGCTGCGCGATGTCGAGCGTGGCGACATCGTCGATGTCTTCGACGATGTAGATGCTGCCGCCGCCGGCCTGCGCGTTCCACTGTCCCATCGTGCCTTCGACTTCCGGATGCCCGGCGTGGCCGATCAGCACCATGTCGCGGCCCGCGCGGCACTGGCGCGCGACTTCCAGGTGCACCTTGGTCACCAGCGGGCACGTGGCGTCGAACACCTTAAGCCCGCGACGCGCGGCTTCCTGGCGGACCGCTTGCGACACGCCATGCGCGGAGAAGATCACCGTGGCGTTGTCGGGCACTTCGTCGAGTTCTTCGACGAAGACGGCGCCGCGATGCTTGAGATCATCGACGACGAAACGGTTGTGCACGACTTCATGCCGCACGTAGATCGGCGCGCCGAGCAGTTCGAGCGCACGCTTGACGATCTCGATCGCGCGGTCGACCCCGGCGCAGAACCCGCGCGGATTGGCCAGCAGGATGTCCATGGGCGCGATTATCGCCCTTCCTGCGGGCGCTTGCCTTGCAGCAACCCGAACAGGGCGATGCCGATTGCCCCGACCACGATGGCCGAGTCGGCCACGTTGAAGGCCGGCCAGGCGTGTTCCTGCCAGTGCCACTGGATGAAATCGACGACGTGGCCGTGGCGCAGGCGGTCGATCACGTTGCCCAGCGCGCCGCCGATCACCAGCGCGAAGGGCAGCGCCGTGCGCCAGTCGCGCCGCGGCGTGCGCGCCAGCCAGACGGTCAGCAGGCCGCTGATCACGAAGGCCAGGCCCGTGAACATCCACTTCTGCCAGCCGCCAGCATCGCTCAGGAAACTGAAGGCGGCGCCGGTGTTGTAGCTGCGATACCAGTTCCAGAAGCCGTCGATGACGACCACCGGCTGGTATTCGGGCAGGCTCGAGAGCACCCAGCTCTTGGAGAGCTGGTCCAGCACGATGATCGCGACCGACAGCAGCAGCCACGGCGTTGCATTGGGAGAAGCGCGCATCAGAAATACATCCTCGATTCACCGGGGCCGTCGACGTTGCTCACGCAGCGTCCGCACAACTGCGGATGCGCGGCGACCGTGCCGACATCGCCGCGATGCTGCCAGCACCGCACGCACTTGGTTTTCTGCGTCGGGGCGGCGGTGACGCCGATCTCGTGCGCGTTGTCGTCTGCGACCAGGTGCACGTCGCCGCTGATCAACAGGAAGCGCAGTTCGTCGACGAGCGGCGCGAGCCAGTTCTGGTCGGCGACACCGCAACGCAAGCCGATCTCGGCTTCCAGTGCCGCACCGATCGCACCGTTGGCGCGCATCGGTTCGAGCACCTTCGCCACGTCGTCGCGCAGCGCGAGCAGGCGGTCCATGTCTTCGAGCGACAACACGGCGTTCTCGCCGAGCGGCGCAAGCCCGTCGTACCACGTCGCGAACAACACGTTGCCCTCGCGCTGGCCCGGGATCTGCGTCCACATCTCGTCCGCGGTGAACGAGAGGATCGGCGCGATCCAGCGCACGAAGGCTTCGGCGATGCGATACATCGCCGACTGCGCGGAACGACGCGCGGGCGAATCCTCGCCGAGCGTGTACAGGCGGTCCTTGGTCACGTCGAGGTACAACGCGCCCAGGTCCACGCTGCAGAAGTTCACCAGCGCTTGCACGATCTCCGCGAAGTCGTAGCGCGCGTACGCGTCGGCGATCTTCGTCTGCACTTCGAACGCGCGATGCACGATCCAGCGATCGAGCGCGACCATCGCGTCGAGCGACGCCAGATCGCGCGCCGGATCGAAGCCGTGCAGGTTGCCGAGCAGGAAGCGCGCGGTATTGCGGATGCGGCGATACACATCGCCGTTGCGCTTGAGGATTTCGTCGGAGACCGAGATCTCGTTGCGGTAATCGGTCGAAGCGATCCACAGGCGCAGCACGTCGGCGCCCATCTGGTCGATCACCTTGTGCGGATCGATCACGTTGCCGAGCGACTTCGACATCTTGCGACCGTTCTGGTCGACGGTGAATCCGTGCGTGAGGACCTGGCGATACGGCGCGTCGCCGTTCATCGCCACGCCCGTGAGCAGCGAGGACTGGAACCAGCCGCGATGCTGGTCGGAGCCTTCGAGGTAGAGATCGGCGGGCTTGGTCAGCATGTCGTCCGGACGCTGCGCGAGCACGCATTCGTGGCTCACGCCGGAGTCGAACCACACGTCGAGGATGTCGCGCACCTTCTCGTACTTCGATGCTTCGGCGCCGAGCAGTTCGGCGGCATCGAGCGCGTACCACGCATCGACGCCCGATTGCTCGACGCGATCGGCCACCTGGCGCATCAGCGCCGGGGAATCGGGATGCGGTTCGCCGGTTTCGCGATCGATGAACAGCGCGATCGGCACGCCCCAGGTGCGCTGGCGCGAGATGCACCAGTCGGGGCGGCCTTCGACCATCGCGAAGATGCGCGCCTCGCCCCAGTCGGGGAAGAACTGCACGCGGCCGATCGCGGCGAGCGCGTCGCGACGCAGGCCGGCCTGTTCCATCGAGATGAACCACTGTGGCGTGGCGCGGAACGCCACCGGCGTCTTGTGGCGCCAGCAATGCGGATAGCTGTGCACGAGCGTCGAATGCGCGAGCAACGAACCATTGGCGCGCAGCACTTCGACGATCGTGTCGTTCGCCTTCCAGATGTGCAGGCCGGCGAGCGGCGTGTCGCCGGCGGGCGGCGTCGACGGCAGGTAAACGCCGCGACCATCGACCGGATTCACCTGCGCTGCGGTGTACGCATCGGTGAGCCCGTAGCGCAGGCCGACCGCGAAGTCTTCCTGGCCGTGGCCCGGTGCGGTGTGCACGGCGCCGGTGCCATCTTCGGCCGACACGTGGTCGCCGATGATCAGCGGGATTTCGCGGCTGTAAGCAGGCGTGTCGTAGAACGGATGCTGCAGACGCTGGCCTTCGAGTTCGACACCCTGCGCGCGGCCATGCACGACGAAATCGTCGACGCCGTAACGCGCGAGCGCCTTCTCGGCGAGCGCTTCGGCGAGCACGAGCCACAGGCGCGCGCCATCGCGTTGCGGGCCTTCGACCAATACGTAATCGAGTTCCGGGCCCAGCGTGACCGCGAGGCTCGCGGGCAGCGTCCACGGCGTCGTGGTCCAGATCGGCACGGCGATGTCGACGCCTTCAGGCAGCGCAACGCCGAACGCCGAAGCGAACGCCTGCGGCTGGCGCGCGCGATACGCGACATCGATCGCCGGCGAGGCCTTGTCCTGGTATTCGATCTCGGCTTCGGCGAGCGCCGAACCGCAATCGAAACACCAGTGCACCGGCTTCACGCCGCGCGCGAGATGGCCGCGATCGATGATCTTCGCGAGCGAACGCAGCATGTCCGCTTCGTAGCGGAAGTCCATCGTGCGATACGGACGCTCCCACTCGCCGACCACGCCCAGGCGCTTGAAGCCCTTGCGCTGTTCGTCGATCTGTTCGGCGGCGAATTCGCGGCACTTCTGGCGGAAGGCTTCGGCATCGAGATTCACGCCGACCTTGCCGTGCTTCTTTTCGACGACCAGTTCGATCGGCAGCCCGTGGCAATCCCAACCGGGCACGTAGGGCGCATCGAAGCCGGCCATCAGCTTCGACTTGACCACGATGTCCTTGAGGACCTTGTTCACCGCATGGCCGATGTGGATCGGCCCGTTGGCGTACGGCGGGCCGTCGTGCAGTACGAAGGTCGGGCGGCCCTGCGCCTTCGCGCGGATCTGCGCGTAAAGGCCGTCGGCCTCCCAGCGCTTGAGCGTTTCGGGCTCGCGCTTGGGGAGGTCGCCGCGCATCGGGAAATCCGTCGCGGGCAGGTGGATGGTGGGCTTGTAATCCTGGGTCACGCGCAAGCCTGTTGCGAGAGGGAAGAGAGGAGTTCGCGCGCCTGGCGCGCGTCACGATGGATTTGTTCGACGAGCGCCGGCAGGTCGGCGAAGTTCAGTTCGTCGCGAAGGTGCGCAACGAACTCGACGCTGATGCGCCGACCGTACAGGTCGCCGTCGAAGTCGAACAGGTGTGCTTCGAGCAAGGGCTCCACGCCGTTGACCGCCGGGCGCGTGCCGAAGCTCGACACCGAATCGATCGGCGCATCGCCAAGCCCGTGCACGCGCGTGGCGAAGATGCCTTGCAACGGCGGACGGCGATTGCCGTAGCGCAGGTTCGCGGTGGGATAGCCGAGCGTGCGACCGAGTTGTTTGCCACGCACGACACGACCATCGATGGCATAGCGGCGACCGAGCAAGCGCGCGGCGGCGTCGAAATCGCCGGACGTCAGCGCGGCACGGATGCGCGTGCTCGACACGCGTTCGCCGTCGACGAGTACCGGGTCGATCGCGCGCGATTGGAATTCGTGGAATTCGCGCAGCAACTTCAGGTCGCCCGCGCGGCCTTTGCCGAATCGGAAGTCGGGGCCGATCCAGACTTCGCGCGCACGCAGGCGATTGATCAGCATCTGGCGCACGAAGCGATCGGCGGACATCTGCACGAGCTTGGGGTCGAAGCGCAGCAGGCCGACGATGTCGACGCCGAGATCGCGCAGGCCTTCGAACTTCGCGCGGGCGAGCGTGAGGCGCGGCGGCGGATCGGACGGCGAGAAGAATTCGCGCGGCAGCGGTTCGAAGCTCAGCGCGACGGCCGGCACGCCCAACGCGCGCGCACGGTCGACGGCGCGGCGCACCAGCGCGCGATGGCCGAGATGGAGGCCGTCGAAGGCGCCGATGCAGACCACGCTGCCTTGGGGGCACAAAGGCCCGCCTTCGACGTCACGGAACAGCCTGCTCATGGAACGCGGGAGTATAGCCGCCGCCCTGCCCCCTGCCCCGCGCAACAGTGCGATCTCAATGTTCCTTCAGGTCGGAGAGCCGGAACCCCATCGCGACCATCGCCGCGCCGTAGACCGCCGCGCCGCCGCCGACCAGCAGGCCGAGCCACAGGATCCGCGTGGCGACCGCGACCTTGGTGAAGTCCGGCGCGATCTGCAGGCCGATCAGCAGCGCCGCCGTCATCGCCGTGCAGGCGACGCCCAGGCGCACCAGGAACCGGCCCCAGCCCGGCTTGCTTTCGTAAACGCCCGCCTGCTTCAGCCAGCGCCACAGCAGCAGAAGATTGAGGTAGCTGGCCGCGGCGCTCGCCAGGCCCAGCGCGAAATGCAGGCCGGGCGTGTGCGCCAGCGCGGCGAGCACCGGGCCCTGCTTCATCGCCGGCGAGACCCAGACCACGTAGAGGACCGCGAGGAACAGGCCGTTGAACACCATGTTCGCGACCAGCGAAGCGACGCCCGCGCGCACCGGGGTCCGCGTGTCCTGGCGGGCGTAGAACGCCGGCAGCACCACTTTCACCAGCGCGAAAGCCGGCAGGCCGAAACTCAGGCCGAACACCGACAGCGCCGCCATCTTCGTGTCGAACGCGGTGAAGTTGCCGTGCTGGAACAGCGTGGACACCAGCGGCACGCACAGCAGCATCAGGCCGAGCATCGCGGGGACCGCGATCATCAGCGTCGTGCGCAGGCCCCAATCCAGCGCCGAGGAGAATCCCGCGCGATCGGTGTTGACGTGGTGCCGCGCGAGCGCCGGCAGGATCACGGTGCCCAGTGCGACGCCGAAGACGCCGAGCGGCAATTCGAGGAAGCGATCGGCCTGCGACAACCACGTCTGCGAACCGGCGATCAGCAAGGAGGCGATCACCGTATCGAGCAGCAGGTTGATCTGCGCGACCGAGGAGCCGAACAACGTCGGCACCATCAGCCGCATCACTTTGCGCACGTCCGGGTGGCTTGCGCCCCAGCGCGGCAGCGTGAGCAGGTCCAGCTTCGCCAGCTGCGGCACCTGGAACAGCAACTGCAGGATGCCGGCGAACAGGATCGCCCAACCCAGCGCGAGGATCGGCACTTCCAGCATCGGCGAAAGCCACAACGCGCCCGCGATCATGCAGATGTTGAGGATCACCGGCGTCAGCGCCGGCATGCCGAATTTGTGGAAGCTGTTGAGCGCGCCGGCCGCCAGCGCGGTCAGCGAGACGAACAGCAGGAACGGGAACGTGAGCTGCAGCAGCGTGACGGTCAGCGCGAACTTCGCCGGATCGCGCGCCGCGCCGGGCGAGAACAACAACGTCACCTCGGGCGCGAAGAACACCCCCAGCGCCACGATCACCAGCAACACCCCGCCCAGCGTGCCGGCGGTCCGCGAGACCAGTTCCTTCAGCTCCGCGTGGGTCCGCTTCTCCTTGATCTCCGTGAACACGGGGACGAAGGCGGTCGAGAACGAGCCCTCGGCGAACAGCCGCCGCATGAAGTTCGGGATGCGGAAGGCGACCCAGAAGGCGTCGGTCATGGCGTTGGCGCCGAAGACGCTGTTGATCACCATGTCCCGGACCAGGCCGAAGACCCGGCTGACCATGGTCATGCTGCCGAAGGACAGCAAGCCCCGGAGCATCCGGGGGCGCGGAGCGGACGGACCGGGACCACTCATGCGGCGCGGGCCCCGTGGTTGACGCAAGTGCCTGAAACGCCCATACTTCCGCGCTTCGTTGTGCCGGGAAAGCCCTGGTACCGATCGTTTTCCACCATCATCGTTTCGTTTCCAGGATTCCCGTCGTGGCCAATATCAAGTCCGCCAAGAAGCGCGCCAAGCAGACCGTCGTGCGCAACGCTCGCAACGCCGCTCAGCGCTCGATGCTGCGCACCGCCGTCAAGAAGGTGCTGAAGGCGCTCGACGCCAATGACGCCGCTGCCGCCCAGGCCGCGTTCGTCGTGGCGCAGCCCATTCTCGACCGCTTCAGCTCGCGTGGCCTGATCCACAAGAACAAGGCCGCCCGTCACAAGAGCCGCCTCACGGCGCGCATCAAGGCGCTGCAGGCCGCCTGATTCTTCCGGCGCAGCAGTTCCTTTGAAAAACCCGGCCTCGGCCGGGTTTTTTGTCAAGGCAAGCACGCACCCGGCCTCGGCCGGGTTTTTTGTTGCCTGCGTGCAGGCCTCAGACATCGGCCTGCCCTTCTTCTGCTTGCTCCTCGCGCAGGCGATCGAAGAAGGTCTGGATCGCGAGCATGATCGGCCACGTGCCTTCGCGCGCGAGCGCCGACACCATGTACCAGGGCTGCGTCCATCCGAGTTCCTGCACGACGGCTTCGGCTTGCGCGCGCGCCTCGTCCTCGAACATCAGGTCGGCCTTGTTGAGCACCAGCCAGCGCGGCTTTTCCAGCATCGCCGGATCGTACTTGCGCAGCTCGTGTTCGATCGCGCGCACCTGTTCGGCGGGCGAGGCTTCCACGCCGCCTTCCATCGGCGCCATGTCGACGAGGTGCAACAGCAAGCGCGTGCGCTGCACGTGGCGCAAGAACAGCGCGCCGAGGCCGGCGCCTTCCGCCGCGCCTTCGATGATCCCCGGGATGTCGGCGATGACGAAGCTGCGGTGGTGTTCGACGGAGACGACGCCGAGGTTCGGATAGAGCGTGGTGAACGGATAGTCCGCGACCTTCGGCGTCGCGGCCGAAACCGCGCGAATGAAAGTGGACTTGCCCGCGTTCGGGAAGCCGAGCAGGCCCACGTCCGCGAGCAGCTTCAGTTCCAGGCGCAGCGTGCGCTGCTCGCCTTCGTCGCCCGGCGTCGAACGACGCGGCGAGCGATTGATCGAACTCTTGAAATGCATGTTGCCCAGGCCGCCCTTGCCGCCCTTGGCGACAAGCAGGCGATCGCCGTGCTGCGTGAGATCGCCGATGATTTCGTCGGTCTCGATGTTGTGCACGACCGTGCCCACCGGCACCGTGATCGTGTGGTCCTGGCCGCCCTTGCCGTACATCTGGCTGCCGCCGCCGTTCTCGCCGCGCTGGGCGCGGAACGTCTTTTCGTGGCGGAAGTCGACCAGCGTGTTGAGGTTCTCGTCGGCCTGCAGCCAGACGTTGCCGCCGCTGCCGCCGTCGCCGCCGTCGGGACCGCCCAGCGGGATGAACTTCTCGCGCCGGAAACTGATGGAGCCGTTGCCGCCGTTACCGGCGATCACGGTGATGTCTGCTTCGTCGACGAGTTTCATTTCGTTGCATTCCTTGCTGCAGAAACGACGAACCCCGCCGGAGCGGGGCTCGTCGGACACCGGCGTGACGAGGTTACTCGACGACGCTGACGGTGCGGCGCTTCTTCGGGCCCTTGGTCGAGAATTCGACCTTGCCGTCGACGAGCGCGAACAGGGTGTGGTCGCGGCCGAGGCCGACGCCCGAACCCGGGTGGAACTGCGTGCCGCGCTGGCGAACGATGATGTTGCCGGCATCGACGGCCTGGCCGCCGAACAGCTTCACGCCCAGGTACTTCGGATTGGAGTCGCGGCCGTTGCGCGAAGAACCTACGCCCTTTTTATGTGCCATGGCTGCCTCTCCTTACTTCTTGTCGCCACCGGCGATGCCGGTGATCTCGATTTCGGTGTAGTGCTGCCGATGGCCCATCTGCTTGCGATGGTGCTTGCGGCGGCGGAACTTCACGATGCGCACCTTGTCGGCGCGGCCGTGACCCTTGACGGTGGCGGTGACGCTCGCGCCCTTGAGCGCGTCGCCGAGCTTGACGCCTTCGCCGTCGCCGAGCATGAGCACGTTGTCGAACGTGATCTCCTTGCCGGCTTCGACGTCGAGCAGTTCGACGCGGAGCGTTTCACCCTTCATCACGCGGTATTGCTTACCGCCGGTGACCAGTACTGCGTACATGACCAGGCATTCCTCTGTAGTTATTGTGGTCGCCTGCCAGCCATCGAGGGCGGACAGAAGCGGAATTGTAGGGGTTTCAGCGATTTACGGTCAACTGTGCCGGCTACCTGCCGGTGTGATGCCGGCTTAACCGGCCATGGCGCCTGATCTTCCGGCCCGCGACGAGGGGCCGCGGTGCGTCCCCCACCACGCACAGGGAGGTTCCCCATGTTCGAGGGTCTCATCGACCAGGTCGCCGCACGCTTCGGCATCGGCCCCGACAAAGTCCGCCAGCTGCTCCCCCTGCTGACCGGCCTGATGTTCAACCAGTCCGGCGGTTTCGCCGGTTTCCTCGATCGTTTCCGCCAACAGGGCCTGGGCGACATCGTCCAGTCCTGGGTGGGCACCGGGCCCAATCAGCCGATCTCGCCGACCCAGGTCGAGAGCGCCCTGGGCAGCGCGGCCATCAGCGACATGGCCGGGAAGGTCGGCGCCGATCGCGGGTCGGTCTCCGGCGTCCTCAGCGGCCTGTTGCCCGACATGGTCAATGGCCTGACCGAAGGCGGCCGCATCCCGACCTCGATCCCGGCCAGCCTCGCGGGCCTGCTCGGTGGCGGCGCCGCGGCAGTGGGTACTGGCGCACGTGCGGCAGCGGCAACGGGCGGCGAGGTCGTCCGCGCCGCGAGCGGCGGGCTCGGTCGCTGGCTGCCGTGGATCGCGATCATCGCGCTGGCGCTGATTGCCTTCCTCGCCTTCCGCAGTTGTTCGCGCGAAACGGCACCCGGCGCGCCATCGGCGTCCGTCACGCCGTCGGTCGACCTGCCCGACGCCGGCGCCGCACTCGATGCCCTGATGGGCCGCACCTTCAGCGCCGACGACCTGGTCAAGGCGCTGAACCTGATGACGATCCACTTCGACACCGGCAGCGCGCGCATCTCCGCCGACAGCACGGCGATGCTCGCCAAGGCCGCCAACGTCATCAAGAAAGCACCGGCCGGCACGCGCATCGAAGTCGGTGGCCACACCGACAACACCGGCGAAGCCACCGCCAACATGACGCTTTCGCGCGACCGCGCGGCGGCCGTGGTGGCCGAACTGGTCCGCAACGGCGTGGACCAGGCGAACCTCACCAGCCAGGGTTACGGGCAGGATCGGCCGGTCGCCGACAACGGCACCGAGGCCGGGCGCGCGAAGAACCGGCGGATGGAGTTCACGGTCCTTCGCTGACGCTTCCCGCTGTTCAGGACCCTGAGTCGCAGCCTGTGCGCCGTCGCGCGCACAGGCTGGCGTAATGCCGATTTGCCCCCACCTAGTCGGCTCGTTACGCTCCCCTGTTCGACCACGGCTCCTGCACCGGGATTCCCCTTTCGATGGCGATGGATTTCATCCGCATCCGCGGCGCGCGGACGCACAACCTCAAGAACATTGACCTCGACCTGCCGAGGGACAAGTTGATCGTCATCACCGGCTTGTCGGGGTCGGGCAAGTCGTCGCTCGCCTTCGACACGATCTACGCCGAAGGCCAGCGCCGTTACGTCGAGTCTCTCTCGGCCTACGCGCGCCAGTTCCTCAGCGTGATGGAGAAGCCGGACGTCGACCACATCGAGGGCCTCAGCCCCGCGATCGCGATCGAGCAGAAGGCCACTTCGCACAACCCGCGTTCGACCGTCGGCACGATCACCGAGATCTACGACTACCTGCGCCTGCTCTACGCACGCGTCGGCACTCCGCGCTGCCCCGACCACGGCTTCCCGCTGGAAGCGCAGACCGTCAGCCAGATGGTCGACCAGGTGATGGCGCTGGCGAAGGACGAGAAGCTCGCCGAGCAGCGCTGGATGCTGCTCGCGCCCGTCATCCGCGAGCGCAAGGGCGAACACGCGCAGATCTTCGAACAACTCCGCGCGCAGGGTTTCGTGCGCGTGCGCGTGGACGGCGTGCTGCACGAGATCGACGCGGTACCGCCGCTCGCGCTGCGCCAGAAGCACACGATCGAAGCGGTGATCGACCGCTTCAAGGTGCGCGACGACCTCAAGCAGCGCCTCGCCGAATCCTTCGAGACCGCGCTCAAGCTCGGCGACGGCATGGCGATCGTGCAGGCCATCGACGATGCGAACCTGCCGCCGCAGTTGTTCTCCTCGAAGTACAGCTGCCCGGTCTGCGATTACTCGCTGCCGGAACTCGAGCCGCGCCTGTTCTCCTTCAACTCGCCCGTCGGCGCATGCCCGACGTGCGACGGCCTGGGCGTCAGCCAGTTCTTCGATCCTTCGCGCGTCGTCGTGCATCCGGAGCTCTCGCTCGCGGCCGGCGCGGTGCGCGGTTGGGATCGCCGCAACGTCTACTACTTCCAGTTGATCGCATCGCTCGCCAAGCACTACGGCTTCAGCGTCGACACCGCGTGGCAGGACCTGGACGAAGAGCAGCGCCAGGCGGTGCTGTTCGGCAGCGGCAACAACGTCGTGACCTTCGCCTATCTCACCGAAGCGGGCGGGCGCACGACGCGCAAGCACAAGTTCGAAGGCATCCTGCCCAACCTCGAACGCCGCTACCAGGAAACCGAAAGCGCCGCGGTGCGCGAGGAACTGGCGAAGTACATCAGCGAGCGCCCGTGCGTGGAATGCGGCGGCGCGCGATTGAACCGCAGCGCGCGCAACGTGTTCATCGCCGATCATCCGCTGTCGCACATCGTCGTGCTGCCGGTCGATGAAGCGCTCACCTTCTTCTCGCACCTGGAACTGCCGGGCTGGCGCGGCGAGATCGCGGTCAAGATCGTCAAGGAAATCGCCGAGCGCCTGCGCTTCCTCGTCGACGTGGGCCTGGATTACCTCACGCTCGAACGCAAGGCCGACACGCTGTCGGGCGGTGAAGCGCAACGCATCCGCCTCGCCTCGCAAATCGGCGCGGGCCTGGTCGGCGTGATGTACGTGCTCGACGAGCCGTCGATCGGCCTGCACCAGCGCGACAACGAACGCCTGCTCGGCACGCTCACGCGGCTGCGCGATCTCGGCAACACGGTCATCGTCGTCGAACACGACGAGGATGCGATTCGCCTGGCCGACCACATCGTCGACATCGGCCCCGGCGCGGGCGTGCACGGCGGTGAAATCGTGGCGCAGGGGGTGTTCGCGGACGTGCTCAAGGCGCCCCGTTCACTCACCGGGCAATACATGAGCGGCAAGAAGCGCATCGAAATCCCCGCGCATCGCCACAAGCCGAACAAGAAGATGTCGCTGCGCCTGCTCGGCGCGAGCGGGCACAACCTCAAGAACGTCGATCTCGAAATCCCGGCGGGCTTGTTCACGGCCGTGACCGGTGTGTCGGGTTCGGGCAAGTCGACGCTGATCAACGACACGCTGTACGCGCTGGCCGCCAACGAGATCAACGGCGCATCGCACAAGCCGGCGCCGCATCGCGAAGTGCAAGGCCTGGATCTGTTCGACAAGGTCGTCGACATCGACCAGTCGCCGATCGGCCGCACGCCGCGTTCGAATCCGGCGACGTATACCGGCCTGTTCACGCCGCTGCGCGAGCTGTTCGCTTCGGTGCCCGAATCGCGTGCGCGCGGTTACTCGCCGGGGCGTTTCAGCTTCAACGTGCGCGGTGGTCGTTGCGAAGCATGCCAGGGCGACGGCCTGATCAAGGTCGAGATGCACTTCCTGCCGGACGTCTACGTGCCGTGCGATGTCTGCCACGGCAAGCGCTACAACCGCGAGACGCTGGAAATCCTCTACAAGGGCTACAGCATCCACGACGTGCTGGAGATGACGGTCGAAGATGCGTTGTCGCTGTTCGAGCCGGTGCCCGCGATCGCGCGCAAACTCGAAACGCTCGTCGACGTCGGCCTGACCTACGTCAAGCTCGGCCAACCGGCGACCACGTTGTCGGGTGGCGAAGCGCAGCGCGTAAAGCTTTCGAAGGAACTCTCGCGCCGCGACACCGGCCGCACGCTGTACATCCTCGACGAACCGACCACCGGCCTGCACTTCCACGACATCGAACACCTGCTCGCCGTGCTGCACAAGCTGCGCGACGACGGCAACACGATCGTGGTGATCGAGCACAACCTCGACGTCATCAAGACGGCCGACTGGGTGATCGACCTGGGCCCGGAAGGCGGCCACCGCGGCGGCACGATCCTCGCGACCGGCACGCCGGAAGACATCGCGGGCATCGGCCATTCGCACACGGGCCGCTTCCTCGCGAAGGTGCTCGGCACCGAAGCGAAGCCGACGAAGCCGGCGCCCAACCCGCGGCCGGAAGCGCCGCGCCCGCCGACGAAGGCCGAAAAGGTCGCCGCCAAGAAAGCTGCGAAGCAAGCGGCGAAACCGCGGAAGTCGGCGGCATGAGCGCCGAATCGCACGCACCCTTGTTCCGCATGGAGATCGCGCCGCGCTGGCGCGATCTCGACGCCTTCAACCACGTCAACAACAGCAACTTCCTGACCTACCTGGAAGAAGCGCGCATCCAGTGGTTCGCGTCGATCGGACGCGAATGGCTCAGCGACACGATGATGCCGCTGCTCGCCGCGGTGCAGCTCAACTATCGCGCGCCGATTCCGTATCCGTCGAAGATCGCGATCGCGTTGTTCGCCGATCGCGTCGGCAACACCAGCGTGACGGTCGGGCATCGCATCGAATCGATCGACGGCCAGACGCTCTATTCCGACGGCCACGTCGTGCTGGTGTGGATCGACCCGAAGAGCGGCCGCCCGATCCCGTTACCCGATGGCGTGCGCGAGATGGCGACGCGGGTTTAACAGCTCGCTTCGGACGGACGACTCGCACGGGACCCCGCTTCGCCGATCAGATCGCCGCGAAGGCGCCGATGCCCGAGAGAGGACATCGAGGAGAGCGCGCGACCGGAGCTCGGCTCCGAGATGTCCTCGACGGGCAAGGCGCCGCCCGTCTGGTGTGCTGGCTGTAGGCGCGCACCCATCAGCGCGCAACGCACCCATTCAACAAGTGCTGTCGAGCAACCCAACGCGTGGTGCGCAGCGGACGTCGCGTTGAAGGCCACATTGCGGAGCTTGAGCTCTTGCGGAGCAATGTGGCCTTCAATGCGGCGCGCCGATGCGCCGGTCTGGTGGAGGCGCATGCAAACAACGCAACGCAGATTCTGCGGACCCCCGCTTTGATCAGGGATTGCGCACGGCAAACGCGCCGTGCACGACACGCCCA
Organism: Noviluteimonas gilva; assembly: GCF_009740395.1. Classification (GTDB taxonomy): domain Bacteria; phylum Pseudomonadota; class Gammaproteobacteria; order Xanthomonadales; family Xanthomonadaceae; genus Noviluteimonas; species Noviluteimonas gilva. The sequence continues at coordinate 213,098 of NZ_WOXT01000004.1, forward strand.
TCCTGCAGCACGAAATCGATGGTGACCTTGTCGCCGGCCTTCAGCGTCGAGGTCGGATCCATCAGCATCAGGTGCAATCCACCGGGCTTGAACTCCGCGCTGCCGTTGGCCGCAAGCGGCAACGCAGGCACCGCACGCATACGGCTCACGCCATCGACGAGCCTGGTCTCGTGCATCTCGACGCTCGCGTAAGCGGCGCTCTTCGCGCTCTTGATCGTCGCCGGCGCCTTGCACGCATTCTCGATCCGCGCGAACCCCGCATGCATCGGCATGCCACCGGGCACCAGGCGGATCCAACCGTCGCGCACGACGGGCAAACACGCCGCATCCGGCTTGCCCTGTGCACAGGCGGGCATGGCGACCACGACGAAAACAAGCGCGAGAGCGGCGAGCGTGCGGCGGAAAGTCTTCATGCGCCTATGATAGCCCCCGCCCCCAATTCCCGGATCCGCCCGCATGCTCGTCGAACGCATTCCGCATGGCCCCATCGTCGAACTCAAGCTGGCGCGCGCGCCGGTCAATGCGCTCGACCCGACACTGTGCAACGACCTGCGCACCGCGCTCGCCGCAGCGATCGACGGTGGCGCCCAAGGCATCGTGCTGTCGGGCGGACCGAAGGTGTTTTCCGCGGGCCTGGACGTGCCGTTCCTGCTCTCGCTCGGCGATGATCGCGCCGCGTTGTTCACCGCGTGGTCCGCGTTCTTCGATGCGGCGCGCGCACTCGCCGAGTCGCCGGTGCCCGTCGCCGCCGCCCTCGCCGGCCATGCGCCCGCCGGCGGCTGCGTGCTCGCGTTGTGCTGCGACTATCGCGTCATGGCCGAAGGCCCGTATCGCCTGGGCCTCAACGAAACGCAGGTCGGCCTCGTCGCACCCGAAGGCGTCCAGCAACTGATGCGTCGCGTCGTCGGCCCGCATCGCGCCGAACGCATGCTGGTGGGCGGTGAAATGATCGAGAGCGGGCGCGCGTTCGACATCGGCCTGGTCGACGAACTCGCGGCGATCGACGACGTCGCCACGCGCGCACGCCTCTGGTTGGAAGGTCTCATCGCATTGCCGCGCGAACCGATGCTGCGCACGCGTGCGATCTCGCGCGCCGATGTCGTGGCCGCGATGCAGCCCGAGCGCATCCAGCTCGAACGCTTCATCGACGCGTGGACGGCGCCGGATACGCAGGCAGGCCTGAAGGCGCTGATCGCGCGCCTGGGCAAATAATCAGGCGCCTTCGGCGACCGGACGCGATGGATCGGAGATCCATCCGCTCCACGAACCCGTGAACAAACGCGCGCCGCGCAAACCGGCGCGCTCCATCGCGAGCAGGTGATGGCATGCGGTGACGCCCGAGCCGCACATCACGATCGCCTCGCCCGCCGGCTTGCCGTGCAACAGCGCGCGGAATTCGTCGGCGAGATCGGCCGGCGGCTTGAACTTGCCGTGGTCGAGGTTCATCGCGAAGTGGCGGTTGACCGCACCCGGCACGTGGCCGGCCACGCGATCGATCATCTCGTTCTCGCCGCGGAAACGATCGGCCGCGCGCGCGTCGATGAGCACGTAACCGGCGTCGAGGCTTTCCTGCACCTGCTCGGCATCGAGCAGTCGCGTGGAATCGAACGTTCCGTTGTAGCGCGTCGTGATCGGCTTCTTCGGCGTCGTATCGATCGGCAACCCGAGCGAAGTCCAGCGCGACCAGCCACCGTCGAGCACGGCGACCTTCTCGTGCCCGAGCGCGCGCATCAGGAACCAGAAGCGCGCCGCATGCGCGCCATCGCCGTCGTCGTAAGCGACGACCTGGTCGTCGGGGCCGATGCCCCATTCGCCGAGCTTCTGCGTGAAGCTCGCCGCGTCGGGCCACGGGTGGCGACCGGCGCCGGTGCGCTTCATGTCGGACAGGTCGCGATCCAGGTGCGCATACACCGCGCCCGGAAGATGACCCAGGAGATACGCGCTCTCGCCCGCGCCCGGGCTGCTGAGCGTGAATCGGCAATCGACGAGCTTCACGTCGGGCCTGCCGATCGCGATTGCGAGCGTTTCCGCCTGCACGAGGGTGTTCCAGCCGGACATCGGTTCCTCCGGTGCGGGCGGGGGCCCGCGTGTCCTTAAGTGGTCGAGCTTGCCGCGGCGATGCGCTCGCGCAGGTTGTAGAGGATCGAAGCGGTGGCGCCCCAGATCCTTTGGCGCGGGTTACCCCTATCCACGAATTCCAGCACCCGGCGCGGCCGTCCACCCGAAACGTGCTGGTTGAAGCCGGGCCGGCCGAGCATCGTGTTGATGTCGAAGGTGTTGAGGTTCGCCGGGTCCAGCAGATAGTCGAGCGGGACCTCGAAGACTTCGGCCACCTCGCCCGGATCGGGCTGCGGCACGAATTCCGGATCGACCATCGCGACCAGGGGCAGGACGCGGAAGCCGGTGATCGTGCAGAGCGGATCGAGGAAACCGACCGGAGCGGCCTGCGCGGCCAGCAGCCCAATTTCCTCGCGGCTTTCGCGCAGCGCGGCGGCGATGGCGTCGCGGTCGTCGGGTTCGATGCGCCCGCCCGGGAAACTCACCTGCCCCGCGTGGTGGCGCAGTGCATCGGTGCGGCGCGTGAGCAACACCTGCCAGCCGTCGCTGCGCGTGACGAGTCCGACGAGCACCGCGGCTTCGCGCAACGGTGCAGCGGGCAGCAGATCGACGAGATCGTCGTGGTTCCAGCCGGGGCCGGTGGGCGGTGCGTCCACGGGATGCAGCACCGCGCGCAGGTGCATCAGGTCCAGGCCCACGCTCATTTCGGCGCGTAAGGCGGGCGCGCGGGAAGCACCACGTCCATGACGTGCAGGCGTTCTTCGTCGCTCATCAGGCTCCAGCGCGCGATCTCGTGGGTCGTGCGGCGGCAGCCCGAGCACAGCTCCTGCGTGTCGAGTTCGCAGATGCCGATGCAGGGACTGAGGATGGGTCGGAAGGTGGGCGCGGGGATCACGAGTCGATTTTACGGAGTGCGTTGCCTGAAAAAGAGAACGCCGGCGCTGGGCCGGCGTTCGTCCTTGCTGCGTTTTCGAACTTACTTGGCCGAAACCAGCTTCACCTCGAACACCACCGCGACATTCGGCGGGTACGGGCTGCGCGGATCGGCGCCGAAGCCCTGGTCCGGCGGAAGCGCGATTTCCCACTTCGAACCGGCCGGCATGTTGGTCAGCGCTTCGCGCATGCCCTTCATCTCGACGGCGCTCATCTTGATGCCGGTGAGCTTTTCGGCGGCCGGCGCGGTCGGCGGACGCTTGTTGAGCGGGAACGGGCCCGTCACTTCCAGGTCGACCGTGCTGGCGGCGGTCGGCTTGGCGCCGGTGCCGGTTTCGATGATGCGGTACTGCACGCCGCTCGGCAGGGTCTTCACGCCCGGCTTGCCCTTGTTGGCGGCCAGGAACTGGTCGGACTGCGCCTTGTTGTCAGCCGAAGCCTTGTTGAACTCGGCCTTGCGCTGGTCGGCACGCGCCTGCTGGCGCTTCTGCAGGCCGGCGATCACCGGCTCGAGGTCCTTTTCCGAAACGGCGGGCTGCTTCTTGGCGTAAGCGTCCTGCATGGCCTTGTAGACAGTGGCCATGTCGACCTGCTCACCGCTCGCAGCGAGATCGCTGCCGAAGCGGTAGCCGAAGTAGTAACTGAGCTTGCCCTTTTCACTCGTGGTCTCCTGGGCGTGGGCAAAGCCCGCGAACAGGGTCAAAGCCGCGACGGTGGCGGCAAGCAGACGCAACTTCATTCGGAACGTACCTCTTGGAATGGGAATGCCCGTCCGTCGTCCCGGATGGGCGCGCTAGGATAGCGGCGCAAGCGCTGAATCGCCACTGACGACCGGGCCCTGTGACCGGGCCTGCCCGCAGAAGTTCCGCACCCGGCGAAAACCGCTCAAACTCCCACTCCGACGAGCTCCGAGCATGCCTGACCCCGTCCTGCTGACCGCCGATCGCGGCGCCGTTCGCATCATCACCGTGAACCGCCCCGACAAGCTCAACGCCCTCAACGCCGCGACCCTCGATGCCCTGCACGTGGCTTTCCGCGCGGCGGCCGACGACGCAAGCGTCCGTTGCGTGGTCCTCACCGGCAGTGGGCCGAAGGCCTTCGTGGCCGGCGCCGACATCAGCGAAATGAACGCGCTCACACCGGTGCAGGGGCGCGATTTCTCCCTGCGCGGGCAGCGGATGATGCGCGGCATCGAGAAGATGCCCAAGCCGGTGATCGCCATGGTCAACGGCTTCGCGCTCGGCGGCGGCCTGGAACTGGCGATGAGCTGCCACCTGCGCATCGCCTCGGACACCGCGAAGGTCGGCCAGCCCGAAATCAACCTCGGCCTCATCCCCGGCTTCGGCGGCACGCAACGCCTGCTGCGCCTGGCAGGACGCGCCGCGACGCTGGAACTGTGCCTCGCCGGCGCCCCCATCGATTCGCAGCGCGCGATGCAACTGGGCATCGTCAATCGCGTCGTGCCCGCGGCGGAACTCGAAGCGCAGACGATGGCGCTCGCCGATCAACTCGCCAACGCAGCGCCGCTCGCGCTGCGCGGCATCCTGGATTGCATCAACGTCGGCGGCGAATGCGGCATCGAGGAAGGCCTGGAATACGAAAGCGCGCAATTCGGCCTGATGTTCGCGACCGACGACATGCGCGAAGGCACGACGGCGTTCCTCGAACGTCGCAAGCCCGCCTTCGCCGGACGCTGATGTCCGCCTGCGTCGCCTGCGCGTGCGCGTCGCCCGACGGCGACGCCGCGCATCGCATCGTCGCGGCCCTGCGCGAGGATGACCTCGATCACGCCATCGACCTCGGCCTGCTCGATGACATCGCGTGCCTGCAGTGCAACGCCGATTGCACGCAAGCCCTCGCACAGGCCCGCGACGCGCGCCGTAACGCACTCGCCGCACGCGAGCGTTATCGCGATCGCACGCTTCGCCTGGCGCGCCTGCAACGCGAACGCGATGCGCAACGCAAGCCCGTGACCGCGCCGACCGGAGCGCCCGCCTTGCCCGCCGCCGCGGCCGCGGCGCTGGAACGCGCAAAAGCGCGCGCAGCGCAGCGAAAGGATTGACGCGTGGCGGTCGCAAAGAAGGTGCTCGCGAAAAGCCGGCGTGCCCGGCGCACGCTGCTCACGAAAGCCGAAATCGTCGAACTGTTCTCGCGCCTGCGCGAACTCAATCCGAAACCGACCACCGAACTCGAATTCACAACGCCCTTCGAACTCCTCGTCGCCGTCGTGCTTTCCGCGCAGGCAACCGACGTCGGCGTGAACAAGGCCACGCGCAAACTCTTCCCCGTCGCCAACACGCCGGCGGCCATCGCGAAACTCGGCGAAGAAAAACTCAAGCGCTATATCGCGACGATCGGCCTGTTCAACACGAAGGCCGCCAACGTCATCGCCCTGAGCCGCCAGATCCTGGAAGAACACGACGGCCAGGTGCCGCGCGATCGCGAAGCATTGGAAGCCCTTCCGGGCGTGGGCCGCAAAACCGCCAACGTCGTCCTCAACACCGCCTTCGGCGAACCCACGATAGCGGTGGACACGCACATCTTCCGCGTGTCCAACCGCACGGGCCTGGCGCCGGGCAAGGACGTGCGTGTGGTGGAAGACAATCTGATGCACGTCGTGCCACCGGAATTCCTGCACGACGCGCACCACTGGCTGATCCTGCACGGACGTTACACCTGCATCGCGCGCAAGCCGCGATGCCCGGCCTGCCCCATTCGTGACATTTGCCGATACAGGGACAAGACGACCGACCCGGAGTGAAGCCTCTCTGTCACGGGGCAGACATTTGTCACAATAACGAAAGATTCACGGCCTACGCTGCGCGGCATTCATCCACAACCCGCCCAACGACGGCCCTCAAATGAACCTGACCCGCAGCACCCTCGCCCTCTCGCTGCTCGCCGCCATCGGTTGTTTCGCCGCCCCGGCCGCGCACGCGCAGGTCGCGATCGACGTCATCGCCGATTCCGAAGTGACGTTCGAAGGCCTCGTCCAGGCCGACATGTACTGGTACGACGCCGATTTCGCGCTGCTCAACGCCGACGGCCCCGACGGCCGCGACGGTGACTACGAAATGCGCCGCGCCGAGCTCGTGCTCAAGGGCAAGGGCCCGGGCAACATCGAATGGGTCATGGGCTACGACGCCAAGGCCGACAAGTGGCTCGACGTCAACGCCAAGTACAAGTTCGGCGGCAACGCCAACCACTTCGTGCAGGTCGGCCAGTACAAGCAGCTGATGTCGCTGGAAGAGCTGTCCTCGACGAAGAACAACGACTTCATCGCCAAGGCCTCGATCACCAACACCTTCGGCGTGGCGCGTCGCCTCGGCGGCATGTACCAGTACGGCGACAACAACTGGGCGATCGCGGCCAGCATGTTCACGCGCGAACTCACCGAGCACCCGTCGCCGACGCCGCACGGTCCGGGCTGGGGCGTGCGCGGTTACTGGGCGCCCATCAACGGCGACGGCAACATCTTCCACATCGGTGCGTCGTACAACGACTACGACACCTTCAGCGACACCGCCCGCTGGCGCGCCCGCCCGCTGGCCGACCTTGCCAACCGCATCGTCGACACCGGTGACATGAAGAACACGGACCGCAACAAGACCTTCGGTTTCGAATCGTTCTGGGCGCACGGCCCGTTCAAGATCCAGGGCGAGTACATGTCGACGGACACCGAGCGCTACGGCATCGGCCCGAGCGCCGAAACCTACTCGGCCGACGGCGCGTACATCTCCGGTCTCTGGAACATCACCGGCGAAGCGTTCGGCTACAAGAACGGCGTGCCGACCACCCCGCTGCCGAACAACCCGGCCGGCGGCATGTGGCAGGTGGGCCTGCGCTACGACACGATCGACCTCAACGACGGCACGGCCCTCGCTCCGTCCAGCCCGACCTCCACCGCGCGCGTCCTCGGCGCCCTGGGCGGCGAGATGGATTCGTGGACGGTCGGCGTGAACTGGTACTGGCGCTCGAACTTCAAGTTCATGCTGAACTACGTGATGGTCGACAGTTCGAAGTTCATCGGCCGCACCTCGGCGACCTACGCCGAAAACCCGGCGAACAACGACCGCCTGTTCAACCGCGTCGTGGACGACAACCCGAACATCCTCGAAGCGCGCCTGCAGTTCTACTGGTAATCCGACTTCCCCCACGAGTCGTGAAGGAGGCGCGGCCGAACGGTCGCGCCTTTTTCTTTGTTGCGTTCCACCAGAGGGGCGCAGCGGCGCGCCGCATTGGAGGCCACATTGCTCCGCAAGAGCTCAAGCTCCGCAATGTGGCCTCCAACGCGACGTCCACTGCGCACCTCGCTTCAGGGTTGCGCGACATCCGCTTTTAAGTGGGGACGTCGCAACTTGATGGGTGCGCGCCAACTGCCAGCACACCAGACGGACGGAACGTCGCCCACCTCGGCGCGCCCACCGTCGTGCTTCGTCGCCTCTGGCAGGCGCCGTTCCTCGCAGCGATCTGATGGGCGAAGCGGCCTCCCTTGGGGAGGGGGCGGCGCGCAACGCAACCACTCATCAAGGGCTGTCGCGAGACCGTCAGCCATGGTGCGCAGCGGTGCGACGTGCTGGATGTCCTTTTGCGGAGCGTGGCTCGCTCTTCGCGGAGTCAAAAGGACATCCAGCACGGCGTGCCGATGCGCCCAACTGGTGCCAGCGAACGAAACCAACGACGCCGCTTCCGCGTACCCGCTTCCTGGCGCCTTCGGAGCGGTGTCACACCGCTGTCATATCCCCAACATCCGAGTGTCACGCAACGGTTATGGAATGAACGCATCCGGGCGACGTCGCTCGTGCATATCCCTTCAGGAGACATCCGTGTCCTACTTCGCTCCGCTCCGCACCACCGCGCTGTCGCTGGCGCTCGTCCTGGCCGGCGGTTTCGCCGCGTCCGCCCACGCCGCCGACGTCACGGGCGCGGGCGCGTCCTTCGTTTATCCCATCATGTCGAAGTGGTCGGCCGACTACGCCGCCGCCACGAGCAAGAAGGTGAACTACCAGTCGATCGGTTCGGGTGGCGGCATCGCCCAGATCAAGGCCGGCACCGTGGACTTCGGTTCGTCGGATGCACCGCTGAAGCCGGAAGAACTCGCGAAGTTCGGCCTGGCGCAGTTCCCGTCGGTGATCGGCGGCGTCGTGCCGGTGATCAATGTCCCGGGCGTTGCGGCCGGTGCGATGAAGCTCGACGGCCCGCTGCTGGCCGACATCTTCCTCGGCAAGGTCACGATGTGGAACGACCCGCGCATCGTCGAGCTCAATGGCGGCCTGAAGCTGCCGGCGAAGAAGATCACGATCGTGCATCGCTCCGACGGTTCGGGCACGACGTTCAACTTCGTCAACTATCTGTCCAAGGTCAGCCCGGAGTGGAAGGCCAAGGTCGGTGAAGGCACGGCGGTGAAGTGGCCGGGCGGTATCGGCGGCAAGGGCAATGAAGGCGTCGCCGCGTACGTCAAGCAGATCGCCGGCGGCATCGGCTACGTCGAGATGTCCTACGCGCTGCAGAACAAGATGACCTACTCGCGCATGAAGAACGCCGCGGGCAACTTCATCAACCCGAGCAACGACAGCTTCCAGGCCGCCGCCGCGAGCGCCGACTGGGCGAACGCGAAGGACTTCTACCTGGTGATGACCAACGCGCCGGGCGAGCAGTCCTGGCCGATCACCGCGACCAATTTCATCCTGATGTACAAGCAGCCGAAGAATGCGGCCGGTGCGAAGAACGCCAAGGAATTCTTCCAGTGGGCGTACAGCAACGGTGATGCGTCGGCGACGAAGCTCGACTACGTGCCGCTCCCCGATGCGCTGGTGAAGCAGATCGAGGCGTACTGGTCGCAGAACCTGAAGTACTGAAGATCCGGCCCCTCCTCCGGACCTTCGAGAACGCGGGCGCAATGCCCGCGTTCTTTTTGGCCGGCGCCCTGTCATCCGCGTGTCACGGAACTGCCACACGCTACCGACCATGAATTCGATCGCCCTCCCCGCCGCTGATCATTCCGACGACCGCTCCTCGCGCGACGTCCGCAACGACCGTGCCTTTGCCTGGATCGTCGGCACGGCCGGCGTGTTCGTGCTCGTCTCGCTCATCGCCGCCGCCTTCTCGATGTTCTGGGGCGGCCGGCTCGCCTTCGACACCTTCGGCCTGAAATTCCTGTGGACCGATGTCTGGGATCCGGTGAACCAGACCTTCGGCGCGCTCGTGCCGATCTACGGCACGCTCGTCACCGCCTTCGTCGCGATGCTCATCGCCGTGCCGGTGAGCTTCGGCATCGCGATGTTCCTCACCGAGATCGCGCCGAAGTGGCTGCGCGGCCCGGTGGGCGCGGCGATCGAACTGCTCGCCGGCATCCCGTCGATCATCTACGGCATGTGGGGCCTGTTCGTCCTGGTGCCCGTGCTTTCCGAACACGTGTATCCGTGGGTCGACGAACACATGGGCACGCTGCCACTGGTCGGCCGTTTCTTCTCCGGCCCGCCGCTCGGCCTGGGCATGGGAACCGCGGGCCTCGTGCTCGCGATCATGGTCATCCCCTTCATCGCATCGGTCATGCGCGAAGTGTTCCTCACCGTGCCGGGCCGCTTGAAAGAATCGGCGTACGCCCTCGGCTCCACGCGATGGGAAGTGGTGTGGGACGTCGTGCTGCCCTACACGCGCTCGGCGGTGATCGGCGGCATCTTCCTCGGCCTGGGCCGCGCGCTCGGCGAAACGATGGCCGTCACCTTCGTACTCGGCAACGCGCACGAACTCACCGCGTCGCTGCTGATGCCGGGCAACTCGATCGCCGCGACCATCGCGAACGAATTCGCCGAAGCCGATTCGGAGATGTATCGCAGCTCGCTGATCGCGCTGGGCTTCGTGTTGTTCCTGGTCACCTTCACCGTGTTGACCATCGCGCGCCTGATGCTCCGCCAGCTCGCACGCAAGGAAGGCAACTGATGGCCAGCATGGAAGCCCTGTACAGGTTCCGCCGCGCGAAGAACCTCACCGCGCAGGTGCTCGCCACCGCCGCGACGATCTTCGGCCTATTCTGGCTGGCGTGGATCGTGTGGACGACGCTGAGCAACGGCATCGCGTCGCTCGATCTCGACCTCTTCACCAAGATGACGCCTCCGCCCGGCGACGACGGCGGCCTGCTCAACGCGATCTTCGGCAGCATCGCGATGAGTTTGCTCGGCGTGTTGTTCGGCGCGCCGATCGGCGTGCTGGCCGGCACCTACCTCGCCGAGTTCGCCCGCACGCGTTTCACCGCGCGCCTGGGCGAAACGATCCGCTTCGTCAACGACATCCTGCTGTCGGCGCCGTCGATCGTGCTCGGCCTGTTCGTGTACACGCTCGTCGTCGCGCCGATGGGGCATTTCTCCGCGCTGGCCGGTGCGATCGCGTTGGCCTTCATCGTGCTGCCGGTCGTCGTGCGCACCACCGATGAAATGCTCCGCCTGGTGCCCGCGCAGATGCGCGAAGCCGCGCTCTCGCTCGGCGTGCCGCAGTGGAAGGTGACCGTGCAGGTGCTCTATCGCGCCTCGCTGCCGGGCATCGTCACCGGCATCCTGCTCGCGCTGGCCCGCATCTCCGGCGAAACCGCGCCGCTGCTGTTCACCGCACTCAACAACCAGTACTGGACCACCGACCTCTCGCAGCCGATGGCCAACGTGCCGGTCGTGATCTTCCAGTACGCCATGAGCCCGTTCGAGCAGTGGCACACGCTTGCGTGGGCCGGCGCGTTCGTGCTGACGGTGTTCGTGCTGCTCGTTTCCCTTGCCGCCCGCGCGATCGTGTCCCGCTCGCGCATGGTCCACGACTGATCCTTTCCCTATGACGCTCTTCCAGCGGAACCCGGACATGAACGACGCACGCATCGCCGTCGCCACCCCGCAACGCGACAACACGTTGGCGACCATCTCGCCGATCAAGCTCGCCGCGCGCGGTTTGGACTTCCACTACGACAAATTCCACGCGGTGAAGAACATCCACCTCGAGGTTCCCGAACATCGCGTCACCGCGCTGATCGGGCCGTCGGGCTGCGGCAAGTCGACGCTGCTGCGCATCTTCAATCGCATCTACTCGCTGTATCCCAAGCAGGTCGCGTCTGGCGAAGTGCTGCTGGACGGGCAGAACGTGCTCGATCCGAAGTACCCGCTCAACCGGTTGCGCAGCAAGGTCGGCATGGTGTTCCAGAAGCCCGTGCCCTTCCCGATGACGATCTACGAGAACGTCGCCTACGGCATCCGCCACCACGAGCGCCTGTCGAAGACCGACATGGACGCGCGCGTCGAGGAAGCCCTGCGCCAGGCCGCGTTGTGGGACGAGGTGAAGGACAAGCTGAAGCAGAGCGCGCTGGGCCTGTCCGGTGGCCAGCAGCAGCGCCTGTGCATCGCGCGCGCCGTGGCCCTGCGCCCCGACGTATTGCTGCTCGACGAACCGACTTCCGCGCTCGACCCGATCTCGACCAGCCGCATCGAACAGCTGGTGGAAGAACTCAAGCAGCGCTACACGATCCTGATCGTGACGCACAACATGCAACAGGCCGCGCGCGTTTCGGACTTCACCGCCTTCATGTACCTGGGCGACCTGATCGAACACGACACGACGGAAACCATCTTCTCCAATCCCTCGAAGCAACAGACCGAGGACTACATCACGGGGCGTTTCGGATGAACCAGGTCCACGACCACATCGTCAAGAGCTACGACGAAGAACAACGCCGCCTGCTCGACGAGATCGTGCGCATGGGCACGATGGCCGCTTCGCAGCTGGAGGCCGCGCTCGACGTGGTCGAACGCCGCGACGACAAGGCCGCCGAACGCATCGTCGCCAACGACGAAGCGATCGACGCCATCGAGCGCGAGATCGACCACGGCGTGATGAAGCTCGCCCTGCGTGGCCCGATGGCGCGCGACCTGCGCACGGTCCTCGCTGCGCTGAAGGTGTCTTCCGACATCGAACGCATCGGCGACTACGCGGCCAACGTCGCGAAGCGCTCGTGCGCGCTGAATCTCTCGCCGCCGCTGCCGCATACGCGCGGGCTCGATGCGTTGGGTCGCCTGGCGCTGCAACAGGTGCGCGATGTCATCGTCGCGTATCGCGACAGCGACGCCGAAGCCGCCCAGCGCGTCCGCAACCGCGACGCCGAGCTGGATACGCAGTACACCGGCCTGTTCCGCGAACTGCTGACCTACGTGATGGAAGACGCGCGCTCGATCACCCCGTGCACGCATCTGTTGTTCATGGCGAAGAACCTGGAACGGATCGGCGACCACGCGACGAACATCGCCGAAAACATCTGGTTCCTGGTGCACGGCGACGAGCAACTGCCGCCGCGTGAAAAGCGCGACGCGACGAACTCCTAAGCAAAACCACCCCCCTTCCCAAGGGGGGTCAATCGCGCAAAGCGCGATTGGGGGGGATAGGCCCCCGACGCACGCTTCCACCCGACACAACCCCTCCCCAACCCTCCCCTGCCTTCGCATGGGAGGGAGCCTGCCTTCGCAGGGGAGGGAGCGGTGCATCCATGACCGATCACCCTGCGTATCTCCCACCGAGCTCAGGCATCATTCCCGCCTGCTCACCCCTGCGGCCCAGCCGCGTCATGGAGATGCGTATGTCCAGCAAGATGAAATCCCCCCTGGCCCTGACGGCCGCGCTTGCGGGCGGCCTGGTGCTGACCGGTTCGGCCTTCGCGATGCAGCCGCTGGCGACGGGCTACATGGCGTCTGCCTCTGCGGTTGCCGAAGGCTCGTGCGGCGCCGACCACAAGGCCGCCGAGGGCACGAAGACCGCCGACAAGAAGGTCAAGGCCGAAGGCAAGTGCGGCGTGGCGAAGATGGACAGCGACAAGGACGGCAAGGTCTCCAAGGCCGAGTTCGCCGCTGCCCACGACAACGACGACAGCAAGTTCGCCGCGCACGACACCAACAGCGACGGCTTCATCAGCGACGAAGAGATGAAGGCCCACATGGGCGGCTCCGGCGGCGCGGGCAAGATGATGGAAGAAGGCAAGTGCGGCGAAGGGAAGTGCGGCGCCAGCGCGTGATCGCGTGATGGCACTGCCTGCCGCAACTGCGGGACTCGGCCTGCGGCGCGCCCTGATGGGCGCGCTGCAGGACGCCCCGCCCGGCGCGTTCGACTTCCTCGAATGCGCGCCGGAAAACTGGATCGGTGTCGGTGGGCGTTTGGGCGATCAATTCGCCGCGCTCGCGTCGCGGCATCCGATCACGAGCCATGGCTTGTCCTTGTCATTGGGTGGGCCTGCGCCGCTCGACGGTGACTTCGTCGATCGCGTCGGCGCGTTTCTCGACCGGCACGCGATCGCGCAGTACAGCGAACACCTGAGCTACTGCAGCGACGACGGTCAGTTGTACGACCTGATGCCGATTCCGTTCACCGACGCGGCGGTACGGCACGTGTCCGATCGGATTCGTCGCGTGCAGGATCGACTGGGCCGCCGCATCGCGATCGAGAACGTCAGCTATTACGCCGCGCCGCATCGCGCGCTCGACGAAACCGACTTCGTCAACGCCGTGCTCGACGCCGCCGACTGCGACCTGCTGCTCGACGTCAACAACGTCTACGTCAACGCGATCAACCACGGCTACGACGCGCGTGCATTCCTGGCGGCGATGCCGACGGCGCGCGTCACGCAGTACCACATCGCCGGACACTACGACGAAGCGGACGATCTGAAGGTCGACACGCATGGTGCGCCGGTGAAGGACGACGTGTGGGCGTTGCTCGACCACGCGTATACCTTGCACGGCGTGCGCCCCACGCTGCTGGAGCGCGACTTCAACTTCCCTGCGTTCGACGTGTTGCTGGCGGAAGTCGAACGGATCCGCGAGATTCAGCACCGCCATGTCTGAAGCCTTGCGCGAACAGCAAATGGCTTTCGCCGCGCACCTGCGCGATCCGGCGAACAACGCCGCACCCGACGGCATCGAAGACCGGCGCATGGCGATTTACCGCGACCTGGTCTTCAACGGCCTCCAAGGACTGCTGGCGTCGAACTTCCCGGTCATTCGCCGAATGCTCGGCGATGCGCCGTGGCGTGCGCTCGTGCGCGCGTTCCTGGCGACGCATCGCGCACGCACGCCGCTGTTTACGGAAGTCGGCAGCGAGTTCGTCGCGTGGCTGCCCGGGTTCCTGCAAACACACGCGCCGACGACCACGACGGACGACGCGCCCACGTGGATGCCGAGCTTCGCCGGACTGACCTGGCTCCCCGAACTCGCCCACTACGAATACGCGGAGCTCGCCCTGTCGATCTCCGACGCCGCGCTGCCGGCGCATGACCCGACCGCCGACGTGCTGGATGGCATCCCCGTCGCCTCTCCCTTCGCCTGGCCCCTTGCCTACGCGTGGCCCGTGCACCGCATCGGCCCGGACTTCCGACCCGACGCGCCGCCCGCGCAACCCACGCTGCTGCTGCTCCGCCGCGACGCCGGCGGCGACGTCCAGTTCTCCACGCTCTCGCCCCTCGCCTACCGTCTGCTGCAGCTGATCGAAGACAACGCAACGGTGACCGGCCGCGCCCTGCTGCAGGCCCTCGCGCGCGAAGCGGCCGCACCCGACCCCGACGCCTTCCTCCGTGATGGCGCGGACGCCCTTGGCCAACTCCGCGCCGACGGCGTGCTGCTCGGAACCGTGCCGCGCTGCTAGGCTGTCCGGATGACGCAGTCCGAAACCCCGCCCGTCGCCGAACCCGGCAGCGAAGCCCTGCCCTGGCGCCGCATGGCCGACCGCTTCCGCGGGTATCTGCCCGTGGTCGTCGACGTCGAAACCGGCGGCTTCGACTGGCAGAAGCATGCGTTGCTCGAACTCGCCGTCGTCCCGATCGACCTCGACGAACATGGCCGCTACATCCCCGGCGAAGTCGCGAGCTCGCACTTCATCCCGGCCCCTGGCCTGGCGATCGACCCCAAGTCGCTCGAAATCACCGGCATCGTGCTCGACCACCCCTTCCGCTTCGCCAAACCGGAGAAGGAAGGCCTCGACCACGTCTTCGCCGCCGTGCGCGCCGCCGTGCGCAAACACAACTGCCAGCGCGCGATCCTGGTCGGCCACAACGCCCACTTCGACCTCAACTTCCTCAACGCCGCCGTCGCCCGCGTGCAACACAAGCGCAACCCCTTCCACCCCTTCAGCGTGTTCGACACGGTGACGCTGGGCGGCGTGGCGTACGGGCAAACGGTGCTGGCGCGTGCGGTGCAAGCCGCCGGCTTCGAATGGAACGGCGAAGAAGCGCACTCGGCGGTGTACGACGCGGAGAAGACCGCGGCGTTGTTCTGCAAGGTGGCGAACAAGTGGGGCATCGGCATGTCGAGCCGCGCGGAGCCCCAGTGAGCGATCGGTGACCGGCGCCGGAGCGTTCACGGCGCCGTCGGTATGGTGGCCTACGCTCGAAGCAAAGTGATCGCATTGAATACGCCATGCCCCAACCTCATTGGCGCCTGATCCTCAACGGGAACGCCGCGGGCGATGACGACCTCCGCGAGGCGGTTTCCCGAATACGCACCCAAGGCATCACGCTCGAGGTCAGAGTGACCTGGGAAGCGGGGGATGGCGCACGCTTCGTCGACGAGGCCATCGTCGATGGCGTGCACACCATCATCGCCGCCGGTGGCGACGGGACCCTGGGCGAGGTCGCCGCCGGCATGGCGCGGCATGGGGAAGCGACCGTGGCATTGCCAACGCTCGGCATGGTTCCGCTGGGAACGGCCAACGATTTCGCGAGCGCCGCGGGCCTTCCGACCGAACCCCTGGCTGCGCTGGAATTGCTGTCGACCTCGGACGCAGTGCCCATCGACCTGCTGAAGATCGAGGGCGACGACGGAGAACATTGGTGCGTGAATGTCGCCAGCGGCGGATTCGGCACACAGGTGACGGTCGAGGCGCATGACGGCTTGAAGAAGGTATTGGGCGGAGTCGCCTACCTCATCACCGGCATGTTCAAGCTGGGCAAGATCGAACCGATCCAGATCCGATTGGAGGGTCCGGATTTCGCGTGGGAAGGCGCGATGATTGCGCTCGGAATCGGCAACGGTCGCCAGGCTGGCGGCGGGCATGCCTTGTGTCCGGATGCGCTGCTGGACGACGGGCAACTCGATCTCACCATCGTGCCGGAGCTGTCCGGCGAAGTCGCTGCCGTGTTCGGAACGTGGCTGGCGGATGGCAAGGGAGCCGCGCTGGAGCAGGTCGCAGTGCGCTCGCGCATGTCGTGGTTGCGCATCGAGGCACCCGAGCCGCTGACGTTGAACCTGGATGGCGAGCCGGTGACGTCACGGCGCTTCCATGTCACGTGCGTGCCGCGTCGCATCCGCGCACATCTTCCACAGGCTTGTCCGCTGCTATCGGAGTAAAGCGTGGAACGGCGAAGAAGTGGGGGATCGGTATGTCGAACCGCGCGCCCGACGAGATCGCGCCCTGACACTTACCTGCTGAAGAACCACACCAACCAGGCGACGATCGCCCCGACCAGCGAGATCGCCGACGTGGCGAAATAGGCGCGGATCAACCAACGGTCCGCACGTTCGAAACGCCAGGACAGCCACAGCACGCGCGTCCGAATAGAACCCCCTGCGCGGGTTTCCTGCTTCTTCGAATCGGCCGGTGCGATGCAAGCGCGTGATCACCACTTCGCGCAGCACGGACGAGACCAGCGCAAAGACGACGATGCTGAAGATCGCCGCCGTCTGGAATGGGGTCAGCAACGTCACTTCCCCGCCGCGTCCGCGCGCGCGCGCAAACTCCGCGACCGCCACAACCCATACGCACTCACCAACACCCACGCACTCTCGAGCACGAACACCGAGATGTTGAACGAGCCCATCAGCGACACCAGAATGCCGCCCGCACCGAACAGATTGAGCAACTGATACACCGCCCCGTCCCCGCGCATCTTCCCCATCTGCTGCGCCGCGAACGCCGCGAGGATCATCAGCGTGCCGGTGAAGCCGACGAAGTCGTACCAGGCGAAATTCACAACCGCTGCCTCACCGCTTCGAACAACGCGACACCCGTCGCGACCGACACATTGAGCGATTCGAACTCGCCGGGCATCGGGATCTTCACCAACTGATCGCAATGCTCGCGCGTCAAGCGACGCAGACCATCGGCCTCACCGCCGAGCACCAACGCGACGTTGCCCTTCAGGTCGATCGAATACAGCGACGCCTCGGCCTCGCCCGCAAGCCCATAGATCCACACACCCTGCTGCTGCAGATCGCGCAGGCAGCGCGCAAGATTGGTGACGCGCACGACGGGAATGTTGTCCGCCGCACCGGCCGACGTCTTGCGCACGGTCGCGTTGACCTGCACCGCCTTGTCCTTCGGGATCACGACCGCCGTCACCGACGCCGCCGCCGCACTGCGCAGACACGCGCCGAGGTTGTGCGGATCCTGCACCCCGTCGAGCACCAACACGAGCGCCTTGCCCGCCGCGGCCTCGACCAGCCCCTCCAACTCATCCTCGCCCCAGGTCTTGGCGGCGGCATACCGCGCGACCGCACCCTGATGGCGGAGCCCACCGGCGACCCCATCGAGCGCGTTCTGCGCCACACGCCGCACCTCGATCCCCAGGCGCCGGGCCTGGGTTTCGATCTCGGTGATGCGCGGGTTCTTGGCCCCGGCCTCGAGGAGGACTTCACGCACGTTCTCGCCGTCATGCTCGACGGCGGACGCGACGGCGTTGATGCCGGCGATCCAGGGGGATTGTTTGTTCATGGGCGGCATTGTGCCGCATTTGACCGAGGCATTAACTAGGTCGGTCCGCCAGCCTCCGCGACGCGAAAAGCTTAGAAAAGCAGACGCGAGATATCGCCCGCCGCGTTCAACCCGCCTCTGTAGTCACTCCCAGTTTTAGGCAGGCTGAAGGTGTACCGATCATCCCCTTGAAACACGAGCTTGTAGTGCTTGCCGTTGTCCGAGACTTCAAATCCAAGTTGTTCCAAGGCCCGTCGAGCTTTCTGATCGAGACCGCTTGCACCCCTTAAGTGCTCCTTGAGTGTCTCCCTGTATGCAACTGCTGGTGACTTGTTCGGGTTTGCGTTAACTAACGCGGCAAGTACGTGACTTCGCCGACTGTCTCCCCGAACCCGAGTGAGGTAATCGGCGAGAGCATCCACGACCATGCCGGATATCTCATCCGGATAGAGATCCTGTTCCCCACCCATATTCAATGTCGTACCGGATCCAGATGGGATTCTCGCCTCGTAGATCCTCACTTCCACCTTCAGCCGCGCGATTTCCCTTTCAGCGTCCGCGAGCAGTTCATTCTTTGACGATATCTCGCGATCAAAGGTTTCGATGTACTTCTCTACTTCCGTGGACCCAGCGGCCTTCAACTCATCGAGTGCAGCACGCGAGACCACCTCTTGGACCGCGGCCCAGGTACAGCGCTCAAGTGGCCGCCGGTTCACTAGCGCTCCCCTGACCTCCTCGCGCACAGCCTTTGCCAGTTCAGCAGGCCCGTCGTATCCCCTCCCCATAAAGAAGGACCTTCGCCCGCCACCGTCAGGCCAGTAAATACCTATTCCGCCACCAAAGACGTTTTCGGAGTTTGCATCTATCTGAAGTCTCAACGAAAACGCTCTATTTGGCTCCACTACGACATGCGCCATGCCGGAGAGGTCGTTTGCGAGTCGATCCGGATCGAGAACATAGCCCCCTCGAAACATGCAACTGACGTAAACGATTGGGAGCCTATTAGTTGATCGGCCTTGAATGATCGTCACAGCTCGATCGATCTCGGTGTTGGACAACCGGTAGGCGCGCTGCTCGACACAGAAACTACTATCCGGCCCCCCGCCGAGCGCATCGATGAGAGTTCGCACCACTACGGGCTTTTTTGCAGGGGGAAGGCGGGTGGCAGGGTGATGTGATTCGCAGAAAACGCGCACCGCTACCCAAGCGTCCACATCGCCACGCGAGAACGTCACCGTTGTGGTCCACTCAAGGCCGTCGTCAAGGCGCCGGTACCTAACGGATGCCGCGTCAACTGAATCGCGCGCGCCGCGAAGCGACACAAGAGCTTCATTGCCCTTCGTGGCTGACCAGTGACCGAGCCTGCCGAAGCCCTCAACGTCTGAAGTTCCCAGAAGCGTGTGCGGCGAACCCAACAACCATTCTCTAACCACGGCGACAAAGCGTTCAGACGTGTTGGATGTTTGAACTGGAAACTCTGTAGCGAACGCCAGCATTGTCATCCCCCCGCCCGATAAACCCAACAAACGCAATGCGATTGGCCAGCAGGACAGGATGGATGCAGCAGCCCTGTTCGCGGTAGCTTTCCCGTGGATCGGTTCTCCAAAAGTGACTATGGTGTGCAGGCACAAGGCTCAGGTGTGCGCTTTAAGTATCGGGGATACCAATGAAGGCACGCTCGCAGGAACTTGTAGACAAGAGTCTGGCGGCGATGATTTCCGCCATCGAGATCTACAACAAGCCCGACTTCAAGTATCGCGAAGAGACTTTCGCGATCTTGGCAATCAATGCTTGGGAATTACTGCTGAAAGCCAAGTGGCTCAAGGACAATGGGAACAAAGTTCGCTCGCTGTACGTAACTGAGAGGCGAAACCGCCCTAACGGCAAGCCGTACAAACACGCAAAAGTAAGAATGACCGGGAGTGGCAACCCGTTCACACACAGCCTCGAATTCATCGCCAAGCGCATGACCGAGAAGAAGCTTCTGGCTGAGCCCGCACACAAGAACATCGTTGCGCTTTGCGAGATCAGAGATTCATCGGTCCACTTTTACAATCGAAGCGACTTGTTTGCTGTGCGCTTGCAGGAGGTTGGTAGCGCATCAGTAAAAAATTACACCAAGGCCGCGTCCTCTTGGTTCAACGTCGACTTCTCCCAGTTCAACTTCTACTTGATGCCTCTAGCATTCGTTAACGTTGACTCTCAAAACAACGCCGTCCTTCTGAACAAGGAGGAGAAGAACGTCGCTGCATTTATTTCCGCACTTGAGGCCGCCAATGACGATCCAGCAGGAGACTACTCGGTATCCGTAAATATCGAACTGAAGTTCCTGAAATCAAAGGCTGATGACGCCATCAAGGTCCAAGTCACCAACGATCCATCGGCACCAAAAGTACAACTCACAGAAGAGCAACTGAAGGATAAGTTTCCCCTCAACTACACAACGCTTACGAAGGAGTGCGCGGCACGCTATTCGGACTTCGTCCAGAACCAGCGATATCACGATCTGCGCGTGCCCTTGAAATCCGACAAGCGCTACTGCCATGTCAAAAAGCTAGATCCTGACAACCCCAAGAGTGTTAAGCAGGAATGGTTCAGCCGGGCAATCTTTAACGTCTTGGATACGCACTACACCCTGCGCGGCAACGCGGTTAAGTAATTACAGACTGGTTCCAGAACTTGAGCAAGATCG
Organism: Noviluteimonas gilva; assembly: GCF_009740395.1. Lineage (GTDB taxonomy): Bacteria > Pseudomonadota > Gammaproteobacteria > Xanthomonadales > Xanthomonadaceae > Noviluteimonas > Noviluteimonas gilva. The sequence goes on from NZ_WOXT01000004.1 coordinate 233,481, forward strand.
TGGGCCTCTAGCGCACGGTCGTCGATTGCTCGCCCAACGCCGAGACTCTCTTCCTCAAAGCTGGGTAGTCCTGGCTCAAAGCTGGGGAGTCCTGGCGCGAAGTCGCGGACTCCTGTCGCAAGGTCGCCGGTTCCTGCCCCCTGGTCGCGGATGCCTCTCGCAGAGTCGCGGACCTCGATCGCAAGGTCGCGGGCGTTTATCTCAAGGTTGCGGATGCTCAGCGCAGGTCGCGGCTCTCTCCGCGCAACCTCTCGGACCCCTTTCGCAAAGTCGCGGACCAATACCGCAAGGTTGCAGGACTTCTTGTCCGAGGTCGGGGACCCCTAGCGCAACGTCGCGCGCCTCTGGTGCAAGGCCGCCGTCGGCTAGCACCAGGTCCTGGACCTCTATCGCAAGGTCGCAGACCGAAAGCGCCACGTGCGTTCCTCCTTCGAACGCACCTACGACACCCGCGAACTTTCCTCTGTTGCCTCCCCTCGCCTTTCGGTCGAAAACTCCACGCGAAACCTCCCCCCTTGGAGCACCGCAATGACGCAAGACCTCGCATCCATGACGATCACGCAGGCCACGGAGGACGAGGTCATGGCCTTGTTCGCGCGGCTCGAACAACTGTTGCCCGGGCTGCTCACGTTGGCCGTCGGCGATCGCAAGACCCTGTCGATCATGGGACCCACGAGCGAGCGCTACGTGCGCCTGAACATCGACCTGGCCAACCAACATGCAGGCCTGATCCCGGCCGACATGAACCTGGCCGGCGCCAACGCCGATCTGGAAGCACGCGAACGCATGATGCGCATCGCCAATCGCGCGAAGTTGTTCGCCGACAAGTGCGAGGACACGGTCGCCGCGCTGGGCAGCGACCTGATGGTCTTCTCACACAGCTGCTACGCAATCCTCAAAGTCCTCGGCAAAGCGGTTGGCTTGGACGATGCCCTCAAGGAATTGAGCTATCGCTGGGCGCGGCGCAAGAAGAAACCGGCGACCGCCAACGAGCAATGATGGAAGGCTGGTGATTCGTCGGACGCGCATCGCGTTCGCGTCTGATTTTGTTGCGCGTCGTTGATCTGCACTATTCGAGACGGAGCTGGAAACTCCACTTGATGGTGATGCGATGCAATGTGCTCCTCCTGCGTCGGGAGGGGACCAATACAAGACCTCGCAAGAGGGAATACGTCCGCCGACGTCAAGCGGTTTTCCACCTCCCGACACCTTGCGCCGCACCTGCGGCGCGAGTTCTTCCGTCCATGGAGGCTGCCATGTCCAACGTCCTCAAAGACCCACGCACCAGCACCGCTGTCTTCGGCATCCCCGAGCCAGCACACTTCTCCTTGGTGCAGATCGCCTACTTCATGCGCCTGATGGCGCAACTGACAAAACCCGGATCGAATGCCAGCGACTACGAGGCGATCCTCCGCCCAAACTCGTTGGGCTGGTGCTTCTCCAGCCTGTCGAAGGAGCTCGATGCGATCCTCGGCGCAATTTCGGACCGAGCCGTGACGGCGGCGCAGCCTGCCAGGCGCCGCAAACTCAATTGACCTCGCGTCTGTGCTTTAGCTTCCACGCCAACAATCGGCTAGTGCGAAGCGTGCTTCGCACCCCCGAATCAACGCTCGAGCGAAGACCCCTGATCGAAGCGACCCGAATGGTGATGCCCCAGCGTGAGTAGTTTCAAATTTTTTTCCCAAAAAAATTTGGAACTACTTACGTTCGGGCGGCGCGCCAATGATCCCTCGCCTTTGAAGCGGTCGCCACAATCAAGTGGCGACCGCGCAAGTCAGCGGCTTACCAAGTCCACCGCACCCCAACCTCCGCCCCACTCCGCTCCACCTCCGTCCCTTCCAGCGAGCTCGCATACGACAGCGAAGCAAACGCCGTCGCCCCAGTGCGCAGCCGCGCCGACACACCGAAGTCCACCGTCGCCTGCAATCCAAGGTCGTGGTTCGCATAGCGCTGCACCACCTCCGATGTCCCCATCCGCAGCAGCGAAGAAGCGACAGTCGGCTCACTAATGGTGTCCGCCACACCCACCAGCATCCACGGACGCCACGTGCCGGACTTCCTTTCGACCTCGCGTTCGAAGCGCAGCGCGGTCCGCGCATGACCGAGCAACCCGTCGGCCATGTTGAGGTCCATGCCGTTGAACTCGTAGCGGTCCTGCCAATGCACGGCATCGGCGCCGATCTCGAATTCCGGCGCGATCGTCCACGTCTCGCCCATGGCGAAGCGACGGCCCATGTTCGCGGACAGCGACAGGGTGTTGCCGCGCAATTCGTCCTGCGAGGCATCGGTCCGAACGTCCGCGTCATGGAGATACGCGGACAGCATGAAGTCGAGCCACGCATCGTTCTTCCAGGTATTGCCGAGATAGAAACCGGCCATCGGCGTATACGTGCGGATGTTCGCGTCGCCGCTGCCCACCGGGCCGACCCCGGCCACCGAACCATCGGTCCAGTGATTGCCGTCGACGTAGCCGAGCATCCAACCCGCACGAACACTGCGCTCGCCGGTGCCGTGCATCTGCGTGTCGGCGCCGATGTACACGCCGTTCGTGTCCCCGGAGAACGCATAGCCGCGACCTTGCGAGACGCGCGTCTGGTCGCCGGAGAACGCCATCCAGAAGCCGCTGCAGTCCGCCGAGACCGTGGCGTTGGCGCGTGCGTCGCGATCCTGGTCGGCGTTGCGGCAATCGTCGTGCGTGCGCGCGTCGTTGAGGCGACCGAAGGCGCGTTGCGTGGCATCGCGCACCGGCAAGCCGCCGATGGTGTGCAGCACGGCGACCGCGGGGATTTCCGGCACCACCGTTTCCTGCGTGGTGCGCAGGTACCAGTCGCGGTCGGTCTGATCCTGTGCGAAGGACCACATCCACGGCGTGCCCTCCAGACGCACTTGCGCGTGAGCGTCCGCATCCGCGGCGACGAACCCGCCGCCATCGCCGAGCGTGTCGTTCGACAGATCGATGACGCGCAACTCGCGCACGGATGCTTCCGTGCCATCGCTCGTGAACCGCACGCCCGTCGTGCCGAGGACGTTGCCCGCGATGTCCAGACCGCCCGAGGTGCCGTTGGCCGGCGACACGAACACATCCAGCACGCTGTCCGCGGATCCCGTGTAGTTGCCGGTGATCGCGAGGCGGTGCGCGCCGACGTCGATTTGGCCGGCGTTCTCCACCGCGCCATCGATGCGGGAACCGACCTGTGCGTTGAGGCGCGAGCTCGCATCGATCGCAAGCGTGGTGGCCAACGACGTCGCAAGCGTCATCGCGCTACCGTCGAGCAGTTCGGTGCGTTCGAAGCCCGTGCTGGTCAGCGGCGCATCGAGCGTCATGCCGCGAAACACCAGGCGATCGTTGCCTGCACCGCCGGCGATTGTCGCGTTGTCCAACGTGGCCAGCGCGAACTCGATCGTGTCGTTGCCGCCGCCGAAGTCGAATGCGCCGCGCACGGTGCCGGCGGCGAAGAAGCTGTCGTCGCCCGCGGTACCGGCGAACGCGCCGTGGACATCGAGCGTCGTACCGGTGCCGACGAAGGTCTCCCCGCTGGTGAGCGTGGCGCCCTCTGCAACGTCGAGCGTGCCGCCGACGACTTGCACGTTGTCGAAGGCTTGCGAACCCGTGAGCATCAAACTGCCGGCACCGGTCTTCGACAGGCCTTCGAAGTTCACCGTCGGCGCGAGTGCGAGCGTGCCCGTTTGCACTTGTGCATCGATGGTGTCGATGCCCGCGCCGCCATCGAGTGCGGTCGTCAGGCCCGACAGATCCGCGCCGTCGAGCAGCGTGAGCGTGTCGTCGCCCGCGGCCAGGTTGATCGCACCCCCACCGCGCACGGTGCCCGAGACGACCATCGTGTCGTTGTTCGCGGTGCCGGTCAGCGCGCCATCGACGACGAGCGTCGCGCCCTGCGCCACCGTGGTGGCGGCGACGCCGCCGATCGCGCCGGCCGCGCCGACGTTCAAGATGCCGGCCTGCACGTTGACGCTGGCGAACGTCGAAGCCGCGGGACCGTCGACGTGCAGGATGCCGACGCCGGTCTTCAACAAGGATTCGAAGCCCTGCACGCCGCCGAGCGACGCAGTCGTCGCGATGTCGGTTTCCAGCAGGTCGATGCCTGCGCCGCCGTCAATGGCGGTGGCCAGCCCCGCGAGGTTCGCGCCATCCTGCACGGTCAGGTGGTCTGCGCCGTCGCCGAGCCAGAGCGACCCGTTGCCGACGACCGTGCCGCCGATGACCAGACTGTCGTCGCCCGTCGTGCCGGTGAAGGTACCGTCGATCTGCAAGGTCGCGCCTGCGTCGATCACGGTTGTCGTGGCCTGCACCGAGCCGCTGGCCGCGATGTCGAGCACGCCTTCGCGCACGTGGACCGTCAGGAAGTCCGACGCGCCGTTGATGTGCAAGGTGCCGGCGCCGGATTTCCCGAGCGATTCGAAGCCCGCCAGGCCCGGCAGCGGCACATTGAAGCTGGGGCCGACGTTGACGTCGAGCATGTCGTTGCCTGCGCCGGCGTCGATGCCGGCGCCAATGACCGCAGTCGTGTCGTACACCTTGAACGTATCGTCGCCGTCGCCGAGCGCAATGCCCGTGCCGGTGTCGAGCGTCCCCGCGATGTCTAGGATGTCGTTGCCCGCGCCCAGGTCGCCGTTGGCGACAAACGTCGCGCCCGCATCGACGATGACAGCGTTCGCACCCGCGGTACCGGTGAGCGTCGTCGCGATGCCACCATCGCCGGAGACCGCGCCGCCGACCGAGAGCGCCGCATCGTCGCCGAGCGCGACGCTCGCGGTGAACAGCGTGCCGTCGATGTGGAGCGTGCCCGCCAGCACGCGCGTTGCATCGAACGCGTTGTTGCCCGTGAGCGTGGTGGTCGCGGCACCTTGTTTGTCGAGGCGTTCGAAGTCGACGATGTTGGCGAGATTCCACGTCGTATCGACCGCGTTGTCGAACACGACCGTGTCGCCGTTCGTTTGCCCGCCGCCGTCGACGGGGCGCAGGAGCGATGCGCCATCCGACAACACGAGGCGATCATCGCCCGCGCCGAGCGCGACCGTGCCCGCACCGGAGAGCGTGCCGCCCAACGCAAGCGTGTCGTTTCCGTTGGCGCCGAGGAGCTGCCCGTCGACGTGCAACGTTGCGCCGCTTGCGACGGACACCGCGAGCGTGCCGCCCGTGGTCGCCTGCAGCGCACCGGCTGCGCCGATGTCGAGCGTGCCGGCGAGGACATCGACGTTCGCGAAATCCGAAACGCCGGGGCCGTCGATATGCAACACGCCGGCGCCCGACTTCGCCAATGCCTCGAAGCCGTTCACCGCGCCGAGCGTCGCGCTGGTCTGGATGTGCGTGCCGAAGGTGTCGTGGCCCGCGCCGCCGTCGACGTGTCCGACGACGCTGCCGTCGTGGATCCGCAGCGTGTCGTCGCCGTCGCCCAGGTTGATGGCGCCCAGCAGCGTGTCGAGCGTGCCGATCACGTCGAGCAGGTCCGCGCCGTCGCCGAGCGAGCCATTCGCGCGCAGCGTGCCGCCGGCTTCGACGGTGATCGTGTTCGCGCCGGCGCTGCCGGTGAGCGCGGTGGCGATGCCGCCGAGGCCTTGGACGAGGCCGTCGACCGTGAGCGACGTGCCGTCCCCCATCAACAACGTCGATGTGTTCAGTGCGCCTTCGACCGCGAGCGTGCCGCCCTGCAGCAAGGTCGAGCCGCTGTAGGTCTGCGTGCCGGTGAGCGTCGCCGTCCCGCTGCCGGTCTTCGCGAGGTTCTCGTAGTTGATCACCGCGCCCGCGCCGAAGGTCAGCGCGTTCGCGTTGTCCAACTGCACGGTGTCGCCGAGTGTGTCGGCGCCGCCGTCGATGGTGCCGGTGAAGGCCGCGAAGTTCGCGCCGTCCTGGATGCGCAGCGTGTCGTTGCCCGCGCACTGGTCGATGCGACCGCTGCCGGTCACGGTGCCTGCGAGGGTGATGCTGTCGTCGCCAGTCCCGCAGCCGTAGGCGCCGGACGCCGTGATTTCGAGCGTCGCGCCGGTGGCGAGCGTGGTGTCGAATGCGCTGCCCACCATGCCATTCACGGTGCCATCGACGCGCACTGTGCCGCCGGCGATTGCGACGTCGGCGAATTCGGATGTACCGGCACCGATGGTCAGCAGGCCGCCGCCGGTTTTCTGCAGCGATTCGAAGCCGGTGGATGCGCCGAGTGCAACGCTGCCCGAAGACACCGACGCGATCAGCGCATCGTTGCCTGCGCCGCCGGTCACGCTGGCGACATTCGCCAGGTTCGCGCCGTCGACCAGCGTCACGACGTCGTCGCCGGCGCCGAAGTCGAGCGACCCCGCACCCGAAACGGTGCCCGCGATGTCCGCGGTGTCGTTGCCCGACGTGCCGGTGAACGTGCCATCGACGCGCAGCGTCGCGCCCGACGCAACCGTGAGTTCGCTCGCCTGCAGGCTGCCGGTGTTGGCCACTTGCAGGAGGCCGCCGATCACTTCGACGGTGGTGAACGCATTGGCGCCGAGCACGTTCAAGGTGCCCGACCCCGACTTGCCGAGCGATTCGAACCCCGTCGTCGCACCGAGTGTCACCGCGCTGGTGACGTTGACGTCGAGCAGATCGTTGCCCGCTCCCGCATCGACCATCGCAGCGCCCAGCACGGTGGTTTCGTGGATGCGCACGCGATCGTCGCCCGCGCCGAGCAGCATCGTGCCGCCGGCAGTGTCGAGCGTGCCGGCGACGTCGAGGACGTCGTCGCCGTCGCCGAGGTTGCCGCTCGCGACAAGCGTGGCGCCGGCGGCGACGGTGATGGTTTCCGTGCCCGCGCTGCCGGTGATGACCGTGCCGGCGCTGCTGGCGCCTTCGATGCGGCCGCCGGCGGCGATCGCCAGTTCCGTGTTCGCCGCCATGCTGATGCCGCCGGCGCCGATCGATCCATCGACGTTGAGCCCGCCCGCGCCAACGCTCACGGCGCCGTACACCTGCGCGCCCGTGAGCGTCGCCGTGCCCGCGCCGGTTTTGTCCAAGCGCTCGTAGCCGACGATGTCGGACGCATCGAGGCTGAAGGTGCCCGCGATATCGAGGCGGACCGTATCGGCGACCGATTGCGCGCCGCCGTTGATGGGATTCGCGCCCGAGAGCACCGCGCCATCCACCAACTCGAGGAGATCGTCGCCGCCGCACTGGTCGATCGTGCCCAGGCCGGTGACGGTGCCCGCGACGCGCAGCGTGTTGATTCCGGTGCCGCAGCCGAACGCGCCGTCGACCTGCAGCGTCGCGCCCGCGGCGACCTGCGTGGACATCGTCGCCGACCCGACATTCGCGCTGCCCGCCACGCGCAGGGTGCCGTCGGAGACATCGACCGAGTCGAACGCCGACGCGCCGGGCCCCGCGATGATCAACGTCCCGGCGCCCTGCTTGTCGAGCGCTTCGAACCCGTTCAATGCACCAAGCTGTGCCGTGCCGGCGATGTTGGTTTCCAGCGTATCCGCGCCGGCGCCCGCATCGACCGTGCCGAGCAGCGTCGTGTTGTCGTGCACGACGAAGGTGTCGTTCCCGTTGCCGAGCGCGAGCGTGCCTGCGCCCGTGTCCAGCGTGCCGGCGATGTCGAGCCGGTCGTTCCCGTCGCCGAGCGTTCCGTTCGCACGCAGCGTGCCACCCGCGGCGACGGTGATCGTCTGGGCGGCGCCGTCGCCGGTGAGGGCGAGCGGGATCGCGCCACTCGTTCCGACCTGGACCGTGCCTGCGATGTCGAGCGTCGTCGCGCCCGTCATGTCGAGCGTTGGGGTCGCCAACCAGTCCTCGACGACGAGTGTGCCGCCGGCGAGCGTCGCGCCGCCGGCAAAGGCATGCGTCGCGGTCAGCGTCGCGATGCCTGCCCCCTGCTTGCGCAGGAATTCGTAGCCCGCGATGCGCGCGCCGTCGAGCGTCATTGCGCTCGCGTTGTCGAGCACGACACGGTCGCCCGTGGCGTGCGCCCCGCCCTGCACCGGCGAAGCGAGACCAAGCGTTGCACCATCGCGCAACGTGAGGGTGTCGTCGCCGGCGCATTGGTCGATCACGCCGCTGCCGGTCAAGGCACCGGCGATGTCGAGCGTGTCGGCGCCGGTGCCGCAACCGTAGGCGCCGTCGACTTGGAGCGTGGCGCCCGCGCTCACCGTCGTCGCGAGCGTGCCGCCGACGCCGGCACCGACGCTCGCGCCCGAGGCGATGCGCAGCAGGCCCGACGCGACCGACACGCTGTCGAACGTCGACGCGCCTGGTCCCGCCAGCAGGAGCGCGCCTGCGCCGGTCTTCGTGAGCGATTCGAAACCGGTCGCCAGGCCGAGCGTCGCGGTGGTCGCGATGTTGGCGGTCAGCGTGTCGGTGCCCGAGCCTGCGTCGACACCACCGATGATGCTCGTGCCATCGTGCACGATGAGCCCATCGTTGCCTGCGCCGAGCGCGAGGACGCCCGCGCCGGTGTCGAGCGTGCCGGCGACATCGAGCGTGTCCGTGCCGTCGCCGAGCGTGCCGTTGGCGCGGAGCGTTGCGCCCGACGCGACCGTGATCGCCTGCGTCGCCGCATCGCCGGTGAGTGCGAGCGCGGCGGCGCCGTTTCCGACCGTGCCGTCGACGTTCAACGCCGAAGCGTTGTTCATGTCGAGCGTCGCAGTCGTCAACGAGCCGTCGACATCGAGCGTGCCGCCGAGGATCGTCGTGCCATTGGCATAGCTGTGCGCACCCGTGAGCGTCGCCACGCCGGTGTTCTGCTTCGTCAGGAATTCGTAGCCGGTGAACAGGCCGGGGCCGAGCGTCACCGCGAGCGCGTTGTCGAGCACGACGCGGTCGCCGAGGTTGTGCGCGCCGCCGGACGTCGCGCCCGGCAAGGCGAACGATCCGCCATCGCGCAGGATCAGCGTGTCGTCGCCGCCGCACTGGTCGATCGTGCCGCTGCCGTCGACCGTGCCCGCGACGGTGAGCGTGTCGTCGCCCGTGCCGCAGCCGAAGGCGCCATCGACCGTCAAACGCGCGCCGCTGGCCACCGTTGCGATCAGCGAACCCGACGCGCCACCGACGATGCTACCGCCGGCCTGCACGTGCAGGCGCCCGTTGTTCACGTTGACCGTGTCGAAGTTCGATGCACCGGAGACCTGCAGCACGCCGACGCCGGTCTTCAACAGCGTCTCGAATCCGGTCAGCGCGTTGACGTGCGCCGTCGTCGCGATGTTGGTGTTGAGCGTGTCGACGCCAAGGCCGCCGTCGACATTCCCGATGTTGGCGTTGTCGTGCACGGTCAGCGTATCGGCGCCGGCGCCGAGCGCGAGCGTGCCCGCGCCGGTGTCGAGCGTGCCGGTGACGTCCACCGTGTCGTTGCCGTCGCCCAGGTCGCCTGCGGCGCGCAGCGTTCCGTTGACGTTGATGCGGCCGTTCGTGCCGGCGATGCCGCTGGCCGCGAGCGTCGTCGCGCCCGCCGCCTGCATTGTCCCGTCGACGGTCAGCGTGCCCGCGCCGAGTTGCAGCGCGCCGGACACGAGCGTGTTGGTGACCGCGAGCGTTCCGCCCGTGACCGCCGTCGTGCCGACAGTGTTGGTCGCGGCGGTGAGGGTCGTCGTGCCGGTGCCGATCTGCGAGAGCGTGCCGTTCGCGCCGGTGATCGTGTTGGCCACGGTCAACGCGTTGTTGCGGTTGAAGGCGAGCGTCGCGCCGTTGCCGAGGGTGACGCTGCCGTTGCCGAGCGTACCGGTCGCGCCGCCCGTGCCGATCATCAGGCGGCCGGTGTCGACTGCGGTCACGCCGTTGTAGGTGTTGTTCGCACCGAGCGCGAGCGTGCCGGTGCCGGTTTTCTGCACGCTGCCCGCGCCGGAGAGTGCGCCTGACAGCACGCCATCGATGTCCGCGCTGCCGTCACGGGCTTCGAAACCACGTGTGGCTCCACCCAGGGCGATCGCATTCGCGAACACCAGCGTGCCGTCCGCACTCGCATCGCCGAGGATCAGGCGTTGCCCGGTCGTCACGAAGCCGCCGGTGTTCCAGGTCACGGTGGCGCCGGCGCCGCCGAGGTTCACCGTGCGCGTGCCGCCGAATGCAGCGAAGCCGCCGCTGCCGAACCACCGCACGCCTTGCACGTAGGTGTCGTCGTCGGCGTTGGCCGCCGTACCGGCGTTGCTGGCGAACGCCGAGCTCGCGGTCGTGAGATTGCGCAGGAAATCGCCGCTCGCGGCCGTCAGTCCAAGTACGCCACCGTTCACCGATGCACCGGCCGCCGTGTTTCCGAACGCGACGAGGCTGCTGCGTTGCGTCGAACCCGACGCGCCGTGGTTGCTGGTCGTGCCGAGGCCGCCGGTGACGGCGCCCGCCGAGTCGATGCGCAACAAGCCATCGTTGACGGTGGTGTTGCCCGCGTACCCCAGCGCCTGCGCATTGCTGTCGCCCGAGAGGATCCACGTGCCCGCATCGATCTTGGTCACGTCGGCGACCCACGCGTTGGCGGCGTTGTTGTCCGTGAACGCGCCGGCGAAGGTGTTGGCGTGCGTGCTGGTGCCACGCAGGATCATGTGGTTCGCGCTGCTGCCGCTGCCGTCGAGACTGCCCGTCCACACCAGCGCGCCGGTGCCGCTGGCGTCGATGGCAAAGGTGCCACCGGCGCTCACCGGAGAACGGAAGTTGCGGTCGGTCGTGTCGCCGCTGCCGATGTAACGCAGCGTCGCCGGTGCGGCCGCGGTGCCGTTCTGGAACACCAGGTTGGTCGCGGCGTTGCTACTGTCGCCGATGCTGGAAGCGAGGCCGCCGTTTGCGAGATGCGCGACTTCCAGCACCGTGCTGTTCTGGATTGAGGTCGTGCCGCTGTAGGTGTTGGCGGCCGTCAGGCGCCAATCGTTGCCGACGCCGTTGAAGATCAAGTTCAGCGTGCCGCTGGATTCGGAAATCAGGCCGTCGACGATGTTCGTGCCGCCGGTGTAGGTGCCACCGAATCGGAGCGTGGAGATCGCGCCTGCCGCGTCCTTGGTGAGCGCACCACCCAGCAAGAAAGCGCCGGTGCCCGCATTGAGGATCGACAGCGTCGCACCATTCCGGCCACCGATCGTCCACGCGCGGTCCGTCGACTCACCGGCGCCCGTGTACGTCAGGCTGCCGTTGTGTGCACGCAGCGCGATGGTCGAACCCGCGCCGAGGTTCCCGTTGATGCCGCCGTTGCCGATCGTCGAAACGAACACATCCTGGTTGTCGCTCGTGCTCGCGCCCGCGTTGGCGCCCAGGAAGGCGGTGCCCGCAAACGAATTCGTGCCGGACAAACGCACGTCGCCCTGGCCGTCGAGCATCAGGTCGCCGGCGCCGGAGATCGCGCCAGGCAGCGTGACGTCGAGCGCCGCGGTGCCGTTGTCGATGAAGAGGCTGCGCGTCGCGCCGCCGAGCGCGATCGGATTGACGAAGGTCACCATCGAATCGCCCAGCGCCGAGCCGAGCGTCAACGCGCTGCCGGTGGGGACGAAGTTCGCGGTGTTCCAGGTGACGGTGCCACCCGCGCCGCCGAGGTTGATCGTGCGGTCGCCGCCGATGGCACCGAAGCCGCCGCCGCTGATCCATTGCACCTGGTCTGCGCCGGTGCCGGTGCCGCGGAAGAAGTCGCCCGCAGACGGCCGCAACAGCACGACGCCGCCATCGATCGCCAGGTTGCTCGTGCCGCCGGTGGCGCCCTGTCCGCCGGGCAGCGCGGTGGCGTTGTTGAGGATCAGGTTCACGAGCGGGCCGACGCGCGTCGTGCCGGTGTAGGTGTTGGCGCCGGAGAGTTCGAGCACGCCGTTGCCCGACTGGCGCGCAAGCGTGAGCCCACCGCCCGCGCCCGACAACACGCCCGACATCACCGTGTGCAACGCACCGGTGCCGGTGCCGAGCGAGATCGTGCGCGTCGCCGCGCCCAGATCGATCGGATTGACGAAGGTGAGCGACGAAGCGCCGTCGGTGCCGAGGAACAACGCGTTGCCCGCCGGAACGAAGTTGCCGCTGCCCCACGTCAGTCCCGCGCCGCCGTTGAGCGTGACCGTCCGATTGCCGCCGATCGAACGGAAGCCGCCGGTGTTGGTGAACTGCAATTGCCCCGCGCCCGTGCCGAGCGCGATCGCGAGGTTGTTGCTGGCGAGTTCGATCACGCCGGTGCCCGCCGCGCCACCGACCAGCACGACGTTCGAATTCGGCGACAACGCGTTGCTGCCCGCCAGACGCAGCGTGCTCGGCACGGTGGTCGCGCCGCTGTAGGTGTTGTTGCCGGTGAGGATGGCGCCGCTGCCGACGGCGGAGACCGAAAGCGCATTGGCGCCCGTGTCGGCGAAGTTGCCGCTGTAGGTGCCACCGTTGAGACTCAGCGTCGTGGGCGCTGTCAGCACGAATGTGCCGCTCCACGACCCGTTGTTGCCGATCGACACCGTGCCACCGGTGAGTGTGGCGTCGTACGCGAACAAGGCTGCGGCGGCGGCGCTGAGGGTTGAACCGTTTTCGAGCACGAGCCGCGCCGCGGACGTGTCGGTGCCCAATGCACCGGCGACGGCCAGCGTGAGGTTGGCGCCGTTGCGCACGGTGACCGTGCCCGGCCCGGTGCCGGTCCACGCCGAGCCGCTGAGGTAGAGCCTGCCGGCGGCCACGTCGATCGGGCCCGTCAATGTCTTCGTGCCGGCCAGGTCGATCGTGCCACCACTGGTTTTCGTGAAACCGACGGTGCCGTCCAATGTCGAGGCGATGACCAGATTGCCCCCGACATCAAGCACCGGCGTACCGACCAACGTGAGCGTGTTGCCGCTGAGCGTGACGGTCGGGCCGTTCGACGTCAGGTCGCCCGCGGTGATCGCGGTACCGAGCGTGATCGTGTACGTGCCGTTCGACGGGAAGATCGCGCGATGGTCGCCGTTGGTCCACGCGACATCCGTACCGCCCGTGAGCGCGGTGTCCCAGTTGGTGAGCGCGGTGTTCCAGGTGCCCGCGCCGCCGTTGGCATTGGCCGCGGGATTGCCGCCGTTGACGGTGCCGCCATCCCAATAAAAGTCGGTGGCATGCGCTTGTGCGCAGGCGATCGCCAGCAACGTCGGCAGGACAGCACGACGCAGCGTGCGACGCGACGCATTCGGCGATCGCGCGAGTTCGGAAACCACGACCCACGTGCCCAGCACGCGCGACCAGATGACTCGGAAGACACGGTTCATCGCAAGTTCCCCAAGGAATTGGGGAGGACGCTAAGGGTTCATGCGACGAATCGACATTGACACTTCGGGCATTCGAGCCCTTTCCCCCATGAATTGCCCGAACGGGCAGCGCGTTGCCGCGATGGTCGGCCGCAGTCGCACCAGGAGGATTTCGGGAAGGGTGCGCGGGGGGTTATCCCCCTCGAACGCGCTGCGCGCGTTCGATCCCCCTTGGAAGGGGGATGAGGGCCGATGGCTATTCGGCCAGATCGTCGGCGGCCATCGCGACCGAACCGCTCGACTTCCGCACGATCAGGCTCGCCGGGATCATTTGACTTTCGACCGGTTCGTCGCGGATCGCGCGCAGCAGCGAATCGACCAGCATCTCGCCGGCGCGCTGCGTGTTCTGGTACACGGTGGTCAATGCGGGGTTCGCGAACCGCGCCATGGGAATGTCGTCGAAGCCCACGACCGACACATCTTCGGGAATGCGCAGGCGCTGCTCGGTCAACGCACGCATCGCGCCGAGCGCGATCAGATCGCTCGCCGCGAACACCGCATCGAACGGCTTCCCGCGCTCGAGCAACGTGCGCGCCGCCGCATAGCCCGCGTCTTCCGAACTCTCGGCATCCACCTGCAACGCCGGATCCATGCCCACGCCGAGATCATGCAAGGCCACGTCGCACCCGCGATAGCGCGCGAAGAATTCCGGATAGTGCGTGCTCGCATCGCCGAGGAACGCGACCTTCCGCCGCCCCACCGAATACAGATGCTCGCCGACGAGTTGCCCGCCGTGGAAGTTGTCGCAACCGATCGACACGCCCGGCTGCCCCGGCAACACCGCACCCCAGCGAACGAAGTGCGTGCCCTGCTCCACCAGGCTTTCGAGCGTGCTCTGGTACGCGAGGTAATCGCCGTACCCGAGCAGGATCAGGCCATCGGCCTTCATGCTGTTCTCGTAATCGGCGTGCCAGTCGTTCGACAACTGCTGGAACGAGACCAGCAAGTCCTGCCCATGCTTGGCGCATGCGCGCGTGATCGAACCGAGCATCGACAGGAAGAACGGGTTGATGTGCGACTCGTCGGGCGTCGGATCCTCGAACAACAACAGCGCGATGCAACCCGCGCGTTGCGTGCGCAGGCTCGACGCGTGTCGGTCGACCTTGTAGTTGAGTTCGCGCGCGACCGCTTCCACGCGCTTGCGCGTTTCGATGTTGACCAGCGGGCTGCCGCGCAACACGCGCGAGACCGTCGCCTGCGAAACGCCGGCGCGGTAGGCGATGTCGACGGAGGTGGCCTTGGGCTTCTTGGGCATGACGGCCGAGGATGACAGGGCGAAGGCGGCCGTGTGAAGGCCCCGTGCGATGGGGACGGCCGTTGACGGTGTCCACATGAACAGGCGTGCGACCATGGGCGCCATGGCCAAACACCCCAGCAAGCGCGGCTCGAGCCGCGGCAAGACCCCGAGTTCCGCCGGCTTCCTCCCGGATTTCGCGAAGCCCGCGAAGGGCAAGTCCTCCGCACCGCCCAAGAAAGGCAGCAGCGGCCCCAAGCACAAGGCCGCGCAGCGCCCCGGCTGGATGCCCGCCCCGCCCCCGATGTCGGCACGCGGCGCACCGCCGTCGGCCGCCCCGCGGCCCGCGCCGAAGAGCGACCCGCACCACGCCCGCGAATCCGCACGCTACGACCAGCCCATCGCCAGCCGCGAAATGTTGCTGCGCATCCTAGAGGCCAACGAAGGCCCGATGGATGCCGACGCCCTCGCGACCAAGCTCTCGCTCACCGAACCCGATCGCTTCGACGCGCTGAGCAAGCGCCTGGGCGCGATGGTCCGCGACGGCCAGTTGTTGCAGAACCGCACCGGTTCCTACGCACCGGCGCAGCGCATGGACCTGATCCCGGGCGTGGTGATCGCCAATCCCGACGGCTTCGGCTTCCTGCGCCCCGATGCGGGCGCGCGTGCCGACGATCTGTTCCTGCCGCCCTTCGAAATGCGCAAGGTGATGCACGGCGATCGCGTGCTCGCCTCGGTCACCAGCGTGGATCGCCGCGGTCGCCGCGAAGGCGCCATCGTCGAAGTCCTCGAACGTCGTCTCAATCGCCTCATCGGTCGCTACACGGTCGAAGCCGGCATCGGCTACGTCGTTCCCGACGATCGCCGCATCCAACGCAACGTGCTGATTCCGCCGGGCGAAACGAGCAATGCGAAGCCCGGGCAACTGGTTGTCGCCGAACTCGTGCAGGCGCCCGATCCGCAGCGCCCGCCCATCGGCAAGATCCTCGCGGTGCTGGGCGACAAGCTGACGGCGTCGCTGGCGGTCGAAGCCGCGATCCACGCGCATGAAATCCCGCACGAATTTCCGCCGGCCGTGCTCGCCGAAGCGACCGACGTTCCGCTGGTCGTCGACGAATCGATGCTCGAGGGCCGCGTCGACCTGCGCAAACTCCCGCTCGTCACCATCGACGGCGAGGACGCGAAGGACTTCGACGATGCCGTCTATTGCGAACCCACGCGCGAAGGCTTCCGCCTGGTCGTGGCCATCGCCGACGTCTCGCATTACGTACGCCCCGGCAACCCGCTCGACGACGAAGCCAAGCTGCGCGCGACCTCCGTGTACTTCCCCGGCTTCGTCGTGCCGATGCTGCCCGAGACCTTGTCCAACGGGATCTGTTCGCTGAATCCGAAGGTCGATCGCATGTGCTTCGTCTGCGACATGCAGATCGACCGCGAAGGCCAGGTCACCAAGTCGAAGTTCTACGAAGCGGTGATGAACTCGCATGCGCGCCTGACCTATACGCAGGTCTGGAACGCGATCGACGAGACCGCACTGCCCGAACTGCGTGAGGAAGCGCTGCAGGTGATCGGCGAACAACTGCCGCAGGTCCAGCGCCTGCACCAGTTGTTCCAGGTGTTGAAGAAGGCGCGCAGCAAGCGCGGCGCCATCGAGTTCGAATCCTCCGAAGTGCGCTTCGTGCTCGGCCCGCAGGGCGAAGTCACGCAAGCCGGCATGCTGCTGCGCAACGACGCGCACATGCTGATCGAGGAGTGCATGATCGCGGCGAACGTCGAAGCCGCGCGCTACATCCTGAAGAAGAAGATCCCCGCGCCGTTCCGCGTGCACGACAAGCCGCCGGAGCAGAAGTACACGGACCTGCTGGAATTCCTCAAGGAATTCCACCTCAAGATGCCGCCGTGGTCGAAGGTCGAACCGCGCGACTTCACGGCGTTGCTGAAGAAGATCCGCGAGCGCCCGGATGCCACGTTGCTGGAATCGGTGCTGCTGCGCAGCCAATCGCTCGCGGTGTATGCGGCGGAGAACCTCGGCCACTTCGGCCTGGCGCTCGATGCGTACGCGCACTTCACCTCGCCGATCCGCCGCTATCCCGATTTGTTGCTGCACCGCGCGATCAAACACGCGCTTTCGGGCGGCACTGCGGTGAACTTCAAGTACAGCGAGCATGAAATGGCCGCGCTGTGCCTGCAGTGCTCGGAGCGCGAGCGCCGTGCGGATGAAGCCGAGCGCGAAGTCGACGAGCGTTACCGCGCCGCATGGATGGAACAGCACGTCGGCGGCCAGTTCAGCGGCACGATCAGCGGCGTCACGAGCTTCGGCTTGTTCATCGAACTCGACGAATCGAAGGTCAACGGCCTGGTCCACGTGACGCAGTTGCCGAACGACTATTACCACTTCGATCCGATCCGCAAGACGCTCAAGGGCGAACGCACCGGGCGCGAATTCCGCCTGGGCGATCGGGCCGACATCGTCGTGCTGAAGGCGAGCGTCGAGGATCGGAAGATCGATTTCCGCCTTGTCGAGGAGCGCGGCGAGAAGCCGTTGCCGCCGCGCGGCATGCCGGCGAAGAAGGTGAAACAGAAGTACTGAACCGATGCAACGGAGGCATCGATGAGCGGCCAACCCGTCGAAATCTTCTGGACCGGTGGATGGGATTCCACCTTCCGCGTGTTGACGGTGCTGTTGGAGCACCGTCTCCCCGTCGCCCCGATCTACCTGCTCGATCGCACGCGCGCCTCGACGCAGATCGAGATCGAAACGATGGATCGCATCCGGGAAGCGCTGGCGCAGGCGTATCCGGAGACGCGCACGACCCTGCTGCCGACGACGATGTCCGAAGTCGCCGACATTCGGCCGGACGCCGAAATCGAAGCCGCGGGCGCTCGCCTCGCGACGCTCGGTATCGGCAGCCAATACCCATGGCTCGCGCGATACTGCAAGCAACACGGGAAGCATGAAGTCGAAATCGGCGCCGAACGCGCGGTGCACGTGCATGGCGCCGGCGTCGTGCTTTTCGACAACCTGTCGCAGCCCATCCCTTCGCCGCACGGCTACATGACGCGCCGCATTCCACCGGATGCGCCGAACCACGACGCCTGGCTGATCTTCGGCGCCTTCTCGTTCGCGCTGATCGACACCACGCGCGCAACGATGGTCGAGACATCGAGGCGCAACGGTTGGGAACCGCTGATGGGCCTGACCTGGTTTTGCCACCGCCCCGGCGGCGATCAACGCCCCTGCGGCCTCTGCAATCCCTGCATCAACGCGATCGACGAAGGCTTCGGCTGGCGCATCCCGCGCACGCGGCGCGTGTTGTCCGCCATCTACAAGCGCACGCTCTGGCCGTTGCGCAAGTCGGCGAGGAAGTTCGTGTTGCGGCGGCGGATGGCGACGCGGGGTTCCTGATCGGTTCGCGAGCGTCCTCGAAGCCCATCATGTCGTGGTTCCTGGGGCGACGATGCCGAAGGGCCTGCGCGCGAAGGCGGGAACGCGATTCGCCATCTGCAATTGCGTGAACACCCTGAGCCTTGCGCGCATGGATCTGGTCGCCGGCCCGCGGATCGGCGGAAGGCGAAGCTACGAAACAACCCAAGTGCCGAACGAGCTTCTTCTCGCCGTCCGTAGGGCGGTCGCCTCAGTGCTGGAACTTCACGAGTCAACGCGTCCGGGCCACATTGACTTGCTCGAGGCAACGTTCTAACGTCGCCGCCGTCGGGAACTTCCCGGCTTACGAGACTGCAACGAGAACCCCAAGGGTTGGCAGTTGCAGCCGGCCGATCGCACGATGACAAGTGCTTTCGGATCCGCCTCGGCCCCCGCTTCGGCGGGGGCTTTGTCTTTTTCTAGTTCGCCACGTGGCGCCGCGCGCGTGACATCCCGCGATCCAGTTCGGTCTTCAGCGTCGCGTCGGTGACGGGTGCGTCGAGCACGAACACCGCGACGTCATGCGGCGCAACCGTGGTTGCGATCGAACCGCCGACGGCCACATCCACCGTCGTGCCGGCGAACGCGGACTTCCACTGACCCGGCTGCACGCGCAGGTCGAAAGCTGCCGGCGTCGCGCCCTTGTTGAGCAACACCAGCGCGACCTGCGCGGTCTTGCCCTGCTCCAGTACGCGGTAGAACGCCGCGCGGTCGCCCTTCATCTCGAGGTTCACCTGCAGTCCGCGCTGCAATGCGGGCGTGTGCGCGCGCAGGGTCGCGATGCGACGCAACTGGCGATAGATGCGACTGTCGGCGGCGGCATCGATCCGCTCCTGGCCGTAGTAATTGCGATTGCCGGCGTGTTCCGCCGTGCCGCGTTCGAAGCCGGTCTCCGAGCCGTAATAGATCACCGGAATCCCGCGCAACGTGAACAACGCATTGTTGGCGTCGACGAACCCATCGTCCGTCGCGTCCATGCGCGCCATGTCGTGGTTGTCGTAGAAGGTCATCAGGTCGTACGGATTCGCGTACGGGCCGTTGGTCAGGTACAGCGCCTGGTCGATGCGTTCGAAGCCTGCGTTCGGCTTGCCGAAGGTCTCGTTCATCGCCTTCTGCAGCGGGAAGTCGAGCACGCTCACGCCCGCGTTCTCGGGCAGGGTGTGTTCGGCGATCTTGTTCGCGTCGTAGTCGAAGGCTTCGCCGAACATGAAGAAGCCCGGATGCTTCTCCCGAATGCGCGTGGTGAACTTGTGCCAGAACGGATGCGGCATCCACCCGATGGTGTCGACGCGGAACGCATCGGCGCCCTGCCCGATCCACTGCTCGTACGCGCCGACGAAGTACTCGAGCACGCGCGGGTCGTTCTCGTTGATGTCCGACAGCTGCGCCAGCCCGCCCTTCGTGTTGTAGAAGGCGTTGAGCGGGTTGCCCGGGTCGAGCTTGGCGGGCGGCAGATTCATGTGGTCGGCGATCAGCTTGCCGTCCTTGTCGTAGATCTTCCCGTACTTGGGCTGTTGCTTCGGCATCGTGTACGCGGGCGAGCCGTGGTTGAGCACGATGTCGAGCACGGTCTTCATGCCGTGCGCCTTCAGGCCCTTGGTCAGGCCGCGGAAATCGAGGTTGTCGCTCGGCAGGTGTTCGTCGAGCTTGTAGAAGTTCACGCCCCAGTAGCCGTGGTAACCGGTCTTGCCGCGATCGGTCCACATGCCGCCCCATTTCACGGGGTCGCCGCCGGTGAAGGCTTCATCCGGGTTGTCGACGATCGGCGTCAGCCACACCGCGCCGAAGCCCATGTCCTTGATGTATTCGGCGTTGTCAAGCAGTCCGCGGAAGTCGCCGCCGAGGTAGCCGACGTTGTCGGACTTGCCCTTCGGCGCGCCCGGCGTCGGGCGATCGAAGGTGTGCAACGCGGCGCCCTTGCCCTGGTCGCGGTGGTCGTTCGACTTGTCGCCGTTGACGAAGCGATCGGTGAGGACGAAGTAGACGGCGTCGGCGGCGAAGGGTTCGGTGGTGCCGTAATACTCGACGGGCTTGGGCGCTTCGGCTTTCTTCTCCGGCGCGACGGGCGGCGCGGGCTGCGTGCAACCGGCGAGTGCAATCGCGACGACGAGCAGCGCGCGCCTCACGGCGACACCGCTGCGGCCGCGTGCGCGGCTGGTTCGCGGACGCGCAACACGCACAGGCCGGCGACGATGAGGCTCACACCGCCGATCACCAGCGCGTAGATCGGCTGATTGCCGAAGAACAGCTTCAACATCAGCCCCAGCAAACTCGCCGCCACCAACTGCGGGATGACGATGAAGAAGTTGAAGATGCCCATGTACACGCCCATTTTTCCGGCCGGCAGCGAATCGGACAGCAACGCGTAAGGCAGCGACAGGATCGAGGCCCACGCGAAGCCCACGCCGACCATCGACAGCAGCAACCACTGCGGATCGCGGATCACCGCAATCGACAGCAAGCCCAGTCCGCCGAGTACCGCATTGATCAGATGGCTCGTGCGCAGGCCCCAGCGTTTCACCATCCACGGGATGACGATCGCCGCCAACGCCGCGAAGCCGTTGTACGCGGCGAACAACACGCCGACCCAGTTCGCGCCTTCGTTGTAGGCCGCCGACGTCGGATCGGTGCTGCCGAAATGCACCTGCGTCACCGCGCCCGTGGTGTAGATCCACATCGCGAACAACGCGAACCACGAGAAGAACTGCACGACCGCGAGCTGGCGCATCGTGGGCGGCATGTCGTAGAGATCATCCATGATGTTCGCGAAGCCGCTGGTGGCCCCGCCCATCATCGTGCGCACCAGCAAGGCCACGCCGTATCCGGCGATCAAGCCGCCGAGCACGTACAGCTCGCGCGCCCAGCCCCGCGTCCAGACGGCCGCGACGAATCCCAATCCGATGACCAACCACGCGAGTGCCGTCGCCCGCATGCGCGCGGCATCCCGCGCGCGCGGCGCGATGGGCGGTGCTTCGTCCCAGGCCTGCAAGCGCTCCGGCGGATACTCGCGCGTGGTCGCGATCGTCCACACGATCGCGCCGAGCAACACCGCGCCGCCGAAATAGAACGCGTAATGCACCGTCGCGGGCACTTCACCGGGACCGGCGGTATTGGCGACGCCGAACTTCGCCAGCAACCACGGCAGGAGGCTCGCGACCACCGAGCCCACGCCGATGAAGAAACTCTGCATCGCGTAACCGGACGCACGTTGCTTCACCGGCAACTGGTCGCCGACGAACGCGCGGAATGGTTCCATCGAAATGTTGATCGACGCATCGAGGATCCAAAGCAACCCGGCTGCCATCCACAACACCGGCGAGTTCGGCATCGCGAACAACGCCAGGGATGCGAGGATCGCGCCGACGAGGAAATACGGCCGCCGCCGCCCGAGCCCGGTCCACGTGCGATCGGACAGATACCCCACGATCGGCTGCACGATCAGCCCGGTCAGGGGCGCTGCGATCCACAGCATCGGAATGTCGTCCATCGACGCGCCGAGCGTCTGGAAGATGCGGCTCGCATTCGAGTTCTGCAGCGCGAAGCCGAACTGGATGCCGAGGAATCCGAAGCACATGTTCCAGATCTGCCAGAACGTGAGTGTCGGCTTGGCGGTGGGCGTCGCGGTCATCGCGGGGTGTCCTCGTGGGAACTCAGGGTAGCGGCACGATTGTTAGGGTGCCGATATCGGCTTCGTTGAGCGGGCCGGAAGCGCCGCCCTTGCCGCCGGTGTAGTGGGCGAAGTGGTCCAGGTCGCTCATGTTGGTGCCTCGATTGAGCGCGAAGGTGCAATTTGCGCCTGCTTTCGCTTCGAAGGTCCCCGACGTGGAGTCGGTTTCCGCTTCGTTGTGCGGCATCACGATCGTCGCGAACTGTGGCCACGGGCCCAGCTTCTTGTCGCACATCAGCCCGAGGCGCATGACGCCGGCCGTGATGCCGGTGTTGATCGGTCCGTTGGCATTGCGATAGCGAAAGCTCACCCGGTAGCGGCCGTCATTGGGCGCCATCCAATGCCACACGCGCGGAGACGCGCGTTCGGCGTGAAGCTCCGGACCCACGCAGGTCGTGCGGGAGGGGAGCGATTCGATTTCGTCGGCCACGTTCGTCGCGCTGAAACATTGCGAGGTGCCGGTCATACGCACTTCGACCTCGCGGTCGGCATCGACCCGTTCAATGCGCTTTCCCTCGGAGTACAGGATCGTTCCGGCCGCCATCGCGATGCGCCACGCCTCGCCGTCGCGTACCGGCTTCGGCGGTTCGGGCTGCGGCGGCGCGAACTGCGCCCCGTTGCGGCGCAGGCCTTGCACGGACGCGTCCTGTGGCACCAGGTCGACGATCGTCTCGCGACCTTCCGTCCGTTGCGTGCCCGCAACAAGCAGTCCAGCGCTGCCCAAGGACTTCGGCTTGCGAAGGACAACGCGGCGTTCGCCAAGATCCAGCGCAATGGTGTCGCCGTCGCCGAACAACTCCGGCACCAGCTGCGTCGGCAGCATGGGCGTCACCGCGCCATCGTCTTCGACGCCGAACACGCCTCGCATCACCATGTCCAGGTAGCCGGCGACCGACCACAACTGCCGCGGCGAATTCACCACCGGCCCGCTCAGCTTTCCATCCTCGAAATGCACGGCCTGCGTGGTCAGCTCGTAGTTCTCCATGTTGGAACCGGCTTTCGCCGTCCCGCGCATCAGCGAGCGGATCTCGAAGGCGATGCGTTCTGCATTCTTCGTCGCGCGCGCGGCGCGCAGCGCGTATTCGCTGACGAACGGCCACATCGCGCGGTTGTGATAGATCGGCGTGGCCGGCTGTTGCGGCCAGATCACCGGGCTGCCGTACTCGGCGACCGGATAGTTCGCCAAGGCACGCTGCGCACGATCGGCCGGCGCGACGCCGGAGGTGATGACCAGCGACGTTCCCAGCAAGTCGTAACTTTCCACCGGAACAGGCGCCCACGCCGGGCCGATGTAGCTCATGTACATCCCGCGGCTTTCGTTCCAGAAGCGCCGGTTGATCGCATCGCGCAGCGCATCGGCTTTCGCCGCGTAGAAACCGGCGTTGTCCTTGTCCGTGTCGCCGTTCTCGCGATTGAGGCGTTCGGCCAGGCGCAACGCCTCGTAATGCAACACGTTCGTCGACAACGCGAAGGATTCAGCGATGAAGGTCGTGTCCTTCGCCGTCCACGCCGGATAGTTCTGTTCTCGCCAATCGAGGAACGAGGTCTCGCCGCGATACAGGCCGACCTCCGGGTCGAAGGCGAACGTGTCGTCCTGCGACAAGGTCATGAAGAGCGCTTGTTCGACTTCCTTCCGGAAGACCGGATCGCCGAGGAGGTGTCGCGCCGCGAGGAACCACACGACGCGATCGGTGCTCACGGGCCAACTGCCGCCGGAGCCGGTGTCCTGCGCGACCAGCTTCCATTTCGACTGGTCGCCCTGCACGCCCGGCGTGCGCACCGCGCCCAACTTGAACCGCAACGACGTCTTCGTCCGCTCCGGATCCAGCTTCGCCAACGCCAGGTCCGCCGCGTACGACAGATCGCGCGTCCATACGTAATGCCACTTCTCGCCCGTTTCGAAGCACACGCACGGGAAGGGTTTCTGGTCGTTGAACGACCAATCGGTGATCGCGTCGACCTTGTCCTGCTCCAGTTCGGTCTGTGCGAGCACGAACAGGCGGTCGAACTCGGCGCTGGCCGTCCGCGTCTTCATCGCCGGCTCGCCGGCCATGGCGAGCGCCGGCAGCAGTGCCATGAGGCAGCCAGCCACCTGTTTGAAGCCCCGCGGTCCCCGACCCTTCATGCGTCCCCCTGTGCTGGCCCCATGGTAGTCGAGCGACCTTCGCATGGACGGTGCGATTGAAAACGTATTCAATGCGCGGCCGCGGCGGCGCCGTGGAAGATGGCGCATCGCGTCGCGCGAGGGGACCCAGGCGCGCGGCAGGCAATCGAGGGAAGGCATGGACAACAATCGCTGGTGGCGTGGCGCGGTGATCTACCAGATCTACCCGCGCAGCTTCCTGGACACGGATGGCGACGGCGTCGGCGACCTCCCCGGCATCCTCGATCGGCTGGATTACGTCGCCAGTCTCGGCGTCGATGCGATCTGGATCTCGCCTTTCTTCAAATCGCCGATGGCGGACTTCGGTTACGACATCGCCGACTATCGCGCGGTCGATCCACTGTTCGGCACGCTCGAAGACTTCGACCGCGTGCTGGCCAAGGCGCACGGGCTCGGCCTGCGCGTGATGATCGACCAGGTGCTCAGCCACACCTCGATCGAACACGACTGGTTCACCGAAAGCCGCGCATCTCGCGACAACCCGAAGCACGATTGGTATGTCTGGGCCGATGCGCAGCCCGATGGCACGCCGCCCAACAACTGGCTGTCGATCTTCGGCGGCGTGGCGTGGCGCTGGGAACCGCGCCGCGGCCAGTATTTCCTGCACAACTTCCTCGCCTCGCAGCCCGACCTGAATTTCCACAATCCGGCGGTGCAGGCGGCGACGCTCGACAACGTGAAGTTCTGGCTCGATCGCGGCGTCGATGGCCTGCGCCTGGACGCGATCAACTCCTGCTTCCACGACACCAAGCTTCGCGACAACCCGCCCAAACCCGTCGAGCTGCGTTTCGGTCGCGGCTTCAGCGCCGACAATCCGTATGCGTTCCAGTACCACTGGTACAACAACACGCAGCCGGAGAATCTGCGCTTCCTCGAAGACCTGCGCGCCCTGCTCGATCGCTATCCGGGCGCGACTTCGCTCGGCGAGATCTCCTCGGAAGACTCGCTGGCGACGATGGCCGAATACGTCGGTGAGCAGCGCCTGCACATGGGCTACAGCTTCGAGTTGCTCACCGACGATCGCAGCGCGGCGTATATCCGCACGACCGTCGAAACGCTCGAAGCGAAGATGCCGCACGGCTGGCCGTGCTGGGCGATCTCCAATCACGACGTCGTGCGCGCGGTGTCGCGCTGGGGCAATGGCACCGACGATGCCGTGCTCGCAAAGCAACTCGTCGCACTCGTGAGTTCGTTGCGCGGTTCGGTGTGCCTCTATCAGGGCGAAGAACTCGGGCTCACCGAAGCCGAAATCGGGTTCGACGATCTCCAGGATCCTTACGGCATCGCGTTCTGGCCGAACTTCAAGGGCCGCGATGGTTGCCGCACGCCGATGCCGTGGACCGATGGGCCCAACGGCGGATTCAGCGACGAAAAGCCGTGGCTGCCCGTCTCCGATGCGCATCGCGCGATCAGCGTGAAGGCGCAGGACGCGGATGCCGATTCGGTGCTCAACGGCGCACGCGCGTTCCTCAAATGGCGTAAACAGCAACCGGCCCTGCTGCACGGGAGCATCGCGTTCCTCGATGCGCCCGAGCCGATCCTGTGCTTCGTGCGCCGTGACGCGGCGCAGTCCATGCTGGTCGCCTTCAACCTGTCGGATGCGCAAGTCGAATGGACACTCCCCGAGCACGGCGCGGCGTCGCCGATCGAAGCGCCGGGCACGACCGCCGGTGCGATTCGCGACGGACGCCTGGTGCTGCCGGCGCGCGGCGTGGTGTTCGCCACGTTTTGAAGACGCTGGCGGCGCTGTGCGTCGCGTGTTTCGCCGGGCCGGCATTCGCGGCCTTGCCGACGCGCGCCGATTGCGATGATCCGGCGGCGTTCACGGTGTTGTCGTCGTCGCAGGCGCATGACGCGCGCGACGTTCGGACTCCAAAGGCGCTGGATGCGCAATACGGCGATGCGGCCGACGCGCTCGTCCTGGGCGCGACGAAGACGGGCTTCAAACTCTGGGCACCTACGGCGCGCAACGTGGCGGTCTGCACCTATGCGGGCGCACGCTCGGCTTCGACCTGGCTGCATGCCGCCCAACGCGATGACCGCACGGGTGCGTGGCATGTCGCCCTGCCCGTCGACGACGGCACGTATTACCTCTATCTCGTCGACGTCTTCGTTCCCGGCACGGGACTCGTCCGCCAGCGCGTGACCGATCCATACTCCGTCGCGCTCGCGGCGAATGGCACGCGCAGCCTGTATGTCGATCTCGATTCGCCTGCGACGAAACCCAGGGACTGGGACCCGAAGGGGACGCCCAAGCGCATCGCTGCACCAACCGACCTGGTGATCTACGAACTCCACGTTCGCGACTTCTCGCGCGACGACACCAGCGTCCCCGCCGAGCATCGCGGCAAGTACCTCGCCTTCACCAACACGCAGTCCAACGGCATGCGCCACCTGCGCGCACTCGCCGACGCCGGCGTCACCGACATCCACCTGCTCCCGGTGTTCGATTTCGCGACCGTGCCCGAACGCGATTGCGATCCCGCGGGCGACGCCGCGCACGATTGCTTCAACTGGGGCTACGACCCGTTCCACTTCAATGTGCCCGAAGGCAGTTACGCGAGCGACGCGGATGGGATCGCGCGCATCGTCGAGTTCCGTCGCATGGTGCAGGCGTTGCACAACGCCAACCTGCGCGTGGGCATGGACGTGGTCTACAACCACACGATGGCCGCGGGCCAGGCGAACTGGTCGGTGCTCGATCGCATCGTGCCGGGCTATTACCACCGTTATAACGACGACGGGACGCTCGCAACGTCCACGTGTTGCGCGAACACCGCGACCGAACACCGCATGATGGCCAAGCTCATGCGCGATTCGGTCGTGCTGTGGGCGACGCAATACGGCATCGATTCCTTCCGCTTCGACCTGATGGGCCATCAGCCGCGCGCGGCGATGGAAGATCTGCAGCGCGCATTGAAGGCCGCAACGGGCCACGACGTCCCGCTGATCGGCGAAGGCTGGAACTTCGGCGAAGTGGCCGACGGCAAGCGCTTCGTGCAGGCCTCGCAACTGTCGCTGGGTGGTTCGGGCATCGGCACGTTCAGCGATCGTGCGCGCGATGCCGTGCGCGGTGGTGGCCCGGGCGATCAGATGCCGGCGCTCGTCGATGCGAAGGGCTGGATCAACGGCGGTGCGAACGACGCCAGCGCGAACATGGTGCGCGTGGGCCTCGCAGGCACGCTGCGCGATTACAGGCTCGACGGGCGTCCCCTGTCGTCGATCGACTACAACGGCCAACCCGCCGGTTACGCGACCCAGCCTGGTGAAGTCGTCAACTACGTCGAGAACCACGACAACCAGACGCTGTACGACATCAACCAGCTGAAACTGCCGAAGGACACGCCGCCCGACGAGCGGGCGCGCGTGCAACTGCTCGCGACGGCGACCACGGCCTTCAGCCAGGGCATCGCCTACTTCCACGCCGGCATCGATGTGCTGCGTTCGAAATCGCTGGACGGCAACAGCTTCGATTCGGGCGACACGGTCAATCGGCTCGACTGGTCGTATCGCGACAACGGGGGCGGCGCGCGGCCGGAGGACATCGCGTTCATGCGCGATGCGTTCCGCGATCTGCTGCGCATCCGCGCGAGTTCGACCCTGTTCCGCCTGCGCACGCGCGATGACGTGATGGCGCGACTGACGCTGCCGCAAACGGGTTCGCCCGATCTGATCGTCGGTCGTCTCGACGGAAAGGGATTGGAAGGCGCGCGTTTCCCGGCCGTGCAGTATTTCCTCAACGCATCGACGCAAGTGCGCAGCGTCAGCCTGCCCGCATCTCGCGGCGAACCGTGGATCCTGCACCCCGTGCATCTGTCGCCGACCGCGGCGGACCTGCGCGCACGCGAGGCGCGTTTCGATCGCGAAACGGGCCGCTTCACGATTCCCCCGCGCACCGCCGTCGTCTTCGTGCAACCCGAAAGCACGGTGCTGCCCGATCTACTGACGTTCCGCTTGCCCGCGCATCTGTCGGAGGACGAGGACATCACCGTCGACGTGCAATTGCCCGCAGGTTATGACGCACGCAGGCGCTACCCCGTCCTGTACTTAGACGACGGCCAGGACTTCGCCGACGTCCACGTGCGCGAGACGATGGAAAAGATGCATGGCGAGCTCGTCCCCTTCATCGTCGTGGCGATCCACATGCCGCGCGATCGCATGGCGGGCTACGGGCTCTCGGATCGTGCCGCGGGGCGCAGTGTCGTCGCGCCGACGAAGTACGGCGACGTGGGCACCAATGCGCATGCGTATTCGGAATGGGTCGTCGGCACGCTCGTGCCCTATGTCGATGCGCACTGGCCCACGCAGGCGAATGCGAACGGCCGCACGATCCTTGGATGGTCGCTGGGCGGCATCAACGCCTTCTCGCTCGGCTGGAATTACCCGGAAGTCTTCGGGCGCATCGGTGCCTTCTCACCCTCGTTCTGGCTGTCGAACGACAACAAGGGCGGGATCGCGCAGGCGCTCGTCGCCACTTCGCCCGCCAAGCAGGGCCTGCGGGCGTACTTCGCGGCGGGAACGAAGGAAGAAGAGAGCGATCGCGACAAGAACGGCGTCATCGACGTGATCGATGATGCGAAGGACGTGGCGGAGCTATTGCGCACGCATGGCGGCAACGAAGCCGTCGTCGTCGAGCTGGAAGGTGGAATCCACCGGCAGACCTCCTGGGCGGAGATGCTGCCGGGGTTCCTGCGATGGGCGTTTCCGAAGTAGCGCCACCCGACGCAACCCCTCCCCGGCCCTCCCCTGCCTTCGCAGGGGAGGGAGAAGGATCGATCAGCCCGTCATCTGCTCCAGTTCCATGCCCTTGGTCTCGCGCACTGCGCGATACACGAAGATGTACGACAGCACCGCGAACGCCGCATACAGGCCGTAAGCGAATGCGAGGCCGATTTCCGCCAGGCCCGGGAAGGTCGCGGTGATCACGAAGTTCGCCAGCCACTGCGCGGACGCCGCAACGGCGAGTGCGATCGCGCGGATGCGATTCGGGAACATCTCGCCCAGCAGCACCCACACCATCGGACCCCAGCTCAAACCGAAGCACACGACGTACAGGTTCGCCGACACCAGCGCGACCATGTTCCAGGGCGCGGGCAACGACAAACCATCCGCCGTCGTCACCGCATTGGCGAAGCACACCGCCATCGCGCCGAGCGTCACCGCCATGCCCGCCGAACCGACGAGCAGCAAGGGTTTGCGCCCCACCTTGTCGACCAGCGCGATCGCCACCAGCGTGACCAGCACGTTGACGATGGAGGTGGCCACCGTGATCGAGAACGCATCGGACTCGCTGAAGCCGACCGAATGCCACAGCGTCGCCGAGTAATAGAAGATCACGTTGATGCCGACGAACTGCTGGAACACCGACAGCAGGATGCCCACCCACACGATCGGCAGCAGGCCCATGCGCGGGCCGCGCAGGTCCGACAGGCGCGGCACGTATTCCAGGCGCAGGCTGTTGCGGATGTCGGCGACCTTGGCGTCGAGCGCGCTGTCGCTTTTCATGTCGAGCACGTCGCGCAGCACTTGCTTGGCCTGTTCCAGGCGGCCCTTCGCGACGAGATGGCGCGGGGATTCGGGCACGCCGAAGACGAGCGCGCCGTAGATCAGCGCCGGCACGACCGCGACGAGGAACATCCAGCGCCACGCATCCATCCCCAGCCACAAGGGCTGCGCCGCGCCGCCCGCGGTATTGGCGAGCCAGGCATCGGCGAGCAACGAGGCGAAGATGCCGAGCACGATGGCGAGCTGCTGCATCGACCCGAGCCGGCCGCGCACGTGCGCCGGCGAGATCTCGGCGATGTAGGTCGGCGCGATGACCGACGCGACACCCACGCCGATGCCGCCCACGATGCGCCACAGGATCAGGTCCCACACCCCGAACGCGAGCCCCGCGCCGAGCGCGCTGACGGCGAGGAACGCCGCCGCCACGCGCATCGTGTGCACGCGACCGAAGCGATCGGCCAGCGGCCCTGCGTACCACGCGCCGAGCGCGGAGCCGAGCAACGCGCACGACACGGCGAAGCCCGTGAACGTGGCACTGAGGCCGAACTCACCGCGGATCGCATCGACCGCGCCGTTGATCACGGCGGTGTCGTAGCCGAACAGGAACCCGCCCAGTGCGGCGCAGGCGGAGATCAACAACACGCGCAAGGTGGCGTGCTGTTCGACCGCAGGTGCTGCTGTACTCATCTCGCTCTTCCCCCAAGTGTGTGCTTACGGAATCTTCAACGGTCCGACGACGTCGAGCACGCGCGCATCGCGCGCCCCATCGCCACCACCGAATGCATGCGGCCCGGCCTGCGGCGCGAGCGCGCGCCAGCCGCCATCGTAGTCCCAGGTGGTCACGTACACGCGCGCGTTGTCCAGTTCTTTCGCGAACAGGAGCGCGGTGGCCGGCAAAATGAACGTGATCGTGCGGTCCTTCGCGTCCACGCGCATGCGCGCGGCCGGTACGATCGGCTTGCCTTCCGCGGTCGCGGAGGCGCCTTCGGCGGAGAACACCGCGTTCGTCCATCCGTTCGCGCGCAGGCGCACGTCCCATTGCATGTCGTCGGGCAACTCGGCGTTCTGTTGCGGCATCACCGTCGCGCCGTTCTTCTGTTTCGGCAGGTCGATGTAGATCGAGAAGGCGACATGGTCGAAGCCGTTCGGCGGATTCCACGCGGTGGAGATCGAACGCATGCGGAGCACGATCTTCAGCGCGCCGCCCGATGTGGACAGCGCGACGTGTTCGATGTCGCCGGGGTGCGTCGCGTAGCCCGGATCGGTGGGATAGGTGTAGCGGCCATTCGGGCCGTTGTCGTCGCCCTGCGGATCGTCGACGAAGACGTCCAGCTTCCACGGCCGCGCGACCTTGAAGGTGCGGCGTTCGCTGGCGTTCTTCGACGCGCTCTCGTACACGACGACCGAATGCTCGACTTCGGGGTCGATCATGCGGGTCGTATCGATCTTCGCTTCCCAGCGGCCGTCCTTCGGCCTGACGACGCGGCCGTGGATGGCGTCGTCGTCGATCACCAGGCGCACGGGCTCGGCGCCGACGGCCGTGCCGCTGACGTAGAAGTCCTCGGTGAAGATCGATTGCGGCAAGGCATCGATCGTCGGCGGGCGCAACCGGAACTCGTCCTTCGCCCATTCACCCAGCGATTTCCACACCACGCCCGCACGCGGTGGCAGGAGTGCGGTCGCGCGGCCCTTGTCGTCGACGGCGATCGACGGGATGCCCGCGTCGATGGCGAACACGGTGGACAGCGTCGTATCGGGCGGCGCGCCGGTCTCGAGGTTGTCGAGCAACACGCTGTTGTTGGAGGTGTTGATCGCGACGATGGCGATCGACCCGTCCTCGCCCTGCATGCGCCAGACGATGGGACCCGGCCCGACACGGTTCTCGCGCAACACCGTCGGCGTGCCGCGCGAGAAGAGCTTGTCGCCGCGGCGCACGGCGATCAGGCGCTGCAGGTACTGGTACATCGGCGCGGCTTTGTCGAAGTGATCGCGCCCGCCCGAACGGTAGCCACCCGCGAACATCGACCCGCGCATGTCGGTGAAGCCCTGCTCGGTGCCCTGCCAGATCACGGGGATGCCGGGCAGCGTCATCATCATCATCAACGCCTGCTTCAGGCCCGTTTCGTCGCCCTGGGCGAGGAAGCGGTCGACGTCGTGGTTGTCGACGAAGGTCGGCATGCGCCAGGGATCGGCATGCACCTGCATGCGGCGGCGAATGCGATCGCCGAGTTGCGCGGTCGGTGCGCCGCGCGCGAAGACGTCCAGCGCGGTGCCGTACAGCGGGAAGTCGATCATGCCCGGCAACACGCGCGTGCCGTCGGGCATGCGCATGTACGCGTCGATGCGGCGCGCCTGCGTGTCGTCGAAGGGTTTGTCGAGTGCGAAGCCTTCGCCGAAGACGTGGAATTCCTTGCGGCCTGTTTCTTTCGCCACGCGCACGATGCCCGGCGCTTCCGGATCGTCGGCGTGCAGGAAATCGAGGAAGTACGCAGGCGGCACGTAGAAGGCGGTGTCGACGCGGAAGCCATCGACGCCCACGTCGCGGATCCACTGCCCGTAGCTCGCACGCAGCGCGCGGCGCGCCTCGGGCGATTCGGTGTCGATGTCGTCCAGGCCGGCGAGTTGCCACGTCAGGCGTTGCGTGTCGTCGGCGAAATCGCGGATGTCGGGCGTCCAGTGATACACCGCCTGTTGGAGCTGCCCCTGCCCACGTTGCGCCGGGTCGCGTGGATCGTTGCGGTCGAACGGCGCTTGCGTCGGCGCGCCCTGCCCCTGCGTGTCGCGGATGAAGCTCAGGCCGCGCGCCGGATCGCTTGCGTCGGGCAAGGCGTCGTACTTGAAGAAATCCGCGGTGTGGTTCACCACGATGTCCTGCACGAGCACCATCTGCTCGCCATGCAGCGCGCGCGCGAGCGCCTGGTAGTCGGCGAGCGTGCCGAAGTGCGCGTCGACCTTCGAGAAATCCGTCGCCCAGTAACCGTGGTAACCGCCGTAATGCGAGCGCGGGTTCCACCATTGGTTGGCGACCGGCGGCGTGATCCACACGCCCGTGACGCCGAGGGCCTTGATGTAGGGGATGCGCTCGCGCACGCCGCGCAGGTCGCCGCCGCTCCACTTCGCGCCGTCGGTCGGATCGAACTCGCCGGCGTGCTGGTCGTCGTTGGCGCGATCGCCGTTGGCGAAGCGATCGATCATCAGGAAGTACAGGATCTGGTCGCGCCAGTCGGGCGACGGCATGTGCTGCGGGCCCTCCGCCGGCGACGCCGCCCAGGCCATGCCCGCGCATGCGAGCGCGCACGCGAGCCACGTCCGGGCCCAGGCTTGGGCTCGAAACTGCGCGGTGCGAGGCGAGCGTGGACCTGAATGCATGAGATGGGCGGTTGGGCGTGCAGGCGTGGTCCGGACTATTCCACGCATCGACAGGGCGGCGTGGATGCGCCGACAAGCGGCTGTAATGAATACGTATGCAGAAAACGTCGGCGGCCCCGGCCCTGCGCCTACCATCCGTCACGGGGAATACATCCTTTTGGAGGGGACCAAATGCAGCATCTGAAACGCAACCTGCTCAGCGTGGCGCTCGCGTCGGCCACGATGATGCTGGCGACGGGCGCCTGGGCGCAGTCGACCACCACGACGAACGATCCGGCCAACCCGCAGGAAGCACGAACGCCTGAGCAGCAACAGGAAGACCTGGCCAAGCAGCAGGCCGCGCAGCTCCAGTCGGTCACCGTCACCGGCATCCGCCTCGGCATCGAGCAAGCCAACTCGATCAAGAAGGAATCGACGTCGATCGTCGAAGCCATCTCGGCCGAAGACATCGGCAAGCTGCCCGACATCTCCATCGCCGAATCGATCTCCCGCCTGCCCGGCATCGCCGCGCAACGCGTCGGTGGTCGTGCGCAGGTGATCAGCGTCCGCGGCCTGTCGCCCGACTTCGCCACCACGCTGCTCAACGGCCGCGAGATGGTCAGCACCGGCGACAACCGCTCGGTCGAATTCGACCAGTACCCCTCCGAACTCTTCTCCGGCGTCGTGATCTACAAGACCCCGGACTCCGCGCTCGTGGGCCAGGGCCTGTCGGGCACGATCGACATGCGCACCGTGCGCCCGCTCGACTTCGACAAGCCGGTCTACGCGGTCAGCGCGCGCTACCAGAAGAACTCGCTCGGCTCGGCCGCGAACTCCGACGGCGACGGAAACCGCATCAACGCCAGCGTGATCACGCAGATGGCCGGCGGCGACATCGGCCTGTCGCTCGGCTTCTCGCATTCGGACATCCCGATCCAGGAAGAGCAGACGGGCCTGTACGAGCCGTGGCGCAACGACCAGACGCGCAACGGCGTCCCGGCCGGCACCTACATCACCGACGGTGCCAAGGCGCTGCGCCGCACCGGCTACGTCCGCCGCAACGCGGCGATGGCGACGGTGCAGTTCGCGCCGATCTCCGAGTGGACCTCGACGCTCGACATCTTCCACACCTCCGCCGTGCAGGAAGACACCGCGAACCAGTTCGAAGCCAACTTCAACTACAACGGCAACCCCGACCCGCAGGTCTGGACGCCGAACGTGGCTGGCGGCACGCTGGTCGGCGGCACGCTCACGAATGCCTATCCGCTCGTGCGCGGCATGTACAACAAGCGCGAAGACAACATCGACGGCCTGGGCTGGCTCAACGAGATCAAGGTGGGCGACGTCAACCTGACCGCCGACCTGAGCTGGTCGAAGTCGCACCGCGACGAACTCAGCCTCGAGAACAACCTGCAGCTGCTGCCCAATCCGCAGTTCGACACGCTCAACATCAACTTCCCCGGTTCGGGCTTCGCCACGATCCAGCCGGGCCGCGACTACTCCAACCCGAACACGCTGTTCATCGCGAACACGATCTACGGTTCGGGTTACGGCAAGACGCCGAAGGTGGTCGACGAGCTGAAGGGCTTCAAGGTCAACGCGAACTTCGCCGCGCCCTTCCTCGACAGCCTGTTCTCCGACATCGACGTCGGTGCGCACTACGGCACGCGTGAGAAGTCCAAGAGCCAGCCCGAAGGCAACATCAATCTCGGCGCGCAAGGCCCGACGACCATCGGCCCCGACCTGCAGTACGGCGGCGTGGACCTGACCTTCGCCGGCGTGGGTTACATCCCCTCGTGGGACGTGCCGGGCGCCGTCGCGCGCTACATGACCTTCGCACCGAACGAAGACGCCTCCTACCTCGTGTCGAAGGCGTGGACGATCAACGAAGACATCACCACCGGCTGGCTGCGCGCCAACATCGACACGAGCTGGGGTTCGATCCCGGTGCGCGGCAATGTCGGCATCCAGGCGCAGCACACCGACCAGTCGTCCTCCTCGTTCTACTGGGATCCCTTCCGCCCGGCCGGCCAGAACCGCGTGCCGTACGAGAACGGCAAGTCCTACACCGACTGGCTGCCGAGCCTGAACCTCGCGTTCTCTTTCGACCACGACCAGACGGTGCGCGTCGCCGCGGCCCGCCAGCTCGCACGCGCGCGCCTGGACCAGTTGCGCGCTTCGTTCGAGTTCGGCGTCAGCACCTCGACGCTCGAGCCGTCGGGCTCCGGCGGCAACCCCCTGCTCGATCCGTGGAAGGCCAACGCGTTCGACATCTCCTACGAGAAGTACTTCGAAGGCACGAAGGGTTACGTGTCGGCGGCGTTCTACTACAAGGACCTGCGCACCTACATCTTCACCGAGTCCCGCACGTACGACTTCTCGCAGTTCATCACGCCTGACGTCGTGCCGCAGCCCACCACGCCGATCGGCCGGTTCACCGCGCCGTACAACGGCGAAGGCGGCTGGCTGCAGGGCCTGGAACTGACGGCGTCGCTGCCGCTGGACATCTTCTGGGATGCGGCCGAAGGCTTCGGCTTCCTCGCCAGTGCGTCGTTCAACGACAGCAACATCACCATCCCGCCGGACCCGTCCAGCGTCTCGAGCGTGGGTTCGCAGAACATCAGCCTGCCGGGCCTGTCGGACGAGGTGTACAACCTGACGGTGTACTACTCGCGCGCCGGCTTCGAAGCCCGCGTGAACCAGCGCTGGCGTTCGGACTACATCGGCGAGATCAGCAACTTCGCCGCCGAGCGCACGCTGCGTTACGTCGAAGGTGAGGACGTCACCGATGCGCAGCTGAGCTACGCGTTCGGCGAAGAGTCCGCGTTGAAGGGCGTCACCCTGCTCCTGCAGGCGAACAACCTCACCAACTCCGGCTATCGCACCTACGCCTCCTCGAAGGATCGCCCGCTCGAGAACATCGAGTGGGGCCGCACCTACCTGGTGGGCCTGAGCTACAAGTTCTGATCACCACTCCGCGTACTGACGGATCCGTGTGACCCTCCACCCCTGCCGGCGCGCCCGGCAGGGGTCTTTTTTTGGGCGATGGCTTCCTTCGCGCTACGGCATCGCGATCGCCACGCCGCCGCAGCGCCCCACGACCTCATCCACCACGGCATTGGCCAGTCCCTGCCCGCGCACGCGCTTGAGGCGCACGCGCAGCCATTCGCACGCCTGTTCCTCCTCGTGCGCGTCCTGCCAGCGATAGACCATCGACGCGCCTGCCAGCTGCACGCGATACGGAGCGCCGAGGGCGGCGCGGAGTTCGGGTTCCTTCATGCCGATATGGACGGCTTCGATGCGCATGTCACGCTCCATGTGATGTTGGAGACAGCGTCGCGCACACGGCTTTGCTGCGACATCGGTGGATGCCGCAACGCGTTGTAGGAATTCGAGAAGGCTTACGCGTCGCGCAGGCGCGTGCACTCGGCGGCCAGGCGTCCGATCGTCGCCCAGTCGCGCGCATCCAGCGCGGCCCTGGGCACCATCCACGAGCCGCCGACGGTCGAGACGTTCGGCAATTTCAGATACGCGGGCGCCTTCGCCGCATCGATCCCGCCCGTCGGGCAGAACTTCACCTGCCCGAATGGCCCTGCGAAGGACTTCACCGCCGCGATCCCGCCCGCCGACTCCGCCGGGAAGAACTTGAAGCGCACGTGCCCCGCATCGAGGCCGCGCATCAGCTCGCTCGCAGTGGCGATCGCGGGGATGAAGGGAATCGGCGCGTCGTCCGCGGCCGCGTACAGCGCATCGGTGCAACCCGGTGCGATCGCGAAGCGCGCGCCGACGTCGACCATCGAGCGCAGATCATCGGCGCGCAACACGGTCCCCGCGCCGACGATGGCATTGGGCACTTCGCGCGCGATCAGGGCGATGGCTTCGCGCGCGACGGGCGTGCGCAGCGTGATTTCGAGCACCGGCAAACCGTTGTCGGCGAGCGCGCGCGCCAGCGGCACGGCGTCTTCCAGGCGTTCGATGGTGAGCACGGGCATGATCGGCGCCGCGTCGAGGATCGCGTCGGCCGCGGTGCGACGCGATGCGTTCGTCCAGTTCATGCGCCTGCTCCCGCGGAGGCCCGCAAGGCCATCGCCGCGCCGAGCAGGCCCGGCTGCGGATGCGTGATGACGTGGATGGTGATGCCTTCGAGGTAGGCGACGAAACGCCCCTTCGCAAGGAACCGCTCGCGGAAATTGCTGCTGCGCAGGAACGGCACGAAGCGCGGCACCATGCCGCCGGCGATCACCAGCGTGCGTGCGCCGTGGATCAGCGCCGCATCGCCCGACACGCTGCCCAGCACCGAGCAGAAGCGCGCCAGCGCGCGACGCGCGGCGACGTCGTGCCCTTCGAGTGCGGCGGCGACGATCTCGGCCGGATCGCGCAAGGTCGGCTTGACCTCGATGTCGTGCGCCACGCCGCGCAACACCGCGTCGATCTGCGCCAGGCCCGCGCCGCACAACACGCGTTCGTTCGAACAGCGCCCGTGCAATGCATTCAACCACCGCGCGATCGCCTGCTCTTCGTCGCCGATGGGCGCGAAGGTGACGTGCCCGCCTTCGGTTTCGACCGCCTGCCACCCCTGCTCCACGCTGCCTACCAGCATCGCGACGCCCAGGCCCGTGCCCGGCCCCATCACGGTGACCGGCCCGCGCAACGGCCCCGACGTCGGGCCGTGCAGCGTTTCGCGATCGGCCTGCGTGAGCGCGGGCACGGCCCACGCGATCGCGCCGAAATCGTTGATCACGCGCAATTCGTCGAAGCGCAGCGTGCGCTGCAACGCCGAACGACTGAACGACCACGCGCGATTGGTCAGCCGGATTTCGTCGGTGTCCGCGGGGCTCGCGACCGCGAGCGCGCCGCGCTTCGGCGCGACGCCCACCGACGCGAGGTAATGCTCGATCGCATGCTCCAGGCTCGCGAATTCCGAGGCCTTCAACGCCTGCATTTCGCGCAGCGCCGGCGTGGGCGCATCCACGTCGGTCAGCGCGAAACGCGCGTTCGTGCCGCCGATGTCGGCGACGAGTGCAACGGCGCTCATCGCGCGCTCCTGTCTTCGTCCATGAACAGCGCGCTGCCGCCCGCCTCCGCCGTGCCGACCTGCGCACGCATCATCGCGAACAACTCGCGGCCGAAGCCGAAGCGGTTCGCGCGCAGATCGCCGTGTTGCACCGCACGCGATTCCCACTCGGCGGCAGCGACGTCGACATCGATCGTGCCTGCCTCGGCATCGATGCGGATGCGGTCGCCGTCGCGCAGTTTCGAAATGGGCCCGCCGTCCGCCGCTTCGGGCGTGACGTGGATGGCCGACAACACTTTGCCCGACGCCCCCGACATGCGCCCATCGGTGAGCAGCGCGACACGCTGGCCGCGATCCTGCATCGCCGCGAGCGTCGGCGTGAGCTTGTGCAATTCCGGCATGCCGTTCGCGCGCGGCCCCTGGCCGCGGATCACCGCGATCAGGTCGCCCTGCAATGTGCCTGCCTTGAAGGCGAGCAACAAATCGTCCTGCGATTCGAAGATGCGCGCCGGCGCTTCGATCTTCCGGTATTCGGGTGCGACGGCGGAGATCTTCACGATGCCGCGCCCGAGGTTGCCCTGCACGCGACGCAAGCCGCCTTCGTGATCGAACGGATCGGCGACCGGCCGCACGACGCTGGTGTCCAGCGATTGTTTCGGTCCGTCGCGCCAACGCAATGCGGTGCCGTCGAGATACGGCTCCATCGCCTGCTGTCGCAAGTCGCCGCCATGCACGCAGGGAATGTCCGCGTGCACAAGGCCCGCATCGATCAGTTCGCGCAACACGAACCCGATGCCGCCCGCGGCGTGGAAATGGTTGATGTCGGCCGACCCGTTGGGATACGCGCGCACGATCAGCGGCGTCACGCGCGAGAGCTCGTCGAGGTCGTCCCAATCGATGATCACGCCCGCCGCGCGCGCCATCGCGACGAGATGGATCGCGTGGTTCGTCGAACCACCCGTGGCCGCGAGCGAGACCATCGCGTTGACGATCGCGCGCTCGTCGATGGTTTCGCACAGCGGGCGATAGTCGTCGCCGAGCTTGGAGATGCGCAGCGCCTGTTCCGCCGCGGCGACGGTGAGCGCATCGCGCAACGGCGTTCCCGGATTGACGAACGCGGTGCCCGGCATGTGCAGGCCCATCGCTTCCATCATCGTCTGGTTGGAATTGGCGGTGCCGTAGAAGGTGCAGGTGCCGGGCGAGTGGTAGGAGGCGGCTTCGGCGTCGAGCAACTCCTCGCGCGTGGCCTTGCCTTCGGCATAGCGCTGGCGAACGGCCGCCTTTTCCTTGTTCGACAGGCCCGCGGGCATCGGCCCGGCCGGCACGAAGATCACCGGGAGGTGACCGAAACTCAACGCGCCGATCAACAGGCCCGGCACGATCTTGTCGCACACGCCCAGGCACAGCACGGCGTCGAACATGTCGTGCGAGAGCGAGACGGCCGTGGCCATCGCGATGTTGTCTCGCGAGAACAGCGACAGCTCCATGCCGATGCGGCCCTGCGTGACGCCGTCGCACATCGCCGGCACGCCGCCGGCGACCTGCGCGCTGCCGCCCGCGTTGCGCGCGGCCATGCGAATCAGCGAGGGGTACTGCTCCATCGGCTGGTGCGCCGAGAGCATGTCGTTGTAGGCGGTGACGATCCCGATGTTGCCGGCGTTGCCGCCGCGCAGGCTGGGCTTGTCGGCACCTGCGGCCGCGAAGCCGTGCGCGAGGTTGCCGCAGCTCAGGCGTTGGCGCGCGGGTCCGCCTTCATGGTCGGCCGCGGCCTGCGCCATGCGGGCCAGGTAATCGGCGCGCGCAGGAACGCTGCGTTCGACGATGCGTTGCGTGACGCGGGCCACGACGGGATGCAGCATCAGGGGCTCCAGTGCATGTGCACGGTCGCTTGCCCTTCGCCCAGGGCGGCGACGGGGTGACGTGCCATGTTGCCGGATGCGCGCGCGGCCTGCAGCACATCGCGCTTGGCCTGCCCGGTGAGCGCCAGGTGCAGTGCCTGGGTCCGCAGCAGGCGCGACAGGGTCAGGCTGATGCGCGGGAACGGCGCCTCGGGCGGCAGGGGCCGCGGGTCGATGCGCGTGGCTTCCAGCGCGTTGTCCAGGTCGAGCGCGTCGCGCAACTGCGGCGCGCCGGGAAAGAGCGAGGCGGTATGCGCGTCCTGCCCCATGCCGAGCACGATGGCGTCGAACGGCCCAGGGTACACCGCGAGGCGGCGGCGCGCGTGCGATTCGGAGCGCGCGGGGTCGCCGTCCTCGGTGGTCAGCGATT
The DNA here is from genome assembly GCF_009740395.1 of Noviluteimonas gilva. Classification (GTDB taxonomy): domain Bacteria; phylum Pseudomonadota; class Gammaproteobacteria; order Xanthomonadales; family Xanthomonadaceae; genus Noviluteimonas; species Noviluteimonas gilva. Next base: position 273,284 of record NZ_WOXT01000004.1, read on the forward strand.
CGATCACCACGCCGCGCGCATCGGCGAAGGCCTTGCGCAGCTCGGCGACGTTGCACGCCGGGTGATCGTGCGGCACGCAGCGCTCGTCGCTCGGCAGCAGCACCACGCACGACCAGTCCAGGCGCATCGCCGCGAGTGCACGGTATGCGGGAAACGGCGTGCGACCCCCGGCGAGCGCGAGCACGGCGCGGCCGCGTGCGTCGATGGCATCGCGGCAAGTCGCATGCAGAAGGTTTGCGAGCGCTGTCGCCAGCGCGTCGCCATCGCGATAGTCGTGTTCGATCCAGCCCATCACTCGCGCCAGGTGTGCCCGTGGCGTTCGGTCATCGCCACTGCGCTGGCCGGGCCCCAGGTGCCGGCGGGATACGGTTTCGGGGCGATGTCGTTCGCGCGCCAGCCATTGATCACGGCATCGACCCACTCCCACGCCGCCTCGGTTTCATCGCGGCGCACGAACAGCGTGCCGTTGCCTTCCAGCGCATCGAGATACAGGCGCTCGTACGCGGGCCGACGCGCGGACGTCGCGAACTCTTCGTGCAGGTCCAGGTCCAGCGCGACCTGCGACAACTGCAGCCCCGCGCGATCCAGCCCCGGCGTCTTGCTCATCAGGCGCAACTCGATGCGTTCCTCCGGTTGCAGGCGGATCGTCAGGCCGTTCGGCGCGATCTTCGCGCGCGGATCGAAGATCGAATGCGGCACGGCGCGGAATTGCAGGTGGATCTCGGTCGCGCGACGCGGCATGCGCTTGCCCGTGCGCAGGTAGAACGGCACGCCGGACCAACGCCAGTTGTCGATGTGCGCACGCAGCGCGACGAAGGTTTCGGTGCGGCTCGGGCGGCCGAGTTCCTCGGCATAGCCCGGCACGACCTTCCCGCCGACGGCGCCGGAGGTGTACTGGCCGGTGACCGTTTCGGTCTGCACTTCCGCCGGGCCGATGCGGCGCAACGAACGCAGCACCTTGATCTTCTCGTTGCGCACGGCGGTGGGCTCGAAGCGCGCCGGCGGCTCCATCGCGGTGAGACACACCAGCTGCAGCAGGTGGTTCTGCATCATGTCGCGCATCGCGCCGCTGGTGTCGTAGTAATCGCCGCGGCCTTCGACGCCCACGGTTTCCGCCACCGTGATCTGCACGTGCTGGATGTGGCGCGCGTTCCACAGCGGTTCGAACATCGCGTTGCCGAAGCGCAGCGCGATCAGGTTCTGCACGCCTTCCTTGCCGAGGTAATGGTCGACGCGGAACACGCGGTCTTCGTCGAACACGCGCGCGACGCCGTCGTTGATGTTCGTCGCACTGGCAAGGTCGGTGCCGATGGGTTTTTCGAGCATCACGCGCGTGCCGGGCCCCGCGAGGCCGAGCGCGCCGAGCGCGACGCAGATCGGGACGTAGAAGCGCGGCGCGGTGCTCAGGTGATAGAGGATTTCGCCGGTGCGCATCGACGTGATGCGTTCGCCCAGGCGCGCCATCGATTCGGGATCGCCGCTGTCGGCCGCGTGATACGCGATGCGCGCGAGCAAGGCTTCGAGCGATGCCTCGTCGAGATCGGTGGCCGGCACGTTGCGACGCACGGCGTCGGCGACGTCGGCGCGGAACGTCGCGTCGTCCATCGCGCTGCGCGCGGTGCCGAGGATGCGCAGCTCGGGCAACAGCAGCCCGGCGTGCTGGAGGCCGTAGAGCGACGGCAGCAGCATCCGCTGCGCAAGGTCGCCGGAGGCACCGAAAATGACGAGGAGCGAAGCGCAGTTGCCGGGCATGCGACCTGAATGGGGCGGGGGCAGGATCGAAATGTAAACCGCAAAGGCCATCCCCGTGGTGACGGCGGCGGTGATTACGTATTCAAAGGCGCCGCCGCCGCATGGGCTAGGATCGCCCGCAGTGCCGCCAGCGCTTCGGAGACCGGATCATGGAACAGACCCTGCGCATCGCTGCGCTCTCGTTTTCATGCGTTTTCATCGGCCTGGCCGGCGCGGCCGACCCGCATGCCGGCCACGGCGGCGGCACCGCGGACTTCGGCGTGCACTGCGCGCCGGCCGTGCGCGAAGACTTCGACCGCGCGCTCACCCTCCTCCACCACATGACCTATCCGCAGGCCCGCGCCGGCTTCCGCGCGATCGCCGAGAAGGACCCCAAGTGCGCCATGGCCCACTGGGGCGTGGCGATGACGCTGTTCCAGCCGCTGTGGCCCACGCGGCCGGATCTGGCCGAGCGCACCCTCGGCTGGGAGGAGATCGGCAAGGCGCGCGCCCTGGGCTCGACCGATGCGCGCGAACGCGGGTTCATCGAAGCGGCCGCGGCCTTTTTCGAGAATCCGGAATCCGACGACTATTGGGCACGCATCCGCCGGTGGGCCGATGCGTCGGCGAAGTTGCACGCGCAATTCCCGAAGGACCACGACGCGACGGCCTTCGATGCACTCGCGATCCTCGCAACGACGCCGCAGGATCGCGCGACGCGTGAGAACGCCGACCAGGCCGCGGCGTTGCTGCAATCGGTGTTGCGCGAAGACCCCGACCATCCCGGCGCCATGCATTACCTCGTGCATGCCGACGATGTCCCCGGCCGCGAACGCGAATCGCCGGAGGTCGTGCATCAATACGAAAAGGTCGCGCCCGACAACCCACACGCGTTGCACATGCCCACGCACGTCTACACGCGCCAGGGCGATTGGGACGGCGTGATTCGCGGCAACCTGCGCGCCGCCGATGCGGCGTTGCGCTACCCGGCCGGCGACAAAGGCCAATACGTGTGGGATGAGTTCCCGCACGCGATCGAATATCTCGTCTACGCCTACCTGCAAGAGGGCGATGTCGCCAACGCGAAGAAGCAACGCGATCGCCTGCTCGCCACGCAACACTTGCAGCCTTCATTCAAGACGGCGTTCCATCTTGCGTCGGTGCAGGCGCGCATTCCGCTGGAGACGCACGACTGGGCCGCCGCCGCGAAACTGCAACCGCGCACGCCGGCATCGGTCGAGTGGGACAATTACGCGTGGCCGGAAGCGATCGCGCAATTCGCGCACGGCTTGGGCGCAGCGAAGACCGGCGACAAACCCAGCGCACTCGCTGCACTGACACGCCTGGGCGAACTGCAGCGCAAGATGGAAGCCGCAGGCGAGTCCTTGTTCGAACGCAACATCCACGTGCTGCGCCTGGAACTCGAAAGCGCGATCGCGCAAGCGAACGGGCACTCGAAGGAAGCGATCGAAAAACTCGAAGCGGCCGCGGCGATCGAAGCATCGACGCCGAAGCACGCGGTGACGCCAGGCCCGACGATTCCCGCGCAGGAAATGCTCGGTGATTTGTATTTCGAACTCGGCCAGCGCGCGAATGCGCACACCGCGTACGAACGCGCACTCGCGCAATACCCCAGGCGTCGTGCGTCGCAACAAGGCGCGGACAAGACGGGTTAACCCCGACCGTCGCCCCGCCCGCTTCGCGTTGTTTGGAACCGCCGGAGATGCATCCGGCATTCCCACCGTGGAGGCTTCCCATGTCCCGAACTCTCCTGGCGCTGGCCATGGGCGCGGTTGCCTGCGCCGCCGTGGCCGGCGAGAAGGACAAACCGGCCGCGCCCTTCTCCGACGATCAGCTCATCCAGAGCGCAACGAAAGCCGCGCCGCAGAAGGTGGCCGCGGGCGCGAAGGTCATCGCCATCGACGACAAGGGCGTCGCGCGCACCCTGCGCGAAGGCAACAACGGATTCACCTGCATGCCCGACAACCCCACCACGCCCGGCCCCGATCCGATGTGCATGGATGCCGCCGCGATGGACTGGGCGAATGCATGGATGTCGAAGAAGGCGCCGACCGTCGGCAAAGTCGGCCTGATGTACATGCTCGAAGGCGGGACGGATGCGAGCAACACCGATCCTTACGCCACCGCGCCTTCGAAGGAAGGCCATTGGGTGGAAACCGGCCCGCACGTGATGGTCGTCGGCGCCGCGCCCGAGTTCTACGCGATGTATCCGAGCAACGCAGATCCCGACACCGCCGTTCCCTACGTCATGTGGTCCGGCACGCCGTACCAGCACCTGATGGTCCCGGTGCGTTGAGCGCAAAAAAAAAAGGCCCCCGATCGATAGCTCGGGGGCCCTTCGCGTTGTCGCCGACGAGAGCGACAGCGTGCGTTGCTTCCTTACTGGAAGTTGTTCGTACCGATGGTGACCAGGGCGCCGCCGCGGATCAGCACGTCGCGCTCGATCTTGCTCGTCCAGCCGGTCTGCGTGAACGGCGTGCGGACCTTGGCGCCGAGGCGCGTGTAGTTCTGGTACGACAGGTTGTTGGTGTGCGTGCAGCTCTTGGTGTTGGTGTTGTACACCACGCCCGTCGCCGAGTTCAGGCGGAACGTGCTGTTCTTCACCGTCAGGCCCGTGATGCCGACCGTGCCCATGCCCAGGCTACCGTTGCGCTCGAACGTGCAGCCGTCGAACGTCACGTTGGTCGTACGGTTCCAGATGTTGACGCCGTACTTCTTGTTGTCGTTGAAACGGCAGTTCTGGATCAGCACGTTGTTGCAGGTCCAGCTGGCGTCCGGCTCGATGTCGATGCCGCACTCCGGCGAGGTGCCGTTGGTGAAGCTGAACTCCGAGTCGTACACCTTGATGTTCTTGCAGTTGGTGATCGACAGGCCCTGGCGACGGTTGTTCGTCGCCACGATGTTGGCGACGACCACGTCGTCGGCCGAGCCGCCGATGCAGACGCCGTCGCCGGTGCAGTCGGCCACGCGCAGGTCGCGGATGGTGACGCGGATGCCGCCGAGGCACTGGATGCCGTGGCCCCACTCATGCGTGCCGCCGCCGGCGTAGACGTGCGTGGCGCGGTCGCCGATGAGCTGGCCGCCCGAGACTTCGACGTCGGACTTGTCGTTGATGTAGATGAGGTAGTGGCGGATCAGCGACGAGGTCTTCGCCTTGAGGATCGCGCCCGGCAGCAGCTGGAAGTGCATCTTGCTGCGCAGGTTGATCTTCTTGGCCGTGTCGATGATGTACGTGCCGGCCGGGACCTGCACCGTGCCGCCGGTGGTCGGCAGCGCGTTGATGGCGGCCTGGATGGCGGCCGTGTCGTCCTTCACACCGTTGCCCAGCGCACCGTAGTTCTTCACGTTCAACAGCGTCGTACCGCGGGCGCGGGTCGGCGGGGTGGTCAGCGCGAACGCCGGCAGGGAGACGCCGCCGATCAGCAGCGGGACCGCGCACATGGCGGAGTTCTTGATGAAGGCGCGGCGCGCGGTGTTGGTCTGCTGCATTTGGGAAAACCCTCGTACTTGGAAGAAAGCGGGTGTTCCCGCTCGGCGAGGGCAAATGTAGAGACCGCGTGAATTTTGGCTAGCGGGAATTGATGAAACTGCGGATTGCGCCGCATGTATGGTTCAGCTTCAAAACCTGAATGCGAAAATCAGGCGATTAACTAATGATTTTCATGATGTTATGAAAACCTTAAAACGAGAAATCAATCGTGAAACGCGCGAAGGCTGCGCGTGTTCGAACGTTTGCTCCACGTGAATTCCGGGCTGCTGAATGGTCGAAACGAGACTCTCGGTCACCCTCTTGCGCGAAATGTGAGGTCGGGCGTAGCGTGATTCCAACCGGGCAATCCGGCCCGGACAGGGGGTAGCGCCATGGCCGTCTCCGCATTCGCACAGTCGTCGAACGATCGCGACTTCGCCGACATCAACATCACCCCGCTCGTCGATGTGCTGCTCGTGCTGCTGATCATCTTCATGGTCGCCGCGCCCGCGGTGACCAAGGCCGTGGACTTCACCCTGCCCCAGCCCGGCGAGAACAAAGAGAAACCGCAACGCATCGAACTCGGCGTCCACGCCGATGGCTCGGTCACCTGGAACGGCGCCGCGCAGCCGCTCAATGGCCTGCGCTCGCTGATGGAAGTGGAAGCCCAGCGCGATCCGGCGCATCCGCCGATGCTCGTAATCGACGCCAGCGGCGATGCCGATTACGGACTGGTCACGCGCGTGCTCGCCGACGCCAACGCCGCGCAGCTCAAGCACATCGCGTTCGCCCAATAGGGAGGGGTGCGTCCGAACACCCGCTCGGTCATCCGAGCGGGTGTTCGCGATGCGAGATGCGATAACCGATCAGCCCGCACAGCAGGATCACCACGTTGCCGGCGAAGTCCAGCAGCATCCACCTCGTGAAGATCGGCTGCACGAAGTAGAAGTACCAGTTGAATGCGAAGAACGGGATCGACCCGAGCAGCCCGAAGGCGAGGAAGGTCTTGGGCGTGAACTTCGAAAACCAGATGATCCCGCCGCACAACACGGCCTGCGCGCCGAAGCACGCGATGAATACGGAGGACGCCGCCGTCAGCACCTGGTGTTCGGGGCGGATCGTCAGTTGCTCCACCATCCGCGGCAGGAACATGCACCACGCGCCGAGCACGAGGAAGATCGAGGCGAGGATGCGCTGGAGAGTCTGCGATCGCATGGGGCGCTCCGTTGCCGGGGCCGCGGGGCTTCCAATGTAACGCCCTTACGGCGAACAGTCGCCCGTGCGGGTGAAATCGAGATCCTCGAAGTCGGAACTGAAATCGCCCTCCGGATCCACCTTGCGCATGCGCATGTGCCCGCTTTCGAAATCGACCCAGGCTTCGAGGTCCATGCGGTCCTCGTCCCAATCGATGCGCCACTGTCCGTCGACGGTGACGACGTGCCCCGTCATCAACGGTGACTTCTCCGACGCCCACTGCAAGCGGCCGTTGACCGGACACAGGCGCACCGTACCGAACCACGGATCGCGCCACGTGCCGGTGCGCTTCGGATCGAACGGCGCGGCGAGCACTTCACGCTTGCCGTCGGGCTTGGTGTGCGGCTTCGCGTCGGCCTCGGCCTGCTTCCACTCGGCCTCGATTTCGTCGGCGTAAGGCGCGATCGTCGTGTCGGCATCGGGCTTGGTGAACTGCTTCGTCAACACTTCCGACAACACCGTGCGCGTGTCGTCGGCATCGGCGTTGATCATGAACACGAAGCCGCTGCGCTGGTCCGGCAGCAACACCATCGCCGAATACATGCCCGACAACGTGCCGGTGTGCGACACGGTCCATCGCCCATCGACATCCGCCAGGCGGAAGCCGTAGGCATAGGCGAGCGCATGCGTGTGGTCCCACTTCACGCGCCGCCCGGAGATCGGCATCGGCGTGCGCGCCTTCCACATCTCCTTGCGCTGCGCGTCGGACAACCACGCCTTCGCCTGCGCATCGGGCGCGAGCCATGCCTGCATCCAGCGCAGCATGTCGTCCAGGCTGCAGCGGATGCCGCCTGCGGCGGCCGATGTGATCGCGGGCACCTGCGTCCCATCGACGTTGTCGCCGGGCTTGTACTGCATGTTCTCGCCGCGCGTGTGCGGTTGCGCGACATCGCCGACCGCATCGCGATCGAACGCGCCGACCTTGCAGCGCGTCATCCCGAGCGGATCGAAGACCTCGCGCTGCACGAGCGTCTCGTACGGCGCCCCGCCCGCGGCCGCGGCGACTTCGCCGGCGACGACGTACAACAGGTTGTCGTACGCATAGCCCGATCGAAAACTGTAAGCGGGCTTGATGTACTTGAGCCCGGCGATGATGTCGCCGCGCGTGAAGGTGTTCGGCTCCGGCCACAACATCAGATCGCCGCCGCCTTCAGGCAGCCCGCTGTTGTGCACGAGCAGATCGCGCACCTGCATGTTCTTCGTGACCCACGGGTCGAACATCGCAAACTGCGGCAGGTGCTTGGTGACCGGATCGTCCCAACGCAACTTGCCTTGGTCGACCAGGCGCGCGAGCACGCTGGCGGTCATCGCCTTCGAGTTGGAGGCGATCTTGAACAGCGATTTCGATGTGAGCTTCTGGCCGCTGCCGGCGAGCGTTTCACCGCGGGTGGTTGCATAGACGACCTTGCCGTCTTCGACCACGCCCACGGCGATGCCGGGCAGCTTGTAACGCGCGACCGTGTCGTCGACGGTGCGCTGCCAGGAAGACGACTGTGCCTGCGCGCCGAAGGCGAGCAGGCACAGGCTTGATGCAAGGACTCGTTTCATGTGGCTTCCAGCGTGGCGATCCCCGAAAAAAACGGCGGCCCGGAGGGCGGGCCGCCGGGGGTGCCGACTTTAGAAGTCAAGCGAAACCTGAAGCTGCCCGTAGGCGCGCGATTGGTAGTCCGTGCCCTGGAGGAAGAACTCGTTCGGCGTTCCGATGCCGTCCTCCAGTTCCAGGTCCTCGTTGACTTCCGTCACGCGCTGCATGTTGAAGACGTTGAACAGCGAGAACTTCACCCGCAGGTCGGCGCCGCCGAAATCGTGCTTGTAGGTGATGCTCGCGCCCAGGTCGTACGTCCACGGCAGACGGCCCCAGTCGCCGCGACCGATGTGCGTGTACGTACGCTGGTCGTTGGGCAGGTCGCAGTTCGCCGTGCAGATGAAGAAGCTGCGGAACTCGGTCTCGTCGAACGGGTTGCCCGCGCCGAACGCGCTGATCGGACGCCCCGACCGTGCATCGAACGCAGCACCGATTTCCCACGCATCGTTGATCGCGTACGCACCGTGCAGCTTGATCTGGTGGCGGCGATCGTTGGGAAGGTAGCCCTCACCGTCGAAGTTCACCCACGGATTGTCGAAGGCTTCGGTACGGCCCGAATCGGCGAAGTCGGTATCGGAGTTCACCGGACCTTCCGCGTTGCCTTCGCTGAAGGCCAGCGTGTACGACGCGTTGAGCGACCACTTGTTGTCCCACGCGCGGTCGAGCACGAATTCCAGCGCCCGGTAGTCGCGCTTGGGCTTCTGCCAGCCGGTGGTGCCGACGAAGTTGCCGTCGACGTCGTACAGCGCCCAGCCCGTGGTGGCCGTGTCGATGTTGATCCAGTTGTCGTTCACGCCGTCGCAGTCGGTGTCGCCGTAGACGGTGGCGACCTCGCCCGGATTGGCCATCGCGAAGAAGTCGACTTCGCAGAAGCCGTTGTACGTGATCTCCATGTCGTCGATGGCGTTGTGCAACTTGCGGTAGATGCCGCGCACGCCCCACGACCACGACGGATCGAGCTGCTGCTGGAAGCCCAGGATCATTTCATCCTGGTACACCGAGTCCATGTCGGCATCCACTTCGCCGCGCACGTCGGGCACCGTGCCGTCGCCCTGCGAGACGTCCACCGGACCGATCTGCGGCCCGAGGATCGGGATGTTGCCCGCGTCGAAGCCGTTGAACACGTAGAAGGTGCGGCGATCCAGGAACGGACCGGCCTGCTTGATGTTGATGACGTTGGCCACCGGCAGGAAGTAACGGCCGACGTTGCCGTACACCTTCATGCTCGAATCGCCGTTGAGATCCCACGAGAAGCCCAGGCGCGGCGCCCACATCGAATCCATCTTGATGTAGCTCTCGCCCTGCCCATTCTTGTTGTCGAACTCCTCGTTGCGCAGGCCGAAGTTCAACAGGAAGCGATCGCTGACCTGCCAGTTGTCCTCGATGTAGTACGCCGAGTTGACGGTTTCGAACGTGCCTTCGTTGCGCACTTCGCGCGTGCGGACGTAGGCCGTCGTTCCCGGAGGAACGGGCGTACCGTTGACGATGCCGCTGCCGCCGACGTTGAAGACCTCGTAGCGCGCGCCGCCGCCCGGATAACGCTGGTTGTATCCACTGGTGTTGTTTTCGTGGTCGTAGCCGAAGCGCAGCAGGTGGCTGCCGAGTTGCCATTCGAAGTCGAGGCGGTACTGCTCGCGATCGTCTTCGCGCGAGACCACCGCGGTGTTGCTCGTGCAACCCAGGAAGCTCGAACCCACGCGGCGGTCCTGCACCAGGTCGCAGGTGTCGTCGGTCAGGCTGTGGATGTCGGTCGTGCGCTGGTTTTCACCGTACATCGCGCGCATCGAGAACTTGTCGGTGAAGAAGCCGTTGTACGTCAACGCCCAGTTGTCGCCGCCGGTTTCGTTGAACGTGGTGTTCTCGTAATTGCGCGAGCCGTTGAAATCGCCGCCCGGATCGATCCCGTATTGGTCGGTCGTCAGCTTGTCCGAGTCGGAGAAGGCGAGGAATTCCAGGATGTGGTCGTCGGTGATGCGCCAGTCGAGCTTGGTGCCCCAGAACCCGCTGTTCGAACGGCCGTCGAAGAAGTTCTCGTACTCGTTGTCGGAGCTGCGCGGTTCGAAGTCGCGCCCTTCGTACATGCCGAAGAAGAACAGGCGATCCTGGATCAGCGCGCCCGAGGCGTAGAGGTTCAGTTTCGCGGAATCGTAGTCGTCGAACTGCGCGACGCGGCCCGGCTTGTTCTTCTGCGTGAACTGCAACCAGTCGGGTTCCCACACCAGCTCGGCGCCGTACTGGAATTCGTTGGTGCCCGACTTGGTGACGGCGTTGATCACGCCGCCGGTCGTGCGACCGAACTCCACGGAGTAGCCGCCGGTCTTGACCTGGAACTCCTGGTAGAACGCATCGGGCACCGCGGAGTTGCCCACGCGGTTGTAGAAGTCGGTGACGTTCAGGCCGTTGATGTAGACCGCGTTTTCCGCGACCGACGAACCGCCGAAGGACACGCCGCCGAACTCGCCTTTCACCACGCCCGGCGCGAGCTGCGCGACCGACAGCGCGTCGCGCTGGAGCGGCAGGCGCTGGATCTGGTCGGCGGTGATGTTGGTGGCCGATTCGGTGGAGGAGACGTCGATCGGCGAGATCGACGTGCCCTGCACCTGGACCGTCTGCAGCTCCGCCGACGCGCCGGCCAGATCCCTGGTCGTCGTCGTGCCGAGGCTGACGTTGACCGTCACCGGGCTACCGATCGCCTGCCCGTTCTGCTGGACGGTGACCGTATACGTGCCGACCGGGAGGGATGCGATGCGATAGCTGCCATCGGCGTCCACCGCGACCGTGCGCGAGAAACCCGTCGCCGGATTGGTCACCGTCACCGTCGCACCCGCGGCCGCATGGCCGGCGAGCGCACCCGCGGTGTTCTGCGCGAAGGCCGGCAGGGCGATGGGCGCGGTGAGCGCCATGCCCAGGGCGAGCCAGAGTGACGTCCGATGCATCGCGTTGTTCTTCTTGCTCTTCATGCCACTCATGCCCCCTCCGGCGGTGTGGTTGGAACGAGGTTCCATTCGAAGTCGTAATCGAACTGGTCGAAATACAGGTTGCCGCCCTTCCACTCGACTTCTCCGCGTTGGGAGTCGACGGTGTCGGAGCGGAAGTGCGTCTTGCGCGGCACGAAGTCGACGCCCCACGCATCGTTGAATGCGATGCGATAGCCGTCGAGCCCGCCGAGGTAGAACCATTCGGTGGCCGGGTCGCCTTCCAGGCGTCCGAAGGTCACGTCCATCGGCACCCATCCATACGGTGCGAGGTACACCTGGCCCCAGTCGTGCAGGTTCCAGTAATCGGTCGGCGAGAACATCATTCCCGACTGCCAGCGCGCGGGAATGCCGTTCAAGCGAAGCAAGGTGATCAGCAGCAGCGTCTGCTGGCCGCAATCGCCGTGGTGTGCGTGCAGGGCGTAGTCGCCGATGTTCGGGATCGTCGAATACTCGCGCGCGCCGGCCCACGGGAACTTGTCGTCGACCAGCGCGAAGAGCTTGCGCGTGATCGCATAGGGATTGGTTTCGTCGCCGACGGTCTGCTTCGACAATGCACGCATCGCATCGGTGAACACGACGTGCGGCAATTCCTGCGACAGGTAGGGCGCGAGCTCGCGCTTTTCCTTTTCGGTCAGCGGCACGACCTTCGCGGCATCGATCGGATGCGACTGCGCGGAGATCGTCACTTCATAGGTGACGTCGAACTTGGTCGGCTTGCCGGCGACGGCGGTGCCCTGCAGGTGCATCGTGCGCATCAGCGCCGATTCGGGAGCCAGATCGCCCTTCGCGGGCACGCTGCCGACCAGCTTGATGTCGTCCTGCTGGCCCGGAATGTGGCGCGGGAACGGAATCCACGCATCGATCGTTTCGCCCGCGGGCACGGCGTCGGCGTTGACCGTCAGCGACTGCGTGATGCGGAAGCGCTGCGGCAACACGCTGGCCTCGCCGGTGGCGATCGCCGCGTCGTGCGCGGCCCTGTGGTGCGGATGCGCCGACTCCAGCGGGCTGTCGTTGGTCTTCGGCGGCTCGGTGCGGCGTGCGAGCGCGTCGGGCGCCAGGCGCCAGAGATTGGAGACCGAGCGCTGGAAGTAGCGCTTTTCCCCATCGATGGTCATGTGCTCGAGCGTGTTGTTCGCTTCCCAACGCGCGAACTCATCGTCGCGCAGGTCGGGGATCTGCTTCTTGATGTCCGCGCGGACCTTGGCTTCGTCGTGCGGGAAGTCCAGGCGAATGCGGCGCATGCGCTCGCGTTCGAAGGCCAGCGCGCGGGCGGTGTCGGCGGGAACGTTGGGTTGCGCGAGGGCGGCGTCGATGGCCGCGTTCGCGGCCTTGAAGTCGCCCTGGTCCACCAGCGCCACGATCTGCGGCGGGGCCGGTGGCGGATCGAAAGCGAAGGCACTGCCAGCGACCAGCGCGGCGGACAATGCGAGAGACAACAGCGGCGTTCCCCTGCGCGAAAGCGCGGAACGGAAGGAGGACATCCGGTGGTGACCGATCACGTCCAAGCGCACACGACCCCTGCATGTGGGAGCTGCGGAGCGTTGTGTAGCACCAATATGACAGTCGGTCAATAAATTATTCTTCCTTTCCGACAATCGATGAATATATATTCCAGCCGCCTCCCCCATCGGGAGCGACGGGGGACCGGATGATCCAGACGGTGTGGCCCTATCTCGCGCTCATGCTCCTGATCGCGGGGCTGTTCCCGATGCTCGAGCGCCGCACGCAATGGCGCGTGTTCTCGGTGATGCCGCCCATCGTCATGGTGTATCTGCTGGTCACCGGCCTGTCGGTCGCGGGCGCGTGGACGATCGAGGGCGAGATCCAAGCCGCGCAGAAGACCCTGATCGCGCAGATCCTGCCGGCGATGCTGTTCCTGCTGATGATCCACTGCGACCTGCGCAACATCTTCGCGCTCGGGCCGCGCGTGCTCGCGGTGTTCTTCAGTACGACGGTGTGTTTGTTCGTCGCGTTCGTCGCGACGTATTTCCTCTTTCGCTTCGCCCTGCCCGCGAATACCGCGTGGCAACCGCTCGCCGCGCTCAGTGGCAGTTGGGTGGGCGGTTCGGCGAACCTGGTCGCGGTCGTGCAAGGCGCGGGCCTGTCCGAACAATCGATGGCGCTCGCGCTGCTGACCGATGCGCTTTGCTACTCGGTGTGGGTCGCGGTGCTGTTTTCGGTCGGGCGCCTTGCGCCGGCCTTCGATCGTTGGACGAAGGCGAAGTCGAGCGCCGACATCGCGGTCTCGGTGCCGGAGTCGAAAGACCCGATCACGTTCGATGCGGTGTTGCTGTGGCTGGGCCTGGCGCTCGGCGCGGGCGTAGTGTCCCGCGCCCTCGCAGCGGTGCTGCCCGAATCGCCGTACGTCAGCCCGACCTCGTACACGATCATGATCGCCACCGTGCTCGGCCTGGTGGTCGCGCACACACCGCTCGCACGCTTCCCGGGATCGTCGAAGATCGCCAGCGCGCTGCTCATCTTCATCGTTGCGATCCTCGCCTCGCAGAGCAATTTCGAAGGCATCGGTTCGGCGCCGTGGTATCTCGCGTGCGGCCTGTCGATCCTGGTGATCCACGCCGTGCTGTTGGCGCTGCTCGCCAAACTCTTCCGTTTCGACCTGTACCTGTGCGGCATTTCCTCGCTCGCCCATGTGGGGGGCGTGGCCGCCACGCCCGTACTCGCAGCGTCGTATTCCCCTGCCCTCGTTCCCGTGGGCATCCTGCTTGCGTTGCTCGGCTACATCCTCGGTACGGGGTTCGGCCTGGTCATGGCGCAAGTGCTGCATTCGCTGGCGCCCTAGGAGATCTCAGATGCGCTTTCGTCCCGCCCATTCCCTGATCGCCGCCGCGCTGTTGCTGGCGCTGGCGCCGGCCTTCGCACGCGAACCCACGCAACTCGTGCGCCCCGCGCATGGCGTCGTCGGTGTCGAAGATGCACAACTCGATCCGAATTTCTGGATCGGCAAGCTCGGCGCCGATGCGGACCGCGTGTTGCTCGACAAGGCGGCGATCGACGCCGCCAACGCCGCGATGCGCGCACAGGATCCGACGATCCACGATCTCGGCGCCCTGCCCGCGTCCATCACCGCGCAGCAGGCGCGCGAATGGATCGAGGAGATGTCGGAGCGTCCGACGCGCACGCTGTACGACGAGAAGCACCAGGTCGTTCCCGCGGCGACACTCGATGGCCTGGTCGATGCGCTCGCGCTCGACAAACTCGCGGCGTCCACGCCGACGCGCTATGCCCTCGTCGTCGAACGCGCCTCGCTGCGCACGTTCCCGACGAACCTGCGCGTGTTTTCCAGCGACGACGACACCGACATCGATCGCTTCCAGGAAAGCGCGCTGTTTCCCGGCACGCCGGTCGCGATCGTGCACGAAAGCCGCGATGGCCAATGGGCCTTCATCGTCAGCCAGCGCTATCGCGCGTGGGTCGAAACCAAGCACCTGGCGCAAGGCGCGCGCGATGTCGTCCTCGGCTTCCCGCAACGCACGCCCTTCCGCGTCGTGACCGGCGCGAAGGTCAGCACCGTCCATACGCCTGAATTGCCGCAAGCCTCCGAACTCTCGCTCGACATGAGCACGCGCCTGCCGATCGCGAACGTCGCGCCCGACAAGATCGTCAACGGCCAGCATCCCTATTCGTCCTGGACCGTCGACCTGCCGGTGCGCGAAGCGAATGGCACGCTGCGCATCGCACCGGCGCTGCTGCAGAAGAATTCCGACACGCAGGGCGATTATCTTCCGCTCACGCACGCCAACATCCTCCGCCAGGCCTTCAAGTTCCTCGGCGAGCGTTACGGCTGGGGCCACGATTACAACGCGCGCGATTGCAGCGGCTTCGTCTCCGATGTGTACGCGACCATGGGCATCCTGATGCCGCGCAACACGCGCGACCAATCCAGGAGCCCGTCGTTGCACAAGACCCTGTTCGACGACAAGAGCACGCGCGAGCAGCGCGAGGCGACGATCAAGGACCTGCAGACCGGCGACCTGGTGTACATCCCCGGCCACGTGATGATGGTGATCGGCTGGATCGGCGATCAGCCCTACGTGATCCACGACACCAACGGCGGCACCATGCGCGCCGCCGACGGAAAGCTGCGCTCGCTGCACCTCAACGGCGTCTCGGTGACGCCGTTGCTGCCGCTGATGTACGACGAAACGCACCGCTACGTGGACCGCATGACCAGCGTCGTCCGCGTCGCCACTTCGCACTGATGTCTTCAGGGACGGAAAACGCATGAAGATCACCCGCATCGAATTCGGCATGCTGCGCGTGCCGCTGAAGACGCCCTTCAAGACCGCGCTGCGCACGGTGGACAAGGTGGAGGACGTCATCGTCATGATGCACACCGACACCGGCCACGTCGGTTACGGCGAAGCGCCGGCCACCGCGGTCATCACCGGCGATACGCACGGCTCGATCATCGAGGCGATCAAGCATTACATCGCGCCGCGCCTGATCGGCCAGGACGTCGCCGACCTCAACCGGCTCACGCGCCTGGTGCAGACCTCGATGGAGCGCAACACCAGCGCGAAGGCCGCGGTGGAGATCGCGTTGTACGACCTGTTCGCGCAATCCTTCGACGCGCCGCTGTATCGCGTGCTCGGTGGCGGCGACCCGGTGATCACCACCGACATCACCATCAGCGTCGACACGATCGACAAGATGGTCGCCGACTCGCTGGCCGCGGTCGAACGCGGCTTCGACTCGCTGAAGATCAAGGTCGGCAAGGAAATCGGCGTGGACATCGAACGCGCGAAGGCGATCTACGCCGCCGTCGAAAACCGCGCCCTGCTCCGCCTGGACGCCAACCAGGGTTGGTCGGCGAAGCAAGCGGTCCACGCGATCAGCGCGATGGAAGATGCCGGCATCATTCTCGAACTCGTCGAGCAACCGGTGAAAGCCGCCGACCTGGAAGGCATGCGCTACGTCACCGAACGCGTGCGCACGCCGATCATGGCCGACGAAAGCGTGTTCGGCCCCGCGCAGGTGATCGACCTGATCCGCATGCACGCGGCCGACATCGTCAACATCAAGCTGATGAAGACCGGCGGCCTCTCCAACGCGATCCGCATCGCCGACATCGCCGCGCTGCACGGGATCGAGTGCATGATCGGCTGCATGCTCGAATCCTCCATCAGCGTGGCCGCGGCCGCGCACCTGGCCGTCGCCAAGTCCGACGCGATCACCAAGGTCGACCTCGATGGCCCGTCGCTGAGCCAATTCAATCCCGTCGATGGCGGCGTGATCTTCAACGAGTCGGAGATCTCCATCACCGACGCGCCGGGCCTGGGCATCAAATCGATCCGGGGCCTCGAACCCATTGCCGCCTGACATGAAGCCGTTGCCCAAGATCCGCGCCGAACGCGACCAGATGTCCGCGATCGAGCGGCGCATCGCCGACTTCATCCTGGAGAACGCGCAGCTGCTGCGCGACTACTCCTCGCAGCAGCTCGCGGCGGCGTTGGGCATCAGTCAATCGAGCGTCGTGAAGTTCAGCCAGAAGCTCGGGTATCGCGGCTACCCGGACCTGAAGTATTCGATCGCCGAAGCGATGACCCCGGAAACGGGCACCGCAGGTGTGCCGGCCGCCACCGAAGTGCCCGAGCTGATGTCGGGCGACCTGTGGCGGCGCAAGAGCGAAGCCGAAGCCGAAACGCGCGCGATCAACCCGCCCTCGGCGCTGGAGTACATCGCGTCCCTGCTCGGGCGCGCGAATCGCGTGCTGCTGATCGGCGTCGCCGAAGACAGCACGACCGCGCGCGCCTTCGCGTATCGCCTTTCGCTGCTCGGCATCGCGAGCGTGCACCACTTCGACTACGCCCATCTCGGCGCGAGCATCGCCGCCTGCCGCGCGGGCGACGTACTGCTGGCCATCAGCGAACACGGCAAGCAATCGGCGCTATGCCAACTCGCGCGCAGCATGCGCGAGCGACAGGGCAAGGTGGTCGCGCTCACGCGGCATACGTCCAATCCCTTGCGCGCGCACGCGGACATCGCGTTGCTGGTAAGCGGGCAGGACGATCGGCCGCACGTGGCGCCGCTGCTCTATCAGGCCGGTGTGCAGCATTTGCTGGACCGGTTGTTCGTGTTGTTGTGCGAAGGGCGCGGGGATCGCCTGGCGACCTTGCAGGCGAACCAGGAACGGATCCGGCTCCTGCCGGAGGGATGACTGCAAGCCTGTGACTTCCGGCCTGCGCGCACGCAGCGCAGCATCGGGCCACAATCGGGGCAGACCTCCGAGGAAGGACCCGCCATGGCCTTGCGCTCCACCCTGTCCGTCGCCCTGCTCGCCCTGTGCTGTTCGCCCGCCTTCGCCGCCGATCCGAGCGCGGTCAAGCGCGAGGAAGTCGGCAATCGCGTCAGCGAGAACATCCCCGCGATTCCGGCCGAACTGCTCGACAAGCTCAATCGCTACCAGAACACGCGCGGCGCGGGCCTTGCGGGTTGGACGCGCGAAGGCTGCCTGCTGATCTCCACGCGCTTCGCCGAAACCGCGCAGGTGCATCGCGTGTGCGAGCCGATGGGGATGCGCGAGCAGTTGACCTTCTATCCGGAGCCCGTTAGCGGCGTCGCCGCTTCGCCGTCGAAGGCGCAGGTCAACGGCTTTATCTTCGGCAAGGACAAGGGCGGCGACGAGTTCTCGCAGCTGTACTGGTTCGACTTCGGCACCCGCGATGTCTCGCTGCTCACCGACGGCAAGCGCTCGCAGAACGGCGGCGCGCTGTTCTCGCCCGACGGCAAGTGGATGGCGTACGCGGGCACGGGCCGCAACGGCACCGACCGCGACATCTATGTGCGCAATGTCGCCACGGGTGAAACGAAACCGGTCGTGACGCAAGGCGGCAGCTGGGGCGCGACGGACTTCTCGCCCGACGGCAAGCGCCTGCTCGTGTCGCGCTATGTTTCGGCGGCCGAATCGTATCCGGGCGTCGTCGACCTGGATTCCGGCAAGCTCGAAATGTTCCCCGTCGATGGCGGCAAGGCGGCGTTCGGCGGCTTCGCCTTCGCGGCCGATGGTCGCAGCGTGTACTACGTCTCCGACGAACCGATCGACGGCAAGCCGCAGGAATTCCAGACGCTGCGCTTCCACGACCCGGCGGCCAACAAGTTCGAAGTGCTCACCGCGAGCATCCCGTGGGATGTCGACGGCTTCACCTTGTCCGAAGACGACAAGCGCCTTGCCTATGTCACCAACGAAGACGGCATCAGCAAGTTACACGCCATCGAGTTGCCTTCCCATACGCCCATCGCACTGCCCGACTTGCCGATCGGCGTGATCGGTGGCTTCGAGTTTTCGCCCGATGGCAAGCGCCTGGCGGTGACGCTCAACAGCGCGACTTCGCCGAGCGACACGTACGTCATCGATCTGGCCGCACGCAAACTCGATCGCTGGACGCGCAGCGAAGTCGGCGGATTGGATGCGTCGAAATTCGTCGCGCCCACGTTGGTCCGATACACAACGTTCGATCAAGTCGAAGGCAAGCCGCGCACGATTCCGGCGTTCTATTACCGCCCGGCGAACGTGCCGAAGGGCAAGAAGCTTCCGGTCATCATCAACATCCATGGCGGACCGGAAGGCCAGTCGCTGCCCACCTTCAGCCCGACCGCGCAGTTCCTCGCGAACGAACTCGGTGTCGCGATGCTCGTGCCCAACGTGCGGGGTTCGACGGGGTACGGCAAGACCTACCTGTCGCTCGACAACGCGGAGAAGCGCGAGGATTCGGTCAAGGACATCGGCGCCCTGCTCGACTGGATCGACAAGCAACCCGAACTCGATGCCTCGCGCATCGGTGTTTATGGCGGCAGCTACGGCGGCTACATGGTGCTGGCTTCGCTGATGCATTACAGCGATCGCATCCGCGCGGGCGTCGACATCGTCGGCATCTCCGACTTCACCACGTTCCTGACGAACACCGAAAGCTACCGCCGCGACTTGCGCCGCGCCGAATACGGCGACGAACGCACGCCGCAGATGCAGGAAGTCTTCGCCCGCATTTCGCCGGCGCGCCATTCCGATCGCATCGCCTCGCGCCTGTTCGTCGCGCAGGGCAAGAACGACCCGCGCGTGCCCTACACCGAAGCCGAGCAGATCGTGAAAGCCGTGCGCAACAACGGAAAGCCGGTGTGGTACCTGCTGTTCAACGACGAAGGCCATGGCTTCCAGAAGAAGGCGAACGCCGATTACTTCGGCGCCGCGACGATGCTGTTCTGGCAGCAGAACCTGATCGGCGAATGACCCGCACCTGGCGAAGCGGCCGCAAAGCCGCTTCGCCGGTTCAGTAGAACTACTGCCTCCCCGCTTCACGAATTGCGGAAGCGCGCGCGGGCGCGCGCGCAGGACACTCGCCCGGTCCCCGCGGAGAATGGCCATGGCCAAGGCAAAGGCGAAGTCGAACGACAAACCCAACATTTTGGTGATCTGGGGCGACGACATCGGAACGTGGAATGTCGGCGCTTACACGCACGGAATGATGGGCCGCACGCCCAACATCGACAGCATCGCGCGCGACGGGATGCTGTTCACCGACCACTACGGTCAGCCGAGCTGTACCGCCGGCCGCGCGGCCTTCATCATGGGCCAGATGCCCATCCGCACCGGCATGACGACCATCGGCATTCCCGGCTCCAAACGCGGCATCCAGGCCAGCGATCCCACGTTGGCCGAAGTCCTCAAGTCGCAGGGCTACGTCACCGCACAGTTCGGCAAGAACCACCTCGGCGACCGCAACGAATTCCTGCCGACGATGCACGGGT
This sequence comes from Noviluteimonas gilva, assembly GCF_009740395.1. Classification (GTDB taxonomy): domain Bacteria; phylum Pseudomonadota; class Gammaproteobacteria; order Xanthomonadales; family Xanthomonadaceae; genus Noviluteimonas; species Noviluteimonas gilva. The sequence goes on from NZ_WOXT01000004.1 coordinate 293,085, forward strand.
TCGACGAGTGGTTCGGCAACCTCTACCACCTCAATGCCGAAGAGGAGCCCGAGGAACTCGACTATCCGGGCCAGAAGAACCCCGAATACCTGAAGACCTACGGTCCGCGTGGCGTGCTCCACGCGTGGGCGACGGACAAGGACGACAAGACCACCGATCCCAAGTTCGGCAGGGTCGGCAAGCAGAAGATCGAGGACACCGGCAAGCTGACGCGCAAGCGCATGGAGACCTTCGACAAGGAAGTGGTCGACGAGACGCTCGCCTGGCTCGACCGCGCCGCCAAGAGCGGCAAGCCCTTCTTCTGCTGGTTCAATTCGACTGCCTGCCACATCTGGTCGCACTCGCCGAAGAAATACATCCAGATGGCGGTCGACGAAGGGCGCGCGGAAGAAGACGTTTATCGCGCGAAGATGCTCGAGCACGACGAACACGTCGGCATGCTGCTCAAGAAGCTCAAGGCCCTGGGTGTCGACGACAACACGATCGTCATGTACAGCACCGACAACGGCAACGAACTGATGATGTGGCCCGACGGCGGCTACGCGCCGTATCGCGGCGAGAAAGGCACGACCTGGGAAGGCGGCGTACGCGTGCCCTGCCTGATGAAGTGGCCGGGTCGCATTCCGGCGGGAAGCGTATCCAACGGCGTGCAGAACCACGAAGATGTCTTCGCCACGCTCGCCGCCGCGGCCGGATTGCCGGACCTGAAGGAGAAACTCCTGAAGGGCTACACGATGAACGGCACCAAGTACAAGGTGCACCTGGACGGCTACAACAACCTCGACCACTGGACCGGCAAGTCCGAGAAGTCCGCGCGCATCGAGATCTTCTATTACGACGAGACCGACTTGATGGCGGTGCGCGTCGGCAACTGGAAGATGCACATCGGCGTGAAGCCCACGGGCAGCTGGTTCGATCCGAAGGCGTATCCAAGCGTCCCGTACCTGTTCAATCTGCGCATGGATCCGATGGAAAAGATGGATCCGCATTCGCACGAGTGGGGCTATATCGGTCGCAAGTTCCTGGGCGCGAAATTGTGGGCACCCACCGCCGCCGGCCCGTTCATCGCCGCGCACCTGAAGAGCCTGATGGACTTCCCGCCCTCGCAGGGTGCCGACACGCTCAGCCTGAAGAAGGCGTTGGAAGCAGCGCAGCGCAAGATGGAACAGCCGCACGCGAGCAGCAACTGATCGCGCCCATCAATGCGTTGGATACAGCAGCGTCAACGTGGCCCGGACACCCCAGTCCGGGCCGCCTTCCGGCGTTTCGAAGAAATACCGCGCGCCGATCTGCCAACTCAACATCTGTGAGCCGGCTTTCGTGACCTGGCTGTAGCCGACGTTGAACGGCACGGTCCACTGTTCGTGCTTCCAGTCGTAGCTGGATTCGAAGTTCACCGACACCGTGCGTCCCTGGCCGAGCGCCTTCGACAGGAAAGGCTGCAGGAACGTGGAACTGATGTCCTGGCGATCGTCTTCGCCGGCGACCGACCAGATGTGGTTCACGAGCGCGCCGTAGGACCAACCGCGATCCTGTTTCAGCACGACCGCCGTGGGCCCCAGACCCCACTTCTCCGTGCCGAGCAAATCGTCGGTCGCGGTCGGAATCAGGAACGCGGGTCCTACACCGATGACCCAACCGCTGGCCGTGGGCTTCTTCGGCGTGAAGAACAAACTCTGCGTGATGTCGCCGAGGCCGAACTCGTCGCCTGACCCTGGTGGCACATCATCCTGGTACACGACCGGCAGGATCGTGCGCGAGATCATGTTCCAGTTCTCGGAGATCGTGATCGGAACGACGGGCTGGATGTTGACGTACGTGCGGCTGCCGCCATCGGCGTAACCGTCGTCGTAGTTGAACTGGAACGGCACGCTGATCAAATCGGCGACCGGATTCGACAACTTCTTCGCCAATTCATCCGCGTCCTGGCCGTGCGCCACGAAGGGCACGGCCAGGAGCAAACAACAGGCGAGCCGCAGGATCACGACGACCCCTGGACTTCGGTCATTTTCTGCATCGCCTGGTCGATCGTGAAGGTTCCCGGCAACTGCGCCGGCGGGAACTCCTTGAACGTGCCCATGAACTGCGCCGCGGCCGCCGATGCGCCGTAGACGAAGAACGCATGGTGGAGCATCCAGTCCCAGTACGTGTTGGACGTCACGTCGGCGCGCTCGTAGGGATCGGTGCGCAGGTTGAAGATCTTCGGTACGCGCAAGGTGGTGAACGGCTCGGCCCACACCTGCATGGTGCCTTTGCAACGCTGCTCGATGAACACGATCTTGTAATTCTTCCAGCGGATTCCGAGCACGTCGCCGTCGTCGCTGAAGTAGAAGAACCAATTGCGCGGGCCTTCCTTCGTCTCGCCCGTCAGGTACGGCAGGAAGTTGAACCCGTCGATGTGGTTCTTGTACTTGCGTCCGTTGACCGTCGCGCCCTTCTTCAGGCGATCCATGCACGTGGTGTCGCCCGCCGCGGCGAGCAGCGTCGGCAACCAATCGTGGTGCTGGATGACTTCGTTCGACACCACGCCCGCAGGAATGTGCCCCGGCCAGCGGATCATTTCGGGAATGCGGAACGCGCCTTCCCAGTTGGTGTTCTTCTCGCTGCGGAACGGGGTCATGCCCCCATCCGGCCAGCTGTTCATGTGCGGCCCGTTGTCGGTCGAGTAGATCACGATGGTGTCGTCGGCCAGCCCGAGATCGTCGAGCAATTCCAGCATCTGCCCCACGTTGCGGTCGTGGTCGATCATCGTGTCGTGGTACGGCGACTGGTCTTCGCCCGCCTGGCCCAGGCTCTTCTTCTTGGTGTGCGTGATGAAGTGCATGTGCGTGGTGTTGAGCCACACGAAGAACGGCTTGCCCGCCTTGTCGGCGCGCTTGATGAAGTCCGACGCCGCCGCGACGAATTCGTCGTCGCAGGTTTCCATGCGCTTGCGCGTCAGCGGCCCGGTGTCTTCGATCTTCTGCTTGCCCACGCGGCCCCAGCGCGGGTGCGTGGTCTTGTCGTCCTTGTCGCTCGCGTAGCAATGCAGCACGCCGCGCGGGCCGAACTGTTCGCGATAACGGGGATCCTTCGGATACCCGTCCATCTCCGGCTCTTCCTCGGCGTTGAGGTGGTAGAGGTTGCCGAAGAATTCATCGAAGCCGTGCAAGGTCGGCAGATGCTTGTTGAGATCGCCGAGGTGGTTCTTTCCGAATTGCCCGGTCGTGTAGCCCTGGTCCTTCAGCAGCGACGCGATGGTGACGATGTTCTCCATCATCCCCTGCGGCGCCGCGGGGATGCCGACCTTCGACAAGCCCGTGCGATGCACGCTCTGTCCTGTGATGAACGACGAACGCCCCGCGGTGCAGCTCTGCTCGCCGTAGGAATCGGTGAAGCGAATGCCTTCGGCGGCGATGCGATCGATGTTGGGCGTCTGGTAGCCCATCAACCCGTGCGTGTAGCAGCTCAGGTTGGCGATGCCGATGTCGTCGCCCCAGATGACCAGGATGTTCGGCCTCTTGCCGCCTCCGCCTCCACCCTTCTTCGCCTTGGGTGGTGGCGCTGTCTTCGACTTGGTCTTGGCCATGCGCGGAACTCCGATCGTGGGTACGACCATGATCGGGAACACGGCTGCGGCGCAGCTACGCAATAACTACCGGGTCCGCGTCAGTATTTCTACTGCACCGCTCTCTAACGCGGATCGTTGCAGAATGCGCGTTCACGCCCCGGAGCCCCCCATGACCACCAAAGCCTACGGCGCTCGCGCCGCCGACCTGCCGCTCGAGTCGATGGACATCACGCGCCGCACACCGGGGCCGCGCGACGTGCAGATCGAGATCCGGTATTGCGGCGTGTGCCATTCGGATTTGCACACCGTGCGTTCGGAATGGGGTGGCACCAAATACCCCTGCGTGCCCGGGCACGAAATCGTCGGCCAGGTCTCTGCCATCGGCGAGAAGGTCACGCGCTTCAAGGTGGGCGAAACCGTCGGCGTCGGCTGCCTGGTGGGCAGTTGTCGCGAGTGCCCGTCCTGCAAGGCGGGCCTGGAGCAGTACTGCGAGGTCGGTTTCGTCGGCACTTACAACGGGCCGACCGACGATCCGCCGGGCCACACGCTCGGCGGTTACACGCAGCGCATCGTGGTGGACGAGTACTTCGTGCTGAAGATCCGCCATCCCGAGGAACAACTGGCCGCGGTCGCACCGCTGTTGTGCGCGGGCATCACCACCTACTCGCCGCTGCGACACTGGAAAGTCGGCCCCGGGCAGAAGGTCGGCATCGTCGGCATCGGCGGGCTCGGCCACATGGGCATCAAGCTCGCGCACGCGATGGGCGCGCACGTCGTCGCGTTCACCACGTCGGAGAGCAAGCGACAGGATGCGCACGACCTGGGCGCCGATGAGGTCGTGATTTCCCGCGACCCCGCGCAGATGCAGGCGCATGCGCGCAGTTTCGATTTCATCCTCGACACCGTGGCCGCGAGCCACGACCTCGATGCCCTGACGACGCTGCTCAAACGCGACGGCACGCTGTGCCTGGTCGGCGTTCCGGAGTTGCCGCATCCAAGCCCCAACGTCGCGGTGCTCGTGTTCGGCCGCCGTTCGATCGCCGGCTCGCTCATCGGTGGCCTGCCCGAAACGCAGGAGATGCTCGATTTCTGCGCCGAGCACGGCATCGTCAGCGACATCGAGATGATCCCCATCCAGGACATCGATCGCGCGTACGAGCGCATGGTGCGCAGCGACGTCAAATATCGCTTCGTCATCGATTCGCAGACCCTGCGTTGACGCGGGCGTCACGTACGTGAATTCGTGGACGTGAGGCCGTGCCGCTTGCGCGACCTCAAATCCTGCTGAGCCGCGTTTCCTTTCGACAGTGGTCGAAGGAGCACCGGTATGGATCGCACGCCCGTAAATCTGTTGTGGACCGGCGGATGGGATTCCACGTTCCAGTTGCTGCGCCTGTTGCTCGTGCACGGCGTGGAAGTCGAACCGATCTACCTGATCGACCACACGCGCGGCTCGCTGGACGTGGAGCGGAAAACGATGGACCGCATCCGCGCGACGCTCGCCACCGAGTATCCACAGACGGTGACGCTGCTGAAGCCAACGCGCTTTTTCGACGTCGCCGACATCGCGCCCGATACGGAGATCGAACACGCTTACCACCGCATCCTGCGCGGCCTCGGCATCGGCTCGCAGTACGACTGGCTCGCCCGCTTCCTGAAGCAGAACGACCTGCGCGGCGTGGAGATCGGCGCGGAGTTCACCCACCACGGCGCGAGCGAACTGCTGATCGGGCGCACGGTGCCGATGACCGCGAAACAGGGCTACGCCACGCACCGCCTCTCGCCTGAAGCGATGGACTCGGATGTCGGCGTGCTGTTCGGGCGGCTCACCTTCCCGCTCGCGCTGATCGACAAGCATTCGATGAAGAAGGAAGCCGACCTCCGCGGATGGATCCCGCTGCTCGCGATGACCTGGTTCTGCCACAAGCCCCTCGCCGGTGAACCGTGCGGCATGTGCAATCCGTGCCAGGGCGTGGTGTCGGATGGCTTCGGCTGGCGCATTCCGGCGAGCCGGCGCGCACTGGGCCAGGTGCATCGCGCGACCATCGGGCCGATGAAGAAAACGGCGAAGCGCATCGTGCAGAAGTTCCGCGGCGCGTATCTCACGCCGCAGGCCACGGGCCACTCCAGCCACTCCACCCACTCCAGCCACTGACGACAAACCGCTCGTCGGAACGTTCAACCGGATGGTTGACAGTCTGATGGTGCGCGCGGATATTCAACCGCATGGTTGAACAACATTCGCTCGATGCCGTTTTCCACGCCCTCGCCGACGGCACGCGCCGCGCGATGCTCGAACGCCTCTCGCAGGGGCCGCACAGCGTCGGCGACCTTGCCGCGCCGTTCGACATGTCGCTCGCGGCCGCGTCCAAGCACATCCAGGTCCTCGAACGCGCGGGCCTGGTGCGCCGCGAGATCGAGGGCCGCTCGCACAAGTGTTCGCTCGAAGCCGCGCCGATGCACGCGGGCGCCGAGTGGCTGCGCCATTACGAACGCTTCTGGAACCAGCGCCTCGATGCGTTGGAACGTCTGCTCAGGCAGGACTCGAAGAAAAGGAAACGCAAATGAATTCCCCCTACGCCGTTCCCCTGTCCACCGACACCGTGCGCATCGAACGCACCCTCCCCGGCCCCATCGATCGCGTGTGGCGCTACCTCGTGGAATCCGACCTGCGCGCGAAGTGGTTGGCCTCGGGCGACATCGAGCCGCGCGTCGGCGGCCGCGTCGACCATGTGTGGCGCAACAACGCACTGACGGAAAACGACGACCCCGCGCCGCAGAAGTACGCGAACATCGCCGACGAAGCGCGCATGCAGGGCCGCGTCACCGTGTTCGATCCGCACCGCGCGCTCGCCTACACCTGGGGCGAAGACGCGGCGGCGTCGTCGGAAGTCACGTACGAACTCACGCCGAAAGGCGACGAGGTGCACCTGGTCCTGACGCATCGTCGGCTCTCGCCTGCGCAGATGACGAGCGTCGCCGCAGGCTGGCACACGCACCTGGACATCCTGCGCGCGCGCCTCGACGACGTCGCCCCGGAAGGCTTCTGGCGCCAGCACACGCGCCTGGAGCGCGAGTACGTGCAGCGCCTGAGCATGTGACGCGGCGCGACCTCAGCGCAGCGATTCGAACATCGCGTTGAGGTCGTCGTACGGCATCGCGCGATCGAACGGGCGCGTGACGTCTCCTTCCAGGAACGCACGCGCCGCCTGCAGGCCCGCGGCGAACGCATGCTGGAACAGACCGATGCCCGCGCTCACGCGACGCACGCCGGCGCGCTGCAACTGATCCAGCGGCGGCAGGCCGGGAACGGTCATCACGTTCAGCGGCAGCGCCGTCGCCGATGCGACAGCCTCGATGTCAGGCAACGCGCTGAGGCCCGGGACGAAGACGCCGCTCGCGCCCACCTTCGCGAATTGCGCCAGGCGTTCGTTCGTCATCGCGACCGCGGCCTCGCCGCTCGCCATGCCGCGCAGGTACACATCGGTCCGCGCATTGATGAACAAGGGCGTTTCGCCCAGCGATGCGCGGATGGCTTCGATCTTCGCGACCAGCAGGTCGGCGGGCTTGCCGGCGTCCTCGAGATTGATGCCGACCACGCCAAGCTCGACAAGCTCGCGCACGAGCACCGCGACTTGCTGCGGATCGTCGCTGTAGCCGTCTTCAAGATCGACGCTCACCGGCACGCGCGCCACGCGCAGGATTTCGCGCACTTTCCCCAGCAGCGCATCGTGCTCGAGCGCGCCGCCGTCGGCATAACCGCAGGCCCATGCGAGCGCGGCACTGCTCGTGCCGATGGCCGGCGCGCCGGCGTGTTGCCACAACGCGGTGCTGGCCGCGTCCCAGGCGTTGGCGACGAGCAGCGGCTTGTCGGCGTGGTGCAAGGCAAGGAATCGGGCATGCATGGCGTGCAGTCCTCGTGGGGGAGTGTCTGGAAGCTTCAGCCGAACAGATCGGCAGGCGTTGAATCTTGCGGCAACGCGCCTTCCAGTGCGAGCAAAAAGCGCTTGGTCGGCAGCCCGCCGCCGAAGCCGGTGAGGCTGCCATCTGCGCCGATGACGCGATGGCATGGCAACACGATGGGGATCGGATTGCGGCCGTTCGCCGCGCCCACGGCACGCACGGCGCTCGGTTTACCGATGCGCGCGGCCAGTTGCGCGTAGCTGATCGTCTCGCCATACGGAATCGTGGCGAGCGCGTGCCAGACGGTGCGCTGGAAGTCGGTGCCCTCGGGCGCAAGCGGCAGGTCGAACAGGTGCCGCGTTCCCGCGAAGTAATCGTCGAGTTGCGTCGCGATCGCATCGAGCAAGGGATGTCCGCCTTCGCGCCAACGTGCGTCGCGTGCGACCGCATGTCGCGGGGCGTGGAATTCGAGCGCATGGACGCCCGCATCCGAAGCCGCGATCGCAAGCGGGCCCACCGGGCTTTCGAGGATGCGATGGAAGATCACCGCGCTCATGCGGCGGCGTTCCACAGATGCAGCACCGCGTACGCGCGCCACGGGCGCCAGGCTTCGGCGTGTTCGCGCAAGGCGCGTGCCGTCAGGCGCGTGCCGTCGACGGGCAAGGTTTTCTGCAACACGAGATCCTCCGCGGGGAATGCATCGGGATGCGACAAGGCACGCAGTGCAATGTAGTGCGCCGTCCATGGACCGATGCCGGGCAACGCAGTCCAACGTTCGACGAAGGTGTCGAGCGTGCGCTCGGGCGCGAAATCCACGGTGCCGTCGAGCAACGCGCGCGCAACGGTTCGAATGGTGGCGGCGCGCGCCTTCGTCAACCCGACGTTGGTCAGGTCCGCATCGGCCAGCGTTTCGGGCGTGGGGAACAGGTGCTCGAGATCCCCCATCGCAACGGGCGTTCCGAACATGCGCGCGACGCGCGACGCAACGGTCCGCGCAGCGGCGACACTCACCTGCTGCCCGATGATCGCGCGAACCGCGATTTCGAAACCGTCCCATCCGCTCGGCAGGCGCAAGCCCGGGCGACGTTGTACCAATGGCCGCAAACGACGATCGACCGACAACGCCGACGCGATCGCGCGTGGATCGGCATCCAGGTCGAACATGCGCCGTACGCGCTGCACGACGGACTGCAGTTGCATCGGCGCGATGCCGTGCACTTCCAGTTTGAGCGCCGCCTCGTTGGGCCACGCGGAGACGCGCAGCCATCCGGGCGCTGCGTCCTGCGACGCGGGCGCGACCACGCGCCGATAACACGTGTCGTCGACGACTTCGACACCGGGCAGCGCGCGCCCGTGCAGGAATCGCAGCATCGTCGCGAAGTCGTACGGCGGCCGATACCCAAGCCGCAGCACCAGAGCTTCGCCACGCGACGGCGCGGGCCGCTTGCGCAACTCGCGCGGCGCCATGCGGTAGGCGTCCTTGAACGTCGTATTGAACCGACGCAGGCTGCCGAAACCCGCGGCCATCGCGATGTCGGTGATCGACAGGTCGGTTTCCGTAAGCAGTTGCTTGGCGAACAACAGGCGGCGCGTACCATGCACGTCGCTCGGCGTCGCGCCCAGGCGTTCGACGAACAGGCGACGCAACTGCCGCTCGCCGAGGTTCACGCGTTCGGCCAACACCGAGACCGGTGCTTCGGACAGCAAGCCTTCGTTGATCAGCTTGATCGCGCGCGCGACGGCCGCATCGCCTTGTCGCCACGCACCGTCGCCCGGCGACAACTCCGGCCGGCAACGCAGGCACGGGCGGAAGCCCGCCGCTTCGGCGGCCGCGGCGTTGGGGTAGTACACGACGTTCTTCGCTTTCGGCGTCGGCGCCGGACACACCGGGCGGCAATAAATGCGCGTGCTCGTGACCGCGGTGAAGAACAAGCCGTCGAAGCGCAAATCGCGACTCGCGCGCGCCTGCTCGCAAACCTGGTGCGAGGGGAGCGATGTGGCTTCGGGCAGCGGCGCGAACTGGTTCATGCCCGCAGGCTAGCACCCGCCGCGGTCGCCGACTCGCCGGATTCGGACACCGACGTCGGCGGCCCGGGTACGCGGCGGCGGCGCGAATTTCGACACGCAGCCGCATCCGCACCCGGCGCTCCCGGGCGCGCCACCGATTGCGTCCGACGTCGAACCTTCCCCCTCTCACGTTGGCCCATTCGCCAGCGGGGACCGATTAAGTTGAAACGCATATGGACAACAGCATTCGCAGACGCATCTTCATGGGCATCGTGTCGTGGCTTTCGGCCACGCCGTGCTTCGCGCAATCCACGGGGCCCGCGCCGGTGGAACTCGACACCATCACCGTCGTGGGCCGCGAGGAGAATCTCGTCGGCACCGCAACCTCGGCCTCCGAGGGCACGCTGTCGCATGACGAAATCGAACGTCGCCCTCGCCTGCGTCCCGGCGATCTTGCCGAATACGTGCCGGGCGTGGCCGCGACGCAGCACTCCGGCTCGGGCAAGGCGAACCAGTATTTCCTGCGCGGGTTCAACCTCGATCACGGCACCGATTTCGCGCAGACCGTCGACGGCATGCCGGTGAACCTGCGCTCGCACGGGCATGGCCAGGGCTATGCCGACCTCAACTTCCTCATCCCCGAACTCGTCGACGGGCTGACCTACCGCAAGGGGCCTTACGCTGCGGAGGTCGGAGACTTCTCGTCGGCGGGTTCGGTGGACTATCGCCTGGTCGATGCGATGGCGACGGGCTTCGCGCAATTCGAACTCGGAAGCGACCAATACGCGCGGATCGTGGGTGCAGCGAGCCACGCGATCGGCGCGACGACGCTCACCTGGGGCGTGGAAGCGCAAGGCTACGACGGCCCCTGGCGCGACATCGACGAAGACGTGCACAAGCGCAACGTGTTCCTTCGATTGACCGCGCCCGTCGGACGCGGACAAGGCTCGCTGACGGCGATGGGTTACGACAATCGCTGGAACTCGCCGGACCAGATCCCGCAGCGCGCGGTGACCGAAGGCCGGATCGATCGACTCGGCTCCCTCGATACGACGCTCGGCGGCGACTCGTCACGCTATTCGCTTTCCGGCGCGTGGAATGGCGACGCGTTCGGCGGCACCTTCGACGCGAACGCTTACGCGATCCGCTATCGCCTGTCGGTGTGGTCCAACTTCACTTATTTCCTCGACGATCCGGCGAACGGCGATCAGTTCCGCCAGTTCGATGCGCGCACGCTCACCGGCTTCGGCCTGCGCCAGACCTGGCAGGGCGCGACCTGGCGCGTACGCGCAGGCATGGACGGACGACGCGACGACATCGGGCAAGTGGGGCTCGAACGCACGCAGGCACGCGCCTTCGTCGCACCGATTCGCGACGATCGCGTCGACGAACGCAGCCTCGCGGCCTGGATGGATGCGCAGTATTCGCTGACCCAGGCGGTGCGCGTGCAACTCGGCGGCCGCTACGACCGTTACACCTTCGATGTCGATGCGCTGCAGCCGGAGAATAGCGGGCGAACCGAAGCCGGCATCGCCTCTTTCAAGGGTGAGCTCGCGTGGCGCATCGCAGAACCGGCCGAGCTGTATCTCAACTGGGGTCAAGGGTTCCATTCCAACGATGCACGGGGCACGACGATCCGCGTGGACCCGGTGACAGGCGAGCCTGCTGATCGCGTCACGCCGCTGGTGCGTTCGCGGGGCAGCGAACTTGGTCTGCGCGTGGCGCAGGAAGGACGCTGGCAAACGACGCTCGCGCTGTGGCAACTCGACCTCGCGAGCGAACTGCTGTTCGTCGGCGATGCCGGCACCACCGAAGCCAGCCGGCCGAGCAAACGCCACGGGATCGAGTTCGGCGCGTACTGGTTCGCCGATCCGCGTGCGCGGCTGGAACTCGAACTTGCGTATACGCAATCGCGATTCACCGACGCCGATCCCGCGGGCGATCGCATTCCCGGCGCGGTGCCGTGGATCGCTTCCGCGGCGTGGTCGTCGGAATGGGCGCGCGGCTGGCATTCCTCGGCGCGCGTGCGTTACGTCGGCGATGCGCCGCTGATCGAAGACAACCGCGTGCGGAGCGGGAGTTCGACGATGGTGAACCTCGCGATCGGCAAGCGCTGGCAGCGCTGGAGCTTCGAACTCGACGTGCTGAACGCGCTGGATTCGGACGACCACGACATCGATTACTACTACGCCTCGCGCCTGCCGGGTGAGCCGGACGAAGGCGTCGAAGACCTCCACTTCCATGCGTTCGAGCCGCGGTCGTTGCGGTTGCGCGCGACGTTCGCGTTCTGATCGGCCGACGAGCGCGGCCGCGACTGGCGGCATCACGCAGCTATAGCGGCGGCGACTCCAGCACCATGTAGACATCGGCGCGCGCGTAATGCGAGCCCGGTCGCGGCGCGGGCCGATGTCGGAAACCGACGCTTTCATACAGGGCGAGCGCGGGTGCGAGCTTGCTGCTCGATTCCAGGAACAGCTCGCGCCCGTCGATGTCGCGATACGTCTTCAGCGCGGCTTCCATCAGCAGGCGTCCGATGCCCTGTCCCTGCGAGCCGGGATCGACGGCCATCTTCGTCAGCTCGTAAACGCCCTCGCCTTCGTGCTTGAGCGCCACGGTGCCGATCGCGCGATCGTCGGCGTCGACCGCGAACAGCACGCGCCCGCCCTTGGCGAGGATGTGCGTCTCCGGGTCGGACAGCACGACGCGGTCGATGTCCTCGACCACGAAGAAGCGTTCGAGCCAGTCGATGTTGAGGCGCGCGAAGTCGGCGCGCCAACGGGGGTCGTAGTCGGCAATGCGGATCATCCCGCCATTTTAGCGGAGCTCCCGGCTTCAGCGCTTCTGGTACGGGTGGAAGATGAAATCCTGCTTGGCCACCTTCAGATGGCAGGCGTGCCCGCAATCGGATTTGCTCGCCGCGTCGGCGGAGAACGTGTCGGCCTTCGCGTCGTAGTTGAACAACGCGTAGCCCCAACCGCCGCTGTCCGGGAAGCGCTTGGCGTCCTTCTCGATCAGGAAGGCCTGGGTGAAGACATCGGGCACGTCTACGACGAAGGGGGCGGTCTCGCTCTTCTTCGGCTTCCATTGCAGCTTGGCGATCTTCGATCCGTCGGGGAATGGCTTGCCGTTGCCCGGGATGCCGGACTTGTAGGCCTTGATCATCGTCGGGTTGGCGACGATCACCTTGAGCACCTCATCGGTACGCGCGGACGAGACAACGGCCCAGTCTTCATAGCCCTTGAAATCGGCGAACGCGATGCCGCTGGGCGACTTCAGTGCGTACTTGTCGCCCTTGGCCTGCGCATACAGGCCGGTGCCGCAGAGAATGGCGCTCACTCCGGCGACGATGACGAACGTGAATCGGTTGTTTCGCTTCATGGTGGTGCCTCCGTGCAGACGATCACACCAGAGGCTCTGTGTGGATTCGATTGGACTTTGGTATCAGCCCCTCATCCGCCGAGCAGGCTCTGCAGGCGCGCCGCATCCTCGATCGCATGCGAATGGGCGGTGTTGTCGAAGATGCACCAGGCGGGTCGACGCGGCCGCGCGATGGCGCGCAGGGCGCGCGCAATTTCCGCCAAGCGCGCGTCCTCGTACGCGCTGTAGTACATGACGGGCGCGCCATGCAGTCGAAAGTACGACCATCGCCCTGCGCCGCCGGGCGCGCCCGCGCCTTCCGGCACGGGTGGATCCGCCGAGACGCGCGCCACGACATGACGCTCCCAGAGCGCATCGACGCGTGGCTCGAACCAGCTCGAATGCCGCGGTTCGCACGCGATCGGAACATCGAACGCGGCGCGCAACTGCCGAAAAAACGTCCCCGCCACGCGCGCATCGAACGCCAACGATGGCGGCAGTTGCACGAGTACGCCGCCGAGCTTCGCGCCCAGTCCCGCGGTCTCCTGCGCGAACGCGCGGATCGCCGACCCGCTGCCGACCAGTCTCGCGTCGTGGGTGATCGCCTTGGGCAACTTCACGGAGAAGCGGAACGCGCGCGGCACCGCTTCCGCCCACCGCACGTAAGTGTCGGGACGATGCCGTCGATAGAATGTCGAGTTCACTTCGACGACGGAGAAGCGTGTCGCGTAGCGGGCCAGCGCGGAGTGACCGTCGCCGAACAACGCTGCGTGTCGCGTGGCGATCGACCATCCCGCGCATCCGATGCGGATCACCGGAGAGTCGCCATGTCGCGCATCCATCGCGGGAAGACTGCGGGATCCTAGCAGCGGGGCAAAGACCAACCTTCGCCCCACCTTGACGTGGCGCCCCATCGGATCGCCGACGCGGCGCCTTCAGCCTCCTGAAAACCCGTAGATTTACTTGCGGGACGCCGGTACACCTACCGATGCCTGCCGCCGCGTTCTCCGCCAACCTCCCGTGGGTCCGCCCGTTCGGAGTCGTCGTCATGCGTGCGCTTAAAGTGGCCGCTTGCTGTGCACTGGTGCTCATCGCCGGCTGCGACCGACCTTCCGATCGTGCAACGGTTGTGTCGCCCAGGGCCGCGTCGACGCAAGGTCGCGTGATCAATCCCGCGATGGTGAATCGAAGCAACGTGCAACGCCGCGCGACCGAAGCGGCGATCTGGGGCATGCCCGCGGTCAACTACGACCTCATGCGCCAGGAAATGCTGACCAAGACCCCCGGCAAGGAAAACCAGGTGATCTATTGGGGCAAGCCGCTCGACTGGCACAACCAGACGCTCACGCCCAACCCCGACACGATGTACTTCATGGCGTTCTTCAACACGAAGGATGTCGGACCGGTCGTGCTGGAGTTTCCGCCGGCGGGCGATGCAGGTTCGCTCAACGCGAACATCGTCAACACCTGGCAAGTGCCGCTCGAAGACGCCGGCGCACTCGGCGTCGACAAGGGAGCCGGTGCGAAGTTCGTGCTGTTGCCGCCCGGCTACGAAGGCGCGGTGCCCGCCGGCTACACGCCGCTGCGACCGGGCACGTACGGCGGTTATGCGCTGATCCGATCGAAGCTGGACAGTCACTCCGCCGAGGATGTCGCCAGGTCCGTGGCTTACGGCAAGCAGGTGAAGGTGTATCCGTTGTCGCAGGCCGCGAATCCACCGGACACGGTGTTCAGTGACGTGCAATCAGTGGATTTCGATTCCACGATCCGCTACGACGCCAGCTTCTTCGACAACCTCGATCGCATCGTGCAAGCCGAACCCTGGCTCGATCGCGACCGTGTGATGATCGATTCGCTGCGCACGCTGGGCATCGAGAAAGGCAAACCGTTCGCACCGGATGCGGCGACGAAGGAAGCGCTGACGGCCGGCATTCGCGAGGCGCAGCAGGAACTGGAAGCGCGGTACGACGCCGGGTTTCCGCCATTTTACGAAGGCACGCACTGGACACTGCCCGCGATACCGGAGCTGATCAGCGCCGCGCAGGGCGGTTTCAGCGACCCTGACCACTACCCCGTCGACGCGCGCGGCGTGGGCTACACCTACGCCTTCATCGCCCTCAAGCGCCTGGGCGCGGGCCAGTTCTACATGATCGCGATCAAGGACAAGGACGGGCACGACTTCGATGGGTCAAAGACGTATCGACTGCACGTGCCCGCGAATGTCCCCGTCGATCAGTATTGGTCGGTGACGGCGTACGACCGTCAAACGCACGCGTTGATCAAGAACATGGCGCGCGCCAGCCGTGCGTCGAATGCGTCGGATGTCGTGAAGAATCCCGACGGATCGGTCGACATCTACTTCGGCCCGACGGCGCCCGCGGGCAAGGACGCCAACTGGGTGCCGACCGATCCGGCGCGCAAGTTCGAACTGATGTTCCGCGCCTACGGGCCGACGAAGGCGTTCTTCGACAAACAGTGGCGATTGAACGACGTGGAGGTCGTTCCCGGTTAGGAGAGGCCGCCCTCGATCGCGCGGCCTTCGGCACGCCACGCATCGAAGCCGCCCGCGAGCGGACGCACCTTGTGGAATCCGCGTGCCCGCAACGCGTGCGCGAGCACCGCGGCGGAGATTTCGTTGGGGCAGTCGCAATAGACGATGACTTCCCCTTGCGGCGAAGGGTGCGCTTCGTCCGGCGTGCGCACGAGCATCGCGCCGGGAATCCAGCCGGTGTTCTCGCGCTGCGTCGCATCGCGCACATCGAGGATCAAGGGCGAACTGCCCGACGCGATCAATGCATCCAGTTCGGCGGGTGAAATGCGTGCCATGCGCAGCGCACGCAGGAAGCGACGGCGGCGCCACCACTTCCACGCGATGAAGGCCGCGATCAGGCCGAGCAGCACCGGCACCGCGAGATGCCCGAGGTTTTCGAGCGCGAGCAGCACATCTTCGACCGCATCTTCGAACACGATCCCGAGCACGACGGCACCGCCGGCCCACAAGGCCGCGCCGATCGCGTCGTAGAACAGGAAGGTGCGCGTCTTCGTGCCCGTCTGTCCCGCGAGCGTCGTGGCGACCGCGGCGAAACCCGGCACGAACTTCGCGACGATCAGCGAAGCGGGACCCCAGCGCCCATACACGCCGCGCGTGCGCATCACGCATGAGTCCGGCGAAAGCGACAACTTGCACATCAGGCGCACGAGCGTGTTGCCGAAACGCCGTCCGCCGAGGAACCACGCCCAGTCGGCGAGCACGGCCGCGAGCGTGGCGACCAGGAAAATCGCGAACGTGGATTCGTCGTTGTGGATCGCGACCGCGGTGGTCACGATGATCAGCGGATACGCGGGCACGGGAATGCCGCCCTGGTCGAGCAGGACCGAGGCGAACACGACCAGCAACCCCCAGGTCGCGATGAGGTGGAGCATCACTTCCATCGCTGCGTTTCCTCGAAGCGCATCGCGCCGGCGCCGGGCATGGACCCGACACCGGCCACGAGCTTATCCATCACGCAGCCGCCACTTCCACTTCGATGTCGCCGCGCGTGGCGCGCGAGTACGGGCAGGTCTGGTGCGCGATCTCGACCATCTTCTGCTTCGTGGCCTCGTCGATGCCCGGCAGGTTGACGGTGAGCTTGGCGGCCAACTGGTACTGGCCTTCCTTCGTCGTGCCGAGCGTGACCGCGGCATCGACCGAGGTGTCCTTCGGCAGGCGCACGTTGAGCGACTGCGCGGCGAAACCGAGCGCGCCGATGAAGCACGCAGACCAGCCGGCGGCGAACATCTGCTCCGGATTCGTGCCCGGCTTGCCGGAACCGGGCGTGCTGAAGGCGACTTCGAGCTGGCCGTCGTCGGACTTGGCGGAGCCTTCGTGACGGCCGCCGACGGTGTGGGTGTGGGCGGTGTACAGCGTCTTTTCGAGGGGAAGGGTCATGACTGCGTTACCTCATTGGTGGGGGGAAACCATAGTGTCGCGGACATTCGGTTACGCAGCGACCAGATCGTCGGCGACGCGCAGCAACCGCCGCACGTAACCTTCGACATCCTGCGAACCGCTGAAGAGCAAGCGGCCATTGGCCAGGTAACTGGGGACGCCGTTCAAGCCGAGGTCGCGGATCGCGACCGCTCGTCGGGGGATGTCGGCGCGATACGGGATCGAACGTTGGACCGCGCCCCGCCCCATGCCGACCTGCGTGGCGATGCGTTCCAGCACCGCGTCTTCGCCGATGTCGCCGCCGTTCGCGAAGTAATCGACGAACAACGCATCGACCAGGCGTTCCTGCAGCGCCGAACCGCCTTCGATGTGCGCCGAACGGATGAGCGCATGCGCGGCCACGGTGTTGGGCGTGCGATGTTGCAGCGAGTAGTCGAAATGCGCACCGATGCGGCGGCCCGCGTCGGCGGCGCGCGCATCCATCTCCAGCGCGACATCCCATCCGAATCGTGCGGACCGGAACGCCTTCCGATCCATGCCTTCGAGGGGCATGGACGGATTGAGCAGGTACGGCAGCCATTCGACCTCGACATCGAGGCCCTGTGCGGCAAGACGCTCGCGCGCGAGATCCAGGCTGCGCTTGCCGATGTAGCACCACGGGCAGATCACGTCGATGACGACCTGCAACTGCAGCGTGCGGCGGGGCTGGAATTCCATTGCGCTCACTTCGGACGCTCGGCGTAGTTGCCGGTGTAGTCGGCCAGGCGGCGTTCGACGTCGCCCTCTTCCTGCAGGCCCAGGCCCATCAGGTCCTTGATGCGTCGCTGCGCCTGCGGGCGCCCGGCGGAGGTGACGAAGCTGTTCCACTCCGCGCCGATGTCCGCGTCCGACGGCAGCGTCGATTTGTTGACCATGCCCTTGATGTCGATGATGGCCTGCTTGTCGAAGCTCGCGATGCGGCGCGCGAGCTTGTCGACGAACGCGTCGAGCTCGTCGTCCTGCAGGGAGCGATTGACGTAGCCGTACTTCTGGGCGAGCTCACCGTCGATGTCGTCGCCGCTCAGCAATACTTCGAGCGCGCGTCCGCGGCCCATCAAGCGCGGCAGGCGCGAGATCGGGCCACCGCCCGGCACCAGTCCCGCGCCGACTTCCCACTGCGACAGCACGGCCTTCTGCAGGCTCGCGAAGCGCATGTCGCTGGCGAGCGCCAGCTCGCTGCCCACGCCCGAGGCGCGGCCGCGGATCGAGACGATCGAAACCACAGGCGCTCGGCTCAGCCGCACGAGGATGTCCGGCAGCGGTGCCAGGCCCGTGGGCCCGGGCGCCATGCTGGTCGTCTGGCTCAGCGGCGCTTCGAAGTCGTAATGCGTGAGGAAGAAGTTGGGCACCGCGCTGTCGAACACGACGACCTTGACCTTCGGATCGACTTCGAGCGCGCTGACGATCGCATTCAACTGCGGGATCGACTCGGGCCCGAAGATGTTGAACGGCGGGTTGTCGATGGTGACGCGCCAGTATTCGGGCGTGACGTGCGTGATGCGGAATTGCGGCTTGGTTGCCTGCTGGGGCGCGGGCGCCCGCGTGGTTTCGGCAGCGGCCGCAGAACCGGCGAACAGCATTCCGGCGGCGAGCAGGCCGGCGGCGATGGCGCGTTGCGGATTCATGAGGGGGGCCTTCGGGTGTCGACGTCTTGTCGCGACGGGACATCCAATCTATGGGCATACGACCCCGCAGAGAATCCACGACTTCAGGGAGACACAATTCCACCCAGCGGACGAATCACACGCGCAGGCGTGCGAACGCGGCGCGCAACCTCGGCAGTGCGAAGTCCACGAATGCGCGCACCTTTGGAACGGACAGTCGCCCCTGCGGCGACACCAGGTGCACGGGAATCGGTTTGGGCTCCGCATCGGGCAGCACGATGCGCAATGCATCGGCTTCGAGCAGCGCGGCGGCGTGGTACGACAGCACGCGGCCGATGCCATGCCCATCGACCACCGAGCCCAGGGCCGCATGGATGCTGTTCACCACCATGCGCGGCGCGAAGGACACCGAACGCGGCAAGGATGCGGCATCCACCGCCGGGAAGCTCCACGAATCCAGGCCCATGTGGTCGGTGGTGATGATCGCGTGGCGCGCGAGGTCGCCGATGTCGTTGATGCGCGGATGCGTGGCGAGGTAGCGCGGCGATGCGATGAGGATGCGGCGCACTTCCCCGACGGGTTTGGCGATGAGCGTCGAGTCGGCCAGGTGGGTGATGCGCAGCGCGACGTCGATGCCCTCGTCGATGAGGTTCACCGGCCGCTCGAGCAGCTGCATGCGCACGTGCACGGTCGGGTATTCGTCGATGAAGGCGTCGACGATGGGTCGCAGGATTTCGATGCCCGTATACAGCGTCGAGGTGATCGTGAGCGTGCCGCGCGGCACGGAGCGCTCGCCGGCGGCGTCGCGGTCGGCCTGTTCGAGTTCGGCGATCACCCGGCGCGATGCCGCGGCGTAACGTTCGCCGGCCTCGCTCAGCTTGATCGAGCGCGTCGTGCGATGCAGCAGCGGCACGCCGACGTGCGCTTCGAGCGAGGCGATGGCGCGGCTCACCGCGGCCGGCGAACGCCCGGTGCGTCGGCTTGCGCCCGCAAGGCTGCCTTCGTCCAGTGCAGCGACGAAGATCTTCATGGCCTCCAGGCGGTCCATCGCGTGCTCAGGCCGCTGCCAGCCGCGCGTTGCGACGGATCACCTGCGGCGGCTGGCCGAAGGCGCGCAGGAACGCGCGGCGCATGCGCTCGGGATCCGCGAACCCGGTTTCGGCCGCCACTTCGTCCATCGTGATGCGGCTTTGCTCGACCATCATGCGGGCGGCTTCGACGCGCAGTTGTTCGACGGCCTTGGCGGGCGACTGCCCGGTTTCCGAACGAAATGCACGACTGAATTGCCGCGGGCTCAGGTGCGCGGCTTCCGCGAGTTCTTCGACCGTCAGCGCCGAACGCAGGTGTTGTCGCGCATACGCCAACGCGCCCTGGATGCGATCGGTCTTCGCATCCAGGTCCAGCAACGCCGAGTGTTGCGATTGCCCGCCCGCACGACGGTGATGCACGACGAGCGATCGTGCGACCGCGCGCGAGAGCTCCGCGCCGAAATCCTTCTCGATCATGCCCAGTGCGAGATCCACGCCCGCGCTCATGCCGGCCGAGGTCCACACGTGGCCGTCGATGATGAAGATGCGGTCTTCCTCCAGGTGCACGTCGGGGAATTGCGCCTGCAGGTCCTTCGCCCAGCGCCAGTGCGTGGTGACGCGCCGGCCGTCGAGCAAGCCCGCTTCGCCCAGCAGGAACGCGCCGGTGCACACCGACGCGATGCGTCGGCTCGTCGTCCCATGGCGTTTCAACTGGCGGATCAGGCCGGGCGAACTCGGCTTGGGTCGCAGCAAACCGGTGACGATCAACGTATCGACGCGCTGCCGCGACAAGGCCCTGGTGTCGACCGACACGCCGAAGGAATTCACCAACGGCCCACCGTTTTCGGACAGCAGGCGGATCTCGTACAGCGGCTCGCGCGCCACGGTGTTGGCGAGTTCGAAGGCCGACACCGGCGCCAGACCCATGATCTGGAAGCCGGGCGGCAAGGCGAATCCGATGGTGATCACGGCATTTCCTGGCGATGGCACGAATCGAGGTATATACGACATTTCGGCCACATGCAAGCCGGCCTAGGATGCGCTCCGTCCCCGGCACCCCGCCGCACATCGGAACTCCGCACCATGAATACCTCCCTCCACCGTGGTACCGCGCTCATCACCGGCGCATCGTCGGGCATCGGCGCGGTCTATGCCGATCGCCTCGCCCGTTCGGGTTACGACCTGATCCTCGTCGCACGCCGCGCCGACAAGCTGCGCGCACTCGCCGAAGACCTCACCAATCGCACGGGTCGCTCCGTCGAAACGCTGGCCGCCGACCTCACCGACCCGGCCGGCGTCGCGAAAGTCGAAGCCGTGCTGAAGCACGACGCGAGCATCACGATGCTGGTGAACAACGCCGGCATCGGTGCGACCGCGCCGCTGCTGCAGTCCGACATCGGCGCGATGGAGCGCTTGATTGCGCTGAACGTCAACGTCGTCACCCGACTGGCGTATGCGGTCGCTCCGGCGTTCGTCGCGCGCGGCGACGGCACGATCGTCAACATCGCCTCGGTAGTCGCCATCGCACCGGAACTGCTCAACGGCGTGTACGGCGGCAGCAAGGCCTACGTGCTTGCGTTCACGCAGTCGCTGCACCACGAACTGTCCGACAAGGGCGTGCGCGTGCAGGCCGTGCTGCCCGGCGCCACCAAGACGGACTTCTGGGAAATCTCCGGCAAGCCCGTCGACGAACTGCCGCAAGAGATCGTGATGTCCGCGACCGACATGGTCGACGCCTCGCTCAAGGGCCTGGAACTGGGCGAAGTCGTGACGATCCCCGCGGTGCCTGCCGGTGAATTCAACGCGTGGGAAAGCGCGCGCAAGGCGATCGCGCCGAAGTTGTCGTCGACCACGCCGGCCGCGCGCTACGCGGTCGCAGCGAAGTAAGGCATCGCAACGGTGCGCCGTCCCGGCGCACCGGAGCCCGCCCCATGAGCGCCTTCACTGCCATCAACCTCGCCCCCGCGAGCGCGCCCGTTGCAGCGAAGAGCACCACTCCCCTGGTGTTCACCGCGCTCGCCGGCAGCTTCATCGCGAACCTCGGTGCCCAATTCGCGGGCACCAACCTCGCCGACATCCAGGGCAGCCTGGGCGTGTCGGCCGATGAAGTCTCCTGGGTCACGACGATTTACTCGGCGGCGAACTTCTTCGGCTTCGTCGCCTCGCCGGTGCTTGCACGGGCGCTTGGGTTGCGTCGACTGTTCCTTGCGAGCGCGGTGGCGTTCGCGGTGATCGCATGGCTGTGCTCGAGTGCGACCTCGCTGCCGTTCCTACTTTTCCTGCGGGCCCTGCACGGGTTCGTCGGTGGCACGTTCGGCCCGATGGCATTCGTTGCGCTGTTCCGCGCGTGGAACGGCCCGCGCCTGCCCTTCGGCCTGGCGTTGCTCGCGTTCGTGCTGCTGGTCTCGGTCAACGCGGGGCCCGTGGTGTCGGGTTACCTGGAAGCCGCAGTCGGCTGGCGCGGCTTGTTCCTGACGCAAGGTTTGGTCGGCGTCACGCTCGTGTTCGCGGGGCTGCGCTGGTTGCCCGCATCGCCCGCCAACCTCTCGGAATTGAAGTCCGATTGGGTCGCCGCGCTGTTGCTCGCCGTGGCGACGAGCAGCCTGCTGATGGTGATTTCGCAGGGCACGCGCCGGTTCTGGTTCGAAAGCCCGCTCATCGCGACGCTGGCCACCGTCGGCATCGGCGCGTGGATCGGTTTCACCGTCATGTACTTCGTCTCGCCGATCCGCATCGTCAACCTGCGCAAGTTCCTGGATCCGCGCTTCGGCGCGCCGATCACGATGAACTTCATCATCCGCGCGACCTTCTCCATCACCGTCTATGCGCTGCCGCTGCTGCTGGGATTCACGCAAGGCTATCGCCCGCTGGAGATGGCCAACGCTTTGCAGTGGAACCTGGTGCCGCAGATCGCCGCCTTCCCGCTCGCGTGGTGGCTGGTGAGCCGTCATGACGGGCGCGTGTCGATGTTGATCGGCCTGCTGGCGTGCTTCTTCGGCGTGGCGCTCGCGAGCGATGCGAGCAACCTCACCGCCGCCGCGCAACTGCACGCAAGCCTCGCCCTGATCGGCGCCGGCCAGATGCTGTTCCTCGTGCCCGGCGTGATGATCGGCGCCGGTTCGATCAAACCCGAAGACGGCCCCACCGCGGCCATCGCCTTCAACATGTCGACGGTCGGCGGTACCGCCATCGGCACCGGATTGCTGTCGCACTTCACGACCGAGCGCGAGAAGTTCCATTCCAGCGTGCTGGTCGAGCACGTGTCGTGGCTCAACCCCTTCCAGTCCGATCGCCTGACCGCGTTGGCGGACAAATTGGCCACGCGCACCGGCGACGAAACGCTCGCCACCGCGCGCGCCGTCGCGCAGATCGGCGCCGGCGTGCGCCGCGAAGCCTGGCTGTTGGCGATCAACGATGCCTTCGTGCTGGTCGCCGTCGTCTTGCTGCTGACGACCTTCGTCGTCGTGTTCATCGGCCCCGCGCCTCCCCCCGTTCGAATCCGTTCCGGAGATCTGCAATGAAACTGCGTACCGCTTCCGTCGTCGGCCTGCTCGCGGCTGCCGTCGCCACCGCCGCCGCTGCCGCGGCCCTGCATCCCGGCAGTGTGGTGCAGTCCTGGGACTCGCATTACACCGACAACGCCTACGTGCGCGGCGACATCACCCAGATCAGCCCGAAGGTCGCCGGTTACGTCGTCGACGTACGCGTCACCGACAACCAGCGCGTCGCGGCCGGCGATGTGCTGTTCCGCATCGACGATCGCGACTATCGCGCGAAGTTGCAGCAGGCCCAGGCGGCCGTCGCCGCGCGTCGCGCAGCGGTGGTCAACCTCGACGCGCAAATCACGCTGCAGCACGCTGTCATTCGCCAGGCCAACGCGGCCGTCGGCGCGGCGTCGACCGAAGCCGGGCGTTCCTCGCGCGATGCCGCACGCGGTGCGCAACTGGCGAGCCAGCAACTGATCGCCGCCTCGTCGTACGACCAGCTGCAGTCCTCGGCGCAATCGGCCGCTTCGCGCGTCGTCGAAACGCAGGCCAATGCAGCGGCAGCGCAACAGCGCATTGCCGTCCTCGAAAGCCAGCGCCCGCAGTTGCAGGCCGACATCCGCGCCGCCGAAGCGGCCGTTGCGCTGGCGCAGCTCGACGTCGAGAGCACGACCGTGCGCGCGCCCGTCGCTGGCCGCGTCAGCGAACGCATCGCGCGCGTCGGCCAGTACGTGCGGCCCGGCACGCAGTTGATCGGCCTGGTGCCGACCGAACTGTGGGTGGTCGCCAATTTCAAGGAGACGCAACTGCCCGGCATGCGCATCGGCAATCAGGTCGAAATCGCAATCGACGCCGTGCCCGGCGCCACCTTCCACGGCCGCCTGGAAAGCCTGTCGCCGGCGAGTGGCGCGCAGTTCGCACTGCTGCCGCCCGACAACGCAACCGGCAATTTCACCCGCATCGTGCAGCGCGTGCCCGTTCGCATCGCATTGGACGACGCACGCGAACTCGACCGCCTGCTGCCCGGCATGTCCGCCAGCGTGCGCGTGCTGGACGCCCAGTGATCGCCCTTCCGTTCTTACCCACAGACCACCGCGAGACGCAAATGCATTCCCAATCTCCCATCCTCGTGACCGGCGCTGCCGGCGACGTCGGCGCCATCGGGCGCACGCTCACCGAACTGCTGATCGCCAAGGGCCATCGCGTGCGCGCGCTGGTTCGCCGCGAAGACGAGCGCGCGGTGTACCTGCGCAACCTCGGCGCGGAAGTCGTGCAAGGCGACCTCACCGATCTTTCCGACATGCATCGCGTCATGGAAGGCGTCAAGCGCCTGTACTTCGGCATGTCGATCTCGCCGACCTACCTCGAAGCGACGGTGAACACCGCGGCGGTCGCGCGCCATCACGGCGTGGAAGCCTTCGTCAATCTGTCGCAGATGACGGTGTCGCAGATGAGCATCACGCAAACCACGCCCAGCCCGCAGCACAAGCAGCATTGGCTCGCCGAACAGGCGCTCGCCTGGTCGGGCCTGCCGGTGGTGACGGTGCGGCCGACGGCGTTCATCGAAGGCTTCTTCCTGAAGCTCGCGGCCGAGGGTGTACGCAACAACGATGCGCTCGTCCTGCCGCTGCGCGACAGCAAGACCTCGCCGATCTCCTCGGTCGATGTCGCGCGCGCGCTCGCCGTGATCCTCGATGAACCTGCGCGACATCTCGGCAGGATCTACAACCTCACGGGCTTCGAGTCCGCGAACGTGGCCCACTACGCAGACGCCTTCTCGAAAGCGCTCGGCCGGCCGATCGCGTATCACGACGTTCCCTTGTCGGCGTGGACCGAACGCCTGCGCGCCGCCGGCGTGCCGCCGCACCTGCTCGCGCACCTGGCGACGATGGTCGAATTGCACCACGCCGGTCGCTACGACCGCATGACCGACGACTTCGCGCGGATTACCGGTCACACGCCGATCAGCATCCGCCACTTCGTCGAACGCAACGCCGGCGCGTTCACGCAGGTACGTGCGGCCTGATCGGCCGCAGGACGCCGTGTCGCTGCTGCCGGTCTCTTCCACGCGCGACAACCTTCGCCACTTCCGCGTGGCGTTGCGGGGCCTGGTCGGTGGCGAACACGCCGCCGACCGCGCCGGCATCCATCTTCCCCAAGGCTACGATCCGGCCAAGCGCACGCTGGTCATGTTGCACGGGCTGTGCAGCAGCCCGCTGATCTGGGCGCGACTGACCGATGCGATCGGCGCGGACACGGCGCTTCGCGAACGCTTCCAGGTCTGGCACGTGCTGTACCAGACCAACGCACCGACGATCGTCGCGCGGCGGCGCGTGCACGATTACCTCGCGAACGCATACGACCTCCTCGATCCACGCGGCGATGCCCCCGCGCGCGACGGCATCATCCTCATCGGCCACAGTTTCGGCGGCGTGATCGCGCGCCTGTTGTGCGCCGAGAGCGGCACGCGACTGTGGGATGCGGCCTTCACCGTACCGCCGGATCGTATCCAGGCGCGCGCGGAGGATGTTCGCTCGGTCGAGGATGTCTTCGGGTTCGCGCCGTTCCCGGGCGTGTCGCGCGCGATCTTCATCGCGGCGCCGCATCGCGGCAGCCCGCGCGCGATGAGCACGCTCGGCCAGGTCACGCGCCTGCTCGCGGGGCGCCGCACGCCGGAGATCGACACGCTCCAACGCGTTGCGATGTCTGATCCCGACGCGGTGCATCCCGCGTTGCGCGAGCACTATCGTCATGGCGCGGTCAACAGCGTCACGTCGCTGCAGGTCGCACAACCCGTGCGCGTGGCGAGCGAAGCACTGATGCCGCGGACGGGCATCGCCTATCACACGATCGCCGCAGCGATTCCCGGCCGCTCGCCGGAAACCGACGGATCGGTGCCGCTGGACAGCGCACTGATCGATGGCGCGCGCTCGACCTTCGTCGTGCCCGGCGACCATCATCTGTTCAACGATCCGGCAACGATCAACGAAGTGTTGCGCATCCTGCACGAGTCGCTGGAAGCGGTGCACTAGCGCCGCAGGCTTTACGCCGATTTTACGCAGTCGCCCGCCTTCGGGAATGGAGATTTGAGGCGCCCCTTTTCGACAATCCTCCCCGTGGCCGAACGGGTCATCTGGAATGTCGAAGGATCGGTGAAATGGTTGGGACCTTCCGGGCGCGCGAAACCGCGCTCCCCCTCGTGACTTCGCTGTGCGCCCTTGCACTCGCGTGCAGCCCCGCGCGCAGCGAAGCCGCGGACTTCAGCGGCAACGCGACGCTGACGTCCGATTACGTCTGGCGCGGCAGCACGCAGACGCACGGCGATCCCGCGGTGCAGGCTGGCTTCAAGGTCGCGGGCGAGTCGGGATTCTATGGATCGATCTGGGGTTCGAGCGTCGAGTTCGCGCCGGAAACGCATGCGAGCAGCGAACTCGATTTCACGCTCGGCTGGAGCAAGGCGCTGTCGAACGATTGGGCGCTGGACGTCAATATCCTGCGTTACCAATACCCGTCCACGACGGTCGACCTCAACTGGACCGAACTCAATTCCACGTTGACCTACAAGAACAACTACTGGGCGTCCCTCGGCTGGTCCGATGAAGCGCTCGGCTACGACGCCAGCGGCACCTACGCGCTGGTCGGCGCGAAGTTCCCGGTCAACGACACAGTCCGCTTCGAGGCTGCGCTCGCGCACTACTTCCTCGATGACGCCGTCGTGGCCGAAGACGGCTACACGCACGGCTCGGTGAGCGCCGTGTGGACGTTCCATGCCCCTTTCGAAGTGCGCGTCACCGCGCACGGCACCGATTCGAACGCGAAACGCATCTTCGGCGACGACTTCGCCGGAGCGCGCATCGAAGCGGCCCTGCAAGCGAGTTTCTGAGGAGAACGACATGCCCGACTGGCTGATGATCGTGTGCGGCGTGACGGTGATCGTCGCGTGCGCCTACTTGTTCTACGTGATCCTGCGCCCCGAGCGCTTCTGAGGAACCCGCCATGATGGAAGCGTTCCTCGTCCTCGCGCTCGCGATCGGCCTCGGTTGGCCGCTCGGGCGTTATCTCGCTGCCGTCATGCGCGGCGATCCGATGCGCAGCGATCGCCTTTTCGCCTGGATCGAGCGGCCGATGTATCGGCTGCTCGGCACCAATCCCGCGCAAGGCATGTCGTGGCGCGGCTACGCGAAGGCCTTCGTCCTGAGCAACCTGTTCGTCGGCGGCCTGGTCTGGTTGCAGTTCATGACCCAGGCCTGGCTACCGCTGAATCCCGACGCGATTCCTAACATGCGGTGGGACACGGCGCTGCACACGATGGTGTCGTTCGTGACGAACACCAACCAGCAGCACTATTCCGGCCAGGCGCAGTTGTCCTATCTCTCGCAGATGGCAGGCATTGTCGGCCTGCAGGTCGTCACGCCGATGATGGGCCTGGGGCTGGTCGTGGCGACCTTGCGTGCGTTGATGGGCGGTCGCCAGACCGCGGGCGACGAACCGGATGTCGGCAACTATTGGGCCGACGTGATTCGTTCGACCGTGCGTTTCATGCTGCCGCTGTGCCTGCTGTGGAGCGTGCTGCTCACTTCGCAGGGCGTTCCTTCGACATTGCAGGGCGGCCCTGTCGCGACGCCGCTCGATACCAGTGTCGAAATGAAGGAACAGAAGATCCCGATCGGCCCGGTGTCGCCGATGGTGGCGGCCAAGCAGCTCGGGACGAATGGCGGCGGCTGGTATGGACCCAACAGCACCGTCGCGCTGGAAAATCCGACGCCGTTCGCCAACCTGCTCGAAACGCTCGCGCTCATCCTCATCCCGATCAGCGTCGTCTTCATGGTCGGGCCGTTCACGGGTCGCAAGAAATTCACCGCGTTGGTGTTCGGCAGCATGTTGCTGATGTCGCTCGTGTCGACGGGCGCGGCGATCGTGCTCGAAGGGCACTCCGCGACCGCGGCCGATCCTGCGTTGATGGAAGGCAAGGAAGTCCGCTTCGGCGCCGATGCCTCCGCGGCCTGGGCCGCGTTCACGACGCAGACCAGCAACGGTTCGGTCAACGCGATGCACGACTCGCTCTCGCCGCTGACCGGCATGGTCACGATGGGCAACATGCTCGTCAACGCGATCTGGGGCGGCATCGGATGCGGCCTGCAGCAATTCCTCGTGTACCTGCTGCTCGCGGTGTTCCTCGCAGGCTTGATGACCGGGCGAACGCCGGAACTGTTCGGCCGCAAGATCGAAGCGCACGAAGTCCGCTTGTTGTCGCTGCTGATCCTGTTGCAACCCTTCGTGGTGCTCGGCTTCACGGCGCTCACGCTCGCGCTGCCTGCGTTCACCGGCAACTCGAACCCCGGCTTCCACGGCATCAGCCAGGTGTTCTACGAGTACACCTCGGCCTTCGCCAACAACGGTTCGGGTTTCGAAGGGCTCGGCGATGCGACGTATTGGTGGAACCTGACCTGCGTCGCGGTGCTCGCGCTCGGCCGGTATCCCGCGTTGATCATCCCACTGGCCGTGGCCGCGAGCATGGCGCGCAAGCGTCGTGCGCCCGAGGGGCCCGGCAGCCTGCACGTCGAAACGCCGACCTTCGCGCTCACGTTGATCGCGGTGATCGTGATCCTGACCCTGTTGCAGTTCATGCCCGCGCTGGTGCTGGGGCCGGTGGCCGAGCACCTGAGCCTGGCCGTGCATTGAGGACCCTTCGATGATCGAACAGACGTACCAACGCAAGACGCACCGCAATCATCCGGCGTTGATCGATGCCGCGACGATGCGCAGTGCGATCGCGGATGCGTTCCGCAAACTCGCGCCGACCTCGCTCGTGAAGAGCCCTGTAATGACGATCGTGTTCGGCGGCACGCTGCTCGCCGCGCTGATCACACTCGCTGGTGCGGCACCGGCCGGTTTCGGCTGGTCGGTGACCGCGATCCTCCTGGTCACCGTGTTGTTCGGCAACTTCGCCGAAGCGGTGGCCGAAGCGCGTGGCCGCGGGCAAGCCGCCTCGTTGCGACGTGCGCGCAAGGACCTCGTGGCGCGCAAGCTGCTCGACGGTAAGGGCTATGTCGGTGGCGTGCGCGGTGCGGAAACGCAGATCGCCGCCGCCGATCTGCGCCCCGGCGATCTCGTCGTGGTCTCGGCGGGCGAGTTGATTCCCGCCGACGGCGAAATCGTGCACGGCCTGGCGACGATCAACGAGTCCGCGGTGACCGGTGAATCGGCGCCCGTGCTTCGCGAAGCAGGCACCGACCGCAGCGGCGTGATCGGCGGCACGAAGGTGCTGTCCGACGAAA
Source organism: Noviluteimonas gilva (assembly GCF_009740395.1). Classification (GTDB taxonomy): domain Bacteria; phylum Pseudomonadota; class Gammaproteobacteria; order Xanthomonadales; family Xanthomonadaceae; genus Noviluteimonas; species Noviluteimonas gilva. Next base: position 322,264 of record NZ_WOXT01000004.1, read on the forward strand.
TCGTCCTGCGCATCACCGCCGAGCCCGGGCACAGCTTCCTCGATCGCATGATCGCGCTCGTCGAAGGCGCCAACCGCCAGAAGACACCGAACGAAATCGCGCTGACGATGTTGCTCGCCGCGATGACGCTCACCTTCCTCATCGTGTGCGCGACGCTGCCGGCCATCGGCTCGTTCGTCGGCGTTCGCGTCGATCCACTGCTGTTGATCGCGCTGCTCGTGTGCCTGATCCCGACGACGATCGGCGGCCTGCTGCCCGCCATCGGCATCGCGGGCATGAACCGCGCGTTGTCGGCCAACGTGCTCGCCAAGTCCGGCAAAGCGGTGGAAGTGGCGGGCGACGTCGACGTGCTCCTGCTCGACAAGACCGGCACGATCACGCACGGCGACCGCCAGGCCACCGCATTCCACGCGGTCAGCGGCATCGACCCCGAGCAATTGCGCGACGCCGCCCTGCTCTCTTCGCTCGCCGATCCCACGCCCGAAGGCAAGTCCATCGTGAAGCTCGCGCGTGAACAGGGCGCGGCCATGCAGGATCCGGCGAATGCGCACTACATCCAGTTCACCGCACAGACGCGCATGTCCGGCGTCGATCTCGACAACGGTGCGCGCGTGATTCGCAAGGGTGCGGGCGATGCGATCGAACAACACGTGCGTGCGCTCCAGGGCACTGTGCCCGCGGAGTTGAAGGCGCGCATCGAACAGGTCGCGCGTGGCGGTGCCACGCCGCTGGTCGTGAGCGAAGGCAAGCACGTGCTGGGCGTGATCGAACTGTCGGACGTCGTGAAGCACGGCGTGAAGGAAAAATTCGCCCGCCTGCGCGCCATGGGCATCCGCACCGTGATGATCACCGGCGACAACCCGCTGACCGCCGCGGCCATCGCGGCCGAAGCCGGCGTCGACGACTACATCGCGCAAGCGCGACCGGAAGACAAGCTCGCCCGCATCCGCACCGAACAGGCCGGCGGCCGGCTCATCGCGATGGTCGGCGACGGCACCAACGATGCGCCCGCGCTTGCGCAGGCGGACGTGGGGCTTGCGATGAATTCCGGCACGCAGGCGGCGAAGGAAGCCGGCAACATGGTCGACCTCGACAGCGATCCGGCGAAGCTGCTCGCGGTGGTGGAAGTCGGCAAGCAACAGCTCATCACGCGCGGCGCGCTGACGACGTTCTCGCTCGCGAACGATGTGTCGAAGTACTTCGCGATCCTGCCGGCCTTGTTCGCCGCGGCGATTCCGTCGATGGCGGCGTTGAACGTGATGCATCTGTCGAGCCCGACCAACGCGGTGCTCGCGGCGTTGATCTTCAATGCGCTGATCATCCCGGCGTTGATCCCGCTGGCCTTGCGCGGCGTGCGTTTCAAGCCCGCGAGCGCGACGGTGCTGCTGCGCCGGAACATGTTGCTGTACGGCGTGGGCGGCGTGGTGTTGCCGTTCGTGGCCATCAAGCTGATCGACCTGGCGCTGTCCGCCACCGTCGGTGCATGAGGAACGACTGATGAATCTCGAAACGAACGTTCAACCCGTGGTGCTGCAGGACAAGGTGGGCATGCGTGCGCCGATGCTGTTCGCCGGCGTGATCCTCCTGGGGTTCGGCTTCCTGTATTCGCTCGCCGGTACCGCGCTGGGCCGCGTCGCGTTTCCGGACCAGGCCACGGGCAGCACGATCCTCGAGGCGGGCCATGTCGTCGGCTCCTCGCTCGTGTCGCAGCCCTTCGCCGACGCGCGCTACTTCGTCTCGCGTCCTTCGGCGGCGAACTACGATCCGATGGCCGCCGCGGGCAGCAACCAGGCGCGCAGCAATCCCGATTTGCGCAAGCGCATCGACGCTGCCATCGCTGACGTCGCGGCGCGTGAAGGCATCGCGCGGTCGGAGGTTCCGGCCGACCTTGTGACGCAATCCGGCGGCGGCCTCGACCCCCACCTCTCCCCCGCCGCGGCCCGCGTGCAGATTGCGCGCGTGGCCAGGGCGCGGGGTTTGTCGGAAGCCGTCGTGGCACGCGCGGTTGCGGACGCGACCGAAGGCCCGCAATTCGGCGTGCTGGGCCAGGCGCGGGTCAACGTCTTGCGCCGGAACCTGGCGCTGGATGCATCGCAACGCTGAGCTGGCGCAGAATCCCACCATGGCGACCGAGGAACGCAGCGCGACCCACCGACGCGAACAGGCCGACGCGCTGCTGGGGGAAATCCAGCGCGGAGGCAGTGGGCGCCTGACGCTCTTCCTCGGCGCCGCGCCCGGCGTGGGCAAGACGTACGCGATGTTGTCGCGCGCACGCGAGTTGAAGAAGCAAGGGATCGACGTGGTCGTCGGCCTCGTCGAAACCCACGGACGCATCGAAACGCAAGCCCTGCTCGAAGGCCTCGAGCTGCTTCCGCGCACGCGCCTGGACTACCAGGGCCGGCCGATGGAGGAACTCGATCTCGACGCGTTGCTCGCGCGCAAGCCGCGCATCGCGCTGGTCGACGAACTCGCCCACCGCAACGTGCCCGGCAGTCGCCACGAGCGTCGTTGGCAGGACGTCATCGAACTGCTCGATGCCGGCATCGATGTCTACACGACCGTCAACATCCAGCACCTGGAGAGCCTCAACGACGTCGTGCATCGCATCACGGGCGTGCGTGTCAGCGAGACGGTGCCCGACCTGGTCTTCGATCGCCTGCGCGACATCAAGCTGATCGACCTGCCGCCGCGCGAACTGATCGAGCGCCTGCAGCAGGGCAAGGTGTACGTGCCCGACCAGGCGGCGCATGCGCTGCAGGCGTTCTTCTCGCCGTCGAACCTCACGGCGCTGCGCGAGTTGGCGATGCAGACGGCCGCCGATCGCGTCGACAGCGATTTGCGCGAATCGCAGGCGGCGCGTGGGGTTCCCGGTATCGCGCTTCGACGTCGCGTGCTGGTCGCGATCGACGGACAGGGCCAGTCGGAATATCTGGTGCGTGTCGCGCGCCGCCTCGCGGAACGACGCGACGCGCCCTGGGGCGTGGTCACCGTGCAGACCGGCCGCGTGGCGGATGCCGCGCAACAGCTCGAACTGGATCGCGCGTTCGCCCTCGCACGCCGTCTCGGCGGCGACGCCGAAGTCGTGCACGGCGCCAGCATCGCCGACGCCATCCTCGACCACGCCAGTCGCACGGGCGTGTCGACGATCGTGCTCGGTCGTACGCGCGAGCGGCCCGTCGCGCGTATGTTCAACCAGACGCTGACGCAGCAACTGTTGCAACGTGGCGCGCACTACGAACTCACGATCTTCGCCACGCCGGAGGCGCGCGCGAAGTCGCGACGTTCGGTGCGGGAGTTCGGCCGGCGAATGACGCGCAGCGACATCGGCCTGGCGGTCCTTTCGGCGATCTTCGCGACCATCGCCGGCGCCATCGCCGAACGCTGGGTCGGGCTGGACGATCTGTCGATGGTGTTCATCGTCGCCGTGGTGGTGGTCGCCTCGCGCACGCGCATGTCCGCGGCGGTGCTCGCCGCGGCGCTGTGTTTCCTCTCGTACAACTTCTTTTTCATCGATCCGCGCTTCACGCTGATGATCGGTGGACGCCAGGGCGTGGCGACGGTCCTGATGTTCCTGCTCGCGGCGTTGGTGGCGGGGCGACTGGCCTCGCGGCTGCGCACGCAGATCGTGGCCTTGCGCGCCGCCAATGCGCATGTCACTGCGTTGCAGGCGCTCAGTCGCCAACTCGCGGTGGCGGCCGACCTCGGACAGGTCATGGCGGCAGGGCGACAGGCATTGAAGCAGGCGACCGGCGCCGATGCGTTGGTGCATGTCGGCAACGCGCCGCTCCCCGACGACGGGCCGCAAGTCTTCTCCGAGAAGGACCGCGCCGCCGCGGACTGGTCGCTGCGCCATCGCCAGGAAGCCGGACGACACACCGATACGCTCGGCAACGCCGCGTGGTGGTTCCGGCCCTTGTCGACGGATGGCGATGCCGACGGATTGATCGGATTGCGCTTTGCGGAGGACGCACCACGCGCAGGCCCCGAACAGGCGCGCCTCATCGAAGCGATGGCCGACGACATCGCGCAGGCCGTCGTTCGCGCGCGCCTGGTGGCCGATCTGGAAGACGCGCGCGTGAGCGGCGAAACCGAACGCCTGCGCTCCGCCCTGCTCTCCTCGGTCTCGCACGACCTGCGTTCGCCGCTGGCTTCGATCATCGGCGCCGCCGAAAGCCTCGAACACTATGCCGACGCGATGAGCGCGGACGATCGGCGCAGCCTGCTCGACACCGTGCGCACCGAAGGCGAGCGCCTGGATCGCTACGTGCAGAACCTGCTCGACATGACGCGCCTCGGGCACGGCGGGTTGACCTTGAATCGCGACTGGATCGGTGTCGACGAACTCGTCGGATCGGCGGTCGGCCGGTTGCAGCGCTACCAGCCGGAGGCGAAGTTCGACTTGCGCTTCACGCCGGGGCTCGCGCCGATCTGGGTGCATCCCGCGCTCGTGGAACAAGCGCTGTTCAACGTGATCGAGAACGCGGTGAAATTCTCGCCGCCCGGCGAAGCGATCATCGTGGACGCCAGCGACATCGATGGGCGCCTGCGCGTGGACGTCACCGATCGCGGCCCCGGCATTCCCGACGACGAGCGCGAACGCATCTTCGACATGTTCTACAGCGTCGAACGCGGCGATCGCGGCCGCCAGGGAACGGGGCTGGGCCTGGCGATCACGCAAGGCATGGTGGGCGCGCACGGCGGCAGCGTGGATGCGCTGCCGGGGCCCAACGGGCGCGGCACGACGATCCGCATTACATTGCCGCGTCTGACCCCGCCGACGCCCGCATGACCGAACACGCCGCCTCCGCCGCGCGCATCCTCGTCATCGACGACGAGCCGCAGATCCGTCGCTTCCTCGACATCGGCTTGCGCGCCGAAGGCTACGTGGTGGAACTCGCCGACAGCGGCGAATCCGGCCTGGCCGCGCTTGCGCGACAAGGCGCGGACCTGGTCGTGCTGGACCTCGGCCTGCCGGATCGCGACGGACACGATGTGCTGCGCGATCTGCGCACGTGGACACAGGTGCCGGTCGTGGTCCTGACCGTGCGCGCGGGCGAAGCGGAGAAAGTGGCTGCGCTCGACGCCGGCGCCAACGATTACGTCACCAAGCCCTTCGGCGTGCAGGAATTCATGGCGCGCGTGCGCGCCTTGTTGCGGACGCGCGCGACCGGACAGGAAGCACCGCCGGTCTACGACGATGGCGTGCTGCACGTCGATCTTGCACGCCGCGAAGTGACGCTGCGCAACGAACCACTGACGCTCGCGCGCAAGGAATACGCGTTGCTCGCCCTGCTGATCCGGCATGCGAATCGCGTCATCACGCAACCGCAGATGCTGCGCGAGCTGTGGGGCGAACACCACGAACACGACACGCATTACTTGCGCGTGCTGGTCGGCAAGCTGCGCCAGAAACTCGGTGACGATGCCTCCGCGCCGCGCTGGATCGCGACCGAACCGGGGGTGGGCTTGCGATTCGTGGGAAGGTCCGACACGCCCAGCTGATCACGCCGTCCTGACCCACGCACGGCACCAATGCACATCTCGACTCAACGAGGGCGTCACCGATGAGTTCAATCTCCCGCCTGCCCCTGTTCGCGCTGCTGGCCCTGTTGATGGGCATGGCCACCGCCGCGAAGGCCGAAGTGCGTCCCTACTCCGCCGCCTTCCACGGCAGCGACATGGCGGTCACCGGCGGCACGCAGTACGTGCGCGTCGGCGGAAAAGGCCCGGCGGTGTTGTTGCTGCACGGCTTCGGCGACACGGGCGACATGTGGCAACCGCTCGCCGAGCGCCTGGTGAAGGACCACACGGTGATCATTCCCGACCTGCGCGGCATGGGCCTGTCGTCGCATCCGGAAGGCGGCTACGAGAAAGCCGCCCAGGCGCGCGACCTCATCAGCCTGCTCGATGCATTGAAGGTCGACAAAGTGCAACTGGTCACGCACGACATCGGCAACATGGTCGGATACGCATTGATCGCGCAGTTTCCGGATCGCGTGACGAAGTGGGTCGTGATGGATGCGCCGCTGCCGGGGCTGGGCACGTGGGACAAGCAACTGCTGAATCCCCGTGTCTGGCACTTCAACTTCCGCGGACCCGATGTCGAGCGCCTGGTCGCCGGGCGCGAGCGCATCCTGCTCGATCGCTTCTACAACGAGTTGTCGGCCAATCCCGCCGGAATCGATGAAGCCACGCGCGAGCATTACGCGGCGCTGTACGCGCGACCAGGTGCGATCCACAACGCGACCAGCGGCCAGTTCGGCGCGTTCGCACAGGACGCCAAGGACAACCAGGCGTTGTTCGCGAAGGGCGGCAAACTGAAACTGCCCGTGCTCGCGATCGGCGGCGACCACTCGTACGGCGCATCGATGAAGACCGAAGTCGAAGCCGTCGCCACCAACGTGGAAGGCGCGGTCATCACCGACTCGGGCCACTGGATCATGGAAGAGCAGACCGACCAGGCCGTTCCCGTGATCGAAGCCTTCCTGCGCAAATAGGAGCGTGCGATGTTCCAGGTCAAGTTCGCGCTTGCGTTGCTGGTCGTCGCCACCGGATCGTTGTCGGCGGCGACGTCCGAATCGCAACGTCGCCTGACACCCGAAGACATCGAGCGCATCGCGACGGCATCGGCCGGGCCCGGCACATCGGGATTGCCGGGCGTCCGAACCAGCGTGCTTTACGGCGATCCGACGAAGGCGGGCCTGTACACCATCCGTTTGCAGGTCGCGCCGAACACGGTGATCCAGGCGCATACGCACAAGGATGCGCGCACGGCGACGGTGGTCAGCGGCGCGTGGCACTTCGGCTACGGCGGGAAGAACGTGCCCGAGGCCCTGCGCACGCTGCCCGCGGGCAGCTTCTACACCGAGCCCGCGGGCGATCCGCACTTCGCGCGAACCGGACCGGAAGGCGCGGTCGTCCTGATCACCGGCGTTGGACCGACGGACACCGTCTACCTCAAGTAGCCGCGCTCACCCAGGCGATTACGCCTCACGCGTCCCGCGGCAACACCGTCAACACGCGCGCGACGAACAGATGGAATTCGCGCAGGTAATTGCGCAGGAACTCTTCCAGCGACGCATCCGTCACCTCGCCGCCCTCGGTGATGATCCCCGGCTTGAAGGTGATGTACGCCTCGACGGTGTTCATCAGCGGCGAGTTGCAGAAGCACAACACGCTGCGCAGGTGTTGCTGCGCGACGGCCGTGCCGATCGCGCCCGGCGATGTACCGATGACGCCGGTCGGCTTGCGCGCGAAGGAGTTCTGGCCCCACGGGCGGCTGGCCCAATCGATGGCGTTCTTCAATGCGCCGGGAATGGAGCGGTTGTATTCCGGCGTGACGAACAGGATCGCGTCGACATCCGCGATCGACTGTTTGAACGACCTCGCCACCGCTGGATAGTCGGCGTCGAAGTCGTAGCAGTACAACGGAAGGTCGCGGATCGGAATTTCCCGCAAGTCCAGCTTCGCGTCGGGCGCGAGCTTCGTGAGGGCTTGCGCGAGCAGCCGGTTGATCGAACCCTTGGCCAGGCTTCCGACCAGGTAACCAACGCTGTACGTCGCCATCGTCCACCTCCGGTGGTGTCGGCGCGAGACCCCACGCGATGCTCGCAGCAGCGGCGTTAGCGATCGGTTATCAACCTCGGCGGTGGCGAACGCACCGGGACGCGAAGTCCCGGTGCGTGGATTCCTTCACCAACTCGCCAGCACGGTGAATCCGCTGGACGCCTGTTCGCCTTGTACGCGCACGTAATACACGCCCGCGCCCGGGCGCGACACCACGATGGCTTCGGCAATGCCCGCGTGCGACGAACGCCAGCCGTAGGCCGTCGTCGACGGAACGGTGTCGCGGCTCAGGTACAGCGACACGTCGCCCGTGCCGCCATACGTGCGGACGTTGAGTTGCGTCGCGCCCGCGGGCACCGTGATCCGATAGAGCGACGAAGCGCCGCTGCCTGCCGCCTGCCCGACGACCGCGCCGCGCGATGCGAGCGGAAGCGCGAGATCCGCTTCGTTCGCACCCGACGCCGCGACCGCGACGGCCGCCGGCAGATCGAGGATCCCCGAACCCACCGGCGTCGTCGTCGAGGGCTGCACGACGAACGGCTTCACCGTCGCGCGCAACACCTGCGCGACGAGCCCGGGCGACAGGGGTGCATGACCGGCGCCGACCGCGGCACTCTGGATCAAGGCCACCGCACCGGCGACATGCGGCGCGGCCATCGATGTCCCGATGTGCGCCATCACCACATCACCGCCGGGGCTTGCGGCCGGTGTGGTGCGGCTGCTGTTGCCGAGCGACCAGATCCACGCATCGTCGGGTGCACCGCCGGAATTGGCGTTGCCGCCCGGCGCGGACAACATCACGTTCGGACCATAGTTGGAGTACCACGAACGTGCGCCGTCGACACCCGTCGCACCCACCGTGATCACGCCGCGACAACTGGCGGGTGAAAACGAAGCCGCGTTCGTGTTCGCATTGCCCGCCGCAACCACGACGCTGGTGCCGCGCGCGAGGGCGCCGTCGATCGCATCCTGCGTCGCCGGATCGTCGATGCAACGCTGGAAACCCCCGAGGCTGAGGTTGAGCACTTCGGCCGGCGTGGGATTGCGCGGAACGCCCGGCACGTCGCCGCCGGAGGCCCAGGTGATCGCGTCGGCGATGTCCGACGTGAGACCACCGCAGCGACCGAGCACGCGCACCGGCTGCACCTTCGCGCCGTATGCCACGCCCGCAACGCCCTTCGCGTTGTTCGTCACGGCCGCGATCGTGCCCGCGACATGCGTGCCGTGCCACGAACTGTCCGAAACGGCGCCGTTGCAGAAACCTTCCATGCCCGTGAGGAAGTCGCCGGGATCGCGCGCGTCGGCATCGCGCCCGTCGCCGTCGCCCGCGATGTTCGGATACGTCATGCCGTCTTCGACCTGTCCGTACCAACTCACGAAGTCGTAGCCGGGCACGAGATTGCTCGCCATGTCGGCGTGATCGACGACACCCGTGTCCAGCACGGCCACGACCACGCCGGTGCCGGTCGTCGTGTCCCACGCCTGCGGCGCGCCGATGCCCGACTGCGGATGCGTGAAGTCCCATTGCAAGGTCGCGAAGTGCGTGTCGTTCGGCACCGTGTCCATGCGCTGCTTCATGTAATCCGGCTGCGCCCAGGCGATGCCGGGATCGCTGCGCAACTGCGCGAGCAGCGCATCGCTTTCGGTCAGGGAGAGCGCACGCGAGGTCCGCACCACCGCGGCGCCGCGGCTCATCGTGCGCACGCGCTTGACCGTCAGCGCCGACGCGGCCGATTGCCGCACGCCCGCACGTTGCGCGGCCGAAGCGAACAACGCTTCCGCGGTCGCGCCGCTACGGGGCTTGATGATGAAGCGTGCGAATGCGCTTGGCGCCGTTGGGGTATCCGCCGCGAAGCGCGTCGTCGACGCGCGTTGTTTCGTCGCCGTGCTCAAGTCCCCGGCGCCCGCGCCGAAGACGATGCCGCACAGGGCGACGCACAGGCTGGTTTGCTTGATCAGCGTCATCGTGGAGGTCCTCACAGGTCGATGCCGAAGCCGACGCCAGCGGAGCTGTCGCCGTCGGTGAAGGCGCCGCCCAGGCTGAAGGACATGCGGCCGAAGGTTTTCGAATAGCCGACCGACAACGCCGACTCGCCGCTCTGCATGCCCGCACCGACCGCCAGGCGCCCGTTTTCGCTGCGCGAACCGGCGGCGTTGATCGCCATGCTCATCATCGCCGAGCTCATCGCGCCCATGCGGTCGATGCGCTCGTCCTGGTGGTCCAGGCGCGTGTCGACTTCACGACTCAGATCGATGAATTGATCGTTGATCGCCGACAGGCGCTGGTCGGTGTACGCATTCGCGCTGCTCAGCGTCTTGGCCGCGGTGGCGTTGGTGTACTGGTTCGCCGATGCGAGTGTCTGCGCGTCGCCCTGGTCCATCTGCCCCTTGTTCACGGCGTCGCGCGGCGCGGTGCCGTTGGCGACGTTCTTCACCTGCGTGCCGTTGGTGCCGCCGAGCGTGACGCTGTCCTTGCCCGCGTTGTCGTATGCGATCCCGTCGCCGCTGCCGGGGTTGGTCGGATCGGTGGGATCCGTCGGATCGGTGGGATCGGTCGGATCGGTCGGATCGACCGGCGGAACGTCGATGCCGTCGATGGCCTGCTGCAGGTTGGTCAACTTCGCATCGACCGCGGCGAACGCGCTGCCGACATTGCCGTAGCTGCCGCCCTGGATCGTGTACGCAGGCGCCTGCATCACGCCGCCTGCGAACGACGCGCCGCCACCGAACATCGACGCAAGTTGCCGCGCCTGCCCGACGTTGACCGCATCGTTGTCTTCGGTGCCCGCGGACACGTTGATGATCTGGCGCGTGAACGCACCGATCGTCGAGCCGTCGTTACGCATCCAACTGCGCGAAGCACCGACGGACACCGCGTTGTCGCGATCGGTCAACGAACCCGCACCGAGCGCCACCGAGTTCTCGCCGAGCGTGAGGCTGTTGTAACCCAACGCCATGCTGCCGAAACCGAAGGCTTGCGCGCCCTGGCCCAGCGCGATGGCGTACAGCGGTTGTTCGGCACGCCACGGGCCGACCACGCCGCAATCGGGATCGGTGGCCGGATCGCACGGCGGCGGCAGGTTTTCAGGCGGGCGATCGCCACCGGTGATGGCGAGCATGCCGATCGCGATGGACCCCTCGCCCCAGGTGTGCGCCTGGAAGCCGATGGCGGTCGAGCCGTAACCATCGGAATAGGCCGCGTTGCCGACGGCGATCGACAGGTCGTCCCATGCATGCGCGAACATGCCGATCGCCGTGGTCTGGTTGCCGAACGCGTACGACTGCGCACCGAGCGCCGTCGAATACATGCCCTCCGCGGCGCTGGCGCCACCGATGGACGTCGAGAAGTAGCCGCGCGCTTCGGCCTGGCTGCCCATCGCGGTCGCGATGTAGTCGCCCGCGACCGCGAAGTTGCCGACCGCCGTCGAAACCGGCCCAAGGGCCTGCGCGCGATGACCGATCGCGACCGCAAGCGTGTCCGTCGCCTCCGCACCGGGGCCGATGGCCACCGACACATCGCCATCGGCTTGCGCGCCAGGGCCGAGCGCGGTCGACAACAGGCCGTCGGCGCGCGTCACGAACGTCGCATCGCCCTCGCCGATCGCGACCATGAGCGTGGCCTCGGTGCCGATGGCGATCGCGCCGGCGCCGTTGCTGCTCGCGTTGTAACCCATTGCCAGCGATGCGAAACCGCTCGCGTTGGAACCGTAGCCCAGCGCGGTGCTGTAGTCGCCGAGCGCCGTCGTGCCGAAACCGAATGCGGACGACCCCGTGCCGAGCGCAAGACTCAGGGGACCGATCGCCGTGCTGTCGTCGCCGAGCGCGGTGCTGCCGAAACCGAATGCAGCGGCGTTCTCACCGCTCGCGATGCTCGACGCGCCGGCCGCGGTGGCATTCGCGCCATCGGCGATCGCGGCATCGCTGCCGTCGCCCGCGCCGTTACCGTCGAAGTAATCCTGCGCGGACGCGAGGTCCAGCGCATCCACTGCATCCGTCGTCTCGACAGGCGCCGTATCTGTCTCGTCGGATTGCGCCTTGTCGGCGGGCGGATCGATCGCGAATGCGGGCGAAGTCGCCAGCGCGAGTGCGATGGCCAATGGAATGGAGCGGCGCGCGGACAACTTGCGTGTTGCGAAGTGCAGCATGTGCGGTGATCCCCTGCTCGGCGTGGAGTGATGTGCGTGCGTTGTGCAATGCTTCCGTGCGTCGAAAACCTCATATTCCAGCGCCGAAACACTACTTTTCAGTTCCGCGACTTGTCACGCACGCGTTCTCGCCGAATCTCTCCTGGTTCTCACCGTTTCACCCCCGGGCTTCCATGACGACCGACACCCTTCGCGCCCTGCTTCCGACGATGCCTTCGATCGCGATCCGAGGCTGGCGCTGGCTCGGCGAGGTGCCCATCGCCGACGCGATCGATCGACGCAACGCGCCGACGATGCAGGTGCTGTTCGCGGTCATCGCGACCACCCTGCCCCTGAGTTGGGTTATCCACTTTTCATCGCTCGACATCACGCCGGGAATGCTGCTGCTCGCGGCGATGGACCTGATCACCGTCGCCACGGCCGCGATCGGCATCGTGGTGATTCGCCGCGGCGCATTCCGGGTCGCGGTGTCTGCCTTCCTCGCGGCGCTGTTGCTGGGGTTGTTCGTCACGCATGCGCAATTGGGGTACCGCCTGGTCGCGCCCGACCAGACCTCGCAGATGTTGTCGCTCGCCGTCAGCGGGCTGGTGCTCGGGCGGCGTGCGTTGTGGACGGTGTTCGGCGTGTTGATGCTGGTGTTCCTCGCCGGCTTCACCGCGGACGCGGCAATCCTCGCGAAGGCGGGCCAATCACCGATGTCGGCCTTCCATTTCGTTCCGGCGGCCGCCTTCAGTTACTTCGTGATCGTGCTCGTGCTGGATCGATGCATCACCGCTTTGCGCGTGGCGCTGCGCGACTCCGAAGCGCACCGGCGCGCGTTGCAGCACGAGATCGACGAACGCGAACGCATGCAGGCGCGCCTGCTCCATGCGCAGAAGATGGAAACGATGGGACGCCTGGCCGCCGGCGTCGCGCACGACTTCAACAACGTGCTCGGCGTGGTCATCGGATACGCGGACGCGCGCCATCGCATCGATGATGTGGGCGATGATCCGCGCGAGATCGCGCGCGACATGGCCGACGCGCTCGAAGGCGTGGCTGCCTCCGCGCAGAAGGGTGTGGAGCTCACGCGGCGCCTGCTGGATTTCGCGCGCCGCGACGAAACGCGTTACGTCGTCCTCGATGCGGGCCAGCTGCTGTGCGACATGCAACCGATGCTGCGCCGCCTGCTGCCGCGCTCGATCGCGCTTTCCCTCGACACCGCGCCCATCGATGCCCCGGTTCGCGTCGATAGAAGCCAGTTCGAACTCGTCGCACTGGACATCGCCACGAACGCGCGCGACGCGATGCCCGAGGGCGGTCGATTGCAGGTCGCCGTGCAACGCGAAGGCGACCACGTCGAAATCGCCTTCGCCGACACCGGCCACGGCATGACAGCCGACGACGTCGAACGCGCGTTCGAACCCTTCCACAGCACGAAACCCGCAGGCGCAGGCACGGGCCTCGGGCTCGCGACGACACGTTGCGTGGTGGAACGCGCCGGCGGCACGGTGGCGCTCGACAGTGCGCCAGGACGCGGGACGACGGTGCGCGTGCGCTTGCCGCGGGCCGATCAGCCGACGACGTAACCCTCGCCGTGCACGCAGATCAGGGGGAATTCCTCGCCCGAGGCATTTCGCACCTTGCGGCGCAATCGATGCACCAGCGAATCCAGGCGATGCGGGTCGAAGTCGTGCGCGTCGGGCGCGAGTTCGTTGATGATCGCCTCGCGCGTCATCATGCGACCGGGCCGCGTCATCAAGGGACGCAGCAGGCGACGTTCGGTCTTGCTGAGCGCGATGCTCGCGTCGCTGGGCGTCAGCAAGCACCAACCCTCGGCGTCCAGGCGCCATGTGCGTACGCGCGGTGTCGGGCGCGCAGGTTGCACGCGCCGCGCGACGCTGTGCAGCGTTGCGGCGAGCAGCGCGAGATCGACTGGCTTCGAAAGGTAAGCATCCGCGCCTTCGATGAGCCCGCGGATGCGATCGCCCGTATCGGAGCGGCCCGTGAGCATCACCAATCCCATCGTGGGCCAACTGTCGCGCAATGCACGTGCAAGCTGGAACCCATCGGCATCCGGCAGCCCGACATCCAGCACGACGATGTGCGGCGGCGAGTCGAGCAAACTCGCATGCAACTCGGCGGCGGTGCCCATCGGGATCATCGCGAACCCGTAACCGCGCATGCGCGGGACCAGGACCTCGTCGCGCAACCGCTCATCGTCTTCGACCAGCGCGACGCGAAGATCGCCATAGGCAACATCGGGGGCGTACATGGGGGATCGTGCGGTGGGGGAGCGCGCATCCTACGCGCCGAACTGCCGGGAAATGTGTCCGAATGCAGTCACCGCACGCGTTGCAGGTGACATCGGCCACATTCCGGCGCGCGCCAAGGTGAAAGATGTATGGAGGCTTACTGCGGAGCCTGTTCGCAGCCATTTTGGTGGCCTACGCCACCATCGCCTCGGGGTGCGCCCATCGGATGAGCAAGCCGACCACGACCATCGACGCGCTCCGGATCGACGACGAGATCACGCTGAGGCGGATGGTCGTGCGGAACGGACCGCCCACGCGTACCGTGCTGTTCCTGCACGGGTTTCCCGAAACGATCTACGCCTGGCAGAACATTGCGCCGGCCCTCGGCGAGGGCTATGAGGCGCATGCGTTCGACTGGCCGGGTTACGGATTGTCCTCGCGCCCGCCGGTCGATAAGTTCTCATACGCCCCCGTCGAGTATGCGCGCGTGCTGAAGGCCTACATCGAGAAGTCCGGCATCGACACCGCGACGTTGACGATTTACGCGACCGACATCGGCGCCCTGCCCGCGCTGCTGCTGGCATTGGAAGAACCCGACATCGCGCGGACGATCATCGTCGGCGACTTCGCGCCGTTCGACCGCCCCGCCTACATGTACGAAAGCCTGCAGGGATTGAAGTCGCAACCGTCGGCCGAACACGTGCGCGCTGCGTTGAACAAGAACCGCGACGAGATCCTCGCGAACACGTTCACGCGCGGATTGCCGGAAGAAGCGAAGTTCACGATCTCGCCGGAATTCCAGCAGGATCTCGCAAAGGGATGGAACCACGGCACGATGACGGCCGCCGATGCGTTCCATCACTACTACGCGCACTTCACCCGCGACCAGCAGTACTTCGAATCCAACCTGGCGCGCCTGAAGACCCCGGTAAAAGTGGTCTGGGGCGAGAAGGACCTCTACATCAGGAAGGACATGGGCGAGGAATTCGCGCAGAAGACCCACAGCACGCTCGAGATCCTGCCCGGCATCGGGCACTACCCGCATCTGCAGGATCCGGCGCACGTCGTCGCGCAGATCCGCGCGTCATTCGGTGACTAGAGCGCCCACGGGCAGTTCGACGATCGCCTCCAGCCCACCGCCCTCGCGATTGCGCAAGGTGAGCGTCGCGCCGATCGATGCGGTAAGTTGCTGCGCGATCGCAAGGCCGAGCCCGGTGCCGCCGGTGTCGCGATTGCGCGAGGTTTCGAGCCGATAGAAGGGTTGCATGACCTTGTCGAGTTCTTCCGCGGGAATGCCGGGACCGCGATCGGCAATCACGATGCGGACCCGATCGTTGCCGACGCTCGCCACTTCGACCTCCGCCGCGCCCGCGTAGGCCAGCGCGTTGTCGATCAGATTGCCGACGACACGCCGCAAGGCCTGCAAACGCGTCACGACATGCGTGCCTGCGCGACCCGCCAGATCGACACGCTTTCCCACGTCCTGGTAATCGGCGACGAGGCTTTCGAGGAAGGCATCCATTTCGATGCGGACCATGGGCTCGGCCGCCCCGTGCGCGCTGCGCGCATAGGCGATGCCTTCGCGCACGAGGTGTTGCATGTGGATCAGGTCTTCCATGATCCGCTCGCGTTCCGGCGAATCGTTCATCGTTTCGGCGCGCAAGCGCAGCCGCGTGATGGGCGTCTGCAGGTCGTGCGAGATCGACGCGAGGATCTGCAGGCGTTCGCGCGTGTAGTTCGCGATGCGGTCCTGCATCGAGTTGAAGGCCACGACCGCCTCGGTGACTTCCGCGGGCCCCACCGAAGACAGGCGCGCACCTTCGCCGGAGGGGGACAAGGTTCGCGCCGCCGAGGCGAGACGTTCGAGCGGACGCGTCGCCAAGCGCACCGCGGCCCACGTGCATGCGAGCAACACCAGCAATTGCGCGGCGAGCACGTACGGCAGCCACTTCGCCACCGGCATCAGCGACGGTTGCACATCGATCGTGAGCGGCGTTCCGTCGCGGAGCGCGACGTGGATCTGGAATTGTTCGGGGTCGTCCGACACCACGTTCGCGACGATGGGGCGTTCCGGTCCCAACGCGCGCGCGATCCCTTCGGTCATTCCGCGCGCAAGCGCGCTCTTCGGCGGTGGGCCCGCCGTCTCGCCGCGGCCCAGGAGATAGGTGACGGTGCGGCGATGCAGGATCGGCAACGCGCCGGCGCGCTCGCTGGCCGGCAGGCGATCGAGCATGTTCACCGCAACGCCGACGTCGTGCTCGACGTTGGTCATCAGCATCGAGGACGCGGCTTCATGGCGTTCGTAGAAGAGCAGCCCGAACGACAGCGCATGCGCGGCCAGCAGCCCGCCCAGCAGGATCAGCGAGAGCCGCGCCGCCATCGTGCGCGGCAGCCAGCGCGCCCATGCGCTCGGCGCGTTCATCCGTCCGCGCCGACCAGCGTGACGGCCATGGAGAAGACGTAGCCTTCGCTGCGCACGGTCTTGATGTAGGTCTGTTCGCGTGCACCGTCCTGCAGGCGCTGGCGCAAGCGGCTCACCAGCAGATCGATGGAGCGTTCGAACAACTCCGCGTCGCGGCCCTGCGTGAGGTTGAGCAACTGATCGCGCGTGAGCACGCGGTTGGGATGATCGAGGAAAGCGCGCAGCAAACGGAACTCGGCGCCGCTCAACGCGACGACGGTTTCGTCTTCGTCCAGCAGATGCCGCGCGGTCGTGTCCAGGCGCCAGCGGCCGAACGCGAGGATGCGGCTGGCTTCGGTCACCTGCAGGTTCGGCGGCAGCATGCGCGTGCGCCGGATCACGGCGTTGATGCGCGCGAGCAATTCGCGCGAGGCGAAGGGCTTGGTGATGTAGTCGTCGGCGCCCATTTCCAGGCCGATGATCTTGTCGGTCGCGTCGTCGCGCGCGGTGAGCATGATCACCGGGATCGCCTTGTGCTTGCCCGCGCGCAGGTTGCGCGCAAGCGACAGCCCATCTTCGCCCGGCATCATCAGGTCCAGGACGATCAGGTCGACGGCGCTGGTCTCGAGCACCGCGCGCATTTCGCGCCCGTCGGCGACTTCGGTCGCACGCAGGCCGTTCTTGCGCAGGTAGTCGGCGACCATGCGGCGGATGTCGGCATCGTCGTCGACGACGAGGATGTGGTCAGGCTGTTCCATTGCGTTCGACTCGATACTTGGAGCAGTGGGTGCAGGTTAGGTCCGGACGGCGCGGCGTGCCACCCTGCCCCGCGAATCGGAGCAGGAGGCACGCCTGGCGTTCCTTACTTCGCCGCGATGTCCACCGTGACTTCGCCGCGGGTCATGCGGGAGTACGGGCAGGTCTGGTGCGCGAAGGCGAGGAGCTTGGCTTTCGTCTCTTCGTCGACGCCCGGCAGATTGACGTTGAGCTTCACGGCGAGCTGGTAGTTGCCTTCGCTGGTCTTGCCCAGGTCGACCTGCGCATCGACGGCGGTTTCCGGCGGCAGGCGCACCTTCAGCTGCTGCGCGGCGATGCCGATCGCGCTGAGGAAGCAGGCCGAGTAACCGACGCCGAAGAGCTGCTCCGGATTCGTGCCTTCCTTGCCCGAGACGAAGTGGTCGAGCTTGACGTCGAGCTTGCCGTCGCTGGAGCGGCCGCTGCCGTCGCGACCACCGGTGACGTGGGTGTTGGTGGTGTAGAGGACTTCTTGCAGGGGGAGTGCCATGAGGGGGATTCCGGTTGGGGGAGGTGGTATTTCATGCCGATGCGGTATCGGCGGTGTGTCGCGTCAAGGGGCGATTTGTCGGCGCGCATGTCGTGCAACGGCGCCGATACGGTTCGATACAAAACTCACTTGCCGAGCAAACCGCGGATCTTCGCTTCGGTCTGCGCGTACTGGCCTTCGCCGAAGTGCGAGTAGACGACGTGGCCGGTCTGGTCGATCAGGTACTGCGCGGGCCAGTACTGGTTGCCGTAGGCATTCCACGTGCGATAACCGTTGTCCTGCGCGACCGGATAGGTGATGCCGAAGCGCTTCACGGCGTCCTGGACATTGCCGAGGATCCGCTCGTGGCCGTATTCGGGCGTATGCACGCCCACGACGACGAGCCCGTCCTTGGCGTAGCGCTCGTGCAATTGCTTCACGTGCGGGATGACGCGGATGCAGTTGATGCAGTCGTAGGTCCAGAATTCGACGAGCACGACCTTGCCGCGCAGCGACTGCATCGTCAGCGGCCTGGTGTTGATCCAATTGTTGATGCCGGTGAATTCCGGCGCGGCCGGCGGCGAGGCGGTGTTGGCGTTGGCGAGCGCGCCTGCGGGCGCGTCCGCCGCGCACGAGACGCACGAGACGGCCGTGAGGCCCGCGAGGAAGAGAGCGGAAAGCGACTTGTGCATGGTTTCAAAGTCCTGTTGCGACGGCGGGGAACCACTGCGTCGCCCACGCGATGAGCGCGACGTCGTAGTGGAACAGTTGCAGCACGGCCACCACGATGGCGATCGCGCCGAACGCTTTGCGGAACAGATCCGCACTGCGATGGAAGGAAGACAGGCGCGCGGAGATCCAGCGTCCGCCATAGGCGATCGCCAGCATCGGCACCGCCGCGCCGAGCGCATAGAGCGCGAACAGCGACGCCGCCTGGCCCGGCGCCTGCGCACTCGCGGCGAGCGCGAGCATCGCCGCGAGCACGGGGCCGGCGCAGGGCGTCCACGCCACACCGAGCGAAGCGCCGATGACCAGCGCACCCCATGTGCCGCGCGGTGCTTGCGATGACGAGGCGCGGCCGCCGAATCGCGCAGACAGCTGCTGCACGCGCGCGACGAGCCAATCGAAAGGCGCCGACCACACGCACGCGATGCCCGCGAGCAGCAGCAGGAGAATCGAGCCGTTGCGGATCGATTCCTGCAACTCACCCGAACTCGACGCGAGCGCACCGATGAGAATGCCGCCGAGTCCGAAGCTCAGCACGAAGCCGAGGATGAGCAACAACGGTTCCGCCCTGCTCCGCCCCGCGGTGGTGGCGAGCACGATCGGCAGCATCGGCAGGATGCAAGGGGACGCGATGGTGGCGACGCCGGCGACGGCCGCGAGTGCGTAATCGAGCATGGGGGGTGTCTGCTTGAACTCTGGGGCGCGCAGGATGCCGCGGGTGTGTACCGCACCCATGTCGGCGGCGGTCGCGCGTGCAACATCGTGTTTCAGTAGTGCCGACGGATACACGGAGATACAGAAAGGCAGCACACTGGTGCGGCCTTGTATCCGATCGTGTCGGGGCCCGGTGACGACACGCTTCCAGACAGTCATCCCTTGCGCGCGACACACCGCGGATACCGCACGCGCCTCAAATGACGGTTCCCAAGCAAACAAGGAGAACGACACGATGAAAACCAATTACGCATTCGGCCTGGCGGCTTTGTCGCTGGTTGCGCTGCTGGGCGGAACGATGCTTGCGCACGCGCAGCAATCGGGTATCTCGCGCAAAGATCTGTTGCAGGAGAACCTCAGCGCACCGGGCCGGCAGGTGGTGCAAGTGAGCGTGGGCTTTGCGCCTGGTGCTTCAGCGGCGCGCCACAGCCACCCCGGCGAAGAAGTCGCGTACGTGCTCGAAGGGCGCATCGAGTACCACATCGATGGCAAGCCGCCCGACGTCCTGATGCCCGGCGACACGGTGTTCATTCCGGCCGGCGTCGTGCACTCGGCGCGGAACCTCGACGAAAACACCAGGTCGACGGAATTGGCGACCTACATCGTCGAGCGCGGCAAGCCCTTGGTGCAGGCTGCCGCACCCTAACGCGATCGTGCGGTCGCATCCCCCGCCGGCATCAACGCCAACCGATCCCGCGCCAGCATCGCCGGCAGGCCTGCGTGCTGCGCGCGATGCATACGACGCAGCTCCGCGTTGCGCGCGACGATGCGCGGATCATCGGCGATCCCGAGCCAGCGCTGCCGTGCTTCCCGGCCCACTTGTTCGGTGTAGCGCGCGCCCAGCTCTTCGCGCACCAGCGCTTCGCGATCCGGTTGCAGGAACGCGACGAATCGCGCGTTCGAGGGCTTGCGCATCCACGCCGGCCCCTTCAACGCAGTGACCGTCGCCAGCAACTCCGCACGCCGCGCGTTCCAGTCCTGCGGCTCGGCCAGGCACGGCGCCAGCATCGAAAGCCGCCGCACCTGCGCGTTGATCGGCGTTCCGTTCGGCACGAGTGCGCGGAAACTCGCGACGTCATAACGCGGGGCCAGCACGCCTGCGTGCACGAGCGCCTGGCGCATCTGCGCCGAGCGCCCGAGTTCGACGGCGGCCAGGCAGCCCGCGCCCATTGCGATGGTCCAGTTCCAACGGCGCTCCTCGGCGGCGCGCGGAATCAACGCAAAGGCGCCGTCGTAGGCGGCCTGCGCGTTGCCGCGCGCGTTTTCGACTACGACGCGGCTGGATTCGGCGAACAGGTTGCCCGGTGCCAAACGTTGCGACACGCGCAGCCACGCATCGGCAGCCGCGGGCTCGCCCAGGTCCTGCAGGGCCGGCACCATCTCCGCGATGATTTCGTGGTCGTCCGGGTCGATGCGGTGGGCGACCAGGTTCCAGTGCACGTAGGCGGCGAGATCGTTGCGAAACGCGGCGACGCCCGCCATCGCGGAGGCGGCATTCGGATTCTGCGGTTGCAATTGCCAGCCGCGTCGCGCGCTCGCCTCCGCCTCGTCGATCCGCCCGAGCCACAGCAACGCACTGGTCTTCAGGAAATAGAGCGAGCCGTTGAGCGGATCCAGGCTCAACACCGCCTCGGCACTCGCCAGCGCCGATTCGAATTCCATGTCGTACAGGTGACGCCGCGCCTGCGTCGTGCGCAGCCACGTGTCGTTGGGCGCGCGCTCGATCGCCTGCGCCAACAGGCGCCGCGAAACATCGAACTCACCGGCCTCTTCCGCCAACTCCGCACGCACGCCGAGCAACTGCGCGTTGCCCGGATCGATCTGTTCGATCCGCGCGAGCCACGGCCGCGCACGCAACCGCGCGGTGCGCTTGGGGATCTTGCCGGTCTGCGTCATCAACATTTCCACGCGCACCAGGCCGACCATCGCGTCGAGGTAATTCGGATCACGTGCGAGCGCTTGCAACATCGCGCGTTCGGCGGCGTCGAGCGAGGCGAAACTGTCGATCGCGATCTGTTGCAAGCCGTGCGCATACGCATCGTAGGCGGCCACGTCACGTGTCCCCCCCTGCACCGCCTTCGCGTGCTCGTCCGGCAACACTTCACCGACGAGCGCTTTCGCGACTTCCGAAGCGATCTCATCCTGGATCGCGAACAGATCGGCCAGCCGGCGATCGTAACTGCGCGACCACAACTCCGACCCATCATCGGTGCGCACCAATTGCGCGGTGATGCGGACCATCTCGCCGGAACGCTGCACGCTGCCCTCCACCACGGTGGCCACGCCGAGCAACTCGCCGATGCGGCGCACATCGTCCTGCTTGCCGCGGAAGGAGAACGACGACGTGCGTGCAGCCACTTTCAACTTCGGCACCTGCGCAAGCTGGTGCAGCAGCGTCTCGCTCAACCCGTCGGAGAAATATTCATCCTCCGGGCGCGACGAAAGATTGAGGAACGGCAACACTGCCGTCGACGCCGCACCCAGGCGCGCCTTCGACCCGGTGAGCCCGACATCGCCGCTCAACGCATGGACGAACCAACCGACGCCCGCCGCGACCAGCAACGCCGCGACGAAGAAGACGCGCTTGTTGCCCTTGGGTGCGCGTTCAAGCCGCAGACCCTCTGGCGTGAGTTCGGTGAGCCATGCGATGACGACCGCAACGGGCAACCCCAGCAAGACGATCAGGGTGATCAGGCGCGGCGCCCAATCAGGTAAGCCCAACTGCGGCGCGACTGTTGCGCCGACCTGGATCACCAGCCAAGCGACGACCAGATAGCCGGCGGCGACCTTGAAGACCTTGCGGCGCTTGAGTTCGGCGAACAGGGACATCGCCTCTCCGGCTTGGGCCGGATGAGGCCGGCACAACTCCCCTAACGGCGGGAGGCCGTCAGACCGGTCCCCATCGCCCGCGGTGCCGTCGCGACGCAATCCTCAATGGAGCAGGTTCAGATTGGGATTGAGGTAGACGGCGAGGCCGAAGAACACCAAGGGCGCGCCGCAAAGCGCGAGCAATATCCAAGCGATTCGCTGTGCCCACGACGTCAGCGTTCCGGAGATCGCCGCCCGGATCGAGACTGCGATGCACAGGATCCAAAGGACAAGCGTGCCGTAGCACCCGAGGTTCCCCATCTGGATCCAGAAATTGACGTCACCGTGTTGTCCTCCGACATTGAAGCCGTCGTATCGGTGACTCGCATACGCCCACAACGCCGCGAACGAGAGCGCTGCCAGGTTGAGCGTGACGAAGGTGCGCCTGAAGGCCGCTTGGCTCACGCCTTACCCCCAAGCCATTTGAACTGATCGACCCGCGCGACGTAGGCAGCCAGCGCCAGTGCAGCGGCAGCCCAGCCAATTTCGCCAAGGGAGCGCGCCTTGAGGCCCCACAGATGCATTGCGAGCAATAACGAACCGATCGACAGCAGCGCGGCAACCACGCTGTTCAACCCGCGACGCCATGCACGTTCGCGCCATTCCACCGGCACAAGGACGGCAATCGACGCGAGCAATACGACATACGCGCACCATGCGAGCCAAATCCTTGTCCCGAGCGCCTCGAACCAATACGGGCTGAAAACCAGGATGCGCTCGCGCGTGTGGTGCGCGAGCGTGAAGCCTACCTGGAATCGGAACAGCCCCAATGCGGCCACACCCAAGCCGGCGGCGATTGCGAACTTCAGCATCCAGCGTTTGGTCATCGGCGACACACTACTGCCCTCCAGCATCGTTTCGCTCCACCGAATGAGAGAACCACAGGATCGGGAGTGGAATGTCCGCATCGCAAGCGTCGACGGCCGTTCTGCCCTTTGGCGCCAACGGATAGAAATTGTCGATGCCACCGGGCACGAGACCAACGCCTCGGGCAGCGAATATCCTGACAAGCGCAACGGGGATCGCGGAGTCCTTGTAAATCGACAGCACCTCGGCGGCACCTGCGTCCGCGCCACGCCCGCCCTTCTTTTGACACGCCGCTTTCCAGGCGTGGACCAGGGCGGCCTGATTGACCCGGGAGCTTGGGCCCACCAAGGAAACGTAATCCACGCGCGACGAACCGAAACGATCAAGCGATTCCTCCAGCGCGGCAGAGAACGCCTCCGCCGTTGCGTCGCAAGCCGTCGCATCGATGTGCAACGTCGCCTTTCCAGCATCATCGCGGCTGGTTTCAAGTTTGATCGAGCACGCGCCATCTACAGCCAACGGTCCGAGGGCGCCGGTACTGCGCGCCATCTCGGCTGGCCTCTGCATCAACGCTCGATACATCGCGTAGTCGGTGGCGACATATGCCGAAGCACAAAGCACGAGATACGTGACAAGGAACGTCCATCTCTTCAACCGCATCCAGGCCAGCGCCAACAACGCGGAAGCCGCTCCCGCGACGAGCACATAGACCAGATAGGAAGCAACGGATCCCCCGAACCATCCCGCAAAGAACGTAAGCTGCAGCGGAAACACGAAAAGGCCGACCGGGTTCGAGATTCCGCAGAACATCCTGAGCGGCGGGCAGCCGAAGAAAATCCCTGCCCCGAGTACGACCGATGGGATCAGGAACAGCAACCACGTCCTTATCCCTCGGCTCACGGCTCGCCCCCTTCAAGCGCGTTCAACGATCAACTCCCCCAGTGTCGGCGACTCGGACGTCGCTAGGGAAACAGACGCGAAGCATCCGGCGCAAGCCCCGTGGCATCGACAACACGTTCGGCAACGATATAGCGCGACGGAACGTCGTTCTTCTTCCAGCGATAGACCCCGTAAAGCTCGATGACGGTGTTGCCCGCCCTCGGTGCCGGATAGCCCTCCCAAACGACCTTCATCATCTTCTCGACCCCGGGCGTGCCGTGCAGACTGCTTGGCACGTCGAGCACGACAACTGCGTCCTTGCATGCCTCGTCGTAAAGCAAGATCACGGAATGCGCGGCAGGCCTCGCCAGGGATTTGATGTGCACTCGAGTGTCGGCGTTCATTTCGGGGTTTGCGATCAACTCGCACGGGCTCGTAACGGCCAAATCGCCTCCCGTGTTGCTCGCAGCTTGCCCTTTTATCGAATCGCGCAAGATCTGTTGCGCATCCCCATCCAGCATCGGGGAAGACTTGCACTCAATGCTGGTCAACCCACTTTTTGAACAGAGCCGGAAACTGGGCAGCGTCTCCACAAGCGCGATCTTGCCGGGCTCTGTCTCCACGCCGAAGACATGAACAAACAATCCCTTCGGGTACGCCAATCGGAGTTCGAGGCCCCTCGCCCCGGCTTCTGTCGGATAGGTCCCCGCAGAAATTCCGACTCCGTTCGATTGAACCGCAAACAGGCCAACGTCCTGCCGCGTGCGCTCCGGCGCGGTGCCTACGTAGACCGACCAAAGCGCGCGACCGCTCTCGCCGTCGACAACCCGGTAGATGTCGAAGTCGGGCCCGGACCGCAACTCAACGACCGCGCCGTACGGCTTCCTGAAGCAGAAGTTGAAGTTGAATACGTCGCACGGGTAATTCGAAGATGGGCTCGCCTGCACTGCTAGCTCAGCGGGCGTTGCACAGCCAGTAGTGCCGAATCCGAGCACAAGAAGGCCCATCGCGATGAAGGACCTCGCGTCAAGTCTCATTCCCTGGCCTCCATGCGGCGTCTGGATCAGTAGAGGGCGTTAAACGCATCGTGCGGCGCAATCCCAGTGAGCGGTGAATGGTCTGATCGGTCTCTTTGACGGACCCGATGGGGTTTTATTTCCGCGCCGTGCAGCACGCGCGGGGCGACTTCAATCCCTACGCTCCACGCATTTCATGAAGTCATCGATCGCGAAATACTTGCCGTCCGTATCGAACGGCCCGAACTCGATCTCAGATTGCGTGCCGGTACGCGTACTTGTATTCGAGACCGTGACTGTGTTCATCGCGCAACCAAGCGATCGATCATGGGGATACTCAACCCTGATGAACGTCCTCTTGGAGTACAAGTCCTGGATCCCCGGCAACAAGAACGTACGCATGTCCTCGGAGGGCACGAAGTAGCTCTCTGCCGGGCACCTGCGGTGCGACAGCTTATCGCCGAGCACAAATAGCAATGGCGCCCCGATGACGAGCTGTTCGCCGGTACAGAGAGCGATCTTCTTGCTTGGCCGTCCGTACTCCACGATATAGAGATACGCGGCACCGTCAGCCAACTGTTTGGCCTCCGTCACGTGGCCGAAGCCGGAACGTTCGGCTCCCTTGTACGCAGAAACAATCGACCACGGCGTCGATGCGGCAGCGGTAGAGGCAATGGCTACGACTGCGCTTGCCGTGATCGCCCCAAGAAAACGTGTCATCGCACTTCGCCCCTTCAACTTGCTCACGGCGACTCGGCGCCATGGCTGCCCCGCCTTTTCGGCGACTACTCAGACCTGATGTGGACTCTATTTCCGAACTTTGCTTTGAAAGGTAAAGGTCGTTGTCTCTTCGCATGCCGCTCGCATGGGCGGATATTTCCACGAACTGACCGCATCAACAATGGCAGCTTCCAGTTCAGATGAATCGCGGCTTCCGCGACCAATCGGCTGAAGCGATGATCCCACTACTGTTACGTTGGCAATTGATCCGTCATTTTGCACGGAGTATCGAACGGTAACGGAACCCGAGAACTGATAGTCGGTGCGATGCGGGAATTCAACGTCGTTTGTCGTCAGTGGCTTGACCATGTCCGAGCAAACATTCGCCTTCTCCGCGCACGCCCCAACCATTGGCGAAATGGCAAGCAAGAATGCGGCGAATGGCCTGGTAAGCATTGGCTAGCACTCCTTCGTGCGGTCGGATGCGCCGTCCCGGTAACGATAGCCGCTTACCGCCCCCCCAGTCTCAAGCGGATCAATCCTTGGGGCTTTTCCCCAACTCCTCGCGAACCCGCGCAAGCTCCGCATCACGCCCTTGCGCGATGTCCTCCACGCTGGGCACCACGGCGATGTCAGGCGTCATCCCCGCATCCGGAACACCGTCGACGAAGCGCGCAATGAGCGGCAGGTCCAACTCGATCTGCGTATTGGGCAGGCGCAGGAAGAAGAACGCGCCGCCGTTGATGCCGCGCTGGTTGCCGCCCGTGGTTTGTCCGACCAGTGTCCCCAGACGGTTGCGTTGCACCTGTTCGGCGAACTGGAAGGTCGCCGAACTGTTGGTGGGACCGACGAGCACGAAGACGCGGCCGGCATAGCGCGGCGATTTTGGTTCGATGCGCCGCGGCCCCACGTTTCCGTCGTCGTCGCGCAGGGTGTAGAAGCGATCGTCATGGCGCACCGCGTCGCTGCCCCAATCCTTGAACGAGGGGTCCCAGGTGTCGAGCATGGGCGCGAGTGCGTCCGGGACTTTGCGGTAACGCACCAGGCGGGGTGGCTCCTGCAGGACCAGCGGGGCCGACAGCAGGTGCGGCAGGATCGCGTCGCCGACGTCGAGCCCGCCTTCGTTGCCGCGCAGGTCGATCACCAGGCCTGTCGGTTTGCGGCGATCCAGTTCGGCGAAGGTGCGATCGAGGAACGCCTTCCAATCCCACTTGCTGTCGTAGAGCGCCCACGTGGGCATGCGCAGGATGGCAAGCGTTTGATCCGAGGTGTCGAACGACCAGCCCGACTGCGGATCGTCGTCGCCTTCGTGTCGCGCGGCGAGGCGCTGCGCGTAGGTGAGGGCCTGGACCTCGACGGTCTGTCGTTCGCCAGACGGGGTTCGAATCGCCAGGGTTTGCGTCGCACCGATTTGCGGAAAATACAAGGACAGATAGACGTCGAAGGTTTCGTATTTTTCGGTGCCCTGCACTTCCAGCAGGGCGATGCGCTTGCCGTCGTTGCTGCCGTCGGCGCGCGCGATGTGCATCAGCCGGTCGAGGATGCGCGCCACCGGAACGTCATCGATCGACTCGATCTCCGATCCGCGCGGGAGGACATGGTCCGCGGTCAGATCCCGCGTCACGATCATGCGTCCGTCGAGCCAGCGGAACTCGAAGGGCACGCGGTCCTGCGCTTCCAGCAGCGCGTGTTGGATGGACTCGGTTTGGTTGGTTGGATTCGCGTAGGTGTGCCCGCAACGGATCGTCGCCGCGAACTCGGAGAACGCGAGATAGGCCTGGCGTAAATCGCGCGACCCGTCGAGCGCCTTGCGCAGCTCACGCACGTGCGCGTCGAACTGCGCCGGCGTGTTGTAGCGGTAAATTCCGGGGTGGAGCCGCGTATAGGCCTGGACCAGCACATCGACGTCGGCCTGCAAGGCCGCGCGGTCGAACGTCGGTAGCGCCTGTGGTGTCGCGGCACTCGCGAAGCGAACGATCCCGATGAGCAGGAGCGCGCAGATCCATCGGCGCATGGCCATCCCCTTCCGGCTGCGATGGCCCGGGAGTGTAGCGAGCATCGTGCTGCGTTCCCTTCACGACGAGGGCGTCGGGATGCACGGCGTTCCGATCGAATCTCAGCGGTAGGAAATGTGCGATCCGGCGCACCGTCTTCCACTACGATTCTCTCCCGTCCTCTCTCCAGGGCCAGGCTCCGACGTGACCCTTCGACGCGCTTGGTTGGTGGCCGCCGCGATCGCGATCACGGGCTGCGCGACGCCGTCGGCGTCGCGTTCGGCCGACGATGCGATGCAGTCGGCGCGCGATGCCGCCGCACGCGCGGAACGTCTGGCCGGCAGGCGTCAGTCGATGAATGCCTGGCTGCGTTGCGCGGGCGACGCTTGGCGCGCGATGGCGTCGGACGCACCCGAGGCCACGCAACTGTCGACGCGCTGCACCGACGAAGTCCTCGCGCGCGCCTTCGCGCAACGCGCGCACGGATGGAAACCCGGTGCCACGCGGGTGGAGGGCAATGACCTCCGCGTCGAGTTCCGCGGACTGTCATCCGACCTGCAACTGCCACTCACCCTCGCGCGCGCCGTGGACATCGACCTGGGCAGCTATGGCGATCGGCAACTGGTGCGCGGCTACGGCGTCGCGCTCGCGGTGATGTCCGCGCGGTGCAAGGGCACGCCACGCTGCGACCTCAATCCTCCCGAAGGCGTGTTCCGGCCCGCGGCGGCATGGATCGAACAGAACGCGGAAGACGAGATCCCCACGCTCGTGATCACCGATCCGTTCCGCCACCCGGTGCTCGCGACACCGGCGGGCGAGCGCACCTTGTCCATCGATACGTCCGCGCCCTATGCCCTCGGTGCGGGCACGTCCAAGTTAAATCGGCTGGGCGTGTGGGGATTGTTGGGCGGCCGCGAGATCGGTCGGCGCGCGGGGGTGTACCTGCTCGACGAATACGACCCGAACAAGTTCCCCATCGTGATGATCCATGGGCTCGGCAGCAGTCCGCTGATCTGGGGACGAATGTCGAATGCGATCTGGGCCGACCCTGCCCTGCGCGCCCGCTATCAGATCTGGCACGTCGTGTACCAGAGCGACGCACCGCTGCTCGCGGTGCGCCTGCGCGTGCAGCGTTATCTCGATACCGCATTGCGCGTGCTCGATCCGGAATGCGACGACCCGGCGCGCCGTCACATCGTGCTCGTCGGCCACAGCATGGGCGGCGTGGCGGCGCGCATGCTGTCCGTCGACAGCGGGGAAGCGCTGTGGAATGCCGCGTTCGTCGTGCCGCCGACGCAACTGCACGGCGATCCGGAATTGCTCGCCACCTTGGACGCGATCTTCCACTTCCGCGCGTATCCGGGCGTGGGGCGCGACATCTTCCTGGCCACGCCGCACCATGGCGCCCCGCGCGCCGAGACTTTCTTCAGTCGCTTCGTGCGCGCGCTGGTCGGCAACAACACGCCGGAAATCCGCGGGCTGCGCAAGATCGCGCAAGAGAATCCCGACGCCATGCAACCGGACCTGCGGGAGATCTACCAGCGCGGTGCGATCAACAGCATCTCCACGCTGCAGCGCAAGCAACCCGTGCGCGCCGCCGGCGAGATGCTGCTGCCCGGCCCCGGGATTCCGTACCACACGATCGCGGGCGTGTTGCCGGGCTCGCAGCCGCCGGGCGATGGCGCGGTGCCGCTGGAGAGCGCGCGCATCGCGGGCGCGGCGTCGACGCTGGTGATCGATTCGCACCATCAGATCTACGACAACCCGGAGGCGATCGCGGAAGTGCTGCGCATCCTGCACGAGGATCTTGCGGCGCCGGTCGAAGCGAGCCTGCCGGGGTGCGTTGGCGGTTGAGCGGCGGCAGGCAACAAAAAACCCCGCGCCGGCGGGGTTTTGGGTGAAGCCGTCTGACTGCGGTGGTTTT
Organism: Noviluteimonas gilva; assembly: GCF_009740395.1. Classification (GTDB taxonomy): domain Bacteria; phylum Pseudomonadota; class Gammaproteobacteria; order Xanthomonadales; family Xanthomonadaceae; genus Noviluteimonas; species Noviluteimonas gilva. The sequence goes on from NZ_WOXT01000004.1 coordinate 351,522, forward strand.
CGTCGGACTGGAATTTGGTGCCGGGAGAGGACCCTTTTTTAGTTCTGCAACCGTTCTACAAGACAGGATCGCGATCCAACGTGTCGTTACTGCCGGTGATCGCGCAGACCACGCTGGATGCGCTGGTAGCCCTCGAGGCAGCTCCGACGATGGCCGCGCCGAAGATGCGCGGACCGCAGAAGAATCTCCGGCAGCATCTCGAACAGATCGAAGCGCTTCCGCTCGCCAAACAACGCGCCATCTCGCGAGTGTTCGACTCGGTACTCGCCGCGCATCAATTAGCGCCAAACACCACGTCGAAAACGACAAGGTCCGCGAGCGGGCCTTGTGCTTATTGGTCAAATAACTGTTCTCTGAAGTTTTCCTCTGACTACCCGTCTGTGGAGACGGGACGGTCCAGCTTGACCCCTGCTTCGCCATTACTAGGCTTTCCCTTCAAACAAAGCACGGATGTTCTCTGGGATCTCAGATTTCTCCACGCGTCCGTAGCCACCATCAAAAGGGCGGCTCCCTTCGGCCTCAAAAGCGGCCCATAGCTTTCCTTTGATCAACAAGCCTACGAACTGTTCATTCTGATCCCATCGAACAGCTACTTCGTCCGCTGAAAAATCAGCCGTACCCGACATCATGTGCAACGCGGCGATGATCCTTTGACTCTCTCCCTTCGTTAAATCGTAGAGATAAAAATAGCCTGTATCACCATCGTGCTCAAAGACGCCCGCCAGGTCATCGTTGGACCGAACCTCGCTTTCAAATATCTCTTGTTCGTCCATTCTATTCGTCCGGGTGATTTTTCTTGTAGTTATCGCCAAGCCTGTGTTCAGTCCGAGTCATGGGCTCAATGCCGCCCTCCGGCGTGCGGTCTTTGTGATGCAATTCCATTGGATGCCCGTTGTGCTGATGGTATGCATCGCGTGGATCGCACTTGGATGGTTCGCCTTGGTTCAACACCACGAAGAACCAGGAACGTTTGGGGACATGTTCGGTGCGGCCAACTCGCTGCTCTCGGCGCTAGCGTTTGCAGCATTGATCTATACGATCCTCTTGCAGCGATACGAGCTGAAACTTCAGCGCATTGAGTTGACCGAAACTCGAACTGAGTTAAAGGGGCAGCGCGAACAGATGGAGGGCCAGAGCGAGCAAATGCGCACGGATTCTTTCGAGAATTCGTTCTTTCGTGTTCTCGGCGTATTCGGCGACATTGTCGCTTCCATTGATCTGATCAAGCGAGAGAGTGGCGTAGTAACAACATCTGGCCGAGACTGCTTTGGCGTGTTCTATGATCGGCTTGAGAATCGGTACGCTTCACTCAGGCGTTCTGGATACTTCGAAGAGCTTAGCGATCGTCAGATCGCAGAAAGAGCGTACAAACACGTCTACACCGAGTCGCACGGAGATGTCGGTCACTACTTCAGGACCCTTTACAATCTTGTGAAGCTAGTAGATCGAAGTGCTGTCGACGACAAGCATTTCTATACGAACTTGATTCGCGCACAACTTTCGAATCAAGAGACCCTACTCCTTTTTTACAACTGCGCGTGCGGCGACGGCCGGCCAAAGTTCGAGCCGCTAGTGGAGCGGTACGCGTTGCTGAAGAACATGCCGCGTGAGCGCCTAATAGATCAAAACCACATCGGATGGTTTGAGCCGAGTGCGTTTGGCAAGGAGTTCATGGGGTCAACAATGGACGGGCGTGTCGACGCGAATGAAGGTGGTTGAGGAGGGCGCGATGGGTCACTCGTGGATTACTCGCTTCCTTGCGTTGAATGACCTCTTGTCTGCGGCTGGAACTGAAAGCGCCGTTTAAGCACTCCAACAGACGGCAAACAACAAAAAACCCCGCGCGTCGGCGGGGTTTTTGCTTACCAGATCGTCGTAGACGACCGGCGACCTCTATTTGGTGCCCGGGAGAGGACTCGAACCTCCACGATTTTACTCGCTAGTACCTGAAACTAGTGCGTCTACCAATTCCGCCACCCGGGCAGGTGGGCGCGTATGGTGCGGTGCGGCGCAGCCGATGTCAACGCGTCGGGCCGGGATTTTGCGCGCCTGCAGCCGGGGGCGCGTCGCCCTCATGGGCGAGCGGCAGGGAAACCGTCGCGCGCAGGCCCGGGTGGTTGTCGTCCAGCGCGATCCGCGCGTGGTGGCGCACGGCGATCGCGCGGACCAGGCTCAGGCCCAGGCCGCTCCCCTGCGTGCCGCGGTGGCGTTCGCCGCGATGGAAACGGTCGAAGACGCGGTCGCGCTCGTTCTCCGGGATGCCGGGGCCGCGGTCGCCCACCACGATGCAGGCGTGGTTGCCGGTGCGCGCGACCGCGAGGTCGACGCCGGTGTTCGCGGGGGCGTACTTGATGGCGTTGTCGAGCAGGTTCACGGTCATCTGGAACAACTGGTCGGCGTCGCCGCGCACTTGCAGCGGCTGCGTCTGGAGCGTCAATGCGATGCCCCGCTCCGCCGCGATCGGTTCGTAGAGGTCCAGTGCGTCGCGCGCGAGTTTGGTGAGGTCGACGTAGGGCTCGTCTTCGATGCGCGCCTGCGCTTCGATGCGCGCCAGCCGCAACAGGGCGCCGGAGGATTGAAGCAGTTGGTCGGCGTCGGCGATGGCGGGTTCCAGGGCTTCGGGATCGACCGGGCCTTGCGTCCGCAACTGGTCCAGGCGCGTGCGCATGCGCGTGAGCGGGGTGCGCAGGTCGTGCGCGATGTGGTCGGTGGCTTCGCGCACGCCGGCGAGCAGCGCTTCGATGCGGTCGAGCATCGTGTTGAAGCGCAGCGAGAGGCGGTCGAACGCGTCGCCGGTGCCGTCGCTCGGGGCGCGCAGTGCGATCTCGCCCGCGCCCACGCGCATCGCCGTGGCATCGAGGGCCTGCAGGCGGCGCGACACCCACCGCGCCGTCAAGGCGCCGATCAGCAGACCGAGGACGACGGCGATCGCCAGCGCAGCCAACGTCGTGCGTGCCATCAATGCGAGGAAGCCGCTTTCCGAACGCAGCCGCAGGCCGGTGGCGATGACCACGCCCGGCGCGAGCGTCGTGCGCTGCACGAGCACGCGCGTGCCGTCATCGTCCTGCGCCTCGCGCCAGCCATCGCGCGTCGGCACGCTGCCGCGTGGCGTGTTCGCGGCGATCGCGCGGCCATCGAACCACGCGCCGTACAGCGCATCGGGTTCGTCGGGGCTCGCGACGCGGTCGCGCACGGCTTCGGCCAGGCCCGCGCGTCCGCCATCGTGGAAGGCATCGCGCAGGCCTTCGCCTTCGGCGACGATCGCTTCGCGGGCATCGCGCACCAGCAACGTCGAAACGGCTGCATACACCGCGCCGCCCAGCAACGCGAACCCGAGCAGGAAGGACACGCACACGGCGAAGGCGAGATGCCCGCTGGTCGAACGCAGTGCGCGCGCGAGGTTCACGCGTCGCCGAAGCGGTAGCCCGCGCCACGCACGGTGTGCAGCAGAGGCGTGGTTTCGCCGTGGTCGATCTTCTGGCGCAGGCGGCTGATGTGCACGTCGATGACGTTGGTCTGCGGATCGAAGTGGTAGTCCCACACTTGTTCGAGCAGCATCGTGCGGGTGACGACGCGCCCGGTCTGGCGCATCAGCGCTTCGAGCAGGCGGAATTCGCGCGGTTGCAGTTCGATGCGGCGTGTACCGCGCTGGGCTTGGCGGCGCAGGAGGTCGAGTTCGAGGTCGGCGACCTTCAGCTTGGTTTCGGTTGCGGCCGATCCACCGTCGCCGCGACGCACGATATTGTCCAGGCGCGCGCTCAATTCGGCGAACGCGAAAGGTTTGCAGAGGTAATCGTCGGCGCCCGCGCGCAGGCCTTCGACGCGATGGTCCACGTCGCCCAGCGCCGTGAGCACGATCGTCGGGACGCGATTGCCAGCGCCGCGCAAGGTGCGCAGCACGGTGAGACCGTCGAGCAAGGGCAGCATGCGATCGACGATCAGGGCGTCATAGGGTTCGGTGGTGGCGAGGAAGAGGCCTTCCTTGCCATCGGCCGCGTGGTCGACGGCGTGCCCCGCTTCCTTCAGGCCCTGTCGCAGCCAGGCGGCGGTGTCGGCGTCGTCTTCGATCAACAAGATGCGCATTGCCGCCTCCTTCCGGCCCAGCATAACGCCGGGCCGGGGGGCGGACTTGTCAGTGCAGGCTTCGGGGATGCGAGCCACCGGGCGGACGCGACGGTGCGGGGTCAGGGGATCGCCGCGCCGCCCGGGGTCGCTTCGGGGAGATCACTTCCTGGCGGCGGCCTTGGTTTCCGACTTCGACCACTTCTCGCAGTGGCCGGTCTTGCCTTGCTTTTCGCAAGTGCGGTTCTTGTGTTCGGACTTCACGGCGGTGGACTTGGCCGGCTGCGCCGCGGTGGAGGCGGCCTGCGGCGAAGCCGCGAACGCGGAGCCGGCGACGACGGTCATGGCAAGCAGCAGCAGGGCTTTGCGGGCGAGCATGGCGGAACTCCTGTGGACGTGGGCGATGGATATCGCAGGACCAAGGCTGCGCCCGCGCGGCTTGCGGGCCGGTTGCCCGGAGATGAAACATTCTTCATCCGGCGGCGGCGGGTACACTTCCGGCGACTGTCCCCACGCAGCATTCGATGAACGACACCGTCCGCCCCGTCTTCCACGGCTTCGAGCAAATCCCCCTCCGCGAATACGCCGAACGCGCGTATCTCGATTACTCCATGTACGTCGTGCTGGACCGCGCGCTGCCCTTCCTGGGCGACGGGCTCAAGCCGGTGCAGCGCCGCATCATCTATGCGATGAGCGAGCTCGGGCTCAACGCCGGGGCCAAGCCGAAGAAATCCGCGCGCACCGTCGGCGACGTGATCGGCAAATACCATCCGCACGGCGACTCGGCTTGCTACGAGGCGCTGGTGTTGATGGCGCAGCCGTTCTCGTATCGCTATCCGCTGATCGAAGGCCAGGGCAATTTCGGTTCGAGCGACGATCCGAAATCCTTCGCCGCGATGCGTTACACCGAATCCAAGCTCACGCCGATCGCCGAAGTGTTGTTGGGCGAACTGGCCCAGGGCACGGTCGATTGGGTGCCGAACTTCGACGGCACGCTGGACGAGCCTTCGTGGATGCCCGCGCGCCTGCCGCACCTGCTGCTCAACGGCACGACGGGCATCGCGGTGGGCATGGCCACCGACGTCCCGCCGCACAACCTCAACGAAGTGGTTGCCGCGTGCATCCGCCTGCTCGAGGATCCCGACGCGACCGTGCGCGACCTGTGCGAGCACCTGCGCGGCCCCGATTACCCGACGACGGCGGAGATCATCACGCCGGCCGCCGACCTGTTGTCGATGTACGAAACCGGCCTGGGCAGCGTGCGTGCGCGCGGCACGTTCGTGAAAGAACAGTCCAACATCGTCATCACCGCCCTGCCCTACCAGGTGTCCTCGTCGAAGGTCATCGAGCAGATCGCAGCGCAAATGCGCGCGAAGAAGCTGCCGTGGCTGGAAGACATCCGCGACGAATCCGACCACGAGAATCCCGTGCGCGTCGTGCTCGTGCCGCGCAGCAACCGCGTCGATGCCGAGCAGTTGATGGGCCATTTGTTCGCGACGACCGACATCGAGCGCTCGTATCGCGTCAACCTCAACGTCATCGGCGAAGACGGCCGCCCGCGGGTCAAGAATCTCAAGGAGCTGCTGAGCGAGTGGTTGGTGTTCCGCACCAACACCGTCGTGCGCCGCCTGCAGCATCGCAAGGAACGCGTCGAGCGCCGCCTGCACATGCTGGAAGGCTTGTTGATCGCCTTCCTCAATCTCGATGAAGTCATCCGCATCATCCGCACCGAAGACGAGCCGCGCGATGCGTTGATCGCGCGCTTCGCGCTTAGCGACGAGCAGGCCGACTACATCCTCGAGACGCGCCTGAAGCAACTGGCGCGCCTGGAGGAAATGAAGATCCGCGGCGAGCAGGACGAGCTGTCGACGGAACTGGAAAAGCTCATCGCCACGTTGGAAAGCAAGGCGAAGCTGAAGAAGTTGGTGAAGGACGAGTTGCTGGCCGATGCGAAGAAGTTCGGCGACGCGCGCCGTTCGCCGCTGGTCGCGCGCGATGCCGCGCAGGCGCTGGACGAAACCGAGCTGGTGCCGAGCGAGCCGATGACGGTCGTGCTCAGCGAGAAGGGCTGGATTCGCGCGGCGAAGGGACACGATGTGGATGCGGCGGCGCTGTCGTATCGCGATGGCGATGGTTTGCTCGCCGCGGTGCGTGGGCGGAGTACGCAGCAGGTCGCGTTCCTCGATTCGACGGGGCGCAGCTATTCCACCGTCGCGCACACGCTGCCGAGTGCGCGGGGCAATGGTGAGCCCTTGAGCGGACGCTTCGCGCTCGCTTCGGGCGCGTCGTTCCAGGCGATCGCCAGCGCCGACGATGAAACGCGCTTCGTGCTCGCGTCTTCGCACGGGTATGGCTTCGTCACCAAGTTCGTGAACCTCACGGGTCGTCAGAAGGCGGGTAAGGCGATGCTCTCGCTCACGCCGGGCGCGAAGGTGTTGCAGCCGGCGCAGGTGGGCGGGGTCGAAAGCGATCGCGTCGTCGCGGTCACGAGTGCGGGCCATCTGCTTGCGTTCGCGGTCAGCGATCTGCCGGAACTCGACAAGGGCAAGGGCAACAAGATCATCGAGATTCCGAAGGCGAAGCTCGGGACCGAACGTGTCGTCGCAGTCGCCGTCGTGCCGCCGGGCGGCAAGCTTTCGGTGAAGTCGGGGTCGCGTTCGATGACGCTGTCGTTCAAGGAGCTCGACGAATACATCGGTGCACGCGCGTCGCGTGGCGGGCTGTTGCCGCGCGGTTGGCAGAAGGTCGACGGCCTGGTCGTGGAATGAGCGAGGAGCTGCTGCGCGATCGCGAGAACTGGCTGGCGCGCTGGCGCGAGGGCCGGATCGGGTTCCACCAGGACACGCCGTCGCCCTTGCTCGTCGAATGTTGGGAGCGCGTGGGTGCGCCCGAAGGTTCGACGGTGTTCGTGCCGCTGGCCGGCAAGTCGGTCGACATGCCGTGGCTCGCCGAGCACGGGCATGACGTGTTCGGCGTGGAGCTGGCGTCGCTCGCGGTCGAGCAGTTTTTCGCGGAGCAGCGGTTGGAGGCGAAGGTCGAAGAGACGCCGAAGGGTGCGCTGTGGCGGTCCGGTCCGATCGCGTTGTTGTGTGGCGATGTGTTTGCGCTGGATGCGCAGGATCTCGCCAAATGCCGCGCGTTCTTCGATCGCGCCGCGATCATCGCGTTACCGCGCGGGTTGCGCCAGCGCTACGCGCGCGAGGTCTATGCGCAATTGCCGCGCGGCTGCGTCGGGCTGATGGTCACGCTCGAATATCCCGAACATGAAAAACAGGGGCCGCCCTTCTCCGTGCGCGAAGCGGAAGTGCGGGACCTGTTCGAATCCGACTGGACCGTCGACGTGCTCGTGCGCCGCGAGATCCTGGCCTACCAGGCATCGTGGCGGAACGAAGGCGTGACGGCCCTGCACGCGGTGGCATATCGACTGCAGCGGCGCTGACGCGCGTCGCACGAAGGGGGCTGCATGCGGCGCTGGATGATCCGGATCGGTTTGGGGCTGCTGGGGCTGTTGCTGATCGCGCTGTTCGCGCTGTGGCTGGCGATGCGCGCGAGCCTGCCGAAGCTGGAAGGCACGCAATCCCTGCCCGGCCTGTCCGCGCCGGTGACGATCCAGCGCGATGCACTGGGCGTGGTCACCATCAACGCCGCGAACGAAACCGACGCCCTGCGCGCACTCGGCTACGTGCATGCGCAAGAGCGCTTCTTCGAGATGGATTTGATGCGCCGCTCGGCGGCGGGTGAGTTGTCGGGATTGTTCGGCGAGATCGCGCTGGGCGTCGACAAGGCGGCGCGTTCGCATCGCATGCGCGCACGCGTGCAGGAGCGCTTGAATGAAATCGCCGGTGATCGGCGCGCGCAGTTGGAGGCCTACACGCAGGGCGTGAACGCGGGACTCGATGCGCTCTCCGCGCGGCCGTGGGCGTATCTGGTGTTGCGCCAGCATCCGAAGCCGTGGCGCGCGGAAGATACGCCGCTGGTCGGTTACGCGATGTACTTCGACCTGCAGGACGCGGGCAACAAGCGGGAACTCGCGTTGTGGAAGCTGCAATCGCACGTGCCGCCGGCCTTGTATGCGCTGCTCACGCACGATGGATCGAGCTGGGATGCGCCGCTGACGGGCCCGCCGACCGGCGACGCGAAGTTACCCGGTCCGGATGCATTGAACTTGCGCGACCTGCCCGTGCCCTTCCTCGCAGCGATTCCGTCGTTGCCCGATCCGCCCGCGATCGGCAGCAACAACTTCGCCGTCAGCGGCGATGCGACGCGCGACGGCCGCGCGATCCTGGCCAACGACATGCACCTGGCCTTGCGCGCGCCGAACATCTGGTTCCGCACGCGCCTGCGTTATCCCGATGCGCGCGCCGAAGCGGGCCGCGTCGATCTCAACGGCGTCACCCTGCCCGGCATGCCCGCGATCGTGGTCGGCAGCAATGGGCATGTCGCATGGGGTTTCACCAACGGTTACATCGACGCGGCGGATTGGGGACGGTTGGTGAAATGCGGCGAGGCGCGCTACCGCATCAAGGGCGCGTGCGTTCCCTTGCAGGTGCATCGCGAGCGCATCGAGGTTGCGGGCGGCTCTGCGGTCGACATCAATGTCGAGGAATCGCCGTGGGGACCGGTGCTCGACGAAGCGGAGAACGGCGATGCGCTTGCGCTTCGGTGGTCCGCGCATTTGCCGGGGTCGTTGCGATTGGCGTTCATGGACATGGCGTACGCCACCGATGTCGACGATGCATTGCGTCGCGCGAGTCGCGCGGCGATTCCCGCGCAGAACCTGCTGATCGCGGGGAAGCGCGACATCGCATGGCGCGTGATCGGTCCCTTGCCGCAACGTGCGGCCGGGTGCGATGCCCCGATGCCGGATGCGGGCACGTGCGCGCCGTGGGGATTGCGACTCGACGCATCGCCCGTGGTCGCGCGACCAACGTCGGCGCGGTTGTGGAGCGCGAACGCGCGAACGATCCAGGATCGACCCGGCGCCGCGCGTTTGTACGACGGGAATTTCTGGCTCGGCGTGCGCGCGCATCGCATTCGCAGCGATCTGTTCGAACGCCCGCAATTCGACGAGCGCGCGCTGCTCGAGATCCAGACCGATGATCGCGCGGTGTTCCTGTATCGCTGGTGGCAATTGATGCAGGCGCAGGCGAAAACCGACGGCACGCCTGCCTTGCATGCGCTGGCCGATGCGTCGCGCACCTGGGAAGGTCGCGCGATGCCCTCGTCCGTCAGCTTCCGCATCGTGAAGGCGTGGCGCCGCGCGGTGCTCGATCGCCTCGCCGATGGACTCACGGCACCGGCGCAGGCGGAGCTCGGGCAGGACTTCGTGATGCCGCAGATGCCGCAGCTCGAAGGCGTCGCGTGGCCGCTGGTCACGCAGCGGCCGATGCATCTGCTGCCGCGACGCTACAAGACGTGGACGGCATTGTTCGAAGACGCCGCGAAGGAAGTGCGCGCGGACCTCGAAGGCGAAGGCGAACTCGCCGAACGCACGTGGGGCGAAGCGAACGCCGCGCGCATCTGTCATCCCTTGGCGCGTGCGCTGTTCTTCGCGCGCAAGCTGTTGTGCATGCCGGCCGATCCGCTGTCCGGCGATGCGACCACGCCGCGCGCGCAATCGCCCGACAACGGCGCGTCCGAGCGCATGGTCGTCTCGCCGGGTCACGAAGCGGATGGCATCTTCCACATGCCGGGCGGACAGAGCGGGCATCCGCTGTCGCCGTATTGGGGCGCGGGACACGACGACTGGGTGCAGGGACGTCCCACGCCTTTCCTCCCGGGTCCGACAGAGCACACGCTTACGCTGAATTAGCGAAATTTCGTCTGCACCAACCGGCCGAATCCAAGAAGGATGGCTCGCACGCGCCACTACGATGCCGCGGCGTTTCCCTCCCCCTTATTGGAATCGAGCATGACCAAACTGAAACTGATCGCGCTGGCCCTCGCGCTCGCGCCGGCCACCGCGTTCGCCACCGACGGCCCCGGCTTTGCCTTCACGGGCGGCTACGGCAGCCTCGAAGGCGGCGGCAATCCTCTTGTCGGCGTTCCGCTCGAGATGCCGGGCCCGCTGGCGACCATCGACAGCGACGACAGCGACAGCGTGTGGAGCCTGTCGGCCTCGTGGTTCATCAACAAGCACTGGGCGGTCGAACTGTGGACCTCGCAGGGCGCCGAGCACCACGTGCACATCGACCCGGAGTTCGCGCCGGACATCCGCGTCGCCGAATACTCCACCGCGCCGGTCTCGCTGATGGCGCAGTACCACTTCGGTGGCATGGGTCGCTTCACGCCCTTCGTGGGCGCGGGCTGGCACTGGACCAACGTCAGCGGTGTCCGCACGAACGTGGCGTATGACGAGGTCACCGGCCTGAAGCTGTCCAGCGACAACGGCTTCGCCGCCGTCGCCGGCCTGGACTACGCCATCGCCGATGGCTGGTTCGCCCGCGGCGACGTCCGCTGGATGGATTCCTCCATGGACGTGACAACCCTCAGCAATCCGATGTCGCGCACGGTCAAGAGCGACAAGACCTATTACGGCGTGTCCATCGGTTACCGCTTCTGAGGTTCATGCCGCCGTCGCCGCGTCGTCCTCCACGGACGCGGCGGCGGCGTGCACTTCGCGCATGGCGCGGCCGGACGGGTCGGCGCGCGAGGCAAAACTCGCATCCCACGCGATCGCCGCCGGCGACGAACACGCGATCGACTTCCCACCCGGCACCGTGCGCGCCGCGGCATCTCCCGGGAACATCGCTTCGAACCACCGCCGATACAGGAACGCTTCCTTCGTCTCCGGCGTGTTGATCGGAAACCGCTCTGCCGCCGTCGCGAACTCCGCGTCGCTCACTTCGCGCGCGGCATAGGCCTTCAGTCCGTCGATCCAGCCGTAACCGACGCCGTCGCTGAACTGCTCCTTCTGCCGCCACAGGATCGCGTCGGGCAACGCGCCTTCGAAGGCCTCGCGCAACACCGCCTTTTCGATCTTCCGCCCGCCGCGCATGCGCACGCACTTCGCATCGGCATCCATCGCCATCGCGACATCGAGGAACGCCAGGTCGAGGAACGGCACGCGCGCCTCCACGCCCCAGGCCATCATCGCCTTGTTGGCGCGCGCACAGTCGAACTGGTGCAGCGCATCGAGCTTCCGCACGGTCTCGGCGTGGAATTCGCGCGCATCCGGCGCTTTGTGGAAATACAGATAGCCGCCGAAGATCTCATCGGCACCCTCGCCCGACAGCACCATCTTCACGCCCATCGCCTTGATGCGGCGCGCGAGGAGGAACATCGGAGTCGACGCGCGGATCGTCGTGACGTCGTAGGTTTCTACATGGCGGATCACGTCGGGCAGCACATCGAGCCCTTCTTCCAGCGTGTAGGTGAAGCCGTGGTGCACCGTGCCGATCGCGTCGGCGGCCACCTGCGCGGCGGCGAGGTCGGGCGAATCCGCCAGGCCGATCGCGAAGGAATGCAGGCGCGGCCACCAGGCTTCGCTGCGGTCGTCGTCTTCGACGCGGCGCCGCGCATGCAAGGCCGCGCACGCCGCGACGATCGAGGAGTCGAGCCCGCCGGACAACAACACGCCATAAGGCACGTCGCTCATGAGTTGGCGATGGACGGCGGATTCGAGCGCTTCACGCAACGCGGGCGGTGAGACTTCGACGCCACGCGTTGCCTCGTATTCGCGCCATGCACGGTCATGAAACGCAACGAGCGCACCGGTCGCGCTGTCGTACCAATGCCCGGGCGGAAACACCGCGACATCGGCGCAGACGCGCACGATCGCCTTCATCTCCGACGCGACCCACAAGCGCCCGTCTGCATCGTGGCCCCAGTACAGCGGACACACACCGAGCGGATCGCGTGCGATCACGACACGCTGCTCAGCCGCATCCCACAGCGCGAACGCGAAGATGCCGTTGAGGCGCGCGAACGCCTCCGGCCCGGCTTCGCGATACAGCGCGCTGACGATCTCGCAATCGGAGCCGGTCGTGAACGCGTACGGCGCCGCGAGCCCATCCTGCAATTCGCGATGGTTGTAGATCTCCCCGTTGACCGCGAGCACGAGCGCGCCGTCGGCCGACACGATCGGCTGCGCGCCGCCGGCCGGGTCGACGATGGCCAGGCGCTCGTGCACGAGCATCGCGTGGGCTTCGGCATGCACGCCGGACCAGTCGGGCCCGCGATGCCGTTGCAGCGCGGAGAGGGACAACGCGAGCGGGCGCAGCGGACGCAGGTCCGCGTGCGGGCGCGCGTCGAAGATGCCGAGGATGGAACACATGGACGGACTCCTTTGGATTTTCGGAGGCCGCTAACGCAGGAAGCCCGCGCTTGCGGCGCGGGCTTCGGGCGAATCTTTGCGTGGAAAACGTTCTATCGCACGCGCGAATCGCCGGCCCGCGGGAGGCTGGCGTTATTCGAATTGCGATTATTGGCGCGGGTGAACGTCATGGCACCGACCCTAGCGCTACGCGGGGGACTACGCAACCCCACCCCAGCCCTCCCCTGCTTGCAGGAGAGGGAGTTCAGGCGAGCAACCGGCGCATGAGGGCGAGATACAGCCCCGGCAGCGCTTCGAGGTCGGCGATCGACACATGCTCATCGACCTTGTGGATGCTCGCATTCACCGGCCCGATCTCGACGCACTGCGCGCCGAGCGGCGCGATGAAGCGCGCGTCCGAGGTTCCGCCGCCCGTGCTTTCCTCCGGCGCAGAACCTGCGATTTCAGCCAGCGTCTCGCGCGCCGCGGCACGCAGCGGACCTTCGGGCGTGTGGAACGGTTCGCCACCGCGATGCCAGTGGATCGCGTACTCGAGCGCGTGCTTGCGGAAGATCGCTTCGCACTCGGCTTCCAGCTGCGCTGCGCTCCAGTTCGGGTTGAAGCGCAGGTTGAACAAGACCTGCATCTCGCCGGGGATCACGTTGTTCGCGCCGGTGCCCGCGTGGATGTTGCTGATCTGCAGGCTGGTGGGCGGGAAGGTTTCGAAGCCTTCGTCCCATCGGCGCGCGACCAGTTCGTCGAGCGCGGGCAAAGCCTGGTGGATCGGGTTGCGTGCCTTGTCGGGATACGCGACGTGGCCCTGGATGCCGCGAATCGTCATCGTCGCCGACAAGGTGCCGCGACGGCCGACGCGCAGTAGATCGCCAAGTTTCGCTTTCGACGACGGCTCACCCGTCACGCACCAATCGATGCGCTGCCCGCGTTCGCGAAAGACGTCGGCGACGCGACGCACGCCATCGATCGCATCGCCCTCCTCGTCCGACGTGACAAGCATCGCGACGGTGCCGCGATGTTGCGGATGCGCGGCAACGAACTGCTCCAGCGCGACGACGAACGCCGCGACGCTGCCCTTCATGTCCGCCGCGCCGCGGCCGTACAACAGCCCGTCGCGTTCGGTCGGCACGAACGGATCGCTCGCCCACGCCTCGCGCGGACCCGACGGCACGACATCGGTATGACCGAGGAAAACGAGGACCGGCCCCTCGCTGCCGTGCGTCGCCCACAGATTGTCGACGTCACCGAAGCGCAGCGATTCGCACGCGAAGCCCGCACGCGATAGACGCGACGCGAGCATCGCCTGGCAGCCGTCATCGTCCGGCGTCACCGACGCGCGTTCGATCAGCGCCTTCGACAACGCCAACACGTCGCTCACTGGCGCACTCCGAACCGCAGCTTGAAGCCGTTGTCGGTGAATCCCTGCGTGACCGTGCCGTCGTCGGTGACGACAACCGGGCGACGAATCAGCTGCGGATATTCCTTCAGCAGCAACTGCCATTCCGGATCGCTGCCCGGCGTCTTGCGCCCCTGCGGGAGCTCGCGCCACGTCGTCGACGACTTGTTGATCAGCGCATCGAACCCGCCGGCCTGCTTCGCCCAATCGGCGAGCGTGGTGGCCGCCTGGCGATTGTCGCGATAGTCGACGAAGGTGTACGCGATGCCGAAGCGCTCCAACCAGTTGCGCGCCTTCTTGCAGGTGTCGCAGTTGGACAGGCCGTAGAGAGTGGTCATTGCTTACCCGCGCAAGAGGTCATTGATCGAGGTCTTCGAACGGGTCTTCGCATCCACCTGCTTGACGATCACCGCGCAGTACAGCGAGTGCGAGCCATCCTCCGCCGGCAGCGAACCGGAGACGACCACCGAACCCGGCGGCACGTAACCGTAGGTGATTTCCTTCGTCGCGCGGTTGTAGATGCGCGTGCTCTGGCCTAGGAAGACGCCCATCCCGATCACGCTGTGGTGGCCGACGACCACGCCTTCGACCACTTCCGAGCGCGCACCGATGAAGCAATGGTCTTCGATGATCGTCGGCGAGGCCTGCAGCGGTTCCAGCACGCCGCCGATGCCCGCGCCGCCGGAGATATGGCAATGCTTGCCGACCTGCGCGCACGACCCGACCGTCGCCCAGGTATCGACCATCGTGTTGGCGCCGACATGCGCGCCGATGTTCACGAAACTGGGCATCAGCACGACGTCCTTGCCCAGATACGTGCCGCGGCGCACGACCGTGCCCGGCACCACGCGCACGCCCAGCTTGCGGAACTGCGATTCGCCGAAGCCCTGGAAGCGCAGCGGCACCTTGTCCCAGAACGGCGCCGGCTCGCCTTCCATCAGCGTCATGTCGCGCGTGCGGAAGTACAGCAGCACCGCTTTCTTCAGCCACTCGTTGACCTGCCAGCCGCCTTTGCCATCAGGCTCGGCGACGCGGAACTCGCCGCTCTCCATGCCTTCGATCACGCGCTCGACCGACGGGCGCGTGGCCCACTCGATCTCTTCGGGCGTAAGCATCGTGCGGCGCTCCCACGCGCTGTCGATGTGGAACTTCAGCTCCTCCACGCTCAGGCCCGGCGCGGGCTGCGGCGTGGTGGATGCCTTCTTCCTCGTGGTCTTGCGGGCGGTCATCGTGGATCTCCATCGAAAAGGGCCGACAGCGCCGCGCGCAGGGCGTCGCGGCGCGCGTCGTCGAGCGCGTGGTCGCGCTCGTCGGTGAGTTGGAACACGTCCTCGGCGCGGGCGCCGAAGGTCGCGATGCGTGCATCGTGCACGCGCAGGCGCTGTGCACGGAAGACCTGCGTGACATCGGCGAGCAGGCCCGGTCGATCGGTGCAGACCAAACTGAGCAAGGTGCGGCGCCCGTCGGCGGCATCGACGAACCCGATCTGCGGTGCGATGCGGAAATGTCGCAGGTGGCGCGGCTGGTTGCGGCGCACCGGCTTGATCGTGTCGAGGTTCGCCACGGCGAGCGCGGTCGTCAGGCGTCGCTCGACTTCCTCCGCCGCCACCGCACGCTGGCCTTCGGCCGGCAGCACTTCGAACGTATCGAACACGCGCGCATCCGGGCCGTCGAACAGGCGCGCCTGCATGATCGCCAGGCCCGCGCGATCCAACGTCGCGACGATCGCCGCGAACAGGCCGTCGCGATCGGGCGCGAGCACGAACACTTCCAATGCACCGATGCGCGCCGCGCCCTGTGCGTTCAGAGTGCGCGCACTCACGCGCACGACGTCGGGCTTCGCGCCGCGCACGACGGTGGCCTGCCACGCGATCTGGTCGGGCCGCGCACGCAGGAAGGTTTCATCGGGCATCAGCGCGAACAGGCGCTGCGCTTCTTCGGCCGCGATGCCGAATTGCGCGAGCAGCGTCTGCGCGGACGCCCGCGCTTCGGCGATGCGGTCGGCGGCGGCGACGGGATGCTCGAGGCCACGACGCAAGGCCAGGCGCGTCGCCGTGTAGAGATCGGCGAGCAGGCGGTCCTTCCACGCGTTCCACAACTTCGGCGAGGTGCCGGCGATGTCGGCGCAGGTCAGCAGGTACAGCAAGTCCAGGCGTTCGCGGTCGGCGACTTCGTGCGCGAAGCGATGGATGACCTCGGGATCGGAGATGTCCTGCTTCTGCGCGGTGATCGACATCAACAGGTGCTTGCGCACGAGCCACGCGATGAGTTCGGTGTCGGCGTCGCTCAGGCCGTGCGCGACGCCGAATTCGCGTGCGTCGACGGCGCCGAGTTCGGAGTGATCGCCGCCCCGCCCCTTCGCGATATCGTGGAAGAGGCCGGCGAGCAGCAGCAATTCCGGCTTGCGCAGGCGTGGGTGCACTTCGTGCGCAATCGAGAAGCGCTCGTCCTGCGTACCCGCGGCGAAGCCGGCGATGTTCCGTAGCACCGCGAGCGTGTGCTGGTCGACGGTGAAGACATGGAACAGGTCGAACTGCATGCGACCGGATACCTGCGCGAACGCCGGCAACCAGCGCGCGAGCACACCAAGCCGCGCGAGGCGCGCGACGGTCTCGACCGCATGCGGACCACGCAGCAGCGCGATGAACTGTGCGCGCAGCTCGGGCGTCGCGTCGGTATACGCGGGAATGGTCGGCAGCGACTCGGCCAGCGCGCGCGCCGTTTGCGAATGTAGGCCGCGGATGCACGGTTGCGCCGCCCAGGTCGCGAACAACGCGAAGATCGCCGCGGTGTCGCCGTTCGGCCACTGTGGATCGCGCGCGGCGAGATAGCCGCGGCGCAATTCGAACGCAGCGTCGATCGGCTCGGGCGCGACTTCGCCTTCGAGTTGTTCCTCGAAGCGTTGCAGCAACCGATCGTTGATGCGCAGCACGATGGACGCGCTGCGATAGAAGCCCTGCATCATTTGTTCGACGGCGAGCGTGCCGTCGGCATCGACGTGCCCCAGGCGCGTGGCGAGCGTCTTCTGGTGATCGAAACGCAGGCGTTCTTCGCGGCGATTGGCGACCAGGTGCAAGCCGTAACGCAGGCGGGCGAGCGCGCGGCGTTCGCGTTCGAGCGTGGCGTATTCGTCGGCACCGAGCTGACCGAGGGCGATCATGCCCTGCGCATCGCGCTGGCCGAGCACGCGCAGCGCCATCCAGCGCAGCGTCTGGATATCGCGCAGGCCGCCCGGGCCTTCCTTGAGATTGGGTTCGAGGTTGTCCGAGGTGTCGCCGAAGCGCGCTTGCCGCACGCGCTGTTCCTCGCGCTTGGCGCGGAAGTATTCGCGCGCGGGCCACACATGGCGCGTGTCGATGGCGTGCAGCAGCGCGCGCAGGTCGTGTTCGTCGGCCACCAGCGGGCGCGCTTCGGACAGCGCGGTGAGCACGGTGATGTCTTCGCGCGCGGCGCTGGTGCATTCGTTGTGCGAACGCACGGCGTGGCCGGTCGGCAGGCCCGCGTCCCACAGCAGCGCGAAGAAGCGTGCGAGGGCGTCGTGTTGCGCGGTCTGCGCATCGGGTTCGGCGAGAACGAGCAGGTCGATATCCGACTGCGGATACAACTCGCCGCGGCCGTAGCCACCGACGGCGAACAGCGCGAGCTTCACGTCATCGGCGATGCATTGCGACCAGGCGTCGCGCACGATCGCGTCGACCGCCATCGCGCGGTCGCGCAGCAGCGTGTCGATGTCTTCGTTGCGGTCGAAACGCGCAGCGAGCGCGGCATCGGCGTCGATCAGGCGCGCACGCGCCTGCGCGGCCCATGCGGCGGGTTCGCTCGGCGGCGCGCTCGCCGCCGGCCTGGAGGCGGCGGCGGGATCTGTCATAGGTCGTTGTCGTCGCCGGGGACGCGGGTGAGGATCTCGACGCCGTCGTCGGTCACCACCACCGTGTGTTCCCACTGGGCCGAAAGCTTGCGGTCCTTGGTCACCACGGTCCAACCGTCGGGCAGCAGCTTGGTGTGGCGTGCGCCTTCGTTGATCATCGGTTCGATCGTGAAGGTCATGCCCTTCTTGAGCACCAGGCCTTCGCCCGGGCGGCCGTAATGCAGCACCTGCGGGTCTTCGTGATAGACCGTGCCGATGCCGTGGCCGCAGTACTCGCGCACCACGCTGAAGCGTTCGCCTTCGGCGAATTGCTGGATCGCATGGCCGATGTCGCCGAGCGTGGCGCCCGGCTTGACGGTGCGGATGCCGCGGAACATCGCCTCGCGCGTGGTGTCCACCAGCCGCTTGGCCATCACCGACGGCGCGCCGACGTAGTACATGCGCGAGGTGTCGCCATGCCAGCCGTCCTTGATGACGGTGACGTCGATGTTGACGATGTCGCCGTCCTTCAGGACCTTGGCTTCGCTCGGGATGCCGTGGCAGATGACGTTGTTGACGGACGTGCAGACGGTCGCGGGGAAGCCCCGGTAACCGACGTTGGCCGGGATGGCCTGCTGCACGTTGACGATGTGGTCGTGGCAGATGCGGTCGAGTTCGGCGGTGGTCACGCCCGGCTTCACGTGCGGGGCGACGACTTGCAGGACCTCGGCGGCCAGGCGGCCGGCGACGCGCATCTTCTCGATGTCCTCGGGGGACTTGATGGTGATCGACATGGGGGGATTATCGCCTCCCGGGGCCCTTCCCGGCCATCACATCCCCGCGCCGGAGCGTTCCACGACTTGCCCGCAAGTGGCTGGAACCGCTAGAATTCCGCTCCTTCCCGTGGCACATGCCCCCGGAAGCCGCCCACGAGGGGCGTCACCCTCGAATCCACACCTGCCGCAACAGCCCGCCCCGGGGTGCCTCGCAAGAGGTTCGGAGGCGGAAGCGACAGGGAGGCCCAACCCCGGAACCATCGTCCGCCCCAACCAATGGGCGGCAGGTTCCACTGTCAGGAGTTACCGCAATGTCCCAGGTCACCATGCGCCAGATGCTGGAAGCCGGCGTCCACTTCGGCCACCAGACGCGCTACTGGAATCCCAAGATGGGCCCGTACATCTTCGGCGCCCGCGGCAAGATCCACATCATCAACCTCGAGAAGACGATGCCGCTCTTCTCCGACGCGATGAACTTCATCTCGGCCATCGCGCAGAAGCGCGGCACCATCCTGTTCGTCGGCACCAAGCGCTCGGCGCGCGAGGCGATCAAGGAAGAAGCCACGCGTTGCAGCATGCCGTACATGACGCAGCGTTGGCTGGGCGGCACGCTCACCAACTTCCGCACGGTCAAGCAGTCGGTCCAGCGCCTGAAGGAACTGGAAGCCGGCGAAACCGACGGCACGTTCCAGAAGCTGGTCAAGCACGAAGTGCTCGGCCTGCGCCGTGAGCGCGACAAGCTCGAAGCCTCGCTCGGCGGCATCAAGGACATGAACCGCCTGCCCGACGCGCTGTTCGTGATCGACATCGGCCACGAAGACATCGCCGTCAAGGAAGCCAAGAAGCTCGGCATCCCGGTGATCGCGGTCGTCGACACCAACTACGATCCGGCCCTGGTCGACTACGCCATCCCGGGCAACGACGATGCCATCCGTGCCGTGCAGCTGTACGCCCGCGCCGCGGCCGACGCCGTGCTCGAAGGCAAGGCTGCCGCTCCGTCGGCCGCCAACGTGCGCGAAGAAGACTTCGCCGAAGCCGCCGGCGCCGAAGGCGACGACAAGAAGGGCCCGCGCCGCGCCCCGGCCAAGAAGGCCGCCCCGCGCAAGCCGGCCGCCAAGGCCGAGTAAGCATCGGCTGTCACGCAGCCGCGCAAGACTGCGCGGCTGCTGCTCGTTTCGTCATTCCTGCCGCCCTGCGTTCGCAGGGATGACACCCATTTTCCAGAGGAACCCCCATGGCTGAAATCACCGCTTCCCTCGTCAAGGAACTGCGCGAGCGCACCGGCGCCGGCATGATGGAGTGCAAGAAGGCACTCACCGAAAACAACGGCGACATCGAAGCCTCGGCCGAATGGCTGCGCAAGTCGGGCCTGGCCAAGGCCGACAAGAAGGCCGGCCGCGTGGCCGCCGAAGGCCGCATCTCGGTCGCCCAGTCGGGCAACAAAGCCGTGCTGGTCGAGATCAACTCCGAAACCGACTTCGTGGCGAAGGACGACAACTTCATCCGCTTCGCCGACGCCGTCGCGCAGACCGCGCTGACGTCCGGCGCCGCCGACGTCGAAGCGCTCAAGTCCGCGAAGATGCCCTCGGGCGAAACGGTCGAGGAAACGCGCGCCGCCGTGATCTCCAAGGTCGGCGAGAACGTGCAGGTCCGTCGCCTCGTGCGCATCGACACCGCCAACAACGTCGCGGCCTACGTGCACACCGGCAACAAGATCGGCGTGCTCGTGGAACTCAAGGGCGGCGACGCCGACCTGGCCCGCGGCATCGCGATGCACATCGCCGCGCTGAATCCGCCGCACAACAAGGCCGCCGACGTGCCGGCCGACTTCGTCGCGAAGGAAAAGGAAATCGAACTGGCCAAGATGTCCGACAAGGACAAGCAGAAGCCGGCCGAAATCCTCGAGAAGATCATCAGCGGCAAGATCGCGAAGATCGTCAACGAAGTGACGCTGTACGGCCAGCCGTACGCGCTGGACCAGGACAAGACGGTCGAAGCCACGGTGAAGGCCGCCGGCGCCGATGTCGTCGGCTTCCAGCGTCTCGCCGTCGGCGAAGGCATCGAGAAGGTGAAGGAAGACTACGCCGCCGAAGTGGCCAAGGCGATGCAGGTCTGATCCACCGCGACAAGTGAACGACGAAAAACCCGCGGGTGACCGCGGGTTTTTCTTTGTCTGTGAATGGCCGTTGATCGTGGCGTTGGCTTGAGGCACGATGCCTCGCGTTGGACCGATGCAAGAGTTCGTGGCGGAAGGCGTGGTCGAGTTGGAGCCTTCGCGTCAATCAGTGCGATTGGGAGACCGACACTCCCAGGCGGCCCGATGGCTCTCCGCCATGAGCCAGTTCCCGACCAAGCCACACGGTTGACTAAGGGAATACTTCTACGGCCCGGACCAACACTCAGCCAAGGGCTCCCAGACGGGAGCCCTTCGGTTTTACGGGGTGCCTGATCGCAGTGACGATCGAGTAGAACGGGCGTTCCGCGGTGCCGCGCTCCTCGACGATGACCTCTCCATTCGCGTTGCAGAAGATCGCCACGCGCCGGCCCGTCTCCCAGTACACGTGCGCGCCGGGCCGCAGGATTCCGGCGACGAATTCGCAGACCGCGTCCATTGCCTCGCCATGCTCCGCGACATGGTGGAACCGCCGCGCCCAGATGTGGCGGAACCCGAAGCCATTCTGGCTGAAGCGACTTCCTGTATGGCGGCCATAGCGGAGCACGATGTCTCCGCCTGCGAAGATGGTCCTGCCTGCATGCACGACCTCCGGCATGGCGCCGAAACACGCGGTGCCGTTCGATGGATGCTGCAAGCGGCTTTCCACGCTCCAGCGTGTCGCTGGAATCGGCGTGTACTTCCACTTCCTGCGGACGATGGCATCTTCCATCCGCTGCACTCTTCCAGCGAGCGCACGACGGCGAGAAGGCGATGCGCGCTCGATGTTGCGCCCGCAGGTTCGCCAATGGGAAGGCGTTCAATCCAGCGTGACGTGCTCTGCCAGGTGATGCGCCGCCGTCGCGATGCGTCGCAGATGGCGTGACTCCGGATGCGTCAACAACCACAGCTGCGTTTCGGCATCCGTGAGCGGCTCGGTGAGTGCAACCAGGTCGTGGCGATCGCGCGCAAGGAACAGCGGCAACACGCCCACGCCCAGCCCCGCGGCGATGCCTTCGGCGACCGACAAGATGCTGTTCACCTGCACGCGCGGGACGATCCCGGGCATGTGGCGTTTGCGCCACAGCACGCCCTGGTGTTGCGGAAGCGCTTCGTCGGGCGCGATCCACGGGCTTGTCGCGGGATCGGGCTTGCGACCGCGCGTGCGCGGCCCGTAGATCGCGACGCGAATCGTGCCGAGATGCTTGCCGACGACATGGTCTGGCGGACGCGAGGTCGCGCGCAGTGCGATGTCCGCGTCGCGCTTGGTGAGGCTCGCGAGTTCGTGGCTCGCGTTGATTTCGAACGACAACAACGGATGCGTTTGCGACAGATCGCGCAACGCGGGCAGTAACAGGCCGTGCAGCAAGGTGTCCGTCGTGCTGATGCGCACCGTGCCCGACACCGCCTGCCCCGGCGCCTGCGCGACGCCGCGCGCGGTCTCGAGTTCGGTTTCGATGCGCTCGGCGTGTCGCGCGAGTTGCGCGCCCAGTTCGCTCGGGCGATAGCCGGCGCGCGTGCGTTCGAACAGCCGCTGCTGCAACCCCTTCTCGACGCGCTGCAGCGCGCGGAACACCGTGGACGCGTCGACACCCAGCAATTCGCCCGCCGCCGCGAGCGTGCCCCGCCGCGCGAGGGCGAGCACGACGCGCAGATCCGCAGGGCCCAGCTCGTATTGCACGGATGCAACTGGCATTTGTGATTCCACATATTCCGATTGCGTCGTCGCAATCCTAGAGTGCGTCCACCTTCACCGCAACCGAGCTCCCCATGGACACCCGCACCTACGCCCCGCTGCTGCTCCGCCTCGCGCTCGCCGCGATGTGGCTGTCGCACGCCCTGCTCAAGATCCTCGTCTTCACCCTGCCCGGCACGGCCGCTTTCTTCGAATCCAAGGGCATCCCGGGCTTCCTCGCCTACCCCGTTGTCGTCGCCGAGCTCGCCGGCGGCTTGGCGATCCTTGCCGGCTTCTACGCACGCCAGGTCGCGTTGCTGCTCGTGCCGATCCTGGCCGTCGCGTTCTTGACGCACGTGCCGAACGGCTGGGTGTTCACCGCGACCGGCGGCGGCTGGGAATACCCGCTGTTCCTGATCGTCGTGTCGATCGCGCTGTGGCTGTCGGGCGATGGCGATTACGCGCTGCGCCGCAGCCGCGCCTTCACCCTGGAAGCGCACGCATGAACGCCGTGCTTCGCGCGGAGTCGGTTTCCGCGTGGGAAGTCGAACGCGGCGCAGGCATTCAACGCCTGCGTCGCACGACACGCGCGCTGCCCGACCTCGGACCCCACGACGTGCGCGTCCGCCTCCACGCCGCGTCGCTCAACGCACGCGATCTCGACATCGCATCCTCCGGCGAAGGCCGCATCGTTCCCGCTTCCGATGGCGCTGGCGTGATCGAAGCGATCGGACGCGACGTCACGCGCTGGCGCATCGGCGATCGCGTTGCCGCAGCGTTCTATCCGCGCTGGATCGACGGCGCGCCTACGGCCGATGCAACCACTGGCAGCCTCGGCGGCATGGTCGACGGCGTGCTCGCCGAAGCCATCGTCGCGCACGAAGACGCGGTGTTCGCGATTCCCGCGCATCTGGATTTCATCGAAGCCGCCACGCTCCCCTGCGCCGCACTCACCGCGTGGCACGCGTTGTTCGAAACGACGCCGCTGCGCCCCGGCGACACGGTGGTGTTGCTCGGCACGGGCGGCGTATCGATGTGGGCGCTCGCACTCGCGAATGCCGCGGGACTGCGCACGATCGTGACCACCTCCGACGAAGCCAAGCGCGCTTTCGTGGGCACGCTCGCGGATGCGACGATCAACTACCGCACGCATCCGGATTGGTCGGAAGAAGTCCTGCGGCTCACCAACGGGCGCGGCGCCGATCTCGTCGTCGAAGTCGGCGGCGAACGCACGCTCGGGCAATCGATCGCGTCGGTGCGCGTGGGCGGCACGGTCGCGATGGTCGGCGGCGCGAGCGGCGGCTTCGGCGGATGGATCGAGCCCTTCGCGCTCATCGGCGGCATGAAGCGGCTGGCGGGCGTGCTGGTCGGCAGCCGCGCCATGGCCGAGCGCCTCGTGGCCTTCGTCGCGCAACGCGGGCTGCGGCCGCTGGTGGATCGCGTGTTCGCCTTCGACGACGCACCGGCCGCATTCGCGCACCTGGCCTCCGGCAGGCACCTGGGCAAGGTCGTCGTGCGGATCGCCTGAGCCCCCGGGCGGGCATCGGATAGAATCGCCGAGGATTTTCCCTTGCCCCCCGAGGAGTCGCCTGTGTCCCAGCTCGCCTGTCGCCGTGTCCTGCTCAAGCTGTCCGGCGAAGCGTTGATGGGGGACGAGGACTACGGCATCGATCCCAAGGTCATCGGCCGGCTGGCCGATGAAGTGATGGAGGCCCGCGAGGCCGGCGCGGAAATCGCGCTCGTGCTCGGCGGCGGCAACATCTTCCGCGGCGCGGGGCTGGCCGCCGGCGGCATGGACCGCGTGACGGGCGACCAGATGGGCATGCTCGCCACGGTCATCAATGCGCTGGCGATGCAGGACGCGCTCGAAAAACGCGGCGGCCGCGCGCGCGTGATGAGCGCGATCAAGATCAACGACGTGTGCGAGGACTACATCCGCCGCCGCGCGATCCGGCACCTGGAGAAGGGCCGCATCACCATTTTCGCCGCGGGCGTGGGCGCGCCGTTCTTCACCACCGATTCGGGCGCCGCGCTGCGTGCGATCGAAATCGGCGCCGACCTGTTGCTCAAGGCGACGAAGGTCGACGGCGTGTACGACAAGGACCCGAAGAAGCACACCGACGCGGTGCGCTTCGACTCGCTCACCTACGACGAAGTGATCTCGCGCGATCTGCAGGTGATGGACACCGCCGCCTTCGCACTGGCGCGCGACAGCGACCTGCCGCTGCGCATCTTCGACATGTCGCAGCCGGGCGTGCTGCTGAAGATCCTGCGCGGCGAGAACATCGGCACGCTCGTCCGCGGCCGCGGCTGAGGTCGGCATGGGCGCCGGGCATTCGCACGACGCGCACGACCACCACCACGGCGATGCCGGCATCCGCGCCTTCGCGTGGGTGACGCTGCTCAACCTCGCCTACACGGTGCTCGAAGCCGGCTACGGCTTCGCGACCAATTCGCTCGCGTTGCTCTCCGATGCGCTGCACAACCTCGGCGACGTGCTCGGCCTCGCGCTCGCGTGGGGCGCGGCCGTCATCGCGCGACGCAAGCCGACCGAAACGCACACCTACGGATGGCGTCGCGCGACGCTGCTCTCGCCGCTCGCCAACGCCATCGTGCTCGCGGGGTTTTCCGGCGCGCTCGCATGGGAAGCGATGCGGCGCTTCTTCGCACCGCCCGAAGTGCCCGGCGTGACGGTCATGGTGGTCGCCGCGATCGGTATCGCGGTGAATCTCGGCGCGGCGTGGTTCATGCACGGCGGGCACGACGACCTCAACCGGCGCGGCGCGTTCCTGCATCTGATGGCCGATGCCGCGGTGTCTTTCGCGGCCGTGCTCGCGGGTGCGGGCATGCTGGTCTTCGGCTGGCGCTGGCTCGATCCGTTGACCGCGTTGCTGGTCGGCGCGGTGGTCGCCTTCAGTGCCTTCCGCCTGCTGCGCGACAGCTTCAATGCGGCGATGGATGCCGTGCCGCGCCAGATCGACCAGGCGCAGGTCCGCGCCTTCCTCGCCTCCTGCCCCGGCGTGACCGCCGTGCACCACGTGCACATCTGGTCGCTCGGCGCCGGCGAGGTGGCGATGACCGCGCACCTGGTCCGCGCGAACGCCGACGACCACGACGTCTTCATCGACGCCCTCGCCAACGATCTGGACGAACGCTTCGGGATCAATCATCCGACGCTGCAGATCGAGTTCGGCACCGGCTGCCACGATCAACACGACAGAGCGCCGCATTACTGACGCCGTTCAACCCGGGGTTTAAGGGGGGCCAAGCCCCCCTTACCCCCAGATCGCTGCGGGCGTTCAAGCCCCCCTTGCCCCCAGTTCGCTGCGGGCTCTCAAGCCCCTTGCCCCCAGGTCGCAGCGAGGCTTTCCCCCGACCGGCTGGTAGAATCCCGCGCCTGATCGAAAGGACCCGGAGCCCGCGATGCTCAGCGACATCAAGAAAGACGCCACCGCCCGCATGCAGAAGAGCGTGGATGCATTCCGGCAGGAACTGACCAAGCTCCGGACCGGCCGCGCGACCTCCGCGCTGGTCGACCACCTGAAGGTCAACTATTACGGCTCGGAGATGCCGCTGAGCCAGGTCGCCACGGTCGCCGTCGCCGACGCGCGCACCCTGACGATCACGCCGTGGGAAAAGCCGATGGTCGCGGTCGTCGAGAAGGCGATCTTCGCCTCCGACCTCGGCCTGACGCCCAACACCGCGGGCACCGTCATCCGCATCAACCTGCCGCCGCTCACCGAAGAGCGCCGCAAGGAACTGTCCAAGCACGTGCACGCCGGTGGCGAGGACGCGAAGATCGCGATCCGCAACATCCGCCGCGACGCCAACCACCACATCAAGGAACTGCTGAAGGACAAGCAGATCACCGAAGACGAAGAGCGCAGCAGCGAAGCCGACATCCAGAAGCTGACCGACAAGGCGATCAAGGAGGTCGACGAAGTGGTCAAGGCCAAGGAGCAGGAGCTGATGGCGGTCTGACGCCACGGCCCCTGCATGCCTTCCGACGCATCGCCGGCGCGCATTCCGCGCCACCTCGCCGTGATCATGGACGGCAACGGCCGTTGGGCCGAACGCCGTCGCCGTCCGCGCGCCATCGGCCATCGCGCCGGCGCGCGCGCCGTCCAGAACTGCGTGGACTTCTGCATCGAGCACCGCATCCACGCGCTCACCCTGTTCGCGTTCTCCAGCGAAAACTGGGGGCGGCCGGAGGATGAAGTCGGCGCGTTGATGAAACTGTTCCTCAACGCGCTGGAGCGCGAAGTCGAGGAACTGCACCGCCGCGGCGTGCGCATCCGTTTCATCGGCCAACGCGACGAGCGGTTCGGCCCCGCGATCCGCGCGCGCATGGACGCCGCCGAAGCCACCACGCGCGGCAACGACGTGCTGCACCTGACCATCGCCGCGAGTTACGGCGGTCGCTGGGACATCGTGAACGCCGCACGCAAGCTGGCGATGGATGTCGCGGCCGGACGCGTGAAGCCCGAAGACATCGACGAAGCCGCCTTCGCTTCGCGCATGGCGCTCGCCGACCTGCCGCCGCCGGATCTGTTCATCCGCACCGGCGGTGACGTGCGCGTGAGCAACTTCCTGCTCTGGCAGCTCGCCTACACCGAGTTGTGGTTCACCGAAACGTTGTGGCCGGACGTGGATGCCGCCACACTCCGCCAGGCCCTGGACGACTACGCGATGCGAGAGCGGCGCTTCGGTCTCACCGGGGCCCAGGTTTCCGCCTCCTTCCCACCGCCACCCGACCACGGGACCCCCGAATGACCCGCACGCGACTGCTGGCCGCGCTGTTCATGACCCCGCTCGCGATCGCGGCCGTGTTGTTCCTCGACACGCCGTGGCTCGTCGCTTGCGGCGCGGTCCTGTTCCTCGCCGGGTTGTGGGAATGGTTCCGACTGGCCGAAATCGACGACACCCTGCATCGCAGCGTGCTGCTCGTGGCCAACCTCGCGCTGATGGTCGCGATCGTCTGGGCCTCGCGCACGGCCACCGGCTACAGCTTCGTGCTGTTCCAGATCGCCACCGTCATCGGCGTGATCTGGTGGCTGCTGTCGATGCTGTGGCTGAAGCATTTCAACTTCGCCTCCGACCACGACACGCACGCGCGCATGTTCAAGCTCGCCGCGGGCACGCTCGCGGTGGTGCCGGCGTGGTGCGCGCTCGCGCTGATCCACGGCGGGCAACCCAACGGCCATCGCTGGCTGCTGATCGCGCTGCTGGTGATCTGGGCCGCCGACAGCGGTGCGTATTTCGCCGGCCGCAAGTTCGGCAAGCACAAGCTCAGCCCGCGCATCAGCCCGAACAAGACCATCGAAGGCCTGGTCGGCGGCATGATCGCCGCGCTCGTCATCGCACTGGCCGCGGCGCCGTTCGCGGGCGCAACCGTCGCGCAATTGCCCTTCGTCGCGATCGTCGTCGTGGTCACCGTGTTGTTCTCGGTGGTCGGCGATCTGTTCGAAAGCCTGCTCAAGCGCCACGTGGGCGCGAAGGATTCGGGCGACCTGATCCCCGGCCACGGCGGCATCCTCGACCGCATCGACAGCGTGCTCGCCGCGCTGCCGGTGTTCGCGCTCGGCAAGGGTCTTTTCGGCTTCTGATCATGCAGCAGGTCGCAGTCCTCGGCGCCACCGGTTCGATCGGCACCAGCGCGCTCGACGTCATCGCCCGCCATCCCGGGCGGATGCGCGCCAGCGTGCTCGCCGCGGGCACGCAGGTCGACGCATTGCTTGCGTTGTGCCGCACGCACAAGCCGGACCATGCGGTGATCGCGGACGCCACGCGCTTCGATGCGTTGCGCGACGGTTTGCGCGATGCCGGACTCAAGACCCAAGCGCACGCCGGCGAAGACGCGCTCGACGCGCTGATCGACAGCGATGCATGCACCACCGTCGTTGCCGCCATCGTCGGCGCCGCGGGCCTGCGTTCGACGCTCGCTGCCGCGCACGCGGGCAAGCGCCTGCTGCTCGCCAACAAGGAATCGCTGGTGCTCGCGGGCGAGTTGCTCATGCACGCGGCGAACGCGGCCGGCGCGACGATCGTGCCGATCGACAGCGAACACAACGCGATCTTCCAGTGCTTGCCCGATGCGCATGCGCGAAACGGTTTGAAGCGCATCTGCCTCACCGCCTCGGGCGGCCCGTTCCGCGGGCGCGACCTGGAATCGCTGGAAGACGTCACGCCGGCGCAGGCCGTCGCGCATCCGAAGTGGTCGATGGGCCCGAAGATTTCGGTCGACTCGGCCACGCTGATGAACAAGGGCCTGGAGGTGATCGAAGCGCATCACCTGTTCGGGGTGTCGGCCGACCACATCGACGTGCTGGTGCACCCGCAAAGCCTGGTGCATTCGCTGGTCGAATTCGTCGACGGCAGCACGCTCGCACAGCTGGGCTTGCCCGACATGCGCACCGCGCTCGCGGTGGGCCTGGCGTGGCCCGAGCGCGTCGTCTCGGGCGTCGGCGGGCTGGATCTGCTGCAGCACGGCCGCCTGGATTTCGAGCCGCCGGACCGCGAAGCCTTCCCGTGCCTGGGCCTGGCCTACGCGGCCCTGCGCGCCGGCGGCACCGCCCCGGCGACCCTCAATGCGGCGAATGAAGTGGCGGTTTCAGCCTTTCTTCAGGGCCGGATCGCTTTCCTAGGCATCCCGGCGCTGGTCGACGAAACCCTCGCCGCCCTGCCGCCTACGCCGGCCGACACGCTCGACACACTCCGCGAGGCCGACCGTGCCGCGCGGGTGTACGCGCAGGCCGTCGTCAACGCACGTTCGGAAGCAGATTGATGGACGGCTTCATCGGTGGTGTGTGGTGGTACATCGTTGCCATCGGCGTGCTCGTGACTTTCCACGAGTACGGGCACTACTGGGTCGCCAAGCGCTGCGGCGTCAAGGTGCTGCGTTTCTCGGTGGGCTTCGGCAAGCCGCTGTGGATGCGCAAGAACAAGGACGGCACCGAGTTCGCCATCGCCGCGATCCCGTTGGGCGGCTACGTCAAGATGCTCGACGAGCGCGAGTACGACGTCGCGCCCGAAGAAGCGCATCGCGCGTTCAATCGCCAATCGCCGTGGCGCCGCATCGCCATCGCCGCGGCCGGGCCCGTCGCCAACATCCTGCTGTGCGTGCTGTTCCTGTGGGGCGCGTTCGTCGTCGGGCTGAAAGAATATGCGCCGGTGGTCGGCCGCACGACCGGCATCGCCGCCGAAGCGGGCCTGCGCAAGGGCGATGAAGTCCTGCGCATCGGTGATCGCAACATCCAGACGTGGACTGACGTGCGCTTCGCGCTCGCGCTCGCGGGGCTGGATCGCGAACGCGTGGCGGTCCAGGTGCGCAACGCCGACGGCGACACGCTCACGCGCACGCTCGATCTTTCCAAGCTCCCCGCGGAATTCGACGAACTGCAGGCGCCCACGCTCGTCGGCCTCACCGCGCGCTACCAGCTCGAACCGCCGACCGTCGACGACATCGTCCCGGGCTCGCCCGCGTACGGCGTGCTCGCCGAAAAGGACCGCATCGTCGCGATCGACGGCCAACCGGTCTCCGATTACGCCGACATCGCCCCGGCCGTCAAAGCGCTCGCCGCGCGCGGCGGCCCCGGCATGATCGAAGTCCTGCGCACCGAAGGCGACGCGCAATCGCCCGAGCGCAGGGCCTTCCCGCTGACGCCGCGCATCGACAAGGGCGAAGACGGCAAGCCGGTCGCGCGGATCGGCGTGATCCACAAGTCGTCGGGCACGATGCCGGACTTCGACGCGGTCCGCCGCTACGGCCCGATCGACGCGATCCCGGCGGCCTTCGTCGAGACCTGGCACAAGGCGCGCGACACCGTCGGTTTCATGGGCCGCATGCTGACCGGCAATGCATCGCTGAAGTACGTTTCAGGCCCCGTCACCACCGCCCGCGCGGCGAATGCGACGGCAAAACTGGGGCTGGCCTGGTTTTTGAACTTCCTCGCCGTCCTGTCGATCTCACTGGCGATCCTCAACCTGCTCCCCATTCCGCTCTTGGATGGGGGACACCTGCTGTATTACCTTATTGAATTGGTCAAAGGCAGCCCGCTGAGCGAGCGTACGATGGCTGCCGGGCAATATGTGGGCCTGGCGCTGCTGGTCGGCCTGATGGGGCTGGCGTTGTTCAACGACGTCTTTTTCCATTAGCCACCGCCCCAAAGCCCGCAAGACCCGCCCCCGCCATACGCGCGGTGGCCTGAACCCCCAACCGGACGTGACGATGACGCGACACCTTTCCCGCCGCCTGCTCGCCCTCGCCCTCGCATCGGCGATCGCCGCCCCCGCGGCGGCGCAAACGGCCAACCCGTTCGCGCTCCAGCAGCCGGAAGGCGCCGCGCCGGCCCCGGGCCCGACCAGCGATCCGGCCGCCTTCACCGTCAGCGACATCCGCATCGAAGGCCTGCAGCGCATTTCGGCGGGTACGGTGTTCACCTACCTGCCCGTCGAACGCGGCGACCGCCTCGATGCCTCGCTCGCCGGCGACGCGATTCGCGCGCTGTACGGCACCGGCTTCTTCGAAGACGTGCACCTGGATCGCCAGGGCGACATCCTGGTGATCACCGTTGTCGAGCGTCCGGCGATCAACAAGCTGACGCTGACCGGCAACAAGGACATCAAGACCGAAGACCTGACCAAGGGCCTGAAGGACATCGGCCTGGCCGAAGGCGAAACCTTCGACCGCCTTTCGCTGGACCGCGTGACGCAGGAACTCAATCGCCAGTACAACAACCGCGGCAAGTACAACGTCGAGATCACCCCGAACGTCGCGCGCCTGGACCGCAACCGCGTCGACGTGACGATCAACGTCAAGGAAGGCAAGGCCGCGAAGATCCAGCACATCAACCTGGTCGGCAACGAGAAATTCGCCGACGAGACGATCACCGATGCGTGGGAATCGAAGGAACACAACTGGCTCTCGTGGTACCGCCGCGACGACCAGTACTCGCGCGAAAAGCTGTCCGGCGACATGGAAAAGCTCACCAGCTGGTACCTGGACCGCGGCTACGTCGACTTCAGCCTGGACTCCACGCAGGTCGCGATCAGCCCCGACCGCCAGGACATGTTCATCACCGCCGGCCTGACCGAGGGTGAGCAGTACAAGATTTCCAGCGTCAAGGTCACCGGCGACACGATCCTCCCGCAGGAGCAGGTCGAGAAGATGGTCCCCGTCAAGGAAGGCCAGATCTTCTCCCGCCGCCTGCTGGAGTTCACGTCCGACGCCATCGTCGCCTCGCTGGCCAACATCGGCTACGCGTTCGCGCAGGTGAACCCGATCCCCGAAGTGCATGCCGAAGACAAGACCGTCGCCATCAACTTCCAGGTGGTCCCGGGCCCGCGCGTCAACGTGCGCCGCGTCGTCTTCAAGGGCAACACGCGTACCGCCGACGAAGTGCTGCGCCGCGAAATGCGCCAGTTCGAAGGCGCGTGGTACTCGCAGGCCGCGGTCGACCGTTCCAAGGTCCGCCTGCAGCGCCTGGGTTACTTCGAAACGGTCGAAGTCGAAAACGTGCCGGTCGCCGGCACCGACGACCAGGTCGACGTGACCTACACCGTCAAGGAAACCACTTCGGGCAGCTTCATGTTCGGCGTGGGTTACTCGCAGTTGTCGGGCGTCAACCTGTCGGTGCAGCTGCAGGAAAACAACTTCCTCGGCAGCGGCAACCGCGTGTCGATCGCCGCGCAGCAGAGCAGCTACCAGAAGCGCTACGACTTCTCGTTCACCAACCCGTACTTCACCGACGAAGGCATGTCGCTGGGCTACAACCTGTGGTGGCGCGAGTTCGACTACAGCGACTACGGCGCGGCCAACTACTCGACCAACAGCGGCGCGGCCCAGGTCTTCCTCGGCCTGCCGATCACCGAGTACGACACCGTCTCGGCGCTGGCGGGCATCGACACCAACGAGATCCTGCTGTCGGCGTCCACGCCGCTGTCGATCCGCAAGTACATCGCGGCCGTCGGGCATCGCACCTTCCATGCGTGGCGCACGCAGTTCGGTTATTCGCGCGACACGCGCAACGATTACTTCATGCCGTCCAACGGCAGCTACCACCGCGCCAGCATCGAAATCGCGATGCCGGGTTCGACGGCGGAGTACTGGAAGGCCGAATACCAGTATTCGCGTTACTTCCCGCTCGCCCCGTCGCTGATCCTGCTCACCGCGGTCAACATCGGTTACGGCGACAACTACGGCGAGGTCATCTACCGCGACCTGTGCGTGGACATGACCGTGCCCTGCACCACCGCGTCCGACGACTTCCTCACCACCGTCAACTCCGACGGCCTGCCCTTCTTCGAACGCTTCTACGCCGGCGGCATCAGCTCGTCGGGCCGCGTGCGCGGCTTCGTCGACAACTCGCTGGGCCCGCGCGAAGTCGCCGGTTTCCAGTCGCAGCCGATCGGTGGCGCGCTGAAGACCGTGGGCACCGTGGAACTGGTGTTCCCGAAGCTGTTCGACTCGCCGGCCGCGCGCATCTCGGCCTTCCTCGACTGGGGTAACGTGTTCGCCGACTTCGACGCGTTCGACGCGGGCGAACTGCGTGCTTCGGCCGGTGTCGCGCTGCTGTGGCGCTCGCCGATGGGTCCGCTGTCGATCAGCTACGCGTTGCCGATCCGCTCGAAGGATGCCGATCCGCTCACGTTCTTCCCGGGCGACGACATCGAGCGACTGCAGTTCACCTTCGGCGGGTCGTTCTGACCGCGGCTTCGGGAAACGACACCATGGGCGCCCCGGAATTCACCGCAGCAGATCTCGGGGCGCGTTTCGGGCTGGATGTCGCGGGCGACGCGCAACGCGTCGTTCGCGGCGTATCGACGCTCGCCAACGGCCGCCCGGATTCGCTGGGCTTCCTCGCCAATCCCCGCTATCGCGCGCAACTGGCCACGTCGCAAGCCGGCGTGGTCGTCATGCGCGCCGAAGATGCAGAGGGTTACGCGGGCACGGCACTGATCGCGCGTGATCCGTACGCGGCATTCGCACGCATCTCCGCGTTGTTCGAACCGGTGCCGCAGGTCGAACCCGGCATCCATCCGTCCGCCGTCATCGATGCGAGCGCCGTCGTCGATCCTTCGGCGCACATCGGCCCGCATGTCGTCGTCGGCGCGCGCAGCACGGTGGCCGCGGGCGCGACGCTCGGGCCGGGCTGCATCGTCGGCGAGGATTGCGTGGTCGGCGAAGGCTGCGAGCTCATCGCGCGCGTCACGCTGGTCACGCGCGTTCGCCTGGGCAAGCGCGTGCGCCTGCATCCGGGCACGGTCATCGGCGCAGACGGCTTCGGCCTGGCGATGGACGCCGGCCGCTGGCTCAAGGTGCCGCAACTGGGTGGCGTGGTGATCGGCGACGATTGCGAAATCGGCGCCAACACCACCATCGACCGCGGCGCGCTGGAAGACACGATCCTCGAAGAAGACGTGCGCCTGGACAACCAGATCCAGGTCGGCCACAACGTCGTGATCGGCGCGCACACCGCGATGGCCGGCTGCGCCGCGATCGCCGGCAGCGCGAAGGTCGGCCGCTACTGCCTGATCGGCGGCGGCGCCGGCATCCTCGGGCACCTGGAACTGTGCGACCGCGTGATCGTCACCGCGATGAGCCTGGTGACCCATTCGATCCGGGAACCGGGCGAGTATTCGTCGGGCACGCCGATCATGGACAATCGCAGCTGGCGCAAGAGCGCTGCGCGCTTCAAGCAACTCGATGCACTGGCCCGCCGCGTGGCGGCCCCGGACAAGGATTGAAAACGATGGACGTGCAACCTCCCCTCGACGTGGTCGCGCTGCAGAAGCTGCTGCCGCACCGCTACCCGTTCCTGCTCGTCGATCGCGTGACCGAGTTCGAAGCGCACAAGCGCATCCTCGGCATCAAGAACGTCACGATCAACGAACCCTTCTTCCAGGGCCACTTCCCCGGCCACCCGGTGATGCCGGGCGTACTGGTGATCGAAGCCCTCGCGCAGGCCGGCGGCATCCTGACGCAGCTCTCGCACCAGGCCGCGGCGACGGACAAGTTGTTCTACCTGGTCAAGATCGACAACGCGAAGTTCAGCCGCATGGTCGTGCCGGGCGATCGCCTGGAGCTGCACGTCGAGCTCAAGCGCACCATCCGCAACATGGCGCTGTACCAGGGCATCGCGCGCGTGGACGGCGAACAGGTCGCGTGCGCCGAAATCCTCTGCGCCGAGGTCAAGGGCTGAACCCGATGACGGCGCAGGTGCATCCCACCGCCGTCGTCGATGCGGGCGCGCGCCTGGGCGCGGACGTGCGCATCGGTGCGTTCTGCGTCATCGGCGCCGACGTCGAAATCGGCGATGGCACCATCGTCGGCCCGCACTGCACGATCGACGGCCCGGCGCGCATCGGCCGGCGCAATCATTTCCACGGGCACTCGGCCATCGGCGGGGATCCGCAGGACAAGAAGTTCGCGGGCGAACGCACCGAACTGGTGATCGGCGACGACAACGTCGTGCGCGAATTCGTCACCATCAGCCGCGGCACGGGCACCGGCGCCAGCGTCACGCGCATCGGCAACGGCAACTGGCTGCTCGCCTACGTGCATGTCGCGCACGATTGCATCATCGGCGATGGCTGCGTGTTGTCGAACAACGCCACGCTCGCGGGCCACGTCGAAGTCGGCAACCAGGTGATCCTCAGCGGCTTCGTCGGCGTGCACCAGTTCTGCCGCATCGGCGACCACGCCTTCATCGGCATGGGCGCGTTCGTCAACGGCGACGTCCCGCCCTTCCTGATGATCGCGCAGGAAAGCTACGGCCGCCCGCGCGGCATCAATTCCGAAGGCCTCAAGCGCCGCGGTTTCGACGCCACGCGCGTCGCGGCGATCAAGCGTGCGTACCGCGCGTTGTACGTCTCGGGCGCCAAGCTCGAAGACGCGCTCGAGCAACTGCGCGAGATGAGCAACGACAGCGACGACGTGCGCGCGATGGTCGAGTTCATCGGCCGCGGCGAACGCCACCTGTTGCGCTGACCCATGGCCCGTCCGCTCCGGATCGGCCTGGTCGCGGGGGAAACCTCGGGCGACCAACTCGGCGCAGGCTTGATCGAAGCGCTGCGTGCGCGCTTTCCCGATGCGCAATTCGCCGGCATCGGCGGCGACAACATGCGCGCCGCCGGTTTCGATGCGTGGCATGACGCGTCCGAACTCGCGGTCTTCGGCCTGACGGAAGTCATCGCGCATCTGCCCCGCTTGTTGCGCGTGCGTCGCGAGTTGCGCGAACGCGTGCTGGCCTGGAAGCCCGACGTCTTCGTCGGCATCGACGCGCCCGACTTTAACCTAGGCGTCGAGAAGTGGCTGAAGCAACGCGGCATTCGCACGGTGCACGACGTCAGCCCGTCGCTGTGGGCCTGGCGCCAGTCGCGCGCGGCGAAGATCGGGCAAAGCGCCGATCGCGTGCTGTGCCTGTTCCCGATGGAGCCTGCGATCTACGCGCAGCATGGCGTCGACGCGCGCTACATCGGCCATCCGCTGGCCGATGCGTTGCCGTTGGAACCCGATCGCAACGAAGCACGCGAAGCCCTCGGGCTGCCGCAGGGCGCGCGCGTCCTCGCGGTGTTGCCCGGTTCCCGACTCGGCGAGATCCATCGGCTCGCTGCGACGTTCTTCGCCGCGGCTGCGAAGTTGTCCGCGGCGTTGCCCGATCTGCACATCGTCGTCCCCGCGGCCAACGCTGCATGCCGGCGCGCGATCGAAGCCGCGCTGCCCGCCGATCTTCCGAACGTGACCGTGCTCGACGGCCAGGCCCAGCGCGCGATGATCGCCGCCGACGCCGTCCTGCTCGCCTCCGGCACCGCCGCGCTCGAAGCGATGCTGTGCAAGCGCCCGATGGTCGTCGCTTACCGACTTGCGCCGCTGACGCACGCCATCGTGCGCACCTTCGGCCTGCTCAAGGTGCAACACGTGTCGCTGCCCAACGTGCTGGCGGGCGAATCGCTCGTGCCCGAGCTGTTGCAGGACGATTGCACGCCCGACAAGCTCACCGCCGCCCTGCTCCCGCTGCTCTCCACGCCCGAACCCGGCCTCATCCTCCAGGCCCGTTTCCGCGACCTGCACCTCGCGCTGCGCCGCGACGCCTCCGCCCGCGCGGCCGACGCCATCGCCGAACTGCTGGACGCGCCCGCACCGCTTGCGTGAATGCGTCGGTCCACCGCACAGTCCGCGCCGATGTCGTTCGAACCCGCCACCGCCGACCCCGCCGCCCCACCCGCGCGATTCGCCGGCGTGGATGAAGCGGGCCGTGGCCCGCTCGCCGGACCGGTGGTCGTCGCCGCGGTGGTCTTCGCACCGGGCCGAACGCCCATCAACGGCCTGGCCGATTCGAAACAGTTGAACGCCGAGCGCCGCGAAGAACTCTACGTGCGCATCGTCGAGCGTGCGATCGCCTACAAGATCGTGCACGTCGAAGTGGAAGACATCGACCGCCTCAACATCTACCACGCCACGATGCTCGGCATGCGCCTGGCGGTCGAAGGCGTGCTGCACGCGTGCGAGTACGCACGCATCGACGGCAACGCGATTCCGAAAGGCCTGTCGTGCCGCGCGGAAGCGCTGATCGGCGGCGATGCGAGCGACCGCGCGATCATGGCCGCCTCGATCCTGGCCAAGGTGACGCGCGACCGCCACATGGTCGCGCTGCATCGCCAATGGCCGCAGTACGGCT
Organism: Noviluteimonas gilva; assembly: GCF_009740395.1. Classification (GTDB taxonomy): domain Bacteria; phylum Pseudomonadota; class Gammaproteobacteria; order Xanthomonadales; family Xanthomonadaceae; genus Noviluteimonas; species Noviluteimonas gilva. The sequence goes on from NZ_WOXT01000004.1 coordinate 388,377, forward strand.
TCAACGAGCACAAGGGGTATTCGACGCCGCAACACCTCGCCGCCCTGCGCACGCACGGGCCGTGCCCGCAGCATCGGCGCAGCTTCACGCCCGTGCGCGATGCGTTGCAGGGGAACCTGTTGCCGCTGGAAGTCGTCGAGGACTGACCCGCCGTCAGTGCGACCGGGTCGTCTCGTTCTCTTCGCCGTGCTCGTCGGCGAGCTTCTCGGGCTGGACCATGAACCGATAGCCGCGGCCGTGGAGCGTCTGGATGTAGCGCGGGTTCGACGCGTCGTCGCCCAGCGCGCGTCGCAGCTGGGCCACGATGCGGTTGAGCACGCTCGGCGTAACGTGGCGATGGCCCCAGACGGTGTCGAGCAGGCGTTCGCGCTCGATCGCCTCGCCCGCGTGCGACAGCAGTTGCAGCAGGACGGCGTGCGCCTTTGGTTCCACGCCGATCATCCGGTCGCCGCGACGCACGCCGATCGGGCGCGCGCGCACCTCGACGTCGTCGAATCGGTAGACCTGCCCGGGGTCGCGAGGAGAGTCCTGCATCGACTGGCCCAACGCGCAAACCCGCACATCCCGGCTACCGCCGGTCGGGACGTTCGGCACCCCGACTTCCCGGCCGAGACATCCGATATGCAACGGAGCAGACTCAGCCTGCATCCAATTCGGAACGGGGCCCGGGAACCAACCGAGCCAGGCACCCGTCCCAACCTTTCGGTCGCGCGCCGCGCCGGCCGGCGCACGCACCTTCTGACAGCCGGTCCGGGAGGTGCGTCATGCGTCTATCCGCCCCCACCATCACCGACGAACCCCTGCCGATGTCCTTCGGCGCCGATTCCGGTAGCGGACCGGCCATCCGGCCCGAGGCGGTCGTCCAGTTCGATGCATTGCTCCACGAGCTCTACCCCGATGCCGTACGCGTCGATGCCGACCGCGTGCGCAACCTGTGCGTCTGGCTGGCGTCGATGCCGGCCCAGGCCGCCCAGGACGTGCTCGATCGCCGCCTGCGCCGCATCGACGAACTGCGCGCGATGCTCGACGACGACTGCTGGGACCCGCCCGACGCCCTGCGCGCGCGGCTGGCCAAGCTGATCGGGTACCTGGACCAGGATGAAGACCTGATCCCCGACCGCGAACCGCTGCTCGGCAAACTCGACGACGTGCTGCTGCTCGAACTGGCGTGGCCCGCCTTCGCCGCCGAGGCCGAGGACTATCGCGACTTCTGCGCCTATCGCTCGGAGACCGGCGCGGCCGGCACCGGCGACGAACAGCGCGCCGCGTGGATCCGCGACCGCCTGGCCGAGATCCAGTTGTGGCAGCACAACATGCGCGTGAACGCGAGCCACTACAGCCGTCGCGGCCATGCGGAGGCGCCGTTCCGCGTAGGCAGCTAATGCGCGATCTCCACCCCCTTTCCAAGGGGGGTCAATCGCGCAAAGCGCGATTGGGGGGGATAAAGCAACGACGACGCGCACATCTCGTACGCGTCAAGTCCTTGTCGCTGCATCGCCTCCCCCCTAACCTGCCGAGACGCCTTCGAACGTCCCGGCATGTCCGCATTCGCCCACCTGCATCTCCACAGCGAGTACTCGCTCGTCGATTCGACCATCCGCATCCCGGACCTGGTCGGTCGTTGCGTGGCGCAAGGGCAGCCGGCGGTCGCGATCACCGACCAGAACAACCTGTTCGGGCTGGTGAAGTTCTACAAGGCGGCCGAAGGCGCGGGCATCAAGCCGATCGCCGGCGCCGACCTGTTGCTCGCCGACGGCGACGAAGCGCCCACGCGCATGACGGTGTTGTGCCGTGATCGCGATGGTTACCTGAGTCTTTCGCGCCTGCTCACGCGCGCGTGGATGGAAGGCCATCGCAACGATGGCGTCGTCGTGCGCCCGCAGTGGTTGCAGGACGCGAACAACGGTCTGTTCCTGCTCGCCGGCAAGCACAGCGAAGCCGGGCGCCTCGCGCTCGCAGGCAAGCACGACCTCGCCGAACAATGGCTCGCGCAGTGGCAGCAAGCCACGGGCGAACGCCTGCACCTGGAAATCACGCGCACGGCGCGCGAGCACGAAGACGCGTTCAACGCCTTCGCATTGCATGCCTCCTCGCGCCGCGGCGTGCCGGTCATCGCGACCAACGACGCGCGCTTCCTCGACGAAAACGGCTTCGACGCGCACGAAGCGCGCGTGTGCATCGCCACCGGTCGCGTGCTCGACGATCCCAAGCGCCCGAAGGACTATAGCCCCGAGCAGTACGTGAAGTCCTCGGAACAGATGTCGGAGCTGTTCGCCGACGTCCCCGATGCGCTCGACAACGCGATCGCGCTCGCCACGCGCTGCAATCTCGAATTGCGCCTGGGCACGTACTACCTGCCCGCCTTCCCGGTGCCCGACGACGAAACGCTGGACAGCTGGATGCGCGTGCAGGCGCGCGAAGGCTTGACCAAGCGTTTGGAAAAGGCCCCGATCGCCGCCGGCCACACGCGCGAGTCGTACTTCGAACGCCTCGAAATCGAACTCGGCGTCATCATCAAGATGGGCTTCCCCGGCTACTTCCTGATCGTGGCCGACTTCATCAACTGGGCGAAGGACCACGGCATTCCCGTGGGCCCTGGCCGCGGTTCGGGTGCGGGTTCGCTGGTCGCGTGGGCGCTGGGCATCACCGACCTGGATCCGATTCCCTACGACCTGCTGTTCGAGCGCTTCCTCAACCCCGAACGCGTGTCGATGCCCGACTTCGACATCGACTTCTGCATGGACCGCCGCGACGAGGTGATCGATTACGTCGCCGCGAAATACGGCCGCGACCGCGTCAGCCAGATCATCACCTACGGCACGATGGCCGCGAAGGCCGTGGTGCGCGACACCGGCCGCGTGCTCGGCCATCCCTACGGTTTCGTTGATGGCATCGCCAAGCTGATCCCGCTCACGCTGGGCGTGAGCCTGGACGACGCACTCGGCGAATCCGACGCCGCGCGCAAGAACCCCGAGCTCGCCTCCGCCGAGCTGATGCAGCGCAACGCGGCCGAAGACGACGTGCGCGATCTGCTCTCGCTCGCGCGCGACCTGGAAGACCTGACGCGCAACGCCGGCAAGCACGCCGGCGGCGTGGTGATCGCGCCGAGCCCGCTGTCCGACTTCTGCCCGCTGTTCGCCGAACACGACGAGGGCGGCCGCGGCCGCAACCCCGTCACGCAGTTCGACAAGGACGACGTCGAAACCATCGGCCTGGTGAAGTTCGACTTCCTCGGCCTGCGCACGCTGACGATCATCGATTGGGCGGTGAAGGCGATCAACCTGCGCCGCGCCATTGCCGGTGAAGCGCCGCTCGACATCACCGCGCTCGCGCTCGAAGACAAACCGACGTACGAATTGTTCGCGCGCGGCGACACCGTCGCGGTGTTCCAGTTCGAATCCCGCGGCATGCGCGAGTTGCTCAAGCGCGCCAAGCCCGACACCTTCGAAGACATCATCGCGCTCGCCGCGTTGTTCCGCCCCGGCCCGCTCGGCTCGGGGATGGACCGCGACTGGGTGGATCGCAAGCACGGCAACGCCGAAGTCAGCTATCCGCATCCGCTGCTGGAATCCGTGCTCGCGCCGACCTACGGCGTGATCGTGTACCAGGAACAGGTGATGCAGATCGCGCAGGTGCTGGCGGGCTATTCGCTCGGTGGCGCCGACCTGCTCCGCCGCGCCATGGGCAAGAAGAAGCCCGAGGAAATGGCGAAGGAGCGCGTCAAGTTCGAAACCGGCGCGGCGGCGAACAAGGTCGAGCCGCGCGTGGCGTCGTCGATCTTCGACCTGATGGAGAAGTTCGCCGAGTACGGCTTCAACAAGTCGCACTCGGCCGCGTATGCGCTCGTCGCGTACCAAACTGCGTGGCTGAAGGTGCACTACCCCGCCGAATTCATGGCGGCGGTGTTGTCCTCGGACATGGACAACACGGACAAGGTCGTCGGCTTCCTCGACGAAGCGCGCACCTTGTCGCTGGAGGTGTTGCCGCCCGACGTCAATGCGTCGGTGTACATGTTCGAAGCGATCGATCCGAAGACGATCCGCTACGGGCTGGGCGCGGTGAAAGGCGTCGGCCGCGGCGTGTGCGAAGCGATCGCCGAAGAACGCGACCGCAACGGCGTCTTCATCGATCTGCTGGATTTCTGCAAGCGCGTCGAAGGTTCCAAGCTCAATCGCCGCGCACTCGAAGCGCTGGTCAACGCGGGCGCGCTCGATGCGCTCGGCCGCAATCGCGCTTCGCTGATGTTGCAGTTGCCGGAAGTATTGAAGGCGACCGACCAGCTCGCGCGGGAACGCGAAGCCGGCCAGGTGTCCCTGTTCGGCGCGATGCCCGAAGCACCCGCGCTGCATCTGTCGCTGCCCGAATCCGAGGAATGGTCGCTCCTGCAGAAACTGCAGGGCGAGCGCGAAACCCTCGGCCACTATCTCAGCGGCCATCCGCTCGATCCCTATCGCGAAGAACTGCGCGGCCTCGTCGGCCACGATCTCAGCGACCTCGATCGCATGTGGAGCGAGCGGCCCGACGAAGAGCGCAAGGGCTGGCGCCCGGAGATGGCGGTCGTCATCGCCGGCCAGGTGATCGGCATGCGCAAGCGCGGCGACAGCCAGGCCTTCGTGCAACTCGAAGACGGGCGCGGCCGCATCGAATGCGCGTTCTTCGCCGAGGCGTACTACAACTTCGCGCAGTTGCTCACGCGCGACCGCATCCTCGTGATCGAAGGCGGCCTGCGCGAAGACGAATTCAGCGGCGGCTTCTCGCTGCGCGCCAAGCGCTGCTGGGATTTCACACAGGTGTGCAGCCAGTACGCGCAACGATTGTCGGTGAAGCTCGACTTGCGTCAGAAGGACGCGCTCGCGCATTTCGAAAAAGCGCTGCATCCCTATCTGCCGGGCGCGACACCGATGTTGCTGGAAGCGATCACGTCCACCGCCGTCGGGCGCCTGAGCATCAACGGCGGCCAGGGCGTGCGCGCGGATGCCGGATTGCCGGGCGTGCTGCGCAGCATTCCCGGTGTTCGCACGGTGCGGCTTGCGTTGGCGAAGCCCTGGGCCTCGTAAGGCAGTCGCGTCTCAAAGCGCGCGTTGTAAACGTCATTCGAACAATCGGAGAACGGTCTGCCCCACATGGCGGCCCGTTCCAATATCGCCCTGTGTGGACGATCTAGATCATCGCGGCCTTCCTTCTGCAGGGGGCCGCCATGACGCGCCGCACTCGCACGCCCAAGCTCCATCCGCTTTCCCGCGCCACCGCCGCCGTTCTCATCGGTCTGCTCATCGCCCCGGCGTTGCCGGCGAAGAACCCCTTCGCGTTCGATCACACCGGGCAGCAGGACGACACCGAGGTCCGCAGCGCGAGCGCCGATTCGGTGATCTCGCAGGGCGCCAACGCGGCGCTCGGTGAAGCCGTCTCCTTCGTCGGCGACAACAATCTTCCCTTCCTCGGCAGCCTGCAGGGTGGCATCACCTACGACCACGCGAGCGGCCTGCTGCGCTACGACCTCTCAACGGTCGGCAAGTTGTACGGCAACGGCACGCGCCACCATTGGCTCGGCCAGATCGGCGCGCACAACGAAGGCGACCGCGACACCGTCAACGCGGGCCTGATCTACCGCTGGATCAGCGTCGACAAGGCGTGGTTGATCGGCACGAACCTGTTCTACGACCGCGATTTCGATTCGGGCGCGCAGCGCGCGAGCGTCGGCGTGGAAGCGGCCACGCAGCAGTGGCGGATGTTCTCGAACGCCTATCAAGGCATCTCCAACAAGTGGCGCGATGCGCCGGTCGATGGCGACCGGTGGGAAGAACGCGTGGCCAATGGTTACGACCTGGGCGCCGCCTGGTCGCCGGGCGTGCTGCCTTCGCTGGACTTCCAACTGAAAGCCTCGCAATGGCTCGGCGATGCCGTCGACGTGTTCGACAGCGGCAATCTGCATACCGACCCGCTGGTGTGGTCGGCGAAGATCGGCTACACGCCGATTCCGCTGATTTCGCTGGCGTTCGAACACGAACGCACGGGCCACGAGATCAACCACCGCATCGACATGCAGTTCACCTATCGCTTCGGCCAATCGTTGGCCCAACAGCTGGAATCGTCGAACGTCGCACGGCGCAACGACATCGCGGCCCGCGCGCTCGCACCGGTCGAACGCCAGCACCGCATCGTGATGGAAAAGCAGTTGAAGGCGCATCCGCTGGTCTTCGTCGGCGGGGCATTGGTCCGTATGACGCTTGCCGCCGATCAGACGTTGGCGCACGGGCTGATCGTGACCGGCGGCGTCGGCACGCCCACGTTGTCGCTCGAAGGGCGTGATGCGAACCGCTTCCGCATCGTCAACAGTCACCTGGAGCTCGCGCCAGAAGTCTCGGCACAGAAGTCGCTGGCCGCGCCTGCGCAGCCGGTGACCGAAGAACTCCACGTCACCGTCGTCGCGCGCGACACGCGCGGTGGGCAAGCGCGCCAGGCCTTCGAGATCGTCCGCGAGTTGAAGCAAGCGCCGGTGGAAGGCCAGGCGTCGGTGGCCAGCGCGCTTGCGATGCAGGGCGCGTTGAATGTCGGCAGCGTCGTCACCGCGTCGTACACCTTCACCGATCCGGACAACGATGCCGAAGGCGCCACGCGCGTGCAGTGGTATCGCGCGAGCGATGCCGCCGGTACGCAGCGCACGATCATCGCCAACGCGACGACCTTGTCCTACACCATCGCTGCCGCGGATGTCGGCAACTATCTCGTCGTCGACGTCACGCCCGTCGCGGCCACGGGCACGCCAGCGGAAGGTGTGACCGTTTCCCTGGTCAGCGCGTCGGTCGTCACCGATGGCGTCGGCGAAACCGGCAAGGCGCCGACCATGCAGGCGCCGACGATTACGGGCACGGTCGCCGTCGGACAAACGCTGACCGGCACGCCGCAGGGCTTCAACGACGAAGATGGCGACGGTGAAGGCACGCATCGTTACCAGTGGTATCGCGCGACGGATTCTGCGGGCACGCAGCGGACGGCGATCGATGGGGCGACCGCGCTGCAGTACGTGATCACGTCGGCCGATGTAGGCATGTGGCTCGTGTTCGAAGTTGTTCCGGTCAGCCTCGTTGCCCCGCACGACGGTGTCGCCGTGAGCACGGTGACCGCGAATGCAGTGGCCGCTCAGCCCGTCGGCCAAGCGCCAACAATGCAGCCTCCCACCATCAATGGGAACGTCGCTATCGGCGAAACGCTGACTGGCGTACCAAACGGGTTCAACGACCCCGACGGCGACGGTGAAGGTACGCATCGTTACCGGTGGTATCGCGCGACTGATGCGGCCGGCACGCAGCGAACTGCCATCGATGGGGCGACCGCTTTGCAGTTCACGATCACGGAAGCCGATGTCGGCGTGTGGCTTGTGTTCGAAGTGATTCCGGTGAGCCTGGTTGAACCGTTCGAAGGCGCGGCCGTCAGCGCGGTGACGTCGAGCGCGGTTGCCGCTCCGCCCATCGGCCACGCGCCCACGATGCAGCCCCCGACAATCACTGGCACCGTTCTCATTGGCGAAACGCTGACGGGCATGCCGCAGGGCTTTCACGATCCCGACGGCGACGGCGAAGGCGCACACCTTTTCCAGTGGTACCGCGCCACCGATGCGGCCGGCACGATGCGCACTCCAATCGCCAGCGCCACCGCGAGGTCGCACCTGATTCAAAACGACGACAGGGACTTCTTCCTGGTCCTTGGCATCACGCCTGTTAGCGCCACGGGGGCGCCGAGCAACGGCGCCGAAGTCTTCAAGGCAACCGATTCGCAAGTCAGTGGGGTATCGACCTATAGCAACGATACCGACGTCAACATTCTGGACAATGACATTATCTCGCCGCCGCCCGCAGAAAGCGGGGTCACCGTGTCAGGGCGCGTCGGAAATGCCCCTGCAAACGTGCCTGTTTACGTCAAGATCGTACATTCGTATCGGGGCGATCTCAGGGTGCGTCTGCGTTCGCCTGTTGGCACCGAATTCACTTTGCAGCCACAGACCTCAGACTCCACGCCGAACATCGACCAGACCTACACGGTCGACTTGAGCGCCGAGCCGATGAACGGAACTTGGACGCTCTCGGTCGCCGATGGGGCCAGCGGCGATGTCGGTTACATCGACCGCTGGAGCATCTCCTTCTGATGCGGTGCAATGGCCAAGCCCCTCGACGAGGGGCGTGGCTTTTTTTCGCAACGATTTGCCCAAAAGGACAATTGCGACACACACGCCCGCGGCGTTCGACTCGCCACTCCCCCGAATCGATCCCGCCATGTCCTCTTCCCCGCAAAGCGCCGCACCGCGGCGCTCTCTCACCGACCGCTTCCTCCACATCGTCGAAGTCGGCGGCAACGCACTCCCGCATCCCGCAACACTGTTCGCGTTACTCACGCTCTGCGTCATCGTCGCCTCCTCGCTCGCGACGTGGTTCGATGTCTCCGCCGCGCATCCCGCCACCGGCGAAACGATCCGCGCGGTCAACCTGCTCTCGCGCGAAGGCCTGCATCGCCTGCTCACCGGCCTGGTGCCGAACTTCACCGGCTTCGCGCCACTCGGTGCGGTGCTCGTGTCGCTGATCGGCATCGGTGTCGCGGAACACTCGGGGTTGATCGGTGCGGCGTTGCGTCGCTTGGTGTTCGCGGCGCCACGTTGGGCGTTGACGCCGGTCGTCGTGTTCGCTGGCGTGATGTCGAACATGGCCAGCGAGATCGGGTACGTGTTGCTGATTCCGCTCGCGGGGTTGATGTTCAAGGGCGCGGGGCGGCATCCGATCGTCGGCATGGCGGCGGCATTCGCGGGCGTGTCGGGTGGGTTCTCGGCGAACCTGTTGCTCGGGTCGATCGATCCCTTGTTGTCGGGGCTGTCGCAGGAAGCGGCGCGGCTCGTCGATCCCGCTTACACCGTCAACGCGGCGGCCAACTGGTATTTCATGATGGCCTCGACGCTGCTCGTCGTCGCGGTCGCCACCTGGGTGACCGAACGCCACGTCGCGCCGCGATTCGACATGGCGTCCACCCTCGACGTCGAAGGCGACACCATCGCGCCACCCGACGCGAACGAACGCCGCGGTCTTCGATGGGCGCTGTACGCGACGCTCGCGCTCAGCGCGCTGACCGCATGGGGTGTCGTGCCCGCCGACGGTCTGCTGCGCAACACCGAAACCGGCGGCGTGCTCGACTCGCCCTTCCTGCGCGGCATCGTCGGGATCATCTTCGCGTACGGCGTGGTCTGCGGCATCGCGTACGGCGTGGGCGCGCGCACGCTGCGCAGCGATGCGGACGTGATCCGCGGCATGGGCGCAAGCATGGCCGCGCTGGGCCCGTACATCGCGCTGGTGTTCTTCATGGCGCAGTTCGTCGCGTGCTTCCAGTGGACGAACATCGGGCTGATCCTCGCGGTCAAACTGGCGGGCCTGTTGCAGGTCCTGCAGTTGCCGGCGATCCCCTTGTTCCTCGGGCTGATCGCGATCACCGCCGTCGCGAACCTGTTCCTGGGCTCGGCCTCCGCGAAGTGGGCGCTGATGGCGCCGATCTTCGTGCCGATGTTCATGCTGCTCGGCTACGCCCCGGAGATGGTGCAGGCCGGCTATCGCATCGGCGATTCGGTCACCAACATCATCTCGCCGATGATGAGTTACTTCGCGCTGATCATCGCGTTCTTCCAGCGTTACGAACCCAAGGCCGGACTCGGCACGCTGGTGTCGACGATGCTGCCCTACTCCATCGCGCTGGGCATCGCGTGGTCGGTGATGTTCGCGGTGTGGATCGCGTTCGGTTGGCCCGTCGGGCCGGGCGCGCCGCTGACGTACCCGGGTTAACGCAGCGTCGCGCGCCAGTCGGTGCGCGCGCCCTTGATGCGGTGCGTGCGCGTCGTTCCATCCGGGCGATGCGCGATGACATCGATCGCTTTCCACCACGGGTCGAACTTCGCATGCTCGGCCCGTGCTTCGACGATCAGCGTGTCGCCTTTCACGCGGCAATCGAAATCCAGGCGCAGGTATGCACCGCGTTGAAAGGCCAACGAGGTTCCGTCGTCGTCGTACAAGGCGCCGTCGCAAGGCGTTCCCGCTTCCGGCCACCACACGTGGACTTCGAGCGGGCCATCCGGCGTCTGTCCCATGTGCTGCACGACCGGCTGCATCGGCACGATCGCACCGGCGCGCACGAACACCGGCACGTCGCGCGGCACCGGATCGAAGGTCACCTTGTCGGTGTAACGCTTTCCGTCACTCAACCCGTACCACGTGCCCGGCGGCAACTGCACGACGTGCGGATCGACGCGCTCGGTCACCACCGGTGCGATGAACAGATCGCGGCCGAACAGGAAGTCGCGATCGCTTCCGCCCGCCGTCGGAAATTCGAACCACACCGGCCGCGTGATCGGCGCACCCGTGCGCGCGTTCTCTTCGGCTGCCGTGTACAGGTATGGCATCAACCGATAGCGTTGTTCGATCGCCGCGCGTCGCAACGCTTCGTGTTCCGGCCCGTCGACCCAGGGCTCGTGATCGCGCGTATCCGTCGCCGCATGGCTGCGGAAGATCGGCTGCCATGCGCCGAGTTGATACCAACGCGTCAGCAAATCCGCAGGCGGTGAACCGATGAACCCGCCGATGTCGTCGCCCGCCAACGCCATGCCCGACAACCCGAGGCTCAGGATGTTCGGCACGCCCTGCGCGAGGTGCGCCCAGTCGGCGGTGTTGTCGCCGGTCCACGTCGCTGCGTAACGTTGCGTCCCCGCGAATGCAGCGCGCGTCAGCACGAAGGGCCGCACATCCGGTTGCAGTTTCAGCACGCCTTCGTACGTCGCGCGCGCGTTGAACATGCCGTACACGTTGTGCAGCTGCGCATGCGTGCGCGTGGTGCCGTCGTCGAAGCGATGCACCACGTCGTCGGGCATCGTGCCGCCGGGGCCGTCGAACACCGACGGCTCGTTCATGTCGTTCCAGAACCCCGCCGCGCCCATGCGCACGAAGTCGGTGTACAACCCGCCCCACCACTCGCGCACCTGCGCGCGGGTGAAGTCGGGGAACACGCTGTCGCCGGGCCACACCTTGCCGACGTAATCCTCGCCACCGCGTTTGACGAACGCATCGATGGCCTTGCCGCTGTCGTACGGTGCATAACCGGGTTGTTTCGCGATGTGCAGGTCGGTGATCAGCACCGTGCGGAAGCCGTCCTTGCGCAGGTCGCCGAGCATGCCTTCGAAGTTGGGGAAGGCCTTGCGGTCGACGGTGAACGGCTTGTTCGCGTCCTGGAAGCCGATGTCGAGCCAGATCGCATCGGCGGGGATGCGTTTGTCGCGCAGGGTCTTCGCCACTTCGCGCACGCGCGCTTCGGGCACGTATGTGTAACGCGATTGCTGGAAGCCGAGCGCCCATTTCGGCGGCAGCGGCGTGCGGCCGGTGAGTGCGGTGTAGCGTTGCAGCAGCTCGCGTGGGGTGGGCCCGTCGATCAGGTACCAATCGGCGTATCCACTGGTCGTCGTAATGGTCAGGACATCGGCTTGGGTCTTGCCGACGTCGATCATCATGCGTTCGACGTTGTCGACGAAGATGCCGAAGACTCGCCCTTCGCGCTCGACGATCAGGAAGGGAATCGACTTGTACAAGGGATCACGCGCCGCATCCCACGCATAGGCGTCGGTATTCCACAGCGTGAAGATGCGCCCGCGACGATCCATCGATCCGGCCTTGTCGCCCAATCCGTAGACGCGGTCGCCCGGCTGCAACGGGATATGCAATCCATCGCGATCGCGGGTTGCCGTCAGCGTCCAGGCGTGTTGGGACCGGCCTCGCCAGATGGAGTGCGGCAACGCCAGCCCCGAAGCGAACTCGAACTCGCCTTCGCAAGTGGAGCGCGTGCTCTGCAAGCGGGACGACGGGAGTGGCTCGTCCACGGGCCGCGCTGCCCACGCATCGCGACCGCGCCAGCCGTCCGGCGGCACGTGCAGGATTCCGGGCGCGACCTGGAACACGGACGGCACCGCGTAACAGGCCTCCGCCGAACCCGCGACCGCCAACAACCCCAACGCCACCCAGCCGCGCCAATCCCGTGCCATGCGTGCCCCTTTCCGAATCCGTGAAGCATACCCATCCGCACGCCTCGGTACGGTCCGGCACCGTGGGCTACACTCCCCCACCTTGCCTTTCACGTGGCCGCCCAGCGCTCGCCAATGAACCCGAACTACCTCGATTTCGAGCAGCCCATCGCCGACCTGGAAGCGAAGATCCAGGAACTCCGCCACGCCAGCCAGGGCTCGGCGGTGGACGTGGATGCCGAAGTCCACGCCCTCCAGGACAAGCTGCGCGTGCGCACCGCGCAGATCTTCCGCGACCTCTCGCCGTGGCAGATCTCGCAGCTCGCGCGCCATCCCGCGCGGCCTTACACCCTCGACTACCTGCGCGTGATCTGCGACGAGTTCGAAGAGCTCGCCGGCGATCGCGCGTTCGCCAACGACAACGCCATCGTCGGCGGGCTTGCCCGCATCGACGGGCGCCCGGTCGTCGTCATCGGCCATGAGAAGGGCCGCGACACCAAGGCCAAGATCCGCCGCAACTTCGGCATGCCCAAGCCCGAGGGTTATCGCAAGGCGCTGCGCCTGATGAAGATGGCCGAACGCTTCGGCCTGCCGATCCTGACCTTCATCGACACCGCCGGCGCCTGGCCGGGCATCGATGCCGAGGAACGCGGCCAGTCCGAAGCCATCGCGCGCAATCTGCTGGAGATGTCGGAACTGCGCGTGCCGATCATCTGCACCGTGATCGGCGAAGGCGGTTCGGGCGGCGCGCTCGCGATCGGCGTCGGCGACCGCACGCTGATGCTCGAATACGGCACGTACTCGGTGATCACGCCGGAAGGCTGCGCTTCGATTCTCTGGAAGACCGCGGAGAAGGCGAAGGACGCCGCCGAACAACTCGGCATGACCGCCAAGCGCCTGAAGGAACTCGGCCTGATCGACAAGATCGTGCGCGAGCCCACCGGCGGCGCGCACCGCAATCCGCGCCAGATGGCCACGCGCCTGAAGGCCGTGCTCATCAACGAACTCGACGCGCTGGCAGGGGTGCCGGCCGACGAACTCGTGCAACGCCGCTACCAACGCCTGCGGTCCTACGGGGCGTACGAAGTCGCCTGATCCGTCGTCGGGAGGGGAGCCCGCCGCCATGCCATTGATCGTCCTGTCCGTTTTGCTGCAGATCGCGTGCGCCGTGCACGTGGTCCGCAGCGGCCGCCCGCACTACTGGATCTACATCGTCCTCATCGGCTCGTTCCTGGGGATCGCGGTGTATTTCTTCGCCGAAGTGTTGCCCAACCTGCATCGCGATCCCGTCGCGCGCCGCGTGGCGCAGAACGTGCGCCAGAAGGTCGATCCCGAACACGGCAAGCGCCGCGCCGCGCGCCAGCTCGACATCGCCGACACGCTGGAAAACCGCCGCCGCCTCGCCGAACAGAGCATGGCCAGCGGCGATTACCAACAGGCGCTGGAGCTGTATCGCAATTCGTTGTCGGGCATGTACAAGACCGACCCGACGCTGATGCTCGGCCTGGCGCAAGCGCAGTTCGCGCTGGATCTGGCCATCGAAGCACGCGCCACGCTCGAAGCGCTGATCGTCGCGAACCCGAACTATCGATCGAGCGACGGTCACCTGCTCTACGCGCGCGCCGTCGAAGGCAGCGGCGATGTCGAGAAGGCGCTCGAAGAATACGAAGCGGTCGTGCAAGGCTTCCCGGGCGAAGAAGCGCGCGTGCGCTACGCGCAGTTGCTGCAGCGCCGCGGACACACGGCGCGCGCCACGGCGGTGTTCGAAGAAGTGATCAAGCGCGCATCGCTTGCGCCGAAGTATTACCAGCGCGACCAGCGCGCCTGGGTCGAGATCGCGAAGCGCGCGCTGCAAAGTCGCACCGCCCAACCGGAACACGCCTGAGGGCGGCGGTCGCGCGATGTCGACCGCCACCAAGCTGTCCATTGCGTTGCCCGACGTCGGGCGCGACGCCCCGATCTTCGTCGCGTACAGCGGCGGGCTGGATTCCACGGTCCTATTGCACGCGCTCGCGGCGATGCGTGAGGTCCGCGAACGCGGGCTGCGCGCGATCCACATCCACCATGGTTTGAGCGACCAGGCCGACGCATGGACCGCGCATTGCGAACGCGTGTGCGCGTCGCTCGGCGTGCCGCTGCATGTCGCGCACGTGGTCGTGGATCGCAAGTCGAAGCTCGGGCTCGAAGCGGCGGCGCGCGAAGCGCGGCAGGCGGCACTCGCGGCGGAAATGGACGACGGCGCGCTGCTCGCGCTCGCCCATCATCGTGACGACCAGGCGGAAACCTTCCTCTTGCGTGCATTGCGTGCGTCGGGCCCCGATGGGCTGGCGGCGATGCGTCGGCTGCGGCCCTTCGCGAACGGTTGGTTGTGGCGTCCCTTGCTCGACATTCCGCGCGAGACCTTGCGCGCATACGCGACCACCCACGCCCTGGACTTCATCGAAGACCCCGCGAACGACACCCTCGCGCACGACCGCAACTACCTGCGCCACAAGATCATGCCGCTGCTGCGCGAACGCTGGCCGCACGCCGACGCCGCCCTCGCCCGCTCCGCCGCGTTGAGCGCGCAAGCCGCCACGCTGCTCGCCGACGACGACGCGCAGGCCCTCGCGCAGGCCCGCACCGACGACCCGCGCGTGCTCGCGATCGATCCCTTGCGCGCGTTGCCCGCCGCGCGTCGCGCGCGTGCGTTGCGGCGCTGGATCCTCGAACGCGGCCTGCCGCCCTTGCCCGCCGAAGGCATCGCGCAGATCGAACGCGACCTTGCGACCAACGCGCCCGACACCGACTTCCGTTTCGAATGGGCCGGCGCCGAACTCCGCCGTTGGCGCGATCTCTGGCGCGCCGCACCGGTTCCCGCAACGCTGCCGCCGGATTGGTCCGACGTCTGGGATGGCCGCATGCCGATGATCCTTCCCGACGGCGGCACGCTCGCCTTGCTCGGCGCGCCGGCCTTCGACACCCCGCTGCGCGTGCGCCTGCGCCGCGGCGGCGAACGCATCGCACTGCCCGGCCGCACCCATTCGCACAGCCTGAAGCACGCGTTGCAGGACGCAGGCCTGCCGCCGTGGTCGCGCGAATGCCTGCCCTTGCTGGTCGATGGCGACGACACCGTCCTGGCCGCCGGCGAGGGCCTGGTGTCGGCGCCGTTCGCCGCCTGGTTGCGCCGCCACGACGCACGCCTGCAGTGGATCCCGCCCGCCGCCGATTGACCCGGTCATACGCGCACCGCACACTTGCACGCATGGCACCCTCGCCCGACACCCCGCCGTCCCCGGTCGCCGATTTCGAGGCCTCCCTCGACCAGCTCGAACAGTTGGTGGAGAAGATGGAACACGGCGAAATGAGCCTCGAGGAATCGCTCGCTGCGTACGAACGCGGCGTGGGCCTCTATCGCAAATGCCAGACTGCGCTGGAACAGGCGGAACTGCGCGTGCGCCTGCTCAGCGATCCGGAACAGCCCGACAACGCCGAACCGTTCGGCGCGCCGTCTCCGGATGCCTGACACCGATTTCGCGGTCTGGCGCGCGCGCGTCGACGCAGCGCTCGCCGCCGCGCTTCCCGACGCGAACACCGCGCCGCAACGCCTGCACGCCGCGATGCGTTACGCCGCCACCGATGGCGGCAAGCGCATGCGCCCGCTGCTGGTGTACGCGGCGGGCACGGCATTCGGCGCAACGCTCGACGCACTCGACGCCCCGGCGGTCGCCGTCGAACTCATCCACGCCTACTCGCTCGTGCACGACGACCTGCCCGCGATGGACGACGACGCATTGCGCCGCGGCAAGCCCACCGTGCATGTCGCCTTCGACGAAGCCACCGCGATCCTCGCGGGCGATGCGCTGCAGTCGCTCGCGTTCGATGTGCTGGCGCATGCGCCGGCCGATGCGCAGCGCCGCGTCGACATGCTCGCCGAACTCGCGCGCGCCTCCGGCGTCGCCGGCATGTGCGGCGGCCAGGCGCTCGACATCGATGCGACCGGGGGCGCGAAAATCACCGTCGCCGAACTCGAACGCCTGCACGCGATGAAGACCGGCGCGCTGCTGCGGGCATCGGTGCGACTCGGCGCAATCGCCGCCGGCGTCGATGCATCGACGCGTGCAAGGCTCGACACCTTCGCCGATGCACTGGGCCTCGCGTTCCAGGTGCGCGACGATCTGCTCGATGTCGAAGGCGACAGCGCCTCGCTCGGCAAGACCGCCGGCAAAGACGCCGCGCAACAGAAGGCCACCTTCCCCGCGCTGCTCGGCCTCGATGCCACGCGCGCGCGGCTGTCCACCTTGTCCGACGCGATGCGCGATGCGCTCGCCCCGTTTGGCGCGCAAGCCGAAGCCCTCGCGGCCCTGGGCCGCGCGGCGGTCGACCGGAAACACTGAGCCATGGCCCGGCGCAAGCGACGCTCGCGCACCCTTCTCGGCGTCATCGACGCCGTCATGGCCACCTCGGCGCAGAAGTTCATCGATGGCTGGGGCCGGCTGGAGCGTGCGTACAAGCGCCCGCTCGCGTGGCTCGCGTTGCGCGTGCGCTTCGTGTTCTATCCCCTGCTCGCGTTGGGCGCGGTGCTGTGGCTCGTCTACGACTGGAATGGGGATCGCTCGCTCGCCGCGGCGGAAAACGCGGTGTTCGACAAGGTGATCAAGAGTCGGCCGATTGAGCCGCCGGCTTCGCAGCGCGTGATCGTGGTCGAGATCGACGACTGTTCGATCGCATACTTCGATCAACACGGTGAAGGCGGCTGGCCCTGGAGCCGGCAACGCCACGCGGATCTGCTCGAAGCGCTGGATCTCGCAGGCGTGAAGTCCGTCGGCTACGACGTGCAGTTCCCCGATCGCTCGACGAAGGATCCGGACGGCGACGGCTCGCTCAACACGATGGCGGAGGGCGGTGAAGGACGTTTCATCTTCGCGGCTTCGCGCTTGCATTCCGACTTCGATGCCTCGGTGGGCGCGACGCCAGCGTCGAAGTTTCCGGGCGCGTTCCCGTTGTCACGCAACGCGCGCAAGCCCGGGCCGCCGCTCGCGGTGCTGTTTCCCTATGGCGAGGCGATGCGCACCTACAGCGGCCTGATCGACATCACGCGTTCGGAGGACGGCATCCTGCGCGACGTGCCGCTTCGCCTGAACGCTGGCGGCTGGGGCATTCCCTCGCTCACCCTGCGATTGGCGGCGCACGACACGGGACGCGCGATGGCGTCGTTCCCCGCGTCCGTGCGGATCAACTGGCGGTCGGATTCGCGCTTGCGTTACGCGAGCGCTGCCGACCTGATCACGGGCAAGCCGGTGTGCCGTGAGGCGAAAGAGGCGCTGCCGAAATTCGACAACGCGATCGCGCTCGTCGGCTACACCGCCTCCGGCCTCAACGACGCCAAGCCCACGCCCGTCGACATGCAGATGCCCGGCGTGGAAATCCATGCCGAGGCCGTCGCCGCGCTCGTGGACAACAGCGCGATCTGGCTCCCGCCCGCGTCGCTGAAGTATTTCCTCGCGGGGATCCTCGTCGTCCTCACCGCCTTCGCGTTCTGGCGCGGCGAACCGGCGACCGACATCGACTCGATCTTCGTCGCGACCAACCTGCTGCTGCTCGCACTCGCGTACGCAGGCCTGACGTTCTTCGGCGTGTTCTTCGACATCTTCGCGAGCATCGGTTTCGTCAGCCTCTGCTTCGGTCTGTGCCGCACGTACGCGGGCGTGCAACGCGGACGCGCGGTCGGCAACGCGGACTTCCTGCCCGAGTTCGATCCGGACGCAGACCGCTGGATGGTGTTCGCGCGCGTGCGCTTCGCGGTGTATCCCTCGCTCGACGAACACGCCGCCATTCGCCGCCGTCGCGAATATCGCCGCCGCCTTCGCCGCTTCCTGTATGCGGGCAGCGACGCGGTCATGCTCGAGGGTGTCGTCGAACGCAAGAGTTGGCTGCACGAAACGCTCGACGATCTGATGGTGCTCGTCTGGAAAGGCAGCACTCGCGCCGAAGCCGTGCAGCGCGCGCGCCACGACCTGGGCGCGCTTTACGACCATCTGAATGCGCACAACGATCGCCTCGACGACGACGGCACCGTGAAGGTTTGCGTCGTCACCTCCGAGCTCGATGACAACGCCGACGACAGCCATCGCGGCGAACGTTTGCGCTTGCGTGAAGCGCTGGGCAACGCCCTGGATCGGCAGGAAGAGTGGCCGCTTTCACGGGAAATTCCGTTCATGCAGTCAGACGTGCCACGTGCCGGAGCTGATGCATGCAACACCGAGCCTTCCAACGACTGAGCCTGATTTGCGCGCTCGCGCTGTGCAGCGCGGCCGCTTTCGCCGCCGGGCAAACCGCGACGGTGCACAAACCCAGCGTCGACGTGCACGGCGCGGCGGACCTGAAGTCGCCCACCGTGGCCACGCTCAAAAAAGGTGAACAGGTGACCGTCGCGGGCCAGCAAGGCCTGTGGTTCCAGATCGGCCTGCCTGCGGGCGGCAATGGGTTCGTGCGCGTGAACGACGTGCGCATGCAATACGCGAAGGCCGGCAGCACCAGCAACACGCTGTTCACCGGCAAGGCGGGCAAAGGCCGCGTGTCGGAAACCGCGGGCGTGCGCGGCATCGACGAAAGCGACCTGAAGTCCGCCGGCTACGACGCCGCGCAGATGGCGCAACTGGAATCCAACCGCGTCGCGCCGCAGGCGGCCGCGTCGGATGCGAATGCGAAGGGCCTGCAGGCGAAACAAGTCGCACTGGCCAACGAGTTCAAGCCCGTTGCCGACACAAAGCCGAAGGCGACGCAGGAACAGAAGCGCACCGGTTTCTCGCTCGCGCGTGGCTTGTTGTCGGCCGTCGGCGTCGGTGCGCCGGCGCCGGTGGATTCGGCGGCCGATGTCGCCGAAGCGGCGCAAGGCAAGTCGGAAACCGAACAGGCCGCCGAAGAAGCCGCGCTGGGCCCGGAAATCGCGGGCCGCGTCCTGGGCGCCGCGAAGCTTTGGGACGACGCGGAAGCACAGGCGCGCGTGAATCGCGTCGGCCGCTGGATGGCCTCGCAGACCTCGCGCCCCGATCTGCCCTGGAGCTTCGGCGTCATCGACACGCCGGAGATCAACGCGTTCGCCGCACCCGGCGGTTACATCCTGATTACGCGCGGCATGTACGAGTTGCTCGGCGACGACGAAGAAGTCGCCGCGGTGATCGGCCACGAGCTCACGCACATCGTGCAGCGCGATCATTACCACGTGATCCAGAAACAGGAAACGCAGGAAGCGCTGACCAATGCCGCATCGTCCAACGTCGCCGTCGGCGGCGGGATCGCCGGCAGCATGGCGAAGGAATACGTGGCCAAGCACGGCGCCACGATCATGGCCACGAGCCTGGATCGCGGCGCGGAATACAACGCCGACCATGCCGCGCAGGTCTACTTGGCGCGCGCGGGCTACGACCCGCTGGCGCTGTACGCGGTGTTGCAGAAGATGATGGCCGCCGGCTCGAGTTCGGGCAGCCTGGCGCAGTTGTACAAGACCCATCCGCCGCTCGACGAGCGCCTGGACCGGCTCGACCGGGACCAGGTCGCGGGTCGGTGATCGGCGGCACGCATTCCAACCACCCATCCGCTTGACGCGGGCGCGCCGGGAGCTAGAGTGAGGTTCCGGCCGCCAGTGCGGGGCGCGATCCACCTTGAGGGGAGCACGCAATGAACGACATCGATCCGACCAACACCGCCTCGTCGGGCATTTCGCAGGAAGAGCGTCAGTGGGCCATGTTTGCGCATCTGTCCGCGCTCGTGGGCCTGGTCATTCCGTTCGGCAACATCATCGGGCCGTTGGTGATCTGGTTGATCAAGAAGGAGACGATGCCCTTCGTCGACAACCAGGGGAAGGAAGCGTTGAACTTCCAGATCACGGTGACGATCGCGATGGTCATCTCGGCGATCCTGATCCTCGTGGTCATCGGGTTCGTGCTGATGTTCCTGATCGGGCTGGCTGCGCTGGTGCTGACGATCATCGCCGCGATCAAGGCGAACGAAGGCACTGCCTATCGCTATCCGTTTACGCTGCGTCTGATCAACTGATTCGCAGCGCAAGTTTGAACACAAGGGGCGGCGCGAGAGCGTCGCCCTTTTTTTTGTCTGTAGTAGAGCGCGCTACTCCAGCATTGGCGCGTCGCCCGAACGTTGTGTGTTCCAAACTTTTTGGGGAAAAAGTTTGAAACACACAACGCTGGGGCATCACCTTGCGGGTCGCTTCGATCAATTGGCTTTCGCTCGAGCCGTCGTTGGGGGCTGCAAAGCAAGCTTTGCAGGGAGCCGATCATTGTCGCCACAGCCGCTACTGCGACTTGACCAATTCAGCCCTCCGGAATAAATTTCCACCCAAGGCGATCGGCAGCCGGACTGATCTCCGTTACCCGGTGGTTCGCCCCCATTTCAAGGCCCCGATGATCTCGGGGCCTTGTCGTTTCTAACGTCCATCCCCCTTGGGGATGACGGAAAACAACTCCACGCGCGGCTTGCGCGCGGTGAGTTCGAGGACCGCGTGGTCCCGGACCTGTTTGCCATATCCGTCATCGCGCGGCCGGCTTGCCATCAGCGACGTCATCGAACCGCGAATGAAAGGTACGGCGTCTGCTGAAAGACCCGCGTCGATTTGTCGCAGCAGGTCCTCGACGGTATAGCCCTGCTTCGATCGACTGGCGAAGTGGTGTCGACCGAGATAGACGATTTCCGGAGACTCGGCGCCTGGCAAGTTGCGGGATGCGCGGAAGGCCCGGATTGCGTCGTGCTGCGTTCGCGTCAGGCAACCGATCACGATGAGCGAAACGCGCTCGCCGATGCTGATGCATTCGAGTTGTTGTCGGATCGCGTCGATGGCGCCGTCGTGCAATGGCATCGACAGCGATACTGTCCATCGCGGCCAAAAGCCGGATATCAGGGAACGCCTCGGCGTAACTTCAGAAGTTGGCGGCTTCGGGGTTGTCGACACCTGGCATGGCCGCTGGTCGCCGGGTCTGGCGTATGCCGATTACGGGCGGTGGGCGCCCGCAATGACTGGAGATGCCGCAATGCGTGCACCAAACCGATTGGGCGCAGCGATCTTTTGTTGTGGGCTGGCGTTGGCGACGGGCGTCGCCGTTGCTGCTGACCCGGTGTCGGCGGGCGACTGCTTCGTCGCCGCGATGAAGGCCAACGACGCCGATGCGGTCGCGGCCTGTTATGCCGATGACGCGATCATCTGGTTCCCCGGTGGGTCGATGGCCAAGGGACGTGCGGCGATCCGGGACGGGTTTGCGCACTACATGGCGACCATGACGGTGAAGGACGCCACGCTGAGCGAGATCGGCGGGGAAGCCATGGGCGACACGCGCGTGGCGTGGGGGACGTACGCGATCACGCTGGTCGACAAGGCAAGCAAGGCGGAGATGGTGGAGAACGGGCGGTTCGTCGACGTGCAGAAGAAGATCGATGGGCGTTGGCTGTACATCGTCGATCATCCGTCCGACGACCCCAAGCCTGCCGCCAGGTAAGAAGGGGGATAATGCGCGCCCGTTCTCCGTGCGCGCCCATGAAAACCCCCGCTGGTCTGCAAGCCCTGCTCGACGACGGCGTCGTGAACGCCGTCGTCCGCCAGCTCAAGAGCGGCAAGGAAGCATCCGTGTATGTCGTGCGGTGCGGCGACGAGCTGCGCTGCGCGAAGGTCTACAAGGACATGGCGCAGCGTAGTTTCCAGGCGCGGTCGCAGTATCAGGAAGGGCGCAAGGTGCGTGGCAGCCGCCAGGCGCGTGCGATGGGCAAGGCGACGAAGTTCGGCAAGAAGGCGTTGGAAGAAGCCTGGAAGAACACGGAAGTCGATGCGCTGTACGCGCTCAGCGCGGCCGGCGTGCGCGTGCCCCGGCCGTTCGGATATTTCAACGGTGTGCTGGTGATGGAGTTGGTCGTCGACAGCGAGGGCCACAGTGCGCCGCGGTTGGGCGAAGTGGAGCTCGATGCGGAGCGTGCGCGCGAGTACTACATCTTCCTCGTGCGCCAGGTCGTGCGCATGTTGTGCCTGGGCATGATCCATGGCGATCTGTCCGAGTACAACGTGCTGGTGGATGCGCACGGGCCGGTGATCATCGATCTGCCGCAGGCAGTCAGCGCGGCCGGCAACAATCATGCGCGCGCGATGTTGTTGCGCGACGTCAACAAGTTGCGTTCTGCCCTGGCGTTCTTCGCGCCGGAGCTCGACATGCTGCATTACGGCGAGGAGATGTGGGCGCTGTTCGAGGCCGGCGAGTTGAAGCCCGACACCGTGCTCACCGGCAAGTTCCATTTCAGCGAGCATGAAGCCGATGTCGGGGCGGTGTTGATGTCGATCGAGGATGCGCGGCAGGAGGCGGTGATCCGGCAGCAGGGTCGCGAAGCGGCGGAAAGCGACGACTGACGCGCGTTGCAGCAAGCCCATCATTGGCGGGCCGACCGCATCAGTTCAGCTCGCGTTTGCATGGCGCTTGTTGCAATCGAACCGCGACTCACATCCGTCGCCAAATCTTCACGGTCCATCGACGCATTCCAGCGTCAACTGAATGCGTGTCATGGCTCCGAAAAACAGAGCCCCAGCCAAGGAGGATTGGAATGTTTCCGACCAAGCAGCATCTGACCATCTCGCGTACGCTCGGCGTGGCGCTCGTCGCCACCCTGGGTCTTGCCGGTTGCAAGACGTACGACACCGAGTTCGCAACAATCAACTCGCGCCTGGATCAGCTCGACACCAAGGTGCAGGGCGCAGCGCAGAGCGCCGAATCCGCCAATCAGGCGGCTCAGCAGGCCAATCAACGTTTGGATCAGTTGGAAGGCCGCGTCCAGCAGCTCGAAACGGCGCCGGCCCGCAAGCCGCGCGGTTAGTCGCAGTTGTAGTGACGAACGGTGTGAACCCGGGGACCCGGTCGGCCTTTCTGGCCACGGGTCTCTTTTCTTGACCTCGTTTCAAGGAGCCGACCCATCGGCATGTGCAACCACCCTGCGATCCGGTCCGCTTGTAGCGCGCTGGTATTGACGCTGGCGTTTGCGAGCTTCGGCGTGGCCCACGCCGGGGATGACGTCGCGCAACCCGTATCCGCCGTCGACCAGCTTCCGGAAGGCCAGGAAGTGTCCGACACGGTGATTGCGCTCGCGGGCTGGGTTGTCGCAAGCAGCGACAGCCAAGGCTATCCGTTCGCGATCATGGACAAGGCCGCTGCACAGATCCTGGTGTTCGGCGGCGACGGCCGGCTTCGCGGCGCGGCCCCTGCGCTCTTTGGCTCGGCGACCGGCGATCACGTGGCCCCCGGAATCGCCGGTCTCGCGCTTCGCGAAATTCCGGGCCGTGATCGCACGACGCCTGCCGGTCGCTTCGTGGGCGGCTTCGGCCCGTCGACGGATGCTGGGCGCGTGCTGTGGGTGGACTACGATTCCGCGGTCTCCATCCATCCGACCGCGACGGGCGTGCCGGCGGAGAAACGCCCCGAACGTCTTGCATCGCCCTCCCCCGACGACAACCGCATCACGCACGGCTGCATCAACGTCGCGCCCGACTTTTACGAGCAGGTCATGGCGCCGACGTTCGAGCGAGGCGGGGTGTTCTACGTCTTGCCGGATGAAGCGCCGCTGGCGGAGACCTTCCCGGAATTCGCGCAAAGTCGCGCGCATGCGGAAGCTGATGGTGGGACGAGCGCACAGCCCGACAGCCACTGAAGGGCGCGGCGGCTCCTCCACGATTTGTCGTAGCGACTTGCTTACGCGCGCAAGCGGCGAAAGCGCGCGGCACCATGATTGGCGAAAGAGCGCGGCACCATCATTAGCGCGCCGCCCGAACGTTGTGTGTTCCAAACTTTTTTGGGAAAAAAGTCTGAAACACACAACGCTGGGGCATCACCTTGCGGGTCGCTTCGATCAGGGGGCTTTCGCCCGGGCGTTTGATGGGGGCTGCAAAGCAAGCTTTGCAGGAAGCCGATCGTTCTCGGGATAGCTAAAAGCTAAAGCACGGGCGCCTGGCCATGACTCGCGTGGTGCGTCGGCTAACGGCTCATAGCGGGTACCCGATAGCGGGCATCGAGCCTGAGTGACCGCTTTCGACCCATAGCGGACATTTCTATATGCTGCATCCATGGACAACCCCTTGGCGCAGATTGGTTGGGCGGAGCCTTGGTACGCGGCCGAGACGCCTGGCGTCCAGAATCAACTCGAGCGAGAGATTTCACAAAAGCATCCTCTCCATGGGTTGGGTGCACGTGTTGTCGGACGACGTATAGACAACGACGATGTTGTAGCCGTCTTACAGGACGGCCGCTATGTCAACGTGCATCTGGTGTGGTCACCACATACGTGTGCCGACGGCACTTATCCCGGTTGGTTCTGCTACGGCACTCTCGACGAGTTTAAGAAGGCCATGCGTGCTGACGCTGAGGAGTATCAGGACCGCAATAATTCCTAGCGGCGGATACGCGATGGCCCGAACCCAGGTTGCCCGACGTCCAGTTATGGCCCATAGCAGACATGCGGTCCGGGTGTCCGCTTCCGACCCAAAGCGGACATTCGCGAGCGACCCTAGGTGTGCCTCACACTACGCCCAAGGCCGTTCCAAGTAGCTCAAGCGAAAGCGGTCAACGGGGGGCGTGCGTGGTGGTGCCGCCGTCAGCGAACCGATCCGAGGAAGAGACATGGGGCGAATTTTGGTTGCCTTGGCAGCAGTTTTGACGCTTGCGGCGTGCTATCCGAGGGAATACTCAGAGAGGGCCAAGCGATGCTCGCTGGTAAAAGCAGGCATGGATCAAGCGGAGGTCAACGCAACTATGGGCGGGCCGCCGGACACAGTCTCCGGGGTGCTCAAGGATGGTCTTTGGCACGATTACTACCATCTGGGCGGTGACCTCGCTCCTATCGTGGTGACCTTCCAAAGTGACGAGGGTGCATGGAAGGTCAAGGGGACGTCTTGTGGTTCCGCTAGAAGCAATCCGCCGCAGTGACTGGAATCACCGCTTTTGGCCGAAAGCTGCCATTCGTCACTAGGTGACCGCTAACGACCCAGAGCGGACATTCGGCCAGGGACGCCGCGCGTGTCAAAATTAGGGCCGGGATGAGCAACGTCGTCGATGGATGCAGCACGCAGAGCCGGTTGAAGGAGAGCTGCAATGAAGCGGTTTCTTA
>NZ_WOXT01000005.1 GCF_009740395.1 Noviluteimonas gilva
CAGGCTCAACCTGCAAGAGCCCTTGATCATCGATTGCGACAGAACGAATCCAGACCTGCATTGGCGGCCTCTGCGGCGGGAGCTGCTGCATTCTAAAGGGTGGCGTCGAATGTCCGCTTTTGGCCGAAAGCGGACATCCGCATTCCACGTGAATCTGCGCGGGCTAGCACCGGCGCGCGCCCCTTCGCGCCGGCGTAGTGCATTTCATCCCTGCTGCGCTGCGCGGTCGATATCCGGGCAGTAGTGGATTTCCTCCACGATTTCGTCCAGGTCACGCGCGATTCGCGAGAACCACCAGCCCAGCGCATCCGGATGAAGCAATTGGTCGTAGCCACTCGCCGCGGTACCTGTGTCGGTGAGCTTGGAGAGCAGACGCAAGTGCTCGCGCAGCCGGATGAGGTCGAACTTGGCGGTCTCGCTGACCACCAGCACGGTGCGTTGTGGATTTCGCATGGGAACCTCCGGTCGATTGCAGTTGAGGCCTTCGCGCCGTCAGGCGGGAAGGAGTCGGGAGGGTAAGAAACCGTCAGAAGTCGGCTGGGCGTTATTCCCCCTTTCGGGGTCTCGTATTCCGCCCCCACCCGACGCAGTACACGCGCCGAAGGACAGCCGCCATGGCGGCCGCATCTGACAGGAGTTCTTACACTCCGAGAGCGATCCTGCAATCGTCTTTGGGTGCAACCAAGCAGACGGATGCCCGTTCCGAGACGGACAGTTCTCACCACTCGCGGAACTGCCAACACTGTCGGGATTGCTCGCTTCAGGTCTGCAACTCGAAACGCCACGTTGCCAACCTGGCCTTCCGAGTCCGCGATTCGATGCTTCGGGTTGCACGACCTCGTGCTTCGCGTCGGCGTACGTGGTGCTTAGGGTCTAACGACGTGGAGCTTCGGCTTCGCAACGTGGCGCTTCAGGTCGAACGACCCGGAGCTTCGGGTCCGCGAAGTGGCGCGTCAGGCCCGAAAACCTGAACTTTAGGGTCTGCGAGGAGGCGCTTCAGGTCGAACGACCCGGAGCTTAGGGTTCTGCGGAGTGGCGCTTCCGGTCCGACGACGTGGGCGTTTGGGTTTGCGACCTGGCGCTTCGGGTCTGAGCGGCGAAAGCTCAAACCACCAGGCTCGTCGCTAAACGAAAACGATCGGCCACCTGCAAAGCTTGCTTTGCAGCCCCCAATGAATGCTCGGGCGAAAGCCCCTGATCGAAGCGACCCGCAAGGTGATGCCCCAGCGTGAGTAGTTTCAGATTTTTTCCCAAAAAATTTGGAACTACTCACGTTCGGGCGGCGCGCTAATGATGGAGCCACGCTCTTGGCGCGTTACTCCCCAGCCACCGTCATCCGCCCAACCAGAATCGACCCGCAGCGAATATGCGAGCGCGGATCCACGTCGGTGCCCACCGCTTCAATCGCGGAAAACATCTTCTTCAAGTTGCCGGCAATCGTGATCCCGTCGACCGCGAACTTCACCTCGCCCTCCTCGACCCAGAACCCCGCAGCGCCACGCGAGTAATCACCCGTCACCGCGTTGACACCCTGCCCCATCAACTCGGTGACCAACAACCCACGCGACATCCCGCGCACCATCGAATCGAAATTCCCCGCGTTCGCCTTGATCCGCAGGTTGTGCACGCCACCGGCGTTCGCCGTCGTCTGCAACCCGAGCTTGCGCGCCGAATAACTCCCGAGCACGTAACGCTGCAACACGCCCCGGTCGATCAACGACGACGCCCGCGTCGCCACGCCTTCCGAATCGAACGACGCCGAACGGAACCCGCGCGCGATGAACGGATCTTCCTCGATCGAAAACCAATCAGGGAACAACTGCGTCCCCACCGAATCGACGAGGAAACTCGCGCGCCGATACAACGCACCACCCGACACCGCACCGAGCAAATGCCCGACCAACGAACGCGCGACCTCGGCCTCGAACAACACCGGCACCTCGCCCGTCGGCAACGACCGCGGCGCCAAACGCGACGCCGCACGCTCGGCCGCACGACGACCGACCGACACCGCCGACTCCAGATCGTCCGCGGAGATCGCCGTCGTATACCAACCATCCCGCTGCATTTGATCGCCCTTCCCGGCGATCAACGCACAACCGATCGTGTGCTGCGTGCTGCGCTCGGCGCCGAGGAACCCGTGCGAATTCGCATACACACCGAGCGACTCACTGCTGCCGACCGACGCACCGTCGCTGTTCTCGATGCGCGCGTCCTGCTCGCGGCCGGCTTGCTCGCACGCGAGCGCGATATCGAGTGCGCGATCGGCATCGACGTCCCACGGATGCCAACCATCGAACTCCCGCAGGTCCTGCGCCATCAACTCCCGCTCGGCCAGGCCCGAGGCCACGTCGTCCTCGGTGTGCCGCGCGATCGCGCAGGCCTGCTCGACCGTGGAGGCCAGGCTCTCGTCGCGCAGGTCCGCCGTGCTGGCGCTGCCCTTGCGCTTGCCGAAATAGACGGTGACCGCGATGCCCCGGTCGCGCGTGGACTCGACCGTTTCCACCGCGCCCATGCGCACGTTGACGTTGAGGCCGTGCTCCTGCGAACAGGACACTTCGGCCTGGGAAGCGCCGGCGGCGCGGCAGCGATCGAGCAGCTCGCGCGCGATGTCCGAAAGCTGGCCCAGGCGGGCGACGCTCTCGTCGCGGGTGGGGACCGAAGCGGTCGTCGACAGGGGGAGGTTGGCCAATGGTCTATCCTTGAAAGCGAACAGAGACAGGAATGAAGCGATGCGCGGCAAGGACCCCGAAACCGGCGAATTCCTCAGCCCCAGCCGCAGCGACCAGCGCCGTGCGGCGCTCGACGTGCTGGCACTGGGCGGCAGGCTGGCGGTGCTGACCGACGCCCAGCTGGAGAAGCTGCCGATTCCCGAAAGCCTGATGCCGCATATCCTCGAAACGCGCCGCATCACCGCGCACATCGCGCACAAGCGGCAGTTGCAGTTCCTGGCCAAGCAGATGCGCCGGGAAGACGAAGAAACGCTGGACGCCATCCGCGATGCGCTCGACGAAAAGGGCGAGGCCTCGCGCAAGGAAGTGGCGGCGATGCACCGCGTCGAAGCCTGGCGCGACCGCCTGATCGACGGCGGCGACGAAGCGCTGGCCGAATTCCTCGACGCCTTCCCGCAATCGGACCGCCAGCGCCTGCGCACGCTGGTGCGCAATGCGATCGAGGAACGCAATCGCAACAAGCCGCCGCGCGCGTTCCGCGAGATCTACCAGGTGGTGCGCGAGGCGATGCAGGCCGCGCCCGAAGAAGGGAATGGGGAATAGGGGAATAGGGAATCGTAATTTCGCAGGGTCTGCAGCCACTGCGCCACGACGATTCCCTATTCCCCATTCCCGCTCTCGCGCGAAGGGCTTCACGCCTGCGTCCCACCCACCGTGAGCTGATCAATCAGCAACGAGGGCTGCCCGACGCCGACCGGCACGCTCTGCCCGTCCTTGCCGCACACGCCCACGCCTTCGTCGAGCGCGAGATCGTTGCCGATCATCTTCACGCGCTGCATGGTTTCCGGGCCGTTGCCGATCAGCGTGGCGCCCTTCACCGGCGCGGTGATCTTGCCGTCTTCGATGAGATACGCCTCGGTCGCGGAGAACACGTACTTGCCGCTGGTGATGTCGACCTGGCCGCCGCCGAAATTCACCGCGTACAGGCCCTTCTTCACCGAGCGGATCATCTCTTCGGGATCGTGGTCGCCGGCGAGCATATAGGTGTTGGTCATGCGCGGCATCGGCAGGTGCGCGAAGGATTCGCGGCGGCCGTTGCCGGTGGGCTGCATGCCCATCAGGCGCGCGTTGTGCGTGTCCTGCATGTAGCCGACGAGCACGCCGTCTTCGATCAGCGTGGTGCATGACGTCGGCGTGCCTTCGTCGTCGATGTTGAGCGAGCCGCGACGATTCGGCAGCGTGCCGTCGTCGACGATGGTCACGCCGGGCGACGCGACGCGCTGGCCCATGCGGCCGGCGTAGGTCGACGTGCCCTTGCGGTTGAAGTCGCCTTCCAGGCCGTGGCCGACCGCTTCGTGCAACAGCACGCCGGGCCAACCGTTGCCGAGCACGACGGGCATGACGCCCGCGGGCGCGTCGATCGCTTCGAGATTCACCAGCGCCTGGCGCAGGGCTTCGCGCGCGAAATGTTGCGGCTTTCCGTCGGCGAACAGTTCGGCGTACGAATAGCGCCCGCCGCCGCCGGCGTAACCGCTTTCGCGGCGCCCATTCTGTTCGACGATGACCTGCACGTTGAGGCGCACGAGCGGACGCACGTCGGCGGCGAGCACGCCGTCGCTGCGCGCGACGAGCACCGTGTCGACGCCACCGGCCAGCGACACCATCACCTGCTTCACGCGCGGATCGGCGGCGCGCAGGAAGCGGTCGATTTCGCGCAGCGCTTCGACCTTCGCTTCGTTGCCCATGCCATCGATCGGATCTTCGGCTGCATAGAGGGAACGACCGGAGCCCGGCACCAACGCGCGCGGTGACGCGGACGAACCATCGCGCGCGATCGCACGCGCCGACTTCGCCGCTTCGATCAATGCAGGCGTGTCGATTTCATCGGAATACGCAAAGCCCGTCTTCTCGCCGGAGATCGCGCGAACACCGACGCCCTGCTCGATCGCATGCGCGCCGTCCTTCACGATGCCGTCTTCCATCGTCCAGCTCTCGCGCCGCGCGTGCTGGAAATACAGGTCGCCGAAATCGATGCCCGGGCCGAGCAAGGTGCCGAAGGCCGCATCGAGTGTCCCGGTGGCCAGACCGGCGGGAACGAGCAGGCGGGTTTCGGCGATTTTCAGCGGCAGGGTCATGGGCGATCCGTGGCGATGCATCGGGGGATGCAGAGGGAGATGGTGCTTCAGGGCGCGTGACGCAACCGCTTGCGGCGGCTCATCCGTTCGGGGAATCGTCGGCCGATGCGCTGGAACGCCCCTGCGGCGCGGATTTCTTGGTGACTTCGACCTTCGGGTCCTTCCAGGGGCCGGTCACGCGATAGGTCTTGGCGGCCAATTGGCCCAGCGGCTTCTTCAGCACCGCGTTGGCCGCCGCGCCGATCGCTGCGCCCACGGGGCCGCCGACGACCGCGCCGGCGACGGTGAGCAGGTTGCCGGCGCGCGGAACGACCTCGACGGTTTGGTCGAAGGTCTGCGTCTGCAGATCGGCGGCGCCGCGGATCTCGATCTGCGCCGCGGGGCTGTCGATCGTGAGGTCGTCGGTGCGCGCCTTGCCCTGCGACAGGCGCACATGCCCGTCGATGCGATTGAACGCCAGGCCCTTGGAATAGAAATCGCGGAAGTCCAGCAGCATGCGCTTGGGCAACTGCGCGATGCTCAGCAGCCCGAGCACGCGGCCCGCACCGGGTTCGATCTCCAGCAGCGTGCCTTCCTTCACGTCGAGCGCGAGCGTGCCTTCGACGCCGCGCGCGCCGAACTCGCGCGGCGCGCCGGGCCAGGTGGCATCGAACTTCGCCGTGCCCTTCCCGCTCGCCAACTGGCCGGCAAAACCGAAGCCGTCGAGCAACTTGCCGAAGTCCTGGCTCTCGATCTGCAGGCCGACGCGCGTGCGCGCCGCGGCGCCCATGCCGCTCCAATCGCCGGTCACGGCCACTTTGTGCTGGTCCGATTGCGCCTGCAGGGTGTCGAAGCGCATGCCGGTCGCGGTCGGGCGCGTGCGGATCGTCGCCTTGCCGAGCGACAGCGCGTTGATCTTCAGGTCGGCGACGTCGAAGGCCAGCGGCGGAATCGACGCAGGGTCGATCGGATGCGCATCCGGCACCGGCGGTGCGGCAGGCGTAGCCGTGGCGGATTTCGCCGGCGACTTCCAGTACGCGCGTTCCATGCGGCCGCTGATCGCCGCGCCCTTCGCGTCGGGCACCGTCGCGGTGCCGGCGAGCGCCGGGCCGCTGACGACGACCGTGGCCGCGTTGTTGCCCGAGGGCGTGACCTGCACGCGCGCATCGGGGAACACGCCGCCGAGCAGGACCAGGCGATCGGTGCGCAGGTCGATGCGCTGCAGCGGCATGGCGTTGCCCTTCGCGCCCGCGTCGTTGCCCTTGCCGCTTTCGGCGATGCCGATCCAATCGATGAGATCGAGCGACGGCGCATGCCCCGTCGCGATCAACCCCGAGGCCGGCGGTGGTTCGTCGACGCGATCGCTGCCGAGTTCGACGCGCAATCCGGTCTGGTCGCCGCGCGTGCGCGAACGCAAGGCCGCGACCTTCGCGAATGCCACGCGCACTTCACCTTCCCCCAGCGGGAGATCGGCTTCGATGGTCGCGGGCAAGGCCGCACTCGCCGGCTTGCGCAACGGCGCGGGCAGATCGAGCGTCGTGCCCACGAGCGTGGAGCGCAGCGTCAATTTCGTGGGCGGCGCATTCGCGCCCGTCGCCTTCGGCAATGCAACGGCGACCGTCCACGGCGACCGCCCTTCGACATAGCCGCGCAACCAACCCAGGTTCCCCGCGCGATCGATGAGCGCCTTCGCGTCCATCGTCACCTGCATGTCGGCTTCGAACGCCTGCGCCTTGTCGCGCACGAAGGCCGTGCCCGCGCGCAGGCCGAGCGTGCCCGGCTGCCCGTCGTGGAGCACCGACAACGCATTCGC
Organism: Noviluteimonas gilva; assembly: GCF_009740395.1. Taxonomy (GTDB): domain Bacteria; phylum Pseudomonadota; class Gammaproteobacteria; order Xanthomonadales; family Xanthomonadaceae; genus Noviluteimonas; species Noviluteimonas gilva. The sequence continues at coordinate 6,600 of NZ_WOXT01000005.1, forward strand.
CGCGAAGCCGCCGTCGCCGTAATCCGCCTTGCCGCGCACGTCTTCGAACGCGAGGTCCCAACGCTTCTCGCGCAGGCGCGCGCCCTTGAGTTCGACCGTGCCCTTCGTGCGGCCCGGCACCGTCGTGGCATGCAACGGCAGCAGCATGTCGAAGGTGACGTCCGCCGGTCCGCTGGCTTCGATGTTCGCCAGGGTTTCGGCGTTGTCCTTGTTCAACGGGCTGTGTTGCAGCAGGTTGAGCAGCTTGGATGCATCGCTCCCGCCATTGGCCTGCACGTACAGTTCCGACTTGCTGAAATCCGGGATGCCCGCGCGGATCTGCGAAATCCCGACGCCCGCGAGCGCGCCCTTGCCTTCGACGGAAAACCCGTTGCCGACGAAGCTGATCGGACCTGAGAGGCCATCGGTCGCGGGCCAGTCCGGCGAGAACTTCACGATCGCGTCCTCGAGTTCGGCGTCCGCGCGGAACAGGCCGTTCTGGTGCAGGAAGGGCCAGTCGTCGAGATCGCCGGAGATGATCGCGCGGCCGTTCTTCAGCGTGCCGCCGACGAGCGCGGTGTCGAGCCAGCGTTCCGTCGCGTCTGGCATCAAATGACGGACGAGGAAGCCCTTGCCTGTCGGAAGCGGTGTGGGATCGATGTCGACCGCGAAGTCGATCCACGGTCGCGTGCCGTCGTTCTGGAACCACAGGCCGCCGCGCGCATGCACGCCGAAGTCGCGGCCGCGAACGCGGAACGCATCGGTGCCCACGCGCCAGCCCGCGCCTTCGCGCCACAACGCGATGCGCCCGGTGAGCGCCACCGGATGCACGACGCCGAAGCCGGCCGGCCAATCGAAATCGACGGTGGATTTCGGATCGGCCGTGAACACCAGGCCGTCGGCATCGCCGAGGATGTCGCCCGCGAGATTGCGCATGCCGGGCGAATTTCCGACCGGCGCGAAGCCCACGCCCGAAATCGTGCCGTGCGCCTGCAATGCACCCGCCTGCATGCCGACGACTTCGACCTGCTGCAAGAGCGCCTGCGGTTTCGCGAGCAGGATCCAGCGCCGCAAGCCGGCGTCCATGCGATCGCTGAGCGCGGCGGCCGCGAGCAAGGGACCGGCCGCGACGCGATCGGCGCGCAGGCCGAAACGCGTGCCGCCGATCAGCAGCAACCCGTCGAGTGTTTGTTGGCCGCCGTCGGAATGGATGCGCAGCTTCGGTGCGTCGAAGCGCCATTCGCCGTTGGCGTGTTTCAGGCGCGCGCGCATTTCCACGTGCCCGAAGCGCGCCTGCGGCACGCGCACGCCGCTCGCATCGCGCAAGGGCGCGCCGCGCAGGGCAACGTCGTCGAGCGCCGCGTCGGTGATGATCGACGCAACGCGATGTCCGCGCAGTTCCGCCCACGCTTGCGCACGCCCGCGACCGGATTGCGCTTCCACGCCCATGATGTGCAGCAGTGGCGCCCACGCGCCGAGATCGGCTTTCATCGCACCGGCATAGGCGTGTCCGTCGCCGAGCTTGCGATCGAAGTCGAGCGCGGCGTCGAGCGGCGAGACATTCGGTCGCATCCACGCACGCATGCCGCTGCGGATGCGGTCGCCTTCCACGCGCAGGCGCAGATCGATGCGCGGCACCTTTGCGTCGATGCCGAGCGTCGGCGCGATCACATGCAACCGCCCGCCGATGATCTGCAATTCGCCGAGGCGTTCGAGCGCGGCGAAGGGATCGCCGCCTTCCTGTTGCTGTCCGGGCAAGCCGCGCACGGACCAGAAGCCGTCGGCCGCGCGTTCGACCGTCAGGTCCAAACCGCGCAGGCGCAATTCGGAGAACGTGCCGCCCGGCAACAGGCCGCCGTAGAGAGAGACGAGCATTTCGGTATCGCCGATGACGACCGATTGCGCGCCGTCGCCCAGGCGCAAATCATCCAGGCGCAGCAACGGACCACGACGCGTCCACGCCGTTTCGACCTTCGCGAAATGCACCGGCCGCCCCGCGCGTTCGCTGAGCCACGCGGCGATGCGATCGGGATGCCGCTCGGCGAGCGGCAACAACTGCTTCGCGATGCCGACCAGCAACGCGACGAAAATCACCGCAACGAGCGCGCCGTAGCCGACAAAGCGTCGCGCATGCCGCATCCGGCGTCGAAAGGGAGTCGGCATCTACCGTTTCCCGTTTCCCGTTTCCCGCGTTCCGCTCTCAGAGCAGCACGACATCGAACTGCTCCTGCAGGTATTGCTCGTCCGCCTGGAACCGAATCGACTTGCCGAGGAATTCCTCCAGCTCCGCCACCGCCGCGCTTTCTTCGTCGGTGATGCGCGCGACCACTTTCGGCGAAGCGATCACCAGCAGGCGCGCGGCTTCGAACTGCCGCACCGCGCGCGTGATCTCGCGGAAGATTTCGTAGGTCACGGTTTCGGAGGTCTTGAGCGTGCCGCGCCCGCCGCATTCGTGGCAGGGCTCGCACAGCTGGCGCTCGAGCGATTCGACGGTGCGCTTGCGCGTCATCTCGACCAGGCCGAGCGGCGAGAAGTCGTACACCGTGGTCTTGGCGTGGTCTTTGGCGAGCGACTTCTCGAGCGTGCGCAGCACCTGGCGGCGGTGCTCGGCGTCGGTCATGTCGATGAAGTCGATGATGATGATGCCGCCGAGGTTGCGCAGGCGCAGTTGGCGGGCCACCGCCTGCGCAGCTTCGAGATTGGTGCGGTAAACGGTTTCCTCGAGATTGCGTTGACCGAGGAAGGAGCCGGTGTTCACGTCGACCGTCGTCATCGCTTCGGTCTGGTCGATCACGAGATAGCCGCCGGACTTCAGCGGAACCTCTTTTTCGAGCGCGTGCTGGATTTCGTCTTCGACGCCGTACAGGTCGAAGATCGGGCGCGCGCCGCTGTAGGGCTCGATCTTTTCGGCCAGGCCCGGCATGTATTGGGCGGCGAAGGTCTGGAGCCGGTCGCAGGTTTCGCGCGAATCGACTTTCACCTTTTCCACGTCGCGGCGGATCAGGTCGCGCACCGCGCGCAGCGGCAGCGTGAGGTCTTCATAGATGCAGGCGCCGACCTTCGTCGTGCCCTGCTGGTCTTCCACCAGCGCCCACACGCGGCTGAGGTAGGCGATGTCTTCGGCGAGCGCTTCGGCGGGCTGGCCTTCGGCATTGGTGCGCACGATGTAACCCTGCTCGCCACCGCCCGCGAATTCCGCGACGAGGCCCTTGAGGCGCGCGCGTTCGGCTTCGTCTTCGATGCGCGAGGACACGCCGACCACGCGCGACTGCGGCAGCAGCACGAGGTAGCGCGAAGGAATCGACAGTTGCGTCGTCAGGCGCGCGCCCTTGCTGCCGATCGGGTCCTTCACCACCTGCACGATGACGTCCTGGCCTTCGCGCAACAAATCGAGGATCGGGCGCGACTGCGCGGGCGGCATCGGGGCGTCTTCGCCGGCGACCGCGGGTGCGGCGCGCACGATGTCGTTGGCGTGCAGGAAGGCCGCGCGGTCCAGGCCGATGTCGACGAACGCCGCCTGCATCCCGGGCATCACGCGCTGTACGCGGCCCTTGTAGATGTTGCCGACCACGCCGCGCCTCCAGCCGCGTTCGATGTGCAGCTCCTGCAGCATGCCGTTCTCGACCACGGCCACGCGGGTTTCGCGCGGGGTGACGTTGACCAGGATCTCTTCGCTCATGCGCGTGCGTCCCCGGTCGGTGTGATTCCGAATTCGCGCAGCAAGCGCGCGGTCTCGTACATGGGCAGGCCCATCACGCCGGAGAAGCTCCCGGCCAGGTGCGCGATCAACACCTGCGCGCGCCCCTGGATGCCGTAGGCACCGGCCTTGCCGTTCCACTCGTGGCTTGCAAGGTATGCGGCGATGTCCTCTTCCGACAACGTGGCAAAGGTCACCTGCGATTCGGAGACGACCTGCGCTTCACGTCCGGCGCTCACCACGCTCACGGCGGAGATCACCTGGTGCGTGCGGCCGGAGAGGCGGCGGAGCATCGCGGCGGCGTCGTCGGCATCGCGCGGCTTGCCGAAGACTTCGTCGTCGAGCACGACTTCGGTATCGGCGCCGAGCACGACCGCGCCCGAGGTGGCCATCACCTGCAACAGGCCGGCGCCCGCTTTCTCGCGGGCGACGCGACGCACGTAGTCGTCCGCGCCTTCGGAAGGACCGCGGTGTTCGGGGATGTCGAGCTCGAGGGTGCCGAACGTGTATCCCAGGCGGGACAGCAGTTCGGAGCGTCGAGGGGAACGCGAGGCGAGATGCAGCATCGGCGGGAGTCTAACCCGCGGCTGTACGCCGACATTCGCGCCGTTTCGGCTTGACCCCGTAAAGGCTCACAGTTCGTTCACTCCGCCGCACGACAGTGCCGCGATACGGAAAGCACACCCCCATCCATGGAGCCTTGCATGACCTTTCGACCCCTGACGCTCGCCACCGCCCTCGGCCTCGCCCTCACCTTCGGATCCGCCATGCCGACCCACGCCCAGAGCGCCACCCAGACCGCCCCCATTCCCGCCGACGGCACGCTGCTCTCGGTGTCGGCCCAGGCCGAGTCCCGCCGCGTGCCCGACGTGGCGACGATCTCCGCCGGCGTGGTCACGCAGGCCGCCGATGCGAACGCCGCGATGCGCGACAACGCCACGCAGATGGACGCGGTGATGAAGGCCGTGCGCGCGGCCGGCATCGCCGAGCGCGACATCCAGACCGCCGGCATCTCGGTGCAGCCACAATACAAGTACGCCGAGAACACGCCGCCGACGATCACCGGCTACCAGGCCAGCAACACCGTGAACGTCAAGGCGCGCGACATCGGCAAACTCGGCAAGGTGCTCGATGCGCTCGTCGCCAGCGGCGCCAACCAGATCAACGGCCCGACCTTCGACGTCGACAAGCCGGAACCTGCGTTCGACGAAGCGCGCCTGGCCGCGCTGGAGAAGGCCAAGGCACGCGCCGAAACCTACGCCAAGGCAATGGGCCTGCGCGTGCGCCGCGTGGTGAGCATCGCCGAAGGCGGCACGGCGCGTCCGCCGATGCCGTACATGATGCGTGCGCAGGCCAGCGACATGGCGATGGCCAAGGAGACCTCGGTCGCGCCGGGCGAAACCACGCTGTCGGTGAGCCTTGACGTGGTTTTCGAACTGGGTCAGTAACACTGCGGCCATCGCGCATCGCGCGCACTCGCAGGACAGCGCCATGGCCGACAAGCAACGCGACACCCCGCCCGCGGCAGACCCGCGGGCGGGCCGTAATCCCGGATACGCCGAAACGCAGCCGCGCGACAAGGGCGATGCGCAGGCGAAGGTGCCGAAGCCGGGGAATCAGCCGGACGAACCCGGCATCGATCGCGATACGGATGAGCAAGCGGACCCGGCGAAGGGGCCGGGGTCCGGGCGGCAGTAGGGGCGCAGGTTCAAATCCGGCCCCGGCTACTAAGCATTACATCGGGGCAATCGGGTTATATGCGACAGTTTTGCACGGCTGTTCAGGGGGCAGGAGAATGGATGGCGACGACGCTATTCGCATTTGGGGTGTTGTGGGTCCGCTTCTAGTCGGTGCGCTGGGCGCGTTCTGGGCGAGAAAGATTCAACGCGAAGATCGGCAGGATGAACGGCGACGCGAAGCTGATAAAGCTAAGCGAGACGAGGGCCGGGCGGAACGGCAGCACAAACGCCAAGTCATCGCGGAGCAACTTGAGGAGCCGCAGCGGTCTTGCGCCTCATACCTTGCATGCACTCAGGACATTATTGAGAAGAAGGCTTCACTGGTATCAAAACCGAGCCAGAAAACAGAGCAAGAGCATAGCGAGTCACTTCAGCGATGGGGCGACAGCTATGCGTTGCTGATGATTCTTGGCAGTAAGGATCTGGTAAACACGGCAATTGAACTCTGGAATGCTGCCATCAAGTTTCACGTTGATGTTTCTCGTGATCTAACGGCCGAAGAAGAAGAGATTGTGAAGGTTTACAAGCAGAAGAAGTTGGTCTACCAGAAAGCGGCGCGCGCGGAAATTCAAACACTCCGCGAACAACTGGTTGAGGCGGTGAATTAGGGGTGCCGCCAAAGGAGGGGAGTCTTGGAACCGAATCGAGCAATCGAGATCCTTGAGCGCCAGAAAGGTGCAACAGGTGAGCTTCGCGCACTTGGGTCCAGCGACCCTGCGTTTGCGAAATGGAAGCGTGATACGGAGATTGCAATTCAGAGAATTTTTGGCGACTCAAGCCGCCACTTCACTGACTTCTCAAAAATCTCGTACAGCCTTGGGGCTTGGTCTACGGGAACCCCTGACTACAAATTTCACGAGGCGTTCCTGCAGGGGCTGGACAAAGCCGAAGCAATTCTTGCGTCGATGGTTGATGAGATTAACGAGTATGAGGTCGGCCCGGAAGAACAAACGGATCGGCCTGACTACCTATCTTTAATCGAACAGGTGTGTTTGCGTTTTCATTCGATGGCCCGGCAGTTGCGCTCGCGTCATGCAAAACGCCCAACCCTTGAGATTGATGACGAATACGACGTGCAAGATTTGCTGCATGCAGCGTTCAAGCTGCACTTTGATGATATTCGCGCAGAGGAATGGACGCCGAGCTACGCAGGCGGATCGTCGCGAGTTGACTTCCTGCTCAAGCAGGAACGAATAGTTGTAGAAGTTAAGAAGACGCGTTCTTCGATGAGCATGAGTGATTTGGGTGCTCAGATTCTTATTGATATCGCAAGGTACGAACGACATCCAGATTGCGGGCTGCTCGTATGTTTCATTTATGACCCGGAAGGGAGAATAGGGAACCCGGTTGGGCTAGAGCGGGACCTGGAATCCCATTCGGGAAAGTTGAAGGTCCGTGTAATCGTCGGCCCGAAGGGCCACTGATCCGTCCTGCAATCGGAGCCTCCGAGCAATTCACAGAACATGGAGGGCGAAATGACTTGCTTCCAATACGATGTCGATTGGCAAGCGGCCGGCGCCGTAATCACGGCGATTGCTGCCCTCATAGCACTCTATGTCGGAGTTTGGCCAACGCTTGTCGCAGCCAAGCAACGAAAGTCGCGAGCGAGGGCTTACGGCACTCTGTTAGCCGCTCGTCTGAACCGCACCGCTTTGAATGCCGAAGTCGCGAGCCGGCTCGCGAATCTTGAGCCGAAATCCGTCGCGCGCTTCAATACCGCCGTCGAATGGGGCGTGGCACTTGACCACGAGCGCATTGCCGAAGCGTCGTCGCAACTTCACCTGTTTGATGAGGTTTTGGCTAGGCAAATTTCCGCAGCTTTTGCGGACATGGAAACGACCCGCGTGCTGCTGATGCCCGCGGGTGCGCCAATTAAGAAAGCGCTTGGTGCGGATTTAGCCCAGCCCAACCTCGGAGGGCTACTTCTCGCTCAGGCGCAGTCGGTCAACCGCGCGAGGGAAGGGCTCTACCAGTTCGTGTACGCCAAGCCGCCCGAAGACATTACAGTCGCAGCAGCCGAAGTCGTAGCCGCCAAAGACCCGGGATGACCAGTTCTTCTGTTTTTCGACAGCGGTGAGTAAATGGAGAAGGACGCCCCGCCTTGATGGCAGCCTCTCGTCGGTCGTCCACCGATCGCAACGTAGCTGCTAAGGTCCACGCGGGTTTCTTGTCGTCTGGACAGTGAAGGAGGGCGATAGACTCAACGCGCCGGAGAAAAGTTTGCGCTTTTCCAAAGATCGCAGACGCGCCTTCGATGCTTCCGCCCCTCCCCCATACCTTGACGCCAAGTATCAGATTGGCGGCAAAGTGGACCCCTGCACCAAGCTCGATACCGTGCCGTGCACGCCTCGGGCCACAGAACGACACGAATCGTCTCGTATTGCATCCGCTGCGCTGTAGCTTCCGATCGACTTGGGTATGGTTCGACGCAAGTACCACAGAGCCGTGGATCGCGAATGCCCAACCCGCGCGTCATTGTTGCGATGGTTCTTGCGCTCGGCTTGGTCGCAGGTGGCTTCGCCATTCGCATGAAGCCTGGAGAGTCGGCTCAGAAGCGGCTTGAATCGAGCGGGCTTCGCACAGGCCCGAGCGCAGTTGTCGAGCGCAGCGTTCCCTCCTCTGCGAAGGCAATACGGCCTCTCCAGGCCGACGAGCGCTCGCTGGATCCACGCATCGTTGCCTTCCGCAACCTCAACGCTTGCGAGAAATATGCGAGGCATCGTGACTTCGTCAGTGAGCTCAAGACCGACCCGTACTCGTGGTTGAACCGAGACGAGACACGCAAGCTGATGTCCTCCGACGATCTTCGCGACGCCGAAGCAACCGTTGCCTTCGTCGAGAACAACGCGCAGCGCTGCGAGCCGGTTCGCCCCCGCACGATTGAATCCAACATTGCGCTCTACGAGTCTGCGTTGGCCGCAGCGCTCGCCGGCGACAGGATGGCGGCGCGGTGCTTCGTACTTGCTCCTTGGCCGTCATCCGTCGGGGACGACGCGCCGCATCAGCGCCTTCAGGACATCTACGTCTCGAATGTCGAGGGCCTTGTGACGACGGGCATCGACGCAGGCGATCTGGACATGGTGCGCTTGGCTGGTGCGATTCGCGCGACGCATGGCCACGGCCTTGTCGCCATCGGCCTTCCTTACGACGCCAGGAAGGCTTACGCCTATCTCCAGTTGCAGGCCTTGTTCGCACGCGAGCCCGAAGCAAGGTCGATCACGACCTCCATAGAACGACTGGCGCACGAGTTGAAGCCCGACGAACAAGCCGCGGAAGACGCGTGGGCAAAGGCGACGTTCGCGAAGTCCTTCGCATCTCGCCCCTATTCCGCCCCCCTTCCCGCGTGCGACCGCTGAGGCGCGCGCTTACTGATCCCCCCGGTGCAAAAGGAACCTGCAATGCGAATGCTGACTGATGCCGAGATGGACGCCATCTTCGGCGGCGATGGCAACTACACACAGACATTGGACACTGTGACAGTGACAGGTAGCAGGGTCACGGGTAGCGGGGGCTACTACATGCCCGGCCTGAGCGGGTTCCTCAAGGAAGAAACCTCGGGCGGTTGCTCATGGTGCTACGCCTACTACCAATCGATGTTCCGTTCGATTCCGGCCGATCAGGTACCGACGAAGGAGCGGGTGACATGCGTGGCGAATGCGACCGCGCTCCCCGGTAAAGGATTCAAGCCCTCATACACACTGCATGTTCTGCCGCAACGCGTGTTTCGCAATCCGTCGCTAAGCAATGGGCAAACCTCCTGGATTCACCGCGGCGGGCAGGGCAACTCGACATCCGGCGTTCCCGGCTACACCGCGCAGGTCGGCGGCCTGACCATCAGCGCTTCGAACGGTAAGGGCGTGACCTACGTCTACGCAGGTGGAATGGTTCCGGGCAGCATCATGCCTGGCTATATCGATCCCCTGACGAACCAACCCGGCACCCTGACGGGCGAGCTCACGCGCGCTGAGCACCTTGCGTACGTGATCGCACACGAAACCTACCACCAGCATCACGCATTTACCGAGGCGAACACGGACGAGAATCGCGCCAATGGTTGGGGCGTCCATGCGGTGAAGCGGATGCGGGAAGGCGCGGCGGCGCATTGCCCCGCGAGCTGATCGATGGCTGCGCTTCATGCGCCGACACTTGAGCCCGTCGGCGGCGCGTCCAACGAGTATTTCGCGCGCCTGGGCGAAATCGCCGGCGTCATGCTGCAGAGCCCCCTGCATCGCAGGTTCCAGATCGCCTCGCTGGCGGTCTGGATCGAACCCGCTCTGCTGTTGGAGCAAGTCGCGGTCCTGTACGACCGCGACGGCGTTCCGCTCGCCTATGTGGCGTGGGCGCAACTGTCTCAAGACGTATTGGCGCGGGTGTCGGCGGACCCTCGAACGATGCTCCATATCTCGGAATGGAACGAGGGCGAGTGCCTTTGGATCGTGGACTTCGGAGCGCGGCGCGGTTATGCACACAAAGTTTCGAGAATCCTTCGTCGCTCAGTATTCAAGTCCTTTGATTCGGTCGCCTATCGACGGGCAACGGGACAAACGCGCTCATTCAGCCGCAAACCCGGCTGACGTTGCACGATCGATCGAGGTACTTGAAGCGACTCCCGACTTTGGCGAACCCACATTCGTGGCTTTCCCCGTCAGGCAATTGCGTTCGCCGATCGCTGTCTGGCTCAACTCGCGCTGGTTCCTCTCGCATGGATTCGATGTTCGCGAGTCCGGCGCCCGCCAACAAGTTGAAGCATGGTTGATTCGGCGCTTCGCGTTCGCGGTCTTCGAAGAGGGTGTGGATGCACGCGCATTCTCTTCCGAAGCATCCGTCTTCCATGCCGAGCGATACGGCGCGACCGGACTTTCACCCAACGGCGGTGGCGGCCGCGCAGGCATCGCACACGGCTTCTGCGTGAAAGGTATCGGAAGAACGCCGCTGGTCGGCAAGCGAGCAGACTGGCAGCACGCAAACGGACACTTGCTCATCGAGGAGGCACTTCGCGAGGCGATCTGGTCGGAAATCATGGAGCGAAGGCGCCCAGGCTCCGCAGTTCCCACGATTGCAGTGCTCGACACGGGTATCTTTGCCGACCCCGTCGACCCACGCACGCGCCGGGCGCTCCTGGTGCGGCCGTTCGAAGCGCGGTTGGCGCACTTCGAGCGCGCCACGTTCTTCGAGCCGCTTGCGTCGATGCCTCGTGCGCAGGTCATCGACGCCGAGCGCACGGCGTTGGCCGTAAATAAGTTCGCGTCCACCGAGAATGCCGCGCGAAAAGGCCTGCGTTCGGCGTTCGCAGCATTGGCAGGTCACATCGCCTACGGACATGTGCATCGCTTGTTCCATGGCGGCCTGTATTCGGCAAACGCGACCACACGTGGATTGCTTCTCGACTTCGGCTCCACGCGCCAACTGGCCGACTGGTCGCCCGCCTCGTTCACGGACAACGGCGTTCGCTTTGGCGAGGAGATGAAACAACTCCGCGACATACTGCGATCGCTCGCTTACTACTTCAGGAAGTATGGCGCGATCGAAGATGGCGATGCGCTCCAACGAAACGTGTGGCAGGCCGCTCTGCGTGCCTACGCGACAACCGTCGCAAGCGAGACGCTTGATGTGTTCGGCTTGAAGAGTGAAAGCGAAGCGTCGCTCAGACGCAGCGCACTGCATTTCGCGCGTTCTCAGTTCCGGGTCCAGCAGGGCCGCAATCGCCACGCGATGCCCCCAGATGGAGCCTGTTCCACGCGCTTGCAGGAGCACGTTGCGTTGGCGCGTCAGGCTCTCGCAAATCGCCCTTTGACGCGCGAACGGGTGCAGGGACGTCTACACGAAGCGCTTGATCATGCGGGCTCGGGTGGAGACCCACGAGCGCCCGAGATGCTGGACGAGCTTGCCGAATCCTTGATATCGGCTGGCCTGCCCATGCCGGCGGAGGAGCCCCGCGTTGCTTGATCCGCGCCCCAGGCCCCGTCTGACTTTGCTGCGCATCACCCCGCCACTGCCCATGGTGTATCAAGCGCACCCGATGGAGTGCGGTCTTGCCTGCATCAGCATGCTGACCAGCTTCTACGGACATCCCGTGACAATGTCGCACCTTCGTGGACGCTACGATGTCGGCAAGATCGGACTGAGCGTCAACGCCCTGCTAACGGTGTTTGCGGACTTGGGGCACGCCGCAGTCGCCATTGACGCCACGCTGTCCGACCTGGCCGGCCTCGACGTTCCGTCGATCATCCACCTCTATCCGGGCCACTACGTCGTCCTTCGCCGACAGACTTCCACCAAGGCCGAAATCTTCGACCCTGCATCGGGTCGGTCTCGCATTTGCGTGTCGGCATTGGCCGAGCGCTACTCGGGTTCCGCGATTGTCCTCTACCCTGCTGAGGGACGGGTGGCACAGTCTCCCCACTACGTAACGCTTCGATTCTAGCTGGGCCGTTTGCGGTGTCGTCGGATCAGAAGCGGGGCCGCCATCCATATCGCCAGGATTGAAGCACTTCCTGCGTTGAAGCGATCCAGGTAGATCAGCCCCACCGACATCACCGCGGACGCGACGCCGAGCAGGTCCATCGCATACAGGAAGCGACGCCCCGAGCGATCCCCTTTGAACGACGACGCGCGCCATCGCATCAATCCGCGTCGCGTTACCAGGCTGCAACCCACGCAGACCATGGCGTCAACGGCCACGGCAGCCATCAACGGCAGTGAGGCAAGCTTGAACCCGACGTCCGCGACGGTGGCGACAACGATCCTGCCGATCCGAGCCGGCTGTTGAACGGCGCCCAAGACCAGCAACAGAACGGCCTGGAATGCGATTGCACCCCATGCAAGGGTCAGCAGCCAAGGCGCTCCGTCCATGGCAGCCCATGCGGCCAGGGAGAAGGTGGCGATCGGCAACGAAAGGTTTCGGATCTGGTGGAGCACCACGATCTTCCAGTACAGACCGACGTCTGCGCTGCGTCGGTGGCCGAAGAGATAGACCGCCAGATTCTGCAAATCCCCTCGCATCCAGCGATGCGAGCGGATGGCCGAGTCGAGCATTGAGTCCGGCACCGATTCTGCCAACGCTGCGGTTCCTACGAAGAGCGGGTGCAGCGCATCGCTCTCGATCGTGTCGTGGCTAAGAAGCACGCCGATCGGATAGCGTCCTTCCGACAGCGCGTCGTGCGCACGAATGTCGTAGAAAATCTTCCCGCGATTGAGCTCCACTCCGAAAACATCGAACGCTGTGCTTCTGAACGCTATGTCGAGTTTGGAATCGGCATCGATCGTCGTTCGGGCCGCAAGCCCGGGAATGGGATAACGCGATGCGTCCTTTTTGCACGCCATGATCGCGGGCACAGCCGCCACATGTCCGGAAACGAGTTCGCGTCGACCACCCCTGACGCGGAGCATCGGCGCATTGGACGGATGCGCAAGCGCCCCGGCGAGATGTTGGACGCAATCACGGGTCAGCTTGGTGTCTTCGTCGATACAGAAAGCAAATTTGAAGCGACGTAACGATTCGGCCCTCTGAGCATCGACATTGAGAAAGGCATTGGCCCGACCCGCAACCAGCGCGGAGAAAGCCTCGATCTTTCCCCGCTTCCGTTCGGATCCGCGCCATTCGCGATCATCGGGAGCGAACTCGCGTCCACGAGCGATCAGGAAGAATGCATCGCGACCGTATTTGACGTTCAACTGTGCGACGCCGGCTTCGCCGTAAGACAGCAGCTCCAGATCGAGTTCCGACGGCTCTTTGTTCCTCGCGTCCAAGAAGTCAGCCAGCAACACCACGGCGACGTTCGTGTCGTTGGCGATCCGATAATTGCGCTCAGCCAGTTTCAGGATCGCGTGCAGGTTGTCCTTTGACTGCAACAGCATGGGCACGAGGATCGCAGTTGCGCAGTTCTTGGGAAGGCCGTCCTGAACAAAGTCGAGACTGTGATCCAGATGGCGACGTCCGAGTCCGCCGACGCGGTCGACGAATTGGGCTGCCATCTCGGATGTTGAAAGCGTGGCCAGCGCGACGGCAGCCCAAATAGCCCAGGCGTGCGCGTCATCGGGCGTCATGGACCAGAACAGCCCCGAGAGCAGCGCCAGCACAGCACAGAATCCCGCCGCGTGAGCAACCGCTCGCATCCCGAGCGAACGCATCGCGTCGTGATTGCGCCTGAGAAGCGACCCCGCGGCAGTCGCATCTCTGGCGACTTGATCTGGCGGCTGGCCCATCCGATCGGCCAGTACTTCGATGCGAAGCCGATAGTCATGTTTCGTCTGACGTGTCATCCGCGCGTACACGCCTGTCGGATCGCTGGTCAGTTCCGCCTCGTAGGGGCACGCCAGCGCCTCATTCCTCTCGATGCATCGAAAGGTTGCCGCCACTGCCTCGATCAACAAGGCACGTCGTTCATCGGATGCCGCTAGCCTCAAGTCCTCCATCAAGTGCACGGCGACCAGCGGAACGAATAGTCGTCGAATGGAGTAACGCTCCGTGGCGAAGGACCCGAGGGCGTGCCGAAGCGCGGCCTCTTCCTCTTTGGGTTGGTGCGCCACTCGATTAGCAGCCGAGGCGGCGGACGTCGTGAGTTCCTTGGCTTCCAGCGGAAACCTGCGGTCGGCTGCCGCAATGTCAGGCAGCACGAAGGCCCGCAGGTACCGGACGCACGCCCCGAGATACGCGGCATCGCCGCCGAAGTTCGGCAGGTCGGCCGCCAACCCGTCGATACGATGCCGCGCCCAGCGTTCGAGCCTCATGGGCCTTCCGAGTCAAGAGTCGCAATCGGAATACCGGTCCGCGGTGCACTGCAGCAATCACCGTTGTCTCCTGGTCCCGCAGTTCTTTCGCGCCTTCCGACGGATCAACCCCATTGCCAGACCCCGCGCGTTGGAGGAATCAACTCGATCACGCAACCACGGAGGCCACGCCATGTCGCACACGATCGCGCCGTCCCTGCCCCGCCGCCAGGCGCAAGCCGGGCATCTGCTCGAACGCCCGAGTCCCGCGCGCATCACCGCGATCGCCGGCGTGATCGCGCTGCATGCCGCGGCGTTGATGTTGTTGCTGATGCCGATGGCGCCGCCGCAGGCCATGGTGGAAGAAGACGTGGCCATTCCGATCTTCGTGATTCCCAAGCACGTCGATCCGCCGCCGCCGCCGACACCGCCGGAGACCCACCGCCGCATCGAACCGCGTCCGGTCACGCCCACGCGCTCGCCGCCGGTCGAACAACCGCCGGTCGTCGATCCGGTCGGCGTGGATATCGCACCGCCTTACGACCCGGCGCCGGACACCGCGATCGTCGTCGAAACGACGCCCCCGGGCCCGATCCGCGCCGACAGCCTCGAATACGCGAGCGCGCCCCCGCCGGCCTATCCGCGCGACGCGATGACGCGCCGCATCGAAGGCACGGTGATCCTCGAAGTGTTGGTCGGCGTCGACGGTGTGCCGCTGGACGTGCGCGTGCAGACGAGCAGCGGCAATCGCTCGCTCGATGAAGCCGCGCGCAAGCACATCCTGAAGAAGTGGAAGTTCAAGCCGGCGACGCAGGATGGGTACGCGGTGGAGGCGATCGGCCTGGTGCCGGTGAAGTTCGTGTTGCGGTGATGCTTTCTCCCTCCCCTGCTGTGCAGGGGAGGGTTGGGGTGGGGTTGCGTCGGGTGTCGCAGCGCTTGAAGCAAGAGCGGTTCGCCTCGGCGTTATCCCCCCCAATCGCGCTTTGCGCGATTGACCCCCCTTGGGAAGGGGGGTGGGGGCTTACGCTCGGTGATAGGGGTGATTCGCGAGCATCGCGTTCGCCCGATACAACTGTTCCGCCAACACCAGGCGAACCAACATGTGCGGCAAGGTCAGCGGGCCGAGCGACCACGTGTCGTCGGCCCGCTGGATCACTTCACTCGCATGCCCTTCCGGGCCGCCGATCAGGAAACACAGATCGCGCCCGGCGCCACGCCAGGTTTCCATGCGTTGCGCGAGTTGCTCCGAACTCCACGTGCGCCCTCGCCCATCGAGCGCGACCACGAGTGCGCCCTTGGGAATCGCGGCCAGCACGCGCTGGCCTTCCTCGAAAGTCGCACGCGCGGCATCGCGGCCCTTGCCGCGCACGCCGGGTTCGATTTCGATCAGATCCAGCGGCAGCCAGTGCGAAAGCCGCTTGCGGTATTCGGCGAATCCGTGGGCGACCCACGCCGGTGGACGTTCGCCGACGGCGATGAGCCGCGCCTTCATCGCGACTGCGTGCGTTGCCGCACGCCGTGCATTACTCGACGCGGCCGGCGGCCAGCGCGTCTTCCTCTTCCGGCGGCTGGTCGCCGACGGTCCACAGGCGCTCGAGCGCGTAGAACTCGCGCACGCGCGGCAGCATCACGTGGACGACGACATCGCCCAGGTCGACCAGCACCCACTCGGCCTCGCGCTCGCCTTCCACGCCCAGCGGCATGCAGTCGAGCTTCTTGGCGTGGCGCACGACTTCGTCGGCGATCGACTTGACGTGGCGGGTGGAGGTGCCGGACGCGATGACCAGGTGGTCGGTGACGCTGGTCTTGCCGCGGACATCGATCTCGACGACATCTTTTGCCTTGAGCTCCTCCACGGCGTTGCGCACGTGCTGGAGGAGGACTTCTGCCGGCGGCGGCGGATTGGGAAGACGGGTCTTGATGACTTGCGCGGCGGTGGTCAAGGGCAGCTGGCTCGGTGGAGACGGCGGGGATTATACGAGGCGCTTGCGACCGGCAGGCGTGAAACCGTCGGCATCACGCGCCTGAGCGTCCATAAAGGCCCGATTGGTGGATGAATGCGGCAACCGGCGCCGGCACCCAGTCGCGCCAGCGCGGGTCGTCGGCCGCGATCCGGCGCCTGAGTTCGGTCGACGACTCCGGCCGCTCCGCCCCCAGGCGGAACTCGGCGAACCCGCCCGCCGGCAGCGCGTGCAGCTGTGATGGCAGGCACCAGCGCGGCGCGAGCTCGACATGGACCGCGGGCGCACGCGCGGCGAGCGCGTCCTGGTCGATGGGCGCGCCGGGGCGGTCGATCGCGAGCAGATGGCCGAGGTCGAACAGTTCACGCCACCGATGCCAGGTCGCGAGTTCGAACACCGAATCGCCGCCGACCATCCACACCAGCGGCGCATGCGGCCCGTATTCGGCGCGCAACTCGCGCAAGGTATCGACGGTGTACGACGGACCCGCGCGACGCAGTTCGCGGCGATCCACGATCAGGCCCGCTTCGCCCTGCACCGCGAGTTCGAGCATGTGCGCGCGTTGCTCGGCGTCGGCGTGCGTCGGTCCCTTGTGCGGGGGATCGGCGGCGGGCAAAAGATGTACGTCGGCATGCAGGGCATCGCGCACCGCGCGTGCGATGGCGAGGTGACCGGTGTGCACGGGATCGAAGGTGCCGCCGTAGCAGAGAACGAGCGGCGTCACGCGTCAGCCCAGCAGTCGCAATGCGCGCGGATCGGCGACGGCGAGCAGCACGCGCTCAAGTGCGAGCCACGCATCGGTAGGATCGCGGCCCCACTGCGGGCGGCCTTTCGCGATGCGATCCACGCGACCGGCTTCGGCGGCGAAGCGTTCCCACTTCGCGGCATCGTGTCGTTTCAGCGCGCGCGTGTACGCGGCCTGTTTCGAATCCCAGATGCGCTGCGCCTTGAATTCGGCTTGCAGGTTTCCACCGCGCGCCGCGACACGCGCGAGCGCGGCCGCACGCTGCAATTCCATCGCGACCATGCCGAGCAACGCGGGCACCGCTTCGCCTTCGCCGCGCAAGCCATGCAGCATGCGCGAGACTTGCGCGGGCTGGCCGTTCATCGCGGCGTCGACCAGACGAAACACGTCGTAGCGCGCCGAATCCGACACCAGCGATTCCATCGTCGCCGCATCCAGCGTGCGGCCTTCGGCCAGCAGCGAGAGCTTGTCGATTTCCTGCGCGGCGGCGAGCAAATTGCCTTCGACGCGATCGGCCAGGGCCTGCACCGCATCGCGATCGGCGCGCAGGCCGCGCGCGCGCATGCGCGCTTCGATCCAGCCGGCGAGTTCGTGCGGCTTCACTTGCCAGGCGACGAGTTGGTGGCCGATGCGCGCGAGCGCCTCGCTCCACTTGCCGCCATGTTGTTTGCTCCATTCGCCCGCGGTGACGAGCAACACGACATCGGGCGGCGGATTCGCGGCGAATTGCGTGAGCAGTTCGGCGCCGTCCTTGCCCGGCTTGCCGCTCGGCATGCGAATTTCGATCACGCGCCGCGTGGCGAACAAGCCCGGCGCCTGGAATGCGGCGGCCACGCTGTCCCAATCCGGGTCGCGTCCTTCGATGTCGTAGACCTCGCGATCGCCGACGCCCTGCTCGCGCGCGGCGGCGCGCACGGCGTCGGCCGCTTCCAGCACGAGCAGTGTTTCGGGCCCCGCGATCAGGTACGCAGGCCGCAGGGGCTCGGAGGCGAGTTGCGCCGCGAGCCGATCGGGCCTCAGGTCCGCCATCGGATCAGGGTTGCGACGCAGGCGCGGCCGACGTCGATGCCGCAGCAGGCGCCGTGAGCGTCGAGGCCGGCGCCGGCGCTTCCACCGTCGTCGAAGGTGCCGGCGCAGCAGCGGCCGCGTTGCCGCGGACTTCGGGGCGCGTGACGTTCAAGGCCGCGCCCACGCGACGCAGGATCGCCGTCGACATTTCGCGGCGCAGTTCCTTCGCGAGCAGTTCGCGCTCGGAAGTCGCGCCGACCGCGTCGGCCGGCGGCGCCACGTAGTCGCGCGAGAGTTCGACCGCGCCCTGCGGCACCACGACGTTCCCCGCCTGGTCCAGCAGCACGAAAATCACCGCGTAGCGCAGGCTGAATTCCTGCGCGCGGCCGCGTTCGTCGATGCTGATCGGCGTATCGCCCCAGCGTTCGGACACGATCTGCAAGGTGGTCGAGGGCTGCGCGGGATCGGTCGCGGGCACCGCGCCGGCGCGCGTCATCGCATCGGCGAGCGATTCGGCGAGCGGGCTGTACGGATCGGGCGACACCACGCGCACCGGATTGAGTTCCACCGGCAAGGTGAGCGCATTGCGCAGGTGGAAGCCGCAGGCGCTGCACAGCGCGATCAGCGCCGACAGCACCGTGAGTCGGACAAGCGTGGTGGGCATTCGCATGGCGGGCAGTCTGGACGAGGGGGCGGCGGCGGGCAAGGCCGCGCTCTTACAGCGTGGCTTCGGACGGACGCCTCACCGAGGTGGCGTCCGCTTCGATGAGTCAATCCCTCCCGGAGGGAGGGGCGCAGGTCGCGTCGAGGAACATCGCCTGCCAGAGGCGACGATGCACGACGGTGCGCGCGCCGAGGTGGGCGAGGTTCCGTCCGTCGGGTGTGATGGCTGTCGGCGCGTAACGATCAAGTCGCGACGCACACATTCATCAAGGCTGTCGCGGCACCATCAAACGTGGTGCGCAGCGGTGCGGCGTGCCGATGCGCCGCCCTGGTGGAGGCTCTACGCCGACGCCACGATATTGACGATCTTGCCGGGCACCACGATCACCTTGCGCACCGTCTGCCCTTCGAGGAAACGCGCGACCGCGGGCTCGGCGAGCGCGGCGGCCTCCACGATGTCCTTCGCGGTGTCCGGCGCGACCTCGATCGTCCCGCGCAACTTGCCGTTGACCTGCACCGCGAGCGTCAGCGCGTCGCGCTTGAGCGCTTCGGGATCGGCCTTCGGGAACGGCACGTCTTCCAGCAACGTCTCCGCATGCCCTAGCGCCTGCCACAAGCCGTGGCACACGTGCGGCGTGACCGGATTGAGCAGCAACACCATCGCCTGCAACGCTTCGTGGCGCACGGCGCGGCCCTGCTCGCTCATGTCGTCGAACTTCGCGACATGGTTGAGCAGTTCCATCAACGCGGCGATCGCGGTGTTGAAGCTGTGGCGGCGACCGTAGTCGTCGCCGACCTTCTGGATCGTTTCGTGCACCTGGCGGCGCAGCGTCTTCTGCGCGGCGTTGAGCGACGCCGGCGCAACGACCGGATGATCCGGCTGCGCGACATGCGTCAACACCTCGCGCCAGAAACGGCGCAGGAAACGCGCCATGCCTTCGACGCCGGCCTCGTTCCACTCCAGCGACTGCTCGGGCGGCGCGGCGAACATCGAGAACAGGCGCACGGTGTCGGCGCCGAAGCGGTCGACCATCGCCTGCGGATCGACGCCGTTGTTCTTCGACTTCGCCATCTTCTCGACGCCGCCGATGTGCACCGGCTTGCCGTCTGCCTTCAGGTGCGCGCCGGTGATGCGGCCGCGTTCGTCGCGCTCGGCATCGACGTCGGCGGGATTGATCCACTCCTTCGTGCCGTCGGCGTTGTCGCGCCAATACGTCTCCGCGATCACCATGCCCTGGCACAGCAAATTCGTCGCAGGTTCGTCGCTATGCACCATGCCCGCGTCGCGCAGAAGCTTGTGATAGAAGCGGAAATACAGCAGGTGCAGGATCGCGTGTTCGATGCCGCCGATGTACTGGTCGACCGGCGTCCAGTAGTTGGCGCGGGCATCGACCATGTCGCTTGCGCCCGGCGACGTGTAGCGCGCGTAGTACCAGCTCGACTCCATGAAGGTGTCGAACGTATCGGTCTCGCGCTCGGCCGCGCCGCCGCAGTCCGGGCACGTGGTCTTGCGCCACTCGGGGTCGGCCTTGATCGGCGATTGCACGCCGGAGAACGCGACGTCTTCGGGCAACACGACCGGCAATTGGTCTTCCGGCACCGGCACCGCGCCGCACTTGGCGCAGTAGATCACCGGGATCGGGCAACCCCAGTAACGCTGGCGGCTCACGCCCCAGTCGCGCAGGCGGAAGTTCACGCGGCGCGCGCCGTGGCCTTCGGCCTGGAAGCGCGCGGCGATCGCATCGAACGCCTCGTCGTAATCCATGCCGTCGAACTCGCCGGAATTCACCAGCAAGCCACGCTCGGTGTACGCGCTCTCTTCCTGGATCTTGCGCTCGAAGTCCTGGACGACTTCGACCGCGGCGCGCAATTCGTAGACATCGGAATTGCCGCCATGCAGCGCGGCGTCCATGGGATCGCCGCCGACGGCGAGGTCGTGCGTCATTTCGGCGACCGCATCGCGGACTTCCGCCGGCACGATCACCATGCGGATCGGCAGGCCGTAATGGCGCGCCATTTCCCAATCGCGCTGGTCGTGGCCCGGCACCGCCATCACCGCGCCCGTGCCGTAGCTCATGAGCACGAAGTTGGCGACGTAGATCGGCAAGGCTTCGCCGGTGACCGGATGCAGCGCGCGCAGGCCGGTGTCGCGGCCGCGCTTGGCCTGCGTTTCGAGTTCGGCTTCCGACACGCCGCCGTGGTGCAGCTCATCGATGAACGCGGCCAGCGACGGATCGCGCTCGGCGGCCTGCTTCGCAAGCGGATGCTCGGCAGCGATGCTGATGAAGGTCACGCCCATCAGGGTGTCGGGGCGCGTGGTGAACACGTGCAGTTGTTCGTCGGTGCCGTCGACCTTGAATGCGAACTCCAGGCCTTCGCTGCGACCGATCCAGTTGCGCTGCATCGTGCGCACGGCGTCGGGCCAGCCCGGCAGCCTGTCGAGGCCGTCGAGCAATTCCTGCGCGTAATCGGTGATGCGCAGGAACCACTGCGGGATCTCGCGCTTTTCCACGATCGCGCCCGAGCGCCAGCCGCGGCCGTCGATCACCTGCTCGTTCGCAAGCACGGTCTGGTCCACCGGATCCCAGTTGACGACCGAATTCTTGCGATACGCCATGCCCTTCTTCAGCAGGCGCACGAACATGCGCTGCTCGTGCACGTAGTAATCCGGGCGGCACGTGGCGAATTCGCGCGACCAATCGATGGCGTAACCCATCGTCTTGAGCTGGTCGCGCATGTGGTCGATGTTGGCGTAGGTCCACTTCGCCGGCGCGGTGCGGTTCTTGATCGCCGCGTTCTCGGCGGGCAGGCCGAAGGCGTCCCAACCCATCGGTTGCAGCACGTTGCGGCCGTTCATGCGCTGGAAGCGGCTGATGACGTCGCCGATCGTGTAATTGCGCACGTGGCCCATGTGCAGCGCGCCCGAGGGGTACGGCAGCATCGAGAGGCAGAAGAACTTCGGGCGCGGGTCGTCCTCGGACACTTCGAACGCGCGGCGGTCTGACCAGAAGCGCTGGGCGGCGGCTTCGAGGGTGCGGGGGTCGTAGGCGGGCGTCTCGGGGGCGGACATCGGGGGCGATTGCACACACAACGAAGGGCCCGAAAGCCTATCAGACCGCGCCCCCGCGCGGTCCCCGCCGGCGCTTGCGGCCTCGGCGATACTGCCGGCATGGACATCGACCTCACCTGGACCGGCTACGTGGCCGCCACCCTCACCACCCTGGCCTTCGTGCCGCAGGCGGTGAAAACCCTGCGCACGCGCGATACCCGGAGCATCTCGCTCTACATGTACGTCGTGTTCACCGTGGGCATCGGGTTCTGGCTGCTGTACGGGATCGCGCTGCATTCGTGGCCGATGATCGTGTCGAACACGGTGACGCTGGGCCTGGCGGGGATGATCCTGGCGATGAAGCTGCGCTGGCGGTGACGCCGGGTTTCAGGGTTTTCTGACAACGCAGCGAGGGATTCACCGACTGCGATCGAAGCGGCCGATCGGGAGGATAGGGACACACCCAACAAGGAGTGTTCCATGCAAACCAAGGATTCCCGCGTTCTCCCGTCCCGCTTCCTCGCGTCTCGCTTCGTCCCGGCGCTGCTCGTCGCCGGTTGCCTCGCTTCCCCGTCCGCGGCCGCCACCACCGGCACCATCCAGTTCGACGGCCAGATCACCGATTCCACCTGCGATGTCACCGGCGGCACCACCGGCACATCGGACTTCGTCGTTCGCCTGCCCATCGTCAGCACCAACCAGCTCGGCCCGGGCGACGTGGCCGGCCGCACCAACTTCCGCATGGCGCTGGCCAATTGCACGTCCGTCGCCAACGGCGTGCGCGTGTTCTTCGAAGGCGGGCCGACGGTGGATCCGGCCTCGGGCACGCTGACCACGAGCCTGGCAGACGTCAACCTCGCACTGTTCAACGGCGACGGCTCGCAGATCGCGGTCGGCAGCGAAACCCAGCGCGACGACAACACGCTCTACCAGACCTTCGAAACCATGGATTACCAGGTGGCGTACCAGAACGTCGGCCCGGTGAGCGCATTGGCGGGCGTGGTGACCTCCAGCGTCGTGTACTCGCTGCACTATCCGTGAGTCCGGGACTTTGCCTTCGCATCGCGGCCTGTTGGGTCGCGTTGCAGGCACTCGCGTGCGCGCAAGTCGCGCACGCGGGTGTCGTTCTCGCCAACACGCGCGTCGTCTTTCCGGGCGATGCGCGCGACGTCACGGTGCGCTTGAGCAACCGTCATGCGCATGCGGTGTTGGTGGAAACCTGGGTCGAATCGCCGACGGTCGGCGCGCAGGTGCCCTTCGCGCCCGATCCGACCCTGTTCCGCATCGACCCGGGCAAGGGGCAAGCGCTGCGCTTGCATCGCCTGCCGGGCGCGCTGCCAAAAGATCGCGAGACCTTGTTCTGGCTCAACGTGTTGGACGTGCCGCCGGACCCGCCAGCGGAGGCGGACATGTCGGAGATGAAGATCGCATTGCGCACGCGCGTGAAGTTGCTGCATCGGCCCATCGGGCTTGCAGGCGTTCCGGCAAAAGCACCGGCGGCGTTGCGATGGCGCGTGCTCGACGAGGCGAGGATCGAAATCGAGAACCCGACGCCCTATCACGTCACGATCGCGCGCATCGCCGACGGCGACGGTTGGGATGTGCAGGGTGTCATGGTCGCCCCGTTCGACCGTCTTGTCGTGCGTCCGAAGACCGCGCGTCGCGGCGGGCGCATCGCCTTCGAGGCGATCAACGACCTGGGTGGGCGCGATCGGTTCGAGAGCGCGCTGTCCGACGCGACGGTTCGATGATGCGCGTGCGGCCTGTCTTCGCCCTCGCCTTCGCCTGCTCGGCGGCGCATGCGGGTGAAGCGGCGTCACCGCAAGTCAAGTTCGACGCGACGATGTTGCGGAATGCGCGCGATGTCGACGTCTCCGTGTTCGAGACCGGCCATCCGGTGCACGCGGGCGAGCAGGACGTCGATGTCTGGCGGAATGGCGCGCTGCTGGGGCGCCGCCGCGTGCGCTTCGCGGGTGCCGATGCCCAGCCGTGCTTCGAAACCAACTTCGTCGCGTGGCTTGGCGTGGGGATCGCGCGCCTTTCAACGCCGCGACGCGAGTCCCTGGCACACGAGTCGTGCGCCGGGATCGCGACGCTGCACCCGGCCGCAAGCGCACGCTATGAACCGGGCGAGTTCGCATTGCACATATCGATCCCGCAGGCCTTGCTGGCGCGGCGAGACGCTGCCGTCGACACGACAGTCCTCGAAACCGGCATCCCCGCATTCCGTTTGTCGTACGGCGCGACCGTGTTGCGAACGGAGGCGCGCGGTGCATCACCTTTCCACCAGGGCAGCCTGCGGCTCGACACCGGAATGAACGCGGGCGCATGGCGGCTGCGCCATCGCAGCACGCATCTATGGCGCCCGGCACGGCCGCGCGAGAGTGACACTCTCTCCGCGCACCTGGAGCGCGACGTGTCGCGCTTCGATGCCCGCCTGACGCTCGGCGACTTCAACGCGACCGGATTGCTGCTCGACCCGATCGCGCTGCGCGGCGTGCGCTTTCAATCCGACGATCGCATGTTGCCTGCGTCCCATCTGCGCAACGCGCCGACGATCCGCGGCGTGGCCGACACCAACGCGCGCGTGCAGGTGCGCCAGGCCGGGCGGCTGCTGTTCGATACGACGGTGCCGCCCGGGCCGTTCGCGCTCGAGGACGTCATTCCCCTCGGACGCGGCGGCGATCTGGACGTTCGTATCGTGGAAGCGGATGGAAGCGTGCGCTCCTTCCTCGTGCCTTACGCCGCGATGCCCGGGTTGCTGCGTGTCGGGCACAAGCGATTCGGCCTCGTCGCAGGCGTGTTGCGCAATGCGGATGCATGGGACGCACCGGTGGTCGCGGGTGCGTTGGAAGCCGGCGTGCACGATCGCATCACGGCGCGCGCCGCCGCGCAGGCAACGGCGGGTCACACGCAAGTCCTCGGCGGCATCGCATTCGCTTCCCGCGTGGGCGCGCTTTCGCTTGATCGCCTGCATGCGCGCACATCGCGCGACACGGGGCTTGCGCGCGGCGCCGGCACGCGCGCGGCCTTCATGACGCAGGCAATGGCGCGAACGACGTTGCAAGTCAGCGCGCAGCACACGCCTGCGTCGTTCCATGCGCTGCAACACGTCCTGCGGCCGCACGGCCCGCATCGCGAGCGCCAGCGCTTCGACGCCACACTGCATCAGACCTTCGGCCACCGACGCCACGGGCTGCGCCTGGCCCTCGTCGATCGTCGCTTCCACGCCATCCGGGGCAAGCAGCGCAGCGCGCAATTGGGTTGGTCGATGCCCACCGGGCGCAACGGCGCGAGCCTGCACGCCAGCATCGAGCAAACGCACCGGATCGCCCAGCGTGCCACGCACGACGCGGTGCTTTCCCTCACCGTGCCCTTGCGCATCGGCAGCGCGACATCGTTCGCCAACACCCACGCGCGCGCAGGATCGGGGCGTTTCGACCTGCAATCGGGCATCAGCGGTGTCTTCGACGATCGAAACGCCTGGAACCTCGGCTTTGCGCATGCCGGCGAGGCACGCGGCAGCACGACGACCACGAGTGCGTCGCTCGCCCACGCCGGGCGTGCGGGCCATGTCGATGCCGGCCTGAGTGTGTCGCCGGTGATGCGCCAGGCGTCGATCAACGCCGAGGGCGGTTTGCTCGCGCACGCGCATGGCGTCACCTTCGGTCCGAGGCTGGGCGACACCATCGCGCTCGTTCGCGCCGAGCATGGCGGGGGAGCGCACGTGCTGCAGGCGCCTAATGTCCGGCTCGATCGGCGCGGGCATGCGCTGGTGCCGCAGTTGTCGCCCTATCGGCGCAATCGCGTGGGCATCGAGGTGCGCGGCGCGTCGACGGACGTCGCCTTCGACTGGACGGAGCGCGATGTCGTCCCGCGCGCCGGCGCGATCATCGACGTCCCGCTCGCGAGCGCGTATCGCCCGATGCACTTCGTCCGCATCGTGCGTGGCGATGGCCGGTCGCCGCCGATGGGCGCGCGCATCGTCGATGCGTCGGGGACGACGCGCGGGCTCGTGGGTCGCGACGGCGTGGCGCGCGTGCCCGCCGATGGCGACGCGTGGTTCCTCGACGGTCACCCATCTCCCTGCACGATCGCGACAGAATCTGCAGACACGATCCCCGTCGCGACCTGCCCGGCTTCACCCGGTTGATGTCTTCCGCGGCTCCAACACACCCCACGCGACGCAGGCGAGCCACGCCAGCCACGCAACGATCCCGATCCGCTGCCCCATCGCCGGCGCATCGGGCACCGCGACGAACATCGCGAGCGCCAACACCAACGCCGCAACGAACGCCGTCGCGAATCGCAGGGCCACGCGTTCGCGCCACGTCACCGCGAGCAACACGCTCCCCGCGACGAACGCGATCCACCACACGGTCCACGCGGCCGTGTGGATCTTGCCGAGGCCGTAGTCCAGGCCGCGCGTCGCATCCACCGGCAGCGCACCTTGCGCCGCGAAGGCCAGCGCCGCGAATGCACACAAGGTCCAGCCCACGCCCAGCGCGCGGCTGTCGGCATCGCGTGCGCGATCGGCGATCGACAGGCGCACCGTCGCCGCCCACGCAAGCAAACCCGGCAGCACGAAGCCGAACAGATCGAAGGCCCACCAACGCGGCACGCCGCGAGCGCCGAGCAGCGCGACGGGCTGGTCCGCATGCGAAAACCCGTCGAGCGCAGCGCCGAACCCCAGCAGCGATCCAACGAAGCCCAGCAGCGCGAGGGCCGTGAGCAGGCGGACGGAGGGCAGGCGTGCAGGCGAAGTGGATGGAGTCGGCATGCCCCCATGCTAGCGTGCGGGCTTGCCGGCAAGCAGGGCCGTCCCCATCTCCGGCGCATCCCACCTCGCGAACCGCCATGGCCACCACCGCTTCCCCGCACGTTTTCGACGCCACTGCCGAGACCTTCGAGTCCGAGGTTCTGCAGAGCTCCCTGCAAACCCCCGTGCTCGTGGATTTCTGGGCCGAGTGGTGCGGACCGTGCAAGACGCTCGGCCCGATCCTCGAAAAGCTCGCGGGCGAATACAACGGCGCGTTCCGCCTGGCGAAGATCGATGTCGACAAGGAGCAGCAACTCGCGGCCGCCTTCCAGGTGCGCTCGATCCCCACCGTGTATTTGGTGAAGGACGGTCAGCTCGTCGACGGTTTCCCCGGTGCGCTGCCCGAAGGCCAGTTGCGCGAATTCCTCACGCACCACGGCATCGTGCCGGGCGCGCCGCAGGAAGACGCGGCGCCTGAAGAGATCGCACCCGAACCGCCGGCCGATCCGCATGCCGAAGTGATGCGCCTGCGCAAACTCGTCGAAACCGAAGCCGACAAGCCGGAACATCGCCTCGACCTCGCCCTCGCGCTGCTGCAAACCGGCAATGCGCACGAGGCCGAACAACTGCTCGATGCCCTGCCCGCCAACCTCGCGCAGGACGAACGCGCAGTGCGTGCACGTGCGCGCCTGGGCTTCGCTGCGCTGTTGAAGGACGCCCCCGCACCGCAAGTGCTGGAAGCGGCGATTTCCAGCGACCCGAAGGACCTGCGCGCGCGCCATCTGCTCGGCGTGCATCGCATCGTGTCCGGCGATGCGGAAGCCGGCCTGGAACAGTTCCTCGAGATGCTGCGGCTGGACCGCACCTTCGACGAAGGCCTGCCGCGCAAGGCGCTCATCGATGCCTTCCAGGTGGTCGACGACGCCGAACTCGTCGGCCGCGTACGCCGTCGCATGGCCTCGCTGCTGCTGGTGTGACCCACGCACGGGTGACGGACATCACGTAAGGACTCTGCACGTCACGCTGCGACGCAACACGTCGCGTGAAGACGCCCTTCACGGTCGGCGGTGCATGAACCCATCAGGAACATGGCCGCCAGCGGTCTCCCCGCGGCTGGCTGGCCGTGTTTGCGCAGCGTATTCTTCCGCGACGGAACAGGGGACCGTGAACAATGAGCGTGGATACGTCGTCGCATCACGACGCCACCAATGCGCTGCCGCGCATCGCGGGCTTTCGCCTGCTGCGCGAGATCGGCCAGGGCGGCATGTCGACGGTGTACCTCGCCGAGCAGGAGTCGCTCGGCCGCAAGGTCGCACTCAAGGTGATGCTGCCCGAGGCGCTGACCGACGAGGTCAGCCGCCGCCGCTTCGAGAATGAAGCGCGCACGATCGCCCGCCTCGACCACCCCAACATCGTCGGCATCTACGAAGTCGGCCGCACCGCCGACGACCTGCCCTTCTACGCGATGCCTTACCTCGGCCGCGGCCATCTCGGTTTGCGGATCGCGCGGCAGGACGGCCGCACCAAGGATCAGTCCCGCGTCATCGCCACGCTGCGTTCGCTGCTGGAAGCGCTCGACTACGCGCACATGCGCGGCGTCGTGCATCGCGACGTCAAGGCCGAGAACGTGTTGTTCGACGATGCCGAGCGCCCGCAGCTCGCCGACTTCGGCATCGCATTACGCAAGGGCATCAATCCGCGCCTGACGATGACGGGACTCGCGGTGGGCAGCACCGCGTACATGCCGCCGGAACAGGCGCGCGGCGAAGACGTCGACAGTCGCGCCGATCTGTACAGCATCGGCGTGCTCGCCTGGGAAATGCTCACCGGTGTGTTGCCGTACAACGCCGCCGATGCGTTGTCGATGGCGGTGATGCACGCCAAGGATCCGATTCCGCGCCTGCCCGCCGAACTGATGCACTGGCAGCGCTTCATCGACAAGTCGCTCGCCAAGTCGCGCACCGCGCGATTCCGCAGCGCGCAGCAGATGCTCGAAGCGCTGGATCGCATCGAACGCGGTGGCTTCTCGTTCGCGGCGATGTTCGCGAATTTCGCCCAAGTCTGGCGCCGCACGCGCCTGATGCCCAAGCCGTTGTTGATCGGCGGCGGATTGCTGTGCGCGGCGATGATCGGCGTGGCCTCGCAACACGACAACGGCGGGGAAGATTTCTTCCGCGTCGAAACCCTGCCCGAAGTGCGCAAGCCGATCGTGCCGGTCGTGACCGATCGCATGCTGCGGCCGCCGCCCGAATCGCCGGCGCAGCAGTGGGTAACCTCCGCCGAAAAGCAACTCGCTTCGCGCAAGCTCACCACGCCGCAGGGCGACAACGCCTACGACAGCGTGCTCGCCGCGTGGGATTCCGACCCGGCGCACGCGGGCCTGCCGCCGCTCGTGGTCGGCGTGCTCGCGTCGCTCGGCGACGAGATGGCGATGCGCCTGCGTCGCGGCGACGAGGACCGTGCGCGCGAATACCTGCAGCGCGCGACGCAATTCGCCGATCGCACCGCGCCGCTCGGCACCGAAGCCCTGCACGGGATCCACGAGAAGGCGGCCGAAGCGCTGCGCAAGCGCGTGGTCGCCGACGAGAAGAGCCGCAACCGCAAGGACGCCCTCGCCGCCGCCGCGCTCGCCAACGAGTTCGCGGGCGACCAGGCGCTCGGCGACACCCTGCGTGCGCGCGCGGAGAAAATCACGGTCGCCAGCGCGGATACGACTGAAACGGCGATCGCCGCCACCTCGAGCAGCGCGTCGTCGCAATCGTCGATGCGCACGTTGACTCGGGCCGAATACGCGCGCTTCGTCGCCGCCACCGGCCGCGAATCCTCGCTGTGCCGCGAACGCATGTCGCTGCTGCGCATCGTCAAGCCGCGCACCTGGCGCGAGCCGGGATTCGAACAGGCCGAAACGCAACCGGTGGTCTGCATCTCCTACGAAGACGCCGTGGCCTACACGCATTGGGCGAGCCGCAACGGCAGCAAGGTGCGCCTGCCGACCAGCAACGAAGTGGGCGCCTCGCCGTCGCAAACCGGGGCCCGCAATTTCGCCACGTGGCTGCGCGACGGTTCGGTCGCCGGCACGGGTTGGCGCGGGCCGAAGCCGCGGACGATCGAGCGCGCGCGCGGCTACGACGACATTACCGTGAAGTTGGTGCATGACTGACCGCGTGGCGCCCCATAATGGTGCCATGCGCAAACCCTCCCCCCGTCCCAGCCTCCGCCGGCTTTTCATCACCGGTGTCCTGACCCTGTTGCCGATCTGGCTGACGTGGGTCGTCGTGAAGTTCGTCTTCGTGTTGTTGTCCGACACCAGCCGGCCGCTGATCGGTCCGCTGCTCGCAACGCTCGCCGAGGTCAATCCGCGGGCGCTGGGGTGGCTGATCGAACCCTGGGTGCAGACGGCGATCGCGTTGTTCGCGACCCTCGCCGTGATCCTGATGTCCGGCGTGATGGCCCGCGTGGTCGTCGGGCAGACGGTGTTGCGGTGGTTCGAAGGCTTGGTCAAGCGCATCCCGCTCGCCTCGACGATCTACGGCAGCGCGCGCCAGTTGCTCGATATCCTGCAGACCAAACCCGACGGCACGCAGCGCGTGGTGCTGATCGACTTCCCGCACACCGAGATGAAGAGCGTCGGCTTCGTCACGCGCGTGATGCGCGAACACGGCACCGGGCGCGAACTCGCCGCGGTCTACGTGCCGACCACGCCGAACCCGACTTCCGGTTACCTGGAAATCGTGCCGGTCGAAAAAATGACGCCGACCGACTGGACCGTCGACCAGGCCATGAGCTTCATCATCTCCGGTGGCGCGGTGTCGCCGGATTCGATTCCCTTCGCGCCGCCTCCGCGCGGTGAGCATCCCGCGCCCTGATGTATCCCAATCCCCTCGCCGACCGTGCCACGCGGCTGTTCATCGCGCTGGCCGCGTTCTTCTGCGTCAACGCGGTGCTCGCCGAGTTCATCGGCGTCAAGATCTTCGCGCTCGAAGACACGCTCGGCATCGCGCCCTTCCAGTGGAACCTGTTCGGGCAGACGGGGTCGCTCAGTTTCACCGCGGGCACGTTGTTGTGGCCGATGGTCTTCATCTTCACCGACGTGATCAACGAGTTCTTCGGCAAGCGCGGCGTGCGCATGATTTCGTGGATCGCCGTCGTGTTGATCATCTACGGGTTCCTCTTCGCCTTCGCCGCGATCTCGCTCGCGCCCGCGGATTGGTGGGTCGAAGCGGCGCAATCCCAGGGCGTGCCGGATTACCAGAAGGCGTTCGCGGCGGTGTTCGGGCAAGGGCTGTGGACGATCGGCGGCTCGGTGGTCGCCTTCATGATCGGCCAGCTGATCGACGTCTCGGTGTTCCATCGCATCCGCGAACGCACGGGCGAAAAGCACGTGTGGTTGCGCGCGACCGGATCGACGGCGGTGTCGCAACTCGTCGACAGCTTCGTCGTGCTCTACATCGCGTTCGTGATCGGGCCGCAGCACTGGCCGATCTCGCTCTTCCTCGCAGTCAGCACGGTGAACTACGCGTACAAGATGCTGGCGGCGATCGTCTTGATTCCGCTGATCTATGCGCTGCGCCGTGCGATCACGGCCTATCTCGGTGAAGCGCGCGCGCACGAGCTGCGCGAAGTCGCCGCCGCCTAGTTCGCGGACACCCGCTCGCTTTCCGGCAATCCCAGTGCGCGGCGCAGGTCCGCGCGATAGCTCCGGCCCGACGTCAGTCGCAAGCCGCTGCGCATCCGCACGACGTACTGGCCGGACGCGTGCGGCTCGACCTGGTCGATCTGCGCGATGCGCACGATGCGCGAGCGATGGATGCGCACGAACACCCGCGGATCCAACCGCGCAAGCACGTGCGCCATCGTCTCGCGCACGAGCAGCGCGCGCCCGCCCATGCGCAGCTCAACGTAATTGCCCTGCGCAATGACGCATTCGAGTTCGTCCACCGCGATCATGCGCAAGCGCTGGCCATCGGAGACGGCAATGCGATCGGGATAGTGCGCCGACGGCGCGGCTTGGACCGACAACGCATCGCGCACGCGTTCGATCGAACGTGCCAGGCGATCGGGGGCGACGGGCTTCACCAGGTAATCCACGGCGCGCGCGTCGAAGGCACGCACGGCGTGCTCGGAGTACGCAGTAACGAAGACGACCTGCGGCCGTTGCGACGTCGGCAGGCGTTCGAGCATCGCAAAGCCATCGACCTGCGGCATGCGCACGTCGAGGAACAACACATCGACGGGCAACGCACGCAGGCCCGCGACCGCGGTCGGACCATCGCCATATTCGGCGACCACTTCGACATCCGCTTCCGCAGCCAGCAAACGACCCAGGCGCGCGCGGGCGAGCGGTTCGTCGTCGATGATCGCGGCGCGCAAGGGCAGCGTCACGCGGCGACCTTCGCGGTGGCATCGCGCGACAGCGGCAGGCGCACGCGCGCTTCCGTGCCGCCGGTGGGCAGGGCGATCAGTTCGAAGGCCTGCGCGTCGCCGTACAACAGGCGCAGGCGCGCGCGGATGTTCGACAGGCCGACGCCTTCGCGTGGAGATGGCGCGCATGCGGCGCCGTCGTCGCGGATCGCCAGATGCAGCGTGTCGCCGTCGCACCACGCGCGCACTTCGAGCACGCCCGGTGCGATCTTCGCCGCGATCGCATGGCGGATCGCGTTTTCCGCAAGCGGCTGCAACAGCATCGGCGGCACGAGCGCATCGTCCAGGCGCGGTGCGATGTCCCAATGCACGCGCATGCGATCGCCCAGGCGCGCCTGTTCGATCTGAAGGTAATGGCGCAGCAGCCGCAATTCTTCGTCGAGCGTGACCACGCGTGTTTCGCGCCGCTCCAGGCTGTTGCGCAGCAATTCGCCCAGGCCCACCAGCATGCGATCGGCGGCATCGGGATCGCGGTGGATGGTTTCGGCGATGGAGTTCAGCGCGTTGAACAAAAAGTGCGGGTCGAGTTGCGCGCGTAAGGCATCGAGTTGCGTTTCGGCCAGGCGCGCCTGCAATTGTTCGGCCAGGCGTTGGCGTTCCCACGCACGACGCGCGTACAGCACCGCGTGGCCGACACCGATGTTCAGCCACGACAACAGGAAGTTGTTGAAGACGCTGGTGACCAGCACGTCGGAGAACGCTGGCAAGGTCGCGTACCAACCGAGCAGCGGATTGCAGACGTAGATCGTCACCGCGCGGAAGAACACGACCGCGAATGCGGCAAGCATCGACACCGCGATCGATTGCGCGATGCGGCCGCGTTCGATCGGGAAGCGCTCGGACACCCACAGCAACGCGAGCGAACACGGGATCCACAACCACGCCGACAGCAGGCCGCGCCGGAGCGCATCGGCCACGGTGAGCGTCTCGTCGGAGAACTGCATCGTGAGCAGTTGGCCCGCGGTGACCACGCCTTCCAGCGTCCACCACAGGCAGACCGCACCGATGAGCAGGAGGCGATGCCGTTGCATGGACGCCACGCTACCACCGGGGGCTTGCGTTGCAACCGCGATCCGGTGCGTTCGTCACGCCGCGCGGTGCGTTGGTCACATCGGCCTTGCGGGCCGCGCGGCGAAGGCGCGCCATGCGCCCCGCATCCACGCCAAGGAGCTGTCCATGCAACGCGCAGTCCTCACCCTGTCCCTCGCCGCCGCCCTGCTCGCCGCCGCCGCGCCCGCGCTGGCCGGCGGGAAATGCCCCACGCCGAAAGTGTTCGCGCCCGGCGTCATCTCGATGCCCGGCAACAACTGGGAATCGCGCCTCACGCTTTCCCCCGACCGCAGCCTGGCCCTGTGGGCCGTCGGCAACGGTTTCGCGGGCGAACAACTCGTCGTGCTGATGTCGCGCGCCACGCGGCGTGGCTGGAGCACGCCGGTGCTCGCACCCTTCTCCGGCACCTACGACGACGTCGACACGATCTTTTCGCCCGACGGCAAGACCGTGTTCTTTTCCTCGCGCAGGCCGGTGAACGCCGGCGATCCGCCGCGCGCCGACTTCGACCTGTGGCGCGTGCGTTACGACGAACGCCATGGCTTCGGCACGCCGGTGCATCTCGCCGGCCCGAGCACCGATGCCGATGAGCTGTATCCGAGCATCGATCGCGACGGGAACCTCTACTACGGCAGCAACCGCGACAACGCATCGTGGGATGTGTGGCGCAGCCGACGTCAGTCGAACGGCGCGTTTTCCGAAGGCGACAAGTTGTCGGGCGCGGTCAACACCGACGACTACTGGGAATACAACCCGGAGATCTCGCCGAACGGAAAGACGCTGCTCTTCGCCTCGCTCTCGCGGCCCGGTGGTTACGGCTGGGGCGACATCTACCGCAGCGACAAGCGCCATGGCCAGTTCACCTCGGCCCGCAACCTCGGCCCCTGCGTGAACTCCACCGCCGACGATTACCACCCGACGATGCTGTGGGAGGAAGGCGCGCTGATCTACCTGCGCAACTTCATCGAAGACCCCGACTGGTACCCGGATTTCTTCATCATTCCGCTCGACTTGTAAAACTTCCGTTCAAGGGGCGGGCGGCGTGACCTTCGACACGCCGCCCGTGCCCCCGGCAGACGGTAGAGTCGGCTGTCGCCCTTTGCGTGGGCGCCCGTCTATGCCCAATCCGGAGTGTCCCGTGAGCCGTAAACCCAAGGTTCTGCTGTTGTCCCTGTCCATCGTCGCCGCGCTCGCGGCCTGCAAGCCGGCCGAGAAAGCCGCCGGCGACACCGCCGCCCCGGGCGAAGGCGCCGCGCCGAAGCTCACCCTCGACGAGAGCAAGCTGCCGGGCGTGAATTCCTTCCAGGCCGCCGACCTCGACACGTCGAAGAACGCGTGCACCGACTTCAACGGCTACGTCAACAGCAAGTGGCTCGCCGCCAACCCGATCCCGGGCGACCGCACCTCGTGGGGCGCGTTCGAAATGCTCGACGAACGCTCCACCGCCGTGCAGCGCCAACTCGCCGAACAGGCGGCCGCCGATGCCAACGCCAAGGGCGTGGAGAAGATCATCGGCGACCTGTGGTCGACCGGCATGGACGAGGCGAAGATCGAAGCGCAGGGCATCAAGCCGATCGAATCGCGCCTGGCCGCGATCGACAAGCTGACCGACGCCGATTCGCTGTCGGCCTACATGCGCGACACCGCGTCGAAGGGCGAAGGCACGCTGTTCGGCTTCGGCCCCGAGGCCGACTTCAAGGATTCGTCGATGAACACCGCCTACGCCACGCAGAGTGGCCTGGGCCTGCCGGATCGCAACTACTACTTCGACGCCGACAAGAAGCAGAACCGCGACGACTACGAAAAGCACATCGCCAAGGTGCTCGAACTCGGTGGCACGCCCGCCGCCGACGCCGCCAAGCAGGCGAAGGACGTGATGGCGTTCGAAACGCGCCTGGCCAAGGTGTCCAAGTCGAGCGAGGAAATGCAGCGCGACATCTCGCTGTACTACAACCCCGTTTCGCTCGCCGACGCCGACAAGCTCACGCCGGGCTTCTCGTGGGAAGAGTTCTTCAAGTCGCAGGGTGTCGCGGCGCCGAAGGCGTTCTCGCTCGCGATGCCGGCCTTCCACGAAGAGTGGAACAAGATGCGCAGCGACACGCCGATCGACCAGTGGAAGCACTACCTGCGCTTCCATGTGATCGATGAAGCCTCGCCGTATCTGGGCAACGCGTTCGTGCAGGAGAACTTCAACTTCTACGGCGCGGCGATGCGCGGCCAGAAGGAAATGAAGCCGCGCTGGAAGCGCGTGCTGGCCACCACCAACAGCCAGGCCGGCGAAGCGCTCGGCCAGATGTACGTGCAGGTCGCCTTCCCCGCCGAATCCAAGGCGCGCATGGAAACGCTGGTGCAGAACCTGCGCGACGCGCTCAAGGTGCGCCTGGAAAACCTCGCGTGGATGAGCCCGGAAACCAAGAAGAAGGCGATGGAAAAGTGGGCCGCCTTCAAGCCGAAGATCGGCTATCCGGACAAGTGGCGCCCGTGGGACGGCCTGGAAACCTCACGCGACAGCTACATCGGCAACGTGCTGGCCGCCAACGAGTACAACTACAAGTACGAGATGTCGAAGATCGGCAAGCCGGTGGACAAGACCGAATGGGGCATGACGCCGCAGCTGGTCAACGCCTCGTACAACCCGCTGGCCAACGAGATCACCTTCCCGGCCGCGATCCTGCAGCCGCCGTTCTTCGACCCCAAGGCCGACGATCCGACCAACTACGGCGGCATCGGCGCGGTCATCGGCCATGAAATGATCCATGGCTACGACGACCAGGGCAGCCGCTTCGGGCCGACCGGCAACTTCGAGAACTGGTGGAGCCCGGCCGATGCGAAGGGCTTCAAGGGCCTGACCGACATGCTGGTCGCGCAGTTCGACGGTTACGAAGCCGCGCCGGGCAAGAAGCTCAATGGCAACCTGACGCTGGGCGAGAACATCGCCGACCTCGGCGGCCTCAACGTCGCCTACCAGGCGATGAAGAAGGCCACCGACGGCGCGCCGGATCCCAAGACCAACGGCTTCACCAACGACCAGCGCTTCTTCCTCAACTTCGGCACCGTGTGGCGCCGCAGCATGACGGAGAAGGAAATCGACCGCCGCATCGCGACCGACGAGCACGCGCTCGCCAGCTTCCGCGCGATCGGCGCGCCGTCGAACATGCCCGAGTTCGCCACCGCGTTCTCGTGCAAGCCGACCGACCCGATGGTGCGTGGCGAAGGCAAGCGGATCGTGATCTGGTAATCCTGATCCGTTCAGGGCGTCCCGCTTTGCGCGATCGAGAAAAGGCCCGGGAAACCGGGCCTTTTCCTTTTGTGATCCGCTGCCGCTTCCGTTCATCCTGCTGGTGGACAAGCGCTTGCTACACTCGTCCGGACTTTTTCATCAGGTTGCACACGCGATGACGCAAAGACCCCTCGCCCTTGCCCTCGGCCTGATCCTCGTCGCGGGGCTGGCCTCGCCCGACGCGATGGCGCAGAAGAAGAAGAAATCCGCCAAGCCCAAGGCGCCGCCCGCGCCGACGGCGTGCACCGATTTCTACAGCGTCGCCACCGCGGACTGGGCCAAGGCGCATCCGGTGCCGGCGACGGGCAGCGTGTCGGCGATGGGCGAGTTGTCCGAGCGTTCGCTGCAGCAACAGCGCGACCTGCTCGACGCGGCGATGCAAGGCCCGCAAGGCAACGTGCAAAAGCTGCTCGGCGATTTCTGGGCGAGCGGCCTGGACGAAGCCGCGGTCGAACGCGACGGCGCAAATCCCGTCGCACCGCTGCTCTCGCGCATCGACGGCATCCGCAAGGCGAAGGACATCGCGCCGGCCATCGCGGCGCTGCACCAGGTCGGCATCCCGGTCGCGTTCAACTTCGGCGCCGACATCGACCTGCGCGATCTCTCGCGCCACATCGGTTACTTCAGCCAGGGCGGCCTGGGCATGCCCGACCCTGCGTTCTATACGCGCGGCGATGCCGACACCAAGGCGGTGATGTCGCGCTACGAGGATTACGTCAAGAAGATCCTCACGCTGTCGGGCACGCCGGCCGATCGCCTCGATGCCGATGCGAAGGCCGTCATCGATCTGGAAACGCGCATCGCACAGGCCAGCAAGCCGATCGTGTCGTTGCGCGACTACCAGGCCAACTACGCGCCGGTGGCGGTGACGGACATCGCCAAGACCTACAAGCGCCTGCAGCTGGCCGAGTTCCTCAAGGCACAGGGCGTCACCGACGACACGGTGTCGATCGCAAACCCGCAGTTGTTCGCGCAACTCGAAGCGATGGCCGGCAGCCTGCCGCCGTCGCAATGGCAGGCGTACCTGCGCTTCCACGTCGGCAATGCGATGGCGCCGTATCTTGCGAAGGCCTGGCGCGACGCCGAATTCGAATTCCGTGGCCGCGTGCTGCGCAGCCAGTCCACGCCGCCGGAACGCTGGCGCCAGGTGCTCGACGCGATCAACACCGCGGCCGGCCCGATGCTCGGCCACGAATACGCCGCGCGCTACGTGCCGGCGGGAACGAAGGCGCGCGCCGAGCAGATCGCGACGGACGTGCGTGGCGCATTGGGTCGCGCGGTGGATCGCAGCCCGTGGATGGGCGCGAGCGCGAAGGCCGAAGCGAAGGCCAAGCTCGACAAGCTCAAGATCGAAATCGGCACGCCGCGCCGCGACCTGGATTACAGCGTGCAGCCGATGGGCCGCGGCAGTTTCGGCGGCAACATGCTGATCGCCTCGACCTGGCGCCATCGCGAAGAAATGAAGCGCATCGGCCGCGGCAACGCGGATCGTCGTTGGGACGTGCTGCCGCAGCAGCCGACGCTCGCCTACGACATCGCGCAGAACCGCCTGATCGTCACCGCCGCGATGTTGCAGGCGCCGGTGCTCGACATGAGTGCGGATCCGGCGTCGCAGTACGGTTCGTTCGGCGCGCTGGTCGGCATGGAACTCGGCCACGCGGTCGACAACAAGGGGCGCCTGATCGATTCGAAGGACACCATTCGCGACTGGTGGACGCCGGCGGAGAACGATGCG
The DNA here is from genome assembly GCF_009740395.1 of Noviluteimonas gilva. Taxonomy (GTDB): domain Bacteria; phylum Pseudomonadota; class Gammaproteobacteria; order Xanthomonadales; family Xanthomonadaceae; genus Noviluteimonas; species Noviluteimonas gilva. The sequence continues at coordinate 44,395 of NZ_WOXT01000005.1, forward strand.
TGGAATGCGCTCGGCCAGCGCGTAACGGCGCAATACGGACAGTTCGAAGATCCGGCGCTGACGGGCGTCAGGATCAACGCCTCGCAGACGCTCAACGCGAACATGGCGGACCTGTCGGGCATCGAATTGGCGTGGGATGCATGGCGCAACGGCAACGCCGCCGCCGATGCCACGGCGCAAAAGGCCTTCTACCAGGGCTGGGCGAACCTGTGGGCGCAGCAGAGCAGCGCACAGGACGCCACCGCACGTGCGGCGACGAGCGTGCACGCGCCGGGCAAGTGGCGCGTCAACGGTCCGCTGATCAATCTCCCGGCGTTCGGCGAGGCTTACACCTGCAAGGCCGGCAGCGCGATGGTGTCGAAGGATCCGATCCGCATCTGGCCGTAGTTCGGCTCCACCAGTGCGGCGCGACGGCACGCCGCACTGGATGTCCTTTTGCTACACGAAGAGCGAGCCACGCTCCGCAAAAGGACATCCAGCACGACGCACCGCTGCGCGTAACGCCTGAGCGTTTCGCGACAGCCCTTGCTGAATGTGTGCGTCGCTAGTGGATCGATTCGCGCCAACTGCCAGCACTCCAGTGGGTCGGAACATTCCCCACCTCGGCGCTCGCATCGTCATGCATGGTCGCCTCTGGCAGGCGATGTTCCTCGCGGCGATCTGATGGCAAAGCGGAGTTTCGCTCCGCCCATGCGCACCTCGTCTTGGTGCAAGCAGGATCTGGTCTTCGACCCAGTGAACCTCGTCGCCGCCGCTTCACCCCTCAGATCGCCGCGAGGAACGGCGCCTGCCAGAGGCGACGAAGTCACGACGGTGCGCGCGCCGAGGTGGGCGACGTTCCGTCCGTCTGGTGGGCTGGCAGTTGGCGCGGCACCATCAAATCGAGACGCGCCAACTCAAAAGCGGATGTCGCGCAATCTAGAGCGTGGTGCGCAGTGGACGTCGCGTTGGAGGCCACATTGCGGAGTGTTTGCTCGTCACGGAGCAATGTGGCCTCCAATGCGGCGCGCCACTGCGCCCGTCTGGTGGAACCACAAGATCAGCGAACGATGCGCGGCCTAGGTGGCGGGCGGCGGCCGAACGGCGGCTGCCCGCGCCAGTAACGAATCAACAACCAGCCGAACAACATCCCGCCCAGGTGCGCGAAGTGCGCAACCCCGGGTTGCGCGCCGGAAATGCCGAGCAGCAACTCGATGACACCGTACCCGATGACGAGCGTGCGCGCCTTCATCGGAATGGGCGGGAACAACAACATCACGCGCTGGTTCGGGAACAACATCCCGTACGCGAGCAGCAGGCCGAAGATGCCGCCGGAGGCGCCGAGCGTCGGGGCGACCGCGCCGCCCGATTGCATCGACCACCACGCCACGCCGAGCTGGCACAACGCCGCGCCGACGATGCAGGTGAAGTAATACGTCGCGAACCGCTTGTTGCCCCACGTGTACTCGAGCGGCGCACCGAACATCGCCAGCGCAAGCATGTTGAAGAGCAGATGGAAGACACTGTTCGGATCGTGCATGAACCCGTAGGTCACGAGCTGCCACGGCATGAACGGCGACGCGTCCGTGTAGCGCTGGTCCAGCCCGATCGGCCAGAGCTCGAAGATGTCGAGTGCACTGGAGTTGCGCAGCAGCAGCTGCAATGCGAACACAACACCGTTGGCGATCAGCAACGCCTTGGTGACGGGCGGCAGGCGGGGAAACATGCGGGAGAGGCTCTCTTCGACGGGGGATTCGGGGGGAGCGCGGCTATCATAGCGGCATGATCCCGCATGCCGCCGTGCACGACGTCGCGACCATCGCCGACGCCCTGCGCGCCCGCGGCGCGTGCCGGTTGCCCGACTTCCCCGACGCTGCCGCCGCGCGGGCGCTGCGTGAAGACCTCGACCGGCTGCAAGCCGCCGGTGCCCTCGCCTCCGCCGCGGTCGGCCATGGCGCCTCGCTCGGGCAGCGCGCCGAAATCCGTGGCGATGCGACCCTCTGGCTCGACGACGCGCGCACCGGCCGCGCAGCGGCCGCGTTCCTGGCGTCACTCGACGGATTGCGCATCGAACTCAACCGCCGCCTGTTCCTCGGCGCCGATGAAGTCGAAGCGCATTACGCCGCGTATCCCGCGGGCGCGCGTTACGCGCGGCATCGCGATCGTTTCCGCGACGACGACGCGCGCGTGATCTCCTTCGTGTCCTATCTCAATCCCGATTGGCGCGACGACGACGGCGGCGCGCTGCGCCTGTCGCTCGACGATGGCGACATCGACGTCGTGCCGCGCACCGGCAGCATCTGTTTCCTCAGCGAACTCGAACACGAAGTGCTGCCCGCCACGCGCGAACGCCGCAGCATCGCCGCGTGGATGCGCCGCCGCCCGCGCTGATGTCAGCGCGGCCGCCAGAGTGCGGCGTCGAGGTTGCCGTCGAGATCCGGAACCGACGCTGCGATGCGCACGCGACCTGCGCGCACGTCGACGCCTTCGGCGCGCAACCGTTGCGTCTGTTCGCGATAGCCCTTGGAATTCGGCGGGAATGCGATCTTGCCGTCGCTGCGCAAGACACGATGCCAGGGCAAGTCGGGCGCGCTGTGTTCACGCAGCACGCGCGCGACCATGCGTGCGCGGCCCGGCAGCCCGGCGCGGCGCGCCACGTGGCCGTAACCCGCGACCTGGCCCGGGGGAATCGCACGAATGGCGGCAAGAATCCGCTCGGCGGGAGACAGGTCGGCCATGAGGGTCTAGCATAGCGATTCCGCGCCCCCCGGACCCCCGCATGCAGAACTTCGAGCAGATCCGTACGCACCTTGCCCAAGGCAGCTTCCGCATCACGATGACGGAGCCTTACGTCATGTGCGTCGAACTCTCGCTCGAACAGGGCACGCGTCACCAGGCCATCTTCCTGTCGGAAATGGTCGACGACGATGGTCGCAATTACCTGCGCGTGAGCACGGCGGTCGCGCCGACGACAGGCCTGGATGCGCGCCGTGCGCTCGCGTTCAATTGGGAAAGCCGCGTGGGTTATCTCGCCATCGGCGAACTCGACGGCGTGCCGTACCTGCAGTTGTGCGAGAACCGCCCGTACGACCACGTGTCGCCGTCCGAAGTCGACCGCCTGATCCTGGAAATCGGCGGCATGGGCGATCGCATGGAACGCATGCTGTCGGCAGGCGGCGACCTGCTCTAAGCCGTCACCCCTGATCCAAGGAAGCGCGCGCCGTCATCCCCCTCCCAAGGGGGATCGAGCGCGCAACGCGCGCTCGAGGGGGATAAAGCTCCCGCGCAACTACGCCCAGCCCAACATCTCGACCAGGCGGAACATCCCGTACGCGATACCGCCGGCCGCGGGGATCGTCAGGATCCACGCCCACACGATGCGCTCGATCACGGTGATCTTCAGCGCGCGAGGGTTCTTCGCGAAGCCCACGCCCATGATGGCGGTGGAAATCGAATGCGTCGTCGACACCGGCATGCCGAAGTGCGCGGCGGTGACGAGGATCGTGGCGCTCGCGGTTTCCGCGGCGAAACCATCGACCGGATGCAGCTTCACCATCTTGTGGCCGAGCGTCTTGATGATGCGCCAACCGCCGGCCGCCGTACCCGCCGCCATGACGAGTGCGCAGGTCGCGACGATCCAGCTGTCGATCGAATCCTTGCCGCCATCCGGGTGCAGGAACGACAGCCAATCCGGCAATCCGTTCAACGCACCTTCCGTCTGCGCGGCGAAGATCGCCAGCGCGATGATGCCCATCGTCTTCTGCGCATCGTTGCTGCCGTGCGCGAAGCCCATGTAGGCCGCCGAACCCAACTGCGCCTTGCCGAAGAACGCGTTGACCCAACGCGGGCGCGCCGCGCGGCGGAACGGCCCGCCCATGCGATAAAAGCCGGCGATGATCGCGTACAGCAATCCGAGGATCAGCACGCCGAGCAGGAAGCCGAAGAACGGCGAGCTCACCATCGGCAGGAACACTTTCCAGAGCAGGCCCTTGTTGGTCGCCCAGTCGCCATCGCCGAGCTTGGACCAGATCAGCGAATGCCAGTTGTTGTGCGCGGCCGACAACGCGGCGCCGCACAAACCACCGATCAGCGCGTGCGACGACGACGACGGCAAGCCGCGCCACCACGTGATGAGGTTCCAGGCGATCGCGCCGAGCAGCGCGCAGATCAGCACCTGCGAAGTAACGGCGACCACGTTGGTATCGACGATGCCCGACGCGATGGTCTTCGCCACCGCGGTGCCGTAGAACGCACCGATGAGGTTCATGGCCGCGGCGAGGATCACCGCCTGGCCCGGCGACAACACCTTGGTCGCGACGACCGTCGCGATCGAATTGGCGGTGTCGTGGAAACCGTTGATGAACTCGAAGATCAGCGCGAACGCCACCACGAGCAGCACGAGGGTGAGCATGCGGGCGCCTGCGTCAGCTGTTCTTGAGCGCGATCGAATAGGCGACGACGCCTGCCTCGCGGCAGCGGTCGATCGCCTTCTCCAGGATCTCGAAGAATTCCTTCAGCAGGAACATCTCCGCGGCATCCAGGCGACCGGAATAAATGTCGCGGTGCAATTCGAGGATCAGCCGGTCGGCTTCGGCCTCGATCACGCGCAGGCGATCGTTGAGCTGCTTCATCGGCTCCAGGCGCAACTGCGTCAGCTCGGCGACCATCTTCACCACCACCTGCGCGGCCTGCTCGAGCATCGCCGCGCGCGGCGCGAAGTCGATGCCGTCCAGGCGATGGCGCGCGAGCGCGTAACGGTCGGCGAAGCGTTCGACCTGCTTGGGTATCTTGTACAGCGCCGAGGCGAGCGACTCGATGTCCTCGCGCTCGATCGGCGTGATGAAGCTGTCCACCAGCGCCTGGCTGATCTTGTCGGAGGCCACGCGCTCGCGCTGGCGGGCGAGCTTGAACGCTTCCAGGGCCGGGGTACGTTCCGGCGACTTCAGCATGTCGTGGAGGGCCACCGTGCTGTCGTGGGCGGCGACCGCGGCGTCGTTGAGCAGGCTGTAGAACTGCTTGCCCTGTCCGAAGATCGTCTGCAGGGAGAACATGCGGGGTGGCTCCGTTTCACGGTAATGACGGGAAGAAGGCGCAATTATGACAGGCCGTTGTATTACAAACGTATGACAGCCCGCCTCCGGGGCGGCTGCTATGATGCCGCCGCGCCCCCGCGCACGCCCATGGAAGACGCCCCTACCGCCGCCGCCGAACACCCCACGCCCTTCGCCCGGATGGACGCGCCCGCGTGCTCGAGCTGCTGATCGTCGCCCTGTTGATCGTCGTGAACGCTTTCTTCGCAATGTCGGAGATGGCGCTGATGACCTCGCGCAAGTACAAGCTCAAGCAATTGGCCGAAGACAGCCGCGGCGCGCGCACCGCGCTGTCGCTGGCCGAACACCCGGACAACCTGCTCTCCACCGTCCAGGTGGGCATCACCGCCATCACCGTGCTCACCGGCTTCTACGGCGGCGAATCGCTGGGCCTGATGATCGCCACGCACCTGCCCGACGTGACCTGGGTCCAGGCCTACTCGGGCAAGATCGGAACGGCCGTCGCCGTCGTCCTCATTACCGCGGCGTCGGTGATCTTCGGCGAACTGGTCCCCAAGCGCCTGGCGCTGACCAATCCCGAACGCATCGCCAGTCTTGTCGCGATCCCGATCGACTGGGTCTCGCGCGCCGCCCGACCCCTCGTCGGCGCGCTGTCCGCGGTCAATCGCTTCGTGTTGCGCATCCTCGGCATCAAGGACGACGCGCGCGGTGCGATCACGGAAGAAGAAATCCAGTTGCTCGTGAGCGAAGGCCACGAACAGGGCGTCATCGACGCCGACGAACGCAACATGATGACGCGCGTGCTGCGCCTGGGCGATCGCACCGCCGAAAGCCTGATGACGCCGCGCATGCGCATCGCCTGGCTGGATGCCGCGGCCGATCGCGAAGAAAACCTCGAAACCATGCGCGAGACACCCTACTCGCGTTACCCGGTGTATCGCGGCACGGATGCGGACGTGATCGGCGTGCTCGAAGTCAAAACGCTGCTCGACGAACTGGCCAAGACCGAACCGGAATTGTTCCGCGACATCCGCCCGGCCGTCTTCGTTTCCGAATCCACGCACGCGCTCAAGCTGCTGGAAATCTTTCGCGAAGAACAGCAGTCCATCGCGCTGGTCGTCGACGAGTACGGGGAAATCCAGGGCATGGTCACCGTCACCGACGTGATGGGCGCGATCCTCGGGCGCCTGCAGTCGATGGAAACCGACGAAGCCGACGCGATGGTCGCGCGCCGCGAAGATGGTTCGCTGCTGGTCGATGGCGCGCTGCCGATCGAAGACGTGCGCGAATTGCTCGGTGGCATCGCGTTGCCGGATGTCGAAACGCTCGACTACCACACGGCCGCGGGCATGGCGATCGCGCACTTCGGGCGCATCCCGAACGTCGGCGAGTATTTCGATTGGGACGGCTGGCGCATCGAAGTGGTCGACCTCGACGGCCCGCGCGTCGACAAACTGCTGCTGCAACGCCTGGATCGGGAAACCCACGATGCATGAGGGCGAGAAGAACGTCCCGAACGGTGAGCGCGGGACGCGCGCCATCCTCGACGCGCTCGCCGAAGGCAATCCCGACGAATTGTTGACGCTGCGCGACCTGCTCTCGGGCCTGGGCCGACGCGCGTTCGGCATGCTCGCCTTCGTGTGCGTGCTGCCCGCTTTCATTCCGATCCCGATCGGCGGCGCGATCAGCGGGCCGCTGATGATGTTCATCGGCATCCAGCTGGCCATCGGCCTGCGCAAGCCGTGGTTGCCGGAATTCATCGGCAAGCGCGGCGTGCATCGCCGGGCGATCGTGACCTTCGACAAGCGCCTGGCGCCGGTGTTGTCGCGCCTGGAAAAACTCGTTCGTCCGCGCATGCCGTGGATGCTGGACAGCCGCATCGCCGGCGTCGTCACGGGCCTGCTGTTGTTGTTGCTCGGCTTCCTGTTGTCGCTGCCGATTCCGCTGACGAACTACCTGTTCGGCGGCACGCTGCTCGCCTTCGCACTCGCGCTGCTGGAACGCGACGGCGTGCTGATGATCTGCGCGTGGGTCGTGGGATTGATCGCGGCCGCGTTGAGCTGGAACCTCGCGGTGCAGGCCGCGCACGGGATCGACCTGCTGATCTGACGGTTTGCGTTACGCCAGCAACTGCGCGAACTCGTGCGCGTTCATCGGATAACCGAGCCAGTAGCCTTGCGCGAGATCGCACCCGCGTTCGCGCAGGATGTCGAACTGGCCTTCCTTCTCCACGCCTTCGGCGACCACCGTGATGCCCAGCGAATGCGCCATCGCGATGATCGCGGTGGTGAGCGCGAGATCGTCCGGATCGCGCAACACGTCGGCGATGAAGCTGCGATCGATCTTCACGCCATCGACCGGCACGCGGCGCAGATGGCTCAGGCCCGAGAAGCCCGTGCCGAAATCGTCGAGCCAGATCTTCACGCCCGACGCGCGCAGGCGCGAGAGCAAACCGCTGGCGTGGATCTCGTCGCCGATGACCGCGGTTTCGGTGAGTTCCAGGTGCAGGCGCTCGGCTTCCAGGCCGGTTTCCTTCAACGTCGTCGCCACCACGCGCGGCAGATCGCCGCTGCGCAACTGGCGCGGCGACACGTTGACCGACACGAACAACTTGTTCGACTTCGGATGCGCCTGTTGCCAACGCATCGTGTCTTCGCACGCAGCGCGCAACACCTGCGGGCCGATGGTTTCGATCAGGCCGCTCTGTTCGGCGACATCGATGAACACCGACGGCGCGATCGCACCGTGTTCCGGATGTTGCCAGCGCAGCAGCGCTTCGGCGCCGCGCAGCTGGTTGTCGTTGAGGCTGTAGACGGGCTGGTAGGCCAGGCTGAGTTCGCCGCGTTCCCATGCGCCGCGCAGGTCCTGCTCCATGCGCACGCGGCGTTCGACGGCCTGGTCCATCGCGCGCGAATAGAAGCGGTGGCAGTTCTTGCCGGCGACCTTCGCCTGGTACATCGCGATGTCGCCGTTCTTCATCAGCATCGTCGAACCCGACGCATCTTCCGGGAACAAGGTGATGCCGATGGACGTGCCGAGGAACACCTGGCGTTCCTGCACGACGATCGGGCGGCTGAGTTCGGCGACCAGCGCTTCGGCAAGACGGCTGGCGGCGGTGCGCACGTCGCCGTGGTTGCCCGTCGGCGAAAGCACGCTCTCGATGAGGATGACGAATTCGTCGCCGCCGAAGCGCGCGAGCATCGCGCCATCGCCGCCCATGCGTTCGACGGTTTCGCGGATGCGGTTGGCGAATTGCACGAGGACTTCGTCGCCGGCGTCGTGGCCGAGCGTGTCGTTGACGCGCTTGAAGTCGTCGATGTCGGCGAACAGCAACGCCAACTGCCGACCCGCGCCGCGCAATTGCAGCAAGCGGCGATCGAGCGATTCGCGGAACGCCAGGCGATTGGCGAGCCCCGTCAGCGCATCGCTGTAGGCCATGCGGCGGATGTCGCGGTCGTGGCGCGCCACGCTGCTGCTCATGCGGCCGAAGGCGCGCACCAGGTCGCCGACTTCGTCGCCGCGGCTGGTCACCGGTGCATCGGTTTCGAAATTGCCGGCCTCGATTTCCTGCGCGACATCGGCCAGTTGCCGGATCGGGCGCACGAGCGTTTTTTGCACGAGCGCGACGACGAGCGCGCCGAGCGCGAGCAGCCCCGCGCCGATCATCGTGATCCACACCACGTGCTTGCGGCCGATCGCTTCCAGGCGCGCGTGCATCGCGCCGTTCGCGCTGTCTTCGTCGCGCTTGATCGCCGACAGCGAATACCCCACGCGCACGCCGCCCAGGCGCTGGTCGCCGATCATGATCGGCGCGGAGATGTCGATCACCTGGTCGGAACTCTGCACGTGCGTGGTGCGTGCATTGACGATTTCGAAGGCGAACTCGTCGCCCATCGGCTGGCCGAACGCCGGGATGTCGCCCGAGCCGTCGTGCACGATGCGGCCCTGCGGGTCGTACACGAGGACATACGCGACATCGGGCTGGCGCATCGCGGCGCGTGCGAGCGTGCCGATGGCATCCAGGTCCGAGTAGTACATCGGGTTGGTGAGCGATTCGGCGAGTTCCGTCACGCCCGCTTCGCCGCGGCGCTTGAGGCGCTCCCCCACCAATTCGCGCATGGTCTGGCGGCCGACGTCGAACACCTGCGCCTGCATCGTTTCCTGGCGCTGCCACATCACCGCCATCAGCGCGAGCACGGCGAGCAGGACCAGGGCCATGCCGGCAAGGAACTTCGCCTGCAGGCCGAAACGCAGGGTCATTCGACCTCCGCGCGGATCCGCTTCACGCCATCGCCGATGCGCTGCAGCGATTGCTGCGCGCGATCGTCGAGCGGCAGGAAGCGCGTGGTCTTGAAGAAGCGCAGCAGCGCTTCGCGCGCATCGGGATCGTGCGAGGCTTCGATCAGCACTTCGCGCAGGCGCGCGGCGACTTTCGGATCCATCGTGCCGCGCACCATTTCCAGCGCGCGCGGATACGGCGGGGTTTCATGCACGATCTGCAGGTCGACGCGGAAGGCCGCGGGCACGCGCTGCGGATTCTGCCAGTCGAGGTTGCTCATCACGCCGACATCGACCATGCGCTTGTGCACCCACGTGGCGATGTTCAACTCGGTGCGCGCGAACAGATACCCCACGCGATTGGGTTCGGCGCGGTCCATCGGCGAGAGCAGGATTTCGAGCTTGAGGCCCTGGTCGAGCAGTTCGGAAGCCGGCACGTAGTACGCGCTGGTCGAATACGGATTCTGGAACGCGACGCGCCGGCCGCGCATGTCCTTCAGGCTGCGGATGCCGCTGTCCTTGCGGACGAAGAACACGCTCGTGTACTGGCTGACGCCGTCGCGTTCGGTGAGCAGCAGCGGACGCGCACCCGAGCCCTGCTCCAGCAGCATGCCGGTGCCGGCGGTTTCGGTGACCCAGTCGACCCGGCCGCGGCGCAGATAGCTGTTCATCTGCTGCACGTCGTGGGCCATCAGGATGCGGCCTTCGCGGATGCCGACGTTGGCCATGCGCGGCACGACGTAGTCGAGCAGCGGCTTGAGTTGTTCGTAATGTTCCTTGGGGTCGTCGCTGATGCGGCCGAGCACGAGGACGTGCGCGTCGTCCACGTTCACCGCATCCGCCGCACGGGCGTCGCGCTGGAGAAGGGGGAGCGAAAGGACCGCGGCGAGGCACAACAGCCCAGCGGTAATGCGACGGAACGCAACCAAAGCGAAAGCCCTGCTGACTCCCCCAAGTGTTGGAAGCCTAGCCCATTTAACCGGCAGGAAACAGCGTTACGTCGTTGTTCCAGCGCAGTTTCGTCAGTCGTCGGCGGGCGGGTTCGTGCGCCCTGCGAGCATCGCCATCCGCTGGGTATCGGCCAGCACCCCGCGCAGCAGGCGCACTTCGGCACTGCCCAGGCCCGCGCGCAGGTACAGGCGACGCAGCTTGCGCATCGCCGAATCCGGCGTGCGGCCCTTGTGGAAGTCGATGGCCTCCAGCGTTTCGGACAACTGGGCGAAGAAGCCTTCGAGTTCGGCGTGGGGCGCGGGGCCTTCTTCCGATGCCACGACCGCCGACGCGGGCGCGGGCCGTGCGACGCCCTGCCCGCCCAGCGCCGCGCGACGCACCTCGTAGCTCAGCACCTGCACCGCAGCGGCGAGGTTGAGCGAGCTGAAGGCCGGGTCGGAGGGAATGTGGATCGAGGCATGGCAGAGCTGGAGCTCGTTGTTGTCCAGGCCCGTGCGCTCGCGGCCGAAGACCAGCGCGACCGGCCCCTGCACCGCGAGGGCCAGCGCGCGGGCGGCGCCTTCGTCGGGCTCGAGCTGCTCCAGCTGCACGCGCCGGCTGCGGGCCGTGCAGCCGAGCACGAGGGCGCAATCGGCGACGGCCTCGCTCAGCGTTGCGAAGACCGGGGCCTGTTCGACCAGATCGTCGGCACCGGCGGCCATGGCGGTGGTGTTGAGGTCGGGCGCCTTTTCGGGCGCGACCAGCACCAGCCGGGCCAGGCCCATCGTCTTCATCGCGCGGGCGGCCGCACCGATGTTGCCGGGGTGCTGGGTGCCGACGAGCACGATGCGGACGCGATCGCGCGCGAGGGTTTCGAGGGGGGAGGCATTCGGAATCGGTTCGCTCATGGCGCGAATGTTAAACTCCGCGCCCCTCGCGATCGGCCCCGTCCATGCAGAAACCCGCAGTCACCGTCATGGTCAAGGCCGCCCGCGCGGCGGGCAACGTGCTTTTGCGCCACATGAACCGCCTCGACGCCATCAACGTGGTCGAGAAGGAACGCATGGATTACGCGAGCGAGGTCGACGGCCTGGCCGAGGCCGAGATCGTCAAGGAACTCAAGCGCGCGATGCCCGACTGCTCGATCCTCGGCGAGGAAACGGGCGCCAGCGGCCGCGGCCGTTCGACCTTCGTCATCGATCCGCTCGACGGCACCAGCAATTACCTGCACGGCATCCCGCACTGGTGCGTGTCGATCGCGCTGGTCGAAGGCGGCGAACCGCAGCACGCGGTGATCTTCGATCCGCTGCGCAACGAGTTGTTCACCGCCAGCAAGGGCGGTGGCGCGGTGCTCAACGATCGCAAGCTGCGCGTGACCGAACGCAAGGACCTCACCGGCGCGATGCTGATCACCGGCTTCCCGCCGCGCGAACGCGAACGCCTCGCGCCGCACCTGGCGTGCGTCGGCGAATTGCTGCGCGAAGCGGAGGACATCCGCCGCACCGGTTCGGCCGCGCTCGACCTGGCGTACGTCGCCTGCGGCCGCGCAGACGGTTACTTCGAAGCGGGCGTCAAGCCGTGGGACATCGCCGCGGGCGTGCTGCTCGTGCGCGAAGCCGGTGGCCGCGTCACCGATTTCCGTGGCGCCGCGACGGGCCCGATGGACCAGCGCGGCATCCTCGGCCGACAACTGGTGGCGGGCAACCTCAAGCTCAGCGAGCAGTTGCAGAAGGCGATCGTGGGGTCCGGGTACGCCGCGGCTTTTTGACGATCGGTTGGACTGAAAGGCGCAGCCCGACCGCCGCAAGCACGCGCGTCAGGCTGCGCAGTTCCGGATTGCCTTCCGCGGAAAGCGTTCGATAAAGCGTTTTTGCGTTCAGTTCGGCATCCGCCGCAACTTGCTGGACGCCGAAAGCGTTGACGATGTGGCGAAGTGCGCCAAGCACATCCACCTGATCGCCGTCGGCAAGGACGCTTTCCAGGTACAGCGCAGCGAACGCAGGGTCGTTGCGCAGCATTTCCGCCGTCGCTTCATCATGGCTACGCCATGGCTTCGTCATGTTCCGTCCTCCGTTGATAATCTCGCCAGGCGTCCACTGCACGGTCGAGGTCGCGCCGTTGACTCGATTTGTCGCCGCCGCCGAGCAGCAACACGACCGCGCCACGGTCCAGCCCGAAATACACGCGGTATCCGGGCCCCACGTCGACCCGTAATTCCGAAACGCCATCGCGGCAGGTGGCGTGATCTCCGAAGTTGCCTCGCTCGACGCGGACGACGCGCCGCATGACAGCGACCTTCCCGCGCGGATCACGCAATCCGTCCATCCATTCCTGGTAGACGTCCCTCCCCGCCCGCGAGCGGTAATGCCGTACTTCAAGCTCCATGCGATTTTCGCTTAAAAGCGACTCCTGTCAAGTGGTCCGCGAATGCGGCCGACCATTCAGTGGTCGAGTCGACAGGCTAAGTGCACGCGCCAACAGAAAAGGCCGCGCTGGATGCGCGGCCTTTTCTGGTTTGCCGGACGCCGACGGGCGTCGCGCTTTGACGCTTATCGGATCAGGGACGACGCGCCAGCGCGGCTTCGTCGCGCGCCTTCGGCATCAGGTCCTGCTTGCTCACGCCGAACCACAGCAGCAACGGGCAGGCCACGAAGATCGACGACAGCGTACCGATGACGATGCCGATCATCTGCGACTCGGCCATGCCGCGCAGCGAACCGCCGCCGTAGGCGTACAGCGCGAACACCGTCAGGAAGGCCACGAACGAGGTGATCACCGTACGCGAGAGCGTCTGGTTGACCGACTTGTTCAGCACCTCGTACGGCGGCGCGCGCATGCCGCGGAAGTTTTCGCGCACGCGGTCGAACACCACGATCGTGTCGTTGATCGAGTAGCCCATCACCGACAACACGCCGGCGAGCACCGTCAGGTCGAACTCGTGCCCGCTCAGCGCGAACCAGCCCGCCACGACGATGACGTCGTGCAGCGTGGTGACGATCGCCGCCGCAGCAAACTTCCATTCGAAGCGCGCCGAAATGTAGATGCCGAAGCCGAACAGCACGAACAGCAACGCGTACACGCCGTTCTGCGCGAGTTCCTTGCCCACCTGCGGCGAGATCTGCGCGCTGCTGCGCACCTCGGCCTGGTTGTCGGGCGTGGAGGCGAGCGTGCGGACTTCCTGCGCGATGCTGGACGACGTGCCACCGGCCTGCGACGCACCGTGCGGACGGTCCTGCAGGCGCACGAGCACGTCGCTGCCGGTCCCGAAGGTCTGCACCTGCGCGTTGGCGTAGCCGGCCTTTTCCAGGCGCGAGCGCACGCCGTCGACGTCCGCCGGCTTCTGGAAGCGCAGCTCGACGCCGACGCCGCCGGTGAAGTCCAGCGCGAAGTTGAAGCCCTTGGTGACCATCGCGCCGAGGCCGACGAACATGATGAGCGCGGCCACGATCAGCGACACCCAGCGCATGCGCATGAAGTTGATGTTGCTGTCGTACGGGAAGACGTTGAACGGTTTCATTTGCTTGGCTTCCCGATCAGACCGCGATGGACTTGAGCTTGCGGCGGTGGCCGTAGATCAGCGTGGCGATGCCGCGCGAGACCGACACCGCGGTGTACATGGACGTCAGGATGCCGACGATCAGCGAGACCGCGAACCCCTTCACCGCGCCCGTACCGAACGCGAACAACGCGATACCCGCGAGGATGGCCGTGATGTTGGCGTCGGCGATGGTGCCCGCCGCGCGCTCGTAGCCTTCCTTGATCGCACCCAACGGTGGCATGCCGAGGCGTAGCTCCTCTCGGATACGTTCGTTGATCAGCACGTTGGCGTCGACCGACATGCCGACGGTCAATGCGATACCCGCCAAACCCGGCAGGGTCAGCGTCGCGCCGAGGATCGACATCACCGCGATCACCATCAGCAGGTTGATGAGCAACGCCACCGACGTGATGATGCCGAACATGCGGTAGTACACGAGGAAGAACACCAGCGCGAAGCCGAAGGAGTACAGCACCGCCGTCAGGCCGCGCTCGACGTTCTCCGCACCCAGGCTCGGGCCCACGGTGCGTTCGTCGACGAATTCCATCGGCGCCGCCAGCGCACCGGCGCGCAGCAGCAGCGCGAGGTCGGAGGCGTCCTTCGGGCTGTCGAGGCCGGAGGTCTGGAAGTTCTTGCCCAGCGGTTCGCGGATGTTGGCGACCGAGATCACCTCTTCCTTGACGCGCGTGCTGCGCACGTCCTTGCCGTCGACGACCTTCACTTCCGGGATGCGTTCGATGTAGACGACCGCCAGGCCCTTGCCGACGTTTTCGCTGGAGTAGTCGAACATGCGCTGGCCACCCGGGCCATTGAGCGTGATCGACACGGCCGGGGAGCCGTCGTCCGGCGAACGCGTGGCCTGCGCGCCGACGAGCTGTTCGCCCGAAACGATGACGCGCTTCTTGAGCAGCACCGGATAGCTCGGGCCGCCCTTGCTGCCGCGCGCGGTGAACAGGCGCGCGTCCGGCGGGACGTTGCCATTCCGCGCGTCTTCGATGCTGCCTTCGTGCACGCCGCGGAATTCCAGGGTCGCCGTGGCGCCGAGGATGCGCTTGGCCTGCGCGGTGTCCTGCACGCCCGGCAACTGCACGACGACGCGGTCGGTGCCCTGGCGCTGGATGATCGGCTCGGCCACGCCGAGTTCGTTGATTCGGTTGCGCAGCGTGCTGACGTTCTGCTCGATGGCTTCGCTCGCCACCTTGTCCAGCTCGGCCTGCGGGATGCGCACGGCGACCTGGTTCGGCAGCGCGCTGTCGAGCGGCTGCAGCGTCGGCAATTGCTTCGCGATCAGGTCGCGCGCCTTCGCCGGATCGGCATTGGAAGCGAGCGTGGCGATGATGCTGTTGTCGGGGCGGCGCTCGACGGACGTGTAAGCCACGCCGTTTTCGCGCAGCAGCACGCGGACGTCTTCAGCCGTGGCTTCGAAGCGCTTGGCCAGCGCGGCCTGCTGGTCGACCTGCATCAGGAAGTGCACGCCGCCCTGCAAGTCCAGGCCCAGCAGCATCGGGCGCGCGCCGATCTTCTGCAGCCACGCCGGCACCGTCGAGGCGAGGTTGAGCGCGACGACGTAGTCGGTGCCCATCGCCTCGCGGACGGCGTCGGCCGCCTTGATCTGCACGTTGGGGTCGCGCAGGCGGACGAGCAGGTTGCCGTCCTTGGAGATCTCCACCGCCTTGGGGGCGACGCCGATCTTCTTCAGCACGCCTTCGACGCGCGCCTTGGTGGTGGCATCCACCGTCGAACCACGGTTGGCGGTGACCTGCACCGAGGGATCCTGCGGATAGATGTTGGGCAACGCGTACAGCGTGCTCAGCACCAGCACCAACAGGATGACGACGTATTTCCAGCGCGCGTACTCAAGCATCGGGCGACCCCGCGGCGACCATCCGGCCGCCGCAACTGCGTTTCGTGAAAAGTCTTGGAAAAACTAACGGATCAGGCGGATTTCAAGGTGCCCTTGGGGAGCACGTTGGCGATCGCGCCGCGCTGCACGCGCAGCTGCACGCCAGTGGCGACTTCGACGGTGACGAAGTTGTCGCCCATTTCGGTGACCGTACCGGCGATGCCGCCGCTGGTGATCACCTCGTCGCCGCGATTGAGCTTGTCCAGCATCGAGCGGTGTTCTTTCTGGCGCTTCATCTGCGGACGGATCATCAGGAAGTACATCAGGCCGATGAAGACGATCGGCAGCAAAAGCGTCTGCCACATGCTGCCACCGGCGGCAGGCGCGGCGGCCTGGGCGTGGGCGGGGGCGATCAACAGGTCGAGCAGGTCCATTTTGCTGGGTCCGGCAATGTGAAAAGGCGGAGGATTATGCCACGTGGGTGGGCTGCGCCCCGGGGATCGCGGCACGGGCGGCGTGGAAAGACTCCCTGAATGCCGCGAAGGTTCCCCGCTCGATGGCCGCGCGCATGTCCGCCATCAGCTTTTCGTAGTACCAGAGGTTGTGGAGGGTGCCGAGCATCGGCGCCAGCATCTCGTTGCAGCGATCCAGGTGGCGCAGGTACGCCCGCGTATAGCCGCCGGAACAGGTGGGGCAGCCGCAGCCCTCCTCGATCGGCCGCAAGTCCTTCTCGTACTTCGCGTTGCGGATGCGGACCGTCCCCGTGCTCGTGAAGTAGTGGCCGTTGCGCGCGTTCCGCGTCGGCATCACGCAATCGAACATGTCCACGCCGCGCGCGACCGCTTCGACCAGGTCCTCGGGCCGGCCCACGCCCATGAGGTAGCGCGGGCGATCTTCCGGCAACGCCGGACACGTGTGGTCGAGCATCGCGTTGCGTTCGTGCTCGGGCTCGCCGACGGCCAGGCCGCCGATGGCATAGCCATCGAAGCCGATGTCCCGCAAGCCGGCCGCCGACGCGCTGCGCAGATCGTGATGCACCCCGCCCTGCACGATGCCGAACAGCGCCGCGTCGTTGCCTTCGTGCGCGCGCTTGGAACGTTCGGCCCAGCGCAGGCTCAGTTGCATCGAGGCTTGCGCGACCTCATGCGTCGCCGGATACGGCGTGCATTCGTCGAAGATCATCACCACGTCCGAATCGAGCACGCGCTGGATGCGCATGCTTTCTTCCGGGCCGAGGAAGACGGTCGAGCCGTCGGTCGGCGCCGCAAAGGTCACGCCCTTCTCGGTGATCTTGCGGCGATGCGCGAGCGAGAAGACCTGGAAGCCGCCGGAGTCGGTGAGGATCGGCCCGTCCCAGCGCGCGAAGCCATGCAGGCCGCCGTGCGCTTCGATGACTTCGAGCCCGGGGCGCAGATACAGATGGAAGGTGTTGCCGAGGATGATTTCGGCGCCGAGCCCGCGGATCTGGTCGGGAAACACGCCCTTGACCGACCCGTACGTGCCCACCGGCATGAACGCCGGCGTTTCCACCGTGCCACGCGGGAAATGCAGCCTTCCGCGACGCGCGGCGCCATCCTGGCCGAGGAATTCGAAACGCATGCGGCTCATGCGCCGGCCTCGCTCGACGGCCACAGCAGCATCGCGTCGCCGTAGGAAAAGAAACGGTAGCCCTGCGCGATCGCATGCGCATAGGCCTCGAAGATGCGCGCCTTGCCGGCGAACGCGGACACCAGCATGAGCAAGGTGCTCTCCGGCAGATGGAAGTTGGTGAGCAACGCGTCGACGCTGCGAATGCGATAGCCCGGCAGGATGAAGATCGACGTCTCGCCGGCGAAGGGTTGCAGCGCGCCGTCGACCAGGGCCGATTCGAGCGCACGCACGACGGTCGTGCCGACCGCGATCACGCGCCCGCCGCGTGCGCGCGTTGCGTTGACTTGATCGATCAGCGCCGCGCCGACATTGAGCCACTCGCTGTGCATGCGGTGCTCGGACAGATCGTCGACACGCACCGGTTGGAACGTGCCCGCGCCGACATGCAAGGTGACATGGCCGAAGTCGATGCCTTTCGCGCGCAGTGCATCGAGCAACGCGCCGTCGAAATGCAGGCCCGCGGTCGGCGCGGCGACCGCGCCGGTTTCCTTCGCGAAGACGGTCTGGTAGCGCGCATCGTCGGCGGCATCGGCGTCGCGATGGATGTACGGCGGCAGCGGCAAACGGCCGGCGTGCTGCAACCAATCGGCGAAGGGGCCGTCGACATGGAAGCGGAGGCGATAGAACTCGCCTTCGCGGCCCAGGACCTCGGCCTCGCCGCCGGCATCGAGCGCGATGCGCGACCCGGGCTTCGGGGATTTGCTCGCGCCGACCTGGGCGCGGGCTTCGTCGCCCGGCAGCAGGCGTTCGATGAGGATTTCCACGCGCCCGCCGCTGGCCTTCTGGCCGAACAGGCGCGCGGGGATGACCCGGGTGTCGTTGAAGACCAGCAGGTCGCCGGCGCGCAGCAGATCCGGCAGGTCGCGCACGCCGCGGTCGGCCAGGGGCGCGGGCGCGGGTTCGACGACCAGCAAGCGGCTGGCGGAGCGTTCGGGCAGCGGCGCCTGCGCGATCAGCGCCTGCGGCAGGTCGTAATGGAAGTCGGAGCGCTTCAAGGCGGGTGGCCGCGGGGCCGGTGGAGCAAGGCCGCCTAGTGTAGCGGCCGCCGGGGGTTATATCGGGGTCTGGGGGGTGGTAGACTCGCGCAAGCTTTTGAAATCCCAAGGAAACACGCACTGCGCGGCCCCGCCGCG
Organism: Noviluteimonas gilva; assembly: GCF_009740395.1. Taxonomy (GTDB): domain Bacteria; phylum Pseudomonadota; class Gammaproteobacteria; order Xanthomonadales; family Xanthomonadaceae; genus Noviluteimonas; species Noviluteimonas gilva. The sequence continues at coordinate 62,797 of NZ_WOXT01000005.1, forward strand.
TTTTTGTTTTCAAGGGTTCCCATCGTCAAGATTTTCCCGAGGTTCGTGCCATGAACGCCAACGCTTTGCTCGCCCCCCTCGCCCCCCTTCGTGCCCATGCCGGCACGCGTCGGACGCAAGGCCTCGACGACGCCACGCTGCTGCGCCTGTCCGCGAACCACCCCGAACTCGCGCAGGCCATCGCCGCCGCCGCCGCCGAATACGCGCGCGTGCGCGCCGAGTTCGCCGACCTGCTGGACCTGGACGAAGACGCGCAGATCCGCGCCGTGCAGGCCGGCTTCGTCAATTTCTATTCGATGGATGCGGTGAACCCGTACATCGCCATCGCCGCGCGCGGCCCGTGGGTGGTCACGCTCAAGGGCGCGGTGCTCCACGATTCGGGCGGCTACGGCATGCTCGGCCTGGGCCACACCCCGGATGCGGTGATCGCCGCGATGGCGCGCCCGCAAGCGATGGCCAACATCATGACGCCCAATCTTTCGCAGCTGCGCTTCGATCGCGCGATGCGCAAGGAAATCGGCCACACCCGCGGCGGCACCCCGTACACCAAGTTCCTGTGCCTGAACTCCGGCTCGGAAAGCGTGTCGCTCGCCGCGCGCATCGCCGACGTCAACACCAAGCTGATGACCGATCCGGGTGCCAAGCACGCCGGTCGCGCGATCAAGCGCATCGTGGTGAAGGGCAGCTTCCACGGCCGCACCGAGCGCCCGGCGCTGTATTCGGATTCCTCGCGCAAGACCTACCTGCAGCACCTGGCCAGCTTCCGTGGCGAAGACACGCTGCTGACCGTCGAGCCCTACGACATCGACCAGCTGAAGCAGATTTTCGCGGACGCCGAGACCAACAACTGGTTCATCGAGGCGATGTTCCTCGAGCCGGTGATGGGCGAAGGCGACCCGGGCCGCAGCGTGCCGCCGGCGTTCTACGCCGCCGCGCGCGAGCTGACCAAGACGCACGGCTCGCTGTTCCTCGTCGACTCCATCCAGGCCGGCCTGCGCGCGAACGGCGTGCTGTCGATCGTCGACTACCCGGGCTTCGAAGGCCTGGAAGCGCCGGACATGGAAACCTATTCGAAGGCGCTCAACGCCGCGCAGTACCCGCTGTCGGTGCTCGCCGTCACCGCGCGCGCCGAGAAGCTGTATCGCGCCGGCACCTACGGCAACACGATGACCACCAACCCGCGCGCGCTCGACGTCGCGGTCGCGGTGCTCGAACAGTTCACGCCCGCGATGCGCACCAACATCCGCGAGCGCGGCAAGGAAGCGATCGCCAAGTTCGAAGCGCTGAAGAATGAACTCGGCGGCCTGATCACCAAGGTCCAGGGCACGGGCCTGCTGTTCTCGTGCGAACTCGCGCCGCAGTTCAAGGGTTACGGCGTCGGCTCGACCGAAGAGTGGCTGCGCGAACACGGCATGGGCGTGATCCACGGCGGCGCGAACTCGCTGCGCTTCACCCCGCACTTCATGGTCGACAGCGAAGAAATCGACCTGCTGGTGTCGATGGTGAAGCGTGCGCTGGTCGAAGGCCCGCGACAGACGCAGGCTGCGGCGGCGTAAAGGCGCGTCGCGAAGCCACGCAACCCCACCCCGGCCCTCCCCTGCCTTCGCAGGGGAGGGAGTCAGCGCATCGTGACCCAGAGCGCGGCCACCGCCGCGCTCCCCAGCACCACCATCGTCAGCACCATCCCGACGAAACGACCGATCGACGTCCCCGCGTGGCGGCCCAGGCCCCACGCGTGCAGCACGCGACCGAGCAGCAGCAGCGCGCCGCCGGTGAAGATCCACTGGCGCCCGACGCCCGTGATTTCGAGCAGCGCGAGCAACAACAACGTCATCGGAACGTATTCGGTGAAGTTGCCGTGGACCCGGACCCAGCGCTTCAACTCCTTGCAATCGCCGGCGCCGATGCCGACCTGCGCCTTCGCGCGCCAGCGCGACACCTGCGCGGTCAATCCCATCAACATCAGCGCGTGCAGCGCGGCGAACAACAACGTCGTCGTCGGCAGCGGCATCGCGACGGCTTGCGTCGCCAATTGCGGCAACGGCGGATCGTCGCCGATGGGATCGCCCGCGATCGGAAACCACGTGCCGCGTTCGAGCGACACGCGCCCCTTCAATGGCGGCAAGGTCAACTCGCGCCAGCCGATGCGCAGGTCGCCGATCTGCGGATCCAGCGGATTCTCCGCACTGCCCAGGCCATCGCCTTCGGGTTGGAACGTGGCGGCGAGATTCCCCGGCAGAGCCGAGAAATTCGGACGGAACAGGCGCCACTGACCGTATTGTTCGATCACGCTGCGATCGACGGGTTTGTCGTCGAGCGTCACATGCTCGGCGGTCCAACGCCGCCCACGCATCGGGAATTCCGGATTCTCGTGGCCCTGCGTGTAACCGCTGGAATCGATCGGCGTTTCGCTCCACACGCGTTCGAACCCGCCGTCCTTCGCGCGCCACTGGTACATCTCCACGCGCCGCTCCAGCCCGAAGTGCCGCGCGCTGACGCCGAACTCGCGATCGCGCACCACTTCATCGGACACCGGTTCGCTTTCCTGCGCATGCACGAACCCCGCCGCCAGCAACATCAGCAGCGCGAGGATGCCGCGCAGTGCGGGCCTCATGCGGCCAGGGCCCGCGCGTGCAGTTCCGCCACTTCGTGCGTCGTGCCGAAGCGGCCCGTCGCGTCGCGCACCACCTGCGCGAGCGCGCATTCGGGATCGTGGGTAAAGAACAGATGCACGTTGCGCGCGAGCTTGTCTTCCAGGAATTCGCGTTTCTCGTCGATCAGCAATTCGGCGTTGCGGTCGTAACCCATCGTGATCGGCACATGCACCCACGGGCGCCCCGGGATCAGGTCGGCGCAGAACACCACGCCGCCGTGCGATTCGCCATTGCTCGCATCCGGCCCGATGATTTCGGACAGCATCAACCCGGGCGTGTGCCCATCGCTGAAGTGGAAGCGCACGCTCTTGCCCAGCGCCGGCGTGTGCGTGCTTTCGACCAGTTCCAGGCGCCCGCTCTTTTCCAGCAGCACCTGCAACTCGGGAATGAAGGACGCGCGGTCGCGCGCATGCGGATGGTTCGCGCGTTCCCAGCATTCCTTGCTGACGACGTAGGTCGCGTTGGGAAACAACAGTTCCGGCGCGCGGCCTTCGGCCCACGGTGCGAGCAGGCCGCCGGCGTGGTCGAAGTGCAGGTGCGAGAGCACGACGACATCCACGTCGTCATGTTCGAATCCCGCCGAATGCAGCGACTCGAGCAACACGTGGCGCTCTTCGACGACGCCGTAGCGCTCGCGCATCTTCGGATCGAAGAACGCGCCGATGCCGGTTTCGAACAACACCGTCTTGCCGTTGAGGGGGCTCGCGAGGAGCGCGCGGCAGGCCAGCGCGATGCGATTGGCTTCGTCGGGCGCCGACCAGCGCGACCACAACGCGCGCGGCGCGTTGCCGAACATCGCGCCGCCATCGAGCTTCTGCGAGTTGCCGAGGATCGACCAGAGCTTCATGCGGCCGATTGTAAGCCGTGACGTGGTTAACGGATCGCTAGCGCGCCGGATCGGCGGACAGATGGAACACGAAGGCGCCGCCTTCGGGTTCGGCCGCGGCCACGCGGATCGCGCCGATCGCGCCATTGGCCGACAGGCGGCCCTCCCCCGTCGCGTCCGGCGCACGCCCCAGCCCGAACAGGCGCCCGCGCCAGCCCTTGATCACGATGCGCGCGCCGGGGCGACCTTCCAGGCGCAGCACGCCCGAGGCGTCCTTCGGCACCGCGACGTTGCGGCCACCGGTGTCGTCGAGCGCGTCCTGCTGGAACGCGAACAGCGCGTCGTCGTCGGCTTCCACGGTGAAGCGCCAGTCGGTCGTGCCCGGCGATCCATCGTGTTCGACGGCGATGCGGTCGACGGTGATCGTGAAGCGATCAACAGACTTGGGGGCTTCGCGCGCGGGCGCAGCTTCGGCGACGACGCTCGGCGTCGCCGGCGCGATGGCGGCCGCGGGCGGCGGCGGATTTCGATCGCCGCGCACATTGACGTACACCGCGGTCAGCGATGCGATCAGCGCCGCCGCGCCCGTCAGGATCGCGGGCACGTGGTGGATCGAGGGCTTCTTCGGCGGTTGCTCGCTCATTTGCCCTTCGCGTCGCTCGGTTGGACTTCGGCCTTGCCGACCGGATTGCGCGGATCGCTTCCGCCCGACAGCGTGTTCGTGCGGCGATCCCACTGCACGGTCTGCAGGTTGCCCCACGTCGGTTCGGCGGCGTTGACGGTGTGGCCCATCGCTTCGAGCGCCTTGACCGCTTCGGGCGACAACGCGCCCTTCTCCGCCGAGATCACGTCCGGCATCCACTGATGATGGAAGCGCGGAAGCGCAGCGACTTCCTGCGGCGTCAGGCCCGCGTCGTAACCGAGGATGCCGAGCAGCACTTCGGTGATGATGCGGCTGCCGCCCGGCGCGCCGATCGCGATCGACTTGTCGGCGTTCTCGATGAACGTCGGCGTCATCGAGCTGAGCATGCGCTTGCCGGCCTTCGGTGCGTTCGCTTCGAAGCCCATCACGCCGAACGCGTTCGGCGTGCCCGGGCGCAGCGCGAAATCATCCATCTCGTCGTTGAGCAGCACGCCCGTGCCCGGCGGGATCATGCCCGACCCGTACAACAGGTTGACGGTCTGCGTCGTGCTCACGCGATTGCCGTCGGCGTCGATGATCGCGAAGTGCGTGGTCTCGTCGTCTTCCAGCGGCGCGGGCTTGCCGGAGATCAGCGCGCTGGGCGTGGCCTTCTCCGGATGGATCGACGCGCGCAGGCCGGCGGCGTAATTGCGATCCATCAGGCGCGCCATCGGCACGGTCACGAAATCGGGATCGCCCAGGTAAATCGTGCGATCGCGGAACGCGCGGCGCATCGCTTCGACGGTGACGTGGACGCGGTGCGCTTCATCGAGCTTGGCCAGGTCCCAGCCTTCGAGGATCTGCAGCATCTGCGCGAGCGCAACGCCGCCCGAGGACGGCGGCGGCGCGGTGATGACATCCCAACCGCGGTACTTGAAGCGCAGCGGTTCGCGTTCGCGCACCTGGTAGCTCGCCAGTTCCGCGGCGGTCCACTTGCCGCCTTCATCCGCGACACCCTTCAGCAACTTCTCGGCGACTTCGCCCTTGTAGAAACCGTCGCGGCCTTTTTCGGCCAGCAGTTCGAGCGTGTGCGCGAGATCGGGCTGCTTGAGGATTTCGCCGGCCTTCGGCGGCGTGCCGTCGGCGAGGAACACCGCGCGCGTGCCGGCGTAACGCTCCATCACTTCGCGTCGGCTGCCGTAACCACGCTCGAGGCGCGGATAGACCTCGAAGCCTTCGCGCGCCAACTTGATCGCGGGCGCAAGCGTGGTGCGCAGCGGCAGGCGGCCGTACTTGGATGCGATATGCACCAGCGCAGCGGGTAAACCGGGAATGCCGGCCGACCACGGGCCGTTTTCCGCGCGGTCGACGTCGAGTTCGCCCTGCTTGTCGAGATAAGCCTCGGGCGTCGCCGATTCCGGCGCGGTTTCGCGCGCGTCGACGAACACATCGCGACCGGTCTTCGCATCGTGCAACAGGAAGAACCCGCCGCCGCCGATGCCCGAGGAAATCGGTTCGACGACCGCGAGCACGGCGGAGGTCGCGACCGCCGCGTCGAAAGCGTTGCCGCCGTTGCGGATCGCTTCGAAGCCCGCGTCGGTGGCGAGCGCCTGTGCGCTGGCGATGACGGTGCCCGGCGGATGTCGCGGGCGCGCGTCGGCCGCCGTCGCCTGGAAGGCCGCGAACAACGTCAGCGTCGCGCAGAAGGTGAAAGCTTGCCGGATGACCGGGCGCAACGCTGGCGTCATGCAGGAGGCTCCGTGGTGCCGTCTTCCTGCTGCAGGCGCAGGAGTTTGGCGAGCAGTTGTTCGTTGGATTCGGGATGCGCGGCATCCGGATCGATGCATTCCACCGGACAGACGACGACGCATTGCGGTTCGTCGTAGTGGCCGACGCACTCGGTGCAGCGCGCCGGATCGATCACGTAGATCGTTTCGCCCTGGGAGATCGCCTTGTTGGGGCAGACCGGCTCGCAGACGTCGCAGTTGACGCAGAGCTCGTTGATCTTGAGGGACATGGAGGTTGGACCAGAGCGCGTGGCCGACGTGCGGCCACGCGCCGGGTGTTGCTTACTTCGCTTCGACGAACACGTAGTTGACGCCCGACGGCGCGACGGCCGCCTTGACGCGTTCGTTGTCCGCGGCCTGGCCGATGAAAAGGACCTTGACGCCCTTCATCGAACCGGCGGCGACGTCGGCGAACGAGGCGATCACCAGGTCGCCCATCTTCGCCGAGGCCGGCGAGACGAACGCGAGCATGTTGCCTTCCAGGATGCCGCGGGTGAGATCGCTCTTCACCTTTTCGGCCTGCGCGTCGTACTGGTCCTGGAAGTTCGGATCCGACTCTTCCGGCAGGAAGTACACGAAGGGCGCGCTGTTGACGCCGTCCATGTTCTTCTTGACCACGTCGCTGGCGTAGGCCTGCCAGGCATTCGGATCGCCGTTGGTGGGCACGGCCACCGCGGCGGCCTGCGCCTTCGGGGCTTCTTCCTTCTTGCACGCCGACAGGGCGACGACAGCGAGCAGCGCGAGCAGCGCAGTGCGGGACATCGTGAGCAGCTTGTGTTGCATGGTGAATCCCCCGGAACTAAAGAAAGTCGGTCAGACGGAAGTGCGCTGCCATTCGGCCTGCAGCGCGGCGGCAACCGCCGCCGGCACGAACCCCGAGACATCGCCGCCGAGGCGGGAGATCTCGCGTACCAGCGACGAGGAAATGAAACCGTATTGCTCGGCGGGCGTGAGGAAGAGCGTTTCGACACCCGGGATCAGGTGCCGGTTCATGCTCGCCAACTGGAACTCGTATTCGAAATCCGACACCGCGCGCAGACCGCGCAGCAGCACGCCGGCGCCCATTTCGGTCACGAAATGCGCGAGCAGGCCGGAAAAGCCGCGCACTTCCACGTTCGGGTGATGCGAGAGCGCTTGCCTGGCCAGGTCCACGCGCAGGTCGAGCGGCAGCGCGGGGCCCTTGCCGGGGCTGTGCGCGACGCCGACGATCATGCGCTCGAACAGCGGCGCGGCGCGGTCGACGAGGTCCACGTGCCCGTTCGTGATCGGATCGAACGTGCCGGGATAAACCGCGATGCGGGTGGCCACGGGCATTGTGGTGCGCGGTTTCGGCTTGGAAGGTCGTGGCGAGTGTAACCGACTTGAAACAGCTGGTTTGAAGTTCGGCTCAACCCGCCCCGGCGCCCCGTCGATAAAGCGCATAGCGCACCTCGCGCGTCCGGCCTTCGCGGTGCAGGCGCCAGCCCTCCGGCGGCGGCGCGGCATCGCTCGCGGGGCCTTCGACATACAACCAGCCGTCCTCGCGCAAGCGCGGGGACAGCACCGGCAGCACGCCGCCCCACAGGTTCGCGTCGAACGGCGGGTCGACGAAGGCCAGGTCGAAGCTCGCGTCGGGCTGCGCGTGCAGCCAGGCCATCGCGTCGGCCTGCACGATCTGCGCGGCCTCCCCGCCCTGCAGGCGTCCGGCGGCTTCGCGCAGGCAGGCGACCGCCTCGCGATCGTGTTCGACCAGCACCGCGCTCGCCGCGCCGCGCGAAAGGGCTTCGAACCCGAGCGCGCCGGTGCCGGCGAACAGATCGAGCACCTGCGCGCCCGGCAACATCGGCATCAGCCAGTTGAACAGCGTTTCGCGCACGCGATCCGAACTCGGGCGCAGGCCTGGGCGATCGGGCACGCGCAGCTTCGTGCCGCGCCAACGGCCGCCGACGATGCGGACATGGCCCGCGGAAGGATCGCGACGCGTCATCGGGGCGCTCTGGGGGCGGGTGCTACCATGCCGGCCATTGTCCAACATCGAATGCCGCGGCCGCATGCGCTGGTTCCGACGCAAGAAATCCGACGACGGCGCGCCGCCTTCGACCGACCTTCCGACCGACGCGCCCAGCGCCGACGTGCTGCCTGCCGCCGAGCCCGAGGCGGCGCCGGTCGAGATCGACCGCAACTTCGAACCGGTCGTCGAGGCACCCTACGTCGAACGCGCAGCTGCGCCCGGCAAGCCGGGCTGGCGCGAACGCCTGCGCGGCAGCGGCTTCGCCAAGAGCCTCGGCGGCCTGTTCTCGCGCAATCCGAAACTCGACGACGACCTGCTCGACGAGATCGAAACCGCGCTGCTCACCGCCGATGTCGGCGTGGCCGCGACGACGCAGCTGCTCGAAGGCCTGCGCCAGCGCATGAAGCGCCGCGAGTTCGCCGACGCCAAGGAATTGCTGCGCTCGCTGCGCGCGGAATTGATCGCGATGCTCGCGCCCGTCGCGCAGCCGCTGGTGATCGACGCGAATGCCAAGCCCTTCGTATTGCTCACCGTCGGCGTCAACGGCGTGGGCAAGACCACGACCATCGGCAAGCTCGCGCGTCGCTTCAAGGACGAAGGCCGCACACTGATGCTCGCCGCGGGCGATACGTTCCGCGCCGCCGCCGTCGCGCAATTGCAGGCGTGGGGCGATCGCAACGATGTGCCCGTGATCGCGCAGGGGCAGAACGCGGATGCCGCGTCGGTCGCATTCGATGCGTTGAATGCGGCGAAGGCGCGTGGCGTCGAAGTCCTCATCGCCGACACCGCCGGCCGCCTGCACACGCAACAAGGGTTGATGGCCGAACTCGGCAAGATCCGCCGCGTGATCGCGAAGGTCGATGCCTCCGCGCCGCATGAAGTGCTGATGGTGATCGACGGCACGACGGGGCAGAACGCGCTTTCGCAACTGCGCCAGTTCAACCAGGCGGTCACCGTGACCGGCCTGGTCGTCACCAAGCTCGATGGCACCGCGAAGGGCGGCGTGGTGTTCGCGCTCGCACGCGAGTTCGGCATTCCGATCCGCTACGCGGGCATCGGCGAGCGTCCGGAGGATCTGCGCGTGTTCGACGCGGAAGCCTTCGTCGACGCCCTGCTCCCGGAATCGCTCGGCACCTGATGACGCGCGCGCGCCGCTGGCTGCTGGCCTTCGCGGCGGTGGCGCTGCTGCTCGCGCTCGTCGCGTGGTGGGCTTCGCGGCCGCAACGCGTGGCGTCGATGGTGACGTCGCAACTGGGCTCTGCGCTCGGCCTGGAAATTACCGCGCGCGGAAGTTCGGAATACTGGTTGGCCGGGGGACCGCGCCTGGTGTTGCGCGATGTCGAAGCGCGCGCGCCCGGTGCCGCGCGTCCGATGTTGCGCGCCGCGAGCGTCGATGTGTCCGTGCCGTGGTCGACCGTGCGTTCGCGCGGCGCGGACCTTGCGATCAAGCGCATCGAACTCGACGCCCCCGTGCTCGATGTGCCGATGCTGCAGGCATGGCTCGCATCGCGGCCCGAAAGCGAACAGAAGACGCCGACACTCTCCGACGGCCTGCGCGTGCGCGATGGACGCGTGTTGGGTGCGGGCTGGTCGGTCGATGCGCTCGCGCTGGACGTGCCGCGCGTGATGCCGGACAAAGCCGTCGAAGCGAACGTATCGGGCCGTTATGTCGCCTCCGACACGCGCGTGCCCTTCGCACTCGCGCTGACGATGACCAAGCCCGCGAACGACGCCGGCCTCGGCGCACATGGCACGGTCACGCTCGAACAACCCGGCCGTCGCATGCCGGCGACGTTGCGCGTGTCGGGCCCGTTGCACGTCGACGACCATGGCATGCAGATCGCACCGCTGCGTGCGTCGATCGCGGCGCGCTACACGCAGAAGGATGTCGACCTCCCCTTCGCATTCGCCCTCAACGGGCCGCTGCGAATGGAAAGCGGCGCCGTTTCGCTGTCGCCCGCGGGTATCGCATTGCGCGGCAAAGGCCTGGTGCCGAATCTCGATGGACGCGCGGCCTTCGCGTACACCGACAAGGCGATGCTGCACCTGGCCGGCACGCTCGCGACCTGGCCGGACGCCTGGCCCGCGTTGCCGCCGCCGATCGGGCAATCGACGTCGCCGTTGCCGGTCATCCTCGATTACGCGGGCCCGTTCGATTTCTCGTCGGTTGCGCGCCTGCAACTGGCGCGCGACGACACGCGATTCGACGCGCGCTTTGCGCTGCCTGCGGTGCTTGCGTGGATCGATGCGCCGCCGACTTCGCCGTTGCCGCCGTTGAGCGGCCGGCTCACGACGCCGACGCTCGACATCGACGGCGTGATCCTCGAAGGCGTCGATGTGCGACTGCACGACGCGACCCTCGACACCGCGGCCCCATGATCGAACCCGATTCGTTCGCCGGCCGCCTGCTCGCGTGGTTCGAACTCGAAGGCCGGCACGACCTGCCCTGGCAACATCCGCGCGCGCCGTATCGCGTGTGGTTGTCGGAAGTGATGCTGCAGCAGACGCAGGTGCGCGTCGTCATTCCGTACTTCGAACGCTTCGTCGCCGTGCTGCCGGATGTGCGTGCGCTTGCCGCGGCGCCGCTCGATGACGTCATCGCGTTGTGGGCGGGCCTCGGCTACTACGCACGTGCACGCAACTTGCATGCCGCGGCGAAGGCGTGCGTCGAACTTCACGATGGCGAGTTGCCGCGCGACCTCGACGCATTGATGGCGCTGCCCGGCATCGGCCGCAGCACGGCGGGCGCGATCCTGTCGCAAGCGTGGGGCGATCGCTTTCCGATCCTCGACGGCAACGTCAAGCGCGTGCTCGCGCGCATCCATGGCATCGAAGGCTATCCCGGCCTGCCCGCGATCGAAAAACGAATGTGGGCAATCGCCGAAGCGCAGTTGCCCGACGCGCGCATGGCCGATTACACGCAGGCGCAGATGGACCTCGGCGCCACGTTGTGCACGCGCGCCGATCCCGCATGCATCCTGTGCCCGATGCAAAGCACATGCGTCGCGTTGCGCGAAGGCCGCACGGCCGAGCTGCCCACGCCGAAACCCGGCAAGCCTTTGCCCGAACGCAGCGCGCTGATGTTGTGGATCGAAGATGCACAAGGCCGCGTGCTGTTGCAGCGCCGACCCGCGGCCGGCATCTGGGGATCGCTGTGGTCGTTCCCCGAACACGCCGATCGCGACGCCGCGCGCGCCTGGTTCGCCGAACACATCGCCGCCGAGTTCGAATCCGCCGAAACCCTGGCGCCCGTTGCGCATGGCTTCACGCATTACCGCCTGCAGATCCAGCCGCTGCGTTGGCGCGGAACGGATCCGCCGCGCGCGACGAGCGATAATGGCGACCTGCGCTGGATCCCGCGCGCGTCGCTGGGCACGCTCGGCCTGCCCGCGCCGGTCCGCAAATTACTGGAAGGTTGAAAATGCCCCGCACCGTGTTCTGCATCGTCGACCAGGTCGAGACCGCCGGCCTCGATTTCATTCCCTGGCCCGGCCCGGCGGGCAAGCGCGTGTTCGAACACGTCGGCAAGCCGGCCTGGCAACGCTGGCTGGCGCACCAGACCATGCTGATCAACGAAAACCGGCTGTCGCCGCTCGACCCCAAGCATCGCGCGATGCTCGAGGCCGAGATGGAGAAGTTCCTCTTCGGCGATGGCGCCGAGAAACCCGCGGGCTTCGTGGCGCCCGACGCCTGATCCGTCAGATCGCCTTCTGGCCGTCGAACGCCTTCCTGCCTGTGCGAAGCGCTTCGACATCGAGAGGCCGGATTTCTTCGATGCGGCAGGTGAAGTTGGAACCGAACGACACCCGGTCGAATTTCGCCTGGACCCACGAGCCCGTCTGCGTGGTGATGAGCATCCCCGCCGCACCGTTGTCGTAGTCCAGGCACGGGCCGCTGAGGCGCATCAGATACGTCTCGGTTGGACGCATGGTCACGGCGATGTGGTTCTTGTCGATCTCTTCCCAGCTTTGCGGGGAGAAGAAATTGATCCTCGCCACCGGCTCGCCGGCACTGGCTTCGTAAAGAGACAGACGCTCGGCGCGCGTCATGCCCGACGAGCACGCGGCTAGCGCCAAAGTCGCGGAGACCGCCGCGATCGCGGAAAGCAGCTGGCCTTTCATGGGAACCTCCGGTATCCCGGCCCCATCGCAGGGCCGGCTCACTGCATCTTGCTCCCGACCGACGCATGCGGTTCGACCCAGCCCGCACGCCATTCAGCGTCTATCCGGCTTGCCCTGCCCCGGCGGTCTCCGTATCATGCGCGGCTCGCTGGCCGGGTAGCTCAGTTGGTAGAGCAGGGGATTGAAAATCCCCGTGTCGGGGGTTCGATTCCCTCCCCGGCCACCATGCGAATCTCGCGCCCCGCTTGGGTTTCAGCCCACGCGGGGCGTTTTCGTTTGCGCCACTTGGCGTCACTGGGTAGCACCTGGGTAGCACCCGTCTACAGACGGCGGCTTCAGCGGCGCGCGGGCTTCAAGCGGCCCCGACGCGCATTGCAGGCGGGCACAACGTAGATCGACCCGGGGGTCGTCAACTTGGCAACATCCATGATGTTGGGCCACCACTCGATCAGCCATGCGGCCTTTTGGTAATGGCCCATGTTGTTCCAACCGCTCGCCAACTCAAAAACGGTCAGACCTAGCCGCGCGATCGCTTCCTTCTGGACCATGCGGCGGTGATGGTGGTCCTGCGTGACATGGACCTTGACTCCGGAATCGACCGCACGCTGGAAGAGTTCAAGATCGGGCGCGCCCTTCGCGAAATCGGACACATGGATAACTTCGTGGTCGTCGATCGCGGAAATGGCGTTGAGCGCCCGCGCTAGGGCCGGAGGAAGGTTCTCGTCGATCTGAACCTTCAATGCGCGACCCGTTCCTCGAACGCCAAGGCCCTGCGGACTGCGGCAACGGGTATTTCGTAAAGACGGGCGACTCGCTTGGCATCGCCGCCTTCGGCCTTAACGGCCTCGGCGATTGCAACGGTCGGAACGCCGAAGTCCGCCAGGATGGGTTGACCGAAGCTCCGCGCGGGGTCGAAGACCACTGATTTCGATCTCGGCATCGGATACCAGCGGGTCGCTTCTTCGTCGACGTTCAGCTCAATGCCTTCACGAAGCGATGGACCGATCACCTTCGGCATTACGTCCTGGCGACGCACAACGTCAACCAGCGCCTTGTCGCCGTTGTCGTTGAGCATCTCCATGAAAATGCGCTTGCCGTCGGTCTTGAAGGAGGTACTCGTGAAGGGATACTCCTTTCCGAGTCGCTCACGCAGTTCGTCGATGGTGCGCCGGATGAGGACAAGCGGAACGCCCGCGGTCACGAACAGCCGAACAAACCTTAGCTCGATCAGATCTCGAAATCCGATGCCATCGATGCCCGTCTCCGCTAACTGAGGGCGCCAAAGCGGGTCGTACTCATGCACCTCGCCGTGCCTGCTGGTGGAATACCCCTTCAGCCACCGCCGGAGTTCACGCGATTCCGTTCCGATGAAACGCGCAGCGTCGGCGTAGGAGTAGATGCCTACTCCGAATGCGCCCTGTGCGTGCATCGAGATTCCCATGGAGGTCAGTGTATCGAAGGTCGAGCGGCGGTCGGTGGGGAGCGGCGGAGGAACTCTAGCCTGATCTGGTCACAGGGCGTGCGACGACTACCTCAGTCTCAACGAAGCGCGCGACGAACCTCGGCCAAGGGTCTGGACCAAGCCGCCTGGCGTCCTTGAGCACAGTGACCCGCGCCCAGGCTTGCTGTGATGCCAGATCCGGACCCTCGCCTGCGCGTCGCCGTCGCGCCGCCCGATGCTGCTCAGCGAATGGCGCAGCAGAAACGGACCGCTTGCAAGCGTCCCCGGCCGATGAATCACGCGACCAGCAATGGCAGGACGAAGGCAAACGCGGCCCCCGTGGTGACCGCGACGAGGGCGAACCACCACAGCGCCGCGCTGGCCGTCCGCAGGCGCCGGCATGTTGCCGCGGCCGCCGGGTCGGCGGGACAAGGCAACGATCGCGCGCGCCACAGCATGGCGCCGGACAACGCGAGCATCACCGTCGCGACGCCGAACACCAACGCCTTGTGCTCCGACATCCAGATCAACTGCGGCACGTTGGTCACCAACCCGGCGAGCGCCGCGCCCGCACCCAGCGAGACCATTACCGCCGGCAGCACGCAGCACACGAGCGTGCCGCCACTCGCGACCAACGTCAGAATCGCTGCGCCGAGATTCCGGCGCAGCGGTGCGTTGGCATTCGCCACCTCACTCATGGTGACCCATGCCCGGCATCGCCTTTTCGTCGTGGCTGTGCTTGGCAGGGTCGACGGCCGGCAACGCCTTCTCCTTCGACACACGCGCACGCACGGCATCGATGGTCTCGTCGGTGCGGCGCACCTTCACCAGTGTGTAGCCGGAGTCGGTGAGCGCCTTGCGCAGCGTCTTGTCGTCGATGTCCTGGCCATCCTTCAGCTCGACCGCGACGATGCGGTGTTCCAGGCTGACGTACACGGCCTCGGTCGCGGGGAAGGTCTTCAGCGTCTTCTCGATGCCCTGCGCGCAGAAGGCGCACACGAGTCCGTTGACGTCCATTTCGATGGTCTTCGCGGAGGCGAGCATCGGCAGGGCGAGAAGCGCGGTCAGCAACAGCGTCTTGATGATTTTCATGTAGGTGTATTCCGGATTCAGAAGTTGAACATGGCCATGGCTTGCAACTTGCCGTCAGTCGTCGCGCCGATCTCGACCCACGTCCCGCCCTTGAAGAAGCGGACGAGCAGTGCCGTCTCGGTGCCGTCGGCGAGATCGCCGGTGTAACGACGGCCCTGCACGACGAACCAGGTGGCCAGCGTGTCGTAATCGTGCGCGTAGGGCGCCCAACCGAGCTGCAACGTATCAATGCGGTGGGAGAAGCGATCGGTTTCGTTCAGGTCGGAGCGGACAGCGCCGTACACGCGGCGCGTCTCGAAATCGACCTGCGCGCCGACGTTGCGCGCCAGTTCGCTGCCCTCGAAATCGTTGCCGGTCGCGTTGCCAAGACCGCCCCACACGAACACGTTCGCTTGCGCGCCCGGCATATTCCATCTCTTCGCGAGGAAGTTCGCGCGCACGTACGTGATGTGCCGCAGCTTGGTGTGATCTTCGCTTTCGAGTTCGAGCCACCCGCCGCCTACCGAATACCAATAACGCGGCGCATAGAAAAACTGCGCCTCGTTCATGGTGCCCGCGCCGTACTCAAACATCAGGGTCTTACCCTTCGCGAACGCGATGGGCTTCGCCGTCGCCACGAACGGCAACAGGCCAAGCAGAACGAACGATGCTGCGCGTAATGCAACTCGCATTGGAGTTCTCCATGGATGCCGCGCACGGCGGCAAGGGGCGCGTAATGCGCCCGTTCGCTAAGCGGAGAGAACTCAGGCGTTTGGAGGCCGCAATGGTGTGTCGATGACGCCAGCCGGAATAGTCAGATTGCCGTTGGCGATCCCGAGGTCAACGCGTGGAAGCGACCTCGAAACCACGGGCAGCTCGACAAGACACGCGACCCCGAGACAGGCGCTCAGATCGCAGTGTTGGGTCATGCAGGGTCCTTGCGGCTGATGCGCAGGCGCCTTGTCGCCCATCTGCATGGCCGACATGTTGTCGCATGGCATCGCATCCGGCGCCGCCTCAACGGACGCCGGGATGCTCTCCAACGCCGCCGTAGCGGCAACGGCTGGCGCGACCGCACCACCCACGATCATGGCGACGACCACGATCAGGTGCAGGGCGATGCGGGCGAGCGGGCGCAGCGGCATGGGGCGGATTTTACGCCTATTCGGCATCAGGCGCTTCTCCCAGGCGCACCTTCATCTGCGCGACCTCAGCCTTCTGCGACTTGATGATCTCGCCGCACAAA
Source organism: Noviluteimonas gilva (assembly GCF_009740395.1). GTDB lineage: Bacteria > Pseudomonadota > Gammaproteobacteria > Xanthomonadales > Xanthomonadaceae > Noviluteimonas > Noviluteimonas gilva. The sequence goes on from NZ_WOXT01000005.1 coordinate 78,555, forward strand.
CGCGCGACGTCGGCGCTGTCCGTCTTGCGCTGTTCGCACATCAGGATCGCGCCGGCGTGATGCGGGATCATCGAACGGTAGAACTGACTTTCCGACACGGCCGCCTGCTGACGAATCAAGCACCAAAACGCGATGCCTGCAATGACACCGATCGCGAGCAGCACCGAGTTGATCTTCCGATCGGGGTACATGTGCCACATCAGTACCAACTCGATGACCAGCATCGGCGCCACCATCAGGCCCGCCATGTAGAACTGGTTGACGTTGTTGTAGACGTTCGCGAAGCGGTCAACCATCGCGTACATGAGCGCGTACATCGCGAGGAACGACAGCACGATCATCGCCGCTAACTTCAGGTAATGCCCTTTCCCTTGCGCCGAATGCTGTCCGTGCTCTGCGTGCTGGTGCTTCATTTGTTTTCCTCCTCGTCGACCTTGACGCGACTGAGCCGCAGCGCATTCGCCACGACGGAAACCGAACTCAAACTCATGGCGAGCGCCGCAATCATCGGACTCAGGAGCAAGTGGAACGCCGGGTACAACACGCCCGCCGCCACTGGCACGCCGATCGCGTTGTAGGCGAAGGCGAATCCGAGGTTCTGCTTCATGTTGCGCACGGTAGCCTCCGACAATGCGCGTGCACGCACGATGCCGCGCAGGTCGCCTTTCACCAGTGTGACCTGCGCGCTCGACATCGCGACATCGGTCCCAGTGCCCATTGCGATCCCGACGTCGGCCGCGGCCAGCGCCGGTGCGTCGTTGATCCCGTCACCCGCCATTGCGACGCGATGGCCCTGCGACTTCAGGCGCTGCACCAGCGCATTCTTGTCAGCCGGGCTGACTTCGCCGTAGAACTCGTCGATGCCGAGCTTGCGTGCTACGGCGTGCGCCGTCGTCGCGCCGTCGCCGGTGGCCATGACGACGTGCATGCCGGCACGACGCAATGCGTCGAGCGCAGGCGCGGCCGATTCCTTGATCGGATCGGCGACCGCCACAAGTCCCGCGAGACGGCCGTCGATGGCCAGGAACATCACGCTCGCACCTTCCCCGCGGAACCGCTCCGCACGCTCGCGCATGTCGTCCGTGGGTACGTTTGCCGATTCCATCAGCCGCGTATTGCCCAACAGCGCTGAACGCCCATCGACGTTCCCCTGCACGCCCAGCCCTGTCACCGACTCGAAATCGTCGGCGCGCGACAGCGCCAGATTCCTCCGGCGAGCCTCGGAAACGATGGCAGCGGCGAGCGGATGTTCGCTGCCCTGATCCAGGCTGGCTGCGATGCGCAGCACCTCCGCAGGCGCGAAGTCGCCGACGCCGATCGCGTCCTGATAGGCCGGGTGGCCTTCCGTCAGCGTGCCGGTCTTGTCGACGATCAACGTGTCGATCCGACGAAGGTGCTCGATCGCTTCTGCATCGCGGAAGAGCACGCCGCTGTGCGCTGCGCGTCCGGTCGCCACCATGATCGACATCGGCGTCGCCAGCCCCAGCGCGCAGGGGCACGCGATGATCAACACGGAGATGGCGTTGAGCACCGCATAGGTCCAGGACGGCGACGGGCCGAACAGACCCCACGCGAAGAAGGTGACGACCGCGATCGTCAGGACCGCGAGTACGAACCAGAACGCCACCTTGTCCGCCATGCGCTGCATGGGCGCGCGCGAACGCTGCGCCTGTGCGACGAGCTGCACGATCTGCGACAACATTGTGTCGCCGCCTACCCGCTCAGCGCGAATGATCAGACTGCCAGTGCCGTTGATGGTTGCACCGATCACGCGATCGCCCGGCGCCTTTTCCACCGGGATCGGTTCGCCGGTCAACATCGATTCGTCGATGCTCGATCGACCTTCGACCGAGACGCCATCCACGGGCACCTTCTCGCCTGGTCGCACACGCAGCGTGTCGCCGACTCGAACCTCGTCGAGTGGAATGTCTTCCTCGGTCCCGTCGTCGCGAACCCGCCGCGCAGTGCGCGGCGCGAGGCCGAGCAATGCCTTGATCGCCGCCGATGTCTTCGAGCGCGCGCGCAGTTCGAGAAGCTGCCCGAGCAGCGTCAGCGACACGATGACCGCCGCCGCCTCAAAGTAGACCGCCACGCGGCCGTGCGCGTGGAACGACGGCGGAAACAGCTCGGGCGCGATCACCGCGACGGTGCTGTAGGCGTAGGCCGCCGCCACGCCGATCCCGATCAAGGTCCACATGTTCGGGCTGCGGTTGCGGATCGAATGCATGCAGCGCACGAAGAACGGCCACCCGGCCCACAACACCACCGGCGAAGCGAGAATCAACTCGGCCCAACTGCGAGTGCCCACCGACAACGGCAAGCGGTCGCCGAACATGCCGAGCACGAAGACGACGACGGTCAACGGCAACGTCCACCAGAAGCGATGACTGAAGTCGCGCAGTTCGGGGTTCTCGTCGTCGTCGAGCGTCGGCATCTCGGGTTCGAGCGCCATGCCGCAGATGGGGCAAACGCCTGGGCCGCGCTGGCGAATCTGCGGGTGCATCGGACACGTGTAGATCGTGTCGGCGGAGGTCGGCACCTTGTCGTCGGCCAGCGTCTGCTTTTTCGTCAGGTACGTGTCGGGCGCGGCAACGAACTTGTCGCGACAACCAGCGGAGCAGAAGTGAAATTCGACCCCTTCGTGCTGCGCGTGGAATGCAGTGGTTGCCGGATCGACGTTCATGCCGCACACGGGGTCCTTCGCCCCGTGCGCAACGCCGTGTTTCTGATGATCGTGATTGTGCTCGTGCGTCGAAGCCACGACTGCCTCCTGTCAATCAGTGATGGTGTCCCGGCTTGCCGTGCTCGGGCACGGTGCTGGGCGACGCCGGTTCCGTGTGCTCGCTGTGTTCCTGCGCTTCGTCGGCGTGGTCCGCGTCGTCGTGCTCCATGGGTTCGCCGCCGTGGTGATGCCCCGCCCCACTCTCGCCGCCACCGTGCGAGTGGCCGCCGCTTTTCTCGACCATCTCGTGGTACTTCGCGGCGTCGAGCGACGGCAACTGTTGCAGGAACGCGACCATGTTCCAGATGTAGTCGTCCTTCATGCTCTTGCCCCATGCCGGCATGCCCGATGCCTTGATGCCGTGCTTGATCGCCCAGAAGGCTTCGCGCGGATCGACCTGCTCGCGCGTCAGGTTCGGCGGTGTCGGGTACAAACCTTTGCTCAACTCGGTTTCTGCAACACCGGGTGCGAGATGGCACCCGGTGCACATTGCGTTGTAGTTTCCCGCGCCCTGGCGAATGCGGGCGGGGTCGTGTAACGGCGGCAACGTGAGCTTCTCCGCGCGACTCGCGATGGAACGCTCGCGCATCGTCTGCAACAACGACAGCACCGGGCGCGTATGCGCGTTGTCGGCGCCGACGTCGTACACGCCGGAGTAAACGAAGCCGGCGAAGGCGAGAACGCCCACGCCGGAGAGAACCGCGAGCGTCAGGAGCGTCGATCGTTTTACGAAAGGCATTTTTGCATTCCCCTTAGAACCAGACCCTAACGCCCGCAACGATGCGGGTGTCGCTCTTGTCTTCGCCCAGCGCGCGGCGGAAGTCCGCCGTGTCACCGAACGCGCGTTCATGCACGACACCGATGTAGGGCGCGAACTTGCGATGCACCTCGTACCGGAGGCGCAGCCCCGCCTCCATCGTCGACAAGCCCGAACCAACGCCGCGGCGCTCGTCGTCCTTGCCGTTGAAGTTGGCTTCAACGAGGGGTTGCAAAATGAGCCGATTGGTCAGCAACAGCTCGTACTCGGCTTCGATGCGCGCCGCCGTCCGACCCGACGCCCCAAGGTACGCGGTCGCTTCCACTTCAAACTTGTAAGGCGCGATGCCGACGACGCCGATGGCAGCCCAGTCTTGCGAAGCACCTGGTTTGAAGTCATGGCGCACGCCACCGACGACATCCCACCAGCGCGCGATCGGCCGGCCGTACATGACTTCGAGGTCGGCGGCTTCGGTGCGGTCATCGACGCGCTCACCTTCGGAGCGCAGCCACAACTTGTCGGTATCGGTGCCGACCCACGCCTGCCCTTCCCATGCCAGCCCGTTGCCGTGGTCGGCATCGAAAGCTTCAAGGCGGTTGAACATGACCTTCGAGTGCACCGTGTTGTCATGCACAGGGTGGTCGTGCGCGGGAGGTCGCGCAGCTTCGCGGTCTGCGTCGGTCAACTCGGGAATGGGCGTGCGCAGCGCGCCGGGCGCACTCATCGAGTGGTCCATCTGCATCTGCGAGTGGTACATCGTCGATCGGTCCATCTGCATCTGCGAGTGGTCCATCGTCGAGTGGTCGACGGGCTTCTCCGCGGCCGGCTTGCTCACAGGTTTCGGCTTCGGCTTCGGTTTCCCCGCAGGTTTCGGCGCCGCCTTCGGCTGCGGCGCTGCCTTCGGCGACTGAGCGGGTTGCGGCATCGGCATCGTCATCGGCATCGACGAATGATCGTGATGCTGCGCGGCCGCGCCGGTCGACAAAAGTAAGCCCACCGCAAGGGTCGTGATCGAGCGCGTCTTCATTCTTCGACCCTCACTTCGCGCATCATTCCGGCTTCCATGTGGAACAACAGATGGCAGTGGTACGCCCAGCCGCCGAGCGCGTCGGCGCGAACGCGATAACTGCGGCGCGTGCCTGGCGGAATGTCGAGCGTGTGCTTGCGCACCTGGAAGTTGCCTTGCTCGTCTTCGAGGTCGCTCCACATGCCATGCAGGTGGATCGGGTGCGACATCATCGTGTCGTTGACCAGCACGATGCGCAGGCGCTCGCCGTAGTTGAGTCGCAACGGTTCGACCTGCGAGAACTTCTGCCCGTTGAAGCCCCACACGAAGCGTTCCATGTGTCCGGTCAGGTGCAACTCGATCTCGCGACCAGGGTCGCGGCCATCGGGGTCCTCGAACGCGCTCTTCAACATCCCGTAGCTCAGGACAGCGCGACCGTTTTCGCGCAAGCCGATGCCGGGGTCGTCGAGTCGCGGCGTCGGCGACATCGTTTGCATGTCGATGAAGGGGTTATTCGACTCGCTCGCCGGATGCGTTTGCATCGATGCGCCTTGGCCCATGGCCGACATGTCGTGGCCCATCGCCGCATGGTCCATTCCGGCCATGTCGTGTTGCATGCCGTCGTCCCCCATGCCGGGCATTTCGTGGCCCATCGCGCCGTGCCCCATGTCCGCCATCGTCAGGATCGCGCGCGGGTCGAGCGCGGGCACCGGCGCGCGCAGACCGTCGCGCACCGCGAGCGTGCCGCTGATGTAGCCCGTGTGGGCCATGTCCTGCGCGAAGATCGTGAAGGCATCCTGCCCGGTGGGTTCGACGATCACGTCGTACGTCTCCGCAGGTGCCATGCGGAACTCGTCGATCGTCACCGGATGCACGTACTGGCCATCCGCCGAGACGACCGTCATCTTCAAGCCGGGAATGCGCACGTCGAAGTACGTCATCGACGAACCATTGATGAAGCGCAGGCGCACTTTCTCGCCGGGCTTGAACAAGCCGGTCCAGTTGGCCAGCGACGTCGCGCCATTCATCAGGTACGTGTAGGTGTTCGCGTTGACGTCCGACAGGTCGGTCGGCGTCATCCGCATCTTTCCCCACATCTTTCGATCGTCGATCGTGGCCGACATACCGTCGCGCTTCGCGTCACGCATGAAGTCGCCGACGGTGCGCTTGTAGTAGTTGTCGTAGCCCGGCATTATTTTCAGGCGCGCGAACAACGCTGACGGGTCGAGGTCGGTCCAGTCGGTGAGCATCACGACGTGCTCTCGGTCGTACGAGAACGGCTCCGGCGCGATGGGATCGATCACGAGCGGGCCGTACAAGCCCGCCTGTTCCTGGAAGCCCGAGTGGCTGTGATACCAGTACGTGCCGCCCTGCTTCACGGTGAAGCGGTAGTTGTATGTTTCGCCGCGACCGATGCCGTTGAAGCTGATGCCCGGCACGCCATCCATGTTCGCGGGCAGCAAGATGCCGTGCCAGTGAATCGACGCTTCATGGCCATGAATCGAGCCGGCGGGCAGCGCGTTGCTCACGCGCAAGTTGACCGTCGTACCCTCCTTCCAGCGCAACAACGGCGCGGGGATGGACCCGTTCACGGTAATGGCCGTGCGCGTCCGGCCAGTGAAATTTGCTGGCGACTCGCCGATGACGAGATCGAACTCGGTGCCACTCAACGTGGCGTTACGAGCCACCCCAGGCGACGCACGCAGCGGCAACCCGCCGAAGCCGGCGAGCACGCCTGCTGCGGCAAGCCCTTGCAGGAACTGACGGCGCGCCGGGAATGCAGGCGCACCACGATAACGATCGGAAGACATCCAACCACTCCAAGAAATCGGGTATGCGTGCGCGATCGAGCGCGCACGAGCGGTAGCGCCGCTAAGGCGCTGGGAGACCGCTTAGCCGATGGGAGGTCGGATCAGATTGGGTAGCGCGCGACTCGCGAACGAGACGCGCAGCGCGGCGACGGGCGCAGGCGATGCGCCTGACTGCGTGGCAAACGACTGCACCGACAAAATCGTCGGCACATGCGAAACGCAACTGCACAGGCAAGCACCCGGTGGGCAGCAATCGTCGTGCGACGGCGGCGTCGACGACATGGGCGCGTCGTGATCAGCCGTCATCGCCGCATGCGTCATTGACTGCATGTCGGGGCACGGCTGGTCGGCCGACTGCGTGACGTCGGACGTGGTGACCATGCCTGCCCCGGACGCCATCAACGTGCTCGCATAGACCGCCGACGTGCCGTTCGCCACGAGGGCGATGCACAGCAGCAGGCGGAGGAGGATGGCGCGCAGACGCATGGGGACACTTTACCCCAAGGCAGCGAAGGTCAGGTCAACTGCAACCACAACAGGCTTTTTTCGGGGCCGCCGTCGACTGCGGTTCGACGCCATAGCCTTCCGCCTCGATGGCCGCCATCGCCAACCCCTGATCGATGCCGCCCTCGATGGTCACGGTCTCCGCGTCGAGGTCGACGTCTACGCGGGCGTTCGGATCAATGGCCCGAATGGCCTTGGTGATGATGCCGACGCAGTGGCTGCATGCCATGCCCTGGACGTTCAACTTCATGGTGCTTCTCCAACGGCCCGGATGGCCGAGGGGGTGACCCTGAGGCTTCCCCCGGTGGGAAGGTCAAGGAAACCGAGGCGGTTGACCTTCCCATCATAGGAAGGTGGATGGTCCGCTCCACCCATCCCCCCGAGGCCATCTCCATGAACGCCATCGCAGTCCCCTCGAAAGCTTCGTTGCGGACGTCCGAGTTCGCAGTCGAAGGCATGACATGCGCGTCGTGCGTGGCCCGAATCGAACGCGCCCTGCGGAAGGTGCCGGGCGTCATCGAAGCGACCGTCAATCTTGCGACCGAGCGTGCAACCGTGCAGGTCGGCGATGGTATTGCCGACGACGTGCTTCATGGGGCGGTGATCGACGCCGGGTACGTCGTGAACGCTGGCGTGCGCGCTGAGACGATCTCAGGGCCACCTGCGGCACGCGGTCTGTCGACGGAAGCACGGAACCTTGTCGTCGCCGCGCTGCTGTCGTTGCCGCTCGTGCTGCCGATGGTGGGCATGCCTCTCGGCCGACATTGGAGCCTGCCGGGGTGGTGGCAGCTCGCCCTCGCGGCGCCGGTGCAGTTCTGGTTGGGGCTGCGCTTCTACAAGTCCGCGTGGAAGGCACTGCGCGCAGGCACCGGCAACATGGACCTGCTCGTCGCGGTCGGCACATCCGCCGGCTTCGGGTTGAGCGTGTTCAATCTCCTGCGCGCTCCCAACCATTACGGCGACTGGCCCCTCTACTTCGAGGCGTCGGCCGCGGTGATCACGCTGATCCTGCTCGGCAAGTGGCTGGAAGGCCGAGCGAAGCGACAAACGACCGACGCAATTCGTGCGCTGCAAGCGTTGCGACCGAACTCGGCGCGTGTGCTGCGCGGTGGCGTCGAGCAGCAGGTCGCGATCGACGCAGTGGCGGCGGGCGACATCGTCGTCGTGCGCCCTGGCGAACGATTTCCCATCGATGGCGACGTGGTCGAGGGGCGCACACATGCCGACGAATCGTTGGTGACCGGCGAGTCGTTGCCTGTTGCAAAAGTCGTCGGCGACCGCGTCACCGGCGGCGCCGTCAACGGCGAAGGCCGGGTGACGGTACGCGCAACCGCGGTCAGCGCGGAGAGCGTACTTGCACGGATCATCCGAATGGTCGAAGACGCGCAGGCCCGCAAGGCGCCGATCCAGCAAATCGTCGACAAGGTGAGCGCCGTGTTCGTGCCGATCGTCGTGTTGATCGCGTTGGCGACTTTCGCGACATGGGGGTTGGTCACCGGCGATTGGAGCGCGGCGATCCTGCACGCTATCGCGGTCTTGGTAATCGCATGCCCCTGTGCCTTGGGTCTGGCAACGCCGACTGCCGTCATGGCCGGCACGGGCGTGGCCGCGCGCGCCGGCGTGCTGTTCAAGGACGCCGAGGCACTGGAACTCGCGAGGAACGTTGCGATCGTCGCCTTCGACAAGACGGGTACGCTCACGGAGGGCAAGCCGGTGCTCGCGCAGCGGGCGGCCGTCGACGGCGATACCCGCGAATTGCTCCGCCTTGCCGCGGCGCTGCAAGGTGGCTCCGAGCATCCGCTCGCGAAGGCCGTCGTCGTCGCCTACGACGAACCTGTCGCGACTGCCGACGACCTGCACGCCGTTCCTGGTCGTGGCTTGCGTGGCTCGGTCGAAGGACGTGCCCTTTTCCTTGGAAGCACCGTCTGGATGCGCGAGGAAGGCGTCGACCTGTCGCCATTGGCCGAACGCGAAGCCCTGCTGGCGGCGTCGGGCCACTCGGTCTCCTGGCTCGCCGAGCGCACCCGCGACGGTGCGCGGCTCCTCGGCCTTCTGTCGTTCCGCGACCAACCGCGTCACGGTGCACGCGAGGCGATCGCACGGCTGCACGGCATGGGCCTGCGTACCGTGATGATCTCCGGCGACAACCGCGGCGCAGCCGAGGTGGTCGCGCGCGCACTCGGCATCGATGAAGTCCGCGCGGAAGTGTTGCCGGAAGGGAAGGCCGACGTCGTGCGCGAACTTCAGCTCGAAGCCCGCGTTGCGATGGTCGGCGACGGCATCAACGATGCGCCCGCACTCGCCGCCGCCGACGTCGGCATCGCGATGGGCAGCGGCACCGACGTCGCGATGCACGCCGCAGGGATCACCCTGATGCGTTCCGATCCGGGCCTCGTCGCCGACGCGATCGACATCTCCCGCCGCACTACCCGCAAGATTCACCAGAACCTGTTCTGGGCCTTCGGCTACAACGTCGTCGGCCTTCCACTCGCCGCGATGGGGCTGCTCGACCCCGTGATCGCCAGCGCCGCCATGGCCTTCTCCTCGGTCAGCGTTGTGTCGAATACCCTGTTGCTGCGCCGCTGGACGCCCGCCCCGTGAGGTCCCTCGCCATGCCCCGCCACGCCCCCCGCCCCGAACTCTCCGACGCTAAGCAGCAGGGCATGCACAACATCGGCGAGGCTGCCGCGCTGACCGGCGTCAGCGCGAAGTCGATCCGCCATTACGAGAGCATCCACTTGATGCCCGAAGCGGGTCGCACGTTCGCAGGCTACCGCCTCTACACCGACGACGACCTGCACCGCATCCGCTTCATCAAGCGCTCGCGGTCACTGGGGTTTTCCATGAAGCAGATCCATGACCTGCTCGGGTTGTGGGACAACAAGCGACGCAGCAGCGCCGACGTCAAGAAGCTTGCCCGTGCGCATGCCGACGACCTCGACGCGCGCATCAGGGAAATGGAAGCGATGAAGCGCACGCTCGAACATCTGGCGAAGCGCTGCCACGGTGACTCGCGACCGAGCTGCCCGATATTGGATGACCTGGCAAGCAGCGACGAAATGATCAGATAGCGGCGCACGTGCCGCGCGGCGCGTGGAGGTCGATGGGCGCATTGCAGGACCCGAATTTCCTGTGGGCCGGTACTTGCAGCCCACCCCCTTCCGCAGCGGCGGGGGGCCACGGTGATTCACCGTGAACTCCGGTGATTCGGCTGCCGTTGTCGTGGCGCATGCCGAGGACGCTGTCGGCCATGTGTTTAGGGCACCCCCGACAAAAGCCCCCCGGTCGCCTGACAGTTCAGTGCGTCCCCGGCCTTCCCGCACCACCTAGTGTCGATAGGCAACAGTTTCCTAAGGTCGATTCGCGCGGGCGCGCGCAGCGAAGACCCGCGGCAAGTTTAGCGCGACTTTCTCCTTTCCCTCGTCCGTGCGTGGGCCGGTCGAGTACCCGCCATGCCATTTACATCGACCGCACGCGCCGACCGGCTTCGCGTTGCACTTCCCGCCCGCCTGCGTCAACGCGCCGCATCGTATGACGAACTTCGTCTTCATGGCGTCGCACCAAAGTCATTCGCGCGCGCGCACGCGCCAAGGAGATTTCGGGTGACAGGAGCGAACTAGGGCTGCGCCCGCTGGTAAATCTAAGAAGGTGTACGCAGCCGGACTACAAGAGTCAGCACGCACGGTGCGACTCGTACACATCCGGACCAGTGTCGGCGTCCATCGACTTCCGAATCGACGTTTTGGTACGGATCGGGACCACATTGGTACGGTCTTGGACTACGACTTTCGCGTCCCGCCACCAGTTCGGCGCCACGGTCGTGGGCGGCTCGTGGTGCTTGCCCCCGCACTCGTCGATCGGCCACCAGGTCACGGCGTAAAGGGAACAGCGATGCCGCCCGCCTTGCCGCGTGAGCATGATGAAGCCCGATGCGAGCAACTCTTTCTTCGCGCGGTCCAACGTGCTCGGGCTGTGCCATCCGCGCTTCTTTACCTGCGTGTACGACGCCGAGAAGTCGCCGTTGTTCTTGCCGCGAAATTGACGGGCCAACTCGATGAGCAGCTTCGTCGCGTGGGCGGACAGAGCACCGAACTGCAACGAGTTGAGGACCTCGTGCGGGATACCGACGAACGGCTTGGTCGCCTGCCTGCCCTTATTGCGCGCACGTCGCTTGCTGGATCGCGGCACCTTATTCAGGTCAACCTTCATCGCCGACTCCGTCCGAGGCGGCGGATTTCGGTTCAACACGACCACCGGCGATGAAGGCGTCCAAATCCTCGATCGCGTAACAGACTCGACGACCCAGCTTCGAGTACGCGGGGCCGACGCCGTTGGTGCGCCAGTCTTGCAGGGTGCGCGCCGTCACCGGCCCGAGGTACGCGGCGGCCTCGCGTTCGCTCAGGCGACGCCGTTCGTGGAGGATCACAGCCATCTGCTTCACCGTTTCGCTACGCCTAGTGCGGCGGGACGGCGCGATCTTCGGCCCGGCCCCCGGGGGTCAAAGTCAGCGAAAAGGGGGGTGATTACATCTTCGGGTCCAAGTTCTCGATGAACCCTTCGAGTTCCTTCCGGTCCGCGCCGTCGATCAGGTCGACCAAGTCGGGACGCTTCGTGCGGATGTCGCGCTGACGCAGTTCGCCGAGCCGGTACTTGCCGGTTTGCAAGTGAGCGCGCGCCTGCGCAACGCTACGCTCGTTGAAGCGCACTTCGAGGTCCTCAGCGGCGAGGCGCCCGAGAAGCTCGTAGTCGCTCGTTGCCGGTCGGTGGGGATTCGGCAGCAGGTCGAGCACGGCGAAGGCGTCGACGAGGTCATCGCGCGTGGGCGCAGCGTTCGACGCCAGGGACTTGATCGCGAGGAGGCGCTCGATGAACTCCGCAGCGTGCCGGAGCACCGGCGCCTCGTCGACCTGCAAGACGTCGACCGCGACGCGCAGCTTGCTCCATGCGCTCTCGTCGACCTTGCGTTCTCCGGGCGCTCGCGTGATCCGCAGCCGATCGAGAAGGCCGGCGAGTTGATCACGCGCGGGGCTACGGTGCCCAGATGCATCCTTCAGTTCCAGCAGCGCCTCGATGAACTCGGTCACGCCCTTGAGCATCGCGGCGTCGGAGTAGCGCACGTCGAGTTCCAGCATGATCGCGCGCACGACGATCCAGGCGCTCGCCTCGTCGCCTGCGCCGGCCCTGTCGATCGCGCGCGTTTGCCATTCGATCTCTTCTTGCCGGTCGTGCACGTTCGCCTCCATGTTCCGTTAGCGCCGCCGCCCGAGGGGCTTCTTCAACTCGATGACCTTCCCCTGATGGCCAAACACCCTCGCCTCCAAGCGCTCCATCGGCGCGCGCAGGCGACTCACGTCATCGGTCAGATAGCCGGCCGTCACGTCGCCGCCCTCGCTGTGCGCCACGATGCGCTTGAGCGCGTACGCCGACACATCCATGGCTTCCAGTACGTTGAGTGCCGTGCGCCGGAGGTCGTGCGGGGACCAGACGATGCGCTCGCCGTCGCGGTCGACGATCTTGTCGGTAAAGTGCTTCGTGACCCTCCCGAAGGGGCGCAAATCGTCTGGTTCGTCGATCGACTTCGGCAGGCCCGGGAAGACATACGTGGTGGACCGACGCACCGCCAAACGCCCTCGAAGCATCGCCATGATCTCGGCCCCGAGCGGCAACGAGTGCTCGGACTTGCCCTTCATTCGGTCGGCGCCGATCGTGATCGTCTTCGATTTGAAGTCGACTTCGTCCCACCGCAGTCCAGCGGCGCTCGACCATCGCAACGCGGTGCACAGCAGGAACAAGGTCAGGTCACGCTGCGTGCCGGTGAGGTCGGGCGGCAAGTCATCGGGCAGCGCCCTGACGGCGCGCACGAAGTCGTCGAGTCGGTCGCCCAGCGTCCGCTTGCGGCGGCGCACGTTGCCCCACGCGCCCGTCGCCGTGATCTGCGCCGCCACGTCCGGCAAGTCGATGTTGCGCGTGACCTTGAGGTAGTTCACGACGGCCCGCAGCGCGCGTGCGGCGCCGTCGGCGCGGCTCGGGCTGGCGGTGATGCGCTTGCGCGCCGAAGCGCTCTGTACGCGCGCCTGCGAGCGCAGGGGCCGGGTCTTCCGATCACGGTGTCGTTTGAGCACGACGTCGGGCGTCAGGTCGATCAGTGGGCGATCCCAGTAGTCGCCGAACGTGGTCCGCAGATCGCGCTCGTAGGTGCGACAGGTGGCTTCGCGCAGGTCCTTCTCGGCAAAGTAGATGTCCAGCCCTTCCCGAAGGGTCAGGCCGCGCCGCAAGTTGTCCTTCTTCCGCTGGCGCTTCTCGGCGTTCGGGTCGATGCCTTTCTGCATGTCGCCGACGAGGACGAGCGCACGCTTGCGCGCTTCGCTGGCCACGATGTCGTCGGCCTTGCCGATGTGGACACGCTTCATGTCGCCGCCGGGGATGCGCTTGAGTACGCTCCAACTCGCCGACTTCGTGCTCACCCGCAGCCGCAGCGCGGACACCTCGGCGTCCTGGTATTCCGGGCGCTCGCCGGGACGCACCTCCGCGCGAAGCTTCTTGACCTGGGCTTCGGTGAACCGGACGACGATGGCCATGACGACCTCCTCGGGTAGCACCGGGGTAGCAGGAAAGGCCGCTACTGTCGGTGTTCGTCCGTAGGCTACCGCGTCTAAATGCTTGATGTAAGGGGTTAAATCGTAGTACGCCGTAGATCACCGATGAGCGGCAACTAGGATTGAAAATCCCCGTGTCGGGGGTTCGATTCCCTCCCCGGCCACCAGTGATTTCAAAGGGTTGCGCGAAAGCGCAGCCCTTTTTCTTTGAACGGAGACTTGGCGGTGCCCGTTGGGTGCCCCTTCGCAATAGTCTCGCGGCGCCCCCTTGCCGGATGGGGCGAAGGCCGCTCGCCCATTGAGCTGGGTCCGCCCCCGGCACATTCGCGCCGAAGTCATACGCGCTCGCGCCCGCCCGCGATGCGGCGGGAAATTCCGGAAGAGTCGGCCACCTGATTGCCGCTGCAGCTACAGGTCAAACTTCGGTTTGTTCAGCCATGCTAAGAGCGTCGTCTACCTCGACGCCCAGATAGCGGACCGTGCTCTCGATCTTGGTATGGCCAAGCAGTAGTTGTATGGCACGCAGGTTCTTGGTGCGTTGATAGATCAGAGATGCCTTCGTACGCCGCAGCGAGTGCGTGCCGTAGCCGGGCTCGCCGAGTCCAATGCTTCGCATCCATCCTTTGACGATGCGAGCGTACTGCCGCGTCGAAAGGTGAGAACCGTCATGTTGGCGGCTCGGGAACAAGTAAGCATCCGGCGGCAGATGCCGAAATTCGATCCATTCGGTCAGAACGTCGCGGGTCGCTTGGCTGATTTCAAATTGCACCGGGCGTCTGGTCTTGCGCTGGATCACGCGCGCACGCGGCGCAATCTGGGCCCCGTGCGTCACGTCGCGCACATGCAGGCTAACGAGGTCGCATGCCCTGAGCTTACTGTCGATGGCCAAATCGAAGAGGGCGAGCTTCCGAATGTCCCCTTCGAGTTGAAGGTGGAATCGGATGGCCCATATTTCCTTGAGCTTGAGTGGGGATTTCTGCCCCACGAGCTTGCCTCTATTCCAAGCTGCTCTTTTGCACGGTTTGTTCATGACGTCCTCCGTTCCCGAACCGGGAGGAGAACTTGGGCTCACGGCCGATTACTGCCCGGTGAGTGTCCGCTATCGGCCAGAAGCGGACATTCGCGAACGCTGCGCAGGACTATCCGTTAGAGGCTGCCATCTCGCGCATAAATTCCCGAGCCGCGGCAAGCGCCTCGTTAGGCGTGGACCCCGTTTCAAAAGATCGTTTCCACGTATTGCTGTCACGCACCAAGTACGCCACGGTTGACCATGCAGCACGCGAGGGTTCAAAGCGCTCGACGCGCGCTAAAACAAGCCCGCACTTCGTTTCCATCTCGATTTCACGCAGTTCCATGCTGGACTCCATCGCAAACCAGAGGCAGCCAGGGCCTGGCGGCTCATACGCTCGCACTTTAATCGGGGCTTGCGGCGGAGTGAAAGATCAGCGGTGGACGTAGGTCCGCAAAAAAGGCCCCCGAGGGGGCCGGGGCCTTTGTCGGAAACGGGGCGGTGGAGACCGCTGCCTCGACGCAGCCGGGGGATCGGGCTCCCGCCATCTAGCGGTGTCGTATCTCGGGCGGCTGAAGCAAATCGGCCAACGGTTTGTTTTGCGCTACAAGGCCCCACGGGGTTGTCGGTCAAGACCGCTTTAGCCTTTACAGGCCGTTGACCTCGGGTGAATCCCAAGGGGCGACCATGCAGAGCCATGAGGATTTGACTTGGTTCGATCCGGAGCAGTCCTTCTACGGGGAGCAGTGGGACTTAGCCTGGCGAATTGGCCAGTCTGCGGGGAAAGCTTCCGTCAGGCAGGACTGGGCAGAAGTTGCCCCAACACTTGAAGCCTTGTGGTTGGATCTAGGCGACGGCAAGTCGTGGTACGAGGCGCGCCCGGCCATCTACGCGGCGTGGCGCGCGGCCAAAACGCAGCAGAGAACTGAGGGTCCGCGCTAGCTCATGTTGCTTTCGGCCAGAAGCGGACATTCGCCTAGCCCAAATTAGCGAGCCAAACGACCGCCTGCTCGCGACGCTCAAATACTTGGAAGGGGATATTTCGCACTAGTGCTGCTGTGGCGGCGGGCTTAGCGTCGAGACTCGAAATTCCGACCATGGCCACGCCCCGGTGGCAGAAGAACTGATCGATGATTGCACGGGCCATGTAGTCCACCCGAGCTTGATCGTCCGGCTCGCGGTCTTCGCGCCCCACCACCAACGATGCGTCCAAAAAATTTATCAAGACCGGAAGGCGCTCACTCACACTTTCGGCCTTGAGGGCAGCCAAGGCGGAAACCCGATCGGCGTAGCGAACTTCGCCGGTATGCACGACTTCGACGAACTCCGGCCCGACTATGATTTGATGCGCCACTGCGATGACCTGCTCGGGGACCAATGTGCAACATGCGCGCAACAAGGGCGGTAGCACATGAACGCGCACGACAGGGCCAAAAAACGGTGGTAGGTCATTACGCTGAGAGCCCACCTACTGAGCATCCGTCCTGTCCGTCGGAAAAAGAAGGCTGAAGCGGCTTCCCTTGCCGCGCCCTTCGCTAACCACCTGGATTCGCCCGCCGTGAGCATCCATCAATGCCTTCACGAGTGGCAGGCCGACACCCAATCCACCGCCGCGATCGGCTGAGCGCTTTTCCTGTGCGAACTGTTCGAACAGATTCGGCATGAGTTCTGGCGCAATACCCTCGCCATTGTCGGAGACGTCGACGCGGATGTCCTCACCGCATTGCGCTATCTCTACCTCGATAACCCCGCCGCGCGGTGTGTAGCGGATCGCATTGGATAGTAGGTTTGTGATGGCCTGCCTCACTCGGTGGCGATCCCCGACGACATATGCGGGTACATCCATGGCCATGGAGCGGACATCATGGCCGCGTTCGCTCGCCTTGGGACGCACCTGTTCGACGGCCTCCCGCATAACTAAGTTCAAGTCCATGCGCTCGCGCTTGAGCGTCAGGAGCCCGTGGCTAATCCGTGCGATGTCCACGAGGTCTTCGACGAGGCTCGACATTTGCTGTACTTGGCGCGTGATGACGTCCACGCACTTGAGCGCCGACGCGTTGTCGCCGACTAGATGGCGCAGAACGTGCGCCGCGTTGTGGATCGGTGCAAGCGGGTTGCGCAGCTCATGGCCCAGGACCGCTAGGAATTGATCCTTC
Organism: Noviluteimonas gilva; assembly: GCF_009740395.1. GTDB lineage: Bacteria > Pseudomonadota > Gammaproteobacteria > Xanthomonadales > Xanthomonadaceae > Noviluteimonas > Noviluteimonas gilva. Next base: position 95,116 of record NZ_WOXT01000005.1, read on the forward strand.
CGTTCGTTGGCTTCCTGCAGCGCATGTCCGGTGGAGCGAAGCTCGGCTTCGGCCAACACGCGCTCAGTCACGTCCGAGCCTTGGGTGAAGACGCCCCAAACGCCGCCGTCCTCGTCGAAGATAGGTTGGTGGACGAAGTCCACGTAATAGGTCTCCGCGGCGCCAGCGTTGCGCTGCAACCGGACCGGCATCGCGCGTCCGACGAATGATTCACCCTGCGAAAACACGTTATCGAGCAACGCGATGTAGCCCTGGTCCTCAACCTCGGGGAGCACCTCGGAGACATTGCGCCCGATCACCTCGCTGTCCGAATGGCCTACCAGTTGTTCGTAAGCGGTATTCACGAGTGCGTACGCGTGCGAGGCCCCTTCGGTGACGCACATGAACCCCGGTGCTTGGCGGAACAGTCGGCGCAAGCGCTCCAGTTCGGACCTTCGATTCGCCTGCGCGAGCAGTTCGCGCGTGCGTTCGCTCAGCACGCACATCAGCCCCGCGACTTTCCCTTCGTCATCCTGCACCGGCGTGTAGGAGAAACTGAAATACGTCAGTTCGTCGTAACCATTTCGCTGAAGAACGAACGGCATGTCCTCGTAATAGTGGGATACGCCGTCACGAATGGTGCTGGACACTAACGGCTCGATGTCTTCCCACACTTCGGGCCATACATCGGGCATCGGCATTCCGAAGCCAGCGGGATGCTTGATCCCAATGACCGGGAGGAAGGCTTCGTTATAAAAAAAACGGTAGTCCGGTCCCCAAACGAGATACTGCGGACGCTGGCTTTTCCGAAGAAGCGCAAGTACGGTCTGGAGCGACCGCGGCCACGTTCGACGGTCGCTCAATGGCGTGCTTTCCCAAGCTACGCCCTCAAGCAACGCGTCGAAATCGAAGGACATGGCTGAATCCCCCTTGTAGGGGATGGCTTGTGACAATGTAAGTATGGACCCACCGGGCCGGGGCCGCTGCGTTATGGGCAAAGACTACGGAATGTCCGCTTTGGGTCGTTAGCGGACATTCCGCCGCCAGCCCGTCACCCCCGTGACCGACCGTGCCTCCCAGTGACCGCTTTCGACCCATAGCGGACATTCGGCATGACCGTGGACATTCGGCGTGTCTGTCGACAATTCTCGCCTGGCGCACATCCTTGAGCGCGTCGGGGTTTGCCGGAACGATTTACCCCCCATGAGGTGACTGAAAAACGAAAAAACGAAACCCCGCGCAGGGCGGGGTCTCGAGGATCGGCGCGAACGCGATACTTAGTTCGCGCGGCGCTGGCGTCTCCAGCTACGTCAGTTGTGTAGAGCCCCTGTACGGGCCAGCCATTGATCGCTAGGCGAAATTTTGCCGGACGGAATTTTACGCTTGGCAAGCCCTGGCTGCTGGCGTGTTCAGCAGATTCCCGAGGCTCATCGCCGCATTGTGCGCCGCAAAAATCTGCCTGAATTTTTCCTGAGAACGCTCATCGCCGATGGCTTGAAACTCGCAGCGGAATTGGTATTTTCCCGCGCGACGGAACCCCCGTCGCCACCAGGATCAACACAGGAAAATTCGGAGACTTGCCATGAACATGGTTCGTCAGACTGATTGGACCACGGGCCTCAACTTGCACAATGAACTTCGCCGCGTCGTCGACCGCATGTTCGAAGGCGGCAGGTTCGAACAGGACGCTTCCGACGACAGCTCCATCGTCACCAGTCAATGGACACCGCGCGTGGACGTCCTCGAGGAGCCCGAGCGGTTCGTCCTGCTCGCCGACTTGCCGGGCATGGAGCCTGCCGACATCGAGGTCTCGATGGACGACGGCATCCTCACCATCAAGGGCGAGCGCAAAAGCGAGACTGCATCTCGCACCAATCGCTTCTCGCGCATCGAGCGCAGCTACGGGGTCTTCCATCGGCGATTCGCCTTGCCAGGTAGCGCCGATGCCCAGGGCATTTCGGCGCAAGGCCGCAACGGGGTGCTGGAAGTGTCCATCCCGAAGCGACCCGAAACGACCCCCCGCCGCATCCAAGTGAACCACCTCGGTGGCCGCGTGCTTGAGGACCAAACCTCCAGGCAGTGAGCGTTTCTCCGGCCGGCTCACGAGGGTGGGCCGGCCGCTATGCCGGGTGGATGCCATGGATACCAGGGAGCTCCTCTCCGATGCCGCCGAGGTCGCGTCCTTCGCCAAGTTCCTGCAGAAGCTCTGCTGGGGCCTGCGCTGGAACGAAGTGGAGCCGCGAGCCCGCCAGGCGTGGACCGAGCGTTCACCCCTCCGGGAACGTTTGCCCTGGGAACACGTACGCGACTTTGTTCGCGAAACCTGGTTCCTGCACTGAGGGAATGCAACGACCCCATTCTGCATATGAAACGGTGGCGCCATGTCGTACTTCAACACACTGCCGAACGCGGCCGATCCCCACTTGCTGACGGCAATCATCCGTACGGCCAAGGAGGAGTGCGAGCACGCGACGTGGGAAGAACTGGAACCCGTGCTCGCTGAAGCCTGGGAAGACCTGCGCGGCGCCGACGAGCCCTCGTGGGACCTGGTCGTCGACGAGATCCAGCAGGCATCGCTTGCGACGGCCCGGAACGAGCCGAATTAACCATCGCCCGGAGCGGGACATGGACAACTGGCGCGACGAACTTGCGATTCTCCAGGCACAAGTGGCGGTGCAGCACCTGATTTTGCAAAGCCTGGTGCACAGCCACTCACAACCAGACGCGCTGCTGCAGGAATGGCGCAGGCTTCGCGCGGATCGGGTCGCGCAGGCGTATGCCCTGCCTGCCGATGCACGATCGAGCGACTGGCTTTCGCAACACATGCAGGTGTTCGCGGAAGACTGGACTGCCGAACTGGTGGATCTGATCGCGCGCGGGGCGGATCACGTGGGTGAGGCCACCTCCGCGGACCTGTCCTGAAGGCCGTGGAGGGAGGGGGCGCCGCTGGCGATTGGGCCCGCTGTGTCTTGTGCGGAACCAGCCTGTTGGCACCAAAGTATGGTGCGTTCCGTTGGCTCTTCCGTACTGATCGGCGCTGAAAGCTTCGGCGCCACAACGCCGAGCGAATGTCCGCTTCTGGCCGAAAGCGGACATTGAAAATTGTCACGGTTTAGCCGGACGACTGGGCGCGACCGGTGTCCGGATCGCATCCCCTGACTTTTTGGTCCCCCCTCCCCCTCCGTAGGTTGGCCCGCGCGCGCGCTTTACCCTCCGGCGTGCGCGGGCCGGTGGAACGTCCGCCGTGGAATCGGCAACGCTTCTTTCCAGGTTCGCTTAGAGCCTTGCACGGCTGTCCATCCCGATGGCGCTTCGCACCACAAAGTACGCGCCGCCGGGCTTGCTTCTCCCTGCTCTCAGCTAGCCACCGGTCAGCCCATGTCGGCATGTCGAGCGCGTTCTTTTGCGCTCGTGCGCACGTCAGTGCGGTGTCGCGAGGCCCTAAGCCTTCTCCGAACTCATACGCGCCCGCGCGTTTCCGTCTGTTAATTCCGGCACCCGCGCTCGAAGTCATGGACGGCTCTATTTTTTGATTGTTTAGTCCGGTCAGCCGCCCCCAGTCGCAAACGATGGCGTCCAGGATGGCGCTATTGGTCGCCGCAACGCTGCCTGACCTTTCCATCGCTCGCCTCGCTTCAATGATCGCGAGCGCCGCCGCGCCCGGCATGTAGTCCAAGCGCCGGATACTGGCCCTGCGCTTGCGTTGCAGGCTCGCCAGGTACGCGCGGTCCTTGCTCAAGTAGCCATTGGTCATTGCGGCCTCATTTCGTTGAAGGCTGGGATCGCGGATGGCGCGATCATTGGTCGCGGCAGGCGCGTACCGCTTGGTAGATTCTTAGAAGGAGCCCGATGGTCGGGGCGCACACGCGGGCGAATTGGGCGACTTAGGACCGATGGTCGGGGCAGTGCGCCCCGATGCTCGTACCTATGGGCCAAACCCTTCCCACGATCGTCGGGGCAGTGTGCCCCGACGGTCGGGGTGGGCTTCGCGTTTATGCCGGTCATGCCGCTTCTCTCACAACCTGGCGTCGCCAACGACCGGACGGAACGGAAGTGGATTGCACCTCCAACTTCCCGCCGCATTCGTCAATGCCAAGCCACGTCACCGCGTAGAGCGTCGGGCAATGTAGACCGCCTTGTCGCGTCTGTTCGATCATCCCGGACGTCAGCAATTCCAGCAGCGCGCGACGCAGGGTGTCTTTCGACTTCCAGCCACGCATCTTCATCCATGACCACGGTGCAGCCATGTCGCCGTTGTTGTTGCCCCGATACTGCGCGCCCAGGTCCAGCAGCAACGCACGCGCCTTGAAGGACAGCGCGCAATATGCCGGGCTGTCCAACACTTCCACGGGCATTCGAAAGAACCAGCCGCTGTCGCGTCGCCCCTTGAACCGTTCGCGGCTTCGTCGGCTCATGGCACCACCCCCTGTACCCCAGTAGCGGGCGGGGTCTTGCGTTGGCTTGAAATGCTAGCCCCGGCACGTCTGGCATCAGGTGTCAGCAAGAACCCTCGCTCACTGCGACGCCAGCCAGCACGCAGCATCTCTACTGCCCTGAGGCAGCGACGTTCGGGCGAACCGATCGCGCCGATACGATGACGGTCGAAGCCGCGAACGCTGCCGAAGTAGTCGCCGCATGACGGACATTGGCAACGGTTGCCGGTCAGTCGCGGGGGCATCATGCGGCACCCCAATTCCAGCCCTTTTTAGAGTGCGCAGAATCGGTTGATTGGGCTAGTCCGATTGCCTCCGCGTCCAGGCGGTCTAGTTGCGCCCGCGCAGCATCCAACGTCACGCGGGCCAGGAATAGCGGAGCGACGTCGTCGTGGGTATGCTCACTCCCGCTGCCATCGCAAATGCCAGCATTTTCCGAAACGCCACGGTTGCCGCCGTGGCGTTTCTTTTTTGTGCTCGTCATGCCGCCGCCTTTGCATCGCGGGCCGCAATGCGGGCCTCACACCATTCGGTCACCTCATTCTCGGGCCATGCGCTGGCACGCTCGCCCAGCTTGACGGGTGCTGGGAAGTCGCCAGACGAAATGCGGCGGTAGATTTCGGAACGGGATAGCCCGGTACGGGCTTTGACCTGCGGCAGTCGCAGCAGGACATTGGTGGCTGTCGGGATGCCATGTCGCATATTTCACCCTTCACAGCGCGCGACGCCGCGGAATGCAGCGACCCTGACGCGCCGTGTTGGGTTGTATTTAGCCGTGGCAGGACCGACACGATGGGCGATTAGGACACCGCTCTTTCCCTATTAGCCATCCACGGCCAAGCCCCGGGCCTCCTCAATGACTTTGCGGATGGTTTCGTCGTTGGGCCCGCTAAAACCAAGTTCCTGCAATTGTTTCTCAATTGAGCCAGCCGAACCCCGGTTGGGAAGCTTTGCCATGACATCGAGAGCACGAATGATCCTCAACAGGCTTTTCTCGCGCCTGGCATCCAAATTGGCGCGGACACTTTCCTTCGGCTGTTCGGATGAGAACATCACATCCTCGGAAGCGACCTTCTGGCAGCTTGTCACGTAGCTAGTTTCAACGCCAAGGAATTCTGAAGACCCGATAACTTCAACGGCGGTGAATCCATCGTCGCGCCCATCAATTGCTACATGCCAGCCCCGAAGGCTCACAGGGGTCTTCCTTGTAAATACGGTGGCCGCAAACTCCGGCGTCAGGCGAACCCACCCCGTCATCTCATATCGCGGATTCGGGGTTAGCGTTCGCTTCTTGCCTGCGATTAGGTGTCGCGTGCCGTGCTCGTATGTATCACTCGGATCATACGGCGTCCCAAGATCCCTCCAACGTACGTTCGGATACTCCTCATACGACCAAGGCGGGAGAAACTCTTCCTGAGTCGCTGCAACGCGCTCGCGAAGAAAAACGAATGCGTCCATCTGGCCGCTCATGGCGCGGGCCCTAATGACACTTTCACTAACGCCGAGTTCTTTCGCCTTGCTTGCGATATCCGCGAAGTCTTGCTCGTCCATGCGCGCCCCAGCGCCCCCGAAAAGTGGCCGCGCCAGCGCCGCAGGGTTACGGCATTTTCGCCCCGTCGGGCTAGGCGCGGCTGTTCGTTATGCCTTGCGCTTGCGAATTGGTGTCACCTTCGCGGATACGCCTATCAGCAAGCGGTGTAGTGTTTCCAACGCATCGCGTTTTTCTGGTAGGTAGTCGTGGCGGTCGTAGTGCCGCGCCTGCACGCCGCTCAGGCCGTGCGATTGCAACTGTGCCCGGACGTCAGCGCTTACCCCCTCGGCAGCAAGTCGAGTTTCCACCGTTCGCCTCAGGTCGCCAACGGTGAACGGCCCCTTTTCCAGTTCGCCTGCCCCTACCATTGCGTCCACCACAGAACGCAAGCGGTGATGAACCGTCGCGTACACGGCACCTGACTCGCCTGCGGTAACGGTAAACAAATACGTCCCCAATGTTCCGCCTTGAAGCGCGCGAAGGGCAACGATGGCCTGTTCGATCAACGGCACGTCATGGGGGCGCGCTTGGCGTCGGCGTCCCTTTGTATCGCGCAAGCGCACTACTTGCAGGTCGGAATCCAGATCGTCAAGCGTCAGTCTCGCAAGTTGTTCGATTCGTTGCCCACCAGTGATGAGGTGGAATCGGAGCAACGCCCCGCCAGGGTCCGGCAACACCTGCAGGCGTCGCCAGTAGGCGCGCAGTTCCGCAACCGATAGCGCGCGCTGGCGTGCCTGCGATGCGCCCTCAATCGTCACCAGGTCCCGCGCGGGGTTGGCAGTGACGCGAAGCTCGCGCAGCGCGGGAAGCGCTCTTGCGTCCTGGCGCGCACGCACCGCCGCTGCGTAGGCAGCCCGGAGATATGCACGCAGCTTCGCAGCCTCGCGCAGCTTCCCGGCATCAGCAGGCTTTGCCACTACGGCCAGCAGGTCATCCGCAGTGATTTGTCCGGCAGGGGTTAACCACAGCACCGGCCATGCGTCATGGACGTGACGCCACAGCGCGCGCCTTACCTCCGCGGCACTCGCCTTTTCCTCTCGTTCGAGCTGCGCGACGTATCCAGCGAGCACGGCTCCTAGCGTGGCGCGCTTCGCAGCCGCTTCGGCCTCGGCCGCACGTGCGTCAGCCTCCTGCTGGCGATGCGCTTCCCGGCGCTCGGCGTCAATCGCCGCCCGAAGGTCCCGCTCTCCAGATTGGTAGCGCCGCGAGAGGGCATCGGCTAGGCGCCGCGCATCGGCAAGGTTGAGGCCGGTCCCCAGCGGGAGACGCACGCGCTCGCCGTCAGGTGCCGTGTAGCGGTAGTAAAACGTCGGGCCATTGGCCAGACGCCGGACCTGTAATACGCCCGCCCCACGAGCCGCCGGATCAGCCGCGCTCTCGCCGACCCGCAGCGTAGCCACGCGCCGCGACGTCAAGCGACCTCGGCTGTTGCTCGCGCTCATTGGTGCCCGTCCGGTGCCCGTTTCCATCAGGATCGCATGGATCGTCTTGGAACGCACTGGGAGGCCAAATTGCAGTAATTTCAGTGCATTGCCTTGAGATGCGATCCGGTACTGGGCGATGTGAGACTCCAAAACAAGGGATTGAAAATCCCCGTGTCGGGGGTTCGATTCCCTCCCCGGCCACCATGCGATTCAAGGCGTTACGAAAAAGCCCGCACACGTTGCGGGCTTTTTTTGTGCGCGCCGAATGGAGGACCTACTTCGGCAGGTAATCGTTCGGCTCGACCAGTTCGACGCCCGGCGCCTCGACGATGCACTGGCGCAACAGATAGGCGTGGCCCTCGCCGAAGAACACGACCGCGCGCCCACCCTCCGGCAGGCTTTGCAGCAGCCGGGCGCAGATCGAAAGATTGCGGGCATACCAGGCGCTCACCAGGCGCGCACCCGGCTGCGTGTCGCCTTCGCCATAACGCAGCATGTCCACGTAGAAGCCGTGGTTCTCCAGCGCGCGCTCCGGCGTGTTCATGTAGCGAAGGACCGATCCGAGGCTGCCGCTTGCGACGCGCTCGCTGAGGTTCTTCACTTCCTTCCCTGCGCCGGCGAGGGCCGCATCCAATCGCGGCTGCATGCCATGGGTGCTTGCGTATTCCTTCACCGCATCGAAGGGGAACTCACCGCCGACGTCGATGCCGTTGACGCGCTCCAGATCACGCAGCGCCGCCAACCGGAATCCCAGTTGCACGACTTCGTTGCGCGAAGGCGCGAGCTTGCCGGTTCGGTAGCTCGCGTACTGTTCGTCCGTCGTCGCCTGCGGCCACTCCACCATGACCTGCGTGGGTTCGAATCGCGCGAGCCCCTTGGCGATGTCGGCCAGTTCCGCCTGGCGCTTCTTGGCAAGCACGTCGTCGACCTGGACGTTGAAGACGTCTCGTCCCGGATTGTCCAGGTGGAAGGTGCCGACGATCATGACTTTCGTCGGCGCGGGCTTTGCGGCCTCCTGCGCCGTCGCATCGCCGACGACGAGCAGCGCGCCAAGCAGGACAAGCAACCTTGCGAACATGGTGGACTCCCGTCATCGCCGATGCGCCCGGATATTACATTCAGAAGTGCGGGCCGGTCGTGCGCGCAATCGCCCGATCCGGTGATGACGGAAGCGGCATTCCGCCAGCGATGATGCTGGGTGATCATGGCGCCGCTCGCAAACGAAGTGATCGAACGCTACGGCGGCCTCGACCGCTGGAATCGGTTCGACACGGTGGAGGCGCGCCTGGGCGTCGGCGGTGCGCTGTGGGGGTTGAAGCAACAGGCCGGCGTCATGGACGACATCTTCGTACGCGTGAGCTTGCGCGAACCGCGCGCGTCGCATTTCCCGTTCACCGCGCCGCACTTGCGCACGTCGTTCCAACCGCATCGCGTCGCGATCGAGGACGCCGACGGGAACGTGGAAGCCGAACTCCTGGAACCGCGTCGTTCGTTCGACGGGCACGGCCTCGACACGCCGTGGTCGCTGTTGCAGTTGGCCTATTTCGCCGGTTACGCGATGTGGACTTACCTCAACACACCGTTCCTGTTCGCATACAACGGCGTGCAAACGGAGGAGCTTTCGCCCTGGGAAGAAAATGGCGAACGCTGGCGACGCGTGCAGGCCACCCTGCCCGCCCACCTTCCCAGCCACTGCACGGTCCAGACGTTCTACTTCGACGCCGATCGATTGCTGAAGCGACACGATTACAGCGCCGACATTCTGGGCGGTACCGCGGCCGCGCATTACACGGCCGACCATGTCGACGTATCGGGCATCCCGGTGCCGACCAGGCGTTGGGTGCTGCCGCGCAATCCGGATGGAAGCACGGCGCCCGAGCCGACGATCGTGTCGATCGCGTTGAGCGAAATCCTGTTCCAGTAGCAGCCCGCGTCCAGCGTGAAGGTCGGATCACGCTTCTGTCATCGGTGCGCGCCCACTCTGCATGGGCACCCGACAGCATGGATGTCTGTCCGGCGGCACTCACCGAATTGCACCCTCGCCTTTGAGCCCTGAGGCCTGCTTCCGCAGGCCATCTTTGGCCATGGCCAAGAATCGATCCCAACGGATCCTTCCAAGGTGAGACGCATGAACAATTCGAACAGCACGGATACCAGCAAGACCTCCGGCCAGCCGGCCAACTTCGGCGAGAAGAGCGAGACCCAGGTCGACGCGCAGCCGGCGAAGGTGGAAGAGCCCAAGTCCGACGCGAAGAACGAAACCAAAGAACCGAGCGATGATGCGTCGGGCAAGTCCCAGCGCTGAGCCGGTAGTTCGACGCGGATGAAAAAGGCGGAGCCTCTGGCTCCGCCTTTTTTATTCGCGCCTCACAATGTCTTACGTCATGCCGACTCTTCGTCGACGCCGTAACGCAACCATCGATCCGCAACGCCAGCGTCGGAGAATGCGCGCGCATCGATTCCCGCCTCGCGCGCGAAGATTTCGCAATACTCCAGGTGATCCATGCCGTTGGGCTTCACGTGCGCGATGCGAAGGCCTTCCAATCCGCGACCCTTCATCGTCTCGACGAGGGCGCGCCACTCCGAGATGGCGAGCTCGTCGCCGGACAGGAGATCGCACAGATACACCCACCTGGGGCGCTGTTCGCGGATCTGCTCCAGGATCCGCTCCCAGTAGGCGACGGTGTTACCCAGCGTCCGCTCACCCCGCACCGTCGCGGACAGGCCGCCGTTGAGTCGCGCGAACGCGATGCTGTAGTCCTTCTGTTCCATGTGGACTCCGTGTCTTCCTTGTCGACAGTTTGCGCCCTACCGCGTCCACGAGGCGATCGGCCAGCCAGACCAGGCCCTGGTCGGTCGCCGCGGCGCGCGGAAGCACCGCATTGAGTTGGGATTGCCCGAGCGGCATCGGGGGTTCGATCGCCACGACGCCAGCGGCCTTGCCATGCGATTGGACGAAGCGGCGCGGCAACGCCGCGATGAGATCGCTGTCGGCCACGACCGCCATCGCGAGCATGAAGTTCGGAACGGTGAGCGCGACGCGGCGCGACCGTCCCTGCTTGGCGAGCACGTCATCGACGAATCCGTGCGGATCGCCGCCCAGCGACGTCACCAGGTGGTGCATCGCGCAGAACCGATCCAGCGTCGGCGCCTTCGCGAACGGATGTCCCGCACGCGCGGCGACGACGAAGTCTTCGTCGTACAACAGGCGCGAATCGAACCGTGCGGGAACGGCATTCATCGGCACGATCGCGATGTCGAGCGCGCGGTCGTCGAGGTCGGCGAATGCTCCGCGCCACGCGCGCTCGGGCGCGGATTCGCCGGGCACCGGCAACAACTGTCGCAGCGTCAGGTCGATCCCCGGTGCTTTCGCGCGCACGGCCGCGAGCAGCGGTTGCAGGAACACGACCGACACCGCATCGGGTGCGCCGATGGCGAACCGACGCGTCGACGTCGCGGGATCGAACGGCGTGGCCGCGGCAACCACGCCGCGCACGCCGGCCAGCACGTCCGCGATGGGCTTGGTCAATTCGAGCGCGCGCGCAGTGGGCACCACGCCGCGCGGTGTCTTGAGGAACAGCGGATCGTCGAGCAACCGACGCAGGCGACCGAGCCCATGGCTCACAGCGGACGGCGAGACGTACAGGCGCTCGGCGGCGCGCCCGACGTGCAGCGTTTCGATCACCGCTTCGAACAACACCAGCAGGTTGAGGTCGACGCGCGCGAGGTCAGTCTGATTCAGCATGTCGCTGAAATCATATCACTGGATTCAGGAGGCTCCGTCGAGCACGCTTTCGGCACCCCGAAGCGGCGCCCCCAAGCCGCAGGAGTTCCACGATGTCGCGTTCCAAGTCGCGCTCCACCTCCCGGGCGCTCGTCGCCTCTGCCCTGGTCGCAGGCGCATTCGCGCTGCCGGCGATTGCCGGTTCGCCGCTCACCGAGTCGACCAACACATTGGTCGAACGTTCGCACGCGGCCAATGCCGCCCTGTTGCAAGGCGATGTCGAACGCTGGGAAGCGCTGAGCCCGCTGACGGAAGACTTCGTCCTGATGTCCCCGTTCGGCGGCGCGCCGTCGCACGGCCAGTACACGCCGGAGAAGTTGAAGTCGATCGGGCAGTTCTTCCGCAACGGCAAGCTCGAACAGGAAGTCGTGCAGACCTTCGCCACCGACGACATGGTCGTGCTCGCGTTGATCGAGCGCGCCGACGTCGAAGTCGGCGGACTGCCGGCGCAACCCTGGGCGCTGCGCGTCACGCTCGTCTATCGCCGCGACGGCGACACCTGGCGCCTCGCGCATCGACATGCCGATCCGTTGGCGCACGGCATCGCACTGGAAGAAGCGGCGCGCCTGGGGCGTGGGGCAAACCATCCCCCTTCCCCGCCCATTCCGGTCGATCCATGAATGTCATCGCCGAAAGCACCCGGACGGTCCGCACCGGGGGCGGGCCGGAAGCTCACCCCCCCTCGCCTGTTCCTGTGACATGCCCGCCGCGCCCTGATGGGCTTCACGGTTCAGGGGGCCCGGGAGGCTATGATGGCCTGCACTCGATGCAGGGGTTCCTGCGTCGTGACCCGAGCCTCCGTGCAGCTCCGCCTGGCAGGAGCCGTGCATGACCGCCTCACAGAATTCATCGCCCAGAACCTTCGACCGCAAGACGCCCAAGGGCTCGATCTCGCGGGAACAACTTGAAGCGGACATGGACAACTTCCGCGAAAACGGCGGCAAGATCGAAAAGCTGGGCACGACGCACGTGTTGCAGAAGCTGCAGACCACCACACCCGAAACCACTCCGGCCCGCCCGGCACATCCGCAGGGCCGATCTAGCGAGAGTCGAAAATGAAAGGCATGGATCGTAAGAAGGAAGACAAGAAGAAGCCGGCGAAGACGATGAAGGAAAAGCGCGACGAGAAGAAAGAGAAGAAGGCGACGCGCGCCTTTACCCCGACCTGATCACCGGATCGTCCCTCAGGACATCGCTGCCGAGCGCGCCGACAGCAACACCGGCGCCACGCTCTGCGCGATCGCACGCATCGCGAGCAATTCGCTGTCCGTAGCCTGGTGATACGACGCCCAGTACACGCCGATCGCGCCGATCGACTCGCCGTTCCGCTCGATGGGCGTCATCGCCATGCTGCGCACGAACGTGGCCAGGTACAACTGCAGCGGGACACGGGGATCGCTGCGGATGTCGGGAATCACGACCTGCTGGCGATGTGTCATCGCCCAGCCCGACACGCAATCGCCGAGCGGAAACGCCTGCCCCTTCCACAGGGCGCCGATGGCGTCTTCTTCGACGTAGTGGCACTTGCCCTCGCGACGAATCACGACGGTTGCGCCGTCGCAGCCGATCAGCGCGCGTGCGCTGCCCGCGACTTTCGCAACGAGATCCTCGAAGCCGAAACAATCGGCCAACGCACGCGACAGCGCCACAACGGAAACCGATTCAGCCAAGACCAGCTCCTCTTCTCTGGCGATCGATGCTAGCGCCCGGGGCGATGTGAAATCAAAGCACCCACGCGCGCCGACATTAGGAAGCTGAACGTGAAGGGGCGCTCAAGCATGCGTTGCTTCCTTCACAGCGCGCGAATCGCTTCCATGAGCGTCGTCGCGTCGGGCACCAGGTATTGCAGGAGTCCGCCGAGCGCCGCGAAGAACACCACGACGACGAGCAACGGCCAGAACGTGTGGCGCACGCACAGCCACCACCATCCTTGCGCCTGGATGCCGCGCACGCGTCGATAAAGACCTGCACCGATCGCGGCGTCGACGAGCAGCTCGGCCATCAACGCCGGCGCCGACCAGACCACCCACCCCGCGGCGACGAACGCAACCGCCGCGACCACGACGAGCAAGACGATCGCCAACAACGGAAGCGCCGTATCGCCGTCGACGACGTCGAGCACGGAGACGTCGGCGGAGGCGCCCGCATCGAGGGAAGACTCCCACGACGCCGAACTTCCGCCACCGCCGGAACTGCCACCGCCGCCCGCCCAATCATCACCGCCGCCACGGGGCTCGAAGGACCCGGCATCGACGGCGTCGAGCAGACTCTCGCGCCAGCGAATCCAGATCCACATCTGCGCAAGGAAGATCGCGTACGCGATGACGATCGCCAGCGGGTAGCGCAGCAGCATCCCGTCCATCCCCGCCGCGCGGAGCGCGAACGAAGACAACAGTCCCGCCGCGGCGGTGACCAGCACGATGACGCTCATCTGCAGGCGCGGCCACGTGCGATACAGGCGCGCACGTGCACGTGCGATCTCCATGGCGCGGTTGGTCACAGCAGCACCTCGCGGCGCGCTCGGTCGACACCCGAAGGCTCGAAGTTCTCTGGAAGCCGCTTGCGCGCCGCCCGCCGAATCCCCATGTCGATCCCCTGATGTGACGCCCCGCCTTCCCCGGCGAGGCGCTGCCGGAGACTTAGTATCATCCGGCAGCGCCACAGGCAAAGTGGCCTGCAACTGTTTCGCGGCGTCAGCCGGTCACCACCACGCGCCACGCCGCGTCGTCGACCGGCAGCACGTCGATATCCACTTCGACGAACTTCTGGATCAGCGTCGCGTTCGTGCGCAGGTGATCGCTCGCCACGTGCGTCGTGAACGACCCACCGCCGGCCAGCGCCATCGGCAACAGCAACTGGTCGGCGAGATGTTCGCCGACGCAGGCCGTCGTCGCGTCGAGATACGCGCGCGCCTGCCTGGCCAGTCGCTCGGCCACCACTTCGGCGGGCACGCCGCGCTCGCCGTGGCCGGTGAAGGTTTCGGCGTGACTGGCGTGCTGCACGCGCACCATCAGCGCGTTGCCCGGACCGATCGCCGGGCGAACGCTGCGGAAATGCTGACGGTCTTCCGGCAGATCGAAGCGCTCGGCCAGCACGGCCAGTTCGCGACGTCCGATGCTCGCCTCCAACGCGGACAACAGCACCGTCGCCTCGATCGATTCGAGCGGACCCCGCGTGTCGAGCACGAGCTGCGACATCGACGCGCACGGCTCCACCACCACGTCCACCGCGCCGCCACCGGCCGGATAGAAGCCCGGACGCTCGAGCGAAAGCGTCGCGCGCACGCCCATCCGCGCAAGCACGGGCAGGAAAGTGTCGGCGATGAAGTCGGCGCTCGGCGCCATCGGATTGTGCGTGCCGCCTTCCAGGCGCAGGCGCGACGAACCGCCGGCGTGCCACAACGCCGGCAGCAAGGTTTGCAACACGAGCATGGTGGAACCGGCGGTGCCGAGCGCGAAGTTGTAATCGCCCGGCGCGACGTCACCCGGTTCGAACCGGATGGAGGTCGCACCGAGTTCCGCACCGTGCACGCGCGCGTTGCCGATCGCGGCCGCGGCCTGCACCGCCGTGAGGTGCTGGCGGAGCAGGCCCGGACGCGAACGCGTCGCGCGGATGTTGCGCATCGTGAACGCGGTGCCGGTGCACAACGCCAGGCTCAGCGCGGTGCGCAACAACTGGCCGCCGCCCGCGACGCCGTCGAGTTCGATCATGTCCATGGTGGCGTTCTGAAGCTTCATTCCCTTTCGTTCATCCCTTGACGCACACGACCTGGCGCAACGTGTGCACGATTTCCACGAGATCGCGCTGCGCCTCCATCACCGCCTCGATCGGCTTGTAGGCCGCCGGCGACTCGTCCACCACCTCGGCGTCCTTGCGGCACTCCACGTGCGCCGTGGCGCGTGCGTGGTCGTCGACGCTGATGCGCTTGCGGGCCTCGGTACGGCTCATCACGCGGCCGGCGCCGTGGCTGCAGCTGTGGAAGCTGTCCTCGTTGCCGAGCCCGCGCACGATGAAGCTCTTCGCGCCCATGCTGCCCGGGATGATCCCGAGCTCGCCCTTGCGCGCGCTCACCGCACCCTTG
This sequence comes from Noviluteimonas gilva, assembly GCF_009740395.1. Taxonomy (GTDB): domain Bacteria; phylum Pseudomonadota; class Gammaproteobacteria; order Xanthomonadales; family Xanthomonadaceae; genus Noviluteimonas; species Noviluteimonas gilva. The sequence goes on from NZ_WOXT01000005.1 coordinate 110,348, forward strand.
CGCGTCACCAGCACGTCCTTGCCGAAGTGGTGCTCGCGGTTGACGTAGTTGTGGTGGCAGTTCACCGCCTCGGCGTCCGCCTCGAACGGCTTGTCGATCACGCCGCGCACGGCCTGCACCACGTGGCGCATCATGATCGCGCGGTTGGTGCGCGCATAACGCTGCGCCCAGTCGACCGCGAACACGTAGTCGCCGTAATGCTCGCTGCCCTCCGGCAAATACGCGAGGTCCTGGTCCGGCAGGTTGATCATCCAGCGGCGCATGTCCTGCTTGGCGAGCTCGATGAAGTGCGTGCCGATCGCGTTGCCCACGCCGCGCGAACCGGAGTGCAGCATGAACCACACGCGGTCCTCCTCGTCCAGGCACACCTCGACGAAGTGGTTGCCCGTGCCGAGCGTTCCCAGATGGTTGAGGTTGTTGGTGTTCTTCAGGCGCGGATGACGGTCGCAGATGACCTTGAAGTCATCGACCAGCGTCGACCAACCCTGCTCCACCTGCGCGGACGGATTCGTCCACGCGCCCTTGTCGCGCACACCGCGGCCAGCGGTACGCCCATGCGGAACCGCACGCTCGATCGCGCTGCGCAGCCCGGCAAGATCGTCGGGCAAATCGGAGGCGGTCAGCGTCGTGCGCGCGGCGATCATGCCGCAGCCGATGTCGACACCCACCGCCGCGGGAACGACGGCGCCGATGGTCGGCACGACCGAACCCACCGTGGCGCCCTTGCCCAGGTGGACGTCGGGCATCACCGCGATCCAGCGATGGATGAAGGGCAGCTTGGCGATGTTGCGCAACTGCTCGCGCGCGGCATCCTCCAGCGGCACGCCGCGCGTCCACAACTTGATGGGCGCGGACCCCTGATCCTGGATGACGTCGTAGTTCTGCATGCTCATAAGTTAATCCGAAAAATGAAATGGCGCGGTGACAAAAGTGGCGGAACGTTTAGCGCGACGGGCATCGCTGCCTGCCGAGCAACCGGGAATCGAACCCGGAAGCACCAGATGTAGTTCCGCCGGCATTCACCGCATGGAACAGGAAAACCGACGACGACCGCGACGAAATGGACGGAACCTGGCGACCGTGACAGGGTTGTTGTAGTTCCATCCGCATTCGCGGCCACCGGCGGCGAAACACTTGTGATCTCCTCCGGGCCCGGCCGGCCCCATTGCCGGCCGGGCATCGCGTGTTGTTCAAAGATCGATCGACGCGATCCGATCGACCCAACGGGTCGCACCCGCACCTTCCGCGGCGAACACCGCGAGCAACTCGAATACCGCATCGCTGAACCCGCCCACGTGCAGCACGTCGTCGCGCTCCACGACCTGCGAGCTGACGATCGGCTGCAAGTCGATGCACACCAGCTTCGCCTGCGGGCAACGCGCCTTCAGCTCCGACCACTGGCGCATCGTTTCGGTCGCACCGCCGCTGCGCGTGTCGCGCCAGCTTTCGCTGTCGGACACGAGCACGACGAGGTCGGCCTGCGCCTTCTCGCGATTCAACTGCGCGATCGGCGCGCTGATGCTCGTCCCACCGCCACCCACGCCCGCAAGACGCCCGGCCTGGGTGAGCACGCTGTCGCGCGGATTCAATTCCACGCGATGCACCTGCGTGTCGAACGGCAGCACCCGCGCCATCGGGTTGTTGCGTTGCAGGCACGCCGCGATGAGTGCGGCGACATCCACGCAGCGCACCGACGAGGTCGCGCCCTTGCGGAAGCCCGTGACCGGCGCGCCCATCGAGCCCGACACGTCCACGCCCACCACGACCCGACCCTCGATCACCGGCACGTTGCGGGTGGCGATTTCCATCGCTTCCTGCAGCGCGTCGAAGATCTGCGCCGGCAACTGCGAACCGGCCTGGCACGCGGCCAACAACTGGTACGGGAAGACACGGGCGCGTGCGATCTCCGACGGGCTGCGCAAACGCCCGGCCACGTCGGCCACCGTCGCCTCGTCATCGAACACGCCGTTGCGCGCGAAGGTGTTCACCGACATGCGCAGCGTCTGCCACGACACCGTGCGAGCGAGCGTCTTCCAACGCGCGGCGTCCAGCGACAGCGACGTCAGGTACTGGAACGGCACCTCCGGCAACGCCCCCTGCGGCGCGCGCTTGAAAGCTTCGTACGCGCGGACCTTCGGCGGCAGCACGTCCTCGCGGAACGGCTTGCCGATGACCCAGGCGTACAACGCTTCACGCTCGGCGTCGGCCGGCTTCGGGTGGACCATGCGGATCACGTCGGCGAGCGACGGCGCGTTGCCGATCGCGGCCTGCACGATCTGCTCCGACGACGCACGCGCCAACCACGCGCGCACCAGTCGCTTGGGCAAGGTGCCGAGCGACTTGCGCCCGGTCCGCCCGCTGCGCATCACCTGCACGAAGTTGCGCAACATGCGGCCGTTGTCGACCACGCGCGGAAACACGCGGGCGAACAGGTCGGCATCGCGGCTGGCCAGGGTGGCGAGCAGCAGCGCCGGCATGTCCTTCATGTGCGCGACCTGGCGGGCATACACCGCAGTGCGCGCGACGAAGGCCGGCGACACCTGCTCGCAAAGCGCGAGCACGGTGGACAGCTGCGTCTCGTCGCTCGCGTAGTACGTGCCGTTGAGGCAGCCCGTCGCGGCGTAGAGCGCCAGCGCCTGCTCCGGCGACCGGGCATAGGCCAGGCCGCCGGATTCGTTGCGCGCCGTCGCCGACGGCGCCATCAGGCCGCGCAACGAGGAGAAGAGTTGGGAGTTGGCCATGTCGACCTTCCTTTGCGGGAACTGCCCGCGGGACCCCTCTCCTAACGCAATCGCCGTGCCAACCTCGACGGCATCGCCTCAAGTGATTGATCTGAAACGCAAAGCGATCAGAATCGAAGTCTTGACGGCCGCACTCATTCATCGAATTCGTATACATTGGGCGCGGGCTTTATAGGACTCGCTAATGCGCAGGCGCCAGGTCGTCATCGGCATGCTCGGCACGCAACTCGATTCGGGCATCGGCCCGGCGCGCTGGGAAAAATGGCGGCCGACCGTCTCGCTCGGCATGCACGAGACCTTCCTGGTCGATCGCCTCGAACTGCTGGTCGACGAGCGCCGTTACAGCGCGTTGGCCAATACAGTCGCGCTCGACATCGCGCAGACCTCGCCGGAAACCGACGTGCACCGGCACGATGTGTACCTCGCCGATCCCTGGGATTTCGAAGCGGTGTACGCGAGCCTGCACGACTTCCTGCAGGCCTACCCCTTCCAGCCGGAGGAAGAGGACTACTACGTCCACATCACCACCGGCACGCACGTCACGCAGATCTGCTGGTTCCTGCTCGCCGAAAGCCGGCATTTCCCGGGCCGTTTGCTGCAGACCTCTCCGCCGCGCAAACAAGGCGGCGATGCGCCGGGCAGCTTCGCGATCATCGATCTGGACCTGTCGCGCTACGACCGCATCGCGCAACGTTTCCAGCAGCAGCAACTCGCCGATCGCGACCTGCTCAAGAGCGGCATCGCGACGCGCAACGCCGCGTTCAACCGCATGATCGAGCAGATCGAAACCGTCGCGACGCGTTCGAAGGCCCCGATGCTGTTGATGGGACCCACGGGCGCCGGCAAGAGCCAGCTCGCGCGGCGCGTGTTCGACCTGAAGAAGCTCAAGCACCAATTGCCCGGCGGCTTCGTGGAAGTGAACTGCGCCACGTTGCGCGGCGATGGCGCGATGAGCGCGTTGTTCGGCCACGTGCGCGGCGCGTATACCGGTGCGGCGAACGACCGCGCGGGCCTGTTGCGCTCGGCGCATCGCGGCCTGTTGTTCCTCGACGAGATCGGCGAGCTGGGCCTGGACGAACAGGCGATGTTGTTGCGCGCCCTCGAGGAGAAGCGCTTCCTGCCCGTGGGCAGCGACAAGGAAGTCGAGAGCGACTTCCAGTTGATCGCAGGCACCAATCGCGACCTGCAGGTCGCCGTCGCGCAAGGGCGCTTCCGCGACGATTTGCTGGCACGCCTGAATCTATGGACGTATCGGCTGCCCAGCCTCGCCGAGCGCGCCGAAGACATCGAACCGAACCTCGACTTCGAACTCGAACGCTGGTCGCGCGAAAACCACGCGCGCGTAACCTTCAATCGCGAGGCACGGACACGTTACGTCGCCTTCGCGACCGGCCCCGATGCGGCGTGGTCCGGCAACTTCCGCGACCTGGGCGCGTCGATCATGCGCATGGCGACGCTGGCCGAAGGCGGCCGCATCCAGATCGCGAACGTCGACGAGGAAATCGGACGCCTGCGCCGGCAATGGCGGGGGGATGCGCTGCCTTCCGTGCTCGACACGCTGCTCGGCGAACGCGCCGAAGCGCTCGATCGCTTCGACCGCATCCAGTTGGAGGAAGTCGTGCGCGCGTGCGCGAAGGCGAAATCGCTTTCGCAGGCGGGTCGCGAGTTGTTCGCGGTCTCGCGGCAGCAGCGCGCGAGCACGAACGATGCGGATCGGCTGCGCAAGTACCTGGCCAAGTTCGGCCTGGATTGGGAGCAGGTGCGCGCCGTGCGCGCGTCCTGAAGCGTCAGAGCGTCCCGGCGATCGGCCCGACCAACGCAGCTTCCGCCTCGCACTTCGCCTGATCCACCGGCGCGCCGTTCGCGACTTCCGCGCGCGCCGCCGCGACATCGGCAGCGAAGGTCGCATCCGATTGCAAGCGCGCGAACGTGCCGGCCGCGACCGTGCGCCCCGCGAGGATGTCGCTCTGCCAATGCGCGTTGCACACCAGGCGGCTCTCGCCGAATGCGCGCGCACGCGCCAGCAAGGCATCGGTGCGCTCGGGTGCGATCTGCACGAGCACCAGGCCCCACGTCCAGCCGATCGCGGTGTGGCCCGAGGGATACGAGCCATCCTTGCGCAGCGCCGCTTCATCGCCGGGCGCGCAGGTGTTTTCGTTGTAGTGCACGAACGGGCGTTCGTGCTTGTAGTGATCCTTCGCGCGATACGTCGCCATGCCGGCATCCACCATCGTGCGTTGCATCAACAGATAGAGGCGCGGCGTGCCCGCTTGCGTGATCGGCGTGTCCAAGGCGCAGTCGAATGCAGTCGGCGCATGCGGGAAGTTCAAATCGGCATCGGATGTCGCCAAGGTTTCGCGCGGGCCGTTGCGCAAGGCCTGCGCCGTTGCGTGGATCGCTTCGTCCTGTGCGAACGCGGGCGACTTGGCGGCCGGCGGAGGCGGCACCAACGCCAGGCTGTCGGGCAACGCGCGTCCCAGGTAACCCGCGGGCACGCCGGGTTTCAATTCGGGAACGGGCGCGGGTGCGGGCGCGGCCGCGGCGGGTGGCGGGTTGCTTTCGACCGCGCTGCCCGCGCACGCAGCCAGGGTCGCGACGAGCGCGAGCGACACTGCTGTCCGGAGCATCTTCATCAGGAACGCTTCACGAGCGGCGGCGGGAAGTACGTGCCATCGGCGACGCCACCCTTCGGCCCGTAGAAGCGGAACGTGAGGCGATAGTCCTTTCCTTTCGGCGTGGGCAGCCAGTTCGAATCCGGCGCGTCGGCGGGCTTCTCGGCGGCGAAGTACAACGTGAGCGAGCCGTCGTCGCCGTATTTCAGGCCCGATTCGCGATTGAGCAGGAAGCGGTTCTTCGGATTCGGCAGGACGCGCGCGTGGATCGGATCCACCGCGATCACCGACCAGAAATAATTCGCGAACGTCGGCGGCAACGCATCCTTCGGGAACGTCAGTGTGTAGACGTGGTCGCCGTTGAGCTGCACACCGTCGCCATCCATGCTGCTCTTGTAGTAGATGACTTCGTCCAGCCGATTCGCCCAGATGCCACCGAGGTTGACTAGCGTGCGGCCCAGCCAATCGTCGCCGTAGGTGCCCGCGGCGTGCGGTCGCACCCAGCCGTTCTTCGTCGTGCCGTGGCCGATGAGGGCGCCCGCCTTGGCGAGATCGGCCTGCGCCTTTTCGCGGACCACCTTCTCCACGCGTGCGCGCTCGGCCGGATCGCGGATGCCTTCGGCGATCGCGCGCGCCTTCGCTTCGAGGCCTTCCATGCCCGCGTTGATGTCCTTCTCGCTGTCGAGGACGGCGGGCGCGGATTCGAACGCTTCCACGCCGGGCAGATGCTGCACGTCGAAATCCGGGAACGCGGGCAGCGTCGGCGGCGTTGGCGCGCCGGTCGAACGCATCGAGAATTTGTGCTGCAACGCGACCGCCTCGTCCCAGTTGTCGCCGAGCTCGACGCGCGCGAGCACGCGCATGTATTTCACGGGGACATCGATGCGCGTGGTGTTCGCCGGCAGCTTGACGTTCGCGCCCTGCAGGCAGACGGCGAACTCGCCAGACGGATGTGCAGCCTGCGTCCGCTCGTTGATGTTCGCAACCGTTTCGCCCCAGCCGTTGAGGAATTGCACGGTGTAGTAGCGCCCGGTGACCTTGGGCACGGTGACGAGCGTGCAGTTGTTCTCGTCGACCGCGACCCACGCCTCGGAGTACGCGACATCGAGATTGGGATTGGGCCAATCCACCGCGCCGGGTTTGCGATGGATCATCGTGTTCCACTTCCAGCCTTCGGCGAGGTCGGCCTTCTGCTGGCGCAACACCAACAGGCGACCGAGCAGGTAGATCCAGGCATCGCTGATGTCCTGGTCGGTGTAGGCCGCGGCTTTCGCAACCGCGGCCGCCGCCGGTGACGGCGCGGTCGATGCAGCGGCCGGTGTCGTTTCCGTGGAAGAGCGATTGCATGCCGCCGGGACGAACGCCAGCGCGATCAGGCACGACATCAGGGCGATGCGGTTCATGGCCTCACTCCTTCGATCAAGCTCGACAATGCGCGAGCCTCGAATCCGGGTCGGCCACAATGATGCGCACGCGTCGAGGGGCGCGCGTCGGAGCTTCCACGTAAGGCCGCGTCAGTAAAACTACGGAGTCAGTAGGCGACCAGTTCGATGCCCAGCGCGCGGCGCTCGGAGTACTCGGCCCGCACGCTGCGGCAATACGGCCCGCCCATCACGAACCGCCGGCAGACCTCCGGGCGCGATTCGTAGATCGAGCAGCACATGCGGGCCGAATCCAGCGCCACGCACCAGCCTTCCTCGTCGTGCGCCATGACCGTCAGGCCGTTGCGCGTATCGAGCAGGTGGGAGGGAACGCGGTCTTCGGGCATGACCACGACGGTCAGTCGGCAGCAAACGGCGTCGCAACGACTGCAGTGGGGTTCCGCGCACGATTCATCGACGGGACCCTCGCAAGACGTGGAGGCCGCATCGGGGTTGGGGGTAGACATGTGACGACAGGGTACGCCCTCGGGCGACCGCACGTTTCACGAACGCTTCCACCTGAACGGGTTCACCATGCTGAATCCCCCCGCCCCAACCGCCGGTAGACTCACCGAGTGACCACGCCCTCCAATCGAATCGCGATCGATGCCGACATCGCGAAAGTCGCCCGTTGCCCTTCCGTTCCGACCATCCTCGATGCCGTCATCGAGCTGACGGGGCTGCGCTTCGCCGCAGTGGCGCGGGTCACCGAAACCCACTGGACCGCATGCGCGGTGCGCGACGACCTCGGTTTCGGCCTCGCGCCGGGCGCGGACCTGGTCCTGGAGTCGACGATCTGCAACGAGATCCGGCAGCACCACCAGCCGGTCGTCTTCGGCCATGCCAGCGCGCATCCGATCTACCGCACGCACCACACGCCGCTGCAGTACGGCCTGGAAAGCTACATCTCGGTACCGATCTTCCTCCGCAACGGCGATTTCTTCGGCACCCTGTGCGCGATCGACAGCGCACCGAGCGACGTCGACGCCGATCCGGTCAAGGAGAAGTCGCTCACCCTGTTCGCCCGGCTGATCGGGCATCAACTCGACATCGCCGACGACCTGGCCACCAGCGTCACCCGTTTGCACGATCTTCTAACCGACACCGCATCGCGCGAAGAACTGGTGACCACGACCGAGCGCGAAATCCGCGACCTCTTGCAGCCCGTCGTGACGGGCCTGTACTTGCTGCGCTCGAGCGACGCACTCTCCCAACCGGATCGAGAAGTGCTCGCCGACATGGAACAAAGTTGCGCGCGCATCGGCGTGATGTTGGGCGAACGCCTCAACCAGGCTTACAACCGATTCAAGCTCACCGACGAAGCGTAAGCCCGGCCGCGCATCAGCGGCCGTAGGTGCGCCAATGCACGACCCGCTTTCCGTCGTTCCGCAGACCGACGAAAACGTACCCGGCCGCATCCGCGTCGCATTTGAAGAATCTGTACTCCGTTCGCAACGCTTCCTCCGAAGGCCACCAACGGCGCTGGATGATCGCCGGCACCGTCTGCGCATAAGCGATCGGCTTGCAATCGTCCGGAAGTTTGAGGGACCTGGCGCCGGGGATCTCGAACGATAGTTCGCTGGCGCTCGTGTCGATGTTGTGGACCTCGCGCAATTCGACGGCATCGTGCGGAAGCCACCCGGGAATCCAGCCCTTGTAGACCAAGCCCGCGTCGATGGCGTCCGATGCGGTATCGAACGACGAATCCGGGGTTTCCCAGAAGCAACCCGCGGTTGCCAGGCAGGCGATCGCGGAGATGAGCCAACGCGAATTTCTGGACATGTGACTCAAAAGTCCCACGCTTCCAGGCGATCGACGTCCACGATGGTGTAGGTATCGTCGCAGGTCGTGCAAAACAGCAACGGGTCGCCTTCGCGCGCGGGCTCGAACCTGAAGATACCTTCGAGAATGACGTACTTGCCGGTCAGCGCGTCGTAGCTTTCGCGGTGCGCTTGGAGTTCGGGCGCCAACTTGCCGATCTCGATGCCCGCATGGGTGAAGTGTTCCCGGTCGTCGGGGGTCGGAAAGAGCCGCCACTTGCCTTCGAACCCGGAATAGAAATCGGCGACGCCGATGACTCGTACGAGCTTGCCGTCGAAGCGCTGCGGATCGCCCAGCAACGAATAGATCGAAACCTGGCGCGCTTCAGGCGACGCCGATCCCGCGGGTTGCGCGGCGAAGGCGATGTTCGCCCACGCCAGCACGATCAATGCCAGGAATCCTTTCATGCGCCATCCCTCCCCTGCCTGGGGAAATCATGGCACGGCAGCCGCCGGCAACGGAAATTCCACCACCGCAGGCACGCTCAGCAACACCTTCGAGCGATACATGCCGTTGAAGACGTCCTCTTCCTTCAGCACCACGCGGCTGGCCTTGTCGATCCAGAAGCGCTGGTAGTTGCCCTTCCCCGGTTGACCGCTTTCGGTTTCCACCAGCCAGGTGTCGTGTTGCGTGCCGTCGCCGCCGACGAGTTTGCGTTCGCCGACCACGGTGTAGTCCACGTCCATCGGCGCTTCCATGCCGACGTCGAACAGATGCACGCGCAAGGTGCCGCCCTTTTCATAAGGCAACAACGGCAGCAGCGTCAGGTCGGAATGCCAGTTCATCCACCAGCCGTCCTTCATCGACGGGAAGCCGGCTTCCATTTTCTGGCGCATGGCATCGGGCACGTTGCCTTCGATGGTGCCGCGGCCTTTCTTCGGATCGACCGTGGTGGTGTATTCGGCGGTGGGGCGTTTCCACGACGAGGTTTGCGCGAGCGTGGCGAGATCGCGCGCCGAATGCACGGTGCGCGCGGTGTGCACCACGCCGGTTTCGTCTTCCCAGTGTTGCGTGATCACCCACGCGTCGGCGCCGTCGACGCGTTCGCGCGCGACTTGCGTCGTGGCGAGCATCGTGCGCTTGAAGCCGGTGTCGGGCGCGCCGTGGAAGTACACGACGTAGGTCTGCGTCGTCGGGCGCAGCGCTTCGAGATGGAGATCGGAAGGCGCAACCTGCACGGGCTCTGCGGCGTGGGCGAAGCCGCTGGCGGCAGCGAGGGTCAGCGCGACGGACAGGGACAGGCGTGCGAGATGCATGCGGGACGTCCGGATGGGGGGAAGCGCGTATTCAAGGGCGCGCGCCCAAGCGCAGGGAGTGCCGTCCGGCAGGGTGTCGATGCGCATGCGGGGCGCGCCGGTCTCAGTCGGCCACCGAGATACGCAGCGGTATCGCCTTCGAATGCGCGTGCTTCGCCGCCGCCCGCATGCGCTCGATTCGCGTGCGATCCGACGGGTGCGTCGAAAGCAGCGTCGGAACGTCGGGCATGCCGGATTCGCGCCGGTATCCCGACAGGACATCGAACACGCCATCGGCGCCGCGCGCATCGCCGTACGTTCGGCGCAATCCATCCAGCGCCGCGGTATCGGCGCGCGTTTCGGCGTTGCGCGAATAGCCCAGGCTGACCAGTTGCCCGATCTGCGGCATCAACGACTCGCCATCGCCCGACAACAATGCCAGGCCGAGCGCGACGCTCGCGCCACCGCCGACCGACGAAATCGGATCGCGTTCGCGCACGTGCGCGATCTCGTGCGCGAGCACCAGCGCCAGTGCGTTCTCGCTCGGCATCCGGCGGTACAGGCCGCGCGTCACGACGATGTGCCCGCCCAGCGTCGCGAACGCGTTGGGCACGTCGCTGTCGGCGAGGTGCACGCGCAGCGGCATGTCGCGCGGGACCTGCATGCGGGACGCCAGTCGATCGACCAACGCCTGCAGGTACGCGATGCGCTCGGCGTCGCGCGCATGCTTCACGTCGGCACGTTCGTAAAGCTCGATGCCGACCACGCGCTCGCCCACCAGCCGTTGCTCGAACGAGAACGGCACGCACCGCGCGAGCCAGCCGCCGGCCACGTACAGCACGGCGGCCAACGCCAGCAGGATGATCGCCAACCCTGCGCACAACCGAAGGAATTCCGCCGGCACGCTCTCGCGCGACACGTTCACGTCGTGATCGACCGGCGGATTCTCGTACTGCATCGCCGTCAGCGACGCACCAACGCGGTGCCGTAGGCGAGGAACTCGGCGGAGAACATCGGCTGCTTCCGCGCGGTGTCCTCGGCCAGCGACGCGGTTTCGAAGCGCACGTTGAACACCATCGTCGCGCCGACCTTCCGCGCTTCTTCCTTCATGCGCACGATCGCTTCCCGGCGCCCGCGATCCATCAGGGATTCATAAGCGGTCAGCCGACCGCCCACGAGGCCCTTGACCATCGCCGCGACGCGTTTGAAGTAATCCTCGGCGACGACGACCGATCCGCACACCAGCGTGGCCCGGTCCACGACAACGTCTTCGGGCAAGCGCTTGCCGGCGAACACCAGGATGTCCTGCAGGGCGGCTTCCTTCTCCGCGAGTTCGCGGAAGTGGCGCTTCTCCGCCATGCGGCCGAACAACAGTCCGACCAGCATCAGCGCCGCGAAGACGACCAACTGGAAGATCAATTCCATGTCATTCCACCAATACGGCGGTGCCGTACGCCATCACTTCGGCGGCGCCGGAGGTGATGTTGGAAGTGGAGAAACGCACGTTGACGACGGCGTTGGCGCCCACGGACCTGGCCTGCCCCAGCATGCGCTGGATGGCTTCCTTGCGCGATTCCTCGAGCAGTTCGGTATAGCTCTTGAGTTCCCCGCCGACGAAGTTCTTCAGACCCGCCATGAGATCGCGGCCGGCATGCTTGCTGCGGACGGTCGAACCCTGGACCAGGCCGAGGTGCTTCACGACCGTGCGCCCCGGCACGGCCTCCAGATTGCTGATTTCCATTGCGCTACTGTCCCCTGAGAAGTGAACCGGCGGTGCCGGCCGGGCAAGTGTACGATGCCGATCCCATGACCACGCGACCGCCCGCCTACACGCCGATCAGTTGCGAGTTCCACGACTTGCTGGAATCGCTGGCGACCACGCGCAAGCGCGCGCACTTCGTGTTCCGCAACGACGCCGGGCAGATCGAGCATCGCGACGCGGCGATTGCGGACCTGCATGCGCGCGACGGCGAAGAGTTCGTCGTGTTCGATTCCGGGCAGTCGCTGCGGCTGGACCGATTGCTGGAAGTCGACGGCGAAAAGCTCGCCGATTACTGACGTCTCCGTCTGCTGCCCTGCCGTCGACGACCCGGCAGGTTGCGACCTGCCGCACCTTCCTCGCCGGCGCGCCCCTGCTACAGTCGCGCCTCACGGCTGCGCCGGACCACCACCGGCGACCAGGGGACGGCTCGTGGAGAGCGATCGATGCACAGCACGATCAAGGTGATTCCGGACACGGACATCATCGAACTGCGCTACGCCGGCGAGATCGACCACGCTGCGCGCATCACTGCGCTCGACGACCTCGAAGACCGCTATCACCGCGAAGGCTTCAAGCGCCTGCTCGTCAACTACACCTCGGCGTGGCCGAAGGACGAACCGCCCTCGAAGGCGGTCGCGTTCCTCGACAAGCTCACGTCGCTCTCGTTCCCGCGTGGCGCGCGCATCGCGTTCCTCAACCAGCCCGACGCGCACACGGCGGCCTCGGAACCGGTCGCGGCGGGTTTCGGCTATCGCATGCACAAGTTTCGCGAGCGGCCGGACGCGATCGCGTGGTTACTTTCGGATACGCCGTGAACCGGGATTGAGGACGCGGACCATCGGCTCGGACGCCCGACGCGCTAACGAGCCCTACTGCGCTCGCTCCATCGGCGGCGCCTTCCATGTTCCATCCAGTGCTTCCGGCTTGGGCCAATACACGCGCATGGCCACCAGGAACGGGCCGGCCGGCGCGGGGAGCCAGTTGGCTTCCTTGTCCTTGCCCGGCGATGCGTGCTGGATGTAGAGCGTGATCCCGCCGTCGGCGTCTTTCTTCAGCGACGGCAACATCGGTGTGTTGATCAAATACCGATTCAGCGCATTGTCCACGAGCAGGCTGGAGGGCAGTTCGTACATCGTCACCGACCAGAACGCATTCGCCGGCGGCAGTTGCCCCGGTGCGAAGCGCAACGTGTATTTGTTCGCGCCATCCAGTTTTGCGCCGGCCGCATCCGTGAAGTACACCGGATACATCGCCTCTTCCTTCGCGTTGCCATAGATGCCGAGCACCGCGGCGGACATGCGGCGCATGTAATTGCCGTTGAGGTACGCGCGGGTGCCGAACGAATCGGCGCTGGATTCCTTGCCCGTGTCGATCTTCGTCGCCTTGTATTCGGCGAAGGCCTTCCAGGCATCCGCCATGCCGCCTTCGAGCGCGGCACGTTGCTCGGCCGACAGCGACGCGACGTCGAAGGGCTTGCCCGCACCGACACCGATCTTGGCGAAGCGCTCCATCATCGCCGTCTCGCTCGGATGCGTCGGTGCGAACTGCAGCAGCCAATTGAGCACGCCGAAGAACTCCGGCGAGGTCTTCTGCGCATCGGGCGTCAGCGGTGCGATGAAGTCGATCGGGGGCGCGGCAGGCGGGGGCGAGGTGCCGAGGAATTTCGACAAGGGCTGCACTTTGTAACCCGCCTGGATCTTCTTGACGTTCTCGATGTCGGCCGCGTCGAACAGTTGCGTGCGGAACAGCACGAACGCCAACTCGGTTTCCGAACGGATGACCTCCTTGATGCCCTTCGGCGTTTCGCCCTTCCAGTTGGGCCCGACGAGCAGGAAGTTGGCGGCGTCGCTCCCCGTTGCACGGCTGCCCACGTACGCGAAGTCGAAGGTGTACAAGTCGATGAACTGCGCCGAGTAATAGCGCCCTGCTTGCACCGCGGGAACGGAAATCACCAGCGGCTCTGCGCGCAGGTCCGCCCCGAGGGCGGAATACGGCGTGTCGGAGTTGGGGGTCTGGATCGCCTTGTCCTTCGGCGTGAACACGCGCGCGGTGTTGTGGATCTGGTTCCAGCCGCCTTTGAATTCCGGGTTGCCCTTGTCGACGAAATACGCGTGCTGGATGCGATAGCTGTCGACCATCGGGAAGCCGTAGATGTACGCCTCTTTCGCGATGGCGCGCGCATCGTCGGAGGGCGGCGCGCTCGCGGTCGGTGCCGCTGCGGTGGATGCCGCGGGCGGTGCGACCGGTTCCGGCGTGCGGCTGCACGCGGCGAGGACGAGCAGGCCGAAGGCCGGCAAGGCGCAGCGAAGGGAGGCGAGCATGGGGTGCTCCTGGGGAAACCGTCGCCCATGCTGGGGGCGCGTCGCCACGCCGGAAACCGTAGAACTACCGTCCCCGCTACCGAAAAACTGCCGGTCCCCGGCGGCCTAGAGCGAAGCGCCGACGATCCCCTCGCGCAGCGCGATCTTCGGTGCCGGCTGCGCCGCACGCATCGCGGCGTGCCATGCGATCTCGCGCTGCGCGGTGCGCGATTCGATGCGCCACTTGCCCGGGCGTTCGTCGATCGGACCCTCGGGCTCGAACATCACGCGCACCTCGGCCGTGCCCGGCAGCGTCATGTTGAACTCGCGGAACTTGGCGACCCGCACCGCTTCCACGCTCAGGTTTTCCAGGCGACGACAGATCAGCGCCTTCTCTTCCGCATCGCCGCCCGCGTTGAACAACGTGCAGCGGAGCGAACCGGTGTCTTCCGCGCGACCTTCGGCATCGACGCGCGCAGCCACGCGCACGATGGCATTGGTCGAGCGATACGGCGATTGGAGATAGGTGCGCGTGGCGACGTGTGATTCGCGCGCGTCCAAGCCTTCGCCGAACGCTGCGTCTTCCAGACGAAGGAGATGACCTTCCGGCACCTTGATCGCCGCGATCATCAAATCCATCGACGTGGTCCCCGTGGTCTTGCCTTCGGGCATCGCGACGGGTTCGAAAGACCAACCGCCGATGGCTTTCTCGAGGCGGATGCGGACTGCGTCGGGCAACTTCTTCGTCGCGATTTCGTAGGCGACGACGTGGCCGGTGGCATCGATCGTGATCGTGCCTTCCACGCGCATCGTCATGACTTCTTCGAGTGGCGGCGGCGGTGCTTCGTCGCGCTTGGCGTTACCCGCAGGCGACGCGAGCGCGATGACAAGTGCGGTCAGCAGCGGCGCGGTGCGTCGCATCGATCGGTCGAGCATATGCCTGCCCCCTGGTTCCCCGGGCGCGATGCTATCGTGCCGCCACGGGGGGATGCCAATGCGCCGCGATCGTACCGACGAAGAATTGACGCTGACGGGCCGGGCCATGACGGCGCTCGGGTCGATCTTCATTTCCGTCCCGGTGCTCGGCTTGCTCTGGCTGTTGTTGAACTACCTGCTCGGCGAGCTTTCGATCCACGTGCTCGTCTGGGCCGTCGCCGGCCTTACGGTGTTCACGTTCCTGTTTCCCCGCGCCGCGCCGGACCTGTTCGCAGGATTGATCGACGCGCTCTTCAAGATCGGGCGGTAGTGACCGGCGCTCACCAGGACAACACCGTTGCCGTGCCCGGTGGTCGCGTGTTCGTGCGGCGATGGGTGGGCGGAGGTGAGCGCGCACCGATCGTGCTGCTGCACGATTCGCTCGGGTCGGTGGAGCAGTGGCGGGAATTTCCGCTGGCGCTCGCGAGCGCGATGCAACGCGATGTCATTGCTTACGACCGACTGGGCTTCGGCCATTCCAGCGCGCGTGATGCGCGGCCTTCGATCCATTTCGTCGACGAAGAAGCGGCGGCGTTTGCCGCATTCGCAGATGCCATCGGCCTCACGCGCTTCGTCTTGTTCGGCCATAGCGTCGGCGGTGCGATGGCGCTGGCGATCGCAGCGACGCAAGGCACGCGTTGCGAAGCGGTGATCACCGAGTCGGCGCAAGCCTTCGTTGAATCGCGCACGCTGGATGGCATCCGCGCGGCGAAGATCGCGTTCGAAGATCCCGAGCAATTCGCGCGCCTCGCGAAATGGCACGGCGACAAGGCGCGCTGGGTGCTCGAAGCGTGGACCGAGGTCTGGTTGTCGCCTGACTTCGCGCGTTGGTCCATCGATGCCGCGTTGCCGCGCATCGCCTGCCCCGTCCTCGCGATCCACGGCGAGCGCGACGAATTCGGCTCGGTCGCATTCCCGCAACGCATCGCGCAAGGCGTGCGCGACGGCCGCATGATCGTGCATCCGTGCGGCCACGTGCCGCATCGGGAATGCGCGGACGATGTGCTGCGGTGGTCGGCGGAATTCCTGGAAGGCGTCGCCTGATGCGCTTGGTCTGCTTGCCGGGCCTGGATGGCACGGCGGACATGTTCTCCCGATTCGCCGAGCGCGCCGCCGCGCACTTCACAGCGGTCGATTGCGTCGCCTATCCGCGCGACCGGGTGATGGATTACGCGGCGCTGGAAGCGTTCGCGCGGAAAGCGCTGCCGGCGTCGGAACCGTTCGTGTTGCTGGGCGAGTCGTTCTCGGGGCCCGTGGCGATGCGCATTGCAGCCTCGCCGCCGCCGAATCTCGCGGCGCTCGTGTTGTCGACGACGTTCGCGCGACAGCCGATGCCGTGGCTGTCGATGTTCGCCGCGCTCACGCGCATCGCACCCGTGCACACCGTGCCGGTGGCGTGGGCGATGCCGTGGTTGCTCGGTCGCTGGAGTACGCCCGATTTGCGACGAACGTTGGCCGCAGCCTTGTCGAACGTGCATGCGGACGTCCTGCGTGCGCGCATGCGTGCGGCGCTGGAGACGGATGTCATTGCGCGCGCCGCAGCGATCACCGTACCCACGCTGGTCCTGCGCGCGACCGAAGATCGTCTGTTGACGCGGCGCGCCGCCGAGGCGTTGCAGCGCGTCCTGCCGAACGCAAGGGTTGTCGATATCGCCGGGCCGCACTTGTTGCTGCAGGCGAATGCAGATGACGCACTGCGGGCCATCACCGGATTCGTGTAACGCCCCTCGCCCGGGCTTCCGGGACCACGAAGGCGAGCCGGCCGAAGTCGGTGTAGGCTGCGCGACATGCGCATGCCCTCGCCCGCCGCCGTGGTGTTCGTCGCCGATGTGGCGCGCGTCGCCGCCTTCTATCGCACCGTGTTCGGCATGCGGCACATGGAAGGCGATGCGGCTTACGTCGTGCTGGAGCGCGACGGATTCCAGCTCACGATCCATGGGCTGCGCGGCGAGCCGGCCACCCGCGGCGCCGCGCGTGAAGACACGTACGTGAAGCTGTGCTTCCCCGTCGACAGCATCGCGAACGTGCGGCGCGAGGCTGCCGCGCTCGGCGGCGAAGTCTGGCCGGCCGAACGCGAGTGGGAGTCCGAAACCCGCGGCTTCCGCGCCTGCGATGGCCGCGACCCGGAAGGCAACGTGTTCCAGGCACGCGAGCCGCTGGCCGGGTGACGCGGGGCCGCCCGTGATGTTTCGCGCCCTCGTGCGTATCACCCCGGCAAGCCCCTCCGACACGCCCACGTGACCGCCACCCTCGCCCTGTCCCCGGATTTCCAGTCGCTGCTCGCCGCCCATCGCGGCATCGTGCTGAAAGTCGCCGCCACGTATGCGCGCTCGCCGGAAGATCGCGCGGACCTGGCGCAGGACATTGCGATGCAACTTTGGCAAGCGTGGCCGGCTTACGACAGCTCGCGCGCCTTCGCGACCTGGATGTATCGCGTCGCGCTGAACGTCGCGATTTCGTGGCAACGCCGCGAACGCCATCGCCGCCACGAACCACTCGATGACGACGATGCGCACGCGCAACTCGCCGGCGCGCTCGACGTCGATGTCGAAGTGCGCGAGCAACTCACGCTCGTGCAGCGCGCGATGGCGAGCCTGGGCGATGTCGACCGCGCGTTGCTGCTGTTGCACCTGGAAGGTTGCAGCCATCGCGAAAGCGCGGAGGTGCTCGGCACCACCGAAGGCAACGTCGCCACGCGGCTGAACCGGATCAAGACCCACCTGCGGCGCGAAGTCGCCGATGCATGACGGAGACGAACATGGAACTGCACGAACTCGAATCGGCGTGGAAGACCCTGGATGCGCGCGTCGCGCGACAGGAAGTCGAACTCACGCAATTGCGCTCGCAGAACTTCGCGATGCGCACGAAAGGCAAGCTCGCGCGCGCATCCCTGGGCCAGTCGTGGCAGATCGCGGTCGGTTTGCTGTTCGCGGTGTGGGGGGGCGGCTACTGGTTCGATCATCTGGGCACGCCGCACTTGGTCGCCTACGGGCTTGCGGTGCATGCGTACGGGATCGCCCTGCTGGCGACGGCGATCGTCTTGCTCGTCCAATTGGCGAACGTGGATTACGCGCTGCCCGTCTCCGACGTGCAGGAACGCTTGCTGCGCTTGCGCCGCACGCGCATTCGTTGCGAGCGTGTGCTGTGGATCGCGGGCGCGGTGATGTGGGTGCCGATCATGATGATCGCGCTGCGCTGGATCCACTTCGACGCGTGGCTGGTCAATCCCTGGTTCGTGCTCGGCAATCTCGCCGCGGGCCTGGTGCTCGCGGCGGGCGCGGCCTTCGTGATGTGGCGCAAGCCGGCGTGGTTCGCGAAGCTCGCGATGGAAGGGCCGCTGGCGGATGTGGAGCGGCAACTCGCGGATCTGGAAACGCTGCGCGCCTGAATCGCTTCAGCGCGCGCGCAGCGCGGAGACTTTGCGTTGCAAGAGCGCGCCGACCAGCATCGCGGGAAGGAACACCCACGCGGTCCACATGCCCCCGCCCGCGCCGACCAGCACGGGACCGGGGCAATAACCCGATAAACCCCAGCCGATCCCGAACAACACTGCGCCGGCTACGAGCCTGGCATCGACGATGGTCTTGGTCGGCAGGTGGAAGTCGGCGTCGAGCAGGGGACGGTCGCGGCGCAGCACGAACGGGAACAACAACATCGTCGTTCCCGTCGCGCCGAGCATCACGAACAGCAGCGAGGGATCGAAATCGCCGGCGACATCGAGGAAGCCGAGTACGACGTTCGGATCGCTCATGCGCCCGACGACGAGGCCGATGCCGAACACCGCACCGGCAAGGAACGCGGCGAGGATGCGCTTCATGTCGACACACGGATGACGTGTCGCAGGACGAACACCGTGACCATCGCGCTGGCGACGAACAGGACGACCGAAACGAAGGAGCGTTTCGACATGCGCCCGAGTCCGCAGACGCCATGGCCGCTCGTGCAGCCGCCGCCGAGCGTGGTGCCGTAGCCGACCAGCAAGCCGGCGACGATCAACATCGGCCACTTGTACGGCGACAACGCATGTTGCCCCTGCGCGTTCATCGCGATGCCGCCTGCCAGCATCAGGCCGACGATGAAAGCGGCGCGCCATCCCCACTCGTCGAGCGAGGAACGTTTCACCACGTTGTCGACGATGCCGCTGACGCCGGCGATGCGCCCGTTCGCCCAGAGCAGCCAGGTGGCGGCGAGCCCGATGAGCACGCCGCCGATCAGTGCTGACAACCAGGGATGCATGGCGCCTACTTCTTGTCGGTTTTCTCGAGCGAAAGCACGACCGATTCGGCGGCGGTGATCACCACGGTGTCGCCGATCTTCGGCTTGGCCAGCAACGCCGGATCTTCGACCTTCACCGTGACGTAGTTGCCTTCGGGCCCCTTGAGCGTGACAGTCTGCGCGGCGCGATCGATCGCTTCGATGGTCGCGACCACGCGGAACATGCGCGCGACGCCGGCGGCAGGCGCCTGGTCGGTCGATGCGCGTCCACCGCCTTCGACGGCGACGAGCGGATCCTTCTTTTCTTCCTCGGTCGCTGCACGCAACTCGCTGGTGATGCCGACGGTGTACTTCGCACGCACGGTGTCGCCGACGGCGACTTCGTCGAAGCGCTTCACTTCCGGGTCGACCACGATCGTCTGCGACTGGCCGTCTTCGGTCTTGAGCGTCACTTCGCGCTTGGCCTTGTCGACGGCGGTGACGGTCGCGGTCTTCTCGATGGTCTGCTCCATCGTCCGGGGCGCGGCGGTGGTCTGCGCTTCCTGCGCGAAGGCCGGCAGGGCGAGCACCAGGGTCAGGCAGGCAGCGATCAGCGTGGGGCGAAGCGCGTTGCGATAATCCATGGGGAAACCTCCTCGTGGGGACAGGAAGGAGTCTGGAGTCTCGGCGACGACCCGGATATTGCCCTTTCGGGAGCGGGTCTCGTCAGGCGCAGGAAGCCTGCGCTCAGCGGCGCGGAATGCGGCCGTTGGTCAGCAGCAGGATCGCCTTTTCGATGGGCATGAAGACGAACAGCGCGTGGTCCACGCCCTCGAGGATATGGCGCCAATCCCCCGGGCCCGAGTCGGGCACCTCGACAGTGCCGCACAGGCGCGATTCCGGCATCTGGGAGTGCATCTCCCGCGGCGGCAGACAGCAAGCCGGCAGGAACGCCACCGTCCCGCCCTGCTCGTAAACAGACAGCTTCATCGAACTGATCTCCACCGGAAACGCCTCCCGCGTCGCCGGTCCGGCCTGTGAAGACAAATGGCAGAGCCTGCCCTGTGGTGAATTGAACGCGCCGGCGAAGACAGACCGGCTACGAAAGCGCGCCGTTCGTCGGGAAAATCGACCCGACCCGCGGTTGGCCCGAAAAAAGGACGGCACGGTCACCCGGACTGGGGCTGGAAGTGGGTCCGTGTATGCTCGCCCGCACTCCAAATGCACACGAGGGCAGTCATGCGGTCGAAGGGGTTGAAGATGTTGTGCGCGGTGGCTTTGACGGCGCTGCTGTCGGCCTGCGGCGGTGGCGGCATGATCAAGCGCGTGTCGGAGCCGGCGGTCGGCATCCAGCAACTGACCGTGCAGGCCGATGGCACCTGGTCGGTCGACTTGCGCATCGACAACTTCAGCAGCGTTCCGATGACCTTCGATACCGTCTCGCTCGCCATCAAGATCGGTGACGAAGCCGCCGGCACGCTGACCGCCTCGCCCGCCCTGCCCGTCGGGCCCGAATCGGCCGACATCGCCACGATCAAGCTCACGCCCACCTCGGCCGCGCGCATCGCGATGGCCGACGCCCTGACCTCGCGCCGGACGATCTCGTATTCCCTGGATGGCACCGTCGGCGCGTCTGCCGAGGGCCGGCAGCGCACCTTCCAACTGGAACGCAGCAACCAGCTCAACCCCGTGCCCGGCTTGCCGGGCGTGCTGCGCTGAGGGCCGGGTCGATGGGAAGCAGTTACCGCGCACCGCTCGACGACATGCGTTTCGTGCTTTACGACGTCCTCGGGGCCGAAGCGTTGTTCGTCAAACACGGGTTCAATGACGCCACGCGCGACGTGGTCGACGCGATCCTCCAGGAAGGCGCGCGTTTCACCGAAACCGTGCTGGCCCCGCTCAACGAAATCGGCGACCGCGTCGGCTGCGTCTACGACAAGACGACCGGCGATGTCCGCACGCCGCCGGGCTTTCGCGAGGCGTACGACAAATTCGTCGACGGCGGTTGGAGCGGGCTGGTCTCGCCGGTCGAGTTCGGCGGCCAGGGCATGCCGCACCTCGCCGGTCTGCCGCTGAAGGAAATGATCGACGCGGCGAACCTGGCGTGGGGCAACTTCCCATTGCTGTCGCACGGTGCGACCGAAGCGCTGCTGCATCACGGTGAAGCGTGGCAGCAGGAAGCCTTCCTCAAGCCGATCGTCGACGGGCGCTGGACGGGCACGATGTGCCTGACCGAATCGCATTGCGGCACCGACCTCGGCCTGCTGAAGACGCGCGCGCAACCGCGCGAGGACGGCAGCTACGAGATCACCGGCACGAAGATCTTCATCACCGCCGGCGAGCACGACTTCACCGAGAACATCGTGCACCTGGTGCTCGCGCGCCTTCCCGATGCGCCGGCTGGCTCCAAGGGCATTTCCCTGTTCATCGTGCCGAAGATGCGCGTGGATCGCGACGGCGCGATGGGCGAACGCAACGCCGTGCGTTGCGGCGCGCTCGAACACAAGATGGGCATCCATGGTTCGGCGACGTGCGTCATCAACTTCGATGGCGCGCAGGGCTATCTGATCGGCGCGCCCAACAAGGGCCTGCTGGCGATGTTTACGATGATGAACACCGCGCGCCTGGCGGTTGGTCTGCAGGGCCTCGGGATTTCGGATCGCGCGTATCAGAACGCCGTGCGTTACGCGCGCGAACGTCTGCAGATGCGCTCGCTCTCGGGCGCGAAGTACCCGGAGAAGCCGGCCGACCCGATCATCGTCCACCCCGACGTGCGCCGCATGTTGCTCACGTGCAAGGCGCTGATCGAAGGCGGCCGCGTGCTCGGTTATCACGCCGCTTCGCTGGTCGATATCGCGCATCACGCGAAGGACGAAGACGAGCGCAAGCACGCCGATGTGCTGCTCGGTTTCCTCACGCCGATCGTCAAGGCGTGCCTCACCGAGTGGGGCGTGGAATGCACGTATCACGCGCTGCAGTGTTTCGGCGGGCACGGCTACATCGCCGAGCACGGCATGGAGCAACTCGCGCGCGATGCACGCATCACGACCTTGTACGAAGGCACCACCGGCATCCAGGCGCTCGACCTGATGGGCCGCAAGGTGATGCAGCAACAGGCGGCGGGATTGCAGGTGTTCCTCGGCATGATCGAGGCGTTCTGCAACGACCATGCAAACGATGCAGCGCTCGCTGAATTCGTCGAACCGCTGCGTGCGAAGTCGTCCGAATGGCAGGCGCTCACGATGCAGATCGGCCAGCGCGCGGTGGGCGATGCCGATGAAGTCGGCGCCGCGGCGTACGACTACCTCTTCTATTCGGGCTACGTGGCGCTCGCTTACTGGTGGGCGCGCAGTGTCGCGGCCGCGGAGGCTTCGTCGCATTCGGCCGACTTCAAGGCAGCCAAGCGCGAGACCGCACGCTTCTTTTTCACGCGATTGCTGCCGCGCACGAGCGCGCATGCGCAGGCGATCGCCAGTGGCGTCGGGCCCCTGATGGCGATGTCGGCGGAGCGATTCGGCGACTGAGTGCGCGAAATCGGGCCGGGAATGGTTGAGTTGGGTGTTCTTCTTGTCATTGAAGGGGTATAAGCTCGACTCTCAATGGAGACCGATAGAGCGCCCCTTCGCCTCGTCGTTCCGCTGACTGCGGAACACGCAGCTTTCGAAGACCGCAAGGTCGTCGACCTGCACGCCGCCCGCATCCATGCGGTCCGCCTGCTCTCTCTCGACGCCCACGGCCGCGTACTCGACTGGATGAGCTGGCAGGATGCGGCTTGCCTCTATGCACGCGGCGCCGTCGCCTGGACCCTCGGGGATCCCTGCATCACCGTGCACGGCGGCATCTGCCGCGCGACCGGCGCGCAGAGCGTGCTCGACCTGCATCCCATCGTCGCGGCCAAGGGCCACGCGCGACCGCAGGCGCTCGATCCCACACCCGCGCTGACCAACGCCGCGTTGTTCGCGCGCGACCAGCACCTATGCCTGTATTGCGGTCACGAGTATCCGCGCCCGCATCTCACGCGCGACCACGTCATGCCCTTGTCGAAGGGCGGTCGCGACATTTGGGAGAACGTCGTCTCGGCGTGCTTCCACTGCAATTCGCGCAAGGGCGGCCGCACGCCGCAACAGGCCGGCATGCCGTTGCTCGCCGTGCCCTTCCGCCCGAGCTGGATCGAACACCTGATCCTCTCCAACCGCCACATCCTGGCCGACCAGATGGCGTTCCTGAAATCGCATCTGCCGAAGCGAGCGCGTTCTATCGCGTGAACCGCCGCTGTACACTCCGGACTTCTCTGTCCCGGATTCGCGAAAGATGGCTTTGACGCTCGGCACCACCGGCATGGATTCCGCCACGGAGGCAGAACTCCGCGCTGCATTCCTGCAAGCCAACTCGGCCCAGGGCGGCCGCTGGAAGCTCGTTCCGGAAGCCGAGGCCGACTACGTCGTCGTCGACATGGACAGCATGTACGGCCCCATGAGCTGGCTGCGCCTGCATGCGGCGGGCAAGCAGGTGGTGGGCCTGACCTCCGCGCCGCGCACGCAGACCGACTTCCGTCTCGAGCGCCCGATCAACACCACCACCGTCACCGCGATGCTCGACCAGATCGCCGGCGGCGGCAGCGTGACCGCGCCTTCGGAACCCATCGCGCAGGCCGTGCCCTCCGGCATGAGCCCCTCGCCGGTGCCGAACGACCAACTGCCGGAAGAAATGCCGCTCAAGCCGCGCGAAGACCTGCGCGCGCCCTCGCCCGCGCCGAAGCTGCCCGACTCCGTGCAGGCCGGCTCGCTCGCGCCGACCACGATCGAACCCGCGCCTGCCGTTCCCGCGCCCGCACCGGTCGCCGCCGTGGCCGCGCCGCGCGAACCGGCGCTCGCGCCTGTGCGCGAGCGCCACCTCGGCGACTGGTTCGCCCCCGGCGAACTCCAGGGCAAGGTGCGCTACCAACTCGGCAACGGCCCGGCCGTGCTGATCGACGCCGACGCACGCCAGTACCACGGCCCCGCGGCGCTCAAGCCGTTGGCCGGTTACTTCGAAGGCGCGGTGAAGCGCGATCATTTCGGCTCGATGGACGATGCGACCTTCGCCCGCGAAGCCACCGCGCTGGGCGCCGCGCAACCGCTCGCGCGCCTGCAGTGGTACGGCGGCCTGCTCGCCGGCCAGGGCAAGTTGCTGCCGGGCTTCGACCCGGCGTCGCAGTTCCGCCTCACCAAGTGGCCGCAGACCGAACGCGAGTTCCCGAAGCACTTCCGCATCGCCACGGCGATGATGAAGGGCCCGTCGGTGCTCGAAGAGCTGGCCACCGCGAGCGGCGTGCCGCTGGAGGACGTCGTGGACTTCGTGAACGCCAACCTCGCCACGGGCTTCGCCGAAGTGGTCTCCGACGAGCCCGAACCGGTGGAACCGCAGAAGGGCGGCCTGTTCGGGCGTTTGCGGGGCAAGTAGGCGGTCGTTCCTCCACCAGACGGGCTCCGCGGCGCGCCGCATTGGTGGCCTCATTGCTACGCAAGAGCTCACGCTCCGCAATGAGGCCCCCAACACGACGACCGCTGCGCACCACGTTTGAAGGCTTCGCGACAGCACTGTGTCGAGTGGGTTCGCCTCGATCTGATTGACTCGCGCCGACTGCCAGCACACCAGATGGACGGAACGTCGCCCACCTCGGCGCTCGCATCGGCATGCATGGTCGCCTCTGGCAGGCGACGTTCCTCGACGCGACCTGCCCCCTCTCCCTCCGCGAGAGGTTTGACTCATCGAAGCGGAAGGCTACTCAGTTGAGGTGAGCCTCGGTGCGTGACGTGGTGTGGTGCACTGGAGCGCGGCCATGGATGGCCGCGCGCTCGCGACTCGGTGGGCAGGATGCCGCGTCCGTGGAGCGACAAGGGCACCACACCACGTCGCGTGCCGAGGCGTCCCTCCGAGCTCACGTTTTGCCCTTGACTCAGGCCCCCGGCCCCCACGAGCTACAATTGCCGCCTTGTTGTCGCAGCCCCCCAAAATGATCGACTCCACGCGCTACCCGCGCCTGTCCCGCATCGCCACGCCGGCCGACCTTCGCACCTTCGGCGAAGACGAACTGCCGGCCATCGCCGACGAATTGCGCGCCTACCTGATCGAATCGGTCGGCCGCAGCGGCGGCCACTTCGGCGCGGGCCTGGGCGTGATCGAACTCGCCGTCGCCCTGCACTATCTCTACGAGACGCCCGACGACCGCCTGGTGTGGGACGTCGGCCATCAGTGCTACCCACACAAGATCCTGACCGGCCGCCGCGACGCCATCCACACGGTGAAGCAGAAGGACGGCGTCGCGCCGTTCCCGAAGCGCGAGGAAAGCGAATACGACACCTTCGGCGTCGGCCACTCGTCGACCTCGATCTCCGCCGCACTCGGCATGGCGATCGCCAACGCGCGCGCCGGCAATTCGCGCCGCGTGGTGGCCGTCATCGGCGACGGCGCGATGACCGCGGGCATGGCCTATGAAGCGTTGAACCACGCCGGCGGCATGGACCCCGAGCCCAACCTGCTCGTGATCCTCAACGACAACCGCATGTCGATCTCCGAGAACGTCGGCGGCATGACCAAGATGCTCGGCCGCATGACGGGCAGCAAGACGCTCAACGCGTTGCGCGAAGGCGGCAAGAAATTGCTCGGCGACAAGAACAACCCGACCGCGCGCTTCGTGCGTCGTTGGGAAGAACACTGGAAGGGCATGTTCGTGCCGTCCACGCTGTTCGAGGAAATGGGCTTCCACTACACCGGCCCGATCGACGGCCACGATGTCGATGCGCTCGTCGCCACGATGAAGATGCTCAAGACCCTCAAGGGTCCGCAACTGCTGCACATCATCACGACGAAGGGCAAAGGCTACGAACTCGCCGAAGGCGACCAGATCGGCTATCACGCCGTCGGGCCGTTCGATCCCGAGCAGGGCCTGGTCAGCAAGCCCGGCGCGAAGAAACCCACGTACACCGACATCTTCGGCGACTGGCTGTGCGACATGGCCGCCGCGGACGAAACACTGCTCGCCATCACGCCGGCGATGCGCGAAGGCTCGGGCCTGGTGCGCTTCAGCAAGGAATATCCGGAGCGTTACTTCGACGTGGCCATCGCCGAGCAACACGCGGTGACGCTCGCGGCCGGCATGGCGTGCGAAGGCGCGAAACCGGTGGTCGCGATCTACTCGACGTTCCTGCAGCGCGGCTACGACCAGCTGGTGCACGACGTCGCGATCCAGGACCTCGACGTGTTGTTCGCGATCGATCGCGGCGGCGTCGTCGGCCCCGATGGCGCGACGCACGCGGGCAACCTCGACCTGAGCTACCTGCGTTGCGTGCCGAACATGGTGGTGATGGCGCCGGCCGACGAAAACGAATGCCGGCAGATGCTCACCACCGGTTTCAAGCACGTCGGTCCCGCGGCCGTGCGTTATCCGCGTGGCACCGGTCCGGGCGTCGCCGTGCAGGAAGCGCTCGACACGCTACCGATCGGCAAGGCCGACGTGCGCCGCAAGGGCGCGCGCGTCGCGCTGCTCGCCTTCGGCGCGATCGTGCCGGCGGCGCAACAGGTCGGCGAAGAACTCGGCCTCACCGTCGTCAACATGCGTTTCGTGAAGCCGTTGGATCGCGCGTTGCTGCTCGAACTGGCGAAGTCGCACGAAGGCTTCGTCACGCTGGAAGACAACGTCGTCGCCGGCGGCGCGGGTTCCGGCGTCGCCGAACTGCTCGCGGCCGAAGGCCTCGTGCATCCGGTGCTCCACCTCGGCCTGCCCGATGCGTTCCAGCATCACGCCAGTCGCGAGCAGCTGCTCGCCGAAGCGGGCCTGGATGTCGCGGGCATCCGCGCAGCGGTGCTCGCGCGCTGGCCGGCGCTGCAATCCACCACGGTCAAAACCGCCGCAGGTTGAGTCAACGATGCCGGTCGTCGGTCCGCCCGACGATCGGCTTGTCCCTGTCGGTCCCGTGGGCGCAGGATGCATGCGAATCCCGCAGTTTTGAAAGGCTGCGCGTGCACATGCAAGGCGAACGCTTCTCGACGATGCGTCGGTTGTTCAACGACGAGAAGACGCTCGTGCGCGTGTTGGGTGCATTCGGCGTAGCCACGCGCGATGACCTGCGCGCACTGGGCGAAGCGCACGACCGCCTCGATCTTCGCGGTATCGCCGAGATCGCGCACAAGCTGAAGTCCGCCTGCGCCCAGGTCGACGATGAAGCCACCGCCGAATGCCTGGACGCGCTCGAAGACGCCGCGGCGATGGGCACCTCGCCCGCGCTCGTGACGTCGCTGGTCGACGAAGCCACCGTGCGCGTCGCCGAACTCGCCGATGCCGTCGACGCCTACGTTGCCGCGCATGGAACCGATGCTCGCTAGCGTGCTCATCGCGATCGCGCTGCTTGCGGTCGCGGCCGCGCTCTGGCTTGCGTGGCGCTTGCGTACGATGCGCGCGCAACTGGCCGAATCCGAATCGCGCCGCAATCGCCTCGCCGAAGTCGCCAACAGCGTGCCCGGCGCGATCATCGAGTACCTGGTGCGCTTCGATGGTGCGACGTCGCTGGAGTTCGCAAGCACGCCGGCCGCCACGCTGTCGGGCCTGCCGGTCGACGTGATCCTGAAGGACTACACCGAATTCGAAAAACTGATGGACCCCGACGACGTCATGCCCGTGCGCATGCAGGTCGGCGCCGCGGCGATGGCGCTCACGCCGGTGCGTGTCGAGTATCCGATCACCCATGCAGTCACGGGCGAACGACGCTGGCTCACCGCATTCGGCACGCCCACGGCCGTGGCCGAAGGCGTGTTGTTCCGCGGCCATGTCCTGGACATCACCGAACAACACGACACGCAGGTCAAACTCGCACAGGCGCTGGAGGAACTGGAACGCGCACGCGAGTCGGCCGAGCAAGCCAACGCGGCCAAGTCCACGTTCCTGGCCAATATGAGCCATGAAATCCGGACGCCCTTGAACGCCGTCATCGGCATGTCGCATCTGCTCCTGAAGTCCGATCTCTCACCGCGACAACGCGGCTTCGCCGACCGCATCCATCAAGCCGGCGGCTTCCTGCTGCGCGTGATCAACGATGTGCTCGACGTATCGAAGATCGACGCGGGGATGCTGCGCATCGAACAAGTGCCGTTCGATGTCCGCGAATCGCTGCGCAACGTCGTGGCGATGGCGATGGAACGCGCGGCGGCGCGCGGCCTTGAAGTCGTGGTCCATGTCGCCGACGACGTTCCGCATTGGGTGATCGGCGATTCCTTCCGCCTCGAGCAGATCCTCGTCAACTACGTCGGCAACGCGATCAAGTTCACCGATACCGGCGAAGTGGCGATCGGCGCGCGCCTGCTGGACGTGGAGGGCCAACGCGTGCGTGTGCGCTTCCATGTCCGCGATACCGGCGTCGGCATTCCGGAAGAGGTGCAGACGCAATTGTTCAAGTCCTTCCACCAGGCGGATGCGTCGACCACGCGCCGTTATGGCGGCACCGGCCTTGGCCTGGCGATCTCGCGCAAGCTCGCCGAAGCGATGCAAGGCAGCGTCGGTGTCGAAAGCATCGTCGGGCGCGGATCGACGTTCTGGCTCGAACTCCCCTTCGACGTCACCGATGCGCCGGCGGAATCGAACGATGTCGTCGCCGCCGTCGACGTCTCGCATCTGCGCGGGCGCCGCATCCTGCTGGCCGAGGACAACCTGTTCAACCAGGAAGTCGCGCGCGCGCAGCTCGACGAGTTGGGCGTCGAAGTGGACATCGTCGACGACGGCGCGCAGGCCGTCGGACGCGCACAGGCCGGCGACTACGCGCTGATCCTCATGGACATGCAGATGCCCGTGCTCGACGGCCTGGAAGCGACGCGTACGCTGCGCAACGATGCGCGCCTGCGGGACATCCCGATCATCGCGATGACCGCCAACGTGCTCGAGCACGATCGCCAGCGCTGCCGCGACGCTGGCATGAACGACTTCATCGGCAAGCCCTTCGAACCCGACGCCCTGCGCGCGGTACTTCTCAAGTGGCTTGCGGCGGCGCCTGCCGCCGGTTGAGCGGCCGTCCACGGCTGCCTTCACCAAGCCTTTGCATTTGAGGCCGGACAGTCCCGGACCTGCCTTGCCGAAGAGCTTGCCCATGCCCCTGCGCCCCCGCCGCATCGTCCTTGCCCGTGCCGTCGCAGCCGCGCTGCTGGTCCTGCCCGTGTGCTGGCTCGCTGCGACCGCGGCGACCCCGTCGGCCACGTCGACCTTCCGCAACGATCCCGACCGCCTCGTGTTCGTGACCGTGCACTGGCGCGACCGGGCGCAGCTGCAGCGCATCGCCGCGAACTTCCAGCACCTGATCATCGACGAGAAGGCGCGCACGGCCCGCACCGAAGCGAGCGCCGCGGATCTGGCGACCCTGCGCCGTCTGGGCGTGCGCGTGGACATCGACGATGCATCGACCGAGCGCATGCGCCGCGCCGAGTCCGCGCTGGCCGAACGCGAAACGCTGTCGCAACGCGGCCTGTCGGGCGCGGCATTGCGCGCGGAGGAATCGATCCCCGGTTTCAGCTGCTATCGCACCGTCGAAGAAACCTACGCGACGATCAACTCGATGGCGTACTACAAGCCGAACCTGGCCAAGCAGTTCGACATCGGCCCGACGTGGCAATGGAAGAACAGCGGCGGCGCGACCGGCTATCGCATCAAGGTGCTGCGCCTGAACAACACGGCGACCGATGCGCGCATCCCCAACAAGCGCAACATGGTTGTGCTTGCCGCCATCCACGCGCGCGAATACACGACCGCCGAACTGACCACGCGCTTCGCCGAATGGCTGGTCAACGGCTACGGCACCGACGCCGATGCGACGTGGCTGATGGACAACTTCCGCTTCCACTTCATCCTGCAGGCCAATCCGGATGGGCGGAAGAAGGCCGAGTCGGGCCTGTCGTGGCGCAAGAACGTCGACACCGCAAACGGCACTTGCAGCGCGAATGCCTACGGCATCGACCTCAACCGCAATTTCCCGTGGCGCTTCGGCCAGGTGCCCAATGGGTCCAGCGGCGATCCGTGCGCGGCCACGTATCGCGGTCCTTCGTCGATGTCGGAACCCGAAACCCAGGCCTTGATGCGTTACATCGTGGGCACGCCCAACAGCCAGGGCGTCTACGAAGGCGGCGTGTTGCCCGACCTGCGCACCGACACCGGCGTCGCACCGACGACCTACCCCGGCTTGTTCCTCGACATCCACAGTTTCTCGCAGCTCGTGCTGTGGCCGTGGGCCAACACCTCGGCGAGTGCGCCCAACATGACGGACCTGCGCACGCTGGGCCGCCGCCTGGCGTACTTCAACGGCTACCGGCCCGTGCAATGGATCGGCATGTATCCGGCCGACGGCACGAACACCGACGCGGTCTACGGCGCGACCGGCGCACCGAGCTACACGATCGAACTCGGGCAGTCGTTCTTCGAAGATTGCGCGACGTTCGAGTCCTCGACGTATCCGCGCAACCTCGAAGCATTGAAATACGCCGCGCGCACCTTGAACGCGCCCTACACCTACGCCGGCGGCCCCGACACGACTTCGGTCGGCGCCGCGGCGACGACGATCACCGCCGGACAGGAGTTCGCGGTGGCGGGCTGGTTCGACGACAGCCGCTACAACCAGAACAACGGGACCGAGGGCGTGCAGGCCATCGCGCACGCGACCGCCTACCTGGATGGCGTGCCGTGGGCCGGCGGTGTGCGTTCGTTCGCGATGATCCCGAGCGACGGCGTGTTCAACACCAGTCGCGAGCGCGCCTACGTCAACATTCCCACGGGCGGTCTGGCCAAGGGCATGCATACGGTCTACATGCGCGCCGTCGATGCGAGCGGCCGTGCGGGCACGGCCAAGGCGATCCGGTTCCGCGTGCAATGACTCAGGGGGTGCGGTAGTTGTCCTGCATCGGGTAACCCCGCGCGTACCACGCGAACCCGGCCGCCGCGACGAACGCGAACGCCGCGAAGAAGAACATCAGGAACGCGTTCTCGCTTAGACCTGTGTTGGCGATGTGCGCGGTAACCGCATCGGTGCGCACGCCGGCATTCGTCAGCAGCACCCACAGGCTGCCGAAGGTGCTGGTGAGATACCAGAACGCCATGATCACGCCCTTCATCGCCTGCGTGGCCTGGCTGTAGGCGAACTCCAGCGCCGTCGCCGAGACCAGCACTTCGCCGAAGGTGAGCAACAGGTACGGCGCGATCTGCCACGCAAGCGAAACCTGCGAACCGCCATCGATCCACAACTGCAGGATGCCGGCGCCAATCCAGGCGATGCCCGCGAACACGATGCCCGTGCCCATGCGGCGCAACGCGGTCGGTTCCAGGCCCATGCGTCGCAGCGCCGGATACAGGAACAGGTTGTTGAACGGAATGATCAGCATGATCAGCGCGGGATTCAGCGCCTGCATCTGGCCGGCGTCCTTCACGAGGAAACTCGGCCACCACCACACGTCGTGCGGGATTTCCATCGCGCGGCCCTGGATGACCCACGTCGACGCCTTCTGATCGAACAGCGACCAGAACGGCGTGGTCAGCGCGAACACGATCAGAATGCGCAACACCGCACGCACGCTGTCGACCGTCGCATCGGGATGCTTCCCACGCGCGCGTTCCAACTGCATCGACGTGCCGATACCACCCGACGCGATCAATACACCGAGCGCCAGGCACGCGGTGATCACGAACCCGAAGTCTTCCGGCCACCACGCCGGCCCGATCGCCCACGCCATCAGCATGAAGATCGCGAGCGCGCCACCGAACGCAGCGACGTACAAACCCGGGCGCCCTGCCCCGTTGGTCGACGTCAGCGCCGTCTTCGCCACGTGCATGAAGGAATCCGGATCGTGCGCGACCGGCGGCACGCGCACGTACTGCTTGCGGCCCAGCCAGAAGATCAGCGTCGCGATGAACATCAGCACGCCCGGAATGCCGAACGCCACCGCCGGCCCGTAGGAGCGCAGGAACAACGGCATCAACAGCGAGGCGAAGAACGAACCGAAGTTGATCGCCCAATAGAAGGCGTCGAAGACGACCTTCGCCATCGACTTGTTTTCGCGCGTGAACTGATCGCCGACGAAGGACACGACCAACGGCTTGATGCCGCCCGACCCCAGCGCGATCAGGAACAGGCCCGTATAGAACCCGTTCTTGTTGTCCTCGAACAACGCCAGGCACGCATGGCCCGCGCAATAGATCAGCGAGAACCACAACACGGTGTTGTACTTGCCGAAGAACCGATCCGACAGCCAACCGCCGAGCAGCGGGAAGAAATACACGCCGATCACGAAGCTGTGGAAGATGTCCTTCGCCGCGCCTTCCCGATCGCCCACCGGCACGTAGGCCAGGATGACGCTCGATATCAGGAACTGCACCAGGATGTTGCGCATCCCGTAGAACGAGAAACGCTCACAGGCTTCGTTGCCGATGATGTACGGGACTTGGCGCGGCAGGCGCGCGGGCGTGGCGAGGGCTTCGGCGGGCGTGGTCGTCATGGGGCGGGCGCTGGGACGTCAGCCCGCACTGTATCCGACGAACGCGCGCCAGACAGCAGATTCGACGATGGCAGCCTTCCGCCGCGCGGCCCCGTCGACGACGGGACCGCGGGACGCATTCACGAGGGGCGAGCGCCCCGCGCGTGCGCTGTTACATCGCCTTCCAGGTCAGCGAGCCCGTGGCCGAGCGCGTGACGAGGATCTTCGGGACCTTCTGCGCGCAGGCTTCCGCGGCGGCGGCCATCAACTTGTCGCGCAGCCCCTTGGACTGCGTGGGATCGTTGATCTTCAACACCTCGTCCACTTCCTTCAACGAGGGCTCCGCCGGATCGCTGCACGCGATGGTGATCGTGCGGTCCGAGTCTTCCGCCTTGACTTCGATGGCACCGAGCGCTTCCTGCGCCAGCGCGCTACCGCTGGCGAACAGCACGACGGAAAGCGCGACAAGAGGGGCGTAACGCATTGCGCGACTCCTTCCGGTTCGGCGGACGACGGCCTGTCGTCCTCTGTCCGAGCCCCGATCATTGACACGCGCGACGTTCGAAACAAATGACAAAGGTTGGTGAACCGACGGACATGCCGACGAACGGACGGCTCATCCATTCGCGATGACCGTGCTGCGGGGGCGAATGCGTTGTTGCGGCGCGCAATGAAGAGAAGGCCCCGCGCCCATCACCCACTTGTTGCGCGTGGGGAGAGGAGCTGACGGGGCGTGCGCGGAAATGCTGGCAGGGAATCAATGGACGATCAATCCACTCAGTAGTTTTGCGGATCGTTCGCTTCGGGATTTTCGGATGTTCCGCGGGTTGTTGCACCGCAGTGTGCGATGACTCTCTGGAGAAAATCCCATGCGGATCTTGAATACGCTTCGCAATTCGGTTCTGGTTGTCGCCATCGCACTCGCCTCCCCCGCCGACGCCTGCACCCGCGTCCTCTACGTCGGCGACGAAGGCCTGGTGGTCACCGGCCGCTCGATGGATTGGGCGGAGGACATGCATTCGAACGTGTGGGTGTTTCCGCGCGGCATGGCGCGCGACGGTGCGTCCGGTGCGAACACCGTGAAGTGGACGTCGAAATACGGCAGCCTCGCCATCACGGCGTATGACGCAGGCACCGCGGACGGGATGAACGAGAAAGGCCTCGTCATGAATGGCCTGTACCTCGTCGAATCCGATTACGGCAAACCCGACAAGCGGCCCACGATGTCGGTGATGGTCGCCGGGCAATACGTGCTCGACAACTTCGCGACCGTGGCCGAAGTGGTGGACGACCTGCGCGCGGAACGCTTTCGCCTGATCGCGCCCAATCTTCCCAACGGCAAGGCTGCGTCGGTCCACATGTCCTTGTCCGATCCGTCGGGCGATTCGGCGATCTTCGAATGGCTCGACGGGAAGCTCGTCATCCACCATGGCAAGGACTATCGGGTGATGACGAACTCGCCGTCGTTCGACCAGCAACTGGCGATCCAGCAGTACTGGCGCGGCGTGGATCCCCTGACGTTCCTGCCCGGCTCGATCAACGCGGCGGATCGTTTCGTGCGCGCGTCCTTCCTCGTCAACGCCATTCCGCGCAAGGCGGACAAGAACACGTTGAGCGCGGTGCCCGGCGGCACCTATGAAAACCAGGCAATGGCGGCCGTGCTGAGCGTGGTGCGCGCGGTCGGGACGCCGTTGGGCGTCACGCATCCGACGAAACCCAACCTCTCCTCCAGCCTCTGGCGTTCGGTGTACGACCAGAAAGACCTGGTGCTGTACTTCGACTCGGCGACGAGCCCGAACGCGTTCTGGGTCCCGTTCGCCGACCTGGATTTCAAACCGGGCGCGCCGGTGATGAAACTCACCACGGCGGGCGGCAAGGTGTACGCGGGCAACGCCGCCAGTCAATTCGTGGCGGCGAAACCCTTCACGTTCCTGGGGGCGAGCTAGTCGCCCAGCGCCGCCGCCTCGTGGCGGTGGCCGCGCCACTCGTAACCGATCACGGTGACCACCGGCGCGCACATCAGGATGCACAGGCAGACCGTCATGTCGACGCCGGCCACCGCAGCGGCGATGGCGGCGACCATGACGGCAATGGTGGCGACCAACAAGCCCAGGTGGAACGGATCGAAACGCCGCACCAGGTAGTAGTACAGCGCGTAGATCGCGAGCAGGAACACGCCGACGGGAACGGCCGTCGTCAATAGCGTGGTCACCGCACCGATGTGCGCCTTGTGCTGCAGGTAATACGCCGCCACGTGCAGTCCCGCGCCGGTGGCGACGATGCACGTGATGATCAGCAGCTGCGTATAGGCCCACGTGAACTCGCGCCGACGGTGCGTGTGCAGCACGAACGCCGACGGCAGGATGTAGTACACCCACCACATGCCGAACGTCAGGCCCACGCCCGCGACGCACACCAGCGCAACCTCGAGCGACCAGCCCTCGACATCGACGACGGCCGACAACGACGCCACCGTGCCCACGATGCCCTCGCCCATCGCGATGATCGCGAACAGGCTGTAGCGCTCGGCGATGTGGTGCGCATGCCAGGGCGTGCCGTCGTGCAGGCGTTCGGCGATCCACGGCTGCAGGAGTTCGAAGCCGGCGAGTGCGAGGATCGCGAAGAACGTGCCCACGGGCGGGAAGTCGGCAATGATCAGCGCGGCCCAACCCAATTGCGCCACCGAAATCCCGACCGCATAGATCAGGCACGTCTTCCGACGCGGCGGATCCTGCTTGGCCGCGCGCAACCATTGGAA
The DNA here is from genome assembly GCF_009740395.1 of Noviluteimonas gilva. Taxonomy (GTDB): domain Bacteria; phylum Pseudomonadota; class Gammaproteobacteria; order Xanthomonadales; family Xanthomonadaceae; genus Noviluteimonas; species Noviluteimonas gilva. The sequence goes on from NZ_WOXT01000005.1 coordinate 145,646, forward strand.
GACCATCGCAAGGCGCATGATCACGTAGCCGAGCACCATGATCCCGACGTCGACGCGCCCGTCTTCGACTTCCAGCGATGCGAACATCCGCGGCAACCCGAGCGCGAACACGAGCACGCCGATCATCTGCGTCATGGTCGCGACGCGGAAAATCCAATCGTCCGTGTCGTAAGCCGACGAAAACCACGTGAAGTTGCTCCACGCCAGGCACACCGCGAACGCCGCGAACGCAAACCCCAGCAACCCATTGGCGAAATGCCCCTCGGCGAGTGCATGCGCGAACTGCGACGCGGCCAGGCCGAAGGCGATGACGAAGGTGAGGTCGAAGAGGAGCTCGAGCGGCGTCGCGACGCGATGCGGCTCGTTCGGATCGCGCCCGCGCATGGGGCGGACGTGGTGGTGGAGGCTTTCGGCGGTGGGGGCTTGGGTCATGCGCGTTCTCGCCACAAGAGGCCGACCCATCGACGCATCAGGGATTCGTACCAATCGAATCCGGGGATCCGCAGCTGGAACATCAGCTGCTCGGTTGTCGCGCGATCGAGGAACGGCCGGAGCAACACCACGAACGGAAACTGCAGGAGCAGCATGAATGCCACGATCATGGTGCAGACGCCCGCAACGCTGCCGATCAGATGCAAGCGGTCACTCCAACCGACGATCGCACAACCGCCCTCTGGACACGGCCAGAAGGTACGCAATGCGATGTGGAACGCCAGGAAGATGCTCGGAAGCCCCGTAAAGGCGAAGCTCAACAGCCCCACCACATTCGGCAGCCTGCCTGCCATGAAACGCGGCAGTCTATTTGCCATCCGTATCCCCTTGGTGCGCGTTGTCGATGAAATCGAGCGTCGGCTTCGTCCACTCCTTCCGCGGCAAATAGAACGCCCCGTGCGACTTACCCGTATCGATCACGATCTCTTCGAACGAGGTCGGCTTCTCCGCCTTCTCCGCGATCGGCTTGCACGAATAGCCTGCGAGTGAGTCGCTCTTTTCGCGGATCGACAGCACGCGGCCGGTGAAGCGCACCTGCGGCTCGTCATCGCGCCAACAGGCGGCGAGCAGCACGAAGCGCACATCGGGACGACGCAGGAAACTCGACACGCGCATCGCGATCGCCCCGCCCTTCGAGAACCCGACCACGGCGATGTGATCTTCCGGCACGCCTGCAGCGACGAGCTTTTCGACCTGGCTGACCACGCTGCCGGCGAAAGCGATGTAATCGGTGTCCTTCGGGCGCTGCTGCGAAATCACGACCGCGCCGCGCGAGCCCAGCGTGTCGAGCAATGCGGGCCAGTGGTACACGCCGAAGCGGTCGTCCACCGGGCGCGGCGCGCCCTTCTCTTCCACGATCTTGCCGTGGAGGTAGATGACGTAGTGCTTTGCGGGATCGGGTTTGGCCGGCGGTGCGGTGAGGACCTCGGCGGCGGAGGCGCTGGCAACGGCGAGCACCAGTGCCAGCAGCGTCAAGATGGTTCGAAGCATGACACTCCCTCCAAGCGATGCCGCAAGCCTAATCCATGCGTCGCCAAGCGGCACGGGCCGGCGCTATGCTCGCACCATACGCAGGGGGTGCGCATGAGACCGTGGCTCAGGATCACCATGCTGTGCGTGGCGGGGTGCTTTGCGGGGCCTGCCGCAGCCACCCTCCAACAACGCGAGACCATCGCCATCGACGGCGACACGGCGGAGTTGCGCGTGTATCCCCTGGCCGCCTGGGTCGAGCAGCATCCCGGCGTGATTCCCGACGAGATCTATTCGACCAACCGCTTTCGCGGGTACGTCGGTCACTGGATGCTGGTCGACGGACGCCTCGAACTGGCGCGGATCGATGTGATGTTCAACGGCCCGTCCAAGCGCATGTGGATGTTGGTATGCACCGACTTGGAGTTCGAGAACTGCAAGAAAACGCGGACGAGCATGCCCATGTTCGAAGACCGCGACATCCTCCCGACACTCTTCCCCGGCCACACACGCGTCGTCGCCGATTGGTACTCGGGCACGCTGGTCATCGAACGCGGCCCGAGCGCGGAGTTCGTGGGCTACGCCGACACCTCGCTCACCGAACGCTGCACGCTCGTCTTCATCGATCACGGGCGAGAGACGAAACGCTACGACTTCGATGCACGGCAATTCGACCGCTATCGCCTCGCGCGTTTCCGCCAGTACCAACTGACGCCCGAATACGCGCAAAAGATGCGCGAGTTGGCGGGGCGCGGATGGGAAAAGGCCGACGCCGAGGAAAATCTCTACGGGGATGAGCTACAGGCCTACATTTCGCTGGCGCCGGACAGCTGAGTCTGGGTCGCGGCTACTCGGCCTTCCGTCGCACGCCGCCATCCACGCCGGCCGCCGCACCTCCTTCCGCGCCCCACTCCCAGGCAACCCGCGCCGCTTCTCCATCCACCGCTCGATCCACCGCATCCCCTGCGCCTGCGAGCCGCACCTCGCCTGCAACACCGCCATGTGCCACTGGATCTGCGTGTGCCAGCGCCCGTTCCGGTCGCGCATCACCATCGCGATGCAACCCGCGTTCCACAGCAGATGCGCGGAGCCTTCCTGCAACAGCCATCGGCAGGCGGGAGGCAGAGGACGCGTGGGCGCGATGTAGCGGAAGGTCATGCGACAAGAGCGTACGTGCGTGCGTCGCGCGGGATGCGAACGCAGAACAAGCGGAGCGCATCTGGCGCTCCGCTTTCGATACACATGGAATCAGTGAACGCCTTTCGCCGCCTGCTCGATGATCTTGGCAACAGCATCGGGACGCGACACGTAGATCGCATGACTGCCCGGCACCTCAGTCACCTTCGCACCGGCGCGCTTGGCCATCATCTGTTGCGCGGGCGGCGGGATCATGTGGTCGTCGGTGGCGACGAGGTACCAGCTCGGCTTCGACTTCCACGCCGGCTCCGTCACCGCGCCCGCGAGCGCTTCGACACCCCACGGCACCTGGGAGGCGGCCATGAAGTCGGCTTCGTCCTTCGGCACATCGCCCGCGAAGGAAGCGGCGAACTTGTCGCGATCGAGGAACAGGTAACCATCCTGCGGCGGGAGAATCGGCGGCACCGACGCACCCGGCGGCGGATTGGCGATCAACGTCTGCACGGACTCGCCCTTGTCGGGCGCGAAGGCCGCGATGTACACGAGGCGTTCGACCTTGGGGTCGGTGCCCGCTTCCGAAATCACCACGCCACCGTACGAGTGGCCGACCAGCACCACCGGCCCGTCTTGCTGGGCGATGGCGCGCTTGGTCACCGCGACGTCGTCGGCGAGCGAGTTCGTCGGGTTCTGCACGATGGTGACGTTGTAGCCATCCTTCTTGAGGACGTTGTAGACCTGCTGCCAACCCGAGCCGTCGACGAAGCCGCCATGGACGAGCACGACGTTCTTCGCGGGGGTGGGATTGGCGGCACCAGCAGTAGAGGACAGAGCCATGGCAGCAACCGTAGCGGCGAGGAGGGGCTTGAATTTCATGGAGAATCTCCGAGGGTAGGATGTGGGTAGTTGTGCGGGACATACCCCGCTCAGGGGAGGGTCGAATGACCGGGGTGCCGGCCACGGAGCAAAGGTTGCGACCGCGGGCCTGGACGCACCATCGGTCGAATGACCGATCCCTCGCGTAGTCGCGCAGCAACAGACTGTCCGGCCCTCGAAGGAGACGCACCGACGTGCACGCTTCCGATGTCGCCCTGCTGGATGTGATCCGCGCGCTCGCGTTCGTGGGCGACCTGGCCATGGGCCAGCCCATCGACCATTCCCCGCGCGCCGCGTGGATGGCCGGACAACTGGCGCGCGAAGCCGGCGGCGACGGCGCACTTTGTACAGAGGCGACGACAGTCTCGTTACTGCGCTGGTCTGGTTGCACCGCCAACGCACCGGAGTTCGCGCAATTGTTCGGCGACGATGTCGGCGGGCGCAAGGCGTTGCTGTCGATGCAAACGCCGGGCAGCAGTTTTCGCGCGAGCACCGCGCGTAGCGCGTCCGCGTTCCTGTCGTTGTCGCGCATCCATTGCGAAGTCTCGGGCGACATCGCTGCGCAACTTGGTCTCGCGGTGTCGACGCAACACGCACTTCGTCACCTCTTCGAAAGCTACGACGGCACCGGTGCGCCGGATGGCTTGCGCGGCGACGAAGTGCCCACGGCGGTGTATCTCGCCGCGCTGGCCGGCGACCTCGACATCTTCCATCGCCTGTATGGCATCGAGCAGGCGAGCACGCTGATCGACCAACGCGCGGGCACGCTGTATCCGCGCGCGTTGGCCACGTCGTTGTTGTCGAATGCATCGCAATGGTTGGACGCACTCGAAAGCGATCCGGCGATGTCGGGTGCATGTTCGCTCGACGCCGCGTTCGTGGACCGCACGACATCGCTGGAAATCCTGGCCGACGTCATCGATCTCAAACTGCCGTGGATGACGGGACATTCGCGGCGCGTGGCCGAATCGGCGAAGAGCACCGCGCAAGTGCTCGGCCTCGACGACCATCGCCAGCAGACCGTCTATCGCGCTGCACTCATCCACGGCATGGGCCGCGCGTCGGTGCCCAACATGATCTGGAATACGCCGGGCAAATTGCCGGCTGCGTCATGGGAACGCGTGCGTCTGGCGCCCTACTGGACCGGCCGCGCGGCGAAACAGATCGGCTCGCTCGCGCGCGAAGCGGACGTGGCGTCCTACACGTATGAGCGACCTGATGGCTCGGGTTACTTCCGCGAATCGAAAGCGGATCACCTCTCGATCGAAGGCCGCATCCTCGCGGTGGCGGCCGCGCATTCGGCGCTGTTGTCCGATCGGCCATGGCGCTTTGCCTACGGCGCGGAAGAAGGCGCTTCGATGCTACAGGACGAAGCGCGCGCCGGGCGCCACGATGCGGACATCGTCGACGCGCTGTTGCGCAAACCGCGTGCCGCGCCGCGTCGCGCACCGGTCGCAAATTCGTCGGCCGGCCTGCTGACCGAACGCGAGAAGGACGTCCTGCGCCTCGTGAGCCTGGGTGCGAGCAACAAGCGCGTGGCGCAACAGCTCTCGATCAGCCCGAGCACCGTGCGCACGCATATCGAGAGCGTGTTTCGGAAGCTGGAAAGTTCGACGCGGGCGGCGGCGACGTTGAAGGCGACGCACCTGGGGTTGCTTTAAGCCTGCAAAGCCACATTCGCAATCGTCGCCTGCATCAACGCGATGGTCTTTGTTTCCCCATCGCGCGTGCCGATCACTTCCGCCGTACACACCGTCAACGTGCGGCCGGCCTTGACGACCTTGCCGATGGCGAGGAATTCGTCGGCCAGCGCCGGGCGCAACAGGTTCACCTTGAACTCCACGGTGAGCACGTTGTAACCGTCGGGCGCGACGGTCATCGCCGCGTAGCCGCAGGCGCTGTCGAGGATGGTGGTGAGCGCGCCGGCGTGGACGAAGCCGTTCTGCTGCGTGAGCGCGGGCGATGGCGTGAGTGCGATGTGGACTTCGCCGGGGTCGACCGACACCAACCGCGTGCCCAGGGTGTGCATCAGGCCCTGGGCGGTGAAGCACTCGGTGACGAGCTGGCGGATGTCGCGCATGGCGTCAATCGTAGCAAGCGTGCCGCTCAGCGCCCGTCGTGGCGGTAATACAGCATGAGCGGGTCGCGATGCAGGCACCAGAGGGTCCATGCGCCCATCGCTGCGAATGTCGCGCCGGCCAGCAGCGGAAGTGCAACGAGGTAACGCAGCATTGCGAACACCGCAGCCAAGGTCCCCGAGCGATCCAATGCGCTCGGCAACCAAACAGCGACGACTGCGGCGATGACGATCAACAGCAAGCCACCCCACAACTGCCTGTCGGCGCGACGCATCGTGCGGCGCTGCCATGCATGGAAATTGCGCATGTCCCTCTCTCCCGTTGGAATGACGGCAAGATGGGAATGGGGTGTCTCACGGGTTGCGATCTGCTGTTGCGCTACTGGGGGTCTCCACGTCGAGTGACGTCAAAAGTTGCAGGCCCGAGCCGGGCAGATCGATATCGTTTGCCACGGACGAACGGTCGACATCAAGTCCGTCCTCGCTGCCTGTGTCCCACGGAATCTCCTGCCGGGGACCCGGTATATAGAAGTCCCACTGCCCCTGTTCCGGTGGCATTCGGCCATCCGAGAAGAAGCGCACCGGTATTCTGACTGTCCAATCGGACCTCGAAGCGAAACGACCGGCGGTAGGCGGAATGAATCGCCACTGTCGCGCGAGTCGAATCCCGAAGTTGGCCAAAACGCCTCGCCATCGCGCCATTCCCCGCTCGCTGTCGACCACCGTCAGGTTGACCTGCTCGGCCACGACTTGCATGGGCTTGCCATCACGACCCACGCGAACAACCAGGTGCACGTTTCCACTTACGCCACCTCGATAGCCATCGATTGCGCGCGTGCTCGGGGCCTTCGCAAAGGTGACACGCTCCACAGGAGGAACCTCTCCGAACCCCGCGCCTGCGATTCGCAGGTCCGCGATGTATCCCTCGGCATTGCGGCGCGCCTCCATGCGCAACCGCATCGGGACGCGCATCGCTGCGGGCGCCACGCCTGGCGTGGGCGTTGCGAATCGCCATCCGGACGCGGCCTGGGCAACCCGGTTCACGACCGAGGGAGGCAGCTTCGCGACGTCCTGATCGAGGCCGTGGGCGGTGACCATGCCTGCCCCATCAATGTCGAGCCAGCCAGTGAGGTCCATGCTGTAGCGCGTTTGCTTGCGGATTTCGTCGAGGTTTGCGGCGGAAGCCGCGAAACCGATGAGCGCAAGCATGAGCGCGAGCGCGGATTTCAACCAAGTCATGCAGTGCTGCTCCAAAGCGAAGGTGGAGAAGCTAGACGGGGTGAACCGGCATCGGCGACGAGAAGGATTTTTGAAGCGGTAGCGAAACGATGTGCGAAGAATGCACGTTGTTTCGCCATAGAAGTGGATGCTCGGCGAACTAAAGAGCTGACGGCCTCAACGCCGGCAGCCTACGGCTCGCTAGAGCGGTCGCTTCATCGCGCGCACTGAACTAATCAAGAAAGTACTGTTTAGCGCACTGCGGTCCTGGGGGCTTGCATGTCGAGTGGCGTCAACAGCCGCAGGCTCGAGCGCACGAGATCGACGCCGCCCTCCGTGACAACTTCACTGCCGGTGTCCCAGGGAATCTCATGCTTGGGGCCGGGGACATAGATCTCCCACTCGCCAAGCGCTGGCGCGCGCTCGCGAGGCGACAAGAATCGGGCAGGGATCTTCACCGTCCAATCGGCGTTAGAAGCGGAAGGACCAACGGTCGGCGGAGTGAATCGCCAATGCTGCGCAACCCGAACCCCGCGCTCGCCCAACTCGCCGCGCCATCGCTTCATCGCCGGCTCGGAGTCGAACACCGTAAGGTTGACCTGCTCGGCCACGACCTGCATCGGCTTCCCATCGCGACCCACGCGCAAAACGAGGTGCACCGTGCCGCCCGCTCCGCCGCGAAAGGCTTTAATTGAGTTCATGTGCAACGTGCCCGGTCGCTTCGCATAGGTGACACGCTCCTCCCTGGGAGCCTCACCGAACTGCGCGCCCGCGATCCGGAGGTCCGAGACATGTCCATCCGGGGCGCGACGCGCCTCGATGTGCAAGTTCATTGGCACGCGCGCGGCGACTGGCATCTCGTCAGACGTGCGCGAGGCGAATCGCCAACCGGACGCCGCCTGGGCAACTCGAGTCACAACCGAGGGAGGCAACTTTGCGACGTCCTGGTCGAGGCCGTGCGCAGTGACCGCGCCCGCCTGGTCGACCTCGATCCAGCCGGTCAGATCCATCCTGTAATGCGCTTGCTTGCGGATTTCTTCGTGGTCTATGGCCGAAGCCGGTGTAACGCAGAACGCAAGCATGAGCGCCAGCGCCAATTTCAACCAAGTCATGCAGTTCTCCTCCAAAGCGAAAGCGGAGAAGCTTGACGAGATGGACCGGCATCGGCGACGAGAAGGATTTTCTGAGGGGTAGCGAAACGACGTGCGAGGAATGCACGTTATTTCGCCGTAGAAGTGGATGGTCGTCGAGTTAGACGGCTGACGGTCTTGACGTTTGCAGCCTACGGCTCAGAGGGAAGTCGCTACACCGCGCCGCACTCAAGTCTAATCAAGGAAATTTGGGTCTTCGCTTGCTGGATCAAAGTCCTCAGATCGGACGTCAATCTCAAGGTCATACGGCGAAGCGGGAGAAAACGAGCTTCGCAGGGAAGCTCGCTGCCCGATCCTTTGCGTTGCAAGCAGACCGTCAATCGTTGAGGCCAGCATGCGCAACCTGTCCAGTGGCCCAGCGATCCAGTGCTCTGTGATCTCAGGGACGTCCCACGTGCCTATTTCCAGATAGCTATACGGACCAAAGTGCTCGTGCTCCGAAACTCCCTGATTTCGTTCATCTGCCGCATACCGCCGAATTAGGTCTGCAAACTTGCTCAGACCACTTTTGGCGCCGACGATTCGCCAGGATTTAATTTCGTCGTCTCTATCGTAGTAGAAGCCAAGCTCTTGCCACTCACGGCGCGTTTCTACCTTGGCGCGATCTGAAAGCATTGTCTCGCCTCGTCTCTATTTCTTGTTTCCAGGGACCCAGCCACCATCTGGGAAGTGATCCCACTTGTTGCCATCACCGTCTGTATAGCCCCAATGAGGACCTTTCGGTGGTGGGTGCCCGAAGTCAGGGTGCAACTTACCGCCGGTCTTTGGGTTCCACCAGTTTCCTTTGTTGCTCCCTGGAGCACCCGCCCCTTTCCATTCCCAGCCGTCGCCAGGACATTGCGCCGGATCATCCGGAAGTGGTGGCGCCGGGACGGGCTCCGCGGCTTGATTCAGAGCCCAATAATCGAATGCCCTACTGCCCGCCCATGCTGCAGCAACGGCCGTTCCAACGAATACAGCAGCCTTGCCAGCCCCCGCTAGGGCTGGTGGAACCAATGGGAGCAAAAATGCCAGCTGGCCATCGGGGTCGACATAGCTCACCGGGTTTGCGAAGGCATAGGCATAGGTGTTGATCCCTGCCGCAAGCCCCATTGGATCCGATTGCAAATAGCGCCCAGGCTTCAGATCCACATCGCGAAACCCGTTCGACCAAAGATCGCTTTCCGCGTCGTAGTACTGCCCCGGAAATCCGATGTTTAGACCGCCGATAAGATCAAGTCCGACATGCCTATCGAACGCGTAGTTTTCCGCGCGCCACACCTGCACCTGCGTTCCACTCGTCACCACCTCCGGGCGACCGAGGTGATCGTTGTGCACGAACTTCACGCCGGGATGTCCCACGGTGATCGGCAGGTCGTCGTACCAGGCAACGATGCTGCCCGCGCTCGGCATCAGCAGGCCTACCAATTCACCGCCGAACCAGAGGTAGTCCGTCCATCCGCCGGGGCCATGCTCGGCTAACACCTGCGTCGGCCTGCCGTAGACGAATCGCTTCGCACCTTCGACGCTCCACTTCGCGACACGCTGATCGAGTGCGTTGACTGTGTATTGCGTCGAGCCCGCAGGTAGCGCCTTGCACGCCCCGTATGATTCGCACACTTCCACTGCTGTTGGCCGCGTTACGTTTCGCAGCCTGTCAAATGCGTCGTACTGCAGTTGCGTCGTGACACCCGCGGTCGTGTCGCTGATGCGGTTCCCGCGCTTGTCGTAGCCATACGTGTGATGTCGCGCTGGGTTCGCCGTCCCACCAATCGCGAGCAGGCGGTTGCTGTAAGGGTCGATCGTGTGTTGCTCGGCCGCGCCGCCCCAGTTGTACGAGGTGCGATTGCCGTTGGCGTCGTGGGTTGAGGTTCTTGCCCCACTCGTCCCGACGATCACATCCTGCGTGAGCCGGCCCTGCGCGTCGTAGAGGAACGTTTGTTTCCCCGGCTCGCCGACGGCATTGGTGATCGCGTTGATGCGGTCGGCCGCGTCGAACCCGTACGTCAGGCTTTGTGCGACTTTGCCATTGGCATCGTGCACGGCACTCACGCCGAACAGCCGCCCGTTGTCGTCCACGTTGTAGCGACGTTCCAGCCCGTTGCCGTAAGTCCACGATTCGGGGCCGCCGAACGGGCGGTAGCGGATGTCGTCGATGACGGTTTGCGTTGTCGCGCGGTGCGTCACGGTGAGGTTGCTCAACCGGCCCATCTCGTACGCATAGGCGAGCGATGCGCCGCTCGGATAGACGAGTGTGGCCAGCCGGCCCAGGGCATCGAATTGATGCGTGGTGGTGTCGGCGACGCCCTTTGCTATGTCTGTGCGAGTGCGCACGACGCCGTCGGCGCGGTACGTGAACCGCGTGGATGCCTGGACAGCGCCGCCATTGAGCCTCGTCGCTTCGCACAGGAAGCCTGCGCCGCACGTGTCGTAGGCGAACGTCCTCTGGTCCGATCCGCCAGTAACCGCAACCACGCGACCCAACGCGTCGTACGCATAGTCGATGGCGCTCGCATCGTTGCGCACTGTCCGAGTTAGAAGCCCGCCTGCGCTGTAGGCATGCGTCGTCGTCCCCGTATCGGGGCTGCGCAGCTCCAGCAAATCGCCGAAGCCGTTGTAGCGATACGTCGTAGACAAGCCGCGCGGATCGACGACCGCCGTAGTCCGGTCCCCGGCGTCATACGTCAGGCGCGTGACGCCGCCCATGGCATCGGTCGACGTGGCGACGCGCCCCAACGCGTCGTAGGTCAGCCGCGTCTTGTGTCCATTGCCGTCGACCACTTCGACAAGGCGCCCCTCGACGTCGTACGACCTCCCGGCAACGAGCTTGCCCTCCACGCCGCTGCGTTCGGAGATCAACCGACCGAGTTCGTCGTATTGGTAGGTGGCCACCTGGGTGACGGCCAGCGTGGCGGCAAGCGCAGCGGCGACCGTCATGGATCCTGGAACACGTACTGGACCGCCTGGTGCTCGGCGTCATTGCAAGGCTGCGCCAGCGAGATGCGCACCGGGCGCGCGGTCGCCGATGCACTCAGCAACATTGCATACCAGTTCCGGCCGGCCTGCGAGGTGGTCGAGAAATGGAAGTACGTGACGGTCTTGCACGCGCCGACGAGCCGGAAATAGACGGTGCCGTCGGCGACGGGATAGATGCGCTTGACGAGTCCGGCCAGATGCTCGGAGGTCGACAGCGTGGCTAGCCCAGCGTCGGCGCCCTCGAGCGGCGGAAGGGATGGATTGTTCGCAAGCGCTGGCGTCGCCGCCAGCAGGGCCGCCGTGGATGCGGCGAGAATCAAGATGCGCATTGGGTTCGGGTCCTCGAATCTGAAACAAATCAATGAGCGCACGTCATTCCCGACCGACTTCGATACGGATCGGCTGTGACATTGCGTTGTAGGTAATGCGACGCACGGAGAAGCTGCCTTCTGGCTCGGTGCGGTCTTCCTGGATCAGGCGGTGCGCGACGTCGTAGTGATAGAGGACGGAGTTGCCGTCAGCGGTGTGGATCGTATCGAGCAGGCCGTTCTCGCCGTACACGTAGCGCGTTTCAACCAGCGCGCCGTTCGGATAGGTGCGGTCGACGACCACGCGCCCCCGTGGGTCGTACCAGTATTCGCGCAGTTCGCCAGCCGGGCTGGTGATGCGGCCCGGCAGGCCGAGGGCGGTGTGGTTGCTGTAGGTGGTGGCGTGCCCGGCATCGTTGGTGATCGACAACAGATCACCGCTCGGCGAATAGCGATACGTCATCGCGTCGCCGGTGCCAGGCACGGGGCCATCTTCGACGACAGATGCAACCATCCCGTTCGCGTGCTGCGTGTAGCTGTAGTCGACCGAACGATCCGGCGCGACGATGCCGGCTTTGAGGTTGCGTGTGGTCACGCGCTGCAGCCAGCCCTGCGGGGTGTACGAATACGTTTGCTCCGACTCGCCTTCGAGCGATTCGCGGAAGCGCCGCCCGGCTGCATCTCGTTCGAATGTCCACGCGCGTTGGACCGGGGTCCCCGCAGCTTCAACGCGACGGGCGAGGCGCCCGCGACTGTCGTACGCGAAGGTCGTCACCGTGCCCGCGGCATCGGTTTCCGATTCCAGGCGGCCTTCCGCATCGAACGTTCGTGTCGTTGCAGACGCAGGGCAGTTCGGGCTCGCCTGCCCGGTCGATCCGACGATGCGACCTTTGTCGATGCGATAGGTCGTTACCTTTCCAAGCGCATTGGTCCGGGTGATGGTTCCATCACCATAGGCGTAGCGAGTGCGCTCAATGCCGTACTCCTTGCGCGACTCGGTGACCCGCGACTCAGCGCCGTAGGCGTACGTCGTAACGCGCGCACCGTCCACCGATCTGCCGACGTATCGGAACTCGTCGTCGTAATGGTAATAAAGCGCTGCCTTGCCATCGGGGAACCTGACGCTGTTCAAGCGCACGCCCTCGTGATCGGCCCCTGCGCGCAGCTCGTAGTCGAACTTGTAGATGCGCCCAGCCGGGTCGATGGCTTCGATGACGCGATTCCGGCCCCATGGCGTTTGCACCCATGTGAACGAGATTTCGGCGCCCGTGGTGTGACGGATGCGCTTCAGGAGTTGGCGATCTTCGTATTCGTAGGTCAACCCGACTCCGTCGGGCTGGAGACGCTGTGTGAGGTTGCCTCCGGCGTCATAGACCTCACGGCTGCCGTCTCCCCAGGCGAGCTCGAAGCCCCGGTCCGCTTTCCGCGTGATACGCGCCGCGGGTTCCTCGTCCGATCCGACCCACGCGTTTTCCGTTGCACTCCATGCGAACGTCACGACGTCACCGGATTCGCGGTGCGCAAAAATCGGCCGCTCTCCCGGATTGACGGTGCACGGATTGATGCCCGGACGCTGGTAACAGCCCTCGCCTGGCGAGTCTGGCCATCGCTTGTCGGAGAGCTTCAAATCATGGTTGGTGACCCATTGCTTGCCGAGCAGTCCGGTGCCGCTCCAGCCCTGGTTGTAGGTGCGTTGGAACCTCATCCCGAGCAGCGAGGCGTGTGCGAAGTCCTCCACGAACTCGAACTTCCTGCCGGTCACGATGTCGACCGGGTTGTCGCACAGGTGTTCGGCCACGGGTTCGGGGTCATCAGGGCCGAGGTTTGACATATCACCGTCCCACGGCGGCGGGTCATACACGGTGGTGCCGTGACCATTGCCGCCTCCGCCGGAGCCGCCACCCGAGCCACCACCCGGACGAGTTCCGACGATCACGACCCCAGGGAACTCGTGCATCCTGGATTGCGGCTGCGGCCCAGGCAGGTTCTGCGCATTCGCCGACGACGCACCAATGAACAGCAACACCGCAATGGCCCGTCGCAGACAATGCCGAGCGCTGACTGGCAGTTCGCATCCAAGCGTGTGTGCCATCTGAGTTCCTTCAATCATGGAATGTGGCCTGCAAGGCGGCGCGGAGAACGTCGTCGACTTGCGTCATCAGGGGATTCGCATCCAGATCCCCCGTCGCGCTTTCGATTTCGCAGGCGCTGTGTTCGGCGATGCGCAGTAACGCGCCATCGAGCGCGCGGGACGAGATGCCCGCGACGCGTTTGAGGTGTGTTCGTTCGATTCGCCCATTCGCAACCAGCGCCGCAATCACGTCCGCCCGAAGGCGCGGCGAAACAACCACACCCTTGATGCCCGCATGGATGGCCGCCATGGATTCCGGCAGCGCTCTCGATCTCAAGACTTCGACTACGCGACGCTCGAACGAATGACAACGCAAGAGATAGCCGCCCATCCCATGGGAACGGGCGTGTGGCCAGTAGCGCTCAACCAACGCCGGTTTTCCCAGTTGCAGCAAGCACGCGTGCACCACGCCGGAGACGGATGCGCCTCTCGAAGCACCCACCCAGGCAGCCAGCAGTCGAGCCCAGCGCCCGTTCCCGTCGGCGAATGGATGGACATGCAATGCATGGAATGCAGCACAGGCGACAAGCACCGTGACGGGAATGTGCGGCTGCGGCGCAAGGAGCCCGTCACAGAGCGAGTCGAACAGGGGTTCGACATCTCCATCGTGCGCGAACACGTGACCTTCGCTGGCAACCCGCGCCCCCGAGAAGGCGAGTTCGCATCGCAATCTCCTTGGTGCGTGCGCGACGGGCAGGCCGAGCGACAACAGCGGATCACGTCCCTCGCGCGGCGGCGAACGGGCGGACAGCACATCGATGAACGCACGAGCTTCATCGCACCGGGACTGCATGGACCTGAAGCCAATTGCGCCACGGATCAGAAGCAGCGCTTCATGTGCGCTTCGGAAGCCCGCAGCGCCAACCGCGTTTCCCGCAGAGACGCCGCACGATGACGCGGCGTACCTCGCCAACAACGTGGGAAAAGGATCGGGCGAGAAGAACGTCAGCGTTCGTCCCGACACGCGCGAGGGAACGCGGTCGAAACGACCCGTCGGGCGCTCCAGGGCATCGGGTGAAGCGTGATCGACCGCAACGCTGTCCAAGTCATCCTTCGTTGCTCGCGAGCGAGCGCTTTTTGACCGCGCACACGCTATGCGGGACGGACCGGCATGAACAACGAGAAGAATTGGAGAGCGCCCTGCGAAACTGCGCGCAGTAGGAACGCGCTATTCGCCGTGCGACCTGGGGCGCGTCTTCATGCGCAGTAATCCGACAGAACGAGTGCCGGGCAATCGCGCGTAGAACTCAGGCAGGCGAGCCCTGCTCCGATTTGCGCGTCTTGCGCTTACGCGCAGTTGCCGGCGCCGCCGCCTCCGCCATGTTGGTCGTCGCCGCCACAATCCACCCCACATCCCGCGACAACCGCGAGAACCACCACGCCAACGCATCCGGCCGCAGCCTGGCATCGAGCCGGCTGGCGTTGCCGCCGCATTCGGTGAGTTGTGCCATCAGGCGCAGGTGATCGCGCAACTGGATCAGTTCGACGTGCGCGTATTCGGGCAGTGTGTAAACGATGGGCGCGGCGTGTTGCGCGCCGGGGGACTTTCGCATGGCAACCTCCATCGATCCGGAAGAGCCCCCTGCGCCGCGGATCGGCGCAAGGGATGTCGGGAGGTTGAAAGGCCGGCAACAGACGGTGGACGTATTTCCCCTTGCGGGGTGTTGTATTGGGTCCCCTCCCGACGCAGGGGATACACGTTTGGCGCGTTCCCTGGCGCCGACTGTTGCCGGAGCTTTCAAACTCCGTAGCCAATCGTGCCGAAGCGCATGCGTATCGCGATATCAGGCAACGCCGCGATGTGCTGTCAGATTTGTCCTACCCCTCGCCCGTGGGTTTCGACTTTCGCCTGCCCTGCTTCGCGAAGCGCTCGGACAAGGTCTTCACCGCCTCCTCCAGGCCGTGCGACGGGCCGAACACCTTCAGCATGGTGTAGCCCGCGAGCGCTGCCTCGAACACGTCGCTCCCGAGCGCGGCTTCGGTGTCGGCGCACATCGTGGTCAGGCGCTGCAGCGCGACGTTGATGCGCTTCATGCGGTCGTAGGCTTCCAGGTCGGCGCGCATCTCGTCGATGTCCAGCGACGGCGGCGCGATGGCGCGATGACGGTCGAGCACCTGGAACGTCTCGCGCGCGAAGGGCTCGTTGCGTTGACCCAACATGTTCATCGTCCTGCGTTCGCCGGCGTCGAAGGCGACCAGCTTCTTGAGGACGGCCTCGATCTGCGCGATCGCGGCGAGGACGGTGCGCTCGTCATCTTCGCTGATGACGAGCGAAGCACGATTCTGTGTCATTGGAAATCTCCGTTGAAGGAGATTCGAGTTTTCATCCGCACCGGCGCGAAATGCATTGTGCTTTGGGGCAGATCGGTGCGGTGTCTTGTGAGGGGATTTCGCGCGTCCGCGGGTTGGACTGCGACGGACGCGAGTGGGTTGGCGACGGGCCCGATGCCCTTGGCGACTGACTCGCTCCCATTGAAAGCGGAGGCGATTGCGTCGGCGACGTCACGTGTTGCCATTGCCGACGGCGACGAGTCCGTCGGCGACCGCATTGCCTGCGTTGGCGATCGAACCGAGTTCGCCGCACGCGGACCCCGGTTCGCGAGCGACGGAACGCAGTCAGCCGGAACAGCAACCGTGTCCGTCGAGAGCGCAGCGCGTTGTGTTGCCGACGGCATGCGACTGCACCGGCGACGCACCCGGCCCCAACGGCGACGGGCCGCACTCAGCCGGCAAAGGAACTGCGTCTATCCGAATGTCACCGAGCTCCCCGGCGACCGCACCCCGTCAGGTCGGCGACTTCTCGACCCGCTCCATCTCCTTCTTGCGGCGCACCAACTGGTCGAGCGGCCGCTCGAAGTCTTCCCCGCCGTGCGCGTAGGGATCGAGGATGATGGTCGGCGGCTCGGCGGCCGCGCGCGAGGCCGCTTCCTGTTCCGCGGCGAAGTCGACCAGCATCTTGCCGACGTTGTAGGTGGCGTAGATCTCGGCGTCCGGCCCGAACTCCCTGGCCGCGTTGACGATCGCCCCGGCCACGCCGCCGAAGATCGCAAGGAAATGCCGCGCACCCGTGCTGTTGGCCAGCAGGTGCGGCATGGACTCGCGCAGGTCGCGCAAATTCAGATCCAGGAAATCCTTACTCTTCATCCTTGGGCATCCGTGTTGTCGATCCCCCCGTGACCGAGGGTAACCCCGTCTGCGGCCGGTGGCATCGCCAGTCGACACGCGGAGATGCGGGAGGGTGAATCGTTTATCGAAGCGCACCGGCTGTGGGGAAACGGCTGCTTCTTATTGGGGGTAACGCGGATGGGGGATGGTACCGGACTGGTTTACCGCACGCAGATCAGCCGGATGTCGAACGCGTAGTCGCCACCCGCCTCGTACACACGAAGCTCCAGCGCCAAATCACTCGCGCCTTCGTCGACGACGTACAGGTCCACGAGCACGTCCCAGTACCCTTCCATCCATTGGCAGACCGAGGTTTGCCAAGCCTCCGGCGGAAGTTTGGCCAGGACGGCACCGTAGTCGTCGACGTAGTAGCGCATTTGTCGCGAGGTTTTCTCGGAGACCGGACGAACACCCGGCACGCCGCGTTCAAGGTCGAAGTCCTCGTCGCTGAAGGCGTCCACGATCGCGCTGATCGTCGATCTCCACGCACTTGGAATCGGCTGTTGCTTGTCGGGATCTCGCGTGACGGAAACTTCGTTGGTCATGCGTCGCGCCCCCTGATGGCCTGCCACATCTTAGCGATGGGATACGTTCGATCGCGTCGTCGCATAAAAAAGCCCCGCTGTGATGCGGGGCTTTAGTGGTCAGTTGCGCGTAGGTCTCACGCGCTACCCGACGCCGCCTCTTCCATCTTCGCAAGCACCTGGTCGAGGTTGAAGCTGGCCGCCTTCTGCCGTGGGGGGAAGTCCTTGAACGTCGCGATGAACTCTCCCACCATCGCCTGCGCAGGCACGAGCATGTAGGCGCGACGGAAGTACCAATCCCAGTACGTGTTCGAGGTGATCTCCGCGCGTTCGTAGGGGTCGGTCCGCAAGTTGAATGTGTAGGGGATGCGCAGCGGGACGAATGGCGTTTGCCAGACCCTGAGGGTGCCCGGCGTCGTCTGCTCCAGGAACAACATCTTCCAGTTGTCGTAACGGATTGCCGCAACGTCGCCTTCGTCGGTGAAATAAATGAACCCCTTGCGCGGGCTCGTCTTTTCCTTGCCTGTCAGATAGGGCAGCAGGTTGAAGCCGTCGAGATGGACCTTGAAGGTCTTGTTTCCCACCTTGTGGCCCTTCGCCAGCTTCGCCTTGATGTCCGGTTCGCCGGCAATCGCGCAGATCGTCGGGAACCAGTCCAGGTGGCTGACGATTTCGTTGGACTCCGCTCCGGCCGGAATCTTGCCGGGATAGCGGACCAGGCACGGAATGCGGTACGCGCCCTCCCAGCTCGAGTTTTTCTCATTGCGGAACGGCGTGTAGCCGCCATCCGGCCAGGTGTTCATGTGTGGCCCGTTGTCGGTGCTGTACTGCACGAACGTGTCGTCCGCGATCCCGAGCTCGTCCAACAAGTCGAGCATCTTGCCGATGCAGTCGTCGTGGTAAAGCATCGTGTCGTGGTACTCCGACTGCCAGCGACCGGCCTTGCCTTTCCAATCCGGATGCACATGCGTGAATGCATGCATGTGCGTCGTGTTGAACCAGACGAAGAACGGCTCGCCGGCCTCGTGCGCGGCCTTGATGAACTTCATGGCCGCTTCCATGAATTCCGTATCGCACGTTTCCATCCGCTTCTTCGTCAGCGGGCCGGTGTTCTCGATCTTCTGCCCGCCCTTGCCGTCGGCCCAGCAATGCAGCACGCCACGGGGGCCGTACTTCTTCTTGAAGTCCGGGAAATCCTTTTCGTTCGGGTAGTCCTCATGCTCCGGCTCTTCTTCGGCGTTGAGGTGGTAGAGGTTGCCGAAGAACTCGTCGAACCCGTGCATGGTCGGCAAGTGTTCGTCGAGGTCGCCCAAGTGGTTCTTTCCGAATTGACCGGTCCGATAGCCCAGCCCCTTGAGCGCCTCGGCGACGGTGATGTCTTCCGGTTGCAGCCCGAGTTTCGCGCCGGGGAGACCCACCTTGGTCATTCCCGTACGCAGGCCACACTGGCCCGTCAGGAACGATGCGCGCCCGGCGGTACAGCTCTGTTCGGCGTACGCGTCGGTGAAGAGCATCCCTTCCTTCGCGATGCGGTCGATGTTGGGTGTGCGATACCCCATCATGCCTTTGGTGAAGCAACTCAAGTTCGCCTGGCCGATGTCGTCGCCCCACATGACGAGGACGTTCGGCTGCTTTGCCTTCTTGCTGGCCACGGACGGTCTCCCGGGAAAACGCGCGCGATTTCGCACCCCGCATCATTCGCCGTAGCGTGAGTCCGCTCCACGGTGTTTTTTCGGTCGTTCGTCTAGGTACTTTTACGGCGGCCAATCCTCGAGGCTGACCGAAGATGCTGAGATGCGATTGGCAGGTGGGCGGGCGAATCCCGATAACTGCTGGGTTGGGTCCGTAAAACTACTGCGCGCAGCATCGGACCGGCGCTACTTCCAACTCCACGGCGCAACCCACGAAGACGCCGACGCAGTCGCCTGTGCACCACCATTCGGCGTATCGGCCGTCGTCGCCGCGGGCGTCGCGACAGCCGCATCCGCCACGGTCGGTTGATCCTTGCGCCAGACATGCGCCCGCATCGAGTGCCCGTCCCCCGAACACTCCAGCAAGTACTCACCGCCGGCCTGCACATCGACCTCCATGTCGAACGACCCGATGAACATGCCATTGCAGACCACGCGCGCCAGATACTTGCCCGGCTTCACGCGCACGGCCGCGTACTTCTTGACGTTCGCCGCCCCCGGGATGTCGTAGCCCCGCGAGATGACCAGGAACTGCGTCCACGAGTCTTGTACGAAGATGCGTTTGATCGCCGAGGATTTGAATTGCTTCTCGGAGCGCAACGCCGCGCGGATGATGGCGGTTTCGTTGGGCGGGGTGCTGGCGTCGACTTCGTACTTGAAGGTGCCTTTGGGTTTGCCCCAGGCGGTTGCGAATAGCAGCGCTGCCAGAGCGGCTAGTTTGGTGGAGCGGTGCATTTTTTGGTCCCCCTGATGGACACGGGGATGTTAGCGGATGGGCTTTGGATCCGACGCCACCAGCAGTGCACCAGAAATCGCGGCCCCACGGCTCGACCGTTCCTAAGGAAGGACATCAGCGAACAAAAGTGAGCGTCGTGACCTCTGGTGGCGTAAGAACGCAACGATGGTGGCCATTGCACTCGCCCTGACGTAACACCTCTGTCCTGATGCAAGCTATCGTAGGACGCATTCCGTGGCTCTGGTATTGTCAATTGACGCCGACAGCCCACGCCGCGTGTGCGGAGGGGTCAGAGTGACACGAGACGAAGTCAACACGTTAGTCAGCTCGGCCATTGACCTCCTCTTCGAGAAAGACCGCGAGCTCTTGCATCTTGGCGTCTGTGAGCGGGCGATGCAGTTCCGCTTGGCCCATTACCTAGCGCAATCGGATTCAATAATTGCGCCACTAACGGTCGACTGCGAATACAACCGACACTTTGAAGACGAGAAGCGCCTAACCCTTCGACCGCGCCGCCGCCCAAATGGGCAATTGGGCTTGTACCCAGTTCTTCCCGATGTCTTGATCCATGAACGGAATTCGGATGCGAACAACATCCTGGCGCTTGAAATCAAGAAACCGGGGGAGCCCTTAGCGCGCGACAGCGCAAAGCTACGCCAGTTCGTTGCCGAACTTCACTATCGTCATGCCGCCCACGTCATTATCGGACTGGGCGGCTGCGGAGAAGTCGTGCGCGAGATCCGATGGGTTGAGTGAGATGGGGGCGCCGGTGTCATTAAGAGATGAATTTACAAGCAACACGAAGCTTCGTCTCGCCGCGCGAGTGGGATTTCGTTGTTCCCACCCCGAATGCAGTCAACTCACATATGGCCCGGCATCGGGTGACGAAGACTCGTATGTAAACCTTGGGCAAGCGGCGCACATTACGGCAGCCTCGCCGAACGGGCCGCGGTACGACGCTTCGCTCACCAGCGATCAACGTCGATCGCAGGAAAATGGCATCTGGCTTTGCCTAAGGCATGCGCGGCAGGTAGACGCCGACGAGCACGCATACTCCGTTTCGACTCTTCGCAAGTGGAAGAAGGATGCAGAACGGCGAGCTGAGCTTGCGCTGTCTGTATCCGTCCCAGCGGCATTCATCGCGCTAAAGGATCGGAGCGTTGACCCATCCATCCTTGATCGCCTCGGACTGCCAAGAACCGCTGACCCGCTGGAAGTCCGGCTGCGTCTGTTGCCTCTCGCCGAAAACGATCTAGCGTCCTTAAGAAGACGAGATGGCTGGCCAGCACATCCTGTTGAAATCCCCTTCACCGTGAGAAACGAAAATGGCACTCACGACTTCACGCCAAAGGAATGGGCTCTAAAGCTGGAAGCTTGGGACGAGCTCACTGTCGTAGCTGGCCCAGGAACAGGTAAGTCAACGTCATTACTCCAGCTCGCCGCCGCCATCGTTGAGGCGAGAGAAGCTGTCGCCGTGTTCATAAGTCTCGCCGATTGGGCGACATACCCGGGCACACCTCTGCTTCATTCCATCCTGCTGCATGCGTCGTTTACAAATCAGACAAATTCCGCGGAACTCCAACTCCTGGCTGAAACGGGCGACCTCGTACTGATTCTCGACGGATGGAACGAGCTCGATGCAACGAGTCGACAACGTGCACGCGTCAACATCCACGAGCTGCGGCGCGAGTTCCCCCTCCTCCGAGTGGTTGTCAGCACACGTCAACAAACGCAAGCGCCGCCACTTTCTGGCGCAAACGCAAATCTCGGACTCCTCTCACACCACTACCGCCTGGAAATCGCACGAGCACACAGTGGCGACGCCGGTGTTGCGCGACTGATGGAAGCGGAAGCGACCCCGGGAATCAGAGAGGTTATTCGAATTCCTTTGTTCCTATCGGCCGTTCTCGCGGGCCCCGCCGGACAACCACTGCCCGCTACGAAGGAAGAGTTGCTTGCGATTTTCGTGCGCGAGCAAGAGGCCAGATCTACGCGCAAGAGCGAGGTGCTGGCATCCACCACCCATGGATACCACCGGGAGATTCTTCAGTCTCTCGCAGCAGAGGGAATGCGACTTGAATCCACCGCACTTCCAGAACACGCGGCGCGAGCGATTGTATCCGCGGTCCTGCGCGAACAACACGCGCGAGGGCTGATTGGCCACCCCGCACATCCCGGAACAGTACTCGATGTCCTAGTCGCCGAGCACCTACTCGTACGACCGGACGCATCCGCACAGGCAGTTTCATTCCAGCACCAACAGTTTCAAGAATGGTTTGCGTCATTTCACGTTGAAGATCTGATGCGGCGTACCCACTCGGGCGATAGTTCCGCCGCCATCGAACTCCGCTCAGATGTCCTGAATTGGCGCAGATGGGATGAGGCGGTTCTGTTTGCGAGCGAACGTCTGTGCGCGGTAGGAGAAGAGAAAGTAGTGGCGACTGCGGCCAAACTCGCACTCGATCTTGATCCTGTCCTTGCAGGGAACATAATCCACGCCTGTCCAAAAAGTTGGCAACTGCTCCGGCAATTAGTTACCGAGCTAATACAAAAGCACCACGTAGCGGGCCAGCCCGATCTCGCGTTGGCACTTGTAAACACGATTGCTCAACCTGACTTCTGGGAAGAAGTTAGGGCCTTGACTGGCTCGTCCGACACCGATCTACAGTCGACGGCTCTTTCGGCAGGCGACCGGTTTCCGCCATCCCTGCTTGGCCCCGACCCAACCGCCTGGATCAATGAGCTGCCAGATCAGGTCCAAGTAAACCTTCTCATCGAACTCATTCAACGCGGCGGCGTCTCCGGCGTCCAACTCGCCACTGCGATCGCTGTGCAGACGTCACGGCAAGCGGCCTTAGACGCGGTAGCCGAGTACTTGTATTTCTACAGGCACGATTCCGAGCTTGTGCGGTTACTCGAAAGTCGTGATGACGCCATTTCGCGCCTAATCTGGCACATCGACGACGACTCTTTTGCTACTCCGATGCTCTCAAAGAGGCTGCGAGAAGAGCGTGTGTATGCGATCGAGACCGCCTCCCCTGCCGCACGGCTGCGCGTCCTCCTGGACAATTCATTTCCAGTAGAGAACAGGGAAGAGCAGCTGCATAAGGCGCTCGTCGATCCAGGACTAGATCTGTCAACGCACGTGGTTGGGTCATTCGTCATGGTGGAAGACCCGGAAGTCGCACTGCGCGCGTGGCTGGCGCGCCTAGAGGCGGGATTGGAGGTTCCCTATGGGACTGACCGGGTCGCGGTTGAGAATAACTTCATCGTTGACAGCGATGCCGTACGCGACATTCTGTTGTCTGGCCCCTCCTCTCCGCGGTCGTCGTTTGCTGCCGCGGCGGCGGGGCCCAACATTGTTCGCGTCCTGTTTGAGCAGTATGTGCGTGGAGGACGACGCGAGCACCCCAAGATCTACGACACCTTACGAGCTGCGCCCCTAGCCTCGATAGGCGCCGCCCTTTCGGACCACTGCGAGGAGACGAACCTAGACCGCATTGGGTACGTTGTGGAGTTGATTAGGTCAGAGGATAGCGGCGAGTGGAGGAATCGAAGACTCGACAATGACTCGCGCGCATCGCTCGTGCGCTACTTGAAGAATTCGGCTCGCGTGGCAATCACGCAGCAGAGCCGCGAACTGGCTTACGAAGTAGCGCTGGCGATCGGCGGCCTAGCCGATGCCGACCTATCAGACGCATTACTCGATCTGCTGCGTTTCGACATCGCGCGACGACAGGAAGAGAGGGCGCAGGGCGATCGGGGCGATAGAACAATGCGAGATCGCTCTCGCTGGGACTTTTCTCGACAGTATGTGGAGGCGTTATCTTCCATCGGTGGCGACAAGGTTGTCGGCGCCATGCTGGACCTTCTCGCGGGACCTGACTTCACTGTTGAAGCCGCCCGAGTATTGGTTGGCATGACGGATAAACGGAATCTCGTGGAATCGCAGTTTTGGACGCCCGCATCATTTATTGCCGCAAATCGCCGCGAACCAACGGAAGGTAGCGCTCGGAACTCTGTGACGTCCACGCGCATTATCCAAGCCGTTGCAAGCCACCTCGCAGAGAATGAGGTCGAGTTGTCCGCACGGCTGATGTGCGAGGCTCTCCGCATCTCAGGTGACGATCATTCGGCCTTGGTTGGCGAGCTACTTTCCAAGGAACTTCCAGCCTCCGTGCGCCATCGACTACTGGTGTACTTTGCTGCGTCAGGAGGAGCCATCTCCGCGACTGACATTCTGGATCAAGTGCGTCACTTCGCCGACTTGGCGCGAGGTGGTAAAGGAACCTTTCGCAACGGGCCCATCCACGACTGGGTTGCGCTGTTCCCACACAGCGACAGCCCTCTGCTAGCGCTCTCAGCTCTCGGCGAGTTTCCAGTTGAAGGTCGCGCACCACATGAGCAGGGGCCTCTGCTGAAAAGCATCGAGAGCGCAACAAATCCAGACAACGACCGGCTCTTGGTGGAGCTAGCGAAGATCGACCCTCGCTTTCTGCGATCGTATGAATGGTGGCGCGCAGCCGTCGCGCGTTCCAACGCCTGGATCGCGATGTCGCTGATCGATTCGTTTGCGGATTCGACCTTCGACCCTTCCTATCTCGAAGGTCACCTCGGCAATATGACCCCAAGGGTAGTTGCATTTTGCTTGGATGACGCGATGGTCCGCTCTCGCGTATACGATCTAATTCGCAACTTGTCCGATGGCCCACTTCTGCACATGCTTTCTAGCGCGGTAGCGATGGCGCCAGATGACGACGGTGTTCTTCTAATTGTGGAACGCATTTCACAAGGACAGCGACTGCATGGTCAGCTTCACATTGCGATTCGGAAGCTAGCAATTGCCGAAGAGCCTGATGAGCATTGGCAGGGATCATTCCAATTGCTTGCAAATCCGGTCGTTTCTCTACGAAGCCGGCTCTTCGAGCTGACCGGCCGCAGCGTCAGCACCGACCTGGCAGCAGCGGCAACCTATGCGCTCCAAGTCATCGAGCGACTCCGAGACGACTACGGACACGCAGAAGCGGAGCGACGCAATCCGAATCCGGATCTCGACAATCCTTGGCCTCTTTGGTCAAAGTAGCCGCGGAATCGCCTTCGATAGATCGTATTGCGTGCCACTAGCCCCGCGTTCTCTTTTCGATCCGACATTGAACGTCGGGCTCCTTAACGTCCCGAGACCAGCCCCCCTGAAGTGACCGTGGTTATCGCGGCACAAGACAGCGTTATGTCGTCTCGTCCCCTTCCATCGCGGGATGGGCCACTAGTGCCAGATCCATGCGATACAACTTCAGCACAACATCGCGCCGCAAGACTTCGATGAGCACACTGTGCAATGCCCGGTCCGCGTGGGGTGTCCTTCGTTGCGCCAGGCCTAGCATTTCTAGAGTGGCGTGCAATGCCATGCCAGTCATGAACCGAAGCATGTCCGCGACTTCGGATTCCGGAAAATCGATATCCCTTGTTCGTCGCAACAGTGATTGGTACGACCCATGCACGAATCCATGCAACGATCGCTTCGATTGCTCCCAGGTGTCGAGTAAAAATGCGAACTTCTCGTCCTTTGTCAGCTTGGCAACCGTCCGGATCAACCTTTCCACGTCTTGGGACCCGCCGCTCCGGAAATGCTCCATTTGCGCGTCGCTGGCGTGCAGTAGCCACAGGCCTCTGGCGTAGGCTTCAAACGCCGGGCGCATGAGCGTCGCCGCAGATCCGGCGAGCGAGAACTCCAAGAGTTTGATCATCGACCGCTGGTGCTCGTGGACCATCAGGAAAGCCACGATGGCCATGCGTTCCTGGTAGGTGGCTTGGTCATTGAGCGCCAAGCTATGGAGTCCGCTGCTTTCGGTCCACACGTCAAATTCGTCCGCGATCGCCAAGGCCTTCTGCACATCTTCGTTAGCCAGATACGTCGGCCAGATCGGTTCTCTCGTCTCGACAGTCATGCTGATCTCACCCAAGCCTAGTTCAGCCCATTGATGCCGATCGAGCGGCAGCAAGGGCAAGCGAAACCTACCAGCGCTTCCCCAATCCTAGTGGTCCGCCCTTGGGCGAAGGAGCTGCTGAAACACACCGTCAGCTACTCAAACGCAAAAAAAAGCCCCGCCAAATCGGCGAGGCTTCTTGTTTATTTGGTCGGGGTAGCCGGATTCGAACCGACGACCACCAGTCCCCCAGACTGGTGCGCTACCAGGCTGCGCTATACCCCGGGTAGGCCGGCGATCATACCGCATCGCCGCATTTCGGCCCAGATCTGCGAATTCAGCGACGCAGCAGGACGAGGATTTCTTCGAGCTCCATCCGCACCTGCTTGATGATCTGCGTGCTCAGTGCGCTCTCCTGCTTCGCGCCCTCGCCTTCCAGGCGCAGGCGGGCGCCGCCGATCGTGTAGCCCTGTTCGTACAGCAGGCCGCGGATCTGGCGGACCATCAGCACGTCGTGGCGCTGATAGTAGCGGCGGTTGCCGCGGCGCTTGACGGGCTTCAGGCTCGGGAATTCGGTTTCCCAGTAACGCAGCACGTGCGGTTTGACGTCGCACAGCTCGCTGACTTCACCGATGGTGAAGTAGCGCTTGGCCGGAATCGGCGGAAGTTCCTTGTTACTGCCCGGATCAAGCATTGCCCGCCCCCGTGTAAGCCTCGACGCGTTCCTTCAACTTCTGCCCGGGGCGGAAAGTCACCACCGTGCGGGCGGAAATCGGGATCTCTTCGCCGGTCTTCGGGTTGCGGCCCGGGCGTTGGTTCTTGCGGCGCAGGTCGAAGTTGCCGAAGCCGGACAGCTTGACCTGCCTGCCCTGCTCCAGCGCTTCGCGGAGCGCGTCGAAGAACGCGTCGACGAATTCCTTCGCCTCGCGTTTGTTCAGGCCGACCTCGTCGAACAATCGTTCGGCCATTTCCGCTTTGGTCAACGCCATCTCGTCCCCCTGACGATTCAGCTGCGGATCGCGGCGTGGTGTTTTGCCTGCAGTGCCGAGACCACCTCGGTCACTACTTGCTCCACGTCGCGGTCGGTCAGGGTGCGCGATTCATCTTGGAGAATCAAGCCCATAGCGAGACTCTTGAAACCGGATTCGACGCCCGCGCCGCTGTAGCGGTCGAACAGCACCAAGTCCCTTAAAAATGCGCCTGCGGCCGCTTTCACGGTGTCGCTGACGTCGGCCCAGCGCACGTTTTCGGGGACGACGAACGCGAGGTCGCGGCGGACGGACGGGAACTTCGACAGGCCCGCGGCGCGCGGAATGTTGCGGGCCAGCATCGGGTCCAGGTCGAGTTCGAAGGCGATCACGTCGCCGTGCAGGTCCAGGGCCTTCGCCAGGCGCGGGTGCAACTGGCCGATCCAGCCGATGCGCGCCTCGCCCTCTTCCGTCAGGCGGAAGACGTCGGCCGAGCGCCCGGGGTGGCCGTGCGGGGCGGTCGAGGGGCGGAAGGCGAGCGGTGCGTTGGACAGCAGCGCGATCGATTCCAGGTCGGCCTTGAGGTCGTGGAAGTCGACGGGGCGCGGGCGGTCGGACCATTGCTCGGTCGTTGCGCTGCCGATGGCGACTGCGGCGATGCGTTGGGTTTCTGTCGGGGCCTGCGATTGCGTTGCGTGAGGGGGCAACGCCCCCTCAAACCCCGTGTTCGCGGAATGGAACACGCGGCCAATCTCGAACAGGCGCACGCGCGTCTGCTGGCGCGCGGTGTTGCGCGCGAGTGCGGCGACCAGGCCCGGCAGCAACTGCGTGCGCATCACGCCGAGTTCGGCGCTCAGCGGGTTCGCGAGCGGCACGGCGTTGTCGGTCGCGTGCCACGTGGTGAGCAGCGCTTCGTCGACGAAGGCGTAGTTCACCGCTTCGAGGTAATCGCGCGATGCCAGGTGCCTGCGCACGGTGGATTCTTCGACTTTCGTTTCCGTCGGCGCGGCCAGGCGCGTGCCGCCGCCGGGGAGCGTCGCGGGGATGTTGTCGTAGCCGAAGATGCGCGCGATTTCCTCGACGAGGTCTTCTTCGATCGCGATGTCGAAGCGGCGCGTCGGCGGCAGCACGTTCCACCCATCGTTGGTCGGGACGACGGCCAGGCCAAGCGCGTGGAGGATGCGCTGGACTTCGGCGTCGGGCACCTGCGTGCCGAGGACACGTTTCAGGCGCGCGCGGCGCAAGCCGACGTACTGGCGCTGCGGCAGGTGTTCGGGCAGCACGGCTTCGGTGACCGGGCCCGGCGCGCCGCCGGCGATCTCGACGATCAGGCGCGTGGCGATTTCGATCGCCTGGCGCGGGAGGTCGGGATCGACGCCGCGTTCGAAACGATGGCCGGCATCGGTGTGCAGACCGAGGCGACGGCCGCGGCCGATGATCGCGCTCGGGATCCAGTGCGCGGCTTCGAGGAACACGTTGTGCGTGGTGTCGGTCACGCGCGTGTCGAAACCGCCCATGATGCCGCCGAGCGCGACGGCGCGGTCGTTGTCGGCGACGACGAGAAATTGATCGTCGAGTGCGACGTCGCGGCCATCGAGGAGCTTCAGCGCTTCACCGGCGCGCGCGCGGCGCACGCTGATCGGGCCGGTCAGCAGGTCGCGGTCGAACGCGTGCATCGGCTGGCCGATTTCCAGCATCACGTATTGCGTGACGTCGACGAGCAGGCTGATCGGGCGGATGCCGCTGCGGCGCAGGCGTTCGGCCATCCAGATCGGCGTTTGCGTCTGCGCATCGATGCCTTCGATCACGCGACCGACGAAGCGCGGGACCTCGGCGCCGGCATCGAGCTTGATCGTCATCGCTGCGTCGTTGAGCGCGGGCATCGGCGTTGCATCGAACGGCACGACTTCGCTGCCGAAGGCGGCGGCGACGTCGTACGCAATGCCACGCACGCTGAAGCAATCGGCGCGGTTGGGCGTGAGCTTGAGTTCGAAGCGCGCGTCGGGCAGGCCGAGGTATTCAGCGAGCGGGACACCGATGGGCGCGTCGTTGGGCAGTTCGAGCAAACCGGAGGCGTCGGCGTCGAGGCCGAGTTCCTTCGCCGAACAGAGCATGCCGTTGGACTCCACGCCGCGCAGTTTCGCGGCCTTGATCGTCAACGTGCCGACCTGCGTGCCGATGGTGGCGAGCGGCGCGACCAGGCCCGGGCGCGCGTTCGGCGCGCCGCACACGATCTGTTGCAACGCGCCGGTGCCGATGTCGACCTTGCACACCTGCAGCTTGTCGGCTTCCGGATGCTTGACGCATTCGACGATGCGCGCGACGACGACGCCGTCGAGGCCTTCGCCCAACACGCCCATCTCTTCCACTTCCAGGCCGATGGCGGTCAGCGTGGCGGAGAGTTGTTCGCGCGTGGCATCGGTGCGCACGTGCTGGCGGAGCCAGTTTTCGGGGAACTTCATTGGTTCAAGTCCTCAGGCGAACTGGCGCAGGAAGCGCACGTCGTTGTCGAAGAAGCTGCGCAGGTCGTCGACGCCGTAACGCAGCATCGCGAAGCGTTCGACACCCAGGCCGAAGGCGAAGCCGGTGTAGCGCTCCGGATCGATGCCCACGTTGCGCAGCACGGACGGATGCACCATGCCGCAGCCGAGCACTTCGAGCCACTTGGTCGTGCCATCGGGCTGGTGCCAGGCGATGTCGACTTCGGCGGACGGCTCGGTGAAGGGGAAGTAGCTCGGGCGGAAGCGCATTTCGAAGTCGCGTTCGAAGAACGCGCGCACGAATTCGGCGAGCGTGCCTTTGAGGTCCGCGAAGCTCGCATGCTCGTCGACCAGCAGGCCTTCGACCTGGTGGAACATCGGCGTGTGCGTTTGGTCGCTGTCGCTGCGATACACCTTGCCGGCCGCGATCATGCGCAGCGGCGGCCCGCTCCCAATCGACATGAGGTCTTTCATGTAGCGGATCTGCACGCCGCTGGTGTGCGTGCGCAGCAGGCGACCGTCGCCGAAGTAGAACGTGTCGTGCATCGCGCGCGCCGGGTGGTGCGGCGGGAAATTGAGTGCTTCGAAGTTGTGCCAGTCGTCTTCGATCTCGGGGCCGGCCGACAACTCGTAGCCCAGGCGGCCGAATATGTCGGCGATGCGTTCGAGCGTGCGCGACACCGGATGCAGGCCGCCGCGCGCGGCGTCGCGGCCGGGCAGCGTGACGTCGATGGATTCGGTGGCGAGCTTGTGTTCCAGCGCCGCTTCGTCGAGCGCGTGCTTGCGCGCGGAGAGTGCATCGCCGATGGCATCGCGGGCGCGGTTGATCGCTTCGCCCGCGGCCTTGCGTTCGTCGGCCGGCAACGTGCCGAGCGACTTCAATTGCGTGGTGATGCTGCCGTGCTTGCCGAGCAGCCCCACGCGCAGCGCTTCGAGCGCATCGGACGCGTTGGCGTCCGCGATCTCGCGGAGGGACTGCTGCAACAGCGAATCGATTCCGTCCATTTCAATTCCCTGAAAAACGGGCACACCGATAAACAAAAAAGGGGGGAAGGACCTGCGCCCTTCCCCCCTGCGTTGCTTTCCATCGAAAGCCGCGCAAGGAGCGCGGGCTTTCGCGGATGTTGCTTACGCCGCGAGCGCGCTCTTCGCCTTTTCGGCCAGCGCCGCAAAACCCACCGCATCGTGCACGGCGATATCGGCCAGCACCTTGCGGTCGAGGGTGATGCCGGCCTTCAGCAGGCCGTTCATGAAGCGGCTGTAGCTCATGCCGTTGATGCGGGCCGCCGCGTTGATACGCGTGATCCACAGCGAACGGAAGTTGCGCTTCTTCTGCTTGCGGCCGATGTAGGCGTACTGCAGCGCCTTCGTGACCGCCTGCTTGGCGACGCGGAAGACTTTGCGGCGGGCGTGGTAGTAGCCCTTCGCTTGCTTCAGGATTTTCTTATGACGACGGCGGGCCGTCACACCACGTTTGACTCGTGCCATTTGTCAGCCCTCCTCAGAGATACGGAAGCATGCGGTCCAGACGGCCCGCGTCCTCGGCACGAACATGGTTCGTCTGCCGGAGGTTGCGCTTCCGCTTGGTCGCCTTCTTGGTGAGGATGTGGCTCTTGTTGGCGTGGCCGCACTTGTACTTGCCGGAAGCAGTCTTCCGGAAGCGCTTGGCCGCCGCCCGATTGGTCTTGATCTTGGGCATGGGTGTAGTCCGTTTCGAAACGATGTCTGGCGTGGCGGTGGCGTGAGCCACTCTTTCCGTCCGTGCCTGCGCCGGCTTGTGTCGCGTGCCCCTGGGGGCTACGACGGGATCCTTGAACAACAACCCCGGCGAACCGGGCCCGGCATTATGCAGGCCCGGCGAATGCGTTGCAATTCAAAACGTTAGTTGGGCGCCGTGCCGGTGATGGGCGACTGCGTCTCAGCGGTCGACGCGACTGGCCTCGGGGCCGGCGTCGCGAGGCCCCAAAAACAAACGGGCCGCTTTGCGCGGCCCGTCGGTCGATCGATTACGTCTTCTTCTTCGGCGCGATCATCATCACCATCTGCCGGCCTTCCAGGCGGGGCCGCGACTCGATGACGATGTCCTCGCCCAGGTCCAGCTCGATGCGCTTGGCCATCTGCTGGCCCAGCTCCTGGTGGCTCATCTCGCGGCCGCGGAAGCGGATGTTGACCTTGATCTTGTCGCCCTCTTCCAGGAAGCGGCGCATGTTGCGCAGCTTGATCTGGTAGTCGCCCTCGTCGGTCACGGGGCGGAACTTCACTTCCTTGATCTCGACCTGCTTCTGCTTCTTCTTGGCAGCCGCGGCCTTCTTTTGCGTCTCGAACTTGAACTTGCCGAAATCCATGATCCGGCACACCGGCGGATCGGCGTTCGGCTGGATCTCCACGAGATCCAAACCTTCGTCTTCGGCCATCCGCAGGGCTTCGTCGCGCGTGAGCACGCCGATCATTTCGCCGTCGCTGCCGATCACGCGGACGCGCGGCACGCGGATTTCGCTGTTCTTTCGATTCTGCTTTTCGGGGGTGCTGATGTCGCAATCTCCGTGGAGTATCGAGCCGCGCGCGGCTGGGGCCGCCCGCGGAACTTTGGTTTGACGCTACTGCTCGTCGCGCAGGCGCTGTGCGAAGTCGGCGACGGACATGGTGCCCAGGTCTTCGCCACTGCGCGTGCGCACCGCGATGGCGCCATTTTCCTTCTCGCGATCGCCGACCACGAGCAGGTATGGCACGCGCTGCAGCGTGTGCTCGCGAATCTTATAGCCGATTTTTTCGTTCCGCAAATCGGCATTGACCCGGAGGCCTTGATTCGTAAGGGTTTTCCGAACCTCGTCCACCCAATCGGCCTGGGCGTCGGTGATATTCATCACCACGGCCTGCACCGGGGCCAGCCAGGCCGGGAATTGGCCGGCATGGTGTTCGATCAGGATGCCGATGAAGCGCTCCATCGAGCCGACGATGGCCCGGTGCAGCATGACCGGGTGGCGCTTGGCGCTGTGCTCGTCGACGTACTCGGCGCCCAGGCGGCCGGGCATCATGAAGTCGACCTGCATCGTGCCCAGCTGCCAGGTGCGGCCGATGGCGTCCTTGAGGTGATATTCGATCTTCGGGCCGTAAAACGCGCCTTCGCCCGGCAACTCCTGCCATTCCACGCCCGCGGCACGCAGCGCCGAGCGCAGGGCGTCCTCGGCCTTGTCCCAGGTGGCGTCGTCGCCCAGGCGCGGTTCGGGGCGCAGCGCGATCTTCAGTTGCACGTCTTCGAAGCCGAAGCGGGCGTAGACATCCATCGCCTGCTTGTGGAACGCGGTGACTTCGGCCTCGATCTGATTCTCGGTGCAGAAGATGTGCCCGTCGTCCTGGGTGAAGCCGCGCACCCGCAGGATGCCGTGCAGCGCGCCGGAGGGCTCGTTGCGATGGCAGGCGCCGAATTCGCCGTAGCGGATCGGGAGGTCGCGGTAGCTGTGCAGGCCGTGGTTGAACACCTGCACGTGACCCGGGCAGTTCATGGGCTTGACCGCGTAGGTGTGCTTCTCCGACTCGGTGAAGAACATGTTGGCCTGGTAGTTGTCCCAGTGGCCCGAGCGCTTCCACAGCGACACGTCCAGGATCTGCGGGCAACGCACTTCCTGGTAGCCCGACTCGCGATACACCTTGCGCATGTATTGCTCGACGACCTGCCAGATCGACCAGCCCTTCGGATGCCAGAACACCAGGCCCGGTGCTTCTTCCTGCAGGTGGAACAGGTCCTGCTGCTTGGCGATCTTGCGGTGGTCGCGCTTCTCGGCTTCCTCGAGCTGCGTCAGGTACGCCTTGAGGTCCTTGTCGTTGAGCCACGCGGTGCCGTAGATGCGGCTGAGCATCGCGTTGTTGTGGTCGCCGCGCCAATAGGCGCCGGCCACCTTCATCAGCTTGAAGGCGCGCAATTTTTCCGTGCCGGGCACGTGCGGGCCGCGGCACAAATCGGTGAACTCGCCCTGCGAATACAGCGAGAGGTCTTCGTCGGCGGGGATCGATTCGATGATCTGCGCCTTGTAGTCCTCGCCCATGCCGCGGAAGAACTGCACCGCCTCATCGCGCGACTTGACGCTGCGCGAAACCGGCTGCGCTTCCTTCACGATCTTCTGCATTTCCGCTTCGATCGCGGGCAGGTCGTCGGGCGTGAACGGACGCTCGTACGCGAAGTCGTAGTAGAAGCCGTTGTCGATCACCGGGCCGATGGTGACCTGCGCGCCGGGATACAGGCGCTGCACGGCCTGCGCGAGCAGGTGCGCGGTGGAGTGGCGCAACACGTCGAGCGCATCGGGATGCTTGTCGGTGACGATTTCGAGCGCGGCGTCGCGGTCGATCCGGTAGCTGGTGTCGACCAGCTTGCCGTCGACCTTCCCCGCGAGCGCGGCCTTCGCCAGGCCCGCGCCGATGGAGGCGGCGATTTCGGCGACGGTCACCGGATGGTCGAAGCTGCGGACGCTGCCGTCGGGCAGCGTGATCGCGACGGGAGATTGGACTTCTGCATTCATTGCGGGGCACCAGAAATGAAAAAAGCGCCCGAGGGCGCCTGCTGTCGCTGCGACTCGGGAAGGCTCAGGGTTGGATGCGCGTAGTGTTCATGTCGCACGCTAAGCCGGCGTTTCCGCGGGCTACCTCATCTAAGTCTTGTCGCGATCGTATCGATTGGGTGCCATCCACGCCAGAAAAGCGTGGTGGGCGGTACAGGGTTCGAACCTGTGACCCCTACCATGTCAAGGTAGTGCTCTACCGCTGAGCTAACCGCCCGTAGTGCCCCACCCGACCTGACGGCCGAGCGGGGCTGCGCAGTTTAGCGGAGCCGTTGCGTTGCCACAACGGGCGCGCGCGGTTTTCGGTGAATCCGCTGATCACTCCCGGAAGCGGGAGATCGCCGGCGCCATGAAGTCGATGCCGCGCGCGTTGTCGATGCGCCCGGCGACGCCGCAGGGCGCGCCGTCGCACGCGGTCGGCGCGGGGCCGGAGAAGCGGCCCAGCCAGATGCCGTTGCCGGGATCGGTCATGAGCGTGCCGAACATCGGCGTGCGCAGGTCGAAGGAGAACGCGAAGGCGCCGTAGGTCACGGTGCCGTCGGGTGCGGTCTGCGCGGCAATGTCGTGCGCGGCGCCCATCGCGTGACCGAGTTCGTGCGCGAGCACGTACGCACCGCAGGGCGCGACGTTCGCGACGACATAACCGTGGCGCGGATCGAGGTCCACGTCGCCCTGTTGGTTCGCGCCGTTCAACCAGGACGCACCGCAGGTATCGTCCTTCGCATCCGGCGTCGGGCGGATGAACGCCGCGAGATCGGCGGAGGTCTTGTCGCGCATCGCTTCGAAGTCGATGTCGTCGAACGTGCCGGACGTGAGCACGTCGAGCGCTTCGGCGTTGGTGAGCGTCGCGGGAATCGCGACTTCCTGCGCGCCGACCATATGCAGGCGCACGCGCGTGCCGCTGTCCCGGTGCGTCTGGTTCGCCACGGCGATCAAATGCGCGACCTGCGTTTCCGCCGCCGCGACACTGCCGCGCAGCGCAACGAGCTCGGGCGAATACAGCCCCAGCACGTCGATGCGGACCTGCGAGCGATCGTCCAGGCGGATCGGATGATCGGCCATGGCCTTGAAGTATTCGGTATCGAATTCGCCACCCGGCGGAACGCGATAGTCCGGCGTGCCCGGGCGACCCTGCTGGCCACGCGGCACGAGATTGCGCGCGGGCGCGACAGTCACCATGCCGTTGCCTTCGGTTTCGATCTGCATCGCGTGGCCGTCGGGCATCGGCAACTGGCCGAACACCGCGTTGGGGCCGAAGGTGAGCACCATCGATTGCGAACCGGCGACCGTCTGCACGCGACCGACCAGCGACCAGTGCCCGCCGCCATGCGTTTCCTGGCGTTCGATCTTGACCGGATACGAGCTGCCGTCGGCCAGCACGACGTCGAGCGTGCCGTCGCGCAACGCGCGGCGCGCCATGGCGGCATCGAGCTGGATCCCCTGCCCGCCTTCGCCGAGGCGCAGGGTGGGCACGGCGTCTTCGATGACGGACGACTGCAGGGACGCGGGCGCGCTTTCGCGCGCGTGCTCCGCGTGCGAATTCCAGACTGCAAGACCCACGACTGCCGCGACCAGCGTGCAGGCCGCCGCCCCCTTGACCATCCCCATCGAAACCCACCGCTGTGAACCCACCGCAGCGCGCATCTTAGCCAAGTCCGCGGGCGCGGACAGGGCCATTTGTCAGGAGGAAACGTGCCGATATACGGCGGGATCGGCCGCCTGCCCCGTTCAGGTCGCGAGGCTGGCGTCCTTGAGCTTGCGGATTTGATCGCGAACGCGCGCGGCGTCCTCGAATTCCAGGTCGCGCGCGTGCTTGTACATGCGGTCTTCGAGTTGCTTGAGCTTGGCGGCGATCTGCGAGGCGTCGAGCGCGCCGTAATCGACGCGTTCCTCGGCCACGGCGGCCACCCTGCCCTTGCCCCGCTTCTTCGCCTCGCCCGGCTCGGTGCGCGCGCCTTCCATGATGTCGACGATGGGCTTGGACACCGACACCGGCACGATGCCGTGCTCGGTGTTGTATTCGACCTGCTTCGCGCGACGGCGATCGGTTTCGTCGATCGCGATCTTCATCGAACGCGTGACGCTGTCCGCGTAGAGGATCGCCTTGCCGCGGAGGTTGCGCGCGGCGCGGCCGATGGTCTGGATCAGCGAGCCGGCGCTGCGCAGGAACCCTTCCTTGTCGGCATCGAGGATGGCGACCAGCGAGACCTCGGGCATGTCGAGGCCTTCACGCAACAGGTTGATGCCGACCAGCACGTCGAACCGGCCCAGGCGCAGGTCGCGGATGATCTCCACGCGTTCGACCGTGTCGACGTCGGAATGCAGGTAACGCACGCGACAGCCGTGTTCGCCGAGATATTCGGTGAGGTTTTCCGCCATGCGCTTGGTCAGCGTCGTGACCAGCACGCGATCGCCCATCGCAACGCGCAGATTGACCTCGCCGAGCAGATCGTCGACCTGCGTGGCGACCGGGCGGATTTCGACTTCCGGATCGATCAGGCCCGTCGGGCGCACCACGAGTTCGACGACTTCGCCGGCGGACTCGCGCAACTCGTACGGACCGGGCGTTGCCGACACGTAGATGCTGCGCGGCGAACGCAACTCCCATTCCTCGAACTTCAACGGCCGGTTGTCCATCGCGGACGGCATGCGGAAACCGAACTCCACCAGCGTTTCCTTGCGCGAGCGGTCGCCCTTGTACATCGCGCCGATCTGCGGAACGGTGACGTGCGATTCGTCCACGACGAGCAATGCATCAGGCGGCAAGTAGTCGTACAGGCACGGCGGCGGCTCGCCCGGCATGCGGCCGGTGAGATGGCGCGAGTAGTTTTCGATGCCGTTGCAGTAGCCGACTTCGGCCAGCATTTCCAGATCGTAGGTCGTGCGCTGTTGCAGGCGCTGCGCTTCGACCAGCTTGTTCTGCGCGTACAGGTATTCCAGGCGATCGCGCAATTCGGCCTTGATCAGGTCCACCGCCTGCAACACCGTGCGGCGCGTGGTGACGTAATGCGACTTCGGATAGATCGTGTAGCGCGGCACCTTGCGCAGCACTTCGCCGGTGAGCGGATCGAAGATCGACAGCGTTTCGATCTCGCCGTCGAACAACTCGATGCGCAGCGCTTCCATGTCGCTTTCGGCCGGATGCACGTCGATGGTTTCGCCACGCACGCGGTAATGGCCGCGCTGGAGTTCGAACTCGTTGCGCGTGTACTGCATCTCGGTGAGGCGGCGGATCAGCTCGCGCTGCTCGATGCGCTCGCCGCGCACCATGTGCAGCACCATGTTGAAGTATTCGTTCGGATCGCCCAGGCCGTAGATGGCCGAGACGGTGCAGACGATGATCGCGTCGCGCCGTTCCAGCAGCGCCTTGGTCGCCGACAGGCGCATCTGCTCGATGTGCTCGTTGATCGAGCTGTCCTTCTCGATGTACGTGTCCGACGAGGGCACGTACGCCTCGGGCTGGTAGTAGTCGTAATAGCTGACGAAATACTCGACCGCGTTGTGCGGGAAGAAGGCCTTGAACTCGCCGTACAACTGCGCGGCCAGCGTCTTGTTGGGCGCCATGACCAGCGTGGGCTTCTGCACGCGGTTGATGACGTTGGCGATCGTGTAGGTCTTGCCCGACCCGGTGACGCCGAGCAGCGTCTGGCGCGCCAGGCCGGATTCGAAATTGGCGATGAGTTTTTCGATCGCCTGCGGCTGGTCGCCGGCCGGCGAATAGGGCGAGACGAGTTGGAACGGCGTGAGGTCGGACGACTCTGGGCGCATCGGGCTCTGGCAGCGAGGGTGCAGCGGGGGATCGGGCGAGTGTAGCGCCGGCGGGATGAAGCCTGAGGCGCTGGCGCGGGGTTATCTGATGCTGGGTCGCGAGCTTCGCGGACGGTGGTCGCAATGCGTGCGACGCAGCATCGGAAGGCCCGGTTGC
The DNA here is from genome assembly GCF_009740395.1 of Noviluteimonas gilva. Taxonomy (GTDB): domain Bacteria; phylum Pseudomonadota; class Gammaproteobacteria; order Xanthomonadales; family Xanthomonadaceae; genus Noviluteimonas; species Noviluteimonas gilva. The sequence continues at coordinate 182,923 of NZ_WOXT01000005.1, forward strand.
GAGGTCTTCGATATGCGTGCCCTTCCCGCGGAATTCAACGGCGGCCGCCGCGTGCGCGGTGTCACCTTGATCGAGGCGTCGATCGTGGTGGCGGCCGTTGCGACGCTCGCCGCCCTCGCGGTCCCGCGCCTGGGCGCCGCGCGCGAGGCCGCGCGCAGCAACGCGGCGCACCAGGCGCTGCTCGCGTCGCTGATGGTCGCGCCGACGCATGCGGCGTCGACCGGCGCGGAGGTGGTCGTCTGCCCGGGCACGCCCACCGGATGCGCGGGCACGCACGACTGGAGCGGGGGCTGGATCGTCTTCGCGGACCGCGACGGCGATCGCGTGCGCGATCCCGCGAGCGAAACCTTGATCCATCGCGCGGGCCCGGCCGGCGGTCGCGCGCATTTGCGCACGACGGCCGGGCGCACGCGGCTCGTGTTCCAGCCCGATGGCAGCGCGTCGGGCTCGAACGTCACGTTCACCTTGTGCGACGGCCGCGGGCCACAACGCGCGGTGGCGCTGGTGATGAACAACACGGGCGCGTTGCGGGCGACGACCGCCACTGCTGCGCAGGCGCAGGCGTGCATGGCGCCGATGTAGGTGCAGGCGGACGTGCAGGCAAGAAAAAAGGCCTGCATCGCTGCAGGCCTTTTGTCAATCGAATCTGGCGCCCGAAGTTGGACTCGAACCAACGACCCCCTGATTAACAGTCAAGTGCTCTAACCGGCTGAGCTATTCGGGCGGGGGCGCATATTCTGGCCGCCAGTGCGGGGCGCCGTCAATCCGCGCGACGCCGCTTTCGCCGATTTCGAACAATTGCGCGTCCTCCAGCGTGGTTTCGTCGCCTTGCAGGTCGGTTGCGCCGGGGAGTTGCGCGCTGACGGCGGCGCCGGAATTGGACATGCGCGCGCTGGCGATGGCATCCGACACGCCCGGCGCGAGGGCCTGCACGCGTCCACCGGGCGTTGCATCGGCCGCGGCGGGATCGCGCGAATCGACGGCGAGGACGTCCGGATCGCGCGCGGACCAGGCCGCGAGGTCGGTGAGGTCCAGTGTGATGAACGGGAGGAACGGGAGGACGCAGTCGGCGAGGTTCGCATGGCCCGGCGCGCATCCGCCGTGCGCGCGGCGTGCGTCGATGGCGGCGTCGAGGCTTGCGCGCGCCTGCGGTTCGAGGTGGTCGACGTAGAGCGCGCGTGCGTGGAGGTGACGGCGGTCGGTCGGCGACGGCGCGGGGATCGTGATGCGCTCTGGTTGGTTGAGGCCGCGCGCGGTTTCGTCATGCAACGCGTTTGCGTTGCCTGGCGTGTCGGTGTCGGCGTATTGGGCGAGATAGTCGCGAAGGAATTGCGCGTAGCGTTCGGCCGCTTGCGGATCGGGTTTGCGCGAGGCTGCGGCGACACCATCGACGGTTTGGGTTTGCAACAAACCGAAATGGCGCGCGCGAAGATCCGCGGCGGTGCGCCACCAGCCGTCGATGCGAACCAGGCGGCAACTGTCGATGTAGTCGCCCGAGCTCGTGTCGTGCACGGGAACCAACGCGCCGATGTCATCGAGGGCGTACTTCCGGTAGACCAGGTCGGTGTTGGCCGTGTCGAACTTCGGATGCAGCGATGGGCCGGGCGCGTCGTGCCGGTCGCGACAACATTCGCGACAGCGCGGGCTCTGGACGGCATCGGGGTTCGGGCCCGCGACGTAACGCTCGCCCGGCGCCTGCGCGTTGTCTTCCGGCACGTGGACGGCGTAGCGATGACCGGTCCATACGGCGGGCCAGCGCGCGTTGCGATGCAGTGTCCCGAGTTGCGCGCCACCGGCCCCGTAGCGACAAGCACATTTCACGATCTCGGTTTCGATGCGATTGTCGAGACGGGCACCCGAGCCATCGTCGGTGTACGTCACCGTGTCGAAACGCGTGCTGCCGATCGGGTCGATCGACGGCTGCGTGGTGGCGCTTACGCTGCCCTCGCCGATGGGAATCGGGACCATGCCGGGCTCCAGGGCCGATGCACTCGATGTCGCGCGTCGCGCCTGGGCATGCAGCGGCGCCTGCGCGACGGCGTGGACACGATTGGGCGCCAACGCGAGCTCGCCCAGCACGGTGCGCAGTTCCACCGTGCGCGTTTCGCCGGTCGGCGCGGTCCACTCGGCTGAAACACGGACGGACTTCAACGCACCGCCGGCCGATGGCGCGACCGTGCGGTGCAGGAGCAACCCGCGGAGGCCGCTGTCGCACGCCGCGTGCTCGGCCTCGTTGGCTGGCGTACCGCAGGCGACATTGCGCGCGTCGATGGGCGCGTCGAGCGATGCGATATCCGCAAAGGGTGTCGCGCGCAAGGCGTCGATTTCGGTCGACACGAGTGCGAGCACGCGTGCCCTGCCCTTCGCTTCCGCGGTGCTGCGGGCGAGTGCGCCCTGCAGGGCCGCGAGCGCAAGCAAGCCCGTTGCGAGCAGCGCGACGGCGACGAGGACTTCGAGGAGGGAGAAGCCGGCGTTCGATCCTTTCATCGTGGCCTCCATCAATACGACACGCCGTCGCTCCACGCGCCGGGAATCGGCGCGTGTGCGGCGGGGATGGTGTCGCGGAGCCTGGCGATGACGTCGGGCGCGGACACGATCGCGCTGTCGCCGCTGGCCTGTTCCATCGCGCCCTGCACGACGACGGCGCCATAGACCGCAGCGCCGGACTGCAATCGCAACTGCGCGCTGCCGCCTGTCGCGGGGTCGGGCGCCTCCTCGCGCGCGCGTGCGAACACGACGCCGAAGACGCGCCCGCGAATGTGCAACGGGCCATCGGCAACGAGCAGCACGGGCGCATTCGGCGTGCCGAGTTGATCTCCGGCGCCGATGTCGCAGTTCGCCTGGCACCAGAGCAAGCCGGAGAGGGCGGTCGACGGGAAGGATTCCTGCAGCGTCTGATCCGGCCGCATCAATGCGAGCGAAGCGGGATCGCGCGGCACGATGCGCCTCGCATGGCGGTAAAGGAAGGCCTCGTCTGCGGGAAGCTCGACGCGGCCCATCGTCGTTGGTGCGACGAATGGCACCGTCGGCGTGCGTGTTTCGCAGAATCCATCCCCGTCGGAATCGCTGCGAGCGACCACGCCGAACATTTGCGCGAATAGATCGCAGGGAAACGCGCCGGGCGCGACATCGACGTTCAATCCGAGTCCATTGGCGCCATCGCTTCCGTCGACATCGAGCACGTCGATGCCTTCCGGATCGCGACTGTCGACGAGGCTGCCGTCGGCGGGACATCGGCAGGTGTCGCAGGTCGCGACGCCGTCCTCCAGCGCCGGCGCACCGCCATCGAAGAACTCGCCGGCGTGGCAGGTGTTCGCCACGGATTTCCGCACGTCCTTGCGACTCCACGCGGACACGGGAACACCCGCGCCTCCTGCGTTGGGATTGGCGACGACATGCAGCGGCGCCCGCAGGTCGACCGTACCGCTTGCGACGACCGGCGGCATGCGCAGGTTCGGCGTAACGACTTCAACGCGCGCGAACGTCTGCGCGACTGTCGCGCGCGCACCTTCATCCGGTAGCCGCGCGACACCGACGACGGTGTACTGCAAGTCCTCGCCCGCGTCGGCCGGTTCCGTCGTGCAGCGCGCCGCATCTTCCCGAGCGACGCGGCACAGGACGACGCCTGCGCCATACGCGATGCGCTGGAACGCACCCACCTGCGCGATACGTCCATCGACCAGCGGCAGCATGCGTTCGTCGAACACATCCACGACCCCGTCGCTGTCACGATCGCCACCGGACTCCGTCCAGTAGTACATCGACGCACGCCGCGAAGCATCCGGAATCGCACCACACGGAAACGCCACCGCTTGCGCCAGGCCTGCGCACGGCTGCCACTGCGAGCCGTGCGCCAATCGCGTCGGATCCCCATTGAGCCACGCGACGCCTTGCGCGACAGCCGCCTCTGCGAGTTCGCCGACCACGCGCGACCGCACGCCATTTCCCGACGCCCGCTGTTCGAAAACGCCGACATGCAGCGTCATCAGCGTGACGACACTCGCCAGCAACAACACCACGATGGCGGCCACCAGCGCATTGCCTTTCGAAGGTCGCATCGCTCAACCTCCGTTCGAACGCAGCGCGACGACGTGCCGCAGCGTGGCTTCGCGCCCGGACAGGAACGCCGGCGGATTGCGCAACGTGGCAGTCAGCGCGATCTCGACGCGACGATCGTTCACGGTCGTGTCGTGGACGAAACGCAGCGTGGTCACACGCACGGCATCGCTGCCGACGACCAGGCCCGCACTTCCGCAATCCACTCCGGGCCCACGGCGCAATTCGATCTTGCCCGCATGCTCGCGGATCGCGACGCCCGCGCCACGAAGACAACCGGGCGATACGGCAATCTCGGTTCCGGGTCCACGCGCGCGCCGCACTTCCATCACGATCAAGCCCATCGTCGTCCGCAACTCCTGCTGCAGGCGCGTGGACAACACGGTCTCGCTCCCGGCGCGCACCAATTGCAGGAAGAAGCCGAGCGCCGCCGCGATCACCAGCAGCCCGAGCGCCAGCGCAACGAGCAACTCCACCAGCGTGAAGCCGCGCGTCAACATGACCGGATTCCGGCAATCGTGCCGCTGTTGCTGCATACGGATGCGTGCCCGAGCGGCGAAATCGCGATGCGCAGCGCAAAGCGCCCGCTGCGCGAAACCAGGCGCACTGCGTCAGCGTCGCCGGCGCGCATGCCGGTCGCCCCATCGAACGCGAATGCCTCCATCGGCGAAGGCAGCAGGACCCCGCGATGCAGCGCGCTTGCCACCACCGCACGCCGCGCATCCACCACGCATGTGTCGCCGCCGGCAAGACAGTCGCAAGCATCGAGCCCCGTCATCGGCATCCCAACCGACGGCAACGACGCCTCGCGCGCGCCTACGCACCACTGCGCACCCTGCCCCGAAAACCGAACCGAGACCGCGCGCGCCTGCGTGACCGCCGCCAGCCTGGCTTCCGCGACGAGCGCGACGACGGCATCCGCGGCGCCCCGCAACCGTGCCTTTTCGAAGTAAACCGTGAACGCAGGCACCGCCAATGTCGCGAGGATCGCGAACACCGTCATCGCGACGATGAGTTCGACCAGCGTGAATCCGGGCGCCCGCCGGGCGCGCTTGTCTCGAGGCATCCGTGCCTCCTCCGTGTTGTCCATGGCGAGTCGGTGTAGCACGGCGTTCCGGCGCGCATGCCAGCCCAGACCGACGAGCGGGAACGGATGGGGGCCCCAACGGTTCCGGGCGAGCGAATGGGCAGGCGTAGCATCGTTCGCACGCCTGCCAGGGAGCGCACCGCGATGCGTCGCGAAGTCGGATTCACGCTGATCGAGTTGATGATCGTCGTCGCGGTGGTCGCGATTCTCGCGATGATCGCGCTGCCGATGTACACCGAGCAGACGCGCAAGGGAAAGCGCGCGGAGGCCGCGCAGGCGCTCGGCGACATGCAGTTGCGCCAGGAAAGTTGGCGCGCGGACCATCCCACTTACGGCGTGCTCAACGACCTCACCGGCAGCGCGGCCAACACCACCGCCTACAACAACGGGCTGAAGCACTACACGGTCAGCGTGTCCGGCAACACGGGCACCGGTTACACGCTCACGGCCACGCGCAAGGGCGAGATGGCCTCCGACCCCAAGTGCGGCAACTTCACGATGACGATGGTCGCGGGCGTCGTGACCAAGGGCGTCAGCACCGGCGACGCCGACTACTGCTGGCGCAAGTAGTTACGTCACCACGCGATAGCACGGGCGGTATTCGCCCGCGATCTTCATGCGGCGCTGTTCGACGAACGCGCGCAGCAAGCCATCCAGCGCATCCATCATGTCGCGGTCGCCGTGGATTTCGAACGGCCCGTGTTGCTCGACGCGCCGCATGCCGTCTTCCTTGACGTTGCCGGCCACGATGCCGGAGAACGCGCGGCGCAAATCGGCGGCGAGCGCGTGCGGCTTGCGGCCGTGGTGCAGGTCGAGCGCGGCCATCGCTTCATGCGTGGGCACGAAGGGTTTCTGGAATTCCAGCGGCACTTTCATCGCCCAGTTGAAGAAGAACGAATCCTTCTGCGCGATGCGGTAGTCCTTCACCTTGCGCACGCCGGCCGCCATGCGCTTGGCGGCCTTGACCGGGTCGCCGACGATGATTTCGTAGCGCGAGGTCGCGGCCTCGCCGAGCGTCAGGCGCAGGAACTGGTCGATCTGTTCGAAATACGGCGCGGCCGCGGTCGGGCCGGTGAGGATCAGCGGGAACGGCAGGTCCGCGTTCTCTTCGCGCAACAGGATGCCGAGCAGGTAGAGGATTTCCTCCGCCGTGCCCACGCCACCGGGGAACACGATGATGCCGTGGCCCATGCGGACGAAGGCTTCGAGGCGCTTCTCGATGTCCGGCATGATCACCAGGTGGTTGACGATCGGGTTCGGCGATTCGGCCGCGATGATGCCGGGCTCGGTGATGCCGATGTAACGCATCGTGCGGCGGCGCTGCTTGGCGTGCGCGATCGTCGCGCCCTTCATCGGGCCCTTCATCGCACCCGGGCCGCAGCCCGTGCAGATGTCCAGGCCGCGCAGGCCGAGCTCGTAGCCGACTTGCTTGGTGTACAGGTATTCGTCGCGGCCGATCGAATGGCCGCCCCAGCACACGACGAGGTTGGGTTCGGTCGGATGCAGCACGCGCGCGTTGCGCAGCAGGCCGAACACCGCGTCGGTGATCGCATCGCCGGTGTCGAGGTCGCGCTCGTTGAGTTCGATCGCGGTGTACGCAAGGTCGCGCACGACGGCGAACAACAATTCGGCGACGCCGCGGATGATCTCGCCATCGACGAAGGCCATCGCCGGTGCGTGGTGCAGGTCGATGCGCACGCCGCGGTCCTGTTGCAGGACCTGGATGTCGAAATCGGGATAGAGCTCCTGCGCGGCGCGCGGATCGTCCGAGGCGCTGCCGCTGGTGAGCACGGCGAGCGCGCAGCGGCGCAGCAGGTCGTGCATGCCGCCGGAGGAGGCATCGCGCAGGCGCGCGACTTCGGCGCGCGACAACACGTCGAGGCCGCCGCGCGGATAGATGCGGGCGTTGACGGTGGGGAGCATGTTCCGGGCTTCTTCGTTCATGCCGAAAGGGTAGCGCAAAACCGGAAACGGCCGGGTTTCCCCGGCCGTTTCCTTCACGACGTGTACTGCGGTCTAACGCATCAGAACTCGTAACGCAGGGTCACGTTGGCGGCCCAACGCTGCGACGGCGCGAAGTTCTCGTTCACCGGCAGCGCGGTCGGCGCGTAGTTGCCGTTGGCATCCAGGTACGGGCGGATGTCGTACTCGTACTTGCCGTCCGGCGTCACGTTCGACACGTTGGCCAGGGTGCGTTCCAGCGGGAAGCTGGCGCGGTGCTCGACGCCCCAATCCTTGTTGAGCAGGTTGAAGAAGTTGAAGATGTCGAGGCGGATTTCACCCTTGTGGCCTTCGCCGAAGCCCGGGATTTCCTGGGCGAACGAGAGGTCGAGCTGGTTCACCCACGGGGCGCGGCCTTCGTTGCGGTCGAAGATGCTGCCCTGCTGGCGCACGAGCTGGTCGTTGTTCGCGATGTACGTGAAGAACGAATCGATCGAAGCCTGCGAGGTGCCGGCGATGAAGGTGACTTCGTCGCGGTTCATCGGGATGTAGGCGAGGTCGCGGAACGACGAATCGCCGTTCACGTCGTTGCCGAACACCCAGCTGTACGGCGCGCCGGAGTGGCCGTCGTAGATCGCCGAGAACTTGGTCGCGTACTCACCGAAGAACGCGTGTTCCCACGCGAACGTGGCGAGCAGGCGCTGCGGGATCGAGTAGTTCGACGTGGCCAGGTAGTCGTCGTTCGGGTTGATCCAGTCGCGGTTGCCGTAGGAGCTGCTGGCGACCGAGCTGGTGCCCGGGTTGACGTCCTTGGCCTGCGCCAGGGTGTACGACACCGACGCCGACCAGTCGTTCGCGAACGGCTTGCGCCACTGGAACGTCAGGTTGTCGGCGTAGCCCTTGTCGGTGTTGGTCAGCAGGATGTTCTGGCCGAACGACGGGTTGGCGTTCCAACGCGCCGGGTTCGCACCCGACGTGCCGGTGGTCGTGCCGTTCGGGGTCTGCTGGTACGCAAGGCGACCATCCGGCAGCACGCCGGTCGGCGCACCCAGGTTGATGTTGTCGTACTTGATGCCCTTGATCGTGTCGATGTGCTGCGCTTCGACCGTGAACACCGAATCCAGGAACGGCAGCTGGTAGTCGTAGCCCAGCGTGTACTTGGCGACGGTCGGCAGCTGGAAGTTCGGATCGACGATCGCGAGCGACATCGTCGAACGGCCCAGGCCCGGCTTGGTCAGCGCGACGTCCGGCGGGGTCTGCGTCGAACCGTTCGGGTTGAACGGCGGGGTGACGTTCGGCGTGGTCGGGTCGAACGCGCCCACGTCGTAGGTCGCCACGGCGACGCCGTTGTTCGAGAACGGGTTGCCGAGCCACACGGCCGGGGTGTTCGACACGAACAGGCCCGCGCCACCGCGGATCTGCGACTTGTCGTCGATCATGAAGTTGAACGACGCACGCGGCTGGAGGATGTCGTTGCCGTCGATCGTGCCCTGGTTGCTGAAGCCGTAACCGCCGACGGCGGCATTCGGGTTCGCCGGGTTGTTGCGCAGGCCGCACGGGCCGAGGTCGCCGGTGGTGCCCGGGGCCGCGGCGAAGCACGGGTTGAACGTCGGCGTGTCGTTGATCTGCGGGATGTCGTAGCGCAGGCCGTACTGCACTGACAGGCGGTCGTTGACCTGCCAGGTGTCCTGCAGGAACAGGCCGTACTGCTTGGTGGTCAGCACCGCGGCGACGTTGTTCAAGTCGTAACCCGGCGCCGGCGTGGCGAGCTGGTAACGGTTGTAGTTGCCGTCGATGAAGTTCTGCAGGCCGTTGAACTCGTACGCGCCGTTGTAGTTCTGCAGGAACAGGTTGTAGAGCTCGTCGCTCTGGTAATCCACGCCGCCCTTGAGCACGTGGTCGCCGAGGTAGTAGCTACCGGCGAAGTACGCGTTCCAGGTCTTGACGTTCAAACGGTTGGCATGGGTCGGCGGTTCGGTGCCGAGGAAGATGCCCGGGCCGCTGTTGCCCGTGCCGGTGCGCACGAGCACCGACGGCTGGTGGCCGCCGACCATCGGGTCGCGGTCCTGGTTGAACTCGCTGTAGGCGATCGAGGTTTCGGTGCTGAAGTTGTCCGCCCAGTCGTCGTAGAAGCTCAGCGCGTAGGCGGTGGACTTCTTGTCGAGCGTGTACCAGTTCGACGACAGCGCGAGGCGCGGGTTGGAACCGGTGACCGTGCCGTTGACGACGATGGGTTCGAATTCCTTCGTCTGGCTCAGGCGCAGCGAGGCGCGGTGCGCGTCGTTGATGTTCCAGTCCAGCTTGGCGAGGTAACGGTCGGTCTCCATGTCCGGCGCTTCGCCGTTGTCGCCCGGCGTCATGCCCTTGGCGGTGGCGGCGGCGGTGACACCGTTGATGAAGTCCTGCGAGATGCCGGGGACTTTCAGCGTGGCGGCCGATTCGGCCGGACCGGTGATCGAGCCGATGCCGTCCTTCTTCTGCTTCTCAGCCGAGACGAAGAAGAACAGCTTGTCCTTGACGATCGGGCCGCCGACGGTCAGGCCGAACGTGCGGTCCTTGTCGTAGCCTTCCCAACCCTTGCCCGAGGCGTTGTCGCCGACCATGCTCGCGGCGTTCTGGTAGACGAAGTACGCCGAGCCGTGCAGGTCGTTGGTGCCCGACTTGGTGACGGCGTTGATCGTCGCGCCCACGCCGCGGCGCGTGGCCACGTCGTAGTTGGCGGTGGAGATGTTGTATTCCTGGATCGCGTCCTGGGAGATCGGCGTGCCCTTGGTGGGCAGGCCGTTGTCGTTCAGGCCGAAGGGGTCGCCCGCGTTTACGGTGTCGACGGTGATGCTGTTGTAGCGGAAGTTCTGGCCGTTGGCCGAGAACGCGCCGCGGTCGCGGTCGGTGATGACGACGCGGGGATCGGCACGCACGATGTTCTGGATCGAGCGATCCGGGGCCGGCATGCGGTCCATGTCTTCGCGCGAGAGCGTCGTGGAGATGCCCTTGTTGTCGGGCTGGATGACCGACGAGCCCGTCACCGTGACGGCGGCGAGTTCCTGCGGGGCGATCGACATGTCGACCTGCGCCACCTTGTCCAGGGGCAGGTAGACGTTCTGCTGCGTCTTCGTGCCGGCGTCGGCCTTGTTGACCGTGACCGTGTACGGGCCGCCGACTCGCAAGCCGCGCGCTGCGTAACGACCGTTGGCATCGGTGACCGCCTTGCTGACCGTGCCCGATTCGGCATGCACGATCGTGACTTCGGCGCCCGCGACGGGCTGGCCGGAGGCATCGACGACGCGGCCGCCGACACCGGCGGACGTGCTCTGTGCGAACACGGGCGCGGCTGCGAGGGCCGCGATCAGCGCAACCGACAGCTTCGACAGCCGGACGCGATTTCGATCAGTCATCTTGGATCACCTTGGATGGGAGTTTTTTGAACAGACGCAGTCCCACGCCCGCATGTCCATATGCGCGCCTGAGACCCAACAGATTGGGGGTGCCCCGCCCTTCGCGTGGACCGCTTGGGCTAACGACAGTTTAACACCATAGATTCCGCGGATGACCGGGAAATGACGGCTGCGGGACAGTGTCGGGGCGGTGCGCCGGCCTGAATCTTTCAGGGATCGGCGCCACCGAAAGGCCACGCGCCGGGGGTCAGGCCCCCGGGCTGATCGTGCTGGTCACGTAGGTGCCCAGCCCGTCGAGGAACATCTGCACGGAGATCGCCACGAGCAGCATGCCCATCAGGCGCTCGAGCGCGATCAACACGCTGGTCCCGAGCCATTTGTAGACGACGGTCGCCGAGAACAGGATCGCGGCCGTGGCGCCCCAGGCGATCAGGAGCGCCAGGCTCCATTCGGGCAGGCGCGTGGGTTCGTTGCTGCCCATCAGCATCACCGCCGCCATGCCCGAAGGCCCTGCGACCAGCGGGATCGCCATCGGCACGATGAAGGGCTCGCCGCCATGCAGGTCGCCCATCAGGCCTTCCGGCGGCGGGAAGATCATGCGCAGGCCGATCAGGAACAGCACGATGCCGCCGGCGATCGACACCGATTCCTGCCGCAGGTGCATCAACTCCAGCGCGTACTTGCCGCCCCACAGGAACAGCATCAGCACGACCAGCGCGATGAGCAACTCGCGCGCGAGCACGACGCGGCGACGCGCGGGCGTCAGGGGCTTGAGCAGCCCGAGGAACACCGGGATGTTCCCGAGCGGATCGAGGATCAGGAACAGCAGCAGTGCGGCCGACGCAATCGTCATTCGAGCGAACCGGTCGCGCCCCGCGCGATCTCGCCGTTGAACGCCACGCCCATCGGCGACAGCAATTCCACGCAAGCCTGTGCGGCGAATGCGGGATCGCGCGCGTCGCGATCCATGTCGTCGACGAAGGCCCGCGCGCGCAAGCCGGTGCGCATCGGGCCCGGCTGCAGGCCGGCGACGCGGATCGGCGAGTTCGCAAGTTCGGCATGCAGCATCGACACCAGGCCGACGCGCGCGTGCTGCGCCAGGCCATACGCGCCCCAATACGCATTCGACACGCGCTCGAGATCATCGACGACGAACACCACCGAGGCGTCGTTCGACTTGCGCAGCACCGGCAGGCACGCCTGCGTGAGCCACGCCGGCGCGGTGACGTTGACGTGCATCGCGCGCGCGAACGCGGCCGGCTCGGTGTGTTCCAGCGGCGTCAGCCCGCGGAAATCGGCGGCGCAATGCAGGATGCCGTCGAGGCGCCCGTAGGCGTCGTCGACGCGATGCGCGAGTTCGGCGAAATCATCGGGCGATGCGCCTTCCAGATCGAGCGGATACAGCACCGGCGCCTTCGCCATCGCCGCGATCGCGTCGTGCAGCTTTTCCATCTGGCGCACGTTGCGACCGAGCAGCACCACCGTGGCGCCGGCCTGCGCGATGGCCTTGGACGCCGCCGTGCCGAGCCCGCCATGCGCGCCCGTCACCAGGACGACGCGTCCGGCCAGCGGCGCGTGTTCGATGGGGAAACTCACGCCTTCTGCGCTTCGGCGATCATCCGCGCCAGCTCGCCGGCCTCGGCGAGTTCGCACGTGATGTCGCACCCGCCGATGAGCTCGCCGTTGATGAACAACTGCGGGAACGTCGGCCAATCCGAGTAACGCGGCAGGTTGGCGCGGATCTCCGGCTCCTCGAGCACGTTGACCGTATGCAGCTGCGAGGCGCCGGCACCCTTGAGGGCCTGCACCGCGCGGCTGGAGAAGCCGCACATCGGGAACTGCGGGGTGCCTTTCATGAAGAGCACGATGGGATGGCCGGTGACTTCGGCCCGGATGCGCTCCTGGATGGGCACGGACTGCAGGGACATGGTGGCTCCGTAAAAGCGTTGACGCGACGTGGGGCTAGAATTGTAAGTCTTCACCGCCCCCCACATGGAGTCCGTCATGGCGATCGAGCTGCCGCCCCTGCCCTACGACCGCACCGCGCTGGAACCCCACATTTCGGCCGAAACGCTGGATTACCACCATGGCAAGCACCACAAGGCCTACGTGGACAACCTCAACAAGCTGATCGCCGGCACCGAGTTCGAGTCGATGGACCTGGTGGAGATCGTGCGCAAGTCCCAGGGAGGCATGTTCAACAACGCCGCCCAGGTCTGGAACCACACCTTCTACTGGAACTGCATGAAGCCCGCCGGCGGCGGCGAGCCGCAGGGCAAGTTGGCCGATGCGATCGCCAAGGCCTTCGGCGACGTGGGCAAGTTCAAGGAGCAGTTCACCGATACCGCGATCAAGACCTTCGGTTCGGGTTGGGCGTGGCTGGTGCAGCGCCCCGATGGTTCGCTCGCGCTGGCGAGCACGCCGAACGCCGCCACGCCGATCACCGGCGAAGACGCGCCGCTGCTGACGTGCGACGTGTGGGAACACGCGTACTACGTCGACTATCGCAACGCGCGTCCGAAGTACGTCGAAGCGTTCTGGAACCTGGTGAACTGGGACTTCGTTTCGAGCCAGATGCGCTAAAGCCGCACCGGTTGCGACATCAACGCAGGGCCGCGATCACGGGTTCGACCTGGGATTCGCGGCCCAGCTTTTTTCCGACGCGCGCAAGCGTTTGCGCAAGTTCCTGCGGCGTATTCGCCCGCAGCGTCGCGTGCCCGACCTTGCGGCCGGCGCGCGCTTCCTTGCCATAGTCGTGCCAGTGGCCGCCGGGTTCTGCGAGCACGGCGTTCGGATCGGGCATCGTGCCGATCCAGTTGAGCATGCACGCCTCACCCACCATGCGCGTGGCGCCGAGTGGCAAGCCGAGCACTGCGCGCAGATGGTTCTGGAACTGCGAGGTCTCGCTGCCTTCGATGGTCCAGTGGCCGGAGTTGTGCACGCGCGGCGCGAGTTCGTTGGCGAGCAACTCACCATCGCGGCAGAACAACTCGAGCGCGAACACGCCGACGTAATCCAGCGCATCGGCCAGCGCGCGCGCATGCGCGATCGCCTTGTCTTCCAATTCCTGCGACACCGGCGCGGGCGCCAGGCTCGCGGACAGCACGCCGTCGACATGCCAGTTCTGCGTCAGCGGCCACGCGCGGAATTCGCCATCGCGACCGCGCACGCCGACCACGCTCACTTCCTTGTCGAACGCGACGAAGCCTTCGAGGATCAATCCCACCGTGCGCGCCTGCCCGCCGAGCGCATCCCACGCGGCGTCGGCGTCGGCGAGCGACTTCAGGCGGAACTGGCCCTTGCCGTCGTAGCCCAGGCGACGCGTCTTGAGGATGCACGGCGTGCCGATCGTCGCGAGCGCGGCGTCGAGGCCTTCGCGCGAATCGATCGCGGAGAACGGCGGCACCGGGATGCCGAGTTCGCGGAACAAGGTCTTTTCAGCGAGGCGATCCTGCGCGACGGCCAGCGCGCGCGGGCTCGGGAACACCGGCACGCGTTCGGCCAGCCATTGCGCGGATTCGGCGGGGACGTTTTCGAAATCGAACGTCGCGACATCGATCTTCGATGCGAACTCCGACAACGCGCGTTCGTCGCGCCAGTCGCCGACGATCATCGGCGCGAACTGCCCGGCGCACGCATCGGCGACCGTGTCCATCACCAGGAAGCGCAGGCCGAGCGGCGCGCCGGAAAGAGCGAGCATGCGGGCCAGCTGGCCGCCGCCGAGGATGCCTACGGTCGTCATTCGAATCTACTTTCGCGGATCGTCGTTGTTGGCGACGTCGTCGGTCTGGCGCGCGCGGAACTGCTCGAGCGCTGCGCCGATGGCCGGGTGTGTGGTGGCGAGCATCGCGGCGGCGAACAGCGCCGCGTTCGATGCGCCCGCGTTGCCGATGGCGAACGTCGCCACCGGAATGCCGGCCGGCATCTGCACGATCGACAGCAGCGAGTCCATGCCGTTGAGCGCCTTGCTCTGCACGGGCACGCCGAGCACGGGCACCGCGGTCTTGGACGCGAGCATGCCCGGCAGGTGCGCGGCACCGCCGGCGCCGGCGATGATCGCGCGCAGCCCGCGTTGCTGCGCCGTGGCGGCGTAGTCGAACAACACGTCCGGCGTGCGATGCGCGGAGACGACGCGCACTTCGTGCGGCACGCCCAGCGCTTCGAGTTTCTGTGCCGCGTGCTGCATCGTCTCCCAGTCCGAGCGCGAGCCCATGACGATGCCAACCAGCGGCGCGGCGTTGCCCGCGTCTTCCCTTGAGGCCATGGCGTTCCCGTGCGGCTGGCGCCTTCTGCGAAGGGGGGTATTCTAGCGGGCCTTACGAAACCCTGCCCCGCGCGCGCCCATGGATCGCAAGTTGCTCGACATCCTCGCCTGCCCCATCACGCGCCAGCCGCTGGCGATGCTCGATGCGCGCGGCCTGGCGGCGCTGAACGCCGTGATCGCCGAAGGCGGCATCCAGCGCGCCGACGGCCAGCCGCAGACCGAGGCGCTGCGTGAAGCGCTCGTCACCCGCGACCGCAAGCTGGTCTACCGCATCGACGACGGCATCCCGGTGCTGCTGGCCGAAGAGGCGATCGGCACCGGCCAGGTGGCCGACTTCCCGCCGGCATGATCGACGTCGCGCCGCCGCCGAGCGCCATCGTCGAGGCCGACGTCGCGCGCGCGCTGGCCGAAGACCTCGGCACGGGCGATGTCACCGCCGCCCTGCTCCCCGACATCCGCGACACCGCGTACGTGCTGTGCAAGGAATCGGCGGTCGTCTGCGGGCGCCCGTGGTTCGATGCGTGCCATCGCGCGCTGTACCCGGAAGTGGCGATCGCCTGGCACGTCGCCGAAGGCGACCGCGTGCGCGCCGGCACGGTGGTCGCGACGCTCGAAGGCCGCGCACGCGCGCTGGTGTCGGCCGAACGCGCCGGGCTCAATTTCCTGCAGACGCTGAGCGGCACGGCCACCGTCACGGCCGACTACGTCGCCGCGGTCGCCGGCACCGGCGCGAAGATCCTCGACACGCGCAAGACGATCCCCGGCCTGCGCGTCGCGCAGAAGTACGCGGTGCACGTCGGCGGTGGCGTCAACCATCGCATGGGCCTGTTCGACGCGGTGATGCTGAAGGAAAACCACGTGCGTGCCGCGGGTTCGCTGACGGCGGCGATCCGCAATGCGCGCACCGCGCAACCGTCGCTGCCGCTGATCGTGGAAGTGGAAACGCTGGAGCAGTTGGACGAAGCGCTGCGCGAAGGTTGCACGCGCATCCTGATCGACGAGTTCGATGCCGACACGCGCCGCGAAGCCGTGCGTCGCGCGGCGGGGCGCATTCCGCTGGAAGTCTCGGGCGGCGTGGACCTCGACACCGTGCGCGCGATCGCGCAGGACGGCGTGGATTGCATCTCGATCGGCGGACTGACCAAGCACGTCCGCGCGATCGACCTGTCGATGAAGTTGGGCCGGCGCGGCTAGAACCCGCTCAGCGGAACGCGAACACCAGCACCGCCGCGGCAACCACCGCGATGCCCGCGATCAGCATCCACATCCGGTTCGGCGTCGATGCATCCGCCGCGACTTCGTCGTGGTGCGTCTCGGCCATGCCCGGCGCGATCAGCCGGAAGCGCAGCGTGTCGAAACCGATCTCGTCGCCGATGCGCGCTTCACCGCGCAACACGCGCTTGCCGTTGAGGAAGCTGCCGTTGGTCGAGCCGAGGTCTTCGAGCAGCACGCCGTCGTCGGTGGGCAACAGGCGCGCATGCATGCGCGACAGGCCGGGTTCGTCGATGCGCATGTTGCATTCGTCGGCGCGGCCGACCGTGGTGCTGCCGAGCACGGCATAGGTGCGACCGAAGGCTTCGCCCGAGACACCGCGCAACACGTAACGCGGCAGCACGGGGCGCACCGCGGTCGCGCCCGGATCGTCGTTCGCCGATTCCGGCAAACGACCCGGAATGCCCGCGCGATGACGCACGGCGGCCGGCGCTTCCATCGACGAGAGCTTGGCTTCGACACCGTCGAACGCGACGCTGTCGCCGGGCCGCAATGCGATCAGGCCATCGACCTGGCGGCCGTTGACCGACACCGTCGTGCCCTGCGGCACGTCGAGCATCACGCCACTGGGCGTCACATGCAGCTGGCAATGTTGCGGTCGCACGCCGGGGCGATCGAGCACGATGGTCGCCTGCGGATCGGACCCCACGCGATTGACGCCGGGGCCGAGCAACACCTGCGGGTGTTCGCCGCCTGGGAAGACGAGTTTCATGCGTGTGGCTCCATCGCGTCCTGCGTGTGTGACGTCATTTGAATTCCCCCGCCTGCAGCCTTGCAGGGCCGCCAGCGCGCCGTCACATTAGGGGGATGGGAAGTCTTCTAGTTGTGATGATCGTCGCAGGCCTCGCCTTCGCGTACTGGAGCGCGGGCCGCGCGGCGGCCGAACGCGCCGAAGCGCTCGGGCGCGACGCCTGCAGTGCCGCGGGCGTGCAATGGCTCGATCAATCGGTGCATGCATCGGGCTTGCGGCTGCAGCGCGGCGAAGACGGGTGGCTCGGGTTCGAGCGCACGTTCCGTTTCGAGTATTCCTACGACGGCAGCGACCGGCACATCGGCCGGCTGGTGTTGCGCAAGGGTCGGCTGGTGTCGTTCGTCGGCCCGACGCGGGCGGCGAACGTCATCCAATTGCACTGAGCGTTACTTGATCACCCGCAGGTGGCCGCGACGCGGCGGCGACTGCCCTTGCGTTTCGGGCGTCGCATCGGTCGGCGGCGGCGTGGGTTCGTCGTGCGGGCCGGAGGGATCGTCGGGCAGCGCCATGCCCTGCCCTGTTTCGCGGGCGTAGATCGCAAGCACCGCGTGGATCGGCACGATCACCGGATGGCTCACGCCACCGAAGCGCGCGGTGAAGGTCACCGCATCGTTGTCGATCAGCAATCGTGCGACGGCACGCTCGGCGATGTTGAGCACGACCTTGCCATCGCTCACCGCCTGCGGCGGCACCTGCACGCCCGAGCGCGTCGCATCGACGAGCAGATGCGGCGTCATGCCGTTGTCGGCGATCCATTCGTTGAGCGCCCGCAACAAGTACGGGCGGTGGCTGGTCATCGAAGGGCCGGAGTCGCCGGTGCCGGTACGTTCGTCTTCCATGAATCGAGTCTAGCCGCTTCGTACGTCCTCAGGCCGGGACGACGCGCAACTTCCTTTCCTGGTCGGTGAGGCTGCGGAGGAAGCCGGGATTGCGGAAGATGCGGTTGCCGTAATCCTCGATCACCTTGCCGTCCTTCGGCAGCGGGATGTCGAGCGCCTCCAGGCGCCAGATGATCGGGGCCATCGCGCAGTCGGCCAGGCTCATTTCCGGATTCAGGAAGAACTTGCTGGCCTTGAACAGCGGCACCGAGGCGGTGAGCAGTTCCTTCAGGCGCTTGCGGCCGGCTTCGGCCTGCTGGCGGTTGCCCAGCTGGATGGCCTGCACCTGCGGGACCCAATCGTGCTCCAGGCGGAGCATCGCCAGGCGCAGGCGGGCGCGCGAGAGCGGGTCGACCGGCATCAGCGGCGGATGCGGATAGCGCTCGTCGAGGTATTCGGTGACGACCGACGCCGCGTACAGCACCAGCTCGCGCTCGACCAGGGTCGGCACCGAGTGATACGGATTGAGGTCGATCAGGTCTTCCGGCGGATTTTGCGGATCGACCGCGATCAGGTCGTAGGTGACGCCTTTGGCCGCCAGGACCAGGCGCACGCGGTGGCACAGCACGTCGTCGGTCGACGAGAACAACGTCAGGGCATTACGCATACGCGGGCTCGCGGCCATCATCGATCTCTCCATCGATCGCAGCGCCGATCGCGGACGGGACCCCACAGGGAGATCCCGTACGTCGGCTTGGCGCCGCCCACCCCTTGCGGACGGTCGCCACGACTTCCCGAGCCTAGCGCCGGTTCCGGAAAAAGTCGCCACCCCTGGCGCCTGCTTCCGGTGGCCGAATCAGACTCTGCCCGTCAGGGCAGGGGTCGGATCCGGCCGCGCGCGCTTAGTGCACGTCCTTCCAGTATTCCTTCTTGACCAAATACGCGAGGAACGTGAATGCCGCAAGGAACAGGACCACCCACACGCCGAGGCTCTGGCGCTTGAGGGCGGCCGGCTCGCCGGCGTACTCGAGGAATGCGCTGATGTCGCGGACGCTCTGGTCGAACTGCTCGGCCGACTGCGTGCCGGGCGAACGCAATTCCAGGCGCTCGACGTGCTGCTCGCCGGCTTCGTTCGGCTTGGAGAGCACGGCGTGCTGCAGGCCCTGCATTTCCCACAGCGGGTTGGGCATGGACACGTTCGGGAAGAGCGTGTTGTTCCAGCCGACCGGGCGGGTTTCGTCGAGGTAGAACGACTTGAGGTAGGTGTAGATCCAGTCGCTGCCGCGGACGCGCGAGATCAGGCTGAGGTCCGGCGGCATCTTGCCGAAGGCCGGCTGCGCGTGCGCCGCCGTCATCGACGTGCCGATGGTCTCGCCGACCTTGACGCCCGTCAGGTTGAGGTTCGCCTGCACGTCGTCTTCGGACAGGCCGAGGTCTTCGGCCATGCGCGAATAACGCAGGTACTTCAGCGAATGGCAGCCGCTGCAGTAGTTCATGTACAGCTGCGCGCCGCGCTGGAGCGATGCGCGATCGTCGAGGCGCACGCCCGACTGCTGCAGGTTGCCGCCTTCGTTTGCGAAGGCGAGCGAAGCGGTCAGCAGACCCGCGGCGAGCACCGCGGCCTTGCCGGCGCGGACGAAGAAGTTAGTCATGCATCGTCACCCGTTCCGGCACCGGCTTGGTCCGATCCAGTTTCGTCCAGATCGGCATGGTGATGAAGAAAACGAAATACAGGAAGGTCAGCACGCGGCCGATGATCACTTCGGACGGGTCCGTGCCCGGGCCGCCGCCGATCTTGCCGAGCCAGACGAAGCACACGGCGAGCATCAGCAACATCGCCCACGACAGCTTGCCGCGGTAGCGGTAGGACTTCACCGGCGACTTGTCGAGCCACGGCACCAGGAACAGCACGGCGATCGCGGCGAACATCACCAGCACGCCCCACAGCTTGATGGCGAACCACGACGGGATCACGCGCAACATCGCGTAGTACGGCGTGAAGTACCACGTCGGCTTGATGTGCTCCGGCGTCACCAGGCGGTTGGCTTCCGTGAAGTTGTCGTGCTCCAGGAACAAGCCGCCGAAGGTCGGCGCGAAGAAGATGATGAAGGCCGCCAGGATCAGGAAGAACCCGACGCCGAACAGATCCTTGCCCGTCGTGTAGTACGGGTGGAACGGGATGCCGTCGGCCGGCGCGGTCGTGGACCAGCGATTGCCCTTCGGACCCTTCTTGATGTCCACGCCGTCGGGGTTGTTGGACCCGACTTCATGCAGCGCGCCCAGGTGCAGCACGACCAGCAGCAGCAACACCAGCGGCAGCGCGATCACGTGCAGCGCGAAGAAGCGGTTGAGCGTGGCGTCGCCGGGCAGGTAGTCGCCCATGATCCATTCGGTCAGGCCGTTGCCGATGACCGGGATCGCGCCGAAGAGCGAAATGATCACCTTCGCGCCCCAGAACGACATCTGGCCCCACGGCAGCACGTAGCCCATGAAGGCTTCGGCCATCAGCACCAGGTACAGCACCATGCCGATGACCCACACCAGTTCGCGCGGCTTCTGGTACGAGCCGTACATCAGGCCGCGGAACATGTGCAGGTAGACGACGATGAAGAACAGCGAGGCGCCGGTCGAATGCATGTACCGGATCAGCCAGCCCCACTCCACGTCGCGCATGATGAATTCGACCGACGAGAACGCTTCGGCCGCGGACGGCTTGAAGTGCATCGTCAGGAAGATGCCGGTCAGGATCTGGTTGACCAGCACGACCATCGCGAGCGAGCCGAAGTAGTACCAGACGTTGAAGTTCTTCGGCGCGTAGTACTCGGTCATGTGCTTGCGGTACACCGGCATCATGCCGGGCGCGCGCGCGTTGACCCAGTCCATCACGTTGTTCGCGGTCCGCGTCAGGAGATTGGCCATGGCTTATGCCCCTGCCTTCTGATCGACACCGATGACGATCGACGTCTCGGTTTCGTAGTGGTGCGGCGGCACGAGCAGGTTGATCGGCGCCGGCACGCCAGCGAACACGCGGCCCGCCATGTCGAAGCGCGACTTGTGGCACGGGCAGAAGTAACCGCCCTTCCATTCCGGATCGAACGGCTCGGGCTTGATCTCGGCCTTCATTTCCGGCGAGCAGCCCAGGTGGGTGCACAGGCCGACGAGGACGGAGATCTGCGGCTTGATCGAACGCAGCTCGTTGCGCGCGTACGCCGGCTGCTGGTCGAGGTTCTCGGACGTCGGATCGAGCAGTTTGGGATCGAGCGTCGGCAGGATGTCGAGCATCTGCTTGGAACGCTTGACGATCCAGATCGGCTGGCCGCGCCACTCGAGCACCATGCGCGTGCCTTCGGCCAGTGCGCTGATGTCGGCGGTCACCGGGGCGCCGGCGAGCTTGGCGCGCGCGCTCGGGTTCCAGGACTTGATGAAGGGCACGGCCGCGAAGCCGACACCGACCGCACCGACCACGGCCGTGGTGGCGGTCAGGAACCGGCGACGGCCCTGGTTGACGGGTTCCCCGTCGTGGACATGAGCGGGATCGTTGACCCCTACTCCAACATTGGCCATCCGACACTCCGCAGTAAGACGCTGAACCGATGCACTGGCCGTCCTCGCGCAGCGTGCGTGGAGGGGGCCAACAAAGACGGGGAAGTGTAACGGAACGCTTAATCGGCCGACAATCGTATCGTCGACCGGGGCGCGCGCCGGCCGTGCCGGCGCCGGGATTACTTGGTGGCCAGCGCGCTGCTGGCGATGGCTCCGCGGTAACGGTCGGCCAGCACCGAGACGCGCTCGACGTAGCGGCGGGTCTCGTTGTACGGCGGAACGCCGCGGTACTTGTCCACCGCGCCCTCGCCGGCGTTGTAACCGGCAGCGGCCAGGGTGAGATCGCCCTTGAAGCGCTTGAGCAACCAGGCCAGGTACTGCACGCCGCCGGAGATGTTCTGGCTGGCGTCGAAGGCGTTGCCCACGCCGAAGCGGCGGGCGGTGGCCGGCATCAGCTGCATCAGGCCCTGTGCGCCGACGCGCGAGAGCGCATTGGGGTTGTAGGCCGACTCGGCATGGATGATCGCGCGGACGATCGCCTCGTCCACGCCGTGCTGCTTGGCGGCCGCGCGGATTTCAGCCGCGTAGGCATCGGTGTTGAGGCGCAGCGTATTGAAGTTGACGCCCGGACGCGTGCCGCAGGCGTAGCACGTCTCCATGAAGCTGTAGCGGATCGTGCGCAGCGACGTGGCGCCCGCGACGCCCTTGGGCGCCTTGCTCGTGTAATGGCGAACGCCATCCTGGATGTACGAATACACCTGCCCCTGCACGAGGCGCGGCGCGTGGTAGGGCTTGAGCGCGGGTGCGGCGGGCGCGGGGGTCGGTGCGACGGCGTTGGTCGACACGGTTTCCGAGATCGGGGAACCGGCGACCGAACTCGGCGTCGTCGCGCTGCCCACCGCCGCGGCGCGCGGTGCGGCCGGCGCGTGCGAGGACTTCGCGTAGCTGATGACGGTGCACTTCGCGCCGGGGATGCGCTTGCTGACGTAGCTGCGCGCGCCGTCGGCCGTGTCGCAACGGTAAAGCGTGCCCGCGAACGCCGGCATCGCCGCGGAGGCCGCGACGACGAATACGAGTGCGGCGAGGCCGCGCGAGAATCCCCATCCCCTAGTCATGGCCGGCATGCTGCTCTCAAATGTGAGGCTTGACAAGTTCTTGATTCATATGAACAGACCCTTGATCGATGTGAACGAGACCCCCGTCGCGAACCGGACGTGAGAACAGCGCGTTAGACTTCGCCCCTTCACACGACCCACCTGCCGGCGCGGACTAACCGCCGCCCTCCCGGACCTGACATGACCGAATTGACTGTCCTTCCGGACGTCGCGCCCGCCGCCGACGCCCCCCGCCCCGCCCCGCGCGGCAAGCTCTTCATCAAGACCCACGGTTGCCAGATGAACGAGTACGACTCGGCCCGCATGGCCGACGTGCTCGCCGCGACCGAAGGCCTGGAGCTGACGGACAACGTCGAGGAAGCGGACGTCGTGCTGGTCAACACCTGCTCGATCCGCGAGAAGGCGCAGGAAAAAGTCTTCAGCCAGCTCGGCCGCTGGAAGGCGCTCAAGAAGGACGGCAAGCCCGTGCTGATCGGCGTGGGCGGCTGCGTGGCGTCGCAGGAAGGCGCGGCGATCGTGAAGCGCGCGCCCTACGTCGACCTGGTCTTCGGCCCGCAAACCCTGCATCGCCTGCCCGAGCTCATCCGCGAACGCCGCGCGAGCGGCCAGCCGCAGGTCGACATCAGCTTCCCGGAGATCGAGAAGTTCGACCGCATGCCCGAGCCGCGCGCCGAAGGCCCCAGCGCGTTCGTTTCGATCATGGAAGGCTGCTCGAAGTACTGCTCGTTCTGCGTCGTGCCCTACACGCGCGGCGAAGAAGTCTCGCGGCCGTTCGAGGACGTGCTCGTCGAAGTCGCGCAACTCGCCGCGCAGGGCGTGCGCGAAATCAACCTGCTCGGGCAGAACGTCAACGCCTACCGCGGTCCCTTCGGCGACGGCGAGATCGCCGATCTCGGCCTGCTGATTCGCACGATCGCCGGCATCGACGGCATCGGCCGCATTCGGTTCACCACCTCGCATCCGCTCGAGTTCTCCGACTCGCTGATCGAGGCGTATCGCGACGTCCCGCAATTGGCGAACTATTTGCACCTGCCCGTGCAGGCCGGCAGCGACCGTGTGCTCGCGGCGATGAAGCGCGGCTACACGGCACTGGAGTTCAAGCAGAAGATCCGCAAGCTGCGCGCGGTACGCCCGGACATCTCGATCTCGTCGGACTTCATCGTCGGCTTCCCCGGCGAAACCGACGCGGATTTCGAGAAGACGATGAAGCTGATCGAAGACGTCGGCTTCGACCAGTCGTTCTCCTTCATCTACTCGCGCCGTCCCGGCACGCCGGCCGCCGATCTGTCGGACGACACGACCGATGCGGAGAAGCACGCGCGCCTGGAGCGCCTGCAGGCGCAAATCAACGTGCACGCGGCGCAGATTTCGCAGGCGATGGTCGGCAGCGTGCAGACGGTGCTCGTCGAAGGCCCGTCGAAAAAAGACCCGAACGAGTTGACCGGCAAGACCGAGAACATGCGCTCCGTGAACTTCGCCGGCCACCCGCGCCTGATCGGGCAGTTCGTCGATGTCGTCATCACCGAAGCGATGACGAATTCCTTGCGCGCGCGCGTCCGGACGTAACGCTCGCTCAGTCGAGCTTCTTCTGGAAGCGGAGGATCGCCGCCGTCATCATCACGGCGGTGAAGGCGATCAGCGCCAGCATCGACGGCCACAGCTCCCACAGGCTCGCGCCGCGCAACATGATCCCGCGCACCAGCCGCAGGAAGTGCGTCAGCGGCAACACCTCGGCCAGCCACTGGATGATCTTCGGCATGCCCGCGAACGGGAACATGAAGCCCGACAGCAGGATCGACGGCAGGAAGACGAAGAACGTCATCTGCATCGCCTGGAACTGCGATTGCGCCTTCGTCGAGATCATCAGGCCGAGCGAGAGGTTCGCCAGGATCAGCAGCACCGCGGCGATGTAGACGTCCAGCAGCGAGCCGCGCACGGGCACTTCGAACAGCCACGCGCCGAGAATCAGCACGAGCGTGGTCTGGATGAACCCGATGCCCGCGAACGGCAGCACCTTGCCGATCATCAACTCGCTGCTGCTCACCGGTGTTGCGATCAGCAACTCCATGTTGCCGCGCTCGCGTTCGCGCACCAACGACACCGCGGTGAACATCACCATGGTCATCGTCAGGATGATGCCGATCAGGCCGGGCACGATGTTGATCGCCGAGCGACGCTCCGGGTTGTAGAACCCGACGACGCTGATCTGCGCAGGGGGTTTGTCCACCGTCGATGCGCTGTCGATCGGCGTTTGCGCGAGTTGCGCGGCCGCGCCCTGCACCGCCGTGTCGCTGCCGTCGACGAGGATCTGCACCGCTTCGCGCCCGTCGATGCGGCGACGTTCGAAATCCGGCGGCACGACCACGCCGACGCTGATCTCGCCGCGACGGAGCATCGTCATCAATTCCTGCGGCGAACTCGCATCGCGCACGGGGTTGAGCACGCCGGTGTTCTGCAGGTCCATGATCAGCGCGCGCGACCCGGCGGTGTTCGCCTGGTCGGCGATCGCCGTGTCCAGATTGCGCAGCGTGAAGTTGATCGCGTAGCCGAACAGCACCAACTGCATCACCGGGATGCCGACGATCATCGCCAGCGTGATGCGGTCGCGGCGCATCTGCCGCAACTCCTTGACCATGATCGCGAACAGGCGGCGGAAGCTCATGCGGCGGCTCCGGTCTGCGCCGCTTCGCGGCTGCGCGTGGCGGAGACGAAGACGTCTTCGAGATTCGGTTCGGACTCGGTGATCTCGCCGTGCAGGCCCGCGGCGGCGATCGCCTGTTGCAGGCGATCGACCATGTCGCCCTGGGTGGCGAGCACGCGCAGCGTATTGCCGACCTGCGCGGCGCTGATCACGCCCGGCACGTCCATCAGCGCGCGGCGAACGCGGCGCGGCGTGTTCGATTGCACGGCGAGCGTGCGGCCGGTGATCGCGCCCGTGAGTTCGGCCGGGCTGCCGTCGGCGACGAGCACGCCGCGGTCGAGGATCGCGATGCGATGGCAGCGTTCGGCTTCGTCCATGTAGTGCGTGGAGACCAGGATGGTGGTGCCGCCATCGGCGAGCTCGAAGAGTTTTTCCCAGAAGTCGCGGCGCGATTCGGGATCCACCGCGCTGGTCGGTCGTCGAGGAACAACAATTCGGGCGAATGGATCACGGCGCCGGCAAGCGCGAGGCGCTGCTTCTGTCCGCCGCTCATCGTGCCGGCGAGTTGTTCCTGGCGATCGGAGAAGTGGTAACGCTCGATCAGTTCGTCGATGCGCGTGCGCGCCTTCGCGCGCGGGAGGTCCTGCACGGCGGCGAGGAATTCCAGGTTCTCGCGCACGCTCAGGTCGTCGAACAAGGAGAACTTCTGCGTCATGTAACCGATGCGGCGGC
Organism: Noviluteimonas gilva; assembly: GCF_009740395.1. GTDB lineage: Bacteria > Pseudomonadota > Gammaproteobacteria > Xanthomonadales > Xanthomonadaceae > Noviluteimonas > Noviluteimonas gilva. The sequence continues at coordinate 208,538 of NZ_WOXT01000005.1, forward strand.
GCAGTTCTTCGGCTTGCTTCGGCAGGTGCAGGCCGAGCACTTCGATCTCGCCTTCGGTCGGCGTCATCAGGCCGCACAGCATGCGGATGGTCGTGGTCTTGCCCGAGCCGTTGGGGCCGAGGAAGCCGTAGACGTTCGCCTTCGGCACGCTCAGGTCGACGTGGTCGACGGCGACCAGTTGCTTGAAGCGCTTGGTCAGGCCGCGCGCGCGGATCGCGAGGTCGGCGGTCCCCTGCGCGGCGGCGGGTTGCGCGCTCACTCCGCGAACTCCGCGCGCACCGGCAGGCCCGCGGGGAGCTTGGCGTTCTTGTCGTCGACCAGGACTTCGGCGATGTACGACATGCGCGCGGCGTCCTTTCCGATGAGTGCGAAGTACGGCGTGAACGTCGGCTCGGTGCGGATCATGCGCACGGTGCCGGGGATCGCGTCGTCTTTCCCATCGATGAAGAGTTTGGCTTTCGTGCCGACGGCGACATTCGCGCGGATCGGTTCGGGCACGTACACGCGCGCGAACGGTTGGCCGACGAGCAGGATCGCGAGCGGCTGTCCCACCGCGGCCTGGTCGCCGAGCTTGTAGGGAATGCTGTCGACGAGGCCGTCGCGCGGCGCGACGACCGACAGCTTGCCCAACGTGACCTGTTGCGCGGCGACATCGGCTTCCGATGCGGCCAGCGCGGCTTCGCCCTGCGCGATCTGTTCGATGCGCGTGCCGGCTTCCAGTTCCTTCAGCGCCGCTTCCAATGCGCGCGCGGTGCCGGCGGCGTTGTCGGCGGATGCGCGTGCGCGGTCGATGTCGGAGGCGGCCATCAACTGCTGCGCGCCCAACTGGCGCACGCGGTTGTAGTAGATGCGTGTGTCGTTCGCCTGCGCGCGGGCGGCGGCGAGTTCGGCGCGTGCGCGGGCGATCTCTTCGGCGCGCGGGCCGGCTTCGAGCTCGGCGAGCGTCGCGCGTTGGCGCGCCGCCTGCGCGCGCATCGCTTCGGTGCTGGCGCGCGTGCGGTCGAGTTCGAGTTGCAGCAGCGATTGGCCGGCCTTGACCTGCTGCCCTTCGCGCACGCCGATCGCGACGATCTTTTCCGCCGCGGGCGCGGGCAAGGTGATGCGGTCGTATTCGAGCGTGCCGAGCGCTTGCGGAGCGTCGTTACGGCAGGCGGCGAGGACGGCGAAGGTGCACAGGACGAGCAGTCGGGGGCGGAGGGTCATGGGGCGGGCTCGTGGTCAGGGGACGCCGATGCCGGTGTCCAGCAGGGCGATGGCGTGGTTCTTCATGGCGACGGCGTCGATGTCGTCGGCGTCGAACAGGCGGCGCCAGATCGGCGCGCCCGCGGCGGGGAACAGGGTCAATCCGATCAGCGATGCGACGAGCAGGCGCGGATCGAGTTCGCGATTGAGCTGGCCGTCGGCCTGCGCCTGCGCGAACTTCGCCGCCAGGATCTGCGGCATCTGCGGCGCCATGGTCGTGAACAGCAACTCGCGCAGCGCGCCGCCTTCGCACAACACTTCGCGCACCCACAGCGGCGGCAGCCACGGATGCTTGTCGACGGTCTCGCACATGCCGCGCACGAAACCGGCGATCACGCTCGAGATGTCGTCGCCGCCCTGCAGCGTGGCGTTGCGCACTTCGGCGAACACCGGCATCAGGCGTTCGGAGATCACCGCCTGTTGCAGTTGCAGCTTGTCGCCGAAGTAGTAGTGGACGAGCGCGGGGTTCACGCCCGCTTCCTGGGCGATCTCGCGCAGCGTGCTCGCGGCGATGCCCTGGCGCGCGAAACAGGAGACGGCGACATCGAGCAGGCGGGCGCGCAGATCGCCGCCTTCGCCGGTCGGGCGGCCGACCGCGCGGCTGCCGGGCTTGCGGCCACGCGCGGCGGGAAGCTCTGCCGTTTCAACGACTTCCGACGTTTTGGGGGCGGGTTTCCGGCGGGATTTGGCAGGCAACGGCGTCATAGGGGGGCAATATTAATTCTGTAATTAATTAACGCAAGCGATGGCCGACGGGCGGTCGCCCGGGCCCTGATCAGGACCACGCATTGCATTGCATCGGACGGCCGTCTTTTTTGACCTACTTATCCACGCACGGCGGCGTTCATCGCGCGTCGCACGGCGAGCGCGCTACCCTTTCCCCGCATGAACGACCCCTCGCATCGCGACTTCATCCTCGAACCCGACGACACCGAACGCCTGGCCAACCTGGCCGGCGCCTTCGACGCGCACCTGCGGCAGATCGAATTGCGCATGGGCGTGGAGATCGCCAATCGCGGCAACATCTTCCGCGTCACCGGCCCCGAACCGGCGGTCGCGCGCACCGAAAAATTCCTGCGCGCGCTCTACGCCGAAGCCGGCGACGAGCGCTTCGACGGCCACGCGATCAACGTGCGCCTCAACGCCGTGAACGCCGACGACCAGGCCACGCCCGACATCGAACCGCAGGACGTGGCGATTCGCGTCAAGCGCGGCACGATTCGCGGCCGCGGCGCCAACCAGGCCAAGTACCTGCACGCGATCGCCACGCACGACATCAACTTCGGCGTCGGCCCCGCGGGCACCGGCAAGACCTTCCTCGCGGTGGCGATGGCGGTCGAAGCGCTGAACGAATCGCGCGTGCAGCGGCTGATCCTCGTGCGCCCGGCGGTGGAAGCCGGCGAAAAGCTGGGCTTTCTGCCCGGCGATCTGACGCAGAAAGTCGATCCCTACCTGCGCCCGCTCTACGACGCGCTGTACGAAATGCTCGGCGTGGAAAAAGTGGTCAAGCTGCTGGAGAAGAACGTCATCGAGATCGCGCCGCTGGCCTACATGCGCGGTCGCACGCTCAACGATGCGTTCGTGATCCTCGACGAGGCGCAGAACACCACCATCGAGCAGATGAAGATGTTCCTGACGCGCATCGGCTACGGCTCGACCGCCGTGGTCACCGGCGACCTGACGCAGATCGACCTGCCCAAGCACATCAAGTCGGGCCTGCGCGATGCGGTCGACGTGCTGCGTGCCGTGGACGGCATCAGCTTCACCTTCTTCCAGTCGCGCGACGTCGTGCGCCATCCGCTGGTGGCGCGCATCGTCAATGCCTACGACGCACGCGACGCGGACGACACGTCGACCGGAGCCAACGCCTGAACGCGTACGGGGATAAGATGTCGCGCCCCTCCCGCGCACGCGACGGAATGCGATGACACGAGGTCCCGTTCGTCTCGACGTTTCGGTCGAATACGCCCTGCCCCGCCTCGGCCTGCCCGCGGCGGTGAGCTTCCGCAAGTGGGTGGCCGCCGCGCTCAAGGGCCGCATCCGCGAGGCCGACCTGGCCATCCGCATCGTCGGCACCAAGGAAGGCCGCGCCCTCAACCGCCACTACCGCGGGCGGGATTACGCGACCAACGTGCTGAGCTTCCCGGCCGAATTGCCCGAAGGCGTGGTCCTTCCGCTGCTGGGCGACATCGTCCTGTGCGCGCCGGTCATCGCCCGCGAGGCGCGCGAACAGAAGAAGGCGCTGATCGACCACTACGCCCATCTCACCGTCCACGGCGCGCTGCACCTGCTCGGCTGGGACCACGAAGACGCCCGCGAAGCCGATTGCATGGAGCAGCTGGAGCGCGAAATCCTCGCCGAAATGGGCATCGAAGACCCCTACGCCGAAGGCTGATCGCGGCTTCCAGCGGCGATTCACCGGCCCGACCCCCGCCTGCGCTAGACTCGCCTTACGGTCGCTCCACGTCTCCGGAGCGTTCTTCCCCACCCCCATGGCCGACGACGACAGTCCCCCGCAAACCGAAGACAAGAGCCGCCGCACCTGGCTCGATCGCATCACCGCCGCGCTGTCCGGCGAACCCACCACCCGCGAGGATCTGGTCGAGCTGCTGCGCGACGTGCAGGCCGACGGCCTGATCGCGGCCGACACCCTGCGGATGATGGAAGGCGCCATCGCGGTGTCCGACCTGACGGTGGGCGACGTGATGATCCCGCGCGCCCAGATGGTCGCGCTCTCGGCCGACGCCTCGCTCGAAACGCTGATGCGCCTGGTCGTCGAATCGGGCCATTCGCGCTTCCCGGTCCACGGTGAAGGCAAGGACGAGATCCTCGGCATCCTGCTCGCCAAGGACCTGCTGCGCGTGGTCGTGGCCCAACACGCCCACGCGAACGACCATGCCCGCAACAGCGTGCGCGAATTCCTGCGCCCGGCCGTGCTGATCCCCGAGTCGAAAAAACTCAACGTGCTGCTGCGCGAGTTCCGCCAGTCGCGCAACCACATGGCGATCGTGATCGACGAGTACGGCGGCGTCGCCGGCCTGGTCACGATCGAGGACGTGCTGGAACAGATCGTCGGCGACATCGACGACGAGCACGACGAAGCGGTCGACGAAACGGCGCTGATCTCCGCGCAGGCCGATGGCCACTTCGTCGTCGACGCGCTCACGCCGATCTCCGATTTCAACGAACGCTTCGGTTCGGATTTCGACGACGACGAATACGACACCATCGGCGGCCTGCTCACCGCGGCGATCGGGCATTTGCCCGAAGCCGGCGAGGAACTCACGCTGGGCCGTTTCGGTTTCCGCGTCGCGCGGGCCGACGCACGCCGCCTGCATGCCCTCCACGTCAGCGTGCATGCGGACGCATAAGGGCGCATTCGCGCTGATCGCCTTGCTGCTGTGGCTCTTCGCCACGGCGGCGAGTGCCGCCACGCCGCGCATCGGCGTGATGACGATGCAGCCCGGCGAAATCTTCTTCGAACGCTTCGGCCACAACGCGATCGTCGTCGACGATCCCGATGCGCCCGCGCCGCTGTCCTACAACTTCGGCTTCTTCGATCCGGGCGAACCCGGCTTCATCGGCCGCTTCGTGCAGGGCGACATGCGTTACCTGCTCGCCGTGCTGCCGATGTCGGAGGACCTGACTTACTACCGCGAAGTGGGCCGCGGCGTATCGATCCAATGGCTCGACCTGCCACCCGCGCAGGCGACCGCGCTCGCCGATGCGCTCGCGCTCAACGCGCGCCCGGAAAACGCGCGCTACCGCTACGACTACTTCACCGACAACTGCTCCACGCGCGTGCGCGATGCGCTCGATCGCGCGATGGGCGGCGCCTTGCGCAAGCAGCTCGCCGTGCGTTCGGCGGGCGATACGTTCCGCAGCGAATCGGTGCGCCTGGCCTCGCCCGCGTCGTGGATGTGGCTCGGATTCGACATCGGCCTGGGCCCGTACGCGGACCGACCGCTCTCGCGCTGGGAAGACGCCTTCGTGCCGATGCGCCTGGCCGCGAGCCTGCGCGAGATGAAGAACAGCGAAGGGCGTCCGCTCGTACTCGCCGAAACGCAACTGCTGCCGCATCGCCTCCCGCCCGAACCGCCGGATGCGCAGCGTCGTTGGTGGCCGTGGTTGATCGCGGGCCTGCTGCTGGCGATCGGCCTGCGCTGGTTGATGACGCACAAGCCGCGCGTCCTCGGCGCCGTCGCGCTGCCCTTGTGGTCCGCGTGCGGCGCGCTCGGCCTGGTCATGGCCTTCCTCTGGTGCTGCACGGCGCACATCGCGGGTTGGGCGAACCACAACCTGTTGCTGTTCTCGCCGCTTTGCCTGTTGCTGCTCCCGGGCGCATGGGCGCTGCTGCGCGGGCGTGCGACGACGCGCTTCCACCAGTGGGTCCGCATCGCGATCGTCGCCGGCGGCGTGCTCGCCTGTTTCCTGCAATTGCCCGCGGGCGCGCAGTTCCAGGCCCCGTGGATCGCGCTGCTGCTGCCCATCCACGCCGCGCTGGCCTTTCCCGCCCGGCGCGCTTGAGGCAGCATGCGGGCATGACCGCGCCCGCCACCATGCCTCCCTGCGTCATCAACTGCGCGACTTACGATCGCCACGGTCAGCGCCGCGACATCTCGCTCGATGAAATCAGCGACGTGCTGTCGGTCGACGACGGCAGCTTCGTCTGGGTCGGCCTGTACGAACCGGAAGACACGCTGCTCGAGAAACTGCAGGAAGAGTTCGGCCTGCACGAGCTCGCGGTCGAGGACGCGCTGCACGCGCACCAGCGCCCGAAGATCGAGGCCTACGGCAATTCGATCTTCGTCGCGGTCCACACCGCGCAACTGGTCGACGACAAGATCCGCTTCGGCGAAACGCACGCCTTCCTCGGGCCGCGGTACCTGGTCACCGTGCGCCATGGCGCATCGCTGTCGTACGCGCCGGTGCGCGCGCGCGTGGAGCGCGAACCCGAACTGCTCGCGCTCGGCCCCGCCTACGGGCTGTATGCGGTGCTCGACTTCGTCGTCGACAACTACCAGCCCATCGTCGAAGGCTTCCGCGATTCGCTGTTCGCGCTGGAGCAGGACATCTTCGCCGAGACCTTCCGCCGCGACACGATCATCAAGCTCTACGAACTCAAGCGCGAACTCACGCAACTGCGCCTGGCGGTCTCGCCGATGCAGGACATCCTCGCGCAACTCACCCGCATGCACGGCGCGCTGGTGCCCGACGAAGTGCGCCTGTACTTCCGCGACGTGCTCGACCACGCGATGCGCGTGAACGAATCCACCGACACCATGCGCGAGATGCTCACCGCCGCGATGAGCGTCAACCTCTCGCTGGTCACCGTGAACCAGGGCGAGGTGGTGAAGAAGCTCGCCGGCTGGGCCGCGCTGCTCGCCGCGCCGACGCTGATCGCCAGTTGGTACGGCATGAACTTCGGCCACATGCCCGAACTGCACGGCCGCTGGAGCTACGCGATCCTGGTCGGCGTCGTCGGCGTGGTCGTGATCGCGCTGTACCGTTACCTGAAGAAAGTGCGCTGGCTGTAGGCCGCGCCGGGGAGAAGCACGCGATGCGGAAGATGGCTTGGCTCGGCTGGGGCGCGCTCGCGCTGTTCGCAACGTTCTGCCTGGCGACGCTTGCGTTGTCGCGCGGCGAATCCGTCGGTGCGTTGTGGATCGTGTCGGCCGCGGTGTCGGTGTTCTTCATCGGCTATCGCTTCCACGCGCGCTACATCGCGGAGAAGGCGCTCGGCATCGATCCCACGCGCGCGACGCCCGCATGGCGCCGCAACGATGGCCTGGACTACGTGCCGACGCAGAAGTCGGTGTTGTTCGGGCATCACTTCGCCGCGATCGCCGGCGCGGGTCCGCTCGTGGGCCCGGTCCTCGCCGCGCAAATGGGTTACTTGCCCGGCCTGTTGTGGATCCTGTTCGGCGTCGTGCTCGCCGGCGCGGTGCAGGACATGATGGTCCTGTTCCTTTCGGTGCGGCGCGACGGGCGTTCGCTCGGCGAGATGATCCGCACCGAACTCGGCGCCGCCGCGGGCGTCACCGCGATGATCGGCATCCTCGCGATCATGGTGATCCTGCTCGCGGTGCTCGGGCTCGTCGTGGTGAAAGCGCTCGGCGAAAGCCCGTGGGGCACGTTCACCGTGGCGATGACGATTCCGATCGCCTTGTTGATGGGCGCATGGCTGCGGTGGTTTCGCCCGGGGCGCATCCTCGAAGCTTCGATCATCGGCCTGGTGTTGCTGCTCGCGTCGATCTGGCTCGGCGGGCACGTGGCGGCGTCGCCGGAATGGGCGCCGGTGTTCACCTTCGACGGCAAGGCCCTGGCGTGGATGCTGATCGCCTACGGCTTCATCGCCGCGGTGTTGCCGGTGTGGATGCTGCTCGCACCGCGCGATTATCTCTCCACGTTCCTCAAGATCGGCACGGTCGTGTTGCTCGCCGTCGCGATCCTGGTCGCGATGCCCGAACTGAAGATGCCCGCGGTGACGCGCTTCGTCGACGGCACGGGCCCCGTGTTCGCCGGCGCCCTGTTCCCGTTCCTGTTCATCACCATCGCGTGCGGCGCGATCTCCGGCTTCCATGCGCTGATCGCTTCCGGCACCACGCCGAAGATGATTTCGAACGAACGCGAGATCCGCGCGATCGGTTACGGCGGCATGTTGATGGAAGCCTTCGTCGCTGTGATGGCGCTGGTGGCGGCCTGCGTGCTCGACCCGGCGGTGTATTTCGCGATGAACGCACCGGCCGCCGCGATCGGCACGACGGCCGAATCGGCCGCGCAGGCGATCGCGCAATGGGGCTTCGTCGTCACGCCGGACGTGCTGACGCAAACCGCGCGCGAGATCGGCGAAACGACCATCCTCTCGCGCACCGGTGGCGCACCGACGCTCGCCGTCGGCATGGCGCAACTCCTCCACGGCATCGCCGGCGGCACCGGGATGATGGCCTTCTGGTACCACTACGCGATCCTGTTCGAAGCCTTGTTCATCCTCACGACGATCGACGCGGGCACGCGCGTGGCGCGCTTCATGCTGCAGGATCTCGTCGGCCTGGCGGTGCCCTCGTTCAAGCGCACCGAGAGCTGGACCGCGAACCTGGTGTGTACCGCGCTCGCGGTCGCGGGCTGGGGTTGGTTCCTTTACCAGGGCGTCGTCGATCCGCTCGGCGGCATCAACACGCTGTGGCCGTTGTTCGGCATCGCGAACCAGATGCTCGCGGGCCTGGCGATGATCTTCGTGTGCGCCGTGCTGGTGAAGATGAAGCGCGAGCGGTTCCTGTGGGTCGCCGCGGTGCCGACGACGTGGTTGCTCGTCTGCACGCTGACCGCGGGCTGGCAAAAACTCTTCCACGCCGATCCGAAGATCGGTTTCCTCGCCAACGCGCGCCGTTTCGGCGACGCCCTGGCGCGTGGCGAGGTGCTCGCGCCGGCGAAGTCGCTCGACGAAATGCGCCGCGTGATCTTCAACTACCAGGTCGACGCGGCGTTGTGCGCGTTGTTCATGGGCGTGGTGGTGCTCACGCTGGTGTTCGCGGTGCGCGCCGCCTTGCGTGCGCGTCGCAGCAGCACGCCGACCGCGATGGAGACGCCGCATGTGGCGCTCGACGCGACTCGTTGAGCAATTGCGCGACGCGTGGTCGGCCGCGACCGCCACCGCGCGCCTGGCGATCGGGCTACCCGATTACGACGCGTACGTCGCGCACATGCGCGCGCAGCACCCTGATGCGACACCGATGACGCGCGAAGCCTTCGCGATCGAACGCATGCAGGCGCGTTACGGAAAAGGGCGTTCGCGCTGCTGTTGACGTGAGCGTCGCGTGAAATTTTTCGCCGCGACAAGCGGCTGTCCGGTTTGGTCCAACCTCATCCGTTGAGTGTGTTGCGACGGGGAGACCTCCCCGACCAACAACCCAAGGGGTGGACACATGGAACGGACTCGAAAGGCGTCTCGCACGACGCCGCTTCTCACAGCTTTGGTCGTCGCGGCACTCGCGACCGGCACGGCGTGGGCCTGCTACTGCTCGACCGGCACGATCATCGTCAAGAAGTTCTACGACAAGAACGCCAACGGCGTGCACGACGTCGGTGAAGTCCGCCTTGCGGGCTGGCCGATGACGCTCGGCTCCGCATCGCTCGGCACGCTCGGCGTGCTGCCGACCGACAGCTTCGGCTACGCGCAGTTCTCGAACATCCCGATCGGCACGGACTACATCGTGTCCGAAGCCACCCCGCTCGGCGGCAACTGGGTGCAGTCCGCGCCCGTCGATGCGCAGGGCCATCCGATCAACCCGCAGACCGGCATCGCCGTGCAAGTCGGCAAGACGACGCAACTGACGTTCGGCAACTACTGCACCAAGCCGAGCGGCGGCAAGACGCCGGGGTACTGGCACAACAAGAACGGCCTGGCGACGTTGATGGACGGCGGCTCGCTCGCACCGGAGTTCGCGATCCTGTCGGCGCTCAATCTCGTCGGCGCGAGCGGCAGCGCATTCGATCCGACCAACCACCCGCAGTTCGCCACGTGGCTGCTCGACAGCAACGCGACCAACATGGCGTGGAAGTTGTCGACGCACCTGGCGGCGATGCGGCTCAACGTCGAAGCGGGATTCGTCGACGGCACGCGCATCTACGCGCCCTTCGGTGGAACGATCAACGAGTTGATCGCGGTGGCGAACGCCTCGCTTGCCGACAGCCCGTACACGCCGTCGGGCCATCCCGATCGCGCGGAACAGGAAGTCCTGAAGAACTACCTCGATGCACTCAACAACGGTGCCGGCGTGGTCAATCCGACGCCGTGCGCGCGCGTGTTCGAGTACTGAAAGACGGTTTGAAGCGTCGCGCACGTCAGGTGCGCGACGCGATCGTCCCCCACGCCGCCGCCTTCCTTCGATCCTTGCCGCAACGCCGGTCGGCCTTGTCCGGCTCGAATCGGATCATCTCGCGGCGATCGTTCGACTTGCGCCGCTCGACGTTCTTCCGACGGTCCGGCCCGCGATACGCCTTGAACTCGCCCCCGTGGTCGATCTCGTACATGCCGCCTCCCCTAGTCGGAGCGGCCACGCTCGTGTGGCCACCGTCGAGGCTGCGTGAAAACAAAAGGCCCCGCAACCGCGGGGCCTTTGGTCGGTCGAATCGGCCGGATTACTGGCCGATATGCTGCTTCAGCCACGCATTGACCGTGTCGTGCCAGAGCACGCTGTTCTGCGGCTTGAGCACCCAATGGTTCTCGTCGGGGAAGTACAGGAACTTCGACTCGATCCCCTGGCGCTGCGCCGCGGTGAATGCGCCGATGCCCTGCTCCACCGGAATGCGGAAGTCCAACTGGCCATGCACCACGAGGATCGGCTTCTTCCAATCCTTGACGTGGTTGACCGGATTGAAGCGCTCGTAGTTTTCCGGATGCTCGAACGGCGTGCCGCCGTTTTCCCATTCGCTGAACCACAGTTCTTCGGTCGCGTAACCCATCATGCGCTGGTCGAACACGCCGTCGTGCGACACCAGGCACTTCCACGGCGCATTCCAGTTGCCGGCGATCCAGTTGACCATGAAGCCGCCGTACGACGCGCCGAGCGCGCAGGCCTTCGAGCCGTCGAGGAAGTCGAACTGCTTGAGCGCCGCGTCCCAACCCTTCTGCAGGTCTTCGAGCGGGCGATCGCCCCAATGCTGGCTGATCGCGTCGGTGAAGGCCTGGCCGTAACCGGTCGAACCGTGGAAGTCGATCATGACCACCGCGTAGCCCTGGCCGGCGTAGGTCTGCGGATTCCAGCGATAGCTCCAGCCGTTGCCGAAGCTGCCCTGCGGGCCGCCGTGGATCAGGAACGCGACCGGGTACTTCTTGCCCGGCTGGTAGTTCCAGGGCTTCACGACGTAACCGTGCACGGTCTCGTTGTTCCAGCCGGCGAACTTGAACTGCGTGGCTTCGCCGAACTTCACGTCGGGCACCATTTCGCCGGCGCTCTGCGTGATCGCACGCGGCGTCGCACCATCGGGCTGCGCGGCGAACAACTGATCGCCGGACTGCAACGAGTTGCGCGTGTAGACGAGCGTCGGGCCGGCGAGATCGACCGCGGTCACGGTGCCGTCCTTGATGATCGACGTGACTTCGCCGCTCGCGATGTCGACGGAGAAGAGCGGGGCCTGGCCGAGTTCTTCGGCGGTGGTGTAGATGGACTTACCGTCTTCTGAAAGCAAAATACCGTTCGCGGAGGCGTCCCACTTCGACGCGATCTCGCGGGTGCTACCTGTACCAGGATCCATCGCCATCAGCGCGAAGCGGTCGGCTTCGAAACCCGGGCGCTTCATCGCGCGGTAGTACAGCGTCTTGCCGTCGTTGGCGAACACCGGGTTGGTGTCCCACGCCTTGTTGGCGGCGGTGAGGTTCTTCGCGGCGCCCGTGCCGTCGGCGTTGACCATGTACAGGTCGAAGTTGGTCGACCACGGTTCGACGTTGTCGGCCTTGCGCGCGGACAACACGAGCGACTTGCCGTCGGGCGACCACGCCATCTCGCTCGTGTCGCCGAACGGACGCGACGGCACGTCGCCGATCACATCGCTGCCGACGAGCGTGGCCTGCGTGATCTTCGCGCCATCGGCGGCGAAGGGCGCGACGAACACGCGATTGAGCTTGCCTTCGTTCCAGGCATCCCAGTGGCGGATGAAGAGGCGGTCGAACACGACGCCCGAGGCCTTGCGCTCTTCGCGCTCCTTGCTGCGCGTGACGTTGCACTGCAGGTCGGCCTTGCAGTCGGCGAACACTTCCAGCGCGAGCGCGACGCGCTTGCCGTCGGGCGAAACGACGTAGCCGCCGACATCGACGGCCAGGTCCGTCAGCTGCACCGGCGTGCCACCGGCGACCGCGATCGAATACAGCTGCATCGAGCCGCCCTTCGCGCTGAGGAAGTACACGCGCGTGCCGTCGTCGGAGAAGGTCGCGGAGTTGACGCTCCAGCCTTCGGGCGTGAGGCGCACCGGCGGCGCGGCGTCGCGTGCGAACAGGTCTTCGATCCACAGCGACGTCGCGCTCTTGTTCGCCGCGAAATCCACGACGCGCTTGGCGAACACGACCTTGCGGCCGTCGGGCGACAACACGGGTGCGGACACGCGATCGAGCTTGGCGAGATCGCGCACTTCGAAGCCGCGCTCGGCGTGAGCGAGCGCGGGCAATGCGGCGAGCAACGCCAGCGCGAGGATGGAATGGACAGACTTCATCTAAAAGACTCCGTGGATCAGGTGTGTGCGTGCGAACGAATCGCGGTGCGGAACAGAAGCCAGGCGACGAACGCCAGCACAGCCAGGCCGATGAGCTGCGCGATGCCTTCGCCCGTGCGCAGCGTCTCGGGCAGCGCGAGGATGTCGCCACGGCTGCTCACGACGATCGGGACCGCGATCAGGATGCCCATCAGCGCTTCGCCGGTGATCAGGCCAGCCGAGAACAGGACGCCCGGGCGGTGGATGCGGTCGCGGCCTTCCTCGGTGTCGGCATGCATGTGCAGGCGCTTCTCGACGAACCACGACAGCAGGCCGCCGAGGAAAATCGGCACCATGAGTTCGAGCGGGAGGTAGATGCCGATCGCCGCGGCGAGCACGGGCACTCGGAAGTGCGAACCGCGCTTCTTCAGTACCTCGTCGATCGCGATGATGATCGCGCCGATGACGCCGCCGGCGATGATCATGTTCCAGGGCAATTCGCCGCCGAACATGCCTTTGGCCACCGACGCCATCAGCGTGGCCTGCGGTGCGTTGAGCGAGTTGGGATGCTCCGGCGTCGCCGGGCCGATGCCGTAGGCCTGGGACAGCAGGTTCAGCACCGGGGCCATGATCAGCGCGCAGGAGAACGAGCCGATGCCGAGCATGAGCTGCTGCTTCCACGGCGTCGCGCCGACGATGTAGCCGGCCTTGAGATCCTGCAGGTTGTCGCCGCCGACCGCCGCCGCGCAGCAAACCACCGCGCCGATCATGATCGCGGCGACCGCGCCGATCTGGGAATCGCGACCGAGCAGCAGCATCAGCACGACCGATGCGAACAGGATCGTCGCGATCGTGATGCCCGACACCGGATTGTTCGAGGAACCGACCAGACCGGCAAGGTAGGCCGATACGGACACGAACAGGAAGCCGGCGACGATCATGATCAGCGTCATCGGGATACTGACGCCCCAGTTCGACACGATCGCCTGGTACAGACCGAGCAGCGGCAGGACGAAGAGTACGAGCGCGACGAGCATCCACTTCATCGGCAGGTCGCGTTCGGTTTCCGCGACGATCGCACCGCTGCCCTTGCGGGCCGCGGCGATGCCGCTCTTGATGCCCGAGGCGAGCGACTTGCGCAGCGAGAACAAGGTCCAGATGCCGCCGACCAGCATCGCGCCGACACCGAGGTAACGGATGCGCTCGCCGCGCAGGATCCCGGCGGTGTCGAAGGCGCTCTGGCCCGCGACGGCCGCGGCCATCGCCGGATCGCTTCCGAGGAAGAACGCGTGGTAGATCGGGATCGCGATGTTGTAGGACAGGATGCTGCCCGACACGACCACGATGCCGATGTTGAGCCCGACGATGTAGCCCACGCCGAGCAGCGCCGGCGACAGGCCAGTGCCCATGTAGCCGAGGTACTTGCCGAAGAAGCCGGCGCCGGCCGCGTTGTCGGGAATCAGGCGCAGGCCGCTTTCGGCGAACAACTTCACGATGCCGCCGAGTGCGGCGGAAATGCCGAGGATCTTCAAACCCGGGCCCGGGTTCTCGCCGGCCTTGAGCACTTCGGCCGCGGCCTTGCCCTCGGGGAACGGGAGCGGATCGTCGACGATCATCGAACGACGCAGGGGGACCGAGAACAGCACGCCGAGCAGGCCGCCGAGGCCTGCGATCGCGAGCACCCACGAGTACCGGAAGTCATCCCAATAGCCCAGGATGATCAGCGCGGGAATGGTGAAGATCACACCGGCCGCGATCGACGAACCGGCGGACGCGCCGGTCTGCACGATGTTGTTCTCGAGGATCGTGCCGCCGCCGAGCAGGCGGAGCACGCCCATCGACACCACCGCCGCGGGAATCGCGGTCGCGATGGTCAGGCCGGCGAACAGGCCGAGGTAGGCGTTGGCCGCGGCCAGGATCATCGCCAGCACGATGGCGAGCAAGACGGCGCGGAAGGTCAATTGCGGCACGGCCGCAGGCTGGTTCATCGGAAGTCCCCGGGGCCACGAAAACGCCGAAAGTAAGCGACGGGGCGCCAATCCGTCCAGCGCGACCGACTTGCGGGGCCCGCAGCCTATACTCGCCTCGCCTGTCCGGCCCCGGGGGGAGCCAGCGCGATGTCGTCGTCCGTCACCGCTTACAGCGACATTCCGCGCAGCGAGGACTTCCTCGGGCACCCCAAGGGCGTCTTCGTCTGCTTCTTCACCGAGATGTGGGAGCGCTTCTCGTTCTACGGGATGAAGGCGCTGCTGTTGCTGTACCTGCTGAAGCACCACGGCTTCGACGACGACGCGGGTTACGACCTGATCGGCGCCTACGGCGGCCTGGTCTACGCGGTGCCGGTGATCGGCGGCCTGCTCGCCGACCGTTGGCTCGGGATGCGCAAGGCGGTCGTGCTCGGCGGCATTTTGCTTTGCCTCGGGCACCTGGGCATGGCGGTCGAAGGCGACCAGGCGCGCATGGTGAATGGCGTGATGGTGCGCGACGCCGGCGCGCTGCAGGTGTTCTACGGATCGCTCGCGCTGATCATCATGGGCGTGGGCTTCCTCAAGCCGAACATCTCGACGATCGTCGGCAAGCTCTACGCCGAAGACGATCCGCGCCGCGATTCGGGTTTCACCCTCTTCTATGCGGGCATCAATGTCGGCGGCCTGTTCGCGGGATTGATCTGCGCGTTCCTCGGCGAGACCTACGGTTGGCGATACGGCTTCGGCGCGGCGGGCGTGGGCATGCTCGCGGGCCTGGCGATGTTCCTGTGGGGACAGAAGTATTTGCATGGCCACGCGGAGCCGCGTGATCCGGGCGCGTTGCGCGCGCGCGTGGCGGGCATCTCGCGCGAGTGGTGGATCTACCTGGGTTCGTTCGCCGGCGTGGCGGTGGTGTGGCAATTGATCCAGACCACGCGCGCGGTGCATTGGTCGATGCACGTCGTGGCCGCGCTGTTTTTCGCGTGGTTCCTCTGGTACGTCATCGCGCGCTGCACGCGCGAGCAACGCCAGCAGATGATGGCGCTGCTGGTCAGCATCCTCGGCGTGCTGGTGTTCTTCACCCTGTACGAGCAGACCTACGGCTCATGGCTGACGTTCACCGATCGCCTGATGACCAAGGACATGTTCCCGTCGTTGGTGAGCGATGCGAGCGGCACGCTGCCGTGGTCGATCTGGCTGATGGCGGGTTCGCCGATCCTGATCGTGATGGCGTTGCGCGCGAGCGATGCGGGGCAGCGCGGTTTTGCACGCGCGCTGGTCGCCCTCTGGGTGGTCGCGATGGCGGTCGCGTGTTTCCGCGACGTGGTGCTGGTGCCGCAGACCGCCGGGTCGCTGACCTTCCTGGGCTCGTTCTTCGTCGTTCTGCTCTCGCCGATCTTCGCGTGGCTGTGGCCGTGGCTGGAAAAGCGCGGCGCGAATCCGAGCAAACCGTTGAAGAGCGCGATCGGGTTGTTGTTCGCGGCCTTGTCGTTCCTGCCCCTGCTGGCGGCGGCGCAGACCGTTGGGCCGAATGCGATGGCGAGCGTGTGGTGGCTGGTGCTCGCCTACTTCCTGCTCGAGGTCGGCGAGATGTGCCTGTCACCGATCGGACTGTCGGCGGTGACGCAGTTGTCCGTCGCGAAAGTCGTGGGCTTGATGATGGGCGGCTTCTGGCTCGCGACGGCGTATTCGGAAGTGCTGGCGGCCTCGTTCGGCAAGCTGGCGTCGATCGAGATTCCCGAAGGCGGCGCGATCGATGTCGTCGATGCCGCGGGGCGCTACGCGCACCTGTTCCAGCTGATGCTGTGGATCGGCATCGGATCCGCGGTGGTGTTCCTCGTGATCACGCCGCTGTTGAAGCGGTGGATGCACGGCGTCAAATAACGGGCTGCATCCGGTCGAGCGTGGCGTCGAGCGCCGCGCGCCAATCGGGCAACGCAATGCCGAAGTCACGCTGCACGGCGGTGGTGTCGAGCACCGAATACGCCGGACGCGCGGCGGGCGTGGGGTAATCGGACGTCGGGATCGGCACGACGCGCGGTGCCTTCGCGAGCAACCCGCGTGCAACGGCGCCTTCGAAGATCGCGGTCGCGAATCCGTGCCAACTCGTCTTGCCGGTCGTCGCCAGGTGCCACAACCCGGTGCGGCGCACGGGTGCGCGCAACACCTGCGCGGTGACGTCGGCGAGCAGCCATGCGGGCGTCGGCGTGCCAACCTGGTCGTCGACGACGCGCAGTTCGTCGCGTTCGGCACCGACGCGCAGCATCGTGCGCAGGAAATTGTGGCCGTGCACGTCGTACACCCACGCCGTGCGGAAGATCGCGTAGCGTGCGCCGCTTTGCTCGATCGCGAGCTCGCCGGTGCGCTTGGAAATGCCGTAGACGCCGAGCGGCGCGGTGACATCGTCCTCGCGATACGGGCGCTTGCCTTGTCCGTCGAAAACGTAGTCCGTCGAGTAATGCACGAAGTACGCACCGCGCGCGGCGCACGCGGCCGCGATGCGGGCCGGCGCCTGCGCGTTGATGCGATGCGCGAGGTCGGGTTCGGATTCGGCGCGGTCGACCGCCGTGTGCGCGGTGGCGTTGACGACGATGTCGGGCGCGACGCGCGCGATCAGCGCATCGATCGACTCGAGGTCGGTGAGGTCGAGGGCTTCGCACACCGTGCCATCAGCGAGCGTGCCGCCGCGCGAGGTGACGACGAGATCGCCCAGCGGCGCGAGCGTGCCGCGCAGGCGTCGCCCGAGCTGGCCATCGCCGCCGAGGAGCAGGACGGTCATGGCGCGGTGTAAATCGGCAAGCGCTCCTGCGCGACGTCGGCGAGGAACGGCGCGTTCGCATCCTTCTCCGACAGCGACGGATGCCCGATCGGCCAGTCGATCGCGATCTGCGCGTCGTTCCAGCGCAGGCTGGCATCGGCGGCCTTGTCGTACGGCGCGGTGCACAGATAGCTGAAGAGCGCGCGTTCGGACAGCACCGCGAACCCGTGCGCGAAACCCTCCGGTACCCAGAAGTGGCGCTTGTTGTCGGCGCTGAGGATCACGCCGGTGTATTGGCCGAAGGTCGGGGAGCCGCGGCGGATGTCGACCGCGACGTC
This sequence comes from Noviluteimonas gilva, assembly GCF_009740395.1. Taxonomy (GTDB): domain Bacteria; phylum Pseudomonadota; class Gammaproteobacteria; order Xanthomonadales; family Xanthomonadaceae; genus Noviluteimonas; species Noviluteimonas gilva. The sequence goes on from NZ_WOXT01000005.1 coordinate 226,030, forward strand.
GTACACCTCGCCTTCCAGCACGCTCACCAGCTTGCCCTGCGGATTCGGCCACTGATAGTGCAGGCCACGCAGGACGCCACGACTGGACGACGACACATTGCTCTGCATGAAGTGCGTCGGCAAACCGAGTGCACCGAAGCGTTCGGCGTTCCAGGCTTCATAGAAGAAGCCGCGCGCGTCGCCCCACACCGCGGGTTCGATCACGACACAGCCGGGCAATCCGGTTTCGACGACTTTCATTCGACGCGTCCGTGTTCCAGCAGGCTGAGCAGGTATTGTCCGTAGCCGTTCTTCGCGAGCGGCTTCGCCAGCGCCTCGAGCTGCGCGCGATCGATCCACTTGTTGAAGTAGGCGATTTCTTCGGGGCAGCAGACGCGCAAGCCCTGGCGCTTTTCGATCGTCTCGATGTAGGTCGAAGCTTCGACCAGCGATTCGTGCGTGCCGGTGTCGAGCCAGGCGTAACCGCGACCGAGTTTCTCCAGGTGCAGGCGGCCCTGCTCCAGGTACACGCGGTTGAGGTCGGTGATTTCGAGTTCGCCGCGCGCCGACGGCTTGAGCTGCGCGGCGTACTCGCTGGCGTTGCCGTCGTAGAAGTACAGGCCGGTGACGGCGTAGTTCGAACGCGGCTTGGCGGGCTTTTCTTCCAGGCCGACGACGCGGCCGTCGGTGTCGAACTCGGCGACGCCGTAGCGCTCCGGATCGCGCACCCAGTAACCGAAGACCGTCGCGGCATCGTCGGTGCGATCGTCCGCGCGCTGCAACAGCTCCGTCAGGCCGTGCCCGTAGAAGATGTTGTCGCCCAGGACCAGGCAGCTCGGCTTGCCGTCGACGAACTCGCGGCCGATCAGATACGCCTGCGCCAGGCCATCGGGGCTGGGCTGCACGGCGTACTCGATGTTCATGCCCCACTGCGAACCGTCGCCGATCAGGTTCTGGAACAGGGCCTGCTCGTGCGGCGTGTTGATGATCAGCACGTCGCGGATCCCGGCGAGCATCAGCACGCTCAGCGGGTAATAGATCATCGGCTTGTCGAACACGGGCAGCAGCTGTTTGCTGATCGCCTTGGTGATCGGATACAGGCGCGTACCCGATCCGCCGGCGAGGATGATGCCCTTGCGGTTGGTCGTGCGCGCGGGCGTCATGCGGCCGTCCCGATGCGTTCGAGGCGATAGCTGCCGTCGGTGACGCGACCGACCCAGTCCTGGTGCGCGAGGTACCAGTCGACGGTGTCGGCGATGCCTTGTTCGAAGGTGTGTTCGGGCTTCCAGCCGAGCTCGGCTTTCAGCTTGTCGGCGTCGATCGCGTAACGGCGGTCGTGGCCCGGACGATCGGCGACGAAGGTGATCTGCGTTTCGCGCTTCTTGCCGTCTTCGCGCGGGCGGCGTTCGTCGAGCAGCGCGCAGATGGTGCGCACGACATCGATGTTCTGGCGTTCGGCATCGCCGCCGACGTTGTAGGTTTCGCCGACGCGGCCGCCTTCGAGCACGGCGCGGATCGCGGCGCAGTGGTCGCCGACATACAACCAGTCGCGCACGTTCTTGCCGTCGCCGTACACCGGCAGCGGCTCACCGGCGAGCGCGCGCGCGATGATCAGCGGGATGAGTTTTTCCGGGAACTGGTACGGCCCGTAGTTGTTCGAGCAATTGGTCGTGAGGACCGGCAAGCCGTAGGTGTGGTGGAAGGCGCGGACCAGGTGGTCGGAAGCGGCCTTCGATGCGGAGTACGGCGAGTTCGGCGCGTACGGCGTGGTCTCGGTGAACTTGCCGGTCTCGCCGAGCGAGCCGTAGACCTCGTCGGTGGAAACATGCAGGAAGCGGAAGGCGGACTTCGCGTCGCCCTGCAACGCCTTCCAGTAATCGCGCGCGGATTCCAGCAAGGCCAGCGTGCCGACGACGTTGGTCTGCACGAATGCCGCCGGGCCGTCGATGGAGCGATCGACGTGGCTCTCGGCCGCGAAGTTGATCACCGCGTCGGGCGCGTGTTCGCGCAGCAGGCGGTCGACCAGCGCGCGATCGCCGATGTCGCCTTCCACGAACACGTGGTTCGCGTTGCCGGAAAGCGGCGCCAGCGTGTCGACGTTGCCCGCGTAGGTCAACGCGTCGAGGTTCACCACGCGCACGCCGCGGCGCACCGCGTCGAGTACGAAATTACCGCCGATGAAACCGGCACCGCCGGTCACCAACCAGGTCGTCACATCAGCCTCCAGTGCCTTGCTGTGTCGCCGCCCCGTCCGGCGTTCAGAAACGACCCCTCTCCCGGGCCGCGTGTGTTGCATCGATGCCGCCCGCGACTTCAGGCCGCGGGCGGCGAGGAATCAGAACGGGATGTCGTCGTCGGCGAAGTCGTCGCCGAAGTCGCGCGCGGCCGGGCCGGCCGGTGCCGAATCACGACGCGGCGCGCCTTCCTGGCGCTGCGGAGGCGCGGAACGCTGCGGACGCTCGGCGCGACTGCCGCCGCCACCACCGCCGCCACCGCCACCGCCTTCGCTGCGGCCGCCGAGCATCTGCATCTCATCGGCCACGATGTCGGTGAAGTACTTCTCGACGCCGTCCTGGCCGGTGAACTTGTCGTAGCGGATCGAGCCTTCGACGTAGACCGACGAGCCCTTGCGCAGGTATTCGCCGGCGATCTCGCCGAGCTTCCCGAAGAACTTCACCCGGTGCCACTCGGTGCGCTCCTGGGTGTTGCCGTCCTTGTCCTTGCGCACGCTGGTCGTGGCGAGGCTGATCGAGGTGACGGCCATGCCGCCCTGCGTGTACTTGGTTTCGGGGTCGTTGCCGAGATTGCCGACCAGGATCACCTTGTTGATGCCACGTGCCATGGAATGCGTGTCCTCGAATGCGGGTTGGGTACGGCCGGTCGCGGGGGCCGGCTGGCCAGTGGCACATGGTACCAGCGGCCGGGGACGCCGCCTGCCGACCTGTCGGCGGATTCGCATGTGGCTCTCCGACCCGTCGCTGGCGGGGCCCGCCATCGCGCATCCCGCGCCGGGTCGCGCCGGGGCGATGCGCCCGCGGCCCGCGCCGATCCGGGCCCCATCGCCCCCCAACGCGTCCACGGCGCGATGCGAAATACGCTCGCTTCGAACAAACGCAGCTTGCGCATCGATGAATCAGCGCGGATGCGGACAGGAAACGTCTCCACTCCGCAAATGTTCGGACGACGTTCGTTTCGTCGACTCCGCGCTTGCCTTCTAATCCGCGCCTTCGCGATGTCGCCCCTGTGCGACACACGTGCCCCTTGGTGCAGATCTGCATCGCGTGCCGTCGTCCACGGCGATCGCGTGCCTAGAATCGGATCGCATGCGATCGCGGGGGCGCGCTCGCTCGCCACCTTCGTTCAACCCAGGGCCAGATCCATGTATCGAGTGATCATCGTCGACGACCACCCCATGGTCTCGGCCGCACTGAAAGACCTGCTGGAAACCAACGAGACCTTCGAAGTCGTCGCCGTGCACGACAACGGCGGCGCGGCACTGTCGGCGGTGCGCACGTTGCAACCCGATCTGTTGATCATCGACTTGGGCGTGCCCGTGCTCGGCGGCGTCGAAGTGATCTCGCGCCTGCGCGCAGGCGGTTCGGGCGTCGGCATCCTCGTCGTGTCGGGTGGCGAAGCGCACGAAAGCGGCCTGCGTGCGCTGCGCGCCGGCGCCAACGGCTTCGTGCACAAGACCGATGCGATGAGCGAGATCGCGATGGCCGCGCTCGTGGTCGCGCGCGGCAAGTCCTACTTCAACCAGGAACTGCTGGTGCTCGCAGGCGATGGCCAGACCGACGGCCGTCCGGTCACGCGCCTGACCGAGCGCGAGTTCGAAGTCTTCCGCTGCCTCGTCGCCGGCCAGTCCAACCGCGACATCGGCGAACACATGCGCCTGAGCAACAAGACCGTCAGTGCGTACAAGATGAAGATCATGCGCAAGCTCGGCGCACGCAACATCCGCGACCTCATCGAGCTCGCGCGCGAAACCGATTCGGCATAAGCAAGCGCTGCCGGATCACACCGCGCCGGCAGCTTCCATCAGGCGTCCGATCTCGGCGTCCTGCTCGGGGTCGAACCGCAGGCCCATGTGGTCGACCGCCACCCACGCCACGTGCGTCTGCAGCGTGACCGAATCGCTGTCGGGCACGTCGAAGAACATGCGCAGTTGCGTGCCGTCCGCCGGCGTCCAGCCCGGCACGAGGTCCACGCGCGCGCCGCCTTCGGAAAGATCGAGGATGTACCCCTCGTGCGAATGTCCGTTGGGCGCGACGAGCACCGCGCACAACACGTTGAACCGAGCGTGCTTGCGCTTGTCGGCGGCGACGGCGGCAGAGGTTTCCATGCACGGATGCTAGCGCTGCATTGCGCCATTCGTGACGAGCGCGTACGACGAGGCGTCGGCAGGCACGCCGCCCGGACCGGCGGCGCGCTGCAGGGGAAGGACGGTCGTTCGCGGGGCCGGCATTGCGCACTGCACAACGCCGGCCGTTGCCGTTACTCGGCGTAAGCCTCGAGCGGCGGGCAGGAACAGACGAGGTTTCGGTCGCCGTAGACGTTGTCCACGCGCGCCACCGGCGGCCAGTACTTGCCGGCCACCAGCGACGGCAACGGATACACCGCCGCTTCGCGCGAATACGGATGCGTCCACTCGCCCACCACTTCCTGCGCGGTGTGCGGCGCGTTGCGCAGCGGGTTGTCGTCCTTGTCGAGCGTGCCGTTTTCGACCGCGCGGATCTCTTCGCGGATGGCGATCATCGCTTCGCAGAAGCGATCGAGCTCTTCCTTCGACTCGCTTTCCGTCGGCTCGATCATCAACGTGCCGGCGACCGGGAAGGACATCGTCGGCGCATGGAAACCGAAGTCGATCAGGCGCTTGGCCACGTCTTCGACGCTGATGCCGCTGCTGTCCTTGAGCGGGCGCAGGTCGAGGATGCATTCGTGCGCGACGAGGCCTTCGTGGCCGGCGTACAACACGGGGTAATGCTCTTCGAGGCGACGCGCGATGTAGTTCGCGTTGAGGATCGCCATCTGCGAGGCCAGGCGCAGGCCGGTGCCGCCCATCATGCGGATGTACATCCACGTGATCGGCAGGATGCTCGCGCTGCCGTACGGCGCCGCCGCGACCGCGCCGTCCTTGCGCGCGAGGTGCCCGGTGCGATGCCCCGGCAGGAAGGGCGCGAGGTGCGACTTCACGCCGATCGGGCCGACGCCCGGGCCGCCGCCGCCGTGCGGAATGCAGAAGGTCTTGTGCAGGTTGAGGTGCGAGACGTCGCCGCCGAACTTGCCCGGCGCGCACAGCCCGACCATGGCGTTCATGTTCGCGCCGTCGATGTACACCTGGCCGCCGTGGCCGTGCACGATCTCGCAGATCTCGCGCACGCCTTCTTCGAACACGCCGTGCGTGGAGGGATACGTGATCATGATCGCCGCGATCTTGTCGGCATGCTGGGCAGCCTTCGCGCGCAGGTCGTCGAGGTCGACGTTGCCGCGCGCGTCGCACGCGGTGACGACCACGCGCATGCCGGCCATGTTCGCCGTCGCGGGATTGGTGCCGTGCGCCGAGGACGGAATCAGGCAGATGTCGCGATGCCCTTCGCCGCGGCTGGCGTGGTACGCGCGAATGGCGAGCAGGCCCGCGTATTCGCCCTGCGAACCGGCGTTGGGCTGCAGCGACACCGCGTCGTAACCGGTGGCCTCGCACAGCATGCGCTCGAGGTCCTGCGTCATCTTCGCGTAGCCCAGCGCCTGGTCTTCCGGCGCGAAGGGATGCAGCGCGCCGAACTCCGGCCACGTCACCGGGATCATCTCGCTCGCGGCGTTGAGCTTCATCGTGCACGAGCCCAGCGGGATCATCGTGCGGTCGAGCGCGAGGTCGTAATCGGCCAGGCGACGCAGGTAGCGCATCAACTCGGTTTCGGAGCGATGCGTGTTGAACACCACGTGCTGCAGGAACTTCGACGTGCGGCGCAGGCCCTTGGGCAGCGTGGCGTCGGTGTCGTGCAGCGCGTCGAAATCCGGGATCGCCGCGCCTTCGCCGGCGAACACGTGCCACAGCGCTTCGATGTCGGCGCGCGTGGTGGTTTCGTCGACGGAGATGCCCAGGCGCGAGGGATCGATCTCGCGCAGGTTGTAGCCCGCGTCGCGCGCCTTGTCGTGCAGCGCGCCGGTGCGGCCGCCGGTGGCGAGGGTGATCGTGTCGAACCAGGTCTTCTGTTCGACCTGCACGCCGAGCTGCTTCAGGCCGGCGGCGAGGATGACGGTGAGCGCGTGCGTGCGCTCGGCGATCGCCTGCAGCCCTTCCGGACCGTGGTAGACCGCGAACATGCTCGCGATGTTGGCCAGCAGCACCTGCGCGGTGCAGATGTTGGAGGTCGCCTTCTCGCGGCGGATGTGCTGCTCGCGCGTCTGCATCGCAAGCCGATAGGCCGGCTTGCCGTGGCGGTCGATCGAGATGCCGACCACGCGGCCCGGCATGTCGCGCTTGAAGGCATCCTTCGTCGCGAAGTACGCGGCGTGCGGGCCGCCGAAGCCGAGCGGCACGCCGAAGCGCTGCGCGCTGCCGATCGCGAGGTCCGCGCCGAATTCACCCGGCGGCGTGAGCAGCGTGAGCGCAAGCAGGTCGGCCGCGACCGCGACGAGCGCATTGGCCGCATGGAACTTGGCGACGATGGCCTTCAGGTCGTGCACGTCGCCGTTGGTCGCCGGGTATTGCAGCGCGGCGCCGAAGAACTTCGACACGTCTTCCAGCGCGAACTCGTCGCCGACGATCACTTCGTAACCCAGCGGCTCGGCGCGCGTGCGCACGACATCGATGGTCTGCGGATGGCAATGCTGTGAGACGAAGAAGGCATTCGCCGCCTTGTTCTTCGACAGGCGCTTGCAGAACGTCATCGCTTCGGCGACGGCGGTGCCTTCGTCGAGCAGCGAGGCGTTGGCGATTTCCATGCCGGTGAGGTCCGCGACCAGCGTCTGGAAGTTGAGCAGCGCTTCGAGGCGGCCCTGCGAGATTTCCGGCTGGTACGGCGTGTAGGCCGTGTACCACGCGGGGTTCTCGAGCAGGTTGCGCAGGATCGGCGCCGGCGTGTGCGTGTTGTAGTAGCCCTGGCCGATGAACGAGCGCAGCACCTTGTTCTTGTCGGCGATGGTGCGCAGCAGGTCGAGCGCTTCGGCTTCCCCGAGGCCATCGCTGGCCGGAAGGACCGCGGTGCCGCGAATGCTGGCGGGAACGACGCTGTCGGTGAGGGCGTCGAGCGAGGCGTGACCGAGCAGGTCGAGCATCGCCTTGGTGTCGGCCTCGCGCGGGCCGATATGGCGCGCGATGAATTCGTTACGGGTGTCGAGCGGGGTCGTCATGGGCGCGCCTTGGGAAAATAGGGCGCCCCATCTGTCTATTCGCCTGAGAGCGTTACTCCTTCGGCGGGCCGGGGACGGGTTCGCATACAGGGTCGCGCGGCCGGATGGGGGAGGATCTCCGGGACGCACGGTGCGAGACCGCCGGTCACTTTTCAGATTGTGTCTGCCGCGAGGTCCTTTTGCCTGAGAGTTTCCGGGGCGGTTGCTCCTTCGGCGCCGGCACTGGGCCGGTCTCTCCCACGCGACAGGTGCTGCTAAATAAAGCCCGCGAATGGTCTCATGCCCCCACCCCGCGCGGCAAACGCGGGACCGTGAATGTGTGGGCCTGCCTATAATTGCCGCCCGCCCCCGCCGCCCTGCCCGCCTCCGACGTGAACGCAGCCCCCGACCGCAGCCTCCCCGACCTGCCCGCGATCCAGGCCCTCGCGCAGGAGGACATGGCCGCCGTCGATGCGCTGATCCGAAAGCGCCTGGCCTCCGACGTCGTCCTGATCAACCAGGTCAGTGAGTACATCATCGGCGCCGGCGGCAAGCGCCTGCGCCCGATGTTGCTGTTGCTCGCCGCGCGCGCGCTCGGCCATCGCGGCCCGCATGCGCACCAGCTCGCGGCGGTGGTCGAGTTCATCCACACCGCGACCTTGCTGCACGACGACGTGGTCGACGAATCCGATCTGCGCCGCGGCCGCCGCACGGCCAATGCGGTGTGGGGCAACGCCGCGAGCGTGCTCGTCGGCGACTTCCTGTATTCGCGCAGCTTCCAGCTGATGGTCGAACTCGACCGCATGGAAGTCATGCGCATCCTCGCCGACACGACCAACCAGATCGCCGAAGGCGAAGTGCTGCAGCTGCTGCACGTGCGCAACCCCGACACCGACGAAGCCGCCTACCTGCGCGTCATCGAGCGCAAGACGGCCGTCCTGTTCGCCGCCGCCACGCGCCTGGGCGCGCTGCTCGCCGGCGCGGATGCGAAGACCTGCGATGCCATGCACGAATACGGCCTGCAGCTCGGCTACGCCTTCCAGATCGCCGACGACGTGCTCGACTACGCCGCCGACGCCGACGCGCTGGGCAAGAACCTCGGCGACGATCTCGCCGAAGGCAAGGCCACGCTGCCGTTGATCCACGCGATCGCGCACAGCGATGCGCCCACGCGTGCCGCGCTGCGCAACGCCGTCGAACATGGCGACGTCGATGCGATGCCGCAGGTGGTCGCCGCGATCAACGCGACGGGCGGGCTGGAATACAGCCGCGGGCGCGCGTTCGAATTCGCGCAGGCCGCGGAAGCGGCGCTCGACGGGATGCCGTCGAACGTCGCGGTGGATGCGTTGCGGGGGTTGGCGCGGTATGCGGTGTCGCGGGATCGCTAGTGCGTTATCCCCCTCGAGCGCGCTTTGCGCGCTCGATCCCCCTTGGAAGGGGGATGAAGGCCGTCAGTTCGCGAATTTCTCGGCGAAGAAGACGCGCATCATGCGTTCGGAACGGCGCGCCGCCAGTTCGTTGTAAACGCAGCCCGGCGGCTTGTTCGCATCCGGCAGCGCGAAGCAATGCACCGCGCCGCTGAAGTTCACGAACTGCCAATCCACCTTCGCCGCGTTCATCTCGTTTTCGAATCCGGGGATGTCGCCCGCCGTGCCCTGGTCGTCGGCGCCGTTGAGCACGAGCAGGCTCGCCTTCACCGTGCCGGGTTTTGCGGGCGTCGTCGTCGCCAGGCCACCGTGGAAAGTCGCGACGGCATCGACGTCCGCGCCGCTGCGTGCGAGTTCCAGCGCCGCCGAACCGCCGAAGCAGTAGCCGATCGCGCCGATGTGTTTCGCATCGAGCGGTACATCCTTCGCGGTGCGCAACACGTCGAGCGCCTTGCCCGTGCGTGCGCGCAAGGTCGCGACGTCGGCACGGAGTTTCTTCACCTGCCCCATCGCGTCTTCGTCGGTCTTCGGGCGCACACCCTTGCCGTACACGTCTGCGAGCAGCACGACGTAATCGTCGCCGGCGATGTGCTTGGCCTTGGCGATCGCCGAATCGGTGACGCCGTACCAGTCGGGCACCATCAAAACGCCGGGGCGCTTGATCGCATTTGTATCGTCGTACACGAGATAACCGCTGAAGCTGTCCTTGCCGACCTTCCATTCGACCGGCTTGGCCTGCATCTCGGCGTGCGCGGCCGACATCCCGAAAGCGCAGAGCAACAACGCGAACAACGTGCGACCGAAGATCGTGCGACGCATGGCGGACTCCGTTTGCCTTTGGCTGTGCGCGAGCCTACCCCCGAAGCGCGTCCGCCGCGTGAACGCTCACGCGATGCCGAGGCCCGGGATGGCGCTGATCGTGTCGGGATCGAAGCCGGCGAGGCTGGCGAAATGGCGCCCGCGCGCGACGTAATCCTTGTAGGCGCCGAAGCTGGGCGCGCCGGGCGAAAGCAGCACGACGCCCTCGCCCGCCAGCGCATCGCGGGCCTGGGCCATCGCATCGGCGAGGTCCCGCGCTTCGCGCAAGGCGAATGCCCCGCCGAGCGCCACCGGTTCGAGCAGGTCGTGGATCTTCGGCCCGTTCTGCCCGAGCGTGACGATGGCCGCGGGCGCGTGCGTGCGCATCTGTTCGGCGAACCCCGACCAATCGATGCCGCGATCATGGCCACCGGCGATCAACGCGACGCGCCGATCGGCGAAGCACGCCAGCGCCGCGAGGCTCGCATGCGGCGTGGTGCTGATCGAATCGTTGACGTAGGCGATGCCGTCGCGCACGCCGATGGTTTGCAAGCGATGCGGCAGCGGACGGAAGGCCGCGGCGTGCGGCGCGAGCGCGGCCGCATCGAGCCCAAGCGCTTCGATCGCCGTCAGCACCGCGCACAGGTTGCCGCGATTGTGGCGGCCGGGCAGCGGCAACGACGCGGTATCGAACACCTCGCGATCGCCGCGATACAACACGTCGCCGCGCAGATGCCAACCGTCTTCGCGATTGAACCAGCGCACCTGCGTTTCCTCGTCCAGGCGCAACGCGGCGAGCGTCGGATCGGCGGCGTTGAGCACCGCGATGCGCGGGCGCGCGTCGGTGACCAGGCGCAACTTGTCGGCGACATAGCGCATTTCGCCGCCGTGCCAATCGAGGTGTTCGGGAAACACATTCAGCGCGACGGCGACATCGGGCCGCGCGCAGGAGTCGGCGACATCACCGGTCTGGTAACTCGACAACTCGATTGCCCAGTACGCGGGTGCTTCCTGCGCGGAAGCATCGGCGTCCAGCAACTCGAGCATCGGCAAACCGATGTTGCCCGCGAGCGCCGTGCGATGGCCGCCCGCGCGCAACAAGTGCGCGAGCAAGGCGGTCGTCGTGCTCTTGCCCTTCGTGCCGGTCACGCAGAGCGTGCGGCCATGGCCCGTCGCGGCGTGTTCGCCGAACCACAGCGCCGTACCGCCGATGAAACGCGTGCCGCGCGCGCACGCCGACACCGCCTCAACGCGATACGGGCTGATGCCCGGCGACTTCACGACGACATCGAACGCGGAAAGCGCATCGGCGTCGACGTGCGTGTGCGTCGTCAACGCGGCATCGTGCAGCGTCGCGGCGTCCTCGGCTTCGGCCGCGTCGCAGAACAGCGTCAGCGGCTGATGCGGAAGTCGTGCTCGCAGCGCGCGATACGCCGCGCGACCTTCGCGGCCCCAGCCCCAGAGGGCGACCCGCTTGCCGTCAAGCGACGAAATGCGCACGCAGCCTGGCCCAGAGTGAAGCTGGGATGCGGTGTTCGTCGTCGATCGCCATCAGGCCCGCGACGTCGAGTTCGCCCGCGTCGAGCTGCGGCGCGATCTCGCGCGCGAAGCGTTCGACCAGCGCGTCTTCGCGCCATTCCGGACGCGCGGCCAGCGCGGCCATCGCGGCGCGCGATTCGCGGCCTTCGCCCACGCACTCGAACGGCTTGTGGTCCTGGTATTCCAGCAGCGCGTCGTAACCGGCGGTCTGCGCCGGATCGTCGAGCAGGTTGCGCCCGAAGATGCCGACCAGGCGCGGCTTCGACATGAACGGCGCGAGCGCAAGGAACACGAAGTGGCACTTCGGGCACACGCCGCACCAACGGCTCGCGGGGCGCTCACCGAGGAGATGGAAGTTGCGGTTGCAGCTGGAGAAGTGCGCGTCGTAGTGGTCGGTCTTCGCGAACTGCCGGGCGACCGCAAGCTCACTCAACGGCCGCAGCAACGAGTAGTAATGCAGGTCGGAGGCGACGTGCGACTGCACGAAACCGGCGAGCGTCTGTTCCCACGCCCAGCCCTTCGACCATTGGTGGTTGACCTCGCCCGTGCCCGGGATCAGCGAGCCGTAACTCGCCGAGCGTTCGTTCGAGAACACGACCTGGTTGGCGCCGAGCACGATGGCGGCGAACAGCATGATCGCCGAGTTCACGCCCGTCACCGGGATGTGCCCGTTCAACGCACCCTGGCGATTGAACTCGAACAACTCCGGTGCAAGCGCGCGCCCGATGTTGAGCGTCGGCAAGCCCGTGCGTTCCGCGCAGGCCTTGATCAATTGCGAACCGCCGATCCACGTGACCGTCTGTTCGACGCCCGCGGCGCGCAGCGCCTCGATGGACACCAGCGAATCCTTGCCACCGCCGATCGCGACGAGCGCATGTTCGGGCAGTCCGATCGCGGGCGCGGCCGGCGCATCGTTCGCCGCATGCGGGAACTTGATGCGCTCGTGCAGGTGCAGCCCGTTGCGATACGCGAACTCGCCCAATCCGTTGAGATAGAACGAATCGAGCATCGCCGCCGTCGCCGCGTCGATCGGCTCGCCTTCGATGCGGATCTCCGCCGGCACCGCCGCCTTGTAATAGCTCACGCCCGCGAGCAGATGCAGCAGGCGCAATGCACGCTGCGCCGCCTCCGCACGCGCGCCGTCCAGCGCGAAGGGCGCGCCCGGCAACGTGATCGTTTCGATCAGCTCCGGGCCGTCGTCGAACGCGTAGATCAGTTGCGCCACGCCCGTGGCGGCGTCGAAGGTGTTGCGCACGAAGCGGAACGCGCGGATCGCGTCGCGCGAGAAAGTCCAGCCGGTCATTCGATCGTGTCCTCTGCGGGCAATGCGCGCAGGTTGTAGGTGCTCGCCATGGCCATGCCGTAGGCGCCCGCGTCGGCGACGAGGATGACGTCCCCCTCCATCGTCGCCGCGGGCAACAGGCGGGAATGGCCCAGCACGTCGCCGCTTTCACAGATGGGGCCGACGACGTCGAATTCCAGCGTATCGACGTCGGACAGGCGCGAGAGATTGTGGATGCCGTGGTACGCCCCGTACATCGCCGGGCGCGCGAGTGCGTTCATGCCCGCGTCGCAACCCACGCGGCGCACGCCGTCCTTTTCGACGACCTGCGTGGCGTGCAGCAACAGCACGCCGCATTCGGCAACCATGAAGCGGCCGGGTTCGACGACGAGCTGGAAACGCGGATACGCAGCGCGGATTTCCTCGAGCCCCGCGCGCCACGCGACGAGATCGAAGTCTTCCGAATCCGGCGTATACGCGACCGGCAGGCCGCCGCCGATGTCGATGGATTCGATGGTGCCCACGCTGTCGGCCATGCCCGCGAGTTCGGCGTAGATCAAGCGCCAATGGCGCGGATCGTCGATGCCACTGCCCATGTGCGCGTGCAGGCCGCTGATGCGGACGTCGAGCTTGCGCGCCTGTTCGACGAACTCGTCGAAGCGTTGCAGCGACAAACCGAACTTCGCGGCGACGCCACCGGTGTTGACCTTCGCGTGGTGCCCGCCGCCGTGGCCGATGTCCAGGCGCAACCAGATCGTGCGCCCGCGAAACACGTCGGGCCAGCGATGCAGCGCTTCGACATTGTCGAGCGTGACCGTCACGCCCAGCGCGAAGGCCGCTTCGTATTCCTTGCGCGGCGCGAAACTCGGCGTGAACACCACGCGCTCGGGCGACAAGGACGGCAGATGTTGGAACACGTGTTCGAGTTCGCCGATCGACACGCATTCCAGGCCGAAGCCTTCTTCGACCAGCGTGCGCAGGATCGCCGGATGCGGGTTGGCCTTGATCGCGAAGAAGCGGCGGTCGATCGCATCGATCGACATCAGGTCGCGCGCGCGATTGCGCACGGTCGCCAGATCGTAGGCGTAGGTCGGCGTGGCCTTGGCGGCGAGCGCAAGCAAGGGTTCGCGCTTGCCCACCCACCACGGCACGCGGCGCACCGGCTTGCCGTGCGCGATGTCGCGCCAACTCGGGCCGAACACCGAAGCGTCCTGAACCGGCATCGCGCCGCCACGGGTCAGTTCGGCGTGCAGTTGCGGCAGCATGCCGTCGGCGTCGGTTTCGTCGACGACGAAGGTCAGGTTCAAGTCGTTCGACGACTGCGAAATCAGGTGCACGCGTTCCTTGCCGAAGGTCGCCCACACATCCGACAACTTGTGCAGCAGCGACCGCATGCCGCGCCCGACGAGCGTGATCGCCGCGCACGGCGCGATGACCTTCACGCGGCAGACTTCGGCCAGGTCCGCCGACAATGTTTCCAGCACGTTCGTCGTCACCAGGTTCTCGCTGGGATCCAGCGACACGGTGACGTTGGTTTCGGACGAACCGATCAGGTCGACCGACAGCCCGTTGCGCTTGAAGCGCTCGAACACGTCGGCGAGAAAGCCCACCTGTTGCCACATGCCGATGCTTTCCATCGACACGAGCACGATGCCGTTGCGGCGGCTGATCGCCTTGACGCCCGGCACCGTCGTGGCGCTCGCGTCGATGCGCGTGCCGGGCAAATCGGGGCGTTCGGTATCGAGGATCGTGATCGGCACGCCGCCATCGCGGCAGGGCGCGATCGAACGCGGATGCAGCACCTTCGCGCCGGTCGTCGCGATTTCCTGCGCTTCGGCGTAATCCAGGCGCGTGAGCAGGCGTGCGTCGGGGACGTCGCGCGGGTTCGCGCTGAACATGCCGGGCACGTCGGTCCAGATTTCCACGCGCAATGCACGCAGCAGCGCGCCGAAGTACGCGGCCGAGGTATCGGAACCGCCGCGGCCCAGGATCGCGGTGCCGCCATCGGCGTGGCGCGCGATGAAGCCTTGCGTCACCAACATCGGCGCGGGCTGCGCATCGAAGCGCGCCTGCAAGGCCCCATCGGGCGCGCAACGGCAATTGACCGACAGGCGCTGCGCCCACGGGCTCGCGTTGGGCAGCGACACGGCATCGAGCCAGTCGCGCGCATCGCTCCAACCGAAATCGAGGCCCTGCGAACGCAGGTAGGCCGCGCCGAGCGTCGAAGAGAGCAACTCCCCCTGCGCAAGCACATCGGCTTGCCACGTCAGTTCGCGGTTTTTTGCGCGCGGGTCGTTCGCGAGGGTGCGCAACGCTTCCAGGCGCGAGCCGAGGACTGCATCGGCATCAAGGTCGAGTTCGGCGCAGAACGCGCGGTGGCGTTCGACCAAGGCGTCGATGCGGGCGTCGAAATTCTCGCCCACCGCCGAGTACGCGATGGCCTGCAGCTCGTTGGTGACGCCCGAAAGCGCCGAAACGACCACCAGCACCCGCACGCCTTCATCGCCCATCCGTTTCGCGGCGAGGCGGCCGATCGTGTCCCAGCGATTGCGACGCGACACCGAGGTGCCGCCGAACTTCAAGACCACCCACCGCACTGGTTGCGACACCACCGATCCTCGTTGCGTTCGAAGGAATGCGCGACGCGCGCGCGAGATTGCCTGCAAAATGCGGCTCCGGGATTCTAGGGTATTGCCATGGCCTTGCGCCGCTACATGCAGGTGGACGTGTTCGCCGATCGGCCCGGGGCGGGCAACCCGCTGGCGGTCGTGCTGGATGCGCAGGGCTTGGACGATGCGGCGATGCAGGCCATCGCGCGCTGGACGCGCCTGCCGGAGACGACCTTCCTGTTCCCGGCCGCGTCGCCGGACAGCAGCTACCGGCTCCGGATCTTCTCGCCGCGCCGGGAAGTGCCCTTCGCCGGCCACCCGAGCGTGGGCAGCGCGCACGTCGCGCTGGCCGCGGGCTTGGCGCAGGTGAAGGACGGGCTGCTCGTGCAGGACGGCATCGCCGGCAAACTTCCCCTGCGCGTGACGGGCTCGGGGCAAAAACGCACGATCGCCGTGCGCACGCCGCACACGAATGTCGTGGAAATCGCCTCGCCCGACGATCCGCGCCTGCGCCCCGCCCTCGCCGGCCTGCCGCTCGGCGCGCTGCCGCCGGCGCTGGTCGAAGGTGGGCGCCGCTGGTGGTTGGTCGAAATGGCGGACGAAGTGGCCTTGCGCGCCGCGTCCCCCGACTGGGCCGCGATCGGCAAGCTCGCGCAGGACACCGAAAGCATGGGCGTGTGCGTCTTCGCGCGCAGCCACGATCCGGTGTACTACCTCGCGGTGCGTGCGTGGGTCGGTGCGCCGGCGCAGTTCGAAGATGCGGCATCGGGCGCGGCGAACGCGACGCTTGCCGCGTTCCTCGCGTCGCAGGGTGCGTTGCCGGGAAGCGGCGGCTTCTATCGCATCAGCCAGGGGCGCGAAGTCGGCCACGACGCGATCATCGAACTCACGGTCGATGCCGAAGGCGAAGTGTGGTCGGGAGGCCGCACCTGCACGGTAGTCGAAGGCCACATCAACTGGCCGTGACAAAAAAAGGGGCCGCAAGATGCGACCCCCCTTCCCTGAAACTTACTGCTCGGCGTTGACGTCGACGCGCACGCGGATGCGATCGCCCGGGTGGTGATCGGTGCGGGTCTTGAACTGGCGCCCCGCATATTCGTACGTCACGTCGTAACCGACGACGCGACCATCGTTGTTGGCGTTGTAGCTGCCGTAATTGTTGTTGCCGTTGTAGCCGCCGTTGCTGGACGTGTTGTTGCCGTACTGGTCGTCGCACACCGTGACGCTGCTGCGCTCGTACTTGCGGCGCTGCGTGCCCTCGTAGATCTGGCGACCGGCCAGGCCACCGACCATCGAACCGATCGCGGCCGCGGCCACTTGTCCGCTACCACCGCCGACCTTGCTGCCGAGCACCGCACCGGCGAGCCCGCCGACGACGGTCGCCATCGTGCGGCCCGTGTCGGTGCCATAGCGGCCCTGTTGCGGGTAGTACGGATCGTTCGAAGGGTACTGGCCATTCGACGCGTATCCGCCATTGGTCGGATAGGAACCGCCCGAGGTGTAGCAGCGATTGCCGTTGTTGTTGACGTAACCGTTGTTCGCGTAGCCGTTGTTGCCGTAGCCATTGGAGTAGCGCGAGTCGATCACCGGATCCACGCGCACCACGCGCGCCCAGTCGTAGATCGCGTTCTGCTGGTTGGTGTAACCGCCGTAGTTCTGCGCCGACGCCGTTCCCACGGCAGCGGCCAGGCCCAGTGCGAGCAAGGTGGCGGACAAGCGCTTCATGGCGTCACTCCAGGCGCCGGAATGGCGCGGAGGGGATCGTCGGGTCGGCGCGGGCAATGCACCCTGAATCGATCGCGGGTGGAAACGCTTGCAGCCAAAATCGTTTAGCGCGCCGACAGCACGGCGTCAGCGCGCGTTGTGCGTAGCGTCGATGCGTTACTCGACAAGCTCTGCGTCGAGCGAGATCGGCACGGCGCTCAGCGCCTTGGACACCGGGCAGTTCTGCTTCGCATCGTCGGCCAGCGCGCGGAACTTCGCCGCATCCAGGCCGGCGACGCGCGCCTGCGTCTTCAGGCGGATCTCGACGATCGTCGGCCCGCCTTCCATGCCCAGTTCCACTTCGGCCTGGGTGTCGAGCGATTGCGGCGGGTGGCCGGCTTCGGTCAGCTTGGCCGACAGCGCCATCGTGAAGCAGCCCGCGTGCGCGGCGGCGATCAGTTCTTCCGGATTGGTGCCTTTCTCGGCACCGAAGCGTGTGTTGAAGCCATAGCGCGTGCCCGCCATCAGGCCGCTTTGCGGCGTGTCGAGCCGGCCCTGGCCGGACTTGAGGTCGCCTTCCCAATGGGCGGTGGCTTTGCGGGTGATCGAGGCCATGGCTTGCGCTCCGTGAGTCACGGGTGGGGGATGGGCAGCCTACTCCACCGCCATGCTTGACCCTTCACCGCTGCTGCGGGAGATTTGCTGTCCCGGCGGCATCGTCGCCGGGGCTCCCGCCATGACGGCCCGCCCGGCGAACAGCCAGGACGGCAGACACGCTCCGGTTCGTCTCGCACCCGCGGACAGCCATGACGGCCTCCTTCCACCCGCATATCGGGAGAGACGGCCTCATGTCCTATACGACCGAAAACATCCGCAACGTGGCCCTGGCAGGCCACCCCGGCGCCGGCAAAACAATGCTCTTCGAAGCCCTGCTGCATGCCGGCGGCGCGATCCAGACGGCAGGCAGCATCGAGCGCGGCACGACGGTGTCCGATTTCGACCCGATCGAAAAGGAACGCGGCCACTCGATCGATGCAGCGATCGCAAGCATCGACACCGCCAGCGACAACGCGCCGGTGCACGTCAATCTCCTCGACACGCCCGGTTATCCGGATTTCCGCGGGCCCACGCTCTCCACGCTCGCCGCGGTGGAAACCGTCGCGATCGTGTGCGACGCCGGCGCCGGCGTGGAATACGGCACGCGCCGCATGATGGAGTACGCCAAGGCGCGCAACCTGTGCCGCGTCATCATCGTCAACAAGATCGACCACGCCGAAGCCAACAACGCGCGCCTGCTCGAAGCGCTGCGCGAAGCCTTCGGCCCCGAAGTCCTTCCGCTCAACCTGCCCGCCGATGGCGGCACGCGCGTGGTGGATTGCTTCGGGTATTCCGGCAAGCTCGGCGAAGGCGACACCGACCTCGGCCCCGTCGCCGAATGGCACCAAAAGATCCTCGACCAGGTCGTCGAAGTGAACGAAACGGTGATGGACCATTACCTCGACCTCGGCGAGGACGGTCTGTCGGGCCAGGAGTTGCACGACGCGTTCGAGCAATGCCTGCGCGAAGGCCACCTGGTGCCCGTGTGCTTCGTCAGCGCGCGCAGCGGCGTGGGCATGGACGACCTGCTGCAGATCACCGGCAAGTTGTTCCCGCATCCGGGCGAAGGCAATCCGCCGAACTTCATCAAGGGGCTCGGCGACGACGCCACGTCGATCGACGCGCAGCCCGATCCGTCGAAACACGTCATCGCCGATGTCTTCAAGATCGTCAACGATCCCTTCGTCGGCAAGCTCGGGATCTTCCGCGTCTATCAGGGCACGGTGAAAAAGGATTCGCAGTTGTTCATCGACGACGGCAAGAAGCCGTTCAAGGTCGCGCACTTGTTCAAGATCAAGGGCAAGGACCACGTCGAAGTCGCGCAGGCGGTGCCCGGCGACATCGCGGCGGTCGCCAAGATCGACGACCTGCACCTGGACGCGGTGCTGCACGATTCCCACGACGAGGACCAGATCCACCTGGCGCCGGGCGCATTCCCGAAGCCGATGTTCGGCCTGGCGGTGGAAGCCGCGCACAAGGGGCAGGAGCAGAAGCTCTCCACCGCGCTGCACAAGTTGGCCGAAGAAGATCCGGCCTTCGCCGTCGAACATCATGGCGAACTCAACGAAACCGTCGTGCGTGGCCTGTCGGACCTGCACCTGCGCGTGATGTTGCAGCGCCTGAAGGACAAGCACGGCGTGGAAGTCAAGACGCGCCCGCCGCGTATCGCGTATCGCGAAACCGTGAGCGGGAACGCCGAAGGTCACTATCGCCACAAGAAACAGACCGGCGGCGCGGGCCAGTTCGGCGAAGTGTTCCTGCGCATCGAACCCTTGCCGCGCGGTGCGGGTTTCGAATTCGTCGATGAAGTCAAAGGCGGCACGATCCCCGGCCAATTCATGCCCGCGGTGGAAAAAGGCGTGCGGCAGGTGCTCGGCGCCGGCGCGGTCGCGGGCTATCCGTTGCAGGATGTGCGCGTGGTCGTCTACGACGGCAAGCACCACAGCGTGGACAGCAAGGAAGTGGCGTTCGTCGCCGCGGGCAAGAAGGCGTTCCTGGATGCGATCGCGAAGGCGCGCCCGCAGGTGCTCGAACCCATCGTCGACCTGGAGGTCGCCGCGCCCGAGCAGCACATGGGCGACATCAGCGGCGGCTTGTCGTCCAAGCGCGCGCGCATCAGCGGCACCGATTCGCTGCGCGGCGGCGAGATCGTCATCCGGGCGCAGGTGCCGCTTTCGGAACTGGAAGGCTACGCCGCGGAGCTGAAATCGGTGACCGCCGGCCGCGGTCGCTACGCGCTGGACTTCAGCCATTACGAGCCGGTTCCGGCGCAGGTGCAATCACGCCTGGTGGAAGCCTTCAAGCCACGGATCGAAGAGGATTGACCGGCCAAACAAGCCCCGCTCGTCCGCGCGATGAAAAAAAGCCCGAAAAAAACCGCCTCCGGGGCTTGGCGGCAACGCGGGCATGCCCTACATTCCGCTGGCCGAGGGGGACAACCAGGCATTCCATCAACTCACACAAGAGTCATCAGGACACATATGGCGAAGAAGAAAGCCGCATCGAAGAAGGCCGCTCCGAAGTCCGCTGCCAAGTCGGCCGCGCCGAAGCCGATCAAGGAAGCGCTGGGCAAGTCGGGTCTGGTTGCGCACATTTCCGAACAGACGGGCGTCGCGCCGCGCGACGTGCGCGCCGTGATGTCGTCGCTGGAAGGCGCCGTGCACGGTTCGGTCAGCAAGAAGGGCGCGGGTGCGTTCACCCTGCCGGGCCTGCTGAAGATCACCGTCGTCAACGTTCCGGCCAAGCCGAAGCGCAAGGGCATCAACCCGTTCACCAAGGAAGAGCAGTGGTTCGCCGCCAAGCCGGCCACCGTCAAGGTGAAGGTGCGCCCGCTGAAGAAGCTCAAGGACGCGGCCGCCTGAGGCGCCTGACCAAGGCTTCATGAAAGACGCCCGGCTTGTCCGGGCGTTTTTTTTGCCTGGCGGCGGTGGGTCGACGATTCACGTGCGGTGGCGCACGCTGCGCGCATCGCTCGATGGAGAACCGCCGGATGCGCCGCCCCGCCCTCGCCTTCGCTTTGTTTGCCGCCACCTTCGCCGCCGCGCTGACGGCCTGTACGACGATCAGTGCCCTGGTGGGCAACCAGGTCTCGTTTACCGAACCACAGTTGCAGCGCTACCTGGATCGGCAATTCCCGCGCGACTACGAGAAGCTCGGCGGCCTGGTCACGCTGCGCGTGATGCACCCGCGGCTGACGATCCCGCAGAACAGCAATCGCCTGCAGATGGATTTCGACGTCGGCTTCGGCGGGCTCGGGATGAATACCGAAACGACAGCCGGGCACTTCGCGCTGCAAAGCGGGTTGCGATTCGATCCGTCGACGCGCGGCCTGCACCTGGTGAACCCGGAACTGATCGACGTCGACGTCCCGGCGCTCGGCGGCGCCATGACCGCGCCGGCCCGCAGCGCGATCAACACCTGGCTCGTGGACTACGCAAAGCAGGAACCGGTCTACCGTCTCGACGATAATGCGTGGGGGACGCTGGCCGGGCGCCGCATCGGGGAAACCACGATCGGCGACGGCAAGATCGTCCTGCACCTCGACCAATAGCCTTCGGACCTTCCATGCCGCGCGTTAGCCTGATGTCGTTGTCGCTCCTCGCCGCCTTGTCGATCGCGGCGTGCAGCAAGGAGCCTGAAGGCGTCGCGCGCCGCCCCGACGGTAGCGCAATGGATCCCTTGCCCACGCCCGAAGGCGCGCGTGGTTCCGTCACCGGCATGCCGACCACGCCCGGCCCGGGGCAGCCCGACGACAACGCGAGCATCGCGGCGGAAGAGGACATCGCGATCGACGAGTCGGACCTCGCGGAAAACGACGACACCGCGAGCGAAGAGGGCGCCGCGACCGACGCCGAGCCCACGTCCGACGACGCCGTGCAGGCGATCCAGCAGTACTACGACGCGATCCGTTCGAAGAATTACCCCAGCGCCTACGCGTTGTGGAGCGACGGCGGCCGCGCGAGCGGGCAGACGCCGGAGCAGTTCGCCGCGGGCTTCGCCGATACGACCGATGTCCTGGTGACGCTCGATGCGCCCGCGCGCCTGGAAGGCGCGATGGGATCGCGCTACATCGAAGTGCCGGTTTCGGTGGAAGCCACCGCGCGCGATGGCAAGGTGCGCCGCTTCGTCGGTGCGTACACGCTGCGCCGTTCGGTGGTCGATGGCGCCACGCCCGACCAGCGTGCGTGGCGCATTTCTTCGGCGGACCTGCGCGAACTCGCGCAGTAACCCTTACAGCTCGAAGCGGTAGCTGAGCTTCACGACCAGCTGCTCGTCGTCGCGCAGCGAGAACGCGTCGGTGAGCGCGTCCTGCGAACGCTGCGAGTATTCGTTGAACAGATCGCCGCCGCGCCCGTAGACGACGTAGAAATACGACAGCGGCTTGAACTCCCAGCGATAGCGCACCTGGAAGCCCAGGTTGCTCAGGCTGAAATCCTGGACGGGATCATCGGTCGGGACCGGCGTGCCGTCGGCCGACGCGCGATACGCCTGGCGCAGATCCGCATCCAGTCCGAGGGCCTGCATCTTGACGCGGATCTCGTGCTGGTTGCCGATGTTCCAGTTCACGCCGAAGTCGAGCTGCTGCGCGTGCTCGTCGAACGAGCCCACGAGATTCTCGCCCTGCCAGACCACCCACTGCGGCGTGCTCTCGGCGAACAGGATCGTGTACACGCTGAAGGAATCGTTGATGTAGTACGTCGGCTGGAATTGCGTATTCCACCCGACGCGACGCTCGTTGGATTCGTCGCCGATGCCGTAGTTGCTCAGGCCGAAGTTGCCGTAGAACTCCCAGTCGCCCTTGCGCGGACGCGAGCGTTCGATGAACGCGTTGAAGTTCGGCGGGATGCGCAGGATGCCGTTGCCGCGCAGCACGCGGTCGTCGTAGCCGAAGCTGTTGACGTTGATCTGCTGGTAGCCGCTGCCGCCGTTCTTGAACTGGTCCTGGCGGCTGAGGCGGAACTGCTCCGACAGGTTCAGGCCATGGTCGTTGTACGTCGCGCTGACGCGGCCGCGCCAATCCTTCGAGGAGTAGCGCGAGTCCTTCGGCAGGTCGGTGATGCGCTTCTTGACCTCGTAGTGCAGGTAATTGAGGTTCGGGCGCGAGAGGAAGCCGAAGTCGTTGATCTGCAAATCGCCGCTGAAGTGCATGCCGAGCAGCTGCTGGCGCCAGCCGTGGTCCATCTCGTAATCGATGATGGTGGTGAAGCCGTCGCCCTTGCCTGCGCGGCCGAGGTCGCGGCTGCCGAGCGCGCCTTCGTCGATGTCGCTGAAGATCAGGCGGTTCTGGATGTTCCACTTCTGGTTCGGGCGCCAGTTCTGGTCGAAGCCGACCACCGTCGCCGTGCGGTCGTAATACGGGCGGTCGACCTGCGTGACCATCATGCCGACGTTCTGCTTGGCGAAGTCGTGCGACAGGCGCAACGCGGAGAACGTGCGGCCCGCTTCATCGGCTTCGTCGGCGATGAGCACGCCGTACTTGGTCGCGCCGAAGCTGCCGTTGGCCTTCACCGCGGCGGTGATGTCGCCCGCGCCGCTGCCGTCGTCGGCGTTGCCGCCCACGCGGCGCGTGTAGACGAGCTGGCTGAAGTCCGACGGCGTGGTGAATTCGAACGGGCCCTGGTTCTCGGTGAAGAACGGGCGCTTGTCGCTGAAGAAGGTTTCGTTCGCGCCGAAGTTGACGACGATGTCGTCGCTCTCGACCTGGCCGAAGTCGGGGTTGAGCGTCGCGGTCAGTTGGAACTGGCCGTTGGGCTTCCAGAAGATGTCGGCGCCCGCGTCGAAGTTGTTGTCCTTCGCAATGTTGTCGTACAGCCCCGACACATACGGCGTGATCGCGATCAGCGCCTGGTTGTAGACGGGCAACTCGATCGGCGTGAAGTCCGACAAGAAGCGCGGGCGCTCGAAACTCGCCGCCGGCCACGCACTGCGTTCGCCGGTGCTGCCGATCACGCGATCCAGGTAGATCCGGAACGTGCGCTTGCCGTCCTTGCCCTTGGCCATCGGCGCGATGTACCAGGGGATCAGCATTTCGCTGTACCAACCGGTCTCGTCTTCGCTCGCGGCGTGTTGCCAGTTGCCGTCCCAGTCGGTCGAGAAGCGGTTCTCGTTGGTGATGACCGCATCGTTGATGCCGTCGGTCGAGGTCACCATGAAGTTGTAGCCGGTGCGACCGTCGCCGTCGAAGTCGATCATGAGGTTGTTGCGGTCGACCTGCGCCTGCTCGTCGCGGCGGATCTTCTGGCGGTTGCGCGGGATGGACGCCGGCTGCACGTTGCGGAAACCGATCGCCAGGCCTTCGGGCGTGGCGAGCACCCACGCTTCGGTCACCTGCGAACCGGGCGCGCCGGTGAGCGGTTGGGTGATGCGGAAGTCGGTGATGTGTTGCGCACCTTGCCACTCGGCCGGATCGATCTTGCCGTCGACCGTGATGGCCAAGGCCTGTCCCGAGAGCGCGAGCAGGATTGCGGCGGTCAGCGTTGCGGCGGGCAAGCGGCTGCGCATGGGGAGGGACATCCGAGTCGTGGAAGATGCGCGCAGGCTATTCACGCGGGACGCGCGCGCCGCGTCCCGAGAGTCATGCAAACCTTTTCCCTACTCCGGGCATCGTGCCCTTTGGGGTGGTGGCTCAGCGCTTGGGCTTGAGCATCGTCCCCGTGCACTTCTTCGACCCGCAATGGCAGGCCCAGATCTTCTTCAGGCGGGCCGTGTGGGCCTCGTCCAGGGTGATGCCGTAGTCGTAGGTCAGCTCTTCGCCCGGCTTGATGGCGCGGATGGCCTCGATGAATACGCGATCCTTGCGGCGGTCGTCGCCGTCGGCTTCGTCCAGCACGGCTTCGCAATTGGGATCGCAACTGTGGTTGATCCAGCGCGCGGTGCCGCCGCCATGGTTGGCGTCGATCACGTACTCGTCGTTGAGCGTGAACAAGAACGTGTGGCCGCTCTCGATGTCGCCGGTGGTGTCGTTGTCGACTTCTTCGTGGGTACGGCGCTGGCCCTTGTATTCGATCAGGCGTTCGCCCTTCTTGAGGGCGGCCGCGGCGAACACGCCGTTGCCATGGATCTGCGAACGACGGGCGATGATCTTGCGGGGCATGCAGGCATCCGAACGAGGAAAGATGCGGATTGTGCGGGTTCCTCGGTGAAGTCGCCATCTTCGTGGCCGTTCGGATTCGCGGCGCGCGTATTCACCGGTTCCATCCAAGTACCGACCCCCACCGATGCGCGTTTCGAACCTCATGATTCCCGCCGCCCTCGTCCTCGCGATGGCTGCGTGCAAGCCCGCCGCCAATGACGCGAAGACCGATGCCGCAGTCGCGACCCCGCACCCGTCCGCCATGCCCGTCGCATTGACCGATGCGCAATTGATCGAGCGCGGCGACTACATCGTGCGCATCGCCGGCTGCAACGATTGCCACACGCCGGGCTATCCGGAGAGCGGCGGCAAGGTGCCGAAGGCGCAATGGCTGGTCGGCACGCGCCTGGGCTGGAACGGCCCGTGGGGCACGACCTACCCCGCCAACCTGCGCCTGAAAGCCGCCGACATGGACGATGCGAAATGGCTGGCCTACACCGCCACGCTGCACACGCGCCCGCCGATGCCCGACTTCGCGGTGCGCGACATGAGCGAACAGGACCGCCTGGCGATCCTGCGCTTCGTGAAGTCGCTGGGCGCGGGCGGCGAACCGGCCCCGGCCTACCTGCCGCCGGGGGAGAAGCCGCCGGTGCCGTTTGTTGAATTCAATCTTCCGCCGCCGCCTGCGGCGGCTGGTGCGGCTCAGGCCAAGCCTGCTTCTGCGGGCTGAAACGGGGGCTCCAGACTTAACCCCTCCCCAACCCTCCCCTGCCTTCGCGGGGGAGGGAGCGCCCCTTCGCGCACGTGGGAGTTGGACCGGCGGCCGGTAAAACGTACAATTTCAGTCCGTTTTACAGGTCGCCCTGCCCATGCTGCGGGTTACGAAACTCACCGACTACGCCACCGTCGTGCTGACGGTGCTCGCTGCCGCGCCCGAGCGCGTGCACAGCGCGGCCGAGCTTGCCGAACGCGCGGGCCTGGAAGTCACCACCGTCGCCAAGCTGCTCAAGCCGCTGGCGCAGGCCGGCCTCGTCGCCGGTTTCCGCGGCGCGCACGGCGGCTATCGCCTCGCGCGCGAAGCCCGCGCCATCTCGCTGGTCGACATCGTCGAAGCGATGGAAGGCCCGCTCGGCATGACCGAATGCAGCCTGCACGAAAGCAACTGCGGCATCGAATCCTCCTGCGGCGTGCGCGCGAACTGGCGCCGCATCAACGACGTCGTCGCCGACGCGCTGCGTGAAGTCTCGCTCGCCGACATGCTCTCCCCCACTCCCATCAAGTCGCGCCGTTCGATTCCCGCCACGTTGGCGACGGCGTGAGGCTGCCATGAACCACGAAAGCAACGCCGAAATCCTCGAACAGCTCGGCCGTCGTTACGACGCCGGCTTCGTCACCGACATCGAATCCGACGCACTGCCGCCGGGTTTGTCGGAAGACACCATTCGCTTTTTGTCCGCGAAGAAGGACGAACCGGAGTGGATGTTGCAGTGGCGCCTGTCCGCGTATCGCCATTGGTTGACGATGCCGATGCCGAACTGGGCGAAGCTCGACATCGCGCCGATCGACTTCCAGGCCATCAGCTACTACTCCGCGCCGAAGGCCAAGTACGCCTCGCTCGACGAAGTGCCGCAGGAACTGCTCGACACCTACGAAAAGCTCGGCGTGCCGCTGCACGAGCGCGCAAAGCTCGCGGGCGTGGCCGTCGACGCGGTGTTCGACTCGGTCTCCGTGGGCACGACCTTCCGCAAGGAACTCGCCGAGAAAGGCATCGTCTTCTGCTCGATGTCCGAAGCGATACGCGAACATCCCGAGCTGGTGATGCAGTATCTCGGCAGCGTCGTGCCGACCGGCGACAACTATTTCGCCGCGCTCAATTCGGCCGTGTTCTCCGATGGCAGCTTCGTGTTCATTCCCAAGGGCGTGCGTTGCCCGATGGAATTGAGCACGTACTTCCGCATCAACGCGGTGAACACCGGACAGTTCGAACGCACGCTGATCATCGCCGAAGACAAGAGTTACGTCTCGTACCTGGAAGGCTGCACCGCGCCGATGCGCGACGAGAACCAGCTGCACGCAGCGGTCGTCGAACTCGTCGCGCTCGAAGACGCCGAGATCAAGTACAGCACCGTGCAGAACTGGTACCCGGGTGACGAAGAAGGTCGCGGCGGCATCTACAACTTCGTGACCAAGCGCGCCGAGTGCCGGGGCGCGCGTTCGAAGGTCTCGTGGACGCAGGTCGAGACCGGTTCGGCGATCACGTGGAAGTACCCGAGCTGCGTGCTGCTCGGTGACGACTCGGTCGGCGAGTTCCACAGCGTCGCGCTGACGCACCATCGCCAGCAGGCCGACACCGGCACGAAGATGATCCACGTCGGCAAGCGCACGAAGTCGAAGATCGTCAGCAAGGGCATCAGCGCCGGTCGCGGGCAGAACGCGTATCGCGGCCTGGTCAAGGTGGAACGCAGCGCCGAAGGCGCACGCAACCACACGCAGTGCGACTCGCTGTTGATCGGCAAGAAGTGCGGTGCGCACACGCATCCGTACATCGAAGTGAAGCACCCGACCGCGATCGTCGAGCACGAAGCGACGACCTCGAAGATCAGCGACGACCAGCTGTTCTACTGCCGCAGCCGCGGCATTACCGAAGAAGACGCCGTGTCGATGATCGTCGACGGCTTCTGCAAGAGCGTGTTCCGCGAACTGCCGATGGAGTTCGCGGTGGAAGCCAAGAAGCTCCTCGAGGTTTCGCTCGAAGGCGCAGTCGGCTGACCGAACAGGACAACCCCACACATGTTGAAGATCGACAACCTCCACGTCCGCGTCGCCGGGCGCGACATCCTCAAGGGCCTCTCGCTGGACGTGGCGCCCGGACAGGTGCACGCCATCATGGGTCCCAATGGCGCGGGCAAGTCCACGCTGGCCAACGTGCTCGCCGGGCGCGACGGGTATGACATCGTCGAGGGCGCCGTCACGTTCGGCGGCCAGGACCTGCTGTCGCAGGAACCGGAAGAACGCGCCGCGGCCGGCGTGTTCCTCGCGTTCCAGTACCCGGTCGAGATCCCGGGCGTGAACAACACCTACTTCCTGCGCTCGGCGCTCAACGCGCAGCGCAAGGCGCGCGGCGAGCCCGAACTGGATTCGATGCAGTTCCTCAAGCTCGTGCGCGAAAAGCTCGCCGTGCTGCACCTGAAGGACGAGCTGCTGCATCGCGGCGTCAACGAAGGCTTCAGCGGCGGCGAGAAGAAGCGCAACGAGATCTTCCAGCTCGCCGTGCTCGAACCGAAGCTCGCGATCCTCGATGAAACCGACTCGGGCCTGGACATCGATGCGCTGCGCAATGTCGCCGACGGCGTGAACGCGCTGCGCTCGCCGGATCGCGCGTTCCTGGTGATCACGCATTACCAGCGCCTGCTCGATTACATCAAGCCGGACGTGGTGCATGTGCTCGCCGATGGCCGCATCGTCGAATCGGGCGGTCCGGAACTGGCGCTCGAACTCGAGCAACACGGTTATTCGTGGGTCGCCGATCGCAAGGCGCCGGAGGCCGCTGCCTGATGAGCGCGTTGCTGGAATCGTTGGCTCGCGGTTTTGAAGGCGACGACGCGCGTCGCGCGACGCTCGATGCCGCGCTGCGCGACGGGCTGCCGAAGCCGCGCAGCGAGGCGTGGAAGTACACGTCGTTGCGTGCGCTGGAGCGCCGCGAGTTCGCGCCTGCGCAGGCTGGCGCGATCGATCCGGCGTTGCTTGCCGGCATCGACGGACCGCGTCTGGTGTTCGTCAATGGCGTGTTCGATGCGGGTCTCTCATCGCGCGATGCGCTTCCGAATGGCGTGACGCTGGAGGCCGGTTCGATCGCCGAGCCGGTCGATGTCGGCGGGCCGGATCGCGTCTTCGCTTCGCTCAATCTCGCATTGGCGACCACGGGTGCGATCGTTCGCGTGGCTGCCGATGCGCAGGTCGATGCGCTGGTGCATCTCGTGTTCGTCGGCGTCGCCGCCGCGCAGGACCAGGCGTGGCATCTGCGGCATGCCATCGACGTGGCCGAAGGCGCGTCGGTGCGAATCGTCGAACATCACCTTGCTTCCGGCGCACATGCGCATCTGTCGAACAGCATCGCGACCGTGCGCGTCGCACGGGGCGCAACGTTGACGCATGTGCGGGTGCAGGATGAATCGGCGGGCGCGACCTTGTTCGCGCGCACGGAGGCGTCGCTGGAAGGTGATGCGCTCTATCGCCGCCTCGACCTCGAGCTCGGTGGCGCGCTGTCGCGACACGAATTCGGCTGCCGGCTGATCGGCGCCAATGCGAACGTGCAAGCCGACGGCGTTCTGCTCGGCACCGGCCGCCGCCACATCGACACGCGTTTGAACATCGACCACGTCGCCGGCGACACGCGTTGCGATCTCAAGTGGCGCGGCCTCGCGACCGATCGCAGCCGCGCCGTCCTGCACGGCGGTATCCTCATTCGCGCTGGTGCGGACGGCAGCAACGCCGCGTTGTCCAGTCGCAACCTGCTGCTCAGCGAGAACGCGGAAATCGACGCGCAGCCCGTGCTCGAAATCCACGCCGACGAAGTGCAGGCCGCGCACGGCGCGTCGGTCGGCGGCCTCGATCCGAATGCGTTGTTCTACCTGCGTTCGCGCGGCCTGCCCGAAGCCGATGCGCGTCGCCTGCTCACCGCGGCGTTCTGCCGTGACGTGCTCATCGGCCTCGACGAAGCGCTGCGTCCGTTCGCGGAGACCGCGCTCGATCGCGCCCTCGCCGCCCTGGAGCGCACCGCATGAGCACCGTCGCACCGGTCGTCGACATCGACTGGGCCCGCATTCGCGCGGACTTCCCGCTCCTGCGCCGCGAAGTCCACGGCAAGCCGTTGATCTATTTCGATTCGGCGAACACCGGGCAGAAGCCGGCGTGCGTGATCGAAAAAGTCGATGCGTTCTATCGCAACCACAACGCCAACGTCAGCCGCGCGGTGCATGCGCTCGGCAGCGAGGCGACGGAAGCCTATGAAGCCACGCGCGTGCGTCTGGCCAAGCATCTGAATGTCGCCAGCGAAGACCTCGTGCTCACCAGCGGCACCACGTTCGCGATCAACCTCGTCGCATATTCGTGGGGCCTGCCGCGCCTGAAGGCCGGCGACGTCGTCCTGCTCACGCGCATGGAGCACCACGCGAACATCGTGCCGTGGCAGCTGATCTGCGAACGCACGGGCGCGACGATCCGCGTGGCGGACCTGCATCCCGACGGCTCGCTGGATCTCGACGCGCTGTACGCGGCGATGACGCCCGAAGTGAAGCTGCTCGGCGTCGCGCACGTCTCGAACGTGCTCGGCACGATCAATCCGGTCGCGGCCATCTGCAAGGAAGCCCGCAAGCGCGGGATCACGAGCGTCGTCGACGGCTCGCAGGCGCTGCCGCACATGGCGGTGGACATCGCCGCGATCGGTTGCGACTTCTACGCCTTCACCGGCCACAAGATGTGCGGACCGACCGGCACGGGCGCCTTGTGGGCGCGTCGGGAACTGCTCGCCTCGATGCCGCCCTTCCTCGGCGGCGGCGAGATGATCAAGGAAGTGCGCTACGACGGCACGGTCTTCGCCGATCCGCCGCATCGTTTCGAAGCGGGCACGCCGAACATCGCGGGCCACGTGGGCCTGGGCGCGGCCGTCACGTATCTCGACGACATCGGCATGGATGCGATCTCCGCGCGCGAAGCCACACTGCTCGCGCACCTGACCGAAGAAATGACGGCGATCGACGGCGTGCGCATCATCGGTACGGCGCAGCGCAAGGCCGCGGTCGTGTCGTTCCTCGTCGAAGGCGCGCATGCGCACGACCTCGCCACGCTGCTCGACCTCGAAGGCGTCGCGGTGCGCTCCGGCCACCATTGCGCGCATCCGCTGATGGCCTTCTACGGCGTGCCGGCCACGTGCCGCGCCTCGCTCGCGTTCTACAACACGCACGACGAAATCGAAGCCTTCGCAGCCGCCCTGCGCAAGGTGCGGCGCCTGCTCGGCTAGACTGTGCCCCCTGTGAAATCCGGGACTGCGCAGCACATGGGCGAACTGCACTTCCGCGCGGCCGGCGTCGAAGATCTCGACGCGTTGGTCGCGCTCGTCACCTCGGCCTATCGCGGCGATGCGAGCCGCGTGGGCTGGACCACCGAAGCCGACTTCCTCGACGGCGCACGCATCGATGTCGACGTGTTGCGCGAAGACATCACGCGCGACCGCAGCCGCGTGCTCGTCGCCGAACGCGACGGCGCGCTGCTCGCCTGCGCGCACGTGTGCGAAGAAGGCGGCGCGGGTTACTTCGGCATGTTCTCCGTGCAGCCCGGCATCCAGGGTGGCGGCATCGGCAAGGCGGTGCTCGCCGAAGGCGAACGCATCGCGCGCGACGAATGGGCGCTGCCCACGATGCGCATGACGGTGATCGACATCCGCGACGAACTGATGGCCTTCTACGAACGCCGCGGCTACGTGCGCACCGGCATCAAGAAACCCTTCCCTTACGGGGACACGCGCTTCGGCATTCCGCTGCGCGACGACCTGCGCTTCGAAGTGATGGAGAAGGCGCTGTGACCTGGGTGCGGGTGTGCGCGACGTCGGAGATCCTGCCCGGCGAATCGAAGGTCGCCTGGGACGGCGACACGCCCATCGTCGTCTTCAACTACGACGGCGACTTCTACGCACTCGAAGACCGCTGCTCGCACGAAGATTTCGACCTCTCCTCCGGCCCGTACGACGGCGAGGAAGCGACGATCGAATGCGTATTGCACGGTTCGAAGTTCGACGTGCGCGATGGCCGTGCGCTCAACGCGCCCGCCTATGCGCCGGTGCGCAAGTTCCCGGTGAAGGTCGAAGACGGGGCGGTCTGGACCCGCGACGACACCTGATTTCCCGGCCTTTCCAGCGGGTTTCGCGACCGCTGATCGGCCCTTGATGCAATTCGTTTGCATTTGCGAATGGCTCGCATTTAACATGGCGCCCGCCGCGGCCCCCCACGCCGCACCGACAATCCTGAGGACGTCATGCCCCACGCCGCTTTCCGCGCGACGCCGCTTGCGCTCGCGCTTGCCACCGTCATTGCCACCCCCGCCGCCTTCGCCGCCGAGACCCCCGAGCAGTCGAAGAAGGCCTCCGACCTGGACAAGGTCGAAGTGGTGGGCAAGTACGTGGAGAAGCCGGCGTCGGTGAAGTACACCGAGCAACTGCGCGACACGCCGCAGACGATCACCGTCATCAACCGCGAAGTGATGGACGAGCAGAACCTGCTCGGCCTGCGCGATGCGCTCACCACGCTGCCGGGCATCACCTTCGGCGCGGGCGAAGGCGGCGGCGGCTACGGCGACAGCATCACGCTGCGCGGCTTCAACGCCAACTCCGACATCACCACCGACAACGTGCGCGACAGCGCGCAGTACTCGCGCACCGACTCGTTCAACCTGCAGGCCATCGAATTGGTCAACGGCGCGAACTCGGTGTATTCGGGCGCCGGTTCGGTCGGCGGCAACATCAACCTGGTGAGCAAGGTCGCCGGCGTAGGTGAGTTCACCACCGTGCAACTCGGCGGCGGCACCGACGGCTACGGCCGCGCGACGCTCGACACCAACATGGAAATCGGCGACGGCGCCGCGTTCCGCATCAACGCGATGGCGCACCAGAACGACGCGCCCGGCCGCGACGTCGAAACCTTCGAGCGCTGGGGCATCGCACCGTCGATCGTCTTCGGACTGGGCACGGACACGCGCGTCACGCTGGCCTACTTCCACCAGACCGACAACAACACCCCGCAGTACGGCGTGCCGTACTTCAGCGGCGTGGGCGGCGCGCTCCCGGGCGTGGATCCGTCGAACTACTACGGTTACGCGAACGTCGACTCGCAGGACATCGACGTCGACATGCTCACCGGCGTGATCGAACACGACATCTCCGACAACGCGACGCTGCGCACCCTGGCGCGCGTGCAGCAGGTCGACCAGCTGAGCATCGTGAATCCGCCGCAGGGCACCTGGTGCCTGGCCGGCGGCATCAACCCCGCACCGAACGGTACGTGCGGCACGCTGCTCCCGGGCCAGTACCAGCCGAGCGGCCCGCGCGGCAACTCGCGCGACACCACCAACGGCATCTCGACGCTGCAGTCCGACCTGGTGATGCGCTTCAACACCGGCACGGTCGAGCACGCGATGGTGGCCGGCTTCTCGCTCGCGCGCGAAGACTTCGAACTGGATACCGGCAACCTGCAGCGCAACGCGGACGGGTCCTTGCCCACCCTTCCGGTGATGGACATCTCCAACCCCCACCATTTCTACGACGGCCAGCGCAACTACATCCGCAGCAGCATCAACAACGGCACGCTCGACAACGAAGCGGTGTACGCGTTCGACACGCTGAAGTTCGACGAGCGCTGGATGCTCAACCTCGGCGCACGCTGGGAACACAACGAGGGCGACTCGGTCGTCGACACGTTCAACATCGTCCCCGGCGACCCGGCGTTCGGGACGTCCACGCGCGCGGTGTTCGAAAACTCGGACAACCTGTTCTCGTATCGCGCCAGCGTGCTGTTCAAGCCGGTCGAGGCCGGCACGCTGTACCTGTCGTACTCCAACAGCAAGACGCCCTCGAAGACCTCGGTCAACGGCGCGTGCACCGCGCAGACCTGCAACGTCGATCCGGAAACCGCGGTCAACATCGAACTCGGCGCGAAGTGGGACGTGACCAACGCGCTCGCCGTCACCGGCGCGCTGTTCCGCAACGACCGCCAGAACTTCAAGGTCGCCGACCCGGGCAATCCCGCCAATCCCAGCGGCGAGCAGCAGCTCGACGGCGAAGCGCGCGTGGACGGTGTCTCGCTCGGCGTCGCCGGGCAGATCACGCACGACTGGGCGATCTTCGGCAACGTGACCTGGCTGGACAGCGAAGTGCTGCACGGCGTGTCGGACTACGTTGCCGCCACCACGGGCGATCCGCTCAAGGGCCTGCCGATCAGCGGCACGCCGGAGCGTTCGGGTAGCATCTGGACCACGTACGACCTCGAGCGCTGGACCTTCGGTTACGGCGTGACCTACCAGAGCGACTACGTGTTCTACGGCAACAACCTGGCGACCTCGTTCGGCAACGTGCATGGCTACACGACGCACCGAGCGATGGTCTCCTTCGCCGTGAACGACCAACTGTCCTTCCAGCTCAACGCCAACAACCTGTTCGACAAGGAGTACTACGTGCGCGTGCGCAACAACGGCTGGGCGACGCCGGGCGATGCCCGATCGCTCGTGTTGACCGCGACGTACGCGTTCTAGTCGAACGGGTCCACCGACCCGGAGAGTGCGATGCTGTTGCCCATTCCGCAGGTGCTGACACCCGAGCAGGTCGCGCATTGCCGCGATCGGCTCGCGGCCGCCGCGTGGGCCGATGGCCGCGTCACTGCGGGTCATCAATCGGGCAAGGCGAAGGACAATGCGCAGCTGCCCGAGACCGATCCGGTGGCGCGCGAACTCGGCGCGCTCGTGCTCGAAGCGCTCGCGCGCAACGCGACGTTCTTCTCCGCCGCGCTGCCGCAACGCATCTACCCGCCGCTGTTCAATCGCTATGGCGGCGGGCAGTCCTTCGGCTTCCATGTCGACAACGCGATCCGCTACGACCGCAGTCGCGGTGGCGCGGAAGCGATCCGCACCGACCTGTCGGCGACCTTGTTCCTCTCCTCGCCCGAGGAGTACGACGGCGGCGAACTGGTCATCGAAGACACCTACGGCATGCAACGCGTGAAGCTGCAGGCCGGCGACCTGGTGTTGTATCCCGGCACCAGCCTGCACCAGGTCACGCCGGTCACGCGCGGCGAACGCATCGCTTCGTTCTTCTGGATCCAGAGCCTGCTGCGCGAAGACGCGCAACGCCGGCTGATGTTCGAACTGGACCTCTCCATCCGTCGATTGACGCAGGACGTGCCCGATCATCCGGCGCTCGTGCAACTCACCGGCGTCTATCACAACCTCCTGCGTCGCTGGTCCGACACCTGACGCACGCGCACTACGGAACGCCATGAACGCCACCACCGCCACCGCCGCCACGTCCGTTCGCCGCAGCAACACCACGTATCGGTGGATCCGCCAGATCCATCTGTGGATCGGCGCGTGGGGCGCACTCGCCGCCGTGATCTACGGCTTCACCGGCCTGATGATGAACCACCGCTTCGGCGACAGCGCCTGGCCGCAGGGCAAGAGCGATGAAGTCGCGCGCGTGACGCTGCAGATCCCGGCCGATGCGCAGACTTCGCCGGAAGCGCTCTCGTTGTGGCTGCGTTCGACGCAGGGTCTCGACGCGCAGGTGATCCGCAAGGGTCCGCCGGGTGGCGGCAAGGAAGGCGCGAAGGGTGGTGAAGCGAAGGGTGGTGAAGCGAAGGGCGGTGAAGCGAAGAAGCCCGACGCGCCGAAGTGGACGCTGTCCGGCGGCACGGCGAAGGACGCGTGGTCGATGGACTACACGCCGGGCAAGCCGACCGCCGAAGTGAAGCACACGCAGAACGACACGCTCGCTGCGTTGAATCGTTTGCACAAGGCCGTCGGCGGCGGCATCGGCTGGCGCATCCTCGCCGACAGTTTCGCCATCGCGATGTTGTTGCTCGGCCTCTCCGGCATCTGGATGTGGGCGCGCGGCCGTAACGCGAAGGAACTGGTGGTCAGTGTCCTCGGCGTCTCGGTCGTGGTGATGCTGGTGGTGCTGGTGCCGGCGTTGTTCTAAGCGATTCGCGCTGACGCTCAGCGCGGCCGCAACTGCGCGAGCAACACTTCGCCGCCACCATCGAGCACATGCCGCAGGCGCGCATCGCCCGCCTGCAACAGCGCAGTGTCGCCCGCGGCGAGCGGCCGCAAACCCGAGTCATCCGCGAAGCGCGCCTGCCCCGCGAGCAGATGCACGACCCAGGTCGTGCCCGGGTCGGCGAAGATCACCATCGGCCCCACGAGCGGCCGATGCCAGAGTTGCGCTTCGATCGCATCGCGTCGCCACATCAGGTTGAAGTCCTGCGTCGCGCCGTCGATCAGCACGCCGTTGACGCCGGCCTCGCCCGCGAAACGCAAACGCCCGTGTGGCGGTTCCAGCGCATGCACGTTGCCATCGTCGAAATGCAGGCGAACACCGTTGCCGGACAGCAACACGATTTCGCGATCGATGCCTTCGAAGCGCGAGAACGGCGCGTCCTGCTCGATCTCCGCGATCGACAAGCGCCACGCCCATTCGCCGTGCGCCGGTTCGGCCGCGATCTCGCGCGTCCAGCCGGCGCCGTTGCGCCAGCGTTCGCGGCGATATTCGTTGGCGGGCACCACGCGGGAGCGAGCGGTCGGCATGCGGGCAAGCCTACCTGCAAAAAAGGCAGGAACAAAAAGGGCGGGGATGGGCGCAATCCATTGCGACCCATCCCTGCACGACGCCCCGCCCCACGGCGCATGCCGCCGGGGCGTCACCTCTGGAGCCCGTCGCGTTGGCGCGCGATCAGGGGGCGGCGGCCGCCGTTGCCGGTTTGGCCGACCCCTTCGCGCTGGCGCCCAGCTGGATCCGGTCGCGGTTCTTCTCCACCGTCTTCAGCCCGATGCCCTTTACCTTCGCGAGTTGCTCCAGGCTCTTGTAAGGCCCGTTGGCTTCGCGATGGGCGACGATGGCCTCGGCCTTCGACGGGCCGATGTTGACCAGGACGCGATCGATGGTCTTTGCGTCGGCGGTGTTGATGTCCACCGACTCCGCCGCGTGGGCGGCACCGGCGAACAGGATGGACAGGGCCACCGCGTGCAGCGCGGCGGTGGTGGTCTTGACGAACGAGTGCATGGGTCTCTCCCTGACGAGGATGGGCAGTGCTTCCTTTGCCCGCCGCACGATGCGACGGACAGGTGCAGTCTCCCGATCCGGGGCCGCTGAACCCATCAGGGTTTGCCGCGCCGCCGCGTCGCTGTTTTCAGGCCCTGCGTGTAGGGAATGTCTGATCCCTTCAGACCCCCCGCGTTAGAATCGCGGCTTTCCCGACCCAGGTACTCCCCGCATGGATCGTTCCCTCGACGCCCCCGCCCTCGAACGCTACGTCGACGGCAAGTGGGACGACGACATCGTCCCGCGCCTGATCGAATACATCGCCATCCCCAACAAGTCGCCGATGTTCGACACCGACTGGGTGCAGCACGGCTACATGGACCAGGCCGTCGCGCTGATGGAAACCTGGGCGAAGGCGCAGACGATCCCCGGCATGGTGGTCGAAACCGTGCGCCTGCCCGGCCGCACGCCGCTGATCTTCCTGGAGATCCCCGCGGCCAACGGCGGCACCGACGACGATTGCGTGTTGCTCTACGGCCACCTGGACAAGCAGCCGGAGATGACCGGCTGGGACGACGACCTCGGCCCGTGGAAGCCGGTGATCAAGGGCGATCGCCTGTACGGCCGCGGTGGCGCGGACGATGGTTACGCGATCTTCGGTTCGCTCGCCGCGATCCTCGCGCTGCAGGAACAGAAGCTGCCGCATGCGCGCTGCGTGATCCTGATCGAAGCCTGCGAGGAATCGGGCAGCTACGACCTGCCCGCCTACGTCGATCACCTCGCCGATCGCATCGGCATGCCCTCGCTCGTCGTGTGCCTGGATTCGGGTTGCGCGAATTACGAACAACTGTGGTGCACCACCTCGCTGCGCGGCCTGGCCGGCGGCAACCTCACGGTGAAGGTGTTGAGCGAAGGCGTGCACTCGGGCGACGCGTCCGGCATCGTGCCTTCGAGCTTCCGCATCCTGCGCGACCTGCTCTCGCGCATCGAGGACGAAGACACCGGCCGCATCCTGATCGACGGCCTGCACGACAAGATTCCCGACGAACGCCTGGTGCAGGCGAAGGAAGCGGCGAAGGTCGTCGGCACCGCGGTGTACGACAAGTTCCCCTTCCTGCCCGGCGAAAAGCCGATGGCCGACGACCTGACCGAACTCGTGCTCAATCGCACGTGGCGCCCCGCGCTGTCGGTGACCGGCGTCGACGGCATGCCGCCGCTGTCGTCGGCCGGCAACGTGTTGCGCCCGCATACGTCGGTGAAGCTCTCGCTGCGCCTGCCGCCCACGCTCGACGGCAAGCGCGCCGGCGATCTGCTCAAGCAGACGCTCGAAAAGGATCCGCCGTACGGCGCGCACGTCTCGCTCGACCTGGAAAAGGCGTCGACCGGTTGGAACGCACCGGCGATGTCGCCGTGGTTGAACCAGGCGATCGACGAAGCGAGCCGCGAGTTCTTCGGCCAGCCGGCGATGTACATGGGCGAAGGCGGCACGATCCCCTTCATGGGCATGCTCGGCGAGAAGTTCCCCGACGCGCAGTTCATGATCACCGGCGTGCTGGGCCCGCATTCGAATGCGCACGGCCCGAACGAATTCCTGCACATCCCGATGGGCAAGCGCGTGACCTCGTGCGTGGCGCGCGTGATCGCGCGGCACCATGAAGCCAGCCAGCGCGGCGACACGCGTGGCAGCGCGGTGGTCGCGGGCGGGAAGGAACGCGGCGACCACGGGTGTTGCTAACGCGCTGAAGTCCCAACCCTCTCCCCAACCCCTCTCCCGGGGGGAGAGGGGCTCAACCGCCGGTCGGCGTCGCGGCTTGCTGCGGCGCACACATCGCTAGCATCCCCCTCGGCGTCATCCGGCGCCACGAGGAGGAACACCATGTTCGACGGGCTCCTGATGTACATCGTGGGTGGTGCGGTGATCGGTATCCTGGCGCGCTTCTTCAAGCCCGGTGCGGACCCGGTCGGCTGGATCATGACCATCCTGCTCGGCGCACTCGGCGCCGCGGCCGGCGGCTACATCGCAGGCATGCTCAACGTAACGAACCGCATGGTCGTCTGGGCGATCGCCATCGTCGCGGCCATCGTGTTGTTGTTCCTTTGGGAAGCGGTGCGCGGCAAGAAGCCGCGGGCTGCGTAACAGCATTCCGACTCAGCTCCCTCCCCTGCATGCAGGGGAGGGTTGGGGTGGGGTTGCGTTGAGGTCGAGTCGTTACTCGCCGAGCAACATCCGCACCACGCGCTCGGCCATCGCCTCCGGCGTTTCCACCGTCGTCTCCAGCCGCAATTCCGGCGCTTCCGGCGCTTCATAAGGCGAATCGATGCCGGTGAAGTTCGGCAGATCGCCGCGCCGCGCCTTCGCGTACAAGCCTTTAACGTCGCGCGACTCGGCCACCGACAGCGGCGTGTCGACGAACACTTCGATGAACTCGCCTTCGTCGAACATCGCGCGCGCCGCCGCACGTTCGCCGCGGAACGGCGAGATGAAGCTGACCAGCACGATCAGGCCCGCTTCGGTCATCAGCTTCGCCACTTCGGCCACGCGGCGCAGGTTTTCGACGCGATCTTCGTCGGTGAAGCCGAGGTCGCGATTCAAGCCGTGGCGCACGTTGTCGCCGTCGAGCACGAACGCGTGCTTGCCCATCGCGTGCAGGCGTTTGTCGACGAGGTTGGCCACTGTCGACTTGCCCGAACCCGACAGACCCGTGAACCACACGCAGCGCGGCGCCTGCCCGAGGCTGCGCGCACGCGTGGCGCGGTCGACGTCGATGTGTTGCCAATGCAGGTTGCCCGCGCGACGCAGCGCGAAATCGAGCGTGCCCGCCGCGACCGTGGCGTTGTCGATGCGATCGATCAGGATGAAACCGCCCAGCGCGCGATTGCGCGCGTAGGGTTCGAACGGAATCGCCTGGTCGAGCGACAGATTGCAGTAACCGACTTCGTTCAGCGAAAGGTGCGTCGCCGCGAGCGGCGCCTGCGTATCGATGTCGACCTTGTGCTTGAGTGAAGTCACGGTCGCACCGACCGTGCGCGTTCCGAGCTTCAACCAGTACGGACGCCCCGGCAGCAACTGCCCTTCGCCCATCCACAACACGTGCGCGGCGAATTGGTCGGAGACTTCCGGCGCGTCCTCCGCCGCTGCGATGACATCACCGCGGCTGATGTCCACTTCATCGTCGAGCACGAGCATCACCGCTTGTCCCGCGACGGCGACTTCGAGCGCGCCTTCGGGCCCGAGCACGCGCGCGATGCGCGAACGCCGGCCCGACGGCAACACGACCACGGCATCGCCCGGCTTCACGCTGCCCGCGACGAGCGTGCCCGCGTAACCGCGGAAATCACGATCCGCGTCGCTGCGATCCGGTCGCTGCACCCACTGCACCGGCAAGCGAAACCCGCCTTCGACCTGCGGACGTTCGATCTCCACCGTGTCCAGGTATTCGAGCAGCGCCGGACCCTCGTACCACGGCATCGATTCGCCGCGATGCACGAGGTTCTCGCCCTTCAGCGCCGACAGGGGAATGCACTGCACATGCGGAATGCCGAGCGCGTGCGCCAGGTGCGTGTAATCGTCGGCGATCGCTTCGAACACGCTCTGGTCGTACCCGACGAGGTCCATCTTGTTGACCGCAAGCACGACGTGCCGCAGCCCAAGCAACGCCGCGATGTAGGTGTGCCGGCGCGTCTGCACCAGCAAGCCCTTGCGCGCATCGACGAGCACCACCGCCAGTTCCGCGGTCGATGCGCCCGTCGCCATGTTGCGCGTGTACTGCTCGTGCCCCGGGCAATCGGCGACGATGTACTTGCGCTGTTCGGTATCGAAGAAGCGATACGCGACATCGATGGTGATCCCCTGCTCGCGTTCGGCAGCCAGGCCGTCCATCAGCAGTGCGTAGTCGATCTCCGCGCCTTGCGTGCCGTGGCGTCGGCTGTCGGCGGCGAGCGCTGCGAGCTGATCGTCGAACAGGCGCTTGCTGTCGTACAACAATCGCCCGATCAGCGTGCTCTTGCCGTCGTCGACGCTGCCGCAGGTGATGAACCGCAGCAGGTCCTTGTGTTCGTGCCGGCGCAGGGCTTCGGCGACGCTGGCCGCGGGATCGATGACGCTCATCAGAAGTAGCCCTCCTGCTTCTTCTTCTCCATCGACGCGGTGGGATCTTGATCGATCACGCGCCCCTGGCGTTCTGAGGTCGTC
Organism: Noviluteimonas gilva; assembly: GCF_009740395.1. Lineage (GTDB taxonomy): Bacteria > Pseudomonadota > Gammaproteobacteria > Xanthomonadales > Xanthomonadaceae > Noviluteimonas > Noviluteimonas gilva. The sequence continues at coordinate 266,355 of NZ_WOXT01000005.1, forward strand.
GCCACGAGCATCTCGGCGATGATCTTCTCCAGCGTGTCGGCGTCCGATTCGATGGCGCCGGTGAGCGGATAGCAACCGAGCGTGCGGAAGCGCACGCGACGCATCTGCGGCGCTTCGCCTTCGCGCAACGGCAGGCGCGCGTCGTCGACCATCAGCAGCGCGCCGTCGCGTTCGACGACCGGGCGTTCCTGCGCGAAGTACAGCGACGGCACCGGGATGCCTTCGCGGAAGATGTAGAGCCACACATCGAGCTCGGTCCAGTTCGACAGCGGGAACACACGCACGCTCTCACCGGTGGCGATGCGTGCGTTGTACAGGTCCCACAACTCGGGACGCTGGTGTTTCGGATCCCAGCGGTGCTGCGCATTGCGGAAGGAGAACACGCGTTCCTTCGCGCGCGACTTCTCCTCGTCGCGGCGCGCGCCACCGATGGCGGCGTCGAACCCGTATTGATCCAGCGCTTGCTTCAGCGCCTGCGTCTTCATCACGTCGGTGTGCACGGTTGCACCGTGCGTGATCGGGCCGATCCCGCGCGCGACGCCGTCGGGATTGGTATGCACGCGCAGATCGACACCCGTTTCCGCCGCGCGACGGTCGCGGAATTCGATCATCTCGCGGAACTTCCAGCCGGTATCGACGTGCAGCAGCGGAATCGGCGGCCGGCCCGGCGCGAACGCTTTCATCAGCAGGTGCAGCAACACCGAGCTGTCCTTGCCGATCGAATACAGCAGCACGGGGTTGCGGAAGCTGGCCGCCACCTCGCGGAGGATGTGCAGGCTTTCGGACTCGAGGCGATCCAGGTGGCTCAACGCCATCGATCAGGCTCCCTGGCCCGTGCGGCCGTAGACATCATCGTAGCGGACGATGTCGTCCTCGCCGAGATATTCGCCGGACTGCACTTCGATCAGTTCCAGCGTCTCGCGGCCGGGGTTTTCCAGGCGATGCTTGGCGCCGATGGGAATGTAGGTGCTTTCGTTCGCGCGCAGGTCGTACACCTCGTCGTTGCGCGTGACGCGTGCCAAGCCGCGCACGACGATCCAGTGCTCGGCGCGATGCGCATGCGATTGCAGCGACAACGTCGCACCAGGCTTGACCTTGATGCGCTTGACCTGGAAGCCGTCGCCGACATCCACCGAATCGTAGCTGCCCCACGGACGATGCACTTCGCGATGCAGTGCGACCTGCGTGCGATCGGCGGCCTTGAGTTGCGCGACGACATCCTTCACCTGTTGCACGCGGTCTTTGCGCGCGACGAGGACGGCGTCGTCGGTTTCGACCACGACCAGATCGTCGACGCCCACCAGCGCCACCAGCCTGCGCGCATACGCATACGAGTTGCGCGTATCGACGGCGATCACGTCGCCGTGGTGCGCGTTCCCGTCCGCATCGCGTTCGGTGACATCCCACAACGCCGACCACGAACCGACATCGTTCCAACCGATGTCGACGGGCAGGACCATCGCCGCGTCGGTGCGTTCCATCACCGCGTAGTCGATCGAATCCGACGGGCACGCAGCGAAGGCATCGCCATCCAGGCGCACGAAGTCGCCGTCGCGCTTGGCGTCGTCGAACGCCGCGCGGCATGCCGCGACGATGTCGGGGCGATAGCGCTCGAGTTCTTCCAGCACGCGCGAGGCGCGAAACAGGAACATGCCGCTGTTCCAGTAATAGCCGCCCGCATCGAGATATTGCTGCGCCGTCTGCGCGTCGGGCTTTTCGACGAAGCGCTTCACCGGGCGCACGCCGTTGCCCGCGCCATCCGCCTCGATGTAACCGAAGCCGGTCTCCGGCGCCGTGGGCACGATGCCGAATGTGACGAGCGCGCCGTCGTTCGCCGCGTTCGATGCTTCGCGCACGGCGGCGCGGAACGCATCGACATTGGCGACCACGTGATCCGAAGGCAGCACCAGCAGCAAAGGATCGCCGCCATCGGCGAGCGCCTGCAGCGCCGCTACCGCGATCGCCGGGGCGGTGTTGCGGCCGACCGGTTCGAGCAGGATGCGCGGCACCGGCGCACCGACCTGCCGCAACTGCTCGGCCACGAGGAAGCGATGCGATTCGTTGGCGACCACGATGGGGGCATCGCCCGAGAGCGGACCGATGCGCGCCCACGTCGCCTGCAGCATCGTGTCCTCGCCCACCAGCGGCAGGAACTGCTTGGGATAGGCCTCGCGCGACAACGGCCACAGCCGCGTGCCCGAGCCCCCCGACAGCAACACCGGCCGCACTGGAATCATGTCCGTCTCGCCCAATTCATTGCCGGCAGTTTACCCTTCGCGATCCCGACCGCCGCAGACACGCCCATGGACTCCGGAACCCTCCCGCGCGAAGAACAGCGCCTGGCCTGGACGCGGCAGATCCTCGGGGACCGGAACGTGGGCCTGGCGCGCGCCTCCGCCGATGCCGGCTTCCGCAGCTACTGGCGCACCCTCGGCGCCGAGCCCAGCCGCATCGTGATGGACTCCCCGCCCGACAAGGAAGACGTGAAGCCGTGGCTGCGCATCCGCGCGATGCTCGAAGACGCCGGCGTGCGCGTGCCCCAGGTCTCCTGCGAGGACGACGCACAAGGCTTCCTGCTGATGGAAGACCTCGGTGCGGATACCTATCTGGCCGCGCTGCACGCGGACAACGCAGACGCGCTGTTCGACGACGCGATCGGCCAGTTGCTGCGCATCCAGGCCGTGCCGGTGCCCGACAACTTCCCGAAGTACGACGAAGCGCTGCTGTTGCGCGAGCTGCGCCTGTTCGACGAATGGTTCCTCGGCAAGCACCTCGCGGTGGTGCCGGACGTGCACGACGAGAAGAACCTCGAACAGGTGCACCGCCTGCTGATCGACGCGGCGCTGAAACAACCGCAGGTCTTCGTGCATCGCGACTTCATGCCGCGCAACCTGATGCCCGCGAACGATGGTCCGGCCGTGCTCGATTTCCAGGACGCCGTGCGCGGCCCGATCGCGTACGACCCGCTGTGCCTGTTCAAGGACGCGTTCGTGAGCTGGCCGCAGGCGCGCGTGGATGGATGGCTGGAGCGCTACCACCAGCGCGCGAAAGCGGCCGGTTTGCCGGTGCCGTCGCTGGAGCAATTCCGCCGCGATGTCGACTGGATCGGCGTGCATCGCCATCTGAAAGTGATCGGCATCTTCGCGCGGCTGCACCATCGCGACGCGAAGCCGCATTACCTCGAAGATGCACCGCGCTTCTTCGCGTACCTGGATCGCGTGTTGCCGAAGTATCCGGAACTCGCGCCGCTCGTCGCGATCATCGATCGCCACATCCGGCCGACGCTGAAGGAATACACGCACTGGACCGACGGCACCGGCGACGAATCGTGAAGGCCCTGATCTTCGCCGCCGGCCTCGGCGAACGCATGCGGCCGCTGACGAACACGACGCCCAAGCCGCTGCTGGAAGCGGGCGGCAAGCCGTTGATCGTGTGGCACCTGGAAAAGCTCGCGGCGCTCGGCGTGCGCGAGGTGGTCGTCAACACGAGTTGGTTGGCGGAGCGATTCCCCGAAGCGCTCGGCGACGGCAGCCGCTGGGGCATGAAGCTGCATTACAGCTACGAAGGCCAAACCCCGCTGGAAACCGGCGGCGGAATGCTCAACGCACTGCCGATCCTCGGCGACGATCCGTTCCTCACGGTGAACGGCGATGTGTGGACGGATTTCGATTTCGCACTGTTGCCGCGCACGCTGGATCGCGAGGCGCACCTGGTGTTCGTCGACAACCCGCCGCAGCACCCGGGCGGCGATTACGATCTGCAATCCGACGGCACGGTCAGGGCGCACGGCCACGAGAAGCTGACGTACGCCGGCATCGGCGTGTATCGCGCGGCCTTGTTCGAAGGCTGGCGCGAGATCATCGGCGACGTGGAAGGCGTGGAGCGCACGCCGCCGCGATTCAAGCTGCCGCCGCTGTTGGTCGCGGCGATGGCGCGCGGCGCGGTGCAGGGGGCGCACCACATGGGGCGTTGGACGGATGTGGGAACGCCGCAACGACTCGCGGAGTTGGACGCGTCACTCGTCGTGTAAGGCTTCGCGCAGTGCGTGCTTATTTTTCCAGCGCTTCGCGCAGGAAAGGAACTGTAATTTTTCTCTGCGCCGCAAGCGACGCACGATCCAGCACGTCGAGCAATCCGGTCAGCGTTGCAAGATCCCGCCCGCGCCGACGCAACAACCAATCGATCGCCGCCTCATCGAGCACCAGCCCGCGACGCTGCGCACGCGAACGCAACACATCGCGACGCGCGGCATCGTCGAGCGGCGACAACACCACGCGCGCGCATTGCGACAGGCGCGAACGCAGGTCCGGCAACGTCAACGCCAATTGATCCGGCGCTGCCTGCGCCGCATACAACACGCTCGTGCCCGATTGCCGCGCGCGATTGTGGAAGTCGAACAGCGCGACTTCGTCCTCGCGCACACCCGCGATCGCTTCGAGCCCATCGAGCGCGACGAGCGCCAAACCATCGAAGGCTTCGAGCGCATCGCGCAAACGCCCTGCGGCGGTTTTCAGCGGGAGGTACGCGGCGGTGCGTCCCGCCGATTCCGCCGCCGCACACGCCGCGAGCAACACATGCGTCTTGCCGACACCGGCGGGACCGGCGACGAACAACCAATCGCCCCCCGTCCCTTCCGCGAGCGCACGCACTTGCGCGAGCGCGCCCTCGGGCGCGCCGACGAAGGTTTCGAGGCGCTGGTCCGGCGGATAGCGCAGGGCAAGCGGGAGTTGCGGCGCAGGCATGCGGTCAGATGTGGTCTTCGTCGGGCGCCGGCCGTTCGAGTCCCGCGTCGACATACGGATCCAGGTCGATGCCCGCCCGGTCGCCCGTGAACAGGCGGCTGTGCGTGTAACGGTCGTGCGCGTAACGCAGCAACACGTTCGCGACCGCCGCGATCGGCAGCGCGAGCAGCACGCCGAGGAAGCCGAACAACTGCCCGCCCGCCATGATCGCGAAGATCACCGCGACCGGATGCAGGCCGATCTTGTCGCCGACCAGGCGCGGCGTCAGGAAATAGCTTTCGATCACCTGCCCGATGCCGAACACGCCGAGCACCAGCGCCACGTGCTTCCAATCGCCGTACTGCACGAGCGCGGCGATCACGCCGAGCACGACGCCACTGGCCGGACCGAGATAGGGCACGAAGCTGACGATGCCCGCGATGAAGCCGATCAGCAGCCCGAGATCCAGGCCCACCGCCCACAACCCGAGCGCATACAACACGCCGAGCACGAGCATCACGCTGAACTGGCCGCGCAGAAAAGCGCCGAGCACCTGGTCGGATTCCTTCGCCAGGCGCGTGACCGTTTCGATGTGGTCGCGCGGCACGAGCGCCGCGACGCGCTCCACCAGCACGTCCCAATCGCGCAGGAAATAGAAGGTGAGGAACGGCACCAGCACGATGTTCGCGATCCAGCCGATCAGCGCGAAACCGGAGCTCGACAGGTAGCCGAGCGCGGTCGTCGCCACGCCACCCGCGCTTTCCCAGTGCGTGCGCACGAGTTGGAACAGGCGGTCCGGATCCAGCCACGCCATCAGATCCAGGCCCGTGTGGCGTTCGAACCACGGCAGCACGGTGCCGATGAACCAATCGCGATACGTCGGCAAGGATTCGACGAGCGTGACGATCTGCCGCTCGATCAACGGCAGCAACAACACCAGCGTGATCAGCACGACGAAGGTCATCGCGCAGAACACGATGACCACCGCGATGTGGCGCGACCAACCGCGCTTCTGCAAGCGATCGACCAGCGGATCGCCGAGCCAGCCGAGCATCGCGGCGAACACGAAGGGCGTGAGGATCGGCGCGAGCAACCAAACCAGCACGCCGGCGATCAGAATGATCGCCGCCCATTGGATGCGGCGCGCGAAGGGCGACAGGACGGTGTTCATCAGCGCAGGTGCAGGACGGGTTGGTCTTCTTCGGCCAGCAGCACGTCGCCGTTGGCGACCATGCGGCGCAGGCCCGGCATGCCGGTGATCAGCTCCAGTTCGACGATGAAGCCGTCGGGCGCCGCGCGCACCGGCGCCATGCCGCGCACGACCGGCAGGCCCTGCAGGTAGGACATCAGGCGGATGTAGTCGGCGGCGTTGCGCACGCCGTCGATCTGCACGGTGTAGCGGCCCGGTTCGCCGGCCGCGGTGCTGCGCTTGGCGTACTTCCTCGACAGCGCATCGGCGGCGCCATCGGCGCCGGAGGCCATCGCGCGGCGCGCGTCGGGCTGCGAGGCGGTCCAGGTCGACAGCACCTTGCCCGCATCGACGAAGGTCCATTCGGCGGTCCAGCCGCCGCCTTCCTTCGCGCGGTAGAGCTTGCCGATCAGCTGCATCGGCGGGCTGTAGCGCGAGGACGCGCGCGCGATGGCGGCCGTGTCGCCGCGCCAGATGGCGCCGACGGCCGCCTGTTCGGCGGCGCTGCCCGAGGGCAGGCCGAGGCGATACCCGCGTTCCTGCGCGCGATCGAGCACCGCGCGCGCCGCGTTGGTCTGGGCCAGCGCGACCAGGCGCGGCCCGCGGCCGTCGTCGATCGCCAGCCACAGCACGGGCTTGGGCCGCGGCTCGGCCCACACCGGCAGGCCGAGGGTGGCGGCGACGCCATCGATCTGGTCCTTGTCGAAGCGGACGACCAGCGTCGTGTTGAACGTGGGCGCGCCGGTGACCGAGCGGCCTTCGTCCTGGCGGTAGTCGTAGCTCTTCACGAAATCCTTGGCGTGGCGCAGCTCCTGGCCCACGCCCGGCCGGCTCTGCGCGGACCGATCGCCGGTGAGCTTGCCCAGCACGATGGTCATGGCCCGCGCGAAACCACCGTTGCGTTCGGCCTCGCCCTGGCTGTTGACCCGGACTTCGGCCTCGTACAGGCCGCGCGCGCCGGCGACGACGTCGCCTTCGGTGCGTTGCGCGAACGCCGTCCCGAACGCGAGCCACAACACAGCGACCGCCACGAACGCCTTGCCATTGCGAAATGCCAGGTGCATCGATCCATCCTTGCCTGCTCGACGGCCTGCATGGTGCCGCAGGCAGGCACGCAGCGCCAACCCGGCCGGTCCGCCACGCCTGCTAAAATCTCCGTCCTTGCCGCTTTCCGGCGCCCCACGGCCACCCGCAGTGACCACCCCCACTCCGCTTACCTACCGGGACGCCGGCGTCGACATCGACGCGGGCAACGAAGTCGTCGAACGCATCAAGCCGCTGGTCAAGCGCAGTTTCCGGCCCGAAGTGATGGGCGGCCTGGGCGGCTTCGGCGCGCTGTTCGACCTGTCCGGCAAGTACAAGGAGCCCGTGCTGGTCTCCGGCACCGACGGCGTGGGCACCAAGCTCAAGCTCGCCCAGCAGCTCAATCGCCACGACACCATCGGCATCGACCTGGTCGCGATGTGCGTCAACGACGTCCTCGTGCAGGGCGCCGAGCCGCTGTTCTTCCTCGATTACTTCGCCACCGGCAAGCTCGATGTCGACACGACGGTCGCCGTCGTCGGCGGCATCGCCAAGGGCTGCGAACTCTCCGGCTGCGCGCTGATCGGCGGCGAAACCGCCGAAATGCCCGACATGTATCCGCCGGGCGAATACGACCTGGCCGGCTTCTGCGTCGCCGCGGTCGAGAAGTCGCAGATCCTCGACGGCGCGAAGGTGCGCGCGGGCGACGTGCTGCTCGGCATCGCGTCCTCGGGTCCGCATTCGAACGGTTACTCGCTCGTGCGTCGCATCTACGATCGCGCGGGTCGCCCGGCCGACCTCGACGTCGGTGGCGTGAAGCTCGTCGACGCGCTGATGGCGCCCACGCAGCTGTACGTCAAGCCGATCCTCGAACTGCTCGGCAAGCACGACCTGCACGCGATGGCGCACATCACCGGCGGCGGCCTGACCGAGAACATCATCCGCGTGATCCCCGACGGCCTGGGCCTCGACATCGAAGCCTCGAGCATCGTGCTCCCGCCCGTGTTCGACTGGTTGCAGCGCGAAGGCGCGGTGCCGCGCGAAGAGATGTGGCGCACGTTCAACTGCGGCGTCGGCTTCGTGCTCGTGCTCGCGCGCGAAGCGGTGTCCGCGGTGTCCGACGACCTGCAACGCCTCGGCCTCGCCCATCGCGAAATCGGCCAGGTCGTGGCGGCGAGCGGCGCGGAACGCGTGCGCATCGCCTGAGGAACGGCATCGTGTCGGCCCGCCCTCTTCCCCGGCCGGTCGACGCGGCCCCCGCGCAACGCGGCAAGCACGTCGCGTTGGCGCTCACGTTGATCGTGTTCGCCGCGTCGTGGATCAAACCGATGTGGCCGGCGGAACAAGCGCTGCATTCGAGCCTGACCGTCGTCGCGCTCGCGTGGCTGGTCTTGCATGATCGCCGCTGGTCGATGCGCGTGCAGGACTTCGTCGCGATCTGCGGTTTCATCGCCGCACACGCCATCGCGTCGCGTTGGTTGTATTCGTACGTGCCGTTCGATGCGTGGTCGCGCACGCTGTTCACGTGGTCGCCGACCGAAGCGTTCGCGCTGCAACGCAATCCCGCCGATCGCGTCATCCACTTCCTCTACGGCCTGTGCTTTGCACCCGCCTTGCGCGAGCACGCGCTGCGTCGCTGGCCCGCGTTGTCGCCCCGCCAGGCCTTCGCGCTCGCCGTGGGCGCGATCATGTGCAGCAGCCTTGCGTACGAGTGGTTCGAATGGGGCGTCGCGCTCTCGCTTTCGCCCACCGATGCGGAGTCCTACAACGGCCAGCAGGGCGATGCGTGGGACGCGCACGCGGACATGTTGCTCGCCACGATCGGGGCGCTGTTCGCTTTTCCGCGCGCATTCCCACGCAAGCCGGTGACCGCATGAAGCGCCGGCTCGCCGTCCTCGCCTCCGGACGCGGCAGCAACCTGCAGGCGTTGTTGGATGCGATCGCTGCGGGCACGCTCGATGCGGAGATCGTCGGCGTGTTTTCCAATCGGCTCAACGCGCCGGCGCTCGAACGCGTGCCGGCCGCGCTGCGCTGGAGTCGCGATGCGAAGTCGTATTCGCCGCGCGAGGAATTCGACGCCGAACTCGCCGATGCGATCGATGCGGTGCAACCGGACTGGATCGTATGCGCGGGATATCTGCGCGTGCTCGACGAAAAATTCGTCGAACGCTTCCGCGGGCGCGTGCTCAACATCCATCCCTCGCTGCTGCCGGCGTATCGCGGCTTGAAGACGCATGCGCGCGCGATCGCCGATGGCGTCGCCGAACACGGGGTCAGCGTCCATTTCGTCAGCCCCGAACTCGACGCCGGCGCGGTGATCGCGCAAGCGCGCGTCCCGGTGCTGGCCGGCGATACGCCGGATGCACTGGCCGAACGCGTGCTGGCGGTCGAACATCCGCTGCTGGTCCAGGTCGTCCGGCTCGCCGTCGCTGGCCGGATCGCTGAACAGGGCGAAACGGTCGTGTTCGACGGTCACCCCCTGTTGGCCCCGCTGAGCTTAGATTCCGCCAATTCCGACTGCATGGCCCTCCCCACCCGGTGAAATCCCTCACGCCACCCCTGCTGGTTGCCGCGCTTGTCGTGGTCGCAGGGGCGTGCCCGGCGGCCGTGCAGCAGACGCCTGTGTCTGCGTCCACCGTGGCGCCCGCGCTGCCGGCGCCGGAGGTGCAGGCGCTCGCGCCCTTCAACGCGCGTTACGTCGTGTTCCGCGGCGGCAAACCGCTGGGCGAAGCGACCTTGAACCTGGTGTCGGTCGAGCGCGCACGCTGGCGGATCGACCTGCGCATCGAAGCCACGCATGGCCTGTACTCCCTGGCCAACCTCGATCTGCAGCAGAGCACGGTCTTCGACGAAACCGCGGCCGGCTTCCGACCGCTGAGCCAGAGCACCGTCCGCAAGGCGATCTTCAGCCGCAAGCAGGCCACGGGGACCTACGATTGGTCGCGCAACGTGGCGCAGTGGACCGGCGACGTGAAAAAGAACCGCCGGGCAGCCGTGCCGCTGCAGCCCGGGGACATGAACGCCCTGCTGATCAACCTGGCGATGTTGCGCGACGCCGCGCCCGGCGCCACTCTGCACTACCGGTTCGTCGACTACGGCCGCGCGCGCGACGAGGAGTTCCGCGTCAGCGCCGCGCGCGAGCCCCAGGTCGTCGAAGACCTCGCTTACGCCGCATTGCGCGTGGACCGCGTGCGCGGCGGCGGGAACACCACCACGTTCTGGGTCGTCGAATCCGTTCCGACGCCCATCCGCATCGTGCAGCAAGACGATGACGGCGATCTCGAACTGCAACTGGTCGAGTACCAATAGGAAACAATGCCCATGCGTCCGACTTTCCATCGTTTCCGCAACGCCTTCGCCGCGACCGCTTTCGTCGCGCTCGCGTCCTTGCCCGCGCTCGCCGCCGCGCCGTCGCTCAAGCCTTTCGACGCCGAGTACGTCGCGAACTACATGGGCATGGAAGGCGACGCGCACATGCAACTCGCGCAGACCGGCGCGCAGTGGAAGTACTCGCTGCGCATCCAGAGCAGCCTGGCCAACGTGAGCCAGGTGACCACCTTCGAGGAGAACGGCGGGCAGTGGCGCCCGCTGACGGGCAGCGACAACGCGGCGGTGTTGATCAAGAAGTCGTCGAAGAACGCGCAATACGATTGGAACAAGGGCGTCGCCACGTGGACCGGCAACGTGAAGCCCGATCGTGCGGGCCCGGTCGAACTCAAGCCCGGCGATCTCGACGCGATGCTGGTGAACCTGGCCATCGCGCGCGACGTCGCCGCGGGCAAGCCGCTGCGTTATCGCATGGTCGACGACGGCCGCGCGAAGGACCTCGTGTACACGGTCGCCGGAAAGGAAACGATCACAATCGGCGGCAAGTCGCACCAGGCCACGAAGGTGCAGCGCACCGATGGCAACAAGCAGACGGTGGTGTGGGTCGTCGATGGCATGCCGGCGCCGGCGCGGATCCTGCAGCGCAAGGACGGCAGCGATGAAGTCGACTTGCAGCTGAAGTCGATGAAGTAAACAAAAAGCCCCGCGATGCGGGGCTTTTTTTGATGCGCAGGATTGTCGTCGTGGCTTGATTGCGGCGCCACCCGATGGGCGCATCGGCACGCCGTGCTGGATGTCCTTTTGACTCCGCGAAGAGCGAGCCACGCTCCGCAAAAGGACATCCAGCACCACGCCCCGCGGCGCGGTACGGGTGACGGTCTCGCGCCAGCCCCTGATGAGTGGTTGCGTTGATCGCTGAGTGGTGCGCGCCGACTGCCAGCACACCAGACGGACGGAACCTCGCCCACCTCGGCGCGCGCACCGTCGTGACTTCGTCGCCTCTGGCAGGCGATGTTCCTCGCGGCGATCTGGTCGGCAAGCGGAGGCACGGGCGCTGCCATGGCCGCGATCGGCGCCCCATCAGTCACCGGTTGGCACGCACCGGCGCACCGAAACGCTTGGCCGAAAGCATCGCCGCTTTGCTGCGCTCGACCTCGCGGTTCCTCGGCGGACTGAACGTGGTGAGCGAATTGATGAGCGTCGTGGCCGCGTCGGTGACTTGCTGTACCGCCAGATCGAACGCCGCTTCGTTCGCCTTCGATGGCGCGTTGAATCCGCTCAGCTTGCGCACGAACTGAATCGCCGACGCGCGAATCTCATCGTGCGTGGCCGGAGGTTCGAAGTTGTAAAGCGTCTTGATGTTCCTGCACATAACGCCTCCGAGCGACTGCCTACCGAATCTTAGTCCAATAGCTGCGCGACTTCAGGTGCGGCATATCCATTCGGCAGTGGTGAACCCCGGGCGCGAGAGAGTGTTGGTCAACACTGACCGTCGCATGCGAGGCGCGCCGTTAGGTTGGGCACCCCCCAACGCTGGAGCACTCGCGAGATGGAATTCCCTGCTTTCGTATTCATTTCCGCGCTTGTCGCAGGCGGCCTCCTCGTCCCTGCGCAGGAAGCGCGCGCGGCCAACATTCCCGTCACCAATTGCAACAACACCGGCGCTGGCAGCCTGCGCAACGCAGCAGCCATCGCCGTCAGCGGCGACACGCTCGACCTCTCGGGCCTGTCCTGCACGCGCATCACGCTCGCCAGCGAAATCGCGTTGCCGCAGAACACGATCCGCCTGCTCGGGCGCGACCGCCTTGCGATGACGCTGCACGGCAACCGCGTGACGCGCGTGCTGAACCATTCAGGCGCGGGCACGCTGACGCTCGAGCGTCTCAGCGTGTCGTACGGCTTCGTCAGCAACGGCGGCGCACGCGGCGGGTGCATCGTGTCGACCGGCAACATCACGCTGCGCCAATCGCGTGCGCACCATTGCACGGCCGAGGGCCGCGGCGGCCTCGAACCGACCGCGACCGGCGGCGCCCTGATGGCCGACGGCAACATCCTGCTCGATCGAAGCAGCGTGTTCGAGAACGTCGCCGAAGCGATCAGCGATTCCTACGGCGGCGGCGTCGCTTCCGACGGCCGCACCACGATGTTGTCGAGCCAGGTCTACAACAACCGAGGCGGAGACGGCGGCGGCGTGAGAGCCATCGGTGGCCTGCGCATGAGTTATTCGCTGCTGCAGAACAACTACTCGTACGCCGAAGGGGGCGGCGCCAACGTGCGCGGCGACGCGGAGATCAACAAGTCGACGATCTCCGGCAACTACGCGAGCCAGGGCGCCGGTGGCCTGTGGCTCTTCGACGGCACGGTGGTCATCGCCGACAGCACGATCTCCGGCAACGGATCGACCTTCGTGGAAAGCGCGGTGTCGTTGATCCGCACCGATGCCTCGATCTTCAACAGTTCGATCGTTTTCAACGCCGAAGGCACGCAGGCCGGTGAGGAATGCTGGGGCGCGGTGTTCGGCAGTGCGCGCATGGAAAGCACCGTGGTCGCGGGCAATACGTGCGCCGGCACGGGGCCGCGCGACATCGGCGGCTTCGCCGACTTCGGCGACGCCATCACCGGCAGCCACAACTTCGTCGGCAGCTCCGCGTTGCCGTTGCCGCCCGACACGATCGTCTCGTCGGCACCGCTCGGCCTCGGCGCGCTCTCGAACAACGGCGGCCCGACGCGCACGCACGCAGTGCTTGCGGGCAGCCCGCTGATCGATCGCGGCAACAACGTGCTGTCGCGATCCTTCGATCAGCGCGGCTCGCCCTTCGCGCGCACGCGCGGCGCGGCGCCGGACATCGGCGCATTCGAACGCTGAGTCAACAGGGGCGGGGGGGGGGGGGCGGGGGGGGCCCCCCACCACCCCCCCCGGGGGGGGGGGTTGTGGTG
>NZ_WOXT01000006.1 GCF_009740395.1 Noviluteimonas gilva
CGCCGCACAGGGGCGTTTTCCACCGGTGACAAAACGGGGGGGGGGGCGCTAATTGGCCCCCCCCCAACTCCATCGGCGCGGGTGTGTGCTTTTGGCCAGAAGCGGACATCGCTGGCGCCGACGGCAGGGATCGAACCTGCACCCAGCGGAGAAACCCCGTTGGGACTGCTGTGGCAGTACGTCTACCGTTCCGTCACGTCGGCGAAGATCAACGGGGCGAGACTACCAATTTCCGACTGACCGCTATCGGCCAGAAGCGGACATTCGCTACTGGTCCCAAACGACAACATTGCCGCCACCTTGACCGACCGCCAAGGTTCCCGTCGGCGCTTCCACTTGCCAAGCCTCGTAGCCGCTCGAATCGGCTATCACTTGAAGTGTGCAGGTACCAAACTGCAGCGAAAGGTCGGCCGTGCCCTTTGTGACTTGCACTTCAGTCAACGTGCGTCCGACCAGGTTTGTCGAAAGCTCCGTAATGGCGTGCACCGGCGCATTTCGCCAAAAAAGCTGGCCATTGTCGCGGCTGGTAAGCACGAGCGACTCCGCTAAAAGCAAACGCCATAGCGATTCGACTTGCACTCGATATCCATTGGACAGCATTACGACGCAAGGGAGGGCTTCCCATTGCTCGACGGCATCAACGCGTCCACCGATAAGAACCGACGCCCAGGATTCCATTTGCGGCCTCGTGAAGTAACGGCGAAGGGTATTCAGGCGGAGACCAGCTAACAAGTCGAGCGGATCCGGAGCGCAGGCACGTTGAATGTCCGCTTTGGGTCGAAAGCGGACGTCCATGCCGAATGACCGCCTTCGGCCAAGAGCGGACATGGGTATTGCCTACCAGCGTGGAACAGGCGGCTCCCCAGGCGAGATCAGAACATCTCGGGGGACAGGTTTTAGGGCCGGCTCTCTAGTCAAACCGTAGCCCCATTTGACAAGTAAGTCGTACTGGCCGTTGAAGTCAGCATCAACGAGCGCCCAATTACGATCGCAGCACACGAAGTCATGAAACTCGAAATCAACAGCTCCGTCATGATTGCGGTCGTAGTACGTAACGGCGCCCACTGCATCTGGGCTTGACGCATTATCCGGCGGTGCCGCCGGACCTTTGGTGGCGCAGCCAGTCAGGGTTGCCGCAACGCTGAGAGCGAACAAGCTACGCATGGAACTTGTCAACGTCATAGACGGAACTGGCGGGGGTGAAGCTGGAGACTAACGCCCCCTCTGCCGCATGTCCGCTTTGGGTCGAAAGCGGTCACCGGCAACCGATGGCAGCTTTCGACTAGAAGCGGACGGTTTCGCGAAACGCCATTCAAGCGCCAGGACGCGAACGCCTAACGCAGGCCTCTGAGGTCCTTTCGCAAGCCTCTGAGGTCCTAGCGCAAGCCACTGCGGTCCTAGCGCAATCCGCTGTGGTCCTGGCGCAAGTCGCTGTGGTCCTAGCGCAAGCCACTGTCCTCCTAGCGCAAGCCACCTTGGTCCTTGCGCAAGCCGCTGCGGTCCTAGCGCAAGCCGCTGCGGTCCTGGCGCAAGCCCCTGTGGTCTTAGCGCAAGCGTTCGACGTCCTATCGCAAGCGTACGCGGCCCTATCGCAAGCCTCCGCGGCCCTATCGCAAGCCTCCGGGGCCCTATCGCAAGCCTCCGGGGCCCTAACGCAAGCCTCCGGGGTCTCAACGCAAGCCACTGCGGTCTTATCGAATGACCTCCAACGCCTTCGGAAGCATCACGAACGCCTTAGCGAAGGTCTGAGAGGCATAAGCGAAGATCTCCCACGCCTTCGCGAAGCGTTCCAACACCTTCGCTCAGACTTGGCACTCCTTGGCGAAGGGCATCGCACGCCTTAGCGAAGGCTTCCGACCCCTCCGCGAAGACCTCCAACGCTTGTCGGAAGACCTTTCAAGCGCTTCGACAGAACGATCCGGCTTTGTCCTCGTTGCCGTCGCGTATGCGTACGACGCGGGACGGCGCAGGCTGTTCTCAGGAGCCTGAAACCTCCCTAATAACGGACTGCTCGTCGAAAGGCGAACCGACGCGACTTCTGCGTCGGGAGGGTGGCGAATAAAAGACCTCGCAAGGGGGAATAGCCACGGCCGTTGCCGTTAGCGGAATTTCACCTCCTGACACCTTCGCGCCATTCCGGCGCGAGGCAATGAATCGATGGAGGTTCCCATGCAAGATGCAGCACGCCCGCAGCTTCCGCCTGCGGTTTATGTCCTCCCGGAGAAATCGCACCTCGAACTTGTCGAGTTGCGCGAATACATGCGCGTGATGGGGCGCCTCGCGGAGCCGGGCACGACCGCCGCGAGCGGATTCGACAAGGCGCTGCGCTCGCACTCGTTCGTTTGGGTGTTCAAGCGCGTCGAACGCAGCATCGGCCGCGCCCTGAAAAAAGTGTATTGGTCCGCTGAACTCCAGGAGCGTGCGCGCTAAAAGGCCGGTCGCCGCGAAGGCGCCGAAGCCCGAGAGAGGACATCCAGGAGAACGCGCGACCGGAGCTCGGCTCCGAGATGTCCTCGACGGGCAAGGCGCCGCCCGTCTGGTGTGCTGGCTGTAGGCGCGCATCCATCAGCGCACAACGCACCCATTCAACAAGTGCTGTCGAGCAACCCAAAGCGTGGTGCGCAGCGGACGTCGCGTTGAAGGCCACATTGCGGAGCGTGAGCTCTTGCGGAGCAATGTGGCCTTCAATGCGGCGCGCCGATGCGCCGGTCTGGTGGCGGTGCACAAACAACAACGACGATGGTTCTGCGTACTGCACCTCGGATTTACCCCACCCAAAAAGAAACCCGCCGAATGGCGGGCTTCTTTTTGACCTCCCCTGGAGGGGAGGTGGAGCGGAGCAATGTGGCCTTCAATGCGGCGCGGCGATGCGCCTAGCTGGTGGCGGTGCACAAACAACAAAGACGATGGTTCTGCGTACTGCACCTCGGATTTACCCCACCCAAAAAGAAACCCGCCATGCGGCGGGTTTCTTTTTGACCTCCCCTGGAGGGGAGGTGGTCAGCCGACGCGTCGGATGCGCGCACCCAAGCCAGAGAGCTTCTCTTCGATGTTCTCGTACCCACGATCCAGGTGATAGATACGATCGATCACCGTCTCGCCATCCGCCACCAATCCCGCAAGAATCAGCGACGCAGACGCACGCAAATCCGTCGCCATCACCGGCGCGCCGCTCAACTTCTCGACACCGCGCACGATCGCCGTATGCCCCTCGACGCGAATGTCGGCACCGAGGCGCTGCAACTCCTGCACGTGCATGAACCGATTCTCGAAAATCGTTTCATTGATCACAGCCACCCCTTCAGCGATGCAATTCATCGCCATGAACTGCGCCTGCATGTCGGTCGGGAACGCAGGATGCGGATTGGTGGTGATGTTCACCGCCTTCGGCCGACGCCCCTGCATATCGAGCGTGATCCGATCCCCCTCGACCTCGATCGACGCCCCCGCCTGCATCAACTTCTCCAACACCGCGTCCAACGTCTCCGGACGCGTACGGCGCGCAGTGATCCGCCCACCAGTCATCGCACCCGCAACCAAGAACGTACCGGTCTCGATCCGATCCGCGACCACCGCGTGCTTCGCACCATGCAACCGCTCCACACCGTGCACCACGATGCGATTACTACCAGCGCCTTCAATCTGCGCACCCATCGCATTGAGGCAGTCCGCGAGATCAACGATCTCCGGCTCCATCGCCGCGTTCTCGATGACGCTCGTACCCTGCGCCAAACAAGCCGCCATCAGCACATTCTCGGTCGCGCCGACGCTGACCATGTCGAACACGATTCGCCCGCCCTTCAACCGATCCGCGCGCGCCTTGATGAAACCGTGATCGACCGTGATCTGCGCACCGAGCGCCTCCATCCCCTTGATGTGGAGATCGACGGGCCGCGAACCGATCGCGCACCCACCGGGCAACGACACCTCGGCCGCACCGTACTTGGCGAGCAACGGCCCCAACACGAGCACGGACGCGCGCATCGTCTTGACCAACTCGTACGGCGCGACATGACTGTTCACGCTGCGCGGATCGACCACGATCCCGCTCTCGCTGCCCTTGCCGATGGTCCCCTGGTCGACGGTGATCTCCGCGCCGAGCCCGGCCAACAACTTCGCCGTCGTCACCACATCGTGCAGATGCGGCACGTTGCTGATCTCGACAGGCTCATCGGCCAACAACGTCGCGCAAAGAATCGGCAACACCGCATTCTTCGCACCGGAAATCTGCACGTCACCGTTGAGCGGCGCGCCGCCCTCGATCTGGATCTTCTGCATGTCAGGCGTTCGCCTCTTCGGGCGTGAGCGTCTTGAGGGCCAGCGCGTGGATCTCGCCGCCCATGCGATCGCCGAGCGTGGCGTACACCATGCGATGGCGGGCGAGCGGCAACTTGCCGCGGAAATCTTCGGACACGACGGTGGCTTCGAAATGCACGCCATCCTCCCCTTGCACCTGCGCCTTCGCGCCCGGCAGGCCTTGCTCGATCAGCTGGCGGATGATGTCGGCATTCATTGCGGGGCGGTCCTGTAAACTGCGTCCTTCAGTTTAGCGGAACGCCACCCCGGTCTTCCGCCTGCCCCGGAGCATCCGCATCCATGGCGACTCCCATCCAGGCCGCCGCCCCCCAGGACGCCGACTTCGACTTTGCCGCCAGCGGCCGCCGCGTCATCGCCATCGAGGTCCAGGGCCTCGAAGCGGTCGCGGCCCGGCTCGACGGTGCCTTCACCGCGGCCTGCAGGGCGATCCTCGCCTGCCGCGGCCGCGTGGTGTGCACGGGCATGGGCAAGTCGGGGCATGTCGCGCGCAAGATCGCCGCGACCCTCGCCTCCACCGGCACGCCGAGCTTCTTCGTGCATCCGGGTGAAGCCGCGCACGGCGACCTCGGCATGATCACCGACGCCGACATCGTGCTCGCGCTCTCCTACTCCGGTGAAAGCGACGAGCTGCTCACCGTGCTGCCGGGGCTCAAGCGCCAGAACAACCTGCTCATCGCGATGACCGGCCGCCCCGGTTCGTCGCTCGCGCGCGAAGCCGACGTGCACCTGGATGCCAGCGTGCCCGCCGAAGCCTGCCCGCTCGCGCTCGCGCCCACCGCCAGCACCACCGCCGCGCTCGCGCTCGGCGATGCGCTCGCGGTCGCGCTGCTCGAAGCGCGTGGCTTCACTGCCGAAGACTTCGCACGCTCGCATCCGGCCGGCGCGTTGGGCCGTCGCCTGTTGCTGCACATCCGCGACGTCATGCACGCCGGCGACGACGTGCCGCGCGTGCGCGAAACCGCGACGCTCAGCGAAACGCTCGTCGAGATGAGCCGCAAGCGCCTGGGCATGAGCGCGGTGGTCGATGCCGAAGGCCACCTGCTCGGCCTCTACACCGACGGCGATTTGCGCCGCACGCTCGACGATGCGCGCATCGACCTGCGTTCGACGCCGATCGCGTCGGTGATGACGCGTTCGCCGAAAGTCATCGGCGCCGACGCGCTCGCCGTCGAAGCCGCGCAATTGATGGAAGAACACAAGATCAACGCCCTGCTCGTCGTGGACGCAGAGCGTCGCGTCGTCGGCGCGCTGAACATCCACGATCTCCTCCGCGCCCGGGTCGTCTGACATGAACTATTCGCACCTGAACGACTTCCCCGCCGACATCCGCGAACGCGCGCAGCGCATTCGCCTGGCCTGCTTCGACGTCGACGGCACGCTCACCGACGGCCGGCTCATCATCGACAGCGCGGGCAACGAATCCAAGGCGTTCCATGTGTTCGACGGGCTCGGGTTGAAGTTGATCCAGCACAAGGGCATCAAGGTGGCCTTCGTGACGGCGCGCGCGAGCGCGGCGGCGGAGAAGCGCGCGGCGGAACTGGGCGTGGAGTCGCACACCGGCGTGAGCGACAAGCTCGCGTGCGTGGAAGGCATCGCCAAGCGCATGGGGCTCACGCTCGACCAGGTGTGCTTCATGGGCGACGACCTCGCGGACCTGCGCGTGATGTTGCAGGTCGGCCTGTCGGTCGCGCCGGCGCAGGCGCATGCGTGGACGCGCGATCGCGTGCACTGGCGCACGCACGCGCGCGGTGGCGAAGGCGCGGCGCGTGAAGTCTGCGACCTGCTGCTCGCCGCGCAGGGTTACGCCGAAGATTTGCTGGCCGACATCTCGGTGGTCACGGGCGTGCGCGTCGAGAAGTCTTCGTGAGCAGACGCGGCTGGCTGCTGATGGTGTTGTTCGTCGTCGCGGTGGCGATGGGCATCTCGGTGTGGAAGCACCGTCCGAAGGATCGCGGCGGCAGCGCCGACAACGGGCGCTCGGATTACGTGCTGACCGACTTCGAGGCCATCGTGCTCGACAAGCAGGGCCGGGAGTCCTTCACGCTGCAGGCGCCGAAGCTCACGCGCAGCCCGGGCGACCAGACGATGACGATCCAGACACCCGTCTTCTTCATCCCCGTCGCGCCCGCCGAAGGCCAGGTCCCCACGCGTGAAGCCGGCTGGGAAGTGCGTTCGAACACCGGTTGGGTGAGCGCGGACGGCGACGAACTGCGGCTGATCGGCGCGGTCGATGCGCGGACCGCCAGCGGCGCCGAGCGCCGCGTGACGATCAACACCGACCGCATGAACGTTTTTCCGCTGACCAACCGGGCCACCGCTCCGGGGACGGTCACGGTCGTCCAGCCCGGCTCTATACTGCGGGGTCAAGGCATGGATGCGCGGCTCGACACCAAGCGCGTCCGATTCTCGTCGAACGTAAAGGCCCGTTATGTCCCGTCGTCGTCTGTCCCGTCGCCCTGATTTGCTGCGCTGGTTCGCGCTGTCGCTGCTGGGCGTCGCCGCCCTCGCCGGCGCGCGCACGTCGGACCGCAGCCAGCCGATGAACGTCGAGGCCGACGGCAGCGACTGTTCGATCAGCGACACCGGCCAGTGCGTGCTCACCGGCAACGTGCACATCACGCAGGGCACGATGGTCATCCAGGCGGGCCGCGCGGTGGTGCATCGCGCCAACGGCGACATCCGCCGCGTCCAGTTCACGGGCAGCCCGGTGAATCTCACGCAGGAACTCGACGACGGCTCGACGATCAAGGCGCGCGCGCAGAACGTCGACTACGACATGGCCACCGACACCGTCGTCTTCACCGGCGATGCGCTGATCGACCAGCCGGGCCGCGGCAACATTTCCGGTGGGCGCATTGCGTACAACATGCGCTCGGGCCAGGTGCAGGGCACCGGCGAAGGCGACAAGGGCCGCGTGCGCATGCAGTTCCAGCCCAAGCAGCAGGGAAGTCGCTGATGCTGGTCGCGCAAGGGCTGCGCAAGTCGTATCGCACGCGCGCCGTCGTCCGTGATTTCGGCCTGACGCTCGACGCGGGCGAAGTCGTCGGCCTGCTCGGCCCCAACGGCGCGGGCAAGACCACCTGTTTCTACATGATCGTGGGCCTGGTCCCGGCCGACGCCGGGCAGATCGTGCTCGATGGGCGCGATATCACCGGCGATCCGATGTACACGCGCGCACGCCTGGGCGTGGGTTACCTGCCGCAGGAACCCTCGGTGTTCCGGAAACTGTCGGTCGCCGACAACATCCGCCTGGTGCTCGAACTGCGCGAAGACCTCGACGACAACGGGCGCGAGCGCGAGCTCGAGTCGCTGATGGACGAACTCCAGATCGGCCACGTCGCCGGCCAGATGGGCGCCAGCCTCTCCGGTGGCGAGCGCCGCCGCGTCGAAATCGCCCGCGCGCTGGCCGCCAAGCCGCGCCTGATGTTGCTCGACGAACCCTTCGCCGGCGTCGACCCGATCTCCGTCGGCGAGATCCAGCGCATCGTTCGCCACCTGAAATCGCGCGGGATCGGGGTGCTCATCACGGATCACAACGTGCGCGAGACCCTTGGCATCTGCGACCGCGCGTATATTCTCAACGAAGGCAGCGTGCTCGCGCAGGGGGCGCCGGACGCGCTGCTGGCGAACCCCGACGTCCGCCGCGTGTACCTGGGCGAAGCTTTCCGCCTGTAGGTCCGTCGCGTCCGGCCGTCGGTTCCCACCGGCACCGTTGGACTCGACATGAAGCCCCGCCTCCAGACATCGCTGGGACAACATTTGGTCATGACGCCGCAGTTGCGTCAGGCCATTCGTTTGTTACAGCTGTCGACCGCGGAACTGGAGATCGAGATCGCCAGCGCGGTGGAGAGCAACCCGCTGCTGGACTGGGAAGAAGCCGCGCCGCAGGAGCCCCTGCCGGGCGACAACGCGAACGGCAACGGCGCCGACCACGACGACGCACCGCCCGCCGACGCCTCGCCGTGGGACGGCGACGAGCCTTGGTACGAGCGCATCGGCCCGGCGGACAGCGACGACGAACCGCTCGCCGAACAGGTCGCCGAATCCGAAACCCTGCACGACCACCTGTTGTGGCAGTTGCACCTGAGTCACCTCTCGCCGCGCGATCGCACGATCGGCGTGGCGGTGATCGAAGGGATCGACGACGACGGCTACCTGCGCGAAACGATCGAAGCCATCGCCGAAAGCCTGCTGCCCGCGATCAACGCGCAACACAACGAAATCCTGACGGTGCTGCACCAGGTGCAGCGCTTCGATCCGCCGGGCGTCGGCGCGCGTTCGCTCAACGAATGCCTGCAGCTGCAACTCGCGTTGCTGCCCGACGATACGCCCGGGCGCGAACTCGCGAAGAAGATGGCCGACGGCCCGCTGGAACGCCTGCCGCGCATTGGCCTGGCGGGCCTTGCGAACGAACTGCATCGCCCGCTCGCGGAAATCGAAGAAGCCGTGCACGTGCTGCGTTCGCTCGACCCGCGCCCCGGCGCGCAGATGGGCGGCTTGTCGGCCGATACCTACGTGACGCCCGATTGCGTGGTGTGGCGCCAGCAAGGCCAATGGCGCGTGGCGCTGGCCTCCGGCGCGCGGCCGCGCATCTCCATCCATCGCGGCTACGAACGCATGATCCGTTCGGCGAGCGAAACCGACGCGGTCTATCTGCGCGGTCGCCTGCAGGAAGCGCGCTGGTTGCTCAAGTCGCTCGAAGCGCGCGGCGACACGCTGCTCAAGGTGATGCGCTGCCTGTTGCGCCAGCAATCGGCGTTCCTGGAATTCGGCGACCAGGCGCTGCGGCCGCTCACGCTGCGCGAAGTCGCCGGCGAAGTGGGCCTGCACGAATCGACGATCTCCCGCGCGATCGCGCGCAAGTTCGTGCGCACGCCGCGCGGCACGATCCCCCTGCGCGCCTTCTTCGCCTCCGGCATCGACACCGGCAGTGGCGGCGAGGCCTCCAGCACGGCCATCCAGGCGATGATCCGCCGGCTGGTCGAGGCCGAGGACCCGCGCAAACCGCTCTCCGACGCCCGCCTGGCCGAGAGCCTGAAGGCCACCGGCGTGCCCGTGGCGCGCCGGACGGTCGCCAAGTACCGTGAAGCCATGAGCATTCCCTCGTCGCAGGACCGCCTGCGAATCGGTTGAATCCCGGCCCGGCGGCCGCCTACTTCCCCTCACGGCCGCCGGGCGTATCCTGTCTTTCCGAAGTGAGCAAAGGAGGTCCGCGATGCGCATCGACACCTACGGCCAGCAGCTCGAAGTCACGCCTGCCCTGCGCGACTACGTGGAATCCAAGCTCTCACGACTTTCCCGACACTTCGACCAGCCGATCGATGTCCGCACGCAACTCAGCCTGGAGCGCACCGACCATTGCGCCGAGGCGAACGTGAATATCGCCGGTCGCACGCTGCACGCCGATGCGACCGCACAGAACATGTACGCCGCGATCGACCTGCTTGCCGACAAGCTCGATCGCCTTCTCATGAAGCACAAGGAGAAGATCATCGATTCCCACCGCGGCGGGGACGCCGCGCGTCTCGGCTGACCCGCAAACGATGCCGTTCCAGTCGCTGCTCGCCGCCGAACGCGTCGTCCTGCTCGATCAGGCAGGGGACCGCGACGGCGTGCTCGACGCTGCGGCAAGTTTGCTTTCCGACGCATCGCCTGCGGGTACGCAGGCGATCGCCGAGAGCCTGCGCAAGCGCGAACGCCTGGGCAGCACGGCGATCGGGCACGGCATCGCCATTCCGCACGGCCGCACCAACGCCTTCGACCACGCACGCGCCGCGTTCCTGCGCTTGCGCGAGCCGATCGATTTCGGCGCCAGCGACGGTGAGCACGTCGACCTCGTGTTCGCCATGGCCGTGCCGGAACATTTCACGCAGGAACACCTGCAGTTGCTCGCGCAGATCGCCGAGCAATTCGCCGACGCCGGTTTCCGCGATGCCCTGCGCACCGCGCCCGACGTCACGGCGCTGCGCAGGGTGTTGCTGGTCCCGGCGTTCGCGCTCGACGAAGCGGTACGCACTCCATGACGCAGCGGATCGCGGCGCAGGAATTGTTCGACCTGCACCAGCAACGACTGGGCTTGCGATGGGTCGCCGGCCAGTCCGGTGCGATGCGCGTGCTCGAATCGGTCGAGACCGTCGCACGCCGTCCTTCGCTGGCCGGTTATCTCAACATCATCTATCCCAACAAGGTGCAGATCCTCGGGACCGAGGAACTGCAGTGGCTCGACGGGCTGGATTCGCGCGCGCGCTGGGAAGTGATCGAACGCATCATGCAGGCGCGCCCGCTCGCGCTGGTGATCAGCAAGGAACAACGCGTTCCCGAAGACCTGCGCGAAGCGGCGGAGGAATCCGAAACACCGCTGTGGCTCTCGCCGCGCCGCGGACACGAATTGCTCAACCATCTGCAATACCACCTGGCGCGCACGCTCGCGCCGCGCGTGACCTTGCACGGTGTGTTCATGGAGATCTATTCGATCGGCGTGCTGATCACCGGCGAGTCGGGATCCGGTAAGAGCGAGCTCGCGCTGGAACTGGTGACGCGCGGCCATCGCCTCGTCGCCGACGATGCGCCGGAGTTCACGCAGATCGCACCCGACGTGCTCGACGGCACGTGCCCGGAGTTGTTGCAGGACCTGCTGGAAGTGCGCGGCCTGGGCGTGCTCAACGTGCGCCAGATGTTCGGCGACACCGCGGTGAAGAAGAACAAGTACCTGCGCCTGATCGTGCACCTGACCAAGCCGCACCTGGAACCGCAGGCCGCGGGCATGGAACGCATCACCGGGGATCTGAGCGTGCGCCGCCTGCTCGATCTCGACGTGCCGCAGATCACCCTGCCCGTCATGCCCGGCCGCAACCTGGCGGTGCTGACCGAAGCCGCCGCGCGCGGGCACATCCTGCGCGCGAAGGGCGTCGATCCCGCGGCCGCCTTCATGGCGCGCCATTCCCATTTCCTCGAACGGTCCAGCTGACGAGTGAGTACGCCGCCTCCCGTTCCACCCGCCCCGCCCGCGCAGCCGGTGCCGAGTTTGATGATCGTCAGCGGCATGTCCGGTTCGGGCAAGTCGGTCGCGCTCAACACGCTCGAAGACCTCGGGTTCTATTGCGTCGACAACCTGCCCGCGGACCTGCTGCCGGAATTCGTGCGGCGCGTGATGCGCGGCGAAGACCGTCCGGAAAAACTCGCCGTCGGTCTCGACGTGCGCAGCGGTGGCGACCTGGGCGTGATTCCCGATGTGTTGTCGGAAGTCGGCGGGCTCGGGCTCGATCCCAAGCTGCTGTTCTTCGACGCCGAAGACGACGTCCTGCTGCGCCGCTACGCCGACACGCGCCGCCGCCATCCGCTCAGCCATCTCGGCCTGGCGCTGGCCGATGCGATCGCGCTGGAACGCCAGGCGCTCAAGCCGCTGCGCCAGATCGCCGATGTCGTGCTCGACACCAGCGCGCTCAACGTCCACAAGCTGCGGCGCCTGGTGATCACCGAGTTCGGCCTGGGCGAAGCGTCGACCCTGTCGCTGCTGTTCGAATCCTTCGCCTATCGCCGCGGCGTGCCGCCGGATGCGGACTTCGTGTTCGATGCGCGCTGCCTGCCCAACCCGCATTGGGACGCACGCCTGCGCCCGCTGTCGGGTCGCGACAAGGACGTCAGCGATTACCTGGAGGCGCAGCCGGACGTCGTGCAATTCGCCGGCGAGATCGCGCAATTCCTCGATACCTGGCTGCCGCGCCTGCAATCGGACACGCGCAGCTACGTGACGGTCGCCTTCGGCTGCACGGGTGGGCGCCATCGGTCGGTCTACCTGGCCGAGCGCTTGGCGCGGCACGCCCGCGAGCGTGGTTGGGCCGAAGTTGCGGTGCACCATCGCGAGCTGGACTGACTTGCACTAACCTGCCGCCATGACCGTCGGCGTCCTGCTCATCACCCACGAAGGCATCGGCAGCGCCATGCTGTCGGTGGCCACGCGCCTATTGCGCCAGTTGCCGCTGAAGACCGAAGCGTTCGAAGTGCCCTTCGACGCCGACCCGGACGCGCTGCTGCCCCTGGCCAGCGCCGCGCTGCGGCGCGTCGATGGTGGCCAGGGCGTGCTGGTGCTGACCGACCTGTACGGCGCCACGCCCAGCAACCTCGCCGCGAAGCTTGCGCGCATCGGCACGCCGGTCAAGCGCGTGTCGGCGCTGAGCCTGCCGATGCTGCTGCGCGTGATGAATTACGCAGAAATGGATCTCGAAGAGATTCCGAACGTCGCCGGCGCGGGCGCGCGCAACGGCGTGATCCATGATGACGCCTGAGCCGATGCAACAGGGAACCGCATGATCGAGCGCGAGCTCTTGGTGGCCAACAAGCTGGGCCTGCACGCGCGGGCCACGGCCAAGCTCGTGCAATTGCTGTCGGGCTATCGCTGCGGCGCGACGATCGCGGCGAAAGGCCGCGAAGTGAACGCCAAGAGCATCATGGGCGTGATGTTGCTCGCCGCCGGCCAGGGCACGCCCGTCGTGCTGCGCGTGGATGGCGACGACGAAGCCGAAGCCGCCGCCGCCGTCTCGGACCTGTTCGAGCGCCTCTTCGACGAGGGCGGCTGATGCGGCAGGTCCTGCCCGGTCACGGCGCATCGCGCGGCAGCGCGCTCGGCCGTGCACGGGTGCGCCTGCCCCACGTTCTCGACGTTCGCGAAGAACACATCGAAGCCGATGCGGTCGAGGCCGAACTCGAACGCCTGCACGGCGCGATCGACATCGTGCGCGGCGAAATGCGCGTGCTGCGCCAGCGCCTGCATGGCGCGCTCGCGCAGGAAGTCGGCGAATTCCTCGATCTGCACGCGCTGCTGCTCGACGACCCGGAATTGCTGCAGGGCCTGGATGACCTGATCCGCACGGGCCGCTACAGCGCCGATTACGCGCTGCGCCTGCAACGCGACCGCATCGCGAACGTCTTCACCACGATGGACGACGCGTACCTGCGCAGCCGCATCGACGACATCGACCAGGTCATCGGGCGCATCCACGTCGCGTTGCATCGGCGCGAAATTCCCGTCGAAGGCCTTGCCGGCGACATCCTGGTCACCGACAACATCGCGCCGGCCGAACTCGCGCAGTTGCAAGCGCAGGGCGTGATGGCGGTGGTGACCGCGGGCGGCAGCGCGTTGTCGCACAGCGCGATTCTTGCGCGCAGCCTGCATCTTCCGTTGGTCGTCGGCGCCGCGCAGGCGCTGTTGCGGGTGAACGACGGCGACGTGCTCGCGGTCGACGGCACGAGCGGACTCGTCGTTCTCGAACCCAACGCCGAAGACCTGCGCGGCCATCGCTCGCGCATGCGCGACCAGGTGCGCGAACGCCGCCAGCTCAATCGCCTGCGCCGCGAACCCACGCGCACGATCGATGGCGTCGACATCAAGCTGTGGGCGAATGCCGAATCGCGCGCGGACGTCGCCGAAGCGCATGCGCTCGGCGCCGCGGGCGTGGGCCTGTATCGCACCGAATTCCTGTTCCTGCAGCGCATGGAGCTGCCCGACGAGGAAGAACAATTCCGCGCCTATCGCGATGTCGTGCTCGGCATGACGGGCCGCACGGTCACCATCCGCACGCTCGACCTCGGCGCCGACAAGGCCGATCGCAGCGGCCTGGTGCTCGAAGGCGAACCCAATCCCGCGCTCGGCCTGCGTGGCGTGCGGCTGTCGCTCGCGCGCGAAGAATTGTTCCGCACGCAGATGCGCGCGATCGTCCGCGCCTCGGGCTACGGCCCGGTGCGCGTGCTCGTGCCGATGATCAGCAGCCGCGAGGAGATCGTTTCCGTTCGCCGCCTGCTGAAGAAGGTGCTGGCCGAAGTGCGGCGCGAAGGCCACGAAGTCGCCGACGTGATCCCGCTCGGCGCGATGATCGAAGTGCCCGCCGCGGCGATCGCCCTGCCCGGCTTCGTGGGCGCGGTGGATTTCCTTTCGATCGGCACCAACGACCTCATCCAGTACCTGCTCGCCGCCGATCGCAACAACGAGGCGCTGGGCGAGATCTACACGCCGCTGCATCCGGCGCTGATCCGGCTGCTGCACCAGATCATCCGCATCGCCCACAAGCGCGGGAAGCCGGTGGCCGTGTGCGGCGAGATGGCGGGCGATGCGACGTTCGCGCCCCTGCTGCTGGCCCTGGGCCTCGGGGAATTCAGCCTGCACCCCAATACGCTGCTCGAACTGCGCCGAGCGATCCGCAATTGCGACCTGGGTGCGTTGCGGGCGCACGCCCCCGCGCTGCTGCGCGCACGGGACCGCCGGAGCATCGAGGACTGGCTGGAAGACAACCGATTCGCGAAATCCATTCAACAGGGGTAGGCGCCTTCATCCCGCGCAGGCCATAATTCGCGCCATGAACGCCTGACCCTGTCGCGCCCTCGTGTGCGACGCGCCAACGGACCCCGAATGGCCGAAGCGATCCGCCACGAGAAGACCGCACGACAGCTGCGTCTGTTATCGGACGCGCTCGACAGCGGCCGCCTCGGCCCCGTGCGGCGCCTGGTCAACACGCTGTCTCCTGCGGAGATCGGCAACCTCCTCGAATCGCTTCCGCCCGCCAAGCGCACGGTGGTGTGGGGGCTCGTCGATCCCGAAGACGATGGTGAAGTGCTGGTCCACGTCGGCGACGACGTGCGCGAAAGCCTGCTCGCCGAGATGGACCCCGACGAAATCGTCGCGGCCGTCGAAGACCTCGACATCGACGATCTCGCCGACCTGGTCGAAGACTTGCCGGACACCGTCATCGACGAAGTCCTCAAGTCGATGGACCGCGAGAACCGCGAGCGCCTGGAACAGGTGCTGTCCTACGACGAGGACACCGCCGGCCGTTTGATGAACCCCGACGTGGTGACGGTGCGCACCGACACCACCGTCGATGTCGTCCTGCGTTACCTGCGCCTGCGCGGCGAGCTGCCGGACCACACCGACCATCTGTACGTCGTCAGCCGGCGCCATCAGTACCTGGGCCGCATCGCGCTGCAGGCGCTGCTCACGCACGAACCGGGCACGCCGATCAACCAGCTGATCGACGACGAACAACCCGCGCTCGGCGTGGACGAGTCGTCGGACGAAGTCGCGCGGCAATTCTCCGACCACGACTGGATCAGCGCGCCGATCGTCGACGACAACAACATCCTGCTCGGCCGCATCACCATCGACGACGTCGTCGACATCATCCGCGAACAAGCCGAACACCAGGTGCTCGGCGCCGCGGGCCTGGACGAGGACGAGGACCTGTTCTCGCCGGTGCGCCGCGCGTTCCGCCGCCGCCTGCTGTGGCTGTCGATCAATCTCGGCACGGCGTTCCTCGCCGCGAGCGTGGTCGGTCAGTTCGAAGGCACGATCGAGAAGATCGTCGCGCTCGCCGTGCTGATGCCCATCGTCGCCGGCATGGGCGGCAACGCCGGCACGCAGGTGCTCGCGCTGATGGTGCGCGGCCTGGCGCTCGGCCAGGTCGGCGCGTCGAACGTTCGGGTGCTGCTGTGGAAGGAATTGCGCGTCGCTCTGATGAACGGCTTGAGCCTTGGCATCGTGCTCGGCGCGATCGTGTTCTTCTGGTTCGGCGATGGCGTGCTTTCGCTCGTCATCGCCTCGGCGCTGACGGTCAACCTCGTGTTCGCCGCGACTGCCGGCGTGCTGGTGCCGCTCACGCTCCGGCGCATGGGCTTCGACCCGGCGCTCGCAGGCGGCGTGATCCTGACGACCGTCACCGACGTGATGGGCTTCCTCGCGTTCCTGGGGTTGGCGACGCTGGTGTTGTTGCGCTGATCAAGCGCCTCAACGGCATTTCAACCGAGACTACTCTTCGGACGATTTCCGCTCGTCGGCCTCAACCTTTATGGTGCCAACCAACGATATGACCTCGTTTGCCGCGATCTCGTCGAGTTTTGCTGATTCAGATAGTCGCGCAAGCAAGCCGTCGCGAATGAACGCCGGCAGAGCTGGCCCATCTTTCTGAAGGAATTGTTCGTTTAGAGTCTTAGCAATTCGTTGCAGCGTGAGTCCGACGGCAAGTTTGTTGCCTACGTTATTGGCTATTTCTAGCGCTTGACTCTGAGTAATAAGCAAGTTGACAGGGACTTTACGGGATGCCCACATCCACTCCTCGACGCGCTTCAAGTCATAGAGGGTGATGTCCAACCTGGCAGTTCGCGCGTCGACTGCGTCAACCTGAGCAACGACTTGAGAAACCCTTGTTCGCAGCTCTGCTACTGCGGATTGGATTTTGGCATCGACCACTGACAAGTTCTCAGCAACCTTTAGCGAGAGTGCTGCTTCAACGCGGTCTTGCATCTGCTCGATCTTCTCATCAAATTCCTTTCGCAGCGCGACCTTGTCCTCATCGTAAAGTTTTTTGTTCGTGAACCAACTGAAACCTAGCAGCAGCAGGGTAAGCGTCACGACAACACCAAGGGACCAAAGGACAGTGTTGAGCAACTTGTCTTGGAAACCCCTAAGAAGTTCATTTTGCTCGCGAAGGGCGATGAGTTCCTTCTCTGAAGGCGCAATCGCGACCGGATTCTTACCTTCTCCAGATTTCACCCTGCCGTCTGGTACCAATGCCGCCTCAGACGAAGAACGCGTAGTCGGCAGGACAGGCGCGGTTTCGCTTGAGCCACGCCCCGCGTTAGTAATTTCCGATGCAGTCGCGTTTAGCAAGGAACACGAAACGCAACCAAAAAAAAGGGCGACCAAAGCAAATGTCCGAGGCAGCCTACTCATCTCTAACCTCACTGTTGTGTAGAACGCACCGCGAATGGGATCCGCCAATTTTCATTGCGTGCGGAACGCACTTGAACTTCAAGCGCAACTAAAGGTCAGTTGGTCCCCGGTTAAATGCCCCGGAGATTTAGGCTCCGAGCAACACTTCCAGCACCGCCATGCGCGCGGCCACACCATTCGCGACCTGGCGGAGGATGAGCGACTGCGGGCCGTCGGCGACGTCGTCGTCGATTTCCACGCCGCGATTCATCGGGCCCGGATGCAGCACGACGGCTTCCGGTGCCGCGCGGCGCAGGCGCGTCGCGGTCAGACCGTAATCGCGGTGGTAGGCGTCGAGCGAACCGACGAGGCCTTCTTCCATCCGTTCGCGTTGCAGGCGCAGCATCATCAGGACGTCGACGCCCTCGAGCGCGGCGTCGAAGTCTTCGGTCACGACGCATCCATCGAGCGTCGCATCCGTCGGCAGCAAGGATTGCGGCCCGCACACGCGGATTTCGCCGGCACCGAGCGTGCGCAACGCATGCAGGTCGGTGCGTGCCACGCGCGAATGCTTCACGTCGCCGACGATGGCGACCTTCAGTTGCGAGAAGTCCGCACCCTTCGCCTGGCGAATGGTGAGCATGTCGAGCAAGCCCTGCGTGGGATGCGCGATGCGGCCGTCGCCGGCGTTGATCAGCGCTGTGCCCGGGCGCGCTTCGCCGGCGAGCGCCGCGACCGCACCGTCTTCCTTGTGGCGGACGACGAAGCCGTGCACGCCCATCGCTTCGAGCGTGCGCATGGTGTCGCGCGCGGTTTCGCCCTTGCTCGTCGAGGAGGTGGATGCATCGAAGGTCAGCACGTCGGCGCCCAGGCGCTGCGCGGCGATCTGGAAACTCGAACGCGTGCGCGTCGACGGTTCGAAGAACAACGTGCACACCGTGCGGCCGACCAGCGTGCTGCGCAGCGAGACATCGCCGCGGCGGTCGTCGAAGTTCTGCGCGAGGTCGAGCAAACGCACGAGCACCGTGCGCGGCAGGCCTTCGAGCGTGAGGAAATGGCGCAGGCGTCCCTGCGCATCCACCTGGGCAACGGTCACTCGGCGGCTCCGCTCTGTGTGGTGAGAATGGGAGGGCTGCCATTGGGCAGCATTTCGATGCTGTCGTCGACGCGAATCGCGTCCTGCGGCGCGGCGAGCCAGCGTTCGATGATCACCGCGGCGGCCACGGCGTCCAGCGCGGCGGCGTCGCGGCGTTTCTTGCGGCCTTCGGCGCGATCGGCGGCGAAGCGTTGCGCGGCTTCGATCGAGCTCGCGCGTTCGTCGACAAGCACGACGGGCAAGCGATAACGCCCATGCAGTTCGCGCGCGAAGGCGAGCGCGCGGCGACGGATCGGCTGGTCGCCGCCGTCCATGGTCATCGGATCGCCGACCACCAGACCATCGGGACGCCATTCGGCGCGCAGGCGATCGATCGCGGCCCAGTCGGGGCCATGCGCATGCACGTCGATCACCGCGAGCGCGCGCGCACCGCTGCCGAACGCGCTGCCGACGGCGACACCGATGCGCCGCATGCCGACATCGAACCCGAGCACGGTGCCATCGAGTTTCATCAGGCGTGCCCGCTGTGGTCGGCCATCTGCGTGAGGTCCACGCCGATGCTGCCGGCCGCGGCCTGCCAGCGCGCGCCCAGCGGCGTTGCGAACAGCAGGCCCGGATCCATCGGCACGGTCAGCCAACTGTCTTCGATCAATTCCTGTTCCAGTTGCCCCGCGCCCCATCCGGCGCACCCGAGCGCGACGATGGCATTCGACGGGCCACCGCCGCCGGCCATCGCTTCGAGGATGTCGCGCGAGGTGGTGACATAGAGCGCATCGCCGATCTGCATCGTCGAATCCCAGCCGTCGCCGCCGTCGTGCAGCACGAAGCCGCGTTCGGGATGCACGGGGCCGCCGGACAGCACGATCTGCCCGCGCAGGTCGTCGTTCTCGCTGTCGATGCCCATCTGTTCGAAGACATCGCCCAGCGTGTA
This sequence comes from Noviluteimonas gilva, assembly GCF_009740395.1. Lineage (GTDB taxonomy): Bacteria > Pseudomonadota > Gammaproteobacteria > Xanthomonadales > Xanthomonadaceae > Noviluteimonas > Noviluteimonas gilva. The sequence goes on from NZ_WOXT01000006.1 coordinate 19,042, forward strand.
CTCCGACGGGCGATTGACGACCACGCCCATGGCGCCCTCGGCATCGTGCTGGCAGACCAGCGCCACGCTCCGCGCGAAATGCGGGTCGGTGAGCGCCGGGAGCGCGATGAGCAACCGATTGGCAAGTGGCGTCGGACTGGCTTGCATGGGCGGGATTCTACCCCCGGTGACGGCTAGAGCGTCGCGAGGCGCTGCACCGTGTCGGGATACCGTTGCACGAGGCGAATGAGGACCGCGGCCTGCGCGTTCGGACGCGCGCGGCCCTGCTCCCAGTTCTCGAGGGTGCGGGGATTGGTGCGCAGGAAGTCGGCGAAGACGGGGCGCGACAAGTCCAGGGCCTCGCGGAGCTTGATCAACTCGGCAGGCTTGACCTCGGGCACCGTTCGCAAAGACACCACGTGCGTGCGCAGGGTGCGCTTTCCTTCGCGAGCTTCGCGCAATGCGTCGAAGCCTTCGACCAGTTCCGCGAACAGGTCGCGCTTCTTGCGCGGCGCGGCCCGCTTGGCCACACGCGCGGGAGCGGTTTTCTTCGTGCGCTTGGTCGCCATGGTCAATGCCTCGCGTTGCGTTCGGAGATCAGGAGCTTCTTCAGGAAGGTGCGCTGCAGCGGCGTCAGATCACGGACTTCACGCTTGTCGTAGATCGCAAACAACCACAACTGCGCACCTGCCGGCCACCAGTAATAGATGATTCGCAAGCCACCGCGCTTGCCCTTGCCGCGTCGCTTGTCCAGGAAGCGAACCTTCCGCAGGCCACCCGCGCCCGGAATCAGATCTCCCGCCTCCGGATCGGCGAGGAGCAACTGTTGCAGCGCCTGGAAGGCGCCGTCATCCAGATAGCCGGCGAGCGCGCCCTGGAATGGCGGGAGTTCTACGAAGGTGGCATCCATGATACGACTGTACGCAGGTTGCGTACAGTCGTTTTGCCGACAGGTTGCCCAAATGGCAGAAGGGAGCGGTTTCCCGCTCCCTTCATGAATTGCCTTACGCGTTGGACTGACGTTACCGCGCTTCTGCAACCTCGACGCCATCCAACCCCTGCGCCAGCGTGCGCGCGTCGCCGCCCTGCGCGAGCTTGATGCGCAGGCGCACTTCGTTCGCCGAGTCGGCGTAACGCAGGGCGTCCTCGTAGGAGATCTCGCCGGCCTGGTACAGCTCGAACAGGCTCTGGTCGAAGGTCTTCATGCCGAGGTTGGTGGATTCCTTCATCACTTCCTTCAGCTTGTGGATCTCGCCGTCGCGGATGTAGTCCTGCACCAGCGGCGTGCCCAGCATGATTTCCATCGCCACGCGACGGGCCTTGCCGTCGGGCGTGGGGATGAGCTGCTGCGCGACCACGCCCTTGAGGTTGAGCGAAAGGTCCATCAGCAACTGGCCGCGGCGGTCTTCCGGGAAGAAGTTGATGATGCGGTCCATCGCCTGGTTGGCGTTGTTGGCGTGCAGCGTGCACAGCACCAGGTGGCCGGTTTCGGCGAAGGCGATCGCGTGGTCCATGCCTTCGCGCGTACGCACCTCGCCGATCATGATCACGTCCGGCGCCTGGCGCAGCGTGTTCTTCAGCGCGGCATCCCAGCTGTCGGTGTCGATGCCCACTTCGCGCTGCGTGATGATGCAGCCTTCGTGCTTGTGCACGAATTCGATCGGGTCTTCGATCGTGATGATGTGGCCCGTCGAGTTACCGTTGCGGTAGCCGATCATCGCCGCGAGCGAGGTCGACTTACCCGTACCCGTGGCGCCCACGAACACGATGATGCCGCGCTTGGTCATCGCGAGCGTCTTGATGATCGGCGGGAGGTTGAGTTCCTCCACGCTCGGGATCTTCGTCTCGATGCGGCGCAACACCATGCCGACCTGGTTGCGCTGGTAGAAGCACGACACGCGGAACCGGCCGACGCCCGCGACGCCGATCGCGAAGTTGCACTCGTGCGTCTTCTCGAACTCTTCGCGCTGCTGCGGATTCATCACGTTCAGCACGAGATCGCGGCTCTGCTGCGGCGTGAGCGGGTTTTGCGTGATGGGCGAGATCTTGCCGTGCACCTTCATCGACGGCGGCATGCCGGCCGTGATGAAGAGGTCCGACGCCTTCTGGTGCGCCATCAGCTTGAGGAACGAGGTGAAATCGATGCTGCTCATAGAAGTGTGCTCCCGACCGTCATTCGAACAGTCGCTTGTCCTTTGCGTATTCCTTGGCGTGCTGGCGCGTCACGAGACCGCGCTTCACGAGATCCTGGAGATGCTGGTCGAGGGTCATCATGCCGTGCGCCTGGCCGGTCTGGATCGCCGAATACATCTGGGCGACCTTGTCTTCGCGGATCAGGTTACGGATGGCCGGGATGCCGACCATGATTTCCCACGCCGCGGTACGGCCGCCGCCCACTTTCTTCAGCAGCGCCTGCGAAATCACCGCGCGCAGCGATTCGGACAGCATCGAGCGGACCATCGGCTTTTCGCCGGCGGGGAACACGTCGATGATTCGGTCGATCGTCTTGGCGGCCGACGAGGTGTGCAGCGTGGCGAACACGAGGTGGCCGGTTTCCGCGGCGGTGAGCGCCAGGCGGATGGTCTCGATGTCGCGCATTTCGCCGACGAGGATGTAGTCGGGGTCTTCGCGCAGTGCCGAACGCAACGCCTCGTTGAAGCCGTGCGTGTCGCGGTGCACTTCGCGCTGGTTGATCAGGCACTTCTGCGAGGTGTGCACGAATTCGATCGGGTCTTCGACCGACAGGATGTGCGCGTACTCGTTCTTGTTCACGTGGTCGAGCATCGCCGCCAGCGTGGTCGACTTGCCCGAGCCCGTCGGGCCGGTCACGAGGATCAGGCCCTGCGGCTGGTCGATCAGTTCCTTGAAGATGCGCGGCGTGTCGAGGTCTTCGAGCGTCAGCACTTCGGAAGGAACGGTACGGAACACCGCGCCCGCGCCGCGGTTCTGGTTGAACGCGTTGACGCGGAAGCGCGCCAGGCCGGGGATCTCGAACGAGAAGTCGACCTCGAGGAATTCTTCGTAATCGCGCCGCTGCTTGTCCGACATGATGTCGTAGACGAGCGCGTGCACCTGCTTGTGGTCCAGCGCAGGAATGTTGATGCGGCGGACGTCGCCGTCCACGCGGATCATGGGCGGGAGGCCGGCGGACAGGTGAAGGTCCGACGCCTTGTTCTTGACCGAGAACGCCAGAAGTTCGGCGATATCCATTTACGTGCTCCCCCGCACGGCGATTGAAGTGCCAACTGATGAACGACTGGTGCTTTGGCACCCCCCACGGGCAGTATGGGCGCCGCCCTCCCCGCGGTGTCAACCGCGGATTCCGCGGCGATCACGAGGTTGCGACGAGATGCTCACCCCTGCCCTTGACGCTGTCGTTCAACGTATTGAGAACGCGGCTCGGCAGTACGGTCGGCCAGCCCGCCTCCTGGCGGTGTCCAAGCGCCAACCGGCCGCGGCGGTCGCGGCCCTGGCGGCGGCCGGGCAGCGCGCCTTCGGCGAGAACTACGTGCAGGAAGCGCAGGGCAAGCAAGCCGAACTCCGGGATCCGACCCTGGAGTGGCACCTGATCGGCCATCTGCAATCCAACAAGGCCGCCACCGCCGCGCAGGCCTTCGACTGGGTGCAGACCGTCGACCGGGCCAAGCTCGTGCCCCTGCTGGCCGCGGCCCGGCCCGACGAGCGCGGCCCGCTCAACGTGTTGATCCAGGTGAACATCGACGACGAGGCCAGCAAGCACGGTTGCCGGCCCGAAGACGCCGGCGCGCTGGCCGATGCCGTCGCCGCCGCGGCGCCCCGGCTCGCGCTGCGCGGGCTGATGGCGATCCCCGCGCCGCTGGAGGACATGGACCGTCGCCGCGCCGCCTTCGCCCGCATGAAGACCTTGTTCGACACCCTCGCCGCCAGCCATCCGTCGATGGATACGCTGTCGATGGGCATGAGCGAAGACTTCGACCTGGCGATCGCGGAAGGCGCGACGATGGTGCGCGTGGGCACGGCCTTGTTCGGCGAACGTGCGCCGCGCAGCTAAACTTCGGCGATGAACGACCCCATCGCATTCATCGGCGGCGGCAACATGGCGCGCAGCCTGATCGGCGGCCTCGTGCCCGCCCGCGTGCCCGCTTCCGCGATCCACGTGGCCGAACCGGTCGATGCCCTGCGCGACGCGCTCGCGCGGGACTTCGGCGTACACGTCGCCGCGGACAACGCCCCCATCGCGAACGCCGCCGGCATGTGGGTGCTCGGCGTCAAACCGCAGGTGTTGCGCGAAGTGTGCGAGGCGCTCGCGCCCATCGCGCGACGCACGCGCCCGCTGATCGTCTCCATCGCCGCCGGCATCACAACCGCGCAGCTCGATCGTTGGCTCGGCGGCGGCTTGCCCATCGTGCGCACGATGCCGAACACGCCGGCGTTGCTCGGCGCGGGCGTCACCGGCCTGTTCGCCAATGCACTGGTCGATGCGCAACAGCGCGAGCGCACGCAACAGTTGCTCGGCGCGGCCGGCCGCACGGTGTGGATCGATGACGAAGCGCGCATGGATGCGGTCACGGCCGTGTCCGGCAGCGGCCCGGCCTACGTGTTCCTGCTCGCCGAAGCGATGCAGGCCGCGGGCGAAGCCGAAGGCCTGTCGCCCGAAGCGGCGCGCGTGCTCGCATTCCAGACGATCCTCGGCGCCGGACGCATGCTGGTCGAAAGCGACGTGGGCGCAGCGGAATTGCGCGCGCGCGTGACCTCGCCCAACGGCACCACGCATGCCGCGATCGAAACCTTCGAAGCCGGAGGCTTCCGCGATCTCGTGCACCGCGCCGTGCACGCCGCCGCCGTGCGCGGCAAGGAGTTGTCCGATGCGAACGATTGAACGCGCTGCCGTGTTGCTCGTCGCCGGCGTCCTCGCGGCCTGCGGTGGCGGCTCGACGCCCGTGCCCGCGCAAGCGGCGCCGCCGCCCGCCGATCTGCACGATGGCGATCTCCACATCCACGCCACCGCGGTGAACACGCTCGCGCTGCCCGAAAAAGTGACGCGGACCTACGGCATCCCGCGCGGCGAACAAACGTGGATGCTGTTGGTCACCACGCGCCAGGGCGAAGAAGGCCGCGACGTCGCGGTGCCGGCGAAAGTCTCGGCCACCGCGCGCGATCTGCAGGGCCGCAAGATCGAAATCCCGATGCGCGAGTTGCGCACCGGCGACGGCTTGCTCGACAACGTCGGCACCTTCTCGATCACCCCGCCCGACACGCTGCAGTTCACCGTACAGGTCACGCCGGTCGGTGCGCAGACGCGCACGCTCACCTTTACGCGCGAAGTGGCGAAGTAGCCCACGCGCGCACGATGCGCGCGATCGCGTCGACGCCGTCGGTCAACGCCGCCGGCCCCGGTTGCAGGATGATCGGCGACTTCACTTCATGCAGTTGCCCGTCGCGCACGGCGGGAATCGCGTCCCAGCCGGGGCGCGCGGCGACGCGTTCGGGGCGGAAGCGCTTGCCGCACCACGACCCCAGGATGATGTCGGGCGCGCGGCGGATCACTTCGTCGCTGTCTTCCAGGATGCGTTGTTTCGCGAGCGATTCCATCGCGCGCTCGGGAAAGATGTCGTCGCCGCCGGCGATGCGCACGAGTTCGGCGACCCAGCGGATGCCGGTGATCGGCGGCTCGTCCCATTCTTCGAAATAGACGCGCGGGCGGCGATCGAGTTTCGCCGCGTCCGCTGCGATCGCATCGAGTCGGCGCTGTAATGAATCTGCATAAGCCTCCGCGCGCGCGGCCGCGCCAACCATCGCACCGAGACGGCGGATGTAATCGAGGATGCCCTCGACGCTACGATGGTTCGAGATCCACACCTCGACGCCATGGCGGATGAGCTCGGCCGCGATGTCGGCCTGGATGTCGGAAAACCCGATCGCGAAATCCGGTTTGAGCGCAAGGATCGCGTCGATCTTCGCGCTGGTGAACGCGCTGACCTTCGGCTTGTCGCGTCGCGCGGCGGTCGGCCGCACGGTGAACCCGCTGATGCCGACGATGCGGTCCTGCTCACCGAGCGCGTACAGCGTTTCGGTCGGTTCCTCGGTGAGGCAGACGATGCGGGACGGCGGCATCAGGGAAACAGCATGCGCGTCGACCACGTGCCGTCGTCGCCGCGTTCGTGCAGGTGACGCTCGTGCAGGCGGAACTGCGCGCCGTACCAGAACTCCACGGCGCGCGGCACGATGCGGAACCCGCTCCATCGCGGCGGGCGCGGCACGGACTGGCCTTCGAATCGGCGCTCGACGTCGGCCAGGCGGGTTTCGAAGGTTTCCTTCGAAGCCAGCGTTTCCGATTGATCGGAGGCCCACGCACCCAACTGGCTGCCGCGCGGGCGCGAAGCGAAATACGCATCGGCTTCGGCGTCGTCGACGATCTCGACCTCGCCCTCGATCCGCACCTGCACGCCGAGCATCACGCGCGGCCAGTGGAACAGCAGCGCGGCCTGCGGATTGCCCTGCAGCTCGCGGCCCTTGCGGCCGTCCAGGTGCGTGTAGAAGACGAAGCCGCGCGCGTCGTGCGCCTTCAGCAGCACGGTGCGCGCCGAGGGGCGGCCCTGCGCATCGGCGGTCGCGACGACCATGGCGGTGGGGTCGGGTTCGCCCGCCGCCGCGGCTTGCGCGAACAGGTGGTCGAAGGTGGCAAGAACGTCGGTGGGGAGGTCGGCGCGCATGGCTGCATTCTCGCGCATTAAGATCGGCGGCATGAATCCCGCCCCGCACCTGATCCTGATCGGCCCCATGGGGGCCGGCAAGTCCTCGATCGGCCGCCGCCTCGCCGAGCGCCTGGGCCTGCCCTTCACGGACATGGACTCGGCCATCGAAGCCCACGCGGGGACGAAAGTGACGACGATCTTCGATCTCGAGGGCGAAGCCGGGTTCCGTGCGCGCGAACGCGAGATGCTCGCCGAAGTGCTGCATTCGCCCGCCGGCGTGATCGCAACCGGCGGTGGCGTGGTGCTGGCGGAAGACAATCGCCGGCTGCTGCGTGAAGGCGCGTTCGTCGTCCATCTCGACATTTCGGTCGAAGGCCAACTCGAGCGGCTGGCGCGCGATCGCACGCGACCGTTGCTGCAACGCCCCGATCGCGAAGCGGTCTTGCGCACGCTCGCCGAGGAGCGCGCGGCCTTGTACGCCGATGTCGCCGACCTGCGCTTTTCGACCGACGGAATGAGCGCGCACGAGGCGGCGCTGCAACTCGCGCGCCTGGTCGACGCAAAGTGGCAGCGCAGCGAGGCCGCGGCATGAGCGGCGTGCGGCACGTCGATGTCGGCGGCGCGCAGCCCTATCGCATCGCGATCGGCGACGGCTTGCTGCGCGATGGCGCCGCGCTTGCCGAACACGTGCGCGGGCGGCATGTCTTCGTCGTGAGCGATGCGCATGTCGCGCCCTTGTATGCGCTGCGCGTGGTCGATGCGCTGCAGGCCGCGCGACCCGATCTGCGTTGCATCGTGTCGTGCATCCCCGCCGGTGAATCGGCGAAGACGCTGGAGCGTTTCGGCGAACTCGTGCGCGAGCTGGCCGACTTCGGCGCCACGCGCGATGCGTGCGTGGTCGCGCTCGGCGGCGGCGTGGTCGGCGATCTGGCGGGCTTCGTCGCCGCATGCTGGATGCGCGGCATCGATTGCGTGCAATTGCCGACGACCTTGCTCGCGATGGTCGATTCGTCGGTCGGCGGCAAGACGGCCGTCGACATGCCGCAGGGCAAGAATCTCGTCGGCGCGTTCCATCCGCCGCGCGCGGTGTTCGCCGATACGGCGACGCTGCAGACGCTCCCCGATCGCGAACTGCGCGCGGGCCTGGCCGAGGTGGTGAAGTACGGCGCGATCCGGGATGCAGGCTTCCTGGAATGGCTCGACGCGCATTCGGAAGACTTGCTCGCGCGCGATGCCGATGCGCTGGCCGAGGCCATCGCGCGCAGTTGTGCGCACAAGGCGGAGATCGTCGCGCGGGATCCGTTCGAACGCGGGGAGCGCGCGCTGCTCAATTTCGGGCACACGTTCGCGCATGCGATCGAGAGTGAGCAGGGCTATGGCGGCTTGAATCACGGCGAAGCGGTCGCGGTCGGCATGGTGTGCGCCGCGCGTTTGTCTGCACGCCTGGGCCTGGCGAGCGATGCGGACGCGACGCACCTGGAAAGTCTGCTGACGCGTTTCGGCTTGCCGGTCGCGGTGCCCGCGGGCTTGTCGTCCCCCGCCCTCGTCGCACGCATGCGCCTGGACAAGAAGGCCGCCGCGGGCGGGCTGCGCTTCATCCTCTGGCGCGGCACGGGCCAGGCCGAAATCATTCCGAACGTCGACGAACAGTCAGTGGCCGCCGTCCTCTGACCCACCCGCGGCCTTCATCCCCCTTCCAAGGGGGATCGAATGCGCAACGCGCATTCGAGGGGGATGACGCGAGGCAGAAGTACAATCCCCCCATGCAAATCGGCCCGCACCTCCTGACCCCCAAGGTCATCCTCGCCCCCATGGCGGGCGTGACCGACAAGCCGTTCCGGGTGTTGTGCAAGCAGCTCGGCGCGGGCCTGTGCGTGTCGGAGATGACCACGTCCGATCCGCGCTTCTGGAAGACCAGCAAGTCCGTGCACCGCATGGACCACGACGGTGAACCCGCGCCCATCAGCGTGCAGATCGCCGGCACGGTGCCGGAGGTGATGGCCGATGCCGCGCGCTACAACGTCGACCACGGCGCGCAGATCGTCGACATCAACATGGGCTGCCCGGCGAAAAAGGTCTGCAGCGCGTGGGCGGGCTCGGCGTTGATGCGCGATGAAGGTTTGGTCGCGCGCATCCTCGAAGCCGTGGTGAAGGCCGTCGACGTGCCGGTCACGCTGAAGATCCGCACAGGCTGGGCCGCGGACCAGCGCAATGCGCCGGTGATCGCGCGCATCGCGCAGGAGAGCGGCATCGCCGCGCTCGCGGTGCACGGCCGCACGCGCGACCAGCAATACGGTGGCGTGGCCGAGTACGACACGATCGGCGAAATCAAGGCGATGCTGTCGATCCCGGTGGTCGCCAACGGCGACGTCGATTCGCCGGAGAAAGCCGCCTTCGTGCTCGCGCAAACCGGATGCGATGCGGTGATGGTGGGCCGCGCGGCGCAAGGCCGGCCGTGGATCTTCCGCGAGATCGCGCACTACCTGGCAACGGGCGAAACGCTGCCGCCGCCTTCGCTCGTCGAAGTGCGCGACGTGCTGCTCGGCCACTTGGAAGCGCTGCACGCCTTCTACGGCGAACTCTCCGGCGTGCGCATCGCACGCAAGCACCTGGGTTGGTATGCGAAGGACCGTCCGGAAAACCACGCCTTCCGCCACGTGGTGAACCGCGCGGAAAGCGCGGAGATGCAGGTGGCGCTGACGCGTGATTACTTTGATGCGTTGATTGCAGGTGATTCCGCCCGTTGGCTCGTGGCCGCCTAGCGACGCCTCCACCCGATGAAACCCCTCCCCGGCCCTCCCCTGCCTTCGCAGGGGAGGGAGAAGTGGTTGGCGTCGTGCGCGACGTCCGAAACTACGGAGTCACAGGTCTTTGCAGGGGAATGTGTTCGTCGGCGCGTCTCACGACGGGCGGCTGCACACTGACGTCGACCACGGCGCGAGCATGCGCAACGCGTGCATCCGATGTCTGCACGATCCATCCCGTCGACAACGCGAACGCTCTTACGCGCAGCGTCAGTCGCTGCCCTGCACATGCGCCGGCGCCGACGCGGTCGTCGGCGGCGCACGCCAGATGCGCGTCCACATCGTGCCCAGGCGCCGCGAGGCTTCCCACGGCCACTTCATCTGTTGTGCGGGAATCGCGCGCCACTCATCCCCGTCGAGCTTCGCGATGGCGAAGCGAAAGCTGTAATCGGGCTCCGAGCCCATCCGCAGATCGCTGAGCACGAGCTTGCCGTCGCGCACCTGCGCCTTCGCGAAGTGATGGTTGAACCACAACAGCCGCGCGACCTGCGGTGCATCGCGCACCGCATCCAGCGCGCCCGTGTCGGAGGGAAAGTGCGTGAAGTGGATCGGCCCGCGGTCGGCGACGAGCGAGCGCTCGCCTTCGACGAATCCGTCCGGCGTCATCGCCACCACGCGCCACAGCAACGTATTGAAGGGCATCGGCACGGAGAACCGCCGCGCATCGCCCAGCCCGATCGCGGCGAGCGAAGACTGCGCCTCGCGTTCGATCATCGCCTTGGCGACGAACGACCAGCCGACATACCCCACCGCGATCGCGAGCGACGCCACCACCGCGCGCTGCGCCTGCGGCCGCGCGCCGAACCAGGCCGCAACCAGGCACCCGATCACCAACGGCACGGTGAGCATCGGATCGATGATGAAGAGCGTGGACCACATCGTCGGCGGCACCGGCAGCGGCCACCACAATTGCGTGCCGTAGACGGTGCATGCGTCGATCAACGGATGGGTGATCAGGCACAGCTGGATGATCCAGAACCATCGCATCGGCGCCGCCGCCACGCGCCCGCCCCGCGACCGGAACCACGCCCACAGCAGCAATCCCACAAGCGGCAGTACGAGCAGCGAATGCGTCGCCGCGCGATGCCAGGTCAGTCGAACGACAGGGTCGTCGGTGAGCAGCAGCGGCAGGACATCGATGTCGGGCAAGGAGTTGAGCGCGGCGCCCGCCAACAGGGCGGCGCGGCGTTGCGTGGGCGGTGCGAGGGCCGCGGCGATGGCGCCGCCGATGAAAAGATGCGTGATGGAATCCATGGCGGCGATCCTAGCCTGCCGCCGCCTGTCTCCTTCCCGTCAAAGCATGGTGTTCATTTAACTGCGGGAGGGGCGCAAACTCCCCAATCCGGTCCGCGCGCCTGTACAATGCGCGCCCTCATCCTTTCATCCGCATTAAAGGATATACGCAGCGATGACCAGCTCCAGCTACCTCTTCACCTCCGAATCGGTGTCCGAAGGCCACCCGGACAAGATCGCCGACCAGATCTCCGACGCCGTCCTCGACGCGATCCTCGCGCAGGACAAGCGCGCGCGCGTGGCCTGCGAAACGATGGTGAAGACGGGCGCGGCGATCGTCGCCGGCGAAGTCACGACCGGCGCATGGGTCGACATCGAGTCGCTCGCGCGCAAGGTCATCAACGACATCGGCTACGACAACTCCGACGTCGGCTTCGACGGCCACACCTGCGCGATCATCAACATGCTCGGCAAGCAGTCGCCGGACATCGCCGCGGGCGTGGATCGCAAGAAGCCGGAAGAACAGGGCGCGGGCGACCAGGGCCTGATGTTCGGCTACGCCTGCAACGAGGCGCCGGAATTCATGCCGGCCCCGATCTATTACTCGCACCGCCTGGTCGAACAGCAGGCCAAGGTGCGCAAGGCGAAGAATTCCAAGCTGCCGTGGCTGCGCCCCGATGCGAAGTCGCAGGTCACGCTGCGCTATGAAGCCAACAAGATCGTCGGCCTCGATGCCGTCGTCCTGTCCACGCAGCACGATCCGGGCATCAAGCAGAAGGACCTGGTCGAGGGCGTGTACGAGCACATCCTCAAGCCGGTGCTGCCGAAGAACTGGCTCGACAAGCTGCCGAAGAACAAGGTGCACATCAATCCGACGGGCATCTTCGTGATCGGCGGCCCGGTGGGCGACTGCGGCCTGACCGGCCGCAAGATCATCGTCGACAGCTACGGCGGCATGGCCCGCCACGGTGGCGGCGCGTTCTCGGGCAAGGATCCCTCGAAGGTCGACCGCTCGGCCGCGTACGCCGCGCGTTACGTCGCCAAGAACATCGTCGCCGCCGGCCTGGCCGACAAGTGCGAAGTGCAGGTCTCCTACGCCATCGGCGTGGCCGAGCCGACGTCGATTTCGGTCACCACCTTCGGCACCGGCAAGATCTCGGACGACAAGATCGAGAAGCTGATCCGCAAGCACTTCGACCTGCGCCCGTACGGCATCGTCAAGATGCTCGACCTGATCCACCCGGTGTACCAGGCCACCGCTTCGTACGGCCACTTCGGCCGCAAGCCCACGCAGGTCGAGTACGTCGACGGCAACGGCAAGAAGCACAAGGCCACCGCGTTCTCCTGGGAGAAGACGGACAAGGCCGACGAGCTGCGCAAGGATGGCGGCCTGAAGAAGTAAGTGACACGAAAATCGGGCGCGCGGCGCGATGCCGCGCGTCCTGCTTCGTCGAGGGGCGCTGCGACCGTGGATAGGCACGGCCAGGCTCGACGGGGTGCACCAAGCAACGGCGCCCGCTCGATTTACGGAGCAAACGCCATGAACGCGCAAGTCAAGCAAGCCCACGATTACAAGGTCGCCGACATCTCGCTCGCCGACTGGGGCCGCAAGGAAATCGACATCGCCGAGCACGAGATGCCGGGCCTGATGTCCATCCGCCGCAAGCACGCCGCCGCCAAGCCCCTGAAGGGCGTGCGCGTGACCGGTTCGCTGCACATGACCATCCAGACCGCCGTGCTGATCGAGACGTTGAAGGACGTCGGCGCCGACGTGCGCTGGGCCTCGTGCAACATCTTCTCGACGCAGGACCACGCCGCCGCCGCGATCGCCGCCACCGGCACGCCGGTGTTCGCGTGGAAGGGCGAGTCGCTCGAGGAATACTGGGACTGCACGCTCGATGCGGTGACCTTCCCGGGCGGCAAGGGTCCGGAGCTGGTCGTCGACGACGGCGGCGACGTGACGCTGCTGATCCACAAGGGTTACGAGCTCGAACAGGGTTCGGACTGGGTGAACACCGCCTCGGGTTCGCACGAAGAGCAGATCATCAAGAACCTGCTCAAGCGCGTGGCCAAGGAGCGCCCCGGCTTCTGGACCAACGTGGTCAAGGATTGGAAGGGCGTCTCCGAAGAGACGACCACCGGCGTGCACCGCCTCTACCAGATCGCCGAACAGGGCAAGCTGCTGGTGCCGGCGATCAACGTCAACGACTCGGTCACCAAGTCGAAGTTCGACAACCTCTACGGCTGCCGTGAATCGCTGGCCGACGGCCTCAAGCGCGCGATGGACGTGATGCTCGCGGGCAAGGTCGCGGTGGTGTGCGGTTACGGCGACGTCGGCAAGGGTTCGGCGCATTCGCTGCGCGCGTACGGCGCCCGCGTGGTCGTCACCGAAATCGATCCGATCTGCGCCCTGCAGGCCGCGATGGAAGGTTTCGAAGTCAACACGATCGAAAGCACGCTCGGCCGCGGCGACATCTACGTCACCACGACCGGCAACAAGGACGTCATCACGCTTGCGCACATGCAGGCGATGAAGGACCAGGCGATCGTCTGCAACATCGGCCACTTCGACAACGAGATCCAGGTCGACGCGCTGTATGCCTCCGGCGCGCAGCACATCAACATCAAGCCGCAGGTCGACAAGTACATCTTCGGCAATGGCAACGCGATCTTCCTGCTGGCCGAAGGCCGCCTGGTGAACCTGGGTTGCGCCACGGGCCACCCGAGCTTCGTCATGTCCAATTCGTTCTCGAACCAGACGCTGGCGCAGATCGACCTGTGGGCCAACAAGGACACCTACGAAAAGACGGTGTACCGCCTGCCGAAGCACCTCGACGAAGAAGTCGCCCGCCTGCACCTGGAGAAGATCGGCGTCAAGCTGACCACGCTCACGCAGGAACAGGCCGACTACCTCGGCGTGTCGGTGCAGGGCCCGTTCAAGCCCGAGCACTACCGCTACTGAGTCGCGCGAGCGGGCGGCCCAAGGGTCGCCCGCTTCGTTTCAAACCCTCGGCACGGATCCACACATGGCCCTGCGCGTTCCGATCTCCTTCGAGTTCTACCCGCCCAAGACCGACGAGCAACGCACGCAACTGGACCGCACCGCGGGCCGGTTGAAGACGCGTTCGCCCGACTACGTCTCGTGCACCTTCGGTGCCGGCGGTTCGACGCTGTCGTACACGCCCGAAACGGTGCAACGCCTGCGCGAAGCGCACGGGTTGAACGCCGCGCCGCACATCTCCTGCATGGGCGGCACGCGCGAGGAACTGCGCTCGCTGCTCAAGCTCTACCGTGCGTTGGGTTGCAAGCGCGTGGTCGCATTGCGCGGCGACATTCCTTCGGGCATGGCGCGCATGGGCGACTTCCGCTTCGCCTCGGACCTGGTGGAATTCATCCGCGCCGAGCACGACGGCTTCTTCCACATCGAAGTCGGCTGCTATCCGGAAATGCACCCCCAAGCGGATGATCCGTTCGCCGACCTGCGCCACTTCAAGGCGAAGGCCGACGCGGGCGCCGACGGTGCGATCACGCAGTATTTCTACAACGCCGATGCGTATTTCCGCTTCGTCGACGATGCGCGCAAGCTCGGCATCACCATTCCGATCGTGCCCGGCATCATGCCGATCTCCAACTTCACGCAGCTTCGACGCTTTTCGGAAAGCTGCGGCGCGGAGATTCCGCGCTGGATCGGCAAGCGCATGCAGGCCTACGGCGACGACAGCGAGAGCATCCGTGCATTCGCGGCGGAGTTCGTGGCGCAGTTGTGTTCACGCCTCATCGACGGCGGCGCACCGGCCTTGCACTTCTACACACTCAATCTCTCGAAGCCGACGCTGAACGTCATCGAACTGCTCGACTGAGTTTCGACGATTGCGCCGTTTTTTGGCGTGTTCAGCAACGATGCGTTGACGCAGGCACGCAGATGCTGCGCGTGGATTTCCACGCGGGCACGGCTGCCATGCTTCGATCGATCAACACAGGGATGTGTCTTGCGCTTGCGTGCGCAGCAGCGGCCGTCGCGCCGAATGTCGCGCGCGCCGCGCCACCACCGGCCGTGCAGCAATGCATCACGGCCGACGGCAACGTGCTCTATACCGATAAACCGTGTCGCAGCATCGGCGCGCGCGCAGTGGCGATGCGCGGCGAACTCGCGACGCGCCTGGTGCGCGAAAGCGCGACCGAAGCGCGCTACACGGGCGTGGAAGTCGCCTTCATTTCGAACGGAAATGCACCCCGCGCACCCACCGCCACGATGCGCGCAGCGCGCGAAGCCATTGGCCGTCGCTCCCACCAGGGCGGCTGCGCGCGCACGACGACGCAGTTGGCGATGGACCTGCGCGGCGCATTCGCACTAGGCGACGTAAACCGCATCGCCGAGAGTTTCCATTGGGTCGGCATGTCGCAGCGCAGTGCCAATGCGACGATGAAGCGCCTGCAAGCGCTGACCAAACGCAGCCTGGTCGACGTGCAGTATTACGACGCGCAGATCGGCGGTTGGATGGAAACCGCGGACGCCGGTCGCGGTGCCCCGGTCTCGTCGGGCGGCGTGATGCAGCTGCAATTCGGCGACGGAATGCACGCGACGATCGAGGACTTCGACGTAGTTCCCAATGGCGGGTGCTGGTTCGTGCGCTTCTAGGCTGTCGCGGCCCAGCCGCCGGGGGTAGGCTGTCGCGATGCGCATGCTGCTCCTGCTTTCCCTGTTCGCCCTCGCGTGCCTGTGGCCGCACGCGGCGCATGGGCAAGTGCGCAAATGCATTTCGCCCGACGGTCGCCCGCTCTACACCGACCAGAAGTGCGAAGCACTCGGCGCAACCGAACCGCCGGCGCCGCCGACGCTCAACCCCAGCATGGCGGCAGAGGTCTCCAAGAGCAATCGCCTCTACATGGGCGGCTGCACGCAAACGCTGCAGGACCTCGTCTTCGAAATCCGCACCGCGATCGAACAGGGCGACGCCAACCGGCTATCGGGCATCTACAACTGGGTCGGCGTCTCCGATGCCACGGCCCTGTCGATCATGGAGCGCCTGGACAAGATCGCGCATCGCCCGCTGCTCGACATCCAGCCGATCTCGGCCGATCCGGAATCCGAGGGCGCCCTCACGGGCGATGCCGGCGACGTGCCGCGCACCACCGTCCGCCGCCCGCCGGTCGGCCTGCGCCTGGAACAGACGCTGCCGCAGAGCATCACACCCGCACGCACCGTGCTGGGCCTGCGGCGCCATTACGGCTGCTGGTGGGTGAGCCTCTAGGCCGCCGGCCGCTTACAATTGCGGTTCCCCACGCAAGCGAGCTGCCGGCATGACGATGGTCTATCCCGAATGGATTTGGCACAACGGCGCCATCAAGCCCTGGGCAGACGCCACCACGCATGTCATGTCGCACGCGATCCACTACGGCTCGTCGGTGTTCGAAGGCATCCGTTCGTACGACACGCCCAAGGGCCCGGCGATCTTCCGCCTCACCGACCACAACCGTCGCCTGATGGCCTCCGCGCGCATCTACGACATGCCGATGCCGTACTCGGTCGATCAGATCAACGCCGCGTGCCGCGAAGTGTTGAAGAAGAACGACCTGGGCAAGGCGTACCTGCGTCCGGTCGCGTTCCGCGGCCTCGGTGGCTTCGGGCTTTCGGCGGATACGCCGACCGACGTCGCGGTCGCTGCATGGAAGATGGGCGCGTATCTCGGCGACGGCGTGCTCGAAGAAGGCATCGATGCATGCGTGTCGAGCTGGCAGCGTTTCGCTCCCAACACGATTCCCGCGGGCGCGAAGGCTGGCGGTAATTATCTGTCGGGCCAGTTGGTCGCACGCGAAGCGCGTCGCCTCGGTTTCGGCGAAGGCATCGCGCTGGCGTCGACCGGTTTGCTGAGCGAAGGCGCGGGCGAAAACCTGTTCCTGGTGTTCGACGGCGCGCTGCACACCACGCCGATCAGCGCCGCATTGCTCAACGGCATCACGCGCAACACGATCATGGCGCTCGCGCGCGAAGTCGGCATCCCGGTGGTCGAGCGCGACATCCCGCGCGAATACCTCTACCTGTGCGACGAGCTCTTCATGTGCGGCACGGCGGCGGAAATCACGCCGATCCGTTCCGTCGACGGCCGCCAGGTCGGCATCGGCCGCGCTGGCCCGGTGACGCGCCGCATGCAGGAACTCTTCTTCGGCCTGTTCAACGGCAAGACCGAAGACAAGTACGGTTGGTTGGAATATGTAGACGCGTAAGCGTCCCTGCTGATACCCCCCGTGCAAGGGGGGTGACGCGCGCAAGGCGCGCGTCGGGGGGGGGTTACCGCACCACATCCCCAAACCGAAGCGTCGCAATCACCCCCTGCACCTCCCCCGGCACCACGCGCACATCCCATCCGTACAGCGCGCACAGCCGGCGCACGATCGACAAGCCGATGCCCGCGCCCTGCGAATGCTCGGCGTGCGTGCCGCGATAGCCGCGCTCGAACAGCCGCGCGGCTTCTTCCGCGCTGAGCCCGGGACCGGAGTCGATCACTTCGACGCCATCGGGCCGCATGCGCACGATGACCTCGCCTTCCAGCGTGTACTTCACCGCGTTGCCGATCAGGTTGCCGAGCGCGACCGCCACCGCGGCTTCCGGCGCATCGACGACCAGGCCGCCCTGCCCTTCCATCCGCAGCACGAGCGCCTTGCCGCCCAACTGCGCGCGATGCATGTCGAGGAGTTGCTCGGCGACCTTGCTGACGTCGGTCGCGCCGTGGCCGCGCTCGTTGCGCGACAGCAGCAGCAGCGCGCTGATGAGATCGGTGCATTGCTGTTCGGCGCGCTGGATGCGGCGCAGGCGCGCCTGCATGCGTTCGTCGAGTTCAGGGCGCGAGAGCAGCAACTCCGTGGCACCGCGGATCACCGCGAGCGGTGTACGCAACTCGTGGCTCACGTCGGCGTTGAATTCGCGGTCGCGCTGCACGACTTCGGTCAGGCGCGCGGCGTAGTCATCCAGCGCCGAGGCGAGCTGGCCGACTTCGTCGTTCGGGAAGTGTTCGGCCAGCGACACCGGTTCGCTGCTGCGGCCCGAGCCCTTGAGCCGATTGGCGAGTTCCGACACCGGGCTCATGACGCGCGAGGCCGCCCACCAGCCCACCAGCAACGAGAGCAGCGTGAACACCACGACCGCGCCGTAGATGCCGCGGTTGAATTGCTCCGCGCCGCGCATCGTCTGCGTCATGTCGTAGGCGAGGAAGAACCAGACCGTCGGCGTCTTGCGCACCGCGAGCTTGTAGGAGAACGCCTGCCCGTCGTCGTCGACGCCGCTGAGCTGGTGGATGCCGTCGGGCAGTTCGTACCATTGCGGTTGGTTCTGGCGCACGCTCTCGAACTTGTCGGGCGTGAACGCGAACGCGCGAATCTGGTCGACCGGCAGGCTCGGGTTCTGCGGATCGCGCGCGTACTGCTGCGCGTACAGATCGATGTTGCGGTTCATCAGGTCGACGACGAGCTTGTCTTCGACCTGGTTGCGCACCTTGTCCACCGCGTAGGCGAACAGCGCCGTCAGCCCGAACCCGAGCAGGACGAACGACAAGATGATGCGGCTGCGGAGCTGGCGCCGATAACGGCGCGGGCGTCGCGTTATCTCAGGCGCTGGCATCGGGTGCGGCGATCCGGTATCCGATGCCGTGGCGGGTCTGGATCAGCGGCGTGCCGAAGGGCTTGTCGACTACGGCGCGCAGGCCGTGGATGTGCACGCGCAGCGAATCCGAATCGGGCAATTCCTCGCCCCACACGCGCGTCTCCAGTTCCTGGCGCGTGACCACCGCCGGCGAGGCTTCCATCAGCGCCTGCAGGATCTTGAGCGCGGTCGGGTTGAGTTGCAGCAGCTTGGCTTCGCGGCGCACTTCGAGCGTGTCGAGGTTGTATTCCAGGTCGCCGACATTGAGCACGCGCGTCTGCACGCCACGACCGCGGCGGGCGAGCGCGTTGAGGCGCACTTCCACTTCCTGCAGCGCGAAGGGTTTGATCAGGTAGTCGTCGGCGCCCGAGTCGAAGCCGGCGAGTTTGTTGTCGAGCGAGTCCCGCGCGGTGAGCATCAGCACCGGCGTCTGCTTGCGCGCTTCGTTGCGCAGCTTGCGGCAGACCTCCAGGCCGTCGAGGCCCGGCAGGCTGAGGTCGAGCACGATCGCATCGAAGTCGTGCACCACCGCCAGGTGCAGGCCGGTGACGCCGTCCGCGGCGAAGTCCACCGTGTGCCCGCGGTCCTCGAGATAGTCCCCGAGGTTCGCGGCGATGTCCTGGTTGTCTTCGATGACGAGGATGCGCATCCGGGCTTTGTCCTGCAGGTTCGGCGGGGGGGCCGTCGCGATTCTGCCAGAGCGGCAAGCGACGGTAGTGTCGATGTTGGGCGCATCTTCCCAAAAACAAAGGCCCAGGCACGTTTTGCGTGCCTGGGCCAAATCAAGCCCCGATGACCGTAATCTGCTTCGTCCGATGCGGCGGGCCGAGCGGTCTACGACAGATTCGCGGTAGGGAAAGGCTACGCAGGGGGCGATTAAACCGGCGTTAAAACCAGCGGTCGAATGGCGTTAAAAATTCGATAATCCGCTGATCCTCAGGCGGCCCGCGTGGTGGGCGCCCGCTTGTGCGTTCCCGACCGTTTGCCGCCGTTGGCCACGTATTCGATGATGCTGCCTGCAATATCGACGCCGCTGGCGGCCTCGATGCCTTCCAGACCCGGCGAAGCGTTGACCTCCAGGATCAGCGGGCCGCGGCGGGACCGGATGAGGTCCACGCCCGCCACCCCCAGCCCGAGGAGCTTGGCGGCGCGAAGGGCGACCTCTTCCTCGCGCGGCGTGGCGGTGACCGCCTTCGCCGAGCCACCGCGATGCAGGTTCGAACGGAAGTCGCCCTTCGGTGCCTGGCGCTTCATCGTGGCGACGACGCGATCGCCGACGACGAAACAGCGCAAGTCCGCGCCCTTCGCTTCGGCGACGAACTCCTGCACGAGGAAGTTGGCGTAAAGCCCGCGCAAGGCTTCGATCACGCTGCGCGAGGCGGAGAGTTTTTCGGTGAGCATCACGCCCGCGCCCTGCGTGCCTTCGTTGAGCTTGATGACGTGCGGCGTGGGGCCGAGCATCGCGAGCAGGTCGGAGGTGTCGTCGGGGTTGTCGCCGAACACCGTCGCCGGCAGCGCAAGGCCTTCGGCGGCGAGGATCTGGTGGCAGCGCAGCTTGTCGCGCGCCTTGAGGATGGAGTCCGACGGATTGGGCGTGGTGGTCCCCATCAGTTCGAACTGGCGCAACACCGCCGTGCCGTAGCGCGTGACCGATGCGCCGATGCGCGGGATGACCGCGTGGTAGCCGGTGAGCGGCTTGCCCTGGTGGTGCATCGCGAAGCCGTCGACCGCGATGCGCATGTAGCAGCGCAGCGGATCGAGCACGCGCACGCTGTGCCCGCGCTCGCGCGCGGCCTCGACCAGGCGCCGCGTCGAATACAGCTTCGTGTTCCGCGAGAGGATCGCGAGTTTCATGCGGGGGGTTTTCCGTGCAGGAAAGAGCGGGCGGGATCGATGGTGAACGCACGGGCGAGCGCCGTGCGGCCGAGGAGCATCGGAAACAGCATTCCACGCCGATCGGTCAGGTTGATTTCCACCTCACGTTCGACGCCCGCCAGCACCAGCGGTGTGCGCAGGAACACGCGCCGGCTGCGGTTGCCGCCCGAGTCGGTGACTTCCCGCTCGTCGCTGATCGGCCCCTGCGCCTCGATGACCTGCCCGCCGATCATGCCCGTGGCGATGCGGAAGCCGGCCCATGGCACGCCGCCTTCGACGAAGCGCCACTGGTTGTCCACGTGCAGCGAGGAGCTGCGCGCGCCGGTATCCACTTTCGCGCGAATGGAGACGATGCCGAGCGCCGGCAACGACAACCACTCCCGCCAACCGAGCACGACGCGTGCGGCCACCTGGCCTCCGGGGGAAAGAATGCGGTCAGGCGCTCTACCCGACCGAGGGCGCGCAGCATAAACGAGCGAGCGTTATCGGAATGAAGGACCGTCGGCAGTCCGCGACGAACGGGAATCCCCGGCCCCGCGCGTTGCCAGCCGCCTGCCGCCGGGCATAGACTCGCGCCTGACGCGGGTGTAGTTCAATGGTAGAACTGCAGCTTCCCAAGCTGCTAGCGTGGGTTCGATTCCCATCACCCGCTCCACACATCGGAACGACGGCCTTGCGCCGTCGTTTTTCGTTTCAGGCGGCGGGAAATCATTGGCGCGCCGCCCGAACGTGGTGGGTTCCGAATTTTTTTGGGAAAAAATCCGAAACCCACCACGCTGGGGCATCACCTTGCGGGCCGCTTCGATCGGGCGCTTCGCATGTGCTTCATTGGTGGGTGCGAAGCCAGCTTCGCACTAGCCCATCGTTTTCCGCACAGCGGGCACGCTTCAAACAACGAGGCCCGCTTGCGCGGGCCTCGTCGTTACCTGCGATGTCGCTGCGATCAGAACCGCTTGCCCACGCTCACGAACACCGTCGCGTTGTCGCCGGCTTCCTGGCCGACGCTCGCCGTCGCACCGATGTCGGTGTCGACGCCGAACAGCTCCGTGCGCACGCCCAGCACCAGCGTGCCGTAGTTTTCGTCGTGCTCGGTGTTCGGCACGGCGTACGGCAGGGTGCCGGCGATGGTCAGCGATTGCGCGAACGCTTCTTCCGGCGCGTCTTCGAACTCGTGTTCCCACGTGAACTTCGCGTACGGCACGGCGGTCGGCGACACCTCGAAGCGCGCCTGCCAACCGGCGGCGCCGACGAGCGAATCGTAGTTCTGGTCGGGGAAGGCCAGGCCCGCGGCGTCGATGCGGTTTTCGGTGTAACCATCGACGTCGATGCGCTGCGCGAGCACCGAAACCACCGGGCCGTGCGTCAGCGAACCGGAGTGGAAATCCCAACCCGCCGATGCGCCGAACGTGAGGTTCTCGCCATCGGGCGAGCCTTCGTACACGCGCACGACCGGGCCGAGCTGCACGTTGCGCGTGACGTCGTAGCTGACGCTCGTCCAGCTCAACTGCGCGTTGACCCACACGTTGCCGGAGAACCAGCCGGCGAAGCCGCCGATGGTCAGGTCGTCCTGCGAGAAGTCGCCCTTGCGGCCGCCGTAGTCGAAGTCATTGCGGCCGAAACCGGCGAAGCCGCCGTACACGAAGTCGCCGCTGGCCCAGTCGACGCCGAACAACAGCGCCGGACCCGTGCCGTCGTAATCGCCCGGTGCGTCGTAACGCTGCGTGTCGCCACGCAGGTTCGCCCACCAGTGCGCGCCGTCTTCGGCCGGCTTGACCGGCATGTGCGAGGCGACCATCTCCGCGCGCGACTTGCCGATCAACTGCTCGGTGTACGGAAGCAGCGCGATCTGGCGCGGCGCTTCGAGCACCGAGATCGCGTACTGGCCGAGGATCGCGTGCGCGCCGCCGGTCGGATGCACGCCATCGGCGAACACGTAGGTCAACGCGGCATCGGGCGAGACGAGCGTGCCCGGGTTGCACGTCAGCGACTGCGCGGTGATCTGCGGCTGGCACGCGGTGCCGGTGGTGTTGGTGAAACCGTAAGCCTGCGGCGAGGCGATGATTTCGCGCAGCAGGTTGAACGTATCGAGCGGAATGACGCGCAGGCCCTGCGAGGACAGCGTCGAGAACAGCGCGTTGTTGTAGGTCACCGACAACTGCGTGGCGCCCGCCGATGCGGCCGGGCCCTGCGCGGCGAACGCGGGCGTGGCGCCCAGGTCCGGCACCGTCGGCACGAGGATGTACTTCGCACCGGCGCCGGTCAGCGCGGCCACATTGCCGACCTGCGAACCGACCGCCTGGAGCATCGTCGTCTGCGCGGGTGCGCCGCCGGCGATCGCGAACAGATCGTTCGCGCCGCCCCACACCGTGTACAGCGCATGCGAATCGGCGACGCCGCCGGTGGCCGTCAAATAGTTGGTGATCTGCGTGCTGAGCGACGGGATCGCGCCGAGCGGGCTCGCGCTGTCGGTGCCCGTGCGCGCGCCGCCGACGGCCCAGTTGGTGCCGCCCTGGTTGCCGCTG
The DNA here is from genome assembly GCF_009740395.1 of Noviluteimonas gilva. Taxonomy (GTDB): domain Bacteria; phylum Pseudomonadota; class Gammaproteobacteria; order Xanthomonadales; family Xanthomonadaceae; genus Noviluteimonas; species Noviluteimonas gilva. The sequence continues at coordinate 41,765 of NZ_WOXT01000006.1, forward strand.
GCCGCGTTGGTGCCGTAGTAGTCGGCCAGCCACTCCGACCAGACCAGCGTCGGGTTGGTGGTGAACTTGCCCGTGATCGCGGCCGCGGGCCCACCGATCTGCACCAGCGCCGGGCGGTTCCACCCCGAGTCGGTGAGGCTGTCGCCGAAGAACACGGTCTGCGTGTAGGTCTGCGCGGCGGCGGGGAGCGCGGCCAGCGCGAGGGCGGCAGCAAGGAGACTGCGGACGGGCTTGAACGCCCGGTGGGTCTGCTTCATCGAACGCTCCAGGGCACACGGTTGGGTATGGTGCGTGAACTCTGCCACGCCCCGAGCGAGAATGCGCGCATGGACATTCTGCTCAACGGACAGACGCGGACCCTCGCCTCGGGTGCCACGATCGCCGCATTGCTGGAGGCCGAAGGCCTCGCGGGCCGCCGCGTGGCGGTGGAAGTCAACGGCGAGATCGTGCCGCGAGGTGTGCACGCGACGCATGCGCTCGTCGAAGGGGACCGGGTCGAAGTGGTCCACGCGCTCGGCGGCGGCTAGAAAAAAGACGCGCGATGACACCATCGTGCGGTATCGGGAACCCGGCTGTCCGCGGCAGGGGGAGTGCCGGAGGACCCGTAGCTTTGCGACCCCGGCTTTCGCGCGGGTGTGCCGTGGCGTACCGCGCGATGGGCATCGCGCGCAGCGGTGTGATTGCGTCGGCCGGGTCAGGGGTGAGCCCGTCTTCGTAATCGGTGCCGCTCCTCCAGCCTTACGCACCCCCCGGTGAACACAGGACACCCCGTGCGCAAATCCCCACGATTGACGATCTTCGGAACGCCCTGACCGACGAACGGCGTTACCATTCACGGATGCAAGACACCTCCGCCTTCGCGGCCGACGACGCCCTGGTCGTCGCGGGCCGCCGTTATCGTTCCCGTCTGCTCACCGGCACGGGCAAGTTCAAGGATTTCGACGAGACCCGCCGCGCAACCGATGCAGCGGGCGCGCAAATCGTCACCGTCGCGATCCGTCGCATGAACCTGGGCCAGGATCCGAACGCGCCGAACCTGCTCGATGCGTTGCCGCCCGAGCAATTCACGCTGCTGCCCAACACCGCGGGCTGCTACACCGCCGACGACGCGATTCGCACATGCCGCCTTGCGCGCGAACTGCTCGACGGCCACAAGCTCGTCAAGCTCGAAGTGCTCGGCGATGCGCGCACGCTGTATCCGGATGTCGTGCAGACCCTCGCCGCCGCCGAGCGCCTCGTTGCCGACGGCTTCGACGTGATGGTCTACACCTCCGACGATCCGATCCTCGCCAAGCGCCTGGAAGACATCGGCTGCGTCGCGGTGATGCCGCTCGCCGCGCCCATCGGTTCGGGCCTGGGCGTGCAGAACAAATACAACCTGCTCGAAATCGTCGAGAACGCGAAGGTGCCGATCATCGTCGACGCCGGCGTGGGCACCGCGTCGGATGCGGCGATCGCGATGGAACTGGGCTGCGACGGCGTGCTGATGAACACCGCCATCGCCGGCGCGAAGGATCCGATCCTGATGGCGCATGCGATGAAGCTCGCTGTCGAAGCGGGCCGCGCCGCGTTCCGCGCCGGCCGCATTCCGCGCAAGCGTTACGCCTCGGCCTCGAGCCCCGTCGATGGCCTGATCGGTTGATTGCCTGATCAATGCCAGCCGATCCCGTCGATAAAAAGCCCTTCACCAAGGAACCTGGCAACCGCAAGGTTCGCAGCTTCGTGCTGCGGCAGGGGCGCTTCACGCCTGCGCAGCAGCGCGCGTTCGACGAACAGTGGCCGCGCTTCGGTCTCGACTACACGGGCACGCCGCGCGACTTCGACGCCGCCTTCGGCCGCAAGGCGCCGCGCGTGCTCGAAATCGGCTTCGGCAACGGCGAGGCGTTTCGTTACGCCGTGGCACGCGACCCGGGCCGCGACCTGATCGGCATCGAAGTCCACGCCCCGGGCGTAGGCCGCCTGCTCAACGCGCTGGCCGCGGACGATGCGAAGAATGCGCGCGTCTATCACCACGACGCCGTCGAAGTCCTGCAGCACGAGATCGCCGACGCCAGCCTCGACGAAGTGCGCATCTACTTCCCCGATCCCTGGCACAAGAAGCGCCACAACAAGCGTCGCCTGGTGAACCCCGAGTTCGCCGCGCTGCTCGTGCGCAAGCTCGCGCCCACGGGGCGCTTGCACCTTGCGACCGATTGGCAGGACTATGCCGAGCAGATGTGGGACGTGCTCGATGCGACCCCCGGGCTGGCCAATCGCGCCGGCCCGCGCGGGACGGTGCCCCGCCCCGAATGGCGTCCGCAGACGCATTTCGAGACGCGCGGCCAGAAGCTCGGGCATGGGGTGTGGGACCTTCTGTACGACGCAGTGCCCGCGACCGGCGGGCCAGGGGAAACGAACGCGTGAACGACACCGCGTTGATGCTCACCACCGACATGAAGCTCGTGCTCGGGCTGGTGGGCTTCACGATGGTGATGTTCCTGTTCGAGCGCATCCGCGCCGACGTCGTCGCGCTGGTCGTCCTCGTGCTGCTCGGCCTCACCGGGCTCGTCGCGCCGGAAGATCTGTTCGGCGGTTTCTCCGGCAACGCGGTCATCTCGGTCATTTCCACGATGATCCTCGGCGCGGGCCTGGACCGCACCGGCGCGCTCAATCGCCTCGCGGCCTGGTTGTTGCGGCGTTCGAAAGGCATGGAGGAGCGCCTGCTCCTGCTCACCAACTCGGTGGCCGGCCTCAACTCCTCCTTCATGCAGAACCCGTCGGTGATGGCGCTCTACCTGCCCGTCGCCTCGCGCCTGAGTTCGCGCACGGGCCTGCCCTTGTCGCGCTTCCTGTTGCCGTTGGCCGTGGCCATCGTGATGGGCGGCTCGCTGACGATGGTCGGTACCTCGCCGCTGATCCTGCTCAACGACTTGCTGGTCTCGTCGAACGCCAACCTGCCTTCCGGTGCCGCGACGCTCGAACCGCTGCACATGTTCGCGCCGATGCCGATCGGCCTGGCGCTGCTCGGCGCGGGGTTGCTGTACTTCCGCTACTTCGGCGACAAGCAACTCGAGCAGTACGACATCGACCGCGGCGTCACGCCGGCGCGCACGCAGAGTTACTTCGCGCAGGCCTACGGCATCGAAGGCGATGTGTACGAACTCACGGTCTCCGCCGACAGCCCGCTCGTGGGCATGTCGCTGGGCGAAGCCGAAGCCTTGCGCGGCGCACCGTTGCTGCTCGCGCTGAAGACCGGCAACGAATCGCGCCTGGCACCGCCGGCCGATGCGCGCATCTGGGTCGGCAGCGTGATCGGTGCGATGGGCGAGCGCCAGGTCGTCGCGGATTTCGCGCAGAACAATTTCATGCGCATGAGCACGCGCCTGCGCACCTTCGGCGATCTGTTCAATCCCAGCCGCGCGGGCATCGCCGAAGCCGTCGTGCCGCCGACCTCGCAATACATCGGCAAGTCGCAGGCCGAACTGCAATTGCGCAAGCAATACGGCATCAGCCTGCTCGCGGTGAACCGCGACAAGACCGTGCATCGCGAAAACGTGCGCCAGCTCAGCCTGCGCGCCGGCGACATGCTCGTGCTGCACGGCATCTGGCAGGACCTCGCGCAGGCCGCCGAAAACAAGGACTTCGTGGTGGTCACCGACTACCCGAAGGGCGAGCAGCGTCCGCACAAGTTCAAGCTCGCGATCGGCATCTTCGTGGTGACGATGTTGCTCGCCCTGTCCACGCGCATCCCGGTGTCGATCGCGCTGATGACCGGCGTGGCGGGCATGCTCGTCGCCGGCGTGCTGCACATCGACGAAGCCTATTCGGCGATCAGCTGGAAGACCGTCTTCGTCATGGCCTGCCTGATTCCCTTGGGATGGGCGATGGATTCCAGCGGCGCGGCGGCGTGGATCGCGGGGCACACGATCGAACAGCTGCCCGAAGATTTGCCATTGGTCATCGTCGAAATCGTGTTGTGCCTGCTGACGACCTTGTTCTCGCTGGTCATCGGGCACGTCGGCGCAACGATCGTGATGGTGCCGATGGCGATCAACCTCGCATTGGCCGCGGGCGGCAATCCCACTGCGTTCGCGTTGCTCGTCGCGCTGTCGGCGTCGAACAACTTCATGACCGCGTCCAATCCGGTGATGTCGATGATCACCGGCCCCGCCGGTTACCAGCCGCGCGATCTGTGGCGGCTGGGTGCGCCGCTGTCGCTGGTCTACCTGATCGTGATCGTCGCAGCCGTGAACATCATGTTCTGAAGCGGGTCATGTTCTGACGACGCGCACGAGCCCGTCTTCCACGACGACGGGAATTGTGCGCAATGCGGCACCCCGGCACGGCCCGGCGATGCATTCGCCGCCCTGCAACTCGAATGTCGCGCCATGCACCGCGCACACCAGGCGGCCCTGCTTGTCCTTCAGGAAGCGACCCGGCGCCCAATCGAGGCGACGGCCCGCATGCGGACACACGTTGAGCCACGCGCGCACGGCGTCGCCTTCACGCAGGACGATCAGCGATTCGGCGTCGTTGCCTTCCAGGCGCGCCTCGATTTCATGCAGTCCACCGTCTTCGAGTTGGTCGAAGCGGAGAAGTGCGTCGCGTTGTTCGTCGGCGGAGGTCACGATTTAACGAAGTCCTCACACGCTTGGCGAATGGGGGCCGGATACTCGCCGCCCCGGCACTGCCGCATTGTGTCACGGCCCCCGACGATGATCGCATTCACGCACCGCTTCGACTCCACCGCATTCCGCAACGCGTTCGCGCCGCGCAAGCCGCGTCGCCCGTGGTTGCGCGTGTTGTTCGGGTTGGTTGGCGTCGCATTGCTCGTCGCGCTGGTCGCCGTGAGCGTCGTCGTCGGTGTCGCGATGATTTCCGCCGGCTTGCTGATCAAGCTGTGGAAGTCGCGCAGCGCGTCGCGCGTGCAGCGCGATCCGCGCGTGATCGACGGCGAATATCGCGCCGTCCGCAACGACAAGCACGCCCTCCCCTCCGCATGAGCGACGTCGTCGCGCCGACCGCGCCGGTGCGCATCCCGGTGCGCGGCGGCGGTACGTTCCCCGTGCGTCGCGTTTACTGCGTCGGCCGCAACTTCGCCGACCACGCGAAGGAAATGGGCGCCGCGGTTCCCGCATCGAAGGCCGAACGCGGCACGCCCGTGTTTTTCGCCAAGCCCGCCGACGCCGTCGTCCTCGATGGCGTCGTGCCGTATCCGCCGGGCACGAACGACTTGCACCACGAAGTCGAACTCGTCGTCGCACTCGGCGAAGACGCGCAAGTCTTCGGCTACGCCGTCGGCCTGGACCTGACACGCCGCGACCTGCAATCGGCCGCGAAGGCCAAGGGCCTGCCGTGGGATACGGGCAAGGGCTTCGACTTCTCAGCACCGGTGGGCGAGCTCGTGCGCGCCGATACCCTCGAACCCCTCGCCCCGCGCCGCATCTCGCTCGAAGTGAACGGCACGCAGCGCCAGGCCTCCACGCTCGACCAGTTGATCTGGGACGTGCCGGAGATCCTCGCGGAGCTGTCGAACCTCTACGCGCTGAAGGCAGGCGACCTGGTCTTCATGGGCACGCCCGCGGGGGTCGGCCCGCTGCAGCCCGGCGACGTCTTCACGGCCCGCGTCGACGACGTGCTGGCCCTTCACGGTCGCATCGACCCGCCCCTGCGCTAACCTCGTGGTCGCCGGCCTGTCGCCGGGGAGGACTGCGCATGGGCATGCTCACGGAGTTCAAGGCGTTCATCGCACGCGGCAACGTCGTCGACCTCGCGGTCGCCGTCGTGATCGGTGCGGCGTTCGGCAAGATCGTCACCGCGCTGGTCGAAGGCCTCGTCATGCCGATCATCGCGATGATCACGGGCGGTGCGAGCGTCGCCGCGTGGAAGTACGTCGTCACGCCCGGCGTCACCGACGCCACCGGCAAGGTCCTCACCGCCGAAGTCGCCTTCAAGTACGGTTTGGTGCTGCAGACGGTGATCGACTTCCTGCTGATCGCCTTCGTGATCTTCCTCGTCCTGAAGGCCTACAACCGCGTGCGCGAACCCGCGCCCGAAGCCGCGACGCCCGAAGACGTGCTGTTGCTCCGCGAAATCCGCGATTCCCTGAAGACGCGTTGAGCAGTCACCCCCCTTCCAAGGGGGGTCAATCGCGCACCGCGCGATTGGGGGGGATAACGCGAGGCAGTACCCCCCCAACATGACCACCAGCACCCCTGCATCGCAGGGGTCCGCTGCTACGCTCGCAGTCTTTCCGCAAGCCTGGGGTCTGTCCGCAATGCGCCTTGTCCCGACGATGCTCGCCACCGTCCTCGCCGCCTCGATCGCCGCCGCCCAGGCCGCGACGCCCGCGGCACAGACGACAACCATTTCTCCGGCGGCGATCCAGCACGCCACGCAATTGCGCGACAAGGCCGTCGCCGACGACACCGGTTACAAGATCGTCGAATCGCTGACGACCGAAGTCGGCCCGCGCATGGCGGGCAGCGAAGCCGACGCGCGCGCAGTCGCGTGGGCGGTCGCGAAGTTCAAGTCGCTCGGCTACGACAAGGTGTGGACCGAGCCGGTGACGTTCCCGAAGTGGGTGCGCACCAGCGAACACGCGCAGGTCCTCGGCGACCACGCGCAGCCGCTCACGCTTACCGCGCTCGGCGGCAGCCCCGGTGGCACGGTCGAAGGCGAGGTCGTGCGCTTCGCCGATCTGAAGTCGCTGCAGGAAGCGCCCGCCGGTTCGCTGAAAGGCAAGATCGCTTTCATCGACGTGCCGATGGAACGCGCGAAGGACGGCAGCGGTTACGGCATGGGTTCGCAGATCCGCGGACGTGGTCCGTCGGCGGCAGCGAAGGCTGGCGCGTCGGCGTATCTGATGCGTTCGGCGGGCACCGATTCGCATCGCAATCCGCATACCGGCATCACGCGTTTCGACGACGGCCTGACGCCGATTCCGTCGGCCGCGCTGGCGACGCCGGATGCCGAACAACTCTCGCGCCTGGTCGCGCTCGGCAAGCCGATCCGCGTCAAGGTCGCGCTCGATGTCGGTTGGACCGGCGAGGCGACGTCGTACAACGTCATCGGCGAAATGCGCGGCCGCAGCAAGCCCGACGAAGTCGTCGTGATCGGCGGTCACCTGGATTCGTGGGACCTCGGCACCGGCGCGATCGACGACGGCGCGGGCGTGGCCATCGCGATGGGCGCGGGCAAGTTGATCGGCGACATGAAGCAGCGCCCGGCGCGCACGATTCGTGTGGTTGCATTCGCCAATGAGGAGCAGGGTTTGTACGGTGGTCGTGCGTATGCGGAGAAGCATGGTCCCGACGTGCGCAAGCATCAGATCGGCGCGGAAAGCGACTTCGGTGCCGGCCGTATCTATGCGTTCAGCACGGGCGCGCCGGAGCGTGCGCTGGGTGCGGTGAAGCAGATCGCCGACGTGCTCGCGCCGCTCGGCATCGCGTACACGCCGGGCGAAGGTGGCCCGGGCCCGGATATCAGCCCGTTCGCTGGCAATGGTCTCGCGTGGGCCGCGTTGCGCCAGGACGGCACGGATTACTTCGACTACCACCACACGCCGGACGACACGCTCGACAAGATCGATCCGAAGGCGCTCGCGCAGAACGTCGCGGCCTATGCGGTGTTCGCTTATCTGGCGGCGGATGCGCAGGGGGATTTTGGTAGCGAGGCGAAGAAGGTTACGCCGCCGCGCGAATAGGTTTCGCTGCGAGAGCGCGCTACACCAGCGTTAGCGCGCCGCCCGAACGTGGTGTGTTCCAAACTTTTTTGGGAAAGAGTTCGGAACACACCACGCTGGGGCATCACCTTGCGGGTCGCTTCGATCAAGGGGCTTTCGCTCGAGCGTTCTTTGGGGGGTGCGAAGCGCGCTTCGCACTCGCCGATCGTTGAGAGCGGGGGCTGCTGCATGCCTTGACGCAAGCTCGTGGTCGTAGCGGATCCCTTTGAGGAGTTCCTCCAGGTCTCGTGCGAGGCGCGAGAACCACCACGCCAGTGCATCCGGACGGAACAAATTGTCATAGGAACTCGCCGCGGTGCCGGTTTCGGTGAGGCGAGAGAGCAAGCGCATGTGATCGCGCATCTGGATGAGCGTGAGCTGGGATGACTCGGCAACGACCAACACGGTCGGCTTTTGAGGGCGCATGGGAACCTCCGTCGATCAGCGTTGAGGCCTTCGTGCTGAACTAGCGGCACGAAGGAGTCGGGAGGCTGAGAAAACCGGATGATTCGGCCGGGCGTTATTCCCCCATTGGGGTCTGGTATTCCGCCCCCTCCCGACGCAGAACCGCAACGTCGAAGGACGGCCGCCAGAGGCAACCGCCAATCAAGAGTTTCTCAGGCTCTGTGGGCGATCCTGCAATCGTCTTTGCGGGCAACCAATCAGACGAATGCTCGTCCGGATGCGGGACAAATCTCGCGTCCTGCAGGAGTGCGAACGCTGTCGGAAAGCGTTGCTCCAGGTCCGCAACGTCTCGGGAGACGCTACCGACCTCTTCGAAGGCATCCGCGACCTCTCCGAAGACCTTCGTGACCTCTCCCGAGACGTCAAGGGACATCTTGGTAGACGTCCACGATCTCTATGGAGAAGTCTGTTGACCTCTCGGTCGAAGTCACTGATCTCTGAGGAGACATGCATTGCTCTCTTCGCAGGCGTCCGCGATCTCTCCGGAGACATCCATCCAGCCTTCGTAGTCGTTCGCGGTCCTTCGCGAGACGTCCGCTGACATCTCAGTCGAAGTTCGCAATGCATTGGTCGGGGTTCTCGTTGCTTCACGACCCTCTCCCCAAGCGCGATGTCCGCTTTCGGCCAAAAGCGGACATCGCCGGAGACTCCCCGAATCGCCCCTTCATGCCCATTACAATCTCCCAATGGACCTGACAGCCCTCTTAATCCCAATTGCCGTTACAGCCGTCATCTCATTGCTACTGCGGCTTGCATCCCCGCACGCAATTTCCGTCGACGGCAGAACGACCATCGGCTACGGCGTGGGAGTCAGGAGCTTTGCTGTTCTTTCTGGACTGGTCACGCTGGCTCCGCTCGTTGGGTCGTTTTTCGTGGAGCCCAAGGACCGGATTGCGATGCTCATGATCGCCGCCACTTTCGGATTCCCGGCCCTTTACCTACTTTTTGAGAGCTTCGGCGTCCGCATTGTCTATTCGGACAGTGGGATCGAAGCGTTTTCGCCGTGGCGCAAGAATCGATCCTTCGCTTGGGACGAACTACGCGGCGTAAGTTTTTCCGAGATGGCACGGTGGCATCGAATCGAAACCACTCGTGGGTACGTGCGCATGCACGAGATGAAGTCGGGAGTAGCTTCGTTGCTGCAAGAGTTGGAACGCAGAGGCATCAGCATCAAATGAGGTCTCCCGGGAACGAGACTGGCTGAGCCGCGTGGTCGGGAATGTCCGCTTTGGGTCGTTAGCGGTCACCCCATGACCGACTGCTATGGGCCAGAAGCGGACATTGTCCATCCGTGCGTAGAGGGAGTTCGCTGATTACCTGGGGTGATGTCCCATCGAAGCGCGGCGCGGGGGCACACCCTCAGGTTCGTGGCCTTCGTGCGTCGAACAGGCCGGACGACAAGCCGGGGATGGCCGCTCCGCATCGATGGGCCGGGCGCCCGCACGCGGCGGTCATTGCCGCGCTCATGAGCGGTATCAATGCCCGACCCGCGTCGATCTCCCAAAGGCCTGATGCGCGCTACGACCGGCCTGAGAGGCTGCAGCGAAGCCATCGCGGCCTACCAGCGCCTGCGCCAGATCCTGTTCATCACGCTGGCCGGCAGCCGTCCTGCACGAGCGAGCGGCTGTACCAGACCATCCGCGGATGAGCGCGTCGCCAATTCGTAGGCAATAAATCTGGCGGCCTGGCGGACCCTTAGCGGGTGCCCTGGAGTTCCCGCTCGTGACGCCATCGGAGCTTCGTCGTCCGCATTTGTCGCTATGCCCGAGGCCGCCTCGACAGCCTCTTCGAGCCTGACCATTCCTGATCCGCTTCCAACTTAGGTCCTTGGAGGACGCATGAAGATTAAACCTCTGGTGCTGCGCGCCCTCTTGTCCCTATTGCTAGTCAGCAGTTTTACGACCCAAGCGACTCCCTTAGGTGCTACTGCAATCGGTGGGGAGCCAGCAGACAACCTGGTGCAGGTCGAGTGGTCGGTAGAACCGTCCAAAAAAATCAGTGAAGCCGAAAAGACAGCCTTGTTGGAGCACTTGCGCCTAGCACTATTAGCGGCGCTGCCCAATGACCAACCCGCGGTGCGTCCGCTGAAGATCCGAGCGCATATCACTGCCGTTGATACCGTCTCGCCAGCCCTGAACACTGCCTCGGCCCTCTTGCTGTTCTTGCCGTTTGATCGAGGCGGTGCCTCAGTCGAAATCCAAGCAGTGGACCTGAACACCGGAGAGCAGGTCGCTTCCATGACCAAGAGTTACTCGCCGTCAATGAGGAAGATGAGAGCACGCTTTAAGAAGCTCGCGCCCGCCCAACTTGCATTGGAAGAGCTTGCCTCTGTTTTTTCTGCACAACTAGCTTTGGCTCGCACTCAGTAGTGCTGGGGACCACCTTTTGCTTCCACTATTAGACTCCATCATGAAGTCTCCCCCACCCATGAAGCTCGTCATCGCCACTTACGGCACGGAAGGCGACGTGCGCCCACTGGCGGCGCTGAGTCGCGCGCTCATCGACGCCGGACACCAGGTCCACCTGCTCGCCGACCGTTCCACCTTGCGGCACGCCGATGCGCTGGGCGTGCCAACCTCGGCGCTCTCCGGCGACATCAAGGGCGTCGACGATCCGCAGGCGGGAATCGACGCCGTCGTCGCGAACGATCGTGGCGTCCAGGGCATGGCGAAGGCGCTGGCGCACATCGCCAACACGCATGCGACCGCATGGCTGCGCGAAATCGTGCACGCGGCGCGCGATGCCGACGCGATCCTCGTGTCCGGCCTCGCGGCATTCACGGGCCTGTCCGCGGCCGAGTACCTGCGGCGCCCTGCCATCGGGGTGGGCTTCATTCCGTTTTCCCCGACCTCCGCGTTTCCCGCGCCTTTCGTGCCCTCGCGCTTCGTTCCGCGAGTCCTCAATCGCACGAGCCATCTGCTCATCAACGAAGTGCTCTGGCGTGCGTTCAAGCGATCCACCAATCGCGCGCGCGCCGAAGCGTTCGACATGCCGCGTCGCGACGCTGCCTGGACGACGCATCCGATGCTCTACGGCGTGTCGCCCTCGCTCGTGCCCGCGGCGCCGGATTGGCCGGACACCACGTTCGTCAGCGGGCAGTGGATCGCGCCGAGCAAGGACTGGTTGCCGCCGGATGCGCTGCGCGCCTGGCTCGACGCTGGCGAGGCGCCGCTGTATGTCGGCTTCGGAAGCATGGTCGGGTTCGATCGCGACCGGCTCATGCGGTGCGTCGTGGAGGGCGTCGGCGGTCGACGCGTGCTCCTCCACCCGGGTTGGGCGGGACACGACGCGACACTCCCCGCCAATTTCTTCGTCGTCGACGACGTTCCGCACGATTGGCTGTTCCCGCGCGTCTCGGCCGTAATCCACCACGGCGGCTCGGGGACGAGTCACTCGGCCGCGCGTGCGGGCGTTCCATCGGTCGTGCTCGCCTTCGCCGGCGACCAAGCGTTCTGGGGCGACCGTTTGGCAAACGCGGGCGTCGCCCCAAGGCCGCTCAACGGGCATCGCTGCAGCGCGCGCGAACTCGCGGATGGCATCGCGTTTGCCAGTCGCAGCGACGTGCGCGCAAAGTCACGGGCGTTGGGCGAACGCATGCAGGCAGAAAATGGACCTGCCATCGCGGTGGCAGCACTCGAACGACTCATCGCATTACACGCAGGAACCACGCCATGAACACCGCATACGACATCGACACCGACACCATCCTCCACTCCGTCGGCACCGACTTCGACATCACTTCCATCGGTGCCGCACAGAGCCCCTGGTGGAACCGCACGCTCTGCGCCGTCAACGACACCTGGGTGCGCCTGGGCGTGCTGGATGGTGACTTCCACTGGCACAAGCACGACAACACCGACGAGTTCTTCATGGTCATGGAAGGCCAGCTCGACATCGAACTCGAAGATCGCATGGTCACTTTGAAACCGGGCCAGGCCTTTACCGTGCCGAAGGGGGTGATGCATTTCCCGCATGCGCGCGGCCGCACCGTGGTGTTGATGATCGAGCGCGCGGGCGTGGCGCCGACGGGGGATTAGCGCCGGCACGCCGTTCATCAGGAACACAGGGGGCAGAGTGCCAATTTCCCGAGCTTTCGGCCAGAAGCGGACACTCACAACCCGACCATGCCTGGCCCCAGTTTCCTTTCGTTCCCCACCCAATATCTCTGCTCCCCTGCGCCCCAGCACTCCCGTCATGCGCGGGCAGCGCGAAGCGCTCGAAGGATGTCTCGACCGACTTCGGTCAGTTTCGGGGGCTCAGATGCGTCAATGAAGCAAGCACCGAGATGGCCGACTCGCGCAATATCCTTGGTCAGCCCAACGCCGCGTTCGATGCGTTCAAGCACGAACAACAAGTCATGACGTTCTAGCAATCCTTCTGGCTCGTCATCTTGACGGCGAGTACCAATTCGACTGGCCTGGATCTCGTTCCACTTTTGTTCGACATAGGGTTCGACCGATTCCCAAGGAAGCGCCGACCGATTGCAGTCATTCCAAGTCCGTTGGGCAAGGGATTTGATGTCGGCCCATCTGCTGCCCCAGAAAAGTTCCGTGATTGCAGCTGTAAAGCTCTCCACCTCTCCCGAGGTGGCGCGATGTTCGTTCATTAAGTGGGTCTCCGGTAGAGCTGCACGGAGGCCCCGAGTCGACGGCGCCGGGTGTTTGATCAAGGCGGCGGGGCGTATGCCCCGCCGTTTCTTTGCGCGAACTTCATACCTGGACTCGCTGAAAGCATCTCCCGTGCATCCTGAGGGATTCCCGCGCACTCAGGCTGACGAATGCCGAGCCGGCAAGCCCGCCTTTCACGATCGTGGTTTGGACGTCGCCGGCAAACCGTTCCAGCGCCATCTCGCCGAAGGTCCAGCAAATTCAGACGCGAGACTTAATCATTCCCGCGCAGGCTTGGGTCCACTTGGGGTCGCGCGAGTCGAGACCCGAAATTATCCGCACACTTTGCCTCTTCGCCGAGTTGTCCCGCCCCGCGCGCGATCACGTCGACCAGTTCCGCAGTCCAGTCCTCCGCGAACACCTGCATGTGTTGCGAGAGCCAGTCGCTCGATCGTGCATCGGCAGGTAGGGGGATCGTCTGCGCGACGCAGTCGGCGCGAAGCCTGCGCCATTGCTGCAGCAGCACGTCTGGTTGAGGGTGACTGTGCAACAGGCTCTGCAACACCAAGTGCTGCACCGCCACTTGCGCCTGGACAATCGCAAGCTCGTCGCGCCAGGTTTCCATGTTCCGCTCCGGGCGATGGTCAATTCGGCTCGCTCGTCGCCGTCGCGAGGGAGGCCTTCTGGATCTCGTCGACAACGAGATCCCACGGCGGCTCGTCGGCTCCGCGCAGATCCTCCCAAGCTTCGGCAAGCACGGGTTCCAATTCTTCCCACGTCGCGTGCTCGTATTCCTCCTTCGCTGTGCGGATGATTGCCCTCAACAAATGTGGTTCGGCCGCGTTTGGCATTGTGTTGCAGTACGACATGGCATCACCGTTCGAATGCAATTTTGGTCGTCGACTCTCAATGCAAGAACCAAGTTTCGCGAACGAAGTCGCGCACGTGTTCCCAGGGCAGACGTTCCCGGAGGGGGGAGCGCTCGGTCCACGCCTGGCGGGCTCGCGGCTCTACCTCGTTCCAGCGCAAGCCCGGGCAAAGGTTCTGCAGGAACTTGGCGAAGGTAGCCACCTCGAAGGCATCGGACAGGAGCTTTCTGGTATCCATGGCATCCACCCGGAATAGCGGCCGGCCCACCCATGTGAGCCAGCCGAAGAAGCGCTCACTGCTTGGAGGCTTGGTCCTCCAGCACGCGGCTGCCCAAGTGGTTCACCTGGATGCGACGGGGTGTCGTTTCGGGTCGCTTGGGGATGGATACTTCCAGCACACCGTTGCGGCCTTGCGCGGATATGCCTTGGGCATCGGCGCTGCCAGGCAACGCGAATCGCCGATGGAAAACCCCGTAGCTGCGCTCGATGCGCGAGAAGCGATTGGTCCGCGCTGCATTCTCGCTTTTGCGCTCGCCCTTGATGGTGAGGATCCCGTCGTCCATCGAGACCTCGATGTCGGCGGGCTCCATGCCCGGCAAGTCGGCTAGCAGGACGAAGCGCTCCGGCTCTTCGAGCACGTCCACGCGCGGCGTCCATTGGCTGGTGACGATGGAACTATCGTCGGAGGTGTCTTGGTCGAACCTGCCGCCTTCAAACATACGGTCGACGACACGGCGAAGTTCATTGTGCAAGTTCAGGCCGGTTGGCCAATCAGTCTGACGAACCATGTTCATGGCAAGTCTCCGGATTTTCCTTTTATTGATCCTGGTGGCGACGGGGGTTCCGTCGCGCGGGAAATTACCAATTCCGCTGCGAGTTTCAAGCCATCGGCGATGAGGGCTCTCAGGAAAAATTCAGACAGAATTTTTGCGGCGCACAATTCCGCGATGAGGCTCGGGAATCTTGCTGAACACTTTAGTCACGGGCTTGCCGAACGTAATTCCGTGGGCAAACCTTCGCTCAGGATCAGATGGCTGCGGCTCGTACACCGACTCCTACTTGACTCGACTTCCTTCGCACGCCAGCGCCGCGCGAAGGCTGCTCAAAGGTGTGCCCCAGGCGAGATTTTGTGAAGGCCAGTCACGCCGAATGTCCGCTTTGGGTCGAAAGCGGTCACCCATTGAGCCGCCCTAGGCAATGGCCCTGCGCTCTCCCGACAACGATCGGCTTCCTGCAAAGCGCGCTTTGCAGCCCCCAATGAACGCTCGGGCGAAAGCCCCTTGATCGAAGCGACCCGCAAGGTGATGCCCCAGCGTTGGTAGTTTCAAATTTTTTCCCAAAAAATTTGGAACTACCGACGTTCGGGCGGCGCGCCAATGACGCAGAGCGACGCCCCAGGCGCGAACCCCAGAGGTTCACACAGCAGCAACACCCCCTCGACCACATTCCGGCCACCGCGTGTGGATACCCCCGCCATGCATGGCTTGAAGCGCGCACTGACGCTTGGCTCAGCCTTATGCGCGATCGCCGGCGCAGCCCACGCGCAGGACGCGTTCTTCGGCACCGTACTGCAGGAACCCGGCAGCGCCGGCCTGGGCTTCGTCATGCGCACGGAGACCTCCCCGTACATCGACGGCGACAACCGCGACGACTTCCTCCCGCTCTATCTCTACGAAGGCGAACGCTTCTTCATGCGTGCGAACGAAGTCGGCGTACGCATCTGGCACGACGACACGATGGGCTTCGAAGCGTTCGCAGAACGCCGCCTGGAAGGCTATCCCGAAGACACCGCACCTGCCTCGCTGGAAGGCATGCAGATCCGCAACACCGGCGCCGACCTCGGCGCGCGCTTCTACCTGCAACAAGGCGCATCGCGTTGGGACCTGAGCGTGCGGCACGACATCGCCAACCTCTCGCACGGCACCGAAGCGCGCGCGGGGTACAGCTACACGATCCAGGGCGACCGATGGCGTTTGCAGCCGGTCGCGTTGCTGTCGTGGCGCAGCGCCGATCTCAACGACTTCTACTACGGCGTCTCACCGACGGAAGCGCGACCCGACCGCGCCGTCTACGACGCCGGCGCAGGATTCAACACGACGCTCGCGCTCTACGGCGAGTACCGTATCTTCCAACACTGGAGCCTGATCGGCGGCGCCTACGCGACACAGGTGTCGAGCGAAATCAGCGACAGCCCGATCGTCGAAGACGACCTGCGATGGGGCGTGATGGCAGGCGCGGTCTACGATTTCGGCAACAGCCAGGTGCGCTGGGACGACGACACCTCGCCGACCTACATCAAGGTCTTCTACGGACGCGACAGCGGCGAAGGGTGCCACCTGGTCCGCATCATGGCGCTGCAATGCGTGAGCCTCAACGACGACGACCCGACCGACATCGTCGGCGTGCACGTCGGCCGCCCCTTCGTCTCGCGCTTCAACGATTGGCCACTCGACATCATCGGTTACGTCGGCGTGCTGCGGCATCTCGAGAAAGACCGCCAGCGCGACAGCTGGCAGATCGACGCCTACATGAAGGGCTTCTGGTACGGATTCCCGTGGAGTCATCGCGTCAACACGCGCGTGGGTTTCGGCATCGGCGTCTCGTACGCCGAGCGCGTGCCGTACACGGAGGTCAGCGCGCAGGCGCGGCGCGAAGAGAACACGTCGAAGCTGCTCAACTACCTGGAACCGAGCATCGACGTGAGCGTCGGAGACATCTTCGGCAGCAAGCGCTGGCATGATCTGTACTTCGGATTCGCGGTGTCGCACCGGTCGGGGATCTTCGGAAGCTCGCAGTTGCTCGGGACTGTGGATGGTGGATCGAACTACATCTACGCGTATCTCGAAGGCGCGTTCTGAGGTTCGAGTGCTCCACCATCATTGGCGCGCCGCCCGAACGTTGATGGTTCCAAATTTTTTGGGAAAAAATTTGAAACCATCAACGCTGGGGCATCACCTTGCGGGTCGCTTCGATCAAGGGGCTTTCGCCCGATCGTTTGTTGGGGGCTGCAAAGCAAGCTTTGCAGGAAGCTGATCGTTGTCGGAATAGCGCAAGCCGAGACCGCCGATGCTCAACGTTTAGCATTCGCTTGATTGTTACGGCTCAGGCCCATCATATGCGCCGCCCGTTGCTTCGCCATTCGAGAGATTGACCCGGAATGGATGCCAAGAGTCGTCGTAGTGCCTGGCCTCGCCGAGGACGTCGTGGCGTGTGACTTGAAGGACGCGCAATCCGTCCCACGCAAGCCGACGGCTCCGCCAAACCCGGCCGGAACCGTTGATCAGTTCAATGTCCGTCGTGTTCGAAACAACGAAGCCACTGGCGTCCGGCGTTGGCGTGCAGGACTCAATCTGGCCTCCAAACGACTGGATGATTGATTTCGTCGCAGGGTCTACGACGTAGGCCGTGCCACCCGCGATTACGAGAACATGCTTCGTATCGGAAAGAGCGACTGCGTGGTCGAAGAAACACAAGCCGCGTTGGAAGTTGCCAACCCACGCTTCCCGCGTGCCCGCAAGAAAGCGGATCACGTAGCCCTCCCTGGAAACGGTAGAGCTCGTGTCACTAAATAGCTTGGGCAGATCTCCGTAAGCGGGTAGCCCGGGGAGCACTTCAAACACGAGCGCGATCTCCATGGGAACAACGGGGAGGCCATGGTCACTTTCTGAGTGACCGGTATCGGTGGTCAG
This sequence comes from Noviluteimonas gilva, assembly GCF_009740395.1. Taxonomy (GTDB): domain Bacteria; phylum Pseudomonadota; class Gammaproteobacteria; order Xanthomonadales; family Xanthomonadaceae; genus Noviluteimonas; species Noviluteimonas gilva. Next base: position 59,097 of record NZ_WOXT01000006.1, read on the forward strand.
TCATCCGAGAACGGCAGAGTCCTACGCTCTAGATCGCCCTGCCTCATTAGGTCCCGCAGCACCGCATCGATGACCGCAGGGGTCAACTCGCTCACAACGATCATATGTTTCTCGCCTAGGTGCACGCGGACCTGCGAGCCCTCGACAAAGTCGCCCACCGTTGCCAGGAGTTCGGGGGTTGCGAAGAACAGCCATCGCTTCCCGGATGGGAAATCAATGGTGACGTCCACCGTACACGTCATTGGGGACTCGATAGCGTCATCGATGGTGTACGAATACATGGCGAGCCGCGGCGATGGTCCAACTTGGGATTATGCAGGCCGGGTTAGTCTGCTGACGCGCACTTCGAAGGTCTGCCTTGGGTCGAAAGCAGTCACCCGGTGAGCAATGGCAGCTTCGGCAAAGGCCCTGGGCTCCCCCGACAACGATCGGCTTCCTGCAAAGCTCGCTTTGCAGCCCCCAACAAACGCTCGGGCGAAAGTCCCTTGATCGAAGCGACCCGCAAGGTGATGCCCCAGCGTTGATGGTTTCAAATTTTTTCCCAAAAAATTTGGAACCATCGACGTTCGGGCGGCGCGCCAATGATGGTGGAACGCCTTACAGCTTCACCCGCCCCCGCAGCACATCGACAAACATCACCCAGTCGCCAACGAACGAATAGATCGGATGCTTGAACGTCGCAGGCCGATTGTGTTCGAAGAAAAAGTGCCCCACCCACGCGAACCCATAGCCGCAGCCCAGCGCCGCCAACAACCACCACGCATTCCCCGTCGCGATCGCGACACCAAGCAACGCCAACACCCCGCAACTCCCGACGAAATGCAGCCGCCGGCAAACCACGTTCGCGTGCTCGCCCAGATAGAACGGATAGAACTCGCGGAAGCTCGCGAAGCGCGCGCTCATTTCGACTCTTCCTTCTTCGCGCGATTCCAATAAGCGTCCTGCCCATCCAACGGCAATGAAGACAGATGAATCCCCTCCGCCTCCGCCATCACCTCCATCATCCGGAACCGCCGCTCGAACTTCAGATTCGCCCGACGCAACGCAGACCCGACATCCACCTTCGCGTGCCGCGCGATGTTCGCGCACACGAACAACAGATCGCCGATCTCATCCTCCAGCCGATCGCGCGCGAACGCATCGGTGGGATCGACGGCGACGGCTTCGAACTCCGCCCGCACCTCGTCGATCTCCTCGTGCAACTTCTCGATCACGGGCGCAGGCCCCGGCCAGTCGAACCCGACCTTCGCCGCCTTGTGCTGCAACTTCACCGCACGCTGCCATTCCGGCAAACCACGCGCGATGCCGGCCAGCGCACTCGTGTCCTCATGTCCCGCGGCGTCGCGCTCGCGGCGCTTGTGTTCTTCCCACGCGACCGTCTGCGCCTTCGCATCGCCGACTTGCGCATCGGCGAACACATGCGGATGCCGGCGCACCATCTTGTCGCAGATCGCCGCGACGACATCGTTGAAATCGAACGCGCCCTGCTCTTCCGCCATGCGCGCGTGGAAGACGACCTGCAACAACAGATCGCCGAGTTCATCGCGCAATCCCGGCAGATCCTTGCGATCGATCGCATCGGCGACTTCGTACGCTTCTTCGACGGTATACGGCGCGATGCTCGCGAAGGTCTGCTCGACGTCCCACGGGCAGCCGCCATTCGGATCGCGCAAGCGCGCCATGATCTGTAACAAGGCATCGATGTTCGGCTTGCTCATGCGTTCATCCATTCGCGCCAGGGCAGTTGCGGATCGCCGAGTGCGAGGAAATCGCCGTTGAGGATCGTTTCGCGCTGGTTGTAGCGCATCGGACGGCCCTTCGCGTCGACGACCATGCCGCCTGCGGATTCCAGGACGATCTGCCCCGCGGCCGTGTCCCATTCGCTGGTCGGGCCGAAGCGCGGATACACATCGAGCCCGCCATCGGCGAGCCGGCAGAATTTCAACGACGAACCCAGGCTCAGCGGTTCGGTCGGACCGAGCTTCGCGATGAACGCATCGGTGCGTTCGTCGCGATGCGAGCGGCTGGCGGCCACGCGCAGCGGTGCGGTCGCGGGGCGGCGCGACTGGATCGCGATCTCGCCGTCGCCACGCCGATGCAACGCAGGACCACCGCGCATCGCGTGCCACAGATCGCCCGTCACCGGCGCCTGCACGACACCGAAGATCACTTCGCCATCTTCGATGAGCGCGAGGTTCACCGAGAACTCGCCGTTGCGCTTGACGAACTCGCGCGTGCCGTCGAGCGGATCGACCAGCCACAGGCGACGCCATTCGCGGCGCATGTTCCATGTGGTGTCTTCCGCGGCTTCTTCCGAGAGCACGGGAATGTTGGGCGTCAGCGCTTCGAGGCCTTCGACGAGGATGCGATGCGCCGCAAGATCGGCCGCGGTGAGCGGGCTGCAGTCGGACTTGCGTTCGACCTCGAAGGGCTGCTCGTAGATCCCGAGGATCGCGACCGCGGCCTGTTGCGCAAGGGCAATCGCGCCTTCGCGCAATGCATCGTCGATCTTCATCATCATCGATTGGCCGCCTGCATGCGCAGCCATTCGCGCACGACGAACAACGCGGCGATCGAGCGGCCTTCGGAGAAATCCTCGCGCAAGATCAGCTGGTCCAGCGCGTCGAGCTTCCATGGCACCACTTCCAGCTCCTCGGGTTCGTCGCCGGGCAGGCGTTCTTCGTACAGATCGCGCGCGAGCACCAGGTGCGTCTGGTGGCTCATGTAGGTGGGCGCGAGCGTGATCGAACGCAGCACCTGCAGGGAGCGCGCGCCGTAGCCGGCCTCTTCCTTCAGTTCGCGGTCGGCGGCCTGTTCGGGCGTCTCGCCGGCGTCGATGCGGCCTTTCACGAGGCCGAGTTCGTAACGATGCATCCCGGCCGCATATTCGCGCACGAGCAGCGCGGTCTGGGCGTCGAGCATCGGCACGACGATCACGGCCCCGTGGCCGCGCCCGTGAAGGCGTTCGTAGCGGCGGCGCTCGCCGTTGTCGAACTCCAGGTCCAGGCGCTCCATGCGCCAGGGGCCGGCGTCGTGCTCGGTGATGCCGTGGATGGTGGGCAGGCGGCGGGTCATGGACGCAGAATGCACGAATGGACAGCTTCGACCCGATGATAGCGCGCGACCTGCAGGTGCTGTGGCACCCCTGCACGCAGATGCGCGAACACCCCGCGATCCTGCCGCTGGTGCCCATTGCGCGGGGCGAAGGCGCGTGGCTGGTGGGGACCGATGGCAAGCGCTATCTCGACGCGGTGTCGAGCTGGTGGACCAACCTGTTCGGCCATGCCGAACCGCGCATCGCGCGCGCGATCGCCGAACAGGCGGGAACGCTCGAACAGGTGATCCTCGCCGGCTTCACGCACGAGCCCGCGGTCGCGCTCGCCGAACGCCTGCTTTCGTTCGCACCACGCGAAGCGGGCCGCGCGCCGCTCGCGAAGGTCTTCTATGCCGACAACGGTTCGGCGGGCGTGGAAGTCGCGCTGAAGATGGCCTTCCACTGGTTCCGCAATCGCGGGCAAACGCAGCGCACGAAGTTCATCGCGCTGGAAAACGGGTATCACGGCGAAACGATCGGCGCGCTCGCGGTCGGTGATATTCCGCTCTATCGGCGCGTGTATGCACCGCTGCTGGCCGAAGCGATCTTCGCGCCCTCGCCCGACGCCTACCTGGCGCGCGAAGGCGAGACGCCGGTCGATTGCGCCGAGCGCGCGGCGGAAGCATTGCGCGACATCCTCGAACGCCACGGCCACGAAGTCTGCGCGCTGATCCTCGAACCCCGCGTGCAATGCGCCGGCGGCATGCGGATGCATGATCCGGTGTATCTCAAGCGTGCGCGCGAACTCTGCGATGCGCATGGCGTGTTCCTGATCGCCGACGAGATCGCCGTGGGCTTCGGCCGCACGGGTACGCGCTTCGCGTGCGAACAGGCGGGCATCCAGCCGGATCTGATGTGCCTGTCGAAGGGCTTGACCGGTGGATTCCTGCCGCTCGCGGCGGTGCTCGCGACGCAGGCGATCTACGACGGCTTCCTCGATGATTCGCGCGAGCGCGCCTTCCTGCATTCGCACAGCTACACGGGCAATCCGCTCGCGTGCGCGGCCGCGCTGCGTGCGCAGGCGATCTTCGACGAAGACGACGTGCTGGTGCGCAACCTCGCGACGGCGGCGCGCATGACGGAACTCGCGGCGTCGGTCGCCGAGTCGCCGCACGTCGCCGATGCGCGCCAGGCCGGGATGATCCTCGCCTTCGAACTGACGAAGAACGGCGACAAGGCCACGCCCTTCGACGGCGCTTCACGCGTGGGGCTGCACGCTTATCGCAAAGCCCTGGAGCTGGGTGTCGTGTTGCGCCCGTTGGGCGACATCCTCTACTGGATGCCGCCCTACTGCATCGACGACGATCAGCTCGACCTCCTCGCGCGCGCCACGCGCGAGGCCATCTTCCACGCCACGAAGGACGCTGCCTGATGCGTACCACGCGCGTATTCGTCGACATGCCGCTCAAGCCGGGCGCGTTGATCACGTTGCCGGACGATGCCGCCGCCCATCTGGTCCGCGTGTTGCGCCTGCAGGAAGGCGATGCGTGCGTGCTGTTCAACGGCGACGGTGGCGATTACTCGGCGTCGTTGCTGGTCGCCAACAAGCGCGGCGTGCAGGCGCAGGTGCTTGCGCGGCGCGAGGTCGACAACGAATCGCCGCTGCGCATCGCGCTCGTGCAGGGGATCGCGCGCGGCGAGAAGATGGATTGGATCCTGCAGAAGGCGACCGAACTCGGCGTCGCCTCGGTGCTGCCGGTGCAGAGCGATCGCAGCGAAGTGAAACTCGAACCCGAGCGCGCGGTGAAGCGGCTCGCGCATTGGCGCAGTGTGGTGGTGTCTGCGTGCGAACAAAGCGGGCGCGCACGCGTGCCGGACGTCGCGGTCGTGCAACCGTTGTCGGGCGTCGCGGCGTCGTTGGAATCGCCGCATCGCTTCCTGCTCGATCCCGAGGCAGGCGACACGATCGCCACGATGCAGGCCATCGAAGGCGCGTGTGTACTCGCGGTCGGGCCGGAAGGCGGATGGTCGGAGCGCGATCGCGCGACCTTGCAGGCCGCGGGATTCACGGGCCTGCGTCTGGGCCCACGCGTGTTGCGCACGGAAACCGCCGGCGTCGCCGCGATTGCGGCGCTGCAGGCGCGGTTCGGCGATCTGGGGTGACGCGCCTGGCTTAAGCGGCGGAGGCCTTGAGCGCTTCGCCGATCATCGTTTCGACGCGCTCCAGGTCCGGCAGCAACGCATGGTCCTCGTTGAGGAGCACGCGGGCCTGCACGCCTTCGGGCATTGTTTCGTCGGGATCGCCCGCGTCGGTCACCACGGTCTCGCGCGACACCGTCACCAGGCGCGGGAAGCCCTGCGTGAGCATCGCGAAGTACGGCGCCTTCGCATCGCCACCGAGGGCCTTGAGCACGATGACCTTGCTGCCGAGGCCACCGGCTTCGCCGCTGGCGATGCCGGACAGGCGCGCGAACGCGATCAGCGGCACCTGCCAACCACGCCAGCGAATGCGACCGAGCATCCAGTCGGGCGTGTTGGCGATCGGTTCGGGGTCGGCGTACGACATCACTTCGGCGATCGTCGCGTTCGGCAGCAACAAGCGGCCGCCGGCGATCTGGATGAGCACACCCCGGACGTCTTGCGTTTGGAGATCGGTAGCCTGGGCGTTGGACATCGCAGTCATTCTCTGTTGGATCAGGCCGGCCAGCGCTGCAGCAGCGACTGGACGAGTTCCTGGGGTGCCGCGGCCGTGGCGCCGCGCGCCGTCAGCGCCATGGGCGCGGCCGCGTCGTAGCAACCATCGGGCGATTGGCCGGCGACGAGCGCGCCGCGTTGCGCGTGCGCCATCGCAGCATCGACGAGCGAGGGATCCGCGCCACTGAGCATCAGCACGGCGGAGTCTTCCGCCGGCAATGCATCGAGCAGCGAGAAGCCCGCCGCGAAATTCAAACCATGCGAACCGTCCAGGCCGAGGTCGGGCGGGACGATGTACACGTTGCTCGGGAAGATCTTCGTGTTCGCATCGGCCAGGTGCACCGGCAGGACCGACGCGCGCGCCATCTGCTGCACGAGACGATCGTATCGGCCGCCGTCGAGGCGCTGGCTGATGAGCACCGCACGCGGGAAGCCCGCGGGCAGCGCCGTCAGGATCTGGCGCACCGCATCGGGACCGCCGATGCCGGCCAGGATCAGGACCGCGCCAGGATGGTCGTCGTTGGAGACGCCCGTCAGCGCGAGCGAAGCGATCTTCTGTTCGAGCGCGTCGAGGTTCTGCTTGAACTGCGCCGCGACCGGCGCATCGTCGGCACGCTGCGTGGTAACCACGGGCGCGTCGTTCAGGTCTTCGAGCGAGAGATTTTTGAAGCTCGGCGGCGCCACGCGTTGCGCGGCCTGCGACGCTGTCGGTGCTTCGACCGCGATGTCGAAGTCCATGCTCGGCAGCGCTTCCTTCGGCGCGAACTCGCGCACGGGGGGAAGTTCGACCGGCATCTCGACGGCGGTGAGGTCCGCGGACGGCGCGTTGCCGAGATCGCGCAACAGCGCGTCGAAGTCCTGCGTGTCCTGGCGGAACGACGGCGCGGCGGCTTCGAACGTCGGCGTTTCGCCGGCGAAGTCGAGGTCGTTGATGTCGTCGGTGAAGCTGAGCGCGCCGTATTCCGACGCGGCCTCGCCCTGCCCGGCTTCGGCCGTCGCGAGGGCGGGTGCTTCGACTTCGGCCGGCTCGAAATTCGGCAGCTCGAAGGAGAAGGTGTCTTCCTGCGCTTCGGCAGCGACGGGCATTTCCAGCAGTGCTTCGACTTCCGGCATCGCGACGACGGCATCCATCGCCGGCATTTCGAATTCGATCGCTTCGATCGACTCGACGGCTTCGATCGACTCGACGGCTTCGATCGACTCGACTGCTTCGATCGGCGCGACCGCTTCGAACGACTCGATCACTTCCGGCATCGGCTCGCCGATCGGTGCCTCGCGCGGCACCTGCGCGACGACGTCGTCGGCTTCGGCCACGAAGGTCGCGATGTCGGCGTCGACGTGGCGGTCTTCCGGCTTCTCCGGGCGGCCCGGACGCGGCAGCGCGTGCGCGTCGGGCTCGCGGCCCGGCGGCAACACGTCATCGTGGCGGTGCAGCTTCGCGGCGAGATGACGCACCCAGCGCGCGGCATCCCAACCTTCGCGGCGCGCGGCAAGATCGGCTTCGTCGAAGATCACTTCGATCGCGCGATCGGCCAGCACGTCGTCGAACTTCTCCAGCGCGTCTTCCACCGCCGGGTCGAGTGCGACCAGCACGGTTTCCACCGCGGCGATGCGCAACGCTTCGGGATCGATGACCGACGGATCGGCCTCGATCACCACGTCGCCGCCGGCTTCGCGCACGGCGGCGCGAAGGCGTTCTGCGGCTTCACCGGGGCGCGCGAGCAGAGCGACGCGCGGGGACGAATCAGCCATTGCGCGGGCCACCTTGTTCGGCGAGCAGTTCGAACACGTTGCGCAGCAATTCGTGCTCCTGGTACGGCTTGCCGAGGTAACGCTCCACGCCGATGTCGAACGCGCGCTGGCGATGCTTCTCGCCGGTACGCGAGGTGATCATGATGATCGGCACGTTGCGCAGGCGCGGGTCGGACTTCATCGCCGTGGCGAGTTCGTAACCGTCCATGCGCGGCATTTCGATGTCGAGCAGCATCAGGTCGGGCACGCGCTCGTCGAGCTTCTCGAGCGCGTCGACGCCGTCCTTCGCGGTGGCGACTTCGAAGTTGTGGCGTTCCAGCACGCGGCCGGTGACCTTGCGCATCGTGACCGAGTCGTCGACCACCATGACGAGCGGGACGCGGCGCGCTTCGGGCTGCGGGACCGGCGCGACGTCGCGCGGCATCGAAGCCTGTCGGCGCACGAGCGGTGCGACGTCGAGGATCACGACGACCGAGCCGTCGCCCATGATGGTCGCGCCGAAGATGCCAGGCACCGAACCCACCTGCGGGCCCACCGGCTTCACCACGATTTCGCGGTTGCCGACGACCTGGTCGATGCTCACCGCCGCGCGCAGTTCACCCGAGCGGATGAGCAGCAGCGGCATCTGCAACTGGCCTTCGGCCTTCGCCGCGGCATGGCCGAGCAGCAGGCCCAGATCGTGCAGGCCGTACTCTTCGCCGCCGTAGCTGTAGTGCTCTTCGCCCGAGAGTTGTTCGCGGCCGATGCGGCCCACGCCGCGCACCGAAGCGATCGGCACGGCATACGTGGTTTCGCCGATCTTGACGAACACCGCCTGCGTGACCGCGAGCGTCTGCGGCAGGCGCAGCGTGAACGTCGTGCCTTCGCCGTGGCGGCTCTTGATGTCGAGCTGGCCGCCGAGCTGGCGGACTTCGCTGGCCACCACGTCCATGCCCACGCCGCGGCCGGCGAGGCGGCTGACGGTGTCGGCGGTGGAGAAGCCCGGCTCCATGATCAGCGCGTCGAGGTCGGCATCGGCCAGCACCGCGTCGTTGCGGATCAGGCCGCGCTCTTCGGCGCGCTTGCGAATGGCGGTGCGGTTGAGGCCCGCGCCGTCGTCGCCGACTTCCAGCACGACTTCCGACCCTTCGCGGCGCACCGCGATGCGGATCGTGCCTTCCTCGTTCTTCTTGTGCTTCTTGCGTTCGCCCGGCGATTCCAGGCCGTGCGCGACCGCGTTGCGCAGCATGTGTTCCAGCGGCGCGGTCATGCGCTCGAGCACGTTGCGATCGAGTTCGCCCTGCGCGCCTTCCAGCTTGAGCTGCACGTTCTTGCCGGTTTCGCCCGCCGCCTGGCGGACGACGCGGCGCAAACGCGGCACGAGCGCATCGAACGGCACCATGCGCGTGCGCATGAGGCCTTCCTGCAATTCCGAGCTCACGCGCGACTGCTGGAGCAGCAGCGTTTCGTACTGGCGCGTCAGGTCTTCGAGCGAGCCCTGCAAGGACGTCAAGTCCGCCGACGACTCGGCCAGACCGCGGCTGAGCTGCTGGAGGTTGGAGAAGCGGTCGAGTTCGAGCGGATCGAACTGCGTGTCCGCCGTGTCCTCGCGCTGGTAGCGCGCGATGATCTGCGCTTCGGTTTCGATGTCGAGGCGGCGCAGCTGGTCGCGCAGTCGCGCGTTGGTCTGCTCCATTTCGCCCATCGCGCCGCGGAAGGCGCCGAGCTGCTGTTCCAGGCGCGAGCGATAGATCGCGACTTCGCCCGCGTAGTTGACGAGGCGGTCCAGCAGGTCGGCGCGGATGCGCACCTGTTCCTGCGGGGCGCGCACGCTGGTGTCGTCGTCGTCGCCGGTCGGCTGCGAATCCACCGGAGCGGACAGCGGCTTGAGTTCGACCTTCGGCACGAGCACCGGGCGTTCGTAAGCGGCCTCGGCTTCGGGCTCGTACGTGCGGCCCTTGGCGCGCGCGTCGAACTGCGCGATCAACGCATCCGGCATCGCGATCGCGCGACGTTCGGAAACGCGCGTGACCATCGCATGCAGGCGGTCGAAACCGCGTTCGAGCAACGGGATGCCGTCGCGGCCGAGCTCGCTGCGATGTTCGACCACCGCTTCGAGCAACGACTCCATCGCGTGGCCGAGTTCGCCCACGGCCATGATGCCGGCCATGCGCGCACCGCCCTTGAGCGTGTGCAGGTCGCGCTGCAGGCCGACCAGGTGTTCGCGCTCGGTCGGGCCTTCGCGCAGTTGTGCGAGCAGGCCGTCGGAGTGGTCGAGCAGGTCGCCGCCTTCTTCGCAGAAGATGTCGACGAGTTCAGGGTCGAGGTCGGTGAGGTCGAGCGCTTCGTCCGGATCGCCGTGGCCGGCCATCGCGTCGGCGAGCATCTGCGCGACGGCGGGTTCGGATTCGGCTTCCGGTTCGGCTTCGACCGCGGGTTCTTCCACCGGCGCGATCGGCTGCGCGGCTTGCGCCGCGGCCAGTTCGCGGGCCTCGCGCGCAGCCGCTTCTTCGGCTTCGATCCGCGCGTATTCGGCTTCTTCTTCGGCGGCGATGCGTTCCGCTTCGAGGCGCGCGGCTTCGACGCGTTCGGCTTCGACGCGTTCGGCTTCGAGGCGTTCGGCTTCGAGGCGTTCGGCTTCGAGGCGCTCGGCTTCGACGCGTTCTGTTTCGAGGCGTTCGGCTTCGAGACGTTCGGCTTCGACGCGTTCGGCTTCGAGGCGTTCGGCTTCGAGGCGCGCGGCTTCGACGCGCTCGGCTTCGACGCGTTCGGCTTGGGCGCGTTCGGCTTCGGCGCGCTCGGCTTCGACACGCTCGGCTTCGACGCGCTCGGCTTCGGCGCGTTCGGCTTCTTCGCGTTCGAACGCGACGCGTTCGGCTTCCAGGCGTTCCGCGGTTTCCAGCGCCTGCAGGCGCTGTTCCGCTTCCAGTCGTTCGGATTCCAGCCGCTCGGCTTCGAGCAGCGAAGCTTCCAACGCGGCCTGCGCATCCACGCCGGCGTTGTCGAAGGCGTCGCCCGATTCCATCGAGATGGATTCCAGCGACGTCGACTCCATCGAGATCTCTTCGATCTCCGGCGTCTCCATCGAGATCTCTTCGATCGAGGCTTCGTCGAAGCCCATCTCCGCGCGGAGCTCATCGTGCGACGGCGTTGCGACTTCGCCGTCGAGCACGATTTCTTCCAGTTCCATCCCGTCGAAGCGCGTGTCGGCTTCGCTGGCGGCGATGCCGGCATCGACCGGGATCACTTCCGCGAGGTCGAGGAAGGCCGAGAGGTCTTCGGACACGATGACGTCGTCGGTCGTCGCGGCGACGATCGGGGCTTCGTCCTGCACCTGCAGGCCGGTGTCGACCGGCGCGGTGTCGGCGAGGTTGGTGAACTCCGACAGATCCATGCCGCCCGTGAGTTCGGCCGCTTCCAGCTCCACCGGCGGTTCGGTCGGCAGCAGCGGCATCTTCGCTTCGGGCAGCGAGTCGCGCAGTTCGGCGACCTGGCGCGCGAGCGATTCGAACACCGGCACGCGCGGGGCGTCGGACTGCAACGCATCGACCGTGCGGCGGATCGCTTCGGCGGTCGCGGCCAGCGCGGCCACGCCCTGCACCGTCGGCAGTGCGTGCGCGGCGAGCATGCGCTTGATATAGGTCTCGGCCGGACCGGTGAGGTTGGTGATGGCCGGCACTTCGGTCATCGCGAACGCACCGTTCATCGTGTGCATCGCGCGCAGCAGCGCATCGCTCGCGGCGATCGGGCGCGCCTGCGCCTGCGAGAGCCACGCATCGATGGTGATCAGGTGACCGGCCACTTCGGTGTCGAGGATCTCGAGCAGGACCGGATCGACCTTCGCGGCGATCGTGGGTTCTTCGTCCATGACGATCGCGGGCGCGGCCACTTCGACGACCGTTTCGACCGTCGCTTCGGCGATCGGCGCGGCCACTTCGGCCACCACCGGCGCAGCCGCCGCGACATACGTGACGTCTTCACCGGCGGCGACGCGTTCGGCGATCGCTTCGATGCCCGCCAGGTCCGCGGTCAGCGGCGCTTCGCCGCGCAGCGCGGCGTGCAGGTGCGGCAGCGTGTAGTAAGCCTGGTCGACGAGCGCGATGACCGCATCGCTCGGCGGGCGCGTGCCGTCGAGCACGCGGTTGAGCATGTTTTCGATCTTCCAGCTGAACTCGCCGAGCGTCTTGGCGCCGACGAGGCGGCCCGAACCCTTCAGCGTGTGGAAGACGCGGCGGATCGGACGCAGCTTGTCGTTGTCTTCCGGTGCGGCGCGCCAGGCGGGCAGCATCGATTCGAGATGGCCGATCTCTTCTTCGAATTCTTCGAGGAAGACTTCGCGGATTTCATCGTCGATGTCGTCGCTGGTCGCTTCGAAACCACCGGCGGCGCCGGTGGCGACGGGCGCGGGTGCAGCGGCGGGCGCTTCGGCGACGGGCTGCGTCGGCTCGGAGACGAACGCGATCGGACCGGCGGCAGCGACGGGCTGCGTCGGCTCGGAAGCGATGACGGTCGACGCTTCGGTTTCGGCGCTGGCGCCGATGTCGAAGGTCGTCTCGGCTTCCGGCGCCTTCGCATCTTCCGCCGGCAACGGCCAGTAATGCAGCGTTTCCAGGCTCTGCTTCGCGATGTCGAGGATGCCCTCGCGATTCGGACGATTGTCGCGCAGCGCTTCGAGGTAGTACTCGATCGAGGCGAGCGCGTCGGCGAGCGTGTCGAGCTGCTGGCCGTTCGGCACGCGCTTGCGCGCGAGCAATTCGTTCTTGGTGTAACGGGCGACGCCGACGAGGTATTCGGCCGGCTGCGGCACTTCGAGGATGCGCAGCGCACCGCCGACTTCATCGAGCAGGCGCGGCACGTCGGTCAGCTGCGAGTGATCCCAGCTGGTTTCGACGAAGGCGACGAAGGCCTGGCGCGCGTCGGCGAAGTTGGCGATCGCCTCGCGGATCAGGATGTCGAGGACCTTGCGCGATTCACCGGCGATGGTGTCGTTGTCTTCGCTGTCGGCGCGGCCGAGGCGCGCGACTTGGTCGTCCAGCGAGGCATCGACGTAAAGCAGCGCACCGGCGATGTCGAGCAGCGCACCTTCGTCGGCGGAACGGTTGCCCGCGACGATTTCGTGCATGGCATCGCGCTGCTGGAGCACGACGTTGCGCGCGACGCCCAGGCCCATCATGCCGAGCGTATCGGCGACGCGGCTCAGCGCTTCCACCTGCGGCAGCAGATCGGCCACGCCGGTCTGCTTGGTGCGCAGGTGCAGGTCGAGCGCGTCCTTGACGCGCAGCAGGTCTTCCTTGATCGCGGCGGCCACGGTGTCGAGCAGCGCGCGATTGCGCCCGCTCAAGCTGCCGCGCGCATGCGCGAGTTCGGATTCGGTCGGCATCTGCGCCGCCAGGTCGAACGTGTCGCGCAGCGCATCGAGTGCGTTGTGCGCCTGTTCGTTGTGGGCGACGTGATACAGCAACTGACGAGTCGGTTCGGCCGTGGGTTCACCGCGCGGGGCGTTGAAACCATCGCCTTCGAAGATGTGGCGCGCTTCGCGTTCGACGCCGGCGAAGGCCTGGCGCAGCGCCTTGGTCGCGGGCAGCGCACCATCGCGCAATGCGGTGGCGACCGACGAAGCCACCCACAACATGCGGCGCGTGCCTTCGTGGTCCGCGCTTTCGAGCAGGCCTTCGATCGCCTTCGCGATACCGCCGATGTTGGTCGGCGCACCGTCTTCGGGCCATTGCGCGAGCGCGTCGCGCAACGCGGACAACTGCTGGCCCGCCATGAGCTGGCGGCTCTGGCGCGGCAGCGCCATCGGCGCGGGCAGGTTTTCGGGCAGCGGGCGGTCGAGGTTGGGCGCGAACAACACGCTTTCGCTCAGGCCCGTCTCGCCGCGCGCGGCGCGCAACTCGTTGAGCAGCGGCAGCAGGACGATCGGAATGTCCTTGTGGCCGCCCTGCAAACGCTCGAGGTAATCGGGCAGCAGCACCACACCGCGCATCAGCGCAGCGCAGGCTTCATCGCGATCGGCCACCGCGCCGACCGCACCTTGCGGGACGACCAGGGCGAGCGCGAGGCGCTCCATTTCCTCGGCGACCATCGCCGGGGCATACAGCTCCACCATCCGCAGCGTGCCGTGCACCTGGTGCAGGAAGCTGGCGCAGAAGCGCATGTAATTGGTGTCGGAGGGATCTTCGGCGAAGGCCTCGATGTCCCTGCGCGCCTGGCGCAGGGTCTCGTCGATCTCCGGCTTGATCCAGCCGAGCGTGGTGGTGTCGATGGCGTCGCGCAGGGCGGTCATGCCGTTTGATTCCTTGCAGCAGCTGCCGCGTGATTAAGCAGGCAGCTTGAAGTCGGCGACCGAACGTCGCAGGTCGGCAGCGAGCTGGGCCAGGTTGCCGATCGACTCGGCCGTCTGGCTCGCACCCTGCGAGGTCTGCGAGGTGATCTGCTGAATCGTGTTCATCGTGGCGGTGATGTTCGCCGCGGCGCCGGACTGCTGCTGCGCTGCGGTCGAAATGCCCTGAATGAGGTTCGACAGGTCGGACGACACCTTTTCGATCTCGCCCAGCGCCGTACCCGCGTCTTCCGCGAGGCGTGCACCGGCGACCACTTCGGAGGTCGTCTGTTCCATCGAACTCACCGCTTCGTTGGTGTCGGACTGAATCGTCTGGACCAGCGTTTCGATTCGCTTCGTCGCGTTGGACGCGCGTTCGGCGAGTCGCTGCACTTCGTCCGCGACGACCGCGAAGCCGCGGCCCGCTTCACCGGCCGAGGCCGCCTGAATCGCGGCGTTCAGCGCGAGGATGTTCGTCTGCTCCGAGATGTCGTTGATCAGTTCAACGATCGAGCCGATTTCCTGCGAGCTTTCGCCGAGGCGCTTGATTCGCTTCGAGGTTTCCTGGATCTGGTCGCGAATCGAGTCCATGCCCGCGATCGTCTGGCGCACGACGCCGGCGCCCTTGGTCGCGATCTGCACCGAGCGCTGCGCCACGTCCGCCGATTCGGCCGAGTTGCGCGACACCTGGTTAATCGACGCCGCGATTTCGGTGATCTTGTCGGAGGCCGAGTTGATTTCCTGCGCCTGGTGTTCGGCGGCTTCGGCCAGGTGCATGGCGGTGGCCTGCGTTTCCTGCGCGCTCGAAGCGACCTGCACCGACGTGTCGTTAATCGTGGCCACCAGGCTGCGGAGCTGCTCGACCGCGAAGTTGATCGAGTCCGCGATGGCGCCGGTCATGTCTTCGGTGACCGTTGCCTTCACCGTCAGGTCGCCTTCTGCGAGCGAACCCATTTCGTCGAGGAGGCGCATGATCGCCTCCTGGTTGCGGTCGTTGAGTTCCTTCGTGGTTTCGAAGCGCTTCTGCTGCGCGCGCCACAAGGAGAACAACAAGCCGCCGAGCGAGAGGACCAGCAACAGGCCCGAGCCCAGCGTGACCAGCGGGTGGCCGACCGGGTTGGTGCTCTTGATCGAACCGAAGGCCGTCAGCGCGTCGAACAGGCTCTTGCTGTCGTCGAGCAGGGCGTCCGAACCGGTCGTGATCGACGTGGCGGCCGACTGCGCGGCGAAGAGGTTGCCCGAACCGGCGAGGATCGCGTCGAGGTCCTTCTTCATCTCCGTCCACAGGACGTTGGCCTGGTTCAGCGCGCCGATGGCTGCGCCGTTCGTCAGCTTCTGCACGTTGGCCGAACCGCCGTCGCGCAGGCCCTTGAGGACGTTTTCGAACACGTCGGTATCGCGCTTGAGCGCGTCGCCGGCGAGCGAGGCGGTCGCGCCACCGGCGCGGATCTGCGTCACGCGCTGGGCCATGGTCGATGCGAGCACCACCTGGCGCAGGGCGATGTAGACCTGCGAGGAGGGTGCGCCGCCGGCCGACATCGCGCGCACGACTTCGTCGAGCTGCGCCTGGAGCTGCGGGACCTTGGCGGTGAACTTGTCGGCGTGGCCGGCGAATTCGACGACCGTCTTCTCGGCGCCGATCACCTGCTCCGCGCTGCGACCCAGCGGGGCCCACGTGTTGGCGACCTTCTCGATCGGACCCGACACGCCGGCCTGGTCGCCGTAGCCATCGCGCAGGCGGGCCACGTTCGATTCGATTTCCGACTTGGTCGTCCGGAACGCAGCGAAGGCTTCCGGCTTGCCCGAGACCGCTTCACGGCCCTGGACCGCCAGCTGCTGCGAGAGCACCTGCAGGCTCGCCGCGTTGGCGTTGGCGCCCGACAGCTTGCTGCTGCGGTAGGTCGCGACGCCCGTGTTGCCGGCGAGCAGGACCAGCGAGAGGACCAGCAAGCCGATCCACGCCGTCGTGCCGATGCTGCGGCCCTTTTCCATCATCGTGCTCATGTCGAACCTCTATGTATTGCAGATGCGGCCTCAGGCCGCGGCTTGTCGGAATTCGGGAGTGCGCGCCAGCAGCGACAGGCTGAAGACGCCCCACGGGTGGTCGCCCAGGCGGTAGGCCCGTTCGATGAAGTGCGAGTACCGGCCTTCGGCCAGACCATCCGTGGCGATCTGTTGCTCGTCGACGAAGGAACGCTGTCCATACAGTTCGTCGATGGTGACGGCGACGTCGCCGCCGGCCTGGCGCACGATCAGCACGCGCTGGCCTTCGTGCAGCACGGTGCGTTCGCCTTCCAGGAATTGCTTGAGGTCGACGATCGGCAGCAGGTTGCCGCGGATGTTGGCGACGCCGAGCATCCACGGCTGCGCGCCCGGCACCGGCGTGACCGGCGGCAGCGGCAGGATTTCCACCACTTCGTCGAAGCCGGAAGCCAGGCGATGCTTGCCGATGCGATAGCCCACGCCGCGCCACAGACCGGGCGCGTCGAGCTGTTCGGGAAGGCCCGCGACGTGCGAGAGGCTGCGGCGCTCGTAGTCCGCGATGACCTCGTACGGCGACAGACGCAGTGGGGTCGGAGCGGTCATCACGGCCATGTCCTTACGCACCCAGAAGTTCGTTGATCCGCGCGATGAGGCTCGGCTCATGCGGCGGTTTCACGATGTAGTCCTTGGCTCCCTGCCGAAGTCCCCACGCCTTGTCGGTTTCCATCCCCTTGGTGCTGACGATCAACACCGGAATGGCACTCGTCGCGGCGTCCTTGGACAACGCACGCGTTGCCTGGAACCCGTTCATGCCGGGCAGGATGACGTCCATCAGGACGAGGTCGGGCAGCTCGCGCTTGCAGACGGCGATGCCGTCTTCCGCGCTTGCGGACGCAAGGACCTGGTGGCCGTTACGTTCAAGCAGCTGCGTGAGGACCGCCGTATCGGTCGGCGAGTCCTCGATCAGAAGGATTCTTGCCATGTTGCTGCCCTACCCCCCCGGTTCAGGCTGTAACGTGCTTGCGAATGGCGTCGAGCAGTTCTTCCCGAGTGAAAGGCTTGGTCAGGTACTGCTCGGAACCGACGATGCGACCCCGCGCTTTGTCGAACAGGCCGTCCTTGGAGGACAGCATGATCACGGGTGTCGACTTGAACATCTGGTTGTTCTTGATCAGTGCGCAGGTCTGATACCCGTCGAGGCGGGGCATCATGATGTCCACGAAAATGATCTGCGGTTGGTTGTCGGCGATCTTGGCGAGCGCTTCGAAGCCATCGGTTGCCGTCACGACCTCGGCACCCTCGCGCTTCAACAGCGTCTCGGCGGTGCGTCTGATCGTCTTCGAGTCGTCGATGACCATCACCCTCAGCCCACTGAGGTTGGTCGTCGCGTCTTCCTGCATCACGGGATCCCCTTCGAAACGCACGTCGCTCCCCTATTCCCCGGCGCCGCTGCGGACACTCTATATCCCAGACCGTTGCATCGCCGTCAAGCGGAAATTCAGCTTAATTCCCGAAGGAACGCATTCACGCGCATGCGGACGGGGGCAAGGGATGCGTGCCTGCTAACATCCGGCGCCATTGCCGCTGTCGCAGGCCACCCATGTTCGATGTCGTCGTGGTGATGGACCCCATCGGGTCGATCAAGATCGCCAAGGACTCCACGTTCGCGATGCTGCTCGAGGCGCAACGCCGCGGCCATCGCCTCTGGTACGTGCTGCCCGGTGGATTGTGGGTGCGCGACGGTCGCGCGGGGGCCACGGCCGCGCCGCTCGAAGTCCGGGACACCTACGGCAACCACTTCAAACTGGGAGATACGTCACAGTTTGAGCTGGGTGTGGGCCACGTGGTGCTGATGCGCACCGACCCGCCGGTCGACACCGACTATCTCAACGACACGCAGGTCCTGGGCCTCGCGCAGACCGCGGGCGCGCTGGTCGTCAACGATCCGCAGGGCCTGCGCGACCTCAACGAGAAGCTCGGCTCGCTCGAATTCCCGCAATGCTGCCCGCCCTCGCTGGTCTCGCGCGACGCCGCGGCGCTCAAGGCCTTCGTCGCCGAAGTCGGCCAGGCCGTGGTCAAGCCGCTCGACGGCATGGGCGGTCGTTCGATCTTCCGCGTCGCCGCCGGCGAGCCCAACGTCAACGTGATCCTCGAAACCATCACCGCCAACGGCCGCCACTTCGCCGTGGCGCAGAAGTACCTGCCGGAGATCGCGCAGGGCGACAAGCGCATCCTGCTGGTCGATGGCGAGCCGATCGACTACTGCCTGGCCCGCATTCCGCAGGGCGACGAATTCCGCGGCAACCTCGCCGCCGGCGGCCGCGGCGAAGGCCGCCCGCTGAGCGAACGCGATCGCTGGATCGCCGCCCAGGTCGGCCCCGAGATGCGCCGGCGCGGCATGGTGTTCGTGGGCCTGGATGTGATCGGCGACTGGCTGACCGAAGTGAACGTCACCAGCCCGACGTGCATCCGCGAACTCGACGCACAGTTCGGGATCAACATCGCCGGTACGCTGTTCGACGCGATCGAACGCCGCGCCGCGGTGGCTTTCGCCAAGCGCTGATTTCCGCCCGAGCCCGAAGAACCGCCCACCCTCGATGTCCGCAGTCGCCGCCCCGCCCCCGCCGCCGCAGATCGGCGACAACGCTCGCCTCGGCGCGACGGCGGTGTTCTCGCTGATCCTGCACGGCATCCTCGTGCTGGGCGTGGGCTTCGCGCTCGACGACGCCGCGCCCGTGCTGCCCACGCTCGACGTCATCCTGACCCAGGTGCAGAGCCCGCTGACGCCGAAGCAGGCCGACTTCCTCGCGCAGGCCAACAACGAAGGCGGCGGCGAACACGACAAGGCCTCGCGCCCCGGCGAAGCGCAGATCGGCATCGCCGACCGCCCCACGCCGGGCGTGGCCACGCAGCCGCTGCGCCGCCAGTCGCCCACGCCGCAACCGCCGCCCGAAGCGCGCGTGATCACCACGATGCGCAGCGACGCGCGCACGATGCAGCCGCTCGATACGCCGCCGCCGGTCGAAGCGCCCTACCCCGAAGGCCGCGCGAAAGTCGAACGCGACATGGAGATGGCGCGCCGCGCCGCCGAGATCCAGTTGCGCAGCGAGGCCTACGCCAAGCGCCCGAAGCGCAAGTTCGTTTCGGCCAGCACGAAGGAATACGCGTACGCCGCGTACATGCGCAATTGGGTCGACCGCGTGCAGCGCGTGGGCAATCTCAACTACCCCGATGAAGCGCGCCGTCGCCACATCGGCGGGCTGCTCGTGATCAGCGTGGCGATCCGTCGCGACGGCTCGGTCGAGAAGATGTCGATCATCGAATCCAGCCACATCCCGATGCTCGACGACGCCGCGCTGCGCATCGTCAAGTTTAGCGAGCCGTTCGCGCAGTTGCCGAAGACCGAGGAAAACGTCGACGTGTTGCACGTGACGCGTACCTGGCAATTCATGCCGGGCGGCGAGCTGATCGACCGCTGAGCCTGCGCAGGAACGTGGCGACGCGCCACGTTCGCGAGCGTTCCATCTTCGCGATCTGGTCGGCCTTCGCTTTCTCGGCAAGGCGGAGGCGTTCCAGTTCAGACGCCATGTCCCGAAGCCGTTGCACCGAGCCTGCGGGAAACAGCACCGGCACCTGATCCAGTTTGCGCACCACGTGGCCACAGTTGGCGTGCCACTCCGCGTCGTCGTGCACCACGACCGAGGTTTCCAGGTTGCGCCAATGCCGGTAGATGCAGCCGACGGATGGCGATGCGGTCACGCCCACGAGCAGGGCCACGCGCAGCAGGTAGTCCCAATCCTCGAACGTGGTCAGCGTTTCGTCGAAGCGTTCGCCGCGTTCGTGGAAGAGCGTGCGCGGGAACGCCACGCAATGCAGTGGCGTGCGGTTCTCGATGAAGTGGTCGAACAGATCGAAATGCGTCGCGTACAGCGGCTTCATCCCGCCGACGGCGTGCGAGGCCGTTCCGCCCGTGGCGGACGGCGTCAGTTCCCAATCCTGGCCGACGGCGACTTGCCGCAGCACCTGCCCAGGCGCGCGCCGCGCGAGGTGCTCGAAGGTTTCCACCCAATGTTCGAGCAGCAGATCATCGTCGTCGAATGCGGCGATGTAGTGTCCGCGCGCATCGGCGAATCCGACATTCAGCGGCGTCGCGCGCGTGCCACCGGTGGCCCGGACGAGGCGGACGCGATCCCGCAACTCAACGTGGAAATCGGCGATGACACGTTCCACCGCGCGTTGGCGGTCGGCGTCCAGATCATGGCCGACGATGCAGACTTCGAAATCCTGCGACGTCTGCGTGGACAGGCACAGCAGCGCCTCGCGCATCGTGGCGATGCGATTGCCCTGCGTTCGCATGACGACGGTGAGAAACGGCTTGCCCAGGAGGGGAGATTTCAACGCGGGGACTGCAAGGAAATACAGACCCGAATCTCAATCGGGTGGCGCGGCGCCCGCAATTGTCCTCGGGGGCAACTCGTCCAAGCTAATCGATCGCTGACCCGCCGATGCGTGCCATCGCGTCCGGGTCGATCCCGAAGATCAGCAGAGCCTCTTCGATCTCTTCGGCGCGCAGCAACGCGGCGTTCAACATCACGCGCGACCCCAGGTCGTCGATCAGCCACGCGCTGCCGAATGCGTCGAAGTAACACTTCTCGCGCACGACTCGCTCGATGCGAAGCGTGTTGTCGCCATAACCCGCCGGTGCGGAGATCTCGCCCGCACGCACGCGCACCGTCTGCAACCAAGGCATCAGGAAGCTGATGCCGAACGCGAACAGCGCGCCCGCGATGGCCGTAAAGACGACCCAGGCGGGCCACCAACCCTGGAAGGCGCCCGTCATTGCGATCAGCGCCGTGCTCACCGCGGCGGCGGCAATCGGCAAGGACGCCGCAGTCCGGGACGGCCGGAACTCGACGCAACCGTCGCCGGCATCGAGTTTCATCGTTTGCGGGCCTGCTGCTCCGCCAGGGTCAGCGCGACGTTGTCGCGCAGATACGCAGGTTCGACGCGTTCCGGCGCAACGCCTTCGCCGCGCTTGAACGCCTGTGCCGCAAGACGCGCGACATCGGAAGCGCGCGGTAACGCTTGCGCATCGATCCGTGCCAAGCGGCCTTCAAGCGTGTTCCGCAACACGCCATCGACGGCATCGAGCCCGGTGCCGACGCCGATCCATTCATTCGTTTCATCGGGCAGCGCGACCGCATCGGGCGCCGC
The DNA here is from genome assembly GCF_009740395.1 of Noviluteimonas gilva. GTDB lineage: Bacteria > Pseudomonadota > Gammaproteobacteria > Xanthomonadales > Xanthomonadaceae > Noviluteimonas > Noviluteimonas gilva. The sequence goes on from NZ_WOXT01000006.1 coordinate 80,075, forward strand.
CACGCGCTCGGCATCCAGCGCGAATGCGTTGTCGCCTTCGCAACGAAACGCGGCCACGTACACCTCGCCCATGCGCGCATCGATCGCGGCGAGCACGCGCGGCGCACGCGCCTGCAACGCAAGTGCGGCGAGCGTGGATACGGGAACGATCGGCCGGTCCAACGCGAGCGCGACACCTTGCGCCAACGCGATCGCCAGCCGCACGCCGGTGAACGCACCCGGCCCGCGACCGACGGCGATCGCATCGAGCGACGTGCGCGCGACACCGGCTTGCGCCAGCATTTCGTCCGCCCACGGCAGCGCGAGTTCGGCATGGCGGCGCGGCGCGATCTCGAAGCGTTCGCACACTTCGCCATCGACCCACACGGCCACCGAACATCCTTCGGTCGCGGTTTCGAACGCCAGCAGTTTCACGCCGAGGGCATGTCCTTGGGTTGTTCCCACAACTCGACGAGCCCGCCTTCGGGATCGATCACGTACCCGAACTTGCCGTGCTCGGTCGCCTGGTAGCGATCGTCCAGCACGCGACAGCCTTCATCGCGCAGCGCGGCGAGGACGGCATCGAGATCGTCGACGCGCAGGTTCACCATGTAGGGCTTGTTGCCCGGATCGAAATAATCGGACGAGGCCTTGAACGGCGACCACACGCTGTAGGCCTCCGCACCCGTTTCCTCGCGGCGCCACTTGAAGATGTGGCCGCCCCATTGTTCGGTGCCGACGTCGAGGTGCTTGGCGTACCAGGCGGTCAGCGCGGTGGGATCTTCGGCCTTGAAGAAGATGCCGCCGATGCCGTGCACGCGGGGACGATCAGCCATGGGTGTGCTCCTCGACGATGGTTGGGACCGGTTCTGACGGGGTCGATTCTGCCGCAAAGAACGCCGTCACGTCGGCGACATCGCGCGTCCGCGCGAAAGGCGGCAGCGATTCGAAGAACACGCGCCCATAACTCTTGCCGATCAGCCGCGGATCGCAGAGCACCAGCACGCCGCGGTCGGTTTCGCTGCGGATGAGCCGGCCGACGCCCTGCTTCAGCGCGATCACGGCCTGCGGCAGTTGTTCGTCGCGGAAAGGATTGCCGCCGCTGCGTCGGATCGCGTCCAGGCGCGCTTCGAACACCGGATCGTCGGGTGCGGCGAACGGAAGTTTGTCGATGACGACCACGCTCAGCGCATCGCCCGCGACGTCGACGCCTTCGCGGAAACTCGCGGCGCCCAGCAACACGCCGTTGCCGGAATCGCGGAAGCGCTGCAACAACACGTGGCGCGGCGCTTCGCCCTGCACGAACAAGGGCCACGGCCCGTCGCGCAACGCGGCCGCCGCTTCGCGCAACGCACGGTGCGAGGCGAACAACACGAATGCGCGCCCCTTGGAGGCTTCGAGCACCGGCGTCAGCGCATCGATGACGGCCGCGCCGTAATCGCGCGACATCGGCTCGGGCATGCGCGGCGGCAGGTAGCACAGCGCCTGCGCGTTCCAGTCGAAGGGACTGGGTTCCAGCAACGTTTGCGGATCGTCGAGGCCCAGGCGCGTTTGCAGGTGATCGAAGCCGCCGGCGACCGACAAGGTCGCCGACGTGAACACCCAGGCGGCGTGCGAACGCAGGCGGTGGTCGCGCAACGGGCCGGAGACATCCAACGGCGTGCGTTGCAAACGGAAACCACGCGGCGAGAGTTCGAACCACAGCACGTCGCCTTCGTCCGGCTCGCCGACGTCCGCGAAATCGCCGGCATCCGGCGATTCGACCCAGCGCTTCAAACGCCCCGCGAAATCCTGCGCGCGCGCATGGCACGCTTCGAAACCCGGCGATGCCTCGCGTAAGCCGGCCAACGCATCGACGAACCCCTGCAGGCTCTCGATCAACTGCGCACACGCTTCGCGCACCGGCGCATCCTGCAGCGCGCGGCCGCGCGTGCCGCGCGTCGGCAGCACTTCCATCGCTGCACGCAACACGCGTGTGGCATGTTCGAGTTGTTGCGCGGGCCCTTGCACCGTCGCGATCGACGCACTCACGTCCTTGCATTCGGCGATCGCATCGCGCGCGAGTTCGACCAAGGGCCGCGCGCCCACGCCTTCGCCGAAGAACTGCGCGGCCAGGTCCGGCAACTGATGCGCTTCGTCGACCACGAAGGCCTGCGCACCCGGCAGGATTTCGCCGAAGCCTTCCTGCTTCAATGCCAGATCGGCGAGCAACAAGTGGTGATTCACGACGACGATATCCGCCGCCTGCGCGCGCGCACGTGCCTGCACGACGAAGCAGTCCGACCAGAACGGGCACTCGCTGCCGAGGCAATTCTCGGCGGTGCTGGTCACCATCGGCAGCAGCGGCGAATCCTCGGGCAACGCGTCGAGTTCGGACATGTCGCCCATGCGCGTGCGGCCGCTCCACGACACGATGCGCTGGAACTGCGCGATCTGTTCGCGATTGGCGAAGCGCGGCTCGCCCTTCGCGCGTTCGAGGCGATGCTTGCACAGGTAATTCGCGCGGCCCTTGAGCAGCGCGGTCTTGATCGGCGTACCGAGCGCATCGCGCACGCGCGGCAGATCGCGCAGGAACAACTGATCCTGCAGCGCGCGCGTGCCGGTCGAAATGATCGTCTTCAGGCCCGACAGCAGCGCCGGCACGAGATACGCGTACGTCTTGCCCGTGCCGGTGCCCGCTTCGGCGAGCAAGGTGCCGCGCGCGTCGAATGCATCGGCCACCGCAGCCGAAAGCCGCTGCTGCGAGGCGCGCGGGACGAAGGCGGGAATGGCGTCGGCGAGCGCGCCGCCTTCGGCGAGCGCGTCGCGCGCGGAGGCGGACAGGTCGGACATCGCCCTCAGTATCGCGGCGGCGCGGTCACCTTGCACGCGTCGCGTTGACGCTGCGCGTCCGTGGCGGCCGCGGTATCGCCGCGTTCCAAGCGCACCACGTGCACGGTTTCCCAATGGCGGCGGCACAGGGGGCCGACCTTGGCACCGACGTCGATGCCCTGGCGCGCGAAGCGTTCGGCGCCGTCGAGATCGCGGTTCAGCAAGGCCGCTTCGGCGCGCTCCTGCAGGATCGCCGGGTCGTCGCCGACTTCGGCGATCACCTGGTCGAGCGTTGTCGCGGCATCGGCATAGCGCTGTTCACGCTCGGCGCGCATGGCATCGGCGCGCAGGCCTTCGACCATCGGGTCGCGCAACGGGCGGATCGCGAGTTCGTCCTTCGCATCGTCCGGGCCTGCGGCCGCGCGGATCTGCGCGACGAGCGCGACCGGGTCGTACGCGGGTTCCGTGCTGTCGGCCGACGGTGGCGGCGTGGTCGCGCAAGCGGAAAGCGCCAGCACGCACGCGATCGCGAAGCCCGAACGCAAGCTCATTGCTCTTCCTGCGGCGCCTGCTGCGGCTGCGGCGGTTGTTGCGGCTGCTGCTGCGGTTGTTCGTCCTTGCCGAACCCGAACCAATCGCGCCAGCCGCCCGATTCATCCGCGGCCTGCTGCTGCACCTGGCACGGTTCGAACGGCGGCTGGAACCCGGTGACAAAGGCGAAGCGGCGCGCACCCGGGCACTCGGGGTTCGTCGCGTTGCCGCCGACGACCCACTGCCAATCCAGGCCCTTGTCGCCGATTTCCAGCGGCCGGCTCGGCAGGCGCGAGAAGATGCCCGACCACACGCGCATGCCGCCGGTCGCGCCGTAGAGGCCCGTCGGCTGGTTCTGGTCGTTGCCGACCCAGACCACCGCGAGATGATCGCCCGTGTAACCGGCGAACCAGCTGTCGCGGCTGTCGTTGGACGTGCCGGTCTTGCCCGCGGCCTGCAGGCGACCGAGGCCGTCGCTCAGCAAAGGACGGCCCGTACCCGACGTCACCGCGTGTTGGAGCGCCGTGCCGATCAGGCGCGCGGCGATCGCGTCGCCTTCCTGCGCGGGCGCCGGTGCGATGTCGTAACGCGTGAGCGCCTTGCCGTTCGCATTGAGCACGCCGCGTACCGCATGCAGCGGCTGGATTTCGCCGCCCGATGCGAGGAACTGATACAGCTGCGCCATCGCATAAGGGCTCTGGTCCACCGCGCCGAGGATCAATGCCGGATGCGGATCGGCCTCGATGCCCGCGAGCACCTTGATCAACGCGGCCAGGCGACGCGGATCGACCTGCATGCCCACGCGCACCGTGGCCTGGTTATAGGACATGCCGAGTGCGTCGATCATCCGCACCAGCCCATGGCTGCGACCGTCGGAATTGCCCGGCGTCCAGCGCTTGCCGCGCCCGAGCGTCACCGCGACCGGCGCGTCGTCCACGTAACTGGCGAGCGAAAACTTCTGCGGCTGCGCGAGCGCGAGCAGATACACGAAGGGCTTGAGCAGCGAACCGACCGGACGCTGCGCTTCCACCGCGCGATTGAAGCCCTGCTCCTGGAAACTGCGGCTGCCGACGACGGCGACGACATCGCCGTTGTGCACGTCGGTCACCACCAGGCCGGCCTGCAGCGGCGGGCGCTTCTTGTTTTCGACGGCCTTGAGCGTGCGCGTCACCGCGCCTTCGGCATAGGCCTGCGCGGAGGGCGACATCGCGCTGAGCACCGTCAGGCCCGCGCCCTGCAGCGCGTCGGCCGGATAGTCGCGCGCAAGCTGGCGGCGCACGAGGTCGACATACGCGGGAAAACGATTGGCGATGTTGACCGGCGTCTTCGTTACGCCGAGCGGCGCGTCCTTCGCACGCGCGAACTCTTCGTCGTTGATCAGCCCGGACTCGTGCATCTTGCCGAGCGCGAAGTTGCGACGCTCCGTCGCGCGTTCCGGATTGCGGCGCGGATCGTAGAGCGACGGGCCGCGCACCATGCCGATCAGCAGCGCAACCTGTTCGGTCGACAGGTCCCGCAGGTCGCGGCCGAACCAGAATTCCGACGCCGCGGCCACGCCATGGATCGCCTGCGAACCCTGCTGGCCCAGGTACACCTGGTTGAAGTAGGCCTCGAGGATCGTCTTCTTGTCGTAGCGCGCTTCGATCAGCAGCGCATAGAGGACTTCGTTGAACTTGCGGGTGAAGGTTTGTTCCTTGCCGATGCCGAGCAGGCCGCTGCGCGCGAGCTGCTGGGTGATCGTGCTGGCGCCCTGCCTGGCTTCGCCCGAACGCAGGTTCACCCACACCGCGCGCGCGATGCCGGACAGGTCGATGCCGTGGTGGCGATTGAAGTCGCGGTCCTCGACCGCCTGCAGGCCGGTGACGAGGAGCTCGGGCACTTCCTCGATGCGCACGATGCGGCGCTCTTCCTGCTGCTGGCCGTAGAGCGTGGCGATGCGCGCCGGATCCAGGCGCGCGACCTTCACCGCTTGCTTGCGCGCCGAGTCGCGCACGCTGGCCACGCGCGAACCCGACAGCACGACGTCGATCCGGCGCGGCGCGACCTGGCCGTCGACATCGAAGAACCCACGGCTGGCGATGTGCCAACGCCCGCCATCGCGCGAATAGGTGCCCGGACGCACGCCCGCGCCGTCGTCGCGATAGCCGGCGGCCTCCAGTTCGGTCTTGAGCGTCTGCGCATCCATCGCGGTGCCCGCGCGCAGCACCAGCGGTCGCGCATACACGCGCGTGGGCAACTGCCAGCGCAACTGGCCGAAGCGCTCGCCGACCTGGTGGTTGAGGTAGATCGTGTACGGAATCAGGAACCCGAGCCCCAGGCCGACCGCGGCCAGGCCCCAGGTCAGCAGCCGGCGGCGCCAGCCGGGCGTCGAAGGACTGCCGTGTGCGTGGCTGCCGTCGTCGTCTTCGTCGTATTCGATCCGCGGGGCTTTGGGCATTGGGTCTTCGGAATCAGGCCCGCTGGCCGTGGGCCGGGGCGATGCGACAATGGAGCCGCGAGTCTAGCGCAGGGCCCTGTCCACGCCAGTTCGCGCCCCGTGGCCCATCCCCCTTTCTTCAGCCGGAGTTGTGTTGGCATGTCGATGACCCCGGCCGATGCCCGGTTCTTCCTGCGACGCGCCGTCGGGTTGGCGACGCGCGGGCTGGCGAGCCTGCGCACGCGCGGGTGGTCGGCGACGCTGGCGCAGGCGCGGCTGCGGTTCGCACCTGCGCCCGCCACGAAGGGCGCGCCGCTGTATCGGCCCGATGTCGCGCCATTCGCCCCCTTCGCATTGCCCGACACGCTGCAGGTCAGCGGACCGGCGCCACGCGCGAGCATCGTGATCCCGGTCTACGGGCAGTTCGCGCGCACGCTCGCCTGCCTGCGCGCGCTGGCGGCGCATCCGCCGGCGATCCGGGCCGAGGTGATCGTCGTCGATGACGGATCGACCGACGAAACGCCGGACGCCCTGCCCCACGTCGAAGGCCTGCGTTACCACCGCCGCGCCGAGAACGGTGGCTTCATCGCCGCCTGCAACGACGGCGCATCGCTCGCGCGCGGCGAATACGTCGTCTTCCTCAACAACGACACGATTCCGCAACCCGGTTGGCTCGACGCGTTGCTGCGCACCTTCGACGACCACGCGAACGTCGGCCTGGTCGGCGCGCAACTGCTCTATCCCGATGGCCGTTTGCAGGAAGCCGGCGGCGTGGTGTTCGCCGACGGCAGCGGCTGGAACTACGGCCGCCGCGCATCGCGCGAGGATTGCCGCTACGCCTACGTCCGCGATTGCGATTACGCGAGCGGCGCGGCGATCGCATTGCCACGCGCGTTGTTCGCCGAACTCGGCGGCTTCGCCCACGCCTATGCGCCGGCGTATTACGAAGACACCGACCTCGCCTTCGCCGTGCGCGCACGCGGCTTGCGCGTGCTGTACCAGCCCGACGCGGTGGTCGTGCACGACGAAGGCGGTACCGCGGGCACCGACGTCAACGTCGGCCCGAAGGCGTCGCAGGTGCGCAACCAGGTCACGTTCGAAGCCCGCTGGCGCGACACGCTCGCGACACACGCCGCGCCCGGCACGATTCCGACGCCGGCCGTGCTGCACGCACGTTCGCCGCAAGTACTGATCATCGATGCACTCACGCCGCACCCGGACCACGACTCGGGTTCGCTGCGCCTGGTGAACCTGATGCGCTTGCTGCGCGAGGAAGGCGCGCACGTCGTCTTCCTGCCGGCCAATCGCGCGAACGACGGCGCCGCCACGCACGCGCTGCAGCACCTGGGCGTGGAATGCTGGTACGCGCCGTTCGCACCGCGCGCACCGGCGTGGTTCCGCGAACACGGGCGCCGCTTCGACACGATCGTGCTGAGCCGCCACTACGTCGCCTCCGAATTCCTTCCTCTCGCACGCAAGCACGCCCCGCAGGCGCGCGTGGTGTTCGACACCGTCGACCTGCATTACCTGCGCGAAGCACGCGGCGCGGACCTGGTGAACGATGCGGCCCTGCGTCGCATGGCGCTGCGCACGCGGACGCTCGAACTCGATGTCATCGCGCGCAGCGACGCCACGCTGGTCGTGAGCGATGTCGAACGCAAATTGCTCGCCATCGATGCGCCCGGCGCGCAAGTCGAGATCCTGTCGAACCTGCACCAGATCGCGGGCGCGGGGCATCCGTTCGCGCATCGCGAAGACCTCGTGTTCGTCGGCGGTTTTCGTCATCCGCCGAACGTGGATGCGGTGCGGTGGTTCGTCGAAGCGATCTTCCCGGCCGTGCGCGCGCGCCTGCCGAACGTGCGCTTCCACTGCATCGGCAGCCATGCGACGGACGCGATCCTTGCGTTGGGCAAGATCGACGGCGTGATCGTGCACGGCCACGTGCCCGACATCGATCCCTTCATGCGTGGCGGGCGGATCGCGATCGCGCCGCTGCGCTACGGCGCCGGCGTGAAAGGCAAGGTCAACCTGAGCATGGCGCACGGGCAACCGGTGGTCGCGACGTCGTGCGCGGTCGAAGGCATGCATCTGCGCGCGGGTGAGGACGCGCTGGTCGCCGACGATGCGCAAGGCTTCGCCGATGCGATCGTGCGGCTCTACGAAGACGAAGCCTTGTGGACGCGCCTGCGCGACAACGCGCTGGTGAACGTCGAGAAGCATTTCTCGCTCGACGCGGGGCGCGACGTCGTGCGCCGCGTATTGCTCGGCAAGCCCTAGCGGCGCGAGGCCAGGCGCAGGCGCTCGGCGAAGGCGTCGAGCCCTTCGGCATTCGGATCCAGGGCGCGCGCGGAGGTCAACGCACGCTGCGCCGTCGAGATTTCCCCTGCGCCCAGGCGTTCCTGGCCCACCGCGATCCAACGCATCGCGAGGCGATTGCGCGCCTCCGACACGCCGGCGCGACTGTCGCCGAGTTGTTCGCGCGCATCCAGGCAGCCTTCCGCGCGCACGAGGCGATTGGCGCGCAGCGCATCGTCGAAACACGTGCGCGCCGCGGGCAACAGGCGCGCTTGCGCGGCGCGCACCGAAGGATCGTCCGGCGCCAGTGCACGCGCACGGCGAATTTGATCGTAGGCACTGTCGCCGGGCGGCGTGAGCAGGTCGCCACGCGCTTCGGATTCCGCGGCGCCGGCAAGCAGGCGCCGCACTTCGGCGATGCGACCGGGCGTGGATGCACGCGCCGGCAAGCGTTCGCCGCGTTCGCGCGATTGCGCGAGGTGGCGCTCGGCTTCGCCGATCGCCGGGGATTTCGGATCGATCATGCGCGCCAGGTCGAGCGCTCGCTGCGCCTCGTCGAAATCGAAATCCGACGCCGCGCGCTGGCTGCGTGCCGCCCATGCGGCCGCCAGGCGCGTGAGGTTGTCGCGCGCCTGCGCATCGTTCGGATCCAGCGCGAGTGCGGCGCGATACGCGTCGGTGGCCGCGTCGAGTTTCTTACCTCGCAACGCGATATCGCCGCGCGCGCGCTGTTTGTCGCGTGCCTGCGTCAACGCCGCCTGTGCATCCGGCAGGCCCACGTGGCCGGGGTCGAAATCGCGCACGCGCGCCACCAGCGCACCGGCGTCCTCGAACTCGCCCTTCTGCAGGTGCGCCTGTGCCTGCTGCAACAGTTGCGAGAGCGTGTCCTCGCGGCCTTCGAGCGCGGTGTTGTTCGACGGCTGCATCGACAACACTTCCTTGTACAGCGGCAGCGCGGCTTTCGGATCGCCGTCGAGATGGCCGGCCTGGCGCGCGGCCGCCGCATCGGCGAGCAGCGTGTCGATGGCGACGATGTCGACTTCGTGCTGGCGCAGGCGCTCTTCGATGCGATCGACCTGCGCGCTCGGCACCGCGAGTTCGCGCGCGAGCCGCAAGGCCAGGTGTGCTTCCTGGAACTTGCGCGCATCCGTCGCCTTGTCGGCTTTCGCCAGCGCGACTTCGCCGACGCGCTGCAAACCGGCGCGCGCTTCGTCGCGATCCGAATCCATCGCCAGGGCCGATGCATACAGCTCGCGCGCGCCGGTGCCGTCGGGCGAAGTGAGCTTGCCCGCCTGCAATGCGCGCGCGGCAGCATCCAGCGTCTGTTGGTACTGCGCTTCGGGATAGAGGCGATCGGACATCGGTTGCCGGAAGGCGACGATCAGCACGACGAGCCCGAGCAGGCCGACGGCGCCGAATTCCACGCGCCGACGCAACGCGGGCGGCCAGCGGCGCACCCAGTCGAGGAAGCGGAGGCGGAGCGGATCGCGGACGCGCACGCGGGCCATGTCAGGTCGCGCGCCGTGCGTCTTCGACGCCGGGCACGGCAGCGAGCTTGCCGAGCAGCGCGGAGAGTTGGCCGTAGTCGGACACGCGCAGCCGCAGGTTCAGGCGCACGCGGCCCGTGCCGCGCTCGGGATCGGTGGAAATCGCGGCGACGTGGGCGTTCTCCTGCGCGATCAGGTTGGTCAGATCCTTCAGCAGCCATTTGCGGTCGAGGCCGAGCAGCACGACATCGACATCGTGTCCACCGCCCACGCCGCCCCATTCGACGGGGATCGCGCGCTGCGGTTGCGCGGCGGCCAGGCGCAGGTATGTCGCGCAACCGGCGCGATGCACCGAGATACCCTTGCCGCGCGTGAGATACCCGACAATCGGTTCGCCGGGCAACGGCTGGCAGCAACGCGCGGGCTGCGCGAGCAGATTGCCCATGCCAGCGATGGTGAAGTCGGAGCGGCCTTTCTTCGCCGGCGCGCGCGAAACGACGGGCGAATGCACGGGCTCGGGTTCGGCGAGTGCGCGCTCGTGTTCGAGCAGCGCGCGACCGACCTGGTGCGGGCCGACGTCGCCCAGTGCGACGAGCACGACGAGTTCGTCGTCGCTGGAAACGTTGAAACGCGACAACACCGGCGCGAGATCCGCTTTCGCAAGACCCAGGCGCTTGAGTTCGCGATCGAGCAACTCGCGACCGGCCTGCAGGTTGCGCGCGCGATCGAGTTTGTGGAACCAACTGCGGACCTTTTCGCGCGAGCGCGCGCTGGCGAGGAAGCCGTTGGATTGCACAAGCCAGTCGCGCCGCGGCTCGGCGACCTTGCCGGTGAGGATTTCGACGCGATCTCCACTCCGCAGCACGTGATCGAGCGGCACGATGCGGCCGTCGACTTTCGCGCCGCGCGTGCGATGGCCGACGTCGGTGTGCAGGCGATACGCGAAATCGATCGGCGTCGCGCCCTGCGGCAAGTCGATGACTTCACCACGCGGCGTGAGCACGTAGATGCGATCCTCGGCGAGCTCGGTGTCGAGTTCGCGCAGCAGGCTCGCTTCCTCGCCCGTGCTGTCCAGCAACTGCCGCATCCACGCGATGCGCTTTTCCATCGCGGCGTCCTGGCTCTTGCTGGCCGCGCGACCTTCCTTGTATTTCCAGTGCGCGGCGACGCCCAGTTCGGCCTGCGCGTGCATCTCGTGCGTGCGGATCTGCACTTCGAGCGTCTTGCCTTCCGGCCCGATCACCGCCGTGTGCAGCGAGCGATAGTCGTTGCGCTTGGGGCGCGCGATGTAATCGTCGAACTCGTCCGGCACCGGCAGCCACAGCGCGTGCACGACACCGAGCACCGCATAGCAGGCCGGCACGTCGTCGACCAACACGCGCAAGGCGCGCAGATCGTAGAGCTCGCCGATGGGCGCGTTCTTCTTCTGCATCTTTCGCCAGATGCTGTAGATGTGCTTCGGGCGGCCGGCGACTTCGCCGCGGATGCCCGAGGCGGCGAGTGCGTCGCGCAGCGTGGCCTTCACCGTCTCGATGTAGCGCTCGCGGCCGCTGCGCTTGTCGTCGAGCAGGCGCGCGATCTGCTGGTAGGTCTCCGGCTCGAGATAGCGGAACGCGAGGTCTTCGAGTTCCCACTTCAACTGCCAGATGCCGAGGCGATTGGCGAGCGGCGCATGGATGTCGCGCGTGAGTTGCGCGAGCGCGCGCTGCTGGTCCGGCGGCGCGGTGGCCGCCAGGCGAAGTCGCGCGAGATGACGCGAGAGCAGGACGAGCACGACGCGCAGGTCGCGCACGATCGCCAGCAGCAGGCGGCGCAGGCCTTCACTGTTGCCGTGCCCGTGTTGTTCGGCGTGCAGCGACCAGACCTGCACGGCGGCGCGCTGCCCTTCGAGCAGGGCTGCGATCTGCGGGTAGTCCTTTGCGATCCGCGGACGAAGCTTCACTTCCACCGACGGCAACGCGCGCAGGATCGCCGCCGTCGTGACGTCGGGGTCGGCGCCGAGACGGGCCAGCGAACCGAGCGTATCGACGAGCACTGCCGGTGGATCCGGCGCATCCGCGAACGGGTCGCCGTCCACCTGCAGCATCGCGTCGCGCAACGGTTGCGGGATGGCGTCGGCGGGCGGCAACGCCAGCAAAGCGGGCAATGTGAGGGGAGTGAGCTTGCTCAAAGGTCTGGATCCTGCGACAGCCCTACAGTACCGCGCCGGGTGCGAAGGGCGCGGCAGCGCCGTTCATGCACCGCGCAGGCGGGCCAGGCGCGCCGCGAGCCGCTTGGGCGAAACCCCCGCGCGCGCGCCCAGTTCCTGCGCGAACAGCGACACCCGCAATTCCTCCAGGTCCCAGCGCAGCGCCTGCCATTCGGGATCGAGGGATGCGTCGGCGGCGGCATCGGCCACGGCGTCGGCGAAGGGCTTGAGTTCGAGCATGCGGGCCTGGTCGCGGGCCGGGTCGCGCAACGCACGCTCGCTGCGCAGGACCAGCGCGCGCAGGTAGCGAGGATAGTCGGCGAGCGCGGGCGCGGGCACGTCGCGCAGGAACCCCGGCGGGACCAGCGCGGCGAGCTGGCGGCGCATGTCGTCGAGATTGCCGCTCGCCCAGCCCACCAGCTTGCTGTCCAGGCCGGCGCGGACCTCGGCGACGAGCGACAGGATGGTTTCCGCCTGGCGCAGGCGCGCCATCGCTTCGGGGAACAGGCCCTTGGCGATCGCCTCGCGACGCGCGTCGAAGGCGGCGGCATCGCGCACGTGTTCAAGATCATCGGCCGCGAGCGCTGCGAACGCGCCTTCGATCAGATCGGCGCGCAGGCGGTCGGAGTCGTTGCCGGGGAGATCGCGCGGCGCGGCGGATTCGATCGCGGCGTACAACAGCGCGAGCTTCGGCTGGATCGGCAGTTGCTTGCGCGCCTGCTTCAGTTTGTCCGCCAGTTCCAGGCGCAGCAGGCGACGCACGCCTTGCGGATGCCGGCGATCGGCTTCCTCGCGGCTCGCGTGCACGGTGAGCGCGACGGATTCGCCGCGATCTTCGAGCGCGGGATACGCGGGCACGCCACCGGCGCCGGGCACCGACGGGGGAATCGGTTGTTCGGGGAAATGCACCAGCCCCTGTTGCGCGAGGCCTTCCGCGGCGCGCGCGGCGAAAGCGGCTTGCGCGCGGGCGCCGAAGCGCGCGCGCAGGTCCGCGAGGTCGCGCGACTCGGCGAGCACGGGCGCTTCCCTGCCCTTCGCCACATCGAGCAACCGCAGGTTCGCATGCAGGTGCGATTCGATCGATGCCGGATCGAACTCCGTCGCCGAAATCGCCACGCCCGTGAGCTTCTGCAGGAAGCGCGCAAGCTCGCCTTCGATCGCATCGCCGGTCGGTTGCGGGAACGCTTCGGCGAACGCGCGCGCGAAATCCGGCGCCGGCACGAAGTTGCGCCGCAAGGCCTTCGGCAGCGATTTGATCAGCGCCGTCGCCTTGTCGACGATGAAGCCCGGCGCGAGCCACGACAATCGCGCCGCATCGAGCGCGTTGAGCAGATGCAGCGGCACCACGACGGTCATGCCATCGTCGGGTGCGCCGGGTTCGAAGCGATAGCGCACCGCCAATCGCGCCTCGCCCAGCGGAAAATAGGGCGGAAACCGCGTCGCATCGCTTTCGTCGCCCACCATCAGGTCGGCCAGCGACCAATCGAGCGACAGCTTCTCTTCCTTCGGCAAGCGCGCATACCAAGCATCCAACGCTTGCGCGTTGTGCACGTGCGCCGGCAAGCGATCCAGGTACCACTGCGCCTGCCAGTCTTCGTCGACGACCAGGCCGGTGCGGCGCTGCTTGGCTTCTTCTTCCTTCGCCTTCGCGAGCGTGGCGAGGTTGCGCGGCAGGAACGCGGCGCGTGTGTTGATCTCGCCGGTGACCAGCGCATCGCGCGCGAAGATCTGCCGTGCTTCTTCCGGGAACAGTGCGCCGTAATGGATCGGCCGCTTCGGCGCGAGCACCAGGCCGAACAGGGAAATCTGTTCGCTGCCGACCACGCGCCCCTGCGAGCGCGCCCAGCGCGGATCGTGTTGGCGACGTGCGAGCAGATGCGGCAACGCATCGATCGCCCACTCCGGCTCGATCGTCCCGTTGGTCAACGACCACACGCGCTCGGTGTCGAGCAAGGTCGCCGACAACACCCACGGCGGCGGTTTCTTCGCCAGCGGCGAACCGGGGAACAACTGGAACTTGCGTCCGCGCGGACCGTCGTAGATGTTGCGGTCGCCGCGGTTGCCGACCTGCGTCGGCAGGCCCGTCAGCAGTGCGCGATGCAGGTCGGCATACGGCGCGTCTTCGGCGTTCTGGTTCCAACCCAGTTCGTCGCACAGCAACTTCAGCTGGCGATGCAGTTCGCGCCACTCGCGCAGGCGCAGGAAGCCGAGGAAGTGTTTCTCGGCCCACTGGCGCAACTTCGATTGCGTGAGGTCTTCGTGCGCCTGTCGATACGCATCCCACAACTTGACGATGCCGACGAACTCCGACTTCTGATCCGCGAACTCCGCGTGCGCAGCATCGGCCGCACCGCGCTGGTCGGCGGGGCGTTCGCGCGGATCCTGGATGCCGAGGAAGGCGGTGATCGCGAGCATCTCGCGCAAACAGCCGCGTTCGTTGGCGGCGATGAGCATGCGCGCGAGCTTCACGTCGACCGGCAGGCGCGCCATCGTGCGGCCGATGGCCGTGAGTTTGCGTGCGCCCTTGTCGGCTTCTTCGATCGCGCCGAGTTCGAGCAGTTGCTGCCAACCATCGGCGACCGCGCGCGGTTCCGGCGGTTCGAGGAACGGGAATTCCTCGATGCGCCCCAGACCCAGCGACAGCATGCGCAGGATCACGCCCGCCAATGCGGCGCGGCGGATTTCCGGATCGGTGAAGCGCGCGCGCGATTCGAAATCGGCTTCCGAATACAGGCGATAGCACGTGCCCGGCGCGATGCGTCCGCAGCGGCCCTTGCGCTGGTCGGCGCTCGCCTGGCTGATCGGTTCGATGTGCAGGCGATCGAGTTTCTGTCGCGGGCTGTAACGCTTCACGCGCGCCAGGCCCGGATCGACGACCGCGTGGATGCGCGGCACCGTCAGCGAGGTCTCGGCGACATTGGTCGCGAGCACGATGCGCCGCTTCGGGCCGGGATTGAACACGCGATCCTGGTCCTTCGCGGACAGGCGCGCATAGAGCGGCAGGATTTCGGTGTGGCGATATTTGCGCCGTTCGAGCGCCTGATGCGCGTCGCGGATCTCGCGCTCGCCGGGCAGGAAGATCAGCGTGTCGCCCATGGGATGGTCGCGCGCGATCTCGTCGCACGCGCCGAGGATGCCGTCGAGCACGGTGCGATCGCCGGCGTCCTCGCCCTCGCCTTCGATGGGGCGCCAGCGCACGTCCACCGGATAACCGCGGCCTTCGACGCTCACCACCGGCGCATCATTGAAGTGCGCGGAGAAACGCGCGGTGTCGATCGTCGCCGAGGTGACGATGATCTTCAGGTCCTTGCGGCGCTCGATCAGTTGCTTGAGATAGCCGAGCAGGAAGTCGATGTTGAGGCTGCGTTCGTGCGCTTCGTCGACGATGATCGTGTCGTAGGCCGACAACCAGCGGTCGGACTGGATCTCCGCGAGCAGGATGCCGTCGGTCATGAACTTCACCGCGGTCTGCTCGGAGACGTTGTCGGTGAAACGCACCTGGTAGCCGACGGCGCCGCCCACCGGCACCTTGAGTTCTTCCGCCACGCGCCGCGCCACCGCGCGTGCGGCGATACGCCGCGGCTGCGTGCAGCCGATCATGCCCGCGGCGCCGCGACCGGCGGCCAGGCACAGCTTCGGCAACTGCGTGGTCTTGCCCGATCCGGTTTCGCCCGCGATCACGACCACCGGATGGCGACGGATCAGCTCGACGATGCGTTCGGCTTCGGCCGCGATGGGCAGCGTGTCATCCACCGCCGCTTGCGGCAGGCGGGCGGCGCGCAGCTCGCGCGCTTCGACCGAGCGGGCCAGGGCGACGGCGAAGGCCTCGCGCGCGGCCTCATCGCCGGGCTTGGCGTTCCAGCGGTTCCACAGCCCCAGCAGGCGGCCGCGATCCTTCGACGATGCGCCGTCGATCGCCCGCCTGCCCTGCAATGACGCGCCCTTTGCACCGGTTTCCATACACTCTAACACCATTGACCAGATCAATCGCGACGCCAGCAACAATCGATTTCCGTCGCCAACCCCGCCCCACTATTGTGATCGCAACCTGACGCCAAGGAGCACCAAACGCATGGCCACCCCCGCCAAGTCCCTCAAAGAAGACCCGCAGGTCGGCGGCAACGCCCCCGACATCGACATCGGGATCAGCGCCGAGAACCGCAAGAAGATCTCCGAATCCCTGATGGTCTCGCTGGCCGACGCCTTCACGCTGTACCTGAAGACCCACAATTTCCACTTCAACATCACGGGCGAGATGTTCAACAGCCTGCACACGATGTTCGAGACCCAGTACAACGAGCAGTGGATGGCCTTCGACGAAATCGCCGAACGCATCCGCGCCCTGGGCTACAACGTGCCGGCCTCCTACGACGATTTCCAGCGCCTGACCAGCATCAAGCCGGGCACCAAGGTCGAGCACACCGACTGGCGCGAAATGGTCCGCCAGCTCGTGGTGGGCAACGAAGCGGTGGCGCGCGCGCATCGCAAGTCGCTGGAAATCGCCGACAAGGCGGGCGACGACCCGACCGTCGACATGCTCACCCAGCGCCTGGCGGTGCATGAAAAGAACGCGTGGATGTTGCGCGCGTTGCTGCAGTAACGAAAAGGCGGGAATAGGGAATAGGGAATGGGGAATACGCGAGTAACCATTCCCCATTCCCCCATTCCCCATTCCCCGCTTTTGCCGACAACTCGGCGCCATCGCACTTGACGCCGCTGCTACCCTTCCACCATGCAGCGCGCCCTCGACACCCTCCGCCACGTTTTCGGGTACGACGCCTTCCGCGGCGTGCAGGGCGAGATCGTCGGGCATGTGGCCGAAGGCGGCGATGCGCTGGTCCTCATGCCCACCGGTGGCGGCAAGTCGCTGTGCTACCAGTTGCCCGCCTTGTTGCGCCAGGGCACGGCGATCGTCGTCTCGCCGCTGATCGCGCTGATGCAGGACCAGGTCGAGGCCCTCAGGCAATTGGGGGTGAAGGCGGCGTTTCTCAACTCCTCGCTCGATGCCGGGGCCGCGCTGGCGGTCGAACGCGCGTTCGCCGATGGCGAGCTGGATCTGCTCTACGTCGCGCCGGAGCGCTTGCTGACGCCGCGGTTCCTCTCGTTGCTGGAACGCGCGCGCATCGCGTTGTTCGCCATCGACGAGGCGCACTGCGTCTCGCAATGGGGGCACGATTTCCGCCCGGAGTACCGGCAACTCACGCTCTTGCACGAGCGTTGGCCCGATGTCCCGCGCATCGCATTGACCGCCACCGCGGACGCGCCCACGCGGCGCGAGATCGTCGAGCGCCTGGCGCTGGAGGATGCGCGGCAGTTCGTCAGTTCCTTCGATCGCCCCAACATCCGTTACACCGTCGTCGCCAAGCAGGACAGCCGCCGGCAGCTCGTCGACTTCCTGCGCGAACGCACGCGCGACTCGGGCATCGTGTATTGCCTCTCGCGCAAGAAGGTGGAGCAGACCGCGGAATTCCTCGTCGCACAGGGCATCTCGGCACTGCCCTATCACGCCGGGCTCGATGCGGAGAAACGCGCCGCGCACCAGCGGCGTTTCCTGCGCGAAGACGGCATCGTGATGTGCGCGACGATCGCCTTCGGCATGGGCATCGACAAACCCGACGTGCGTTACGTCGCACACCTCGATTTGCCGAAATCGCTCGAGGGCTATTACCAGGAAACCGGCCGCGCGGGCCGCGACGGCGATCCGGCGGATGCGTGGATGGCCTATGGCCTCGGCGATGCCGTGCTGTTGCAGCGGATGATCGAGGAATCCGAATCGGGCGAAGAGCGCAAGCGCCTGGAGCGTCGCAAGCTCGATGCGTTGATCGGTTATTGCGAGTCGACTGCGTGCCGTCGCCAATCCCTGCTTGCGTACTTCGGCGAAGCGCACGCGGGTGCGTGCGGCAATTGCGACAACTGCATCGCGCCACCGCGGAGCTACGACGGCACGGTCGCGGCGCAGAAGGCCTTGTCGTGCGTGTATCGCACCGGGCAGCGCTTCGGCGCCGCGCACGTCATCGACGTGTTGCGCGGTGCGCAGACGCAGAAGGTGTTCCAGTTCGGGCACGAGAACGTCAGCACCTACGGCATCGGCACCGAACTCGATGCCAAGCAATGGCGCAGCGTTTTCCGTCAACTCGTCGCCGGCGGTTGGCTCGCGGTGGATGTCGAAGGGCATGGTGCCTTACGACTGACGTCGGCGAGCGCGGGATTGTTGAAGGGCGAGACGTCGCTGACCTTGCGCGCGGAAACGGAGAAGGCGCCGAAGCGGCGCGAGTCGCGCAATGCGGACGTCGTTGCGGAGCTCTCCGACGAGGCCGCGCAGCGCTTCGAAGCCTTGCGGGCGTGGCGCAGCGCCGTCGCACGCGAACAGGGCGTGCCGGCTTACGTCATCTTCCACGATGCGACATTGCGACAGATCGCGTTGCAGGAACCAGGCGATCTCGATGCCCTCGCGCGCGTCCAGGGCGTGGGTGTCGCGAAGCTGGAGCGTTACGGTCGCGACGTGATCGAAACCCTCGCCGGCGGGCAATAGCCGTCGCGCACATGACGACGGGAAGACCTCTCGGCCTTCCCGTCGCGAGCCCTGATCAGAGGCTGTTTACTGCGATTGGTGCTGCGCGTCAGCGCTTCTGGTTCTGGTCGCTGCTACGCGCCTGATCCGTATCGGACTTGCCGGCCTGCATGTCGCGGTCGCTGTCGCTCTTCTGCTGGGCTTCCTTGTTCGGCGTGCCGGTGTCCTTGGGCATGCCTTGCTGCGACTTCTGTTGATCCTGGCCGCTCGCGTTCTGCTGGCTGCGGTCGTTCTGATTGTTGGCCATCGTGGTTTCTACTCCGTTGGTTACCAATGCTCCGGCATGTTGTTCGCCGGCACGCACAGTCTGCAATTGGTTACATGAGAAACATGTGACACGTCCGCGCATTCAGCGCGCAATCGCACCTATTACTTCAACTGCACGATGAACATCGGTCGCTTGCACAAAGTCGAATGTGCACGACGCACGGAACTTTTCGACACGCGCATCAGTCGCCGCCGAGTTCGGCGATGGCGCATTCACATCGCGATGATGACGCCCCGTGCGAGCGTCGCGCCCATCGTGCGCGATGCAAGGATGACCGCCATGTTCCGTGTGTTGCAGGCCGTGTTCGTCGCCGCGCTCCTGTCCGCCTGCGTGGCGAAGGGCGATCCCTCGAAGCCGATTCCCATCGCAACCGTCCCCGCGACCAGCGGAAAGGCCGATCGTCTCGTCGTCGTGTTGCCCGGTCGCGCCGACGACCTGCGTCGCCTGCAGGACAGCGGCGTCGCCGATTCCATCCACCAGGCGTGGCCGGGCGCGGACGTGGTGTTCGCCGAACTCACGCTCGACTTCTATCGCGAAGGCGATGCGCTGAAACGTTTGCGCACCGAAGTGATCGAACCGCTGCGCGCACGTGGCTATCGCGAAGTGTGGATGGCCGGCGCGTCGATGGGCGGGATGGGCACGTTGATGTACGACGCGCAGTTCCCGGGCGAACTCGACGGCATGATCCTGCTCGCGCCGTACCTGGGCGACTTCGACCTGCTCCTGGAAATCGACAAGGCCGGCGGCGTGCGGCAGTGGAACGGCGGTGCGCCGCAAGGTTTCACCGAGCAGAGTTGGCAACGTGATGTGTGGCGTTACATCAAACAGCTCGCGGACGATCCCGTGCGCAGCCAACGCATCTGGTTGGCGTACGGCGATGAGGATCGCCTACGCAAGGCGATGCCCTTGTTCGTGCCGGCGCTGCATGCCAAGCAGGTGTTCGTGCGCGATGGTGGGCATACCTGGAGCGTGTGGACGCCTGCGACGCTGGACGTGCTTCGCGCAATCGACGCCCAGCGTTCGTCGGCTCAGGCCGCGAGCGTCGGCAAGCGCGACAACGCATCCTCTGGGACGACTTCGGCGAAGCGCGCAGACACGCGTTCGCCATAGCTCGGCGTTGTCGAAGTGACCAGATAGTCGAGCGCTTCCAGCAAGCGATCGAGCAACAGCACCGGGTCGCTTGTGGACTGGATGGCCAGGCGCAGTTCGGCGGACGTGGGCGTGCGCTGCAACTGCAGCATGTCGATGAGGTACATCTTCGCGGCGGCGAGCGAGCGGCGTTTTGCCGTCGGTACCGAAGCGGGCATGGGCGCAACTACGGATGCAGGCGCGATCGGCACAATCACGGGCGCGCTGTCCGCCGATGCGAGGAAGCCTTCGCGCACGAGGCGATCGATCGATGGCACGCGTTCGGCGCCGAGCATCGCGATCAATTCCGCGCGCGTGCGCTTGCCGTCGGCGAGGATCAGGATCTGCCGATCGCGCAAGTCCACCGCACCGGATTTTCCCGCGGCGCCCAGTGCATCGCGTGCCTTGTCGGTCTTGGACAGTCGCATGGCGTTTCCCTCTGAGGCGCGGCAGGCTAGTCGGGCGATGTGATCGTTCGATGACAAGCGGGACGGCCTTCTGCGTTGTCATGCAGGCGCAGCCACCGTGTCACGCGCGTGTCGCCGAGCGGCAGCAGGCTGGGCACAGGACCACCACGACCGGAGTCCGCATGCGCATGCCCGCATCGTCCGCTGCCGTGCCGCTTCCGCCGCCAGCGCGGCGCACCGCCTTTCTCTCCGACACGCACATCGGCTCCAAGCACTGCCACGCTGCGGAACTCGCGGTGTTCCTCGAAACTTTGCGCTGCGATCGCCTTTACCTCGTTGGCGACATCGTCGATCTGTGGTGGCTCTCGCATCGGCGCGCGCATTGGCAAGCCTCGCACCAGCGCGTGATCGAAGCCCTGCATGCGCTGCGTCGCGCGGGCACCGACATCGTCTACATCCCCGGCAACCATGATCGTCCGATGCGCCGCTTCTGCGGCCTGGCGCTGCCCGCGATGCGCGTGCGGCGGCGCGCGGTGCACGTCACCGTCGACGGGCGCCGTCTGCTCGTCGTGCACGGCGATGAGTTCGATGCGCAGACGCAGTTCGGCAATCTGCAGGAGCGCTTCGGCGACTGGTTGTACTACCGCATCCTCACCGGCAATCAGTTGCTCAATCGTGCGCGACGCCGGGTCGGCATGCGGTACTGGTCGCTGGCGGAATTCCTCAAGCGCCGAAGCGACGCCGCCGAGCGCTACATCGAGCGCTATCGCCAGGCGGGCTTGTCCGAAGCGCGGCGTCGCGGGCTCGACGGCATCGTGTGCGGACATATCCATCGCGCGGCGCTCGAAGTGCGCCATGGCCTGGTCTACGCCAACGATGGCGATTGGGTCGAGTCGCTGACCGCGCTCGTCGAGGACCACGACGGCACGCTGCGCCTGCTGTCGCACACGCACGCCACGCTCGCGCGGATCGGGCCACGACCGGTGTTCACGCCCGCATTGCCTTCCGAAAACAGCCTCGCGGCCTGATCGCGTCGCAAAAGTGTCACAGGACTGCCATACCGTGATCGGCATGGACATCCTGATGGTGTCGGACGTTTACTTCCCGCGGATCAACGGCGTCTCGACGTCGATTCGCACCTTCGCCAAGGCGCTGGTCGCACTGGGCCATCGCGTGGTGCTCGTCGCGCCGGATTACGGCAATGCGCAGCGCGAGGAGCAGGCCAAGCGCGATGCGGAGTTCGGGCCGGCGTTCGATGTGATCCGCGTGCCCGCGCGCACGATCTTCTTCGATCCCGAAGATCGGTTGATGAAGTCGAGCGCATTGCGCGCGGTATTCGAACGCCTGGCGCATCGGCGCTGGGATGTCGTGCACGTGCACACGCCCTTCCGCGCGCATGCGCTGGGCGTGCGTGTCGGCCGTGCTTGCAGCGCGCCGGTCGTCGAGACGTACCACACGTACTTCGAGGAATACGTCGCGCACTACTTGCCGTGGTGTCCGCCGGTGTTGACGCGTTTCCTCGCGCGGCGCCTGTCGCGCAAGTTGTGCCGCGAGGTCGATCATCTGATCGTTCCGACGGACGAAATGGCCGGCGTGCTGCGCCGTTACGGCATCGACACACCGGCCACCGTGCTGCCGACGGGCATCGACCTGTCCGAATTCACGGGCGGTGATCGCGCGGCCTTCCGCGCACGCCACGGATTGAAGGACGTGCAGCCGGTCGTCGCGACGGTGAGCCGTCTGGCGGTCGAGAAGAACATCGCCTTCCTGATCGACGTCGTGCAACACCTCGTGCCCGAATTCCCGATGCTGCGCTTCGTGATCGCCGGCGAAGGCCCCGACGCGCCGCGCCTGCGGCGACTCGTGCGCGAGCGCAGGCTCGAGGCGCATGTCCTGTTCCTCGGCAATCTCGATCGCCGCACGACCTTGCTGGATTGCTATCGCGGCGCGGATGCATTCCTGTTCGCCTCGCCCACCGAAACGCAGGGCCTGGTGTTGATCGAAGCCATGGCACTCGGCGTGCCGATCGTCTCCACCGCGGTGATGGGCACGGCGACGGTGTTGCGCGATGCGGCGTCGGCGCTGGTCGCGCCGGAAGATGTTGAAGGATTCGCGGCGCAGGTCACGCGCGTGTTGCGCGATGCCGAGCTGCGCGCCCTGCTCTCCGCCGCCGGCCCGCGCGATGCAAGTGCATGGAGCCATGACGCGCTGATGCAGCGCGTCCTCAATGTGTATGGCGCGCGCACGCCGGCGCCGACGACGCGAACCGCGGAGGAAATCGCATGACCACCCAACATCGCCGCTGGCTGCCGATGCTGCTGCTGCTGATCGCGTGCGTCGCGTGGGCTGCCGCGCCGTGGATCGATCTGGAGAAACGCTTCACGCCCGAGCAGATGCACGCGACCGGGCTGGACACGTTGAAGCCGGAACAACTCGCGTTGCTCAATCAACTGCTGCGGGACGACGCGCAAGCTGCGGCCGCTGCCGCGCCTTCGCCCGCACCTGTCGCCACCGTGCCGGCCGAAGGCAGCGAACAACGCAAATCGTTCTTCGGTTACGACGAGGGCGTGATCCTCACGCGCGTCGTCGGCACGCTGCGCGGATGGGAACCGGGCACCGAGTTCACACTCGCCAACGGGCAGACATGGAAAGTGCTCAAGGGCCATTACACCTTGAACAAGCCGCGCGAGAATCCGGAAGTGAAGATCGTGCCTGGCGCCGCGGGCCGCTGGTTCTTCCGCATCGATGACGACACGCCGGGCGCGCGCGTCTATCGCATCGACTGAGCGACCGCGCACGTCCAAGGCGATTCCGCGCATGGGTGAGCCGCTTCCGAACCACGCGTCGGTGCGCATCACCTAGCGACATGCGCGCGCCGAATCCAAGCTGCGAACTCCCGTCGCCCATCGGAGGTTCGCAATGGTTCGCAACACAATGCGCCGGCTCGCCATCGTGGCGCTGGTCGGCATCGCCGCATTCGGCGCGACCGCGTCGGCGCAGATCGCCGTCACGCCCGGCACTTACCTCATCGACGCGACCAAGAAAAAAGCGCCCGGCACCTCGTGGGATGGCGGATGCATGATCGTCGGCAACAACGGTACGTCGAGCGTGCCTTCGCTGTACGTCTGGAACCCCGACGCCGCAAGTTGCGGCCGCGCACCGGGCAACACGCAGGCGCTGTGGTCGGTCTATCCGGTGACGTCGCTGTCCGGAAAGGTGGCGCACGTGATCCGAAGCCAGGTCAACGGAAAATGTTTGATCCGCTCGTCGAACGGGCAGGCCTTGAACGCCTCGCTGCACCTTTGGACCGACTCGCCGCTCAAGACGTTCTGCGGTTTCCTCACCGCCGACGCACTGATCACCAATGGCCAGGGCGCGTGGGATTTCAGTGAGATGGTGCCGATCGGCCCGTGGGGCGGTCTGTCCAACTATGCAGGCCATCCGCGCATTTCCCACGGCAACCGGGCGTGGCTGGTGTTCTCGCCGGAGCCCACCGAATGGCCGAGCACGCATCCGGATCGCTCGCTCGCAAGCTTCACCGACGATCCGGTGCTCGGCGATGCATGGATGATCGGCTTGACGCAGATTTCGACCGCGCTGCCCAATTGATCAGACCGCGGCGAGCCTCGGCGCGACCGGCAGGTCCACCGGCAGGCACACGCGGAATCGCGAGCCCTGGCCCAGTCCGGGGCTCGTGGCCTTGATCGTTCCGCCGTGCAGGTGCACGAGGCTGCGCACCAGCGACAGGCCGATGCCGAGGCCGCCTTCGTTGCGGTCCGGCGTCGACTCGGCCTGCACGAACAGGTTGAACACGCGCGGGATCAACGCGGCATCCATGCCGACCCCGTCGTCCTCGACTTCGATGCAGGCCAGGTGGTTCTCGACATGGAAGCGCACGTCGATGTGCCCGCCTTCGGGCGTGTACTTCGCCGCGTTGACCAGCAGGTTGGCGAACACCTGCCGCATGCGCGCCGCATCGCCCAGCACGCGGACGGGGCCTTCGGGCAGCGACACGCGCACCTGGTGGCGCTTGCGTTCGATCATGGGCGCGACCTGCTCCAGCGCCTCGCGCACGGCCTGCGCGAGGTCCATTTCGCGCACGTCGAGGACGGCCTGGCCTTGCGTCACGCGCGAGACGTCGAGCAGGTCGTTGACCAGGTGCGTCATGTGCTGCACCTGGCGTTCGATGATTTCGCTGGCCGCGCGGACGCGGACCGGGTCGTCGGGTGACAGGCGCAGCAACGAGGCAGCGGTGGAAATCGGCGCCAGCGGGTTGCGCAGCTCGTGCGCGAGCGTGGCGAGGAAGCGGTCCTTGCGCTGGTCGGCGTCGCGCAACGAGTACTCGCTGCGTTCGAGCGCTTCCTGCACGAGCTTCTGCTCGTGGATCTCGGTGCACGTGCCCATCCAGCGCACGATCGTGCCGGTGGCGTCGCGGATCGGCAGCGCGCGGCCGAGCGTCCAGCGGTACTCGCCGCTGCGGTGGCGCAGGCGATATTCGATTTCGTAGGGCTCACCCGTGAGCAGGCTGTGGCGCCAGCGCTCCCACGCGCGCGGCTGGTCTTCGGGGTGGAACATCCCGTTCCAGCCCTCGCCGTCGGTCGAGCCTTCCGGCACGCCGGTGTAGGCGTACCACTGGCGGTTGTAATAGTCGTGGTAACCGTCGGGCAGCGTCGACCACACCATCTGCGGGATCATCTCGGCGATCGTGCGGAAGCGTTGTTCGCTTTCGCGCAACGCGTCCAGCGCAGCCTCGCGGTCGGTGACGTCGTGGCCCTGCACGAAGATCGCGGCGGCCTGTCCATCGTCGCCGACGATCGGCTGGAACACGAAGTCGACGAAGCGCGGATGCAACTCGCCGCCGCTCGAGGCCAGCTTCACTTCCATGCCGCGTCCGACGAAACGCCGCTTCGTCTCGCGCACCTGGTCGAGCAACTGCAGGTAGTTCTGCTCCATGATTTCCGGCAGCGCTTCGGCCAGCTTGCGTCCGATGAGGTCGCGGCGACCGACGAGTTCTTCGTAGGCGGGATTGGCGATCTCGAACACGTAGTCCGGGCCGGAGATCACCGCCATGAAACCGGGCGCCTGCGCGAACAGCGACATCAGGTGGCTGCGTTGCGCTTCCAGCGCGCTGTTGGCGTCCTGCACGGCGCGGGCGCGCGAGACGACGCCCTGCCACAACTGCTCGGGCGTCGCGCCCTGCGCCTGGCGCGCGGCTTCGAGTTCGGCGCGCGTGCGTTGCACGTCGGTGACATCCGTCGTGTGCTGCAACACCGCGTAGACCTGGCCGCTCGCGTCGAAGATCGGGGTATGCGTCGCGCTCCAGTAGCGTTCTTCCACGAGCCGGCCTTCCGGCGATTCGCGCTCGATGGTGTACGGGACCAGCGCGAGCATGTCGGGCCGCCCGGTTTGGAACACGCGCAGCATCGAACGGCGCACCGCGTCGCTTTCGGAATGGCCGTCGGTATCGGTATCGCCCGGGAATGCATCGAACACACGGCGCCCCACGAGCGCGTCCGTCGTCGCGCCCACGATCGACGCGTACGCCTGGTTGACGGCGAGATAGCGCAGGTCGCGATCCACCACCATGTAGGGGTTGGGCGAGTGGCGAAACAGGGCTTCGAAATCGACCACGTAGGCTCCGGCGCCACCGCAGGATCGGGAGGCCGGGGATTGTGAAGAAGGCGCTGTCATGGCGCCTTCACGGCGTCAGTAGGGCTGGGCGCGATGCCAGCGCAGCGCGGTTTCGAGGATCGGTTCGAGGCGGTCGTAGGCCGGCACCCAGCCCAGCGCTGCGCGCGCCTTGTCGCTGGCGGCGACCAGGACGGCGGGGTCGCCGGCGCGGCGGGGCTCGATCGAAAACGGGATCTTGCGGCCGCTCACCGCTTCGGCCGCCGCGATCACCTCGCGCACCGAGAAGCCCTGGCCGTTGCCCAGGTTGAAGGCGTGCGCGCCGGCGTTCGCATCGAGGTAATCCAGCGCGCGCAGGTGCGCTTCGGCGAGATCGTCGACGTGCACGTAGTCGCGGACGCACGTGCCGTCGGGCGTCGCGTAGTCCTCGCCGAAGACCTTGAGCGCGGGGCCGGTGCCGAGCGCGGCGCGCAGCACGTTGGGGATCAGGTGCGTTTCGGGCGAATGCGATTCGCCGATCGTCGCCTGCGGGCTCGCGCCCGCCGCGTTGAAGTACCGCAGCGCGACCGAACGCAGGCCGTACGCACCGGCCGCGTCGGCGAGGATGCGCTCGACCATCAGCTTGCTCGCGCCGTAGGGGTTGATCGGCTGCTTGGGATGGTCTTCGTCGATGCGCGCGCTGTTCGGATGGCCGAACACCGCGGCGGTCGAGGAGAACACGAGCCGGTCGACACCGTGCCTGCGCATCGTTTCCAGCAGGTGCAGCGTGCCGCTGACGTTGGCCGCGTAGTAGGCGTACGGATCCTGGACGGATTCGCCGACGAGCGAGCGCGCGCAGAAATGCATCACCGCATCGAACCGGCGGCCTTCGAACGCGCGGTCGAGCGACGCGCGATCCAGCAGGTCGGCTTCGACCAGCTCGCCCCACTGCACCGCTTCGCGATGGCCGGTGGACAGATTGTCCAGCACGGTGACGCGATGGTCGCGCAGGGCGAGCCAGCGGGCCATGTGACTGCCGATGTAACCCGCTCCGCCGCAGACGAGAATATGCATGGCGCAGGAGCATGACCCGTTGCATCGGCGCCCCGCAAGGGCCAAGGTCGCCCCATCGCATCGGCATGGAGCACGCGATGAAGTACTGCGACCTGGTGATGAAAGGCGGGATCACGAGCGGCATCGTGTATCCGAACGCGGTGTTGGCGCTGGCCCGCGAGTTCCGGTTCAAGAGCGTCGGCGGCACCTCGGCGGGCGCGATCGCCGCCGCGGTCACGGCCGCCGCGGCCTGCGGCGACCGGCGCAGGACCGCGGGCACGTCGACGCACGATGCGCCGGGCGCGGGCTTCGAAGGCCTGGCGGAAGTCGCCGCGCAACTGACGACGCAAGGGTTCATCGCGCGCCTGTTCCAGCCCGCGTGGGGCGCGCGCAATGCGTATCGCGCGCTGGTGTGCGCGACGGGCACCGCGTCGCGATGGAAGAAGATCGCCGCGATCGTCGGCGCGATCATGGCCACCGCGCCGCTCGAATTCCTGCTCGTCTTCGGCTTGCTGCTTGCGCTCGGCTACTCGCTGGCGAACGAAGGCGGATTGCTTGCGATGCTGTTGCCCTCGTTCTTCTGCGCCTACGCGGCGGCCGCGATTTCGGCGGTGTTGCGCGTTGCGCGCGTCGTGCGCGGAAATTTGTTCGGCCTGTGCAATGGCATGTCCGTGTCGACGGGACCGGCGCTGACCGAATGGTTGCACGCGATGCTGCAACGCCTCTCCGGCCAGGCGCCGAACGCACCGCTCACCTTCGCCGACCTCTGCACCGCGCCCCGCTTCGCAGGCGAACCCGCGACGCCCGACGCCATCGTGCTGCGCATGATCACCACCAGCATCTCGCATCGCGAACCGCGCACCCTGCCCTTCCGCGACGTGCGCTTCTGGTTCCTGCGCGAGGAATTCGACCGCCTGTTCCCGAAGGACGTCGTCGACTGGATGATCGCCAAAAACGGCGGCAACCCGCAGGTCGTGGAAGGCAAAACCTACTACCCGCTGCCGGCGGACGATCAACTTCCCGTGTTGGTGGCCACGCGCATGAGCCTGAGTTTCCCACTGCTCGTCAGCGCCGTGCCGCTGCACGAACCCGCGGGTCGCGTGCCGGCGGACGCCGAAGCCGAACGCACCGCCAGCGCCCCTACGTCCTCGCAGGTCGACAGCACCGACCAACTCGCGACCGGCGGCGCACGCACTGCATCGAACATCGCCGCGATGCGCCCGGTGTGGTTCTCCGACGGCGGCATCGGCAGCAACTTCCCGATCCACCTGTTCGACGCCGCGCTCCCCTTGTGGCCGACCTTCGCGATCGACCTGGTCTACCCCGGCGTCGACGACACCACCATCGACCGCACGGGCCCGGTGTTCCTGCCCGAACGCAACGCACAGGGCTGGCAACGCACCTACCAACGCCTGGGCGATGGCAACGCCGCGGGCGACGTCGCCGGCTTCCTCTTCGGCATCGTCGCCACCATGCAGAACTGGCGCGACCTCCTGCTCGCCCGCGCACCCGGCCAACGCGACCGCATCGTGCACATCGCCCTGCAGGGCGACGAAGGCGGCCTGAACCTCGACATGCCGCAGGCCGTGCTCGAACGCATCGCCGCAAAAGGCACCGCAGCCGGCGAACGCTTCAACGCCTTCTCCTTCGA
Organism: Noviluteimonas gilva; assembly: GCF_009740395.1. Taxonomy (GTDB): domain Bacteria; phylum Pseudomonadota; class Gammaproteobacteria; order Xanthomonadales; family Xanthomonadaceae; genus Noviluteimonas; species Noviluteimonas gilva. The sequence continues at coordinate 108,467 of NZ_WOXT01000006.1, forward strand.
GAACCACTACTGGATCCGCTGGCGCAACCTCGCCTCGGGCCTGCAGCGCTACACGCGCCAGGTGGCGCGCACGCACGACCCCGCCCTCCGCGTCCCCGACTACGCCACCGCCTACGCGCTACCCGAATCCCCGGACGCCGAACCCCCGTCATACGCCTTCACCGACTACTTCCAACGCAACGAGTCATCACGCCTGATGCTCCAACTCATCCACCAAGGCGAGGCGTGGTCCGACATGCAACCCGACCTCACCCAAGGCGCACCGAGGCCATTGCCGCAGATGACGATTTCGCCGATTTATTGATTCGCAGCGCCCCCCGCCCTTCCATCAAATCGCCGCGAAGGTGCCGATGCCCGAGAGGGGACATCGAGGAGAACGCGCGACCGGAGCTCGGCTACAAGATGTCCTCGACGGGCAAGGCACCGCCCGTCGGATGTGCTGGCTGTAGGCGCGAATGCATCAACGTACAACGCAACCATCCATAACCCGCTGTCGAGCAACCCGACGAGTAGCGCGCAGTGGACGTCGCGTTGAAGGCCACATTGCGGAGCTTGAGCTCTTGCGGAGCAATGTGGCCTTCAATGCGGCGCGCCGCTGCGCCCGTCTGGTGGCGGCGCACAAACAACCACCGCGATGGTTCTGCGTACTGCACCTCAAGCTTTACCCCACCCAAAAAGAAACCCGCCTGCGGCGGGCTTCTTTTTGACCTCCCCTGGAGGGGAGGTGTCGCCGCAACCACTACAGCCACGGCTTGTTCCAGGTGGGATTGATGATCTTGTTCCCACCCCCATTCGTCGAACAAGTAGCGATCGTCGCGTAAGACGGACTGCCGGCCTGCTCGCTGAATCCCGCGAGGATCAACGCCCCTTGTGCGATGGAAGTGAACGTCACGCTGGTCGTCTCCGACACCTTGTTGTCGTTGGACGGCAACCCGATGATCCCGTTCACGCCGCCCACCGACGCCGACGTCAGCTCGTAATTGCGGAACCGCGGCACCGCGATCGTGTCGGTGACCGACCGACCGCCGCAGTTGCCCGTGATGCTGCGATTGACCGTGTCCTCCAGCCAATAATTCGACAACAGAATCGACCCCGATTGCGGCAAATTGTTGCCCCCCGACAACACACAATGATGATCCGTGCCCGCAGGCTTCAGGCACTCGCGATTGACATCCGAAGTGACCGTCGCGAACACGAACGGATTGCCACCGCCGCCCGTCACGCGCACATCGAACGTCCCGCCCGTGCTGCCGCCGACCTGGAACGCCTGCGAATCGATGGTCACCTCGCTGTTGTCGTTGGGATCCACGCCCGCGAGCGTGGTCATCGACGCGTTGATCGCCACGCCCGAACTCGAACGCCGCATCTCGCCGGAGTTGTTCGACGTGCCGTTGGTCTTGCCGATCGTGCGGCTGCCCGAGGGCTGCAGCGGATCGCTGGCCAGCAGGTTGCCGCTGTTGACGGTCAGCACGTTGGTGTTGCTCGCCGTCCACTTCGCGATCTCGGTCAGGTTGACCGTCGTGAACGGCAGGAAGGGCATCACGCATTCCTCGGCCGGCGTGCCGGTCGGGCAGTCGCCGTCCGCGTCGGTGTCGGCCAGCGTCTCGCCGAGCTTGGTGCGCGCGTCCGCTTCCAGGTAGTCGACGTACAAACCGCGCCCGTGCAGGTAGCGATAGTCGCTGTTGGACGCGGTGGCGATGTTGATCGTCGGTGCGTTGAACGCGCTGATGAGGTCGAACGCCGCTTGCGCGCCCGTTCGCGTGGCCGCACTGCCGTCGTATCCGGCGAGGAACTGCTTGACGTAGGCCGTGTAGGCCGTGACTGCGTCGTTCGTCGGCAAGCCGACCTTCGCGGCGACGCCGCTCTGCGGTTGCGTTTCCAGCAACCCGAACTGGCGTGCGTACAGGTCCGACGCCGTGCGCCAGAAACCATCGACGCGCACGAGACGGCACGCATCCACGTAGTTGCCGCTGCTGGTGTTGTTGACGACCACGAGCACGTTGGAGTTGTTGAGGTCGTACTTGGCGACGGAGTTGTCGTTGCGCTCCGGATCGAAGCGCACCTGCGTGTTGTCGCCGGTGTCGTGGTGGTCGCGGCAGCATTCCTGGCACAGGTCGCTTTGCGTCACGCCCGATCTCGGGCCCGACGCACGCGATTGCCCGGGCGCCGCGGGATTGCCCGCCGGCTGCGCCACCGCATAGCTCTCGCCCGTCCACACCGCCGGCCACAAGGCCGTGCGATAGATCGTGGGCAGGTTGTTGCCGCCCGCGCCGTACTTGCAACTGCACTTCACGACTTCCTGGTCGAAGCGCTTCTGGATCTGCACGCTGTTGCCGAAGCCCGGCGGCGAATAGTTCAGCACCGAGTAGCGCGTGCCGACGATGATCTGGTTGTTCTTCGAACCGACGAGTTCCGGGCTCGGGTTGGTCGTGGCGCTCGTGGATTGGGCGCCCAGCGCGATGGGGATGACGCCCGCGGTCGCGGGGGTGGTCGTGCGCACGATCGGGCCGCCGGTGGCGGCGCTGAGCGGATCGGGCGGCACGACGATGCTGCTGGTCAGCGTCATCGAGCTGACGTCGGAAATCAGTTGCAGATCGTGGCGCACGCCGCTGGCGTCGTTCCACCACGCGTTGAGCGTGACGCGCTTGAACTGCGCGACGCGCGGGTCCTGCGCGTTGAGCGCGGGCGCGGGCGTGGCGAAGGACCCCGCGCCGTACCAGGTGTTGATCGTCTGCTGCGCGGTGAGGCTGCCGATGCCCGATTCCACGCGCGCGCAGTCGATCCAGTCGGTGTTGTCGGGCGTGGCGGGATCGCAATCGTTGGCGGGAACGCCGTCGGCGCTGACGATCGCCGCCTGCGCGCCTTCGGGCGTCAGGTTGCCGTAGTTGCTGCCGCGCAATGCATCCATGCGCGCCGCCAACATGGCCGACACGCGCGCGCGCGTTTTCGCGTCCGACGAGGAGCGCGTCAGGCTGCCCTGCAAGGCCGCCAGTGCGAGCAGGCCGACGGTGAGCACGACGATGGCGACCAGCACTTCGAGGAGGCTGAACCCGCCGCTGCGGCGATGGAGGATCATGGTTCCCTCTCCTTCAGTACGACTCGCGGTCGGTCCACGCGCCCGGCAAGGTCGCGTACACCAGTCCCGCCTGTTGGACGACACCGTTGATCACGTTGCCGTCGTAGATGACCGCCGCGGTGCCGTTGACCTTCATCTGGCCCTGCACGACGAGCGCGCCGTAGATCGCGGAGTTCGCGTTCATCTGCACCATGCAGTTGCTGGGGCACGAACCGGACGTGCTGCTGCCCGTCGCAGGGCGCAGCGGGCTGCCGGTGTCGCGGACGAACACGAAACCGAACACCACGCCGTGGATCTGCACGGGTCCATCGAGGATCAACAGCACCGGTGCGTCCGGCGTGCCGATCTGTCCGCTCAGGTCGCAATCGATCTGGCACCAGATGATGCCCTTGCTGGTCGAGGACGACAGCAGCGCGCCGGTGCCGGTCTGGATGCCGCGGACCAGGTTCTGGTGCGCGAGCGTCGGGATGATCTTGTCGGCGATCTTGTACAGATACGCTTCGTCGGGTGCGACGGTGGCGACCACGCCGTTGTCGGGGTTCTGGTACAGCACCGAGCCGCCCTTGGTTTCGGCGAAGCAGTCCAGGTTGTTGTCGACCCACGCCGGCACGCCGAAGACGTAGCGGAACAGGTCGGGCGGAAATTCGCAGGTCGGATACGACAGCGAATCCGAGCGCACGTTGAAGTTCGCGCCGACGTGGCCGCCGGTGTTGTACAGCGTGTTGGAATTGGTGGTGGCGTCGACATCGAGCACGTCGATGCCTTCGCAATCGGTGAAGCCGCCCGAGCAGCGGTTGTTGCCGCTGGCGTCGTAACTCAGCGTGGCCGGCGCGCCGCTGGCGTCGCACTTGCAGTCGTCGCAGCGGATCGTGCTCTGGTAGATCGACGGCACGTGGCTGCCCTGCGTGTAACGGAAGAACTCATCGGCGTAGCAGGTGTTGGGCGTGCCGTGCTTGTCGATGTCCAGGCGGCTCCACACCGACACCGGAACGCCGACGCCGCCGGCATTGGGATTGGTGACGACCTGCAGGTTGCCGGTCACGTCCACCGCGCCGGAGGCCATGATCGGCGGCGTGCGCACGATCTCGTCGCCGAGCTTCGGGTACTGGCCGACGGTCTGCACCAGCGTGCTGCTCGTGTTCTCGCCGGGCAGGCGCGCGACGCTGACGAAGGTCGCGATGCTCACGCTCGACGCGCCGACGTTGCCGCACGGAATGCCGCCCGCCGGATTGGCGGGCGCGCGCGCGAAACACACGACGGGGGCGACGCCGTACGACACGCCCTGCCCGTTCGCCATCGCCGTGATCTTCGACGAGGTCGGCAGGCGCAGCATGTGCTGCGACAGCGCCAGGTCGATGTTGGCGATCGTGTGGGTGGTGTCGGCGGCGAGGCGGAACATCGAACCGCGACGGGAGACTTGCGCGGTGTCCGGATCGCCGTCGTCGTCGAACAGGGTGTTGGGGACGGCGCCGCAAGGGAAGGATTCGTCGGTGGCCGAGCAGCGCTCCCACAAGCCTGCGTTGGTGAGCATGTCCGGGTGCTGGCGGATCAGGAATTCGAATCCCTGCGCCAGCCCCGCCTCGGCCACTTCGCCCGCAACTTTCGCGCGGACGTCGTTGCCGGTGCTGCTCTGTTCGAACACGCCCACGCGCAGCGCGAACAGCGTGAGCAGGCCCGCGAGCAACAACAGCACGAGCGCGATCAGGAGCACGGTGCCCGACTGACGCGAACGCGAAATGGAGTGGGCGCGCATGGCGGCCTCCGTGAGGGTCAAATGCCGGTGCCGACCGAGCGCACGTAGACGGTCTGGCGCATGGTCCGCTCGATGGGAGGCGCCGACGGATTGGTGTCGGCGAGGCGGCCGGTGATGGTCACGTCGATCTGGCGGACGAAATCGTCGGGTGCGTTCGCGGGAACGCGCTGGAACGTGATGGTGCGGATGTCGACCTGGTTCGAACTCAGTTGCGCGAACGTGCCGTCGCCGCAGTTGGCCGGCGGTGTCGCATCGGAAATGCTGCGCAAGCCCAGCCGTCCGTTGTTGTCGACCCGCAGTACGTGCCATGTCCGCGCGCCATGCATGCCGTCATAGCCATAGATCGCGCACGTGTTGCCGTTGGGCGTCTGGATGTTGGCGTACGGATTGGGGCCGACCGCGGCGGACAGAGGATCGTTGATGGAACGCGCACGCCGCAGATCGTTGGCGACCAGGTTGAGCGTTGCGCGCAATTCCTGGTTCAGGCGCGTGGATTGCAGCGTCTGCCGGTTGGAGCGGATCACGGCGACGACGAGCGTGACCACCGCCGCCATCACCACCAGCGCGAGGACGAGCGAGACCATCAACTCGATGAGCGTGAAACCACGTGCGGGGCGACGGACGTTCAACATTGCGCCATCCCCGACAACGTCGGCTTTCCGCTCGGCGTGCACAGCCGCGCTTGCCCCAGCGTTTGCACCTGCACGACGACGTCGTATTTCCCGGTCGGCGAGGTCAGCGTGACCGATTGCGTTCCCAGCGTGCCGTTCGCCGACATGATGGCGCCCAGCTTGTTGTCCAGGCGGATGTTCCCGGGCAGCGTGCCCATCGACACGCCGTGGTATTCGTCGGACGAGACGACTTGCCGGATCCCGGAGACCATGCACTGCGTGGTTTGCGTGCAATCGCATGCGGTCGCGTTGTCGTCGGCCTTGGCACCGCCGGTGGGCAGCGCCGCCTCGTTCGCGCCGATGCACCAGGCGCCACTGCTCCCGACCGCCCGGATGCTGACCGGCAAGTCGTGCTTCACCGATTCGGCCCGCGCGCGACTGATGAGGCTGGACACGTCGTCGGCGGCCGCGCGCACGCGGTTGCGGTCGAAGAAGTCCGCCAGCGACGGCGCGGCGAGCGCGGCCAGCAAGGCCAGGATCGCAACCGCGATCATCAACTCGAGCAACGTGAATCCGGGGGATGGCGCGCGCGCCATGATCGTCGCCTCGTTTGCGTGTCCATGCATTGAAACGCCGCTGGCGCTTCTTCACGGGCACTAAACGGACGGGCGGGCCAGCGAGAGGGACGAACGAAAACGTGAGCCGTATCGCTGCACGCGCCGCCGCGCGATGATCATGCTGCGGCGCGTGCGCCTTGCCTCAATGGCAATCGAGCGATTGGATGACGTTGTTCTTGTCCGTGTAGATCGTCAGGCGGTCCGGGCGGTAATCGGCGCGCTCGACGTTGTCCGGGCCGATGATCCGCCACAGCCCGAGCCCGCTCTCGCGCACCAGGCGGCGCGCGTTCTCCTCGTTCGCCGGTTGCCCCTTGGCCCAGTCGAGGTTGCTGGTGTCGCACTTGGCGGTGCGCGCGCTGCTGACCGCGGTTTCCTTCGGATCCACCGACGAACATGCGCAGAGCACGCAGGCCATGGCGACTGCAAGACCGATCCGATGCATCGACCTCTCTCCTGTCATCCCCGCGAAGGCGGGGATCCAGAATAAGTCAACGCACCCGGGGCGCATTCACGGCAATTCCCCGACCGAGCGCGGATCGATCGAATACGGGTGCGACGCCGCGAGGAAGCCCGGTTGCGCCTCCACGCGCGCGACCCATGCGCGGAATGCGGGGAACGGCGCGAGCGGGACGTCCGCCTCTTCGGCACGAGAGGCGTAAGCGAACAACGCGATGTCGGCGATCGTGTAATCCTCGCCGGCGATGAATGCGCGTTGCGCGAGTTCGCGATCGAGGACCGCGAGCGTGCGCTGCGCGCCGTTGCGCTTGGCGTCGACGATGTCCGGCGAACGCCGCGCAAGCTTCCCCGTCATCACCCAGTGCCGCAGCGAGCCGATCGCGGCTTCGACGTTTTCCTGTTCGAACGACAACCATTGATGCACCTTGGCGCGCGCGAACGGATCGCTCGGCAGATAGGGCGTGCCGTCGGCGAGGAAGGCGAGGATCGCGTTGGATTCGGCGAGTGCGCGGCCATCGTCGAGCTGCAACACCGGCACCTTGCCGGTCGGATTGAGCGCCAGGAATTCCGGCGTGCGGCCCGCGCCTTCGAAGATCGAGACCTCGACGGTGCGATGCGCAATCGCGAGGTGCTGCAGCAGTTGGCGGACTTTCCAGGCGTTGCGCGAGGGAAGGTAGTCGTAAAGCGTCATCATCAGGGCGGCTTCCGGTGGGAAGGCGACAGTCTGGCGCGGAGCGTCAAGCGCCAATATCCGATTCGTGCGTCGACCGCTTCGGGACATCGTTCGCGATAGGCTCGGCCACCCGCCCCTTGCAGGATCCGGCCATGGCCTCCTACCTCGCGATTTTCACCGGCTCGCCCGAGTCCCGCGCGCCGTGGGATGCACTGCCGGAGGCCACGCGCAAGGCGCGCGAGCAGGAAGGCATCGCGGCCTGGAAGACATGGATGGAGACGCACCACGGCGCGGTGGAGGATCACGGCGCGCCCCTGGGCAAGACCTTGCGCGTCGACAAACAGGGCGTGCAGCCGATCCGCAACGCGATGGCGGCGTTCGTGGTGGTCCAGGCGCCGTCGCACGAAGCCGCCGCGCGCATGTTCGAAGGGCACCCGCACTTCACGATCTTCCCCGGCGACGGGGTGGAAGTGATGGAGTGCCTGCCGATGCCGGGGGGCTAGGCCCCGCTCCCATCGCCCGGGCTGGTGCGGATCATGGCGCGGGGCACACACCCGGCCCGCCACCCGTCGGATAATGGCGGCATGGGGAATGTCTATCGTCCGGAAATCGATGGCCTGCGGGCCATCGCGGTGCTGTCTGTCCTCGCCTACCACGCCGGGCTCGGCGGGGCGGGCTTCGTCGGCGTGGACGTGTTCTTCGTCATTTCCGGCTATCTGATTACCTCGCTGCTGCTGAAGGAACACCGCGAGCACGGCACGATCGACCTGCTCGCCTTCTACGCGCGCCGCGTGCGGCGCATCGTGCCGGCGGCGACGCTCGTGGTCCTGGTCACGCTCGTGGCGGCGTGGTTCCTGCTCGATCCGCTATCGCAGGCGCAAACCGCGCGCAGCGCGGGGGCCTCGCTCGCCTTCTTCGCCAACGTCTTTTTCCAGCTGAACACCGGTGGTTACTGGGACGCGGCCTCCGACGAGATGCCGCTGCTGCACCTGTGGTCGCTGTCGGTCGAAGAACAGTTCTATTTCCTGTGGCCTGCGTTGTTGTTGTTCACGCGCTCGCGCAAGGCGATGGTGGCGTTGGCGCTCGCGTCGTTCGCGTTGTGCGAATGGTGGATCGCGCAATCGTCGGATGCGGCGTTCTTCCAGATGCCCGCGCGGTTCTGGGAATTGGCGATCGGTGGACTCGTCGCTGCGTCGTCGCTGCGACTGCCGTCGTGGGCGAGCGCGCTCGGCGTCGTGGTCGTCCTGGTTGCGTGCGTCGTGCCGATCGGACATTTCCCCGGCATCGGCGCGGCGCCCGCGGTGCTGGGCGCGGCGCTCATCGTCGCGGGCGGTTCGAATCGCTTCCTCGCCAGCAAGCCGATGGTCTGGGTCGGCCTGATTTCCTACAGCCTGTATCTGTGGCACTGGCCTTTGCTGGCGCTGTATCGGGCGACCGACGGCGACGATCTGCGCGTGCGCCTCGCGCTGTGCGCCGTCTCGGTGGTGCTGGCGATCGTGACGTGGAAGTACGTCGAACAGCCCTTCCGCAAGATGCGGTCCGCGTCGGGCCGCACGGTCTTGAGCGGTGCGGCGCTGTCGGCCGTGCTCGCGGTGATCTCGATCAACGTCCTGCGTCCCTACGATCCGCCCACCGCCGTTGCGATCGACCGGCCCGATCCGACGTGCCGCTATCTCGCCATGGACACCGCCTTCCCGAAGTGCCCCGATCCCAAGGGCGCGACGGTCGCGGTGTGGGGCGATTCGATGGCGTATTCGTGGATGCCGATGGCCGGCAACGCGATCAACTACACGCGCGATGCGTGCCGCCCGTTCGACACGCAGGGCGAATGCGGCAAGTTCAACGCGCAGGTCATGCAACGCATCCAGGGCGTCGACACGGTCATCTTCGCGGGCTGGTGGATCAAGTACATGCCGGACCTGGATCCGGTGCTCGACAAGCTCACGCATACGCGCCGCATCGTGATCGTCGGCCCGACGCCGTTGCTGCGCACGCCCGTGCCCAAGTGCCTGCGCGGTGCGCCCGATTGCGCGGTGCCGCGCGCGGAGTTCGATGCGCGCGTGCGTCCGGTCTACGCCAAGCTCCACGCGTTGCAGGCGCGCTATCCCAACGTCGAAGTGCTCGATGTCACCGATCGATTCTGCACCGCGACCGAATGTCCGCCGGTGCTCGACGGCGTGCCGCTCTACTGGGATACGCACCATGTGAGCGCGACCAAGGCGCGGCAGTTCCGCCACGCCTGGTAACGCGGCGTCAGTCCCAGTTGGTCGCGTTCTTCGGGAAGCCGGGCCGTTGCACGCGCACGATGCAGAAGCGCTGGCCCGTCGGCGCCTCCATCACCACCCAACGTTCGAGGCGTTGCACAACGTGTGCGCCGAGAGTTTCAAGCCGCGCGACTTCCGCCGGGATGTCGTCGGCCTCGATGTCGATGTGCACGCGGCTTTCGTGCGCGACGCGCTGCAACTGCACGATGGGTTCGTCCTCCGGCGTTTCCAGCATCACGTAGTTGCCGCGCGTGCCGGGATGCGTGCGGTCGATGCCGCGGCCGAGTGCAGCGGACCAGAAACCGGCCGCCGCCTCGATGTCGTCGGTGTTGCAGTCGATCAGCAGGGCGCAAAGTCGGGAACGGTGCATGCCCGCGATCTCAGTCCAGGTGCGCCGCGTTCTTGTCGCGATGCTTGCCGTAAGCGCGGTCCATCCGCCCCGTGACCCATTTGACGAAACGCGACAGGCGCCCGCGCCGCGTCTTGCGCGCTTTGGCCGCAGCGTCGACGAGCCACGCGACCTGGATCACGTGCCGCTCGCCTTCGAACGGCAAGTGGCCGTGATACGAGCAGTCGGTGCGCTTGAATGCTGCCAACGTGCCGTACACCGGGGGAATCTCGGGGATGAGCGTGGCTTCGATGTCGTGCGGCTGCGCGAGGAAACGCAGGCAGCCGGCGTGCGATTCCGCGGGCCATTGCGGGTTGAGATACAGCAGCAGGCTTGCGACCTTCGACACGCTGTCGGTGTGGATCGATCCGTGGCGCAGGTTGAGCGAGCGGCAGATCGTCACGAGCGGCGGATATTGCGAGAGGCGCGCGATGCCCAGGTGTTCACCGAGGGCATTCGCGAATTCCGGTGACGTCAGCTCGGAAACGAGTGCGTTGACGCTCTGCCCGCAATCGTTGGCCGCGTGCGGAAAGTAGCCCGCGCCTGCATAGCGCGGGAAGTCGTCATCGAGCGCGGAGGCCGACGCCGGGTCGAGCACGTCGTGCGCGACCAGGAGCGGGAACGGCGCCTGTCGGCGATCGGCGACGTCGAGTTGGCCAGTGCGCAGGAACATGGCCGGAAGCATGGCCACGGTCCCATCAACGGGGCGTCATCAATGCCCGCGCGGGCCGGCCCCATGCAGGTCGACCTTCGCCACGTGGTCCTTGTAGCTCTCCTTCGGATCCACGCCGAGCAACAGCTTCACGCCGGCCAGCAGGCTCGAAGCGTTCTCCCAGACTTCGGCGTGGTCGGCGTCGAAGCGCAGCAGCGCCAGCTTCGGGTCGTCCTTGCCCTCGTACCACGCGGCGATGAAGGGATTCCACAAGCGGTCGATGACGTCGCGGTCCATGTCCAGCGCAAGCGCGCCGGACACGCTCGCGAACAGGTCGTGCCCTTTCGAAGCGAAATTGGCGACCGCGGCGCCGCCCGAATCGCCGATCTGTTGCACGAGCGCGCTGTCCTTCGACGTGAAGAACCAGATCGGCCCGCGCTCTTGTTCATAGAGCGCCGTCAGGGGACGTGCGTGTTCTTCACCGTCGAGCCCGACGAAGATCGTCCGGTCAGACTTCAGGGCCTTCCACAATTTGCCTTCGAGTTCCTGGGGCGTGGACATGCGCGACAACTCCGCCAATGGGGTTTCGACGGTTGTATTGAAACGCCGGTGAACGCCGGGCGATGGCGGCCGTCATCCGTTCACGCAGGACGGAAGCGATGCTCGCTGCGCTGCTTGTAAAAGTGCAGGAGCGTGTCTTCCAGATCGCCGACCAACCACTGCGCGATCGGATCGGCGTACCAGTTGAACTGCGTGCTCACGCGATAGCGCAGGCGGATCGTGAGCTGCGTGCCGCGACCGTGCGGCACGAGCGTGTAGTCGGTGTCGACGATGTCGAAATAATGGCCACCGATCCTGACGTGGTCGTCGAGCGCGCGCGGCGGAAACGAGTCGGGCGCGAAGTCGTACACCGCGCGCATGTAGCGCCCGGGTTGCCAGTCGGTGATGCGCTGGTCGAAATGCACGCCGCGCCCCATCGTGATCGTCCGGACGCGGCCGTCCGCCGACTGCCGGGTCACGCCCGCGCGCGGCGTCGGTACGCCGATGCGCACCATCCACGCCGAGTCGACTTCCGCGGGCGCGATGCGCTCGGCCTCCTGGATCTGTCGCCAGACCTCTTCCGGCGAAGCGGCGACGTAGCCCGTGCGGCTGACGTCCGCGACGTGCCTGGGCAGCGGCAGGCGTTGTTCGAACGCCCCCAACACCAACGGGAGCAGGAGGAACGAATACGTCGCCTGCTTCGGCCAGTTCGTCCAGCGCACGATGACGCCCATGAGCACGCCGCCGATGGCGCCGATGATCGCGAACAGGGGCACGATCAGGATCGCGCAGATGATCCCTTCGAGATTGATCAGCAGCGTGCCGATGACGAACAGGACGTTCGCCAGCGCGGGGACGGCCGCGTAGTACGCGAACGTCTGGCGGCCGCGGCGTTCGGCGATATAGACGGTGACCACGCCGATGGCCAGGGGCGCGAGGAAGAGGAACGAAATCATCATCGTCGCGTAGGGCTCGCCCGGCTTGGCGTTGAACACCAGTCGGAACGCGAGGCCCGTGACCAGGCCGACCAGCAAGGGCCATCCGAAGTGGTAGGGAAGCGTGCGGATGGCGTCGTCCGACGGCGACGGAGGCGGCGGGTAAGCGGTCATCTGCGTATCATGCCGCATGAACGACGCCGTCGAATTCTCCGATCTCCCGCTCGACCCCGCGCTGATGCAGGGCCTCGATGCGCTCGGCCACGTGCGCATGACGCCGATCCAGGCGCGCAGTCTCCCGGCCCTGCTCGAAGGCCACGACCTGATCGCGCAGGCGCCCACGGGCAGTGGCAAGACCGCGGCATTCGGCCTGGCGTTGCTGCAGCGCATCGAACTCGCACAGGTTCGCGCACAGGCGTTGGTGCTCTGCCCCACGCGCGAGTTGGCCGACCAGGTCGCCAAGCACATCCGCAAACTCGCCACCGGTTTGCCGAACCTGAAGTTGCTCACGTTGACCGGCGGCGTCGCGCTCGGGCCGCAGTTGGCGTCGCTGGGGCATCCGCCGCATGTCGTCGTCGGCACGCCGGGCCGCGTGCAGGAATTGCTGCGCAAGAAGGTGCTCGATCTGAAGGGCATCCGCACGCTCGTGCTCGACGAAGCCGATCGCCTGCTCGACATGGGTTTCGAGGAACCGATTCGCGAGATCGTGAAAGCGACGCCGAAGGATCGCCAGTCGTTGTTGTTCTCCGCCACCTTCCCAGATGCCGTGCGCGAGATCGCGCGCGCCACGATGCGCGATGCGGTGGAAGTCACCGTCGAAGGCGCCGCCGATGCCGCGCCGATCGAACAGCGTTTCTACGAGATCGATCCGGAGCGCAAACCTTCCGCCCTCGCCGGCCTGCTGATGGACCACGGCGGCAACAACGCGGTCGTGTTCTGCAACATGCGGCGCGATACCGAAGAAGCCGTTTCCTCGCTCACGCATTTGGGCTTCTCCGCACTCGCCTTGCACGGCGACATGGAGCAGCGCGATCGCGAGGAAGTGTTGGTGTTGTTCGCCAATCGCAGCTGCACCGTGCTGGTGGCGAGCGACGTCGCCGCGCGCGGTCTCGACATCGAAGACCTGGGCGCCGTGGTCAATTACGACGTGCCCAACGATCCCGATACGTACCTGCATCGCATCGGACGCACCGGTCGCGCGGGGCGCTCGGGCATGGCGCTGACGCTTTGCACGTCGCGTGAATTGCCGCGACTGAAGGCGATCGAAGAAGCGTTGAATCTCCGCATCGCGCTGCAACGCCCGCCCCTGGCGGCGTTGAAGGCCAACGTCGGGCAACGCGCGCCGATGGCGACCCTGCGCATCGACGGCGGCCGCACCGACAAGCTGCGGCCCGGCGACATCGTCGGCGCGCTCACGGGCGAAGGCGGATTGAAGGGCGACACGATCGGCAAGATCGATGTGTTCGCCACGCGCAGCTACGTCGCGGTGCCCGCGGCGCAGGCCAACAACGCGCTCGCGCGCTTGCAGAACGGACGGATCAAGGCGAAGAAGTTCCGCGTTCGGAAGCTGTGATCGTCGCTTCGATGCGCGCCGCCATGTCCGCGTAGAACGGATTCCACGTCAGTCGGTTGAGACTGTCCTGCGACACCGCCAGCGTGTTGCGTTCGCCCCGCACGGCGACGTTCCCGAGTTGCAACACCCGAAGGCCCGACGGTCGATTGCCGTACAACGGATCCTCGGCGGGGAACGGCAAGGCGACGTGCGACAGTGAGTACAGGTCACCCGGGTACGACACGCCAAGCGGGCGCGCCTGTATGTCCGATGACCCCGCGGGGCGCGAGCGCGCGACGGCGGCCGGATCGTTTTCGGACGCCGTGCCGATGATCGTCAGCGTGTAGTTCCGCGGAAGCTTGAACGCATTGCGAATCCACGCGGTCGCCGTCGGACGCAGGATCGGATCGATCACGCGGCCCCGATGCACGTCGTACAACACCAGCTCGCTGCCGTTCGCCGGCAACCGGTCGAACACGCGCGTCATCACCGCTTGCGCAGTCACCGTGTCGTCGACGACCGACTGGAACGCGAGGATCGGCGGCACCTGCCCCATCGCGCGCCGGGCGACGACGGCTTCCATCGCGGCCTGCAGATCGCTCGTCACCAGGTAGGACTCGCGCGCCGCACGCACGGGGAAGGAGTTGTACTTGAACGCGTTGAACTCGGGCAGCACGTCGAGCCAGGCCGATTGCGCGTAGCGGGTGAAGAACGCGGGAACGCCCGCGAGCCCTGCGTAGCGCGCGAAGGCGTTCACTTCGATCATCGGCGAGAGAAGCACGATGCGTTGCACGTCGCTGCGTTCACCGTTGCTGATCCGACGCATGACGTGCAGCAGCGCGAGTGCGCCGCCGTTCGAATAGCCAACGAGATGCACGGGCAAGCGACCGCCTGCCCGCCGCGTGGCCTCGGCCATCGCCATCTCGACGGTGGCTTCCCATTCCTTGCGGCCTTCGCGCGTCAGGCCCGCAGGCACCGTGCCGTGGCCCGGCATGCGCGGCACGATCGCGATGAAGCCTTCGCTTCGATACAACTCCGCCAGGCTGCGCATGCTGTACGGGGCGTCGGTCAGGCCATGCAACAGCACGGCGACGCCGCGCGGTTGTTCGACGGGCATCAGCATCCAGGAGCGATTCCAGTCCTGGCCGAAGGCCATCTGCGAAGCGAGGCTGCCGTCGTTGTAGCGATTGATCGGCGTGCGATCTTCGGGCTTCATCTTTTGCTGCAGGTCGCGATGCACCTGGTCGAACATGCGCGACTCGGCCGCGAGGTAGCGATTCCAGTCGGCGTGCCGGATGTCGTCGGCGTCCAGCTCGGTCGGCACGATCTTGTGCCAGGCCTGCAAGCGCGGCCCTTGCGTGGACTGCCAGGCGCGAAGCGCGAACAGCGCCAGGAGCAGGAGAAGCGCGATCGCCGCCAGTCTGCGTGCCAGTGCGCGCATCGCCGCGCCCCCTTGGAATCAAGCCCAGATCGACACTGTACGCTGGATCGTCCAGAAGGCGGCAGCCCCGCCGATCGCATAGGCCGGGGCGTAGTGGGACCACTGGGGCAGGCGCGGGATCCACCGCTTCGTCGCGGCCACCACGGCAAGCGCCCCGCAGACGAACACCAGTTGGCCGAGCTCCACGCCGACGTTGAAGGTCAGCAGCGCAATCGGAATGGCCTTCTGCGGCAATCCGACATCGGCCAGCGCGCCGGCGAAGCCGAAGCCATGCAACAACCCGAACGCGAACGCGACGACCCACGGGGCGCGCGCGGTCAGCCCGGGCTTTCCATGCATGCCGCGAATCACCTGGGCCGAGACGAACACGATGCTCAACGCGATCGTCGCCTCCACCGGCGCGCCGGGCACGTGCACCCAGCCCAGTGTCGCGGCGACCAGCGTCAGGCTATGTGCCGCAGTGAACGCCGTCACCGTCGCGACGATGCGCACACCGCCGCGCACGACCAGCAACAACGCAAGCACGAACAGCAGATGATCGATACCGCCGAGGATGTGCTCGACGCCGAGCACGAGATACGACCAGGCGATCTGGCCGGTCGATGCGGGCGCCTCCACGATGAAAGACGTGCGCACGGGCGGGAGGCGTTCGACCTGGCTGGCACCATCGGCCCATTCCACGCGCGCGATGATGTCCGTCGCGCCCGTCGCGCGACCTTCGAAACGGATCGCCTGCCCCACCATCCCGCCGGAGCGATGCACGCGCCATTGTTCGACGATCGCATCGCCGGTGAATGCGGTACGCGGCGCTGCTTCTACGCGCGTGCCGTCGGGAAAGCGGACGTGCATCGCCATCGGTGTGCCGCGATCCAACGCGGGCACCTTCCACAGGACGTCGTAACGTTCGGCGTCGATCTGGCGCAGTTCGAAATACGCGGGACGGAAGGTATCCGCGCGAGCCGTTCCGAAGCACGCAGCGATCAGGAACAGCACAACGCACCACAGGCAGCGATTCATGGTGCGCCGTCGGCCGCGATGCGCTGCCCGTTGTCCGCGATCGCCTGCGCGAGGTCTGCGTCCAGTTCGATCTTGTAATGCTTGCGCAACGCCGCGAGATAAGCGCGATCGGCACGCCGGGTGCGATCGCGCAGCCAGTCGCGTTCCACCTCTTCGCGCACGTCCGCCAAGGGTGGCAGACGCGCGGGAGTGCGCGCGTTCAAGCGCACCAGATGCGTGCCGAAGCTCGAGGCAATCGGGCCGCTCCACTCGCCGATCGGCGCACGGTCGAGTGCGTGCACGAATGCGCTGCCGAACGACGTGACCAGATCGTCGGCCGCCATCGCGTCCACGTGCGCCGGCAACAACGTGACGTCGCCCGGCACGGCGCCTTCGACGCGCGACAGCAGTACACGCGCTGCTTCGACGTCAGCGTGCAATCGCGCGCCCCGACGCCGCGGATCGAAGTAAACCTGCTGCAAGGAGTAACGCGGCGCGATGCGATAAGCCCCCGGATGCGTGCGCAACCACGCCTGCAGTTCCGCATCCTGCGGCACCGCGGCCGCCATACCCTCGTTCAGCGAGGCCATGCGGTTCGCCACGCGCCGACGCACGACCTCGTCTTCGCGATCCAACCCCGCGGACAGCCCTTCGCGATACAACAACTCATCCTCGATCCACGCATCGATCGACTGTCGCAGCTCCGCCTGCGTCGGCGGCCGCTGCCACGTGCGTTCGAACTGCACCGCCAACGCATTCGCCTGCGCCTGGTCGACGATGATCGCGGAAGGATCGGACGCACCCGCGCCGTTCACCCACGCATCGAGTGCGAACAACAGCGCACCGATCGCAAGGAAATGCAGCAGCGGCTCACGCAACAGTCGCGGCGTGGGCATCAACGGTGCCCGGCCATCGGCGTGTACCAGATCGGCGAGGTGAAGCCGCGCTCCTGCAGCGTCATCTGCACGGAGGCCGGCATCTTCGAATGGAAACGCACGACGTCGTAGGCGGTCCAGCGCGGCGTTGGGATTTCCAGCGCGCGCACGTAGTACACAGCGCGCACGCGCGGGTCGAATTCCGGATCGGTCCACGCGGCGATCAGTTCGGGCGCACCAATCGTGTTCTTGTACGTCGCGGTTCTCAGATCGACCGTATTGCCGACATCCGGCAACTTGCCCTTGGCATCAGGGGCGCGCGCACCCGACCATTTCACGTCCCACACTTTCTCGTGCGTCTGTCCTTCGGCGTCCACCCAGCCCTTGATGATCGAGACGCGGTCGAGGTTCGCGCCGTCGCCATCCTTCATCGCCGCGATGAGGAAGGTCGGCGCCTTAGCGCGCTGCGGGGACGCCGACAGGTCGCCGCCCATCGGCACGCCCTTGGCGTAGCCGTTCGCGACGAGGTCCTTCAAATCCTCCGCGCTGAAATTGAAGCCGCCGAAGAAACGCAGCGTCATGCGCGTGCCCGTCGTCGCGAAGGTTTCGCGACGCTGCATCGCATCCCACAAGGCTTCGCGCGTGTTCGCCGTCGCCCACACGCCCATGTAACCCGCCGACACCATGTCCGATCCGCGCTTGGCCGCGGGACCGGAGCCGAGCACCGTCGGTTGCCAGCGCGTGGCCGAGGGTTCGACGCCGCGGAACTTGCCCCAGAAGTTGTCCTCCTCCGCGGTCGGCAGGCCCGTGTGCGTGTCGGTCGCGCCGTTCGCACCCAGCTTGAAAGGATTGGCGCCGAGCTCGCGGTCCAGGCGCAGACCAGACTTCAACGCCTCACGCCAATACTCGGTGCGCAGCATGCCGGGCTGCTTGGGCAGGCCGACGAGATTGCCGGCATCCCAGAGATCCCAGTTCGCATACGCGTCGTTGGGCGACAGGCGCGGGTGGCTTTCGCTCTGTCCCTTGATCTGCACGACTTCGAACAAGCGCTCCCAGCGTGCGCGGGTCTGCGCGTATTCGCGCGTCAGCGGACGGCCGTCGAAGCGTTGCTCTTCGAACATGCGGCCGTTGGAGAGATTGCCGTTGTGCGGAATCGCCAGCACCCTGCCGCCGGTCTTGCGTTCGTAGTCTTCCATCCACGCCCACAGCGTTTCGGGATCCTGGCTCTGGAAGGTCGTCAGCGGCAGCATCTGCTTCGCCTTGTCGGCGCCATCGCGATAAATGATGTTGCGATGCAGGTTGTTGCCGCCGTTGGCGTTGACGGTCCATTCGTAGCCGATGAACGCGGTGAACTTCCCCGGCGCGTTGTACTTGTCGGCGATGACGATCGTCTTCTGCCACGCCGATCCCATCCACTTCGGATCTTCCATCACGTCCGGCGTCTTGCCGTTGGCCTGGTGGCGGATCAGGTCCATCGCCGCGTCGTGCATGCGGTGTTCGTCGCCGCTGCGCAATGCATCCGACCAACCCCTGACAACGGGATCGGCCATCATTTCCGGATTGCGCGCGATCACTTCGCTGATCGTGCCCATGCCATCGGAGTGATCGGTGATCGCCATCCAGTCGAGCGGGCGCTTGAGCTTCACCGGGCGCCCCGTGTTCGACGTGACCTCGTCGCCGCGCGCCAGGCGGAAGGCTTCTTCCGGCGTGGTGACCACGCCTTCGGTGCCCGCGTCGACCGACCAACCGGTGTGCACATGCGTGTCGCCGAAGTAGGCGCGCGTCGGGTACGCGGTGTGTGCGACGGCTTGCGTCGTCGCCGCGGGCGCGACCTTCGGCGGCTCGGCATCCGGCACCGGCTTGCACGCGGCGAGCAACAACATCAGCGGCAACAACCTGGCGAACGCTTGCACGGGTGTGGTCTCCAGCAGAGCGCGAGTTTTATCCGACATTGCAGTGCCCTGCGAACGGTGTGCGCCATGTAACGCCGACGTTCGAAGAAAAGCGAACGAGTTATTTCCGCAGCGAGAGTGTTCGTGTTCGACAGGGGGACCAGCGAGGCTTGTTTTCACAAAACTCGCTGGGAGACCACGCCCCGCCTCCCCGCCTCCTCTCCCGATGGGAGGGGCCCGCAGCGTGATCTGTTTCCCCCTGACCATGACTCATGGCCCAGCGTCCGGGGCCGTACGCGATGGCAGACTCGACGCTTTGTCGCCTTCGTCCCAGGGGAAATCCATGAAGCGAGTGCTGCTGGCGGCTGCTGCCGTCATGCTGGTCGGCGGTGTGCACGCCGAAAACCGTGTTGCTGAAGAGCGGGTCGACCTGTCCATGACCGGTCGCATTCGGCAGGAAGCCTTCACGCATTCGCAGGTGATGCCGCTGCTGACGCACCTGACCGAACAGATCGGTCCGCGCCTGACCAATTCCCCGGCGATGGCGCAGGCGAATGCCTGGACGCGTTCGAAGTTCAACGAGTGGGGCCTGGCCAACGTCCACGACGAAGCCATGCTCGAGCCCTTCGGCCGCGGCTGGGAGTTCCGCAGGGCCAGCGTCGAGATGCTGAGCCCGCGCGCGTTTCCGCTGCACGCGCTGCCGAAGGCCTGGACGCCCGGCACGAACGGGCCGGTCGAAGGCGACGCCTTCGCCGCCAAGCTCGAATCGAAGGCGGACCTGGAGAAGTTCAAGGGCAAGCTGAAGGGCAAGATCGTCTTCATCGCCGAGGCGCGCGCCTACAAGCCCGGTGAGAAGGCCGACTGGCATCGCGAGACGGACGAAACGCTCGATGCGATGAAGTCGCTGACCGTGCCCGCCGACCAGACCGACGAAGCGCGTGAAGAAGCGCGCGACAAGCGCCGCAAGCGCATCGAGTTCACGCCTCTGTTGAACCAGTTCCTGATCGACGAAGGCGCGGTCGCCGCCGTCAGCCCCAGCGGCTGGGACAACGGCATCCTCCTCGTGTCCGGTGGCGGTTCACGCAAGGCGGGTGAATCGGTCGGCGTGCCGTCGCTCGCGATGTCCGCCGAGCACTACAACAACGTGATGCGCGCGCTCGACCGCAAGGAAACGGTGCGCCTGCGCGTCAACGTCGATGCGAACTTCACCAGCGACGCCAATCAACCGGCCTACAACACCCTCGCCGAAATCCCCGGCACCGGCCCGCACCGCAATGAAGTGGTGATCATCGGCGCGCACATGGATTCCTGGCACGCGGGCACGGGCGCCGCCGACAACGGCGCGGGCGTGGCGGTGATGATGGAAGCCATGCGCATCCTCAAGGCCGTGGGCGCGAAGCCCGATCGCACGATCCGCATCGCGTTGTGGACCGGCGAAGAACAGGGCCTGCTCGGCTCGGCCGATTACGTGTCGCGCCACTTCGGCAAGTTCCCCGACCCCACCGACCCGCAGGAAAAGGCGATGCCGCTTTCCCTTCGCAAGGTGAAGGGCACGCTGCAGCCGGCGCGCGATTACGGCAACGTCGCGGCGTATTTCAACCTCGACAACGGCGGCGGCAAGATCCGCGGCGTGTACGCGCAGGAAAACATGGCGGTCGCGCCGATCTTCGAAACGTGGCTCAAGCCGTTCAACGACGTCGGCGCGACCATCGTCACCCAGCGCAACACCGGCAGCACCGACCACGTGTCCTTCGACAACATCGGCCTGCCCGGCTTCCAGTTCGTGCAGGACGACCTGGACTACTTCACCAACGTCCACCACAGCGATCTGGACGTGCTCGACCACATCGTGCCGGAAGACCTCAAGCAGGCCTCCGCGATCGTGGCCTCGTTCGCGTACAACGCGGCGATGCGTTCGGAAAAGTTGCCGCGCAAGGCGTTGTCGGAGAACTGATCGCTCAGAACGGCAGGTCGTAGAACACCATCACGCGCAAGTCGGTCAGGTCGGTATCGCCAGGATCGTCCTGATTCACCACCGCGTAGCGCACGCGCACCATCAGCCCCTTGAGCATGCCCTCAGGGGGCGACCACTGCACGTTGAAGTCCGTCTCGCCGCGGCCATAACCCGAGGCCGCATCCGGATCCGATCCGGCGACATACAACGCGTACGCACTCAGGCCGGTGTGCTTCGGGAAGGTGTAGGCCGCGCGCACGAGCCACGCAGTCTCGCCCGCGCGATTGAAGTCTTCCACCTGCACGCTGGTGTAGCCCGGATAGCCGCTCCACGGCGTGGTCATGTCGCGGTCGCCGCCGGCGTCGGTGTACGCCGCCGTGAGCAGCACGCCGCCCGCGCCGAGTTCGGCTTTCACGCCCCACTGGTGCGCTTCGAAGTCGCTACCGGTCAGACGGTTGTCGCCAACGCTCTGCTGGTCGGAGTACTGCGCCGCGAACTTCAGCTTCGCGTTCCCACCGATCGGGATGCCGTACTTGGCCTCGGTGTAGAAGATGTTGATGACATTGCTGCTCCAGTAATTGATCGCGCCGATCGAGAGCTCGCCCTTGGTGTAGTTCAGGCCGGCGGCGTACACGCCGCGCTTGATGTCCGCGCCTGCGTCGTCTGACATCGACACGAACTCATCGCTGTTGCGTTCCTTGATTTTGTCGACGTAGCCCGCGCCCCAACGCCATTGCCCGGTTTGTTTTCCGTCTCCGTGAAGGCCACTGAAGACCGCGGCGAGGAACGTGTTGGGCGTCATGCGCGAGTCGTTCTTGTTGATGTAGGGCGTGTCGAGCCCCTGTGCGCCGATCGTCAGCTTCGCCTCTTCGCCGAGCAGCGTTTCGACATAGGCCTCGCCCAGCACCGCGTAGCCTTCCTGGCCGGGCTTGAGCAACAGCGTGCCGTCTTTTTCGTCGGGTGCGTACAGCGGCGCGGAACCGTAGGCGGTTGCGCCGAAGGCGAAGCGCTCGCGGAAGTAGCCGGTCTTGAATCCCGCCGAGCCGCCAAGCGCCCACGCTTCGCTTTCGGTGTCGTCGTACTTCTCGCGGCCCAGGTAGTAGCTGCGCGCCTGGAATTTCCAGTCGGTGTCTTCGAACGCCTTGCGCCGCGTCTCGCGCACCCATTCGTCGTGGGTGAGCACGCCGAAGCTGCCGTCCATCTGCGTGTGGCCCTGCTCGGTGGAGTCTCCTTCCTCCTCCTCTTCCGGCGGCGGCGCGGTGGTCTGCGCCATCGCAGGCGCGGCCATGCACGCGCCGACGCCTGCGGCGAGCACCGCGAGCCAGATGCGTCGCGGGGCGACGCACGCGCTCATTGCGAAAACACCATGGCGAAGTAGCCGAACACGGTGTAGAGCACGCCGGACACCGCATAACCGACCGGGAAGCCGACCCACGGCACCGTGCTGTCGATCTCCTTCGACGCTTCGCGTGCAGGCCCGGAGTGCGAGCGCGAGCCCGCCACGCCGCCCATCAACACCGCGGGATTGATCTTGAAGAAGTGATAGCCGATCGCCCACGTCACGAAGGGCGGGATCGTGCTCGCGATGAAGCCGGCGAGGAAGATCTTCACTGCGATCGCACCGGTCAGCTGTTCGAGCAGCGTCGCACCGGCGTTGATGCCCACGATCGCGATGAACGTCACCAGGCCCAGGTCTTCGAGGATGTTGCGCGCCGCGTTCGGCGTGCTGCCGAAGAAGCGCAGGCGCGACACGACCGAGGACACGAGGATGCCGGACAGCAGCAAGCCGCCGGCGTTGCCCAGGCCCACCGAGAAATCGCCGACCGGTACGGTGATCTTGCCGATGAGCAGCCCGATCACCATGCCCGCCGAAAGTGTCAACAGATCCGTCGACGTACTCGGACGCGCGATCTTGCCCACCATGTCGCCGATCTTCTGCACCGCGCTGCGCAAGCCGGTGAGGTACAGCACGTCGAAACGCTTGAGCGCGGTTTCCGCGCCCAGCGGAAGCGGTTCGCCGCTTCGCTCGATGCGGCTGATCCCGACTTGTCCCGCGAACTCTTCGGGCGCGAAGGACTTGAGCGGACGCCCTTCGAATTCCTTGTTGACCACGAGCACTTCGGCCTGGTCGAGCGGGATGTTGAGCACGCCCGCGTCGGGGACTTCCGGGCCCAGCAGGCCGAGGTTCGACGTCAGGTCTTCGAGCCGGCCACCCAATGCGATGATATCGCCCTTGCGCAACACGAGGTCTGCGCCCGCACCGAGCGACGCGCCGTCGCGCACCACGTTCGCGATCCGATATTGCGGATACGCCGTGCGCAACTGCGCAATGCTCTGTCCATCCGTCGCGGAATTCTCGAGCCGATAAGCACGCAGCCCGCCGGTGCGATAGCCGGTGATGCCGGCGTCATCGACATTGCGCACGCCATTGGCCGCTTCGTATTCCTTCGCGGCCTTCTTGGCATCAACGCCCCACCAACGCGGCAGGTATTTGCAGATCAGGATGATGCCGACCGTGCCCCAGATGTAGGTCACGCCGTAACCGAGCGCGATCATGCCCGACACCTGTTCGGCGGTCGAACCCGCCGGCAGTTTGTACGCGCCCTGCTCCACTGCCATTTCCGCGGTGCCGATCGCCGCCGACATGGTCTGCGAGCCGGCGAGGATGCCACCGGCCGAACCGGGCGGCAGCGCGAACCACTTGACCGTCAGCACCACCAGCAACAAGCCGAGGCACGAGCAGATCACCGCCAGGATCGTGAAGGTGATGCCGTCCTTCTTGAGGCTGTTGAAGAACGCCGGGCCCACGCGCAGGCCCACGCCGTACATGAAGAGGTAATAGAAAAGCGACTTGGCGAAGTTGTCGAGTTGCAACTTCACGCCGTACGTCGATGCCCACGTCGCCAACGCAGCGCCGACGACGACCGCCGCCGCCACCATGCCGAGCCCGTAACCCTTGACCGAGAACTTGCCGACCCACACCGCCATCCCGACGGTGAAGAACAAGAGGATGTACGGATTGTCCGCGAGGAATTGGAAGAACCCTTGCATGGTGGTACTCCCTGTCAACGGGTGGAGGTGGCGTTGCGGTTCTCCAACACGGAAGGCTTGATCAGTTTCAAGCCTTGCGCGGCGTGGTAGCCATGGATCTCTTTCACGTCGAGCTTGCGCATGTACGTGACGGTATCGGCGGTGATCACCTGCCCCGGCACCATGATCGGGAAGCCGGGCGGATACGGAATCACGAAGTTCGCCGACACCATCTCCGGCCCGTCCTTCAGGCGCTTGTCGACTTCTTCGCTGGCCAGGCGCACGAACTCGCAGTTGTCTTCGTCGTAGGCCATGAAGAACGCCGGCCGCATGTGGCCTTCGTTGCTGCGCGCCTTGGCGTTGTCGCGGAAGCCGTCGTGGAATCGGCTGAAGTTGGGCAGGTCCGGCACGTCGGTCACGAGCGACTTGACGCGCGCGGCGAACTGCTCGCGCCCGCTGGTCGTGTCGTTCTTCTGCTTCGCTTCGATGTCGCGCGAGAGGTCGGCCAACGCTTTGACCAACAGCGCCGCATCGCTGTGCGTGTTGTTGATGTTGGTCTGCACCAGCACGCTGTTGCGCGAGGTCTTGTTGACCTGGATGTCGAACCGATCCGAAAGCATGCCCTTGAACTGCGTGCCGTCGAATCCGGCCGAGCCGCACAGCAGCGTGATGCGCGTGGGGTCGAGCGCGAATTCGTCGTTGTCCCAAGAGGCGATCAGGTCGACCCACGAGCCGTTCGGCGGCCCGTAGTCTTCGATGCCCGATTCGCGGAACTCCGCCGGGATCATCTCGCCGGGCGTCGCGATGCGGAAATACTTCGAGATCAGTGGATGGTTGTTGATCGTGTTGCGCAGGCGCAGCGCGATCTCGGTCATGCGCAGCGTCAGCGCGTAGCCCTCCAGTTCCATCTGGCGTCGCGCAAGATCGAGCGAAGCGATCAGCTGCAGGTTGGGCGAGGTGGAGGTGTGCGCGAAGAAGGCTTCTTCGAACGGACCTTCGACCTGGTGGAAGTCGTCGTCCCACACCAGCATCATCGAACCCTGGCGGAAGGCCGACATCGACTTGTGCGTCGAGTTGGTCTGGTAGGCGCGGATGCGGACCTTGTCGGGATCCGGCATCAGGCGCGTGTCGAGCAGTGCCGCATCATCGAGGTTTGCGGTCTTCTCCTTCCACGCTTTGTATTCCTCGCGATATTCCGCACTTCCATAGCGCTCGGCGAGTGCCGCGGCCGCGCCCATCGCGGTGCGCTTGCGATGCAGCGGGCTGAAGCGCGCGAAACCGAACCACGCTTCGTCCCACAAGAACACCAGGTCGGGCTTGATGCCCAGGCACTCTTCCATCACGCGCCGCGGGTTGTACATGTGGCCGTCGAACGTGCAGTTGGTCAGGTCGATCACCTTCACGCGTGCGAGCGTGCCTTCGGCCTTGCAGTCCAACAGCGCTTTCTTGATCGTGCGCAGCGGCACCGCGCCGTACATCGAGTACTGCACCAGCGGGAAGGCTTCGACGTAATACGGCTGCGCGCCCGTGAGCACGAACCCGTAGTGATGCGATTTGTGGCAGTTGCGGTCGACGATGACGATGTCGCCCGGTTTGCAGATCGCCTGCACGACGATCTTGTTCGACGTGGACGTGCCGTTGGTTCCGAGGTAAGCGCGCTTGGCGCCGAACGCGCGCGCGGTCGCCTCGTTCATCTTCTTGATGTTGCCGGTGGGCTCGAGCAGCGAGTCCAGCCCGCCCGTGGTGGCGGAGGATTCGGCGAACAGGATGTTGGTGCCGTAGAACTGGCCCATGTCGCGGATCCAGTTCGAATTGAACACCGACTTGCCGCGCGCGATGGGCAGCGCGTGGAAGGTGCCGATCGGGCGCGTGGCGTATTTCTTCAGGTTGTCGAAATACGGCGTTTCGAAACGGTCCTTGACGCCGTCGAGGATCGACAGGTGCAGCTCCATCGGTTCTTCGACGTGGTGGAAGACGCGACGGATCGATGCCATCTCGTCGCTCGCCGCGAGGCGTTCGGGCGCGCGATCGGACAACAGGTAGATGTCGATCTCCGGCCGGAACGACGCGATCGTCTTCGCCAGTCGCGTGGAGAGCGCGCCGGGCTCGAAGGTGTCGGCCTTCGGCGGAATCGTGCGGACGAGGTATTCGTGCAGGTCGGGAATGTCGTGGCGCGTGGCATAGCCGAAGCCGTCGTACAGCACGACCGCCTGGATGTCGGTGTTGAGCATCACGGCGAGCACGGCGTCTTCGAAACTGCCGACGTGCACCACCGCGTAATCGAACGCATCGTCCGGGCGGCGCAGGCGGCGCATTTCGTCCTTCGCGCGCTGCCATTGCGCGGGTTCGCTCGGTGTCACGATCAACACTTCGAAATACGGGCGCTGCACCGGTCCGCCGTCGAGCGAGGGCGGCGCGAAATCCAGCACGCGGCCTTCGGTCTCGGCACCGGCTTCCCACGCGGATTCTTCGCGACGGAAGTCCGACGACAGCAGTGCGTCGGAGACCTTGCGCACAAGTCGCGCGAACGTCGCGGCATCTCCGGCTTCGAGCGACTCGCGGATCGCTTCGATCAAACGCGGTCCGGGATACGCCCAGCAATGCTCCATGCGCGCGATGTCGCCGCTCAATGTGCGGCACTTCGCACGCAACTCGGCGGAATCGGGCATCTCCGCCCACCCGCGCGCGTATGCATTGAGCCGACGCCATTGGTCTTCGCGGAAGATCGCGCCCGCGTAGACGTTGGCGAGGTGATGGGATGCGTTGGCAGGATCTTTCATCACGGCCTCCGATGCAGATTACGCGGCCGCGCGCCGACACCGGCGGCGGGGACAGTGCGAATCGTGCAACCCGTTTTGGGGTCGCGCATCAGAACAAACGCAGATAGCGGCCAGTAAAACTACGTATCCCCTGAACGGGTCATTTTAAGTACTGGTCACGAATTGTTCGGCGCCCACGGGAGGCAGCGCCGTCGGTCCGCGTGAAGCCCGCTCACGAAGGTCACCTTGCGTCCCTGCGTTCAACATTTCGCGGCTAGTGCGCGGCATGATGTGCCTCGAGCGCCTTCACCGCATCGAGCGTTTCCCTGACGTGCTTGCTGGGGTTGAGATCCGAGTACACATGCGCGATCGAACCCGACGGCGCGATGACATACGACGTCCGGTTCGACCACTCGGGCTTCTGCGCCAGGATCGCGTCGTACTGCTTCGCGATCTTCGCGCCGTCATCGGCGGCGACCGCGAACTTGCCGCCGCAATGTTCGGTTTCCTTCGAGAAATCGGCGAGTTCGCTGGTGTTGCCGGCCGTCACGCCGATCACGGTCGCGTGCGCCGCCTTGAACTCGTCGATCGCCTCGGAGAACAGATGCGCTTCCATGTTGCAGCCCGGCGTGTGCGCCGCGGGGAAGAAGTACACGACCACCGGGCCCTTCTTCAGCGCATCGGACAACTTGAACGTGAAGGGCTTGCCCGCGAGATAGGCCGGCGCGCTGAAGTCCGGCGCCTTAGTGTCGACCTTCAACGCGGCCAGCGAAGGCGCCACGAACGCGACGATGCCGATCACGCCGAGCGCGGCGAACCTCATCAGTGGGCGCATGACGCAGTTCTCCTGGTGACGTGTCGCATCGACTCTATTCCGTAAAGCCGACGACCGTCCACGCCTGGCTCGCCTGCACCGTCACCGCCGTCTGCGTCGTGGAGATCGCCGAACGCCAGATCACGTTGCCGCCCGTGGTGGAGTTGCGCCACAGGATGTCGGCGCGCAAATCACCGTTGAAGTCGCCCGAGCTCACGGCGCGCCACACGGTCGATACCGACGTCACCGCCTGCACGGCGGCCGAACTGCCCGAACGCCAGATCACGTTCGCGCCCGTGGTGATGTTGCGCCACAGGATGTCGGAGCGGCCATCGGCGTTGTAATCGCCCGACCCGACGACGGTCCACGCCTGGCTCGCCATCGTGGTCACGGCTTGCGATGTCGCGGAATTGCCGGAACGCCAGATCACGTTCGCACCGGTGCTGGTGTTGCGCCACAGGATGTCGGAGCGGCCATCGCCGTTGTAATCGCCCGACCCCACGACGCGCCACGCGGTCGCGAGCGTCGACACCGCCTGGGTCATCGCCGAACTGCCCGAACGCCAGATCACGTTCGCACCGGTGGTCGTGTTGCGCCACAGGATGTCCGAACGATTGTCGCCGTTGTAATCGCCCGAGCCGGCCACGGTCCACGACAGGCTGATCATGCTGCTGACGGGCGTGGTGGTGGTCGAGTTGCCCGAGCGCCAGATCACGTTCACGCCGGTCGTACTGTTGCGCCACAGGATGTCCGAGCGACGGTCGCCGTTGTAATCGCCCAAACCCACCGCGCGCCACGGCGTGGACAAGGTGGTGACTGCCGTCGGCGTCGTCGAAATCGCCGAACGCCAGATCACGTTCGCGCCGGTGCTGGTGTTGCGCCACAGGATGTCGGAGCGATTGTCGCCGTTGAAATTGCTCTGCTTCGCGATGGGCGCGGTGACGGTGATGCGACCGGCCATGCCGACGCCACCGGCGCTGCCGTGCCGCTCGCAGAAGTAACGCACCGTGCCGGCCGTCGGGAAGAACACGGTCGCCGACCAGGCCGCGGTACTCAGCGCGCCGTTGCCGCCCGTGTTGTCGCATCCGTTGGCGCAGCGGAACGCCGGGATCGCCCCCGGATCGGACCGCACGTTGTGGAGGCCGCCACCGTTGCGGAACGTGACCGTATCGCCAGCCACGATGGTGAGCGTGCTCGGCGTAAAGGTCATGTTGGAGTTCGCGGTGACGACGTGGTTCGCGGCGAACGTCGTTGCCGAAAACAGCAGGCCGGGGGCGATCGCGGACCACGCAACAAGCCGCACCCGCCCGTTCGATGTTTGCTTCGCATGCATGGCCCGTTCCTTCGCCGGCTCGACGCGACCGGCCCACAGTGGGAGACGTGGTGGATACCGGTAGCTCGGGATTTGGTTCGGTGGTCCGATGCCAGCAGAGCTTGACGGAGCGATGGCCCGGTAGGCGGGCCCGTAGGCTATGCGTAGTACGCGAGGAACATGTCGACCGCCGATTCCGCGGCCTTCTTCTGCTGCACGAGCGTCAGCAGCGGTTGCCCCAGCGCGATCTGCGGCCAGAACGCGAAGCCTTTCACCAGCGCATGCATCTGCATCGCGGCGAACAAGGGATCGTCGGTTTTCAAACGTCCGTCAGCGGCCGCGGCGCGAATCCACGTCGTGAGGCCTTCTTCGCGATTGCCCATGCGCGTGACGAGTTCCCGCGCAAGTTCGGGCGCATGGAGACCGGCGGCGATCGCGACGCGCGCAAGTTCCGAATAGTTCTCGTCGCGCAGCAGTTCCAGCTTCTGCTGCAGCAATTCGAGCAGCTGATCGCGCAGCGGACGATCCTTGCGATACACCAGGTCGAGCCCTTCGATGCTGCGTTCCCACATTTGTTCGAGGATCTGCGCGAACAACGCTTCCTTGCTCGGGAAGTGGTTGTAGACGGTGCGCTTGGACACGCCTGCGCTCGCGGCGATCTTGTCCATGCTGGTCGCCGCGAACCCCGATTGACGGAACTCGGCCACGGCGGCGTCGACGATCGCGGCGCGCTTGCGGTCGGTCAGGCGGGAGGGGGTGGTCAGGCTCGACATGGCCGAAAGTTTACACCGGGGGGTTTACTTTTCGGAATTGGAAACTACACTGAGTCGTGTACTTCTTGCGGACCTGTTCATGAACACGCACGCCCCCTCGCTTCCCGCCCCTGCCCGCCTCGCCTCGCCCCAGGCCGCCGACGGCCGCTTCCGCAACCCCGCGCCCAAGCCCGCCGAAGGCCTGGCCAAGACCCTGGGGATCATCTGGAACGTCTTGCTCAACAAGCCGAAGACGACGGTGCCGAAGGCCCCGCTGCCGGTGGAAACCCTGACGCGCGCCGACCTCGAAGCCGCACCGGACCGCAGCCTGTTCCGCCTCGGCCACTCGACGATGTTGATCAAGCTGCGCGGCGATTACTGGATCACCGATCCGGTCTTTGCCGAACGCGCATCGCCGGTGCAGTGGATGGGGCCGAAACGTTTCCACGCACCGCCCATCGCACTGGAAGACTTGCCGCCGTTGCGCGGCGTACTTCTCTCGCACGATCACTACGACCATCTGGATCGCACCACGATCCTCCAACTTGCGAAGACCACCGATGTGTTCCTCACGCCGCTCGGCGTCGGTGATCGATTGATCGCCTGGGGCGTCGATGCATCGAAGGTCCATCAATTCGATTGGTGGCAAGGCACGACCATCGACGGCGTGCAATTCACCGCCACGCCCGCGCAACACTTTTCCGGACGCGGATTGTTCGACGGCAACAAGACGTTGTGGGCGTCGTGGGTGATCGTCGACGGTGCGAAGGACGATGCGCTGCGCGTGTTCTTCAGCGGCGACACGGGGTACTTCGACGGCTTCAAGGAAATCGGGCGTCGCTTCGGCCCCTTCGACGTGGCGATGATCGAAACCGGCGCCTACGACCCGCAGTGGCCCTACGTGCACATGCAGCCGGAACAGACGGTGCAGGCGCACGAAGACTTGCGCGCGCGTTGGTTGATGCCGATCCACAACGGCACCTTCGACCTCGCGATGCACGGCTGGCAGGACCCCTTCGAGCGCGTGCTTGCGTTGAGCAGTGCGCGCGGCATCGCGTTGACCACGCCGCGCATGGGCGAACGCCTGGACCTGACGTCACCCGCGGGGACCACGACCTGGTGGCGCGACACCGAAACCGAAACAGAAACACTGACCGCATGGGTGGAAGCACGATGAAACTGCGCATCCAGGACCTGCCCGAAGACGGCGTCCGCAGCATCATCGACGCGATCCTCCAGGTCGACCTCGGCGCCCGCATCAACTTCGACGCCTCCCTGGTGAGCATCGCCGGGCGGATGACGGTCGACGATGCGAGCGCCGCCATCGAACGCAGCGGTTACCAGGTCGCCGCGATCGTCGATCAAACGCTCATCGATGCCGGGTTCCGCTACAAGCCCCACGACATCCGGTCCTTCTGACGCGCTCCACCGAATGGATGAGTGTCGGCCGCCGACTTCACGAGCCGATTACATTCGCGAATTCGCGGTCTCCCACAATGGCGCGAACTTCGCTTCGGTGCGTCGCGCTGCATGGATCCGACACACGCGCCTGTAGAGAGTGACGCCGCGTTCGTTTCGACCGGGACCTTGCCGCCCGTCGATCTCGTCACTCGCCTGGTCACCGAAGCGCATGCGCGCTTCGGTACTGTCACGCTCGGGGAGAACTCGCAGGTCTATCCGGCGCTGGCGCGCGTGCCGAGCGAACTGTTCGGCATTTGCGTCGTGTCCGTCGATGGGCGTGTGTTCTCCGCCGGCGATGCCGAACACACCTTCACGATCATGAGCGTCTCCAAGCCCTTCGTGTTCGCGTTGGTCTGCGATCTGATCGGCGCGACGGGCGCACGCGAGCGCTTGGGCGCGAATGCGACAGGCCATGCTTTCAACTCCCTGGCCGGCATCGAACGCACGACCGACGGGCGCACGAACCCGATGGTCAATGCCGGCGCGATCGCGACGACGAGCCTGGCACCGGGCGACACCGAAGCGGACAAGTGGCGCTTCCTCCACGAAGGTCTTTCGCGCTTCGCCGGACGCACGCTGTCCGTTAACGAAGAGGTGTACGAATCGGCGTCGAAAACCAACTTCCGCAATCGCAGCATCGCCTGGATGCTCGAAAGCATGGGGCGCCTGTATTGCGATCCGACCATGGCGACGGAGCTGTACACACGACAGTGTTCGCTCGACGTCAGCGCAAGGGACCTCGCGGTGATGGGCGCGACGCTCGCGCATGGCGGCTTCAATCCGGTCACGCGCGAACAGGTCGTCAAACCCGAGGTCTGCCACCCGGCACTCGCCGTCATGGTGACCGCGGGGCTTTACGAAACCTCCGGCGATTGGCTGTACGAGATTGGGTTGCCGGGAAAGAGCGGCATCGGCGGCGGCATCGTCACCGTATCGCCCGGCAAGGGTGGACTGGGCACCTTCGCGCCGCCACTGGATGAAGCAGGCAACAGCGTGCGCGGGCAACTCGCGGCGCAGTTCCTGTCGCAACGCCTCGGGCTCGACCTGCTGGTTTCCTCGCCCCACCCCTGACATCGCCGGGAGCATGGCCATGGCTGAAACGAAGAACTCGTGGATCCCGATGATCGCCATCGCGTTCGGGCAATCCATCATGTCGTTCAACGTCGCCTCGCTGCCGGTCGCGATGCGCGGCATGGTCGAAAGTTTCGGCGTCGCGCCGACGGTGGTGGCCACCGGCATCGTCGCGTACTCGATGATCGTCGCGGGCTTCGTGATGTTGGGCGCCAAGCTCGTGCAACGCTTCGGTGCACTGCGCGTGTTCCGCCTGGCGGTGATCGTGTTCGGATCGGCGCAGGTGCTCATGACGATGAGCCCCAACGCGACCGCGATGATCACCGCGCAAGCGATCTGCGGCGCCGCGGGGGCAGTCATCGTGCCGTCGCTCGTCGCGTTGATCGCGGAAAACTACACGGGCACGCAACAGGCGAAGGCCTTGGGTGCATTGGGTTCGGCGCGCGCGGGTGCGGGCGTGCTTGCGTTCCTGATCGGCGGCATCCTCGGCACTTACATCGGTTGGCGCCCGGTGTTCGGCATTCTCATCGTCGTGTCGGCGCTGGTGTTCGTGCTGAGCTTCAAGCTCAAGCCCGACCACGGACGCCCCGACGTGCAGATCGACGGCATCGGCGTGTTGCTTGCCGCGACGGCGATCATCCTGATCAGCTTCGGCTTCAACAATCTCAACGGCTGGGGCATCGCGCTCGCGCGGCCGTCCGCGCCGTTCAACATCGTCGGACTGTCGCCCGCGCCGGCGATGATCCTGGTGGGCATCGTGCTCGGCCAGGCGTTCTTCCTGTGGACGCGGCGTCGCGAAGCCACTGGTCGCACGCCGCTGCTGCCCTTGTCGGTGCTGGAGTCGCCGCAGGAGCGCGCGGCCGTCTACGCGATGTTCTCGGTCGTTGCGCTCGAGGCCATGCTCAACTTCTCCGTGCCGCTGTACATCCAGATCGTGCAGGGGCGCTCGGCGCTGGCGACCGCGGTCGCGATGCTGCCGTTCAACCTCACCGTATTCTTCGCGGCGATGTTCATCGTGCGCTTCTACGACCGGCTCACGCCGCGAAGGATCGGTGTCCTCGGCTTCGGGTTGTGTGCCACGGCGTTGTTGTGGCTGGCCTTCGTCGTGCACAACGACTGGAGTTCGGTTCCGGTGTTGTTCGGCCTGGTGTTGTTCGGCATCGGGCAGGGTTCACTCGTGACCTTGTTGTTCAACGTGTTGGTGACGTCCTCGCCGAAGGAACTCGCCGGCGATGTCGGCTCGTTGCGCGGCACGACCAACAATCTCGCCGCTGCAGTCGGCACGGCGGTCGCGGGTGCGTTGCTGGTCGGTTTGTTGAGTTCGGCGGTGCTGCGCCAGCTCACGCAGAACCCGACGCTCCCCATCGAAATCCAGTCCGAGGTCAATCTCGACAACATCACCTTCGTCAGCAACGATCACCTGAAAGACGTCATCGCGCGGACGAGCGCATCGCCGGAGCAGAAGGCCGAAGCGCTGCGCATCAACACCGAATCGCGATTGCTCGCGCTGAAGATCGGCTTCTGCATCATGGCGGGCCTGGCGTTGCTCACCATGCTGCCCGCCTCGCGATTGCCGGCTTACCGACCGGGTGAAATTCCCGCGGACTAGCGCGCCGCCGCCACGGTGTTCTTGTAGAGCTTGCCGTCCTTCATGATCACCAGGAACTTGTGCTCCGGGTCGGCGACGAGCTGGATGTTCTCGATCGGATTGCCATCGACCAACAACAAGTCGGCCAGCGCGCCTTCTTCCACGCGCCCCAACACGCCGGGATAGGGATTGCGCTTGCCGGAGAGTTGGAGGAGTTCGGCGTTCGTGCTGGTCGCCATCGTCAGCGTCTCGGCGGGCGAATACCACTTCGTCAGGCTCGCCAGGATCGCACCCTGCCTTGTGGCCAGCGCACGCGAGAACAGCACGTCGGTACCCCACGCCACCTTGAGGCCGTACTTCTTCGCCAGCTCATAGGCGTGGTCGTTGCCGGCGAAGACTTCCTGCGCCTTGTTCCATTCGTTGGAACCCTTCGGGAACGCGTTGCCCAGTTCCGGCGGGAAGGGTTGCATGCTCAGCCAGATGCCTTTGGTCTTGATGAGTTGCGCGGTCTTGTCGTCCATCAGGCTGCCGTGCTCGATGCATTTCACGCCTGCATCGATCGCCTGGCGAATCGCTTCGGACGTGTACGCATGCACCGTGACGTACGTGCCCCAGTTGGAGGCGGCCTGCACGGCGGCGCGCAGTTCCTCCGGGGTGAAGGTGATCGCGTCGAGCGGGCTGTTCGGCGATGACACACCACCGCCGGCCGTCAGTTTGATCTGCGAGGCGCCCTGCATGAGTTGTTCGCGCACGCGCATGCGCACTTCGTCGGGGCTGTCGGCGATCATCGCCTCGCCCGTTCGCTCCTGTTGCGTCAACGGACCGCCGATCACGCGCGGCAAGTCGATGCCATGGCGGAAATCGCCGTGGCCGCTGGTCACGGAGATCATCGCGCCCGAAGGATAGATGCGCGGACCGGGAAGCTGGCCTTCGTCGACGGCACGCTTGAGCGCGAACGACGAACCGCCCACGTCGCGGATGGTGGTGAAGCCGCGCATCAGCGTCCTGGTCGATTCCGCCGCCGCGATGATGTTGATGTAACCGTTGTCCGCGGTCAGGTCGGCGAGCGTGGCCGTGGCGAACATCGAATGCCAATGCATGTCGATCAGGCCCGGCATCAGCGTGCGCCCTGCCCCATCGATCACCGTGGTGCCCGTTTCCGGTTGGATGTCGGCGGTGGAGATCTTCTCGATGCGGTTGCCGCGCACGAGCACGTTGCTCGCCTCCGACAAACTCGAGCCCTGACCGCTGAAGATGTGGACGTTGCGGAACAGTGTCGTCGGTACGGGGGCGGCATTCGCGACACCGGGCGCTGCTGCAGACGTCGTCGCTGCAGGCGGTGTGTAGGTCGCGGCGGGCGTTGTGCCCTGCTGTTTCGCGTCGCAGGCCACCAACGCCAGGGACACCAGGATCATCGAGAGGATTCGCTGGTACGACATGCGCGCGTCCTTGTCCGTGTGAAGCAAGGGTGTAATTGAGAGCGAAATGCCGTTAACGAGCGATGAGGATATGCTCCGCCCGACATGGAACGTCCCAACGCCAAGCGCTTGTCGTCACGCTTCGCACCGTTGCGTTGGATGACTCATCTGTTGCTCGCAGGGTGCGTGCTCTGGGCCTTCCTCGGCATCGGCTATGCGCCGGTGGGCGTCGCGTCGCTGCAGTGGATCGTCGCGACGGCGTTCCTGCTGTTCTCGGGATGGGCGTTGTGGAAGGCGCGTTGGCGCTGGCCTGCGTGGATCGCCATTGCGCTGGTCGTTGCGGCGATCGGCAGCCGATGGCTCATCCATCCCTCGCACGACCGCGAGTGGCCACCGGAAGTCGCCGTCATGCCGCGCGTGCAGATCGACGGTGACCGCGTGCGCATCAGCGGATATCGCAACTTCACCTATCGCAGCACCGACGACTTCGATGTCCGCTACGAAGAACGCGAAGTGCGCTTGTCCGACCTGACGTCCCTGGACTTCTTCGTCTCGTATTGGTGGCCGGGCCCGGTCGCGCACACGTTCGTCAGCTTCAACTTCGACAATGGCGATCCGATCGCCGTCTCGATCGAAACGCGCCCCGAAGTCGGCGAAGGCTTCGATCCGATCGCCTCGATGTTCCGGCGCTTCGAATTGATTTACGTGGTCGGCGCCGAGCGGGACATCGTCGGCGTGCGCACGAACCATCGCCACGAGGATGTGTTCCTGTATCGCACGAACACGTCGCCGGAAGCCGCGCGGCGCCTGTTCCTCGTATATGCCGAGCGCATCAACGAACTCGCGGACAAGCCCGAGTTCTATCATCTGCTGAGCAACAGCTGCACGATCAACATCGTGCGCTACGCCAACCGCGCCGGTCGCACGGGACCGCTGGACTATCGCCACGTGTTGAACGGATACAGCGACCGCTATCTGTATCGAACCGGTTTCCTCGACACCTCCATTCCTTTCGCGACGCTCCGCGCGCAGTCCCACATCAACGAGAAGGCGCAGGCAGCCGGTGACGCGCCCGATTTCTCGCAGCGCATCCGCGAGGGGTTGCCGATTCCGCCTGGACGATAGGGAGGACTGCGCATGCTTCGATTCGCTTCGGCACTCTCGCTCTTGCTCGCGACGGCATCCGCTGCGGCCGCGGAGGACGACGAACCGAGGTTCACCGCGCGCGTGGACCTCACCAACTTCGGCACGGGCCAACTCGCGGGCGATGGCGACACGGATGCGTGGTTCTCCGGCAAGGTCGACGCCTACATCCGCATCCGCGGCTGGGAAGGTTTCACCATCGATCTCCAGCCCGAATACACCTACGGCCGCAACCCGAACAACTCCGGCAACGGCGCTGTATTGCCCGTCAACACGGCCGCGGCCTTCCCGATCAACAACAAGGCCGACTTCGACATGGCGCTCAGCGTGAGCCAGCGCATCGACAATGCGACGCTCACGCTCGGCAAGATCAACATGGTGACGCGCGCGGCGGCGACGCCCATCCTCGGCGGCGGCGGTCGCGAAGGATTCCAGGCGCTGATGTTGGCGGCGCCCATTTCGTTCAACACACCGCCCATGGTGCTCGGCGGTTTGCTGGTCGTCCCCACTGCGCGCACGCAGGTCGCCATCGGCTTGTGGGATGCGCAGGACGCCACCAATCGCACTGATCTGCACGATGCCTTCCAGAACGGCGTCTCCGGCTTCGCCACCGTCACCGTGCGCAGGCCGTGGCGCGGCCGCATGGGCTTCCACAGCTTCACGCTCGGCGGCACCACTGCGCACAGTCTGGATCTGCGCTCGGTGCCCGAATTGATCTTCCCGCCGGGCACCGGCGGCGCGACACCCAGCCAGCGCCAGGGTGGTTGGCAAGCGCGTTACGCGTTCCAGCAATTCATTCGGCAAGACCCCGCGCAACCGATGCGCGGCTGGGGCGTGTTCGGATACGCGAGCCTGTGGGACGGCAATCCGACGCTCGGGCGCTGGTCGATGGCGCTCGGCGTCGCGGGCAATCCGACATTCGCACCCTCGCGGCCCGACGATCGCTTCGGCATCGGCTACTACCGCTTCGCACCCAGTTCGACGCTCAAGCGCGGCACCGAACCGGTCTTCCCGCTCAGCGACGAACACGGTCTGGAACTGTTCTACACCTTCGCCTTCAGCGCGCACTTCCTGCTGACGGCGAACGTGCAGTTCATCGATCCCGCGCCGCGCGGCTACGCCAACGATGTGTTCGCGGGCTTCCGCACGAACATCAAGTTCTGAGGCTCATCTGCGGAAGAAGCGCCGCCAAAGCCGACTGAAGTACAGCGCGACCAATACGCCGATGCCGATCACCAGCCAGATGGCGGTCGTGCGGATCCAGGTGCTGCGCGCATCGCGGAGGCGTTCGCCGCTCGCGACCTGTTCGAGCTCGAGCGTGCAACGCGCATCCGGCGTCACGTTGCCCGGTGGTGCGCGGCGCAAACGCTCGAGTTCGCGGCGCGCATCGCGCGGCGATACCGTCGCGGTGATCATCGGGCAGTTGGCGAGCGTGCCGGTCGATCGCGCCGTCGGCCACGAAGGCACCCGATACACGGCGACGAGCGCGAGCACGACGCCGATCGCGATCCACAGCGCAGTTCGATACATGACCCGGCTCCACTTGGCGTCGAAGTGCGCAAGCTTGTCGAGCGGGCGTAAAGGCGGCGTTATCCCGACGGGTGCGCGGCTTGACTGCCGCTTTACCTGCGTCGGCGTATGCAGCGGCGGTCGAGTGTCGACGTTGCCATGGAGCGGAAATGAAACGAGTTCTGTTCGTCCTCACGTTGGCGGGCGGTTTGTGCGCCTGCTCCCACGGGCCCACGCTGTCGACGGAGGATCGGCTCGCGCTGTATCGCGAGCACGCAGGCGCACCCGTGAACAGCTTCCGGCTCGACCGTACGATGGGCACCACGAACTGGACGCCGCTGGGCGACCAGGCCGTGGCCGTGTGGCAAAGCGCGAATCGCGGCTTCCTGCTGGAATTGCGCAGTCGCTGCAATGGCCTCGGCCCGGCGGGCCGCATCCAGGTCACCAACTCGATGGGCCAGGTGACCGCGCGCCTGGATCGCGTGGTGCCGGGTTCCGCGATGGGCAGCGCTATGGGAAGCAGCGTCGGTCCGTCGTGCCGCATCGAGAGCATCCGTCCGATCGACGGCAGCGCGTTGCGCGAAGCCAAGCGCGAATTGCGCGAGGCCGAGTACATCGAACAGAGCGCGGCGCCGCCGGAAGCCGACGCAGGCTAACCCTTGCGGGTGATCCCCCAGCGGGTGACTCCCCAACGGGTGAGCCCGCTATTTCCAACCACGCTCGCGGTAGATGCCGATGATCGAATCGGCGATGCCATCGGCGGTGCGTTGTGCAGCGGCGCGGATCGATTCGGGTCCGCGCTCCTGCATGACATTCGAGGCACCCGACAACGCGGCACTGGTGCCCATGCCGCCGAGTCCCAAGGGCAACAACACGCCAGGCAGTCGACCGCCCTGCGTGTCGGCTTGCGCGGACGCGAGCGCGCGCGGTCCGGTCGGCGTGATCTGGAAGGTTTCCACCAGCGTGCTCAATTGCGCGCGGCCCGCGCCGAATCCCACCAGCATCCGCATCGATCGACTGCCCGCATCGACCGAGACGAATTCGCCGCGCACCACGACATCGCCCACTTTCGGCACCGGCCCGGAGCCCACGGGATAAGCGTCGATGCCCGCGGCACGCAGCCGCGCGACGAGTTGCTGCGCCACCTGTTGCCCGAGTTGTTGGCCGAGCGCGACGTCCTGCGCGGTCTGCGCCGGCGCGCTCGCATCGACATACGTGGTGATCTGCGTATCCGGCGGAAGCGCGTCGCGCGTGCCGACGAAGTCGTAGACGAGGAGACGCTCGGGACGCGTCACTTCCTGTGTCGCATCGGCTTGTTCGAATCGTGGCGATGGCGTCGTCGCACAGGCGGCCAACATCGCGCAGCACATCAGGAGAAGGGTTGCACGGTCAGCACGCATGTCGATGGCCCGGTGGCGAAGCCGCGCAAATAAGCGCCCCGCGAGGTTATGCGCGGGTGAAGCGCGCGGCGTCGTGCGATGCAGATCGACGGACTGCAACCGACCGTTCACGGGCCACTGCGCGGGCGCATGATCGAGGCATGGGGAACCATCGGAGTGACGCAATGAACGCGAACATGAAAGAGAGCCCGAAGATCCTCTTCACCGGCAAGACCCACACCGTCGTCAAGGGCGGCGAACACGGCAACGTGGACCTCAACCTGTCCTCGCCGAACGCGCCCGGGCGCGTGATCGCCGACGTCGAGCCGCATCCGTTGGCGGAGCAACTCTTCGCCGGCGCCTGGTCGGCGTGCTACATCACCGCGCTCGGCATCGCGGCGAGCAAGAAGAAGGTCAAGCTTCCCGACGATCTGTCGGTGGACATCCAGGTCGACGTGGCCCAGTCCGGCGCCGCATGGGTGCTGCAGGCCAAGTTCGACATCCGCATGCCCGGCGTGCCGCAGGACGTCGCGGAAAAGATCGCGCAGATCGGGCATGAGACCTGCCCGTATTCGAAGGCGGTACACGGGAATGTCGATGTCGCGGTCAACGTCGTGACGTCGTGACCGACGCGATGCTTCAGCGCTCTTTGTCGCGCATCCACAACGGAACCAGCCCGACCAGGAGCGCTGAGCCGATGCCCACCAGCGTTTCCCACGCGCGATCGAAGGCATAACGCCAGGGGTCGTCGTGGTGGTCGAACATCACGATCGCCGCAACGTAACCGGCAACGCGCGCTGCCGGCGATTCGAAGCGCAGCGCATGCGCGGTCAACATCGAAACGAAGATCGCAAGGCCGAGTGCGATCGGCCCGTTCGGCAACAGGTTGAGCAGCAACGCGCCGACGACCGCGCCGATGATCGTTCCGGCCATGCGTTGGATCGCCAGGCGCCGGCTCGTCGCGGGATTCAGATCCGTGACGATGACGGCGCCGATCAGCGCGTAGATGGCGTAGTCGGCGCCCAACAGTTCGGCGATCCAGAACGCGAGCGCCGCCGCGACCGACGCACGCACCGACAGTTGGAACCGAACGTGCGATCGCGGCATTGCGGGCCTCGACGACGGCGTGGCGAGGCCGCAATGATCCGTGCGACCGGCCGCCCTCAGCGCAGACGGGTCACGTTGCCGTTGGAGTCGACTTCCACCATGTCGCCGACGCGCAGGTCGCTGGCATCGTCCACGCTGACATTGATGAAACTGCCGCGCCCCAGGTTGACGCGCACCGTCGACCGGCTGGGTTGATTGTTGCTGGACGCCGAGTTGCCGATCGCGCCGCCGGCGGCCACGCCGGCCACGGTGGCGGCCCTGCGCCCTCTTCCGCCGCCGACACGATTACCGACCAGCCCGCCCACCACCGAGCCCGCGATGGTCGCGCCGGCGCTACCGCCGCTCTGGTTACCGACGTTCTGGGTAATGCTGTCGATGGTGCCGCACATGGCGCACCGCAGATACACGCCGTCCTCGCGTTCGAGGAGACCGTTGTTGGCGGTCTGGGCATTCGCGACGCCGGTGCCGGCAAGCACCAGCGAACTCATCACCAACAATTTGCACAAACTGTTGCGCTTCATTTCCGGGAGCCTCCGTATAGCCGCCTGCACGAGTGTCGGACTGTCCCGCAATCACCGAGCCGCCGCTACCGAAGATTTACTGCCCGCGCATCGGTAACTCTGCGGAATTCGCGCCGGCGCGACCTCACGAATTCAGCGCAGGTCCTCCACCTGGTCGATCCACGCGCCATATCCGGCCGCCTCCATCTCCTCGCGGGGAATGAAGCGCAACGCTGCCGAGTTGATGCAGTAGCGCAGGCCGCCCTGGTCTTGCGGGCCATCGTCGAAGACGTGGCCGAGATGGCTGTCGCCGTTGGCCGAACGCACTTCCGTGCGCGTCATCCCGTACGAGGTGTCGCGCACCTCGTTGATGGTGGCGGGCGCGATCGGCTTGGTGAAACTCGGCCAGCCGCAGCCCGATTCGTACTTGGCCGAGGAAGCGAACAGCGGCTCGCCCGACACGATGTCGACATAGATGCCAGGCCGCTCGTTCTTCAGCAGCTCGCCGGTGCCGGGACGTTCGGTGGCGCCTTCCTGCGTGACCCGGTATTGCTCCGGCGTCAGCTTGGCGATGGCCTCGGGCGTTTTGCGGTAGTTCGTCATCGTGGTCTCCGGGCAGAATGGGCCTCTTGCGGATGAGGCATGAACCTGTGGGCAAGGACTCTGAAATGGTGTCGATTCGCGCCGCGACAACCGCCGACGCCGGATCGATTTACGCGATCGTGCGCGCAGCCGCGCTGGAAGATGCGACGCTGCCATTCAGGGACATGCCGGCGGCGATGTGCGAGGCCCACTGGTTCGGATCGCATCAGGCCTGGGTGGCGATCGACCCCGGCGGCGACATCGTCGGCGTCTACAAGCTGGGGGAGAACTACCCCGATCGCGGGTCGCACGTGGCCAGTGCCACCTACATCGTGGCCGCGCACGCGCGAGGCCGGGGCGTCGGCAGGGCGATGGTCGAGCACAGCCTCGAACAAGCGAAGGAACGCGGCTTCACGGCCATCCAATTCAATTACGTCGTCGCCAACAACGCCTCCGCGATCGCGCTGTACGAAACGCTCGGGTTCTCGATCGTCGGCCGCATCCCGCAAGCGTTCGAGCATGAGCGCGACGGGCTGGTCGACGTTTACGTGATGCACCGCTTCCTTTGATGCGGATGCCGCTGCGGAGCCCACGCTAGACTTCGGGAAGGGGAGCCGAAAGGCGTTGTCGGGGGATGCCGTGCGTCGTCGAGTCAAACTCTTGGTGGTGTTGGGCGTCGTGTTGGTTGGCGGCGGCGTCGCTTTTGCACTGAAACAGCACGAGTGTGACAAGCGTTGCGGACCCGATGTCCCGCGCATCGCCACGAGCGATGAAGAGGCGCGGGAACGCGTCGCGCATTTCCTGGTATCGGAGGGCGCGCCCCACAACCGCGAAGGGTTCCTTCTCGCACGGGCCGGGCCGCGCGTGATCCCCTTCATCGTCGAAGCGGCGCGATGCGATCGTGGTTGCAGCAGGGACGTCCTCTTCAGCCTGAGAACCGTGCTTGCCGACATGGGACCCGAGCGCGCGGCCGCGGCGCCCGGCCTGCTCGCGATCGCGCAGGATCCGGCGGCGTCCGAGGCGAAGGTCGCGGGTGCGCTTTCGGTGCTGGGCGGGCTCGGCGCCGATGCAGCGAGCACCGAAGCGGCGCTGATCGCGTTGCGCGCGCGGCGTCCGTCCACGTCCGCGCAGATCGATGACGCGCTCATCGCGATGCACTCGCGCCGTTCGGGCGCGATCTTCGCGGAACGATTCGGCAACCAAGCGCCCGACATCTTCCAGTTGCGCGACCTTGCCGAAGTGGGACCCGCCTCGCGCGATGCCGGCCCCGCGGTCGTCGCGCTGCTTTCGAATCCCGAATCGGAAATCCGGCTTGGCGCGACACTCACGTTGGGCTTCATCGGTTACGCCCCCTCGGTGGATGCGCTGATCGCGCTGCTCGACGATCCTGTCGATGCGCGCGTCGCGTGGGCCGCGGCGGAATCGCTCGGCCGCCTGCGCGATCCGCGCGCGATCTCGCCGCTCGAACGCACGGCACGCGCACATTGGTATCCGCCCGTTCGCGAAACCGCTGCAAGCGCTGCTGCCAGCTTGCGAAATGGAACGACGTTCGTCGGCAAGCAGGAGGACGACGACTTCCAGCTGCGCTTCATCGCCGTCTGGAACCTGGGCGAAGGCGTCGCCAACTGCTCCTCGCCTGTCGATGCGCCCGCGGCGGACCTGCGCTATCGCAAGCTCTCGATCAAGAAGGACAAGGCGTCGATCACGAAGCTCGCCTACCCCGCAAGGCTGACGAGCGATGACGATCCGCCGCCGTCCATGAGGCCGGAGCTTGCCGCGTACTACGCGGATATCGCGGCCAAGCGCGCGCGCTGGTTGAAGACGGCGCCGGATGTCGTTCCGCAGGTTGCCATGCGAGTCAACGACGGTTGGCTTGCAGGGAGCGATCGCGGCGAGTTCGGTGGCGAGCTGGTGTTTGTCGGCGACGGCGGCACGCGACGACAGCTCGCCGAAGTCAACGTCAAGGACCTGCATGTGCTCG
Source organism: Noviluteimonas gilva (assembly GCF_009740395.1). Taxonomy (GTDB): domain Bacteria; phylum Pseudomonadota; class Gammaproteobacteria; order Xanthomonadales; family Xanthomonadaceae; genus Noviluteimonas; species Noviluteimonas gilva. Next base: position 151,548 of record NZ_WOXT01000006.1, read on the forward strand.
GCAAGCGCATCGTGATGTTGGAGGGGCTTGCGCACGGCGCCATCCACGAAATCGCACGCGCCCCCGACGGCACGATGCGCGCAACCCCCTGGCGCATCCTGCCGGGTGCGCCCAGGACCTCCTGGATCACGGAACACGGCGAACTGTTGATTCAACTGGAAAGCGCGGGAACGGTGTTGGTCTCCCCCGACGGCAACATGCGGATGGCGCCATGTCGCGGCGTCTGATTGGATTGCTTGCCGTCGCGTTGTCCGGACTCGGCGGCTGCGTCCATCGCGAAGCGCGCGAGCAAGCGCCTCCGCCCATGCTGATCGGCGATTTCGTCGACGACTACGACATCGCGTATCGCATCTCCGCGCACGGGCCGGCAGGGATTGAGCGCGATCAGGGCCGCAGCCGACTCATCACGGTCACGAAATACGCCGTCGACCAACCCAACAGGACGAGACCGTTGATGCCTTCGATCGCCGCGACCAGCGCCCACCGCGGTTCGATCGCCGCATCGCTGTAGCCGATGGCCGCGAAGCTGATCGTCGAGAAGTAGACGGCGGTCCGCAGGTCCGCCACCGCGCCGATGTCGAGGAACACCAGCGCGTACAGCCAGATTTCCAGCCCGTGGAGGAGCATCAGTCCGAACACGAGCACCAGCGAGGAGCGCACGGCCGCGATCGGTACGTGCCGCAAATGGTTGCGGTTCATGCGGACTTCCAGGCGCAGCACGCGCGCCAGCAAGATCAGCCCGTACGCGTGCACGAGCACCGTCGCGAACACCATGATCGAGGCGACGAGGAGTTCGAGCAGCATCGCCCGTCAGCGCCGCAGGCAGGCCATGTAACCGTTGCGGTACGACGGACTTGCATACGACGGGAGTTGCGCGCCCGCGCGGGCGGCATCGCAGCCGCCGTTGTATTCGCGCGCGGCGTCGCGATCGTTGGGCACCGGGCCGCTGTTGTGATCGTCCTTGTCCTTGTTCGCCGCGAGCACGGCGGCGGCGATCAGCGCGACCGCCGCAACGGCGGCCGCGGTGTTCTTTCCGGACGAATGATTCTGCGGCGGTTGCCCGACCAGGAACGACGCGCGACATCCGTTGCTGACCCAGACCCCGGTGGCATCAAAGCCCCAGGTTTCGTTCTGGTAACAACCGGAACGACTGTACTGCGTTTGCAGCACGACACCGCCGCGTGCATCCACGGGGCAGCGTTGAATGCGCCCGTTGGAAGAACTGCATTCCACGACGCCCGGCTGCGCCGGTTGATACTGCGCATGCACCGTGCCGAGCGGCGCGCTCGCGGCGACAAGCAACAAGACCGATCCTGCGATCCAATGCGCCTTCATTTCGTCTCTCCCGCGGCGGAGCGCGCCGGCCCGACCGGCGCGGCGGACCATTCGTCCCAATCGAGATAACCGTCCTTGTTGGTGTCGGCCGAATCGAACCAACTGCGCAGGGCCGCGTTGAAGGCGACGATGTCGACATCGGTCGTCGCCGATGCGTGCTCCTTGGCGTCGACGATGCCGTCGTGGTTCGCGTCCAGGCCGTGGAAGACACCCACGCCGAAGTTGCGGTATTCCTCGAAGCTGATCCGACCGGCGCTGTTGCCGTCGATCTGGTCGAACGTCGCATGGGCGCCGGTGTAGGCCGCCGACGTCTGCGTGGCCGCACTCGCCGCGGTTCCCCAGGCGAACACACAGGCCGCAATCACGATCAGGGTGCGTTGCATCGTCCTCTCCGGCGCGCATCGTGCAGGCGAGTGTCGAGTCGGTTCCGTGGGTCCGGCGTGAAGCTTGCGAGACGGCCCCCGCCCCTCAGGGCCGCCAGTCCACCTCGTAGGTCTCGAGATAGTCGTCGACCGCCGCGCCCACGGTCGGATGGAATTTCTCGGCACCGAAGCGTTCGAACAGTTCGAAGCGCTTCAACTTGTCCTTGACCGGGTCCTTCAGTTCGGCGAATCGAAATTCGATGTCCGACTGGCGCAGCGACTGCACAAGCTCGGTGAGCATGTCCGCCGAGGTCACGTCGATGCTGGTGACCGGTTCGGCGGCCACGATGATCCGCCGCACCGGCGTCGGCGACGCGGCCACGGCGTCGAGCACGCGCTGGCGGAAGAGCTCGGCGTTGGCGAAGAACAACGGCGCATCCCAGCGGAACAGCACCAGGCCCGGAACGCGCCGCGCGTCCGGATAGCGCGTGATGTCGTGGAAGCCGCGAATCCCGTCCACGCGCCCGAGCACGGCGAAATGCGGGCGCCAGCCGTCCCACAGGAACTCGATGACGGCGATGAGGATCGCAAGCCCGATGCCGGGAATCGCGCCGAACAACGCGACACCGGCGAAGCAAACGATGGACAGCCAGAACTCCCAGCGCTGGATGCGGAAGATGCGGCGCAGGTCCTTGAACTCGAACAACCCGATCGCCGCGGCGATCACGACGGCGGCCAACGCGCTGTTGGGCAGGTTCGACAACAGATTGGGTGCGAACACGAGCAGCAACGCAACGGCGACTGCACCGACCACGCCGGTGAGTTGCGTCTTCGAGCCCGCGGCCTCGGCCACCGGCGTGCGCGAAGAACTGCTGCTGATCGCGAAGCCCTGGAACAACCCCGCCGCGAGATTGGCCGCGCCCAGGCCGATCATTTCCTGGTTGGGATCCACGTGCGTCTTGTTCTTCGCAGCGAAGATGCGCGAAAGCACGCTGGTGTCCGCGAACGCGACCATGGCAACGGCGCATCCGCCGATGACGACTTGCGCCATGTCCGCGACCGAGATGATCGGCAGCGCGAAGGACGGCAGCCCCTGCGGAAGCGACCCGAGCACCTTGACGCCGAATCGCTCGCCCAGCCCGAGCAGTCCGACCGCGAGCGTTGCGGCGACGACCGCCACCAGCAACCCGGGAATGCGCTTGTAAGGCTTGAGCAACAGGATCGTCGCGAGCGTGCCGGCGCCGACCGCAGTGGCGACCCAGTTGGCGTGGCCCGCAAGGATCTCGCGCCCGATCTGCAGCACATCGCGCAGCGGCCCCTGGCCTTCGATCGAGAAGCCGAAGAATTTCGGCAACTGGCTGATCAGCACCGTGAGCGCGATGCCGTTCATGTAGCCGTAGCGAATCGGCTTCGACAACAGATCGGTGACGAAGCCCAAGCGCATCAGGCCGATCAGGATGCACACCGCACCCGACACGATGGCCATCATTCCGGCAAGCGCGACCGCGCGGTTGGGATCGCCTGCGGACAGCGGCAACACCACCGAAAGGATCACGGCCGCGAGCGCCGAATCGGGGCCGAGCACCAGGATGCGGCTGGGTCCGAACACCGCGTACGCCAGGAGGGGAACGATGGTGGCGTACAGGCCGTTGATGCCGGGCAGACCGGACGCGACCGCATAGGCGATGCCCACGGGGACCAGCATCGTGGTCAGCACCAGGCCGGCGACGATATCGTTCGGCAGCCACGCGGCTTCGTATCGCCGCAGGACCTGGAGTCCGGGCACCCAACGCAGCCAGCGATCCATGGCTCATCCTTCGATCAGGTGCGCATGCCGCGCTCCGGCAGAGCTTCGAACGACGATGGCGCACGCCGGCGCGGCAGGCGCAGAATAGCGCCGTTGCTCCGTCCCGGGGTGCCGCGCATGTCAGACAGCAGCGAAGACGCCACCCTCCAGGCGTTGCTCGATCGACTCACGAAATTCCGCTTGCCGCGTTTGCTGGATATCAAGAAGCGCGTCGACGGCGGCGAACGCCTGACCGATTCGGAAGTCGGTTTCCTGACGCATGCGCTGGAAGACGCGCAGGACGCGGCGAAGTTCGTCACCCGCAATCCGAAAGCGCACGCACTGGGCGCGCAGATCGTGCAGCTCTACGAAGACATCGTCGGCCGGGCCCTGGAGAACGAGAAGCACACCTGAGCGGCGACACCGCGCAGATGCGGAGCATGCGAGATGAAACGCAAAGACCAACATGACGCTGCAGCACCTCCCGAGAAGATGAAGCGGAAGGACTACGAGGCCGAACTCGATAAGCTTCACGTCGAGCTGGTCAAGCTGCAACAGTGGATCGTCGCGAAGCAGCTCAAGGTGTGCATCGTCTTCGAGGGCCGCGACACCGCCGGGAAAGGCGGCACGATCAAGGCGATCACCGACCGCGTGAGCCCGCGTGTCTTCCGCGTCGTCGCATTGCCTGCGCCGACCGAGCGCGAGTTGAGCCAGATGTACATGCAGCGCTATCTGAAGCACCTTCCCGCGGGCGGCGAAGTCGTGATCTTCGACCGCAGTTGGTACAACCGCGCCGGCGTCGAGCGCGTCATGGGGTTCACGCCGGAATCGAAGGTGAAACGCTTCCTGCGCATCACGCCGCTGGTGGAACGCTCGATCATCGAGTCGGAGATCATCCTGCTGAAATACTGGCTCGAAGTCAGCGAAGAGGAACAGACGCTGCGCTTGCAGGCGCGCGCGGACGATGGGCGCAAGATCTGGAAGCTCACGCCGATGGACCTGAAGTCCTACGGCAAGTGGTACGACTACTCGCGGGCGCGCGACGAGATGTTCGTCGCGACGGATACGCCGCATGCGCCGTGGTTCGTCGCGCGCACCGACGACAAACGGCGCGGACGCCTCAACATCATCCGGCACATCCTCGACCAGATCCCTTACGAATCCTTGCCGCGCGTGAAAGTCCAGCTGCCCAAGCGACAGAAGCGTGGCGACTACGTCGAACCCGACCACCCCTACCGCTACGTCAAGGAGCGGTACTGAGCGCCGCGTCGACCACCGATCGCAAGCGCTTGCGCTGGCGCGCGAGTGTGCGCTTCGCAAACCGTCGCAGCACCGACCTGTAGGCCGGGAACGCAGCGTGCTTGTCGCACTGCGCGATGAGCAGGCTCAGGTCCTGCAGCACGCCGAGTTGTTCGGTCACATGTTTGTCGAATCCATCGGGCACGGCCAGGCCGGCGGCGCTCGCGGCGCGATGTTGCTGCGAGAGACGCCGCATGCGCCGGCGCCATTGGTGCCAGGCATCCGCATCGTCGCTCGCGAAGGCGCGTTCGCGCGCAGTGCTTGCCTTCCGCGCCGTCGCAGCCATCGCATCGGTCACGGAGGCGATGGAAAGCGACTCCCAGGGCAGGCCCGTCAATGCGGCCCGCATTGTCGCCACGATCGCCTGTTCGTGTCGCAGCCTGACCGCGAACGCCGGATCCTTCGCCATCGCCGCACGTTGCCGGGCGGCGATGCGCCGCGCGCCGGCGAGCGCCGTCCGTGTGGCTTCGTCGCGCGCCTTGGTGCGCAAACGATCGAATGTCTGGACGAGTGCGTGCGCATCGCGCAACGGCGACAGGCGCCGGTTCACTGCGCGCAATTCCCGATCGATCAATTTGACGCCGGGCCCCAGCAACGGTTGACCAAGGGCCAACAGCGCACGCGTACGCCGGATCGCCTTGCGCGCCTGGTGGATGCCGTCATGGAGGTCGCGGCCGCGCCGGGCCAGGTCGTCGATCGCATTCGCGAGTTCAGCGAGCCCGTAGTCGCGAAGTGCGATGCCGGGTCCGTGGGGCGGTGTGTCGCGCATTCGCAGATGCCCGGAGACAACTGACGTGGCGTCAGGGTACGAGCGCAGGCGTGAACGCGAGGGCGCCCGCGGGTCACGAACGCATAACGGGGCCCGGTGTATTTCTCGCGGCTCTTGCGTTCCCCCTGCACGAGTGGAGAAACCTCATGCTCAAGACCGCTGCATTCCGCTGGGGCGCCGCCCTCGCCCTCTTCGCCGCCACCGCGTATGCCTCCGACAAGGTGACGTCCGTTCCCGTGCACTTCGCGAAGGGAACGAGCAGCGCCTCGATGAAAGGCAGCTTCTCCGGTTACGACAGCGTGGAGTACGCGCTGGGCGCGAAGTCCGGGCAAACCTTGACGGTCAAGATCGCGGGCAACAGCAACGCCAACTTCAACGTCTTCGCGCCGGGCGACAAGCCGGGCGCCGCCACCGCGATCGGATCGGGTTCGGTGGGCGCGGATTGGTCGGGGCCCTTGCCGAAATCGGGCGACTACACGATCCAGGTGTTCCAGATGCGCGCCTCGGCGCGTCGCGCGGAAGCTGTGCCGTATACGATTTCGTTCGAGGTTCGGTGACGGAAGCGCCCGTCACCCCTGGAACGCCGCCACGCGCTCGAACACCCACAGCATCGCGACGCTCCCGATGGCGTAGGCCGCGGCGTACTCGCTCCACTTCGGCGGCTGGACCGGCAGCCGACGCGCCAGCGCCATGACCGCCAGCACACCGCCGACGAAGAGCAACTGCCCGACTTCGACGCCGACGTTGAACATCAACAACGCAACGGGAATCGCCTTCTGCGGAAGTCCGACGTCCGCCAACGCGCCCGCGAACCCGAATCCATGCAGCAGGCCGAAGGTGAAGGCGACCACCCAGGGTGCGCGCGCCGTGAGGCCCGGTTTGCCGCGCAGGCCATGCACGACTTCGGAGGCGACGAACACGATGCTCAACGCGATCACCGCTTCGACCGGCGGTCCGGGAATATGCACCCAACCCATCGTCGCCGCGACGAGCGTGATGCTGTGCGCCACGGTGAACGCGGTGATCGTCGCGACGATGCGCTTGCCGCCGCGCACGATGAGCAGCAACGCGAGCACGAACAACAAGTGATCGATGCCGCCGAGGATGTGCTCGACGCCCAGCACGCCGTAGGACCACGCGATGCGCGACACCGAGGCCGGTGCTTCGACGACGAACGCGGGCCGCGTCATCGGCAGGCGTTCGACCTGGCTGGTGCCGTCGGCCCACTGCACGCGCACCATGATGTCGGTGGCGCCGATCGCCCTGCCCTCGAACGCGATTGGCTGACCGATCAGCCCGCCGGCGCGATGGATCGTCGAGCGTTCGATGATGGCATCGCCGGTGAACGCTTCGCGCGTCGCACCTTCGGTCACCGTGCCGTCGGGGAAGCGGACATGCATCGCCAGGCGCATGTCGGCGGACTGCGCAGGCACTTTCCACAGCACTTCGAAGCGATCCTGGCCAGCCTCTCGCAATTCGAGATACGCGGGACGAAACACATCCGCGTGGACCAGCCCCGCCATGGCGCACAGCAACAGCACGCATGCCGTGCGCATCAGCCATGCGGCGCGCGTCATCGTGCGCCCACCGCGACGGCGTGCGATTCGGCCGTACCGCCCAAGTCGGCGTCGACCTTCACCGTGTAGCGCTTGCGCAGCGTGTCGTAGAACGCCTCGTTGGCCTTTTTCGTGCGGTCGGCGAGCAGGTCGCGCTCCACGTCGCGCCGCACTTGCGCCAGTGCAGGCATGCGCGCCGGCGTGCGCGCATCGATCCACACCAGATGCACGCCGTAATCCGATGCGATCGGATCGCTCCAGCGCCCGTCGGGAATGGCAGGCAACGATTGCGCGAACTGTGCGCCGAACGTGCGACTGACTTCATCGGCCGCCGCATCGCGCATCGTCTGCGGAAGCATCGCGACGTCGCCCACGTTCGCATTCGCATCGCGCTGCAGGCTTGCCTGCGCCTGTGCGATGTCGCGCGCCAACGCATCACCGTGTTGGGTCGGATCGAAATACACCTGTCGGAAGGCGTAACGCGGCGCGAGCCGGTAATCGTCCGGATGCGCGTGCAGCCAGGCTTGCAACTCGGCCTGCGTGGGCACCTCCACCGCCATGCCTTCGTTGAGGTAGGTCAGCTTCTGCACGACGCGCCGGCGCACGACATCGTCGTCGCGCTCCATGCCGACCGCGACGCCCTCGCGATAGAGGATCTCCTCGCGCACCCACGCATCGACGATGCCGCGCAGTTCGTCGGGGCTGGGCTCGCGTTGCCAGAGGCGATGGAAGCGCGCGGACAGCGCATCGACGCGCGCCTGGTCGACCACCACTTCGTCGGGCGCCTGCAATGCGTCGCGCTGCATCCATCCATACACCGCGAACAGCAACGCACCGAGCACCAGGAAGTGCAGGAGCGGTTCGCGCAGCAGTCGCTGCAGGGCGATCACGGTGCGTACCAAATGGGCGAGCTCCAGGCGCGCTCCTGGATGCTGACCGGCAGGCCCTTCGGCACGGCCATCTTCAGGTTCACCGCGTCGATCGTGCTCCAGCGCGGCGTCGGAATCTCGATCACGCGCGCGTAGTAGAACGCGCGCTCACCCGCATCGAACGCAGGGTCCGTCCACGCGGCCATCAGCTCGGGCGCGCCGATGGTGTTGGTGTAGGTCGCTTTCGCGGGATCGACCGTGTTGCCGACCGCGGGCAGCTTGCCATCGACGGCGAGCTTGCGATCGCCGCTCCATGCGATGTCGTAGATGCGCTCGTGCTGCATGCCTTTGCCGTCCAGCCAACCCTTCACGATCTGCACGCGATCGAGGTTGCCGCTCTTGGGATCCTTCAGCGCCGTCACGAAGAACGTCGGCGCCTTGCCTGTGGCAGACGGTTTCAGGTCGCCGCCCATCGGCACGCCGCCCGCGTACGCACGCTTGACGAAGTCTTGTTGCTTCAGCGCATCCGCGCCCAGGTCCCAACTTGCGAAGAAGCGCAACCGGATCATCGGCCCCGACGTGCCGAACGTTTCCTTGCGCTGCATGGCATCGAAGATGGCCTCGCGCGTGTTCTGTTCCGCCCAGACGCCGGCGAGCCCGCCCGAGCTGAACTGCTGGATCTGGGTGATCTGCTTGGGCGGCTGGCCCTTGAGGCCCATCAGCCGATCCTTCGGTTCGTTCTCGTTCGCGAACTTGCCCGTGTAGTTGAACTCTTCGACCGACGAGGCCGCATTGTGCGTGTCGCTGTCGCCGATGAAGCCGAACTTGAACGGGTTGCCATTCCCGCTCTGCGCCTGCGACAGACCATCGAGCAAGGCTTTGCGCGCGAAGCTGCCCGCGCGCTTGGTGGGGCGCTCGGCATCGGCGCTCAGCGTGTAGTCCCAGGGTTCGAATCCGGCGAACTCATCGGTGGGCGACAACGACGGGTGCGTCTCCGACGTGCCCTTGATCTGGGTGATCTCGTAGAGCGGTTCGTTCTCCGCGCGCGTCGCGTTGTAGGCGGCGTCGATCGGCTTGCCGTCGAACTTGACGAGTTCGAACATGCGCCCATCGCTCGCATTGCCGTTGTGCGGAATGGCGAGCAGCGTCGAACCACGCTTGCGCTGGAGCGCCATCCATTTCCACAGGCTCTCGGGGTCGTCGGAATCCAGCGATGACAGCGCCATCTCCGGCAAGGTCTTCGTATCGCGGAACACGATGACGCGATGCAGGTTGCGTTTGTTGGGATTGGATGTCCACTCGAAACCGGCGAAGGTCGTGAACTTGCCGGGGTGGTAGTTCTCTTCCGCCGCTTTCACGATCTGCGACCACACGGTTTTCGCGAGCGCAGGATCGCTCAGGAGCGGATCGCTCTTCCCCGCGCTCATGTCGCGCAGCACGCCGGCGAAGGTCTGCAGCCGCACGTTGGGATCGGGCGAATTGACGCCCTTCGCCAGCTCGGTCTTGCTGAGCGGGCTGTCGGGGTTCGACATCTGGTTGAACGCGCCCATGTACTCGGCATGGTCGGAGACCATGTAGAAATCGAGCGGCGTGCGGATCTGGATCTTCCCGCCGATGCCGCTGTTGGTGATCTCCTTGCCCTGGGCCCAGGCATAGGCGTCGCTGGGCGTGGTCTTCGAGCCGTTGGTCAGGCCATCGAACGACCACCCCGTGTGCACGTGCACGTTGCCGAAGTAGACGTTGCGCTCGGGATTGGCCGCGGGCAGCGACGTCGCCGTGCTCGGTGAGGCCGGCTTGGTTTCCGCGGCCGTTTTCTCTTCCGCAGGCTTGGTGCATCCGGCCAGACCGAGCAGCGCGATGCAAACAGCGCCGGCGAGTGTCTTCGTGTTCGATGCGAGATGGGCGGGCATGGTTCGGCCTCCTGGTGGCCTGGCCCTTGTGCCATCCGCGGTGGCGCCGCGCTTCGGTAGTTTTACCTAGGGCGGAATGCGTACTCCTACTGCCGAGTCAGCCCGTCGAACGCTAGCGCGTCCCCGCCGCCAGCTGGGCACGCACCGCCGCCAGGAATTCCGGGTCGGGCTTCGGCCCCATCTGCTCGGTTCGCGCGACGATCCGCCCTTGCGCGTCCAGCAGGATCAGCACGCTGGTGTGGTTGAAGTTGCCGTCGGCGAGATGGCGATAGCGCACGTCGAGGACGCCGGCGATCTTGCGCACGTCGGCGGGCGCAGGCGCGGCGAGAATCCATTGTGTCGTGTCGACCTTCCGCTTGGTCGCCGTCTCGCGCAGCACGGCTGGTGTGTCGCGTTGCGGGTCGATGCTGATCAGCACCATGCCGATGCGTTCGCGTTCGGCGGGTGGCAGCGCATGCACGACGCCCTTGCCCGATTCCACGATCAGCGGGCACATGTACGGGCATGAGGTATAGAACATCGCGACGATGCGCGGCTTGCCTGCCAGCGTTCGCCAATCCTGCGTCTTGCCTTTTGCGTCGGTGAGCGGCACCGAGAGCTGGTACACCGAATCGGCCGGCCGCGCTGCAGGCGCACCGGCTTGCACCGCACCGACCAATGCGAACAGCATCGCGATGCCTGCGGCCATCGCCAGAAGCCGTTTCATCGGACACCCCGTGCGCATCGGAATCCGAGGTTGGCGGTGGCGTCGTGCGCATCGAGCGAGGAGAGCATCGCCACGCGCATCAGCACCGCGTAGTTGTCGCGGTCGTCCATCGACAGCGCGCCCGCGCCGCAAAACTTCTGTCGGTCGGCATCGCCCTGGTTGCGGTTGTCGCCGGAGACGAGCAGCGATGCGAAGTCGTCTGTCCATTCCCACACCAGGCCATGCAGATCCTGCACGCCGTAGGCGTTGGGCGCCTGCAATCCGGCGCGCGGCAGCGCTTGCGTGGACGGACGTGCGTACCACGCGAGGATGCGTTCTCGCCACGCAGGGTCGCTGCGTGCATCGCGACGCGTTTCGTCCGCCGCCGCCGCGTATTCCCATTCGTTCCAGGTCGGCAGGCGCGCGCCGACCGACGCGCAGTAGGCGTCGGCGGCGAACCAGCTCACCCACGTCACCGGTTGCTCCGGCCGTGCGTGATCGCCGAGCGTTGTCGGTCCGGCCCAGTGCGTCAGATAACGCCCCTCGGCGAAGACCGCCGGCGCGCGGCCCCGCTGCCATTCTGGATGCGCGCGCACGAACGCGAGGAACTCGCCGTTGGTCACCGGCTTGCGCATGAGTGCGAACGGCGCGATCCGCACGCCCTGCTTCGCATCTTCGTACGCGAGCGCGGACTTGAACTTGCCGCCGGGCAATCCCGCGTAACGCGGCGCGGTGTTGCCTGCCGCGACCGCGAACGCGGCCAGGCAGGCGAACACGCACGTGCCGGCGACGACTGCACGCATCTCAATGTCCTTCGGACGCCGTGGTGGGTTTTGCGGCGCGCGCTGCCGCCGCCTCTTCCTTCGTCACGTGTCCGCCCGGATTGCCCCAACTGTTGAGGACGTAGGTGGCGATGTTGGCCACTTCGTCGTCGGTGAGCTGGCTCATCGGCGGCATGTTGGAGTTGTACTCCTTGCCGTTGACCGTGACCTTGCCGACGAGGCCGTGCAGGATGATGGAGGCCACGCGCTTCGGGTCGGCGGCGATGTAGTCCGAACCGGCCAGCGGCGGGAACACACCCGGCATGCCCTGCCCGTTCGCCTGGTGGCACGTCGAACACGTGCCCGCGAACAGCGCTTCGCCTGCCTTGGTCTGGTCCGCGGGCGTCAGCGCGCCGGTCGTCGCGGCGGTCGCCGCCTGCGTGACGGCCGAAAGGTTCGCGCTGGCGCGGTCGCCGATGTACATCGCATCGACTTCCTTGCCGGAGTAGATGTCCTTCCGCTCGGGGCCGTCGGCTTTCAGGATCGCGAGTGCGCCCTTGTTGAACGCGCGGAAGATCGAGTGGTCGACGAGGACGTAGCTGCCCGGGACTTCGAGATGGAAGTCCATGATCGCCGCGCCGCCTGCGGGAATCAGCGTGGTCTGCACGTTCTCCTGGAAGCGCGTGCCGCCTTCGAACCACACCTTGTCGAATATCTCGCCGATGACGTGGAAGCTCGAGACGAGATTGGGCCCGCCGTTGCCGACGTACAGCCGCACGGTTTCGCCGGTGTTCGCCTTGAGGGCCTTGTCGCCGGTGAGCGCGCCTTCCATGCCGTTGAACAACACGTAGGTCGGATGCTCGTCGATCGCCTTTTCCATGTCGAAGGGCTGGAGGCCTTTCTCGCGATACTTGCCCGTGGTGTAGAAGTCGCCCTGCATCACGTAGTACTCGCGATCCACCGGCGGCATGCCTTCCGGCGGTTCGACGAGGATCAGGCCGTACATGCCGTTCGCCACGTGCATGCCGACCGGCGCGGTCGCGCAGTGATACACGAACAGGCCCGAATTGAGCGCCTTGAACGTGAAGCGCGTGACATGGCCCGGCGCGGTGAAGCTGGATGCGGCACCACCACCCGGCCCCGTCACGCCATGCAGGTCGATGTTGTGGGGCATCTTGCTGTGCGGCATGTTGCGCAGGTGGAACACCACCGTGTCGCCTTGCCGCACGCGGATGAAACTGCCCGGCACCGTTCCGCCGAAGGTCCAGAACGTGTAGGTCACGCCCTCGGAAATCGGCATCTCCTTTTCGATGACATCCAGCTCGACGATGACGCGCGCGGGCGCCTTGCGACCCGTGGCGGGCGGCACCATCGGCGGCGTCGTCAACACCGCACGGACATCGGGTCCCTGCGGCGGACCGAGGTCGCCCTTGAGCGAACCACCGGATTCGGTCGCGACGGGTTTCCCACCGTCGACCGCTTTGTCCTTGCCGCCGCAGCCGGCGACCGCTGCGATGCAGGCGGCCACGACGAGGACACGTGCGAAGCGCTTGATCATCTCCCGACTCCTGTTTGCCTGGCGTTCGTCAGAACGGAACGGACATCGCGTGCGGCGAGGCAACCTCGCTGGAGACTTGCGCACGCGTGGATTGCGGAGCGGCTGACTCTGCAGCAGTCACGAGGCCGACCACCGCAAGGGCCGCGGCGAGCAGCGCGACAGAGACCAACGCATAAAGGGTTACGTCTTTCATGGAGTTTCCCCGGTCATCGATTGGAAGGAGGACTTGGACTTCGAGCGTCAGTCTCCGCCCGCCGTCGCGGCGTGGCCCTGACCTGGATCAAGCAAAAGCCGCTTTGCGGTACGTGCGAGATCGCTTGACCTGGGTCATGGCTGCGATTGCGGACAACGGTGAGATTGGCGCCATCTCCCTTCCGGATGGGTTCGAATGAACGTGTTCCGCGGTTGCTGTGCACTGCTCCTCGGCGTGCCGACCCTCGCGTGCGCGCAGGTGTCGACCGAGTGGAACTTACGCCTGCGCAACGAGCACGTGGAGGATCAGGCCTTCCTCCACGACGCCGACGCCACGACGCTGCGCCTGCGCCTCGGTGCGAGGTTTGCGTGGTCCGACGAATGGTCGGCCCTGATCGAAGGCGAAGGCATCGTGGCCGGTGGCGCGCACGACGATGGCACCAACGCGCGCCGCGATCTGCCCGCGATCGTCGATCCCGCCGGCGCAGAGTGGAACCAGGCGTGGGTGGCGTTCAAGCGCGACGGCAAGCAGGTGACGCTGGGTCGCCAGCGGGTGACTTTCGGTAACCAGCGCTGGGTCGGCAACAGCGGTTGGCGACAGAACGAGCAGACGTTCGACGCACTGGCCCTGCAGTGGCATGTCCGCGACAACCTCGACGCGCGTTACGCCTGGTTCGATCGCGTCCACCGCGTCGCAGGCGATGATGCGCGCGATCCGCTCGCGCGCGAACGCGACCTGGCGACGCACATGGTCTGGCTGCAATGGGCGAGCGATGCGACGTGGCAGTGGCAGGCCTACGCGTTGCTGCACGAAGACCAGGACGTGCGCGCCGCTTCCACCGTCACCACCGGCCTGCGGCTCGCGACGACGCGTCCGCCGAAAACGCAGGGGCCGTCGATCGCATTGGATTACGCGCTGCAACGCGACTACGCCGACAACCCGCTGCACTTCGCGCATGCGTACTGGCGAATCGAGCCTGCGTGGACCTTCGCGCACGCGACGGGCCGACTGGGATGGGAACACCTCGGTGGCAACGGGCGCCATGCGTTGCAGACGCCGCTCGCCAGCCTGCACGCGTTCAACGGTTGGGCCGACAAGTTCAACACGACGCCGGTGGGCGGTCTCGACGATCGCTGGATCGCACTCGAAGGCGCCGCGCGCGGCGGCACGCTCGATTGGCAAGTCGCCTGGCATCGCTACGATGCGGATGTCGGCGGCGCCTACGGCACGGAGTCGAATGCGTCGTTCGGCTTTCCCGTGGGCAAGCGCGTCAAGGGACTCGTCAAGTTGGCAGACTACGCGGCCGACGGATTCGCACGGGACACGACGAAGCTGTGGGTCCAACTCGAATGGGCGCACTGACGGCGTCGTCGAGTTCGGCCGGCAGCGCAGGCGGCGCGATGCCGCGTTCCCGCAACCACGCAGTCGAATACAGCGTTTCCTCGTAGCGTTCGCCCCGGTCGCAAAGCAGTCCGACGATGCTGCCCCGCGCGCCGCGCGCGCGCATCGCCGCGGCAAGTCGCAGGCACGCGATGAAATTCGTGCCGGACGAGCCACCGTAACGACGCCCGAGCAAGCCTTCCAGCGCATGCATGCCCGCGATGGAGTCCGCGTCCTCGACTTCGATGACGTGATCCACGATCTCGAACACGAACCCCGGTTCGACACGCGGCCGTCCGATCCCTTCGATCACGGTACTGCGCGAAGCGATCGCCGAGTGATCGCGCGTGCGCCATCCTGCGGCGAAGGCGCTGCCTGCAGGCTCGGCGACGCACAGTTGCGTGCGCAACCCGCGATAACGCAGGTAGCGGCCGATCGTCGCCGATGTTCCGCCCGTGCCGGCACCGCACACCACCCACGCCGGTTCGGCGTCGGGCTCGTGCGCCATCTGCGACAGCAGCGACTCGGCGATGTTGTTGTTGCCGCGCCAGTCGGTCGCGCGTTCGGCCAATCCGAATTGATCCAGGTGGCAGGCGCCGCGTGCGGCGTGCCAGCGTGCGCGGTCATGCACGGCCGCGGGATCGTCGACCAAGTCGCACGTGCCGCCCAGCGCGCGCACGTCGGCGATCTTGCGCGGCGCGGTGCCCGCCGGCATCACCGCGACGAACGGCAGGCCCAACAAGCGCGCGAACCACGCCTCGGAGATCGCCGTGCTGCCCGAGGATGCATCGACGACGGTCTGGCCGCGCTGCAATCGCCCATTGCACAACGCATACAGGAACAGCGAACGTGCGAGGCGATGTTTCAGGCTGCCGGTCGGATGCGAGGCCTCGTCCTTCATGTAGAACGCGATCCCCGGGAACGCAGGCAAGTCCAGCCGGAGCAGGTGCGTGTCGGCCGAGCGCGCCTGTTCTTGCCGCAGCAGCGCCATCGCGCTGGCGATCCACGCACGCGTCGTCATCAGGACAGCCACCAGCGCACCATGCCGAGCGGATCGTGCGCGCGCGCCGTGGCGTAGATCGCGCCGAACGCGAGCAATGCGGCGGCATACCCCATCGCGCCCCACAAGCGCTGGATGCGTGCCTGCTTCAACGCGATCGTGCCGAGCGCAATGTAGAGGACGATCAGCGTCAGCTTGACTGCGAGCCAACCGTTGCCGAACACCGCACGCGGCAACACGGTGAGCAACATCAGCGCCGCCGTGAGCAAAGCCGTATCGATCGCCCAGCTCGTCCAGCGCACCGGTCCCGCGTACGGCCAGCGCGCACCAGCCAACGCGAAGCCGCCGCGCAGCGCGAACAACCCGCCGCTCAGCAGCGCGATGAACACGTGGAAGCTCTTGATCTGCGGATAGAACTCGATCATCCGGGTTTCCCGTCGACACGCGCGGTGAGATAGATCCAACCCAGGCGCACGATCCACGGGACCAGCGCCACGATCCAGCCGATGGCCGCCACCGCATGCCAGCGCATCGGATCGGCATCGAGGTCCGCATACACGCGCACGATCGCCACGAGTTGCAACGCGCAATAGGCGAACCATGCCGCCGCGGGCAGCGTCAACGGGCGGCCCGAATGGCCCTGCGTCACGCGCGTCACCATCGCGACCAGCACGCTGCCGAAGAAGCCGATGAACAACGCGTGCGCCGGGGCGCGCCCCAGCGCGAACTCGCCCGTCGTCGCATACACGATGCTCTGCGCCGAATAGAGGACGAAGGTGATCGGCAACCACGCCAGGCCGATGAACAGCACGCGCAGCAATGCCGGTTGCTTGCCGATCGGCCACCACCGCACGCACAGCACCAGGGTGCAGGCGAGCAGCGGCAGGTCCGCGATCCACAGCCACGCGTAGGCATGCAGCAGTTCGAGCACGAGGTGCAACGCAAGGAACATCCACGTCACCGCGAGCAACCACAACGGACGCCACGCCACGTAACCGGCGACGGCGTTGCTTGCGAAGAACGCAAACATGCGGTGTGCGACGGTGAGGTACATCGGCAGCAGGAACCCGAACGTCCCGATCTTGATGGCGACGAATGCCCAGATCGGCGATGCGCCCATGACGAACGCCGTCCACGCGACGAGCCCCACCGCACCGAGCGTGAGCGCGGCGAGACAGGAACGCGCGTGCCAGGTCGTGCCGCGCTCGCGTTTGACGAGCCATGCGAGATTCCCGAGCGCCCACGTCCACCCCGCGAGCGTCAGCGCGGCGCCGATCGCGATCCCCGGCGACCATCCAAAGGCCCCCAGCAGCGTTGCGAGCTGGCCGCCGAAGACACCGATGCCCACCGGGACGTAACGCGCGCGCCGCAACTCGGGCAAGCCCATCCAGCGCGGGAACACCGTGAGCAAGAAGCCGAAGATGAAGCTCGCCAGCACCTGGTATTGCATGACGATCGCATGCAGCCAACCGGCCCAGGGCGTGGGCTGCGGCATCCGCAGCACTTCGGGCCAACGCGTGGACACCAGCCACGCCGCCCACCACGCCATCGCCAGCAGCAGGTTGCCCGCACCGATGAAGAACATCATCCGATGCGGCGCTTCCAGCAACAGGCGCGGCGAGAGGTTCGCGCGCGCCTGCGATGCGGCTTCGTCCATTGCCTCAGCGCTCCGTATCCGTCGCGCCTTCGACAGGCAGGCGCTTGGGCGCGACCCACAGGCGGAACATGAACCACGCCAGCGCCAGTGCGCCGACGCTGAAGATCGTGTCGCCCGGCACGCGCATCCACACCAGCATGTCGATGATCGGACGCTGCATGAACTCGGCCGAGCGCGCATACGCGTAGCCGTGTTCGATGGCGGCGAGCAATTGCATCGTGCCGATGGGTAGCAAGGTGAGCACCGCCATCAGCGCCAGGCCGATGTTGAAGCACCAGAACGAGACCTTCAGCGCGCGCGTATCCCACACCATCTGGCCCCGCAGCCCGCGCATGCAGAACAGCACCAGGGCGATGCCGAGCATCCCGTACACGCCGAACAACGCGGTGTGGCCGTGCAGCGGCGTCAGGTTCAGGCCCTGCATGTAGTACAGCGACAGCGGCGGGTTGATCAGGAAACCGAACAGCCCCGCGCCGACCAGGTTCCAGAACGACACCGCGACGAAGAACAGGATCGGCCAGCGATAGCGCGCCATCCACGGCACGGCCTTGCCCAGCTTGTAAGTGTGGTACGCCTCGAAGCCGATGTACGCCAGCGGCACGACTTCCAGCGCGCTGAAGCTCGCGCCCAGCGCCACGACCGCGGTCGGCGTGCCGACGAAGTACAAGTGGTGCAAGGTGCCGAGCACGCCGCCGGTCATGAAGATGATCGTGGCGAACAACACGGCCGTCGTCGCGGACTTCGCCTCGATCAGGCCTAGGCGCGTGAAGATCAGCGCCATCACCGCGGTGGCGAAGACTTCGAAGAAGCCTTCCACCCACAGGTGCACCAACCACCAACGCCAGTATTCGACTTCGGAGATGTGCGTGTGTTCGCCCCACATCAGCGCGGCGCCGAAGAACAGGCCGATGCACACGGTGGAGAGGAACAGCAACGCGACGATCGCCTTGGTGTCGGTGCGCGGACCGCGCAACACCGGCCACAACGCGCGACCGACGAGCGTCAGCCACAGCAACAGTCCGACGAACAGGAACCATTGCCAGAAGCGGCCCATGTCCGCGTATTCCCAACCCTGGTGACCCCACCAGAAATTCAGGTCGAGCCCGAGCTTCTGCATCACCGCCAACCATTGGCCCGCGAACGCACCGACGACGATGATCAAGAGGCAGACCCAGAGCGCGTTCACGCCGAATCGTTGGAACCTTGGCTCATGCCCCGACATCGCCGGTGCGATGTACAAACCTGTGCCCAGCCATGCGACGGCAATCCACAGCACCGCCAACTGCGTATGCCAGGTGCGCGTGATCGCGTACGGCAGGATGTCCGAGATCGCGAAGCCGTAGGCCTGCTGGCCTTCGACCTGGTAATGCGCCGTCATCGCGCCGAGCAGGATCTGCACGAGGAACAGCGCGAGCACGACCCAGAAGTACTTCGCGGTGGCGCGCATCGACGGCGTCACGCGCAGCGTGGCCATCGGATCGCTCGAAGGAATCGTGTGCGGCTTCTCGCCACGCGCATGCGTCCGCGCGTGGTGCCAACCGAGCAGGCCGATGCCCGCGATCAGGAACAACACGCTGAAGGCCGACCACACCCACATCGACGGCGGCGGCGTATTGCCCAGCAGCGGTTCGCTGGGCCAGTTGTTGGTGTAGGTGACGCGTTTGGATGCGACGCCTTCGTTCGCGACGTTCGCCGCGCCCGGGCGTTCGGTGCCCGCGGCCCACGCGGTCCACCAGAAGAAGGCCGTCAGTGAGCGACGGTGCGCCGCGTCGGGCACCGTGCCTTCCTTCATTGCGTAGGCCTCGCGCAAACGCGCGGTCGCCGGATCGTTGCCGAACAGACTCTCGTAGTGCGCGGCCACGTTGGAAATCGCGACGACGCGCTCGCGCGTCAAGGTGATCACGCCGTTGGAGGCGTCGTACGTATTCGCGCGGAACTGCGCCTGCAAGCGTCCGCGCAACGCGGCCTGCCGTTCGGCCGACAATGTTGCGTACGAAACGCTGCCTTCCTCGCGTGCCCACTGGTCCAGCATCGCAACCGCTTCGCGATGCAGCCAGTCGGCGCTCCAGTCCGGCGCGACGTAGCCGCCGTGGCCCCAGATCGAGCCCAACTGCATGCCGCCCATCGATTGCCAGACCTGGCGGCCGCGTTCGATGTCGTGGCGCGTGTACACCGTCGCGCCCGTGGTATCGACGACGCGCTCGGGGATCGGCGGCGCGGCGCGGAAGATTTCCCCACCCGCCCACAGCAACACCGCGAACGACGCGATCAGCAGCGTCGCCAAGCCCAACCACAGCTTCCGCGTGCTCTCCATATAGCCTCCCTTGATGATGGGAGCATCCTGCTCGCGGGCATGCGCGGCCGCCTTGACCCAGGTCAAGCCGGCGGATCAATGCCTCAGGACGGGCGCGGCCAGGGTGTGCAGGGCGTCGACGTCGAGCAGTTCGAGTTCGCGCCCATCCACGCGCACCAGGTTGTCCTGGTGGAAACGGCGCAACACGCGGCTCACGGTCTCCGGCGCCAGGCGCAGGTAGTTGCCGATGTCGGTGCGCGGCATCGAGAGTTGGAAGCGGTGCGCGGAAAATCCGCGCGACTGCAGGCGTTGCGACAGCCCCATCAGGAACGCGGCCATCCGCTGGTCCGCCGACCAGTCGGCCGCCAACAACTCCGCGCGGCCGATGTCACGGCTGAGCAGGCGGAACAACTGACGCTGCAACCCGGGCAATCGCGCGGCGAGGACCGCCATCTTCGGGAACGAGAAGCGGCACAGCATGACCGTGTCGAGCGCGACGGCGTTGCACGGGTAGTGTTCGCCGTCGATGCCGTTGAGGCCGATGAGCTCGCCTGGCAGATGGAACCCGAGGACGTGTTCCTGCCCGTCCGGATCCACCACGTAGGTCTTCACCGTGCCCGCGCGCACGGCCGCGATCGCATCGAACCGATCGCCCTCGCGAAAGATGTGATCTCCCGGCGCCAGCGGACCGTAATGCTCGACCAGCACGTGCAGGTCGGCCAGCGCGCTCTTGTCCATGCCCTGGTCCATGCAGGCCTGGGAGAACGCGCAGGTCGAACAGAAATGCAACGCATCGCCGTCGTCGGACAGCGTGCGTGCGTCGTTGTTCGGAAAGACGGCCGGCCTCATCGGGGACCCATGGTACGCCGGGGCGCCGGTGGCGGTCAGATCGCGCGGGAGAAGCGCGGTGTCGCCACGTCGGCGGGCGCGTCGAGGTAATGGTCGAAGCACATGGCGATGTTGCGCAGGAGCAGGCGACCGCGCGCCGTGACTTCGATGCGCTGCTTACCGACACGCACCAGTCCATCGGCGACCAGGGGCGCCAGGCGCTCGAGCGCTTCGCGGAAGTACACGCGGAAGTCGATGCCGAAACGCTGCTCGATCCCGTCGATCGCGATTTCCCCTTGGCACATGAGCGACTGGATGAGGCCCGCGCGCAATTGATCGTCTTCGCTCAGGCGCATGCCGCGGAACACGGGCAGGCGCCCAGCGTCGAGCATGGCTTCCCACGACGCGAGATCGCGCGCGTTCTGGCTGAAGGTATCGGCGACGTGGCTGATCGCGCTGACGCCGACGCCGATCAGGTCGCTGTCGGCATGTGTCGTGTATCCCATGAAGTTGCGATGCAAACTGCCCTGCCCTTGCGCGACGGCGAGGTCGTCGTCCGGCAGCGCGAAGTGGTCCATGCCGATGTAGCGGTAACCGGCGTGCGTGAGGCGTGCGATCGCCTGCTGCAACAGCGCCAGGCGTCCTTCGGGATCGGGCAGCGTGAATGCATCGATCCGCCGTTGCGGCTTGAACAGCGCCGGCATGTGCGCATAGCCATAGACGGCGACGCGGTCCGGCCGCATGTCGACCACCGTGTCCAGCGTGCGCTCGAAGCCTTCGATGGTTTGCTTCGGCAACCCGTAGATCAGGTCGATGTTGACCGAGCGGAATCCGTGCGCGCGGCACGCATCGACGACCGCGCGCGTTTCGTCGACGCTCTGCACGCGATTGACCGCCACCTGCACGTCGTGGTCGAAATCCTGCACGCCGAGGCTGGCGCGGTTGAAACCGCACGTTGCAAGTTGCGCGATGTCGCGCGGGTCGACATGGCGCGGATCGAGTTCGATCGAGATGTCGCGATCGGCGCCCTGCGCGATGCGGAAGTGCGTGCCGATCGTGTCGACCGTTTCGCACAGTTGCGCGGGCGAAAGGAAGTTCGGCGTGCCACCGCCGAAGTGCACCTGGATCAACTCGCGGTCGCGATCGAACATCTCCGCCGCGAGCGCGATCTCGCGATACAGCCGTGCGAGGTACGCATCCGCGCGCGACTTGTCGCGCGTGATCACGCGATTGCAGCCGCAATAGAAGCAAGGGCTCTCGCAGAACGGAACGTGCACGTACAGCGACAGGCGCCTGGGGATCGGATCCCCGTTGCTCGACGCGGCGGCCTGGCGCAGTTCCCGCTCACCGAAGCCGACATGGAACTGCGGCGCGGTCGGATACGAGGTGTAACGCGGGCCCGGCCGATCGTAACGGCGCAGGAGATCGGTATCGAAGGCGAGCGTGGTGTCCATGGAAGCCTCAGCCCCCGCAGCCGCCGCAGCATTCCGACGGCAGCCGCTCCAGGTCGCACGGCGCGACCAGCAGACCGGCCAGGCCGAGCGCGAGCAGCAGTTCGGCGTCGGCAAGCGACGTGGAAACCCGCAAGCGCCCCGCGGTGTCGACATCGACGAGCGCGGAGGGATCCAAATGGTTGAGCCGGTCCGTGATCGTGTCGAGGCTGGCCACGTGGGACGAAGGCGAGATCAGGTACTGCATGGCGGCGGCTCTCGTTGAGGATGTGGGAATCCTCGGCGATGCCGCGAAGGTCGGCATTGATCCAGGTCAAGCCGCCGGCCTGATCGAATCACTCGTTCGGGGCGCCTGGATTGCACCGCCTGGCGCAAGAATGTCTTCCGAGCGACGTGGATTCGCAACGGGCCTTCGGAGGCCTAGATTGCTGCCATCGACATGACGCGGGAGAAATGGAATGAAAGGCTATTGGGTGATGACGTTCCGCTCGATCGACGACCAATCGGGCGTGGACCGTTATGCAGCGGCGGCACAGCCGGTGATTCGCGCATTCGGAGGCCGGGTCCTCGCCGCTGGCGTGCCCGAACACGTGCACGAAGCCGGGCTGCGCGAGCGCGTGGCAATCGTTGAGTTCGAGAGCGTCGAAGCTGCCGAAGCCGCGTACAACAGTCCGGAATACCTGTCGACGGTGCGATACCTGGAAGGCGCGGCGGTGCGCGACGCTCGCATCATCGGCGGCCCCGGTTGATCGGGAAACATTCGGCGCCGCACGACGGCGGCCCACACGGTTCGTGCACCGGGCGATCACCGATGGATGTCGATGATCGCTTCGCCGCTTCCAAGGGAGACGCTCAGTGAAAGTCCTGATGGTCCTGACATCGCACGACCAGCTCGGCAACACCGGTGAGAAGACCGGATTCTGGCTGGAGGAATTCGCGTCGCCGTACTACGTGTTCAAGGACGCGGACGTGGAGGTGACGGTCGCTTCGCCGAAAGGTGGGCAACCGCCGATCGATCCCAAGAGCGACGATCCGGCCAACCAGACCGATTCGCAGAATCGCTTCAAGGCCGATGCGCGCGCACAGAGCGTGCTTGCGAACACGCAGCGCCTGGATGGCGTTTCCGCGGCCGACTACGACGCCGTGTTCTATCCCGGCGGCCACGGCCCGATGTGGGACCTCGCCGAAGACGCCACGTCCATCAAGCTCATCGAGAATTTCTACAACAACGGCAAGCCGGTCGCCGCGGTGTGCCACGCGCCTGCGGTGCTGCGGCACGTGGAGATCGATGGGCAACCCATCGTGAAGGGCAAGCGCGTCACCGGCTTCGCCAATAGCGAAGAAGAAGCGGTGCATCTGGCGGACGTCGTGCCCTTCCTGCTCGAAGACGAGCTCAAGCGGCTCGGCGGCAAATACGAGAAGGTCGACGACTGGCACAGCCTGGCCATCGTGGATGGTCGCCTGATCACCGGTCAGAACCCGGCGTCATCGGAAGCCACCGCGAAGGCGCTGCTGGGCGTGTTGCACTGAACGAAATCGCCGTGCCGGGGCGCCTTGGGGGACACCACCGGCACGGCGCTCCGCAAGCGGCGCCCCTTCCCCCGAAGGGACGCCACGAACCGAACGCTTACAGGTCGAGGCCGAAGCCGACGCCGGCCGAGCTGTCGTCGCTGGAGAACGCGCCGCCCAGGCTGAAGGACGCACGTCCGAACTGCTTGGAGTAGCCGATCGACAGCGCCGACTCACCGTTCTGCCAACCCGCACCGACGCCGAGGCGACCGTTGCTGCTGTCGCTGTGCGCGGCGTTGATCGCCATGTTGACCATCGCGGCGTTCATCGCGCCCTGCTGATCGATGCGATGGTCCTGGTGCAGCAGGCGCGTCTCGACGTCGCCCTGCAGCTGCGTGAACGCATCGTTGAACGCCTGCATGCGGCTGTCGGTGTACGCGTTGGCGGTGTGCAGCGTGTTCGCGCTGGCGGCCTGCACTTGCGCAACGTTCGCCGCATCCGTCGGCGCGGTGCCTTCGGCCACGTTCGTGACGCGGCGTTCGTTGCCCGCGCTGCCGACCGAGACCGTGTTCGCCGCGTCGGCGACGGAGTTCGCGCCGATCGCGACGGAATTCGTCGCGGTCGCCGAAACGGTGGCGCCGTTGCCGATGGCGGTACCGCTGTCGGCGGCCACGTTCGCATTCGTGCCGAAGGCCGCGTCGGTGGTGTCGGTGGCGTTGCTGCCGGTGCCGATCGCCAGGCCGTTGCCGGTGCCGAGCGGCAGGCCGGCGACGCCCGACGTGCTTTCGAACGCGTTCACGCGATTGGTGAGCGAAGTGAGCGCACCGTCGAACGCACTGAAGGCATCGCCGACGTTGGTGTAGCTGCCGCCCTGGATGTTGTACGTCGGCATCGAGAGCATGCCGTTGCCGCCGATCGCCGCACCACCGCCGAGGGCGGTCGCGACCGAATCGAGCTGAGCGACGTTGCTCGCGCCGACGGCGACGAGCGCATCGTTGAGCTGGCCGACGTTCACCGCGTCGGTGTCGGCCGAGCCGGCCGCGACGTTGGTGATCTGGCGCTCGGCGCCGGCGCTGCCGACGGACACCGAATTCGCGCGGTCGGCGATCGAACCTGCACCCAGTGCGACCGAGTCTTCGAAGCGTGCTTCGGCTTCGGCGCCGAGCGCGGTTGCGTTGTCCGCTGCAGCGACCGACGAGAAGCCCACGGCCGTGCCGTTGAGGATCTCGACGATGTTCCCCGGACGGCCGCCCGCACCCGACCAATCGAAATTGCCACCCGCAAAGGCCCACGTACCGAGCGCCGTCGTGCCCTGGCCGAATGCGAGCGCCGAACCGAAGGCCGAGCTGTACGCGCCGCGCGCTTCGGAATAGAAACCGACCGCCGTGCTTTCGTAGCCATGCGCGAACGCGCCGCCACCCACCGCCGTGCTGTAGATGCCGAGGGCTTGCGAACCCGAGCCCGCCGCGACCGACAGGTTGCCGCTGGTGATCGCAAGATCGCTGCCGTCGCCCGCGCCGTCGGCGGAGAAGTAGTCGTTCGCGTGGCCGGCCTGGACTGCAAGCGCGTCGAGCTGCGACTTGTTCACCGCATCCGTCGCTTCGGTACCCGCGGCGACGTTGGTCACCTGGCGTTCCGCGCCTGCCGAGCCGACCGACACCGTGTTGTCGCGGTCGGCGAGTGCGTACGCACCGATCGCGGTGCTGTTGACGCCGATCGCCGTGCTGTACGCGCCGAGCGCCGTGCTGAAGTCGCCCGACGCCGAGCTCGTGTCGCCGATCGCGACGCTCGACAGACCGGTGGCCGCCGACAACGTACCGAACGCCGCGGCGAAATCACCGGCCGCGATGCTGTACGCACCGTTGGCGACGCTGTATTCGCCGCGCGCTTCGCTGTAGGCGCCGTTGGCGCTGGCCATCGCGCCGAGCGCGACGCTGTACGCGCCGAGCGCCTGGCTGTGGTTGCCCGTGCTCTGCGCGTAGGCGCCGAGCGCGCTGCTGAAATCGCCGACCGCGTGGCTGTACGTGCCGACTGCGTTGGAGGCGAAGCCTTGCGAGTAAGCGAGCGTGCCTTCGGCGACCGAGTAGTCGCCACCGGCGAAGGCGGCGAAGCCCGAGGCGACGCTGTAATCGCCCGCGGCCTGGCTGTAGCCGCCGAGCGACAGGGAACCCAGGCCGATCGCGTAGGCGACCGTGCCCAGCGCAGCGGACTTGTTGCCGTTGCAGACCGAGTCGTAGCCGACCGTCGTGCAGGCCACGCCCGTGGCGTACGCGCCCGTGCCGAGCGCGAGCGAGTAATCGCCCCACGCGCGTGCGAAACCACCGAACGCATTGCTCGTGTAACCCTTGGCTTCGGAGACCACGCCGACGGCGCTGGCGAACTTGCCGGTCGACTTGGCATACGGGCCGATCGCCTGGGAGAACATGCCGTAAGCCTTGGCCTGCATGCCGACGGCGGTGCTGTAGGCGCCGGTCGCGCGCGTTTTCACGCCCACGGCGGTCGCGAACGTCCATGCGCGCGAGTACGCGCCGATCGCCGTGCTCGCGTCCCTGGCGTTGGCCCACTGGCCGACCGCGGTGGACGCGCCCTTCTTCATGCTGGGGCCGCAACCTGCGGTCGTGCACGGTGCGCCGGCGGTGACGTTGAAGAACTTGTCGACGTTCGGATCGGTGGCCGACGCATACGCACCGACGGCGGTATCGCCGGCGAGCATCGTGCCGCCCGAGCCGGTGGAACCGGCGGTCGCGCGCCAGCCCATGGCCGTCGACTGGTTGTTCTTGGCTTGCGCGTTCTGTCCGACGGCAACGGTCGCCGTCGCCGTGGCGCGTGCGCCTGCGCCGAAGGCGGATGCGTATGCGCCGGTCGCCAGCGCGCCCGTGCCGACCGCGGTCGCATTGACGCCCGATGCGAGCGAACCCTGGCCGACGGCGGTGGTGTTGGTGTTCGATGCGGTCGAGCCGTCGCCGATCGCCGTGCCGTTGTTGCCGGACGCGTTGGACGCATGACCGAAGGCCGACGCGTTGTTGCCCGTCGCGGAAGCGAAGTCACCGAACGCCGAGGCGAAAACGCCGGTGGCGATCGCGCCCGCGCACTGCACCTGGCCGGCACCGCCCGCGCAGTTCTGCGCGAAGACGGCGGGCGAGGCCATGGCCATCAGCACGGCAGCGGTGAGCGACGCGCGGACGAGCGGCTTTTTTCGAGCATGACGACGAGCGGTGTTCACGAACGATTTCCCCTGGAGAAGTGGATCGGCACAGGCCGAACAAAGCGTTGGGCCAGACGCGCCAACGCCGGCGACATTGCGGCGCTGCGCCCTCGTTGCGTCCCCCCCGCGGTGGGGGGGGCATGCCGCGGCGAAAGCGCCCTCAATGGTCACTTCCCTCGTTCATCGGTATCTGCACGTGCGTCCTCTCGTTCTTGCCACCTCCCTGTTCCTGTCCACCCTGGTCGCGCCCGCCTTCGCGCAATCGCCCGCTGCGCCCGCACATGCAACGCAATCGGCCGAGAACGAAGCGACGCATGCGGTCGACGCCTTCATGGCCGCGCTTGCCAGCGGAAAACTCGATTCCGCCCGCCAGGCCATGACGCCGGACGCGGTGGTCATCGCCAACGGCACGGTGCTCGGCACGCGCGACGGCTACATCGACGGCGCCGCCAAGGCCGATGCCGTCGCGATGCAGAGCGTGCGTTCGCGCGAGCTCCTGCACCGCGATTCGCGGCTCGGTGCCCAGCTGGGTTGGGTCGTGAGCGAAAAGCGCATGGTCGGCGAAGGCGCGGGCCAGATGCGCACGATGCTGCTCACCGAAACGTTCCTGCTCACGAAGACGGCGACGGGCTGGAAAATCAGCGGCATCCACTGGTCGAGCCGCCCCGCGGGCTGATCGTCGGATCGCGCAACGCGACAAACGAAAAACCCGCCGTTGCCGGCGGGTTTTTTGTTGCGCGCGTGGGGCACGCGTGTTGCGTCAGTGCACGTTGACCGCATCCCACGACGCGGCCACGGCGTTCTGTTGCGCCGAGCCGGCGCCGTACAGGTCGCGCGCTGCGTTCATCGTGGCGATGCGCGCATCGGCGTAGTTGGTGCCCGAGGTCATGTACAGCGTCAGCGCGTGGTACCAGATCTGCGTGGCGGCGTCGCGACCGATGCCGGCCAGCGACACGTTGCCGTTGCACACCATGTCGTTCTTGGTGAAGTTCCACTGCGTGCCCGCGCCCCAACCGGCCGGCACGACCGCACCTTCGGCGAGCAGATAGAAGAAGTGGTTCGCAACGCCCGAGGTGTAATGCATGTCCTTGCCGCCGCCGGCGTACGTGCCGGTCCAGCTGAAGAACTGCAGGTACAACGGGTCCGAGCCGTCCGGATAGCAATCGTCGGAGATGCCGTCGAGGCTCGGCTTGAACATCGAGCGCAGCGCCGGCGGGTTGCCTGCGACCGGCATGTAGATCGCTTCGCCGATCAGGTAATTCGGCGGCTGCGACGGGTTGTTGGCGAAGTGCTCGACCATCGCGCCGAAGATGTCCGACGTCGCCTCGTTCAAACCGCCGGATTCGGCCGCGTAGACCAGGCCCGCGGTCGCGAACGTCACGCCGTGGCTCATTTCGTGGCCCATGATGTCGATCGCCACCAGCGGCTTGAGCTTGACGCCGTCGCCGTCGCCGAAGGCCATGCAGAAGCAATCGTTGTTCCAGAACGCGTTGTTGTACTTGGTCTGGAAATGGACTGCGCCGACCGCGCCCTTGCCGTCGCCGGCGATGCCTTCGCGACCCAGCGTCTGTTTATAGAAGTCCCAGGTTTTCGCGAAACCGTAGGCCGCATCGACGGCCGCGCTCGTGCGGTCGGTGGTCGTCCCGTTCCCCCACTTGTTGTCGCCGTCCACCATGAGCGTGCCGATGCCGACCAGGCCGCCGCTGCCGCGGAAACCGTTGCCCATGTCGGTGATGTAGGTGTTGCCGCGCGTGGGATCCTTCATCTCGTAGATGCGGCGCGTGGCATTGAACTGTGCGTTGACCTGCACGGTGCCGGCGAAGAGCGAACGGCCGGTGCCGTTGGCGGGCGTGGCGTTCGGATCGGTCGGCGGATTGCCGGTGCCGTAACCGGTGCCCGGCAGCGTGCCGGTCTGCACCGCGTTTTCCTTTCCGAGGATCGCGCCGTTGGCGGCGTTGACGTAGTAGTGCATGCGGATCGGCGTGCCGTCGTTCGCCTTGCCCGTGTAGAGCACGTCGTAGGCGAGCGTCGGCGTCTTGCGCGCGAAAACGACCAGGCGCGCCGTCGGCACGCTGTCGAAGGCCGTGCCGAACTTCGCGCCGGCGTTGGTGATCGCCTGCTGCGAAGTGATCGTCGGCGTGGTCGCGACGTTGACCGACGTGGCCTGCATCAGGCTCGCCCCCTTGAACGCGCCGGCGCGCGAATGCACCACCAGGTCGCCGCCGATCACCGGCAGGCCCTTGTAGGTGCGCGCGAAACGCACGTGTTCGGTGCCGTTGCGATCGATGGTCACGCCGCGCGTGGCGAACGCGTCGGACGACGACCAGCGCGTGGCGGCCGGATTGGCGCGAATCGCCGTCAGGGCGCGGTCGATCGGCCCCCCGTTGTCCACCGCCGCGGCCTGGCCGGCGGTCCCCATGAGTATGGCCACGGACAGGGCCTTGGCTAGCGACGACATCTGTTTCCCCTTGAATGGATCGAACGCCGCGGACGTTGCGGACCGACGAAGACTCGGCCCCATCCGCGCCGGCCGCACCCCCCACCGCGGGGGGGTGAGCCGGGCCCCGTTGGGTGGTCCACTGGCGGTCCGGGCGCGCGCGTTGCCGCGATGACGCACCGATGCGATGGATCTGCGCCCGGCGACCTTCCCGAACCGGACCCCACCCATGTCGCAAATCGATCTCCAGGACATCTGGCTGCAGGCCGTCGCGCATTTCGAGCGCGAGGAATTGCCGGAGGCCGAAGCGCTCTGCATCAAGCTGGTCGAGCGCGCGCCCGAGCGGCCGCTCGCGTACACGATGCTGTCGCGCATCTGCCATGCCGTCGGCCTCACGCGCGAAGCGACCTTCAACGCCTTCAGCGCGAGCCAACGCTGCGCGAACGAGTCCGCGGAAGACATCCTCGTCGTCGCCACGACGCTGCTCGAAGTCAACGAGCAACAACTGGCGCACGCCGTGCTGGGGTTCATCGATCCGGCCAATGCCGCCAACGCCGACTACCTGCTGGACCTCGGTCGCCTGTACAGCGTGCTCGAAGACCAGGGCAACGCGCTGCGTTGCATCCGCGCGGCGCGCGCGTCGGGCCGGGACGGTGCGTTCATCGCGCACATGGAAAGCATCGTGTTGAGCTTCCTCGGCCCGATCGACGCGTCGATCGCCGCCTGCGAAGAAAGCGTGGCGAAAGCGCCCGGATACGGACATGCGCATTGGTCGTGCGCGCAGTATGGTCGCAAGGACGGTGCGCACGCGCGCATCGCGCGCATGCAGGCCGCCTTGCAGGGTCCGGACGTCGACGTGGACGACACGACGTATCTGAACTACGGCCTGTTCAAGGAATTCGACACGCTCGGCGAGACGGACCAAGCCTGGAACGCACTCATGGCCGGCGCGCAGGCGCGACGCAGCGTCACCGAACACGACGCCGCGCAGGAAACGGCCGCGTACGACGCGCTCATCGAGGCGACGTCGGATTGCTTCTTCGACATCTGCGGGAATGTCCCGCGCGATGCGACGCCCGTCTTCGTGGTCGGCATGCCGCGCACGGGAACGACGCTGCTAGAACGCATCCTTGGCAACCATCCGCAGATCAAGACCTGCGGCGAACTCAACGATTTCCGCCAGCAGATGCAGTGGGCCAACAACCAGCGCCTGTCGCTGAACCTGGACCCGGGCATCGGCGATTTCGTCGCGCGGCTGGATCCGCACATCGTCGGCAATCGCTACCTGATCAAGACGCGGTGGATCGCGGAGGGCAATGCGCTCTACGTCGACAAGCACCCGATGAACTTCCAGTGGTGCGGCGCGATCCTCAAGGCGATCCCGCACGCGAAGATCATCCACCTGCGCCGGCATCCGCTGGACAGTTGCTTCTCGAACCTGAAGGAGCTGTTCGCGCACAAGTACTACCCGTACAGCTACGCGCTCGACGAACTGGCGACGCACTACCGCAACTACGCGCGCCTGATGCGCCACTGGCACGCCATCGCGCCGGGCCGCATCCTCGACGTGCGTTACGAAGACCTGGTGTCGAATCCCGAGCTGCAGGCCCGTCGCGTACAGGATTACCTGGGCTTGCCGTCCGTCGAGGGCGTCACCGACATCCTCGCGAACAAGACGGTCACCACGACCGCCAGCACGCTGCAGCTGCGCCAACCGATCCATACGCGCAACGTCGGCGGATGGCGCCGTTATGCGGCGGGAATGGCCCCGGTCGCGGAGCGCCTCGTCGACCTGATCAGCGACTACGAGTCGGACCTGGCGCTCGCCGCGGCCTGACGCGGCCGTACCGCCGCTGTCGCCTCGTTGTCCTGTTTCGCAATGACGGAGTTCCAGCTCACCCTGAAGGCCATGCCGCCCCGCCTGTCGCGCGGGGCGCTGGATCGCGAGCGGCTGCAGCGCGAATGGGATCGCGTCCATGACCGCTGCGCGATCGTCGTCGCCGCGCCCGCGGGTTTCGGCAAAACCACGTTGCTGCTGCAGTGGCGGCGGCTGTGGATGGGAAGCGGCGCGCTGGTCGCGTGGCTCGACGCCGATGCCGAGGATGAGCCGGAACGTTTCACCGTCGCGTTGTCGCATTCGCTTCGCATGGCGAGCGGCCGCGCGATCGATCCGACCGCGCAATGCACGGCCGTGCCGGGCGTCGAGGCGCTGACGGGCCTGTTGTCCGACATCGCCATGCGCGGCACGCCGACGGTGCTGATGATCGACGACGCCGAAGCGCTGCCCGAAGCGTCGGTGCGTTCGGTCTTGCAGTACTTGTTGATGAACGCGCCGGCCAATCTCCACGTGGTGGTCGGCACGCGCGTGAAGTTGCCGCTGCAGGTGGGCGAGCTCAATGCGAAGGGCCATTACGCCGCGCTCAACGCCGAAGACCTGCGGCTGCGCCTGGAAGAATCGATGGAAGTGCTGGAACGCCGGCTCGGCAACCGGCTCGGTGCAGACGACCGCGCGCGCTTGCACGAGATCACCGAAGGCTGGCCGATCGGCCTGCAACTGGCGATCTCGGCGATCGAACAGGCGCCCGATGTCGCCGCGGCCGCACGCGACCTCTCCGCGCGCCACGGCACGGTGCAGGACTACTTCGTCGAAACGCTGCTCACGCGCATGCCGCCCGGCATGGTGGAGTTCCTCGCGCGCGTGGCGATCCTCGATCCGCTGAGCGTGGCGTTATGCGAAGCCGTGACGGGTGAGGCAAGCGCAAGGGAGATGCTCGAGTGGCTCGCGCGCGAAACGCCGATGGTGATGGTCGGCGAACATGATGACTGCATGCGCCTGCATCCGATGGCGCGCGACTTCCTGCTCGGCCGTTTCGAACAACTCCCGCGCGAAGAGCGCGACGCACTCCACGCACGCGCGGCGCGTTGGTTCGCCGATGCCGAACGCTGGCACGAGGCGGCGAACCATGCACTGGCGATGGGCGATCTCGCGCACGCGCAGGCGTGGGCCGCAAAATCGCTGTGGGCGCTGAGTACGAGCGGCCAACTCACCGAAGCGCGCGAATGGTTGGAGCGCATGCCGGCGGCGATGCTCGAAGGCGACGCGCAGCTTCGGTTGGTCGCCGGGTCGGTGCTCGCCTTCAGCGATCGCAACGCGGAGGCGCAACATTTCGCGGACACCGTGATCGACGATCCATCGACGCAGCCGCACGACAGGGTCGTCGCACTGCGCATCGCCGCCGGCTCGGCCAGTTACGCCGATGCGCTCGACAAGATTCCACCGCTGCTCGCGCGCTGGCCGCGCGCGGCCGCGCCCGGCGCGGGCATCCTGTACTCGGTGGCGCGCTGCAACGTGGAGGCTTCGCTCGCGCTGCAATCGGGAGAAACGGCACAGGCGCGTGCGTCACTCGCCGAAGCGGCGAAGCATGGCGATGCCGGTGCGTTGCGTCTGGCGGCCGCGCTTGGGCGGATGCTCGTCGGCCTCACGCACTTGTGGGATGGCGACGCGGCGCAAGCCGAGGCAACGCTGCGCCCCGCGTTGCTGCGCGTGGAACGCGAGGAAGGCCGGCGCAGTTTGGCCGCGTGCCTGTTGGCGGCGGTCCTCGCAGAAGCGCTGTTGCGCGGCGATGAAGTGGAAGCCGCGCAAGCGATGCTCGCCAATCGCGTCGACGTGCTCGAACGCGGCGGCTTCCCCGAGACGCTGTTGTGCGCTTATCGGAGCCTCGCCTGGATCGCGCTGAGCCAGGGCGACGAACGTCGCGCGCTCGCGGTGCTCGACGATCTGTGCATGCTGGCGCAACGGCGCGGACTGCCGCGCCTGCGACTGCAATCGCTGGCCGAACAGGTGCGCATCCACGCATTGCACGGCCGCACCGAAACGATCAGCCACTTGCTCGAATCGATGGATGCACTGGCACCGCTGTTCAACGCAGCGCCGCTGCAATGGTACGAACCGCAGTATCGGCTGGCCATCGCACTCGCGAAATCCCAGGCGGCGCTGGTGCGGCACGACATCGACGACGCCAGCGTGCAGCTGGGCATCGCCGACACCCTCGCGCGCCAGTTGCGCCGCGGCCACGACATGCTGACCACGAAACTGCTGCGCGCCGTCGTCGCACGCCAGCACGACGCCGACCATGCCGTCCCGCTGATGGCGGAAGCACTGAGCCTGGCGCACTTGATGGGCAACCGCCGCCTGCTGGCCGACGCGCCTGCGAAGGCGGCCGACCTGCTCGACGAACTGCGCGCATCGAACGCGAACCGCGCGCTACGGCCCGTGTCGCACGTGTTCTCGCGTGCGCGCGTCGCGGATCGCCCGGGCACATCGCGCACCGGCCTGCTTACGTCGAAGGAAGCCGAGATCATGCACCTGCTCCAGAAGGGCATGAGCAACAAACAGATCGCGCGCACGCTGGACGTGAGCGGCGAAACGGTGAAGTGGCACCTGAAGAACCTGTTCCTGAAACTCTCCGCCGGCACGCGCAAGCACGCGGTCGATCGTGCACGGATGTTGGGGATCGTGCAGTAGTCGAGCAAACGCGACGCTGCGTCTACTTCGCCGCGTGCGCGACAACTTCCCCCGCAGTGATCTGCGGCGGGTTCGGAAGCAAGGGCGCCATGTTCACGCGCACCCAATCCGCGGCCTGTTTGTTGGATTCGTCAACACCGGCCCGGTCCTGGAAGACGCTCGTCGAAACCATGACGCCACCACCGGCGTCCGCCCAGTAGTACGCAACGAACCCCGGCATCTTGCGGATGAGGGGCACGAAGCCTTCGTCGACACGCCGCCCTGCCTCACCCGGATCGGTGACGCCTTCATACCGTCGAGTAGTTGCATACATTGCGTATCTCCTTCCGAGCGCGGACGTAAAACGAAACGACTCGACCGATGCGACCCGGCCAGCACGTGCTCTTCCGTTTCCGTTGCTTGTCCGCGTTGCATGAATGCACGCGTTAGTCCCGATACCAGAACCTGCCCACGAGGTGGCCAATGGACAATTCGTCGAACAAAGTGCGTCGCGCGCTCACGGCATCACTGCTGGCCGCGACCCTGCTGTCGGGCTCGGCATTCGCGACCGATTACTACACCGGCAAGATCGTGGTGAAGAAGTACTACGACAAGAATGCGAATGGCGTACACAACGCGGGTGAGCCGTACCTGTCGGGTTGGCCGATGACGCTCGGACCGTCCGACATCACCCGGAACACCAATTCAGAGGGATGGACGTCGTTCGCCGGCCTCGCGCCCGGCAACGGCTACTCCGTGCTGGAAGGCACGCCGAATGAAGCGAACTGGATCCAGTCCGCACCACGCGTGAACGGTGTCGTGGTCAATCCGCTCACCGGCATCCGTGTCAACGCCGGTTATACGACCACCGTGAAGTTCGGCAACTATTGCAAGAAACCGAGCGGCGGCAAGACGCCCGGGTTCTGGAGCAACCAGAACGGCCTGGCGAAGTTGCTCGACGGCAGCCCGCCGAGCCTGCTGCCGGAACTCAACCTCCTCGTCGCGCTCAACCTGGTGGACGCGAACGGCGGCGCCTTCGATCCCGTCGATTACCCGTCCTTCCGCACCTGGCTGCTGGCCAGCGACGCCACGAACATGGCCTACAAGCTGTCATCGCACCTGGCCGCGATGCGGCTCAACGTGGAAGCCGGTTACGTCAATGGCAATGCGTTCTACATCCCGTTCGGCGGCAGCATCAACAGTCTGATCGCTGCAGCGAATGCCGCGTTGGCGGCCGATCCATTCACGCCGAGCGGCGACCCCAACCGCACAACGCAGGAACAATTGAAGAACGCACTCGATGCCCTCAACAACGGGGCGCTCGTGGTCCCGAGCTCGCCGTGTCGGCGCTCATTCCCTTCGCCGTACTGAAACCAGAAGGCCCCGCAATCGCGGGGCCTTTTCCTTTTCCCGGGGCGGATGGCTTGTTCGAGTGCAGTGAGCGATTCTGTCTGGCAGAGTTGCAGGGCGTGCTCAAACGCAAAGAGGCCAGGATGAACACTCTCGGAAAGGGGCTTGCGGCGGTGGGACTGCTGCTCGGAGCGACCTATGCGATCGAGCTCTACAACCGCAATCAGGCCGAGTCGTTCTGTGGCTCCGTCTCGGCATCGGAAACGCGAGACAACGTCGTAACACGGGCCAACTCGCATGGGCTGTTCGTCAGCCCGCTCGACACCAACGAGAGTTCTGTTCTCGTGTTCAATCACAGGGCGCCAATGTGGCGCTACGCCTGCGACATCGAATTCAAGGCTGGCAAGGTTTCCAGCAAGAAGGTCTTTTCCGCCGACTGAGCGTGTCCGCTTCTGGCGTCAAAGTCCACCTAGACGCTTTACGAACCGACCGCCTCGGTCGTACAGGTTCAAGTCTTCGCCGACGGCGAAATTGCAGCGTGGCGGGTTGCCCTCCACCTGCGCCGCTTTGACCCCGATGGAGATTCGACCGTCTTGAAGGGTTCGCACTGCGTATCCGCATTGCATGGAATCGAGTTCGCACACGTTGGCGGCACGTTGCTTGGTATCTGCAAGCGCTTTGCTCTCCAAGGATGTCAACCGATTCGCAGGTGGTTTCGGAAAGCAAATTGGCGGAGGGCCTGATGACGTTTCGTCGCGGCCACACCCGACCATGAGGAGAACTACGAGTACGAGAACGAGTTGCTCCATGCTGGTCGCTGACTTCATGCGCCTACGCTCCTGGCCGGGCTCGCATTTGGCGGTATATCACGCCCGAGCTGAGACCCTGGGTTTGGCGGGTGTCCGCTTCTGGCCGACAGCGGACGTCGAGCCGGAGTGTCGGCTTTCAACCCAAAGCGGACATTCGGTATCTTGGCTCTACGATGTGCACGAAAACCTTTGGCGGGACGACGATGTCGCAGGCGGACTTCAGATATTTGAACGTGCCAGCTTTGCTTGATGGCAATGCATGGACAGCGACGGCTGACGGCCTTGTCGAGGACACGGAATGGAGGCGACGACT
>NZ_WOXT01000007.1 GCF_009740395.1 Noviluteimonas gilva
CAGGCTCAACCTGCAAGAGCCCTTGATCATCGATTGCGACAGAACGAATCCAGACCTGCATTGGCGGCCTCTGCGGCGGGAGCTGCTGCATTCTAAAGGGTGGCGTCGAATGTCCGCTTTTGGCCGATAGCTGCCACTCACCAGGTAGTGACAGACCGTCGGACCAAGTTCTCCTTCCTATCCGGGAATGGAGAACGTCATGAACCAGCCGCGCAAAAGACCTGCCTGGAATAGCGGCAAGCTCGTGGGACAGAAGGCCCCGCTCAAGCTCAAGGAAATCTGGGCGATCCGGTTACGACTTCAGCTCGCCGAGGACGTTCGCAAGCTCGCCCTTTTCGACCTGGCCATCGACAGTAAGCTCAGGGCGTGTGACCTAGTCCGTCTCCATGTTCGCGACGTGACCCACGGGGCCCAAATTGCGCCGCGAGCGCGGGTGATTCAGCGCAAGACTAGGCGCCCCGTCCAATTCGAAATTAGCCCTTCGACTCGCGACGCTCTGACCGCGTGGATCGCATCGCGCCGACTTCCGCCGGACGCCTATTTGTTCCCGAGTCGCCAACACGACGGCGCTCACCTTTCGACGCGACAATACGCTCGCATCGTCAAAGGCTGGGTTCGGAGCATCGGGCTGGGTGAGCCGAGCTATGGTACCCACTCCATGCGGCGCACGAAGGCATCTCTGATCTATCAACGCACCAAGAATCTGCGCGCTGTCCAGCTTTTGTTGGGCCATACCAAGATCGAGAGCACAGTCCGCTATCTGGGCGTTGAGGTGGATGACGCCTTGATCATGGCCGAGCAGACCGACGTCTGATTAGGCGGCACGCACCAAATCACGATGACCGCTTTCGGCCAGAAGCGGTCGTTGGCAATGGTGGCTTGATCGATTACGGGCGCCAGATAGCTAAGCGACCACCGGCGTCTACGCCGCCAAGTGCGAATTGCTGGCGCCAGTCCACCAGGAGGAGGTTATGCGCCGAGTGCAGCGCGGCAAATGCCTGTGAAAGCTGCTTATCGTCCCCGTCGAGCATCGCACCGAGCGCAGTGATTCCCCGTTGATCCGCGAGTCCGTAAAGCAACACGTCGCTCGACGGTCTGATGGCGAAGCCCCCCTCAACTTGACCCAGAGGACAGGACGCTGTGAACAAGATCGGCGCGCTGATGGGCGTTGTTTCGAACAGGTCCGCGATCCTTTCGACCGCGTCGCCGCCTTCGATCATCACGCC
Organism: Noviluteimonas gilva; assembly: GCF_009740395.1. Classification (GTDB taxonomy): domain Bacteria; phylum Pseudomonadota; class Gammaproteobacteria; order Xanthomonadales; family Xanthomonadaceae; genus Noviluteimonas; species Noviluteimonas gilva. The sequence continues at coordinate 1,227 of NZ_WOXT01000007.1, forward strand.
ACGGGGAAGCTCGCGCGAAAACACTTGGGACCAGCCGTATTGGACGCGATGCGCGCGTTCGAACTCCTTGTACTGCGTAAGCAAGGCTTTGACCCCGTAGCCAGTCTTGGGCAGGAACTCGATCTGGCACCACTCGTCTTCGTGAAAATGGGGTGCGCTTTCGAACGAAGCCTCCGTGGGCACCAGAAAGGTCAAGCGATCTGCTGCAACAGTCGGCATCGAGTAGTTGATCGAAGCCACATCGACGGACGTTGACCCTGCTTCCTTTTCCCTCGACCCCAATGAAGACTTCAATAGATCAAGCCAATTCATGCCGCGCCTCCCCGTGAACGCAGAAGACTAACTCATGCTGCTGGATGCAGGCTGGACGGTTGCGCGCCAAGGGTTTCGGGCGGCACCCTCGGTGTCCACTTTGGGTCGAAAGCAGACGCTAAGTCCCGGTGTCGGCTATCGGCCAGAAGCGGACATCCTCAACTACATTTTGTATTCGTACGTTTCGAGATCGCCGGTCATGGTCTTGTAGGTGTGCCTCCACGCGACCAACACACCCGTTCGGCTCACGAAAAACGTGAACTCACCGCTGCCTTGCGGGGACCGGATCTCGCGAACTTCAGTGCTCGCACCGCCGACTCGCAGCTTGGAATCCCTGACGTACTGGAAGTCAAACCCTTCTGCTGTCCAATGACTCGATGCTTGGGTCGTGCGCGGAACGACCACGGTCATGTAGTCAGTCTTGATGCAGACAAGCCAACTTGTGGCACACGGCGAGAGCGAGAAAAGATCGCCCGACACCATCAGCGTGTCGTCGTCGAAGTCCAGCACTGCGGCGGTTCCGTCGTCGAGCGGTGATCCGTTCAAAACGTACACGATCGTATCCGCAGCGACGGCGGGACGGCTCCAGGGCGTCAGCGCCAGCACGAGAGCCAGGGCGGTCAATCGATACAACCGTTGCATGGTGATGTCCCGTGCCGTCGCCAGTTACTGTACCGGACCGGTGCCCAGGTCAAAGGTGCCAACAGAGCGCAGGTCGAATGTCCGCTATGGGTAGAAGGCGGACGCTGCCGTAGCGAAAACGATCGGCTTCCTGCGGCGCGCCAATGATGGTGTCGCGCTCCGGTTTGTGCCGGCCACGCGTTAACCCCCTGAAACAGCCCGACGTTCGACAGCTTGCCGCTATGGCAGCGCGAACAAAAGACCCAACGCCGCCACTAGTGCAAGCGAGATCGCCTGCATGAGCCAGGCCCCCGTAGATTCCCGCTGATGTAGTCGACCCGACGCGAACACCGCAAGCGCGACAGGCGCCAAGAACAGCCCAGAAAACATTGCGAGGAGGCCACCATGCGAATCGGAAGCAAGCGGGTGCAGCGGACTTGAGATGAGGTAGAGGCTCCAAGCGCCTATACCGGCCGCCACGAAGTAGTTGGCGTAGGCCACAACGGTGCGGACTTGAGGCGTCATCAACAGAATCATAAGACCTCGCGTAGCCAGTTCGAGCGCATAGGCACGCAGCGGCACGATGTCCGCTTTGGGTCGAAAGCGGACACTCATTACTCAACGTAACGTTCCGGCTCCCAACGCAGATAGACGAGGTACTCAAGCTGGGACAGCCCGCCTGAGCGAGGTGCAGCGACATGCTGCTCGTCCAGCTCCCACGTCGCGGGAAAACAGGCAAAGACCTCGCTCGCGGCGCAAGAACCACATTCAAGCGCATCCGGTGATGGCTCTCCGTCATATTCGAATCGAACGCGCACCGTTCTGGTCGCACGATCGGCCTCGATGGACGCCTGCCTCAATTGCGGATGCACTTCACCCCACAGTCCTCGCATCAAGTAGAACTCAAGGGCCTGGCGGCGGCTGACTTCCTCGTCGACATCTTGCATGGGCTCGGCAACTCCCGATATGGCGGACGCATTGGTGACGGCAACTGGGGCGCCAGTGAGGCTACAACATGACCGCTTTGGGTCGAAAGCAGCCACTGAGCCGGTATGTCCGCTATCGGCCAGAAGCGGACATTCGAGGTCTGCTCAGCATTTTTGCGCCTAACTATTTGCCTTGCGCAATGCGTTGAGCTTTCGCACCAGAAACGACGTATCTGAGCTTGG
>NZ_WOXT01000008.1 GCF_009740395.1 Noviluteimonas gilva
CGACCCAGAGCGGACATTCGGCCAGGGACGCCGCGCGTGTCAAAATTAGGGCCGGGATGAGCAACGTCGTCGATGGATGCAGCACGCAGAGCCGGTTGAAGGAGAGCTGCAATGAAGCGGTTTCTTAGCGCGGTCACGGCATGCGCAGTCGTGGCCGTTGTTTCTACCGCTGCGGCATCGACGCCGTGGTCGATTGTTTCCGCGTACAAGGGAGCCGAACGTTCCGGCTTCGGTCACGTGATAGAGGCCAAACAGTTGGCTAACGGTGCCGCGTATCTCTACACGGTGGAGTACGGACGGCCAAGCAAGAAGATCGCTCTCTGTACCGGCGAGCAGCTCGTCATCGGGTCGCCACTGGTATTTGTGCTCGGCGACAAGCTGTCGCATCGCAGGTGCCCGGCAGAGAGCTACTTCGTGCCCTCCGAGGACATGCGTACGTTTCTGTTGCCGGGCATCCAGGACCTGTATTCAAAGCGGGCATTCATCAGAGTTGAGTATCCCCATGGTCGATCGCTTGGTTGCGCGATGAACACAGTCACGGTTTCGGAAACAAGAACGCGTACCGGCACGCAATCTGAAATCGAGTTCGGGCCGTTCGACATGGACGGCAAGTATTTCGCGATCGACGACTTCATGAATTGCGTGAACCGCAAGGATTGAAGTCAAATGTCCGCTTCTGGCCGATTGCGGACACAGCCGGATGACCGCTCTCGACCCCAAGCAGCCACGCTACGACCCCTCTAAGTAATTGACGGCGCAACTCACGATGACGGCCACTCTCCAAAACCCAGAAGGCATATCGGTCGGAGACATTTACGAAGATGTTTTCTTGCACCCATGTCTTTGTCTGGGCGTAGAAGATGGCCTTGCTTGGGGCGTGTCCTTGATCGACGGCAGCTATCCGCGTTCCTGCGACCTGGTCATGAGCGGAATCAGGAAGCTGACTCCTGACGAGGCTTGGCGAATCAAAGTGAGCTTCATATAGCCACCGACCCATGTCCGCTTTTGGCCGAGAGCGGACGCCGCCCACCGCACGTCACGGAGTGACCGCTTCCGACCCAAAGCGGTCACTTAAGCGAGCCAACATCCGGCGTCGCAGCGGCCTTCAGTTCATCGATGACGTTGGCAGGCACATTGCGCCAGACCGTCTGCTCCCGGGTCACCAGTTCGATTCCATACTCGCCTCGGACGGCCTCCACAATTCGACGCATCCAAGCAGTGTGCGCTGAGCTACTACCGGCGACTGGCTGCAGCGTTCCCGATTCTTCGTTCCATCGCACGCCCGTGGCGGTGCGCCAGATGTATCGCAGGTCCTGGTCCGGCCAGAGCGCAGGCTCAACCTGCAAGAGCCCTTGATCATCGATTGCGACAGAACGAATCCAGACCTGCATTGGCGGCCTCTGCGGCGGGAGCTGCTGCATTCTAAAGGGTGGCGTCGAATGTCCGCTTTTGGCCGA